>CBDEVV010000017.1:0-3329980 GCA_965243655.1 Dehalococcoidia bacterium | reverse complement strand
ATCGGGAATCTTCAAGCGACTAGTCTTTAGCGTTCCTGTCCATTGGACTGAGGCCGCTCCTGGAAACGCTATGGTAGAAACATGCACCGAAGTACAGTTGAGGTATGCGGTGTAGACCTCCGACTCAGTAGGAGAGACTACCACCGTCACCAGCACATCCCATGAATAGGTGAACAGATTCGCATAGGCCCTTGCGTCTATCCCACCAGCACTAAGGACGCTTGCCGGATGAGAGTCGATGTGCTCATTTGCATCGCTCCTGTAGCATTCTTCAGTGCCCAGCCCAGCGACGCCGGCATATGTCGTTCCCGATATCCGCTGCCACTCGCTTGCGAGGCTTGCGGGATACTGTATCCCGTCTCCATACAATTGAATCTCAATTGCGTATGTTGTCTTTGCCTCCAGTCCACCGACCGACGCTATGGCCGTCGGTTTGCCCGATAGTGTGGCCTTGGCTCCATTGACCCAATTCGACCCGACCTGATGCCTCGTCTGGTATGACCCTGAGCCATCTCGGGGAGTAAACCTCACAGTTAGCGAAGACGTGGTCTTAGCAGCGATCTCTAGGCCAGTAGGACCGTCTACTGCAAACGTGTTTGCAACGTAAGGCTCTGACCAATCGCCCCAGGCCGTACTGTAGTCCGTCCCGTCTCCCCTGGCCCTAACCTTGAACGTATACGTCTTGTTTCGTTCGAGGGACAGGACACTGCGGCTCGTGTCCGATGTAGGTACAGTCTCCTCGTTCGTTCCGTCCGTATAGTGCAGGTTGTACTCCGTGGCGTCCGTGGCGCCTGGTATTGCATCCCACGTCACGTTGGCCGACGTTCCGAATATCTGACCCGAAACATTGCCAGGCGCCGGAGCCTTCGTATCCCTCACGGATACTGTCAAGAACCCGTATGACCTAGTCCCCGCCGCGTTCATCAGAGTAATCGTTGCGGTGCCTGCACTGCATCCCTTCACGTTGATACCGCTATACTTGGCATACGCCACTTCGTAAGTCTCTGATGCGCTGCCGCACGTCGAGAGCGCGGTCACTTCCGAGGAGTACGTCCACTTTAGGCCTTCTTCGGTAGCTTGATACAGGCTCGAAGCGAACACAACGGAGATTTCGCCAATCTTGATGGTCGCAGGTCTTCCTTGGATGACGGCCCAATACGAGCCGGAGCTTCCCGGCGTGCTGGTTGGCACCGCTGTCGCTGTCGGAGTGACTGCTTCCTGAGTCGGTTCCGGCGTGGGGTCGTCGGTAGGCTCCTCAGTCGGTTCTGGCGTGGGGTCGTCGGTAGGCTCCTCAGTCGGTTCTGGCGTAGGTTCCTCGGTAGGCTCTGGCGTGGGTTCCTCGGTAGGCTCTGGCGTGGGTTCCTCGGTAGGCTCTGGCGTGGGTTCCTCGGTGGGTTCCTCGGTAGGCTCTGGCGTGGGGTCCTCAGTAGGCTCTGGCGTTGGCGTTGCCGTCGCCCCGCGCCTTCTCACCGAGATGTTCACCGTAGCCAGGGTGCTCCCTGTCCTTGTTGATTCTATCCTGACGGAGCCGCCGCCAACACTGCAACCTATAACAGAAATGTAGGCCTCTTCGGGTATGTATGACGCCTGTCCGCCGCACGCTCCCCTGGAGACTGTTCCGCTTACACGCCAGCGATACCGCAGCCCCTCGCTCATGTCGGACGCCGTAACAGTCGTACTTTGCCCCACGACGATGGAAGATGACGACACACGAAGGCTCACATGCTCTGGCCTCGGAGTCGGTGTCGGAGTAACGGGCGTCGGCGTAGGAGTGGCCCTCGGCGTAGGGGTGGCCGTCGGCACTGCGCCAATGGAAACGCTAGCGAGAGTGGACCCTCCTGGCACTGTTCGCACGCTGACGGTGCCCGAACCCACCGAGCATCCGGTTACCGTAATGCTCCCGCTCCCCGTGTTCTCTGGCACGTATGAAGCGGATGGGCCGCAGGAGCCCCGCGAGACACTGCCGCTCACATGGAACTGCCAACTACTGGTCGTAACGTCCGAGGCCGAAACGGTCGTAGATTCTCCGACATGTATGGATGAATCCGAAACGCTGATAGTCGCAGAGTGCCCTGGACGCGGAGTAGCCGTAGGTCTCTGCGTTGGCTCCCGCGTTGGCCTCGGCGTAGGCGTCGAAGTATAGCACGATGAGGGCCTTTCCACGCACGGGTCGGGTGGCTCAGGCGTAGCGGTCGGCCTCGGCGTTGGTTCTCGTGTTGGCTCCGGGGTCGGAGTGGATGTGTAGCAAGACGAAGGCCTCTCAACACACGGGTCGGGCGGCTCAGGTGTCGCCGTTGGTCTCTGAGTCGGCTCTTCCGTCGGAACAGCCGTCGGTTCTTCTGTCGGAGTTGCCGTTGGCGGCTCAGGAGTCGGAGTCGCAGTGTAGCACGATAGCGGACGCTCGATGCAAGGATCGGGCGGCTCAGGAGTCGCCGTTGGTCTCGGAGTCGGCTCTCGCGTTGGTCTCGGCGTGGGCGTCTTAGTCGGCTCTGGCTTTGGCGTCGGCGTCGCCGTGTAGCATGCTTGCGGGAACTCGTCACAGATATCGGGCGTGGGTCTCGGCGTAGGCGTGGGGTGCGTATGCTCCCAGCAATTCCAAATCCCGTTTGGGTCCCACTCACAATCGTCATGGGTGTGTGTCGCCCCAGAGTGCGTGGCCTGGGCACCGTCCCCGGGGTCGTCCCTGCACTGCCATACCGTGTCTGCGCCTTCATCCTCAGACTCAGCTTGGGTCGCTCCCTCCGGCGAAGGTGTCCCTCCCTCCGGTGTGGGCGTCACAGTAACCTCTATGCAGTGCGCATGTCCATGAGGGCTTTCTACCTTCTCCTCGCCCTCACCATGCGCCTCTGTCGACGCACTGTCGAGGAATTGAATTGCGACAATCAGCCCTAGCAGGGCCGACAGGAGCACAACTACGCCCGTGCGCAGATTGTCCATCACGCTTACACCTAGTCAAGACATGACCTCGGGTCCGGCATAGAGCGGGGCCTGCGGAACCCGTCGCTGAAGTACATACGGGGCATCGCCGAGGCCCTGGGCGCGAGCACCGCCGAGCTATTCTCGTTCGAGCTGGGGAAGGTGTACGACAAACGGGACGAATCCAGGGACCCGGCCGTTGGCCAAGCCCTTCTGCGTCGGCAGCACGAGGGCCAGACGATATGGAAGACAGACTCCTGACGATGGACAACGACCCGGACGTGCTCGGGCTCGAGGTCTGCGGCAGCTGACGCGGGCCTAGCTTACGCCTGAGCGAAGCGACAGCGGCAGCCGTGGTCGTCTCTAGCCGGCGTTGATCCTTGCCACCAGGTCGCGGACGCGGGCGTCCATGTCTGCGAGGCCTGACATGAGGAAGCCCATGTCGGCGCCGACGGTGGCGATCTTGCCGCCCCGCTCCAGCCAGTATTCCGCTATCTCGTAGGTCGACGTGAACATGCCCCAGGGCACGCCGTGCTCGTTGCACTTGTCGAGGATGTGCTGGATCATGGCCGTGTGCTCGTCGTTCCACTCCGACGGCAGGATGCCCATGGTGAGGCCCAGGTCGCCGGGGCCGACCATGATGCCGTCGACGCCCTCGACGGTGAGTATCTCGTCGATGTTCTCGACGGACCTGACGGACTCGATCTGGGGCCACACGAGGGTCTCGTCGTTGGCCACCCTGGAGTAGCCGGGCGAGCCGCCGTACTTGTCGGCTCGCAGGGAGCTGCCCCAACTCCTTGCGCCGCGCGGCGGGTACTTGGCCGCCTCCACCGCCCGCTCCACGTCGGCTGCGGACTCCGTGAGCGGGACGATTACGCCGTCCGCCCCGATGTCGAGCGCCTGGTTGATCAACCACGGCTCGTTGAACAGCACGCGGACGACGACGTCCTTGTGCCCCATCGAGGTCACCATACGGCTCAGCATGGTCTGGTCGATGGCGCTGTGCTGCGTGTCGATAAGCGCGAAGTCGAAGCCGGACTCCGCCACGGCCTTGTTGGCGGCCCGCACGTCCATGCCCGCCAGGGTACCCACGATCGCCTGTCCCGCCGCCAGCTTTCGTCGAATGGTGTTCGCCAAGTGTCCTGACCTCCGTGGATTGGCCGCGCTATCTTATGCGAAGTTGTCTTGTGGGGCCATATGTGGCGGCGGGTTTGCGCACGAGGGAGGGCGGGTTTCAAACCCGCCCCTACAGCCTGAGTCGCCGCGGCACGGCTTGTTGACCATTCATCACTCCAGCCAGAAGGAATACAACCTCGCCTGGCGCATGGTGAACCTGAGCCGGACCGGCCGCTCGAAGCTCGGCGGGTCGCTGTTGTCCCAGCGGACCTCTGCGCGGACGTGGTCGCCCGTGACCGGGACTGCGCTGGACCTGTCGAAGCCCTGGACGATGGGTAGGTTGTCGGGTCCGATGGCCGGGCCAACCGGCTCGGGCGGCGCGTTGCTGTCGGCCCCCAGCACCTCGGCGCGGAGCTCGCCCCACGCGGCGTCGACGTTGACGAAGAGGCGCTCACCCCTCCAGAGGAAGGGCTTGGTCACGACCTTGCCGACCTCGGTGGCGTCGAGTGACACGAAGCCGTCGAGCCGCAGCGTGGCCAGGCACAAGGCGCCAATGTCCTCGAACACTTCGGGGCCGATCTGGAGCCTGAAGAGCTCCCTGTTCCTGTTGTAGATCTCGTACAGGTGTTTGTAGCCCGGCATCCGGTAGCCGTTGTAGTAGACCCAGATCTCGTCGCCGCGCACTATGGGCGCGCCGCAGATGCTGATCTGGCTGGTGTCGTAGGCGGTGCCGTCCCACGGGTGCACGGGCAGGAAGAGCTCCCTGTCGGCGACGCGCTCCCAGTTGTACAGGTCGCGCGAGACGGCCAGCTCCGGCTGGTTGATCCGCGTGAAGTTCATGTGGGGCGCGGGTATCGCGCCGAAGGGGTTGAAGAGGTTGGGGAATCCGACGTACATCCCCTCGTACGGCATGACCGGCATCAGGTAGACCTCGGCGATGTAGTCCTCGTCGTCGACGATGGGCGGCGTGAAGTAGGCCGGGTCCTCGACGATCTTGCGGACGCGCTGGCGGCAGTTCTCCCAGTCGATTTCGTCCGAGTGTAGGACGAGCTGCGGCTCGGAGAAGTGGTCGAAGTCGCTGCTGGTCGTTACCCATACGGACCGCCCCCACTGGGTGGGTTGCTTGACGGTGGCGACGAACTGCTCGGTGTAGGGGTCGTAGAAGAACTTGGATGTGTCCTGGCTTGGGATGGGCGGCACGTCGAGCATGGTCCAGTCGAAGCCGTCGGGCGATACGCCGAGGTGCCGGTTGCGCGCGCCGAAGAGGGCCTTGTAGCGGCGCCCCGGGTCGGGGTCGCGGTCGTCGCGGAGGATGTGGTAGATGCCGAGGCCGGCCTGGAAATGGAGCTTGCCGACCTTGTCGGAGGGATCCAGCGCGATGTTGTTCTGCTTCGAGCCCTGCCACTCAAAGAGTCCAAGGTCGGGCTTGTCCCAGTGGACGCCGTCGGCCGACGTGGCGTAGTGGTTGAAGTAGGCGTCGGTCTCGCCGTAGTGGCCGTTGTACCACCACTCCCACAGGTCCTTTTCCGGGTTCCATATGGGGACGGACCACGCGGCGACGCGGACCTGCCCCATCTCGCGGTCGCGCCGCAGCACCGCGCCCTTGCGGTCCGGCTGGTGCAGGGTGCGCTTCATGGCGTAGAGGCGCTCGATGGCGTGGTCGTCGATGAAGAGCTGCTTGTGGGCCTTCGGGTCGATACGGTCGTGCGTCATGGTCAGCCTCCCGCGGGACGGTCTGGGGATTCTACATGATGGGTGGCGGGACCGCGCCGGTCAGCTCAGGGCGGCGTAGTCGGGCGGACCCCGGTCGACGTGCGGGAGCGGCGCAGCTGTACTTCTGGACGGTTGACGTACGGCGTCACAACTCGTTACGCTGGAGCCCAGCATGATTCTGGGATATTGGGATCGGCGAACGGCGCGTTTCGCCAGAGGAGCATTCGTCCCTGCATTCCAGGGATTCGAGGAACAGGCGGCGAAACGGCTTTCGATCCTGAATGCGGCTCCGTCGCTGGAAGCCTTGAGGGCCCTGCCCAGCAATCGCCTCGAAGCTCTCAAGGGAGCTAGAGAAGGACAGTACTCTATTCGAATCAACCGTCAATGGCGCATCTGCTTCACCTGGTCCCAAGGGGATTCGGGGCCGTCCAGCGTTGAGATTGTTGACTATCACTAGGCGAGGGGAGTTCAGGAATATGCTGAAGCGCACAGTCCACCCAGGCGTGATTCTCAAAGACGAGCTGGCGGAGATGGGCGTGACACAGGCGACTTTCGCCCGCGAGATCGATGTGCCGGCCAACCGGGTCAGCCAGATCATCGCCGGCAAGCGCTCAGTGACCGGAGACACAGCGCTGCGCTTCGGTCACTGGTTCGGCGTGGACCCTCAGTTCTGGATGAACCTCCAGACCCAGTTCGACCTTGCTGCGGCAGAGCGGAAGGCTGGGGCGGCTGTGCGAGAGCTGCCAACGGCTGTATTGAGCAGATAGCGGATTCCAACAATGTAGTCACAGTGTAGTCTTGTGTGAGACTACAACTTGATGTACCCTGTACCCGGCGGCTGGAAGATGGAGGCAGTGGCGATGGAGACTCCGTTGCGAGAAGCGAAGGCCCGGCTTTCGGAGCTCGTGGCCGCGGCCTATGGCGGCGAGCGGGTGGTCATCACGAAGCATGGAGAGCCGACGGTAGAGCTCGTGCGGTACCGCAAGAGCGGCGGGATCGACTTCGACAAGCTGGCTTCGACGTGCGAGCGGCTTGGGGTCCAGGCAGACGAGGGCTGGCCGGCCGAGTTCGACGACCCGGCGCTCAGCCGGCGGGTCCTGGGCCTGGACTAAGCGGCCGACGTGCGCGTTCTGCTCGACACGAGCTACCTGTACAACCTGATGGCCGCGCGAGAGCAATTCTCGGACACCGATCTGCTCATCCTCACGAACCAGGCGATACAGCTTTACGTTAGCGCCGTGTCGATATGGGAGATACGCCTCAAGCTCCAGGCGCGCGGCTGCTATGGAGAGCACGGCGTCCCCTTTACCCCGGAAGACTTGGTCGTGGTCCTCGAAGAGCAGGACGTGACCTTTTTGCCGATGACAGTCGGTCACTCGGCACGGCAGCTCGAGACGCCCATCCCTCATAATGACCCGTTCGACGAGATGCTGCTGGTGCAGGCGCAGGAGGAGGGTCTCAAGCTGCTTACGAGCGATCGCCAGATGGCAGACCATCCCCTTGCGATGACTCCGTAGCAGTTCTGCGAAGGTGTCCTACGGCGGGCGGACACGTGGGTCCGCCCCTACCGGCGGGAAGCTACGCGGGTTGTGCCTGGAGGAGCCTCTTCGCGATTACCCTGGCGTCGTCGATCGTCTCTGCGAAATGGTCTTCCGGGACGTGCTGGAGGACATTGAGAGCGTGCAGGTTCTGGGCCGGGTGGCCCGAGAGGCCCATGACGATGCACTCGGTATCCTCTGCCCTCGCGGTGTCGATCATCTGCTCGACGACCAGGGCGGCGCTATCGTCCATGTAGACGGTGTCGGAGAAGTCCAGGATTACCACCTCGTGGTCCTGTATGTCGACGCTGATGGTATTGATGAGCTTGATGGAGGATGCGACGGAGAAGCTGCCCCTGAGGGCCACCAAGCCGACGCGGGCGGAGAACTCGTCGATGTCTCCCATGTCGTCGTGGCCTGCAAAGAAGGTCATGTCCAGCAGGGGCACGGAGACCACACTGTCGAGCTCCAGGCGCTCGAACTGGCGCGCGCTGGCCATGCCCGCGGCGATCATCCCTATTGCCACCGCAGTGACCAAGTCCAGGAACACCGTGAGCCCCATGGTGATCAGCATCACGATGAGATGCTCTCGCTGGACGCGGTGGATGCGGGTGAGGAAGCGCCAGTCGATGATGTCCCAGCCGACCTTGATCAGTATCCCGGCCAGGACAGCGTGGGGGATGGCCTCGACGTACTTACCCAGGCCCAGGACGAGGGCCAGCAGAATTCCGGCCCTGATCGCTCCCGAGATCTGGGTGCTCCCGCCCGCCCGGATGTTCACGACCGTGCCCAGCGTGGCTCCCGCGCCCGGCAGACCCCAGACCAGCCCGGCGGCTATGTTGCCGATTCCCTGGCCCACCAGCTCCTTGTTCGGGTTGTGCCGCGTGCGAGTCATCGAGTCAGCCACGAGTGAAGTGAGCAGGCTGTCGATGGAGCCGAGCAAGGCGATGATCAGGGCCGGCTGGACGGCGTTCACCAGCACGCTTGCGGAGAGATCGGGCAGCTGCACGTCCGGCAGTCCGGTCGGCACGTCACCGATTACCGGCACGTCGCCCAACATGCCGATGATCGGCACGTTGGTTGTTCCCAGGACTCCCAGCAGTGTCCCGATAGTCAACGCCCCCAGCGTGGCCGGCAGGAACTTACTAAGCTGCCTCGGCCACAGGATGCCGACGGCCAGCGTGACCAGGGCGATGGCGAGGGCGTTGATGTTGATGTCGGTAAGGGCGTCGGGCAGGGCGCGAACGGATCCCACCGGTCCCCCCGTTGCGACGTCATGGCCAAGGAACGGCATGGTCTGTAGCAGGATGATGATTACGCCGATGCCCGACATGAACCCGGAGATAACGGAGTATGGAGTGAAGGCTACGAACCGGCCGATCCTCAGCACGCCCAGGAATATCTGCAACAGGCCAGCCAGGATGACGATAGTGAATGCACCGGCCAGGTTGTCGGCATGTGCCGCGACGATGACCGCCATGACCACGGCCATCGGGCCGGTGGGGCCGGAAATCTGGGAGCGGGTCCCGCCGAAGACCGCTGCGAAGAAGCCGACGGCTATCGCCCCGTAGATTCCGGCGAGGGCGCCGAGGCCGGAGGCAACGCCGAAGGCGAGGGCTACCGGCAGGCCGACCACCGCCGAGGTGACGCCGCCGAAGACGTCCCCTTTGAAGGTCTGGAGGTCGTAGCTCAGGCTTGGAGTGAACCTACTGAGGCTCGGCGACGTGCTTACCTCCGCCCCTGAGTGTAGGCCTTCGGCGTGACTGGGACGCCGACACATGGACGTCGATGATACTGCGTATCTTTGAGGCCTTCAAAGCGTCCGCATTATACAAGAATCGTCCGGGAATGTGGGGTGGCGGAAGGCGTGATCAGGGGATGTCGTTCCCGGCACTCCGCCCATAGCCGGTGTGCTATTATTGCCGCCCGAAACGCGAGGGTCTTGGGACGAGGCGATCCCGCGATGGCTGCCGACACTCACTCCGTCAGATTCGAACCGGACCAGCCGCTGATGCTCCGGGACGGGACCATCACCTACGTGGACGTGTTTCGTCCCGATGGTCCGGGCCGGCTGCCGGCGCTGCTCCAGCGCACGCCCTATAGCAAGAGCACGCCTCACAGCCGGGGTTACTCCCTCGACGCAATCCGCGCCGCGATGGCAGGGTACGCGGTGGTGATACAGGACGTCCGCGGACGGTACACGTCTGACGGCGAGTTCTACCCGTTCGTGGACGAGATGAGCGACGGGTTCGACTCGGTCGAGTGGGTCGCCGGGCAGCCGTGGTGCAACGGCCGGGTGGGCATGTACGGGTCGTCGTACGTGGGCGCTACCCAGTGGCTTGCGGCCAAGGCCCGCCCGCCATCGCTGCAGGCCATAGCGCCTGGGGTGACGGCGGCCAACTATCACGATGGCTGGGCGTGGCGCGGCGGAGCGTTCGAGCTGGGATTCAACCTGTACTGGACGATCGGATCGCTTGTCACGGAGAACTGGCGCAACCTGTCGACGCGGCTCTACCTGTCGCCCCGGCAGTTCGAGATGCTCGTAGAGGCTAAGGACTCCGTCATGGACAGCTTCATGCACCTGCCGCTCAGCGACCATACCGAGCTTCGGGGCGACATGGCCCCCTACTACTTCGACTGGCTGGACCACCCCGAGTACGACGAGTACTGGAGGGCCATATCGATCGAGGAGGCCCACTCCGACATCACCATACCGGCGTTCAACTATGGCGGGTGGTACGACATCTTCCTTGGCGGCACGATCCGGAATTTCACGGGGATGTGGGAGCAGGGGGCAACGGAGGCCGCGAGGCGGGGACAGCGCCTGATGATCGGTCCCTGGGTCCACTCGGCCATCGGAAACGACGTTGCGGGCGAGCGGAGCTTTGGCAGCGTCGCCTCTTCGGCCTACGGGATCGATCTGCAGGGTCAGCTCCTCAGGTACTTCGACCACTGGCTCAGGGATGAGGACAACGGCGTTCCCGAGGACCGGCCTGTGACCATCTTCGTGATGGGCGACAACGTCTGGAGGGAGGAGGACGAGTGGCCGCTCTCCAGGGCTGAGCAGACGCCATTCTTCATCCGCAGCAACGGCAAGGCCAACTCGCTCTGGGGCGACGGCCGGCTGGACCGGAACTCACCCGGCGGCGGCGAACCGCCGGACGTCTACGTCTACAACCCCCTGGACCCCGTGCCGACCAGGGGCGGCCCCGTGATATGCGATGCGGGAGTCGTGCCCGCTGGGGCCTATGACCAGCGGCTGGTGGAGTCGAGGCACGACGTATTGGTGTATACGACCCAGCCGCTGGAAGAGCCGCTGGAGGTGACAGGCCCGGTCACGGCAGCCCTCTACGCATCCAGCTCGGCCCCTGACACGGACTTCACCGCGAAGCTGGTCGACGTGGGCCCGGACGGCTACGCGCGGAACGTTGCGGAAGGGATCGTTCGGGCGAGGGCCAGGGAGGCCGGCCGGCCGTCGAGCAGCATAGAACCCGGAGGGGTCTACAAGTACGACATTGACATGTGGGCTACGAGCAACGTGTTCATGCAGGGCCACCGGGTGCGCCTGGAGGTGTCTAGCAGCAACTTCCCGAAATACGACCGGAACGCCAACACGGGAGAACCGATCGGGAGCGACACGGCGGTCGTTTCGGCCCTGCAGACCGTCCACCACAGCCCCGAATACCCGTCCCACGTCACCCTGCCCATAGTTCCGAGAGGGTGACGGAGGCTCCCCATCCGCTGCGGTGAGAGGAGTGCAAAGGGCGTATTACTCGAATAGTCGCAGAAGGTCCTGGCTGCCGTGGCGGACGTGGATGATCTCCACGCCATCGCTCATGGGACGGTAGATGATGAGGTAGCGAGTTCCAGGAGCCAGGAAGCTCCGGTGTTCAGCACCGAACTCCGGCCTGCCAACGCCCATGCGGGGCTGGTCGGCAAGGAGCAGACACATCTCCTCGAGCCTGTCCACGAGCCGAATGGCGCTGCGAGGGCTGTGCTGGGCGATGTAGTCGTGGATCTGTTGAAGGTCTGAGAGGGCTTCGAGAGAGAATACGCAACGGCTCATGTGGAGCCGTCGGAGAGGGCCGTGTTGCGCCTCCTAAGTCCCTCGAACACCTCCAAGGCTGGAACGACTTGGCCGGCGTCAGCCTGCTCGGTGCCTCGTCTCACGCTCTCGTGCATCTCGGCCAACTCGCGCTCCAGGGCTTGGTCCTTCTTGTCGAGCAGACCGAGTGCGCTGTCGAGAACGTCGTCGACAGAAGAGTATCTGCCGGAATCGACCTTGCTCTGGATACGTTCCACGTTCCGTTCGCTCATGGACACGTTCATGTCGATAGCTTAGGGATCACTGGGCGCGAAAGCAAGCACGAAGAGGAGGTTGGCTCCGTATCCTCAGGAATGAAGGGCCAGGTCGGCTCGGCCCAAGATGCGGAATCGCCCCTCGGGATCGGTGACGGCCATGTCGCCGGTTAGGTACCACCCCCTGCGGAAGCTGTCGTTGTACCGCGGCTCGTCGTTCCAGTAGCGGGAGAACATGGACGGCCACCCGGGGCGAATGGCCAGCCGACCCTCTGCGCCTGCGTCGAGGGGCTCGAAGCCTGGGCCGAGCACGGCCATCTCGATGCCCGGAGTGGGCGAGCCGATGGAGCCCTGCGTGGGATCGGATCCAGGCGGATCTGCACACACGACTGCGCCGGTCTCCGTTTCCATGTAGCTGTTGTGAATTGGGACGCCCAGCGCTCGGCGGGCCAGGGAAGCCAGCTCAGCATCGAGTGTCTCGCCGCAGGAGACGACGTGCCTTACAGAGGTGGTGGCCGGCCCGGCCTGTGCCAGCTCCCGGAGGACCGTGGATGTGGTGAGGGCGACCGTGACGCCATGCTCCCGAAGCAGCTCCAGCGAGGCGCCCGGGTCCAGGGGCCCTTCGTGCACCACCTGCGTGACGCCGTTGGACCAGGGCGCGGCGATGCCGTAGGCCACGCCGGTGAGCCGGTCGGGAGCGGATGAGCACCAGTAGACGTCATCCTTGCGCAGGTCCAGTACAGTCTGCCCCGTGGCATACTGTTGGACCACGGCCTGGTGGCGGTGAACCACGCCCCTGAGCTTCCCCGAAACGCCGGCGGTGAAGTGGACCGTCGCGTCGTCGAGCTGGCTCGTGCGCGCCGTGCGGTACTCGGCGGGCGCCTTCGCCATCTCCTCCTCGTATACCAGGTCGGCGATGTCCGGCGGGCCGGGGTCTCGCCCGTTCTTGTTCACTATGACTATGTGCTGGAGGTCGAATAGCTCGTAGACGATGTCTCCCATCCGGCGTCGGAGGCCTGGCCGGGTGACCAGAATCTTGGCGGCGGTCGCAGCCATGCGGTCCCGCACCTCCTCGGGCCCCAGGTCGGGGGACAGGAATCCCGCGATCGCGCCGGCCTTGAGCGCTCCCAGGAATGCGAAGTACAGCTCGGGGACCCGCTCGAGGTATATGAGCACCCTGTCGCCCTGCACGACTCCCAGGCTGTCGAGCACGTTGGCGAACTTGTCCGACATTACCTTGATCTGCCGGAAGGTGTGCCGCTCTATCTCTCCGTCCCGGCCGACCCAGACCAGCGCGGCTCTGTTTCCCAGGCGCCCGCGGGCGTGGCGGTCGACCATCTCGTGGGCGGCGTTCATCCACCCGCCCGGCAGCCAGGCCATGCTGTCGAATGCCCTGTTCCAGTGGGATCTCGCCCTCTCGTGCATTCCCATAGCGCCGCCCATTATACGGAAGCGGCCCTCCGCTCCCGGTAGTATTCAAGAGTCGCTGAGACTTGGGAGACGCCCTTCCTGCTGTCATTCTGAGGAGCGAAGCGACGGAGAATCTATGCTCCTTTGAACGCAGAGACGCCTCCCATGACGATTCGTAGATTCCTCTTCCTGCTGGCGCGTCGCTCGGAATCACTATGGCCCTGCGAAGGCCGCACGCGGTGATGAAAATGGCGTCGTCTCTTGGCATGGTCGAGGCCGACCCCACCCCAGGTCTCTCGCCAGGAGGCTCGGGACGACATGGTGGGTGTCCGGCAAACATGGACATGGGGCGGCGTGCTGGATACCATATCGCGTCGATGGAACGAATCAGTAAGCTGGCGGAGAGATATGGCTGAAGAGGGACGGGAAGACAAGACACTGGAGCGGGCCATGGTGGTCGTGGCCCACGCCGACGACGCGGAGTTCGGATGCTCCGGCACGGTGGCGAAGTGGTGTGCGGAGGGTGTGGAGGTGGTGTACGTCATCTGCACGGACGGAAGCAAGGGCACGGGCGACCGGACGATCACGTCTGAGGAGCTGTCGGAAATACGGACGAGAGAGCAGATCGAGGCGGGCAAGGTACTGGGGCTGAAGGACGTGGTCTTCCTGCGCTACCCGGATGCATACCTGGAGCCGACCCTGGATCTCAGGCGCGACATAGCCCGTGAGATCAGGCGCCACCGGCCCGACGTCGTGATCTGCATGTACCCCATGCGAAACCTGGAAGGGGGAGGCTGGGGCGTCGGGCACCCGGACCATATCGCGTCCGGTGAGGCGACACTGGCCGCCATCTTCCCCACGGCGCGGGACCACCTGACATTTCCCGAGCTGCTCGAGGAGGGCCTGGAGCCCCACAAGGTGTCGGAGGCGTGGATCATGGGTCACCCGGACCCGGACCACTGGGTGGACGTAACAGGCCACATGGATACCTCGATCAGGGCGCTCGCGGAGCACACGTCACAGCTCGGCGGCAGCAGCGTGGAGGAGATCGGCGAGCGGATGAAGTTGTGGCGCAGGGAACGCGCTAAAGGCCACGGGATGGAGCATGCTGAGTCGTTCCGGCGCATCGGATTCCAGGGGCGGATTCGGCTGATGCCGCCGTCCGCTACGAGGCCGTAGCAGCGTCGGTGTAGCCGAGCGCGCCTCGGTTTCCATACCAGTGGCCCTTGCATGGTGCCAGAACTTCAGTAAGGGAGGGAAACCCCTCTCCCCCCGCCCCTCTGGGTCCCTGCCTGCGCAGGGACGACGGCTAAGGCGCCTCGCTCAGGAGCAGTGTGCCGGTAATCAGAGTCTCGGCGTTCTGGGTTCCCAGTTTCGAGTACGGGGCAGGCTCTGCCTTCGCGGGGACGACGACTATGGCGCCTGGCTGAGGAGCAGTGAGCCGGTTGCCAGGGTCCGGCCCTCTGAGATGGTGATGGAGCGCCCCTCGACGAAGAAGTCGCGGTCGATGCCCATGTCCGGATAGCTTACTCGCAGCCTGTCCGACACCCCCCGCTGCAGCATGAGGAACAGGTTGGCGCCCGACCCGTTCTTGACGGTGAGTCTTAGGACGGTCTTGGGGTCTTTCCTGCGGGCCAGCCGGCTGCGTATCGTGGAGAGGGCCGTCCCAGATTCCCGCGTCCAGCGCGCATCTATGGACCTGATCCGGTCCCCGTACGCCCGCCTGCTGGCCGAGTCGTCTCCCCGGAGTATCGCGGGGTCGTCGTACCTGATGGCGTTGAGGGTGCGGAGCTGGAGCAGCGTCAGGTAGCCGGGAGTCGCTCCGAACTTGACGCGGACCAGGGTCCCCTTGCCGTTGTAGGTGGCCCTGTCCGGGTACGACACGGAGATCTCGCGGGTTATGTCGTCGCCTGAGCCGTCCCGCATGGTGTTGGCCCGGAAGTCCAGGTTGGGGATAGGCGTGAGCTGGCCGCCGAGGGTGTCGTATCCGGTCGCTTCGGCCAGGAAGTCCTTTGCCTCCAGGGCTCGGAACGAGGGCTTCTCGGCAAGCGTCCAGGCCGACTGCAGGCCATGGTTCGTGTAACCCCTGATCCGCATGAAGACCATGTTCTCTACGCTGCCCGCGCCGTCGTCCCATATGAGGTCTGAGTAGTACGGGCCCGCAGCTCGGCCCGAGCTTGTGATGGCCGCGAGGGTGCGCGCGTGGGGACCGGCGTCCCGGTGGTCACGGGCCTCCAGCCGCCACCGGCCGTGACCGTCGACGTAGACCAGGCCGTCCTCCTCGTCCTGAAGACGCTGTATCTCGCCGAGAGCCTTCACGTCCCACATCGCGGGGCTGAAGGTGTCAGGGACCAGCACGGCCCCGCGGTCGATCTTGCGCCTGGCCGGGTCGACGCCCGCGTAGTCGAGGATGTGACCCAGGATGTCGCCTGAAGACTGGGGCAGCGGCGCTGTCGCGTAGGTGTACAGGGTTACGGCACCCAGTCGCTCCATCTCGTCGAAAGCCCTCAGATAGCAGTGCTGCGCCCCGCGACTGGGCCGCGGCTGTATCGCGTCGATCCGCCCGTGGAACAGCGACACCCAGCCTCCGAAGTTTCTCCAGGTGTGCCCGGCGCTGCCCTCGCAAAACAGGCCGTGGCTCGTCGCTGACGTGTTGAGCGTCGAGGCAGCCTCGACTACGACCCGGTCGTTCACGAAGACCTGTATCTCGTCTCCATGCATGACGACCTGAAGGAACTTCTCGGCGTCCTCGTCCCAGGCGTGTGGAGCCGAGGCCGCGAGTGTGCCGGGCGATCCCTTGCGTGCCTCCCTTAGCTCGATGGCTTCGCCAGTGATGCGGACGTACAGGTATCCGTCCGACGACTGGCGAAGGCACAGCCCTCCGTGGCTCGTCGAGCCGCTCCTGGCGAACCAACAGCCGAAGGAGATGTCGGCCGAGCCGAAGTCGATCGTAGCGGTGCGCCTTCCGGCCTCGGCCCCGGCGGTGCGGACGCCCTTGCCCGATGGGGCTGTCTCGAACGTGCCCTCGTGCTCCGTCCACGACAGGCCAGCCCCATCGCCGGGGACACGGCTAGTCAGCCGGGCTCCCGGCGTGCCGGAGAGCGAGTCGAATGGATAGGCGGCCCTGACCCAGACTCGCCGCCCGGGTGCGAGGCTGCCGTGGAGGGGCGAGCCCGCATTGGGAGGGCTGTAGCGGTGGGTGTCGTTCCTCAACTCGAGATCGAGCCGGGCAGACTCCATGTACCCGGAAGCGAGGTCACGGAAGTGCTCCAGAGTCAGTCCGCGCACGTCGGATGTTACGTCCTCGTCCGGGTCCGAGAATGCGCCGTCGTCATTCCAGTCGACGCACACGAGCCACTTGTCCTGCATGGTTGTCACTCCTTGATGAGTTGTTCGAAATACGTCACCCTCGTCCCCCGTATCGAGTACGGGGCAGGCTCTTCGACAAGCCCTTCGTCAAGCTCAGGAGAGCCTCAGGGCAGGCTCCGTCCTCTCCCGTCGGACGGATAGGGAGCGGGCTAGACTTCGATGCCGCGTCTGACGTCCTCGATGATCAGGCGCTTGATCTCCCTGGCGAGGAGCCTCATGCGGCGCTCGTCGTCCAGAAAGACCACCCCTCCGTTGAGATTCACAGTGACGTGCACGCCCTCTGCTCCGGACCTTGGGGACGGTCGGGGAGCCGTGCCGCCGTCACCCGGCCGGCTGTGGCTGAGCGGCGGCCAAGCCAGGCCGGCTACGCCGGCCGCCAGGGACGAGCGAAGTCCGGAGAGGCCGTCGCGCTCCACGCCTCTATCCGGCATTTGCCGCCGCCGGGAAGTCCAGCGCGCCGCCGTTCTCGCGGACGGTGCGGACCGACAGGTATGCCATCATCGCCTCCACCGCGTCAGCGGGGGTCTCCTGCAGGGTGTGCCAGCTCCACCCGGTGAGCGCCATGATGCGGGCCTCCTCGAACTCTTCGGGCACCCTTCCGGCCGCCATCTCCGCGAAGAGGCGCTCGGTGCGCTCGCGCTGCTCTTTCAGGTCCCACAGCTCAGCCAGCGACTGCCGGACCGCGCCGAAAGCCATTGCGAGATCGCCCGCGTCGACCCGCTCCAGTGAGGCCGTCTCTACGGGAAGGTCGAAGCTCCAGGCGTTCGTCAGGGAGACGAGCACCTCGTTCGCGAGCTCCTCCTGAGCGCCGGGCTCT
Organism: Dehalococcoidia bacterium; assembly: GCA_965243655.1. GTDB lineage: Bacteria > Chloroflexota > Dehalococcoidia > Lucifugimonadales > CAJWER01. The sequence continues at coordinate 3,312,802 of CBDEVV010000017.1, read as the reverse complement.
CGCCGCGAGCGCATCCACTCGCGCAGATGCCGCCACCTAGGCCTCGTCTCGATTTCCCACCATCCACCCGAAGGCAGTCGTATGTGCATTTTTCTTCTCCGCCTAGTTTGGTGCTTATTTCCTATCGCGCCCGTGAGCATCGGCTAGAAGCTGTCCCGGCTCACCGTGCCGTCGACCTGCAGGGCCGCCGCCCACTCCACCCTGCTTCCGACGCGGCTGCGCAGCCTGTACGACGCAACCCAGCATGAGCCCGAGTACCTGGCTGAGCCCGCGGACGCGCCCCTGGGGCCGTACTCGAAACGGATCGGCGACGAGTGGGCGCGCAGGGGGCCGAGCACGGAGTCGGGGCCGCCGGGCTCGCTGTCGTCGAAGATCCCGGAGAGCAGGACCGTCGTGTCCTCGACGCCGGGTGTGAACCTTGCGCCGGAGTCACCGAGGGCGGTGACATCGTTCAGCGCGCGGTCGCCGGGCAGGCCGCGGACGTCCGTAATGAAAGGCGACAGGTCCCGGCGGACGCCGCCTGTGTCGAAGACCAGGAACCGCGATACTTTCGAATCGAAGAAGGCCAATCCCATATCCTCCTGGGTAGTGATGGGCTGGCCACTCCAAAGAAAAGGGGACAGCCCTCGCGGGGTCTGTCCCTCGATGGGGATTATAGAACTAAGGTGCTGTGCGTGTCAAGGGCGCCGCTGGCAGCTGTTCAGTATTGGTGAGAAGGACATCCGGCTCCGATTCGATCGCGGCCCAACGTGTAAGGGCGACTCGGCGAGTCGCCCCTACCTGAATGCGACGCCTGCCTAGATGTGAGGCAACCGGGGCCGGGTCGGGGCTAGGCTATTCGGGCACGGATGGCGGGCATGGAGATGCCGACTATCCCGACCGAGACCATCCCCGCTATGGCGATTGCGGCAATGGCCAGGGCGGGCCCGTACTCGTTGGCTATCGAGCTCACGATCAGCGCGCCGAACGGGCCCGACCCTATCGCCAGGCTGACCACGCCGAGGGCCTTACCCCTCATCTCCCTGGGGGCGAGGAGCATGGTCATCGCCGCCTGCATCGAGCCGAACCCGGATTGCCCTATGCCCATGACCAGGAGCGTCGGCAGCGAGAAGGCGTACACCGTCGATTGCGAGAAGATCAGCAGCGCGGCAAACGCGGTCAGCGTTCCCGCCAGCATGACCCTGCCATGGTGCGTCAACCTAGTAAGAGAGGCTATGCCCACGGCCCCCGCGAACGATCCCATGCCGGGCGCGGCTTGCAGAAGCCCCATGAGTGTGGGGCCTACTTCCAGCACCTCGCGGGCCATGACGGGGACCATGTGCATGTAAGGGAAGAGCAGCAGGTTCGCCAGGACCGTAATCAACACCATCGCCCTGAGGGCAGAGTGTCCGGCCACGTAGCGTAACCCGTCGGCAAGGTTGCGGAGGATGCCCACGTCGTACTGCGGCGGGCGGGCTTGACCGGTCCCGAGCCTGGACAGCAGCACGATCGAGGTCAAGGACAGGACGGTCACCACCAGGTAGCCGCCCGTTACGCCGACCCTGTCGATGAGTGCGCCTGCGGTTGCGGGGCCGATCATCATGCTGGCGCTCATGCCCATGGAGTCGAGGGCGACGCCGTTCGTCACGCGCCTCCTACCCAGGAGGTCGTGGATGAGGGACCGCCTGGACGGCATGTCCAGCGCCCAGGCGATGCCCATCACGAGAATCGCCGGGTACGCATGCCAGTAGACGGCCAAGTCGAGGACCATGAGCGTGGACAGGGACACCAGCGACAGCAGGGCGACAGCCTGGGTCGTCAGCAGGAGCCGTCTGCGGTCCATCGAGTCTGCGAGGACGCCGCCCAGGACGCCCAGGACGAACATGGGGATCATGCCGAAGAACCCGACGAGGCCGACGAGCCATGGGGAGTCCGTCTCGACGAGGACGAACCACCCCAGCAGGGTCATCTGCATCCACCGGGAGGCGTAGGCGATGAAGTTGGCCGGCCACAGGAAACGGTAGCTGGGGTTTCTGAAGGCCCAGAAGGTCCTGGGCAGCGGGACGCGGGTCGTCACTAGCGGGCCATGCCATCGCCGAATGGCTGGCCGAGCAGCGTTGATCTATTCACGAAACGACCCGGCGATGCCGGCTCCGTCTGCGGAGCCTACCCCGCCGGGCGAAGTGCACTACGCGCGACATGGGGACTATTGTACAGTCCATCCGACACGTACAGCAGTCTTTGATCGACGGAGGTGGCGGAAGAGGCTTCTCCCAAAATTGGCCCGGCTCAACTACTCAATCGACGCCTGAGCTCAGGCACTATCGAACAGGTTTTCCAGGCCGCCCTTGGGGTATGGCGAGAAGGTGCTCTATGAAGGTCGGCGCGCCGGACTTCTCAGCCTGGCAGAGCCGCTGATAATCCTCGACGGCCAGTACCACCACGGCGGGAGAACCCCTCCGGGTGACGGTTTGAGGTTCACCGGAAAGAGCGGCGTTCACTACGGCGCTGAACCGGTTCTTCGCGTCTTGCGATGACCACTCAACCATGATCTGCTCCAGCTAGACTATATGCCATAGATTATGGGTGGCTTCCCGTCGCTCTTCAAGGCTGCGGTCAATCTAGAGTCGTTCTCTTGGGGCGCCGTACCGATGTGGCGTAGGGGGCTGGACGATGTGTCCGATTTACGGGGCAAGCTCTTCGCACGAGCCACTCATGCCTCGAACTGACTACTGCGACCAGGGACTGGATTGGGGACAGCTCCTGCTCACAGGAATCCGGCTCGGGGGCCGGAATGACGGATTGGGTGCGTTTGACTGGCATTGGGGCGCGGCGTATATTGCGCCACAGCACTGGGAGGAGGGCGGGGATGGACGGCAAGGTGGCCATCGTGACGGGCGGCGCGGGGGGCATCGGCTCGGCTGTGAGCCGGGCGTTCGCAGACGAGGGCGTCGGGGTGGCGGTCGCCGACATGGACGGGGCCCGGGCCGAGGAGACCGCCGCCGAGGTGGTTGAGAGCGGCGGCAGGGCGATCGGGGTCGAGGTCCAGGTTGCCTCAGAGCCTTCAGTCGAGGACGCCGTGCGGAGGACCATCGACCACTTCGGCAGGGTCGACTTCCTCGTCCACTGCGCCGGCAACAACATCAAGGCGCCGGTGCTGGAGCTCTCGGCCGAGGACTGGAGCAGTGTGCTCGACACGCACCTGACGGGAGGGTTCCTGTTCAGCAAGGCGGTCGGCAGGCATCTCGTGGAGCAGGGCGAAGGCGGCCGCGTGGTGTTCATGTCGTCGGTCGCCGCGACGGCGCCGGTGCCCGAGCGGGGCGCATACAGCCCCGCCAAGGCCGGTCTGATCGGGCTGGCCGGGGTGCTGTCGCTTGAGTGGGCCCAGTACGGCATAAACGTCAACGCCGTCTGCCCGGGCATGGTGCTCTCGCCCATGACCGAGCTGGTCTACAAGCGCGAGCCGGAGCTGCGGGAACAGAGGCTGAAGAGGATGCCGGCGGGCAGGGAGGCGTACCCGGAGGAGGTCGCCGACCTGGTGTTGTTCCTGTGCAGCGAGCGGTCGGCGCACATCAGCGGAACGGCCATCCCGATCGACGGGGCCTTCCTGAACAACGGCTTCATGCTGGAGCCCTAGCAGAGTGTGAGAGTGGCCCTGCCCTATTCGGATGGCCGCGGCCGGGGACTGGATTCCGGCGTGCGCCGGAATGACGGAAGGGGCGTGATGCGGCTGTTTTCGTACCAGCGATGGATTGGAGTGTCCCGAGGAGAGTGCCATGAGTCTTCTGGACAATGACACGCAGGTATCGGTGTTGGTGGAGGGGCTGGACCACGCTGAGGGCATAGCGTGGGGGCTGGACGGCTACGCTTACGCTGGCGGCGAGGCGGGCCAGCTCTACCGGATAGACATCGAGAAGCGCGAGGTGGAGCAGGTCGCGGACACGGGCGGATTCCTGCTGGGACTGGCGCTGGACGCGCGCCACAACGTCTACGCCTGCGACATCGGTAACGGCGCGGTGATGAAGATCACCCCTGGCGGCGACGTGTCGGTGTATTCGAGCGGCACTGCCGACGAGCCGTTCCGTGTGCCTAACTACCCCGCCTTCGACGCAGAGGGGAACCTGTACGTGTGCGAGTCGGGAGGCTGGCACGAGGACGACGGGATGGTCTACCGCGTCAGGCCTGGGGGCGAGACGGAGGTGTGGGACAGGCGGCCGAAGGAGTTCCCCAACGGACTGTGCATGGGCCCCGGCGGCGAACACCTCTACGTCGCCATGAGCGTGAACCCGCCCCGCGTGGACCGCATACGCATCGAGTCGGACGGGAGCCCGGGAGAGCATGAGACGGTGGCCGAGTTTCCGCGAACGGTGCCTGACGGCCTCGCATTCGATACGGACGGCAACCTGTACGTGTCGATGTACCGGCCCGACATCATCTACCGGGTGACGCCGGGCGGCGAGGTCGACGTACTCGCGGAGGACTTCGAGGGCACGCTGATCGCCGCGCCGACGAACATCGCCTTCTGCGGGCCCGACAGGGACATCCTGCTCGGCGCGAACATCGGCAGGTGGCACATCACCCGGTACGAGACTGGGAAGACCGGCCAGCCGCTGAACTACCCTGACATCGGGTAGCCTATCTCAAGTATTATGCTCGCTGCTGAGCACTGTCCTTCGACAGGCTCAGGACGAACGTATCAAGCACCTGCACGGCAGTTACCGGCCACCCACCCGCGGGCCGCATGCGGGCGTAACTCTGCTCAGGACGAACGGTCTTCCCAGGCCAGGGGCTCGCCGGAGTTGGAGATGGCTCTAGTCTGACCGGCTGCTCCTAGTCCGCCTGGCTGACCTTGCCCAGGAAGACCTCGGTCAGGATGTTGGTCTCGAGGACCGACTGCGGAGTCCCTTCGAATACAACGCGGCCCATGTCCAGCACGTAGGCCCGGTCCACGATGTCGAGCACGCCCTTGATGTTGTGCTCCACCACCATGATGGTGGTGCCGAGTTTCTCGCTGATAAGTGCCACCATCCTGAACACTTCCTTGACCACGATGGGGGCTAGTCCCAGCGTCGGCTCGTCGAGGAGCAGCACGTCGGGGCTGGCCATCAGCCCGCGTCCCAGGGCGAGCATCTGTTGCTGGCCACCAGACATGGCGCTGGCCATGTCGCGGCGCTTGTCGTGCAGGATCGGAAACAGCTCCATGACCGACTCCATACGCCGCTCTTTTTCGGCCCTGTCGTTCATGTACAGGCAGCCCATCTCCAGGTTCTCTTCGATGGTCAGGTGGGTGAAGAGGCGCCTGCCCTGTGGGACGAAGGCGATGCCCTCCTTGACGATTTCGTGAGTCGCCGACGCCAGCGGCTCCGAGCGCCAGTTGACCTGCCCCTGCACGACGGGCGCCAGGCCCATGATCGCCTTGAGCACGGTGGACTTGCCGGCGCCGTTTGGACCCATGACAGCAACCACATCGCCCTCGTCGACGCCCAGGGACACGTCCTCGAGAGCCGAGACGGCCCCGTAGCGCACGGATACGTCGACCAGCTCAAGCAGCGCCATGACTTCTAGGAGTCCTCCCTGACTCTAAGACGCAGAGCCTTCTTTGCTTCTCTCTTTCGGTAGAGTCTGACCTTCATTTCGAAGCACCAAGCCTGTTAGAGACTATCTCAAGAGCTACTCGCACTGGTGAGAACTGCCCTTCGACAGGCTCAGGGCGAACGTATCTTCCCCTGCTCCTGGCTAGGTTGGGACGTCTTGAGATCACTTAGTGTCCCAGGTATGCGTCGATGACGTCCGGCCTGGCCAGCACCTCTTCGACTTCCCCTGTGGCGAGGAGGGTTCCGCTGTCCAGGACGAAGAGATGGTCCGACAGCTCGCGGACGATGTCCATGTTGTGGGAGACGAAGACGATGGTGTTGCCCTGCTCCCGCATCTCTTTCAGTATCGACTTGACCCTCTCAAGCATCTGGGGGAAGAGGCCGGCGAAGGGTTCGTCGAACAGGTATATGCTGACGTCCATCGCCATGGCCCGCCCGATCTCCAGCAGCTTCCGCTGGCCGTAGGAGAGGTCCATCGCCATTGCGTCACGCTTCTCCCACATGCCGACGCTCTTCAGGATGCTTTCGGCCTTCTCCTTGTGGCGGGGCCTCATCCGCTCCAGCAGCGACGGGAAGGTGCGCCGGTCGGTCAGCACCACCATGATGTTGTCCCACACGGTCATCTGGTCGAAGAGCCTGACATCCTGGAAGGTCCTGGTGACACCACGCTCGGGCGCGTCGTACGGCCTGAGGACACGGAGGCCAGTGCCGTCGATAATCACGGCACCCTCGTCGAGTGGCAGCATGCCGCTGAGCAGGTCCATCAGTGTCGACTTTCCGGACCCGTTCGGCCCGACGATGCAGGTTATCCACTGGCGAAAGATGGACAGGGAAAGCCGGTCCACGGCCTTGACCGCGCCGAAGTGCTTTGAGATGTCCTCGGTCCTGAGGATGAAGACCTCGTCGATGTCGACGTGGGGCTTGCTCACAGCTTGTACCTCCCGACCAGCCCCTGGGGCCTGAACAGCATTAGCAGGACCAGCAAAACGCCGAGTACGACCTGCCTGGCCTGGCCGACGTACTCTGAGGGGAAGAACGGCAGGAAGCGCATCCCCTCTTCGAGGAGCACGAAGGCCATCGCCCCGAGCAGCGAGCCCCAGATCGTGGCAAGCCCTCCCAGGATCACCACTGAGACGAGCAGCATCGACTCGAGCAGGATGAAGGAGTTGGGGTCGACGAAGGTTGTCCAGCTCGCGAACAGGCCTCCTGCCAGGCCCGCCATCATGGCCGACACGACCCACACGGCCAGCTTGTAGTGGGTCGCCCGGTATCCGAAGACCTCGATAGCCTGCTCATCCTCCCGGATGGCCTTAAGCACCCGCCCGAAGGACGAGGTCACGATTAACCAGGAGACCAGGACGACCAGCGCAAGGAATGCCAGGATCAGCGCCATGAATATTAACTCGCCATCGAACGACCAACCTCCGATAGCGGGTTTCTCAATATCGCGAATGCCGAAGGCGCCCCTGGTGATTGGACGCGCGTTCAGGAACAGGTTGAAAGCGATGATGGCGAACCCGAATGAGACCAGCACGAAGATGTCGTCCCTGAAGCGGTTGAAGACTATTCCCACCGCGATGGCCGTCAAGCCGGCCAGGACTACGCCGACCGGCAGCGCGGCGAAGAAGGGCAACCCATAGGTGGGGACCGCATCGGTGCGGAGCAGCTCGTAGTTGGTGTCGGAAGTGAGGATGGCAACGGTGTACGCGCCGATGCCGAAGAAGCCTATGTGGCTGACGGACAGTAGCCCGGTGAACCCCACCACGAGGTTCAGGCTCACGGCAAGGATCGCCCATATCCCGAATACCGTGCCCAGCGTTATGGCGAACCCTACGCCCTGCCATATGGCAAACACCACAGCCCAGGTGATGACCACCAGGTTCGCCCATAGCTCCACATTGCCGTTGGCGAGCCTCATTACGACCCGCTGCTCGCGGGCCAGTCTCGCCACGCCGGCAACTATGCCTGATGCCATGGTCGCTGCCCTACTTCCTCGGCAGGAGGCCCTGGGGCCAGAACGACAGGAAGAGGATGAGGACGCCGAACGAGATCACGTCCCTCCACTCGCCCGCCAGGTCCCAGATGCCGAACTGTTCCAGGATGCCCAGTGCGAAGCCGCCAACGATGGCGCCGTACAGGTTGCCTATGCCGCCCACGACGGAGGCGATCCAGCCCTTGAGCAGCAGCAGCAGTCCCATCCTCGGCTGGATCGCGGTGTCGTGCCCGCTGAGCACCCCGGCCGCCGCCGCGAAGACCGCCCCAATGAAGAACACGATGGCAATGACGACGGTCGTGTTTATGCCGACGACCTTCGACACCTCTTCGTCGTCACCGATGGCCCTCACCGCCTTCCCGAAAGCGGTCTTCTTCAGAAGGAATAGGAGCCCCACGAAGCCGGCCAGCGCCACGCCGATGGTGAATACGTTGAAGCCCTTGATGGTGCCTCCCCAGATCTTCCAGGGGGCGCTGCCGAAGGCCTCCGGCAGTGGGCGAGGGGCGCTCTCGAACACGATCGACGTGGCCGCAGTGATGGCCAGCAGGATGCCCAGCGACGCGACGAGCATGATCAGGGGCGACCTGGCCCGCTCGCGCATGTAAACGTACAGGCCCCTGTAGAGGGCGAGACCGACGGCGCCGGCCAGCAGGCACGAAACCGCCCAGCTCAGGTAGAGCTTCGACTCGGGTGTACTCGCAACGAGCAGGCCGCAGTAGGACCCTACCGCGACGCCGACGATTGCGGCGCCGGCTAGGAGCGGGGTATGCCCGGCCTCCGAAGAGAGCAGCCGGATGGCCCGGTGCATCGCCCAGCCCGCTGCAAGGGCCGCCACGGCCCCGATCAGTGGGCTCAGGGTGAGATGCAGGTTGTCCGTCAGGGTCAGAACGAGCCACGTGTAGGCGCCGGCCGCGGCGGCGAGCAGGCCACCGACGACTTGCAAAGCCATGGGATCGAAGCGCGTTCGGAGCCGACTGTACAGGCTCTCGTGGAGTGCCCACGCGACCACCCCCGCGACGACGGCTGCGAAGAGGGCGTTCATGTAGAGGTTCTGTACGTGGTACAGCCCGCCCAGGGCCTCTTTCGACCTGAGGTAGAAGACCCCGTACGCGCCCATTGCGGCCGCTGCGCCGTAGTACAGGTCGAAGAACCAGACGGTGCTGTAGACCAGCGTGAACCCCATCGCCAGCAGTGCGTACACCGCCCCAACCGACAGGCCGTTGAAGGTGAACTGCACGGCCTGGTCAGGGGACTCGGTGATCTTCCACACGAGGTACGCCGCCGCCCCGAAAGCCAGCGCGACAGCCAGCACCTTGTCCCGACGGTCGAGGAAGTCAAGCAGGCGATTCACCTGAAACAACCCCGGTCTTACGTGTCGCGCGGACTCGCCGGCGCCCACCACCAACGGCGACTGGGCGCGGCCGAGCCCGCGTCGAGCGTCTCAACCTCCACGGGAGGAGCGCCTACTGTGTAGGAGCGCCGCCCAGCACCTTGTATCCCTGGTTGTCCTCGTTCCTCTCGGCTGTCGGCAGGACCTCTACGACGAGGTTGGAGAGGCCGACGACCTCACCCTTGGCGTCGAAGCTGTAGCTGTCGCCGATAGCGCCGCTCCAGGTTATGCCGTACATGCAGTCCTTGAACCCGTCGGCGTCCTGGTCGTCGCCCGTCTCCTTCAGGCACTCGGCGGTGATGTAGACGTCGTCGTACGCCGAGCCGAGGTACCAGGGAAGCGTGACGTAGTCGTACTTCTCCTTGAAGTTCCTGAGTACCTCCTGGGCCTTGTTGTTGGCGGGGTCCAGGTCAGCCGTGACCGCCTTGAGGCCGGTTGCGGCGTCACCCGCGATCTCCAGGGCAGTGGCTCCAACGACGACCACGTCCGAGTAGATGGGCCCTTCGAAGCCGAGCTCGCGCGCCTGCTTCACGATGGTGCCGCCGGCGAATTCGGCCTGGGCGGCTACGTGCAGGGCGTCAGGGCTCGCGTTGATCAGCTTGGTGAGCTGGCTCCTGAAGTCGGTAGTGTCGGTGGGGTAGCGCTCCTCGCCGACCACTTCGCCACCGCGCTTCTCGAATTGGGCGACGGACTCACGCCTCACACCCTCCGCGTAGTCGGTCGACTCGTTAATCGTGGCAAGCTTCCGTATCCCGTCGGCCCACAGGAGGTTGCCGGTGTCGATGCCGAGCTGCGCATCGCTCATAGATGTGCGGAAGATGTAGTCGCCGGCCTCGGCTATGTCCGGGTTCGTGGCGAGACCGGAGAAGAGGATAACCCCATCCTCCTCCGCCAGGGGCGCGGCTCCCAGCATCGCGCCGCTGCACGATGTGCCGAGGATGATCTTCACGCCTTCCACGTCCGTCAGCTTGTTGTAGGCCGTGATAGCGTCCGCAGAGTTGCACTTCGAGTCCTCGACTACGAGCTCGATCATGCGCCCATCGATGCCGCCAGCGGCGTTGATCTCGTCCACGGCCATCTGCTTGGCCTGGTTGGCGACCGTGCCGTACGTCTCGCCGGGGCCCGTAAGGGACTCCATCACGCCTATTCTGAAGGCCTCGTCCTCACCGCCGCACGCGGCAAGCGCCAACGCGAAGGCCGCTATCAGACCCAGTAGGACAGCCCATTTCACAGTCAAGACTTTCATGACACCTCTCCTAAGATGTTCCAGGTGACCTGCCCGAATGTCGGCACAACCTTATATCAGACCCGGCCAGACTGCAACCGAAAAAGCGGGTTGCACAGCTGTAAATGTCGTGACGAAATCGACACACGCTGCCATCCCGCTAGTGGGACTAGCAACCAGTCTCAAACAAGGCTACTCTCGGTCTCAAAGCGGCGACTAATGGTGACGTCTGTGGGAGGTCTAAGACCCCTCCGAGATGCGGTCGGCACCCGCTAATGTTCTCTAATCCAGCTTGCAAAATACTCCGGCGCCCACTTGCGCGCAAGGTGGTATGTCCTGGACCTGTAGCGGCTGTTGGGCGGGCGTGAGTCGGCCTCGATCCACGCCTCCGCGCCCTCCAGCTCGGGGAATTCGACGATCCACGCCCTATGCCACGCATCCTGCGGGGCAACGAGCCGGTAGACGTCCATACGCAGTAGTCCGTGATCCTGTGCCACCGAGCTCATAAGCTGGTCGTGTTCCACATCGCCGCGCCGGCCGGGTGGCACGACATCCGCGCCTGGTAGCCACCGGTCGAGCGCGACCACGACGAAGCTGCCCATGTCGGCCTCCAGGACCGGTGTCTCCGAGGGCGCGCCTGCCAGGGGCTCCACGTCCGGAAGGCGCGGACCCTGTCCCAGGATCCTTCGCGCAAGGTAATACTCGTAGTAGCCGTAGCGGCCGTACGGCGGCTCCATCTCGGCGGCGATCCAGGCCTCGGCCCCCTCGAATGTCGGGAACTCTATCGCCCAGAACCTGATCCAGTCCTCGGCCGGCGTGAGCAGCTTGAATCCTTCGAGACTCCTCAAGCCATGCTCCCGCGCCACCGACAGCATCAGGTCGACGTGCTCGCGTGAGTAGTCGTCCTGTTCCTCCACGGTGAGGCCGTCCCACGAGGCAAGCCGCCCGCCCTTGTAGAGTACTATGACGCTGTCTTCGTTCGGTGCTGGTCCTGTCATTGCTTCTGCCGTCTCCATGTTTTCGGGCATGTTATCAGGCTCCAAGCTCATTGGGGCACGTCTCGCGCCGCGGTCCGTCGCTGCGGCAGGCGGCAATCCCGTCCTTAGTACGCGACGTAGTTGTAAGGGAGAGGCTAGAAGAGCCGGAGCGCAGTCCCTCGTCGTATTGTCCCTTCCCCCCGGGCCCGGCATACGTGCGGCCCTTTCGCGCTGCGACCGGGGCGCGTAGAATCAACGTATGGTCGAGACTGTACGGACACCGAATCTGCAGGGAGGCTGGAGCTTGCCTGGAAATGGGAGCGCCGTAGAGGTCGTAACGACCGGGCCTCGCCTGGCGGCTGTCGTGGAGTCTGCAATGGGGCAGCCGCGCGTCGCGGTCGACCTGGAGTCCAACGGCTTTTTCAGGTACCCGGAGCGCGTGTGCCTGGTGCAGCTTGCGACGCAGGACGCGGTGCACGTTATCGACCCGCTCTCGATTGACGATCCAGCGCCCCTGGGAAAGCTCCTGGCCGACCCGTCGGTCGACAAGATCTTTCATTCCGCCGACTATGACATTAGGAGCCTCGACCGGGACTGGGGGTTCCACGTGAGGGGGTTGTTCGACACCAGCATAGCCGCGGCCTTCGTCGGTTCCGAGAAGCTGGGACTGGCCGCGGTCTTGAAGGAGTTTCTCGACGTCGAGGTGAGCAAGGAGAAGAAGCTCCAGCGCGCCGACTGGTCGCGGCGCCCGCTGACGGCCGAGATGCTCCAGTATGCGGCACAGGACGTCCTCCACCTCGCCCGGCTCAAGGCTACCCTGGACGGCAAGCTTGCCAGGCTGGGCAGGACGGCCTGGGTGCGCGAGGAGATCGACAGGCTGGCCCGGGTCCGCCACACTCCACCGGACTTGGAGTGGGGCTTCCTGTCCGTCAAGGGCAGCCGCAACCTGGATGGGCGAGGCCTTGCGGTCCTCCGGTCGCTGCACTCCTTCCGCGAGAATGAGGCACTCAAGCTCGACCGCCCTCCCTTCAAGGTGCTGTCCGACTCGGTAGTCGCGGACCTGGCCACCGACCCTCAACGTGACATAGCCAGGGTGAAGGGAATAGGGAGATACGGACGGGGACCCGCCGCCGCGGGCGTGCGCAGGGCCATACGCGAAGGCCTGAGGGCGCCGCCCGTACGCCGCCCGAGGAAGCCGCGGAGCGGCGGGGAGCGGCTCAGCCCCAAGGAGAGGGCCAGGGCACGGGAGCGGCTCAGCCTCCTGAAGGGCTGGCGCGCCGAGCAGGCCAAACAGCTTGGGCTCGCCCCGCCCCTCATCTGGCCGGCGACCAGCCTGGGACGCCTAGCCGCCAGGCCCGACAGCCTTGAGACGGAGCTCGAGTGCGAGGAAGTGCGCCGCTGGCAGCGCCGCGAATTCGGAGAGTCTTTGCGGACCTTCACCGCGGCCGGGCTGGACCGGGATATCGAGCCTGCCGGTAGGTCCGGCCGCGACGGCGCAGCACGCCGCCCGGCGGAAGGGGCAGCCGAGCGTTGACCGCTTTCGCAGGCAGGCTCCTGTCAGCCTGGCAGCTGGTCGCGAAGCGAAGCCTCGCACACTGGCGGGTGCTGCTCTCCGTCGTTCTTGGGGTACTGCTGGCGTCGACCATAATCTCAGGGACCATCATCTACTTCGATGCCCTGCGCGACCTGGCCCTGAACCAGTCGCTGGCCAAGTACGACGACCAGGAGCTCGACATCCTGATCACCGGCGACCGGGGCCCCACCACCAGGCCGGAGCACATCCTCCTGTCAGCCCTGGTGGACAGATACGTCGCCGGCAGGGTCGGCCAGATAGTGCAGGGCTCCATTCACGCGGGCAAGACCCCGACGATGTTCCTGACGCAGCCCGGCAGGGAGGACGAGGCGGGCAGGTACAACTCGCGCAGCTACTTCGCTTTCGTCCGGTCGCTCGAGGACCACATCACGATACTCCCGGGCGGCCGCCTCCCGGATGGCCGCCTGCTGAGCGCCCCGGGTGAGACACCCAGGATAGAGGCGCTGGTACAGCGAGACGTGGCGCTCCTGTTCGGCCTCGACGTGGGCGACAGCATGTCGGCCATTCCGTTCTGGTCCGACGCTACCCCCGTCATATCCGTGGTCATCTCCGGCATCTTCGACAAGAAGGACTTCGAAGACGACGTGTGGTACCTGGAAGAGAAGGTGCTGGACGCGTCGACGGGCAGAAGCTTCCGCACGGCCGCCTTCTACGTCTCAGAGGCCGGGTACCTAGAGGCCCTGGGGCCTTCGTTCAGCCGTCTCTCCACCACTTACGCCTGGCTGCTGGACGTAGACAACGACAGGGTGACCGCCCGGAATACCGAGGCCGTGCTTGACAGCCTGGAGGGGCTGACATCCAATCTCGCCGCAACGACATCCGGCCACTCCCAGAAGACGGCCCTGGTCAGCGCCCTCAAGGAGTACGACCGCAAGCTCTTCTTCAGCAAGCTGCCGATGTTCGTCGTGATGATATTCATCAGCGTCGTCATCCTCTACTACATTGTGACGCTCTCGGCGCTTGCCATCGAGGAGAGGCGAAACGAGGTTGCCCTGCTCCGCAGCAGAGGCGCGACACCCTCCCAGATGCTGGCGGTCTTCGCACTGGAGGGGCTCACCGTGGTGGTGCTGGCGGTGGCGGCAGGGCCTCTGCTGGCCGCCACCGTTACGAGCTTCCTGGGGTTGACCCCGGCCTTCTCGGGGCTGACCGGCGGCGAGAGGCTCGAGGTCACAGTCTCCCTTAGCGCATACCTGATGAGCGCCCTGGGGGGCGTTCTGAGCTTTGCGGCGATAATGGCTCCGGCGGTGCAGGCCTCGCGGATGAATGTGACACGGCAACGCCAGAGCGCCGCCAGGCCCACATCGACGCCCGTGTTCCAGCGCTACTACATCGACGTGCTGTTGCTGATAGTGAGCATCTACCTGTTCAGGCAGCTCGGACAACAGGGCTCCGTCGTCGCAAAGGAAGTGCTGGGAGACGTAGCCGTGGACCAGCTCCTGCTTGCATTGCCGGGCCTCATGCTCGTAGCCGCGGGCATGGCGCTTCTCAGGCTCTTCCCCCTGGCCATGACCGCGGCAAGCAGGGCCCTGTCGAGGCTGCTGCCGGCCGGTCTGGCCATGGGTGTGTGGCAGATGGCCCGGAACCCGACTCACTACGCCAGGCTCTCACTTCTGCTCATCCTGACGGCCGGCCTGGGCATCTTCGCATCCAGCTTCGGAGCAACCCTGGAGCGGAGCTTCGAAGAACGGATACTCTACGCCACGGGCAGCGACATCCGTGTCCAGGGAGTCAAGCCCGTCTACCGCACGAGATGGGACTACACCCGCCGGTACGGCCTGAACCGGACCATCCCACAGCGGCACAGGGCAGTCATCACCCCGTACGAGCGGTTCACGGCCGTCGACGCGCTCTCCCCGGTCCTGCGGGAGCGGGGCAGCGAGATGGGCAAGACGTTCGGCACCAGCTACGAGATGCTCGCCGTCGACCCCGAGACTGTTATGGACGTCGCCTGGTTCAGGGATGACTTCGCAGACGAGCCCATTGCCGACCTCATCGCCGAGCTGCCCGCCCAGGAACGGCCCAGCGGCATCCTGATGCCCGACGAAGCCTACCTCATCGGCGCCCGTATCAAGGCCAACAGGCCTCACCCCAGCGTGCGCTTCACAGCCAGGCTTCAAAACGCGCAGGGCCAATTCACAACCTACACTCTGGGCACCCTGGACTCGGACCAGTGGGTCGACATGGAGGTGAGCCTGCAGTTCGGCGTCCGCCAGTCGATGCAGCTCAGCCGCCCGTTGAACCTCGTCTCCCTGCGCATCGAGGAGACCGGCGACAGGAGACTCCAGGCCGGGTCGATCCTGATCGACGAGGTCTGGGCGATTGATGCGTGGACAGGAAAGACCGTGCTCGAAGGCTTCGACGAACTGGAGGGCTGGACTGTCATGCGGGCCTCGCCCGACGCCGGCTCGGACACCCTGCGCGAGTCGGACGCCACGTACAACGACTCTGCGGTGGCGCTCTTCTCATGGTCGGAGGGCTCGGCCGGGACTGCCAGGGGCGTGTTCCGCGGCTCGGAGAGCGAGCACGTGCCGGTGCTGGCCAGCTCCTCGTTTGCGAGGGCGACGGGCAGGGGAGAGGGTGAGGAGTTCGAAGTGTCCGTCGCAGGGTTCCGCGTTCCCGTGCGCCTGACCGCGACCGTGGACCTCTTTCCTACCATGACCACCCAGGACGAGAGATACCTGGTTGCAGATCTGAATTCGCTGACCCGGTACGCCAACATGGCGGCCTATTCCAGAGAGCTTCTTCCGAACGAGATGTGGCTCTCGTCATCCACGACCGGCGAGGACCGGTCCGAGCTCGTGAAGGCTCTTGGCAACGCTCGCAACGTCACCAGCAGCATAGTCTTCGACCGCTCCATCAGGCTCGACGAGGCCCAGGTAGACCCGCTCGTGGAAGCGGGATGGCGGGCCCTGCTCTTCCTGGCCTTCTCCGCCGTGCTGCTCCTGAGCTGTCTTGGGTTCGCGATCCACGCGTACGTCTCCTTCCGCAACAGACAGCTGCAGTTCGCCCTGCTCCGCACCGTGGGGCTCTCGAGCCGCCAGATGCTGGCGATGGTCTGGCTGGAGCAGATACTTGTCGTGGCAGTTGGGATGGCCCTCGGGATGTGGATGGGCGGGCGCCTGGGAGCCGTGATAATGCCCTTCCTGGGGCACGACGACTGGGGTGCGCGCGTCATTCCGCCCTTCGTGGTGGAGGTAGATTGGAACACCCTCGCCATTACGTACGGGGCGATGGTGTTTGTTTTCGCCGTCATAACCCTGGGACTCCTATGGCTGATCCACCGGATTTCCCTCCACCGCATACTAAGACTGGGCGAAATGTAATTGGGACGAACCTGCAAACCGGTGGCCCCGCCCTTCGCCAGCACTCCGCTCTCGTGGTAGACTCAACAGGTTCGCGGCCTCCGGCAGGGGGCCGGCGGCGGAGAGAGAGATGCAGAGAATCCTGGTAACAGGCGCCCGCGGCCAGATCGGAACCGAGCTCGTTCCGGCACTGAGGGCCAAGTATGGCGCAGAGAACGTCATCGCTGCAGGACACACCACTCCCCTGTCGGAAGAGATGAAGGCAGGGCCGAGCGACTACATCGACGTGACGAAGTATGACGAGGTCGACGGAGCCTTCAGGAGGTACGGCGTCGACACCGTGTTCCACATGGCCTCGATGCTGTCCGCACTGGCAGAGCAGAATCGCGGGGAGGCCTACGGCGTAAATTTCAACGGTCTGAACAATGTCCTCGAGGCGGCCGTGGCAAACGACCTCGACATGGTGGTCGTCCCCAGCTCGATCGCGGCATTCGGCCCGGAGACTCCCCACGACAACACTCCAAACGACACGGTGCAGAAACCCAACACCGTGTACGGTATATCCAAGGTCTTCGGGGAGCTGATGGGCAACTACTACTCGACCAAGCTCGGCCTCGAGGTGAGGGGAGTGAGGCTGCCGGGCATCATAAGCTGGAAGGTCGAGCCGACGTCGGGCACGACCGACTACGCGGTTGCCATATTCTACGGAGCCTTGCGGGAAAACCGCTACACATGCTGGCTCGGACCGGAGACACGGCTTCCGATGATGTACATGCCGGACGCGATATCCGCACTGATAGGCGTTGCGGAGGCGGACGCCGGTCGGCTGGAGCATCACGCGGACTTCAACGTCAACGCCATGAGCTTCACCCCGTCCGAGCTCGCCGCAGAGATCGAAGAACGGCTGCCGGGCTTCGAGATCAGCTACGAGATAGACGATCTGCGCCAGGGAATAGCGGACTCCTGGCCCGACAAGCTTGACGACACCGTGGCCAGGAAAGAGTGGGGATGGTCCCCAAGATATGACCTCAGCGCCACTGTCGACGACATGCTCGACAACCTGAAACGTGTTCTGGGAGCGGCCTAGCCCACGACCTTCAGGAAATACAATTCAAAAATCTATGGGCTTGTGTGTTGAACCTACATGCGAGTACAGTTAGAATCTCACGCACGAACACTCTAGCAACCTTGGAGAGACTCATGGAGAGAGGGAGAGGTTCATGGAAGCCAACACAGGACAGGAGGGTGGAGCTTTGACCAGCTGGACCGTTGCCGAAACCGACAACCTGACGATAGAGGCAAAGCGGGAAGGCGGAACACTGACCGCAGCCACCCAGGGGCGCATCGACGGCGCCAACGCCCGCCTATTCCTGGAAGCCTTGGAAGGCGCAATCGAAGACTCAGACACTGCTGTTCTGCTGGATCTCAGCGAGCTCTCATACATCAGCAGCGCGGGCCTTAGGGTGATCCTGCAGACAGCCAAAGCGCTTCGGGCTCAAGAAGCTAAGTTTGCCCTCTGCTCGGCGAAGGGGCCGATCCGCGAGGTGTTCGAGATCAGCGGCATTGACCAGATCGTCTCCATCCACGACTCTGAGAGCGATGCCCTAGCCTCGTTCGGGGGCTGAACGGCGGGCTCCCACCCGGGGACCGACTGCGTGTCCCTTCATTGCTCACATGGGAAGACCTGCACAGCCCGACAAGAGGGCCTAGTTGAAGAAGCAGCCCTGCAAGATTCTCGTAGTCGACGATGAGCCCGACCTTGAACCCCTGATGCTGCAGCGAATGCGGCGGAGGATCAGGGCGGGCGACTACAGCTTTGTCTTCGCTGGCAATGGGATCGAGGCCCTGGAACGACTGCGCGAGGACGGTGACATCGACTTGGTGCTCTCCGACATCAACATGCCCAGGATGGACGGCCTCGCCCTCCTGGAGCAGATTCCCCAGGTCGACCCCAACATCCGCTCCGTGATCATCTCTGCCTACGGCGACATGCAGAATATTCGCACGGCAATGAACCGCGGAGCCTTCGACTTCGTCACGAAGCCTGTCGACTTCGAGGACCTTACGATCACCATCGACCGGACCATGCGCAACCTCTTTGAGTGGCGGGAAGCGCTGTCGTCGAGGGACAAGCTGGTAGCCTTGCAGAACGAACTGGACGTTGCCAGCAGCATCCAACAGTCCATCCTTCCGACGCAGTTCCCAAAGAGTGACGACTACCAGATAGCAGCCAATATGGAACCCGCCCGCAACGTGGGAGGAGACTTCTTCGACATCCTTCGCCTCGAACACGGGCGTGTAGGAATCGCCGTGGCAGATGTCTCGGACAAGGGCGTGCCCGCAGCACTGTTCATGATGTCGAGCCGTACGCTCCTCAAGGGTGCGGCGATAGGCAGCGACACCCCCGGAGACGTGCTGCGCGAAGTGAACGATCTGCTCAACGAAGAAAACGACGCCACCATGTTCGTCACGCTCCTGTATGCATTGTACGACCCTGAGACCCATAGGGTTACGTATGCGAACGGCGGGCATAACTCTCCTCTGGTAGTCCACGCCGACGGCAGCTCGGAGCTCCTGCCTCTCACCGGCGGCATCGCCCTCGGCATAATTCCGGGCATCCACTACAAGCAGACATCAGTCGATCTCGCACCCGGCGACACGGTGTTCTTCTACACCGATGGAGTCACGGAGGCCATGAACGAGGACGGCGAGGAGTTCGGAATCGAGCGCCTGCAAGAGGTCTTCGAGCCGGCTCCGCCGACGGACTCCGAGTCGGCCACCGAGGCTGTCTTCGAGGCCGTCCATTCCTTCGCGGGGGACACTGCCCAGTCGGACGACATTACCTGTGTGACGTTTCACCGCAGCGCATCATGAGCGCAACGCTGACTCTGAACATAGAGCGCAGTCACGACGAGTTGGGGCGCATTACGGATGCGGTCGACGACCTGGGGCACAAGGAGGACTGGTCGAACGACCTCCTGTTCAGGGTGCACCTGGTGCTCGAAGAGCTCGTCCTAAACATCATCGACTACGGTTTCGATGACGGCAAGGACGACCACGAGCTCGTCGTTGTCCTGATGTCGGAAGACGACAATCTCACAATAGAGATCACCGACGACGGCATCCCCTTCGACCCCCTCCATGACGCCAAGGTCCCGGATACCGATGCCCCGCTGGAGGACCGCCCGATTGGGGGACTCGGCGTCCATCTTGTGCGAACGATGATGGATGAGGTCAGCTACCGGTGGGAGGACGGCAAGAACCACCTGACGCTGGTGGCTAACAGGGAAGGGTGAAAGGCAGGGGAAAGACCTCTTTCTGGTCGGGGCAGATGGCAATACGTGCGCCGTCGGCCCTTGTTGCCGCGGCCCTTGCCGTTCTCGCTATAGCGGCCGCCTCCTGCGGCGGCGATGCCCCGGTCGTGCAGGGCACAACAGAGCCTGCCACGGAGTCTCAGAGCAACACTGGAGCGGCACCATCGTTGCCTTCCTCCCACGGCATATTCGACGACCGCATAGTGTTCGGTCAGTCGGCGGCATTGAGCGGTCCCGCAGAGGCGCTGGGCAACGGCATGAGGGCGGGCATCCTGGCGGCCTTCAAGGAGGCAAACGACGCCGGCGGGGTTCATGGCAGGACCATCCAGCTAGTCTCTCTCGACGACACCTACGAGCCTGAGGCTGCAGCCATAAACACCGGTCGCCTGATCGAGGAGGAGAATGTCTTTGCACTGATAGGCGAAGTAGGAACGCCTACTTCGCGCTCGGCCACGCCCGTCGCGGCCGAGGCCGGCGTCCCCTTCATCGCACCATTCACGGGCGCCGAATTCCTGAGGGACGACAGCTGGGACAATATCCTGAACCTCAGAGCCTCCTATTACCAGGAGACCGAGGAGATGGTCGCCAGGCTCACGGAGGACCTGGGTATAGAGCGCATCGGGGTGTTGTACCAGGACGACTCCTTCGGCAGGGCAGGGTACCGCGGCGCGACGCTCGCACTAGAGCGGCGAGGAATGAAGCCCTCGTCGATCGGGCTCTATCCCCGCAACACGACAGCCGTGAAGACGGCCCTGCTCGACCTGCGAGGGGGAGACCCCCAGGCCATCATCATGATCGGGGCATACCAGCCGGTTGGCGCCTTTATCAAGTGGGCGCGCCACACCGGACTCGACGCGATATTCATGACAGTCTCGTTCGTGGGCAGCAACGCGCTCGCCCAAGACCTGGGCCCGGGGGGCGCCGGAGTATACGTCACCCAGGTGGTGCCTTTCCCGACAGACGCTTCCCTTCCTGTGGTGGAGGCCTACATGGATGCCCTGAACGCCTACGACCCGGAGATAGTCCCCGGCTTCGTTTCCCTGGAGGGCTATCTTGCCGGCCGCCTGGCGATCGCCGGTCTGGAGAGATGCGGGCGGGAAGTCGACCGGTCCTGTTTCATGGGCGGTATGTACGGCGCCGGCGACATCAGCATCGACGGGTTCATGCTCCGGTACGACGACGCTAACGACAACCAGGGTTCCGACACGGTATTCCTGACCGTCATCGGCCCGGACGGGAAGTACCAGCCGGTCGAGAGGCTGAGCGAGGGGGGCAACTAATGGCGACTCTATCGGCAATCGGCTCCAGGCTGCCGTCCTTTCTCGAACTCCGCTACCGGATATCCACACAGCTCTATGTCGGTATCGGGGGCGCCGTGGTCATGACCGTGGCCGCGAGCCTCGTTGGCTGGTTCTCGTTCAACAGCGTGGGGAATTCCCAGAGCCAGGTCAACGAAGAGAGCATACCCGAGGTGGTGGCCGCCTTCGGAGTCGCCCAGCACAGCGCGACCCTCGTAGCCGCCGCGCCGCGGCTGACCTCCGCCACCACGCCTCAAGATCTGGGTCTGGTTTCCGAGAGCATCGAGGTGGCCTACCAGTCCCTGGAGGACCAGCTAGAGCTACTTGGCGTCGAGAGCGAAGATTCGGGGAGCGCGGCGGATACCATGACGGCTGACAGCGCGGCCCGCTTCGAACGGATCCGCGCCAACGTCGACACGCTCATCAGCAGCATTCACGGCATCGAGGACGGTATGGTCGAGCTCTTCGCGCTGACCAGGCGCCGGGAGGTGCTGCGAGAGGAGCTGACAGAGCTGCGCATCGAGCTCGATGAAATCCTGGTGCCCGCCGTCGACGACCAGCTCTTCTATACGATGACCGGCTACTCGGGCCTGGGCGACGCTCCAGCGGATCGCGGGAACCACTTTTCTGACAGCGAACTGGGGCACTACCGTTACCTGGAGGGCCTCCGCGCGGATTCCATCGCCGCGATCCAGCTGCTGGAGAGCGCATTTGCCATATCCGAGGCTCCTCTCATCGAGCCTTTGCGCGAACGCTTCGAGTCCGCCAAGGGCAGCATCGAGCGGAGCATGTCGGCGCTCCAGGGGTCTCCCCTTCACAGCCAGGTGGAGCCATCCATACTGCAGCTCTTCGAGCTGGGCACCGGAGACGACAATGGCTTCGATCTGCTCGTCGCGAGGCTCCGCATCATAGAGGCCCAGGAGGAGAACCTGGGGAAGAACCGCGACATCTCCGTCGACGTTCTCGCCGAGGTCAACGACCTCGTGGGCGCCGCACGCAGCGGGGCGGACGAAGCCGCGGCGGCATCCACCCAGGCCATTCTCACGGGCCGTACCCTGCTGCTGGCGATTACTGCGGTCAGCATCACCGGCGCGCTCCTGATTGCCTGGGGCTTCGTCGGGCGCATACTCCTGCGGCGCCTCCAGATGCTGTCGGACTGGATGCGACGCATGGCGGGTGGCGACCTCGAGGCCAGGGTGGAGATCGGAGGACGCGACGAGGTCGCGGACATGGCGGCGGCGCTGGAGGTGTTCCGCCGGCACGCCCTGGAGGTCCAGCGGCTAAACCTCGTCGAGAAGCTCGCGGAAGAGCTCCAGGAAAAGAACGGCCAGCTCGAGGTCGTCCTGGAGGACCTCCAGAAGGCCCAGGACCAGATAGTAATGCGCGAGAAGCTGGCGGCGCTGGGCGAGCTGACCGCGGGCGTCGCGCACGAGATCAAGAACCCGCTGAACTTCGTCAAGAACTTCTCCGAGGTCTCAGAAGAGCTTTTGGTCGAGTTCAAGGAGGTCATGGAAGAGGTCGAAGATAAGATCGACGAGGAACAGTACGGGTTCCTCCAAGAGATTTCGGAGGACCTGTCGAGCAACCTGGAGCGCATACGTTCACACGGCGACCGCGCTAACCGCATTGTCCAGGACATGCTCATGATGGGCCGGGGCTCCAGCGATACGCAGTCCATCGACGTCAACGGCCTGCTGGACGAATACACCGGCCTCGCCTACCACAGCGCGCGCGCCACCGACCCCGACTTCAACCTAACCATTGAGCGGGAGTTCGGTCCCGAGGTCGGAGAGCTCGAGGTGATCCCCCAAGACCTGGGCCGCGTCTTCCTAAACATGGTCGGCAACGCGTGCTACGCCACCGACGAGAAGCGGCGCAACATGACCGACACAACCGAGATGTACTTCCCGACGCTCACTCTCAAGACCGAACGCGACGACGAACGCGTGACGATTCGCATAAGGGACAATGGAAGCGGCATGCCGGACGAGGTCAAGGAGAAGATATTCAACCCGTTCTTCACGACAAAGCCGACCGGCCAGGGCACTGGGCTCGGCCTCGCCATGTCCAGCGACATCATTCGCGAGCACGGAGGCTCCATCCGGGTCGAGACCGAACCCGGCGAGTTCACCGAGATGATAATCGAGCTCCCCCTCAACCCCGCAGAGGCCATCTCCCAGGCCGACACGGAAGAGGCCGAGGTCTAGGCCCCGATACACCCAAGAGCACAGGCCCAGCACCTGACGTGCCGGGCCTGTATCGGCGAGGTTACCGAAGCGCCGCCCCTGGGTCTACTCGTACCGCAGCGCCTCCGCCGGGTATACCCTGGAGGCCTGGCGCGCCGGAAGGAACGTCGTCAGCAGGGAGAAGCCGTACGTCAGGACCAGGATGATTCCCAGCTGCATCCACGGCACGGAGAAGCTGAGCCCGTCGATGCCCGACTCCGCCCGGATGCTGTTCACGGCGTTGAAGGACAGGAGCAGGCCCAGCCCCAGCCCGATTACCGCGCCCAGCACCGAGACGAATGACGACTCCAGCAGGAAGCTGAGCGCGATCATGCCCTTCTTGTAGCCGATGGCCCTGAGCATGCCTATGTGCTGGCGCCGCTCGACGACGGCGCGCGTGCTCACCACGCCGAGCGCCGCCACGCCCACCAGGAGTCCAAGAGCCATGAAGCCGGTGAACAGCCTGAAGAACGCCTGGCCGGCCGCGTTCTGCTCGTCGATGGTCTCCTCAAAAACCTCCGCCTGCATCCCGTTCTCCAGGAGGGCCGCCTCCAGCGAGTTCGACACAGCCTTCGCGTCAACACCATCGGATACCCTGAAGCGGTACTCGGTAACCGGTATTGGGAACGGTGCTGCATCGTCGATAAGGCTCTTGGAGCCGATCACCCTGAAGGCGTCGGCGTGGACCCTGTCCACTATGCCGACCACCGTGATCGATACCTCGACCCCCGTGAACGGCTCCCTAACGTCCACAGGGACGGCCTCCATGCTCGACGCGTCGTAGTGCAGGTCCCCTAGCAGCCGTTGCGTGTCCGGATCGCGGGCGATGTCGGCTGCGTTGTTCGGAATCAGCCACCCGCCCGAAAGGGCCAGTGACGGGTCCTCCCTCATCTGCCTCATCACGTCCTCGACAGTGGGGCCGTACCCTTCGGCGATGATCTTCAGCTCGATGTCGGCTGTAGACAGGAAGCCCTCGTCCAGCAGCATGGCCGAGCGGGAGCGCCATCGCCCGCTCTCGCCCCCGCTCTGCCTCATCTCGACGGGGACGTTGGTGACGCCGCCCACAGCCTCGAAATCGGAGGCCGACACACCCTCGGCCGAGTCTATGGCTGCATGTATGTCTTCGACCGGTGTGTTGAAGTTGATGGTACCGCCGGCGTCGTAGCCCATGTAGACCTTCCGCGGCTCCTCGAACTGAGTCGTGAACGCCTCGGTCAGGACCGACATGATGACCAGCGTGAAGATCACGAGGGCGAACATCGCGAGGGTCAGCCCGGTGCGGAACTTGGAGCTCATGGGATAGGCCACCGCGGTCACCAGCGCGGGCCTGATGCGGCCGAAACGGGAGGTGAGAACAGAGAGCCCCCGGACCAACAGGTCCGAGTTGTACATCACCACCCAGACCGCGGCCCCCACCATGGCAACGCCGGAGACGAACATTATGTCGAAGTCGCCCTCGAGCTCGCCCACCAGGGGCGTCAGAACGGAGTCCGGCAGCGCCCAGAAGACGAGCATGGCCACACCGGCGGCCGTGTAGGCGATTCTGTCTACGAGCTCGGCCCGCATCCAGGATCGCCCTAGCCACCACCTCAGCATCAGCCCAAGGCCCACGATGGTCAGGGACACCCCGGCGCCGAACCACGACACCCTCTCCCACACGACAGCCCCAAAGTATGTGAGGACGACACCCCCGACAAGCACCAGCCAGCCCTTCAGCAGGTACGGCTGTATGAACCTGAGAAGGCCGAGCGCGATGGCCGTGAGCCACACGGGAGGCAGGGCCGTCAGCCCGGCGAGTCCCAGCTTCTTCGCCGACTCCCTGAACCTCCTGCCGAACAGCGCCCTGGCCGCCGCGACAAGGTGGTGCGCGGGCAGCACAAGGGACCTGAGCAGCCCCAGCAGCCGCTCCCTGAATCCCGCTTCGCCCTTGGGGATGATCGACTCGGGCAGGCCGCGAATGGCTACCACGATGTTGAGACGACTGACCCTGTACGCGGACACTACCACGGTCGCGAAGGTGATGGCCATGCCCAGGCAGTATGCCACCACCACGCTGCGTGGCTCGAAGTGGATGGTCAGGGTGAAGTTCTGGTCGAGCCCGGAGAATATCTGGTTCATCACGGTGACCATCAGCATGCTCACGCCCAGGCCGAGCACCACTCCGATGGCCGCCGATACGATGGCGTAGGCCGTGCCCTCGAAGGCGAACATCATCACCAGGTGGCGCCGCTTTGCCCCAACGGCCCGGGCCATCCCCATTTCGGACTTCCGCGCCGACGCCAGCATCACGAATATCAGGAAAATCAGCAGGATCCCGACCATGATCGAGAACGAGCTGAACAGGATGAATATGGAGGTCACGCCGGTGCCCGCCTCCTCGGAGGCATCGACTATGTCCTTCTTGACCTCAATAACCTGGAGCTCCGCCAGCTCGGCCAGGAGCGTGTATGCCTCGGCGGCAGCCTCATTGAGCTCGGCCTCCTCCATTTGCTCCACGACAGTCCTCGTCAACTCCGGGTCAGCCAGCAGGCCGCTCAGATCGTCCGTCAGGTCGGGCTTACGCAGCTCCGCGGCAAGCTCCCTAAAGTTGTCCAGCTCGTCGCTGGAGCCCGAGTCGCCGACCTCCAGCTCGAGCGCTGCGACCTTTGCGTCCACCGCCCCGAGGACATCCTCGCGGCCGAACAGGGTCTTGAGCTCCTCGGCGACCACCCTGTCGTTGAACAACACGCGCAGGTCTTTCGTGACGTCCTCGCTCAGGTCGACGCCCGTCCGGGAGTCTCCGCGGTTCGAGATGACGATTGTGTTGATCTGGCCCGTCCGGCCCAGCATCTCCTGCGCCCGTTGAAGGGGGACCACCAATGTCGGTTCGATGCCGGCGAACCCGCCCGAGCTGACGATTCCCGCGACCTTCAACCGCTCGCTGCGCCCCTCCAGGAATACGTCGAGCTCGTCACCGACCTCGGCCTCGATCTCGTCGATGCTGGGTTCGGACACGTACACCTCGTCGGCCCCAAGGTCCTCCAGCCGCGCCTCCCGGCCGTCCTCGAAGCGAAGGCCGTCGAATCCGCCGAGTCTGGCCGGGTCGATTCCGACCAGATTCATCCGCCCCTCGCTGAGTCCCGTCCTCGTGTTCTTGACGGAGACGTTCTCGGCGGCCTGGGGCATGATGCCGTCTATCTTGTCGTTCGTGGACATCTCGACGAGGAGCTCCTCGAACCGCTCCTCGGTGATGTACGCGGCCCCAAACTGGGCGTCCTCCCCCGACCTCGTGGGTACGGCCAGCTCGTCGATGTTCCTCAGCCACTCCACCGCGCCATTGCGGATCGAGTAGCTGAGCGTGTCGCCTGTGCCGAAAGCGGCGGCCATGATGACGGTGCTCAGCATAACGCCCATGATGATGAGCGCGGTCTGGCCCGGCCTCCTCGGGATGGGTCGCAGTCCCATCTTCAGCATGATCCTGTTCCGAGCTGCCAATACCCCCAGCACGGCCAAGGAAGCCAGTACCACGCCCAGGAGGACGTACATCAGGGTCGTCATGGACAAGCCGAATAGCTCTTCCATTACCCTGCCGCCTCCTGCCCGGAGTCACCCGAGCCGGCGCCGAGGCCGTAGTCCTCTATCGACCCGTCGCGCATCTTCACGATACGCCGGGCCTTTTCCCCCACCTCGAGGGCGTGGGTCACGACGATGAACGTCTGTCCGTTGGTGCGGTTCAGCTCCTGGATGAGCTGCACGATCTCTGCGGCGTTCTCGCTGTCCAGGTCGCCGGTAGGCTCGTCGGCCCAGACGATAGCAGGGGAGTTCACGAGGGCCCGCGCTATCGTCACCCTCTGCCTCTGCCCTCCCGAAAGCTCGCCCGGCGCGTGCTGAGCCCAGTCCGCCAGGCCCACCATGTCCAGCATCTCCAGCGAGCGCGCACGGGACTCGGAGGCCGATACGCCCGACACCAGGAGCGGCAGCTCCACGTTCTCCACCGCCGACAGCACGGGGAGCAGGTTGTACATCTGGAACACGAAGCCCATCCGTCGGGCCCGGTACTCGCTCCTCTCGTCATCAGGCAGGTCGTTCAGGACTATTCCGTCGATAAGCACCCGCCCGGCGTCCACGTCGTCCAATCCTGACAGGCAGTTCAGCAGCGTGGTCTTGCCGCACCCGCTCGGACCCATGATCGAGACGATCTCGCCCCGCTCCACGTTCAGGTCGACGCCCCTCAGCGCGTTGACCTGGACCGACCCCGTGTCGTAGGTCTTCTCGACACCCTCTGCAGAAATGATGAAGTCGCTCATTCAGTCCCCTTTCGCAATCGCCCGCCTAATGGCAAACACCGCCGTCAATCGTACAACAGGACTTGCATAATTACAAGTAATTCCACTTCCGGCAATCGGCCCCGCATGAAGACGCAAGCATAACACGGTCGTTGTGGTGAAGGCGGATGCACTCACGCATCCTGGAGCGTCACGGTCTTGTAGGAGTGAGACCAGGCTGGAGCCCTCCCCATCACCGCGGAGTGCAGATGCGAGTCTCGGATGGGGACTGCTAGTCGACCGCTATCCTCAACCGCTTGTTGATCCGGCCCTTGCTCTCGCGGCCCACGACCCTGATCCTGCCCACCTCGCTGGTGTTGGCAACGTGGGTGCCCCCGTCGGCCTGGAGGTCGAGGCCCGTTATGTCCACGGTCCGGACCTCCGTGATCGAGGCGGGGAGCAGGTTGATCTTCGTGCGTATCAGGTCGGGTATCTGGAACGCCTCATCGCGCGGCAGGGTGCGGATATCCACGGGCCTGGCGGCTTCGACCTCCGCATTGATGCGCTCCTCCACCTCGGTGGCGAATTCGGCCGACATGCTCTCCAGCTCGAAGTCCATGCGCGCCGTCAGAGGCTTCATGTCGCCCCCGGTGACGAGCGCCCCGTAGTCCCGCCACACCACGCCGCACAGGATGTGGAGAGCCGTGTGCGTGCGCATGAGCTGGTACCTGCGCTCCCAGTCGATCTCGCCATGGACGGCCTCGCCCTCCTGCGGGAAGTCGCCGCCCTCGATCTCGTGGACGAGCTTTCCGCCCGATCTCGACAGCTTGCGCACCCGGTATTCCCTCCCGCCGACGCTGAGGGTACCGGTGTCAGGCGGCTGGCCCCCGCCGCCGGGATAGAAGGCTGTCCTATCGAGCGCCACGCCCTTGTCGGCAACCCCGACAACGGTCGCGTCGAACTCCTTCAGGTAGCTGTCCTCATAGCAGAGAATGGTCGTCACGCTGGTCTCCTTGCAATTGCTGGATGTGCCGTCAAAGACGCCGCGAACGTCCGGGAAGGCAGTCTGATATGCATCGAGGATACCACGAGCCGCTACGGATCCGGCCCCGCATCACCAGGTAGGTCCGGGAGACGGAATAGCATCTCGTACTGGATCTCCTGCTCCTGGAAACCTCTCTTCTCGTAAAGGGCCCGCGCCGGCCCGTTCTCCCAGCCGGTGCCGACGTAGAGGGCGTTAGCCCCGCTGGCCCGGGCCTCCTCTTCGGCAAACGCCATCATGCGCGACCCGATGCCCATGCGCCGGAACTTGGGCGCGACCGCGAGGTCATACACGTCCGCGCGCGTGAAGCCCCGCCACCCCGTGTCGGTGAACCTGACGCGGACCACCCCCGCGGTCTCGCCGTCGACCTCCCACAGCTCAAGGATTGTCCGTGGGTCTCTGAGCGACTCGGCCACGTTGTCCAGAAACTCCTTGACCTGAGGGCCAGTGAGCCAGTTGTCGTGGAACTGCTCGAACGAGACAAGCGACCTGACCCACGGGCTTGAGGAGGCGTAGTTGGCGTGGCTGTGTAGCTCCAGTAGCGCGTCCGTATCGCGCTCAACGTCGGCCCGGCGGTAGGTTATCATGGTTGTCATCATACACCTGCGCCTATATATTGTCGGCACACTCCCGACCGTCGAGCGCAGAGGGCCTGGGAGGGTGGAGGTCCCACAATGGAGAGTTCTATCAGAGCAACGGAAGTTGTGGCACATACCGCGCAGAGCGTGGAGTCCCCAAGCACCCTTGGCAACACGGAGGCCCATGCCAAGTTCACGTTAGACAGTCTGCGTGATGGGCGTCTTTGCGTCGTGGAACCCATAGAGGTCATACCGATGGTGGAGGGGAACAAGCACGTCGCTGAAGCTCCGGAGATAAACGAATTCGGGTTCGGAGACACCCCCCTTGGGGCAGTTGCGGACTTGCAGGCAGCCATCGCGGAGCTCTACTTCACCCTCGAAGCTGAACAGAGACGGCTCGGCCCCGACTTGTCAGCAGTCTGGGGCACACTCACCCAGAAGGTTCACAAGGCTGATGCCGCTAGCCGCCCATGAGTTTGATCGTCTGGTCAGGAAGTTTGGGTTTGAGACGAGGAGTAGCAGAGACCTTCTTGCATGGTTGGTAGTCGATGGAAGGGTCGTCGTTCGCACGCGGCGCTCAAAGAAGGCCACCGGCGACCTTCCAATGTTCCACAGCATCCGGCAACAGTTGAAATTGAGCGACGGCCAATTGCGGGACGCCATCAGCTGTAGGTTAGGTCGAGACGCGTACTTGGAGATACTTCGCAGTAAGGGTATCGTGGGCGGTAGTCCTGACCGATAGAAGAGGCGTGCCAACCGCAACATCGAACCCCTACGACGTCGCCGTGATCGGCGGCGGCATCATCGGCCTTGCGACGGCGATGACGCTGGCGCGGAGCTACCCCGGGCGGCGCTTCGTGCTGCTCGAAAAGGAGGCCGAGGTCGCCCGGCACCAGACGGGGCACAACAGCGGCGTCATCCACGCGGGCATCTACTACGCCCCGGGCTCTCAGAAGGCCAACTTCTGCTCCACCGGCGGGCGGCTGCTGCGGGAGTTCTGCGACGAGCGCGGCATCCCGTACCGGATGTGCGGCAAGGTCATCGTCGCCGTAGACGAGGAGGAGCGCCCCCGCCTGCAGGACCTCTACGAGAGGGGCACTGCCAACGGCGCCGAGGGGCTGGAGATGGTCGGCCCGGAGCGCCTCCGCGAGCTGGAGCCCCACGCCGCGGGCGTAGAGGCCATCCACTCCCCGAACACGGGCATCATCGACTTCGGCGCGGTCGCGAACGCCTTTGCGTCTGAGCTCGGGGAGAGCGGCGGAGACCTCCTGACGGGCGCTGAGGTCCTGGGCATAGAGGAGCGCGGCGACGGGGCGCACGTGGAGACGACGCGGGGCGAGGTCGCCGCCCGCCGCATCATCAACTGCGCCGGCCTGCAGGCGGACCGGGTCGCCCGCATGATGGGCGTCGAGCCCGGCCTGCGGATCGTCCCCTTCAGGGGCGAGTACTTCTCGATACGCCCGGAGCGCCGCGACCTGGTGCACGGGCTGATCTACCCCGTGCCGAACCCGAAGCTCCCGTTCCTGGGCGTCCACTTCACGAGGCGCATCGACGGGTCCGTGGAGGCGGGGCCGAACGCGGTCCTTGCCCTGGCGCGCGAGGGCTACCGCAAGACCAGCTTCCACCTGGGCGAGGCGCTGGGCACGCTGACCTACCCGGGCTTCTGGAGGATGTCCGCCACGTACTGGAGGTCGGGTATCAGCGAGCAGTACCGGTCCATGCGCAAGGGCTCGTTCCTGAAGTCGCTCCAGAAGCTGGTACCCGACACACGCATGGAGGACCTGACCTCACCGGGGGCAGGCGTGCGCGCCCAGGCCATCGACAGGAAGGGCAACCTCGTGCAGGACTTCGCCATATCGCAGACCGACACCGCAATCCACGTCCTCAACGCCCCGTCCCCCGGCGCAACCTCCGCCCTGACCATCAGCCGCTACATAGTCGACATGGCCGCAAAAGCGTTTACATTCGGTAAGTGATCCGAGCATCAACTGGGAGATTGAATTGGAACGATCCAAGAACAAAGGCAAGGTTAGGTATCTCGCAAGCTCTGCATCAGAGTGGGCGCAGGAGGCTCTTAGCAAAGGGCTAGAAACGAAGAACTCAACCACTGAGAAGACCCAAGGGGTTTCTACAGGAGTGCTGGACGCAGCAACAGGACAGGCGCGGGCTGCTTCCAGAAGAGTTGCAGGGGCGACCGCCTCAGCCATCGCGATGCTGTCCGAATCAACTCAAGGGCTGCTGGCCAGCAACTTGTCCGACGACCTGAATGGAGTGCTACAGAATATGGTTGATGGAAGCGCGACCATATACGACAGGGCGATGGATGCTGAGTATGTAGCAACCCACGTAGGCGGTGCTTATCATAGGCTGTTCGATGGAGGGCACACTATCACCGGTGCCTTCAATGCCGCCCGCGGAGCGTCTCCGGACGACAACATCATCCAGGAGGCCATGGGAACTGTTCAGGGACTCCTTCGGGACGGGTCCACACCCATGGGGCTCCCGTTCAAGACCTGGGACAAGGGAACCTTTGACCACGTAGCCAGCGTACTGGAGTCAAACTTTCACATACCAAAGGGCTGGTTTTACGACCTGAATACCTACGACGCCGCCGAGCTACTTGGTAGCACGATAGGCATCGTCGCCCTGGCTCTCAACTGGAATCGCGCCGAAACTGAGTCCTTTGCCAGGCTGGTGGGTAGCATGGGAATCTCCGCCGCCATCGGCGCAAATCCACTTCTATTGATAGTAACGGTAGTGGCTCTGGCAAAGGCCTTTCACAAAGCTCGTGAGACAGGTGAGTATGCAGAGTTTGTGGACGGCGTTCTCAAAGGTGGCGTTGGCGCGGGAGCGACGCTAACGGCAGTTTCGCTCGTTGGAGTAGCCGGAGGCCCTGCGGGTGCGGCGGTGTTGGTGGGTCTGACGACTGGTGTCTTAGTCCATGCAGCGACGAAGAATGTCAGTGTTGTCCAGATCAGTCAATTCGTTTCCGAGCAGGTACCTGCAGCCGCAGCCGAAGCTAGGCAATTGGCCCAAAATACCTCGATATCTACACCACCATTGGCGCGGTAGTCAGCCAATGCGTCCAGCGCATCCAGCAGATCGAGCCGGTCCTCCAGCGCCTCCAGGGCGCGAAGATCAGAAGGGGGCACCAGTACGGCGACCGTTTCGCCGCGATTCTGCAGAGGTATACGCTCACCGGTAGTGTGGACCCGGTTGGTCACTTCGGTCAGTTTGTCGGCGTCCAGCATCTCCTACCCTCCTATAGCAGCCATAGTGATGTGGTCGCCGAGGTGTGTCAACCTCCCAGCGCTCCCGACGAGCCGATTCAGATATCTCTCGGGTTTCCGGACAGGTCGAGGGAGATAGCTACCGTCTGAGTGAGCCGTGCTATGATGCGTCCGCTTCGACGCCAACACTCCCAAGGAGTATCCCCAGTGAAAATCGCATATGCCTTCCGCCGCAGCATCTACTACCCGTACGGGGGCAACCCCCGCGGGTTGCCTGAGCGTGACGTACGCGCGCGGCTCTTCGGGAAGATCAGGGAGACAGGCTTCGAGGCCGTTGAGCTGGGCGTCGACATGGTCGGCGGGCCGGACGCCGAGCAGGGGCCCGTAACCGAGCTGCGCCGCGAGCTGGAGGACTACGGAACACCCTGCGTCGCCGTCAGGGGCGGAGGGGGCGTGTCGCAGCCCAACGTGGCGGCCCACAGCAGGCTCATGCTGGACAAGACGGTCGACGTAGCCTCGTGGCTGGGGGCGGGCACCGTCAATGTCACGACGTCGACACCGCCCAGGAACCCGGACATGGCCGGAGCCTTCGTCGGCGAGCCGATCTCACAGGGTGGGAGCCGCATGGCGTCGTCCGACGACTTCGAGCGGACGGCCGCCGCTCTCAGGGAAGTCGGCGCGCGAGCGGGCGGCTTGGGCATCGACGTAACCATCGAGGTGCACCAGCAGTCCATCACCGACAACAGCTGGTCGACCCTGTACATGCTGGACCTGATCGACAGCCCCCACGTCTTCGCCAACCCGGACTTGGGCAACGTCTATTGGTGCTACGACATCCCCGAGGAGTCGACCGAGGACGCCATCGTTGCCCTCGCCCCCAGGTCGAAGTACTGGCACTGCAAGAACCTGCAGCGGGTCCACATACCGGAGAACGAGCACGCCATATTCATCCGCGTCCCGCTGCCCGACGGCGAGATCGACTACAGGTTCGCCATCTCGGCCATGCACGACGCGGGCTTCGACGGCTACCTGGCCGTGGAGGGGATGACCCAGGGCGACCAGATCACGAACGACCGCCGCTCCTTGGATTACGTGAAGCAGCTACTCAGCGAAATCGAGGGCTGAACCTTCTTGCCCCTTCTCCCATGGCGGGAGAAGGCATAGCCTGCCCTGAACCATTCGAAGGGATGAGGGGGATCCGGAGACCACCCTCACCTCAATCCTCTCCCGTCGAGGGAGAGGAGGCATCAGGAGTTACGCGCCCTCAGCCGCGAACCGGCCGGGGTCGAACTCGTCGAGGGGCACTGTCGTCGTGCCCTTCGCGACGAGGTCCGCCGTAAGCTTGGCCATGGCCGGGCCGAGCATGAGGCCGAGCCGGCCGCCGCCCGTGGCGATGTATGCGCCCTCTGTGCCGGGCACCTCGCCCAGCACGAGCTTCCGGTCGGCCGACAGGGGCCGGACGCAGGCCGTATGCATTATGACCTCGCCCTCTGTCACCGACGGGATGTTCTTCGCCACAGCGGCCATGATCTCGTCGCGCGCCCAATCATGCGTCTTCTCGTCGATGCCCGCGTCCTCGAACGTGGGGCCGACCCAAGTCTGGCCGTCGGGCTTGGTGGATGCGAAATGGTCGCCGCCGCCCACTGAAGCCCGTATCGGCGGCCCCGGCAGTCGCAGGCGCAGTATCTGGCCCTTCCAGGGCTGCATCCGTATGGGCACGCCGAGCCAGTCGGAAGCCTCCTCGCTCCAGGGCCCTGTAGCCACGACGACCCTGTCGCACCCTATCTCGCCATCGTCCAGCGTCACCCCTCGGACTCTGCCGTTCTCCCTCGACAGCCCGGTGACGTTCGCCCTCACGACGCGAGCGCTCCTCTGCTCGGCGCCCATGGCGAGGGCAAGGGTGAGGCGCTGAGCGTTGACGTCGCAGGTGCCCTCCATGTAGACCGCGCCGAGCGCCGCAGGGTTGATGCGCGGCTCGACCTGCAGGGCGTCCTCGGTCGTGAGCCACTCGACGGTGTAGCCCTGGGTATCCACCTCCCAGGAATGCCTGTCGCCCTCCAGTCCCTCCGGCGACTGTGCGGCGACAACCTCGGCCTCGTCGAAGGCCAGACTGAGGGATGGTCGTTCCCGGAATTCCACATTCACACCGGTCTCGTCGAGCAGCGACCCGGCCAGCTCATGGTGGAGGCGCATGCCCAGGGACGCCACTTCGAAGTGGGCGCTGTCCATCATCCCCGCCTCGTCGAAGGTGCCGAGCGCGGCGTAGGAGAAGCCGGAGGCGTGGCTGGCGATGCCGTCCCGCTCCACCACCACGCAATCGACGCCCTCGCCCGCCAGGAAATAGGCCGTCGCCGCCCCCACCAGCCCTCCACCAACGATCACAACATCGGCCGAATGCTCACTCATTGTCACTCCGTTTTCATCTGGTATCTGTGCGTCCTCCGCAGTTTATCTCTTCTCCGGGCGCGGACGGCCCTCGAAGAAGAAGCGCTCTGCGGTGCCGAACAGCAGGTGGTCCCGGTCCGACGGGCTCAGGTTGGCGTGGTCGCGGATCAACGCGAGACCCGCTTCGAAGTCCGCCGGAGGGTCGGCGTCATAGTTGCCGGGACGGAGCGCCGGGCTGTCGCTCTCCCACATGCAGCGCTCGGGCCCGAAGGCGTCGATGGTCCGCTCGACCAGTGGGAGCACGTCGAGGTAGGGCTTGACCTTGGAGCCGAGGTGGTTGAAAGGCCCCACCTTGACCAGCACGCTGCGGTGCTTCGCGAGGCCGCAGAACGCCGCGATGTCCTCCTCGCGGAACTCACCGTCTGCACCGATCCGGCAGAGGTGGTCGACGATCACGGGGGTGTCCGGGTAGAGCGCGCACATCCTGTCGACCTCTGGGATGTCGACCGGGTCCATCAGGAAGCTGATCGCCAGGTTCTCCTTCGCCCCCGCCTCGAACATCTCGTGGTAGCCGGGATGATCGAGCCACCTGGGTCCCTCGTCAAGCAGGCTTGGCCTCGCGCTGCCGCCGCGCACCCTGAAAGCGTACACGCCCCCCCTTGCCAGTGCGGACATCTGCCTGGCCGGGCTGCCCACGTCTATGTCCGTCACCGCGGGAACGATGCCGGTGCCGACGAAGCGGTCCGGCTCGGCGGCTATGAGGTCGAGGATGTAGCCGTGGTCGGTGCCGTACCATGTCATCTGCACGAAGTTGATGCGCCCGATTCCATGCGGACCCGCCACGGCCAGGTGGTCCTTAGCCTCGTAGGACGGTATCCACAGGTCGGCCTCCTCGAAGCCGGGCGAGAGCGGGTACCGCTCCTTGTCCGCCGGCCACACGTGGATGTGGGCGTCGATGATCCTGTCAACCGAGTCTGCCATTTCCATACTCCCAAGTCCTCTCGGTCGGCCTCGAGAAGCACCAGCGAACCCCGCCTATTCTAGAGGCGATTGGACAATACGTTCGCCCTGAGCCTGTCGAAGGGCAGTGCTCCGCCAATCCAGACTGCCTCCAGAGAGCTTCCTAGCCTGCCAGACAAGTCTACACGCCCGGATGGTGAATGCAATCACGACATGCTCCGATACCCATGTAGAGTGGCCTATCGGAGCTGACCGTTCGGCGTAGTCCGACACACGGCTCAGGCATGTGAGAATATGCTAGCATAATGAATGCATTACGGTGTCAGGAGAGAGCCTTATGGGGACTCTAACCATTCGCAATCTCGGCGATGGCGTGATCGAGACATTGAAGGAGCAGGCAAGGGCGAACCACCGATCGTTGGAGGCCGAAGTCCGCTACATACTGACCCATAGAGTCGACAGGAGCACTCGTTTGGCTCAGTTTCGTGAACGCACACTCGACCTTGCCAAGAGCGCTCCCATCCTGCCACAGACGGATAGCGTAGACCTCCTGAGAGAAGACCGCGACCGGTGAGTCTGACCGTCGATGCCAGTGTCGTCACCAAGTGGTTCGTACCCGAGCCGTTCTCCGAGGAAGCCCGGCTGGTGCTCGACCATTCCGTAGACTTGCATGCGCCGGACCTGCTCCTGGCCGAGATCGCCAACACAATCTGGAAAAAGGCGCGACGGGGCGAGATACTGGATGGTGGGCCGTACATGGATGCGGTTGTCGGCCTGGGCGAAATCGTAGAGCTGCACCCCATGAATGGTCTTGCATCGCGGGCAGGACAGTTGGCGAGGGAGATTGACCATCCGGTCTACGACTGCTTGTATCTTGCCTGCGCTGAAGCAACCAGCTCTGCCTTGGTAACCGCCGATCGAAAGTTCGCGGGCAAGGTCAGCGACAACTTCCCGGGAGTCTTCCTCCTTCACGTGGGCGGGTCGACATTTGCGGACGATCTGGAGGCCATGAGTGGCGACTAGTGAGGACAAGCCAGGGAGAGGCGGGCGGAGCGTCGAGGCCCGCATTCGCGAGTTGCGTGCCATTGGGAAACGCTGCAGTCGCCTCCTGAAGGCTGGACCGTCGGCAGTCGAGCACGGTGATTATCTATATGACGACCGTGGGCTGCCGAAGTGATGGAGCTTGGTGAAGCAAAGAGGGAGCCCCACCTTCCTTGCTGGAACACAGCGTTGACCGTCCGCTCGGCGGCCCATATAATGCCCGTGAGAGCCGCGCCCATGCACAAGTCCACAGCCTGCTGGAGCTAGATGCGGATACCAGACGACCGCCCCCGCGACGAGTGTGGCGTTGTCGGAGTGTATACCCCAAACGAGCAGGCGGCCCGTGAGGCATTCTTCGGGACCTACGCCCTGCAACACCGCGGCCAGGAGAGCGTCGGCATCGCCAGCGCGGATGGCGAGCAGATCAGGCGACACACCGCGATGGGCCTCCTCGTGCAGGGCTTCCAGGAGACCGACCTCCAGCGGCTCACCGGCCACATCGCCATAGGCCACACGCGGTACTCCACCACGGGCAGCAACCTCATCCAGAACGCCCAGCCCATGACCGCCTATGGGCCAGGGATCGAGATCGCGGTCGGGCACAATGGGAACCTGGTGAACGCCGTGGAGCTCCGCGATGAGCTTGCGGGCTGGGGCATCGAGTTCCACACTTCCAGCGACACCGAGGTGCTGGCGAACATCATCGCCAACGCCCCGGCGAACAACTGGGCGGATCGCGTCTCCTACGCGATGAGACGGGTGCGCGGGGCCTATTCCATGGTGGGACTGACGCGCGACTTCCTTCTGGCAATGAGGGACCCCTTGGGCGTGCGTCCCCTCTGCATCGGCAAGCTGAACGGAGACGGCTGGGTGTTCGCCTCGGAAACCTGCGCGCTCGATCACATCGGCGCAGACTTTGTGAGGGAGGTGGCTCCCGGCGAGGCCATCATCGTCGACGAGAACGGGCTTCGTACCCTGTACAGGCGCGAGACCAACGGCCGCAAGGCCTCCTGTGTCTTCGAGCACATCTACTTCGCGCGCCCTGACAGCGTCATAGACGGCAGGCTCATTTACGCCAGCCGGATGGAGATGGGCAGGGAGCTTGCGAGGGAGCACCCGGTCGACGCGGATATGGTCATCGGCGTTCCGGACTCGGCGACCGCGGCAGCCGCCGGGTATTCCCAGGAGTCCGGCATCCCCTACGGCGACGGGTTTGTCAAGAACCGGTACGTGGGGCGGACGTTCATCCTCCCGGACCAGCGCCTGCGCGACCTCGGTGTGCGCACGAAGCTCAACCCGCTGCCGGACATGATCAGGGGCAAAAGGCTGGTGGTGGTGGAGGACAGCATCGTCCGGGGCACGACCAGCGTTCCGGTGGTGAACTTGCTGAGGCGCGGCGGCGCCAAAGAGGTTCACTTGAGGATTTGCGCCCCGCCCATCATGCACCCCTGCCAGCTCGGCATCGACATGCCGACCCGCAGAGAGCTGATAGCCTCTAGCAACAGCGTCGACGAGATATGCGCCATCCTGGGCGCGGACAGCCTGGGCTACCTGAGCCACGACGGCCTAGTGAAGGCCGTCGGTCTGGCCGAGAGTCGGATCTGCTCCGCATGCTTCACGGGCAACCACCCGTTCCCGGTCCAGCTCGAGATGGACAAGCTGGCCCTGGAGGTCTAGCCGGCGCTCATGCCCGGGCCTGCTCCGCACACCTATAGGGATGCCGGCGTCGACAGGGACGCGGCGGCAGAGTTCATCAGGCGCGTCAAGCCCATCGCCGAACGCACCCACGGCGCTGAGGTGCTGGCCGGCCCGGGAGGCTTTGGCGCACTCTTCAGGCCCAGCGGCTACGACGACCTGGTGCTCGTATCCAGCACCGACGGGGTGGGCACCAAGCTCAAGCTCGCCATCGCCATGTCCCGCTACGACACCATCGGCGAGGACCTGGTCAACGCGTGCGTCAACGACGTCATCGTTTCGGGGGCGAAGCCGCTATTCTTCCTCGACTACATCGCCGCCGGCAGGCTCGATCCCGACGTCCTGGAGGCCATAGCCGCAGGAATGGGCCGGGCGTGCCAGGTGTCGGGCTGCGCGCTGATCGGAGGCGAGACGGCCGAGCTGCCCGGCATGTACGACGAGGGCGACTTCGACCTGGCCGGGTTCGCAGTCGGCGCGGTAGAGCGGAAGGACATCCTCGACCCTTCGACGGTAGAGCCGGGCGACCTGCTGGTCGGGCTGCCGTCCAACGGCCTGCACACGAACGGCTACTCGCTGGTGAGGGCCGCGCTGGGGCTGGACGAAGACCCTGCGCCGCTGCACGAGACTTATGACGAGTTGGGCGGCTCCCTGGGCGAGGCCCTGCTCGCGCCGCACACCGCTTACTGGCCGGTGGTGGAGGACCTGCGGGGTCACGTGAAGTCGATGGCGCACGTCACGGGTGGGGGCCTCATCGAAAACGTGCCCCGGGCGCTCCCTCCCGGGGTGGGAGCGGCATTCGACACGTCCGCATGGACGTTGCCGCCTATCTTCCCCCTGCTTCAGGAGTTGTGCGAGGTCGACGTGGACGAGATGTACAGGGTATTCAACATGGGACTGGGCATGGTCCTCGTGTGCGGACCCGACGAGGTGGAAGCCGTGCTCGCGGCGGCGCCCGAGGCGAGGATCGTCGGAGAGGTCACTCCCGCAACCGTGGACGGACGGGTTACCCTGCAATACACCGGACTCTAGGGCGAGGACCGAATGAAGGCTCTTCTCAGCGTATCGGACAAGACGGGCATCGTAGAGCTGGCGCAGGCACTGCACGGCGCAGGATTCGGCCTGGTCAGTACCGGAGGCACGAGCGGCGCGCTGGCTGAGGCACGGTTGCCCGTGCAGGAGGTCGCGGAGCTCACGGGCTTCCCGGAGATGCTCGACGGGCGCGTCAAGACCCTCCACCCGAAGGTGCATGGCGGCATCCTCGCCCGTCGCGACCTCGACTCCCACAGGGCCGAGCTGGACCAGCACGACATCGACACCATAGACCTCGTGGCCGTCAACCTATACCCGTTTGTCGAGACGGTCACGAATCCGGCCACGACGCTGGAGGACGCGCTCGAGAACATCGACATCGGCGGTCCGACGCTGCTGAGGGCCGCAGCTAAGAACTTCCCGCACGTGATCGTGGCGGTCGACCCGGCCGACTACGGCTGGCTGTCGAAGCGCATCGAGGCCCGTGAGCCGGTGAGCCTCGACGAGCGACGCACCCTCGCACAGAAGGCGTTCCAGCACGTCGCCCTCTACGACACGGCCGTCTCCCACTACCTGCGCCACGATGCCGGAGAAATGCCCGAAGCCGTCACCCTGGGCTACGAGCGGACTGCATCTGTACGGTACGGCGAGAACCCGCATCAACAGGCAGCTGTCTACGCGGACCCCCTCGCGACCGGCGGGATCGTGAGAGCCGAGCAGCTCCTGGGCCCGGAGCTCTCGTACAACAACTTCCTGGATGGCGAGGCGGCATGGCGGGTCGTGTCGGACTTCCCTGAGCCTGCCGCGGTGGTGGTGAAGCACAACAACCCGTGCGGGCTGGCTATTGACGTCGACCAGGTGGCAGCCTACCGCAAGGCCTACGAGGGTGACTCTATGTCGGCCTACGGTGGCATAGTCGCCTTCAACAGGACCCTCACCGGGGCTGCGGCCAGGGCCATGCGCGGCGTCCTGTACCATGTCGTGATCGCGCCGGACTTCGAGCGTGAGGCGCTGGAGATACTGAAGAGGCGCAAGCAGGCCCGGGTGCTGCGCGTCGCACCCGCGAGCGGCCCCGGGGAGAAACTGGACGTTCGCCGCGTGTCCGGAGGCGCGCTGCTGCAGATGGCTGACGAGATTCCCGTTGAACCAAGGTCCTGGGAAGCGAAGTCGAAGCGCCAGCCGACCGGAGAGGAGCTGCTGGACCTCGCCTTCGCGTGGCGGGCCGCCGCTCACGTCAAGTCCAACGCCATCGTCCTTGCCAGGGAGTCGGCCCTCGTTGGGATGGGCGCTGGCCAGCCGAACAGGGTCACCAGCGTGCATCTCGCGCTGCGTGTGGCGGGTGATAGGGCGAAGGGGTCGGTGCTGGCTTCAGACGCCTTCTTCCCGTTCGCCGACGGGATAGAGCTGGCGGCCAAGGGCGGCATAACGGCCGTGGCGCAGCCCGGCGGCTCACTCCGCGACGATGACGTGATAGAGGCGGTTGACCGGCTCGGCCTGGCCATGGTCTTCACCCGCACGCGGCACTTCCGCCACTGAGGCACGAATTGGCCCAGTCGCTGGAGGTCGTCCTGCCCGTACTCAACGAGGAGCGCTCGCTGCGCGCCAGCGCCACCCGGCTGCACGACTTCATGGCAGCTAACCTAAGCAGATACGACTGGCGAATACTCATCGCCGACAACGGCTCTACCGACTCGACCCCCGAGGTTGCGGCGGGGCTCACGGGCGAACATGACAGGGTCGGCTACATGAGGCTCGAGCAGCGGGGCCGCGGGCGCGCCCTCAAGCGTGCGTGGCTGGAGAGCAGCGCCGACCTCCTCGCCTACATGGACATCGACCTGTCGACGGACCTGGGGGCCTCGGAGAGGCTTGTGGGATCGATTGCGTCAGGCGAGTACGCCATTTCCATCGGGTCCAGGCTGAGGCCGGACTCGGTGGTCATAGGCCGCTCCCCGCTCCGGGAGTTCATATCGAGGGGCTACAGCCTCCTGTTCCGGTCCATGTTCTTCACAGGGTTCCGGGATGCCCAGTGCGGATTCAAGGCCATATCGCGGGGAGCGGCCCAGGACCTTCTCCCCCTGGTCAAGGACACGACGTGGTTCTTCGACACGGAGCTGCTGCTCCTGGCGGAGAAGAATGGCTACGCCATCGACGAGATCCCCGTGCGGTGGACCGACGATCCCGACAGCCGCGTGAGGATAGTCCGGACTGCCTGGGGCGACCTCAAGGGTTTGCTGCGGCTAAGGTTCGGCGGTCTGCGCCGGGCATCCAGGGAGCTGGCCCTCAGGTAGCCTCGGCTCTATCCGACGAGCGCCTGCGGGTTGGTCTTCACCACCGTCGTCACGTCCTCCGGGGGCATGCCCGCGTTCAGCAGCTCGGCTATGGCCATCCGCATTCCCTCGGCGGGCGGCGGGTTCATCCACTGCCCGAAGTCCGAGGTCACCACGCACCGCTCCGGGCCGAGCTCGCCGATCAGCGACGCCATCTCCGACGGAGTGGTCCGCCCTCGCGACGGCATGCACGACAGAAAGGTGTGCTCGACGTAAGCCCCGAGCCCGGTCATCTCCACGAGCTCTTGCGTCGTCGACCAGGGCGTGGGGTGTGTCGCGATCAGTCGCGTGACTCCCATCTCCCTGGCCGCCCGGAAGAGCAATATGGCCTCGGACGGCGAGACGTGGCCCGACGCGACGGCCATCTCGTGACTCCTTGCCACCTCCAGGATGGCGAGCACCGCCGGCGCCAGTTTACCGTCGGACGCTATCTGGATCCCGGCCCGGCCGTCCTGCTGCATGGTGAAGTGGTTGGCGCTGAATGTCGGCATCCAGACGACGCGGGCGCCCGTTTTCGCGGCGGCTTCGACGGCAGCGACGTTCAGCCCGCCGACCTCGTCGTTCAGCGTCACCGACCCCACAACGGTCAGCCCTGGGTAGACGCGAGTCAGCACCTCGGTGACCGGCCCGGTGGGGTAGTGGTGGGACTTCAGGACGAAGCCTGCCATGCCCGCTTCCTGGGCCCGGCGGGCCGTGTCCAGCGCATCGAGCCTCAGGCCGTCCTCAGGGTCGGGCCGAGAGTGGACGTGAAGGTCCCATGAACCCGCCAGTATCTCGTCGACGATATCAGTGTGGCCGCTAATGTGACGCCTCAGCCGCCCGCGTACTCCGGGTCGCCCTTGTCACGGAAACCGTAGTACTCGCGCTTGGGCCCATGGTAGAAGTGCAGGCGCAGGCCGCCCTGGATCTCGTCGATCTCCTCGAGGTCTCCGGGCGTAAGGGCCCAGTCGCCCGCCCGCGCGTTCATCCGGACCTGTTCGGGCGTCCGGATGCCTACGATGCTCGAAGTCACGGCTGGCTGGGCAACCGGCCAGGCGACGGCAAGCTGTGCGAGGTCGCGGCCGTGGTCCCGGGCCCACGCGTCCAGCCTCTGCGCGACGGCGTACGTCTGGGTGAAGCGCGTGCCGTGGTATTCCTCCCAGTCGTGGCGCTGGTCGTCCTCGTCGAACCGGTGTCCGGGCTTGTACTTCCCGGCAAGCAGGCCCTTCGCGAGCACCGAGTGAGCTATGACGCCTACGCCGTGCTTCTCGCACTCGGGCAGCACGGACTCCTCGACGTCCCGGAAGAGCATGTTGTACCTGGGCTGCGAGCTGTGTATCCGGGTATGCCCGGCGGCCTTGGCCGTCTGCTGAGCGGTGAAGTTCGAGATGCCGAAGTAGCGGATCTTGCCCGCGTCGCGGTGGCGGGTGAACCTGTCGAGGGTCTCTTCGACGGGGTATGCGGGCCAGGGGCTGTGTATCTGGTACAGGTCGACGTGGTCGGTGCCCAGCTTGCGCAGGCTGTTCTCCAGCGCCTCGTCTATCTGATCGGGCGAGTGGTCCGAGCGTGAGAGCTTGGTTGCCAGGAAGACCTCGTTGCGCCTGCCCTCCAGTCCCTTTCCGAGCAGCTCCTCCGCGTTGGCATAGCCCTCGGCCGTGTCGATGAAGGTCAGGCCGGTGTCCAGGGCGGCGTGGATGGTCGATATGGCCTGGGACTCGGGGATCGCCCCGAAGCCTCCGCCTATAGGAAACGTCCCGAAGCACACGACGGGTACCAGGGGGCCGTCCTTGCCAAGAGGAAGCTTCCGCATCGAATCAGCTCAGGCCGTGACTGTCGTCACTGGCCCACGGGCTCACCCTTGAGGGCCTGCTCCCACCTGAAATTGAGGATCATGACATCCCAGATTTCGCCGAAGTCGAGGCTATCCCGGTCTTCCCAGTCCACCCCCTCGGCAACGTCCTTGGTCATCCTGGTCTTGAAAGTGATGGCCCAGGAGAGCGCCGCAGGTCCGATTGGGTGGCGTCCAAGAGCGGCCCCGTAGCCGGAAATCTCGACCAGCGACAGCATGTCGCATCCTGAGTTGAACAGCGCGTTGTACGTCTCGCGCATCCAGAGATCGACGCTGGCCTTCTTTTCGAACACCCCTCCATGATCGTCGCCGTTGAACTCGATCACCAGGCGTATGCCCTTGGTGGGGCGGTGGTCGCGGGCCGTCGGGTCAATCGGGGTGCCTCCCAGCTCGGTGATCCTGGGCTTCTTCTCCTCGTAAGCCGTTTCGCCGGCGAACATCGTCTTGGACATCGTCACAAGGGTCGCCTTCTGGTCGTCCAACGAAGCGCCTGAAGCGCAGCCGGCCAGGCCGGTGAACTGGTCGAATGGGAAGACAGAAGCCGCCGCGGCAGCCGCCTCCTCGGGGGACAACTCCTCGACCGTCTCCGTTGCGGCCTCGGGCTCGGGCGTTGCGGTGGGCTCCTCGGCCTTCGGCGCAGCGGTCGGAGCGGTGGGAGCCGCCGACTTGGGCGCTGCAGTGGGCGCTGCGGGGGCCGTTGTGGGCGCGGCTGTGGGCTCGGGTTCAGGCTCGGGCTCCGACTCGCCCGAGCAGGCCGCCAACAGAGCTGCCGCGAGCAACAGCGTGACTACGAGCAGCACCTTCTCTCTCGACCCGGTCAAGACTGCTACCATTTCCAACCCCTCCGCGGTCTCCAAGTTGTGTCGGGGCTCTCCGGCTTCGAGAGGTCCGTCTCAGGAGCTCCCTCGCGACGCCCATCCGGACGTGTCTTCTCCCCTAGTCCCGTGCGGGATGGCCGCATTGTAGCAGGTAATCGCACCCACCTGTCGTCGATCAACGTGGTGGGCTCTCGG
Source organism: Dehalococcoidia bacterium (assembly GCA_965243655.1). Lineage (GTDB taxonomy): Bacteria > Chloroflexota > Dehalococcoidia > Lucifugimonadales > CAJWER01. The sequence continues at coordinate 3,268,539 of CBDEVV010000017.1, read as the reverse complement.
TGCGTCGGCTGCAGGCCTGCGCCGGACTCCGCCGGTAGCGTGCCCGGCGGTTTGACTGTAGAATGGTGCCCGCTTCCGGCAGCGACCATCCCGGTCGTCGCCAGGGGCAATACACAGGTAGGCTGGGTTGCCATGAAAACATCGCACGTACTCCTCGCATCTCTGGTCGCCGTCCTTGCTCTGGGCCTGCTGGCCGCGTGCGGGGGCGAAGAGGAGACCGTCGAGCCGTCAGGCATCGAAAGCACCGCAGCGGAAAAGACGGCGGCCGCCGCGCCTGCCAACACGCCGGTTACGAGGCGAACACCCGCACCCGCACCCAAGGAGCCCGCATTGAAGCAGTACGACAGCTACCCCGCCATGACCATAGACCCCGACAAGTCCTACACGGCCACATTCGAGTTGGAGAAGGGCGGCGAGTTCGAGGTCGAACTCTACGCCAAGGAGGCCCCGAAGACCGTCAACAGCTTCGTCTTTCTTGCGCGGGACGGCTTCTACGACGGCGTAACCTTCCACCGCGTCATACAGAACTTCATGGCCCAGGGTGGCGATCCCACCGGGACGGGTACCGGAGGCCCGGGGTACAGCTTCGAGAACGAGGTGAGCCTTGAGCGCAGGCACGACTCCCCGGGCACACTCTCTATGGCAAACGCGGGCGGCAACGCCACGAACGGCAGCCAATTCTTCATCACCTTCGTGCCCACGCCCGGCCTTGATGGCTACGAGGCGGACGGCACTCCGAAGGACTGCTCCCAGAGGGGCGTGTCCTGTCACACGGTGTTCGGCCGCGTCGTAGAGGGCATGGACGTCGTCAACTCGATATCGTTGCGCGATCCGCAGACGGCAAGGACGCCGGGAGACGCGATCAAGACGATCACGATTACCGAAGAGTAGGTCCTCCACCCTCGAGGAGACCTTTGAGTAACCGTCGTTCCTGCGAAGGCAGGAACCCAGACGGGCGGGGGGCTAGCTTTGATTGCGTCGATTCGCATCGACTGTCTTCCCCTCTTCAGGGAGTTATGCAAAGGTCTCCCTTCGAGCGGGGACAGAGACGATAGCAAAGAGGGCCGCCCCAATCGGGCGGCCCTCTTCTCGTCTAAGGGTCCAGTTCAGTTGGTCTGCGTTGTCAGTCGGCGCTGGCTCCCTCCGGCACACCTACCCCGTCCGGAAGGCCTGGAGCCACCGTCAGGAACGTGTAGAGCTTGCCGCGAGCGCCGATCCACGTCCTGTCCTGCACGACGGCCTGGTCGATCAGCGGCTGGTTGTTGACCCGCACTGTCGACTCGCTTCCCCTGTCCTTTAGGATGAGTATCGTGCTCCCGGAGAACCTGAACGCCACGTGTTCGAGCCCAGGTATGCCGAGTTCTGCGCCGCTCACGTAGCTCCTGCGGAAGATGGCCATGAGCGGATTCCGCCTCATCATCGCCGAGAAGTCCACCAGCCGCTCTTCCCTGTCGCCGTATATGTACCCGTATGGCCGCGTCTGGAGCAGGAAGTAGATTCCCACTCCGGCCGCTGCCGCCAGCAGGGGTGCGACCAGCAGGGCGATCCACTGGAGCGACGGTGCCTCCGGCGATGCCGAGACAGGCTCGGGGCGCTCCGCGACGGGCTGTGCCGCCGGCTGCGCTACGGCAGGCTGTGAAACGGCAGGCTGTGAACCGGCAGGCTGTGAAACGGCAGGCTGCGCAACGGCTGGCTGGACGACCGCTGGCTTCTCGACCGCCGGGGTGACGACCGGCGCATCCGAAGAGTCCGACCGCAGCACGACCATGTCGGACAGCTTGGAGAACATGGAGCCGCCGAACTCGGTCGTCAGCTGCAGGGCCACCGAGTAGGTGCCGGGCTCGGACACGGTAAGGAATACGTCGTATTCCCAAGCCGGGCCGTCGCCGAACAGGCTCCTGGGCACGATCTCCACATTGGCTTCCGAGCCCGGGGCCGCGTTCACGATTGGGATCAGCGCTTCGCGTGGCACCGAATATGGAGCTCTGTCGATGTGGACCAGCACGTCCGCGATGTGCGTCCTCTGCCCAGGCACCAGCTCTCCTGTCTCCACGCTGTCTACGAGCACGCTCGGGTACTTCTCAGCCCTGAAGCTCTCGAACGAAGTGAGCGTGTGATTGTAGTCAGCCCAGAGGATGTCGAGCTGGACCTGGTAGTCCCCTGCAACAGACAGAGGAGGCAGCTGCGCGAAGTATATGCCGTCACCGGCGGCCTGGTCGCCTCCAATCCCATCGTCGCGCATTTCAAGTTTCAATGCGCCTTCGTTTGGCGTGGCCAACCTCGCTATGACCTGGGCGTCGTCGAGCTTGACCAGGCGGTCGCCCTCGGCGATGTAGGCCGTCAGCGAAGATGGTTCGCCCAGCGGCACCGTCCCGGCTGGCTGCAGGACAATCCTGTAGGCGTTGTTTGAATAGTTCCACACCGACACATTGCCTTCTATCCCACGGCTGTCGACTCTCCAGTGGCCTGGCAGTGGGTCCTGTATCTCCCAGACTATGGAGTTGGGTGACTCCTCGACCCTGTATGTCGTGCGCTCGTCGGAAATGGTGAAGCCGGTCGGGTCGTTGAGCTGGAAGGAACCCTGGTCCGAGTCCCTGAAGATCAATATGGTCGCGTTGCTGGTGCCAGGCGCGACGCTGACGATGGAGCTCATGAGCTCGTGGGACGCCAACCTCTTGCTGCCGACCTCAGACAGCGTGCCCTGGGCCCGGAGGCCAAGCACGTGATCGGCTGCAGCCGTGAGCCCCACATAGGTAGACAGGTCCACCATTTGCCCGCCCGTAGCGGACGAGGCCTCGTTCAGGAAGCCCCTCGCCGAGTTAGACGAGCCCGGCAGGGAGACGCCGTTGAGGCTCCAGCCCTGGGCTGCGAACTTGGCGATGAGAGGACCGATGCTCGAAGACAGGCTGCCGAAGTCGTTTTGAGGGGAGTCGCCCACCAGCATATACACGCGGGATCCCTCCGCCGCGCGCTCCTCGATGAGGGTCGCGTGGGTCTCCAGCAGCGCCTTCTCCACGCCGTCCGACCGGATAGTTACCGGCCATCGCAGGATGGCGTCGAAGTCAGCCCGCACCTGGTTGTAGGCCGGATCGGAGGGCCTGTACGGACCGACGAAGTGCGTGGAGTCGTCGGTGACCATGAGCATGAACAGGTCATCGCTCTGCAGCGTGTCGAGCAGGCTCACGAAGGAGATGGCAAGGTCTGCCGCAGCCTCCGATGAACGTACCGAGACGCCGTCCACCACAATAGTGGTGATCGGTCGCGAGTAGGCCGAGTCCGCCGAGACGTGCTGGGCCGCGGCCCACTGCGTGCCGGCGAAGAGAGCGACCAAGAGGACTAGGGTTGCCAAGCGCCTTGCTTTTTCCATGTGAAACCTCCACGTAGTGACAGGCTAGCCCTATCTTGGAAAAATAGTCAACTACGTTCTATCCAAAGTTTTGACTTTGTTCAAAAGTGGGAGCGATATCTCGGCGGGGTCGCCCGGCTGTGCTCCACCTGCGGAACATCCCTTGTTCCGAAAATCCCTTGTTTTTTGAAATGTTCTCACATTGAAACCAAGCCTATTCTTGCTATAGAGTACGGGTTGCTCTGATTGTTCAGACCGCAACTGGAGCTCGTCACCCGTTCGGTGACAGGTGGATCGGTCCAAGTTGACGAGGGCGCGACATTGCTCTTCTTGGCTGCAGTGAGACGTATTCGGGCTCACCTCTTTGGCAGGACCCTGTCCGGGTTCCTGGTCCTCCTCCCGTTGATGGTCACGATCGTTATCATCCTCATCATCATCGGACACACCGACAACGCGGTGGAACCCTTCGTCGAAGGGGGCCCCCTGGACTTCCCTGGCTTTGGGCTGCTTGCGCTAATAGCTATTTGCTATGTCATTGGACTGGTGGTCGCTACGATGCCGGGACGGAAGATCATGGAGTTGAAGAGCGTGGTACTGAACCACGTCCCCATCGTCAGCACCATATACGGCGTTTCCGAAAAGGCGATAAGGGCCCTCACTTCCCAGCAGCACTTCAGCCGAGTAGTCTTCGTGGAGTGGCCCCGGGAGGGTTCCGTCGCGATAGGCTTCGTCACGGGCTCGCTCAACGCCCCTGATAGAGACGAACCCATAGTCATCATCTACATCCCAACGGTACCCAACCCTACCTCGGGCAACATAGCGTTTGTGCCGGAGGGAGAGATCCTGGAGACCGACCTCACCGTCGAGGATGCTATGAAGCTGGTATTCTCCGGGGGAATCGTGCTCCCTGAAGAGGTTGCCCTCATCGGGTCCGGGCTCAAGAAGAGGAATGGGTCCAAGTTCGTTGGCCGTTTCCTGGGAAGCAGAGCAGGCTGAGGCGGGAGAGGAGTGGCGAGCCAGCCGAGTGATGCGGGCGTTGGACATTGAGCCCCTCCGGTAGGGATGGCCCCGGCCCCCTGGGGCACGTCTCGGTGCTCGACCTGACCGTCAACGTCCCCGGCCCGTTCTGTTCCACCATCCTTGGAGACCTGGGCGCACGTGTCATAAAGGTAGAGCCCCCTGGTGGCGACCCACTACGCCACAGCCCCGGCATCTGGGCCAGCATCAACCACGGCAAGGAAAGCATAGCGCTGGACCTGAAGGCCGACCACGGGAAGCAGGTGCTGCGCCGGCTGGCTGCACAGACCGACATACTCCTCGAGGGGTGGCGGCCCGGCGTGTCGGCTCGGCTTGGGGCGGACTATGACACCCTGTCCAGGGACAATGCTGGCCTGGTCTACTGCTCCATATCTGGCTTCGGTCAGGACGGGCCGTGGCGCGACAGGCCTGGACATGACGTCAACTACCTGGCCCTTAGCGGCTACATGGGGCTCCAGTCGGAGGTCGAGTCCCGGCCGTGGCCTCCCGCCGTCCTGTTCTCCGACCTCGTGTCAGGGCTCTACGCCGCCATCATGACCCTCGCCGCCCTCGCGGGCCGGAGCGTGTCTGGGACAGGAGCACGTATCGACCTATCGATGACCGACGCGGCCCTGGCGCTCATGGGGCTCGAGGTCGGCAGGGGCGGGGATCCCGCGGAAGCCGGTCGCAGCCCCAACGTGACCTTCATACCACACTATGGTCTCTTCCCATGCGCCGACGGCCGGTGGCTCAGTCTCGGCATAGTCCACGAGGACCACTTCTGGGACAGCTTCTGCCGCGTTGCGGGCCTTGACGGCATGGCCGGCATGGGCTTGGATGACAGGCTGAGAGAGTCGGCCGGGATTCAAGCGGCGCTCGCCGAAGTGTTCCCCACGAGGTCCGCGGCCGACTGGGAGGAGGCGCTGCTCGGTGCCGACGTGCCCGCTGCCGCCGTGACGGATCTAGCCGAGGTCCTGCATACGCCTCACTTCAGGGAGCGAGGCATGTTCGCGTCGGTCGGCGGGACTACCTTCCTGGGACAGCCGGCCCGCTTCTCGACGGGGCCTGTCGGCCCGTCGAAGTCCCCGCCGGGACTTGGCGAGCAGTCGGGCGGTATACTCACGGAGCTTGGGTACTCCCAAGGCGAGATCGAGGCCCTCAGGACCACCGGGGTCCTGGGGGCAGGGGAACCGTAACTGCATGAGCCACGCCTACCAGGTCGGCGACTACGCCGAGACTTACCGCACGTTCCGGCAGACCGTGCCGGAGACCTATAACTGGGCTTACGAAGTCTTCGACGAGTGGGGCCGGGACCCGAACAAAGTGGCAATGGTCTGGGTAGGGCAGGATGGCACGTCGCGTGAGGCCACGTTCCGCGCGATGGGGGAGCGGTCGAAGCGCATAGGCAACGCCCTCGCAGGGCTGGGCGTCAGGCCGGGCGGCCGTATCTTCACGATGCTCCCGCGCGTGGTCGAGTGGTGGGAGATCATGCTCGGCTGCATGAGGGCCAGGATAGTGCCCGTGCCGGGAACCACACTGCTGACGCCCAAGGACATTACCTACCGGATCAATATCTCCGAGTCCACCGTCGCCATTACCGACCCGGACAACGTCGACAAGATCGAGTCGGTCCGAGCCGACTGCCCCACCCTGGAGAAGGTCATCGTCGTGGGTGGAAGAGGCCCCTGGCTCGACTATGAGGACCTTCTGAAAGCCTCGTCCGCAGACCTCCCGCATCCGGGCAACCCGGCGTCGTACCCTCTCGTCATATACTTCACGTCCGGCACCACCGGCCATCCCAAGATGGTGATGAATACCCACTCTACCTATCCGATCGGCCACGTGGCCACGGGCAAGTTCTGGCTCGACAACAGGCCAACCGACCTCCACTGGACCCTCGCCGACACCGGCTGGGCACAGGCCTCCTGGACGTGCTTCTTCGCCCCGTGGAACATGGGCGCGGCCATCTTCATCTGGGACCACAGGGACCGTTTCGACGCCGCCGGTACGCTGAGGATGTTCGAGGAGTATCCCATCACGACCTTCTTCGCCCCACCCACGGCATACCGCATGATGGTGCAGGAGGACCTGGGCAGATTCACGCCAAAGGCGCTCAGGCACGTGGTCGGGGCCGGCGAGGCCGTCAATCCCGAGGTGATCGACGAGTGGCGCGATAGGACCGGCCTGCACATATGGGAGGGGTATGGGCAGACCGAGACGACTCTCCTGGCGGCGACTTTCCCCGGCATGGAGTACAGGCCCGGTTCGATGGGCGTGACGGCGCCCGGCTTCTACATGGCGATCGTGGACGAGGATGGCGTCGAGCTTCCGAACGGCGCCGAGGGCAACATGGCCGTCCGCACCGAGCCCGAATGGCCCGTGGGCCTGTTCCCCGGGTACTGGCGCAACCCAGAGGCCAACGCCAGCGCCTTCCGCAACGGCTGGTACTATACGGGCGACCTGGCCACCCGCGACGACGACGGCTACTTCTGGTTCGTGGGCCGGGCCGACGACGTCATCATCAGCGCGTCGTACCGCATAGGGCCGTTCGAGGTCGAGTCGGCGCTCGTCGAGCACGACGCTGTCGCGGAGGCTGCGGTCATAGGCAAGCCCGACCCGATGCGCAGCGAGATAGTGAAGGCATTCGTGGTCCTGGCGCAGGGCAGCAGTCCGTCCGAGCACCTGGTGGCCGAGCTGCAGGACCACGTCAAGCGCGTCACCGCGCCCTACAAGTACCCGCGCGAGGTCGAATTCGTAGACGACCTGCCCAAGACCATCAGCGGCAAGATAAGGCGGAACGAGCTGCGCCGGGCGGAGCTCGAGCGGCAAGGGTAAGGCCCGCACGGGCAGAATCTGGTTAGAGGCTGTCAAGACCAACATGGAATACTTTCGTGAGGAGCATGAGCTCTTTCGCTCCGCTATTCGCCGCTTCGTGGAAGAAGAAATCGTCCCCAACGTGGACGAGTGGGAGGAGCGTGGCGAAATCCCCCGCAGCCTGTTTCGCCGGTTGGGCGAGCTCGGCTTCCTCGGCGTCGAACATCCGCCTGAGTACGGTGGAGGCGGCGCCGACTTCTGGATGACGGTCGTCCTGGCCGAGGAGATGGCACGCTGCCGCGCCGGAGGCGTCGCCTTCAGCGTCATCGTCCACACGGACATGTCCTCGCCATGGCTGGCCAGGCTGGGCACCGGCGAACAGAAGGCGCGGTACCTGCCATCGGTGATCAGCGGGGAGAAGGTGTGCGCCCTGGCAATCACCGAGCCCGGCGCCGGGTCCGACATGGCGGGCATAGCCACGAGGGCAGAGCGGGACGGCGACGACTGGGTGCTGAACGGCTCCAAGACCTTCACGACGAACGGCGTCTACGGCGACCTGTACTTCGTATCTGCGCGGACGGGCAGGGAAGGCCCCAGGCATCGCCAGCTCTCCCAGCTCCTGGTCGAGCGCGACACGCCGGGGTTGACGGTAACCAAGAAGCTGGACAAGACGGGTATGCTCTCGTCCGACACTGCAGAGATAGTGTTCGAGGACGCGCGCGTCCCCGCGTCGAATCTGCTGGGGGAGGAGAACCGAGGCTTCCACCAGCTGGCGGCCGGCCTGCAGCGCGAGCGGCTCCTGGCCGCGGTGCTTAGCATCTCCGCCGCGGCACAGGCGCTGGAGGACACGAGTGAGTACCTGCGCCAGCGCGTGGCATTCGACAGGCCGCTCGCTGATCTACAGGCCCTGCGCCACCGGTTCGCGGACATCCTGACCCGGCTCGAGGCTGCTCGCCGTCTCACGTACCACGCGGCATCCCTGTTCGCGCGAGGCGAGGAGGCAGAGGTCGAGGTGTCGATGGCCAAGCTGCACGCGACCGAGGTGGCCAACATGGTCGCCTATGAGGGCGTGCAGATGCACGGAGGCTACGGCTACATCCGGGAGACGCCGGTCGAGAGATTCGCGAGGGACTACAGGCTCTGGACCATCGCCGCCGGCTCGTCCGAAGTCATGCGCGAGATCATATCCAGGCGCGTGCTCGGACCAGCCTCCTAAGGGTCAATCGCGTTTCGTACGCGCTACCCAGGCGGTTTCCGGAAGGATCGTCCTGGTCATCGTGGCACCCAGCGACGGGGTCATCACTCTGGCCGCGCAGCAAGCACGTTGGCAGCGACGGCCCACCGAATAGCCTTGTTCGGATTTGGGTCCAATGCTACAATCGAACCCGTAGACCTGCCCCCTTCCCCCTTGTGCGCTCCGCAGTAGCTCAGTGGTAGAGCAGCCGGCTGTTAACCGGCGGGTCGCAGGTTCGAATCCTGCCTGCGGAGCCAAGTTTTCTACCACGAACTCAGGCGACCCACCAGTTAACGCCAGACCCCGGGGGACTCACTCCTCGGGGTCTTGTCATTTCCGGCCCTCTTCGTAGCTAAATGCGCCCCGCGCGTTCACGTGCTGTGCATCTGCCATGCGATTCTTCCTTGGGCTCTATAATGATACTATATATCAGTCTTTATACTTGAAACTGTGTTTAGAATGCTCTATATTAGATACTAAGTATCATTAAGCTACTGAGCACACGATATCAATAGACTAGGAGGACTTGGTGATGAAGCGATTTTCAACCCGCAGAGTTGCGATCTGGCTGCTGGCTTTAGCGGCCCTGGGGATCGCCGTGGCTTGCAGCGACTCGGAGCCGACGCCAACTATTGCGCCCACAGAGGTCGCAGCCTCGACGCCAACTACTGCGCCCACAGAGGTCCCAACCGCGACGCCAACTACTGCGCCCACAGAGGTCCCAGCTGCGACGCCAACTACTGCGCCCACAGAGGTCCCAGCTGCGACGCCAACTACTACGCCCATCACCAGCAACCCCCGCGGTTGCTTGACCGACTTCCAGCCAGGTGTTGACTACTTCCCGAACAAGGTAGAGGCGGTCTACGCCGAGGGTTGGAGCGTGCGCTACCAGGGGCACTACAAGGTCCTGACGGTCGAGCCCGTCCCCAACGTCCAGAACGCCAGGCAGGTGACGTACGTCCTTGTCCAATGCGGGGCGCCATCGCCTGACCTCTCCGGTGATCTCGCAGGCGCACACGTCATCCCGATCCCCGCAGGCAGCTTCTGGACCGCCTCCGGCAGCGGGTGGTTCGTGGCGCTGGAGACCCTTGGTCTCTACGACACCGTGCTCGGTGCGAACGTCCGGGCCACCGGGCTCGATTACCTGCCGAACATCAACCGCCGCTTCGAAGACGGGCTTGCCATCCCCGCACGTGCGTCGAACAGCTTTGAACCCATCCTGGAAGCTGCCCCGGAGCTCTTTCACGTGGCGTTCAGCTATGACCTGACCGACCAGGCCCGGGAGTTGGGCCTCAACGCCGTCGCCTACAACTCATACTGGGAGCCGCCGCTTGGCAGCGCCGAGGAGATCAAGTTCGTGTCGCTCTTCTTCAACGCCGAGGCAAGAGCGAATGAGGTCCTCGATCCGGTGATCGTGAAATACGAGGCCCTCCGACAACACGTCGCCGACTCCGCGACGGAGGCCCCGACCGTGCTCTTCGGTGCGATCAACAAGGCGGGCCTCTGGTCGACCAAGCCAGCCAACCGGATCGATATCCGGCTGATCGAGGATGCCGGTGGAATCCCGATCCTCCAGCACGAGATCACTGACGTACCGCTGACCTCGCCGCTACCGCTGGAACGAGTGGTAGAACTGGGCGAGGAGGCCGACATCTGGATCGACACCACCTACTTCGCGGACACCCGGTTGGGTGATACCGTCGCCGGCTCCCTCGCCTACCAGCCGCTCAACGCCTCATTCAAGGCGCTGAGCGAGGGGCAAGCCATCCATCAGTTCGCCCGCGGGGCCGACATCTTCGCGACCGGGCAGAGCTTCCGCGTGGACGTCCTGCTGCGAGACTTAGTCAGCGCGTTCCACCCAGAGTTGCTGCCCGAGCATGAGTTCGTCTGGCACACCCGACTCGAGCCCTGATGTAGATCCGACCGTACGAACCCGCGCACCTAGACGACGCAGGAGGAGTGCTGGCGAAGGCGCACGAGAGTCGATCCGCGGAGCTGCCCGCGCTGCAGATGAGACCCGCGTGGTTATCGGGGCGTTCGCGGATCGGCCGAGCTGTGACAGCTACAGCGCAGCGGCTGAAGGTCTTCGGTAAAGCCCTCGACCTGTCGCGGACAGAGGTGGCCGGCCTCATACTGCTGGCGGGGCTGGCGCCCGACTCTGGGTCACGTCACCACTCCCGGTGACGTGACCAATGGCAATGGAGCAGCGCCGAGCACGATTTCTGCCCCCGGCGTTGCGGATGATTCCGGAGCTTCAGCAAACCAGAGCGCGACGTCAGTCTTCAGGGCCGCAGCCCGCTTCGTGCTCCTCAGGACCCTCCCACTCGCGCTGTGCATTGCTGGCGGGTGTGCGTTGTCGGTCTTGGGCTGGGAGGTGCAGCAGAGACCGCAAGGTATGAATACCGAGTCCGTTTCCCTTGATAGGGTCGCCTATGGTCTGAGTCAATGACCTCGCGTCTGGGGCGAGGTGAAGCAAACCCAGGACACGCGACACATAGGCACTTGAGACCCCGAGTTGGCGTGCGAGCTCCGCTCTGGATCTGACCTCCCCCGTATCTGGGCGTTGCTGCCAATCGAGCGCTAGGGCGACTGGATTACGGCGCTTCGGCCTTCTTGACGCCGGTGGCTTGCGCCTTGATACTGGCTGTGGGAGATCGAACCAGAGCCAGGCGAAGGTACGCCCTGGCGGCCACACCGGCGAGCCAACGCCTCTGACAGACAGTACTTCGGCTGTCTTCGTTGCCCCATCGCTAACAGGAATCGGCATCGTGTATCGATCCCGACCTCTTGCCTGTCGAAGTCTCCTCCGTGCCCCGCGGTGTACATCGGAAGGCTCTCGCGATATGCTTCGGCAGGCGTTCTGCGGCGGGGAAACGCCGTGTCGATGGAGGGCCGACCATGACAGTTCGGACGATGTACACGCTTCAAGATGCCTTCGAGTGCGATTTGGCTGTCACCGGCGACGGCTGGGCCTTGGCGGCCGTCACCATGGACGACGTGGACGAGGACTTCATCGCCAACATGGATGCCGACCGGGAGTGGGAGGACATCAAGGCGACGCTGCTGCCAGGCGTGACGTACCAGGGCTGGATCGACGCGTACCTTGCACTGCGCCCAACCCTGCACCTGGTCGAAAGCCGCGGGGGCGACGTGCGCGTCCTGCACACCTCCACCGCCGAGCAGTTCTCGGGCTTCGCCGCAGCACCCGGGCCGGTCTTCATTTGGTCAGAACTGGACGGCGATTCGTGGAGCGTGAAACTTCACCGCGATGGGGATGTGAGAACGCTGGAGTCCGGCCCAACGGTCCTCCAGGACCCGTCGATCGCACGCGATGACGAGGGCGCGCTGTGGGCCGCGTGGGTGAGCCGTGAGGGCGACGGAGACGTGATTCACATCGTGGACGAGAGTGGCGGCAGTGACTTCGCGCTGCCTGGCCGTCACCCCAGCCTTGCGTCCGTACACGGCGGGGTCGGCGTGTGCTTCGAGCGATTCCAGGACTGCGAGTCGCACGTGTACTACTCGAAGGTGTCGCAGGGGGCTGTGAGTGACCCCGTGCGGCTGTCGCATCGCAACCCGCTGAACTTCCTGCCTCGCTGCACGTCGGAGGACGACGGGAGCGCGCTGGTGCTGTGGGAGTCGTCGCCCGGGTGGGGCTACGACATCCAGGTGGACCAGATCCGCGAGATAGAGTTGAGGCGCATCGATACTGTCACAGGGGAGGTGGGCAACGGCCCGGGCACGGACGAGTCGGACGGCGTGATTCCAATCCCCAAGAAGTCGTACGAGCGGCCCCAGTCGCAGGTGCACGCGGGCGAGAACCGGCTGATCAACATGACGCCGTCGAATGCCAGGCTGGTGCGTGCCGGCGGTGACCTGGTGTGCACCTTCCGCATAGTCCACCCCATCAGGACGCGGCCATACGTGGAGCCCGACTGGATGGTCGACGGTGCGTTCGCCGACCCGCTTCCGAACCGGGACTCCGACCTCATCAGGGATGGGTGGGAGCTGTGCCAGACCAGATGGGATGGCCGGACGTGGTCGGCCCCCACTCTGGTCAACGATGGGGTCAGCTTTTCGCACCACGCCTACGGTGCCGGCGCCAATGGCGATGGGCTGCTCCTGGCGGTGCACTCGTTCGACGGCGACAAGTTCCCGGAGCGGGACCACCGGGTCGAGGTGCTGTCGGTGAGCGATGGCTCCGGCGTCCCCATCCACACGGGAGTGGACACCCACGGGCCACAGGAGATACACACGGCGAACCCGCCGGCGCAGCTTCCCGAGCTCGCGGACGAGATGGCCGGGTACCGGCTGGTGTTCGGCGACCTGCACGTCCATACCTCTCACTCGTCGTGCATGCCGGCGCTCGACGGCAGCCCACCGGACAACATCCGCCTGCAACGCGACGTGCTCGACTACAAGGCCGTCTCTCTGGCCGACCACCACCGGATCTCGGCCTCGGACTACAGGCAGAGGCAGGACCTGCTGGAGCGAGAGGCGGCAGGCGGGTACGTGCCCCTGTACGGCCTGGAGTGGAACAAGCGCCCATGGCAGCACATCAACTTCTTCACCTACGACAAGCAGGTGATGAAAGAGCTGCGAGAGGTGCTGCACCGCGACCTGGACCTGCAGCTGCTGTTCGATGACATCATCGACAGGTTCGGCGAAGGCAAAGTCACCGCTGTCCGCCACTGGCACGACAAGCGGGACGCGCATACATACCTGTATGACCCCCGTGTCGAGTGGGGCATGGAGGTAATCTGCGGCCGGGGCGACAGGCTGGCTAGCGAGCCTGAGATGTGGGGAGGGATCACCAAGTTCCCGTTCCCGGTGAACTTCATCGAGTGGCGCGACGCCAAGCTGGGCATGGTGGGCGCGTCCGACCATCACATGACGTTGCTGGGCTCGAGCCTGACCGGGTTTTGGGTGAAGGAAGTGACGGGCGAGGGCATATTCGAGGCGATGCAGAACCAGCGGACCGTCGCCTGTGCCAATGGGAAGATGTCGATCTGGATCGAGAGCAATGGGGTTGGGCTGGGCGAGGTTGGCCGCGGGGCGTCACCCGTGGAGATCGAGGTGAGGGCGATGTCCGCGCTTCCCATCGGCACTGTGTCGCTGTGGGGCGACGGCAGGTGGATGGAACACCGGAAGGCTGAGGACGGGCAGACGCAGTTCCGGTTCGTGGACAGGGATGCTGGTCCAGGCAAGCACTACTACTTCGTGCGCGTGGAGAGTCGCCAGCAGGACGGGTTCGAGAAGGGGCCCATCATCGGCTACTCGTCGCCGCTCTGGGTAACGTTGGACTAAGCAAGACCGGCAGTTCCAGGAGTGCCCGGGTGGGTCACAAGGCCAGGGAGTGGGCGGGTTCAAACCCGCCCCGGCGGGTGTCCTCGGAATCCTAAGGCGGCGGGGTCTGGCCGGCGGCGAAGCGCCCTTCGAAGCGGTACCAGGGATCGTTCCTGTCGAGCGGCAGGTCGACGGGCCGGTTCTCCTCGGATGACTTGTAGATGGCCCTGGTCACCTCGACGTGGTGGCGCGGCACCTCGATGGGGACCTCGGTGCCGGTGTCGTCGATGATGGCCTGAAGGAAGCTGCGCGTCTGCCGCTCCTGGCTGACGCGCTCTGGCAGGTGGGCCACGTCCTGACGCATCGCCTCCAGGCGCTCCAGCGCCGCCGGGTTGTCGCTGGACGTGAACTCGGTGGTGGAGGTCATCACAGGCAGGCCCTCGGCTCCGCGCGGCAGGTTCTCGTTCCGCACGGTCATGGCGGCGTCGTACCCGGCGACCGAGATGCTGCCCCTGTTGCCGACGCTGGTGCGCTCCCGCATCTCGCTGCTCGTGTGGGTGATGAGCGACGCGTGGACGACTCCGGTCGCGCCGTTGGCGAACTTGACGACGGCCTGGCTGAGGCTGTCGTGCTCGATCTTGCGGAGCATCGGCCCCGAGTAGGCGAAGACCTGCACCACCGGCGAGCCGGCCACCGCAAGGAAGGGGTCGATGATGTACCTGCCGTGGTGGAAGGCCGCGCCGCCGCCCTCTCCCTGCCAGGTGCCCCGCCAAGTACGGTGCTGAATGGGGGTCTGCCGGTAGTAGCCCTGGGGCAGGTAGATGTTCAGCTCGACGTTCGCGAAGCCCATCCGCCCCATCGCGCCGCTCTCCACCGCCCGGCGGGCCAGCACCATGTCGCGGGGGAAGCGGTCGAGCACCTGGCAGTCGTATTTCACGCCCGCCGCCTTGACGGCGTTGTAGATGGCGTCCGCCTCCTCGACGCTCCTCGCCATGGGGCCCTCGGTGAATACGTGGCGGCCCGACTCTGCCGCCGCGACGGCCGGGCCTGAGCGGACGGGGGGCGGGGTGAACGCGCACATGACCTGGATCTCCTCGTCGCCGAGCAGCTCCTCGTGGTCGCGGTAGCGGCGTATCGGGTACTGCGCCGCCGACTCCGCGAACCTGCCCTTGTCCAGGAACCCCTGCCTCTCCTCGTCGGTGCGGGCGTCCACCGCCAGCTGCCTGTTGCGGTACGCCTCCGCGTAGTAGGTGTCGCGGAAGGCACCCTGTATGTGCCCGGCAAGAGCCGGGTCGAGGTCGGCGACGGCTACGACCTGCGCGATGTCCGACACGAGGGCGTAGACCCTGCTGTACAGCGCGCGGGTGATTCCCCCACATCCCACGATCCCGACTCTCAGCCGTTCGTCAGACATGTGCTATCACCGTTTCAGAATTCATTGCCAGCCTGCCCGAAGAACACCCTCACCCTAGCCCTCTCCCGTCAAGGGAGAGGGGACTTCTCACTCGTTGGCGGCCCGCAGTACGACGTTGGTGGCGGGGAACGCCCAGACCTCGTTGTAGACGTGGATCCTCCACCGCCTCGGCGGGTGCCCGGGCGGAATGTTGTCCGGGTCGGCCAGCTGGTTGCGGTCGCGGCCGCGGACTTCCTGCAGCCATTCGAGCTCGGACTCGGCGGGCTCGACCGTCCTGCGGAGGATGAACTCGACGTAGTCGAAGGAGCTCAGGGCAACCTCGGCCAGGAATACCCGCCTCACGTCGTTCCCGTCCCAGGTCGCGAGGTCGGGCAGAATCACTGGGCCGGTACACACCTGGAACTTGCCGCCCGCCTCGTCGATGTTGATCAGGTCCACCGGGAACTCGACCGAGACTGTGAGACCGCTCTCATCCCTGTAGGTCGACCGGGCGTTCAGCATGTCGTTGGCGAGCGTGGCCTCGACGATCTCCCAAGCGGTCGTCAGCTCCGTTGCGTTCTTATGGCTCCTGACGTCGATCCTGTGGTCCTGGTAGCGCTCGGCCAGCAGCTCATCGGCAAGGGACGTGTCATCTTGCTCGGTGCTCGGCCTGTCGGCGATCTTCAGCGTCCGCTCCCGGCTGAAGGCCAGGCGGAACTCCGTGCTTGGGACCGTGAGGAGGTTGCGGTCGGCGATGGTGTACTCGGACCGGCATGGGTGGCCCACGAACAGCTCGGAGACGTGCCCTGTCGAGTCGTCACGCACGTCGCACTTGGACTCGATGCTGAACCGGACGTGATAGACGGCGCCGGGCTCCCCGACGAACCCACCGTCGTACAGGTAGTACGGGTGAGGCTGCCGCGGAAGGGCCTTCCAGGTGAAGCTCGATGCGGGGAAGTTGATCATGCCTGCACTCCTTGGCCTGATCTCACGACACTACTGGCTGTATGGGTCCGCGGCGTCGCGCATGCCGTCGCCGAAGAAGTTGAAGGCTAGCACGACGATGATGACGGGAATCGCAACGAACATGAGCCACGGGAACAGCGCGACGGTCTGCACGTTCTGCGCCTGCTGGAGCATCACGCCCCAGCTCACCGCGGGCGGGCGGAGTCCCAGCCCGAGATAGCTGAGGGCAGTCTCGGTGATTATCATGCCGGGGATCGCCAGGGTCGCGGCGGCGATGATGTGGCTGGCGAACACGGGCACCATGTGACGGAAGATTATGCGCCCCTGGGAGGCCCCTGCGAGATGGGCCGCCATCACGAAGTCCTCTTCACGCAACGAGAGGAATCTTCCGCGCACGACGCGCGCCATGCCCGTCCAGCTGATGATGGACAGTATCACGGTAATGGCGAAGTAGACCCGTATGACAGACCAGTCCCTGGGGATCGTGGCAGCCAGGCCCATCCATAGGGGAATCGTGGGTATTGACGTGAGCACCTCGATCATGCGCTGGATCACCTGGTCGATCCACCCGCCGTAGTAGCCTGAGAGAGCCCCCAGGCTTACGCCGAGGACGAACGCCAGCATAACCCCGACGAGCCCGATGGTCAGCGATATGCGGGACGCGATAAACAGCCGGGAATACTGGTCCCTGCCGACGGCGTCGCTGCCCAGGACGTAGGGGGCCGGCCGCTCCTCGTACACCTCGGGGTCGGCGAATCCCATGAGATGACGGTCGGTCTTGAAGAGGCCCAGTAGCTTGTACTCGAATCCACGGACGAAGAAGCCGAGGGGTATGTTCTCGTCTGGGAGCACCGCGTACACCTTCCGCTGAGTGCGCGGGTCCCGGGAGCCTTCGAGCGCCTTGACATGGGGGC
Source organism: Dehalococcoidia bacterium (assembly GCA_965243655.1). Classification (GTDB taxonomy): domain Bacteria; phylum Chloroflexota; class Dehalococcoidia; order Lucifugimonadales; family CAJWER01. Next base: position 3,251,572 of record CBDEVV010000017.1, on the reverse strand, counting down.
TGAATCCACCGTCGTCGAACCAGTGGATGGTCTGGGGCTCGAGGAGGTGGTAGCGGTGGGTGCCCGCGGCCGGATCGCCCATGCTCAGGAACTCCGCGAAGCCCGCAGTGGTGTAGAAGAAAAGAAGGACGATGCCGGAGACGACGGCGACCCTGTGCTTCAGGAACCTCCGCCACATCAGCTGCCATTGTGATGCGACGAACAGCTCCTGTTCGTCCCTCCCTGCCGCCACGTTTCCCTGGACTGCAGTGGCCATGGCTACTCGACCGCCCGATCCATCCTGATTCTAGGATCCAGGATGACTAGGAGGACGTCGGAAATGAGGGTACCCACCACGGTCAGCACGCCGAGGATGAGGATGATCGTGGAAGAGAGGTAGATGTCCTGGTTTACGAGGGCGTTGAGCAGCAAGGGCCCCATCGTGGCGAGGCTGAGGACGATAGACACGATCACGGTCCCGCCCACCAGGGCCGGCAGGAGGTATGCCGCGCCGCTGACGAGGGGGTTCAGGGCGATGCGGACCGGGTACTTTAGGATCACCTTCCAGCCCACAAGGCCCTTGGACCTGGCCGTGACCACATAGGGCTTGCTCAGCTCGTCGAGCAGGTTGTTGCGCATGATCCTGATGAGCCCCGCCGTCCCATGGGTGCCGAGGACGATGGCGGGTATCCAGAGGTGGGTGAGCATGTTCCATATCCGCTGGAAGCTCCACCCCATCCACTGCATCTCACCCGGGAGCGGACCCTGGATGTATTCGTCTGAGAAGAGGCCGCCGACGCTGACGCCGAAGTACTTGAAGGCGACGAACATCAGGACGAGAGCGAGCAGGAAGTCCGGGACGGCCAGCCCGAGGAAGCCGACGAATGAGACGACATAGTCCCCCACAGAGTGTTGGCGCAGCGCCGAATAGATGCCTACAGGCAGCGAGAACACCCATGTCGTCAGGATGGTCATGCCGGTCAGGGCAATGGTGAGAACAAGGCGGTTGGCGATGAGGTGCCTCACCGGAAGCTGCAGGTCGAAGGAGTACCCGAAGTTGCCGGTCACGAGGTTGCCGAGCCAGTTCCAGTACTGGAAGAAGACGGGCTTGTCCAGCCCATAGAACTCCCGCAGCGCCTCCGCCTCCTCCTCAGTCATGAACTGCTGGTGGTCCTCGAAGATGCGCTCGATGTAGACGTCGACGAAGTCAACCTGGGGCATCTGGATGATGAGGAAGCAGACCACGGAGATGGCCCACATAGTGAACGCGCCCAGCAGGATGCGTCTTACCAGGTAGTTCGCCAAGTCAGCAGCTCCTCAACCTGCATCGGAAGCTCCCAAGCCTCTTGCGTGTGCACCGCATGTTACGCTACTGACAACCATATAGGCGACGAGTATCCGATGATGGGGCCCTTCTCGAACCCGGCATCCTGTCGACTCTCCACGCGCACGAAGTAGTAGTGCTTGCCGGGCCCAGCATCCCCGTCCACGAACCGGAACTCAGTCTGACCGTCCTCGGCCTTCCGGTGCTCCATCCACCTGCCGTCCCCCCACAGCGACACCGTGCCGATGGGAAGCGCCGACGTTGCCCTCACCTCGATCTCCACGGGCGAAGCTCCCCCGCCGACCTCGCCCAGTCCAACACCGTTGCTCTCGATCCATATCGACATCTTCCCGTTCGCACAGGCTAGGGTCCGCTGGTTCTGCATCGCCTCGAATATGCCCTCACCCGTCACTTCCTTCACCCAGAACCCGGTCAGGCTCGAGCCCAGCACCGTCATGTGATGATCCGACGCGCCCACCATGCCCAGCTTGGCGTCGCGCCACTCGATGAAGTTCACCGGGAACGGGAACTTGGTGATCCCGCCCCACATCTCCGGCTCGCTCGCCAGCCTGTCCCCACGCCCGCATATCACCTCCATGCCCCACTCGACACGCGGGTCGTACAGGTAAGTGTGAGTGTCCCGCTTGTCGTGCCAGTGGCGGACGGCCGTGACCTTACCCTCGCCGAACCTGTCGATGATGTCGTCGAACAGGAGCTGCAGGTCCAGGTCCCGGTGCAGCACCTCCCGCAGCTCCTTCATCACCTCTTTGTCGTAGGTGAAGAAGTTGATGTGCTGCCAGGGGCGCTTGTTCCACTCCAGCCCGTACAGGGGGACATACCCGCCCGCAGCCTCTCGCTCCAGCAGGTCCTGGCGCTGCCTGTAGTCCGAAGCGGATATGCAGTGGTGGTCCGCCAGGGAGACGGCCTTGTAGTCGAGCACGTCGCGCTGCAGGCGGATGTTGTCCGGGGGGCTGCCGTCGAGCGCGGGCATGCATGACGAGTGAGACGTGTGGACGTGCAGGTCGCCGAAGACCAGCCGGTACCCGGCGGCCTCCTCCGCGAGTTCGGGAAGCTGCGCCGGTGGGTTTGCGATGCGAATGGGCTGTGCGTCGTGGGTCTTCACGCCCCGGTGCATTGGCGGCATGTCCTCGTCGACGGCCAGCAGCTCCACTCGATGGTTTCTCTGCGGATACTGGTAGTTGTTGAAGCAGTGACATGCCACTACCGCTGCGCCGTCGATCTCCGCAAGCCCGTACTGGTGGTGGGAGAATCCCTCGTTGCCGGTCTCCTGCGTGTCGTAGTCCTCGGACTCGGTCACGCGCTGGGGAGCGGACCACGAGCTGCCGTCCCAACGCGTCACGCACATCGTCCAGCTGTCCCTGGACAGGTCGGAGTCCCTGTAGGGGAGCTTCCTGTTGAAGCCGCTGTCGACGATCCAGTCGGGGTCGACGTAGGGGCGCACCTTGATCGGGTGTACCATGCGGAAGGTGCAGACGAGGTCGGCCCCGGCGCGCACCAGCCTCGCGTTCGAGGGGGTCATGTTGATCAGCCGGTTCTCGCCCGCGTGCACCTGCGACTGGGGACGCTCATACGACATGAGCGGTATCGGTATCACGCCGTCCGACTCGTCCGTGCCGGGGCCGTTGCTCACCTCGCCGGTGGCCGGGTCGATGCGCCGCAGCTCAATCTCGCGTACCTGGTCGACCTGGATGTCGTATCCCCAGCCCGGCGACGACTCCCAGGACACGAGCAGGCTGCCGTCATCGTCAGGCGTACAGCGCGGCAGGAAGTTCAGCGGGTTGCGATGGGACAGGGGGACGGGGTCGCTGACGGCCCCCTGCGATACCTTCGAGAAGTAGGCGTGCGATTCGCCGTCCTGGAACCGCTCGAAGCACAGCGCGACTCCGCCGGGGACGGTTGTCAGGCTCGGGTGACGACCAGGCAGCTTGTGCCGCCTAGCCCCAGTCTCGTCTGTGATGTGGACCGCGTCTCCGTAGTCTTCGCGGCTCACCCAGGCGATCCACAGCGCACCCTCGTCGTCGCGGGTGATCGATGGGTCCTGGAGGACGGTGGGGCGGGACTCCAGCGTCGTGGCCGTCCCATCCTGGTGTAGCTTCAGGCTCCACGTACCGCCGTCGAGCTCCGTCCAGGCGAACGCGGGTGACGATGCGCCTGCTGCGGCTAGGCCCGAAAACTGCTCGGCGGTGGAGGTGTGCACGACGCGCGCGCTGCCCGAGCGGCTCTCGACCAGGTGCAGGATTGGGCGCAGGGCGAGATATGCGTCGATCCAGCCCTGGTAGGTGACGCCGGGGAGCAGGGTGGCCTTGATGTCCTCCCACTCGCGGTCGACGTCCATATTGGAGACGAAGGCCTCGTCGACGTCGTCCATGCAGACGGCAGCCATCGCCCAGCCGTCGTCCGTGGCGGCGAGGTCGCACTCGAAGGCTCGGTCGAGCCTGTATACCAGCTCCGGCGCCACGGCTCGCCTCCAGACGAACTGAATGGATGTAGCCCTGTGTGCTCTGCGTGGACGACCCACGAAGCCCAAGGGCAACCGGGCCCGGCTCGATGCCGGGCCCGGTTTCTTACCGCTAGTGGTCGTTCAATCGCCTATCTGGGCGTGTAGTGGAGATGCTGCGAGGGGTTCTCGTAGTAGAAAAGCTCCATGCGCGGCGGCATGTTGTAGAAGCCGCCCTGGACGACCGTCCTCGGGTCGGGCACGTTCCGCATGTCGTCGTTGACTACAAACAGGCCCTTGAACCCGGAGGTGCTGCCTACGACGTTGATTGCCAGCGCCTCCTTGATGTAGGTCTCGTATAGGAACGTGGCCAGTTCCTTGCGCCTCGGGGACGTCATCGAGTGGGAGAAGCCCTCCTCGTAGGCGTCCAGCAGCTCCTTCATGATGTAGCGGCCGTCCTCGTTCTTGTACTTGTCGCTCTCCGGGTCTTCGCCCTGGGCGCCGCCGCTCGAGTACCACCTGCCGACCTCGACTGCGATGTGCGATGCCGTAACTGCAGGCGCGCAGGAGTGGGCCGCGATCCAGCAGTTCCAACCCGGGCCGCCGGCGACCGGCTGCAGATAGCCCTTGTTAGCCCGGTGGATCACGTACTGCCTCGGGTCGACGTTGAACGTGCTATCGATGCCGATGTCCTTCCAGTGCTGGATGACGAACTCGACCGGCGTCACGTCCTGCGGGTAGACGTCCCAGCGCAGGGTGATGCGCCCACTGCCGTCGGGCCTCATGCGGTAGCCGTCCGAGTCCCTGGCTGTGAGGCCAAGGCCGTCCAGCAGGGCGTTGGCCCTGTCCAGGTCCCGCTCGATGTCGTAGTACCGGAGCTCCGGCCCCACGTCGAAGAGGCTGCCTTCAGCCGGGGCGTAGTCCCTGATCTCGCCGGTGCCCGCAAACACGGCCTCCTTCAACTCCTCACGGTCGACGCTGATCTTGAGTGCCGTGCGGAAGTCCCTCTTCCTGAGAAGGTCCCCGATCACCGGGTCCTCGTCGTAGCTCTGGTTGATCCAGAATCCCCAGTCAACGGGCGAGGGGCTCAGGTACTGGTGCACGCGATAGCCGCCTGCCTCCTGGAACTCCAGCAGCAGCGGGAGCTTGTCGGCGCGCATGTGCCGGCCCTGCATGTCGATCTCACCCGCAAGCGCCTTCAGTGCGCCGACCTCCGTGTCCTGGACCAGGGTCATGACCACGTAGTCGATGTACGGAAGCTGGTTGCCCGCCGTGTCGACGACGTTGTAGTAGGGGTTCCGCTCGAATATCCACTGCGGGCCCTCGCTGCCGTCGATGACGATCCAGGCGTTGATGGTCGGCTTGTCCAGGTTCTGGTAGCCGTTGCACTTCTGCTTCATCAGCTGGACCCAGTTCTCGACCCCGGCGTCGGCGATCATCTTGTCCAGCGTCGCCTTCTCAGCGTAGTCGGGATGGAACTGCTTCAGGTAGTGCGCGGGGGCGTAGTAGGCCCAGCAGTCAGGCGCGTGGGAGCCCCAGCCATTGAGGATCCCCGCGTCTACGAACGAGAAGAACGGCTCCTCGTACTCCATGATGACCGTGTACTGGTCGGGGATGGTCATCGTGACGGGTGTCTTGGACCTGGGGCTCTTGAGCCTAGAAGGCGGGCCCGACGGAGCGAACTCCGCGTTGCTCGCGAGGTCCTCGTAGTAGAACCTGAAGTCCTCGGAAGTGAAGGGCTGTCCGTCCGACCACTTCCCTCCTTCCCTCAGGTTGTAGGTGACCGTGCGTCCGTCCGAAGACAGGCTGTAGTCCTTCAGCAGGTGAGGCTCCTTGCCCAGGCCGCTGGAGTCCCAGTCGCCCAATTGCGGGGTCCGGGGAGAGCCGTGGTCTGTCGGGCTGATGTAGAACCTGCGCCAGGTCCCGCCGTACTTGCCTATGGCCTCGGTCGGCGCAAGGACTTTCGGTTCACCTATGCGGTCCTCGAGTGGCGGCAGCGTGTTGCCGTACCTGTCGAGGGCACCCTCTCTTATCCACTTGGTGATTATGGGAGCCTCGCTGAAAGATGTCGGCGAGGGGCCGTCCCAGTTCACGGTGAAGAGGTTGTTCGCAGCCCGCTTGGCCAGCAACGAAGGATTGGCCCTCGCGGAGTCCGAAACGGGCGGTGCCGTCTTCGACGGAGGCGGCGCGATGCTCACCACGGCCGCGGCTCCGGCGCGCGCGGCAGCGGCCTGAGCCGATGCCATGGCTGTGGCGTCCAGCGAAGCCTGGACTATTTTCTGCACGTCGTCGGCTGTCAGCTGCCCGGCTGAGGCATCCCCGACGGCCTTGGAGATCGAGGCCTCGAGCGCGCCCTGAGTGGGGACACCCTCGGTCGCGGCCGTTACAGCGGCCTGCACCATGGCCCTGATCTCCTCGGCGCTGGTGCCCTCGGGCACGGCCGATGCGACCGACTGCTCGATAAGCGGCCTCAGGTCATTGGCGTCGACCTGGGGCGCCGGCAGCGCCTGGATCGAGGCGTCGACGATCCTCTGCACCTCCGCTGCCGTGAGCTGCCCGGCCGTAGCCGAGTGGACCGAGGCGGTCACCGCTGCTTCCATCTCAGCCCGCGTTATGCCGGGCTGCGCCGAGGCTGCGACAGCCGCTTCGACCATCCTGGCGATCTCCGCGGGATCAGTGGCGTCGGGGACCGCCCTTGTGACGGCATCCTGGACCATCGCCCGGATCTCGTCTGCGCTAGGACCGCCGGCGGCCTCGACCATAGCTCGAATCTCGTCGGCGGTCGGGCCGGATGCGGCGTCGACGGCCTCCCTGACTATGTTGGCGATCTCAGAGGCCGGCACCGCCGTGGGAATCGGGGTGGGCTCCACGTCGGAGCCCGTACAGGCGAGCCCGGCAATCAGTGCCGTCGTAATTGCCACTAGTAGTAGTCTCGAACGTGTGATGGCGAGTCTCATTTGGCCCTCCTGTTGCTCAATCAACGCTATTCGTGCCCGATTGTCTCTATGTCTGTCCTATCCTCCCTGTTAGCGCAAGATTGCGCCGAAAAACCCCGTATAGAAGCCGCAATGATACATTCCCAATACCGTTTGTCAACCCGTCGAAGCTCCGACAGCTATAAGAGTCACTCGAGTCTTACTCTGAGACTAGATCGCGTCCAATACCTGACATACAACCGGTCTCAGACAAGGACTTACAGAGGCATCTCGGCAATGCTATGCCAGCCCGTTTTCTCCTGAGACTTGCCGCATTGGCGCAGGCCTTCAGCGCGAACGGTCGATGCCGGTACGAGGCGAAGCCTGCCCGTTCAGGCGGGGTCACTCACACAGGACATCGCCCAGGTCTACCGGTACTGGCACTCCCTCGCTCCATACGAGCCCACCAATGTAGAGTCCCCTGAGCGGCTCCAAGTACGGGCGCTTGGTGGACGGCTTGCCGAAGGGACGCAGCGCGTGGGTGATGAACCAGCGGTCGCGCTCGTCGCTGAAGATGACGGGTGCGTGCCACGGGCCCAGCACTGTCCAGGGGCCGAAGTGGAAGGGGTCGTCGCCCACGGCGTACTGGAGGCCCCAGAAGTGCATCACGAACATGTAGTACCGGCCGCCATGCTGGACGACCCTCGGGCACTCGAACCCCGAGGGGCCCTGCAGAGGGTTCTCGATCCGGGTCGCCGTCATGAGAGGGCCGCGGTCTTCCCAGTTGAGCATGTCGGGCGACTCGGCCAGCCCGATGCATGAGTCGCCCCGCCTGTTCTCGCCGTTGAAATACAGGAGGAAGCGGCCCTCGTGCGGGAAGACGAAGGGGCCCTTGCACTCGATCACCCCCTCCTCGGTCCAACCTGACCAGTCCGGGTCCGGCGTGTGTATGTAGGAGCCGTCGCCCGGCGCCTTCTCCCAGCCCCACAGGTCGTCGGAGACGGCGAGGGCGAACCGCCGGCTGGCCCCGCGTCTGGGCGTGCACTGGTAGAGCATGTACCAGCGCCCGTCGTGCTCGACGATCGTGCAGTCGGCGATCTCCTGCGCGTCGCAGTCGCCGGGAGCGCCGCGCCGCAGGACGGGCTCCCGCCTGGTCCAGACGACGAGATCGTCAGAGGTAGCGTGGTAGACGGCGTCGTTATGCGGCCCGGGGTACGGTCCGTAGAAGAGGTGCCAGCCGTCGGGCCCACGAACGATGGCGTGGGGGTTCACGGTGTCTTCGGCGTATACCTCCTTCATCGCGCAGGGCTGCGCCAGTATCTTCTCCCGCAGGCCTTCAGACATCGTCTGACGCCTCCGCAGGAGGTTCCAGCACGTCCCCCAGGTCCACGGGGACCGGGACGCCATCGCTCCATACCAGGCCGCCTATATAGAGGTTCCTGTGAGGCTCCCTGATTCTGCCCATGGTGGACGGCTTGCCGAAGGGCCTGTAGGCGTGGGTGATGAACCAGCGCCCCTCGCCGTCGTTGAACACCGAGGCCGCGTGCCAGGGCCCCAGGACCTGCCACGGCCCGAAGTGCAAGGGGTCGTCGCCCACTGCATACTGGAGTCCCCAGAACGCCATCACGAACAGGTAGTACCTGCCGCCATGCTGGACTACCCGGGGACACTCGAACCCCGAAGGGCCCACCAGTGGATTCTCGATCCTGTGGGTGGTGATGAAGGGGCCCTCGTCGTCCCAGTCGACCATGTTCTTGGAGGTGGCCAGTGCGATGCACGAGTCGCCCCACCTGTTCTCCGAGCTGTAGTACATGAGGTACCGGCCCGCGTGCTCGAAGACGAATGGGCCCTTGCACTCCAGGACACCCCGTTCCTGCCATCCCGACCAGCTCGGTCCGGGTGTGAATATGGCCGAGCCGTCGCCGGGCACCTTGCTCCAGTGGTAGAGGTCGTCGGAGACGGCCAGGCCGAAGCGGCGGCTACCCGATGGATAGGGCCTTGCCTGGTGCACCATGTACCAGCGTCCGTCGTGCTCCATGATGGCGCAGTCGCCTATCTCGTAGGCGTCGCAATCGCCCGGATTCCCCGCCTCCACAACCGGCCCATGCAGGGTCCAGTTCAGCAGGTTGGGCGAGGTGGCGTGGAGCATCCTGTTGCTGGGCGGATGCGGCTCCATGGGATGGTAGAAGAGGTGCCAACCGTCGGCGGCCCTGAGGATGACGTGCCCGTTGACGTAGTGGCCGGCCGGCGCGTAGACCTCCTTCATCGCGCTCGGCTGGGCGAGTATCTCCCGCCTACGCTCTTCCAAGAGCGACTCGGCCTCTGTGTCCGATGAGGGGTGAATCTCCGCGGAGGACACTGCCGACTCCTACCCGGCCGGTCCCTCCACTACGTCACCCAGATCGACAGGGACGGGCACTCCCTCGCTCCACACTATGCCGCCGATGTAGAGGCCCCGAAGCGGCCCGACATACGGCCGCTTGGTGGAGGGCTTGCCGAACGGGCGGAGGGCGTGGGTGGTGTACCACCGGTCCTGCTCGTCGCTGAAGACGCTGGCGCCGTGCCATGGGCCCAGCACCGTCCATTCGCCGAAGTGGAACGGGTCGTCGCCGGAAGCGTACTGAAGGCCCCAGAAGTTCATCACGAAAATGTAGTATCTGCCGTCGTGCATGATCACCCTGGGCACCTCGAAGCCCGACGGCCCCTGCAGGGAGTTCTCGATGCGCTGGAACACCATCAGCGGTCCCCGGTCCTCCCAGTGGACCAGGTCGGCCGACTCTGCCAGTGCCAGGCACGAGTCGCCCCACCTGTTCTGGCTCACGAAGTACATCAGGAACCGGCCCTCGTACGGGATGATACAGGGGTCCTTGCACTCCAGCACGCCCTTCTCGGTCCAGCCCGACCACTCGGGCATCGGGATGAAGACCGGCGATCCGTCGCCGGGTACCTTTTCCCAGTGCCACAGGTCGTCGGAGACGGCCAGGGCGAATCGCCGGCTGGACTCGCGCTCCGGCCTGCACTGGTAGACCATGTGCCAGCGGCCCTCGTGCCTGACGACGCTCGCTTCGCTGATTTCCGCGTGGTCGCATTCGCCGGGCCCGCCGGGCAGGAGGACCGGCTCCTGCCTCGTCCAGACCACCAGGTCGTCGGAGGTGGCGTGCCGCCTCTCGAAGTTTTGGCCGCCCGGGCCGGGGCCGTAGAACAGGTGCCAGGCGTCGGGCCCGCGCACGATTGTATGGGAGTTCACGGTGTCCTGGTCCGGCCCGTATACCTCCTTCATCGCGCTGGGCTGCGCGAGGATGTCCCGCCTCCGGGCTTCCAGCATCGCCGGGGTCTGCCCGTCCATGCAGTGGCTGGTCTCTTTGGTAGGCATTGCCGACCCCTACCCGGCGGGCCCTTCCAGGACGTCGGCCAGGTCGACCGGGACAGGCACCCCCTCGCTCCAGACTATGCCGCCGATGCAGAGGCCTCGAAACGGCTCAAGATACGGACGCCTGGTCGATGGCTTGCCGAAGGGTCGGAGAGCATCCGTGATGAACCACCGGTCCTGCTCGTCGCTGAAGACGCTGGAGCCGTGCCACGGACCCAGCACCGTCCATTCGCCGAAGTGGAACGGGTCGTCGCTGGAGGCGTACTGAAGGCCCCAGAAGTTCATCACGAAAATGTAGTACCTGCCGTCGTGCATGATCACCCTGGGGACCTCGAAGCCCGACGGCCCCTGCAGCGGATTCTCTATACGCTGGAAGATCATGAGCGGCCCCCGGTCCTCCCAGTGGATCAGGTCCTCCGACTCGGCGAGTGCGAGGCACGAGTCGCCCCACCTGTTCTGGCATACGAAGTACATCAGGAAGCGGCCCTCGTACGGGATGACCCATGGGTCCTTGCACTCCAGCACGCCCTTCTCGGTCCAGCCCGACCATTCGCGTAGCGGGATGAAGACCGGCGATCCGTCGCCAGGCAGCTTCTCCCAGTTCCACAAATCGTCGGAGACGGCCACGGTGAAGCGCCGGCTGGCGTCGAAGTCCGGCCTGCACGCGTAGACCATATACCAGCGTCCATCGTGCCTGACGACGCTCGCCTCGCTGACCTCCGCGTAGTCGCAATCGCCTGGTGCGCCGCGCAGGATGACGTCCTCCTGCCTGGTCCAGACCACGAGGTCATCGGAGGTCGCGTGCCTCTTCTCGAGGTTCTGGGCGCCCGGGAAGGCGCCGTAGAAGAGGTGCCAGGCGTCGGGCCCGCGCACGATAGTGTGGGGGTTCACAGTGTCCTGGTCGGGGCCGTAGACCTCCTTCATGGCGCTGGGCTGCGCCAAGATCGCCTTCCGTCTCTCGGCGTGGGTCATGTTCATGGCTCCTCCACCGGCGACCATAGTCCTGGCTGATGAGTAAGGTCACTCCGTTGGGGACGCTCGCCGCCTGCCTCATCTTACAGCCGTAGCGCCGGGTCTGCCAGCCCATCGCTGGGGTGCGAGATGTACGGGGCGCGGCCGGTCAAGCATAGCTCCGGGCGGGCGCTGGCGCGTTGACGATATCTCGTTCTCCGTGCTAGCCTTCTGCGCCACTGCCGTGGATGATCTCTGGAGCGGAGGGCAGGGATGACGCAGGAGCGAGTTGCATACGTAAACGGCGAGATCGTGCCGGAGAGCCAGGCCTCGATCTCCATCAGCGACCGCGGGTTCATCATGGGCGACGCCGTGTTCGACACGACCCGCACCTTCGGGCACGAGATCTTCAGGCTGGACGAGCACCTCGACAGGCTGTATGAGTCGCTGAAGTGGATGCGCATCGACCCGCAGATGACGCAGGCCGATATGGCCGGCCTGACCATGGACGTGCTCGAGCGCAACCTTCCCACGGTGGACGAGCGCGACGACATTTGGGTGACCCAGCGGGTCACGCGAGGCCTGCGGCTGGCCGGAGGCGACATCCAGAGCTCCGCCGACCGTCCGGGGATCGTCATCGAGTGCTTCCCCATCCCCTTCAAAGAGCGCGCCCACTACTACCGCGACGGAATGCCCATCGTCACCCCGTCGGTGCGGCGCACGCCCCCCGACTCCATGAGCCCCCGCGCTAAGACCCACAACTACATCAACCTCATCCAGGCCGACATGGAGGCGCGCGCCCAGGATCCGAACGCCTACGCCCTGCTGCTCGACGTGAACGGTAACCTCTGCGAGGGCAACGGCAGCAACATCTTCGTCGTGAAGGACGGCGCGGTCCGCACGCCCAGGAGCCGGTTCGTGCTCGGCGGCATAAGCCGCCAGACGACCATGGACTTGGCCCACGAGCTTGGGGTCGAGATCGCCGAGGACGACATCGACGTCTTCGACGCCTACACGGCCGACGAGATATTCGTCACCTCGACGAGCCTGTGCATATGCCCCGTCTCGACATTCAACGGCGCAACCGTCGGCGACGGCGCGACGCCCGGCCCCGTCACCGACCGCCTCCAGAAGGCCTACAGCGGCCTCGTAGGCATCGACACAGTGGCCCAGTACACCCGCTGGCTGGAGTGATACTGCCTCTGCCTGCCAGACAACGAGCTGTAGGGGCGGGTTTCAAACCCGCCCTTCCCCGACACTCGCTTAGGCCGCCGTGCGGTGATTGACTGCGAGGCGCTTGCGTAGTCTCGTTCGCCCTGAGCCTGGCTCTCCTGAGCTTGACGAAGGGTCGAAGGGCAATGCTGAGCCGTTCAAGTCGCCTAGAATTAGCCTCTAGACTAACTCGGCGCCATCCGGGCCCCGCTAGTTCCTCGCCCCCTCATTCGCCGCCTGGATCATCGCGTGGATGTACCCGTAGCAGTAGGCGAACCCCACCTGCTGCGCCTCGTCCCCGTCGATGCCCGGCACGTGGTCGGGCATTAGCATGTACGGGTAGCCCACTTCCCTGTAGGTGCGGACGGCCCGCAGCATGTCCACGTCGCCCTCGTCGGGAAAGACCTCGACGAAGTCCAGCACTCCCCCCTTGATGTTGCGGAAGTGGACGTTGAAGATCTTCCTCCGGCTGCCGAAGTAGCGGATCAGGTCGTAGATTTCCTCGCCCGGCCGCTCCAGCATCTCGGAGATCGTGCCCTGGCAGAAGTTGAGGCCGTGATACGTACTCTCGTGCATCCCGACGAACTTCTTGATCCCCTCAACCGTGCCCATCACCCGTGCCACGCCCCGGTACTCGTAGCCCTTGATTCCCGGGTCCTGCGGGTGGCAGGCAAGCTGCACCCTGTACTCATTCGCCACCGGGACCACGCGGGCCAGGAAGTAGTCGATCCGCTCCCACATCGTGTCGGCGTCCGCCGCGCCGCCCTCGAACTCCGGCAGCGACTGGTCGAGGTCCGCGTACCTGAACGACGACAGTCGCGCGCCGCCCCTGCCGTACTGCGCCGCCGTTCGCAGGATGCCCAGTATGGTGATGTTGTAGAGCAGCCCTCTCAGGCCCGCCTCCGACGCCATGCGGATGATATTGCAGAAGCCGTCCAGCTCGCGCTCCCGCTCGTCGCTCGGCTCCAGGAACAGGTGAGGCATGCCGCTTTCGAAGGCAACCCTGGAGCTGGGCGGCGAGTGCATCGTCTCCACGGTGATGCCGTACTTCGCGTACTTCTCACGGATCGACGTGAGGAGGTCGACGGTCCAATCCGTCCAGTGCTCCGCGGGCGTCACGTCGACGTGCTCGACCCCAAGCTGCGCAAGCTGCCTTATGTCAGTCTCGTGCCGCGCCTTGAGCTGCGTTCCGACGTACATGCCGAGCCCCCCTCCTGCGGTTGATCCTGCCCGCGCCGAGACGCTGCCGAGCATAGGTTTGGCGGGCCAGAGTGTCAACTCACGGCATTGAACAGGAACAGCCCGCCATCACCATGTCGTCCTGAGGAGTCCCCGACGAAGGACCTGGGGCGGGGTCGGCCCCAACCATGCATGGAGACTGTTCCGGCGACCGCCTTCTTGACCGCCGCGCATGCCTGCCGTAGCCTCCTGCCATGCCGCAGCACAACCTCGGAATAGACGTCGGCACCACCGCTGTCAAGGCGCAGGTCGTGGACGAGTCCGGCGCGGTCGCCGGGGAGGCCGAGTCGCCTCTCGAAGTGTCGGTCCCGACGCCAGGCTGGGCCGAGCAGGACCCGACCGACTGGTGGCGGGGTACGGTCGAGGCGGTACGGGCCGCGTGCGCCGCGGCGGGCGTCCGCAGTGTCGAGGCCATTGGGCTGTCCGGCCAGATGCACAGCTCCGTGCTGCTGGACGGCTCGGACACGGTGCTGAGGCCGGCGATACTGTGGAACGACGTCCGCACAACGGCCCAGTGCCGCTTCATTACCGAGACCATCGGCAAGACCGGCCTGCGGCGGCTCGTAGGCAATCCCGCGCTCGAGGGCTTCACCGCGCCCAAGCTCCTCTGGGTGAGGGACGAGGAGCCCCGCCTGTTCGACCAAACCCGCACCGTCCTGCTGCCCAAGGACTACGTCCGTCTGCTCATGACCGGCGAGAAGGCCACCGAGCCGTCGGACGCCGCCGGCACGCTGCTGTTCGACGTGCGATGGGTACGCTGGTCGCATGAGATGCTCGACGCGCTGCAGCTCGACCCCGCGATGCTCCCGTCCGTGCGCGGCTCAGCCAGCGTGACCGGCAGGCTTACCCCGGCAGCGGCCGAGGCGCTCGGCCTGCGATCGGGCACGCCGGTCGTCGGAGGAGGCGCCGACAACGCCGCGGCTGCGGTCGGCTCCGGCGTGGTCGGGCAGGGGACGATGCAGACCTCCATCGGCACGTCGGGCACCGTGGTTGCGCCCATCGAACGGCCCCGCGTCGACCCCGGCATGCGCATACACTCGTTCAACCACGCCGTGCCGGACACCTGGTACCTGATGGGCGTGGTGCTGTCGGCGGGCGCGGCCCTGGCGTGGTTCAGGCGAGCCCTGGCGGGACTTGCAGGGACAGCCCCCGCATACGACGAGCTGATAGCCGAGGCGGTGGACACGCCGCCGGGCGCGGACGGCCTGACGTTCCTGCCCTACCTGAGCGGCGAACGCACGCCCCACGCCGACTCCAACGCCCGCGGGGTCTTCGCCGGTCTGCACGCCGGACACGAGCGCGGGCACATGGTCCGCGCCGTGCTGGAGGGCGTGACCTTCGCCCTGCGCGACTCCCTGGAGCTGATGCGTCGCCTGGACGTCGACGCCCGGGAGGCCGTGGCCGTCGGCGGAGGCGCGCGCAGCCCCGCCTGGCGGCAGATGCAGGCCGACGTGCTGGGCGTGCCCGTGGTCACCGTCGGCCCGTCCGGCGGCGCGCCATACGGCGCAGCCGTGCTCGCGTCGGTAGGGTCGGGCGGCTTCGCCTCGGTCGAAGAGGTGTGCCGCGCGTGGATTCGCCCCCTCGACCGCATCGACCCGGACCCCAGTGCCGCCGACTCTTATAGCCGTGCCTACGAGCGTTACCGGACCCTCTACCCAAGGCTCAAGCGCCACTTCGCCGAGAGCGCCCGGGGCGCGCCAGGTGGGTGATGCCAGGGTAACACGTTCCGCACCCATGAGCCGCGAGGCCCTCCACCAATACCATCACTATCGAAATAGCACCTGGCCGCCCCGCCATGTCGCGTCGGCTCCCACTGCTCGACGATGCACGCAGCCTGCCGCTGGAGCGGGTTGCAAGCCCGCCCGCAGCCCCTGGAGTGAGGCCTCCCTGCTATACCGTAGCGACAACGCCTTCGTTTCGTTTGACACTGTCATGGAGCCCCAAGTACGGTTCCTGACGGCGTGCCGGTGCAGGCCGTCAAATCCGCGACTTGAGGAGCCCCAATGACTGAGACAAACGGCAAGTCATCATACGGCTGGACATCGGATGAGATCACGGAGCGGCTGGGCACTTCAACCGTTGTGTTCAAGCGTGACCGGCTGCTGCAGTCGAAGGACATCGAGATGATCGCCGAGCGGGGCATCCGCCACGTCGAGGTATCCGGCAACGGCAATCCTGCGCATCTGGACGTCGCCGACCCGAAGTACACGTCGTGGCTGCGGGCCGAATTCGAGAGCGCCGGGATCTCCATCGTCTCGACACATAGCCCGGGATACCTGTACAACTCGAAAAATGAGGACAACCGGAAGAAGGCCGTCGAGCAGGGCGTGGCGGCGGCAAAGAATTCGGAGGAGCTCGGGGCCGGAATCATGGTGTGCCACTTCCGGCCGGAGGAGCAGTCCGAGAAGAGCATTTACGAGATGCTCGATCGGCTTGAAGGCACCTCGATCAAGCTGACCATCGAGAACGGGCAGGACCTGGCCGACTACACCGCCTTCGTGGACAAGGTCGGCTCGGATCGGCTCGGGATGGTGGTGGACATCGGGCACACGCGGGACGACGACGGGGTAAACCCGTTCATAAAGGTCGAGCGCGCCCGCGAGACGATGGCGCAGTGCGGACCCCGGCTGTCCCACCTGCACCTGCACGACTGGGTCGACCGCGACCACTTCTCCCCGCTGGATGGGGACATTGCCTGGGCGGGTGTGTTCGATGCCCTCAAGGACATCGACTACCAGGGCTACTATATGTTCGAGGCGGCCTACCCGCCCGGCGCGCGTCGTGAGGTATCGCCGGAGTATGTGCTCGACAAGGTGGCTGGTTTCCCGCAGGGGTTCGTCGAGAGGTACATAGGCTAGGGTCTTAGGGGAACCGGGTAGAGGGCCATCGCCAAATGTGAGCGGCAGCACCACCGGGCCTAGGGGCAGGTTCCAAACCCACCGGGCGTAGGGGCGGGTTTCAAACCCACCGGGCGTAGGGGCGGGTTTCAAACCCACCGGGCGTAGGGGCGGGTTTCAAACCCGCCGGGCGTAGGGGCGGGTTTCAAACCCGCCCTCCCGAGCCGGAGTGGGTCCGATGCCCGTCAGCACAGCCCGGGAACCTGGGACGTTCGCCCTGAGCCTGGCTCTCCTGAGCTTGACGAAGGGTCGAAGGGCAGTGCTCCTACACTCAGCGCCCTTCGAAGTCATCCACGTCTCCGACGGCTGCTCTCTTCGCCTTTAGGCCCGGGGGGCGTGCAATTCGCGCCTGTTCACCACACCTCGCCGAGAATACGCAGCCAGTTCCCCCCTAGTACCTTGCCGATGTCGTGGGCGCCATACCCCCGTCGTAGCAGCGCAGTTGCGAGGTTGGGCATCTCGTCCGGCGTCTCGAGCCCGACGGGGTAGAGCTGCACCTCGTCGTAGTTCACCGACGGGTCGGTAAACGTCGCCGGGTACTTGGTGCCCTGCTGCGACCCGATGTACCTCCAGAACGGCTCCGACTGGTCCTGCGTGAAGTCGGTCCCGATGCCCACGTGGTCGATGCCTATCAGTTCCACCATGTGGTCAATGGCGTCCACGTAGTCCTCGAGGGTGGACGCGTCCCGGGTACGCAGGAACGACGTGATGGCGGTCGCGCCGGCCACACCGCCCCTCTCGGCCAGCAGCTTCAGCGCCTCGTCGGCCTTGTTCCTGGGCACGTCGTAGTAGGACTTGGCGTTGCCGTGGGTGACGGCAACCGGCTTCGCGGAGTGCTCGATGGTCTCCAGGGTCGTCCTCTCGCCGACGTGGGAGAGGTCGATGAGAATTCCCACCTTGTTCATCTCGCGCACGGCGTCCAGCCCGAAGTTGCTGAGGCCGTCGTCCCGCCGCTCGTAGCAGCCGCTGCCCAGCAGGTTCCGCTCGTGGTAGGTGGCCTGGATGATACCTACGCCGAGCTGCTTGAAGATGGCGAAGCGCGCCAGGTCGTTCTCGACGGGAGACGCGTTCTGGAACCCAAGGATTACGCCGACCAACCCCTCGCGCTTGGCCTTCATGATGTCGTCGACGGTCCGCACCTGGAGTACCGTGTCCCGGTACTGCTCGAATCGCTCGACCCAGCCGGCGATGTGGGCGAGCGTCTCCTGGTAGTTCTCCCAGGTCGCGACGGTCGCGTTAATGGCCGTTGTGCCACCGCTGCTCAGGCTCCGGAAGACGGCGGGGCTGTCCCAGTTGCTGACGTTCAGGCCGTCTATGACTATCGAGTCGTCGTAGATTCGCCGCGCCTCGTCGGTATTCGTCATGTCATCCTCCGTGTTGTTGCGGGTCTGTCCCGAGGTACTAAGTTGGTGTAGTGTCCGTCTCTAGCGCTCAAAGTAGCTGCTCTACATCATGGTTGTGCAGGTGAGCACTGGACTTCGACCCTTCGTCAAGCTCAGGAGAGCCAGGCTCAGCCCGACCGTAGCTATGGCGCGTCTGCCGGTCTCGCGTAGCCTCTGTCGCTCGCCGGCCCCCCGGCCTCGGGCAGCGAAAATCGGCTGCCTATGCGGAAGCGGTCTCCGAGTGGGTTGTGGGTGTCCTCCAGTGCGTCGGAGACCACCGGGCCGATTGCGCCCCCGAACTTGAACCCGTGGCCGCTCCCGCCGCCCGCGACCAGGACTCGCGAGCTTCCTGGGGCCCAGTCGACGATGAAGTGGTCGTCGGGAGTGGTGGCGTAGAGGCACGAGCGGCCCCCGACGATCCTTCCCCTGGCCAGGTCGGGAATCCGGCGTTCGAGAAAGGCCAGCGCCCGCTCCCTGAACCCCGGGGTCCCGGAGCGGTCCAGGTCCGGGTCGACAGTGTCCCCGGGGGGATCGATGGCCGCCTTGGCGTATCCTTCGCGCAGAAGTGGGAACCCGTACCAGCCCTCGTCGTCCGGGTTGATGGACCACACCGGCATCGTGCCGCCGGCGAACTGCGCCGGATCGGGAGGCTCGATCAGCAGCATCTCCTGGTGGGTGACCCGCACGTGAGCGCCTATCTCGGGCAGGAGCCGGCCGATCCAGACCCCCACCGCGACGACGACGCGGTCGAACCCGACGTGCTCGCCGTCACCCAGGGCTATGTCTACGTGCCCGGCCCGCTCCTCGACCGCCACGACGGGGGACTCCTCCCTAACCGACACGCCCTCCTCCCTGGCGAAGAGGCACATTACGGAGACCGCGCGGGCGCTCTCGATGTACCCGGTCCAGGGGTCGTTCACGCAGAGCTCGTGGTCGTCGATGCGGATCTGGGGGAACCTCTCGCGGGCCTCGGGCGCGGTGAGCACGGCTATTTCCGCGCCGCGGCTGCGCAGGTAGTCGACGCTGGCGTCCATGGGCGAGCCGGGCTCGATACCGTTCACAACGTAGGCGCCGCCAACCTTGTGGTAGAAGCTCTTGCCCGACCGCTCCTCCCACTCTCGCCACTGCTCCGCGGCGCGCTCCACCAGCTCGACGTAGGTCTCGTTGTCTCCCGCGTACCAGGTGCGCCGGATCGCCTTGGAAACGTCCGTAGAGCTGGCGGCCTCGTATGGCACTGTGCCCTGGTCGAATATGGTGACTGCGTGGCCGCGCGCCCGCAGTTCTATCGCGGACGCAAGGCCGAAGACCCCCGCGCCGATCACGCCGACATTCATGGTGCAATCATACCCCTGCGGAGCAGCCGGCGCACCTGCGGCCAAGGCTGACGCTTGGCAAGGCCGAAGTCGCGCTTCAAACCTACCACTGCAGAGTCGAATAACCTTGGCCTTGCCGAGGCTACATAAGGGGATGAGAACGGCGTCGACTCTGTCACTCTAGCCCCGGCTGTTGTCCACGGGGCCGGGGACTGGATACCGGCATTCGCCGGTATGACGGCTGCGGCGTAGGGTGGCTATTCTCATCGCAATGATAGTTGTGCATGGGTCTCCGTCGAGGGAGAGTGGGGCGGAGGCTCTGAAACGGCCGATTAAAGGGGTCGCCAGCTACTTGTTCTTGACACCCTTGTAGCTACAAACTAATATTCAAGACGCGGAGCCGGACGAAAGGACGGCTCCCTGAAAATCGAATAGGAAGGTGAGTAGCAATGGAATCAGCCATTGTCGCCGTACTCGCCGTCCTGATCGGGATAGGTTTAGGCGCTGTCGCAGGGTTTCTGGGCCGTAAACTGGTGAGCAGGAACAGGCTCACCGCCGCAGAGCAGGAAGTCTCACGGATACTGGAGGGTGCTGAGGAAGAACAGAGGAGGCTGGTACTGGAGGGCAAGGAGCAAGCCCTCCAGGTACAGTCGGAGCGCGATGAGGAATACCGTGAGCGAAGATCAGAGATCAACCGGTCCGAGAAGCGCCTCTCGAAACACGAGGAGAATCTTGACAGACGTGCCAACAACCTGGAGCGCCGCGAGCGCAAACTTACCGAGAAGGAACAGGCGGTCGATGCAGTTCGTACCGAGCTCGATGGAATCAAGGACAGGGAGGTCGAACGCCTAGAAGCGTTAGCCGACCTCTCGATGAACGAGGCCCGTACCGAGTTGATGGAACGCGCCTCGTTGGAGATTGACCACGACCTGGCGGTGTACTACCGGGACGCCGAGGAGCGCGCTAGGGACGAGGCCAGCGAGAAGGCCCGCACCATCCTTTCCGAGGCCATACAGAGGCTTGCCTCGGACGTGGTCTCAGAAGTGTCCCTCTCTTCCGTGTCGCTGCCCAACGACGACATGAAGGGCAGGGTGATCGGCAAAGAGGGCCGCAACATCCGCGCGATCGAGAAGGCGACGGGTGTCGACCTCATCATCGACGATACGCCCGAGGCCATAACACTCTCTTGCTTCGACCCGATTCGCAGGGAGGTGGCCCGCCTCGCCATCGTCAAGCTGATAGCGGACGGCCGTATCCATCCAGCCCGGGTAGAGGAGACGGTCGCCAGGACCGAGAAGGAGCTGGCGGAGACGATCCGCAAGGCAGGTGAAGAGGCCGCGATGGACGTGGGCGTCCGCGGGCTGAACGCCGAGCTGATACGGCTCCTGGGCCGGCTCAAATACCGCTACAGCTACGGTGAGAACGTCCTGCAGCACAGCATCGAGGTCGGGCACCTCTCCGGGCTCATCGCCGCCGAGATCGGGGCGAATGTCAGGGCCGCGAAGACGGGCGGCCTGCTGCACGACATCGGCAAGGCCCTTACCCACGAGGTCGAGGGCCCGCATGCGGAGATCGGCGCTGACGTGGCGACGCGCAACAGGATACCCAACCACATCTGCACGGCGATAGCGGAGCACCACGACGACGAGCACAGCAGCCCGGAGTCGTTCATAGTGGCTGCGGCCGACGCTATCAGCGCGGCCCGGCCCGGCTCGCGCCGCGACACCGCAGAACACTACATCCAGCGCCTCGAGGCACTGGAGGAGGTGGGCAGGGCGTTCGACGGCGTCGAGAAGTGCTTCGCCATCCAGGCTGGACGCGAGATCAGGATCATGGTCAAGCCCCAGTCGGTAGACGACGTGGCAGCCACCAAGATGGCGCGGGATGTGACCAAGAAGATCGAGGACACGCTGACTTATCCCGGCCAGATCAAGGTCACCGTTATCCGAGAGTCCCGCTCTGTCGAGTACGCCAGGTAAGCGGGAAGCCGCAGGGATGGTGAGCGGCGGCTGGGGATCATCGGGGTCCAGGACGGGTTTGAGCCGGCCGGCGCCGTGCCCCCGGCTCGGCGCGCGGCATTAGATGGTCCAGGCAGACCTCCATCTGCACACGACCTTCTCGGACGGCAAACTGACGCCGACCCAGATCGTGGACATGTGCGCCGCCGAGGGCATCAGGCATGCCGCTATTACCGACCACGACTCGACGGAGGGCGTCGGCGAGGCGCTTGCGGCCGCACGGCGCCACCGGGACCTCGAGGTCATCGTGGGTGTGGAGCTCAGCACCGACGTACCGGGCAGCGAGATACACCTACTGGGGTACTTCGTCGACCACGAGCAGGCCGAATTCCAGAATAAGATGAGGGAATTCCGAGACGGCAGGGAGGGCCGGGCGCGGCGGATGGTGGGGCGGCTCTCCGAGCTGGACGTGCCTGTGTCGTGGGAGAGGGTCGAGGAACTGTCGGGCGGGGGCGCCATTGGCAGGCCCCACATAGCCCAGGCAATGGTCGAGGCGGGCTACGTCAAGTACCCTAGGGACGCGTTCGACAGGTACCTCGGCCGCAACGGCCCCGCGTACGTGGAGCGGGCCCGGCTGACGCCCGCGGAGGCCGTGCGCATGGTTGTCGAGAACGGTGCGGTCCCGGTCATGGCGCATCCGACGTTCTCGGTCCCGCACATGGACGACGACGGCATCGCCGAGCTGCACGGCATCCTGGTCGAGCTCAGGGGCGAAGGGCTTGCGGGCGTGGAGGTCTACTACGGGCGGTACGAGCCGGACGTGGTCGACCTGTTGAAGTCGATGGCCGACGAGCTGGGCCTGATACCGTGCGGCGGCAGCGACTACCATGCATCGGGCAACCCGGGCGAGGCGCGCCCGGGCGACGTAGGTCCCCCGGCGTCATCGGTGGAGGCGCTGAGGGCTGTGGGGGCTGGCCTGGCCCGAGGCTGAGGGGACCCGCGGTGCGCTCATGACAGGACTGGCACTCGTCGCAGCGGCTTACCTGGTGGGCTCCATACCCTCGGCGTTTCTCCTGGCGCGCTACCTGAGGAACATCGACATCCGGGACTACGGCTCCGGCAACGTGGGCGCGTCGAATGTCATGGAGCACGTGGGCCTGCGGACCGGGATCGCGCTCGGCGTGTTCGACACGGTGCTCAAGGGTACGATGCCGGTGCTGGCCGCCACCCTGCTGGGACAGAGCCTGGCGGTCCAGGCGGCCGTAGCCATCGCGTCCATCGCGGGGCACAACTGGTCGGTGTACCTGAAGCTGACCGGAGGCCGGGGCATATCGATAGGTATCGGCGTGCTTCTCGGGATGGGGCTCTGGATAGAGCTGGCCGTAGGGTTGTTCCTGATCGGGCTCATGGGCCGGGTGGTGATGAAGGACACGGGCATATGGTCCCTGGTGTCTTTCCTGGCGCTGCCTGTAACCGCTATCCTCGTGGGCAAGCCTCCAGAGGTCGTCTACATGCTGGGAGGGATGGCGGTGCTGCTGGTGATCAAGCGGCTGGTCGGAAACTGGGAGTGGCCGTCCCACAAGCGCTACGGGCCCGCGCGCGTCCTGATGCACCGCTTCCTGTGGGACAGGGACGTACCCAAGCAGGAGGCCTGGACGGGCAGAATGCCGGAGCCTGAGGCCGCGTCCGGGACAGGGGACGGGAGATAGCCGAATGGCCGGGGGGAGAGCGCCAATATACTGCGCCGAGCATGAGGAGAGGGCCACTAACATCCGGTGCAGCCGTTGCGACAAGCCGGTCTGTCCCGAGTGCATGGTGCAGGCGCCGGTAGGAATTCGCTGCCGGGAGCACGGCCAGCCAACCAAGCTCCCCACGTACGACGTGACGACCGGTTTCATCGCGCGCGGCGTCGCAGCAGGGGTTGGGATCGGAGTCCTGGGAGGCCTGGTCTTGGGGTTCGCAGGGGCGTATACCAACCTGTTCTTGATCCCGTACGTCTTTACACTGGCCATGGTGGGCCTTGGCTACCTGGTCGGCGAGGGCATCAGCAGGGCCACAAACAGGAAGCGGGGCCAGCCGCTCATAGTTGCAGCGGTCGTCGGGGTAGTCCTGGCGTTCGTGGTCGTGGTGGCATTCACGGGGCTGCAGCTGAACCTCTTCGATCTGCTGGCCCTTGCCTTAGCCTTGTTCCTGGCGATCCAGCGGGTCCGTTGAAATTGACAATAGTTGACAGAATTCGTAGCAATACGGTAGAATTTATGCAGATAACACTACTACAAGGGCTGAAAAACGGAATGGACAAACTCGACTCCAGGATAATCGAACTACTGCAATCGGACGGACGGGCTTCGAACGCCTCCATAGCGCGCCACGTAGGCGTGAGCGAGGGAACGGTCAGGCGGAGACTCAAGAGGCTGGTGGAAGAGGAGTACATCCAGGTCGTGGCGCTGCCGGACGCGACCAAGCTGGGCTACGAGTCCCAGGCGCTGGTGGGCATCCAGGTCGAGCCCGACAAGGTCGACAAGGTTGCGGACTGCCTGTACGAGCTGACCGAGATAAGCTGGGTGGCCGTGACGACGGGGTCATACGACGTGTTCGCGTGGGCGACACTGCCGTCGGCCGAGGAATTGGGCACGTTCCTGCGCACGCGTGTAGGCGTGATTCCGGGCGTTCGCCGTACCGAGACCTTCGTCAATTTGGATAAGAAGCGGGGCCACGCTATCGCGGTGTAGTCGAAGCACCGGGATGAGCGAGGCACCGCGAAGGCCCCCTCTGGAAAAAGGGGGCCTTCTTAGTGGAACATAGGATGCCGGGAGACAACAGATGCTTAGGACCATCCACTGCGGCGACGTGAGAATCGGTCACGCGGGCGACGGGGTAACCCTCAGCGGCTGGGTGCATAATCGCAGGGACCACGGCGGGCTGATCTTCATCGACCTGAGGGACAGGTATGGGCTGGTGCAGGTCGTCTTCAACCCCGAGCTTGCGCCCGAGGCCCACGCTGCGGCCGAGACGTTCCGCAGCGAGTGGGTCGTGCAGGTGCGCGGCACCGTCGACGCCCGGCCCGAGGGCACGGTGAACCCCGCGCTCGCGACCGGCGAGATCGAGGTCACCGCCGCCGAGGCCGTCGTGCTCAACGAGTCGAAGACCCCGCCATTCGAGGTCGCAGACGGCGTGGAGGTGGACGAGCTGCTGCGCCTGAAGTACCGGTACGTGGATCTCCGGCGCCCCAGCATGCAGGAGACAATTGCCCTGCGCCACAAGGTCGTGAAGTACATACGGGACTTCCTGGACGAGCGGGACTTCCTGGAGATCGAGACACCGATCCTGATCAAGAGCACGCCCGAGGGGGCAAGGGACTACCTGGTGCCGAGCCGGCTCTACCCGGGGCAGTTCTACGCCCTACCCCAGTCGCCGCAGCAGCTCAAGCAGCTCCTGATGGTCTCGGGAATGGACAAGTACTTCCAGATCGCCAGGTGTTTCCGGGACGAGGACCCGAGGGCCGACAGGCAGCCGGAGCACACCCAGCTGGACCTCGAGATGAGCTTCGTGGAGCGGGACGACGTGCTGGACCTGATCGAGGAGCTCTACACCTCTATGATCGAGGAGCTCGTGCCAGGCAAGCGGCTCCTCAAGCCATTCCCCCGGCTGAGCTACCGGGAGGCGATGGACCGATTCGCGACCGACAAGCCGGACCTCCGATTCGGGCTGGAGATGGCGGATCTGACGGACCTGGCCGCGAGGAGCGAGTTCCGCGTGTTCTCGTCGTCGGCTTCCGGCGGCGGCATAGTAAAGGGGTTCAGCGTCCCCGGCGCTGGAGGGTACGGGCGACGGCAGCTCGACGAACTGGTCGAGTTCACGAAGACCCGCGGCGCGCAGGGCCTGGTCTACATCGCCCTGGACGAGTCGGCTTCGCTGGAGGAGCTGACCGGCGACGACTACAGGTCGCCCGCCGCCCGATTCCTGTCGATCGAAGAGGTGCGCGAGATCGCGTCCCGGACCGGAGCGGGCCCGGGGGACTTGGTGCTCATCGTCGCCGGATCTGCGAAGTCCACGAACATCGCCCTCAGCGCCCTGCGAGAGGAGATGGGAAGGCGTCACGATCTGGCCGACCCGGACGTGCTCCACTTCGCGTTCGTCGTCGACTTCCCGCTGTTCGAGTGGAACGAAAACGAAGGTCGCTGGGACGCCATGCACCACGCCTTCTCGATGCCGAACGACGACACGGTCCAGTACCTGGAGAGCGACCCGGGGAAGGTTATCGCGAACCTGTACGACCTGGTGTGCAACGGGGTGGAGCTGGCCAGCGGCAGCATCAGGGTACACGAGCGCGAGCTGCAGGAGCGCATATTCAAGGTCCTGGGATACACTGAGGAGCAGGTTGGCCAGCGCTTCAAGCAGCTCCTCGACGCATTCGAGTACGGCGCGCCGCCCCACGGCGGGATAGCACCCGGCATCGATCGGCTGATCATGGTGCTGCTGGGCATCGACAACATCCGGGATGTCATAGCCTTCCCGAAGACCCAGAACGCCGTCGACCCTCTGTTCGAGGCGCCGGACGTAGTGGAGTCGGAGCAGCTCAGGGAGCTCCACATCGAGATAACCGAGTAGGAGTGCGACCCCGCTGCAACCAGCGGGGAACTATTGCCGGAAGGAGACCCGGATTATGCCTGTCGTGCAGCACGATGTCCTCGAGCGGATCGCTTTCGATGTATTCTCGGCCGTGGGTATGCCGGAGGACGAGGCGCGGATAGTCTCCAGCCACATCGTCACGGCGAACCTGCTCGGCCACGACTCGCACGGTGTCTGGTACATATCCAGGTACGGCGACACGGCCCTGGAAAGTCACGTGGACTGGGGCAGGCACGAGGTCCTGAAGGACGGCCCGCTGTTCCAGCTCGTCGACGGGCACGGAGCTCATGGGATAGTTGCGCTGACCAAGGCCGCCGACGTCGCGTTCGAGAAGGCGGGCGCCTCGGGCATAGGCATGGCGGGCGTGAGGAACGTGACGCACATGGGCCGCCTGGGGGCGTACCCCACGCAGATCGCCGAGCGCGGGATGATCGGCATGGTCTGGACGAACACGGGCGGTCTCGCCGTCGCGCCCTTCGGCAGCGCGGAGAAGCGTCTGCGGCTCGCCCCCGTCGCCTACGCGATTCCGCGCCGAAGCGGAGACCCCTTCATGCTCGACATGACCTTCAGCGTCGTCGCGGGCGGGAAGATCGAGCAGAAGATCGTGCGCGGCGAGTCCATCCCCGAGGGCTGGCTGGTGTCCGGGGACGGCGAGTACGTGACAGACGGGGCGCGCTATCATGGCGGGGAGGCGTCCATACTGGCGCTTGGCGGGCTGCAGTTCGGCCACAAGGGGCACGGCCTGGGTATGATGATGGAGATGATCGTCGGGCCGCTGACTCACGCCGGGTGCACGGACGGCGACGGCAGGGGCGGCGGGGCGCTCGTCATTGCAATCGACATCGCCGCCTTCACGGACGTGAACGCCTACCTGGACGAGGTGGAGGCGTTTGCGGAGTACGTCTCGTCCGCCGCGCCTCTGCCCGGCGTCGACCGCGTCTACGCGCCGGGGCAGCTCGAGGAGCGGACTAAGGAGCGGCTCCTCGAGGCGGGCATCGACGTGCCCGAGCCCACGTGGGCCGAGATTACCGAGATAGCCGGACGCCTGGGGGTGTCCGTGCCGGCGGTGTCCTGATCTTCACACAGGAGTGCATGAAGCCGGCGTCGGCTGTGGGCATGGTATGAGGGGCCGCCCCAGGTCCCCTTCGGCAGGCTCAGGGCAGGCTCTCGGAGCTCGGGTCGACATGGAGGGACGGCTGGGCCGCAGCAGGAAGCCACCCTGGTGGATTCGGGCCTACGCTAACGTAAGATTTATGGTAGATTGGTATATCGTACCTCTACCCTGCATGTAGGATGTTCCATGAGTCTCAACATCAAGAACGAAGAGACGTGTAGGCTGGCCGGCGAGCTCGCGCACCTTACGGGTGAGACCATGACAGGGGCGATCACTGTGGCGCTCAAGGAGCGCCTGGAGCGCGAGAGGAGCGAACGCAGCGCCGAGGCCCGCGTCCAAAGACTCCTCGCCATCGGAAGGCGCTGCGCAAGAATGATGGGAGACGGACCGTCGGCCGTCGAGCACGGCGACTTCCTATATGACGAGCGAGGGCTGCCTAGGTGATCGTCGACACGTCGGCGGTCCTTGCGATCTTGTTCCATGAGTCGGATGCGGAGCGCTATGCCAGAGCCATCACGAAGGCATCGCGCTGCCGCATGTCCGTTGCCAGTCTCGTCGAGACCACAATCGTTCTGGAGAGTCGAAGCGGCGCCGCAGCCGGATATGAGCTCGATGCTTTCCTGGAAGACGCGGCGATTGAGCTGGAGCCGGTCACGGTTGCCCAGGCACAGGCCGCGCGCAGGGCCTGGCGGCGATTCGGCAAGGGCAACCACCCGGCAGGACTGAACTTCGGCGACTGCTTCTCGTATGCGCTTGCCGAATCCAGGCGGGAGCCCCTGCTGTTCAAGGGACGAGACTTCAAGCTCACCGATGTCGAAGCC
The DNA here is from genome assembly GCA_965243655.1 of Dehalococcoidia bacterium. Lineage (GTDB taxonomy): Bacteria > Chloroflexota > Dehalococcoidia > Lucifugimonadales > CAJWER01. Next base: position 3,224,007 of record CBDEVV010000017.1, on the reverse strand, counting down.
GCATGACGTGGGGCTATTCTCATGGTAGTGACGACTGAATGGTGAGCCGGTGATCGACGAGACGAAGCTGATGGCTGCGGTGGCCTCGATGCTGGAGGCTATTGGCGAGGACCCGGGCCGGGAAGGGCTCGCGGACACGCCGCGCCGCGTCGCGGAGATGTACTCCGAGTTCTTCTCGGGTCTCGGTCGGGACCCTGCGGAGGTACTCGCAACGGGATTCGAGGAGGGGCACCATGAGATGGTCGTCATCTCGGGCGTGCCGTTCTTCTCGATCTGCGAGCACCACTTCCTGCCCTTCTTCGGGACAGCCGACATAGGCTACGTCCCCAGGGGCAGGGTTGCCGGAGCTAGCAAGCTGGCCAGGGCGCTGGACATCGTCGCCGGGCGTCCCCAGATGCAGGAGCGCCTGACATCGCAGCTGGTGGACGCGATCGCCAGGGCGCTGGACCCGGAGGGAGCCGGTGCGGTCGTCTCGGCCGAGCACCTCTGCATGACGCTGCGGGGAGCGAGGAAGCCCGGGAGCCGCATAGTGACATCGTCCCTCTATGGCACGTTCAGGGCCGACGAGGCGGTGCGGCGGGAGTTCGACAGCCTCAGAGACGGTGCTTCTTGATCGTAACCAGCTTCCCGACCATCGAGGAGGCGGAAGCCGCGTGGGAGCAGGTACTGGGTGTGAGCGACGCGGCTACCCTCTTCCTCACGCCGTGGTGGCAGAAGACGTGGTGGAAGCACTTCGGCGGCGGCGCGGAGCTTGCCGTGCACGTCGTGAGCGATGGCCAGCGTCCGGTTGGCGTGGCCCCGCTCGTGCGCGCGGACGGCGTGCTGGAGCTGCTGGGAGCTACGGACCTGTTCGACTACCGCGACTTCATCGTAGAGCGCGGCAGGGAGGAAGACTTCTGCGTGGCTCTACTCGACCACCTTTCGGGACGGGACTGGCACACACTCAGGCTTGAATCGGTCCGGGAGAGCTCGCCGACGCTCCGAGCCCTCGGCGGCGCGGCCGAGTCTGCGGGCATGTCGGTCGAGATCGAGCAGGAGGACGTTGCCCCTGTCTTACCGCTTCCCGCGACCTGGGAGCAGTACGTGTCCGGCCTGTCGAAGAAGGACAGGCATGAGCTGAGGCGCAAGATCCGGCGTCTCCACGGCGCCGGAGAGGTGACTCGCACCGCATGCTCCGCCCCTGAGCAGGTCCCGGACATGATGGCCGTCTTCCTGCGGCTCCACAGGGCAAGCAGCCCCGACAAGGCCGAGTTCATGACGGCGGAGCGGGAGGCGTTCTTCCTCGAGGCAGTCGGTGAGGCCGCGTGTCGAGGGGGGCTCAGGCTGGAGGAGCTGGCGCTCGACGGCACGCCCGTGGCGTCATGCCTGGGCTTCGCCTACGCCGGCGCATTCCTGCTGTATAATAGCGGGTACGACCCAGAGCATTCCAAGCTCAGCGTCGGGATAGTCAGCAAGGCGCTCGCCATCGAGGGCTCCATCGAGTCGGGTGACAGCGCGTTCGACTTCCTGAGAGGCTCCGAGGACTACAAGTACCGGCTTGGGGGACAGGACCGACAGGTCTACCGTGTGATCGTCCGGCGATGAGGCCCTGACAGGGGCCGACGCCCGATGAACCCTGGGCCGATTCTGCAACTGCGATAGGAAACGCGAAGCCCATGTACAGCCTGGCCCTGTTGAGCGTCCACGGCTGTCCGTTTGCCCGCCTGGGTGAGCGCGACACCGGCGGCATGAACGTCTACTTGCTGCAGGTAGCGCGAGAGCTGGGCAGGAGAGGCCACAGGGCCGACGTATACACCCGGGTGCACGACCCCAACGACCCCGAGATAGTCGAGCTGGGCGAGAACGCGAGAGTCATCCACGTGCACGCCGGGCCCCACGGGGAGCCGAAGCAGGGCCTGCACCGCCACATCCCGCAGTTCGTGGACGGCACCACCGTTTTCGCGGAGCGCGAGGGCCTGGCATACGACCTGGTCCATTCCCATTACTGGCTCTCGTGCCTCGCGGCCATCGACCTTAGCCGCCTCTGGGGCGTACCGCATGCCGCCACGTTCCACACGTTAGCGCGCGCCAAGCAGGAGGCGAGACCGGACGAGCAGGAGTCGCAAACTAGGATCGAGTCCGAGCGCGCGGCCATGATGAGCGCCGACTCGATGGTGGTGTCCACCCAACGGGAGCGGAGCGACATAGCCCGTCTCTACGGCGTGCCCGCGGGTAAGGTGGACGTGGTTCCGGCGGGCGTCGACCTCCAGTTGTTCAGGCCAATGGGGAGGGAGGAGTCCCGCGGGCAACTCGGGCTGGCCGGCCGGCGGACCATACTTGCGGTTGCCCAGCGCATCGAGCCGCTCAAGGGCCTGGACGTCATCATCGAGGCGCTGCCGCTGATGGACGATGGCGGTGAGACGCGCTTCGTCATAGTAGGCGGGGACGAAAATTCGGGCCCTGAGATCGCGCGCCTCCGGGGGGTGGCGGCCCGGCTGGGCGTGGAAGACAGGCTGACGTTCGCCGGGGCGGTCAGCCAGGAAGAGCTGCCGGCATACTACAGCGCGGCGGACGTGTGCGTCCTGCCGTCCTACTACGAGAGCTTCGGGCTTGCCGCTCTCGAATCGCTGGCCTGCGGCACTCCTGTGGTCGCGTCGGTGGTCGGCGGGCCCATGTCATTCATCGTGGATGGGGTGAACGGGCACCTGGTCCCGGAGCGCAGCCCGCAGGCATATGCCCGCTGCCTCGACGTCGTGATGTCAGAGGGACCGGAGATGGCGGAGGCAGCGAGGCGCACGGCAACCGGCATGGGCTGGAACTCGGTCGCCGACGGGCTGGTGGCCCACTACTCATCGATGATCGAGGGGCGCCGAAGCGAGGCTTCGGCCAGCGTTGCGGCAGCGGTGATGGCGAGGTAGGAGCGGCCATCTTAGCGGCCAAGAACCTGTTGGATAGGCTGTGCCTAACTTTGTAGGTGCTGGTACAGCGCCACTCGGGACTCTAAGGAATCTGCCACTGTGAGCAGTGCAAGCCTTAGCCTGTAGCCATGCTATACTCAGGATCCGTCCCAGTAGCTCAGCGGATAGAGCGCTCCCCTCACGAAGGAGTAGGTCGGCGGGTTCGAGTCCCCCCTGGGACGCTTGACAGTTTCCGCCCACCCGTGTAAGCTGTCAGTACGTGAGGGGAGCGAGGCAGGGCTAACTGCCCTGCTGAGCTAGACCGGAAAGCGGCTCACCGATTGGATCATTGCCAGTCATACGTGAGCCGCCTTTCTATTTTCAAAGGCTCAGGGGAAGGTCCAGCCGGCTAGCTTGGTCGGCGTGACGGTTATCAGCACGAAGTCCATCTCGCGGTAGGTCTGCTCCGCGTACCGGGTGCCCTCTTCCTCGCCCTGGTAGTTGATCGACATGTCCCAGAGGACCTGCCGGTCCCACTCACCGGAGAGCTCGGCTGTCCCGTTCACCTGCACGAACCCATGCGGCTCCGTCTCCCTGGGGATGCAGATCCCGACGCGCGGGTCGGCCCGGAGGTTCCTGACCTTGACGCTGGTCGGCTCCGACAGTATGAGCAGCTTCCCGCCGTCGTAGAGGTGCCACACGGGCGCGAGGTGGGGGGAGCCGTCGGGCCGGAGGGTTGCAAGGTTGGACAGGAGGGGCAGCTCCAGGTATTCGTCGATCTCCGCGGCGGTCATCCTGGGCATCAGGCAGTCTCCACTATTGAGGCGTTTTCCGCGACCGGCCATAGGGGGAGGGTGTGGGCCTCGGGCGGGGCCGACTCGTCGGCCGGAAGCCTGGACTCCACGGCGCTGAAGATCGCGTCGGCGATCTCTTGGACTGGTAGAAGGGCGTCGACCACGACGAGCCTGTCGGGGTCCTGTGCGGCTATTTTCCCATACCCGCGGCGCACCCGTTCGTGAAAGTGGACGGACTCTTCCTTGAACCTCCGCGTTCCCTCGCTGTCAATGCGCTTGGCGTTCTCGTCTACCTGCTCCCCCACGGCCATCGGCAACTGTGACGAACCGACGCGGCTGAGGGTGTCCGCGACTGGGCCGTCGAGCAGCACAGTTATGTCGGGAGTCAGACCGCCGGTCGCGAGCCGGTTCACCCGGGCCACGTCGTCCAGGTCCAGGCGGCGTCCGTAGCCCTGGTATGCCGTCGTAGAGTCGATGAAACGGTCAACGATGACGACCGTGCGCTCCTCCTCCAGGAGGGGAAGGAGTGTCTCGCTGACGAGGGCCGACCGGGCGGCGGCGAAGAGGAAGAGCTCGGACTCAGGCGTCAGTCCTTTCCTGTGTTCGTCCTTGAGCCAGTTGCGGAGATAATCGCCCAGCCTGGTGGAGCCGGGCTCCCTCAGTAGGACGACCCTGTGGCCGGCTTCGGCGAGCCGGGTTTCCAGGAGCTTCGCCTGGGTGGTCTTGCCAGAGCCGTCGCAGCCTTCGAACGATATGAAGAGTGACAATGCGCCTGCTCCGGGAGTCAGCGCCGATACAGTACCACACGCCGCGAGGGCTCGCGTCCCGAGCTGCTGGAACCGAGACCCCGCTGCTCCGCGAACTGGTGCTGCAAGCGCCTGATGTATGCAACCTGCGGGCTCAGGTCGGCCCTGTTCTCGCCGCCGTCGAGCCTTTCGGCCGCTTCCTCGGCCTCCTTGACTGCCTCGCTGATTGCATCCTGCGACAACCTTCTGGAAGGGCCGCGGTCCAGGGCTCGGAGGAACTGGTGCATCTGGGCCGTCGTGTTCTTCCGGAGGACATATACGGGCCTGCCAAGGCTCTCGGCCTCGTTCAGCGCCTGCGTCCTGCGGCGGTAGAAGTTCTTGGTCGTCAGCAGGATGTCCGCCGTCGAGATGTCGCCGACGACCTCCACGGAGACCTTGGCGGTCCTGACGGCCTGCCGGAGCTTGTCCTTGTTGACGCCGTAGGGAAGGATGCGAGTGACCGGCGCGGGGCTGGACCCCTGGGTCTCTCTTGCGGGTTCTTCCGAGTCCTCGAGTCTTGGTCGCAGCGGGCGAATGAGGTCCAGATCCGGCTTCCTGCCGTTTTCGCCCAGCGTGGTCGCTTCGACGTATTCCCGGCGGGTCTCCACGGCGCCATGCTCGCCCAGGGTGCGCCTCTCGACGGTGACGGGGTAGCCCCTCAACATCCTGTCGACCGAGTCTGCGACGTCGGTGTGTATGGTGACGTCGCTCCATCCCTGGATCTGGACGAGCGCGTCGAATGTTGGCGGGGCCCGTCTCTCGAGGACAGTCTTTTGGGTACGGCGCCGCTTTGCCTCCTCGTCGCCCAGGGTCACCGAGTCGATGCCCCCTATCAGGTCGCAGAGGGTGGGGTTCATGATCAGGTTCTCGAGGGTGTTGCCGTGGGCGGTGGCCACGAGCTGGACGCCTCGCTCGGCGATTGTCCGCGAGGCCTCCGCTTCCAGCTCGGTGCCGATCTCGTCGATGACGATAACCTCTGGCATGTGGTTCTCGACGGCCTCTATCATGACGTCGTGCTGCTGGGAGGGCGAGGGCACCTGCATTCGCCTGGCTTCCCCTATGCCGGCATGGGGGATGTCGCCGTCCCCGGCGATCTCGTTGGATGTGTCGACCACCACCACGCGCTTTCCGGCGTCGTCCGCGAGGACGCGAGCGACCTCGCGGAGCATGGTGGTCTTGCCGACGCCCGGCCTGCCGAGCAGTAGGATGCCGTTGCCGGTGAGCACGAGGTCGTCGATGATCTTGATGGTGCCGTAGACGGCGCGGCCCACGCGGACCGTCAGGCCCACGACCTTGCCGGTGCGGTTCCTGATGGCCGAGATGCGGTGAAGCGTGCGCTCGATGCCCGCCCTGTTGTCGGCGCCGAAGGTCCCGATGCGCTGCACGACGTACTGGATATCTTCCTCGGTCACCTCTCTGGTCGAGAGGGTCGTCGTCTCGGTGATGAATCTCGCCTGGGGCTCCCTGCCAAGATCGAGCACCACCTCTAGCAGCTCGCCCGGTCGGCTGTCGTCTCCGAAGGGCTCAGCGATGTGCGGCGGCAGCTTCTCGATGATTATGTCGAGGTCGCTGTCGATCCACTCCTGCATATAGGGGGTTTCTCCTCCCTCGTGTTACGCCGAGCCCTCGACGATCCTCCTGAAGAGGTCGTGGACCCGGTCGTCGTCTGTAAGCTCTGGATGAAAGGCGGTGGCCAACATGGTGTCCTGGCGTACCGCGACGGGCCTCCCGTCCGGCAGCGCCGCGAGCACCCGCACGCCGTCGCCGGCCCTGTTCACTATGGGCGCCCTGATGAAGACGCCGCGAAACGCGGGGCCCTCCACGGACTCGATGTCGAGATCGGCCTCGAAGCTGTCCACCTGGCTGCCGAATGCGTTCCGGCTGACGTCGATGTCCATCAGGTGGAGAGGCTCGGGGCGCCGGTCCGTGAGGCTGTCGGCCAGCACGATCATGCCGGCGCAGGTGCCCCAAACAGGGAGGCCGTCCCTGACCCTGTCGGCCAGCGCCGATCTGAAGCCGTAGATGTCGATGAGCTGGACGATCGTTGTGCTTTCGCCGCCGGGAATGATCAGCCCATCGAGCCCTTCGAGCTCGCTCGGCAGCCGGATCTCGGGCGCATCGACCCCCAGGCGGGCAAGGACGTGCCTGTGCTCCAGGAAGTCTCCCTGGATGGCAAGCACCCCTATGGTCGGCACTCTACCAGCCCCGGACCGCCAGCTGCTCGTCCTCGGGCATCGTCCGCACGTCGAGACCCGGCATGGCGTCGCCCAGTCCCGTCGAGACCTCGGCGACGATGTCGGGGTCGTTGAAGTGGGTCGTGGCCTTGACGATGGCCTCGGCCATCCGGTCCGGCTGGGAGGACTTGAAGATCCCCGAGCCGACGAAGACGCCGTCCACGCCAAGCTGCATCATCAGGGCAGCGTCGGACGGGGTCGCTATGCCGCCTGCCGCGAAGTTTACGACCGGAAGCGCGCCGGTGTCGTGGACTTCCTTGACCAGCTCGTAGGGGGCCTGCATGTCGCGGGCCGCTGCCATGAGCTCGTCGTTGTTCATTCCCTGGATGCGTCGCATCTCCCCGATCACCGAGCGGGCGTGGCGGACCGCCTCGACGACGTTGCCGGTGCCGGCCTCGCCCTTCGTGCGGATCATGGCCGCGCCCTCGCCGATCCTCCGCAGGGCCTCGCCGAGGTTCCGGCAGCCGCACACGAAGGGGACCTTGAAGGCGTGCTTGTCGACGTGGTGGTTCTCGTCAGCCGGGGTCAGGACCTCGGACTCGTCGATGTAGTCGATCTTGAGTGCCTCGAGGACCTGCGCCTCGACGAAGTGGCCGATGCGGCACTTGGCCATGACGGGGATGGTGACTGCTTCCTTGATCTCGACGATCTTGGTCGGGTCAGCCATCCGCGCGACGCCTCCGGCCTTGCGAATGTCGGAGGGAACTCGCTCCAGCGCCATGACCGCGCAGGCCCCGGCGTCCTCGGCGATCTTGGCCTGTTCGGCGGTCACGACGTCCATGATGACACCGCCCTTGAGCATCTTCGCCAGGCCGGTCTTGAGCTGCCAGGTACCGGTTTCGACAATGGTGTCCGTCGCCATCTGCAAGTCTCCGTTTGGGATTTCGTAGAATCGCTTGCATTATACTCCCGGCCTTGGCTCGCTGGCAATTTAAGCAGGGCACTTCACCGCAGAGGAAGTCCTTCGTCAGGCTCAGGACAGGCTACGTCGCAGAGGGAGAGGCTGTGGAGGGGAGTTGCCTCGAATGCGGGAAAGTGGCATCGTCGTTGGGAATTAGACGATTACGGGGATGTGCCTTGATGAGGAAGCTGCTCGCGTGTGCCGTTGCGACGGTCTGCGCCGTTGCGCTGGCTTGTGGAGAGGACGAGCCTCCAGCCGTTTCCACGGTTGACGCGGAGCCGACCGAGCAGGCGAGCCCTGCGACGGCGTCCACGCCCCACGTGACGGCTGCGCCGTCGCCAACTGCGGTCCAGGCGGGGACGCAACCCACCGTGGTGCCGGCGCCGACACCGGCCTCCGCTCCAACGGCTATCCCGGGGCCCGGCGGCCTGCCGGAGCTGGAAGTCGAGCCCGCCTTTCCGGGCGTGGAACTGGGCCGGATGGTGCACCTGACCTACCCGCCGGGAGGAGGCGACAGGCTGTACCTGGTGCTGCAGCCGGGCCTGATCGTCTCGTTCGAGAACCGGCAGGACGTGGAGGCGCTGGCGGTGTTCCTGAACATCACCGAGCGGGTCAGCGATCGGGGCAACGAGGAGGGGCTGCTCGGGCTGGCCTTCGATCCCGAGTACGAGTCGAACGGGTACTTCTACGTCTACTACTCGGCGGCCAACCCGCGGCGCTCGGTCATCTCCAGGTTCTCGGCCAAGTCGGGCAGGGGCGACGAGTCGAGCGAGAAGCAGATCATGGTCATCCCGCAGCCGTACAGCAATCACAACGGGGGACACCTGGTATTCGGGCCCGACGGGTACCTGTACATCGGCGTCGGCGACGGCGGCAGCGCCAACGACCCCCAGGGACACGGGCAGGACAGGACGACGTTGCTGGGGACGATCCTCCGCATCGACGTGTCGACGCTGGACCTGGAGGGGCGCTACTCGGTGCCGCCCGACAACCCGTTCGTGGGCGAGGGAGGCGGCGTGCGGGAGGAGATATGGGCGTACGGGCTACGGAACCCGTGGCGGTTCAACTTCGACCCGGACAACGGGGACCTGTGGGCAGCCGACGTGGGGCAGAACGCGTGGGAGGAGGTCGACATCATCCGGCCGGGGCTGAACTACGGCTGGAACGTCATGGAGGGGGCGCACTGCTTCGACGGCGGGAGGAGCCTCAGCAGCCTGCTGCGCCGGGGGACTGGCGAGTGCGAACAGGACGGGCTGGAGCTGCCGGTAGTCGAGTACGGCCGGGACGGAGGCTGCTCGATCACGGGCGGGTACGTGTACAGGGGATCAAGAGTGCCGGCGCTGGCCGGGGCGTACGTCTACGGCGACTTCTGCAGCGGGAAGATATGGGCGGTGCGGCTGGAGGACGGCGCGGTGGCCGAGCACCGCCTGCTCGTGCACTCGGACCTGATGATAGCGGCGTTCGGCGAGGGGCCGGAGGGGGAGCTGTACATGCTGTCGTTCGACGAGCAGATCTACCGCTTCAAGGCTCCGTAGGGCTACGTCATTGAAGCCAAAGTCGTTCGCCCTTGACCACCTAGTCGCCGAGGCCGGTGTCGTCGTGGCTCCGGGCCGTTACAAGAGGGGCTTGACGTGCTCTTCGAGCCATGAGTGGAGCTCCGCGAAGCGGAAGGAGTTGGTCTCGAAGAGTTGCATGAAGTGGTCGTAGGCGGCTCGGCTGTCGCAGTCGATGAAGCTGCCGTTCATTCGAAGGAAGGAGTCCGTGGCGGCGAGAGCGGTGCGCTTGTTGCCGTCGATGAAGGGATGGTTCATGGCAAGACTCTCCATCAGGGCGGCGGCCTCCTCTGTGAGCCCTTGGTAGTACCCCATCTGAGGACGGAACAGGGCCGACTCCAGGGCTCCCATATCGCGAAGCCCCATGGAGCCGCCGAACTGGGCGATCTGGTCCGCGTGAATGGCGAGGACTTCCTCGACCGTTGGGAAGCCGCGCGTCACTGGGCGAGCAGCTCGTACAGACGCCGGTTCTTCTCGACGCTCGCGCGGTAGTGGGCCATCACTTCTGGACGGACCTTCTGCTGCTCCCTGCTCTCGAGGTACACCCGCATGGCGTCTTCCAGCACCGACTGGAAGTGGCGACCGTCGTTTCGGGCGACTTTCCGCATCTCCTCCAAGAGTTCCGGCGATGCCTGGCTGGAGAACTTCTCACGTACTACCATTTCTCTCTCCTCAGTCGCGTCAACAGGAGGCGCTGCTCAGTAGGGTCTCGTCCCAGTATAGGGCAATTAGGCTCAAGGCTTCAAGAAACATCTTGACGGACGTGGCAGGCTTTCGACAAGCTTGGCCTTTAGGCGGGAAGCCTGCCACTCGCTCGATACGGGGCAGTGGTTCGCCAGGCATGGGTGACTGTGAAATGGTACCCCAAACGCCAGCCGGGAGGCGCCGTCTGCTATAATCGTATGTCCGTGGAGAGGTGGCCGAGCGGTTTAAGGCGCCGGTCTCGAAAACCGGTATGGGGGCAACCTCATCGTGGGTTCGAATCCCACCCTCTCCGCCAGTGGAGAGATGCCAGAGTGGCCGATTGGGCGCGACTGGAAATCGCGTGTCGCTGCAAGGCGACCGTGGGTTCGAATCCCACTCTCTCCGCCACCCACCCCCCTTTCATGCCGTCCAGCACGGTCTGATTTGGCCTGAAATTCCCATTACTCGGCCGCAAGTCTTCTCTTCATCTCTGAACGAGCCTCTCGCATTGGTCGATAGCCATAGGCAGGGGGCTCGACGTGGCTTCGGGGATGGGGCAGAGCATGAGCTAAGTCCGGCACCTGGCCAGCGCCAGGCAAGGCACGTTAGGCGAGTCGATCCATGCCCAGGACGAACGAGCCCAGCCCAGCCGTCCGGCCTTCGCAGAGGGAGCGAATGGGGATGGCAAACATGCCCTCGCCGAAGCTGGAGGCTATCTCCCCGTCGTAGAGCACCACGCCCGCCGCAAAGCGGTCCCCGCTGGCCTCCTTCAGCTTGCGGAGGCCCCGAAAGTCTGACGGCATCACCGTAGCGGCGGCCTTCACCTCGACCCCTGCCACCGCAGTCCCACCTCGCTCGATCACGACGTCGACCTCCGCCTGGTCCTTGTCACGGTAGTGGAAGAAGGAGAGAGGCTCATCCTGGCAGATGGCCTGGCGCTTCAGCTCCTGGAACACGAAAGTCTCCAGGAGCTGGCCAAGCAGGGGGCGGTCTCTAGCCAGGGCGGATGGGTTGAGCCCGAGCAAAGCGCAACCAATGCCGGTGTCGCCTATGTGAAGCTTGGGCGTCTTGACCAGGCGTTTGAGGCGATTGCTGTGCCACGGCGGGAGCCGCTCCACGAGAAACAGGCGTTCAAGCAGATGGACGTAGTCGCCAATCGTGGGACGACTGAGCTGGAATGGCGCCGCCAGGCCGGAGAGGTTATACAGGCGTGCAGTTTGGGATGCGGCTGCGGAAAGCAGTCGCGGCAATACGTCCAGGCTCCTGATCCTGGCGATGTCCCGCGCGTCCCGCTGGAGCTGGGTGTCAATGAAGTTCCGGTACCAGTTGGCCCGGCGGCGCGGAGTCGAACGGGCCAGCGCTGCCGGATAGCCGCCATCGGTAATCCGCGCCGCCAAGTCTTCTCCCAGCCGCTGGGTCCTGGACGTCCGGAACGTCCCTCGAAATAGGTCGTCGAGGAAGTTGGGAACGCCGCCGTGTATTTCAGATTGCGAGAGGGGGTGCAGCCGCAGTACCTCCATCCTGCCGGCCAGGGAGTCGGAAAGGGTCGGCACCAGGAGGACCTGGGAAGAACCGGTGAGGAGGAATCGTCCGGGAGAGCGCCTGGCATCGACTTCCCGCTTCAAGGTGCTGAAGAGGGAGGGAACGCGCTGCACCTCATCGAGAACCGTTCGTTCCCCCAAGCCGGCTACGAATCCGGCCGGGTCGGACTCTGCAGCGGTGCGGGCTACGTCGTCGTCAAAGCTGATGTAGTCGTACCCCAGGGGATCTCCCGCGACGCGGGCGAGAGTGGTCTTGCCGGACTGGCGGGGGCCGTGGATGAGCACTGCTGGCGAGTCGGCCAGCGATTCCGCGAGCGGCCCTTCAGCGTAGCGAGGGTATAGGGTGTCGGACTGCATCCGGCCAATTGTAACCTTGGGGTGCGTCCAATTGCAATGTTTAGGTGCGTTCGATTGCAATGGTAGTGTGCGTCTAATTGAAATGTTAAGGCACGTCTAATCGAAAGGTAGACGTGCGTCCGATTGCAAGGTTGGGTGAGGTGTCGCCCAGGGACCACCTGCTCGCCGAGGCCGGCGTTCGTCGTGGCTCAGGCTGTTACGAGAGAGGCTCGACGTGCCCTTCAAATCCACTGATGTAGCTCGGCTGTAGCTCGGCGAAGCGGAAGGAGTTGGTCTCGAAAAGCTGCATGAAGTGGTCGTAGGCGACCTGGCTGTCGCAGTCGATGAAGCTGTCGTTCATGCGGAGGAGGGAGTCGGTGGTGAAGAATGCGGCCCGCTTGTAAATGGCAGCGCTTCCACCAGCGGACCGAGAGAAACGGTGCGTATTGGGGTTTGGGTGGGCTCGCTTCGTACACGAGAGGGCGGGTTAGGCCGGGTTTGAAACCCGCTCCTACAATTCTCGAGGCATTCTGCGGCCAATTCTCGAGGCATTCTGCGGCGAATTTGACAGCTACGGATCGTCCCTAGTGCCCGGTTCGTTGCCTGGCGTCTGAGAAAGCGGTGAATTCGGGAATTATATGCTGGCTGGCTTGTCATGAGCGGCCTTCGGCCTTAGAATCGGGGGACATAGACACAGTGAAACTGGAGGGCATCATGAGCGAAGACACCAGGCTGATAGCCCACCTGATGCGCCGTGCGGGATTCGGCGCGACCCGAGAGGAGATAGAGGCCTACGCCGCGAAGGGCTACGACGCGGCGGTGGAGGATCTCCTCGAGCCGCCGGATACGGGCTGGATGGGCGACTACATGGCGCGGCGGTTCCACCACGAGCAGTCGGGCATGATGGGGCCGTGGGGCAGCGGCGACAACTGGCTGTACCGCATGATCTCCACCAGGGCGCCCCTCACGGAGAAGGCGGCGCTCTTCTGGCACGGCATATTCGCCACCGGATACCCCAAGGTCATCCACGGCAAGATGCTGTCGGACCAGATCAAGATGTTCCGGCGATACGGGCTCGGCAACTTCCGCACGCTCCTGGTCGAGCTGGCGAAGGACCCGGCGATGATCGTCTGGCTCGACAACTACGACAACCACGGCGACGCCATCAACGAGAACTTCGGCCGCGAGCTGCTGGAGCTCTTCTCGATGGGCGTCGGCAACTACTCGGAAGAGGACATCAAGGAGTGCTCCCGCGCCTTCACCGGCTGGACCATCGGCAACACCGAATACATGGTGCTGCGCTCGGAGCGTGACTCGGACTGGCCCTACGGCCGGATATCCTGGTACTTCCAGTACAACGAGGGCGACCACGACGAGGGCGAGAAGGAGTTCCTGGGCAGGAAGGGCAACTTCAACGGCGAGGACATCATCGACATCATCTGCGAGGAGGAGTCGACCGCGCGGTTCATCGCGCGGCACATGTACCACTTCTTCGTCGCGGACGAACCGCCCGTGCCCTCGTGGCCGTACACGCCGCCCCGGGACCCTGATGCCATAGACACTCTGGCGAAGGCGTACTTCGACAGCGGCTACGAAATTAAGGCGATGCTCAGGGCGCTGTTCACGTCGGACTTCTTCAAGGCCGAGGACATCAGGTACGAGAAGGTGAAGAGCCCCGCTGAGTTCGTCGCGGGCGTCCTGCGGCTCACGGGCGAGTTCGACAGGCCCAGGCGCGAGATCATGGACAGGGCCAGGCAGATGATGTACATGGGCCAGCATCTCAACAACCCGCCGAGCGTCGAGGGCTGGCACCAGGGCGTCGAGTGGCTGGACACCGGCACGCTGGTCGAGCGGATCAATTTCGCGTCGGAGCAGGTCGGCGACCTGGACAAGCCGGGCGTCAAGACCATGGTCGACAGCATCGCCTCCAGGAACGGCGAGACGATCGAGTCCCAGCGATTGGTCGACCTCTGCCTCGAGCAGATGGGCGACATCCAGGTCTCGGACGAGTCGCGCGAGATCCTGGTCGAGTTCGCCGACCAGGCCGACCGCTCGCCACAGGCGATAGCGGGGGTCCTCAGGCTGTCGACCGCGACCGACGAGTTCCAGCGGTCGTAGGCGGCGAGGGTTAGGGCAATGGTGCAGGTCACGGAGACCAAGACAGGGATGATCGAATACGACATGACGGTGGGCATGACGGCCATGGAAGGCCGCGGCTTCTACTATCCGAGCGACGTGGCGATCGGCCGGGGCGGCCGGTTCTACGTGGTGAACCGCTCGCTGGAGAGCGTCGACCGGGGCGTCCGCGTCACGATGTGCGACATCGACAGCGAGTACTACGGCATCTTCGGCACCTACGGCAGGGGCGACGGGCAGTTCGTGTGGGCGAGCTGCGCGGCCATCGACAGCGAGGACCGCGTCTACGTCACGGACGAGTACATGAGCCGCGTGTCGGTGTTCGACCCGGACGGCTGCTTCCTGCACAGCTGGGGCGAGAGCGGCGCTGGGGACGGGGAGATGGACGGCTCGTCTGGCATCGCGATAGACGGCGAGGATGCCGTCTACGTCTCCGACACCCATAACGGGCGCGTCCAGAAGTTCACGTCCGGCGGGCAGCACCTGCTCACCATCGGAAGCGGCGAGCTGGACCTGCCATGGGGACTGACGGTAGCCCCGTCGGGTGACGTGTACGTGGCCGACTGGGGGAACGACCGCATCGCCCGTTTTTCGTCCACAGGCGAGTTGGTTGCCTCGTACGGAAGCTCCGGCCGGGGCGACGGTGAGCTGATGAGGCCCGCCGGCGTGGCGGTCGACGACGACGGCTGCATGTACATCGCCGACTGGGGGAACGAGCGCATACAGGTGCTGGACCCCGACGGCGCATTCGTCATGAAGAACCGGGGCGAAGCGACGCTGTCCAAGTGGGCGGCGAACTTCCTGGAGATCAACCGGGAGGAGGGGGACGCCCGATCACGGGCGGACCTGGAGCCGGACATCGAGCTGTTCGACCCGGACGACCCACACGAGGAGTCGTCCAAGATAGAGAAACTATTCTGGGCGCCCGTATCGGTCAAGTTCGACTCGTCGGGCCGGCTGCTCGTACTCGAGAGCAACCGCCACAGGATCCAGGTGTTCCGCAAGGCCGCCTGAGAGCACACAAGAAGGAGCGCGCAATGGGCAGCAACGGCAGCAACGGCAAGAACGGGAGCCATCGCTCGGTCGTCATATTGCAGCTATCGGGAGGCAACGACGCCCTCAACTCGGTCATTCCGTACGGCAACGGCCTCTACTACGACTTCAGGCCCCACGTCCACATCGACGCGGACAACGTGCTCGCGCTGAACGACGAGATCGGCCTGAACCCCGCCATGACGGCGATGAAGGGGCTGTGGGACGAGGGCAAGCTGGCCATAGTCAACGGCATCGGCTACCCGAACCCGAACCGGTCGCACTTCCGCTCCATGGACGTGTGGCACACCGCCGAGAGCGAGAAGATCGGCGAGGAGGGGTGGCTCGGCAGGGCCATCCGCGACATCGACCCCGACGGCGAGAACGTGCTCACCGGCGTGAACTTCGGGCGCGGCCTGCCCAGGGCGCTCTATGCCAAGGGTGTGCCGGTGGCGTCCGTCGGGAACCTGGAGACGTACGGGCTCTTCCCGGACATCGAGGACGAGAAGCTGCGCGAGTATGCGCTCAATTCGTTCTCCAGGATGTACGGCGCACAGGCCGGCGACAACGTCGCAGAGTTCATCAAGCAGACGGGCTCGGACGCCCTCAAGGGCGCGGACATACTCCGCACCGCTCCGGAGCAGTACTCGTCGAGCGTCGAGTACGCGGACAACCCCATCGCGCAGAGCATGAAGTCCATCGCGCAGGTGATGACGGCGGACCTGGGCACCCGGGTCTACTACACGCAGCACGGCAGCTTCGACACCCACGCGGGCGAGCTCAGGAGCCACACGATGTTGTGGGACGAGGTCTCCAACGCGGTGGGCGACTTCATGGACGACCTGGAGGAACACGGTCTGGCCGACGACACCGTGGTGCTGCTGTTCTCCGAGTTCGGCCGGCGGATCAGGGACAACGGCGCAGGGACGGACCACGGCTCGGGCGGCGTTGCCTTCGTGGTCGGCGGCCAGGTGCAGGGCGGGTTGTACGGCGAGTACCCGTCGCTGGACGAGGACAAGCATCTGGAAGGCGACCTGCACTTCAACAACGACTTCCGCAGCACCTACTCGACCATAGCCGACCGGTGGCTTGGGCTCGACCCGGTGCCCATCACGAACGGGACGTACGAGCAGCACGACTTCCTGCCGAAGTAAGGAACAGCTAAGGGGGCAACACCTTAGATTTGAGGGGTGTCTCGTAGGGGCGGGTTTGAAACCCGCCCTGTCCCTTGCGTAACTCCCGTCCGTAGGGGCGGACACATGTGTCCGCCCGCTGGACGCGCCGTCACCGACGGTGGCCTGCCACTCCTTGGATTCCGGCTCTCCCCGGAGCGACGGTTATGCAGAGGTTCCGCAGAGCCTCGAGCTCAGCGATGCGTTCGTCCAGCGAACTTCACCACGTCTGACACAGTCGCTTCCAGCCATGCCGGTCCGGGGTCAGCAAGCTGGCCTCCGAGTCCACGCAACCACGAGGCGATAGCCGTCCCCGGGCGATTGGGCATGTCGAGGCCGACCGTCTGCGTCATCGACAACCATCCGGCGACCCACGGCTGGCCGGGCCGCATGTATGTAGGGGCGACTCGCCGAGTCGCCCTTCCACGTTGGGCCGCAAGTGAATCGGACCCGGAGACATCCTCCTCATCAAGCCCGAACAGGTGAGCCTCGAAATTGCCCTTGACAGAACGCCTGTGCGCCCATTATCATAGAACTTATGAGCGATTACAGCACCGCAACCATACAACAGAACAGGTCACTTGCCGACATCGTCCGCGAGAAGACCAACGACGGCGAGGCCATCGTCCAGTTCTACCTCGACGTCGCCAGCGGAAAGCTCGACGGCTTCAGGGACAACCACAGGATGGCCGCCGCCAACAAGATCGGCAAGATCGCACCAGGGCTCGTCGACGAGTACCTGGTCAGGTATCGAAACTCCGATTGCCGGGAATCTCTCCACGGACAGCCCCTCCTGGCTGTCCGCCGGCCGCCCGTGACGTGGGTGCCGCCCGAAGACAGGGAGACCGTTCCCCGTGGTCCCAACCCCTTCCAGCGACGGCTCGCCCAGGTAGTCCGTGAGGAGACCGGCGACGGCCGCGCGATCGTCGTATTTGTCGTCCGCGTCATGCACGGCGAAATCTCCGGCTTCAAGCCCCACCACAGGCTCGAAGCCGCCGACACGCTGGCCGGCTACGTCACCCACGGCGAGTCCAATGACGGTCGTACTGAGCCCGTCCTGAGCGCCGATGAAGAGCCTGTAGAAGGGCCCGAGGCCAACCCAACCGTCGTTCCTGCGGAGGCAGAAACCCAGAGGGCGCATATAGTCGTCGTTCCGGCGGAAGCCGGATTCCTGCCCCAGGAACCGTCCCACACCCAGAGGGGCGGCGAGGGGCGGCGCTCCCATCCCGGCTCCCCTGAACCTGTCCTGAGCGCCGACGAGGGGCCCGTCGAACGGGTCGAAGCGCCTGTCCTGAGCACCGACGAAGGGCCCAGCGAAGCGCTCCAGGTGGAAACTCCCGCCACCAAGAGCTTCCCACCCATGACCCTCGAAGAGCTGGAACGATACAACTTCGCCCCGCGCCACTTCGCCAAGTACATGTTCGCGCGCGACGAGATCACCGGCGGCATCTACGCCTTCGATTTCCTGGGTCCCGCAGTCGCGGACGAGGAAGGCGACATGCACCTCATATCGCCCGACCGAATCATCGGGTACGAGCGCGTCATGCACGCCTTCAGAAACCGCGACCGCTGGCCCGACGACGTCCCCAAACCCTACGAAGACTTCTCGTCCAGCCCGCCGCCTCTGCGCCGCAGCCGCGGCCCGATCAAGATATGGGTCTGACACGGCCCCGCCGGGCCTTACCCCCTCTCCCTCGATGGGAGAGGGTTGGGGTGAGGGAGGGCCGAGCGGGGCGCCGCAACCCAAAACCTAAGAGTTCAGAGTCGATGGACGGGGTCAGCCTCTTCTCCCCGAGGAGACCCTTTGCGTAACCCCCCATCGGTAGGGGCGGACCCGCGTGTCCGGCCGCAGGTTCAGCACAGGCTCAATCCTCCCCCACGGGAGACCTCTGGATAAGTCCGTCATTCCGGCGAAAGCCGGATTCCTGCCCCAGGAACCGTCCCCCATCCAGGGGTGGGGCTCAGCTATGAAGGCAATGCCTCCCATGCATTGAATGGGCCCTGATGGGAGGCTATTCAAAGGTCTCCACGGGGGGAAGAGCCAACCTCTCCCCCTCAACTCTGAACAGTTACGATCCGTTCAGAATCGTTGCGCCCTTCGCCGCGCAGTCGGTAGGCTGGTAGTTTCCCCTTTGGAGGATGAACCCGGATGCTGCGCATCCTTTGGCGGATAGTCAGGTACGCGCTGAGGCACAAGGTGCTGGTCACCGTTGCGTACGGCGCGATGGCCGGGAGCATCGTGGCGCTGCTGATCATCCCGAGGCTGGTGGGCAGCGCGATCGACACGGCGCTGGAGAGCGGCTCCGTGAGGTCGCTGCTCTTGCAGGCGGGCGCGATTGTGGCCATGGCCGCTGTCCAGGGCGTCCTGCGATACGTCGACGAGTACACGTCTGAGATCGTGGTGCAGCGGGTCGGGCGGGAGATCAGGACCGACATCTTCCAGAAGCTGCAGAGCCTGAGCTACGGCTTCCACGACAGGCAGCGTACGGGCGACCTGATGGCCAGGGCGACGGCGGACGTGGACTCGGTCAGGGTCTTCCCGATATGGGGGCTGGGAGAGTTCGGATTCATGCTCGTCCTGGTGGGCACGGCCTCCATCCTCATGCTCACTATGAACCTGTTGCTTGGCCTGGCGACGATGGGCTTCATGGCGATCGTCATATGGCGGTCGGCCGCCGACGTGCCGGTGATGGTCGGGCTGCACCGGCAGGGGCAGGAGGCGATCGGCCGCATGGCGACGGTGGTGCAGGAGGCGCTGACGGGCATCAGGGTGGTCAAGGCCTTCGGGGGCCAGGTGCTGGAGCGGGCCAAGTTCCAGGGTCCCGCTATCGATGCCAGGGACTACGGCACAGCCGCATCGAAGATGTCCGCGAACCGCGCGGCCCTGAGCACGCTGGTGATGAACGCCTCCATCATCACCGTCCTGTCACTGGGCGCGTACGAGGTATTGGCAGGCCGTCTCACGCCTGGCGAGATGGCGGCTTTCCTGCTGTACCTGGGCTTGCTGGCTAGGCCCATACGGTTCGCCGGCTTCGCGGTCGTGTCGGCCTCGAGTGCCCGCGCATCGGGCGAGCGAGTCTTCGAAATACTCGACGCCGAGTCGCCGGTCGAGGAGCGCAGGGGCGCGGCAGCAATGCCAAGGGCGGACGGACACGTGCGATTCGAGGGCGTCTCCTTCAGCTACGACGACCGGGTCCCGGCCCTGCACGACATAGACTTCGAGGTGCAGCCCGGGCAGATGGTCGCGCTCCTGGGGGCGGCCGGCTCGGGCAAGACATCCCTCGCGCACCTCGTGCCCCGGTTCTACGACGTCACGGCGGGACGGGTCCTGGTGGACGGCCATGACGTCAGGGACGTGACCCTGGCTTCGCTGCGCGGCAACGTGGGGATCGTGTTGCAGGAGTCGTTCGCGTTCGCGTCCACGATCAGGGACAACATCGGGTATGGGCTGGACGACCCGGACCTCGACCATATCGTCGCGGCGTCGAAGGTTGCCCAGCTCCACGAATTCGTCGACGGCCTGCCGGACGGGTACGATACGTGGGTCGGGGAGCGCGGCATAACGCTGTCCGGCGGGCAGCGCCAGCGGCTGGGCATAGCCAGGACGCTGCTGACCGACCCACCCATCCTGATCCTGGACGACTCGACGTCCAGCGTGGACGTGGGCACCGAGTACAGGCTCCAGCAGGCGCTGTCACGGGTGATCGAGGGGCGCACCACGTTCGTGATAGCGCACCGGCTGTCCACCGTGCGGCGCGCCGACCTCGTGCTTGTCCTCGATGGCGGGCGGATCGTGGAGCGCGGCACCCACGAGGACCTCCTCGAGCTCGGCGGGTACTACCGGCGCATCCACGACCTCCAGCTCGCGCCTGCGGGCGAAGCGTCCGCGCGGGCGGGAGGGTAGCCGTGGCTGGAAGCGAGGCTGTGGAAGACCGCAGGTCCGAGTTCATCCGGCTCGACGACTCGGCCGAGGTGGGCCGCTTCGAGACGGTCAGGACCGTGCTGCGGCTGCTCGGCCTGCTGCGGGCGTACAAGCGTCGGGCCGCCGTAGCGATGGCCATCGATGTGGTACACATCCTCTCGCTCGTCGCCATCCCGTGGGTCATCAGGCTGCTCATAGACGACTACGTCACCGAGGGCAGGCCCGTATCGGAGATGGCGCGTCCGCTGGCGCTCCTCGCCGGACTGGCGCTGGTCCAGTATGTTTCACAGCGCGCGAGCAGCCTCATGCTGGCCACGCTGGGGCACCGGCTGCTGTACGACATGCGGTCGACGATATTCGACCAGCTCCTGCGGCTGTCGATGACCTTCTACGACCGCAACCAGGTGGGCCGGGTCATGTCGCGTGCCCAGAACGACGTCCAGCAGGTCCAGGGCGTGATGAACATCGGCTGGCTGGCCATATCGGAGACGTTCATCCTGACAGGCGTCGCGGTGGGCATGCTGGCGATGGACATTCGTCTCGGCGTCCTGTCGCTGGTCACGGTCGTGCTGATCTTCCCGGTGGTGATCTTCTGGCAGAAGTTCGCGCGAGCGGCGTACGTCAGGGCCCGCCAGACGATGGCCGACGTGAACGCGAAGCTGCAGGAGAACCTCACCGCGGTACGGGTGGTCCAGAGTCTGGGACGGGAGCAGGCGAACCTCCAGAGCTTCGACGAGGCGAACCGGGAGAGCGAGAAGGCCAGCATCGAGGCCACGAAGTTCGGCGCGGCGCTCATGCCGTCGGTCGAGGCGCTCAACGCGATAGGCCTGGCGCTGGTGATATCGATAGGCGGCATGCTGGCCCTCAATGGCTCTGTCGAGGTGGGGGTGCTGGTGGCCTTCACGCTGTACATCACCCGCTTCTTCGAGCCGGTCGAGAGGCTGACGAGCCAGTACAACGTGCTGCAGCGGGCGATTGTCTCCACCTCGCGCATCTTCGAGGTCATGGACATACGGCCCCTGCTGCAGGATAAACCCGGCGCGCCGAAGCTGCCGCTGGTGAGGGGCGAGATACGGTACGAGGGAGTGGACTTCCACTACTTCGAGGACCGGCCGGTGCTACGCGGCGTCGACCTGCGGATCGAGCCCGGCGAGACGGTCGCGCTGATAGGGCCGACAGGCGCTGGCAAGACGACGCTGGTGTCCCTGCTCATGCGCTTCTACGACGTGAAGGCGGGCAGGATCACAATAGACGGCCAAGACCTGCGCGATGTAACTCTGGACTCGCTGTCGAGGCAGATGGGGGTCGTTTTGCAGGAGCCGCACCTGTTCGCGGGTACGGTTGCCGACAACATCAGGTACTGCCACACTGACGCGCCGGACGAGGCGATGTTCCGGGCGGCGCGGGCTGTGGGCATCCACGACTTCATCATGGGGCTGGAGAAGGGCTACGACACGACGATCGAGGAGGGCGGGAGCAACCTGAGCGTCGGCCAGCGCCAGCTCATGAGCTTCGCGCGGGCGCTGGTGGCCGACCCCAGGGTCCTCATCCTCGACGAGGCGACCGCCAGCATCGACACGGAGAGCGAGGTGCTGGTGCAGCGGGCGCTCAAGGAGCTGCTCAGGGACCGCACGGCCGTGGTCATCGCGCACCGGCTGTCGACCATCCGGGACGCCGACCGCATCGTCGCCCTGGAGGACGGCCGGGTGGTGGAGCAGGGGACTCACGCGGAGCTAGCCGAGAACGAAGGGCTGTACGCTCGGCTGCTCTCCTACAGCGACGCATCGTCGGACTCGCCGTAGCCGACCCGACTTGTCGTCCCGAAGCGCTAGCGAGGGACCTGGGGTGGGGTCGGCCTCGACTCTGAGAAAGGGCTCGGGGTGCAATTCACCACGACTTGAAACACTGGGCTCTCTGGCCGCGCGTTGGAGTCGTGGGGTACATCTGGCATAATTGGCGCGAGCCGCCTACGAGGTGACGCCATGCTGGCCTACATTGCCAGGAGAATCGTGCTCGGCATCCTCACGATCTTCGCGATTTCGTTTCTCGCGTTCTTCATCAGCCAGCTGCCGCCCGGCGATGCAGTCGAGCGGCACATGGACAAGATCATGACGGGCGGCTTCTCGGCAACCGAGATCGATGTAAAGCAGGCTGAAGTGCTGCGGAAATACCTTGGCCTGGATAGGCCCATGCTCGTCCGCTACGGCATGTGGATCGGGAATCTCGCGAAGGGCGATCTCGGGCTCTCGTTCCAGGTGTGGGGCGGAGGCGAGTCCCAGCAGCGCTCAGTGAAGATGATAGTCGGCGACCGGATCTGGACGACGGTGATCCTGACCTCCTTCACAATAGTCGTGACGTGGACGTTCGCCATCCCCGTCGGCATCTACTCGGCGGTCCGCCAGCACTCTATAGGAGACTACCTGTTCACGTTCATCGGCTTCAGCGGGCTGGCGGTGCCCGATTTCCTTCTGGGGCTGGTGCTGATGTACGTGTTCTATGCCTACCTCGGCCAGAGCGTTGGCGGGCTGTTCTCGGGCGACTACGCGAACGAGCCCTGGAGCTGGGGCAAGGTGCTGGACATGGTCAACCACCTCTGGGTGCCGGCCATCGTGCTCGGCACGTCGGGCACCGCGGGCCTGATCCGCGTGATGCGCAACAACCTGCTCGACGAGCTGAGCAAGCCCTACGTGGTGACGGCGAGGGCCAAGGGCGTGCCGTCCTGGAGGGCGGTCCTGAAGTACCCGGTCAGGGTTGCCGCGAACCCGCTGGTGAGCACCATCGGCTACCTGCTGCCGTCGCTGGTGAGCGGGAGCGTGATCGTGTCGGTCGTGCTGAGCCTGCCGACCCTGGGCCCCATATTCCTGGAGGCGATACTGCAGGAGGACGTGTACATGTCGGGGTTCATCGTCCTGCTGCTGGGCACGCTGACGGTGGTCGGCACACTGCTGTCAGACATCCTGCTGGCGGTTACGGACCCCAGGATCAGGTTCGGGCAGAGCTAGGGGGACGCGGGAAGGCGACGGCGACAATGCCCGCCCCTAAGCCCTGACCTTGGCCTTGACAGGCTCTACAACGTACCCTAGCATGGAGTTGTTGCGGTTAAGGAGGGTAGCGGAGTCGAACCGCAATGCTGGGGCTAGCCAGCACTCCGGGAGTGACGAATCCCCGTCCTGTCCAACAGGCAATACCCTCCGAAATTAGGCCTCCCGTGCCGCGGGAGGCCTTCTCATTGTAACTCGGATAGGAAGAGGCACTGGCTGATCAGGAGTCTGCCTCGGGACTCCTCTTGTCGGTAGGGGCGGACCCATGTGTCATCTGCTCCAACTAATTGCCCATTTTGCCTTTGGGGAGTACTCCTGTGAGTAGTACAAGGACATGACTACTCGACAGGAGAAGTGTAGCAATGTCCACCGAGACCGGCCGCGGCGCAGACTGTATCGGCAACATAGAGGAGTTCCTCCAGCAGTGTTTGGAGGGTATGGAGCCTGACCGCCGACTAAAGGGCCCTGGCAGGCCGCGTATTCTGCCCGCGATGGCTCTGTGGGCGGGACTGTTGGTCTGCGTACTGAGAGGCTTAGCCAACTGGCGGTGTGGCGCCTCATCTCGGAACGCGGACTCTGGTTCTTTCCCCGCTTTCCGGTCACAGACCAGGCGGTCTACAAGCGTCTCCATACAGCGGGAACCAAGCCGCTGGAGGAGCTGTTCGAGCAGATCAGCAACGTGTTGGCGCAACGATTTCAGGATGCGGCCTCGGACAAGCTGGCACCCTTCGCCAAGGAGGTGGTGTGCATTGACGAGAGCACACTGGACGCCGTATCGAGAAGGCTGCCCGCGCTCAGGGCGGTCCCTGATGGGGACAGCCGTCTGCTGCCTGGCAAGCTCTCAGGCGCGTTCGACCTGAGACGCCAGCAGTGGCGGACCGTTAGGTTTCAGCCGAACCCACAGCAGAACGAGAAGGTGATGGCACGGGACCTGGCGGCAGAGTTGCCGACAGGAACACTTCTGGTTGCAGACCTGGGATACTTCGGCTTCGCCTGGTTCGACTGGCTCACGGACAGAGGCTATCACTGGCTGAGCAGGCTGAGGGCAAAGACCAGCTATGAGGTGGTGCACGTCTTCTATCAGCGGGGCGAGGTGTTCGACGGCATAGTGTGGCTGGGAGCATACCGCGCTGACCGTGCCAAGCACGCTGTTCGTCTAGTGACATTCAGACAGGGCAGAACCATGCGCCGCTACATCACGAACGTTCGCGACCCTCATACGTTCCCGATCCGATCCATAGCCGAGGCCTACGCTCGCAGGTGGGACATCGAGATGGCGCTCAAGTTGGTCAAGCAGCATCTCAAACTGCACCTTCTGTGGTCTTCCAAGCAGGTGGTGATCCTCCAGCAGATATGGGCAACGCTCATAATCTCCCAGGTCCTTCAGGCACTGAGGCTTGAAGTGGCCTACAAGGCCGGGGTTGACCCGTTCGACGTGTCCATTGGACTGCTGGTGCAGTATGCGCCACAGTACGGCTATGAAGGCAGAGACCCCGTCAAGATATTCGTGGAGCGAGGGCGTGACCTGGGCTTCATTCGACCATCGCGCAGAATGAGCGTCCACGCCCCAAACATACCTGACGAGGCGATCCTGCCTGCACCGCCCACACTGGCACTCACTCGCACACCCAGATACGCGAACCGCAAATGCCACAGCCCCATACAAACGTCTCAAAAGTGAATTAGTTGGAGCAGATGACCCATGTGTCCGCCCGCTGGACGCGCCATCACCGAGGCTGGCCCACCGCCCCCTGGATGGGGGACGGTTCCTGGGGCAGGAATACGGCTTTCGCCGGAATTGTAAATGGCGGTTATTCAAGGGTGTCCGGGGAGGGAACCCCGCCCAGCCGCCCCTCTGGGTTCCTGCCTGCGCAGGAACGACGGACATTAGTCCCGCTACCGCCCGATGGCGTAGCTGTCGCGGCGGGCGTCTGCTCCGGCTGAGAGGGTGCGGCGTTCGTGGTCGACGACGATTGCCGACATCGCGCCCGCTGTGGGGGACCAGTCGTTCAGGACCCGCACATCGTGGCCCATCGCGGAGAGCTGGGCGACCGTGTCGGAGTCGATGCGTCCCTCGAGGTCCAGCCTGGCCGGGTGATAGGTGTGCGGCCAGAAGGAGTTGGGGAAGTTCCACGGAGCGAACCGGGGCTCCTCGATGGCCTGCTGTGGGTCCATGCCGAACTCGACGATGTTGAGGAAGAGCTGCACCATCGACGTGCACTGGGTGTCGCCTCCCGGTGTCCCGAAGGGCATGAACAGCTTGCCGTCCCTGAAGGCTATGGCGGGGTTCGGGGTGAGCCGCGGCCGCTTCCACGGCTGGAGGCTGGACGGGTGGTCGGGGTCGAGCCAGGACTGGGAGCCCCGGGACGACATCTGGATGCCGAGGCCCGGCACAATCGGGCTGCCTGCCAGCGGGTCGCTGGGCGTCGCGGAGAATGCGTTGCCCCACCGGTCGACCGTGCACACGTAGCTCGTGTCCTGGATCCGCCTCCCGGCAGCGGAGACCGCGCCCACAGGGACCGCGGCGCCGCGAGCGTCGCCCTGGTACGGCCATGGGTTGCCCGGGGCCGGCATCTCCGGGAATGCGGCGGTCAGGTCGACGTCGGCCCGGCGCGAGCGGGTGTAGCCCTTCGACAGCAGGCCGTCGATGGGCACGTCGACGTGGTCGGGGTCGCCGTAGTAGGCGTGGCGGTCGGAGTAGGCAAGGTTCAGGGCCTGGGAGACGAGATGGACGTACTCCGTGGAGTTGTGGCCCATCGAGGCGAGATCGTCGTCCTCCAGCATCTGGAGGGTCTGGGCGACGACGGGGCCCTGGCACCAGGGCCCGCAGGTGTAGATGGTGTAGTCGCGGAACCGGCCAGCTACGGGCGGCTCGACCTTGACCGAGAACTCGGCCAGGTCCTGCAGTGTGACGAGCCCGCCCTGCTGCTCGGAGAAGGCGGCCATCTCCTGGGCGATGTCGCCCCTGTAGAACCTGTCGCGGGCCGCACGTATTGCGCTCTCCCGGCCAAGGTGGGACGCGCCCCGCTCGGCCTCGATTAGCCGCCTGAAGGTGCGCGCCAGGTCGGCTTGGACGAGAAGCTCGCCGACACCGGGAGGCCGCCCGTCCGGCATGTAGACCTCGCGCGTGGACGGCCACATTCTGACGCCGCCCTCGTGGTCCTCCTCGTTAGTCTGGAGGCCGTCGTGAATGTACTCCGACACGGGGAAGCCGTTCTCAGCCAGCTCCAGTGCGGGTGTGACGACGTGCTCGAAGGTCATCGTCCCGTACTTCTCGAGGGCGGTCAGCCATGCGTCCGCCGCTGCGGGCATCACCGTCCGCAGAATCCCGGTGGGTATCTGGCCGCCGGCGTGCTCTTTGAAGTAGTCGATGTTCGCGGCGCGGGGCCACCGGCCGAGTCCGCTGATGGTCACAACGGAGTCCGACGCGGCGTCGTAGATCGCAATGGGCGCGACGCCGCCGAAGTTGGTGGCGTGGGGCAGGGTGACGTTGATGGCGATGCCTGAGGCGACGCCCGCGTCGACCGCGTTTCCGCCGTCCTCGAGTATGCGGTAGCCGGCCGCGGCCGCAAGATAGTGGCCCGCCGACACCATGTGTGTCGTGCCCAGGATCGGCGAACGGTATGAAGTCAGTCCTCTGGCCATCGCTCTACCTCGCGTCAGGAGTGTGTTGCGGCCCGAATTATACAGGGGCAGGGGAGCTGGATACCGGCTTCCGCCGGTATGACGGGTGCGGTGGATTGCCGCTACTGGTCGAAGAGCTTGATCCTTGGGTCCACGACGGCCAGGAGGATGTCGGAGATCAGGGTGCCGAGGATGGTTAGGACGCCGAGGGCCAGCACGATGAGCCCGGCGAGCTGGACGTCCTGGATAAGGATGGCGTCCAGCAGGACGGGGCCTAGGGTCGGCAGGCTCAGGACGACGGACACGATTACGCTGCCGCTGACCAGGGTGGGCAGCAGGTACCCGACCGTGCTGACCAGCGGGTTGGCCGCGACGCGGACGGGGTACTTCAGCACCAGCCGCCAGGTTCGCACGCCCCTCGCGCGGGCGGTGACGACGTAGGGCTTGCCCAGCTCGTCGAGCAGGTTGTTCCGCATCACGCGGATCAGCCCCGCGGTGCCGGACGTGCCCAGGACGACTGCCGGGATCCACAGGTGCTGCACCATGTCCCACGCCCTGGCGAGGCTCCACGGGGCGGCCGCGTAGTCCGCCGAGAAGAGCCCGCCCACGTTCTGGTCGAAGTAGGCGAAGGCGATGTACATGAGCACCAGGCCTAGGAGGAAGTCCGGTACGGCCAGGCCGCTGAAGCCTACGAAGGTGAACACGTAGTCGCCGACCGAGTGCTGCCGGACCGCCGAGTAGATGCCGATGGGTATGGCCATCGTCCACGTGAACAGGATCGTGAACCCCGCCAGGGCCACCGTCGTCCAGAGCCGGTCGCCGATGACCTCCCGGACCGGCTTCTGTCCGTGGTCCACGTACACGCCGGGGTTGTAGGAGCGGCCGAAGTCGCCCCGGGTCATGTTCCACAGCCACATGAAGTACCTGACGTGCATGGGCCTGTCCAGGCCCAGGTAGCTGCGAAGCTCGGCCGCCATCTCGGGGCGGAAGTCGGAGGCCGCATCGTTGCCCATCATGCGGTCGAGCAGCTTCGAGGCCGCGTCCCCCTCGGGGAGCTGGATGATGACGAACGCCAGGATGGAGATGATCCATGTCGTGAGAAGGGCCAGCAGGAGCCGCCGGGCTACGTACGCGATCATCGCTCCGCCTACTATGCCAGCCAGCGCGTCGTGGCGGTGTGGGTGATGCCGTCCGACTCGGTGATGTAGTACGCCGTCAGGATGCTGTCATCGGAAAGCTGGACGGAGACAGGGTAGCCGACGTCGGCCCCCCAGCCGTGTCCGCCCCTGACGCTGAGGCTGCTGGGGTAGCCCCCGTCGTCACGCAGCACCACCACGCGGTCCAGGTCCCATGTCCGGCCGCCGTCCTCGCTGAGCACCGCCCGGACCCCGCCCGGCTCCCGCCGGTATCCGAACGCGCACAAGATACGGCCGTCCCGGAGCCTGAGCAGGTGGGCAGGGTATCCCCAGATGGCGGTCTCCAGCGGGTCGGTCCACGTCACACCGCCGTCGTCCGACCACCTCTCCAGCAGGTTCGACGGCCTCTCGTCCACCCTCTGGAGCGCGAGCACGCGGCCGGGCTCCGTCTCGACCATGGCGGTCTCGTTCACGTACACCGACAGCAGGTGCGTTCCCATTGGGTGCAGCCGCCACGTGTTTCCCTGGTCGGTGGAGCGCCACACGTAGTTGTAGTGGTCGCCCCGCGTGTCGGTAGTGTAGACGTGGTACAGGATGGAGCCGTCCTCCATGAAGGTCGGCGGCCGGTTGCCGCTGACCTGGGCCTGGCCCGGGACGACCCACTCGCGCCTGGACCAGCTCACACCCTGGTCGTACGACCGCGCGACGAACAGCTTGTAGCCTCCCACCGAAATCATACCGGCGCCCGGTGGGTGCTCCCGTATCTTGAGCCCCAGCGCCTCCGCCTCGCCCCTGCGCTCCTCCGGCCAGTACTCGGCACCCACAGAGCCGGCGCACAGGTAGGTCCCATCCGGCTGCACCAGCTCCAGGCGCTCCATCTTCTCTCGCGGCTGGTTGCCGGGCCAGTTGTATGGGATGGTCGGGTCGTCGGTCTGCGTCCATGTTTCGCCCTCGTCCCTGGACTGGAAGGCGACCCAGCCGCCCACCGGCTCGTGGTACGCGTGCGTCTGTACTCGGGCGGCCGCGACCAGCCTCCCGCCGGGCAGGATGGCCAGGTTGGGCATGCCCGAGTAGTGTCCCTCGCGCTTGAAGATTACGCTTGTCCGCAATGGCGTCTCCTTTCACGCCTCCCAGCGGGAGACGGCTGTGTGGGTAATCTCGCCAAAGGAGAAGGACTCCGGGAACGCCGCAGGCTGGCGCGTAGTCTACTGCATCAACCGGACGGTTAGCGTCTGCTAGCCGTTTCGAACCCGCCCCTACGGCGTTGGGGAATGATCTGCCGCTGGAATCCTTTTGATACTGGCGGCCCTATTGTAGAGTAAGGATTCTGGTCGGGGAGGCCGATTGCGCCTCCATTGGGAGGCCCTGCTACCGCTACATCTCTGGCGAGTCGATGCGAGGAACCCGTTGCTCAGGTCTCATTCTGCATACCTGTCGCTGCTGGGAAGGTACCTTCTGCCGGACCTGGGCAGGGTCGTGCTGCTGGGTGTGCTCTTGCTGTCGGGCATCGCCCTGAATATCGCCAACCCCCAGTTCATTCGCCACTTCATCGACCTCGCCACGGAGCAGGGAGACCTGGACCAGCTGTATACGGCGGCCGCCCTCTTCCTGGGGGTGGGCCTGACGATTCACGTCGTGACGGCCCTGACCGAGTACCTGGGTGAGGACGTGGCATGGAGGGCTACCAACAGGCTCCGGTCGGACGTATTGCTGCACGTCCTGAGCCTCGACATGGGCTTTCACAATGCCCGCACGCCAGGGGAGTTGATAGAGCGGATCGACGGCGACATAGAACGCCTTTCGAACTTCTTCTCCGAGATGGTCGTCTCCCTGCTTGGTGGAGTCCTGTTGTCCGCCGGCATCCTCGCGGTGCTCTGGGTCGAGGACTGGCGCCTTGGCCTGGCGATGTCGCTGTTCGCGGGCGCCTACCTGGGGGTCTACGTGCGGATGCAGCGGATGGTGGTGCCGCTGTGGCATGGAGAGCGAGAAACATCCGCGGACCTGTATGGATTCATAGGCGAGCGGCTGTCGGCGATCCCCGACATCCAGAAGAGCGGCGCCGTCCCATACGTGATGCGCCGGTATTTCGAGGTGAAGCGCCGGCACTTCCAGGCGTGGCTGCGGGCGCTGAAGTTCGCCTACATCAGGAGGGGCGCGGCGGACTCGATGTTCGCTGTTGGCCTGACGGCGACGATGGCCCTTGCCGCCTATTCGTTTCTCGCGGGGGACCTGTCGATTGGCACCGTATACCTGATGGTCCACTACTTCAACCTGCTGCGCGATCCGCTGATGAGGCTCTCCTGGGAGGTCGAGGACCTGCATCGTGCCGCGGCGAGCATCGACCGGGTCAGCGAGCTTCTGGAGACCCGGCCGGCCATCCAGGACGGAGGGGACGAAGAGGTGCCGCCGGGCAGGCTGTCCGTAGAGTTCGAGCGTGTGTCTTTCGGGTACAGGGCCGACCTGCCCGTGCTCCGGGACATCTCGTTCGCACTGGAGCCGGGCGAGGTCCTCGGGCTGCTGGGACGCACCGGCAGCGGCAAGACGACGATGTCCCGCCTGCTCTTCCGGCTGTACGACCCGCTGGAGGGGAGCCTACGCCTGGGCGGAGTCGACGTGCGCAGCGTACGCATCGGCGAGGTGCGCGGCCGGGTGGGGCTGGTCAGCCAGGAGGTGCAGGTGTTCGAGGCGTCTCTTCGCGACAACGTGACGCTCTTCGACCCTTCGATAGGCGACGATCGAGTCCTCGAGACGCTGCGTTCGCTTGGACTCGAGGGCTGGTTCCGCTCGCTGCCCGACGGGCTCGACACACGGTTGTCGTCTACCGGAGCGATGTCGGCCGGAGAGGAGCAGCTGCTGGCGTTCGCGAGGGTATTCCTCAGGGATCCCGACGTGGTGATCCTGGACGAGGCATCGTCGCGGCTCGACCCCGCGACCGAGGAGCTGATAGACGAAGCCGTGAGGAGACTGCTCAGCGGCCGCACCGCGATAGTGATCGCCCACCGTCTCACCACCGTTCAACGGGTGGACAGGATACTGGTGCTGGAGGATGGGCGGATCGTCGAGCACGGTCCTCGCGAGGCGCTGGCCGCCGACCCGGGTTCGCGCTTCGCGGCGCTGCTGCGGGCCGGCCTCGAGGAGGCCCCGGCATGAGCGCGTGGCGGGCGATCTGGGGCCTGCTCACCTTCAACCCCTGGGGCTCGGCGTTGATCGCCGGTCTTACCCTGTTGAACGCCAACACGCCCCTGCTGACAGGGCTCCTGCTCAGGGAGTTCTTCGACTCCCTGACGGGCGATGCCCGCCTGCCGGCCGACGTGTGGACCATCGTGGCCCTGTTCCTGGTGGTGAGCGTTGCCGTACAGGTCGTGCTGAACGGGTCCTACATCCTGCAGGGGCGGTTCGCCGCCAACCTCTTCAGGGCCATACTCCAGGGCAACCTCTTCGCGAAGATAATGGAGTCGCCGCCGCTCGCGGACGCCCCAAGCGTGGGAGACACTGTCAACCGCTTCAGGGACGACGTCGAGGGCCTGTCCCGGACCGCATTGAGGTCCGTGTCGATGGTGCCTTTCCTCAGCTCGATCGTCGCCGCCCTGGTGGTCATGGCCCTGATAGACCCCATGCTCACCGTCGTCGCGTTCCTGCCGGCGGTCTTTGCCATGCTCGGGACCAAGCTGGTGGGCCAGCGAGTACAGGACTACCGGCGCGCCAGGCGCGAGGCGACGAGCCGGGTAACGGGCTTGCTGGGGGAGCTCATGGGTGCGGTGCAGGCCGTCCAGATAGCGGGCTCAGAGAGGCGAGCGGTCAGCCATTTCGACGCGCTGAGCGATCGAAGACGCCGGGCCGCGACCAGGGACAGGGCCCTGGAGGCCGTGGTCTCGTCGATGAACGGCTCGACGCTCATGCTGGCGACGGGGGCCATACTGATCGCGGCGGCTGGAATGATGCGCTCGGGGTCGTTCACGGTGGGCGACTTTGCCCTGTTCGTGGCGTACGTCGGTGGCACCAGGTTCGAGTCGCTGCGCAGCTGGCTGGGCAGCTTCATAGTCAGCCTGAAGCAGAACCAGGTCCATCTCGAAAGGGTCGGCGATCTAGTTCCCGGCGAGTCGAAGTCCTGGCTCGTGCAGCGCCGCGAGCTGTACCTGAGCGGGCCCTTCGCCCAGGTGCCGCAGGTCGCGCGGACGGAGCCCGACCGCCTCGAGACGCTGAGTCTCGAGGGTCTCACCTGCCGCCATCCCGGAACGGGCCGGGGCGTCGAGGATGTCAACCTTGAGCTGCCCAGGGGTTCCTTCACGGTCGTGACCGGCCGCATCGGCTCCGGCAAGTCCACGCTGCTCGACGTAGTCCTCGGCCTGCTGCCGTCCAGCGCCGGCGAGATAAGCTGGAACGGCAGGGTAGTGGACGATGCACGGACCTTCATGGTGCCCCCGCGGTGCGCTTACACTCCGCAGGTGCCCCGCCTGTACAGCGACACACTTCGCGACAACATCCTGATGGGGATACGCGAGGACCCGGACGAGATGGAGGCGGCGATACGACTGTCGGTGATGGAGCCCGACGTCGAGTCTCTCGAGAAGGGCCTGGACACGGTGGTGGGCCCGCGCGGGGTGAGGCTGTCCGGCGGCCAGGTGCAGCGTACAGCGGCGGCCCGGATGTTCGTGCGAAAGCCGGAGCTGTTCGTATTCGACGATCTCTCCAGCGCCCTCGACGCGGAGACTGAACGCCTGTTGTGGGACCGTGTGTTCGAGCTTCGGGATGCGACCAGCCTGGTCGTGTCGCACCGCCGGGCGGCCTACAGGCGCGCCGACCGGATAGTGGTGCTCAGGGAGGGCCGCGTCCTGGCGCAGGGCAAGCTGGATGAGCTGCTGGAGACGAGCGAAGAGATGCGGCGGCTCTGGCGCGGCGAGATCGACGAGATCAGTCCCCTGCCAGGTGAGGAGGGCTAGGCATTGTTGACATTCCGTGTCATTCCGAGGGCAGCGAGGAATCTAAGGCGTCAGACCAACGATTACGTTGCACTACCAGGTAGCGCCTTTAGCTTCCTCACTACGCTCGGAATCACTATGGACTGGCGAAGGCCGCACACGGTAATGAAAGTGGCGTCGTCTCCTGGCATGGCCGAGTCCGACCCCGCCCCAGGTCCCCTTCGGCAGGCTCAGGGCAGGCTCTCGCCAGGAGGCTCGGGACGACATGGTGGGTGGCAGGGCGCTGTTTTCATAGCAATGACAGAAATGGAAGATCTCTCCCGACGGGCCTAGTAGTCGTCGGGGGGGCCAGCGGCGACGTAGGCATCGGTCCGCGCGTCCAGCTCCAGTGGGGTGACGAGGCCGCGGTCGAGCGCTAGGCCCTCCAAGGCCCTTAGCCAGCGCTCATAGTAGGCGGTCCGATGCCCGTGCCCCTCGTCGTGGGCCGTCTCCTCGACGAGCCTGTCGCGGAAGTCGGTCCAGTCATAGACGCCGCCCTCGTTCATGGCAACGGCGAGGCCGAAGGCCCGGCCCTCCCACGGCGCCTCGAATACGAGCTCGCCGTTCCTCCTGGGCAGTGCCGCTTCGTCCGTCATGCTTGAAATCCCGCGGTCAGGCTGTGTGCTCATTCCATCTCTCCGTGCTAGTCCGCCCGTCCGGCGACGGCCGGCGACTTTGCTACCGCCACACCGATCATCGAGTCCCGGGTTACGAGCTCGGCCAGATCTTCCTCGGTCATGCCGTCCGTGCCGTGCGGGCGCTCCGGCAGCACCATGTAGCGCAGGGTCGCAGTGCTGTCCCACACGCGGACTTCCTTCGACCCGGCGACCTCCAGCCCGAACTCCCTCAGCACCGCCCGGGGCTCGACGACGACCCGAGAGCGGTAGGCGGGGTCCTTGTACCACCTGGGAGGCAGGCCGAGCACCGGCCACGGGTAGCAGGAGCAGAGCGTGCACACGACGACGTTGTGGACATCGGTTGTGCTCTCCAGCACGACTATCTCGGCCCCCTCAGTGCCGCCGAAGCCCAGCTCGGCAATCGCGTCCGTGCCGTTCTCCAGCAGGCGCTGCTTGTAGTCGGGATCGACCCACGCCCTCGCCACTACCTTCGCGCCGTTCAGGGGACCGATGTCCTGCTCGTATGTGCGTACCACCTCGTCGATGGCGTCGGTTGTTACGAGGCCCTTCTCGACGAGCAGCGACTCGAGCGCCCGCGCGCGCACTGAGGGGTATGGCTCCGGATGGGGATGGTGATCGCCGTCGTGGTCTCCGCTCACGTGTCGCCTCCTCCTGTTCCAGCAATAGGCTCGAGGTAGCCTTCGAACATGTCGATGTGCAGCGCCGAACCCGGCTCGGCGGACGTACCCCAGAGCTCCGCGGCCTCGAACCGGACGCTGTAGAGCTGCTGCGCGGGCCTGTCCTCGTGCTCGTGCCCTGGGACCTCGTCCGGCAGGTCGTAAGCCGCATAGACCGCCGTCACCGTCCCTCGCCTGCCCTGGGCGTACCCGGGCAGCCGCGTGTGCCCGCCGTGCTCGATCCGGCGCGTTCGCACCGGGTCTCCGACGGCGAACGCGGGCGGCCGGCCGGGATCTCTGCGGAGCTGGCGCTGACGGTACATTCCGGCCCGCACGCGCGCGGTCAGCTCAGGGTCGACGACGCGGGTAGTGTGGGATTCCGGGTTGTCGCGGAAGTGTGCGGCCTTCGCCTCCACCTCGTCCGGGGCCAGCACGCCACGCTCGATCAGGCCTCGCTCCAGCGCCGCCATCAGCCGGGGGAAGTAGCCGGACAGGTACACGTCCGGATCGAGTCCCTCCAGGTTGCTGCGCCTGAAGCCGCCCTGGATCGAGACCACGAGCCCGAACACCCGGCCCTCCCACTCGTCGTGGAAGACCGGCGCGTTCTCCTCGGGCTCCACGGGCCCGTAGCCCGGCACCCCGCCCATGTCGTGTACGCCGCCCACTGCCATCGGTTGGCTCCGCCCCTGTCACGAGGGATCTTTTCGCCGCAGGTCCAGGCCTCGCGGTCCGCCCAATTCTAAACCAACGGCAGTATCATAGCGTACTGCCGGGAAGTAGACCCTCGCCGAGAGGTCATCGGAATGATCGCTGGTCCCGTGCGGCTGGAGCGCGTCGAGTTTGGCTCCGTGGTGGCAACTCCGCGGACCGAGTGGACGTTTGCCCGCCTGCGCGACGTGGAGGGAGCCGGGGCGGAAGTGGAGCTGACCGCCGGCGACACTACCGCGGAAGTGGTGAAGCTGGTCGCGGAGGCGGTCGCCTCGTTGAAGGGCGCGACCATAGCTAGAGAGGCGGACATGCCGCGTTTGCTGGGCCTGGACGAAGGTATTCTCAGGCGCGACTTCGCGACGGCTACCGCAGTGAGCGCGCTGCGTACCGGCGTCTCCATCATCCAGTCGGTGCATGGCGGCATGACCCTGACCGAGGCCCTGGGCGGGGAGCCCCGGCCCAGTGTGCCTCTGTACGCGAACATCAACAGGGGCCTGTTCGGCACCCCGCGAACTCCGGCCGACTTCGCGAGGGCCGCCGAGCGTGCCGTGCGCGAGGGCTTCCGTGCCGTCAAGTGCGCGCCGTTCGACGAGATGAGACCCGGTCAAGCGGTAGAGAAGGCCCGCCCGGGCATCCGGCGCGTCTCGTCCGTTCGGGACGCGGTGGGGCCCGAGGTGACCCTGCTGGTCGACTGTCACAGCCGTTTCGATCTCGATGCGGCGGTTGGCGTGGCGGAGGAGCTGGCCGGGCTTGGTGTGGACTGGTTCGAGGAGCCGGTCCCGCCGCTGAGGGACCCAGATGGCATGGCACGGATTGCCGCGCGTGTGCCGATGGCTGTGGCGGGAGGCGAGAAAGGGTACGGCGAGGAGCAATTCGCGGACCTCGTCGAACGGGATGCGGCGAAGATCATCATGCCCGACTTGAAGTACTGCGGCGGCGCAGCGGTTGCCGCCCGGGCGGGCAGGGCCGCGATCGATGCCGGCGGCGGGGTGTCGCTGCACAGCCCATCCGGGCCGGTGTCGCTCCTGGCCAGCGGTCACGTCACGGGGTCCGTGGCGGGAGCGAAGCCGCTGGAGCACGCGGTCTATGAGGCGGACTGGCGGGCCGACCTGCTCTCGCCGCCGGAGCGGGTCGAGAATGGCTGCCTGCACATCCCACCCGGCGCGGGACTGGGCGCGGGGCTGGAGTGGGACGAGGTGCGGCGGCGAGGGTGTGCGTGGAGTCGTTCGTAGCTGGTGCGGTGACATGACGGCTTTGCTCTTAGGCAGGACGAGAGCCCCCATCTCAATCTTCCCCCTCGGGGGGAAGAGGCCGGGCAGCGGTCTTGTGCGGCGCCTGTTCGATACATAGAATGCCCGCACTATGCCACATACAAAGCCCCAGTCAGTCGTAGTCATCGGGGCCGGGGTAACCGGCCTTAGCACCGCCTTTCATCTGGTCGAGAAGGGCGTCGAGCGAGTCGTGGTGGTCGATAAGGGCACGGTGGGCGGCGGCTCCAGCCTGCAGGCGGGCGGCATTATCACGATGCTGCTGACCACGGAGACGGAGGTGCGCGCCCGCAAGATCAGCCTGGACCTGTTCGAGCGTTTCAGCCGGATCCTGGACGGATACCGGTTCCACCAGGTCGGCTGCCTGAACCTGGCCACGGCGGATGCCTTCGCGCGAGCCCAGTCCAGCTTCGACATGTGGCGGCAGCTTGGCGCGCAGTTCGACGTGCTTCGTGGGGGCGAGATCAACGAGCGGTTCCCCGACCTCGCGGCCGAGGATACCGACAACGGGGTCCTGGACCTCCGGGCGGGGTACTCGGAGCCGCACCGGTACGTCCCCGCCCTGCGCGCCAAGCTGGAGGACATGGGCGTCGAGATCAGGGAGAACGAGCAGGTAACCGGGTTCGAGCGCAGCGGCGGGCGCGTGACGGGAGTCGTCACGGACGGGGGATCCATCGAGGCCGACGCGACGGTCTGCGCGGTCAACGCATGGACGAACCAGGTGCTCTCGCTGGTGGGCTTCAGCACGCCTCACAAGAACTTCGTGCACCAGCGGTTCGTCACCAGGCCGTTCCCGGAGCCGCCCAGGCTGCCGGCGGTCAACGATCACATCCTCGAGTGCTACGTGCGGCCCACGGACGACAACAGGCTGCTCGTGGGCACGTCGGTGGAAGGCATCGGCTCGCACGACATGCGCGGGCCCGACTTCGACGTGTCGGAGCTGGAGCCTCACCCGGGCGCGCTCCCGTATATCAGGGAGCACATGGTCAGGAGGGCGCCGATGCTGGAGGGGGCCGAGTGGGACTACCACACGGTCGGGCTGATCAGCTTCGCGTACGACGTCAAGCCGGTGATCGGGCCGGTGCCGGGCGTCGAGGGCCTGTTCATCGGCGCCCACTTCCACTCGGGAGGCTTCGCCTACAACCCCGTGTCCGGGCTGCTCGTCGCCGAGCACGTCGTGGACGGCGGCACGAGGATAAACACAGAGCTGTACAGCCCAGCCCGGTTCGGTGGGGTCGACACGGCTGCGTTCCTGGCAAGGCCGATGACGAACGAAGAGATAGGCCACGCCCGCCACTAAGTAGCTCTGCCGCAGTCGCTCTGCCGGGCCGTGGGAGACGCGGTCGGCCTTCAATCGATCCGGCGGTAGCTCGGGTAGACGACGGCGAAGACCAGCGTGAAGGCGACGAGCAGCAGCCCGCTGAGCGTCAGCGCGAATGGGGTGCTGGTGAACTCCGCGAGGATGCCGAACGGCACCCCGCTCAGCGGCATTACTCCGAAGCTCATCATGGCGATGCTCATCATCCGCCCGCGCATCTCCGCCGAAGAGTAGAGCTGTATGAGCGTCATGTTCAGCGACATGAACACCGAGTTCAGCAGCCCGACCAGCATCAGCAGGGGTATCGCGGCGGCGTAGCTCGACGCCTGGGCGAATGTCGCCAGGGCCGCGCCCCAGAACAGGCAGAACAGCAGCAGGAATGCGCCGCGCCGGCTGAAGTTGCGCATGGAGGCTAGGATCAGGGTCCCGACAAGCGCGCCGACGCCCATGAGCATCATCAGCACGCCCAGGTCCTCGGAGCCGATGTCTAGGGCCTCGCGTCCCCAGGCCGGCAGGAGCGCATAGTAGGAGTACCCGAAGAGCGCCGGTATGAAGGACATGAGGATGAGGCCCCGACGGGTGGGGTCCCGGGCCACGTAGGAGAGCCCCGCCCCGATGTCGCCCGTCATCCCCCTGCCCGAGCGCGCGGCAGGCCTGGACCCGGCACGCACCATCGCCATCGACAGGGCCGAGAAGACGTACACGAGGGATACGAGATAGAAGACAGCCCACGTGTCGATGAAGAGAATCAGGAATCCCGCCGCGGCGGGGCCGATCACGCGGGTCAGGTTCATGCTGGAGTTGTTGACGGACACGGCGTTCATCAGCTGGGCCTCCGGCACGATGTCCGAGATGATCGCCTGGCGGCTGGGCATGTTGAACGCCATCATCGACCCGTTCACGAGGCCGATGGCCATCACCTGCCAGAAGTCGATGACACCGGTCACGTCGAGGGTGGCCATCAGGAAGGTCATGGCGGCATTCCCGCTCTGGCTGATCATGACCAGCCGACGCCTTGGGATCCGGTCGGCCATTACACCACCGAACAGGGACACGACGGTGATCGGCGCGGTGAACGACACTATCGACAGGCTCAGGGCGAGGGGCGAGTCGTCCATCAGCTCGACAACCAGCCAGGACTGGGTGACCAAGTTCATGTTCATCGCCATGAAGGAGGCGAAGGAGCCGAGGAATACCCAGCGAAAGTCACGGTAAGCGAGGGTCTCGAAGATCGGGATGCGCCCGAGGCGGGAGACCGCGCCGGAGCCGGAGCGTGCGGGAACCGTACCGGCCTCGATCTCCGGAGGCGTCTCTTCTGTCAGTCCCGTCTTCAAGGAGTGATAGAGCCCCCGGTCCCGTGCAGGCGCTCGGCCCAGCCTACATGCGCCCTGAGGCGATGGTCAAGGACGGGTCTGGATGGTCACGCGGGGCTGAGCTTCCCGCGCTGAAGGGGCAGCGTGGCTGCTATGGCGACCGCCGCGAGCGCGGCCATGAGCGCGAATGCCCCGTCGTAGCTGCCCTACCTGTCGAACATCACGGCTCCGACGAACGCTCCCAATAGACTGGCATCCTCGATGAACAGCTACACCCTGACATAGCTATCGAATACTTACAGGACGGACGCATCCGAGTTGACACTGAAAACTGGCTGCTGTTAGCCTTAGGTGGCACCCGTAACCTGAGAACTTTGCATGACTGTACTGGATGGTCGAGTAGCCTCGTGCCTAGTTTCATTACCCCGCCTGACCTAACGAGCCAGGCTGCGCTGGGCGAGTCAACAAGCTAAGGGCATGACCTCGGCGAAGTGGCTTCCAGTTGTGATACTGCTGGCCTTGTACGTCCTAGGTTGTGAAGCTGCAACTACGCCAGTGAACAGAGCTTGCGAACGGGCGCAAAGACTCACCGACTACGACATGTACATGCGCGCAAGCCAGGAGGACTTTTCTGCTGTTCACTTTGTGTCGGCAGAAGTTCGGATATCCGGGAGGAAGTTTCAGGCGCTCATCAGAGACGAGTATGCCCAAGGAGACGAACGGGAACGAACGTACACCGAGATAATCTACGATGGCAGCGCCAGGGAGTACAGGAAGGTAGACGATGGGGAGTGGGAGGCGGCGGAAGGTAGACCCTACAGCGCCCTTGTTCGATACCCATTGACCGGATTGCCCTTCAACTATGTCTGTCCTGACGACCTGATGTCGGCGACCAAGGCCGAATACTCGCTGCCACCTTTCCTGCCTGAGCACAAGTACGAGCTCGAAGTCACCGAAGAGTTCACCTATTGGCACTTGTGGCTTGACGACCAGAACCGGCTAGCCAGGGCAGAGATAGGAAGATACCTGGAGTCAACGGACCAGGAAGAGGGGGGCTACAGAGTAACTTACATTAGCGTAGGTTTCGGCGAGAAGAACAACATCGAACTACCGGAGTTGCGCTAGTGACTAAGGCCAAGTTACTAGGTCTCTGTGGAGCCCTCACCGTACTCTTGCTTGGCGTGGGCGCCTGGATCATGCTAGAACGGGACTGGCTCAACCCTCCGCTCACATCACGACCTTGTGACGATTCCAGCGCCATCGAATCCTACGACATACAAATGTTGAGCATATTTGGAACACAGTATGAGGGTTACGAGTGGATTGTCGACATACGAGTCAATGGACGAATGCATTCCCAGGTGTCTTATACAAGAATAGCAAAGCCTGAATACGAAGTAGTCACAGGAGGCTCCGAGCGGATATATGACGGCAACAGGGCGATATACACTCGCATCCACCCCAGTCATCTCTTCGAGGTTACGGACGAGGAGGACAGCATTAACTGGGAAGTGCAGACGATAAGGGACGACGACTTCCCTTTTGGTGCCGAGTACCTCTGCCCTGACGTAGAAGTGCTTGGGGCAGAGTATGTCGAAAGGGACGAAATCGGCGATAAGTATGTCATCCAGACAGACTCAGAGTTTAGCACCTACACACTGTGGCTAAACGACAATGGATGGTTGCTGCAAACGGAAGGCTACGCAGGGATGACCACAACCCTCTCAGGCATCGGCGAACACAACGAGATTGAGATTCCTCCTCCGCCATATTATGACTGGGATGACCGCAAAGGGTATGAGCTCATAGGGAACAAGTGACCTATGCATCCGAGACTCGGCAGGCTGTGGATCTCGTTACTGTGAATGGGCGGTTCCCAGACGCTGGCTGGGTTGCGTCCCCGAACGTGGTCGCATAAAGCGGCCGACACGGGCCCTGGCTATACTCGCGGTCTGACTCAAGCCACCGGGCTCCGCTTCTAGCTGACGAGTGGCCTAGCATCGCCCTTATTCTGTCACGCCGGGGCTGAGCTTCCCGTGCTGAAGCGGGAGCGTGGCCGCGATGGCGACCGCCGCGAGCACGGCCATGAGCGCGAATGCCCCGTCGTAGCTGCCCCACCTGTCGAACATCACCGCGCCTGCGAGAGCGCCCAGCCCGCCCGCGACCTGGTGGACCGCGTTGATCAGCCCGCTTACGGATCCCAGCCGGGACGGGCCGAACAGGTTCCCGGCAAAGACCACGGTGAGCGGCGCCGTAATCAGGAATGTGAAGCCGTACGCGAAGGCGAAGGCCGCGATGGCAGGGGTGTCCTGTACGAACAGGATGAAGGCGAATATGGGCAGGCGGACCATGAAGCACAGCAGTACCGGCCTCGTCACGCCGAACGCGTCCGAGAGGTAGCCGGAGGTCAGGACCCCGATCAGCCCCAGGATGCCCATCAGCGCCAGGATGTTCCCAGCCAGCAGGTCTCCCACGCCCTGGTCTATCGCGAAGGCCACCACGTGGGTTGCCACGAAGAAGTCCTGGAAGCCGCACACACCGTATATCGCGATAAGCAGCCAGAGCTCCCTGGAGGCGAGGACCGTGAGGAACGGTGTGGCCGGGGTCGATGAAACCGGCCGGCCGGCTCCCCCTTCACGCTCGTCATCGGCCCCGGAAGATGGGCCGCAGCAGGACTCCGGCGGGCGTGACCTGGCAGCCGCCAGTGCCAGGGGCACGACGATGACGAAGTTCGCCGCTCCCAGCACCGCGTAGGAGGTCCTCCAGCCCAGCGAGCTCAGGAGGGAGGCGAGCACCGTGATGATCACGAGCTGGCCTATCGCGTTGCCTGAGACGGCGACGCTGTTCGCAAGCCCTCGCCGCCGGACGAACCACCTCGAGATCATCACGCTGACTGTCGGTATCGACGTTGCGGCGTGGCCTAGGGCGTAGACCAGCCCGTACGCGACGAAGAGCTGCCAGTGGGACTGCACCTGTCCCGTCAGCCCTATGCCAAGGGCGACCACCAGCCCTCCGGCCGCTAGCACGGT
This sequence comes from Dehalococcoidia bacterium, assembly GCA_965243655.1. Lineage (GTDB taxonomy): Bacteria > Chloroflexota > Dehalococcoidia > Lucifugimonadales > CAJWER01. Next base: position 3,182,352 of record CBDEVV010000017.1, on the reverse strand, counting down.
GCGTATGCTGTAACGGTCGGCCAGGCGGCCGGCAAAGGGCATGGCAAGGGCCGAAACGAGCATGAAGGCCGCGAGCGCCAGCGAGAGCTCGGACCGGCTCCAGCCGAGGTCGTCGGTCATCGGCTTGAGCATCAGGCCGAAGGCGTAGCGCGTGCCGCTGTTGAAGAACAGCACGACGAACCCCGTAGCCAGGACTATCGAGCTGTAGTCGAGTCTGCCGAGAGCGGCCTGCAGGTCCCGCAAACGTGGTCTCTCCCTAAGCCTGTCGCCCCGTCTTGTCAGCCTGGCGGTCTACTCAGGGAGCATCTTGTCATCTCCCACCCTTCTTGGCCAATACCCCCGGCAGAATTGAGGATGCTCGTGCGCTCTTCGTTGATTGACAACAGAAAGGTGGGTTGGCTATACTAACTTGTGGACTTAGTGGAGACTAAATACAGGAGAGTGGCTTGACTTACCGGGAAGCTATCATACGGATCAAAGGCCTGACCGTGTCCCTATTCTTGATGTTGGTATTGACCCTGGTGATAGCCGCGTGTTCAGACTCGGAGCCCGGTAGAGATACTACAGGCCCGCCCATCTCGGCGGCGATTCCCACCGAGAGCCCGCCCCCAACGGCCGTACCTACGCAGGCTCCCACCGCCGTCCCCACACCTACGCCCACCCCCGAGCCTACACCTGTCCCCACCGTTGAACCGACATCGACGCCGGAGCCCATGGGTGGCGCCTACCCGCTGGAGATTGTCGACATGGTGCGGAGGCCCGTGGAGATTCCAGCGAAGCCGATGCGGATCGTGACCCTTAGCCCAACGGCAACAGAGATGCTGTACGTCGCCGGCGGGACGGCGATTGCGCGCGACTCGAGCTCCACGTTCCCGGCCGAGGTCCTCGAGCTTCCCGAACTGGGCGGGGCGTATTCCCCTAGCTTCGAAGCGATTGCCGCCCAGGGAGCAGACCTGGTCCTGATCGAGGCCCTGACCCAGTCCCGCTTCCTCGAGCCCCTTTCGCAGCTGGGTGCGCCCGTTGTGGCCGTTCGCGCAACTTCTCTCGACGACGTGACCATGGGCATAAGGCTCATCGGACAGATCATCGAGAATGCTGAGACGGCGGAACAGGCGGCACAGGACATTTCGGCGAGAGTTGCGTCATCCCTCGAAGGACTTAGCGGCGGCAAGAGCGCCTTGATCCTGATCTCAGATGCCGACAGGAACCTGTATGCCGCCAAGCCTCAGTCGTATCCAGGCGCAATAGCATCCATGGTGCAGCTATCGAATCCGGCTGCCGAGCTGCCCGACAGCGGGACCTTCCCGGGGTTCGCCGGCATCTCCGCAGAGCAGGTCCTCACCATGGACCCGGACTACGTGTTTACGATCACGCCCGCGCCGGAACCGGCGCCGCGGCTCTCCGCCATGCTGCCCCGTATACCCGGGTTCGCCAATCTGCAGGCCGTTTCGAGCGGGCAGATGCATGAGCTCGATCTCGCAATCTTCCTGCGCAACCAGGGGCCGCGCATAGCCGAGGCGGTGGAAGCCATGGCCGAATTGGTGGGAGGCTCCCCATAGTCCAGTCTCCCGCGATTGTGCTGGCGGGGCTCGCCGTGGCCCTGCTGGCGGGGTGCGTCGCAGGAGTCGCCTTCGGCACTACCAGCCTGGAAGCATCCTCGATTCTCGGCGCCCTCATGGCCGATGGCGGAGACCCGAGAGCCGAGGTGATCGTGCGCTCCCTTCGCGTACCGAGGGTCGTGGCGGCGCTGGTGGTTGGCGCGTGTCTGGGGGCCGCAGGGGCGCTGATCCAGGGCGCCACCCGCAATCCCCTGGGAGACCCCCAGATATTCGGGCTGGGCGGCGGGGCAGCGATAGTTCAGGCGCTGGCCCTGGCTGGCGTCCTTGCGACGGGACCCTGGGGACTGACATCCCTATCGGTAGCGGCCGCCCTGGTCGGCGGGTTGCTCATCTCCCTGTTGGCTTCGCGGGAGAGCCTGACACCGGCCCGCCTCGCCCTGGTCGGCGTGTCCGTCGGGGCCCTTACATTGGCGATCGCCGCCGCCATTCTGACCCACGCGCGGGTCTTCAGCCTTCAGGCACTGGCGCTGTTCAGCGGGAGCCTTGCCAACCGGAGCTGGGACGACGTCACCCCGGCGCTTATATTCCTCGTGCTGGGAGTGATATTGGCGGTCCTCGCAGCGGGCCGGCTGAACCTCCTGGTGCTCGGAGACAGGCTTGCCGGTCAGCTGGGGGCCAGTCCGAGGATCACGCGGTACGTGGCGATGGCCTCAGCCGGCGTGCTGGCCGGCGCCGGTGTTTCCATAGCCGGCGTGGTGGGTTTCGTGGGCCTGCTCACACCCCACGTCGTCAGGCTCCTCGTGGGCAACGACGCACGGACCGTCATGGCTGTGTCCGTCCCCGCCGGTGCAGTGGTGGTGCTGTATTCGGACCAGGTTTCGAGGCTGGCATTCATGCCGGCGGAGATCCCTGTAGGCCTTGTAACTACGGTACTGGGGGCGCCACTGATGATTTGGGTGGCGAGAAGGCTGCAGTGAACGGCCGGGGGCTCGATAGAACGATGCTGAGGCTGAGGGCGGATGGAGTGTCCTTCTCCTTCGGGGATGAGCCTGTGCTCAACGAGGTCTCAGCCTCCGTAACAGTGGGGGAATTCGTATGCCTGCTGGGGCCTAACGGTGCGGGAAAGACGACCCTGGCACGGCTCTTTGCCGGCGAACTGTCGCCGGCGGCGGGCCGGGTCTACGTCGACAGGGGCGAGACGGCTGGCGAGGCAAGGCGGCACATCGCCTACCTTCCGCAGGAGCTCCAGGACCCGCCCTTCGTGACCGCAAGGGATCTGGTCTCTCTGGGGCGATTCAACCCGAAGCGCAGCCTTGGGTGGAGGCTCAGCGCGGAGGATCGGGGGGCCGTCAGCGAGTGCATCGCCAGGTGTCTTGCGGAGTCCTTCGCCGACCGGCCATTCGGCCAGCTCTCGGGGGGGCAAAAGCAGCGCGTATGGCTCGCCTTCTGCCTGGCCCAGCAGCGTGAGTTCCTTCTACTGGATGAGTCCCTGCACAAGATAGACTACGCTACGAAGGGCTCGTTTTTCAGAATGCTCTCCAACCTGGCCGACGCGGGCAAGGGCGTGGTGCTCATTACCCACGACCTGCAGATGGCGCTGCGGCATGGCCGCCGGCTGCTGATGTTGAGGGACGGCGACGTGGTCTACGATGGGCCGCCGGACCCAGAGATCTACTCGCTCTTGGAGGGGTAAGCACCCTGCACCGCCCAGGGCCGTACCCGATGTCAAGATAGGTCTGGGAGTGGACTACTGGGGCGGGGCAGCCTCCCCAGTTTCAGGGTCGCACTCCTCCCCCTGCTCGGGGCGAGGCTCGTCGATGAGCCGGGCGAGGATTGCGCCGACGGCCAGGTCGTCGGCTTGGCCGAAGGCGTTGAGACGAATGCGTCCGGCCCTGTCGATCAGGACAAGGCTTGGGGTGCCCCGGAGCTCGTACCGGCCCATCGTGACGGGCAGGGTGATTCCGGGAGTGTGGGCGTCGACGCCGACGGGGAAGGTGATGCGGTACTCGTACAGGAACGCCTCGAGCGACACGGGAGTCATTGCGTCGTGGTGCTCGAACACGCAGTGGAGTCCGAGCACGGTGATGTGATCTCCGAAGGTCTGCTGTATGCGCTTGGCCTGCGGCAGGCCGTGGGAGACGCAGCCGGGGCACAGCATCTGGAACGCCTCGATCACCACGACTTCGCCCCTGAGATCGGCCAGGGTTGGATTGTCGGCAGTGTTGAACCACCGTGTGACAGCCAGCTCAGGAGCAGCAGGATACGTCGCTTTCGTGGTCAACGGCGGCTACAATCCCGTTGCGCCGACCAGTTGAGCAAGAGCCGGGCCGGCGGGGTGATGACTCTCGGGACTCCCATGGCCGACAAAGGGTATAGGGAAGCCCGCGTTCCTGCAAACAAGGTGAGTGCGGCCCGTCTGAAAGCAACTCTAATGCGCGCAGAATCTGCCTCCAACATAGCCGCCTGCCTGGACCGAGTCATCCTGGTCGGGTCCCACCCGGTAAGCGCCGCCTCGGTCGCTGCGTTTCGCGTCCTGTTCGGCCTCCTGGGCATCGCGGCCGTCTGCCGCTTTGCCAGCAAGGGCTGGATAGACGAGCTCTACGTACAACCCGCGCACCACTTTACCTACTCGGGATTCTGGTGGGTGCAACCGTGGCCGGCATGGGGCATGTACGCGCACTTCGCCCTGCTTGGCCTGGCCAGCCTGGGAGTGGCGCTGGGTTACCGGTACCGGCTCTCCATCATCGCGTTCTTCCTCCTGTTCACCTACGTGGAGCTCATCGACAAGACCACCTACCTGAACCACTACTACTGGGTCAGCCTGACCAGCCTGCTCATGGTCTTCCTTCCCCTGCATCGGACGGCGTCCGTCGATGCCTGGATGAACCCCTCGCTCAGAAGTGAGTCCGTGGCCTGCTGGATTGTGTGGGTGCTCCGGGCACAGGTGGGCGTCGTCTACCTGTTTGGTGGGATCGCCAAACTGAACCCGGACTGGCTTCTGCACGCGCAGCCGATGCGAATCTGGCTCTACAACAACGGCGACCTGTTCTTGGTGGGGCCGCTGCTGAGGGAAGCCTGGGTCGCTTACGCAATGAGCTGGACCGGGGCTGTCTTCGACCTGACCATCGTGGGGTTGCTGCTGTGGAGTCGCAGCCGCCCCGTTGCGTATGTGGTACTGGTGGTGTTCCACGTGATGACATGGCTCCTCTTCCCAATAGGGATGTTCCCGTGGCTCATGATATTCGGAGCGACGGTGTTCTTCCCACCGGAGTGGCCCAGGCAAGTGATCGCTAAGCTCGGGTGGCGGCCGGCCCCGGATGTGGTGCAAGCTCGACCTCATGCACTTGAACCTTCGTGGGCGTCCCGTGCCTGGCTGGTGGGGCTGCTGCTGTTTGCCCTTGTGCAGGTGGTGGTGCCCCTACGCCACTGGGCATATCCCGGCAACGTGCGATGGAACGAGGACGGATACAGGTTCTCGTGGCGGATAATGTTGACCGAGAAGACCGGCCTCGTTCGATTCCGGGTGACCGACAGTCAGACAGGGGAGCAGTGGGTGGAGTACCCGGAGGAGTACCTGACCCCGCTACAGTACGAGCGGATGGCGTACCAGCCGGACATGATCCTTGCAACCGCACACATCATCGCCCAGGGCGCGCATAGCCGCGGCCGCAGCGTCCAGGTGCGGGCCGACGCGTTCGTGACCATGAATGGGCGTCCGGCGGCCCGCTTCATTGACCCAGGTGTGGACCTTGCCAGCGTCAAGCCGGGTCCGCAGCCGAAGAGCTGGGTGCTGCCCGCGGGCAGTGCTCCTGGGCTAGCGCAGACTGTCCCCGTCGGTGTCGCTGAAGCCCACCGAGATGCCCAGTAGGCTCACGACCTCGGTGCTCAGGGTCCGCTGAAGCTCAGAGAGACGGTCGTACACGGGGCGCAACTGTTCAGGCCGCTCGACGATGGCTATGCGTAGGGGCATATCCACGGAGTCGATCGCGGCCAGTGAGCTCTCGAAGTTTCCCCGCATTCGCTCGTCCGTCTCCGTAGACAGCTCCTTCACGAGATCGGAAATGCCGAGGCCGTCGCTCCCTTCGTGACCAATGTACACGTCGCGCATGCCCAGGACCTGGTTGCGCAGGTCGCTCAGGGCGTTGAGGCCGTTGCCCCCAGGAATGGCCGCAAGATCGGCCCCGTCTTCTCGAAGGCCCATGGCCGAAGCCAGCCTCATGTCTACGACGGTGCGTATCAGGAACACCTGGATCCTAACGACCTCGGCCACCGCCTGCCCGGCGAGCAGGGAGCTGTCGGATCGGCCGGTGAGGAAGTCCTTGAAGGGCGGGCCGCCGTCCTCTCCCTTCGTCCAGGCCGCGACCAGGGCGTTCGACTCAGACTCGACCACACGCCCGAGCGCGCCCAGGTAGTCGCAGCGGGCGGAGGACGGATCAGACAGGAGTTCGACTGCGTCGGGTGCAAACAACAGGTACTCGATCGCACCAAGGCCCCGCTGGGTGGAAGCCAGGGTGTGGCGGATATCGTCCTCTGACGTGACCGGGTTCCCGGCCAGCATCGCTTCGATGCGTTCGGGCTCCACCTCCGGCCAGTCCATCACGCTCTTCGAACGGCGCTCCATGACAGGACCGAACCAGGTCGCCTCTGAGCGCATCCACGGCGCCCTGACGTCCCTCCAGGCCTGCTGGGCCTCGCCCAAGGCAGCGTCAGAGGGGCCGGCACACAGGACATCCAGCGCCTGCCGGAGGTCTCCCGCTTCCTGGGCAACGGCCTCGTAGCCGGGGACTACTATCGAGTCGGTAAGGCTGATGAGGACGGCATCGTCGCCTGTTCCACCTGAGCCGCAGGCAAGTGTCAACACCAGGAGCGCCGATAGGCCGGGTAATCGCAGCATATTGACCTCTAGAGCGACCTCAAGAACTCGATCAGAGCCTTCCTGTCTTCGAGCGACATGTCCATGAATAAGTCGCGCGATCGCTGGGCCTCGCCCCCATGCCAGATGATCGCTTCCTCGATGTTCCTGGCGCGCCCGTCATGCAGGAACATCGTGTGGCGATTCACCGTTTCGACCAACCCTATGCCCCACAGGGGAGGAGTCCGCCACTCTCGTCCGGTCGCCTGGACGTCGGGCCTGTTGTCGGCCAGGCCCTCGCCCATGTCGTGCAGCAAGAGGTCAGTGTACGGGAAGATCACCTGGCCGCGCAGGGGCCTCACGGGGTAGGACTCTGCCGTCTCGTGGCGCGGCGTGTGGCAGGAGGCGCAACCGGCTTCTACGAAGAGACGCGCGCCTCGCCGGACCTCGGGGCTGTCCGTGTTGCGCATGGCCGGCACCGCCAGCGTCTGCACGTAGAAGGTCACTGTTGCCAGGAGCTCATCAGGGACCTCAGGCGCACCGCCGTTCGGAGCTTCCTGGCAGGCAGCCTGCGGTGCCGGACAGTTCTCAGTGGGGAAGTACGTGGAGGTGATGCCTATGTCCCCGTGGAATGCTCCGGCCGCCTGCCCTTCAACGGTAGGCTGGCTGGCCTTCCAGCCGAAGCGGCCGAGGACGCGAGCCTGGAGTGCATCGTCCCAGACCATGTTGGGGCGCCCCGAAATGCCGTCTCCATCGAGGTCGTCCGGGTCGGCCAGCGCGAGGATGCGCTCTTCGGGTATCGCCTCCAGCAGTCCCATTCCAATAGTCGCGGGACCTATCCTGGGCGACACCATCACGTCCGAATGGAGTGGGCCGAACGAGGTGTCAAGTATCGAATAGGTGGGGCTGCGCAGCGAGTAAGGGGTCCCGTCCGGAAACTTCCCGCTGATGATCTCGTAGCGAATGCTGATGCACCCCTCAGGTGAGACTCCGTTGATGGCGCGGTCCTGGAGCTGCCCCCCGTAGTTCGGCTCGTCTACGGGGCCGTCCGGGCCTGGAACGCTTAGCCTTAGCAAGAGGCCCCGCTCGGGGTCTTCGTCGTGGTCGGGGGGCTTAGCCCTGCCGTCGTTGGCATGGCAGGAGGAACAAGACTGGGCATTGAACGTAGGCCCCAGCCCGTCCCGCGCTTCTGTCGAAGCCGGGGCGGTCACCCAGTTCTGGGTAAAGAAGCTGTCACCGACCTCGAAGGTCCTGCGCTCCTCGTTGGTGAGGTTTCGGGCGGATAGCTCGAACGCGTTGCTGCCCTTGCTAAACGCGGTCGTCTCCCCGCCCAGCAGCTCGTCGAATACCTCGTCCAAGTCAATGTCGTCCTGCCCGCCGCAGGCACTTGCGGCGAGCAGGACGACCAGGCCGGCCAGCGCGAATGCCGCTGGAATGACCAGCCTTGCGTCATGCATCAGCTAACGCTGATTGTGATCCCGATCTCCTCGGCTGCCTGTACGATCGTGTCAGTCTGGTCCTCGAGCGAGACGATGGCGTTGCGCACCGCAGCCCTGCCAGCCGCCTGGTCGGACACGCCCTCGATCAGGTGCTGATCGAAGGGCTCCGGAATCACCCTGGTCAGGTGGACGCTCTTGCGGATCTGCGACTCGAGCTGGTCGGCCAGCTCTTCGTCCTTGGCCGCGATCAGGTCCTTGATGCCCGGGCCGGTTACTCCTCCAAAGTCACCCATGTAGACCATCTGAATGCCCAGGGCATTGCCGACTATGTCCGCCACGGTGTTGTCGGAGAAGCAGGAGTGCTCGTCTTCCTGGGAGCGTGCCTCGTATGCTACGGTCATCCGCTCGCCCGCTAGCTCGCCGCGGCTGAGCTCGCCAATGCCAGTGATTATGTTCTGGATGGCTTCGTCTGAGTCCTTCGACACGAACTGGGAGCGGTAGTTTCCGCTTCGCCCGGGCGCCCAGGCATCCACCATGTCCTGCAGGTGAGACACCAGCACGTCAGACGCCACCGCCAGGTAGGTCGCCCTGCGGTCAGCGTTGGCGTTGGTCGTGTAGTCCTCGATTGGGCGGGCCCCGGGCCCGTTCATGTTCAGGTCCTGTCCCCAGAGCAGGAACTCGATGGCGTGCCATCCTGTGGAGACGTTCGCCTCACCGCCCTCTTCGTTCAGGGACACGATAAGGTCGGCATCGATGACCGGGAACTCATCGGGGTTGTTGATTATGCCAGCCGCGAGGTCCCCTTCCACATAGTCGATGTAGGCCTCATCCATGGGCCAAGCGTTTAGCAGTCCCTCCGGCCCGTCGTCCGGGTGGTCTATGGGCCCGTCGTAGAAGCGGAAAGCCTCGGTCGGGCCGTAGTCGTCGCGGGCAACCAGCCAGAGGCGCTTGGCCGCCTCCAGGTGGGCAGGCGTCGGATCGGCGACGAAGCGATCGATCGCTCCATCCAGTGACTTGGCCGAGGCCAAGCTCTTCGAGTACATGTGATGGACGCCATCGGCGTAGTTGGTGACGACCTCCTGCTTCAGCTCGTCGTCCGGCCCGCTCTCCTGTATGAGTCCACAGGCCATCAGCATCGTCGCGCTGACTACCGCTATCACCATCAAAGACAATATCCTGCTCACAATGGTCTCCCTTCTTCTGGCTCCTTGAGCCGACCCCAATGCGTAGGAACTCCCGCTTCCCAGCGCATCTCACTCCCTTGATGAGGCTGAATGAGCATCATCGTCTGCAGCAATGGACTAATAGACTACAAACTACAGCACTAATGATAGACTTATCATAAATTAGTGTCAACCCAAAGGCCTTTGAGATGCTTGCATGAATTCAGGGCCCGCTCACCCTGTTGCGAAAACGGCTTCCGCCGAGCTTGGGGTGCAAGCATGGAAGGCTAGCAAGAATTAGTCCGTGCTACCGACACCAGAGAGAGGGCCGGTACATGGATGGCGACTCATCAACCAAAACCGACTTGGCGAAGGTCAAGCAAGTTGGATGGCGTGGGTGAAGTCAGCGCCGCGATTCAGGGGGGCAGGGGTGACGCCCATGCGAGCGCAGGGCATCAACCGGATGGAGAGATGGTAGCGCGTACGGGATTCGAACCCGTGATCTCCGCCTTGAGAGGGCGGTGTCCTAGGCCGCTAGACGAACGCGCCACGGTGTCGGCCAAATGTGGCTGGGGATCGAGGATTCGAACCTCGGCTTACAGATCCAGAGTCTGTCGTCCTACCACTAGACGAATCCCCAGAGTATCAGTATTCTAGCATCGAGACGCGAAATCTGGCAAGCTGAGCTTGCCCCTGCGGCTCGAGTATTCCCCGACCAAGGCCTGCACGGATCTCCCATGACCGGTCCACAACGGACGATACCCCTGTTCCCGCTCAACGTGGTGCTGTTCCCGGGCGGCTTCCTGCCCCTGCACATCTTCGAAGAGCGCTACAAACTGATGATCCAGCGCTGCCTGGACGATGACGGTGAATTCGGGGTGGTCCTCATCAGGTCCGGCCTCGAGGTGGGCGGGAACGCCGAGCCCCACCCCGTCGGCACAGCCGCCCGGATCGTGAACGTGAAGAAGGAAGAGGACGGCCGGATGAACATCATGGTCACCGGCCGGGAGCGATTCCGAATCGACAGCGTGCTGATAAAGCAGCCCTACATGGAGTCCGTCGTAGAGACGCTCGACGACGATAGCCCCGGGTCGCCTGAGGCCGGCCTGGTCTCGGACGTTCGGCAGGCCGTGGAGGAGCAGATACGGCTGCTGCACGGCCTTCGCGGCGGCTGGGTCCGAGAGCCGAATACACCGGAAGACCCAGTGGAACTGTCCTGGCTGGTGTGCACCCTGCTGCAGGCGGACAACGACGTGAAACAGGCGCTGCTGGAGGAGTCGTCGACCGCGGTAAGGCTCCAGGCGCAGCTGCCCCTGCTCAGGAGCAATTCCGCTGTCCTCAGGGAGCGTATCTCCGAGCGCCTGGGGGGATAGCGTGGGCCGCTAGCCCAGGTACCCGGCTCGGTCGAAGACCTCGGCCAGCCGTGTGATGCCCTCGCCGATCTCCTCCGGCGTGTTGTACCCGTAGCACAGCCGCGCCATATTCTTGCCCGACGCGCCGTCGGGGGCGAAATTCACTCCTGGGTGGTAGCCCACATCCGCGTCGAATGCGGCCTGCTGCGTGGCAGCGGTATCGGCATCCTCACGAAGCTGCAGCCACACGTAGAGCGCTCCGTCGGGCCGGCTCCACGTGGCGGCGGACCCCATGTTCTCGCCCAGGGCCGCCAGCATCGCGTCGCGCTTGGCGCGCAGGATGCGGTTGACGTCCGAGACGTGGTCCTCCAGGCCTGAGTTAGCGTACCTGTGGACGGCCAGGGCAGCGAACTGGTTTACCCCGCCGCCGCTCTTGGCCCCGAGCGCAACGTCGAGCAGCTCACGCGGCGCGGTCATGTAGCCCAGCCTCATGCCCGGCGCGATGATCTTCGAGAACGAGCCGACGTACATGACGAGGCCTGAGTCGTCCAGCGAGTGGATAGACGGCACGTCCTCGCCCTCGAACCGCAGGTCGACGTAGCAATCGTCCTCCAGTATGGGCACGCCGTGCCTCTGCGCGACCTGCACGAGGGCCTTCCGGCGCTCTAGGGTCATCGTCCATCCCTGGGGATTCTGGAAGGTTGGAATCGTGTAGACCATCTTGGGTCGTCTGCCCTTCGACGACGCGAGCTCGATGGCCTCCTCGAGGGCGTCCGGGTCAAGCCCGTCCCAGTCGCATGCCACGCCGCGGACGTCCGCCCCGAACCGTCGCAGGGTGTTCAGGGTGCCGCTGTAGACATAGTCCTCGGTCAGCACCACGTCGCCGGGCTCTACCAGGGTCTCGATGATCATGTGCAGGGGTTGGCTGGAGCCGTCGGCGAGGACGATGTCGTCCGGCGTCACATCGATACTGCGTGTGCGCATCAGCTTGTCGGCAACGTACTCGCGCAGGGGCGGGTAGCCCTGCACGTGAGGGTAGACGGCCAGGTCCCGGCCTTCCTCTTCGAGCGCCGAGCGGAGGGACGATGCCAGATCGCCGAGCGGCAGCGAGTCGGGGTCGGGGTAGGCCACCGCAAAGTCGTACTTGCCTCGCTGCACCGCCGCACCCGGGCGGGGCGCAGGCGCGCGGCCCGAGAATAGACCGTCGAAGCTGAATCCGCCACCATCCGTCATCGCACACTCCTGTGATGAGCTTGACCGAAGCTCGATAGAGAGTACCCGAAACCACACGGGTGTGCACGTCCGTCGGAGGTCGACGTCTGCCCACTCCCCATGACGAGTCGGGCCACGCATTTGGGATGAGGATGGCCTCGCACCTTGTTGCGGCCGGGGCGACCCCGCCCCAGGTCCCTCGCCGGCGCTCGGGACTACAAGGCCAGGCTGTCAGCGAGGCTCCGCTGCTGCTGTCCTGGCTGGTGCTGCTCTAGACCCGCTGGGCCTCCAGGCGCTCCTCGTCGAGCTCCACTCCAAGGCCGGGTCCGTCAGGCACGATGACGTGGCCGTCTTCGTACCTGACCTTCTCCTTCACGACCTGTTCGTAGTAGACGAGCGGGCCCGAGGGATAGATTGGGAGATCGAGGTTCCTCATGGAGGCGGCCACGTGGGCACGGGCGGCCGTTCCGATGGACAGCTCCACCGTGCTGCCGATCAGAGTCTTGATGTTGAACAACTCGGCCAGCGCAAAGGTGTTGATGCAGAAGTCGAAGCCCTCGTAGCCCAGCCCGGTGTTAAAGACGTCTATGGCGTCGTGCTTCGCGAGGCGTTCGGCAACCTCGGCGCTGGCGATGTGCTCGCCTAGAGGAACCTCCACGGCCTCCTTGACTGCCAGGAAGTGCTCGACCCCTGCGTCGTGCCGCCCGCTGACGGGCGACTCCACCAGGTTCGGTTCGAACTCGGCGAGGCGGTCGATTGCCTCGATGGCAACGTCGACGTCCAGACGTCCACTTGCGTCGAGGGCATTGATGCTCACATCCCTGCGTCTGAGCTCGGTCAGCAGGCGGTGGTCGAGATCGATGTCTGCCCCGAAGTAGTACCGCACCATGTTGTGGCCGAGTCCCTGGAGCCACTCGACCCGCTCGACGTTCGCTTCTACGTCCGCATCCGTCTGGCACCGGGCCAGAGGGTAGGAGAAGGGGATACGGTCTCGCAGCTTGCCACCGAACAGCACGTAGAGCGGGACGTCCAGCGCCTTTGAGACGGCGTCGTGCACGGCGATGTCTATCCCACACATGACCTGGTGGTCCCACGTATGGCTCTCCATGTCGAGCGCGATTGCCGCCCTGTCGAATGGGCTTCTGCCGAGCAGAATTGGCTCGAGCCTGGTCTGCAGCCGCTCCACGGCCGCGACGTCGCTGGCAAAGTCGATGTCTGACATCTCGCCGAGTCCCACCACTCCAGTGTCGGTAAGCAGCCTGACGATGACGTGGTACGAGATTGCCTTGTCGGCGTCGGACGGGCAGGTCCTGCCCATCTCACGGGTCGAAAAGACGGGCGTCAGCTCCAGGCCGGTGATCTTCATGAATCAGCCTCCACGTGCCTGCACCGGACTCAGCCGTAGCGCTCCCGGCCTTCCCGGATCATCGAGACGATCTCGTCCGTGGTCACGCCCAGGTCGACGCCTTCGACGTCGAGCGGCGAAGCATCTGATGACTCGGGTCTGAGGACGAACAGCTGGCCGTCCCTGCGCCGGATCCTGACGGCCCCTTCCTGCTGGGCGACGTCCAGGACCGACGCGAGGCTCTGCCGTGCTTCGGAATAGGTGTAGACTCTCATTGGTCGATCTCCAGTACGCGCACGCCTACCAACGGGGCTGCTGCTGCTAGTTTGGTGTCCAGCGTAATGAGCGGCGATCTCAGCGTGAGGGCAGAGGACAGGACATAGGCGTCATAGGCGTACAGTTCCAACCGCTCGGATAGCTCGAGTGATTGACCCAGGTCCACGTCTATGAACCTGAAGACGATCTTTTCGTAGCTCCTGATGGCCGCTTTGGCCCTCTCCAGCGTGATGCGTCGCCGCCGGAACATCGCCGAGAACGCGTTCCCAACTTCCCAGTGGAGCGAAGCGGGCGCCGCCAGAGTAGCACCCTTGGTGCGATCTATTATGGCATCTCTCTCGGGCTCACCGGCAATTACGGCAATGACGGCAGACGTGTCTATGACCAGTTCCATGCTGAAATTGTACAATTGTACATCTGCGTAGTCAAGCGCAGATTGAGTGGGGCGTCTTTCCTCTCAAGCAAGCGCTGCCCTGGGCTGGAGGGCCGCTCGTTTGGAGCCGGTCCTACCCGGGCGTCGCTACTTGTAGTCGCCGTAGCCGTCGGCCCTGATGCAGGCGACGTAGTGACCCGGGCTGACCTCGCGAAGCTCGGGCATGCCCAGCGTGCAGTCGTCGATCATCTCGGGGCAGCGGGTGTGGAAGACGCAGCCCTCGGGCGGGTTCATCGGGCTGGGAACGTCGCCCGTCAGCACAATGCGCTCCCGCTGGGCCTCCAGCACCGGGTCCGGGATGGGTACTGCGGACAGGAGGGCCTTGGTGTAGGGGTGCTGCGGGTTCTCGTGCAACTCGTCCCTGTCGGCTATCTCCACGATGTGGCCCAGGTACATGACGGCCACGCGGTCGCTGATGTGGCGCACGACGGAGAGATCGTGGGCGATGAACAGGTAGGTGAGGCCGAACTGGTCCTGGAGCTCCTCCAGCAGGTTGATTACCTGCGCCTGGATGGACACGTCCAGCGCGGAAACCGGCTCGTCGCACACGATGAAGCTGGGGTTGACGGCGAGGGCCCTGGCTATGCCGATCCTCTGGCGCTGGCCTCCGCTGAACTCGTGCGGATAGCGGTCGGCCATGTAGGGGTTCAGCCCAACCACCGTGAGCAGCTCGGCTATCCGGTCGTTGTACTCGCCCTTGCCGCTGGTCAGCTTGTGGATGACCAGCGGCTCGCCGATGATGTCGCCACAGGTCATGCGAGGGTTCAGCGAGCCGTAGGGGTCCTGGAAGATGATCTGCATCTTGCGGCGGAACGGGATCATCTCCTTGGTGCTCAGGTCGTTGAGCCGCTGGCCCTCGAAGAGCACGTCGCCGGCCGTGGGCTCGTAGAGCTGGAGTATGCAACGCCCGGCCGTCGTCTTGCCGCAGCCGCTCTCGCCCACGAGGCCGAGGGTCTCCCCCTTCTTGATGGAGAAGGACACGCCGTCGACGGCCTTGATGTCGGCGACCTTGCGCTGGAAGATGATTCCCGAGGTGACGGGGAAGTACATCTGGAGATTCCTGACCTCCAGGATGTCGGCGCCGTTGCTCTGCACGGCTGCAGCTTGGTTTTCTGTCTGGACCAAAGGACTCTCCTTAACTGGCCTTCAGGCCTATCTCGGCGAGCTCGCCGGACCGCCAGCACGCCGACAGGTGGGCTCCCTCCACGGACTCGAGCGGGGGGATCTCGTGCAGGCAGCGGTCAATCACGTACCGGCAGCGGGGCGCGAAGCTGCATCGCTCGGGCAACTCAATCAGGTCGGGCGGGAGGCCCTCGATGGGCACCAGCTTGGAGCCGCGCTCCTCGTCGAGCCTGGGGACCGAGTTCAGCAGCCCCAGGGTGTAGGGATGGCGCGGGTCTGCGTAGATCTCCCGGGCGGTGCCCTTCTCGATGATCTTGCCGGCGTACATCACGTTCACGCGCTGGGCGTACCGGGCTACGACTCCCAGGTTGTGGGTAATGATGATCAGCGCGGTACCCAGCTCCTTGCAAAGGGACTGCATCAGCTCCAGGATCTGGGCCTGGATGGTCACGTCCAACGCCGTCGTAGGCTCGTCTGCGATGATGAGGCGGGGGTTGCAGCTGATGGCCATTGCGATCATGACCCGCTGCCTCATGCCCCCACTCATCTGGTGCGGGTAGCCCTTGACTCTCCTGGCCGGGTCGGGAATACCCACCATTTCGAGGAGCTCGACCGACCTGGATCTCGCCTCATTCTTGGTCATGTTGAGATGCAGCTCCAGCGTTTCGGTGAGCTGCCGCTCGATCGTCAGCACAGGATTGAGCGAGGTCATGGGCTCCTGGAACACCATGGAGATCCGGTTCCCTCGGACCTTCCGCATGCCGGCGTCGCTCAACTCCAGGAGGTTGTCACCCTCGAACAGGACCTCCCCTCGCTGTATCCTGCCGGGAGGGTCCGCGATCAGCCCCATCACCGAGAGTGCGCTGACGCTCTTGCCGCAGCCGCTCTCTCCGACGATCCCCAGGGTCTCGCCTTCTTCCACCTCATAGCTGATGCCATCGACCGCCTTCACGATCCCATCGTGGGTGTAGAAGTAGGTCGCGAGGTCCTTTATTTCCAGAACATTTGCCATTTACAGCAGTCCTCCCTGGATAGGCTGGACTATCCGTCCAGCGACACCTCTATGTCGAGCAGCTCCGAGCGAAGCTTGACCACGTTGATGTCTTTGGGGACGTCGAACCCGATAGCCGTCTCCACCGAGTCGCCGGGCTCCACGAACTTCCGCGTGTCCTCGATACCGGCATCGTATCCCACCGCGTAGGGCACTTCAAATCCGTGGGAGTAGTAGTTCGCCGGGGACCAGGCGCGGCCCTGGTCGTCCACCAGCATAAAGCTGCCGTTGACGTGGGTGCTGGGCTGGAGGCCTCCTTCGGTATCGTTCTTCACGGTGTAGTAGACCACGAGGTAGTGGCCCTCCCGGGAATCGAAGAATGCGGCGGAAGCCCCGCCTGCCAGGGCCCTGGCCGCGTTCCCTATGTCGGTCGCAGTGGCGATGGACGAGAACGTAAGTACGGCGCTGCCCTGCAGGGGCAGTTCCCCGACAGGTCCCTTCATGAGGCCAGCGTCGAGCGTTACCGACTCGCCGAGGGCGGCCTGCTTGCCGAGGGCGGCCTGCCCGCTTTCGATCTCCGTGTAGCCTACGGTTCCCCCAGGAACCTCCTCCACTACGAAGTCGGGACCTTCGTCCTCCTCTGAGCCGCAGGCAATAATCGCCAGCAGCGCCACAACCACCGTTGCAGCCCATAAGAGTCTGCGCATCTCAATCTCCATCATAGCAAAACGCACCGAAACCCAAGGTCCGGTGTAGTCCGCAAGGAATCTAGCATAAGACGCGGCAAACCGCAAATCTGAAACGTCAGAGGTCCTGCACTTTTCCTGGACAGGACGACAGTGCCCGCTGCGTGGACACAATATATGCCCTCAGCTACAATGCCCGGGCAGCTCCGAAGCTGGAGAGAGGGTCAGGAGATGGCGAAGGCACCGGCAAGACTGTGGCTCGCAGCGGCTGTGCTGGTCGCGCTGCTGGTGGCTGTCGCGGCATGGAGTGTGCGAAGTGGCCAGCCCGAAGGGTCTGTGTCCGCCGGGGTGGTCGATGCCGTTCCTCAGCAGGCGGTAGCTTCCCCCGAAGTGGCGGCCAAGTCCTCCCCGGGGAGCGAACCCAACACCCAAAGGGCGGCTGCGGCTGACGATTCCACGGCCAAGGCAGTCGAGGAGCCCGAGGTTGCCTCCAAGGCGCCGGACGTGTCTGCTGGCGACGTCGCTCCGGACTCAGCCATGAAGCCTGGCTCGGGGGAGCTGGACCTGAGGGGTGGTCTGCGCATAGGCGGCCACGCCAGGCTGGTGGACTCGTTCATCGGAGTTGTAGACGTCGACGAGTCGGACGTGGCCAAGACGATAAACGTTCACATCCTGCAGGACGAAGACTTCAACTACTACTTCGACCTGGATTCCCAGACTGTTCCGGCAGGCGAGAAGGTCATGTTCGTAGTGAACAACACCCATTTCACGCCTGACGAGTGCTGGTGACACAACTTCGCCCTCGCTGTCAGCGAGGACCGGAAGAGCAGGCGGGAGGGCGACCTCCTGGCCGATATCAAGCTCCTGGCGGGCGACATCAAGATCGTCGTCATCACCGTGCCTGCGGACGAGCCGTCCCTCTACATGTTCAGCAGGGTGTGGGAAGAGCAGGGCATGGCGGAGACGCTCAGCGTAGTGGACTAGGTCCGCGAGTGCGAAGCGCTCTCCTGCAATCTACAGACACTCAAACCGGCGATGCCGGAGGTTGACGAGACACAGGGGTTTGACTATGCTAGCTGCAGAACGGATATTGGCTGGGAGCCTGGGGAGACCCGGCTGAGAGGCCCCATGCAGAGGGGCGACCGCCAGTACCTGATCTGGGTAATGCCAGCGCAGGGACATGCCAAGTCCAAATCGAGGGAGCCGCTGGCACGGGGTCGGCGGCTTCATGCTTTTGGAGCACATGCCGGTATCCCGAACGGGAGAGTGCAATGGACGCCCCACTCGTAATCGCGGGCAAGGAATTCCAGTCCAGGCTGATGGTAGGCACGGGCCGCCACCGCTCGATGGAGGAGATGGTCTCGTCCGTCGAGTCGTCTGGCGCTGAGATCATAACCGTCGCCATACGGCGTCTCGACCTGGACAACCCCACGGAGAAGAACATCCTCGACTACTTCGACTGGACGCGCTATACAGTGCTGCCGAACACTGCCGGATGCAAGACTGCCGAGGAGGCGGTCTTCACTGCCCGATTAGCCAGAGAGGTGACCGGCTCGGACTGGATCAAGCTGGAGGTTATTCCCGACGCCCGGCTGCTGCCCGATCCGGTGGGGACGTACGAAGCGGCTGTTCAGCTCATCGACGAGGGCTTCGTGGTGCTGCCCTACATCCACGCCGACCCCGTCCTGGCCGTGAAACTCGAGGAGATCGGGTGCGCCACGGTCATGCCCCTCGGCTCCGCCATCGGCACCGGCCAGGGGATACTGACAATCGACGAAATACGGCTGATCATCGAGTCGGCCTCTGTGCCGGTGGTCGTGGACGCCGGGCTTGCTGTCCCATCAGAGGCTGCCCAGGCCATCGAGGAAGGCGCGGACGCAGTGCTGGTCAACACGGGCATCGCGCAAGCGACCGACGCGACGCTTATGGGCGAGGCATTCAAGCTGGGCGTGGAAGCCGGCCGCAAGGCATTCGTCGCCGGGCGGATCGCACGGAGGCGCGAGGCCGTAGCCAGCAGCCCGACGTCCGGCGTGGCCTCGGCGCAGTCCTCTTCCTGAGGCGGGGCAATTGAGGCTTCCGGAGCCGCCCATGCTATGCCTTGTGACGGATAGGCTGCGCTGCGCGGGCCGACCCCTCGAAGAGGTCGTCGAGGCGGCGGTGTCGGGCGGCGTCGACATGGTCCAGCTTCGCGAGAAGGACATGGCGTCGGGGCCTCTTCTCGAGCTGGCACTCAGGCTGCGCCACGTCACTGCTTCCAGGGCCAGCCTGTTCGTAAACGACCGCATAGACGTTGCCCTTGCATGCGGTGCGGATGGCGTCCAGCTGGGCGAGAACAGCATACCTGTCGAGGCAGCCCGTGACCTGGCAGGGGGCGGTCTGCTCGTCGGCAGGTCGGTGCACTCCGTCGAGTCCGCCGTCGACGCCAACCGGGCCGGGGCCGATCTTCTCGTATTCGGGAGCATCTTCGCCACAGCCTCTCACCCGGGGCAGCTTCCGAAGGGGACGGCCCCCCTGGTGGAGGTTTCCAGGCATGGCACTTTGCCCGTTCTCGGCATAGGAGGGATCACCCCCGGCAATGCAGGCGAGGTCATGGAAGCCGGCGCGTCGGGGGCGGCAGTCATAACGTCCATCACGGAGAGCCCGGACCCCCGGGAGGCGGCCAGGACGCTGAAACGGGCGATGACCGACGCTTGGAAGCGGACTGGCGCCATGGAAGGAGTCGTGGCATGAGGGTCCGCGTCAATGGCAAGGACCGGGAGCTGCCGGAGTCCATTAACTTGCGCGAGTACGTAGAATCCCTCGGCGTGAACATGACGTCCATAGCCGTCGCGGTCAACGGCCAGGTGGTGAAGCGCGACGACCTGTACTCCGTAAAGCTGGCCGAAGGGGACTCTGTAGAGATAGTCCGGGCCGTCGGGGGCGGATGATTCAGGGTAGTGCTATGGCATCAGCAGCTTTGTAGAACGCAGCCCAGGCGGCCCTTCGAAGTCGACGTCACCCTCCGGGGCCAGGCGTCCGATGCCAATCCCCACGATCGCCCCGGCCTCGAACGCAGCGCCGGTCACCCACTGTTCCACCTTCGCGCCGACTTCGTCGACGGGGATCGACGCCAGGTAGTCGAAGAGCGCCTTGGAGGAGTCGGCGTCGAGCCGGCCGTTCGTGAGTAGCTCCGTCCTCAGGGATTCGAGCTCGGCCTCTTTCATGATCGCTGCCCACTGGACCAGGATAGCGAGCCGGTGCTCGCTCGACGCGGCGTCCCGCAATACGGCGTACACCTGCTCCGCTACGTAGGCCCGGTAGGGTCCGATGTCGGGGTATGTGAGCAGGTCCAAACCCGTGAATTCCTCCAGCTTGAGCCAGAAGGCCCTCTGGAACTGGTGCGCCTGCGCCTCTCGAAGCCCCTGCAGGGGCAGGGATGGCATCTCCTCGGTCTGGCCGGGGTTCAAGAAGTCTTGCACCGCGTGTCCCAGCTCGTGCGCCAGCGAGTTGATCGCGGCGGCCACGTCCTGGCCGGCGTCGACTACTACCGCTACCTCGCCCCGCCTCCGTGTCTTGAGGCCCAGGGCATGCTCCTTCATCATCTCGCGGCTCCGGGCGAGCGCGGCGTAGTCCGCCTCGTCGGCTACTGCGAAGCTCCGCGCAAAGTCTTCGTCCACCCAGGCGACATACTCCTTGCTTGGCAGCAGATCTACGACGAGGCGCTCGTCCCTCATGCTTCGCCCGGTAAGCAGGAAGTAGCCCGCCTCAACGACCCGCAGCACGTCTTCCCGACGGTCTGGCTCGCCCGGCACTAGAGTCGGCTGCCTGAGACCGATCAGCTCGCGCAGGTCTCGCAGCATCCAGCGAAGCTCGTCGTCCGAGTAAGTCGTCGGCTGTGGCGGCAATGCCGGCTCATGCCGCCATGTGACGGCCTTCTCGAAGGTGTTGTCGGCCTCGTCGGTCTCCTCAATGGCGTTCTCCGGGTCTATCACAAGCTTCAGGACGTGCCGGCCCGGGGTGGGTTCCACGGCGGCCGTCAGGCCCGCCCAGTCCAGCAAGGTCTCGTCGCCCGACCGCGGGTCGGTGGAGAACTCGAAAGTCCGCACCTTTTGCTCGTCGAAGTAAAGGTCGACGGAGAACGGCTGATGCGGCTTGACCGTGCTCAGGTTGGCGACCGCGAGGTCGATGTAGGCCGTCCTGCCGAGGACGGGCGCAGTGTCCAGCGACGTACCACGCTCCTGGGACACCACTATGGGCCCGTCCCAGCCAAACCTCCATCCTGGAACCAGGTTCGGGAGGGCCGGGGGCGTTGGGTAGGCCGCTGGAGCCTGTGTGTCCGCCGTCCTGGGCGGCGGGTCGCCCGTCATCCACGTCAGCCGCTTCTCGTACACGTTGTTGGTCTCGTCGGACTCTTCGACGAGATCCGTCGGGTCGATCACCAGCTTGAGGGTGTGCTCCCCAGGCGCTATGGCAATTCTCTCATGGAGGTCCTCGACGCGCAGCCTCCTGGTGACATCGTCCACCAGCAGGCCGGGGCTGACGCTCACGTCTACGAGCACGTCGTCGAGGTATAGATGCGCCCAGATGGTGAGCCCCGTGCTGGTCGCGCCCGTGTTGGTGAAGGCGGCCAGCACGCGTGTTGGAGCATCGATGGACAGAGGGCCGTCGATGCCGTCCTCTCCGTAGGAATTTGCCGAGATAGGGCTCGTCCAGCCGTCGGGGGTGTGCGGCGCCAGGTCGGGCAGCCGTTCCCTGGCGGCAGGCGATTGCGGGGAGGTCTCGGGCGGCAGCCACTCCACCTGCGTCTCGAGCCGGTTGTCGGTCTCGTCCGACTCCTCTACGAGGTCCGTAGCATCGACAACCAGGGTCAGGGTGTGCGTGCCAGGGTCGATGTCGACCAGCCTGTGCAGGTCCGGCCAGTCGCTGATGTCGATGTAGCCGCCTGCCGGAAGCAGATCGCTGGTCCACCGCCACACCGTGACTCCGTCGAACAGCAGGTCGATGAAGAACCGTTTGTCGACTCGTGTCCCTGCTGTGTCCGCCACCGCCCACGAGACGAACGACTCCCCGCCGGTACGTAGATCCGGTCCGTCGTCCTCATCCGCGCTGTCGGAGATCACCAGGGGTGCATCCCAGCCCCGCGGCGTGTGTGGTGCCAGGTTTGGCGTTGGTCTCGGGGTCGCCGTCGCCGTAGGGCTCGGAGGTGTCTCAGGAGTGGGAACAGCGGTCGGGGCTGGGGCGCTGGTGGGGAGTGGCGTGGCGGCGGTTCCCTGTGCAGGCGCGGAAGTGGGCGGTGGAGATGCGGCTACTTCGGCTACAGCCGTGGGAGAAGCCCGGGAGCCCGGCTCGTCCGCCGGTTGACTGCAGGCTGTCAGGGCGACCGCCGCGATCAGCACGCCCAGGGCTGCTGCAGCCCACTGCCTCACGCCCCGAGGCTGAGCCGCCACTCGAGCAGCGTAATTCCAGCCGCTTGCGGGACGCTCAGCGCCCCCGTCCAAGCGCATAGAAGATGCAATAGACATACATACAGGATACCGGAGAGGAGGGATCGGCGGTTCGCGAGACTACCGGCCTGAGCCAGAATGCACCTTGAGCGAGGTGGTGCCCCCAACGGAATTCGAATCCGTGTTTCCGGCTTGAAAGGCCGACGTCCTAGTCCTCTAGACGATGGGGGCGGGTGCCGGATCGCTCACCCACGAACGGGGTGGCCGGCGCTGCTACGAATATCGTAGCAAGTCCAATTCTATCTCTGAACCGGCCCTGGGCGCAATCCGCGTAGTACGCACCGGCGGCGGAACTTGCTTCATCGGAGGACGAAGGTCGGGTCGCCGGGCCGGCCCACCTGTATGTTGAACAGGCGCCATATGGGGTGCTCGTACTTGTACCTGAAGGTGAACGGCACCTGCCCGCCCTCGGCGTCGAACCTGCCATTCACGACCAATAGGGTCCCCTCGGACGTGCGGTCGAGCTTGGGAGGATCGACGAGCTCGGGTTCGACACCCTGGACTCCAGACAGGTCGACATCGTCATCCAGGAAGTGCTGGAAGGCGGCCTCGAACTTCCAGAACGAAATCGCGGTCCTGGTCGTCCACATCGTGTCGTAGAACCGGAGCAGGTCCTCATCGCGGATAGCCTCGTGGAAGGCCAGCATCGTATCTCGCGCGATGCTCTTGAGCATGGATTCCTTGGGCACCTGGCGGAACCATGCCCCGGGCCCCACGTCGTGTCTGCCCGGGCCGGTCAGCGCCTGGACCCGCCACTCGCCGTCCTCCTCGACAACCTCCATGAGGAAGGGGATCGCCCGCCCTGACTCGGTCGCCAGGGAGCCGGTGTACATGTTGAACCGGTTGTGGTCGAGCGTCCTGTCCTGCCACGACGTCAGCTCGTGGCCAGTCATCGACACGATGTCCATGACGTCGGCGAAGGCTTCGGGACTCTGCTCTTCACGGAACGTTGTCGACGTGAGCTGGTAGGCCTCAGAGACCTTGCCCTCGCCCAGAGCGGTGAGGTACCGGTCGGCCAGGCCCGCGGAGTCGGCGGTCGATACGAACACGTACAGGAAGTGTATGCCTGTGCAGGACGCGATTGCGGCGATCACTCCCAGGGCTGCGAGGACCAGCGCCCGCTTGATCGCTCGGCTTCTATCCTCGTCGCTCTGGAGTGCCGGATGCGCTGCGGAGCTCATGGCATCAGGGGTACAGCGCCAGCTGGCGCAGCCCCTCGTCCTCCGCCATGCCGAACATGAGGTTCATGTTCTGCACCGCCTGGCCCGCCGCACCCTTTACCAGATTGTCGATGCACGCCACCGATATGAGGCGGCCCGTCCGTGCATCGATTGTCGGGTACACGAGGCAGTCGTTGTTGCCCAGCGTATGCTTGGTCTCCGGCGGGCTTGCCGCTAAGTGCGCGAATGGGGCGTCGGCATAGAAGCTCTCGTACACCTCCCGCACTGCGGCCTCCGTGTTGTCGCCCAGTACGCCGGGCTTGAGCGGCGCGTAGCATGTCGTGAGTATTCCCCGGGTCATCGGCACCAAATGCGGGACGAAAGTAACCCTGGGCTCGGCGGACGGCTCGAGCCGCCTCATCTCCTGGACGACCTCAGGCATGTGCCGGTGTCCTCCCAGGGAGTAAGCCTTCAGGTTCTCGTTCACCTCCGAATAGAGGAAGTCCATCGACACCTTGCGTCCCGCGCCCGACACGCCCGACTTCGCGTCCACGATCACGTCGGCCTCGATCAGCCCCGCTTCCACTGCCGGTGCGATCGCCAGGATGGCCGCCGTCGGGTAGCAGCCGGGGTTCGCCACCAGCTTCGCGCCGGCGATGTCTTCGCGGCCCAGCTCCGGCAGGCCGTAGACAGCGTCCTCGACCAGCTCCGGGTAGGGATGGTCGACCTTGTACCAGCCGGTGTACTCCGACATGTCCTTCAGCCTGAAGTCGGCGCTGATGTCCACCGCGCGAATGCCGTTCGACAACATCGGGCCGAGCCGTTCCGCGCTGGCGGCATGGGGAAGCGCCGAGAATACGACGTCCACGCTCTCGGTGAGGTCCTCGGTAATCGTGGCGTCGACTGCCTTGAGATGCGGGAAGACCTCGCTGAGCCTCTTGCCGGCGGCGCTTCGCCCGGTCACCGAGGTAATCTCGACTTCGGGATGGCGCGCCAGTATGCGCGCGAGCTCGACCCCCGCATACCCGGTGACGTTGATTATGCCTGCCTTGACCATCGTCCCCCCGACGGGCCCCTCTACTCAGGGGCTGCAAGAGATTATAGCAAGCCGGTACGAGCGCATTACAGTAGATGGGAGGCCCATTGCGGACTGAAGGCGAGCCGCCTCGCTCCCCTGCGCGGCCATGCGGCAGGGCAAATGGAGCCAACGGACGGATTCGAACCGTCGACCTGCGGTTTACGAAACCGCTGCTCTACCTCTGAGCTACGTTGGCTGGTGGGCCCGACACAGAAATTGTAACACGGCGGCCCCTACCCGGCCTCTATGCGCTGAACCTCGGCTGCCTGGGGTCGCGGTCGCGCAGCAGGTAGGTGTTGTTGCCCTTCAGCGGCAGCTCGACACGGGCCCCGCCGCGCAGGTGCGACTCGATGCTGGCGAAGATGAGCTCGGTGCCGGCGTGGGCGGCCCTCGCCCCGCCCTTGGGCGGCTGGCCGGTGTCGAGGGAGTTCACCAGGTCCTCCACCAGGCGCAGGTTGGCGCTCTGCGGCCTGAAGCGCGGGAACCGCCCCGCAACCATGGTGGGTGCGTCCCTGTAGCCGGGAGGGCCCTCCTCGCGGATCCGGTACTTGGACCCGGCCCAAGCCGTCAGCGTGCCCCTTTCACAGCTGGCTTCCCACTCCACCTCGTGAGGGGAGAGGACCGCGTATGCGGTGACGCCGTTCTCGAACTGGATCACGCCGTGGGACACGGGGTCATCAGTGAGCCTGTCCCCTTCGATCTTCCAGCTGCCCTCCGCCAGGGTCATCTGGACCCAGGTCGCCCGCGCGTCGCCGTTGAGGTAGAGCAGGTTGTCATAGTGGTGGCTTGCGCCGTTGAAGAGGCTGCTGCCGCTGAACACGACCGTTCTCAGATCGCCGATGCGACCGCTCTCGATGACCTCCCGCATCTTTACAAAGCCGGGGTGCCACCTTCGCTGCGTGCCCAGGTTCAGCACCGCGCCGTTGCGCTCGCATGCCTCCAGGATGGCGTCGGCTTCGGCCATCGAGGCGGACAGGGCCTTCTCAGCGTAGATCGCCTTCGCGCCGTTCTCCACGGCGTAGATCACGATTTCCGCCCGGTGCTCCGGCTGAGTGGCGACGCTGACGATGTCCGGCTGCTCCCTGTCGATCAGCTCCTTGTAGTCGGTGTACTGCCGATCCTTCGGGATGTCGAACTGCCTGCCGACCTCCTCCATCACCTCGGGCCGGATGTCGGAGCAGGCGATGAGGTCGGTCCTGGGGCATGCGTAGAAGACGGCCGTATGGGCATACGGCGGCACGTGGCCCGGTGCTCCCACCACCTCGTTGTCGATGAACGCGCCCATTCTGCTGCAGCCTATGACCGCCGCCTTGTAAGTCTTCATGTGCTTAGCCTTCCTATATGTTCGTTGGTCGCGGGAGAAGACCCCAGGGCCTCCCCCGCCCCTCTGGACTCCGGCTTCCGCCGGAGTGACGGTCTATTCCTGCCGCCCCTGGATTCCGAGCCCGCATCGAGGACGGGGCGAGTACTCCGCCGGAATGACGATCAGTCCTGGCGTTCGAAGCGCGGCTGCTTGGCGGGTATCCCGCGCTCCATGCGGATCGTGCTGCCCTCTAGCGGCAGCTCGACGCGGGCGCCTCCCCTGAGGTGAGACTCGATCACGGCGAATATGAGCTCCGTGCTGGCGCGCGCCACCCGGACGCCGCACCGTGAGGGTTCCCCCGTGTCCAGGGAGTGGACCAGGTCCTCGACGAGCGCGAGGGTGGAGCTCTTCCACTCATATTCGGGGAATTCTCCATCGATCAGCTTCGCCCTGCCTTTATGGTCCGGCTCGCCGCGCTCCCGGAGCTGCCACTTGTCGCCGTTGTCCAGCGCAGTCAGCACCCCGCCTTCACACACGGCCTCCCATTCCGCCCGCCTGCCGCCGGCGTTGAGGGCGTATCCCGTCACGCCGTTCTCGAACTCGATGATGCCCTCGCCGACCGGGTCGATGGTTACCTTCCCGTCGCCTATGGCATCGTCGGCGTCGCGGAGCAGGCCCTGCACCCACAGGGCGGGATGGTCGCTGTTGAGCCGCATGATCAGGTCGAAGGAGTGGCTTGCGCCGTTGAAGAGCGAGCTCGTGTTGTATATGGTCAGCGCCCTGAGGCGTCCCAGTCTGCCGCTGTCGATGATCTCCTTCATCACGTCGAAGCCCCTGTCCCACCGCCTGTTCGTGCCGAGGTTGAAGAAGACCCCGTTGCTCTCGCAAGCCTCCGTCATTGCGTCGGCGTCGGCCATGGAAGCGGCCATCGCTTTCTCGGCGTATATGGCCTTCGCGCCGTTGTTGGCCACGTAGGTGACGATCTCAGCCCTTGGCTCCGGCTGGGTGGCCACGCTGACGATGTCCGGCTGCACCTTTTCCATCATCTCCCGGTAGTCGGTGTACTGACCTTCGGGCGGGACGCCGTAGCGCTCGCCCACCTGCGCCATGACATCCGGCCTCAGGTCGGAGCACGCGACCAGCTCCGTCCGGTCGCAGGCCTCGTAGCCCGCCGCATGGGAGTACGGGTACCTGCCCGCCGCCACCTCGTTGTCGATGAACGCGCCCATCCTGCTGCAGCCGATCAGGGCCGCCTTGTAAGTCTTCATGTCGCCTGCCTTTCGTTCTTACCCTGGCATCCGCCAACCCTGGCCGGTCACCGGCAGGGTTTGGAGTGGGGTGAAGTGTTCCGCGACGGTAGCAGGATGACAGGACATATTCAAGCCAGCAACCCGGCTTTCGACGCGAATCCGACAGGGATTTCCCGAACGGGGCCTGGGCCTACTGCTCCACGATGGGCTGAGCGATGATCCACAGGCTGCTCGCCGTGTAGATGACCATCAGGGCCAGCATGGCATACTGCCCCTTCAGGGCCGCGGCGCGGCCGACCGGTCTGCCGAGGGACACAACGTGGGCCACGTACACGGACGCGACGTGACCCAGCACTATCGCCGACACTGATATGTACCAGACGGCCTGGGCGCCTATCAGCTCAAGGTCCAGGAGGTAGCCGGACGTGCCGAGTAGATTCCAGCCCCAACCGAAGGGGTCGGATGCGAGCGGGATGATCAGCTGGCCCTGAATCAGGAGGTAGCCGATGAAGTGGGCGAGGTTGTAGGCGAGGGCGATGGGCACCAGCGACAGGACGAACACCCTGGCGATTCCGACGACGCCCAGGTCCTCGCCCGAGACCCGCCGGATACCCCATGAGAAGGCGAGGTACACGGCGGCGAATCCTGCGACCACAGCCGCGATGCCGACCGTGTCGATTACGCCGAGGGGGTCCGTGCCGAGTGTCGACGCCGTCGAGTAGAGGGCGTTCTGCACACTGCGCCAGAGCTGCGTCTCCGAGAGGCCGTCGAAGGTG
This sequence comes from Dehalococcoidia bacterium, assembly GCA_965243655.1. Taxonomy (GTDB): domain Bacteria; phylum Chloroflexota; class Dehalococcoidia; order Lucifugimonadales; family CAJWER01. Next base: position 3,154,872 of record CBDEVV010000017.1, on the reverse strand, counting down.
ACGCTGGCCAGCATGAGCACGACGAATGCGGCGCCCGAGGTCGACAGCCGCCCAGGTAGCGTGAGCCCCACTGCATAAGGGCGCAGGTTCACCTCCCTGGCGGCACCAATGCCGCCGGCGATCTGGAAGCACTCCAGGCAGTCCACGCGGTCGCCGTCGTACGGCTCGCAGCCGCAACTGCACGATCTGTAGGCGCGGCTCCCGGGCACCCGCATCTCGGTCGGGGAGAAGCGGGCGAAGAAGGCGAACAGCACCGAGAAGAGCTCTCCGTTGCGGAGCCACACGTGCTTGCCGAATAGAATCATCCCCGCCCAGGTGAACAGCGAGTAGAGGACTATGAGCACCGCCAGGTTCAGCGGCGTCGCCGCGCCGGGATACACGTTCTCCAGCCACACGAACACCAGGAACAGGGCCACCGCCGGCCACGCATCCCAACCCCGGGGATATAGGTACATCGGGGCGCTCGACGCGCCCGTCACCTTCTCCGCCCATTCGAACATGGTCCTCCATGGATTGACTACCGCCCAAAAGTTGCCGAGGAGCGCCGCCACGTAACCCATACCGACCCAGAAGATTATCCAGACGAATGTCGGCGATACGTTATCGAGGGCGCGGTTCGTTCCGATGAACCCGGCGGCGACAATTAGCAGCAGCACTGCCACCGCCAGTGACCGCAGGAGCTCAATCGCCACCCGGCTCGACAGGGCGGGCCCGAGAAGCGGAACGCGCAGCAGGTCGAGGCGGGGATACGAGACCTGCCCGGAGCCGCCGCGCACGAAGATCGACAGCACGACGAACGAGGCCGCGACGGTCGCCGCCGCGCCGACCACGAACAGGTTCAAGGGCAGGGGCAGGTCGTAGCGTTCACCGAAACCGTGTGCGTATGCCGTCCCGGTTGCCAGCGCCAACGCCGCGCCGGCGCAGCCCAACACTATGGCGAGGCGAGGGAGTCTCATGCCTATGGAGCGACTGTAAGCCGCCCGAAGCTGGCGCCACAACGGATGGCGGTACGCACGGGGGTCACTCCTCGAACGTCCTGATGTAGTTGATGACGTGCCATATCTCGTCGTCCGAGAGCCTCTCGCCCAGCGCGGCCATGGCGGTGCCGGGGATTCCCTCGTCCACGAAGGCGAAGAGTTCCTCGTCGGAGTGCAGCGGGACATGGACGAGGAGGTTGCCCGGCGGCGGGTCCAGGGCTAGGCCGGCCGGGCCGTCGCCGAGGCCCGTTTCGCCGTGGCAGGCCAGGCACGTGTCCTCATAGACCTGCGCGCCAATGCGAATCGATTCGGCGTCGGGCGGGAAGGGATTCCTTGAGGCGGCTCCAGACGTGCCCGCCAGATCGCTGCTGAACAGCAGGGCTGCGCCTGCCACCAGCCCCAGGACTCCGGGAGTCATCACGCCCGCGCCACGCAGGGTGAACAGACCGCCGAGGGGCATGCCGGTCGCCAGGAAGAGCATGCCCAGGACGATCAGCCCTGCGCCGAGCAACACCTGCCCCGTCTCGGGCGAGGGGACGATTCCACCGCTCCCGCCGGGCTCGACCTCGAACCTGAAGCCGGTGCGGGCGTCGAAGGCGTCCGGGCGCCTGACGACCAGCTCGGTCTGCCATGCGCCGGCCATGCTGAGGCGGCCGCCGTCCGCGACGTACACCCCGTTTCCGGCCGGAGCCGCCTGGAGCACCTGCTCTCCCATGTCGTGGTCCAGGTTGCCGATCCTCACGCTGACATCGGACGCGTTCTCAATCGGCTCGCCCAGGCGGTCCGCCAGCGAGACCTCGAACCGGTTTATGCCAACGGCGCCGGGCTCGACTCTGAGCGTCATGTCGGCGCCCTCGGCACTGCCAGCGAACTCGATGAAGTCCGGAGCACCGAGGCCCTCCCGCGCAGCCACCTGGCGAGCCGGCTCCAGCTCGGTCAGGAAGCCAACGGTCAGGACTACGAGGACGGCCACGACGACCTCGGCAGCCACCAGCCTTCGCAGCCAGCGGGCGGCCCCGTCGTTCCCGGCCAGGCGTGGCCTGATCCACATGAGGTTGACCGCGGCGAGGAGCAGTAGCCCGGCCACGAGGGCGATCTTGGCCAGCAGCGCGGCCCCGTATGGAGTCGCGAGGGCCTCCGGTATGGTCACCTGCGCCCACGCGCTGTACAGGCCGGTGACCACGAGCGTAGCGACGCTCAGTCCCGCCAGCACCGAGAATCGCGGCACCAAGGCGGCAAGCACCCTGCGACTCTGGGGGCCCGCCAGGGTCGTCAGTGCCGTGGCCGTCAGCAGCAGGAGCGCCGCCAGACCCCCGACCCACACGGACGCTGCGATCAAGTGCACGAGGTCGTTCGCAATCGCGGACTCCCGGATTCCCGCAGTAGCCGCGGCGTGACTCGTCAGGCTCAATGTAGCCAGCAGCCCGACACCCAGTCCGAGATGCAGCGCCTTCATGCCCGTCTCGCCGGCGGGCCTCCTTGCCTGTGCGAACATGACGGCGGCGATGGCCGCTGCCAGTCCGATGCGCCACATCCACAGCTGGCCCCAGTCTGTCTGCGTCAGGACGGTGGCCACAGGTCCGGCAACCACGGAGAGCATGGACTGTTCATACAGTGTCGCCGCTTGGGCAACCAGCTGGGCGGCGGACGCCAGGACGAGCAGACCCAGTGCCGCGGCGCCCAGCCTGGCGGAATGGCGGGACCAGAGCCTTCCCAGACGGTCATCCGGCCCTCTTCTCCGCAAGACAGGGCCCGCTACGACCAGCTCGAAACTCGCCGAGCCCACGACGACCAGGGCGCCAAGAAGCACCAGCCACTGCACCACCGGGGCGGCGGGTGACAGGTGGAGCGCCTCATCGGCCGTGTCGGCCGAGGCTTCATGGCTCGGCGTTCCAACCGAGAATATGAACGAGCCCCGGACGCGGTGCCCGTCGACGGTCGAGACGTTCTTCCATCCGACGGTGTACGTCCCGTCCCCCAACGGGTGCAGAGAGACGGACATGACGACGGGATTGACGGGGTCGACGGCGCTGTCGCCGTGGTCGACCCTCGCGCCGGAGGAGTCGAGGACGCGGATCTCGCTGAAGGCCGGTTCCAGCGGCTCCGTGAACGTGATGACGACCCTGTCGGGGGGCTCTTGGAGGACCGAGTCAGGCGCGGGATCGGCGCTGGCGAGGTTCGCATGGGCATGGACTGCGTCCCCGTTCGAGGAGAGCGCAAACACTATGACTGCGGCGACGAACGCAGCCACGCCTACCCTGGCGGCGGACATTCTCTACCTTCTCCGCAGACCGACCGCCAGGCCGGCTGCCCCGGCGCCTATGCCCAACACGCCCAGGACAATGCCGGCGATGCCGAGCATCCTGGCCGAGGAGGCGCTGTCGGAGGCCTCGATGGCCGCATCCTGCGCACCCTCGGCCGAGGTCTGCGCGCCGCGCACAGCTCCCTCTATCTCACGCACCGTCGCCTGCCTCTCCGGGAAATAGAGGTCCCCGGCGGGGTTCACGGTGCTGAAGGTGTTGGGGCCGGACTCGAAGGTCTCGTCGACCCGATGGCCCTCGACAGTGCCGAAGAACCGGAACCGGTAGTGCCCCGGCGCCGTGGGAATCAGACCGGCCCTGTAGTGGCCGGGATCGCCGATCACCCGGGTCAGCAGCATCGACTTCGACACACCGCTCCCGATGTGGGTCACCTCGACCCGCAGGGTCTGCTCGAGTCCCTCGACCGGCACGAGCTCGCCGTGGTCGTGGCCCCCGCTGTCTCCACCAGAGCTCGTCCCGTGGTGGCCGGCGCCAGAGCCGTGCCCGTGAGCCGCGCTCTTGTCCACTCTCAACTGGACACCGTTACCCACCCCTTCGATCGCCGGCTCGACGGCAAACCCGACGGTGAACAGGTAGTCGCCCACAGACCTGTGATCGTGGGCGGAAATCACCGCCGCCGATGCCAGGCTCGCCACCACCGCGGCAAGGGCAAGCAACAAGGGTCTACTTACAGGCAGATTCATTGGTAGCTCCTTTTCCTTTTGCAAGTGCTTGCATGGCAAGCAACTCGGCCGGCGGGACAACTTCCGCTCGACCGACCGCCGCCAATCCGCTGGGAAGAGAAGCTAGACTTGCGGCGGTTGTGTATGAGGGGTGACGAAGGCCTGCTGGCGCAGAGCACAGTAGTAATCTGTGTTTGGGTATTGCGTTTCATCCGGATCGGGGAACGAGAGTTCGGTCCGCGATGCTGATCCCGTCACGTATGCCTGTGCGGCCATAGCGCCGCCGTAAGCTGCAATGACCACCATGCTCCCCGGTTCCTCGTCGCTCTCCGGAGAAACCGAGTTGAGCTGATCGTAGGCAATCTCGTGGCTGTGCAGGTGATCGGGAAACATAGCCCCGACGTGGCTGTGTCCGGGCTGCCTGCCGGCATAGTGATGGTCCAGCATCGGCCCGATGCCGGGCAGCAGCGCGATCGTTGCGGCGGCCGCTGCCCACGCTATGGCCGCGGCGAAGCTGCGTACTGACGAGAGTCGCATGAGCGGATTATAGCCGACGGAAAGACGCTACCGCGAGGAAACGGCGCCCCTTCGCTGCCGAAAGTACGCTCTCGCCGACAGTCCCAGCACGGTTACCAAGCCAAGCAGCACCGCCAGTATCGCTATCCCGCCAAGGGGGTTGGCCTCAACGACCTCGAAGGTAAACGTCGCCTCGGCCGGGCCCGGGGCGGCATCCACCAGGACTGTGAACGCCCATTGGCCCACCTCGTCTACAGACGTGTTGATCTCGTAATAGGTCGGCTCGCGCAGGTTCCTGTCGGCGTACAGGGGCCCAATCTCGGCCGTATCGTCTCCGGGTCCTTCCCCGATTACGGCTACGCTCGCGTCGAGGATGTACTCCTCAGTCGCCGACTCTTCGACCGTCACGGTGAGGTGGATACTGCCCACCAGGGGAGTAGCGGGAATCGTGCCAAGCGATACCACGTAGGGCCCGGCCTGCTGCCTGTCGAAGCTCAGCACTCGGCCGTTGGCCGATGCCTGCTGGGCGGCTGTGACGAGCAGGGCGATGGCGACGACCACCACGGGTGCCAGTCTGGTTAGGGTCCGCACGAGTTTCGGAGTCTAGTCGGGCCTGGAGCCCTGTAGAAGGTAGTAGGTCATGGACTGGAGGGAGAGTACGGGGTCGATGTTTCTCAGTATGACGCCGTCGGGCACGCGCGGGGCGACCGGAGCGTAGTTCAGTATGCCCTGCACGCCGGCGTCCATGAGCCGATCGATGACCGACTGGGCCTGTGAGGCGGGCACCGCAACTATGCCGATGGTGACCTTGGAGGCTTCGACCGTACCGTCGAGCTCGGACATGGGCCTTACGGGTATGCCGCCTACGCTCTTGCCCACCAGGCTGGGGTCGCTGTCGAATGCGGCGACGATCCTGAATCCCGCCGGAAGGAATCCGGGATAGTCGATAATCGCCTGCCCGAGGTTTCCCACCCCGACGAGGCAGGCGGTCCAGCTCCTGTCCAGCCCGAGGATCCTCTGCAGCTCGTCCCTGAGATACGGGACGCTGTAGCCCTGCCCCTGCTTCCCGAACTTGCCCAGGTAGCTGAGGTCCTTCCTGACCTGGGCCGGGGCGATGCGAATGAGCTGTCCCAGGGTCTTCGAGTCGACTACCTCGTTGCCCGCATCGAGCAGCTGGGACAGGGCCCTTACGTACATCGGAAGCCTGAGGATTACTACGTCAGAGACCCCGGAAAGGTCCTCCGGCTTTAGGCGTGTGCTTGGCATTCCGCTCGCAGTATAACCCTGAGCGGCCTTCAATGTGAATCTGAGGACCGGCTATGCTGCCCAACCCTCGACTTCAGTCCGTCGGCAATTGACAATCTAGGCCTTCGAGTGCTAAAATCAGCTACGAATTTTGGAGGTGCCGCTCGCCGCGGGCCCGGTGGGCAGCAACGCTCTCCGGTTGCCTTGCCAACAGAGACTCCAACTAGTCTTGCAACAGGAGACCTGCTGGGATGGTGTCCGAGAACAAGGTAGAGCTCAATAAGGGCCTCAGAAGCGGCTACTACGACAGGACCGAGTCGAGCCTCATCGTCCCCAAGCCCGGTAAGCTCCTGTACCGCGGCTATAACATCCACGACCTCGCTCAGCACTCCACGTTCGAAGAGACCACCTACCTCCTCCTCTACGGCTCTCTGCCCACCCGTTCCCAGTGCGACGAGCTGACCGCCAGGCTTGCGTCCCTTCGCAATCTCCCCGGCCAGGTGCTCGACACCATCTCGACATACAGGGACTCCCATCCCATGGATGCGCTCCGCGGTGCAGTGTCGGCAATGAGCATTTCCGACCCCGACGTGGAGGACAAGTCCCCTGAAGGCATCCTCGACAAGGGTATCCGAATAGTCGCCTCCGCTCCCGCCATGGTTGCGGCGCACCACCGCATCAGGAACGGGCTGGATCCAGTCGAGCCTGACACCAGCCTTACACACGCCGCGAGCTTCCTGCACCTCCTCTTCGGAGAGCATCCGGACCCTGAGGACGCGAGGCTGATCGACAAGGATCTGCTGCTCCATGCCGAGCATGGCAGCAACGCCTCCACGTTTGCGGGTAGGGTGGCCGCGTCGACGGGCGCGGACTTCTACTCGGCGATGACTGCAGCCGTGGCCGTACTGAAGGGCCCCAAGCACGGGGGCGCGGCCGAAGCCGTCATCCGGATGGCCCACGACGTAGGCAGCGAGGAGAACGCCGAGGCGTACGTCGAGTCCGTCATCGGTAACAGGGGCAGAATCCCGGGGTTCGGCCATCCCGTCTATCAGGACATCGACCCCCGCTCCGTCCATCTCAGGGCCGATGCGAAGGCACTTGGGGACCGCAAGGGGCAGCCCAAGTGGTTCGCCATCATCGAGGCTGTGGCGAGCAGCAGGGCAATGACCAGGCGCGCCAAGCTGGGCATCAACCCCAACGTCGACCTCTGGTCCGGGGCCATCTACTCCCTGCTAAACATCCCAGAGGACCTGTTCGTGCCCCTCTTCGCAATCGGGAGGATTCCGGGATGGACCCTCCACCTTCTCGAGCAGTACGCCTCCAGAGACATACTCCGCCCAAGGCTCTTCTACAACGGTCCAAAGGACCTGGAATACATTCCCATGGAACAGCGGCAATGAGACCAAGCCGGGAGTTCAGTTGAGGGACGGGACCGGCTGGAGAGGGACGGATGTGACGAACAACGGGGAGCCAGCACCGGGCTGCCGTCACGAGTGGCTTATCGACAGCCCCAACGGGCCGACCAGCCGGGGTGTATGCATGAACTGTGGGGAGAAGAGTGAATTCAAGAACTCTATGCCCATCTCAGGCTGGGACAGGTCCGGAGGCCAGGCCAGGAGGGCTAAGCAGGCCCGGACCTAGGCCGGACCGCGCATAGTAGAACGGCACGGTACAAAGAGCCGCACCGGTGCCTTCTGTACTTCTGGCTCCCACCATGATATGACCGGGTCACAGACGCCGGGCTCCCTCACCCTCAAATGACATCGCCTGCCGAGGCCGAGATACGGGCCCGCATCTCCCAGCGTGGCAGGATCACCTTCGCTGAGTTCATGGAAGTCGCCCTCTACCACCCAAGGGGCGGCTACTATCGCCGGGGCAATGCAGTGGGCCCGTCCGGCGACTTTTACACGAGCCCTGCGGCCCACCCCGCCTTCGGCGCGCTCCTGGCCGTTCAGGCTCGGTGCATGTGGGATGTTCTCGGACGGCCCGACCTCTTCCACGTGGTGGAATTGGGCGCGGGTAACGGGCGGCTCGCCACCGACTTCATCGCCCATGCCGCCTCCCTGGGCCCCGGTTTCGCCCAGGCTCTTCGGTACGTCGCGGTGGACAGGTCGACGGGGGCCCCGTCCGCCGATGATGCAGCATCCCCAGGCGCTCCGCCGGTTTTCGACAGTCTGCTGTCCGCAGGGGTGCCCCTGAGTGGCGCCGAAGGATGCTTCATCTCGAACGAGCTGGTCGACGCTTTTCCCGTACACCGCTTCCTGGTCGCCGACGACATCCTGGAGCTGTACGTGACTGAGAGAGAGGACAGGCTCGTGGAGGCGCCCGGCGAGCCATCGACGCCCGGTCTGGCTAGCCGTCTCGATCGCCTGCCGCACAGTCTCCCGCCCGGCTACTGCGGCGAGGTGAATCTCGCAATCGGTCCATGGATGGCTGAGATCGGCGAGGCGCTGAAGCGCGGCTTCGTATTGACTATCGACTACGGCGGCGTGGACACCGATCTCTATTCCGCAAGGCGGACCTCCGGCACCCTGCAGACCTACCGCGGCCACTCCCCGGGGTCAGGACCCCTCACGAACATCGGGCTACAGGACATCACCAGCCACGCTGACTTCTCGTCCATCGCGTACGAGGGGCGGCGTTGCGGCCTCGAGACAGTCGCCCTGGCTACCCAGGCCGAGTATCTCAACGCGCTTGGGCTGGGGTCCTGGGTACGGGCAGTCAGGGCGATGACCCTCGATCAGCGCGAAGTCCAGGCCAACACGATGGCGATGCGCCACCTTGTCGATCCGTCCGGCCTGGGGAACTTCAGAGTCCTGGTGCAGGAGAAGGATACCGGAGTCGCCGGTATCGAAGCCGTCATGCCGGACATCGAGAAGCAGGCTCTCGGCGAGCCGCCGCTTCTCAGCCGCGAACACATGCCTCTGATGGAGGGGCGGTACGCGCACTCCGCCTGGCAGCCTACCTGGTCGGACTTGGCGGGAGGACCGGCCGATCAGTCCTCCTGAGCCTGACTTGGAGGGCGCGGCTCGCACTTGCGCGCGGTCGTTATGAAGCCCGTGTGGGCGACCATCCTCTGCGCCGGGCGCACGCTGCGCCCTCCGGCAGACCAGGGCCTCACGAGGACCTCGACCGTCTCGATGAGCTCGAACCGGCGGTCGGCCCTCAGGGCCTTAGTCAGGTCATGGAACTGGTGCACCGTCGGCACGAAGCTGACGAATATGCCACCAGGTGCGAGCGCGTCGCCTGCGTTGGGCACCACGTCCCATGGCTCCGGCAGGTCGAGCACCACCCGGTCCAGGCCCACCTCTTCGATCTTCTCCGACACGTCGCCCAGCTTGAATGTGAGCTGGGGATGGTCGGGCAGCGCCGCCGCGACGTTTGCCTTCGCTCGTTCGATCATGTCCGGGCGCACGTCGTATGAGACGACCCGACCCTCCTTGCCGACGGCCCGGGTTAGCAGCAGGGTGATCGCCCCCGAGCCCGAGCCGGCTTCGAGGATGCTCAGGCCGGGATATATGTCGCCAAGGGTGAGGATTGCGCCCACGTCTTTGGGATACACCACGGTGGCGATCCTCGGCATCAGCCGGGTGTAGTCGGCGGCGGTCGGCTTCAGCGCCAGGACGATGTGCCCCCTTGACGTCGATGCCCTCAGACCCTCGTCGCGACCGATGATGTCGTCGTGCGCCACGTCGCCCAGGTGGGTGCTGAAGTGGGCTGCCTTCTCGAGCTTGATGAGGTAGAGCCTACCCCGCTTGTCGACGATCATGCATGGGTCGCCGGCGTGGAACAAGTCAGAGCACCTTCGGCGGCATCGAGGACTCACATCCTGGTGGATTCGTCATCATGGACCCCATAGCCGGCCTGTGAGGCGTTGATCTTGTCCACCTCGGCAAGCACGTCGGCAACGTCCAGGTCGGACTCGGTCATGCCCTGGCCCGTCGGGCCGGGCAGCCGCACGCTCTCGTAGGTGCGCGCGAACCGCACGACGCCGCTCTTGTCGACTATGACCACGGCCCGGAGCGACGCCCCTCTCTCCTCGTCGAACAGGCCGTACGTCCTCGTCATCTCGCCGTGGGGATGGAAGTCGCTCAGCAGCGTCACAGGGTACGAGCTGGACGGCCCCAGCGAAATGTTGTAGGCGGCTAAGCTGGGCCTCGGGTCGCAGCTAACACCCAGCACCTGGGTGTCTCTCGCCATGAACTTCGAGTTATACTCTCGAAACTCGGCGATCTGGCTCGTTCAGTTGTCGGTGAAGGCGAAGACGAAGAAGGAGAGAACGACGTTCTTCCTGCCCCGGAAGTCGCTCAGCGAGACCTCCCGCTTGTTGTGGTCGGTTAGCCTGAAGTCCGGGGCCTGTTGGCCCACTTCGATCATATTCAACCTCTGCAGTCAGGGGTGGCCGGATTATATCACCGGCAACCCAAGCCACAGGAGAAGCCAATGAGAGTGCTGGTAATGGGGCCCGGCGGGGTCGGCGGGTACTATGGAGGAGTGCTGAGCCGGGACGGGCACGATGTCACGCTCGTGGCCCGCGGGGAGCATCTCGAGGCCATCGCGCGGGACGGGCTGCGAGTAGAGAGCCTGAATTCAGGTAACTTCACTGCGCGTCCCGGCGTCACGGAGCGGCCCGGAGAAGAGCATACCGCGGACCTGGTCTTGTTCTGCGTCAAGGGCTACGACAACGAAACGGCCATCGATCTGATCCGGCCCGCGGTGGGACCGGATACGGCTGTCCTTACGCTGCAGAACGGCATCGGCAGCGGCGATCAGCTTGGCGCAGCCCTTGGGACGGACAGGATACTCCTGGGCGCGACCTATATCGACGGCAACAAGCGAGGACCGGGCTTCGTAACGGAGACGGGCAAGTCACCGCTCGTCGTGTTCGGAGAGCAGGACGGGCGGATCACTGGTCGGGCAGAGCGTATTCGCGGGGCCTTCGCCGATGCGGGAGTGCCCGTCGAGCTTTCGCGCAACGTGGAGAAGGCGCTCTGGGAGAAGCTGGTGTACATCACCGGCTGGAGCGGCATGATCTGCTGCACCAGGACCTTCTTCCCCGAGATATTCGAGACGCCTGAAGCAGAAACAATGACGCGCACCGTGATGGGCGAGACCTTTGCCGTGGCCAGGGCAAGGGGGATCGACCTGGCGGACGACATCGTCGATGCCAAGCTGGACGAGTTCCGCGACGTTGGTGACGACCCCGTATCGTCGATGTTCGCCGACCTTCGTAAGGGCGGGAGGCTGGAGATAGAGGTCCTGAACGGCGCGGTCTCGCGGATGGGCAGGGAGGTGGGCGTGCCGACCCCGGGCAACGACTTCATCACCGCGTGCCTGCTGGTGCCCCACAACCGCGCCCTGGCGGAATACGCCGCGAGCTGAAGGAGGACAAGCCATGTCGCACTTCTACGACCTGGAGCGGATGGACAGCAAGGACCTCGTGGACGGCGTGACCCTCCAGACGGTTTGGGGGGAGAGGATCATGCTGAGCCGCGTCGTGATCGCCTCCGGCGCGGAGGTGCCCCTGCACGACCATCCCCACGAGCAGGCCGGGACTTTGCTGGAAGGCCTGATGGAGATGACCATCGGCGAAGAGACCCGGGAGCTGACGCCCGGGGACTCCTACGTCATACCCGGCGGGGTGATGCACAGCGCCCGCGCAATCGGCGGCCGGGTAGTCGTGCTGGACATCTTCTCGCCGCCCCGGGAGGAGTACAAGTAGCCCGGCAGACTCAAGGCCTGCAACTCTGCAGTGGGGTCGCATCGAGCCAGGTCACCCTGTAGGGGCGGGTTTGAAACCCGCCCTCGCTTTGCCATAGGCCAGCGTTGCACAATTAGTGGGCGACATGGGCCCGCTGGCTAAGCCGGCCCTGGAAGACTAGGTGGCGAGGAGCAGGGAAGCTAGCGCTTCGCGAAAATGTTGAGGAACCTCTCCTCGAAGAAGTCGAAGAGGCCCCACCTGTCCAGCTCGCGCTTCAGTATCTCCGGATTGGCTCCCTGGCCGACCTCCACGAACATTCTCTCGATGGCATCGATGGCCGCTCGAGGCACGCCGCCGAATCCTTCCTGCGGCTCGAGCATCCCCCGGCCCGCCATCTCCTGCACGTTCCCTGCCAGGGAAGATGACGTGAACTCGTATATGAACTTGAGGAGCGCAACGTCCCAAGCTTCATCGACGCCGACCATCACGACCGACATGTCCTCTTTGCGCCGGTCCAGGTCGCCAGCAATCCTGTGGGCGATCTCGCTGGGCAGACCGCCCACGATGTCCATCTTGTCCGCGGAATTCCTGTACTGGTACAGGATGCCGGGGCTGTTCGGTCCTGCGTCTCTCGCGACGTGAGAGAAGTACTCATAGGCTTCGGAGCTGAACCCGTCCAGGTTCATTGCGTAGGTGGGCGTGACGATGGCCGGTTTCTCGGCGATCACCCGACCGGTCCGCACGACGCCCTCGTGCTTCGACTCCTGGAGCTCCTGGTATATGGGCTCGGTCACCACGTAGTAGGATATGTTGGTAGAGCCGAAGGTGTGCAGGCGCTGCTTGGGGAACCTGACTACCCAGCTTTGCTCAGCCGCCCTGCGCCAATCGTTCTCGTTCTGTAGCATTGCCCTGACCCGGCAGGAGTAGGGCCGCACGTTGCGCGCCCCCTGTTGTCGATGCTAGTTGTCAACCTAAAGGCATGTCAAGGGAAGGCACGGGGCTGTGCACAGGTATATGGGCGCATTCGCTCCCTTAGAGGACTTGGAATCTGCGCAAGAATGAATCCAGAGGGGGCCATGCCTTCGTCGTGATACACTCGGCGCCGGCGTGAGATGCTATGCACGGCTGACCTAGCCCCGTGTCGTGACTTTCGGTGATCACGGCCATGGGAGGGTAGGACGAGGGCCGAATGTCCGCGCAGGTGACCTGACGTCCCAAGCATGACCACAAACTCCGCCTCTTCCACCCCCCAGTACGAACCCCATGAGAGTCCCGGCCCCCTCGAGTCACTCGGCCTGGGCGTCCAGTCGGCGCTGCTCGTCATCGCTCCCATAGCCCTGTTTCCGATAGTCATGGTCAACGCCGTCGGAGGCTCGGACCAGGAAGTCGCATGGGCGGTGTTCGCGATGCTGGCCGTCAACGGGGCAGCAACCATTCTGCATGCCCTCCGCATCGCGCCGGTCGGCTCCGGACTGCTCGTCATCACGTACCCCTCTCCTACGGCCATCCCTTTCTGCGTTATCGCACTGGAAGAGGGCGGCGCATCGACCCTGGCGGCGTTGATCGTCACTTCCGGCCTGTTCCAGCTCGCGGTCTCCATGAGGCTCTCCCTCCTCAGGCGAGTCGTGACGCCCGGGTTCAGTGGAGCGATACTGATACTTCTCGTAATCACTATCGTGCCGGTGATATTCCGCAGCTTGAACGACGTGCCGGAAGGTGCTCCCTCAACCGCAGGGCCGGTATGTATCCTTGTGACGTTCGCGCTGATGGCCGGTCTCATGCTTAGGGGCTCCGCGACTTGGCGGGTGTGGTCGGCACTCATTGGGATAGCGGCGGGCGCCGCGGCGGGCATAGCGTTCGGGATCTACGACTTCGGACCTGTACGCGAGGCCCCTGTGGCTGGACTGCCGCTTGATGGGTGGGCCGGCCTGGGGTTCAGCTTCGGAGCGGCTTACTGGTCGCTCCTGCCGGCCTTCCTGTTCCTCGGCGTCATGACGGTCCTGCAGGGAAGCTCGATCGCACTTTCCATACAGCGAGTCTCCTGGCGGAAGCCTCGCGCGATGGATTACCGGGGAGTCCAGAGTCTGTCTTTAGCCACGGCTCTCGGCACCCTGTTTGCCGGTCTCGCCGCGGTGATGCCCCTCGCCGCGAGTCCAAGGGGAACGGTCTTTGTGCAGCAGACGGGGTGCGCCTCTCGCCGGGTCGGCCTCATAACCGGAACCCTCCTCATTGCCGCCGCCTTCTTCCCGAAGTCATGGGGATTGCTGATAGGCATCCCCGCGCCCGTCACCGCGATTTTCATAGTCGTCATGCTCAGCCCACTCATGGTCGAAGGGATGAAGATGATTGCTCAGGACGCGCCCGACCATCGCATGGGGCTGGCTATCGGTGCGGCGCTGCTCATGGGAATGGGACTCCAGACTGGGCTCGTGCCACTGCCCATAGCGGACCTGTGGGAGGTCGTGTTCCAGAGAGCGCTGACCGCGGGAGGCGTCACGCTCGTCCTGCTGATGGTCTTCGCCGAGTTCAAGAGGCGGAAGCGTCGGAGTCTCCGGACGGAAGTGAGCATGGAGGCGCTGCCCCAGATCGATACGCTTCTTGACGACTTGTCCGACGACCATGGCTTGGAATCCAGGATGAGGACCCGGCTCAAAGCTGTTGCGGAAGAGATCCTGCTCATCCTGGCAGAGTCCGGCAGGGGTGACGCGAGCGGCGCGAGGCGGCTGATCGTCAGCGCGAGCAGCGACGGCCCCACGGTGGACCTAGAGTTCGTGAGCGCGACGGCCGACGCCGAGAACCTGGAGGACCGCATCGCCCTGCTGACCGCCCCGGGCCCGGAGGCGACGGCGCTGGAGCTGGGAGACATCGAGTCCGCCGGGCGCGACGTTTCCCTGCGGCTGCTGAGGCACTACTCGGCCTCTGTGACCCACCGGCAGTACCACGACATCGAGGTCATAGAGGTGCGCGTCGCGCCGCCTACAGGCGACTAGCGCCTGCCCCCGTTCCGTCGCCTCAGCTGAAGCCGATCGATTCGAGGAACTCCAGCGTGGCCTCGGCGCACTGCTCCGGCTCCTCGATTTGCATGAAGTGCGAAGTCTCGGGCAAGAAGTCGTAGTCGACTGTCATGATGTCGCTCAGGTCCAGCGTGGGGAGGTAGGAGAACGGCAGGATCGGGTCGGCGCCAACTACCTTCGTAGGGGTTACGAGCGTATCGAAGTCCACCAGCACTGCGTATATGCCGGCGTACTCCACGATCTGCGCCTCGTATTCGCGAGGGCAACGGAGCTCGTAGCCCTGGCCGTCTGAGGACTCACGGAGCGTCGTGCGACTGAAGAGCTGGATCACCCCAGGGGCGACACGGCTGAAGGTCGGCACGATGCCAAGGAGCTCCTCGAAGTCTTCCCTGGACTTGATGCGGGCTGTGCGGCGCCGCGCAAGAGCGGCGAGCCGGTTGGCAGCCGTCTCGAAGTCCTGGTAGCTGCGGCCGGGTTTGCACAGCGGCGGATCGAACAGGACGCGCGCCACAAACTCCCTTCCCCTGTTGGGCGAAAGCAGCGTTGTCAGGGCCGAGAATGAATGGTATACCCCGACCTTGGCCTTCTTACCGTAGTGGCTGTCGATGGCCTCGGAGACCCTGTCGTGGTCGCTGACGAGGGTCGGGATGTTGTGTTGGTCGAGGTCGCTGACGGCGTTCCAGCCGTGGTTCCGCTGGTCGTAGACGATCACTTCGAAGTCACTCGTGAAGCGCGACCAGAAGGGGTAATAGAGGTCGATCGCCAGGCCGTTGCCGTGGCTCATGACCAGACGGGGTCCGTCAGGGTTGCCATGGCGGCGCAGGACGATGGCGGAGCCGTCGTCCATTCGAACTTCGTGGGTAGACAGCGGCTGAGGGACTTCCCATGTGGATTCGGAGCTCGCCATCAGCTCCCATCCAGCTCGAGGGCGATTGCGGCGGCGAATCGCTCGTTGCCAAGGTCTTCCACCAGCCAGGTGACTTCCGGCAGGTGTGGGAGCAGGAACGCGGCCTTGCTCTTGCCCCGGAGCATGCCTGGAGGTACCTCGAAGGAGGACGCATCAAGCTGGAAGCCCGCTCCGTGGGCCTTCATGAGCGCCTCCTTGATGGTCCAGAGTCTGAAGAACAGGTGCGTCTTTGCGTAGCCGCCCGTCGCGGCGAGCTCCGCCCGCTCCGCAGGGCCGAACACGGCCTCGCCGAGGAGGTCGATGTCACGCCGGTCAGTGCGCTCCTCGACATCCACGCCCACCCGCCCAGCCGGCGCGTACGCGATCAATCCGTACGAGCCGCTGTGACTGACGTTGAAGCTGATTTCGTGCGGCGCTTCGTCCACCAAAGCGAACGGCTTGCCGTGCTCGGCCTCGCCAAATGCCAGCCGCTCGTTTTCGCATCCAAGCTGCTCGCACAGGATTGCGCGAAGGGCCGCACGGCTCAGGGCGAACCGACGGCGCGGCCCGCCGGGCAGAAAGCGCTGCCAGCGGCAGCGCTCCTGTTCGTCCAGCCATGACATCGCATCAGCTTCGCGGACTTCGTCCTGCCCCAGGTCGATCTCCAAGACCACGGCTCCGCGGACGGTCCTGAATCGACGCCACCAACGGTCGGCGGCGTGTGGGGGCACTACTTGTAGACGCTCAGAGTGACCGGGGTATCAACTCATCTGGGAGTCGAGGCACTTGACCAGCTCATCCAGAGTGGTGATGGTCGTGCAGGCCTCAGGAGTGAAGGTGACGCCAAAGTCTGCCGCGACGACCTTCGCGAAGGCGACCACATCCATGGACGAGACTCCGAGCGCCGTGAGACCGGTGCTGAAGTCCAGCGGCTCGGGTAGTGGCTTTCCATCTACTTCGAGGTTGTCGGCTACGAGCTTCCTAATGCGGTCTGCGGTAGATGCCATTCGTACTCACTCTCCCAGTATGTATTGGTCTTGAACCTGAAGTAGGGTATCAACGACACCTACTCAAGTCAATGCTAGGTACTACCAAATGGGGCTGCATGGATACTCGTACGTTCAGGCGGGCACGCGCACCACGCCACCCAAGGTACTAGATCCAGTGGCGTCTGCGCTGGAATGGGTAGGTGGGAATGGAGACTCGCCGCCGGACTTCGCCCGCAAACATCCCCGTGAACGAGACGTCGAGCCCGGCCTCGTAAGCGGCCGCCACGGCTCCCGCAAACCCGTCGTTGCGATCTGGCGCGGCCAGAGTCGAAATAGTGGCCGGCCTCCATGTCAAATCAGGCCAGTCGTCGGCAACCATCTGGGTCAGGCTCGACCCTGCGCCGACTTCGATCACCAGGCCCACTCCTAGCCCGGCCAGCGTCTTCGAGCAGCCCGAGAGATCGCCGGCCGACATGTCGTCCCGAAGCCAGTAGTCGATGTCGAGTGCGCCGGCGGCCTCCACCAACTGCCCGGTGGCGTTGCCGACAAACGGGACCGTTGGCGCGACGGTCGCGACTCTCGCAAGTTCTGCTTCCAGGTTCTCGCGAGCGGCCTGCGCCTCCTGCTCCGTCGTCGCCTTGCTGAGATCGCCCAGCGCGACCGCAAGGCGCAGTCCCTCTTCCAGGCTGAAGACTCCGGCAGCCTGCGCCGCCGCAAGTCTCCCAGGACCCACCCCTGCAACCACGCTGGGGCGTATGCCAACACTCGCCCACAGCGCGGTCAGCGCGCACTCGAGGGCGTAGGCCGCCGGGCCAGCCCAGGCCGGTTCGCTCGAGTCGTTGTCGGACGAGGACCGGCCGAGCATCGCGTCCAGCAGGGAGACTTCGTAGTCCTGCCGCATCAGCTCGTCGCACCGGTCCAGGACTGCGCGAACCACCGGCTCGCTGCTATAGAGGGCTTCTCCCGCTCCGCCCATCCGGCCGCCATGCCCGTTGTATGCGAATGCGACCCTTGTCGTCTCCTGGGTGACCTCGCCGTCCGGCGCTTCTCCGGCGTCGGCCAGCGCCTGCAGGCCGCCTCGGAGCTGGCTCTCATCGCTGAATACTAATCCGGCCCGGTGCTGGAAGTGGCTGCGGCCCACGCCGGCAGTCCATGCCATGTCGGAAAGCGCGGCGCCGCCGGTACCGGCTGCCTCGCCATCGAGCCACGCCAGGTAGCTCTTCGCCAATTCACGCAGCGCGCCATCGGACTTGCCGGAGAGCGGCAGCAGCCGGGCCGTTCGCTCTCCCGACTCCTGTGGCGATGGTGGTGAGCCGTCGACCGCCCCTGGGAGTTGCACAGGCACCTGCTGAGCCGCGCCCCCAGGTAGCCCTGTGCCGTTGGTATCCGGGAGACCTTCCGACGGAGGGCCGTAGCCCTCGACCAGGACGTGGGCGTTCGTTCCCGAGAGGCCGAACGCGTTCACGCCTGCCAGCGGCTGGCGGCCGGAAGCGGCAGGCCAGCTCGTGTTGTCAGCCGCCACCCTCACGGGCACCTGGTCCCACTGAAGGTTCGGATTGGGCGTGTCGAAATGAAGGTGCTTGGGGATCACTCCTCGATTCATCGCAAGGACCGTCTTGATGAAGGCCGCCACCCCCGCGGCCGATTCGGCATGACCGATGTTGGACTTGACCGATCCGACTAGGAGCGGGCGGTCCGCGCCGCGCCCCTCTCCGTACACCGCCGCCGCCGCGTTCAGCTCGATCGGGTCGCCAAGCTGGGAGCCTGTGGCGTGCGCCTCCAGGTAGTCGACCTGCGACGCGGGGATGCCAGCCTGGGCGAGGGCTTCCTCCATCACGCGCTCCTGGGCCGGCCCGTTCGGCACCGTCAGCCCGGCGCTGGCCCCGTTCTGGTTGACGGCCGACCCCCGTATCACGGCGTATATGCGGTCGCCGTCGGCCTCCGCTTCGCCCAGGCGCTTCAGCGCCACCATGCCGCAGCCCTCGCTGCGTACGTAGCCATCGGCGGAGGCGTCGAAGGGGCTGCAGTGTCCCGTGGGCGACAGCATCCCCACATCCATCATGTACCTGGAGACGCCGGGGGACAGGATCGCGTTCACCCCGCCGGCGAGAGCAAGGTCCACCTCGCCCAGCCGCAGCGCCGCCACCGCCTGGTGCACCGAGGCCAGCGACGAGGCGCACGCCATGTCCACCGGCATTGCGGGGCCCTCCAGTCCGAGGGCGAATGCGACCCGGCCGACCGTAACGCTCCCGGTCGTGCCGAGGTAGTTGTGCTCCCCACCGGCAGCCTGGAAGAGGTCCCTGTATTCGCCGCCTCCTATTCCCGCATACACGCCTGTCCGGCTGCCCCTGAGACCGTCGGGTTCGATCCCGGCGTCCTCCAGGGCCTGCCAGGTCGTCTCGAGCAGCATCCGCTGCTGTGGGTCCATCGTCCGCGCCTCGATGGGCGAGATCCGGAAGAACCTCGAGTCGAACCAGTCGATGCCGTCGACAAACGCGCCGCGACGGCATGCCACGTCATCGGCTTCCGGGTCGCCAACTGCGCCGCTCCACGAGCCGCCGTCCTGGCGGCCGTCGGTCATCGCATCCGCGCCCGACTCCAGCAGCTCCCAGAATGCCGCCAGGTCGCCCGCGCCGGGGAAGCGGCACGCCATGCCGACGACCGCGATGCCATCGCTGTCGCTTCTCGCCGCCGGGCTTGGCTCTAGCGTGGCCGGTTCAGATGCGGCGGGTGGGGGAGCGTCGGCGGCGCCTCCGAGCTGGCCGAGCCCTTCGGACAAGTGGCCCGCCAGGGTCGCAATGTCGGGATAGTCGAACACTGCCGTGTTGGATACCACGTACTCGCCCGACAGCGCCCGGTTCAGCCGGTTTCTCAGCTCGACCGCCATCAGCGAGTCCATCCCCAGGTCGAAGAATCCGACCGTCGGCGATGGGGCAGAGGGCAGCCTCAACACCGCCTGCACCTCCGCCTGCAGGAAGGAGACCAGCACTTCCTCCGGCCCTGCGGCAGGGGCACTGCGGAGACGGGACAGCACGTCGCCGTTGGCGCTCGAGTCGTCGGGCATATCGTCTTCGGCCGAGGACAGCATGTCCTCCAGCAGGGGTGGCCGGTCCTGGACGGCCTCTTCGAAGACCGACCAGTCCATCGACATAACGACAGATGTCGTGGCGTCGTGGCGCACCAGCCTGTCCAGGGCCTTGATGCCCTGCTCCGGGGTAAACCAGCGGCCTCCAAGGGCGGCTCGTCGCCGCTCGATCCGTTCCCGCTGCTCCGCTGCCTCCCCGATGTCGGACCACGCGCCCCAGGCAATGGCCTGTCCCGGCAGGCCCATCGCCCGGCGGTGACCGGCCAGCTGATCCAGGAAGGCGTTGGCCGCGGCGTGGTTAGCCTGGCCGGGGTTCCCCATCACGCCAACGCGGCTCGAGAAGAGGATGAACAGGTCCAGGTCGCGGTCCATCGTCGCGCGGTGCAGGTGCCAGGCCCCCAGGATCTTCGGCCGCAGCACCTGCTCGAAGCTCTCCCAGGTCTGGTTGGTCAGCGCTGCGTCCGACAGCACTCCCACGCTGTGGATGACGCCGCCGAGTGGCGGGTACTTCGCATCCATGCGCTCCAGCATCGCGTCGATGGCCGCCGTGTCCGTCACGTCGGCCAGCTCTACTTCGACCCTGACGCCGCGTTCGCGCAGGTCGGCGATGGCCTCCTCGGCCTCGGGATCGGGGTCCCGGCGGCCGTTCAGCACGATGGTTCCCGCGCCGTGGTCCGCGAGCCATTCGGCGACGGCGCACCCGATCCCGCCCAGGCCGCCGGTGACCAGATAGCTGCGGTCCCGTCGCAGCTGACCCCTCGCGAGGGGGGGCGGCGTCAGGACGATCTTGCCGACGTGCCGGGCCGAGCGCATGAAGTCCAGCGCCGTGCCCGCCTCGGCCAGCGGCCACCTGCTATGGATTATAGGACTCAGTTCGCCGGCCGAGAGCCGCGCCATCACGTCCCGCAGCACTACTCCAACCCCCGCAGGGTCGGTCTTCTTCAGCACGTCCAGCTCCAGGATGGCGTAGGACACGTCGGGGCGCACAGCCGCCATCTCTTCCTCGCTGAGGATGTCGCGCCTCGCCATCTCGACGAATCGACCCCCCTGCGCGAGGCAGGAGAGGCTTGCATCGATGAAGCCCTCGCTGGTCAGGCTGTTCAGGACGACGTGTACGCCCTCGCCGCCGGTTGCCTCGATGATCTCCTCGCCAAACCTGGTCTGGCGGCTGTCGAATATGTGCTTCACACCCAGCGAACGTAGCAGCGGCTGCTTCGGGGCGCTGGCCGTGGCGAATACCTCCGCGCCCGCCGCCTGCGCCAGCTGGATGGCCGCCAGGCCCACCCCGCCTGCGCCGGCATGGATGAGCACGCGCTCCCCGGTCTCCAGGCCGGAGAAGTTGAACGAGAGCGCGGCCGACACGAAGGCGCTGGGAACGGTGGCGAGGGCCGAGACGGAGACTCCTTCGGGCGCCGGGGCCACTAGCTCCCCGTGTGTGACCATCTCCAGCCCGAACGCGCCAAACCCGAGGCCGACGACGCGGTCGCCGACCGACACGGTCGAGACGTCCGCGCCGGCGTCGAGAATGTACCCGCACAGCTCCCTGCCCAGGTCGCCCTCTTCGATGAAGCCGAGCGAGCGGAACACGTCCCAGAAGTTGAGCCCTGTCGCCTCGACCGATACCAGGACTTCCTCCGGCCCCAGCGTCCGCGGTGGGAGGGTCTTGATCTCCGGTTTGTCGAACACCCCGCCGCGGTTGGGCTCCAGCACCCAGGCCGAGTCCTCGGGCAAGGCCAGCCGCTCGGCCGCGTCGTCGGGACGGACGAGCCGTGCCGTACGCCGGCCTCCTGACCGGTGCGCGATGTGGTTCTCCGCGTCGGGGTACAGCAGCTCGTTCACGAGGTCCGAGACCTGTACGGCCGCGCCGGGGTCCAGGTCGACCATTCGCGGCTGGAGGTGGGACGCCTCCAGGGTGACGACCTTGCCCATGCCCCAGAGGACCGCGCCGGCAAGCTCCCCCCCGCGCTCCCGCTCCAGCACCTGCGCCCCCCGCGTGACGAACCACACGCCCTTGTCTGGGGCAACGTCCGAATCGGACACGCCCTGCACCATCGCCAGGGCGCTTGCTCCGACGCGGTCTACGTCCCGTTCGATCGCTGCCGTGCCCGCCCGCGGTCCATGGCCATCCAGCGCCAGCAGGTGCACCACGCCGCTGAGCGGCACGCCCTCAGGCAAGTCCTCGATGAGCGACCGCCACGACTCGCGGCTCTCCACCGCGTCCCTGTCCGCGAGCACGACCGTCTGGTTTCGTGCCGACAGCTCCGCCGCAAGCTCCTGGGCTGTGCCTCCTTCGTCGGCCGCCAGGACCCACGCACCCGGGGACTCGGTCACCTGTGCCGGCCCCTGCGCCACGATCACGCCCTTGTCCAGCATTTCGTAGGTGGTCGACTCGTCCACACCCAGGACTTCGACACTCTCGAACCCGGAGTCATGGAGCGCCTGGCTCCATATCGCGGGCGTGGCCAGGGCGTGGTGCGGGCGGTACGAGTCGGCGAACCTCCACCAGCCGTCCAGCTGGCCGAAGGTTAGGTCCATCCAGCCCAGGCCCCGCAGGTTTTCGAGCGCCACCAGGTGGCCCGATGGGGCGAGAAGGGCGAGGCAGTTCCCCAGCGTCTCCTCCAGGAACCGCGTCGCGTGCAGCACGTTGGATGCGATCAGCAGGTCGTAGCCGTGAGAGTCGAAGCCCTGGTCTATCGGGTCCTTCTCGATGTCGAGCGGGCGGTACTCGATGCTGCCGCCGCCATCGCCGAACCGGGCCTCGGCCTCGGCAAAGAACCCCGCCGATATGTCCGTGTACATGTAGTCGAACCGGCCCTCGGGCAGCTCCGGAAGCACCGACGCCGTTGCGGACCCGGTGCCCGCTCCGACCTCGATGACCCTGAGCCGCCGTCCTTCGGGCAGCCGGGCTACCAGCGCCTCTATTGCCTCGGCCAGCATGGCGTTTGCGGCTCGTGCCACCGGCGCCTTCAGGTAGAGGTCGGCCGCCGTGGGCTCCCCGCTGCTGAACAGCAGCGTGAGCGGGTCCTCCTGGCCGCGAAGCACGTCGCCCAGGGCAAGACCCGAACGCCGGAACAGCCCTATCTCGGTCTGGCCGTCGGCATACAGGCCGGTCATGTGTGTGGCGAACTGTTCGAGGTCGCCCGGCAGGACGTCCGGCAACAGGTGCTCAGGCCCGACGACCACGGCAAAGCCATCGCCGGACTCCTCCAGCACACCCGACCGGGCGACCATTTCCAGCATGCGGCGGAAGAGGCGCGTGTGCTCCGGCAGGACCCCCAGCTGCTCCCGCAGCTCCTCGGAGTCCACGTGGTCGCCAGGCACTCGCTTCCAGCCCAGCTCTTCCAGGGTCGCAAGAGCGCGGGCCCACGACCATCGTTCCAGGTCGGCCAGCAGCGCGTTCCTGCCCTGTGGGTCGACGCCGGCGTCCGTCAGGTAGCCGGTGAAGAGCTGAGCGCCGGCCGCAACGCCGGAGGGGCTGGGGAAGAAGTCCGCGGGCAGGACTGCCGATTCGAGGGGGCGGTCGCGCCAGGCGACCTCGTAGAGCAGGTCATCCACCCCCTCTATTGCCGAGAGCAGCGCCTCGGGTGTCGCCCGCTTCACCGCGTATCCGGTCAGCTCGCCCAGCAGAACGCCATTCGGGTCGTAGATTCGCAGGTCCCCACTCAGGACTTCCGCCTGGTCGCCGGATTCGGGCACCGCCTCCTCGCCCATGGTCACGTGACAGTACAGCGTGTCCGGCAGCCGTCCCGACAGCCACATCCGGCCCCAGCCGAACGGCAGATAAGTGGCCTCTTCGGGGCCGCCGGTCATGTTCCGGGCGACGCCCACGACCTGGAAACAGCCGTCCAGCAACAGCGGGTGCACGTCCAGCTCGTTTCGCCCGACGGCCTCGGGCAGTCGCACTTCTCCCAGTGCCTCTCCGGGACCCGACCAGACCGTCCCCAGCGTGCGGAAGAGCGGACCGAGGTCGATCCCCGTGCTGTTCTTGGCACGGTAGTACGCAGGCACGTCCGCCTCGGACAGGCGGGACTTCAGCCCTTCCAGGTCGATCCGCGCGCCTGCCCCCGGCAGCCCGGCGTCCGACAGCACTCGTCCCTCGATGTGCGTCGTCCATTCGTCGTCAGCGCCCTTGCTGAATATCTGGACGGGGCGAGGCGAGGCCCGCTCGGAATCGCCAAGCACGACCTGCACCCTCCGGCCGTCCTCATCCGCGCCGTCCTCGGAGTCCTTCTCGGAAAAGACGAGCGCGCTGTGCAGCTGCATGTCCTCCAGCACGACGGAGTCGCTCCCCTCGGCAAGCGACGCCGACGCTGCCATGGCGCCATAGAGCGCGCCCGGCGCTATCAGCCTTCCGAAGACCCTGTGGTCGGCCAGCCATGCCGGGTCCGACGGGTACACCTCGGTCTCGAATGTGGTCTCGCCTCGGGCGGACTCGTGCCGGACTCCCAGCAATGGGTGGCCCGCGCTCGTGCGGCGCTGTCTGGCCTGCTGGACCCAGTGCCGTTCGCGCTGGAAGGGATAGCTTGGCAAGGTGACCCTTCGCCGCATCTCACCCGCGAACAGGCCTTCGAAGGAGATGTCTGCCCCGGCCTCGTAGACCTCGGCAACCGCGTCGATGAAGCTGCTCTCCGCCTCCGCCGTCGCGCTGTCCCGGGGCGGCCGCCTCATGCTGGCTAGCACGACCGGGGGCCCGGAGCCTTCACGGCCCGAAGCCGAATCGGGCCAGGCCAGTGTAGCCATCGGGCCCAGCACGGCGTGGGGGCCTATCTCCACCACCAGGTCGACTCCGATGTCCGCCAGGGCCCTGATGCCGTCCGCGAACGCGACGGGCTCCCGGGCATGGCGTCGCCAGTAGGCAGCGTCCATCGAGGTGCCGGGCTCGACCGCCCGGCCCGTCAGGTTGCTGATCAGGGTGATAGAGGGGGAGCCGACCTCTACTCCGGCCAGAGATGCCTCCAGCTCGTCCAGCGCCGGCTCCACCAGCGCGCTGTGGAATGCGCGGGTGGTGTTCAGCTTCCTGGCCCGGACGCCCTCCGCTTCGAAGCGATCGAGGATTGTTACTACGTCCCCAGCCGGACCGCTGACCACTATGTGGGCCCCGTTGTCTCCGGCAATGCTGAGCCCGACCCCGTTGGACGAACCGTTCAGCGCCTCGACCTCCGACCTCACGCGATCCGCCGGGGCAAAGATTGCTCCCATCGCGCCCTGCCGGGTACCGGACAGCAGCGTGCCGCGCGCGGCGGCGAACCGCATGCCGTCCTCCAGGCTGAAGACCCCGGCCGCCTGCGCTGCCGCAATCTCTCCCACGCTGTGTCCCAGCACGACACTGGGCGTGATGCCCACGCTGGCCCAGAGGGCCGTCAGGGCGCACTCCAGCGCATAGAGGGCCGGCTGCTCCCAGGCAGTGTCGCCCAGGTCTCCCTGTGCGCCCTCTTGACCGAACATCACGTCCAGCAGGGAGGCCCCTCTCTCCTCCCGGAAGACCGCCTCGCACCTGTCCAGAACCGCCCTTGCCACAGGCTCGCTGTCGTAGAGGTCCCGGCCCATGCCCGCCCACTGGCTCCCTTGTCCGGTGTAGGCGAAGGCGACCTTGGCAGCCGTCCCAAGCTCGATGCCCGTGCCGGACTCTGCTAGACCACTTAGACGCTCCCTCAGCGATTCGGCATCGTGGAATACCACCCCCGCTCTGTAGTCGAAGTGACTCCTGCCGGCGCCCGCTGTCCACGACATGTCGGCTAGCTTCTGGGATGACGCGGCACCGTCGGAGGCGTGCTGCCCGGTCCGCTCGTCGAGCCACGACAGGTAGCGCCTCGCGAGGTCGCGCACCGCGCCCTCAGACTTGCCCGACAGGGCCAGGAGCCGGTTCCGACGTCGATCGGAGCCTTCCTCGCCCGCCGCGGGTCCCAGTACAGCCTGCGCCGGCCCTTCCGGATGCTCCCGGTCCCGTTCATCCTCCGCGCCGAGATACTCCTCGACCACTATGTGGGCATTCGTACCCGATATGCCGAAGGAATTGACGCCCGCCAGACGGAGCCTGTCGGAGCGACGCGGCCAGTCCATCATGGTCGACGTGACCTGGATGGGCTGGCCGTCCCAGTCGAAACTCGGGTTGGGGTCCTCGAAGTGTAGGTGCTTGGGTATCACCCCCCGCCTGACGGCGAGGACTGCCTTGATCAGGCCGGCGACGCCGGCAGCCGATTCCAGGTGGCCGATGTTGGTCTTCACCGAGCCGGTCAGCAGCGGCTGGTCGGCTTCACGCCCCCGGCCGTAGACGTTCGCCACCGCGTCGAGCTCGATTGGATCGCCCACTGCCGTACCGGTCCCGTGGGCCTCGAGGTAGTCGACCTCCGACGGCCGCACGCCCGCCTCGGAGAGCGCGGTCTCCATCACCTGCTCCAGGGCGGGCGTGTGCGGGACGGTCAGTCCGGTGCTTGCCCCGCCGTGATTCACAGCCGAGCCCCGGATGACGGCCCAGATAGGATCACCGTCGGCTTCCGCATCGCTGAGCCTCTTAAGGACTACGACCCCGCACCCTTCGCCCCGGACATACCCGTTGGCGGACGCATCGAACGTCTTGCACTGCCCGTCGGGGGACAGCATCATGGACTCGGCGCGCAGCTCGTATATGCGCCCGTTCAGGATGGCCTGGACGCCTCCCGCGATGGCTAGGTCAGCCTTGCCGTGCTGTAGGTCCGCAACCGCGTCATTCACCGCCACCATGGCCGAAGCGCAGGCGGCGTCGACCGCCTTGGCCGGCCCCATGAGGCCGAGGACGAACGAGACCCGCCCGCTGGTGCCGTTCAGATTGGTGCCGCTGAGGGCGTAGAGGCTTCCCGCCGCTTCGGATGGCAAGCTCGAGTCCACGACCAGCATCCGGTACTCGTCGTTGCTGATGCCTGTATACACCCCGGCGCGGCTCCCCTTAAGGCGGGCGGGGTCGATGCCGGCGTCCTCCAGGGCCTCCCAGGTAGTCTCCAGCATCATGCGCTGCTGGGGGTCGAGAAGCTCAGCCTCTACGGGGGAAATGCGGAAGAACGAGGCGTCGAACTGGTCGATGTCGTCGACAAAGGCGCCATAGCGGCACGCCTCATTCCGGACCTGCGGATCGCGGATGATCTCCCCAACGCGCCCCACACCTGAGCCGGGTTCACCCTCGGTCACGGCGTTCCTGCCCTCCATCAGCAGGTCCCAGAAGGATGCCAGGTCAGGGGCGCCGGGGAACTTGCAGGCCATGCCCACGACCGCTATGGGCTTCCCATTGCCGGAGGAGTCACGTTTCCTGGCCGCGGACCCCAAGATTGCGTGTCCTGAAGAGCCTGCGTCGTTCGTATGTGTCATGAAGCGTTTTTCCCTTTGATTAGCAGCCGCAGGCCATTATGTCAAAACGGCCATCAAAAGGGGAAGTGGCAATCTGTCTGTCGGCCTGCTCCTTTGTGGCATAGGCGCGAAACCACGTGATCATCTGTGCCGAAGAGCCCATCCCTTCGACAGTCGCAATCTTCCTATGCGGGAATTCGGTTGGCTTTCCCCTAAGCTCTGGGCTGCACGAGAATGGCTGTTGACAAGCGAGTGTCTAGCTGATACGTTATCTCGCCGTGCCAAAAGACAAAGTCGACTCCAAAGACGCCCCGTATTGATACAAACTATCAGTAAGTGACTTGAGATACTACGCACCGAACCTGATGGCGGTACTGGAAAACCGAGGCTATAGGGCCACTGCTCCCAGGAAGGCGATAGCCAAGCTTCTGCAGCAGAAGCATGAAGGCTTCACTGCGGAGGGGCTCAGTGAAGCGCTGCCTTCGGTGGGCAGGGCAACGGTGTTTCGGACTATCAAGCTCTTCGTCGAGGCGGGAGTAGTCTGCAGGGTTCCCAAGATGGACGGAGCCCCAGTGTACAGCCTGGCTCGCGTCGATCAATGTCATCATCACTTTGTCTGTGTTCAATGCGGTGCTGTGGGGGAGTTCGAGGCGGCTACTATCGATCGGACGCTCAGGACTATTGGCGCCGACATCCCGGGGCAGGTCGTCGACCACCACATCGAGCTATACGTGACCTGCCTGTACGTGAACTGCGAACACAGTTCCGCCAACGGGGGTACGTAGGAGTTTGTTCCAACCGGCCCGAGATATCCGCGCCCCTTCAAAGACTTACTTAGATTTCGATGCACGCACGATAGACCAGCCTGGAGACCAAGCTAACTGGAAGGAAGAATCAAAGGAGGAAGAGGAGAAAATGGGACATAGTCTATTGAAGTGGAGGCCAGTGGCCATAGTCGCAGCGATTGCGGCTCTGGTCTTCGTTGTTGCCTGCGGTACAGACGATCCGGAGCCGGCCCCAGCGGTCGACACCGCCAAGCTGATCCAGGACGCGGTCGCGAGCGCGCAGAGCGCCAGCGCCGCCGAGATACAGAAGTCGGTAGAGGCCGCCATGGCCTCGCAGCCCCAGGGCGCCAGCGCGGCCGAGATTCAGAATCTCGTCGCGGAATCGGTCACGGCGGCCATCGCCGCTCGGCCCGCGGGCCTGACGCGCGCGGACGTCGAGGCCATCGTGGGCCAGTCGACGGCCGGGCAGCTCTCCGCTGCCGACGTGAAGGCGATCGTCGACCAGGCCGTGGGCGCACTGCCCGCACCTGAGATCGACGTGAACCAGCTCAGCAGCCTGGTCAACTCGGCGATTGCCGACGCGGTGCCTGAGGGCGTCAGCGCTGACGAGATCAGCAGTATCGTCCAGGCCCAGGTGAGCGCCGGCCTTGCCGGCTCGCTCACGCGCGGCGACGTAGAGGACCTGGTTGCACAGGCCGTCGAGGACGCGGTGGGCGACCAGCTCACCGCCGACCAGGTGACGAACATCGTGAACGCGTCCCTCGTCGCCACGAATCAGGCGATCGAAAACGCGGCGGCAGACGCGGCCCAGGCGGCAGCGGCAGCCTCGGCGGCCCAGACGGCTGCCTCGGCGGCCCAGGCGGCTGCCGCGGCTGTTGGGGACCTCCCCATGCCCTCCGGGCCCCCAGTCCAGGTGGTGGCGACCACCAACTTTGTGGCTGACTGGGCTCGGGTGGTAGGCGGAGACAGGGTAGAGGTATTCAGCCTGCTGCAACCGGGCGCCGATCCACACACATTCCTGCCGGGAGCTCGCGACGTTGCCAGGGTGGCGGATGCGGACCTCGTGCTGACTGTCGGCCTCGGCCTGGAGGCCGAATGGCTGGAGGACCTCGTGCACAACGCCAGTGCAGACGAGTCCAAAATAATCGCCCTCGGTGAAGCCGTCAATCCACTCGCGTACGGCATGGTCGATATGCATGACGATCACATGGATGACGGCCACGACGACCATGACGACGGCCACGACGACCATGATGTGATGACCATTGGGCGGCTGCTCGTTGCTGATGGGGCAGAAGCGCACCTCTCGGTCATCGATCTATCGACCGATGACGTTCACAGCGGGGTCTTCGATGTTGCTGGGGCCAATGCGGCAATGTACTCCACCAGCACTCACCGTTACGGCATCGTCCTCGCTCGAGGGCCCGAAAGCGGCGACGACCGCATTCATATCTTCGACGGCGGCAACTTCCTCGTCGAGCACGGTGATCACTACGACCTCGTTACCGAGCCCGTCTCACGCCATGGGCTCGAGATCGTCGAAGAGTGGCCGGTGCACTCCACCAACAATCACGGATGGACCGCCATCTTCTCCGACACCAATGGTCACGTGACCCTGGTCGAAGAGCAGGGTCTGGCCAGATTGGGCGGCGACTACGAGCCAATCGTGCTTGAGGCCGGAATCCAGCACGGTACCGCGATCGTGATTTCCGATGACCACGTCATCATGTCTGTCAACAACCCGGCCTGCACCGAGTTCATTCCAGGCACGTGGGACTGCCTGCCGCTCGGCGTTGAAGTGCGCACGTTCGACGACGAAGTCGTTTACGACGCAGCCAACGCCGCCTGCACAAACCTGCACGGCGACGCGCACAACGAACACGGCGTCGTCTTTGGCTGCCAGGAAGGCGTGCTCTTCGTACATGAGCACGACGGGCATTACGAGCATGAGATCCTCCCCTATCCACCGGAGTTGGGTGAGCCGGGAGCGTCCGCGATCATCACGTACTACGGACATCATCACAGCGAGAACTTCTTCGGCATAGGGAACCAACGGTGTTGCGGTCAGGCCGGCGTCTGGCTGGTCGACGTGGTCAACCGCGAATTGCGCGAGGTGTTCCCTGACCCCAGTGCCGCCTTTGCGTTCTCAAGCGATGGTGAAACCTTCTACATACTCGCCGATGACGGTGTTCTGCGCGCTTTCGACTCTCACGACGGCGAACTGGTCGAGACCCTGCAGTTGATCGACCCGTTCGAGAGGGTGTTCGGAACTCCTTCACCCTCGATAATCGTCGTCGGCGAGTGGCTCTACGCCGCCGACCCGAACGGCGGCCACGTGCTCGGGGTCCATCTCGAGCACATGGAGATCGAAGAGGAATGGGAAGTCGGCGGCGCCCCGTCGAACCTGACGTTCGTCGGCGTGACTGGTTCGGGCGACGACCACCATGAAGAAGGCCACGACGACCATGACGACGGCCACGATGACCATGAAGAAGGCCACGACGACCATGGAGCGATGGCCGTTGGGCGCCTGCTGGTTGCGGACGCGGTAGAAGCGCACCTCTCCATCGTCGATCTATCGACCGATGGCGTTGAAAGCGGAATCTTCGATGTCGCCGCGCCCCGCTCGACCGTGTACCCCAGCCCGACGCACCGCTTCGCCATCGTCCTGTCCCGCGGGCCGGAGGACGCTGACGACCGGGTCCACGTCTTCGACGGCGGAATCTTCCTCGTCGAGCACGACGATCACCACGATCTCGTCCAGGGGCCGATGTCCCGGCACTCGCTGGAGATCGCGGACGAGAGGCCGATTCACTACGTCAACAGTCACGGCTGGACCGCGATCTTCGCCGACGCCCATGGCCACGCCTTCTTGATCAATGAAGAGGAGCTGGCCGCTTCCATGGGCGACTATGAGCCGGTCGTGCTGGAGGCCGGGCCACAGCATGGAGCCGCGCTCGTTATATCGGACGAGCACGTGTTCGTTACCACGAAGAATCCCGACTACCCTGAGAACAGCGACAGCAGTCTGCCTGTTGGCGTGGAAGTCCGCGACTTCAACGATCGGGTCGTCTACGACGCCAGCAATCGCTCATGCCCGGGCATGCACGGTGAGTCCCATAATGAGCATGGCGCAGCCTTCGGATGCGTCGGCGGGGTGCTCTTCCTCCACGCTCACGACGGGACGTACGAGCACGATTTCATCGCGAACCCGCCGGAGATGCGTGAAGACTCTCGGATCGGGTCGGTCTACGGTCATCACCACGTCGAGCATTTCTTCGGCAGGGCTTCCTACCGCACCGATGAGGGCTTCGTCGACGATGGCATTTGGCTGATCGACGTGGACCACGGCGAAATGCACCAGGTGTTCAGCGAGCCGAGCCTTTCCACGAAGTTCTCCAGCGATGGTGAGCTGCTCTACGTGCTCGGCGCTGACGGCGTGCTGCATGCGCTCGACGCGCATGACGGCGACTTGGTCGCAACGCTGGATCTCGTCGAGCCGGGCGAGGCTGGTAGGGCCGCCATGATCGTTGTAGGCGAGTGGCTCTACGTCGCCGACCCGAACAGCGGCCACGTGCTTGGGGTCCACCTCGAGCACATGGAGATCGAGGAGGAGTGGCATATCGGCGGCGCGCCGTCGAGCCTGGCGTTTATCGGTGTGACTGATGCGGGCGGTGCGCCCGAGGCAGGTCACGACGACCATGGCCATGAAGGGCACGACCACGACCACGGTACCCACGATCCTCACTTCTGGTTCGATCCGCTCCGGGTGAAGGTCGCAGTCAACGAGATAGCAGCGCAGCTTTCGGCAATAGACCCCGGCAGCGCGAGCGTCTACTACCAGAACGCCGCAGAGTATGGGAAAGAGCTCGACGAGCTGCACGCTTGGATCGAAGAGCAGGTCAGTGCTGTCGCGCCGGAGCGCAGGCTGCTGGTTACATCGCACGATGCCTTCACCTACCTTGCATTGGCCTATGGATTCGAGATAGTGGGGCTGGTTATACCGTCTCTTGCGACTCACGTGGAGCCTTCCGCGGAGCACCTTGCGGGACTGGTAGAGGTGGTGCGGGAACGCGGCGTACCGGCACTGTTTGGCGAGACGACGGTCAGCGAGAGGCTGGCCCAGGCCGTGGCAAGGGAGACCGGCGCGAAGCTGTTCCGGCTCTATTCGGGCTCCCTTGGGCCGGAGGGCAGCGGCGCTGACACGTACCTTGGCATGGTGCGAGCAAACATCGAGACTATCGTTGAGGCATTGAGGTGAACAAAGACCCGAACCCACACAGAGCGAGCATGTCGCTTGAGGACGTGACTGTCGAGCTCGGTGGCCACATGGCGCTGAACAACGTCACGTTCGACGTGGGTGCGGGTACCCTGATGGGAGTTGTAGGACCGAATGGAGCCGGGAAGAGCACTCTATTCAATGCTATTGCCGGTCTCCTCCCGGTCCGCCAGGGGAAGGTGACCCTTCACAGTGTGGACCAGGGGCGCGGAGCGTTGGCCTACGTGCCCCAGCGGGAGAGCGTCAACTGGCGGTTTCCCGTGACCGTGATGGACGTTGTGATGATGGGCCGGTGCTGCAGACTTGGATGGTTCCGCCGGCCCGGGAGGAAAGATCGCGAGCTTGTCAACGCCTGCCTGGGCCGCGTGGGCCTCTGGGACCATCGCTCTTCGTTGATGACGGAGCTCTCGGGAGGGCAGAGGCAGAGGGTGTTCGTCGCAAGGGCGCTGGCCCAGGAGGCCAGCGTGCTCCTCTTGGACGAGGCCTTCAGCGGAGTTGACGCGGGCGCCCAGGAGGGCCTCGTCGAGGTCCTCCAGACGCTGCGGGATGAGGGCCGTATCATCATGTTGGCGACCCATGACCTGACCAACCTGGCCGGTCGCTTCGACCAGGTGCTGTGCCTGAACCGCAACGTGTGCGCCTGCGGCCCTCCTGACCAGGTCTTCACGTCGAAGGTCATGGAGCAGCTGTACGGGGCCCACGGCCTGCGCCTAACGGCGGACGGCGAGCGTTAGAAATTGCCCCAATAGGACCGTAGGCGTATCTCCAATCCGCTCGCCCTGAGCATCGCTACGCCCGCAAGCCGGCCGTGCCGGGGTTGAGTAACTGGGACCGGGCTTCCCACTCCGTCATTCCGGCCTGAGCCGGATTCCTGCGAGCAGGAACTGTCCCCAATCCAGAAAGGCGGCTGGGGCAGGGTTCCCCTCCCCGGCTTGATGGGACAGTTACTTGAAAACTTGACGAAGGGTCCAATCGAGCGGATTGTGGATATCCGTCTCACTTGTTCAGAGGTTGGTAGGACGTGATAGATTTCTTTGTCGCCCCGCTCGAGTACGGCTTCATGGTGAGAGCCCTGATCGGCTCGGTGCTTGTGGGGGTGATGTGCCCGCTGGTCGGCGCTTACGTCGTCACCAGGAACCTGGCCTTCATGGGGGACGCTCTCGCCCACGCCGTGCTGCCGGGAATGGTGCTGGGATTCTTGGTCGGCTTCAACCCGGCCTTAGCCGCGGTCCCAACGGGGGTCTCCGTTGCCATGCTGGTCAGGGTCGTTAGCCGGCGTGCGGGCCTCAGCACGGATACTTCCATAGGCATCCTCTTTGCGGCCATGTTTGCCCTGGGACTTGTGATGCTGGCAAGAGCAACACACATCAGGGTGAATTTGGAAGACCTGCTCCTGGGCCAGCTCCTGGGCATATCTCCGACCGCCATCTATGTATCCCTTGGGATTACGGTGACGGTCATCCTCGGTCTTTTCGCCCTACACCACTGGCTGCTGTTTGCGAGCTTCGATCCCGTGGGGTCCCAGGTGGTCGGCAGGCGGACCGGCATCGTCGATTACGTGTTCCTGGTCATGCTTGCCCTCGTCATAGTGATAGGGATCCAGGCGGCGGGTGTTATTCTCGTCATGGCAATGCTGGTGACGCCCGCTGCCACGGCGTACCTGTTGGTCAGGCGTTTTGTCACGATGATGCTGGTGGCCGCGGCGCTGGGGACCACTGCCGCCGTGACGGGCCTCTACATCTCCTACCACTTCAATTTGACCGCCGGTCCTGCCATGACCCTGGTCGCGAGCGGGATATTCGTACTGGCAGTCATATTCAGGCGAAGAGCCCCCGCCTGAGAACTCTCTTCTCGAAAGCAGCTCTCCTCCCTCCCCCTCCCTCCCTGCACACCTGCGAACCTGAGCCGCAATCGCGGCTTGGCGACCTCGTAGGACAGCGGGCACCTCAGGCCGTCTCCATCCTCCACCGTACGCAATGGGGTCCCGCGCCCCAGGAGGACCTCAGCCGTTCGCCATTACGGGAGTCTGCGAGCCCGTAGGCTCTGGGCAGGTGCACCAGAGGGGACGGCATTGCGAACTCTCCCCTAGGAAAGCCCACAGCCAGGTCGGGCCTGGTTGACTGAAGACAGATCTCTCTTCGCTTCGCTAGTGTGGCGATAAGTCACTCGTTGTCCCGGTCTTTACCAGGCGCCGATTCATCGTCCGGGCATGGGTCTTCGGCAGGCATCTTCCCGTCATCCGTTGCGGCGTACATATTGATATGTAGTATCATAGAGGGCCGAAATGCTTGTCAGCACACACCGCACCGGAATACACTATGGGGTCGCCTATGTTCCTGGTGCTTTCAATCGCCATCTGTAATGAGATGAAGTATCGAATAGGTGAAACATGCTGCTGAAAAGGAGAGTTCCGATAATGCCAAAGAAGAGCCCATGGATCCTAGTTTCGCTCCTCTTGACCGTCGCCATTCTTGTGGCCTGTGGCGAGAGGGTAGTGGAAGTCGAGGTGCCCGTAGAACGGGTAGTCGAGGTGGTGAAAGAGGTACCGGTAGAGGTGCCTGTGGAAGTCCCCGTAGATCGGATAGTGGAAAAAGAGGTGCCCGTAGAGGTGCCTGTCGTGAAGAACCTCATCGTCAACAATCTTCAGACGTGCGCAGATGCCTACGAGGAGGGGACCGACTACTTCCCCGAAAAGACTGAGGCTCAATACGCCAAGGAGTGGCAGGTCGAGTACTTCGACAACTACAAGGTCGTAACAGTCGATACGGACACCAGCCCGGACGCACAGAATCTAGTTCGATACGTTCTGGTGCAGTGCGGGACGCCGGCGCCGGAGCTCTCCGGCGAGCTTGCCGACGCGATGGTTGTCGAAGTGCCAGTCCAGCGCTATTGGGAAGGCGGCGGCGCCACGTTCGCGGCGCTGGACGCGCTCGGTGCTCTGGATCGGTTGATTGGAGTCAACAGGAGAACGTCAGGCCACAAGAACCATTTCCTCCCGGACGTGGTCGCTAGAGTCACCCAGGATGACATCTTCGAGGAGACCAGTTACGGAGAAGACTTGGAACTGATCCTGAACGGCGAGCCCGATGTCTATTTCCAGTACAACGGGGACGACTGGCGGGAAAATGCCCTTCAGGTTGGCGTGCCTGCCATTCACTACTCCCCTTTCTCGGAAGGCCCGCTGGGCTCCGCAGAGCAGGTGAAGTTCGTATCGCTGTTCTTTAACCTTGAAGCCAGGGCCAACCGGTACTTCGAGCCAATTGCCGAAGAGTACAACATGGTCAAGTCCCTTGCCCAAAGCCAGCCGGCAAGTCCCTCCGTCCTGCTGGGCACTATCGCAAGGTCCGGACAATTCCAGAGCAGGAATCGCACCCGGCTCGAGTCGATACTGATCGAAGACGCGGGTGGGGCGCGTCCTCTGCTGAAGGCCGTTGACCAGGGCTTGCTAGACGGTACGGCTCACCTGGGCTTTGGAGGAGTCGCGGTGGAGACGGCGCTCGAACATGGTCAGGGCGCCGAATACTGGTTCGACATGGCCTACATTCCAAGCGAGCGGACTGTTCCCGAGTTTCTCGAGCGCAACCCGCTGAACGGGGACTTCGCGCCGCTGGCCGCCGGCAACGCCTTCCACAGATATGGGCGGGCGAGCGATTACCACAGCACCGGAGCCGTGCGGGCGGACATCCTCCTGAAGGACATCGTAAGCATAATCCATCCGGGACTGCTCCCCAATCACCAGCTTGTGTTCCTTGATC
Source organism: Dehalococcoidia bacterium (assembly GCA_965243655.1). GTDB lineage: Bacteria > Chloroflexota > Dehalococcoidia > Lucifugimonadales > CAJWER01. The sequence goes on along the minus strand of CBDEVV010000017.1, from coordinate 3,119,340 downwards.
GGATCGAGACCGCCGCCGAGCTAGGAGTCATCGCGGCCAATCCACAGGGCCCTGTCGAAGAGTACATCCCAGGCGCGGACTACTTCCCGGACAAGATTGAAGTGAAATGGGCCGAGGACTGGACGGTCAGCTATCACGGCAACTACAAGGTCGTGAACATGGGCCCCGTGGGCGACGCCAACGCCGGTTCCCGGGAGACCTACGTGCTCGTTCAGAAAGGAACGCCGGCACCGGAGCTCACCGGCAATCTCGCTGGGGCTCAAATCGTCCCGATCCCTGTGGAAAGGGTTTACGAGAACTCCCGAGGCGCATCGCTTGTGACGGCCCTGGAGTACCTTGGCGAGGCGGAGTCCCTGATAGGGCTGGGGTACCTTCCGTCCGGCGACGTCTCCCAGACCACGCCCGAACTGGCCAAGCGGTACAAGTCCGACGACTTCCTGATTACTGGAGCGGCAGACGCGTGGGAGCCGGTGGTGGCGGCCGAGCCAGACCTGGTGGTCGTCCCGTTCAACGCCAGCCAGCGCGAGATGGCGAGCTCGCTGGGCCTGCCAGCTGTGTTCTACAACGGCTTTTGGGAAGTACCGCTTGGATCAGCGGAGCACCTGAAGTACTGGTCGCTGTTCTTCAACAAGGAGAAAGAGGCCAAAGCGCTGTTCGCGCCGGTCGAGGAGGCATACGTGGCGCTGGCGGAGCGGGTGGCAAGTGCGGTTCCGGTTGCTGAACGCAGCACGGTGTTGCACGGCCAGGCCCTCAGCAGCGGCGCGTGGTTCACGCGCGGCCCGGACTACCTCGACTATCACCTGATCCGCGACGCGGGTGGGACGCCGATCCTGCTCGATGAGGAAATCGCACTCGACGCGTCCGCCACGATTTCAGGGGAGGTGGTGCTGGAAGTAGCGGCGGACTCCGACTTCTGGCTGAACGATTCGCATAACGCCGTCTTCCCCGACGTGGACTTCTCAGATGGGGACGATTGGGTAGATGCCAGACCGATCTATGGTGAGCTGGAACCGTTGCACAAAGGGAATGCGTTCCACAAGTTCAAGCCCGGTAATGACGACTTCTACAAGACGGCCGTCAACTACCGGGTCGACCTTCTCCTGAGGGACCTGGTAAGCATTCTCCACCCGGAGTTGTTGGACGAGTCGCACGAATCGGTTTGGCTGGAGCTCATATCTCCTCCCTCTGAGTAGGTGAGTCAGACCATGCCATATGCAGCTAGTGAGGGGGTGCGGATTCACTTCCATGTCGAAGGAACCGGCCCCCCGCTAGTCCTGCTTCACGGGTTTGGAGTGTCGGGAGATGCGTGGCGCACGGGCGGCCACGTGGAGGCCCTGAGCGACCGGTTTCAGGTCATCACCATGGACGCTCGCGGGCATGGCAGAAGCGATAAGCCTCACGGTCTGGCGGCCTACAGCTTGCCGAAGAGAGTGCGAGACGTCACAGCAGTGTTAGATGCCGCTGGAGTGGAATCAGCCTGTATCCTCGGCTACTCACTCGGTGGCATTGCGGCCTTCGGGGTCAGCACATATGCGCCGCAGCGTCTCCGTTCAGCCATAGTTCTCGGCGCCCATCCGTACACCGAGAGACTTCCAGTAGACTTCGAGCAGTGGGGGCAACGGTACATGGATTGCGGTGCGAAGGCCGCTATAGAACGAAGAGAAGCTGAGTCTGGCCCTCTCAGCCGTGAGCAGAAAGCGGAGCTGGAAGCCCGTGACTGGAAGGCTCTGGGCGCCGCGCTTGTCGCTACGAGCAGGATCCAGGGACTAAGTGAAGGGATTTCACAGGGTCAGATTCCCTACCTGCTGCTGTGCGGGACTCGAGATGAAGACCACGATCTGGCCAGGCAGGCAGCGGATGAGTTCCCCAACGTCTCCTTTAAGTCTCTTGAGGGACTCGACCACCATGAGAGCCGCTCTCGCCTGGACATCCTCATCCCCATAGTAAAGGACTTCTTTGGCTCGGATCTGGACGACGCCATAACCCGAACACGATGAGCGCTCCCGATCCAACAACGTCCACCCCCGCCCGGCCTGGCCCCGCTCAAATATCTGAACAGGGAGAACTCCCGATTGACACCGGTTCTCGCTTACGGCGCCAGCTGGCCGTATTTGCCCTGCTTGCGATTCTGGGCATAGCTGCAGTCACGGCGTCCCTGAGCTGGTCATCGGTCAGCATACCGGTTGGCCAGGTGGTGACAATTCTGCTTGGGGGCGAAGCCGAGAAAAGCTCATGGCAGACCATCGTCATGGACATCCGGCTTCCAAGGGTCTTGACCGCCATGCTGGTCGGTACCGCCCTGGGGCTAGCGGGCCTTCAGATGCAGACTGTGTTCAGGAATCCCCTTGCCAGCCCGTTCACCCTGGGGGTGTCTTCCGGAGCCAGCCTGGGCGTGGCGCTGGTCATCCTCGTGAATCCGACTTCCCCGGAAATCTTCTCTGGGGTTGGCGGCAGCTTCTTCACCAATCTTGGGACAGTTGCAGGCGCGGCTCTTGGTGCGGCCGCAGTTCTTTCAGTCATGCTCGTAGTCGCGTCCAGGGTCGGGGACATGGTAGTAGTGCTGCTGCTGGGGGTCGTGATGGCTGCGCTGATAGGCGCTGTCGTAACAATCCTCATTTTTTTTGCCAACGAGCAGCAGACCAGGCAGTTTGTGGAGTGGGGCTTGGGAAGCTTCACTCGCGTTCGCTGGGGAGAGATGCCCTACATGTCGTCTTCAATTGGGCTAGCCCTGGTAATGGCCGTACTCACGATCAAACCGCTGAACGCCCTGCTCCTCGGAGACAACTATGCCCGCAGTATGGGGCTCAACGTGAAATGGGCAAGAGTCGTTATCATGGGCAGCGCTTCTCTCATGGCCGGGGCGGTCGTAGCATACGCTGGGCCTATTGGGTTTCTCGGAATCGCTATTCCACACATCGCCCGTGGTGTATTCGGCACGTCCGACCATCGAATCCTGGTCCCCGGCTCCATACTTGTCGGAATCGCAATCGCGTTAGCCTGCGGAATACTTGCCGAACTCCCAAATAGCAGCCTCAATCTCCCCATAAACGCGGCGACAGCATTGTTTGGAGGACCGGTGGCAATTTGGGTGCTGCTGAAGGCGAGAAGAGGCTTCGCCCTGTGAACGAAGTCGCGCTGGCCGCACACTCTCTTGCTGTCGGCTATAGAGCAGGCCCAACAAGGTATCGCGCTGTCCTCGAAGGTGTGGACTTAGAGCTGCACCAGGGTGAATTCGTAGGTCTGCTTGGTCCGAATGGCACTGGCAAGTCAACCCTTCTCAGAACTCTTGGCAGGATGCAGCCACTGCTTGCTGGAAGTGTGGAGATCGATGGACGCAACATTCAGCATCTGAGCAATCACACGCTGGCAACCCTGTTGAGCGTTGTACTCACGGATCGTCTTACCGTGGGTCGTCTGACGGCCTATGAGCTGGTGGGCCTGGGGCGCTACCCGTACACCGGTTGGACGGCAAGGCTAACGCCTCAAGACCACAGGATTATCCAGTGGGCCATAGGCGCAACCCGCTCTTACGATCTGGCGTCACGTGACATCTCCGAGCTGAGTGACGGCGAACGCCAAAGGGTGATGATTGCACGGGCTCTTGCCCAGCAGCCCACCGTCATGCTGCTGGATGAACCTACCGCATTTCTGGACCTGCCCACTCGTGTTGAGATAACGGGCCTGTTGAAGCGATTGGCCCGTGAGACGGGTCTGGCGGTCCTTATGTCCACTCACGACCTTGAATTGGCGTTGAGGGCAGCTGACATGCTGTGGTTGATCACCCCTGAGGGCAGGGTTGAACATGGCGCGCCCGAAGACCTCATACTACGGGGAGCGTTGCAGTCCACGTTCTCCAGCTCTGAGCTTATCTTCGATTCCGACATCGGGGGCTTCAGGCCCCGCATCCAGGCCATAGGTAATGCCTTGCTGATTGCGGATGGACTCTCCGGAAGGTGGATGCGCCGGGCACTGGAACGTGAGGGATTTAGGATTCTCGATAGCCGGGCTGCCGGCGAGTCGATAGACGTTGAGATAGTAGCCGACGATTCAGTGGACACACCCGCCTGGCGATTGAAGATGGGCGGCGTAGAGCGCCACTGTTCAGACATCGGCTCAACTATTGCTCAGATCGCCACCTTGAGCCGCTGAGTGTGGCCTGAGCAAGCCAATGAGCCGGGCTCGGGGCCGGTAGCAGAGGTCTCATGCACTGCTTAGAATGTAATTGACCCGCTGACCGTCTTTCCGACTGGAGCGGATGTGCAGACATCCTCATCACCTACTTCGCGAAGGACGTGGCCCGCTGGCTGCAGAAGGAGGAATAGTGGCGATCCTTAGAATGCTCTCATGGAACGTGAACGGAATTCGCGCCGCCCTCAAGAAGGGCTTTCTGGAGTGGATGGCAGAGACGGACCCGGGGGTGCTATGCATCCAGGAGACCAAGGCCCACCCCGACCAGCTACCGGCCTCACTGAAGGAGGTTGAGGGGTACCGTGCATACTTCGCCTCGGCGGAGCGCAAGGGCTACAGCGGCGTGGCCATCTACACAAAGCGGGAGCCGGAGTCGGTGACGGTGGGATTCGGCGTCGACGAATTCGACAGCGAGGGGCGGACTCTAGTCGCCGACTTCGGTGACTTCCTGCTGTACTCGGTGTATTTCCCGAACGGCAAGAGCTCTGAGGAGCGGCTGGACTACAAGATGCGCTTCTACGACGCCTTCCTGGAGCACATCGATGGGCAGACTGCATCGGGGCGCAACGTGGTCATCTGCGGCGACGTGAACACGGCGCACAGGGCCATCGACCTGGCGCGGCCCAAGGAGAATGAGAAGGTGTCCGGGTTCCTGGAGATCGAGCGGGAGTGGATCGACAAGCTGCTGGCCCACGGGCACCTGGACACCTTCCGCATGTTCAACAATGAGCCGGGCAACTACACATACTGGGACATGATCACCCGCGCCCGGGACCGCAACGTGGGTTGGCGCATCGACTACTTCTATGTGAGCAGCGCGCTGGCGGACAAGGTGACGGGCGCCTTCATCCTGCCGGAGGTCATGGGGAGCGACCACTGCCCGGTGGGCGTAGACATTGAGGTGAGCGGCTAGCGATGGCCAGGGCAGTGCCCGTTGACTTCGGCAACGGACCGCCTCCTCCGTAATGCAGGTGATGGTGTATCCATCCCAACTAGACCCAACTCAAATCCAGACCTCCCAGCGAAAAGTTCGCAGTACAATACAGTCAGGCCCACGAGAAGGGGCTCGAACAATCCGGGAATATTACGGTGCTAGGGGATCACAGACCCCCGAGCCAAAGCTCGAAGACAGTTCTGTCTACCGTATACGTTGGTGGGGAAGCCGGGACTCGAACCCGGACGCCTTTCGGCACATGATCCTAAATCATGCTCGTCTGCCAGTTCCGACACTTCCCCTTTGTGCGGCACTTTCAATTGTACAGCCCAGCGCGGCGCGTTCGCCAACGAATGAACTTTGTCACCCATGTGGCCGAGAAAAGAGACAGCACCGGAGCCTCCTATGACACGCCGGGGCAGGTACTCCGTGTCCGGGCTCCTGCCGGCTAGCTAGCGGCGGTATTGGAGCTGGCCCGGTTTTGGCAGTTGACACTCCGGAAATGCGGGTGCTAGATTCAAGGTAGGCGCCAACTCAGAGAATTCCTGGTGAGAGGCGCCCACGATTGGTGGACAGGATGCTTACCGAGCGGGCGACCAACATCCTCAATCTGATAGTCGACGACTACATCCACACGGGTGCGCCCATCGCATCCCAGACCCTCGTCCGCACCCACGACCTCGGCGTCAGCTCGGCTACGATCAGGAACGACGTGTCCGGTCTCGAGCAGGGGGGTTACATAACGCGCCCGCACACCTCCGCGGGAAGTGTGCCCCTGGACCCCGGCTACCGCACGTACGTCGAGACGGTCGCCATGTCCCATAGGATCGTCGCATCGGAGCGCAGGTCGATGAGGGACCGCTTCATCGACGTGGAGAGAGAGATCGACGAGTGGACCGAATTCGCTGCCGCCATATTGGCCGGCCTCGTGGGCAGCGTTGCCATAGTCACATTCCCAAGGGCGCCGGAATCTCGTGTCAAGCAGGTCCGCCTCGTCCCCCTCCAGGACCTTCAGACGCTGCTCATCGTAGTGCTAAACGAGGCGCGGCTGAGACGACAGCTTATTCCGCTGAGCCGTCCCCTGGACGATGGGGAGCTCGACACCACCGCGAACCGGGTTACGGACCTGGTGCGCGGCCTCTCCTGGGAAGAGATAGACTCCCAGGGGGAAGCACTCACCCAGTTCGAAGAAGAGCTGGTGCAGGCTACGGTCGACATACTCAGGGAAGAGGACCGCACAGGCAGAGTAGACCACTACGTGGACGGCCTCAGGAACCTGTTTGCCCAGCAGGAATTTGCGGACAGGGACGCCCTGGCCGGTTTCGTGGAGGCGGTAGAGGATGGAAGGCTTGCCCAGGCGACCCTCGACCAGGCTCCCGACGCGCCATTCGTAAAGGTCATTATTGGGCACGAGAACAGCGACAACCTGCTTCAGCCGATGGGTGTCGTGATAAGCCGGTATGGAGTGCCCGGCCAGATGACCGGCACCATAGCGGCCGTTGGACCGGTGCGGATGCACTACAAGAAGGCCGTCTCGGTCATCGACCTGATGGCCGACGTCATGGGAGAGCTCGTGGGAGGCGTGAGCGGCAAGTAACGCCCGCCCTTACATGACCACCCAGAAGAGAGACTACTACGAAGTCCTGGGGCTGCCGCGAACCGCCTCCGACGAGGAGGTCCGAAAGGCCTTCAGGAAGCTCGCGCTGGAGTACCACCCCGACCGCAACAGGAGCCCCGACGCCACGGAGCGGTTCAAGGAGGTCAACGAGGCTTACCAGGTGCTGACCGACTCGGAGAAGCGCGCCAGGTACGACCGGATGGGCCACGCCGGAGTGAACACGAACGGCGGGGCGGGGTTCGAAGGCTTCACCGACTTCGGCGGGTTCGGGGATATTTTCGAGGCCTTCTTCGGCGGCGGCGCCAGGACCCGGTCGACGGCCAGGCGGGGAGCGGACCTTCGCATCACGCTGATGCTGGACTTCGAGGAAGCCGCGTTCGGCGTCGAGAAGGAGCGCGAGATCAGGCGCACTGAGGTCTGCGGCAGGTGCATGGGCACCCGCAGCGAGCCCGACTCCAGCCCCGTCACCTGCCTGAACTGCAGCGGCACCGGCGAGGTGCGCCGGGCCGCCCAGAGCATATTCGGACAGTTCATGCAGGTCTCGATCTGCGGCAGGTGTGGGGGCGAGGGTAGGGTCGTGAGCGACCCGTGTGGCAAGTGCGGAGGCGTAGGCACGGAGGCCCGCGAGCGAAAGATCGCCATATCCGTCCCGGCCGGAATAGAGACCGGTACGCAGATAAGGCTTACGGGCGAAGGCGAGGCCGGAGTTGGCGGCGGCGGCCCCGGTGACCTGTACGCCGTAATCCGCGTCAAGCCTCACCCGCTGTTCGAGAGGAACGACAACGATGTCCTGGCCTCGCTGCACGTGAACATCGCGCAGGCGACGCTGGGGACCTCCGTGGAGGTGCCAACCCTCGACGGCGGGCACGAGTTGAGGATCCCTGCAGGCTCGCAGACCGGCGATGTCCTGCGGCTGGACGGGCTCGGTATCCCGCACCTGGGGAGGGAGAACCGCCGGGGCAGCCACCTGGTCACCGTCGTAGTGGACGTCCCCCGATCCCTCACCGACCGCCAGCGCGAGCTGATCGAGGAGCTTGCGGAGAGCCTGGGCGAGACGACGAATGGCGGCGACAGGAGCTGGTTCGATAAATTCAAGGACTCCCTTGGCGGGACGGAGTAAGGCCGGGTCTCGGACCCGCCCTGGCCGGCGGCGTGCCGCGTCCCTCCCACGTAGGGGCGGGTTTCAAACCCGCCCTCGTCATCTGCGTTCCGGCTCCCCCCTATGAGGAAGTGGCTGGAGCTCAGCGTGAGTGCGCCCCGCGAGTTCGTGGAGCCGCTCACGTCACTCTTCCTGAAGTACGGGCATGCTGGAGTGGCAGTCGAGGAGCCCGGCGGATTCAACCCCGACGAAGGAGAATCTCCCCCTGACTCCGAACACGTCAGGGTCATGACCTACCTGCCTGTCGGGCCGACGACCCTGTCCCGTGAAGGGAGCATCGATGTCGGAGTGAGGCTCATGGCCCAGCTCGGCCCCGTCTCCAGGCTTCGCAGCCGAGAGGTGGACGAGGCCGAGTGGGAAAACGCGTGGCGGGAGCACTTCCATGTCCTGCGCGTCGGCTCGCGGACGGTTATCGTGCCGACCTGGCGCAGCTACGAGCCCGCGAAGAGCGACGTGGTCATTGAGCTCGACCCGGGCATGGCATTCGGCACGGGACACCATCCGACCACGACCATGTGCCTGACAGCCCTCGAAGAAATGGTGACTCCCGGGTGCTCGGTCCTGGACCTTGGCTGCGGCTCAGGCATCCTGTCCATCGCGGCCGCCAGGCTGGGAGCGTCCGACGTGCTTGCGCTCGATATAGACGCTACGGCTGTCGACACGGCGGCCGCAAACATCCGCCAGAACGGCGTGAACGCGGTGGTGAAGGTCGAGGAGGGCACGCTGCCCTATGCGTCCCTCAGGCCCGGCGGCTACGACGTCGTGGTCGCAAACATATCCTCGACAGTTGTCGGCAACCTCGCCGGGCACATCGCGGGCGCGGCCGGACACGGGGGCGCCGTTGTAGCGTCGGGAGTACTGGAGCAGGCGCAGGGGCCCGTTGTGGAACGGCTCGAAGAGGCCGGGCTCCGACTGGACCGCCTCGACGTGGACGGCGACTGGGTCGCCATGAGGCTAGTCAGGGCCGGCTAGCGTCTCCTCCACGGCTGCGTCTGGCAAGATGCCGGACCACTCCGAGACCGGCTCCCTGCCCATCAGGTCCGAGATCGCCTGCCTGATCTCCAGCCCCTCGAACAGCACGTCGTGGGTAACCTGGGTGATGGGCATCTCGACCCCGAGGGACGCCGCCAGACGTAGGGCGGCCAGGGTAGTATCCACCCCCTCCGCAACCTGGGTCATCGTTCCCATGATCGCCTGCAGGGACCTGCCGCGCGCCAGTTGATCGCCAACGTAGTGGTTGCGGCTCAGCGCGCTGGAGCACGTCGCCATCACGTCGCCGATCCCCGCAAGGCCGGCGAACGTCATCAGGTCGGCCCCGGCGGCCACCCCGAGCCTCGCGATCTCGGCGACGCCGCGGGTCATGAAAGTCGCCTTGGCGTTGTCCCCGATATCGAGCCCGTCGCAAACGCCCGCTCCCAGCGCCACTATGTTCTTCAGCGCTCCCGCAAGCTCCACGCCGACGATATCGTTGTTCGTGTAGACCCGGAACAGGGGAGACGTCAGCACGGCCTGGACCCGGTCAGCCGCCTCCTGGCTGGCTGATGCAACGACCGTGGAGGTGGGCTTCCCGGCCACGATCTCCCCGGCCAGGTTGGGCCCCGACAGGGCGCAGAGGCTCCCACGAACGTGAGGGAGCTCCTCGGCCAGCACCTCGCTCATCCGCTTCCCAGAGTCTATCTCCAGGCCCTTCGTAGCGCTGACCACGACTGCGGAAGGGGCTATTGCGTCCTTCACCGCGCGGGCGTTGGTGCGCATAGTCTGCGAGGGCACGGCGATGATAACGAGATCGACCCCGCCCAGCGCTTCTCCTGGGGATGCCGTTACGCTGACGCCCGGCGGCAGCTTGACCCCGGGAAGGCGGCGGCGGTTCTCGCCGTCGCTGAGTATCTCATCGGCCTCGGCCTGGGTGCGCGCCCATAGCCCGGCGTCTGCACCCGCCCGGGCGGTGATTATGGCGAGGGTCGTCCCCCAGGTCGTCGTCCCAACTACGCCGATCTGGGCCATCGCAGGACTCTGCTCAGGCTGGCTTTCTGCTCTCCGGCGTCTGGGGATGAGCCGAACCGCCGCTCCTCACCCCTGTACAGCCTGACGATGTTGTCTTTGTGCTTCGCTACGACGAGGACGCTGCCCACGATGCCGTACAGCGCATACACGTCGTGCGTTCCCCCCAGCAGGGCCATCGTCGCAACGATCGCCGAGCCCGACACCGCGCCCACGAGCGAACCCAATGAGGCGTACCGGCTCAGGGCGATCACGCTCACGCCGATCACCCCGGCAACGATTCCCGAAACCGGCTCCAGCGGGAAGAGTCCCCCCCAGCCTGGCGAAACGCCCTTGCCGCCCCTGAAGCCAGCGAAGACGGGCCACATGTGCCCTGATATAGCGCCCAGGCCGGCCGCTACCTCGACCCCGGCGGACCCGGTAATCAGCTTGGCTGCGACTATGGCGGCCGCGCCCTTCAACATGTCGAGGAGCAGCACGAGCGCGGCCGCGGGCTTCCCGGCGGTGCGCAGGACGTTGGTCATGCCGGTGCTGCCGCTTCCGTGGTCCCGGACGTCCACGCCCCCGAAGAGCCGGCCGAAGATCACGCCGAACGGCAGCGACCCAAGCAGGTACCCGAATACGGCGAAGCCGGCAACCTCCACTATCGCTCCCCCCTGCTCTTGAAACGCATCCTCAGTGGAGCGCCCTCGAAGCCGTATGCACTGCGAAGGGCGTTCTCCAAGTAGCGCCGGTAGGCGAAGTGTACCATGTCCGAGTTGTTCACGTAGAAGGTGAAGCTGGGCGGCTGAGAGTTGTCCTGGGTCACTCCATAGAACTTGAGCCTGCGTCTCCCCGTGGCGGGAGGATGCGCCGCCACCGCGCTCAGTACCGTTCGGCGCAGGTCGTAGCGCGGCAGCCCCATGCTCCATCTGCGGTGGACCTCCGCAGCCTGGTCGAGCAGGTCGTGGATCCCCGTTCCCTCGAGCGCGGACGTGAAGCAGACCGGCACGTGGGTGACGAACTTGAAGCGTCGGCGGACCTCCATGACCGCCTCCTCCTTCGTCAATCCAAGTCCGCTCGCCAAGTCCCACTTGTTGACCGCCAGAAGCATGCCGCGGTAGGCCTCCAGTACGTACCCCGCTATGTGGGTGTCCTGGGAGGTTGCCAGCTCAGCCGCGTCCATGACCAGCACCGCGACTTCCGCGCGGTCTATGGCTCTGATCGTCCTGATGGCGCTGAACTGCTCTATGCCGCGTTCGATCCTGCCTCTTCTCCTTAGGCCGGCGGTGTCTATCAGGTGGACTGTCCGCCCGTCGACGGTGACTAGGGTGTCGAGGGCATCCCGGGTCGTGCCGGGGACATCGCTCACGATGGCCCGCTCCTCGCCCAGGATGGAGTTCAGCAGCATCGACTTGCCCACGTTCGTCCGGCCCACTATGGCAAGCCTGAAGTCCGCCTCCGGCTCCGGGACGGAGTCTCCACCGGGCAGTAGAGCGAGGACCCGCGCCATCAGGTCGTCTACCCCACGATTGTGGTAGGCGCTGATCGGTGTCGGCTCGCCCAGCCCCAGCCCGTAGAACTCGGCCGCGTCCGCCTCGCGAAGCTCGTTGTCGGCCTTGTTCACCGCCAGCACGACCTGCCGGCCGGACAGCCTCAGTACGCGCGCCACGTCCTCGTCGGGAGCGGTGACCCCGGCTGTAACGTCGGCGAGCATGACTACGACGTCAGCGCCCTCGATGGCGACCTGTATCTGGTCGCGCACGCTCGACCAGATCTCCGTCGCCGGAAACTCGTCCAGGCCGCCCGTGTCGACGAGGGTCACGAGCCGCTCGCCCCACTCCACATCGGCGATGACCCTGTCGCGTGTCGTGCCGGCGATGTCCGAGACGATCGACGGCCTAGTATCGGTCAGCCTGTTGAACAGCGTCGACTTGCCGACGTTGGGCTGGCCTACGATGGCGACGATTGGCTTGGAGGTGCTGTTCATGTAGTCACTCCGCTTGCGGCCATTCGTCCCTCAGAAGCGCTCAGGTGAGCAGACGGCTCAGACCTGGCGTTTCAGGAGGCCCCCCCCTTTGTGTCGTCGAACAGGTAGGAGAGCACGGCGTTCTGGGCGTGCAAGCGGTTCTCGGCTTGGTCGAACACGACCGACTGCGGATGATCGAGCATTCCCGCCGTGATCTCCTCGCCCTCGTGTGCCGGCATGTCGTGCATGAAAATCGCGCCCGGCTTGGCGAGCTCCATCAGCGCCGGGCTGACCTGGTAGCCCTCGAACGCCCGGTGCCGCGCCTCTGTCTCAGCGTCCTGGCCCATGCTCACCCAGACGTCCGTATACATCACGTCGGCATCCCTCGCCGCATCCTCAGGCCCCTCCACCCAGCTCACGCTCCCGCCGCTTACGCACGCCCGCCGCGTGGCCTCTTCCCAGGTTGCGCCATCCACCCGGTAGTCCGGCGGCGACGCAATGACGAAGTCCGCGCCGACCGACGCGCACGCCAACGCAAGGCTGGCCGCCACGTTGTTGCCGTCGCCCACGTACGCGACCCGCTGCCCGTCCAGTCGCCCCCTGTGCTCTAGGACGGTCAGCAGGTCGGCCATCGCCTGGCAAGGGTGCTCTACGTCGGATAGCGCGTTGACGATCGGGACCGTCGTGTGCTCCGCCAGCAGCTTCAGGCTCTCGTGGGAGTTGACGCGCGCCACGACGGCGTCTACCCAGCGGTCGAGCACCCGCGCAACGTCGGGGACGGGCTCCCTCTCGCCAAGGCCGACTTCGGGTCCGCCCAGGTGGAAGCAATCGCCCCCAAGCCGCCTGATGCCCACTTCGAAGCTCACCCTCGTTCGGAGCGAGGGCTTCTCGAAGAGCATGGCGATGGTCCTGCCCACCAGGGGTCGCTCGGCCGGCCCGCTCTTCATCTGAGCGGCCCGTTCGATCAGCTGCCCAACTTCATTGGAAGACAGGTCGGCTATAGATAGGAAGTCTTTGCCATCCAAAATGCACCTCTCCGGCGCAGTGACGCCGTTTAGGGAGTCCAAGTACAGGCTGGAGCTGTCCCTTCTGTCCCTTGGGGCGTCGTGCCCTGCCCGCGCTTCTACCGGTCGGCCTCGCGCTGCTGCTCGGCCTCTTGGACTATGCGTTCCGTGATGTGCCCGGGCACCGGGTCGTAGTGGTCGAAGCTGATCGTGAACGATCCTCGCCCCTGCGTCTGGGAACGCAAATCCGTTGCATAGCGCAGCATCTCGGCCTGGGGAGCCTCGGCCTCGACCACCGTCGTGCCGTCCCCCTGGGGAGTCATGCCAAGTATCCGTGCCCGCTTGCCGTTCAGGTCGCCCATCACCTCGCCCGCGTCCGAGTCCGGGACGCGTACGTCCACACGCATGACCGGCTCCAGGATGATGGGGCCGGCCAGCTTGATGCCGTCCGACAGCGCATGGCTCCCGGCGATCTCGAAGCTCACCCCGGACGAGTCGACCGAGTGGAAGCTGCCGTCATACAGGGTTGCTCTGACGTCGACCACAGGGAACCCCGATACCGCGCCGCCCACCAGTGCCTGCCTGCACCCCTTCTCTACGGATGGTATGTACTCACGTGGCACGGCTCCCCCCACGACCTTCTCGGCGAACTCGAAGCCGCCGCCTCGTTCGAGGGGCTCGATGTCCAGGTAGACGTGGCCGAACTGGCCATGTCCGCCCGACTGCTTCTTGTGACGGTACTCGACCTGCGTCTGGCGGGTTATGGTCTCCTTATAGGGGACACGCGGCGTCCGCAGCTCCAGCTCGACGCCGAACTTGCGCTGCATCCTCTCGACCGCCACCTCGACGTGAACGTCGCCGAGGCCTCCTAGCAGCAGCTCGCCGGTGTCCAGCTGCCGCTGCACCTCCAGGCTAGGGTCCTCTTCCGTGATGCGCGCCAGCGCCGTCGTGATCTTGTCAACATCCGCCTTCGACTTCGGGTACGCCGCCATTTGGTAGACGGGCGTTGGGAACGTGAAGGCAGGCAGGGAAATGGGGTTGCTCCGCTGGGCCAGGGTGTCGCCGGTCAGGACCGACGAGAGCTTGGCCACCGCCCCGATGTCACCCGGCGCGAGCGAAGGGACCGCCTCTTGCTCCTTGCCGGTCACCACGTAGACCTGTCCCACACGCTCCGCCTCGCCGCGCGTGGCATTCCAGACCTGCTGGTCGCTCTTGAACTCTCCGCTCACCACCCGGATGTACGAGAGCTTGCCCACGAATGGGTCCGCGGACGTCTTGAATACCTGGGCCGCCAGCGGGCCTCCCGCATCGGCCTCCAGCGTGATCTCGTCGTCGCCCGCCACGGCCGCTACCGGCTTTCCCTCCGCGGGAGAAGGCATGGCGTCCACTATCAGATCCATGGCTTCGGCGGCGCCGATGCCCAAACCCACCGCGCCGAAGAGCACGGGCACGATGTCGCCCGTTGTGATCCCCTGCTTTAGGCCCTGGGCGATCTCGGCGTCGGTGAGCTCTTCGCCCTCCAGGTACTTCATCATCAGGTCGTCGTCGACCTCGGCTATAGCCTCGAGCAGCTTCTCACGCTGCTCGTCATAGGCATCCCGCATCTCATCCGTGACACCGCTGCCGTCTCCCAGCAGACTCACGACCCCGGTGAAGCTCGCCTCGGCGCCGTCCGGAAGCTGGACTGCAAGGCACTTGCGACCGAACACCTCCGTAAGGGCGTCCAGGGTACTCTCATAGCTGACGTTTTCGCGGTCCAGTTTGTTGACGAAGATGGCGCGGGGCATTTCGAGCTCATCGGCCATCTGCCACATCTGCAGTGTACCCACCTCTACGCCTGAGGTGGCGTCCACGACGATGATGGCCGACTCGGCGACGCGTATCGCCGAGCTAACCTCACCCCGGTAGTCGGCGTAGCCCGGCGTGTCCACGACGTTGATCTTTCGGTCCTTCCAGGGGCACGGCAGCACCGAGGTCTGGCCGCTGGTCGTCCTCTTCTGCTCCTCGGGCTCGTAGTCGGACGTGGTGTTGCCGTCGTCGGTCTTGCCCAGCCGGTTGATCACGCCGGAAGCGAACAGCATCGCCTCCGCCAGCATCGTCTTGCCGGCCCCGCCGTGGGACAGGAGCACGACATTACGCAGGTCTTGTGTATCGACTTTCGCCATCGGGTTCTCCTCCAGGAACCGCTCCACCGGGCGGAGCGGTTCGAGCGTGTACGGATATATTATAGGACTGCGGCGTATTCGCGGACTACCGGTCTACGAGCTGCCGTTCCTGAGAACTCGTCCAGGGCGCGCGCCGGTGTGCTTCCCGCCGTCGATGATCGCTTCGCCGGCCACGAAGACGTATGGCACTCCGCTTGCGTACTGGTGCGGCTCCTCGAACGTGGCGTTGTCGATGACGGTGTCCGGGTCGAAGACCGCCAGGTCGGCGACCAGGCCCTCCTTCACGAAGCCCCGCTCCTTGAATCCCATGCGCTCGGCGGGGAAGCCGGCCATCTTGTAGACCGCCTGCTCCAGTGTGAGGACCGCGGGCTCCTCGCGCACGTACCGGCCCAGGATCCGTGGATACGGCCCGTAGAAGCGCGGATGGGGCTTGAAGTCCTTGTAGTGGCCGTCCGGCGAGATGGCGTTGCCGTCCGAGCCGATCATGCCCAGGGGGTGGCCCAGGAAGAACCGGATGTCGCTCTCGACCCGGTTGTGGACGACGGCCATGACGCCGTCCTTCTCCTCTTCGATCAGCTGCAGGGTGACCTCGGCGGGCTCCACGCCCCGCATCTCCGCGATCTCCTCCAGGTTGTACCCGATCAGGTCCCTGTTCTCCTCGGAGTTGGTGTTGCTGATGACGTGAATGTACCAGAGGGGCGGGATCCCTCCTGCGCGTCCCTCCTTCATCTCGGCGATTGCCCGCTGGCGCAGGTCGGCGTCGGCCAGCCGCTCCATGAACATGGGGATGCCGCCTTCCTGCATCCACAGCGGTACGAGCTGGTTCAGCCCCGCCCCGGCGGCGGTGTAGGGGTACATGTCGTAGGTGATGTCGATGCCCTCGTCGCGCGCCCGTTCGATCACGTCGACGATCTGGGGGCCGTATCCGTAGTAGCGCCGGTCGGTTATCGCCAGGTGGGAGAACTGGACGGGGATTCCCGCCCGCCGACCGATTTCGACTGCCTCCTCCACCATCTTGATGTGCCACCCGGGCATCGCCCGGGCGTGGGTCACGTAGAAGCCGCCGTAGCTCGCGGCCACCTCGGCCAGCGCGACGACCTCGTCGGTGGTCGCGTAGCCCGACGGCGCGAGGGACAGGCCGGTCGAGAGGCTGAATGCGCCCTGCTCCATTGTCTCGGCGAGGAGCTGCTTCTGGACGTCGAGCTCCTCGGGCGTGGCGGGCCGGTCGTCCAGTGCGCCGCATGCCGCGCGCAGGGGCGTGTTGCCGACCTGAGGGGCCACGTTCAGGCTGACACCCTGCGTCTCCATGATGGACGCCCACTCGTCCAGATTGCTCCAGCGCCACTCCTGGCGGGTCTCGAAGATCTCGCCCATGACCGTTCGCATCCGCTCGGGCTCCAGGTCGCCCATCGGGAATGGGGAGTAGCTGCAGTTCCCGGTGACCTGGGTCGTGACGCCCTGGTAGGCCATGCTCTCCCCGCCGGGGTCGTCGATCAGCGTCAGGTCCGAGTGGGTGTGCATGTCGATGAACCCGGGTGCGACGATGTGCCCGCTCGCGTCTATCTTGCGGGCGGCTTCGGCGTCGCCGAGCGAGCCGATGGCGGCGATCTTCCCGTCCTGTATGCCTACGTCTGCCTCATACCTGGGTGAGTTCGTCCCGTCCACGACTGTTGAGTTGGTGATGAGAGTATCGAAGGGCATGCTCGGACTCCTATGCGAAAGTCGTGCGGAGACTACTACAACATCCTAGGGTACGCAAACAGCAAACGGCAGCGGGAGTGTGTGCTGGTGCTAGATCGCGCCGGGACTCAATGGATGCCGCCATCGGAGCCCCGGGAATCGGCTGAAGTCGGAGTCGACCGACACTATCGTGCAGCCGTGCTCAATGGCGACCGCCGCATGCTGTGCGTCGGCGACAAGCTTCCCAGTGGCTCCTGACTCGCGGCACAGTCTCTCGAGTATGGCCAAATGGTCTGGGCCGGGTCCCACGATGCGCGCATTCGGGCGTTCCACGAGTGAAGCCACGAAAGCGAAGGACTGATCGAGCGTGGAAGGCGAGCCAAGGATCCTGGGGTTGGTCACTACCCGGATGAAACCGGACAGGACAAGGATCGAGAGGGCGAAAGGCTCAGGCCCCGAAGCCAAGCGGGTGAGCCAGCCCGCGTACTCGGCGTGATCGGGCACCGAGTCCTCAACGTGCGCATATATCAGGACATTCACATCCGGAAGCAGCATCTAGTGGTCAGCGGGCGAGGCGCTTGAAGCTGGCCTCGTCGTCCTGTACATCGAGTGCTCTAGGCCGGCTCAGGTCAACCCCGGGGAGGGGCGCACCACGCACCGTCACCAACCTGAACGGAGGTGGCTCAGATGGCTCTTGGCGCTTCAGAGCATCGTCCAGCGTTCTGGCAATGAACGCGCTCATGCTGATGCCCCTGGTTGCGGCTGCCCTGCGCAACTGCCTGGCAAGCTGGTCGTCAAGCGAGATAGTCGTTCTCATGATGCACTATCATAACACGTATTCATCACTTCATCACTACCCTCCCGGACGGGCCACGGATCCCATGGCCACGACCCCTTCGAGCCCAAGTGAATTCGGCGCGCCGGCTTCTTACTCCGGAGGGATGACTGGCAGCGCCACGTGAGAGGGCCGGTGGCGGTCCATATACACGCTGTTCCGGGCCTTCGCGGTGCGGATGTGCCTGCCCATGGCCTCCCCTGTGTTCGGGTTCACGTCGAACTTGGGGAAGTTGCTGCTCGCGATGTCCAGCCTGATCCGGTGCCCCGCCTTGAACAGGTTGCTTATCGGCGGCAGGGGAATCCTGGCCCTGTACACCTCGCCCGGCTCCATCATCTCGGCGCTCTCGAAGCCGTTGCGGTAACGGGCGCGCAGGATGGAGTCGCACAGGTTCAGGTGGTACCCGTCTGGGTAGTCCCAGCTGGGCGGATAGACGTCCAGCAGCTTGGCCGTGAAGTCCGTATCGACCGCCGAGGACGAGACCCACAACACGACCTCGATGCCGCCTGTCACCTCCACGTCCGCCTCCAGCGGCTCGGTCTGGAATGCCAGCACGTCGGGCCGCTCGGCCAGGAGCGGGTAGGGAGGTCGAGCGCCGACGAGGTCGGGCGACTCCTGTTGGTGGGCGCCGCCCTCCGGGTATATGGCCCTGGTGTAGTCCCTGGGGTCGGCGGTCTCAGTGTCATAGTCCTCAGGGAACGGCAGAAGCTCCGTGACGCCGCCGGTGGCCGAGACAGTCGGCACGGGATGCTCGGGGTCATGGACGAACGATGATGGAGGATCGTCGGCGTCCGGCGGCCTGGTCGAGAGGCCCCCGCCCGTGCGCAGGTAGTACTTCGCATACTCCGTCCGGGCCAGCGGCCACTCGCGCTCGTCTCGCCACCGCCCGCCGTGGTCGAGGCGTCCTTCCGTGTTCCGGGTCCCGCTGCCGCCGCCCATCACGAACATGCGGACAGGTGCATCGTCCTCGACCCCGTTGGGAATGTCCTTCAGCCAGCGGTCGAACCAGCGCAGTCGCTGTTGGCCATAGCCCTCGATGCCGTATGCGGCGTCCGGGCCGAAATCGACGTCGCCTGCCCACGTGTGGCCGTTCCTGCGGCCCCTGTGGTTCCACGGCCCCATGTCCAGCCTCTGGGGAGTGCCGTTCTTGGCCGCCATTGCCGCGTATTGGCCGGTCGTCGCCGAGGCGAAGTAGTCGTACCATCCGCCCGAGAAGACGCCGGGGATGTCGGCCGACTTGTGGAAGTGCGGCTCCTGGTTGCACGCCTCCATCGACCAGAACTCGTCGTACTCGCCGCGGTAGTAGTAGTCGAAGAAGGTCTTTTCGAGGTTGGGGACGGCCCTGAGTGGGGTCTCACCCGGCCTCAAGGGCATGGACTGCACGAGCTCGCGCATCCTCCGCCAGCCGTCGAGGACGGTCTCGCGGCCATCGGGGTCGTCCGCGATCTCCGGCGCGTCGTGGGCATGGAGGAACAGGGCGGAGAACATCCAGAACGACATCGCGCCCCCCTCTCGGGCCTCGTGGGCGAAGATGTTGGTAGGCGTCACGTCCGCCCAGATGCAGGTCAGGTGGGGAGGCCTGGTGAGCGAGGCGACGGTCTGGACGAGCGCGCCGTGGGAGCTGCCCGTCATGCCCACGCGGCCGTTCGACCAGGGCTGGGCGGCTATCCACTCGACGGTGTCGTAGCCGTCCTCGCCCTCGCGCACGTTGGCAGTGTGGAAGTACTGGCCGACGCCTTCGGACTTGCGGCGGCCCCGGAGGTCCTGCAGCGCGACCACATATCCCCTGGGCGCGAAGTAGTGCGCGACGGGCTCGATCCAGAGCTCGCGCCACCGCTTGTCGTATGACGTGCGGCCCAGGATGGTCGGAAGTGGCCCCGAGAGCGCCCGGCCGTCGACGGCGGGCCGGTAGATGTCGGTCGCCAGGCGGACCCCGTCGCGCATCGGCACCATCACGTTCTCGTCGACTACGAACCCGTAGTCCGGCTTCGAGAGGGTCATGTTACGGCCGTGATGGAAGCGGCTGGGGGTCGACGCCGCTTGAGCACTGCCCTTCGACAGGCTCAGGGCGAACGGGGCTCTCATCCATGATGCCCTGCCGTTCCAGGAATTCCAGCATCGTCGCTGCGCACTTCTCCGGCTTCTCGAGCTGGAGGAAGTGCGAAGCCCCAGGCATGAACTCGTGCTCGACCCCTGAGGCGTTCGCGTCGCTGTAGTCGAACGTCGGACGGTCAGGGTCCAGGGCGGGGTCCGACGCGATGATCTTGGTGGGGCATCGCACGGATCCGAAGTCGACCGACACCGCGGGGCCCGGGGCATCGTCCCAGATCTGGGCCTCGTACTCGCGAGGGCACCGGAGCTCGTATCCCATGCCGGTCCTGGACTCCCTGAGGGTCGTCCTGGCCACCAGCTCGTAGACGCCCGGAACAGCCAGCTGGAAGAAGTGGAGGTACGTATGAAGGTCCGCAAGCTCCTCCCTGGCCTGGAACCACGGCGTTCTCACCCGGAGCATGTCGGCCGTGCGCCTGCACAGCAGCTCGAACTCTCCGTAACGGGGGCCCGTGTTGCACATCGGGGGCGTGAAGAGCACGAGAGCCGAGTAATTGCTGCCCCTCGAAGGCAGGTGCAGCGCGGCCAGGGCTGAGATGGAGTGGAAGACGCCGACCGCGGGCTTCTCGCCGTAGAGCAGCGCGATAGCCTCCGAGATGCGGTCGTGGTCGCGGGGGAATGCATCGAAGTGGTGGTCTTCCAGCGCCCCGACTTCGTTCCAGCCGTGGTTCCTGAGGTCGTAGACGACGAGGTCGAAGTCAGCTGCGAGGAGGGACCAGAACGGGTAGTAGAGATCGATGGCGAGGCCGTTGCCGTGGGTTAGGACGAGGCGGGGACCCTCCGGGTTCCCATGACGCCTCAGGACGATGACGGCGTCGTCGTCCACCCGGACGCTGTCTGCCGAGAGGGGCTTGGGAATCTTCCAAACGGCTGCGGTAGGTAGTGTCAAGCTGATGTCCTTCTATTGGGTGCGGCCGCCACCTGGCGCGAAGGAAGTTTAGGCGCGCGGCACATCCGAGGCAAGGCATAGGAAGTCGCAGTTGCAGCCCACAACCCCGACCCGATAGGAGTAACATGTGGGCGAACCGATGGCAGCAGCCAGCTGGGTCTGGAAGTGGAGGGCGGCATGAGGATGATCAAGCCTATCTTTGTGATTGCCTTACTGGTCTTCGTTTGCCTGGCGTGCGGCGGCCCCCAGGCTGTCAAGATGGGGACTGAAGGCTTCTATCCCCCGTACAACTTCATCGACGAAAACGGCGAGGTCGACGGGTTCGAGCGGGAGCTGGGCGACGAGCTGTGCCGCCGGGCGGAGCTCGAGTGCACCTGGGTGACCAACGAGTGGGACACGATCATACCCAACCTTGTTGCGGGCGACTATGACACGATCATGGCCGGGATGAGCATCACCGCCGAGCGCGACGAGACGATCGATTTCACGCAGGCGTACCTGCCGCCCACCCCATCGGTCTACATCGCACTGGCCGGCGCCGGCGATGGGGCCGTCGACGGGAAGATCGCCGCGCAGGTGGCCACGATCCACGCCGATTACCTGACCGAAGCCGGCGCGACGCTGGTCGAGTACGATCTGGCCGATGAGCTTGTGGGGGCTGTCCTGAGCGGCGAGGCGGACGCGGCGCTGGTCGACCGCGAGTTCGCCCAAGAGGCCATGGCGGCGAACGGGGACAGGCTGGAGGTCGTTGGCCCGGAAGTGTCCCTCGGCTCCGGCGTAGGGATCGGCGTCCGAGAGGACGACACCGAACTCAAGGACAAGCTGGACAAGGCCATCGAGTCGATGAAGGAGGACGGATCGCTTAACGACCTCATCGACAAGTGGTTTGACGACGACGCAATGAGGTTTTAGCGGCGTCTCGCCTAGACTCTCCTGGAGTACAATGGGCGGCGCGAAAGCGAGGTCGCCCATGATCGTAGATACGCACGTACACTTCATCGATCCCACGAGGCCGCAGGGTGCGCCCTACCCCGACCCGCAGGAGGAGTCGCGGTTGTACCGGACGGTACTGCCGTTGCATTTCAAGGGCATCACCGCGCCGCTCGGCGTGACCGGCGTGGTGGTAGTCGAGGCCAGCCACTGGGTCGAGGACAACCAGTGGATTCTCGACATGGCCGCCTCCGAGCCGCTGATCGTCGGGTTGTCGGGCAACCTGGACATGCGATCCGACTCGTTCGAGCGCCACGTTGAACGGTTCGCGGCCAGTCCGCTGTTTCGCGGGATTCGCCCGCGCTCCCTCGACCCCGAGGACTACTCCACGCCTACCGTCCTGAAGGCCGCGGGGCTGCTTGCTGAGAAGGACCTGCAGCTCGACGCGCACTTGGGCTGGTACGACATGGACGGCCTGTTCCACCTGGCCGACGCGGTCCCGCAGCTCAGGATCGTCATCAACCACATTGGCGCCGGCCGGCCGATAGACGGGGTGGCGGCGAACCCGGAGTGGGCGGACGTGATGGTCCGGATAGCGCGGCGGCCCAATGTGTTCTGCAAGGTGTCGGCCGTGCTGCAGCACAGCGCGGTGCTGCCCGCGCCGGAGGACGTGGACTTCTACCGTCCGACGCTGGACGTGCTGTGGGACGCGTTCGGCGAGGACCGGCTCGTCTACGGCAGCAACTGGCCCAACGTCGAGCAGATCGGGCCGTATTCGCAGGAGCTGGCCATCACGTCGGGGTACTTCCGGGAGAAGGGCGATGAGGCGGCGGAGAAGTTCCTGTGGGGGAACGCGAAGGCAGCCTACAAGTGGGTGGACCGCTCCACGGAGGTGACTCAGTGAGTGTCTACGAGAATGTTCGAGAGCGGATGACCGTCCGCGAGTTCAAGCCGGACCCAGTGCCCGAGCCGGTGGTCAGGAAGCTGCTGCAGGCGGGCCGGTGGTCGCCCAGCTCACGCAACCGGCAGCCGTGGCACTTCATCGTCGTCAGGGACAGGGACGTGCTTGAGCGGCTGGGCGAGATCGCGACGAGCGGGCGGTTCCTCGCCGACGCGCCCCTCGCCATCGCGATATTGATGGAGGGAGCCGACTCCCCGGAGTTGGACGCGGGGCGTGCCCTTCAGCAGATGGAGCTGGTGGCGTGGGAGGAGGGCATGGGGACGTGCTTCGTCGGGCTGCCGACGGCCGAGCAGCAGGGTGCGGTGAAGGGGCTGCTGGGCATCCCGGAGTCCACGCACCTGATCACGGTGCTGCCGTTCGGCTACCGGGCGCGGACGCCGCGGGGGAAGAGGCGCAGGCCGCTGTCGGAGATCGCCCACGACGGGAAGTACGGGGTGCCTTACGGGTAGGGGTTAGCTGCTTGGGCGGAGCACTGGCCTTCGACCCTTCGACAGGCTCAGGACAGTCAGGCTCAGGCCGAACGTAGCTTCAACTAACTGCGCGGCAACTGTTGACTATCCCGGCGCGGTCCGCATGCGGGCGTGATGCTGCTAAGGGTGAAGGGTAGGGTGGAGGCGACGGGCGGATTCGAACCGCCGAATAGAGGTTTTGCAGACCTCCGCCTTAGACCACTTGGCTACGTCGCCTGGGAAAGGGGGTTGGTGCCGAGGAGGAGACTCGAACTCCTACAGCCTTAGCGGCCACAGCGCCCTCAACGCTGCGTGTCTACCAATTCCACCACCTCGGCAGCACCCGGCCGACAACGCGATGATAGCAAATGGGCGTCGCTCGTGTCCATAGGCCCTGGCGAGGGGTAGGGCGGGTTTCATGCGTCTCAGACCGCCGCTGCAGAGATAGAGCGGGGGCGTGTCCCTGGTCAGTATTCCGGGCTTGGCGCGGCTGGTAGAATTGCGGCTCAACCCCTACAGACAGAGGCTGACATGACTTCACCGTACGTGTCCGATGAGACCCTCGACGCCCTCGGCGAGATACCGACGCAGACGGCCATAGACGCGATGTACAAGATGGGCTGGCCGATGACCTTCGTCGCGGGGGCGCTGCCTCTGAGCCCGGGCCAGCATATGGTTGGCAGGGCGGTGACGCTTAGGTTCGTGCCGGCTCGACCGGACTTGCTGGCGGACAAGCCCAAGGACGAGCTCTCGGCCGAGTACGTGGCCATCGAGAAATGTGGGCCGCGCGAGGTGCTGGTGATCGACGCGATGGGCTGGCAGTTCTCGTCGGTCGGAGGCGACATCAAGTTCTTCCGCCTCAAGCAGCTTGGCGCGGGGGGTATCGTGACGGACGGAGGCGTCCGCGACAGCCGCTCGATGAAGGCTTACGGCTTCCCTGTTTACTGCGCCAGCCTGACGGCCAAGCAGGGCGGCGCGGAGTTCCTGCCCTGGCAGGTGGACGACGCCATCCAGTGCGGCGGGGTGCTGGTGCGCCCAGGGGACGCGGTTCTCGGGGACGACGACGGCGTGGTAATAGTGCCGTCCGGCATTGCGGATGAGGTGGTCGCGAGGGCCCAGGAGCACATGGCGGTGGAGGACTTTGTGAAGGGGAAGCTGGAGGCGGAAGATTGCTCGCCGGGCCGGTACTACCCGTTCAACGACCGCACGTGGGATCTGTACGAGAAGGAGACGGGCAGGAAGCGTCTGTCGTAGCGTATTCCCCGCAAACTCACTTGCGGGCTACGGCGACTAACCTTTCGGCGTCGAGGGCGTATTCGCGGCCGTCGTAGGCTCCGAAGAGCTTGACGTCGGCGAAGCCGGCGTCGAAGAGCATGTTCTTCAGCTCCTGGCCGGAGTAGACCGTGACGTCGAACCGGAATGAAGTGGCCGCGCCGTCCTCGATGACGATCCATTGGTTCCTGAGTCGAGTCCAGTCGTCGACTATCTCGTGCCGCTCGACCAGCAGCCTGCCGTCGTCCAGCTCTTTTGAGGTCGTCGGATGGAACCTCCGGGCGAGGGCTTCCCTGCCCGCGATTTCCATGACCAGCATTCCACCTGGACGGAGGCTCCCGTGGATGTTCCGGAGGACCCTGGGGTCGTCGTCCCTGTTCTCGAAGTAGCCGAACGAGGTGAAGAGGCTCAGGGCGAGGTCGAAGCCCTCCGGGCGCACGAAACGGCGCATGTCCTCCCTCACCCTCTTGACATCGAGGTCCTCCGCGCAGGCCCGCTCCCTGGCTTTCTCAAGGAGGAAGGCCGAGAGGTCGACGCCGGTCACCCGGAAGCCTCTCTTCGCGAGGGCGACCGAGTGGCGCCCGGGCCCGCAGGCGAGGTCGAGGACATCACCTCGGTCGAGGCCCGCAAGCCGCAGCACGCTGTCGACTTCGACCTCGGCGGCTTCGAGCTTGCTGTCGGTAAACAGGAATGGGTAGAGCTTCTCCCAGAACTCTTCGTCTTCGAACCAATTGGACATGTGCGGTCCTCCTTGTCTTCCGGAAACAGAAGAGCCTCCCGTTTCGGGGAGGCTCTTTAGAAGGTGCGGATGGATCGAGCAGCTAGGTCCTCCCCAACGATGGGCAGATGTGTACGCTCGTAATGACGACAACTGGGCTGGACTTTAGGCAGGATGGGTTCATGTGGATGGCTCGCGGCTCTGGGTAATGATATCAGACTGCAACGGAGGGAGGGCGGGTTTCAAACCCGCCCCTACGGCGTAGAGGGGTTCGTCCGTGAGCGAGGTCGAACGGCCCCCGCCCCAGGTCCTTCGTCGGGAACTCCTCAGGACGACAGTTGCCAGCCTACAAGGGAGCCTTACCCTCCGCGCCTCTGGGTGGGGGACGGTTCCTGGGGCAGGAATCCTGCCTGCGCGGGAACGACGAAGGTGGCGGTTAGTTGATGTGGGAGCCGCCGCTTACGTTCAGGGCTTGCGCGGTGATGTTGTTTGCGGCGTCGGATGCCAGGAAGGCGACGGCGTTGCCGATGTCCTCGGGCGTCTGCTCCCTGCCGAGGGGGGTGCGCTCCTTCACGTACTTGTCGAAGACCTCGCGGTCGGTGAGGCCCTTGTCCTCGTCCCTGTGGACGCCGTATCGGGCGGCGATGCGCCGCCACAGTGGTGTCCACAGGAGGCCCGGGCAAATGGCGTTGACGTTTATGTTGTGCTTGGCCTCCTCGAGGGCGATGGCCTGGGTGTAGCTGATCACGCCGGCCTTGGAGATGGAGTACGGGGCGCTGGTGGTGGAGCCGATCCTGCCCGCGACGGAGGCGATGTTCACAATCTTGCCGTATCGCCGCTCGCGCATATGCGGGAGAACGGCCTCCGTAACCCTGGCGACGCCCTTGACGTTGACCTCGTAGAGCATGTCCCAGTCTGTGTCGTCGGGCTGCTCCCTGTCCTCCCAGCCAGGGGCGGCGATGATCCCGGCGTTGTTGACGACGGCGTCTATGCGCCCGAAGCGCTCTATCACGGCCGCGATCATGGCATCGACGCCGGCCTGGTCGGTAACGTCGGCCTTGATGGCGATCGATTCACGGCCAAGGTCCCCCAGCTCGGCGCAGACGGCCGAGGCGTCGTCGAGGTTCATGTCGGCCACGGCGACGGTTGCGCCGCACCGGGCCATCACCGTGGCGATGCCGCGGCCGATGCCGCGGCCGGCGCCGGTCACGATCGCCACCCTGTCGGTCAAGTTCATCTATGTTCCTCCATGTTGGTGAAGAGGGCGGGTTTGAAACCCGCCCTTACGACGTAGCGTTGTGCTGGGTTGAGGGTCGGTCTCATTCCATTGAGTCAGGGAGATTGTCCCCAACTCCGAGGAAGGGAACCCCACCAATCCACCCCTCTGGATTCCGGCGAAAGCCGGAATGACGGTTGTGCAAGGTATCGGGCTCACTCGGCGGTGTAGGTCTCGGAGAGGGCGAAGCAGAATGAGCTCGCCGGGCCGTCGGGACCGGTAATGCGCCTCCAGCCCTCCCTGGTGTAAGGGGCCCCGGGTGCCTGTGCGCCGTCGAGTGCGATGGAGCCGCCGTCGGAGAAGATGAGCACTGAGAAGGCTACGGATACGCCGCGGTCGTTGGGTGGCTTGCCGGTCATGATGAAGGGCGTCACGAGGCCCGACCAGGTCGCGACCACGGTGCGGCCGCCGGCGGTGATGAGCCAGTACGGGGCTGATCGTACGTCGCCGCCCCTGACGATGGAGCCGTCGAGGAGGGGAAGGTCGAGACCGTTGAACGGGTCGTCCGGAGCGGCGGCGCGGACCCTCTCCATCGTGAAGTCGTAGACGGCGCGATTGTCGGCGACGGCGGCGCTGAAGCCGTTTTCCCCCTCGACATGGATGAGGGCTACGTTGCCCTCGCCGGCGGGGCTCCAGCGGGTGTGGTATACGCCGACGGAGGCGCAGTTCGACTCCTCGCCTGGCCGTCTGAGATACGCGATCCAGTGTTCGCCGGACCACAGGAGGCTGCCGCTCTGCGTCATGCTTGCTGCGCCCCTCCTGGCGGCCTGTGCCCGGTCGATGCCCCTGTCACGAGGCGGCCTGGACCGGCTGGGTTTCGGGCAGGTATATGTCGCCGGCTGAGGCGACGATGGACGGATCGGTGCGGTGGGCGACGGACATGTCCTTTCCCTCGTACTCGAGGGAGTAGATGACGTGTCGCATTGAGTTTATGCGGGCGCGCATCTTGTCGTCGGACTTGACGATCGTCCAGGGCGCGTCGGATGTATGGGTCTGGAGGAACATGGCCTCCTTCGCGCTGGTGTAGTCGTCCCACCTGTCCTTGGAGATGAGGTCGATCTCGCTGAGCTTCCACTGCTTGAGGGGGTCCCTCTCACGCTGCTGGAATCTCTTGGACTGCTCGTGCCTACTGACCGAGAAGTAGAGCTTGATGAGATGGATGCCGCTCTCGACGATCATCTTCTCTAGGACCGGGGCCTGCCGGATGAAGAGCCGGTACTCTCTGTCCGTCGCGAAGCCGAGTACCCTCTCGACGCCGGACCTGTTGTACCAGGAGCGGTCGAAGAGGACGATCTCGCCGGCGGTCGGAAAGTGGCGGATGTATCGCTGGAAGTACCACTGGCCCATCTCGACGTCCGAGGGCTTGTCGAGGGCCACTACCCGCGCGCCTCGAGGGTTCCAGTGTTCCATGAACCGGCGGATGGTGCCGCCCTTTCCGGCTGCGTCGCGCCCCTCGAAGAGGATGATGACGCGCTCGCCGGCCGCCCGCAGCCATTTCTGGAGCTTGACCAGCTCGATCTGTAGAGGAAACTTCTCAGCGTAGTAGTCCTCGTGGGCCATCCGGTGGGAGTAGGGATAGATGCTCTCGCGGAAGTATCTTACGCGGGTCTCCGGGTCGATGTTCGGCGGGTCCTCGAGGGCCTGGGCGCCGGGGATAGCCGCCCGGTCCTCCGGCGGCTCGTGGGTGTCTCCGTAGAAATAGGTGTAGTACCCCTGTATTCGCTGGTTCGCCATGGCGATCCCCCCGCGTCATCCCCTCTAGGGATCGGGGCCTATGTTATGACGTTGCATATGTGATTGCAACGCTGGGGCCGGACTGCCATGGCGCCAATGCGCGGGCAGTGGGCCGGGGGCTGGATACCGGGGCCGCCGCTATGACGTAGTGGCGTCTGGAATCGGGCTAGTAGATGTGGCCCTGGAGAGAGGCGGCGACTGACATCTCGATGTCGAGGATGGCCTGGGTGGTGACGCGGCCTATGAGGTCGAGCTTGCGGACCTGCTCGATGCGGTCGGACGCCCTCTCGATCTCGCGGCGGGACAGCAGCTCGTTGAATATGCCGCAGGCGTCGGCCAGGCAGATGATCACGATGTCGCGAGGGTCAGGGATCTCGTCGCTGAACAGCACCTCCATGATGCGCAGCTTGACCTCCCGCTCGGCGGTGCCGTCTACCGACGGGTAGCGCCTGGACCGGAAGACCCACAGGTGGCGTTCGTCGTGGCGTTCCAGGATTCCGTGGTCGACCAGCCGGGCGAGGGCTCCCTCCTGCAGCTCCTCGGCGCGCTCGGCGATGCGCTCGACCCAGTGCCGGGTGTCGTGCTTCTCGCTGGCTGCTATCTCAGCCAGGGTCGGGTCGAGCAGGCCATCTCCTGTGGGCGTGGAGTCGATCAGGACGAGGCTCTTCAGGTCGGTGTCGATGCGGTCCTCGAGGGCGAGGTCCATCAGAACGGCTCCGGCCAGGGCGTAGTTCATCGACCAGGTGGGGACCCTTACGAATCTCCCGCCCTCGTCCTCGAGCAGGAGCAGGATGATCTCCTCGACGAATCTGAGCTTCATGCGTGTGCCCTCCCGGCTGCGCCTCTGGCCTCGTATTATACCCGGCGCCTATTGGCGTTTACATAGGGAAACCGGGGAGTGGATTCCGGCTTTTCCCGGAATGACGCTGGTGCGCCTAGGTGTGGAGGGTGCCGGAGTCGCGGAGGGCGGTTAGGGTGGCCTCCATCGCTTCGAGGGTGAGGGCGAGCTCGGTTTCGCCGTGCTCAGTGGAGGAGTTGAGGCGGCCGCCTCCGCCGAAGATGCCGTGGCTGCGCATCTCCGCTCCTATCCGGTCCTTCAGTGCGCGGTTGGTTGCGAGGGAGCTGCGGTAGTCGGTGACGGGCTCGGTGGAGAAGAGCCACTCGACTATGTTGGCTTCGCCCGTCATCCGCGCGGAGAGATCAAACTGCCGGAAGAGGCCCTCCAGGCCGTCCCTGAGCCGGTCGCCGTACCCGCCCAGATGCTCGTAGACGCCGGGCTCGCGCAGGCGCTCGATAGTAGCCGCGGCCGCGGCAGCGGACACGGCGTTCCCGTGGAAGCTGCCGAGGGAGAATACCCGCTCGTCGTCCGGCGAGGCCGGGTCCAGGTGGTGCATGAGTTCGCCGCTGCCCGCGACCGCGCCGATGGGGTAGCCTGAGCCCAGGCCCTTGCCGAAGGTCGCGAGGTCTGGCGTTACTCCGTAGTACTCCTGGGCTCCCCCGAGGGCGAGCCGGAAGCCGGTGCCTACCTCGTCGAATACGAGCGGCACGCCTGATTCGGTGGCCAGCTCCCTGACCTCCTCCAGGAAGCCGGGTCGAGACGAGAGCCCGCGCATGACGGGCTCGACGATGATGCCGGCCAGTGTGTCGAGGTGGTCCGCGACGATCTCGCGGGTGGTCTCGATGTCGTTCCACGGCGCGACGAGGATGTCCCGTGCATGGCCGGACGGGATGCCGGGCGTGTCCGGATCAGGCTGGGGATAGTTGGGCCACCTGTCGGGGTCGCCGTAGTTGGTGCTGAACAGCAGGCCGTCCGCGAAGCCGTGGTACGCCCCCTCGAACTTGACGACCTTCTCCCGGCCCGTATGCGCCCTGACGATCCTGAGGGCCAGCATGACGGCCTCGGTGCCAGAGTTGACAAAGCGGACGCTGTCGGCGCAGGGCACATCCTCGACGATCATCTCCGCAAGCCTGATGGCGGGTCCGGTGACGTGAGTGAAGGTATTGCCAAGCCCCGCCTGGCGCTTGACGGCCTCGACGACGGCGGGGTGGCTGTGGCCCAGGAGCAGCGAGCCGTGGCCGAGCATGACGTCGAGGAACCGGCGGCCGTCTGTCGTGTGGAGGTACGCGCCGCTGCCGTGGGTGAAGAGGAAGTCGGGCGCCGAGCGCTCGTCGTGGGCGATGGTGTAGTAGGTGCCGCCCGGAAGGTAGCGCGGGGCCTTGCCTGCTACTTCGTCAGCCATTGCGCGCCCGAGGGGCCTACACTACCGCGATGGCTTCCACCTCGACGACGAGGCCGTCGAAGACTAGGGCGCTGACACCGACTGTGGCGCTGGCGGGGTAGCCGTCCTGGAAGACCTCGCCGCGGACTTTGGAAAAGGCCGCGTACTGGGACATGTCGGTCACGTAGGTGGTTATCTTGACCACGTCCCGGAAGTCCGCGCCGGCCTCTCTGAGCAGGTCGTCCATGCGGTCGAAGATGTGGCGGGTCTGGGTCTCCATGTCCCCGGGGGCGATCACTTTGCCGCTCTCGTCCAGGGCCACGATTCCTGAGATAAAGACAAGCCGGCCGTGGGACACGGAGATGCCTAACGAGTACGAGGATCCTGTGGGCTTGCCGAGGGTGCGGCGTGACATGGTACGGGCCTCCGGGGACCAGGGTTGGCGTAGTCTAGCAGGTTTGGCGCGAGAGCGACCGGCATGGGGACTCTTCACTAGAGTTCGCCGTATCTGGGTACGGGGCAGGCACTTGGTCGAGTTGAGGAGATGCCCGGCGGAGCACTGCCCCCGTATCGAGTACGGGGCAGGCTCTTCGACAAACTCAGGGCGAACGAACTTGGGCAGGTGCGTCGCGCTAGGGCTGGGTGTTTCTTGCGGCGTGTCGCATGGCCGCGACTGCGGGCACGGCTGCGAGGACCAGGGCTGCGGCCGCGAGGAAGGGTAGGCCGGCGGAGTCGTCACCGAGCTCCGACAGGCGTCCGCTTGCGGCTGCGCCCACCACGACACCCAGGGAGTAGACGGCGTAGAAGATGCCGAAGGCCATTCCGCGCCGGTCCGCGCCCGTTGCGCCTATGACCAGGGCGGTAGCGGCCGGGAATACCAGGCCGTAGCCAAGGCCGAATACGGCCATGCCGGTGGCAATCGCCGCGTAGCCCGTAAGTATGCCCAGCGTGGCGAGACCGGCGGCAATCGCTGCCAGGCCGATGATGAGCGGGCCGAATCGTCCGAACCGGTCGCCGGCGCGGCTGACGGGGCTGGCCATCACGAGCATCGCAACGAGGGCGTATATGGCGAATGTGTATCCCGTCCGCGCGGCTGTCTCTCCCTGGGCCTGCAGCACCAGGGGCAGGTGCGTCACGAGCGCTCCTATTCCAACTGTGATGGCGAAGGCTGCGCCGTATGCCGACCAGAGGCCGGGGTTCCGCCACGTGAGCGCCCCTGGAGCAGGCGGAGGTGCGGGCTTCGAAGCGGGAGCGGTCGTGGAGGCGTCCCGGGTGATCAGGAGGAACGCGACCAGGGTGGCGAAGAGGAGTGCGGAGTCGACGATGTAGACTGCGTCGACGCCCCAGGCGTCCCTCAGTATGCCTGCGACCGGAGGTCCTATCAGCGCCGCTACCGCTATGAGGGCTCCTGTTCGGCCCATGGCCTGCCCCCACCTGTCGGACGCGGTCATGTCGCCGACTATCGAGAAGGCGCCCGGCGCGAGCACTGCAACGCCGACGCCGTGGACCGCCCTTGCGACGATCATCTGACCGGGGGTCTGGACGAGGGAGTAGCTGAGGACGGCAGCGATAGCGATTGCCATGCCGGCAATCAGCGGCGTGCGGCGGCCCCACTTGTCCAGGACGAAGCCTGCGCCCAGGTTGCCGAACAGGTTGGTGAAAGAGTAAGCCGCCACGATGACGCCAACCATTGCGGCCGACGCCCCTAGCCCCTTGGCGTGGGGAGCAATCGTGGGGAACTGAACGAAGAGGTCGAAGAAGGCCGCGAAGACCACGAGTCGCGCCGCCCACGTGGTGTGGCGCGCGATGCCCGCCGATTGGAGTGTTCCTGACGCCATAGTGTCTGGTACGGTCGACCAACCAAGTGTAGCGCAGAGAAAGAGGCTTAGGCCAGAGAGGAAGACACTGATTGATGGCGGAAGGGGTTGTGGCGGTTCTGCTGCAGGGGCTGTGGTATCCTTTAACAGCTTTGATTCCAGAGACCTTTGTGTATGGATTGCGACTGTCATGACAGCTACTGCAATTCCCACCACACGGTGGGGGCGCGAAGCCGAATGCCTCATGAAATGCGCCAGATTTCCCGGCAGAGTCCGCGCTCGGGTACGAGGCGCCGGAAACATTAGCCAATAGTGAGGAACTCGCCATTTGACTGAGCAACTGGCCCGATTCAGCGCGCACAGGCCGTGGATGGTAATAGGCGGCTGGGTGGTGCTGATCGTAATAGGGCTCGGCCTCATCCAGAGTTTGCTTCCGAGCGCCACGACGACCGACTTCCGGCTGGCCGGCAGGTACGAATCTGAGCGTGCGGCCGCCCTGCTCGACGAGAGGCTGCGGGGCCCGGAGAAGCTGGCCGAGATCGTTGTCGTGCAGTCGGAGACGCTGACCGTGGACGACGAGGCCTTCCGCGCCAAGGTGGAGGCGGTCCACGAGGACATCGCCTCGCTGGGGCCCGAGACGATAGCCGGCGGCATAGACGGGCAGCCGCTGTTCCACTACTATCAGGCGATCGAAGCCGGGCCGCTCATACCGGAGGAGCAGATGGCGCGCCTGCTGCCACTGCTGGTGTCCGCCGATCGCCAGACCGTCCTGATGCACTACACGCTGTCCGGGACGTCGCAGGAGGCTACGGCCAACGTTGTGGACGTGGTCCACAAGGTGGAAGAGGCGAACGCTGCAGATGACTTCCTGGTTCTGGTGGGCGGGGACGCCAGCGTCGCCCACGAGAACAACGAGCTGGCTGAGTCGGACCTGCAGAAGGGAGAGCGGTTCGGCGTGCCGGTAGCGCTCCTGGTGCTGCTGCTGCTGTTCGGCGCGGTGGTGGCCACCCTACTGCCGCTGGGCCTGGCAATCGTATCCATCATCATCGCGTTGGCGGCTGTGGCGGTCGTCGGACAGTTCAACCAGCTTGTCTTCTTCGTCACGTTGATGGTGGTGATGATCGGGCTGGCCGTGGGAATCGACTACTCGCTGCTGATCGTGTCGCGCTTCAAAGAGGAGATGGCTCGCGGCACGCCGACCAGAGACGCCGTGGCGAAGACCGGCGGCACCGCTGGGCGCACGGTGTTCTTCAGCGGTACGACGGTGGTGCTGGCGCTCATCGGGCTGCTTATAGTCCCCGCGTCCTTCTACCAGTCGCTCGCGCTGGGAGCTATTCTCGTTGTGATCGCCTCGCTCGCGGCGACGCTGACGCTGCTGCCCGCCGTGCTCGCCCTGCTCGGGCCGAGGATCGACCTGCTGTCGATCCGCTTCCTTGCCAGGTTCGCCATCAAGACCCCGGAGGAGACGGAGCACGGGTTCTGGGAATCGATCACGCGGGCGGTGACTAAGTACCCTGTGGTCAGCATCCTCGCCATCGCCGTTCCGATGGTGCTGGTGACCCTGTTCTACTTCAACGTGGGCGTCCTGGGCATCGACGGAATCCAGACGGGGCTGAACGACGTCAACACCTTCCCCGACAAGGCGGAGACCAAGAAGGCGTTCGTCGCCCTCAAGGAGAAGTTCTCCGTGGGGGACGTGAGCCCGGCCGGGGTGCTCAGCCCCGCGGAGATAGTCATCGACGGGGACATCGATGACCCACAGGTGCAGCAGGCGACGGCCAGGCTGCAGCAGTCCATCGTCGAATCGCCGATCTTCCCCGTGCCGCCAATTCCCGAGGTCAACGAGGCGGGCGATCTGACCCTGTTGACGCTGCCGTTCCCGGGAGAGTCATCGAGCCGGGAGGCGACAGGTCACATGGCGACGCTCCGGGAGGAGATGATCCCGGCCGCCTTCGACGGCGTTCCGGCCGAGGTGTACGTCGGCGGACTGACGGCGGAGACGGCAGACTTCTACGGCATAGTTGATCTGTACACGCCCATAGTCTTTGTTTTCGTGCTCGGCCTCAGCTTCCTGATCCTTATGATGGTCTTCCGGTCGATAGTCATACCGATCAAGGCGATCATCATGAACCTGCTCTCGGTGGGCACGACATACGGGCTGCTGGTGATCGTGTTCCAGAAGGGCGTGGGGGCCGACCTGTTCGGGTTCCAGCGGGCGGAGGTAATCGACGCCTGGCTGCCGTTGTTCCTGTTCACCATCCTGTTCGGGCTGTCGATGGACTACCACGTGTTCCTGTTGAGCCGCATCAGGGAGCGTTACGACGAGACGGAAAACAACACCGAGGCGGTGGCCTATGGGCTGCGCTCGACGGCGGGGATCATCACCGGCGCGGCGCTGATCATGGTTGTGGTGTTCGGGGCGTTTGCCGCGGGCGACACGGTCGTGAACCAGCTAATGGGCTTCGGGCTGGCCATAGCGGTGCTGCTGGACGCGACGCTGGTGCGGTCGGTGCTGGTGCCCGCCAGCATGGAGGTGCTTGGCAAGGGTAACTGGTACCTCCCGCCGTGGCTGAGCTGGCTGCCCGACCTTCGGGTGGAGGCTCCCGAGGACCATGGTACTCACGGGGTCAAGAGCGCGGAATAGGCCACATGGAGATCCCGTCCGACTACACCCAGGGCTACGAGAAGGCCCGCGGCCTCGAACCTGAATTAGCCGCGAACTACGTCGCCCACACGACGATCGGAGACCCCGTGGCCGATGCGGCTATCGAGGAGCTTGCATCCCTCGATAGGGCGGAGGCGACGCTGTTCATCAGTGCGCTGATGGAGCAGGAAGACGAGGATGCCTTCAGCGATGCCCCGCCGGCGCTGAGAGCCCTCTTCGACGAGATGGAGTCGCCGCCCGACTGGGTGAATCTGGATGCCTTCACGCCGGGCATCCGCATGTTCCACAGGAACTCGAGGCTGGTGCTGGGAGCGTTCGTTGGAGGAGTGCTCGTAGAGGGCTTCTCGACGAACATCAGCAAGTCATTCTTCATAACCGGGCGGGTGCGGGACTCCGGAGTCAGGCGCCTCAAGCAGAACAACCGCCACATGATCGAGTTGTTCGTGCCCGGCGGCATGGAGAGGGGAGGGGACGGCTGGAAGCTGTCCGTCCGGGTCCGGCTGGTACATGCGCAGATCAGGCATCTGCTCAACGAGTCGGAGGACTGGGACCGGGAGGCGTGGGGCGAGCCGATCAGTGCGGCGCACGTAGGGTTCTCGATCTCCGCTTTCTCGGCAAGGCTGCTGAAGCACATGGAGAGCCTGGGCGCCATCTTCAACGATGAGGAGAGGAAGAGCTTCATGGCCGTCTGGCGCTATTCCGGACTCCTGATGGGCATTCCCGAGACGATCCTGTACAAGACCGAGGAAGAGGCGCTGAGGTTATTCGAGACGGGCAAGCTGTGCGAACCCCCTCCGGCCCCCGAAGCGGCATCGATGGCACATTCGCTGGTCAATTCGGCGCCGCTGGTGATAGGCATCGACGATGCGGAAGCGCGCCACAGCCTGTCCAGGTATGTCTTCAGCGTGTCGCGCGCCCTGATTGGGAATGAGCTCGCCGACGCCCTTAGGTATCCGTCCGGCAAGACGCTTGGAGTGCTGGAGTGGTTCCGGATCCAGGCGAAGTACGAGCGGGTGCTGGACAGGCTTGTGCCCAGGGGCATGCGGAACCGGAACTTCAGCAATTTCACGTCGCTGCTGGAGGCTTCGATGTTCGACGAGGCGGGGATTTCCTACAGGATGCCCGACCACGTGTACGCGGAAGAGTCCAGCAAGTGGTAGGCGCCTGGCCGGCGTAGTTAACCCTCTCCCATTATGCGAGAGGGGGTAAGCCCCTACCAGTGGAGCTCTGAGAGGGGGGTCTTGCCGCCCTCCGGCGGCCCGTCGCTGATGATGTTGCCGCTGCTCATCTCGACGACCCTGTCGGCGATGCGAGAAATCTCCCGGTTGTGGGTCACGACCAGGACTGCCCGGTCGTCTGAGGCCTGCTCGATCAACAGCTCGAGTATCTGCGCGCCCGTCCTGAAGTCGAGCTCGCCGGTCGGCTCGTCGGCGAGCAGTACGGGATTACCTGTGCCCAGGGCTCGCGCAATCGCGACGCGCTGCTGCTCTCCGCCCGACAACTCGTGGGGGAAGTGGTCCGTGCGATGCCCGAGTCCGACGGACTCCAGGACGGCCTGCGGGTCCGCGCTGCCGCGCTTTCCGGCCACGTCCATGCCGAACTCGACATTCTCCAGTGCGGTGAGGCCCGGGAAGAGGTTGAAGCTCTGGAATATGAAGCTGACGGTCTGGCGCCTGAGGGCGAAGAGCTCGGAACGGGACGCGGCGGTTATATCGCGCCCTCCGACCGAGACGCTGCCGGATGTCGGGGTGTCGAGTGCGCCGATGATGTTCAGCAGCGTTGTCTTGCCGCTCCCAGATGGGCCGAGGACGACCACGAACTCACCGTCGGCTACGTGGAGGTCCACGCCGTCGAGCGCCCGCACCTCCACGGGGCCGATCTGGTAGTGCTTCGAGACTCCGACCAGGTCTATCAACCCATATCCTCCGGGACCGTGCTTTCACCAACCATATGCGAGGGGCCCGAGAAGACGGGCCGCCGATACTTTAGCACAGGGGCCGTCGTCGCGTTTGCACGGTGGTCCCGGGTGGGAGTCGATTGAAATCGTCGCACACCTGTGCTATCCTCGATACAGACAAATCATCAGGGAGGGACAGCGATGGACGACGGGACTCAGACCCAGGAGCGGCTCGACGCGCTGCTGCAGGACTTCGAGGCTCTGGGCGAGCGGCTCGTCGGCTATCCCTGCAACCAGGACTTCGACTACTCCGCGCTGCTGCCCTTCCTCAGCTACTGCGCCAACAACGTCGGAGACCCCTTCCACGACAGCAATTTCCAGAGCAACACCCACGAGATGGAGCGCGAGGTCGTCGGCGCATTTGCGGACCTGATGCATCTGCCGCGCGACCAGGCATGGGGATACGTGACCTCGGGGGGCACCGAGGGCAACATGTACGGGCTCTACATGGGGCGCGAGACGTACCCCGAGGGGGTCGTCTACTTCTCGCAGGACACCCACTACAGCGTGGTCAAGATACTGCGGGTGCTGAAGGCCCGCAACATAATGATCAAGAGCCAGGACAACGGCGAGATAGACTACGAGGACCTGCGCGAGACGATCAGGATCAACCGCGACGCTCCGGTCATCTTCGCTGCGAACATCGGGACGACGATGAAGGGGGCCGTTGACGACATCAGCAGGGTGCGGGAGATTCTCGACGACCTGGCTGTCACGAACTACTACATTCATGCCGACGCGGCGCTGAGCGGCATGATCCTGCCGTTCGTGGACGATCCCCAGCCCTACGGCTTCGACTCTGGGTTCGACAGCGTCGCGATCAGCGGCCACAAGATGATTGGCTCGCCACTGCCATGCGGCGTAGCCCTGACGAAGGCGGAGTACGTTGCCCGGATCGCCCGGTCGATAGAGTACGTTGGGGTGCTGGATACGACCCTCACGGGATCGCGCAACGCCATCACGCCGCTAATGATGTGGTACGCTCTCAACAGGCATGGGCTGGACGGCTTCCGCGAGATAGTGACCGGGTGCCTGGATGTGGCGGACTACGCGGTGGCCCGGTTCAACGACAGCGGCATACCGGCGTGGCGGAACAGGAACTCGGTCACGATCGTGTTTCCGAAGCCTGCCGACGACGTGGTCCGCAAGTGGCAGCTCGCCCCCTACGAGGGCATAGCGCACCTGATAGCCATGCCGCACGTGACCCGGGAAACCGTAGACGAGGTGGTCGACGACTGCCTGGAACAACAAACAGGATAGAGGGGTGGCAGGTTGAACAGGATCATCGTAATGGCAAGGAACGAAGTCGGCGTCATTGCAGACATCAGCAGGGCGCTCGCTGACGGAGGAATCAACATAGAGACGATCAGCGCCGAGGGGCTGGACGAGAAGGGCATTATCACCCTGACCACCGACTCCTACGACGATGCGCTGCGAGTGCTGACGGATGCTGGCTTCAAGACGGTATCGGACGACTCGCTGGTACTGAGGCTGCCGGACGAGCCGGGTTCCCTGGCGAAAGTCGCGGAGAGGTTCAAGGACGCCGGTGTGAACATACAGAGCCTCCACATCGTAGAGCGCAGGGGCGACCACACCATCGTGGCCCTATCCGCCGACGACCGCGCCAGGGCCGAGGCGCTGGTGGACAAGGCGACCCTGGTCTAGCCCCAGCCCCGTCGCGGCCTGTTCGCCGGGCTAGCTTGTACCGATGAAGTCGGCCGCGCGCTCGGCCATTGCCATGACCGTGAGGTTAAGGTTCGCACGCACAGTGTCAGGCATGATCGACGCGTCGACAATTCGCAACCCGGCGACTCCGTAGACCCTCCCGTACTGGTCGACGACGGCCAACGGGTCGCTCGAGGGCCCCATCTTGCAGGTGCTAGACACGTGGTGCGCCGTGATCACCTCACGCCGCATCCAGGAGTCCAGAGCCTCATCGCTGGCCAGCACGTCGTCCGGCGGCGCGATCCGCTTCTCGACAATCCCATCGAAGGCCTCATGTCTGAATAGGTCGGCACACAGCCTGATGGCTTCCCGGAGGCGCGACCTGTCGAAGGGGTCGTCCAGCAGGTTGAAGTTGAGACAGGGCGGCTGCATTGGGTCGCCGGACTGGAGGCGCAGCTCGCCCTGGCTCAACGCGAGGTAGAGGCAGAGGCTCACCCCCACGCCCACCGGGCGCACATGGTCAATGCCTCGCATCGGCCTCGCCGCCGCGTAGTTGCCCATGTATATGACCAGGTCGTTCTCGAAGGGCGAGCCCGAGGCCGTGAACCGCAGGGTGACCGTGCCCGTCGCGACCTGGTCGGTATCCAGCGGGAATCCCTCCAGGGTGCGCCAGGCCATGGGCACGTCCGGATGGTCTCGAAGGTTGCGCCCGACTCCCGGAAGGTCCTGCACGACGGGTATGTCGAATTGCCGCAGCTGGTCTGCGGGCCCGATTCCCGACAGAGCGAGGATGTGCGGGCTGCCTATGGCGCCGGCACAGAGGACCACCTCCTCACCGTAAAAGGACAGCGCCTGGCCGCCGCTTATCACCCGCACTCCAATCGCCCGGCGGCCATCGAAGATGATGCCGTTGACATGGCAGCCAGGCCTGATGGTCAGCCCCGGTCGATCCCGAGCCGGGTCGAGGTAGCCGATTGCCGTGCTCACACGAATGCGGCCGTCTATGTTGAACGCGAGGGGGCCCACGCCCTTGGAGCCCGGCCGATTGTGGTCCGGGCAGTCGGGGAACCCGGCGTCCCGGCATGCCTGGTAGAAGGCGCGCTGCTGGGGTCCCCACTCGTCGGGCCTAAACCTGCGGCAGCTTATGGGGCCGTCCGGGCCGTGGAGCTCGTCCTGGAAGTCCTGGTCCGCCTCCAGTTTGAGCATGTAGGGGAGCATCTTCTCGTACCGCCACTCGGTGTTCCCCCACTCGGCCCACCGGTCGAAGTCCTCGGGCATTGCACGGAGGAACTGGGCGTCGTTGACGGCGCTCGAGCCGCCCGCGACTCTTCCCCTGGGGATGTCTATCTGGGCCTCAGCGGTCGCCCTGGCGCGATAGTTCCAGGTGTGCCCGCTGTCCCCAAGGGTCGCGCCGGTCCCGTAGGCGTACCTCACGATGTCCGGCATGTGCTCCGGCGAGGGATAGTCCGCTCCCGCCTCGAGGAGCAGGACCGACCTGTGGGGGTTCTCAGACAGGCGGGCGGCCAGGATGGCTCCTGCCGAACCGGCGCCGACGATGATGTGGTCGTACTTCCTCTCCTTGCCCC
Organism: Dehalococcoidia bacterium; assembly: GCA_965243655.1. Taxonomy (GTDB): domain Bacteria; phylum Chloroflexota; class Dehalococcoidia; order Lucifugimonadales; family CAJWER01. Next base: position 3,079,561 of record CBDEVV010000017.1, on the reverse strand, counting down.
CCATCTAGATGCGCAGCTCTAACCTGGGTTCCAGCAGGCGGTCAGGCACCTCTGTCTCGCGCATGAAGTCGACCAGGAGCTGGTGGATCTCCCCGGCTATGTCTGTGTGTCTCCCTATCACGTTGTCGAGCTGCTGGGGATCGGATGCCAGATCGTATAGCTGGGATACGCCCGGAGCAGGGCTGTACAGCAGGCTCCACTGTCCTGATGTGACGGTCGTGACCGGAGGGTCCTTGAGATCACGGAGGAAGTTGTCCACCGACTGGACCGCGTCGCCCGGGTTGGCGAATGGGATGCTGCTGACCACATAGTCGCGTCCTGGTCGTGAGGCATCGCCCAGGGCCGGCGCGAGCGAGCGGCCCTGCACGAAGTCCGGGGTGTCCAGGCCCAGCAGATCGAGCACGGTTGGCATCACGTCGATCGCCGAGCTCAATCCGCCGTAAGAGCCGGGAGATACCCCTGGGACGCGGACCAGGAGAGGCAGGTGAACGATCTCCTCGAAGAGCGGGGAGTAGCTCCACTGCGAACCCGCTTCGTCGTATGGCCGGAGCGTTCCGTCCGGGTACTTGTCTGAGCTCATCTTGCCGAAGAGGCCGCCGTGTTCCCCGAAGTAGAAGCCGTGGTCTGTGGTGAAGATGACCGCGGTCTTGTCCATCAGGCCCATGTTCTCGACGGACTTGAGCAGGGAGCCTATCCAGGTGTCGACCATGGTGATCTCGCCGCAGTAGGCAGCGTGCCCCTTCCTCAGGGTTTCTTCACTGTATCCAGGCACGTCATGCCAGTTGCCGTACAGCGGTAGCACCACCTCGCCGTCGTATCCGGGCCAGTAGAGCTCGGTGTAGTAGGGCGGGGCATCCCACGGTTCGTGAGGGTCCCACGTGTCCACGTACAGGAAGAAGTCCTCCTTGTAGTGGCGCTCCAGCCACTGGATGGCCGTCATGAATGTTGTCGGCGCATTCCTGTCCGACTCATAGTGCCATCGGTCCCTGATGTCCAATGCCTCGTTGTGATAGCCGGGCTCCGGAATGAGCGACCACAGCGTGTCCTGTCCGGGGTTCATGAAAAAGGTCTGGAAGCCGCGGTCGTAGTTCATTCCATCCCTGAGGTAGTATGGCGTGTCCACGGAAGCCGCCGTGTGGAGGCCGTGATCGGCCAGTATCTCCGCCAGGGTGGTCACTCCCGCTGGTAGAGCCTCCCACCCCATGAACGACATCGTCCACCGCCCCGTCTGGTGGTCCGCCCTTGTAGGCATGGTGGGAAATCCGGCCGAATAGTGGCCGTCGAACCTGACCGACTCAGCCGCCAGAGCATCAAGGGAGGGAGTCCGAATTATCGGGTTGCCGTATGCGCCTATGTGGTCCCGGCGGAAGGTGTCGGCAACTATCCAGATGATATTCACGACGACCTCCCCCTTGGTCTGGAGCCGGAAATGTATCACATCCCATGAGACTCCGATGAGCCGCCGCAGATAGCATGGCGGTCCCCGCGCCTGAGTCCCGGCTTTGCAGTCTCATTAACGCTCGGCTAGAATGGACGGCGTGAAGAGGCGCGACCCTGGGGGTGAGCATTGGCCGAGTTGATGAAGGTCTACACCCATCCCGCCTGCGACTATTCGAACACTCTGAAGGGTGAGCTTGCAGAGCTGGAAGTCGAATACGAAGAGATCGATCTGTCGCAGAGGCCGGATGAGTGGGCGAACCTGGTAAAGCTGACGGACGGTGAGCGCATCACCCCCGTTTCGGTCATAGGAGCAATCGTCACTGTCGGCTACAAAGGGATGGGTTGAACGTTCTAACCCGGAGCCGTGCGCTCCGAAGAACTGAGTAAACCGCACTGGGTTGCTAACCGGTAGCCGGTACTAGGCCACCGGTGTCGCCATGCCCCAGGATGACGGGCCAATCACCTAACGTTGCTGCCAGATCCCCCCATACTGGCCCAGCCCTTGGCGGAGCCCGCTCTCCGGGACGGGGAGTCTGGATACCGGCTTTCGCCGGTATGACGGAGGGCATGCGTCTGTTCCCGGAGAAGAAGAAGCCCGCAGGAAGGATGCCGTGATATGAGGATTCAGGATGCGTTCGATATGCAGGGGCGCGCCGCCATTGTTACCGGGGGCGGCACGCACCTGGGCCGTGCCATGGCGATGTCGCTGGCGGAGCTTGGAGCTTCGGTAGTGATCGCCAGCAGGCGGGAGGAGCTTTGTTTGGAGGTGGCGTCGGAGCTGCGCGATCGGGGGCTCGACGTGACGGGAATGGGCTGCGACGTGACCGTCGAGGAGCAGGTCGACGCACTGGTGGATTCGGTCGTGGAGTCCGCCGGGAGGCTCGACGTGATGGTGTGCAACGCCGGGGGCGGCGCGGCGCCCGCAACCCATGTGCCCAACGGGTCCGTGGACGAATTCACGGCTACCCTCGAGCTGAACGTCAAAGGGACGTACCTGAGCGCGCAGTCGGCGGCGAGGGTAATGGTGAAACAGCGGTCGGGCGCGATCATCACGATCGGATCGATCCACGGGTCGCTGACGTCCGACAAGCGGTTCTACGAAGGACTCGGCTTCGGCCGGGGCGGGCCGGCCTACCAGGCGTCCAAGGGCGCGATCATCAACTTCACCCGCAACCTTGCCGGTGAGCTGGGCGAGTACGGAGTGAGGGCGAACTGCATCAGCCCGGGCCAGATCCCCAAGCCGGACGCGAGACCCGAGTTCGTGCAGCGGTGCGCCGACTACATTCCCATGAACAGGGGCGGCGAGCCGGAGGACCTGAAGGGCGCGGTGGCTCTGCTGGCCTCGGACGCCGGCGAGTGGATCACCGGGCAGAACCTGCTTGTGGACGGCGGCTGGTCGGTCTGGTAGCGGGCCCCGTCCGGGTCGGAATCGATCCTCGCAAAGAGCCCCGGGGCCTGAATCAGCACTGCCGCCGTATCGGGTAGGAGCCAAACCCTTAGACAGACTCAGGACGGGTGCTTCGACGGCTTTCAAGTACCGCTCCCGGGCCGGGGAAAGGAACTCTGCCCAGCCGCCCCTCTGGGTCCCTGCCTGCGCAGGGACGACGGAGTGGGATCCGGGCCGAGTTACTGACTGCCCCGGCACGGCCCGAATGCAGCCGTAACGCTGCTCAGGGCGAAAGCTCGGCTGCCTGTGCGACCCTACTCAAGCCCCGACTTCCCGCCATTGGCGGCGAGGTATTCCCTGATGAAGGCACGGTTCTCAAGGAACTGCTCCGTCTGCTCGGCAGCCACGAAAGGATTGTCGGCGCTTGCCGCATCGAGGGGTGTGGACTGGAGGACAGTCACTGAGTTGATGTTCGCGCCCTTCTCTACAAGAAGCACCACCATGTCCTTCACACCCCAAAAGGCCGCCCAATCAAGGGGCGTGCCCCTGAACGATTCCCTTGCTTTGACGTCGATGTTCGCTCCATTGTCCAGCAGGATGTTGACGATCTCCTCGTCGTCCTTCAGTACCGCCAGATGCAGCGCGGACGCTCCGAGGAAGGGGTATTCCGGTGGAATGAACGTCTCGTCCGGATCGGTACCGAACTTCATGTGGGCCTGAACCGCTTCCGAATCGCCCTGGTCAATGGCTTCCAACAGCGATACGCTCGGCTGCTCCACCCCACACCCGCCAACGAGAAGAATCCCCACAACGAGGGCCGCAATATAGGTCCCGGCTCTTGCTGGTATGTCAGTCACCTTTGCCAGCTCTACTGTTCGGGGTGTTGGGCGCGCCTCAGGCTTCCAAGTAAACCGCTCCGCCTCATGGTTGTGCTGGTAAGCACTGCCCTTCGACAAGCTCAGGGCGAACGAGCTCATGGCGACCGCCTGTGGGCTGACGGCCTGCAGCTTATCAGGAGGACTCGACGCTGGGCGGGGCGGTGTAGGCGCGGTACGTGGCCGCGACCTGGCCTGTGGCGGCGTCGCCGTCATGGATGTAGACCCGGTAGCTGAAGGTGATGGTCTCGCCAGCGGGCAGGGTGTAGTCGCCGTTGTGGCCCTCGCCCAGGAACTCGGACAGGCCGAAGGGGTTGGCCGACATGAGGCCGTAGTCCCTCGCGTGCCAGTAGGTGGGGTGGCCGAAGCTGCTAGGGCTTTCGAGGAAGGCGACGCCCGCCGTCCTGCCCTCGACGGGCCCGGAGTAGTCGCACCACTCCGCGCGCTTGCCCCACACCTCCCCTTCTCCCACGCCGCCCCTGGAGTTCTCGAGGCGGCCGTGCGCCGTCACGTCCATGGACGTTGCGACCCGGAGCGAGATGAACCCGCCCTCCTTCGTGTCGCCGAACAGCGCGTCCGAGCCTGCGGCCGTTAGCGCCAGGTCGTAGTCGACCAGCCTGTCTGGGGCTGTCGCGTAGACGGTGATGGTCCGCCTCTCGGTCAGGACGGGAGCGCCGCCGTCGTGGCCGACCCAGTCGCCCAGGGCTACGAACCGCCCGAACACCGGGCCCGACTCCACCGACTCGAAACCCCTGTGCAGGGTGCGCCCGGACGTCTCGGCCTCGGCCCAGTTGTCGACGTGGGCGGCCTCGCCATATGCGCTCCAGATGCCCTTGTGGTGGGGGTGGTCGTTCGTCTCGCCTGGGACGTCAGGGACCATCGGGAAGCCGCGGGTCACGCCCAGGCCGTGGGGCCCGAGCACGGGGTGGAAGTACGGCCGGAACCACTCCGGGCCATAGCGGTAGCTCGTAAACGGCTCGCCTCCGACGGTGATGTCCAAGCTTCCTTCGCCCGAGTCGGTGACCTCTACGCCGGCACCGTCTGCCGCTCCGCCTTCGACCGCGTATGTCCTGGACTCGCCGGCGGCGAGTGCGCCCTCGATCCAGGCTACGCGGCCCGGGCCGTGGGCCTGGGCCGGTATGCGCGAGCCCGAAGACTCGTCCACGAGCGTCAACCCGCCGCCGGGCGGAAGCTCCAGGCAGGCGGAGACGGGGCCTCCGGGGAATTCGTCACTGCTCTCCAGGCGAATCGAAGTTGTGGACAATGTCTATGCTCCAGTGAGGTATGGTCGGCGGGTCACACGCTGAGCTTGGGTTCGCGCCAGCGGGGGCCCTTCTGCCAGGGGTCGCGGTTCGTGCGGTGCATGCGCAGGTCGCTGTGCTCCAGGGGCATCGTTATGCGCTCGCCGCCCCTGAGGTGCGACTCAAGAATCGCCACCATGATCTCGACGCCGTGACGGGCGGACTCCATGCCACCCGACGGCGGGTCTCCGGTATCGAGTGCGCGGGCGAGGTCTTCTATGAGATTGACGGTGGGGCTGCTCATCTCGAAGTCGGGAAACGGGACCTCCTCGAGAGTGCGCGGGCCGTCCGTCTTCTTTCGGAGGAAGAAGCCAAGGGTGTCGTTGATGGTGCCCACGGCGCCACCCTCGCAGTTGACGAGGTACTCGTAGCGCCCAGTATTCAGGAGGTAGGCGGTAACGCCGTTTTCGAACAGGATGACGCCGTCGCCTCCGGGGTCGTCGCTGTAGACGTTGCCCTCTCGGACGGATTCGGAGACCGGTGCGTTTCCCTGCACCCAGACGGCGTGGGGGTCGCCTATGAGATATGTGAGCAGGTCCATGACGTGGCAGCCGTGATCGAAGAGCCCTGCCCCGTAGGCCATCACGAGGTTCTGGACCGGCCCGAGATCGCCGCTGTCGATGATCTCCTTCATCTTCCGGAATCCGGGGTGGTAGCGTCTCTGGGCGCCCATGTTCAGTATAGTGCCGTTGCGGTTGCAGGCCTCGGCCATGGCGTTGGCATCGCCCAGAGAAGGGGAGAGACCCTTCTCGCAGAAGATGGCCTTCACGCCGGCGTCGGCCAGGGCTATGACCACCTCGGCGTGGTGCTCGACGTGGGTAGCGACGCTGACTATGTCGAGGTTCTGCTCCGCGACCATCTTGCGGAAGTCCGTGTACTGGCCCGCCGGGGGCACGTCGTACTGCCTGCCGAACGCGTCCATGAGGTCGGTGCGGAAGTCCGAGCACGCGACCAGTTCGGTCCTCTCGGACGTGCGGAAGCCGCCGCCGTGGGAGTAGGGCGGGAAGACGCCGGGCTCGCCCACCACCTCGTTGTCGATGAACCCGCCCATGCGTCCGCAGCCGATGACAGCCGCCCTGTACGTCTTCATTGCGTCTCCCTCTGTGCCTCGATTTGTTGTCCCGTGCTCTTAGGTTTGTGACTATCTCGAATACCGTACGCGCCGCTGAGAACTGTCTTTCGACAGGCCCTTCGACTGGGCTCAGGACAGGCTCAGGACGAACGGGTCTTCCCGGGCCAGGGGCTCGCCGGAGGAGCCTTGAGATAGTTTCTTACTGCTGGTGGCCCTCCGCCAGCAGCGCTATGTCGGCGTCGACCATGGTCTTCACCAGCTCATCGAACGTCACCGAGGGCTCCCAGTCCAGCGTCTCCCTGGCCTTGGAGGCGTCGGCTATGAGGTGGGTTACCTCGCTCGGCCGGGTATAGCGCGGGTCGAACTCTACGTACTCCCGCCAGTCCAGCTCCACGTACTCGAATGCCGCCTCCAGGAACTCCCTCACCGAGTGGGTGATGCCCGTGCCTATCACGTAGTCGCCCGGCTCGTCCTGCTGGAGCATCAGCCACATGGCCTGGACGTAGTCGGGCGCGTACCCCCAGTCCCGCTTCGCGTCCAGGTTGCCCAGGTGGAGCTTGTCCTGCTTGCCCGCCAGGATCCGTGCCAGGGCCATGGTGATCTTCCTGGTCACGAAGGTTTCGCCCCTGCGCGGCGACTCGTGGTTGAAGAGGATGCCGTTGCAGGCGAAGAGCCCGTAGGCGTCCCTGTACACGGAAGTCATCCAGTACGCGTAGAGCTTGGCGCAGGCGTAGGGGCTCCTGGGCTGGAAGGGTGTGAGCTCGCTCTGGGGAGGCGGCGCGTTCCCGAACATCTCGGAGCTGGAGGCCTGGTAGTACTTGGTGTCGATGCCGCTGCTGCGCACGGCCTCCAGTACGCGGGTCGTGCCGAGGCCGGTCACGTCCCCCGTGTGCTCAGCCTCCTCGAAGGATACGCCGACGTGGGACTGGGCGCCGAGATGGTAGACCTCGACGGGCTCGACCTCGCGGAGGAGGCCGGTGAGCATGTCCGCGCTCGTGAGGTCGGAGTGGTGGAGGAAGAGCCTGGCGCCGGGTTCGTGGGGCTCGACGTAGATGTGGTCGATCCTGGAGGTGTTGACAGTGCTGGCGCGGCGGACGAGCCCGTGCACCTCGTAGCCCTTGCCGAGCAGCAGCTCGGCCATGTACGACCCGTCCTGTCCGGTGATGCCGGTGATCAGGGCCCGTCGTGTCACTGGTGCCTCTCCCATCTCGCGGTTGGTGTCCTCCAGGCACGGCATTATACAACTCCTGCCCTCTCCAGGGTCGCCCGCCCGCTCCCTGGGCCGCGTGTGCAAGAGTGTTGCCAGGTCCGCTGGAATACGCTCGCCGGGGAATCGGTTCCCATGCCGGTGCCCCAGTGTTCTCTGTGATGAAGAATTGCCCCTTGACAGAACGCCTGTGCGTGCCTTAAGGTAGAACACATGAGTTAACGAAAACGGAGGCGCAGCAAGAGTTTCATCGAACGTCGACAGGCCGTCGGGGGAGGTGGTAGCATTCTGCCCCGCACGAGAGCACTATCGGAGGCCACTATGGGGACAAGCAAGCAGACAGTTGGAATCGCGATGATCGGCAACGGCTTCGCGGCGGACTTTCACACCGAGGCGTACAAGCGGGTCATAGGAGTGGAGGCCCGCCTGGTCGGGGTCTACGGCCCTCGGCCCGAGGGGCGCGGAGACTTTGCGAAGAAGCACGGCTACGAGAAGGTCTACTTGAGCCTCGAAGAGGCCCTGGACGACCCGGACGTGGACATGGTGGACGCTTGCGTGCCCAACAAGTTCCACGAGGACATGGTCGTCCGGTCGCTCAATGCAGGAAAGCACGCGGTAATCGAGAAACCGTTCACCGGCGCATTCGTGCCCGGCCAGGACGACGAGGGCTGGAAGCAGTGCCTGAAGGACGGGCTGGAGAGCGCGGACCGGATGATCCAGGCCGAGCAGGACTCGGGCAGGACGATCATGTACGCCGAGAACCTCATCTACGCGCCGGGCGTCCAGAAGGCCAGGCGGCTGCTCGACGCCGCCGACACGCCCATCCTGCGGATCGTGGGCGAGGAGTCCCACAGCGGCACGCACTCTCCGTACGCCATGGTCTGGGGCACCAGCGGCGGCGGAAGCCTGTACAACAAGGGCTGTCACTCGCTGGGGGCGGCGCTTCACCTCAAGTACGAGGAGGGCAAGCGCCGCCTGGGCCGCCGGATCCGTCCCGAGTGGGTCGTGGCCGCCGTCGCGAACCTGACCAAGACGGAGGCGTTCGAGAGCGAGGCCGAGCACACCATCCGTACGGGGTGGCAGGACTGCGAGGACTGGGGAATGATGGTCGTGGGCTTCGAAGACGGCTCGATAGCCCAGATCAACTCGGCGGACATCGTGCTCGGCGGCATACAGAACCTGCTCACCGTGTACGCCGCGCGGGCGTCGATCCAGGTGAACATCAACCCGAACAATGCCCTGCTGGCCTACGCGCCGGACAACGAGACCTTCGGCGACGAGTACATCCGCGAGAAGGTCGAGACCAAGGCCGGCTGGCAGTTCAGCAACCCGGACGAGGACTGGATGAACGGATTCCCGCACGAGATGCAGGACTTCTGCGAGTGCGCCGTCTCCGGCGGCGAGCCCATATCGGACAGCGTGCTGGGGCGAGACGTGGTGGCGGTCAGCTACTCGGCGTACCTGTCGGCAGCATCCGGGCGAAGGGTGGAGGTCCCCATCGCCTGACGCGCGCCAGGAGGCTACACGTCGAAGGTGAGTGACAGAGGGTCTTCGTCGAACTCGATCTCGCGGAGGGCCTCGTCCGCCGCCTCCTGTATGGCTTCGTCGTCTGACTCGAGGCACTTGTGGAGGGCCTGGCCGGCGAGCGCGCCTCCAACCGAGCCGAGGGCGGCTATGGCGGCGAGCTGTACAGTGTGATCGTCGTCCGTGAGAAGGGATATCAGGTGCGGCGCGACCGTTTCGTCGCCGAGGAGTCCTGCGGAAGTGGCAGCCTCGTAGCGGATGGGAGGCGACGGGTCTTCCATCTCCTTCAGGACGATCGGGAGCCACACGACATTTGACGAGCGCCCCATGGCGTAGATCGAGGACTGCTTAAGCTCGGGCACCCCGCTCGTATACGCCTCTTTGATGATCTCCAGCACGCCTGGGTCCGGCAGGCAGGCCACTGCCTCGACGGCCCGGCGCCTGACCTCGAGCTCCTCGCCCGGGCTTATCACCGCCACCAGCGCCGAACGAATGGACTCTTCGTCCCTCGAGCTGAGCTTTCCTTCCTGTGCCAGGGCCGTGAACCTGCCGAGCGTAATGCATGCGGCCGCCCTGACTTTGGCCGACGGGTCGCCTTTGACCAGGCCGACGAGCGGCCGGATGATCTTCCTGTCGTCGCACTCCCACAGTCCTCTGGCCGCCAGCTCGCGGACTCCGTCGTCGACGTCGGCCAGGCAGGACCGGAAAGCGGCATTGAAGTCGAGCTCGAGGTTGTCCTCGGCCAGCTCGGTGAGCTTGCCGAGTATGTCCCGTCTTACTTCCATCGAGATCGCAGGCCAGGCGTCTTCGAACTCGTCGGACTCGTCGGACGAGAGGTCCGACAGCTTCAGTAGCCCTGAGTACCTCAGGGCATCGCCGTCATCGGCAAGAGTGTTCAGGTATTCGGTGATGGTCAAGGCCGCCTCGCTGCCCTGGCTTCGTCGTGCAAGATCTGAGACTCCCATGCTTTCTGTGCGCTGTGCCCGGATTGAGACTGGCGTCGCTGGCGAAAGTAAGCGAGCCTCCCGATGCTTGTCAAGTAGCCCGGCCCTACGCTTTCGACGACGACAGTGGTAGCCTTGTCCCTATGGATGTGAAGTCGCCCCGCCGACCCAGGAGCCGGCGCGTATCAGCCGCCGACGTGATGGCCCTCCTGGGGCCTGAGTACGGGCCATGCGAGTGGACACCAAGGTACGAGGCCGCGCCGGAGCTCGTATTGACGATCCTCTCACAGCACACCTCCGACCTCAACTCGGAGCGGGCGTTCGACAATCTGATGTCGACCTTCGACTCGCTGGATGCCATAGCGGAGGCGCCCGTCGAGGAGATCCAAGAGGCGATACGGATGGGCGGGCTGGCGGCCCAGAAGGCCCCGCGCATCAAGTCCATCCTGCTGCAGATACGGGAAGAAGTCGGCTCTTTCGACCTTTCCTTTCTGGCCGAGATGCCCCTGGCGGAGGCCAAGGCCTGGCTCACGAGGTTAAATGGCATCGGCCCCAAGACGGCGGCGATCATCCTCTGCTTTTCCTTCGGACTGCCCGCCATGCCGGTCGACACGCACATATTCCGGGTATCGAAACGGCTCGGCCTGATAGGGGAGAAGGTAAACGCCGACAAGGCCCACGACATCCTCGAGCCCATGGTCGCGCCCGAGGACGTGTTCCCCTTTCACATGTACCTGATACGCCACGGGCGGCAGGTCTGCAAGGCGCAGCGGCCGCGATGCGGCGAGTGCGTACTGGCCTGGGGATGCCGCGCCCGGCCGAAGCTGGAGCGCGAGAGAGCCCGCAGGTCCCGCTAGCGGACGGTCGGACGCCACCGGTGCCCGGCCCGGCTAGTGGGCCTGGTGCGAGACGCTGGTGAGAGCGGGCACAGGCCCTGATCTCGTTCAGATAGATGTGAGACGGGCGAAGTTGTAAACAAACAAGAAAGGGACCATCCTTTGGGTGAGAACAATCCGAAGGAGGTCCCTTCCATGAGGGTAGTAGGACTACCCAGGTCATTCTACCAGCTTGCCAAGACGAGTCCAGGAGACCTGCCTGGCGAAGCTCAGGAGCGATTGCGCTGGGTGAGCTGCTGGCAGACGCTGAGACAGCAGGGGCTGACCAGTTCAGGGGCTGCAGAGGCTCTGGGGCTGCCCCGGTCCACCCTGTACCGGTGGGACAGATCGCTCAGAGAGTCAGGGCCGGAGGGTCTATGCACCAAGAGCCGTCGTCCTCGAAGGGTGCGACAGCCTACGTGGAGTCCCGAGTTGTCCCAAGCGGTGCTGGAGCTGAGGGAGCAGTATCCCCGCTGGGGCAAGGACAAGCTGGTGGTGTTGCTGACCCGTCAGGGATGGCAGGTGTCCACATCGATGGTGGGCCGGATACTGACTCGCCTGAAGGCCAGTGGCATACTCAAAGAGCCGGTACGACATGGCCTGCCTGTACGCAGGCAGGCCCGCAAGCGTCCCTACGCGGTTCGCAAACCCAGAGAGTATCGTGCCAGAGAGCCTGGGGACATAGTCCAAGTGGACACTCTGGACATCCGTCCCCTGCCAGGCGTGGTGCTCAAGCACTTCACCGCAAGGGATGTGGTCTCACGATGGGACGTGCTCGAGGTACACACCAGGGCAACGTCCACGCTGGCGGCCCAGTTCCTCGATTCTATGCGGCGACGGTTCCCCTTCCCTATCAAGGCCGTCCAAGTGGATGGAGGCTCGGAGTTCCAGGCCGCCTTCGAGTCTGCGTGCCAGAACCACGGCATCATGCTCTTCGTACTGCCGCCGCGCTCACCCAAGCTCAACGGCCATGTGGAGAGAGGTCAGCGCACTCACACCGAGGAGTTCTACGAGCTGTATGACGGCGACGTCGAGATGATCCCCCTCAACCGAGCCCTCCTGGGGTGGGAGCGCGTCTATGACACGATCCGACCTCACCACTCGCTGGACGGACTCACTCCGGCCGAGTATCTTGAGCAGCACCATCCAAGCTTGGTCTCAGCTCCTCTGTCTCATATGTACTGAACGAGTACAGGCCCTGTACGGGAGGTTCCCGCCCGCGCTATAATCGACAGGTCGTGGGGATATAGCTCAACTGGGAGAGCGCGGCGTTCGCAATGCCGAGGTTGGGGGTTCGAGTCCCCCTATCTCCACCACTTTCAAAGCGTACGAGGCCTTTGCTCCTAGGCCCTGTCTGGACCCGCTTATCTGCTAGTCCCCCACAAGAGATCCGGCGGAGAGGTTTGGATTTGTACAAACAGGCTGCAGAGGTTCTGTGCAAGACGATTCTGCCCTACGTAGTTGGCATCCATGGTATGGACATTCCTTATTCCGCTGAATTGATCCATGAAGATGGCCCAATTTCAGAATCTGGTTCGGTCGTATTTCGTCTAGATGAAAGGGGTTCATTTGTAGCTGAGTATTTCGCTTATGGAGTTCATCCGTTCGATGCGATGCACTTGTCTCAAAGTCTAGGTGACAAGTCTGTATCTGTCCGTCTTGTCGATACCGGGGTAGAGCTCCCCGTACACTCCGTTAGTCCAAGCCGCAAGACTGGCACGATTCATAATCACGTCGCCATGCCGCTAGTGAGTACGGTCGAATGTACTGTATTCGGCTGGGTCGGCGATCCTACTCTAGGGGTGAAGTCCGCGGTTGCGACTTTGGACGGATGCGCGATTCTTCCCTTACTGTCCAGCAGCGAAAGATCCTTCTTGAGTGTTGGACAGGGAAACAACAGATTCCCGTCTTCGTCATACTACGACGCCCGTACGACCGAGGTTATAGAGTTAACTGCAGGTGGTTGGGAGGTCACAATCCATTCTCGCTCAGAGGACAAGAGGGATAGCCTAAGCGATGAGGCCCCGTATTCGGTATCAATTAGGAGGGCCGAAGGCTCTACCTTTCAGCTGTCTGGACAGTTGGAAGCTCTACGCCTATTGGCTCTCCTCTTGTCTTTCTCGTCGGAGAGATGGGTCCAGTATTCAACAGTCTATGGGCAGATGCCCGGAGCTCGTCCTGTTGTGGTGAACCGGGCCTTCGTTGGCCGCTTCTCATCTCGAGGGTGGAGTCGGAAGCGAGAAGTGTCCATACTTGAATTGAGGGACTGGCCCATAATGTTCAAGGGTCTGTGGAGCTCTCGAGAGTCGCCTCAGATGCTTTCTGCCCTTACTCATCTCATCTCATGTGGTGACCGTTCTAAACACGGAGCGTTCAGTTATCAGGACTTGGTTGATGCGTGCGGGGCGTTGGAGGCGGCTGTAAGACTATGGAATGGCCTTCCTCCTAACCACTTCTTTCGTAGTAGAGGAGCGTCTTCGCTCAAATCGCATTTGCGTCGCGTTGTCTCGGAGTTTCGGATGGGCGGTCGCATGCTAGACCTTGATGAGGTGATCAAAGTGGTACCGCGAGCGTATAAGTATAGGCATACGCTGGCTCATGGTAGTGGAGGCAAGTTCCATCGCGCTGAGAACGAGGAGTCAGGGACACTGATAGCTCACCACCAGTATTTGTACCACCTAGCACGTCTGTTGGCGTTAGCTAGGCTTGGCGGCACTTCCGGGCATCCGGGGACTCCCTACTATGCTCCGACGTTGATAGACGCGTAGCATGCCCGAGAGGGCTACCATCCCGAAGGGCGCGGTGGCCAATGTGTGTACCAGCTAGCTACTCGCCGAAAGCCTCGTCGAAGACCCGGTCGGACGGCGGGAACTGCCGGGACTTGACGAACCTGCAGCCCTCGGCAGCGCCGAACTCGCGGTCCATGGCCGCGTCCTCCCACTCGACCGACAGCGGCCCCTCATACCCGATTGCGTTCAGCGTTCGGATGATGTCCTCGAAGTCGATCTGGCCGCGCCCGGGCGTACGGAAGTCCCAGCCGCGCCCCGGCTCGCCGAAGTTGAGGTGGGACGACAGGATCCCCGACTCGCCGTCCAGCGTGATGGCGGCGTCCTTCATGTGAGTGTGGTAGATGCGGTCGGGGAAGGTGCGCAGGAACTTGGTCGGGCTGACCATCTGCCAGTGCAGGTGGCTGGGGTCGAAGTTGAAGCCGAAGGCGTCCCTGTGGCCGACGGCTTCGAGGGCGCGGTGGGCGGTTACGATGTCGAAGGCGATCTCCGTCGGATGCACTTCCAGCCCGAACCTGACGCCGCACTTGTCGAACTCGTCCAGAATCGGGTTCCACATCTCGGCAAAGTAGGCGAACCCCTCGTCTATCGTCGCGGCGCCGACCGGCGGGAAGCTGTAGATCATGTGCCAGATCGACGAGCCGGTGAAGCCGTTCACCATGTCGAGCCCCATGTTCCGGGCCGCCCTGGCGGTGTTCACCATCGCCTCGACGGCCCACGACCTCTTGGCCTCCGCGTCGCCGTGGCAGCGTTCCGGCGCAAAGGTGTCCGAGCGGGCGTCGTCGTTCGGGTCGCACACCAGCTGGCCGGCCAGGTGGTTGCTGATGGCGAAGACCCTCAGCCCATGCTCGGCCAGGAGCTCGAGCCTGCCCTGGGCGTAACCGCTGTCCGAAGCGGCGCGGTCGACGTCCAGGTGGTCTCCCCAGCACGCCAGCTCAAGGCCGTCGTAGCCCCAACTGGCGGCCTTCGGAGCCAGCTCCACCAGCGGTATGTCCGCGAATTGCCCTGTGAATAGCGTGACTGGTCTTGTCATCTCATCCTCCTTTCGGTCCGGCTCTGCTGTTGGCGCCATGGAGACCTTTGCCTAACCGTCATTCCGGCGTAAACCGGATTTCTGCCTCAGGAACCGTCCCCCATCCAGGGGATGGCAGGCCACCCTCGGTGATGGCGCGTCCAGCGGTCGGACACATTGGTCCGCCCCTACCGACGGGGGTTACGCAAAGGTCTCCTAGGCGGGCACCGGGACCCACTTCCGGTCGCTGTTGCCGCCGCGGACCACTGCGTCCAGGAACGCCATGCCCCTGACCCCGTCGCGCACGTTCGGGTAGTCGACGGCCGACTCGTCGACGCGGCCGCCTGCGACGACCGTCGCCAGGGCGTCGGCGAAGCTATTGTAGATATTCGCGAAGCCCTCGATGTAGCCCTCGGGGTGCCCAGCCGGCAGCCTGACGTTGGCCCCGGCTGCCGCGCCCACGAAGCTAGTCCCCGTCCTACGGGTCTCAGTAGGCCTGTCCATGTGTCGGACGATCAGCGTGTTGGGCTCGAGCTGCTGCCACTCCAGGCCTCCCTTCTCACCGTAGACGCGGATCCGCAGGCCGTTCTCCTCGCCCGCCGCAACCTGGCTCGACCATAGCACGCCCCGCGCGCCGCCCTCCAACCTCAGCAGGACGCTGCCGTCGTCGTCCAGTCCGCGCCCGCCGACGAAGGTGGTCAGGTCGGCGCACATCTCCGTGATGCGGAGGTCTGTGATGTACTCGGCCAAGTTCGCACAGTGAGTGCCGATATCACCCATGCACGACGAGGCCCCGGCCATGGCGGGGTCGGTGCGCCAGACGGCCTGCTTCATGCCCTCGGCCTCCAACCTGGTGGCCAGCCAGCCTTGTGGGTACTCGACGACGACGCGCCTGACCGCCCCCAGCTCGCCGGCCGACACCAGCTCCCTGGCTTCCTTGACCATCGGGTAGCCGGTGTAGTTGTGGGTGAGGCAGAAGAGCTTGCCTGTCTCGGCGACCTTCCGCTCCAGCTCCCTCGCCTGCGCGAGGTCCATCGTCATGGGCTTGTCGCAGACGACGTGAAACCCTGCGTCGAGTGCAGCGGCGGCCACGGGGAAGTGCGTGCTGTTGGGGGTGACGATGGCCACGAAGTCCATCCTGACGTCCGCGGGCAGAGCGGCCTCGGTATCGATCATCTCCTGGTAGGTGCCGTAGACGCGCTCCGGGGACAGCAGAAGGTCCTGTCCGCTGAGCCTCGACTTCTCCGGCGTGCTGCTGAAGGCCCCGCAGACGAGCTCGATCTTGTTGTCCATCTGGGCGGCTATACGGTGGATGGGGCCTATGAAGGCGTCCCTTCCGCCTCCCACCATGCCCATCCTGAGCTTCCTGTCCAGCCTGTCCATGTCGACTCCTCCTCCCCAGGGTCTGCCCTGCCTTTCGGTTGAGAGACCCGGCGTCAGCGAAGGTCCTCCAGGGGTTCGCGCCGGTTGATGCCCTTGATGGTAGTGCGGTCCGGCCTGTCGTCCACACCGCTGTCGGGGGCTGCCCACTTCGCCGCGTTGGCGATGACCCGCAGCACCTGCTTGTGATGGTATATGGGGTACGCCTGGTCGCCGGGGCGGAAGTAGAATATCTTGCCTCGCCCCCGCTTGTAGCAGCAGCCGCTCCGGAACACCTCGCCCCCCGCGAACCAGCTGATAAACACCAGGGAGTCAGGCTCGGGGATATCAAAGGGCTCGCCGTACGACTCGGCGCGGGGAATCTCGAAGTATTCGCCCAGTCCTTCGGCTATGGGGTGCCCGGGGTTCACTACCCACAACCGCTCCTTCTCCCCGATGCTGCGCCAGTACAGGCCGCAGCTCGTGCCCATCAGCTTCTTGAATATCTTGGAGAAGTGCGCGGAGTGCAGGGGGATGAGTCCCATCCCGTCGAGCACCCGCTGGTAGACCCGGTCGACCACGGCGTCGTCGACCTCCCGGTGGGACTTGTGGCCCCACCAGGTCAGCACGTCGGTCTCGGCCAGCACCTCGTCGGTCAAACCGTGCTCCGGTTCGTCCATAGTGGCCAAGCGGACGGGGAAGCCCCTGCCGCGCAGGTACTCGACGATGGGCGCGTGCATCCCGTGAGGGTAAATGGCCGCGACCTCCTCCTCCTCCCTCTCGTGGCGGTACTCGTTCCAGACCGTTACTCTCGGCAGGTCAGCCATTTCAGTTCTCCTCGCTCGCGGACGCTTTCTTCGCCCTTAGCCGCACCGGCTCCCCATTCCGGGCGGCCGATTCCCTGATGGCGTCCCACAGGTACGCCATGCGCAGCCCCAGCTCCGCGGGAGAGGGGTTGACGATGCGGCCCGCGCGTGCGGACACGAACTCCTCCCACACGCCTCGCGACTCCCGCACCGGGACGACCTCCCAGCCCTGGTCGCGGCTGATGCCCGTCTCTTGCCAGTTGGGCGGCTGGGCATGGAGTATCTCCAGCGACTCTCCCCAGGCGCCGGTGCGCAGCGCCGCCTTGGTGCAGAACACCCTGATGTCCGACGCGCACGAAGGGGCCGTCTGCCCGGACGCGTGGATCGTCACCAGGATGCCGGACTCCAGGCGGCCCATGATCGCGGCGTTGATGTCCACGGGCGCGCCGTCTTTCTCGAAGAGCGCCCAGACATCGGTGAAGTCCTCGCCCGCGAGGTCTGACACAGTGTTAAGCATGTGGGCGCCGCTGTCGAACATGAAGCCTCCGCCGGAAACCCTTGGATCCCATCGCCATCCGTCTCGGAAATCACCGCCCCAGTTCTGCCATATGACGCCGGAGATGGTCTGGACGGGTCCCAGGCCCCCCGAGCGAAGCATCTTGACAGCCGTGCGGATGTGGGGAGAGAGACTGCCCTGGAACGAGACGACCAGTGTTCGCCCGGTGCGGTCCCGGGTCTCGATCAGCTCCCGAGCCTCCTGGACGTTCATGACCATCGGCTTCTCGAGCAGCACGTCGAGACCTGCCTCCAGGCAGGCCTTGGCCTGGATGAAGTGCAGCGCGTGGGGCGTGACGATGAACGCGGCGTCGAGGCGGCGCGCATGCTCGCCTAGCAGGCGGTCGAGGTCCTGTGCGTTGGGCGGAACGGGACGGCCCGCCTCCTCGAAGATAGCGACCGCCTCCGCGTATGCCTCCGGTGACGGTTCGCACACCACGTCGATGCTCGTGTTGCGAAAGTCCGCCAGGATCGTCCGTATACGCGAGCGGCCCGCAACACCGCACCCTATGATGGCCGCCCTCACGACCGGATCGAACGCCATGTCGTCTCCTTGGGTTAACCAGCTATGCGGTTTCTTGACCTGCCCGGAGCTGCTCCGTTCAGGCCCAGCTTCGCGCAATTGTCGTACGCCCCAGACTCGGTTGCAACACTCACAGATCGGGTTGCAACCGGTCGCCCGGCTTGCCCGCATACTCCCATGGAATTCGGCGCAGGGGTAGTTGTGAATCGTGGTACACTCTGTGCCTATTCACGGCCGGGGCATGAGGTGAAGTCTTGATGGACCGCGACCTCCTCAGGGCAGAGAATGAGACGCTCAGGTCTCGTATCTCCAGGCTAACGGAGGCCATCCTCCGCATAAGCGAGGACCTGGACCTGGACACTGTCCTGCAAGAGGTTGTCGACGAGGCCCGGTTGTTGGTGGGCGCCAGGTACGGAGCGATCCTCATCCCCGACGACTCCGGGCGTGTTCGGGACTTCATCACATCGGGGATAACTCCCGAAGAGCGCGAGAAGATCGGGAGGTGGCCCAGCGGCCGCGGCATGCTCGGATACCTGAACGAGGTCGACGGCCCAGTCAGGCTGCGGGACATTGCAGGCCACCCAAAGTCCGTCGGCGTTCCCAGGCACCACCCCCCAATCGAGACCTTCCTTGGAACGCAGATCCGCGGCGGCGACGGTGTCGGAGGCAACATCTACCTCGCCGGGAAGGAAGATGGGCGGGAGTTCACGCCAGACGACGAAGAGACCCTCCAAATGTTCGCCACCCAGGCGGCGATGGCCATTGCAAACGCCAGAAGATATGGCCAGGAACGGCGGGCCAAGGCCGACCTGGAAGCCCTCGTAAACACGTCCCCGGTAGGGGTACTGGTGTTCGACGCCAGAACGAGGGAAGTGGTGAAGTCGAACCGGGAGGCCCGCAGGATCATCGGTGGGGGGAGCACTCAGGATCACTCATTCGAAGAGCACTGCCACATGATGACCTTCCGTCACATAGACGGACAGGAGATTCCCCGCAGGGATCTGCCCCTGGAGCGCTCGTTAGAAGCCGGAGAGACGGTGCGCGCCGAGCAGGTGGTGATCTGCCTTCCGAACGGGGAGAGGGTGAGCACACTCATCAACACTACGCCCATCTACTCGAGCGATGGGGAGGTCGAGTCAGCAGTCGTGACCATACAGGATATAACCCCCCTGGAAGAGCTGGAGCGACTGAGGGCCGAGTTCCTTGGCGTGGTAAGCCACGAGCTGCGAGGGCCATTAACTTCCATCAAGGGAGCGGCTGCCACCGCGCTTCGAGCCTCGGTCCCATTCGACCCCGCCGAGACACGCCAGTTCTTCCGGATAATCGAGGAGCAGGCCGACCACATGCGGGACCTGATCAGCAATCTTCTCGATCTAACGAGGATCGAGGCGGGCACACTGTCGATTGCTACCGAACAGGCAGACGTCGCAATACTTATAGACCAGGCCAGGAATGCCTTCCTAAGCGGCGGGTACCGGAACACTATCGAGGTGGACCTGGCGCCGGACTTGCCGCCGATCAGGTCAGACATCCAGAGGATTGTGCAGGTCATGCACAACCTCTTGACCAACGCCTCCAAATTCTCCCACGAATGGTCCCCGATCAGGGTGACGGCAGAGAGGGACGACCCCTACGTCGCCGTGTCGATCACCGACAGCGGAAGAGGAATACCCACGGACAGCCTCCCACACTTGTTCAGGAAGTTCTCCCGTATCGAAGGTGATGATGGGGATGGGCGCGCAGGAGGGTACGGGCTTGGTCTTGCTATCTGCAAGGGCATCATCGAAGCGCACGGGGGGCGCATCTGGGCGGAGAGCGACGGACACGGCAGCGGCACCCGATTCACGTTCACGATTCCGACGGTCGATGAGGTCGCCGGAAGTCCTGGGGTGTTTCCCGATTCAGAGTCCGCGATCATGGAAGTGTCTACGGGGTCGGAACAAGTTCTTGTTGTCGACGACGACTCTCAGGTGCTGAGGTACGTCCGCAGCACGCTTTCGGAAGCGGGGTACTCGCCGATACTGACAGGCGACCCCGAGGAGATGGAGCGCCTCCTGGAGGCTGAGAAGCCCGATCTCGTTCTGCTGAACCTGGTGCTGCCGGGGACCGACGGCTTCGAGCTGATGAAGCGCATTCCAGGAATTTTGGAAGTGCCCGTCATAGTTCTTTCGGGCCGCGGCAGAGGGCATGACATAACGAAGGCCTTCGAGCTGGGGGCCTCCGACTACGTGGTCAAGCCATTTTCGCCCACCGAGCTGGTGGCCAGGATCAGGGCGGCGCTGCGCGCGCGGGCGATGCCCAGGCAGCCGGAGCCGTTTTTCCTGGCCGACATCGCTATCGACTACGTGGAACGGAGCGTCAACGTGTCCGGCCGACCGGCCCAGCTCACACCGACCGAGTACAAGCTGCTGTCCGAGCTCTCGGTCAACGCCGGGCGTGTGCTGACCCACGACCAGCTCTTGCAGAGGGTGTGGGGGGACGACCGCACGGCCGACCTTCGGGTGCTGCGCTCCTTCGTAAAGAGCCTCCGTTACAAGCTGGGCGACGATGCGCGGAACCCGTCCTACATCTTCACGGAGCCGAGCGTCGGCTACCGCCTGGCGAAGCCCGAGCAGGCCAGGGAGCACCAATCTCCAAGTCTCTGACGCGAATGGCCTCCGTGGGCTGAGGGAGCCCATGAGCCGCGCGACAGGGCGTATGCCGCCTGGCCGGTGCTGGGGGTAGGGCCGCCCTGAGGTCGTCGTCGATGGCGGCGGTGGACTTGGACGAGGAGCGGCGCAGGAATCGACGTATGTCGCCGTAAGTCTTTGCCGATGCAGTACGCCGCCGTTCAAGGAATTCCCGTCCCGGGGTCGCACGGACTTGGGCCGCGATCCTCGTCGGCAGGGAAGCGGAGCTGAGGGCTAGATGCCTACGACGCTGCCCCACTCCCAGGGGTGCACGCCCCTGTTCCCACAAAACGGGCATGCTATGCCAGCCTTGGGAACCACGTACGCGAACACGACGGCTATCCCGCCGACGGCCAACTTGCTGGTGACAACCCTTCTCAGTAGCTCTTGTACCATCATCGAGCCCACCCTTCTAAACTGATACTAGCCAGAGAGCCCACCTCTCTAAACTGATACTAGCGAGAACGCCGGGACGGGTCAAGGCGCTTTCTCCTGTCCTGCTCGATCGACGGGCAGCCGTACGGGCAAGCCTCGGAGCAGGGCGACGGGCATTCGCAAGTCCTTCACACTCTCTTCACCCTGCCTGTGTTAGGTTTGAATAGGACTCCCCGTCGATCCGGTGGCCGGGCTGTGCTCCAAGCGCGGGCGCCGGTCGTATAGGGATTAGAGAAACGCAGCCTGGCGCACTGGAACGATGCCACCGACTATTCACGACACAGAGCCTGAGACCGAAGGAACGGCGCATGCTCCGTCCGCTCAAGAGCCGACGGCGTGGAGAAGACTTTGGCGGGGGCTGAGTGAGAAATCCGCTCCATTGGCCCTCGCCGCACTTGGCGGAGTGCTGGCATTGCTCGCCTGGTTCCTCTTCTGGCCCGCTCCCGCGGACGACGAGCGGGTCACTGCCCTGGACGTGGAGGAGATGGTTGCAGAGGCCCTGGACTCTCAACCGGCTGCCCCTGCAGTCTCCGCTCAGGTCTACCAGGCCATACTGCCGTCCCTCGTCGTAGTGCAGACGGACAGGGTAGGGGAGGAGGAGGGCTTCGGCATCGGGAGTGGAGTGGTGGTAAACGCCGACGCCTCGGTGCTCACCGCGCTTCACATAGTCGAGGGCGCAACGGAGGTCAAGCTCTCTTTCGCGGACGGGACCAAGACATCCGCCACGGTTGCCAGCGTGGAACCGGACAGCGACATCGCGGTGCTGACGCCGGACACGCTGCCCGGCCTCGTCGTGCCGGCGACGATTGGCAACCCCTCGTCCATGCGCGTCGGCGACGAGGTGTTCCCGGTGGGCAACCCACTGGGCCTGGTGGGCTCTCTGAGCGCGGGTGTCGTGTCCGGACTCGACCGGGAGTTCAGGCCCTCTGACCGGGAGGAGCCCCTCAGGGGACTGATCCAGTTCGACGCTGCGGTTAACCCGGGCAACTCCGGCGGCCCGCTGGTGAACCGCGGCGGCCAAGTCGTCGGCATCGTTACCGGATTGATCAATCCGACCGGGGACGACTTCTTCGTTGGTATAGGATTCGCAGTGCCGATCGACCAGGCAATTGGCGGCGCCGGGGGGCCTGCGCGGTAATCGACAGAGAGGTGTGCATGAGATATGAGCAATAACGGCAGCAGCCAGCCCATGGAACGTGTCCTGTACGAGGTGAAGAAGGTGATAGTGGGGCAGGACCACCTGCTCGAGCGAATGGTCGTGGCGTTGCTGTCGAGGGGGCACATCCTCGTGGAGGGCGTGCCCGGGCTGGCCAAGACCATGGCTGTGAAGACGCTGGCACAGGCGATCGGCGGAGAGTTCCAGCGCATCCAGTTCACGCCCGATCTCATGCCGGCCGACCTGGTGGGCACCCGCATCTACAACCAGAAGACGGGCGAGTTCAACACGTCGCTGGGGCCCGTCTTTGCCAACCTGCTGCTGGCCGACGAGATCAACCGCGCGCCAGCCAAGGTCCAGAGCGCCCTGCTCGAAGTCATGCAGGAGCGGCAGGTCACCATAGGTCGGGAGAGCTACCCTGTCCCCAGTCCCTACCTGGTGATGGCGACTCAGAACCCAATCGAGTCCGAGGGCACATACCCGCTGCCCGAGGCGCAGGTGGACCGCTTCATGCTCAAGGTGGTCGTGGGCTATCCGAGCGCGACAGAAGAGTTCGTGATCGTGGAACGGATGACGGGGGCTCTGCAGGATGTTCAACCCGTCTTCGACACCGAGGAGCTGATGGCCCTGCAGCGGCGGGCCGATAGCGTCTACGTGGACCCTGCCCTCATCGAGTACTCGGTCAAGCTGGTGACGGCCAGCCGACAGCCGCAAGTGTGCGGGCTGGACGAACTGGAGCGCTACATACTGTTCGGCGCCAGTCCCCGCGCGTCCATAAACATGATCATCGCGGGCCGGGCGCTGGCCTTCGTGCGGGGGCGCGACTACGTGCTGCCGCAGGACGTCCGCGACGTGGCCCTGGACGTGATGAGACACAGGCTGGTGCTCTCTTACGAAGCTCTCTCGGACAACGTCGGGAGCGACGACATCCTTGTCAGGCTGATGGAAGCGGTCCCGATGCCGGAGGTACCTCTGCGTGAGTATGCGGGCGCCCGTACTGTCTAGCGACATAGAGGAACCGGAGCGGATACTGCATCGGCTCGACTGGCAGCTGGTGCGCCGGCTCGACGGTATCCTCCACGGAGACTATCGCAGCCTCTTCATGGGCGCCGGTCTCGACTTCGCCGAGCTGCGCGAGTACCAGCCGCCCGACGACATCCGTCACATCGACTGGAACGTGACGGCTCGTATGGACATGCCGTACGTGCGCCAGTACCTGGAAGACCGGGAGGTCACGGCCTGGTTCCTGCTAGACCTGAGTCCCTCGATGGCATTTGGCTCGCAGGAGCGGCACAAAGAGTCCGTGATGGTCGACCTGGTGGGTGTGCTGGCACGCCTACTGACACGCAACGGGAACCGCGTGGGGGCGATCCTGTACGACAACAACGTGGAGGTTGCGATTCCACCCCGCGGCGGCCGCCTCCAGGTGCTGCGGCTGATCAATGACATCCACAGGCAGCAGTCGTCGCCCGGCGGGGCGATGACGGACCTGGCAACGCTGCTCAAGTCCGCCCATAACAGCATCAAGCGGCGTTCGCTCATCTTCCTCGTGTCCGACTTCATCTGCATGCCTGGGTGGGAGGGGGACATGGACCGTCTCAACAGGAAGCACGACCTGCTGGCCGTGCGACTCTGGGACCCGCGAGAGACGGACCTGCCCGACGTGGGCGTCGTGGTGGTCGAGGACTCCGAGACGGGCGCGCAGATGAGCGTGGACACGAGCGACAAGGGGTTCAGGCGGCGGTTCCACGAGGCGGCGCGGCTGCGTGAAGCGGAGCTGTCGCAGGCCTTCAGGCGCGCCGGCGTCGACGAGCTGAGGTTGTCGACGGAGGAGGACCTGGTGCTGGCCGTCCTTCGATTCGCCTCGCTGCGGGGCAGGGCCCGGCAGCGCCAGGGCTAGGAGAGCAGCGGTGTCCTTCATCTGGCCATGGGTCCTCGTCTCCCTGCTGGGGCTACCCGTGTGCGCCTACCTGTACATGCGCCTGCAGCGCAAGCGGGATGTGGACGCGGTCAGCCTGGGCGCCATGGGAGTGGTGCGTGACGGGAGCGCCACGCCGGTGGGACGGCGGCGATATGTCCCGCCCATCATCTTCCTGGCCGGTATTGCGATCCTGGCGGTGGCTTCGGCCCGCCCGCAGCTCACGCTGCCGCTGCCCCGGATGGAGGGCACTGTCGTACTGGCGGTCGACGTGTCTTCCAGCATGGCGGCGGACGACGTCGAGCCGACGAGGCTCGATGCCGCGAAGCTGGCCGCGAAGAATGTGGTGGACGGACGTCCCGCCTCCGCCAGGATCGGTATCGTGGCGTTTGGCGAGGGAGGACTGGTGGTGCAGCCCCCGACCGACGACGGGGATGCGCTGGATGCGACAATCGACCGCCTGGAACCCTACAGCGGCACGTCGCTGGGCCAGGGAGTGCTGACCGCCCTGAATCTCATCGTGCCTGACGGAGCCGGGCCGGGCTCGCCTGACCAGGCCTCTCAGTACGATACGGAGCCTCGGAGCGCCTTTGCGCCCGCGCTAATCGTGCTGCTGACCGACGGGGAGAACACGAACCCGCCCGATCCATTGGAGGTCGCTCAGACGGCCATCGACCGGGGCGTGCGCATACATACGGTGGGACTCGGGACCGTGGAGGGGGCGACGATCGAGGTCGACGGCTTCAGCCTGTTCACCCAGTTGAACGAGCCCGTATTGCAGGAGATCGCACTCCTGACTGAAGGCGTCTATTTCGCGGTCGAGGACACCGGCGACGTGCCGGCGGTGTATGAGGAGTTGGAGACGGAGTTCGTGGTCGATTCGCGCGAGGTCGAGATCACGTCAGCCCTGGGAGGGATCGGCGCGCTGCTGCTGCTGGCCGGGGGCGCGCTGTCGCTTTCCTGGTTCGGGCGGATGCCGTAGCAGGAGGTAATTCCGTGGGGTTGCTCTGGCCTGTCTACCTTCTGGTCCTGGCGGTCATACCGCTGCTGGTGCTGGCGTATGTCCTGGTGTTGAGGCGTCGGAGGCGGTTTGCCGTCCACTACTCGAGCCTTTCGCTGATACGACAGGCTATGCCCGGGGGGTTCCGGTGGAGGCGCCACGTGCCGTTCGCACTGATGGCCCTTGCCCTCGCGCTGCTTGTCGTGGGCCTTTCGCGCCCATTCGCGAACGTGACCGTCGCGTCTAGCCGGACGACGGTGATGCTTGCGCTGGACGTATCGCTGAGCATGTGCGCCGACGACGTCGACCCCAACAGGCTCACCATCGCCCAGGAAGCGACCGAGACGTTCATCGACAGCCAGGAGCCGGGGACCAGGGTGGGAATTGTGGCGTTCGCTGGCTTCGCCCAGCTCATCGTGCCTCCGACGACCGACAGGGAAGCGCTCCGGGAGGCGGTGGCCAACCTGACGACGGCGCGTGCCACGGCGGTGGGCAGCGCCATCGCCCGGTCGCTGGACGCGCTTGCCGAAGTGAACCCCGACATTGCGCCCGCAAGCGTGTACGTCAACCCCAGGCAAGAAGGGGCGTCGGACGCCGGCCTAGAAGAGCGTTTGCAGCCGGACCTTATCGTCCTGCTGACCGATGGGGCGAGCAACCGGGGCGTGAGTCCGGTGGCGGCCGCACGGGCAGCCAGGGACAGGGGCGTTCGCGTGTACACGATAGGCTTCGGCACGGAGAACCCGGCGGTGCTCAGGTGCACCGGCGAGCAGCTTGGAGACGACCCGTTCAACAGGCGCATTGGCCAAGGGGGATTCGGGAGCTTCGGGCGCAGGAGTTTCGGGGGCTTCGGGCGCGGCGGATTTGGACCCGGGAATTTCCTCAGGCTGGACGAGCCTACGCTGACCCGCGTCGCCGAGATCACCGACGGCGAGTACTACCTTGCCGAGAGCGCGGACGAGCTGCTCGAAGTCTTCTCCACCATACCCGTCCAGATCGAGAAGAAGAAGGTGCGCATGGAGGTGTCTGCGCTGCTCACGGCAATCGGCGGCCTTCTAGCCATCACCGCCGTCGCACTCGGACTACGCTGGAGTCCGCTGCCCTAGGTCTGATGCGGGACCACTCCCTGAGCGGTCGGTTCGCTCAGCTCAGCTAATCGGTGTTGGTGTCCCCGTTGGGGCCGCCCGTCACGTTGTCCAGCGACACAGGCGCGGCCCTGCCCGATCCTTCGCAGCCGACAAGGCCTAGCTGATCGATGTCAGTGTCATCGACCTTCGCGAGTCCCGCTGGCACGCAACCAGTGAAGCGATTGCCAGCGAGGCGCCACTGAACGAGCGAGTGGCCGCTCAGCTCGCCCAACTCCTCCGGTATCTCGCCCGACAGCATGTTGTCGCTCAGCCACAGCCGCTGCAGCTTGGTAAGGCTGCCCAATGCCGCCGGAATTGGGCCCTCCAGCATGTTCCCGTGCAGCCACAGCCTCGTCAGGTTGTCCATGTCGGCCAGGGTGGACGGGATCGTGCCGCTCAGCCGGTTGTTCTGGAGTCGCAGCCACTGCAGCTTGTCCAGGTCGCTCAGGTCCGGAATCTCGCCGCTCAACTGGTTGGAGTGCAGGTTCAGACTTGTCAAGCTCGAAGGCAGGTGCGATGCAGGGATCTCGCCCGCCAGGTCGTTGGTGTGCAGCCACAGGACAGCCAGCCTCGACATACCGCTCAGGTCGGGAATCGTGCCTCCCAGGGGGTTCTCCTGGATGATCAACCACCGCAGGTTGGCCGGCAGCGCCGAAGCCTTGGGCACTCCTCCTGTCAGGTTGTTGGCTGCCAGCTTCAGCTTCTCCAGGCTCGTCATGCCGCTGAGATCGGGAATCGTGCCGGTTAGCCCGTTGCCCCAGAGCCACAGCTCCTTCATCTCGGTCATGCCGTTCAGCCACGACGGCACCGGGCCCGTCAGCATGTTCCTTGCCAGGTACATCTCCTCCAGCTTGACAAGACTGCTCAGGTCCGGGACCGGCCCGGCGAGCTGGTTGGTGTGCAGGTTCAGCCTCACGAGGTTGGTGAGAGAGCCAAGCTCGGCAGGTATGGGCCCGGTCAGCCCGTTGGTACGGAGGTTCAGGTCGGTGAGCATGGACAGACTGCCCAGTTGTGGCGGAATCGTTCCCCCCAGGCCCTCGTTGGGGAGGGATAGCCGGGTCAAGCGTCGAGGCGTACCCCGAACGGTTACTCCCTCCCAGTTCGACATAGGAATGTTCACCGACCAGTCCAGAGCGCCCGTGCCCGCAAGGACATCGCCCGCCGCCAGCAGCGCCTTGCAGTCGGACACGAGCCCCGCGTTGGCCGGGTCCGTCACCGCGCCACCGCTGATGCATGCACTCCACGTCGCACCGGTCGCTGCCCTGGACCACGGTCCTGCGCGTTCGGAGTTGACCGCCCGCACCTGGACATCGTACCGAGTGTCGGCGTCCAGACCTGTGATGACGTACTCCAGTCTGCCTCGGGCCGAAGCACTCCTGGCCTCCTCCACGACGGCCCAGTTGGAGCTCACCGTCTCGTCGGCAACCGTGGGGATATGGCGCACGTCGTAGGAGATGATGTCCCCTTCGCCCATCTCAACGGGCGCGGTCCACGAGACGATCAGCTGCTCATCGCCCGGCGCTACGGAGGCTATGGCCGGAGGTCCGAGCTCCATAGCCGCCTGGACGTGACATGCGGCGGAGTTCTCGGCAAGCACGAACGCGGGGGACCAGTTGGTGATGGGTGTCCCCTCACGGCCACCCACCAGAATCCTCACGGTCATCACCACCCTGTCGAGATGCCCCCACATGTGGCGCCAGTACCTCCGGTCGACCGAGATGCGTGACCCGCCACCCTGTGTGTGCTCACGCCGCACATCCACGAACTCCCGGTGGCGCGACGTGACCTTGCGAAACTCAAAGGTGAGGTCTCGTCGTTCGGAAAGTCCGTGGACCAGGAGATCGAGCATACCCTCGTGCGGGCGCGACGAGCTGCGCGCGAGACAGGACGGAGGCTCAGGGCTCACCGATTGAATGGTAGCCGGGTACTCGGGGACGGGAGCACCCCCAGGTGGTTGTACTGGCGGCTGCGGCTCGTTGTCGAATGGATTCCTGTACACAAGCACCCTGCCGCGATTGATGTCTCCCACATACAGGTTGTCATCGTCGTCGAAGGTTGCCGTGTAGTGCATCGAACCGAAGTCATGCAGGAAGTATGTTGGAAGCTCGGCCGAACCGAGTGGGTCTTCGTAGACGCCTACGAACCTGGGGCTCGCGTATGCGTTGTATCCGACGACCATCCTGTTCTCGCTGTCAAATGCCGGTTCCCAGGTAGCCGCAGAGAAAGGCCCTACGTGCTGGCGGAAGAATTCTCCAGGTTCCCAGCGATCCGCCCACAGATTGCTGAGGCCTACTATTGAACTTGTGAATACCTTGGCTGCGGCAGGTGCGTAGATGGTCTCCAAATTGGCGACAGGAGTCGATTCAGCTGTGAATACCAGGAGGCGCTGATTCCCGTTTATCTCCAACGCGTGATCGGACACATAGAGGTTCCCCTGCCTGTCTATGGTCAGTGCACCAGGGAAGCAGAGCACGTCGGGGTTCTCTCCGCTGTCGATTTCGGACAGCAGCGCAGCAGGGAATTTTCCCATATTGCACTGGTTGCCGCTGGCGTCCTTCTGGCCGAGGATCACGTCCACAACCGGGGCAGTTAGCGGGTCGCGAATGCGTAGGACGCGGTGATTGTCTGTGTCGCTCAACCAAAGAAACTCACCGCTCCCCACCGGGGCAACTCCATGAATGCCACTTCCGAGCGTAATCGCTTCTTCCGTCCCGTGCACAGGGAAGTCAGCCGTTCCCTTCCACATAGTGTGCAGGGGAACGGAGTACTCGGTCAGGGGGAGTTGGTACACGTCAAGGAAGTACCGTCCTTCAAATGCAAGCACCCATAGTCTGCCAGCTTCGTCCACCTTGATCCTGCCGCAGCAAGAGGTCCACTCGTCAACTTCGAACTCGTCCCCGACAACACCGTCGGCGGGGCGGCCATCGGTGAGCGTGTCCAGTCCATTCCAGAACATGAGCCTCTTGATATCGGATACTATGAGTTGGTCGCTCCAGGTTGCGACTCCCCTGGCCGATTCGATGCCCTTTCTGTCCCTGAGGTTGTCCTCAGAGGGCGGGAAGAAGAAGCGCCTGTCAGGGCGGCTGCCACTGGCCTCGGAACCCGATGTGGGAAAGCGGAACACATCCGCTGTGTCGTAGTACACCGGGACGAGGACATTTCCCCTACCGTCAAATCCCATGCTCCCACCGATTGGGCACATCCAAGAACTGCGGTCGACTCCGACCAATGAGGGGCCACACATGCGGTCAGGTTCGTAGGAACCCTTGCCCAGCACGTTAAGGACTGACGTGCCCGTGCTGTTCCACAACTCCACCATGTAGTTGCCCGAGTCCACGACCCAGATGCCTCTACCCAAGGGATCGACCTCGAGTGATGTCGGGCGATGGAGCTGGGAGCCGAACGTCATGGCCGCCTGTCCCCCTGACTCGAACGGTGGCTTGAAGACCAGTACCCTGTCGTTGGCAGTGTCGGCGACATACAGCCAGCCCTGCGAGTCGAACCTGACAGCGGAAGGGGCGTGCAGGTCATTGAGTGAGCTTCCGGGCCGCGCAGAAGTGAAACCGGGTTGGCCCAAAACGAGATTCGCCGTTGTGGAGATTCCGCCGGTATCGGGCTGTGCTGGAAAGCGAAGGACTCGATTGTTGGCTGTGTCAGCTACCCATAAGTTGCCGTCAGAGTCGATCTCAACACCGGCGCCGAAACGAAACTCCGACCCAACGGCGCCAGCGTAGTACGACACGCTCCGGATAGGGCCTGAATGGAAGCAGAGGGACTCCGCAGTGGGACTTTCCAAAAGCCCCTGATTACAGACCATGCCGGTGAAGTCGACCTGGCCCCAGACCTGATCGGCAACCGAGTCATTCTCAAAAGGATTGTCGTACTTCAATACTCTGTGGTTGTTCGAGTCGGGAACGTACAGATTGCCATCGCCATCCACTACCATCGATACGAACGAGAAGGTCTCCCACGGACTGAGGGAGTGGCCAGGGATGCCACACAATGTCTCCGCATTTGGGAGGGCCCGCATCGGGAAGTCCTGCACGCCACTGTCCCCGTTGCATGCCGCATGGTCGTATCCCGAAGGCTGACCTATGACGATGTCCGCGGAGCAGGGAGGGTCCCCCTCGTAGCACTTGGCCAGGTCTATTCCGAGGATGCGGTTGTTGCCGGAATCCCAGACATATGCCCTGCCTGGATCGACCGAGCGGTCCACCACCACTCCGCCCGGGTTGTTGACCTTAAAGGGGACGACCGTCTTCATGGCTACCTGGGAGAAGTCCGGCTTCCCGATGATGACGTCGGCCCAGAGGTCGCCTTCGACTCCACGTATGGCTGATGTTGGCGGGAACGGACGGGGAGACCCGCAGGTGAACCGGTCATGCGCCAGTATGAATTCGTCCGACCAGTTGGACGCCTGTCGAGAAGTTCCCATGGAAGCTATTCGCACCCTCAGCCGCAGCCGGACCTCCGACCCCAGATGCTGGTGCACGTGCGCCATGTCTATGGATACTCGCCGAGGATGCCGCCAATCGACTCCCTGGGTAAAGAGGGGGCTCTCTTGACCCGTGGCTACGTCAAGGAACTGTAGCGCGCGCTCCTCGTAGGTCAGCAGACTCTCCCCCGTAATGGTAAGCACACGATCGACGGTCTCCGTCGATTCCCGTAGTACGCAGTGGGGCGGGGTAGGGTCCACGGAGTGGATGACTGGGCTCAAAGCCTGCGCGTCTACCGTTCGCCATACGGCGATGTGGGCAAGAGACACGACCAACAGGAGGCAGAGTGGCAGACCCACCCTCAGCAACATGGGAAACGGTGCACGGCCTGCGAGGGCGCGAGCCACCATCACGGTGCTACGGGACAGCATGCCTTGAGTTGGGTGCAAGGGCCGATTCGTCTTTGAGGGCGTGGATCCTGCTGGACTCTGCCTGGTTGACCTCTTCGGGATCATTCCAGTTCTCCTGACAAGGTCAGAGGGGCATATTGTGCTTAGTAGTGGTCAGTTCGGCTGGAGGCCCGACACACGACTATTCCTTAATTGTAGGAGTCCCTGTGTGAGATTGTTGTGATAAATGGGGCACATCAGCATGAGTTCTTGTCAGGCAATATCAGGAAGCATCGTCGCCACGATGCGATGCCCGACGCCTGCCGCTCACTGCCGCCTGTTCGACGGCGTCCCGCGAGTCCCGGCTGCTTACAGGCCTAAGTTACGCCCGTATCCACAGCAGAGCGTAGACCGACGTTAGTCTCCCAGGAAAGGTGTAATTCGGGAGAACGGCACGGTCAAAGCACACAAGAATCCCATACCATTGGCCCAGTACGCACGACTTTGAGCAACCGGTGGGACGTCTGCACCAGACCGAGCTGACGGAGCGCAGGACGTTCATCGAGTCGCTCGTAAAGGAGATTGTGGTCGGCGCAGGCGAGGCCAAGATCCGCTACGCAATCCCTTCGCCTCAGGACAGTCAAGCAACGAGAAGGACTGGAATGGACGCTGAGGAGATGGCCATCTCCACGCCGGTTCTGTCAACGACAAACTGTGGTGGGCCAGCCTGGACTCGAACCAGGGACCTCAGTCTTATCAGGACTGCGCTCTAACCGGCTGAGCTACTGGCCCTCGCGAAAGCGTATGCGGTCGGGACTGGTCAGGGCTGGATGAGCACCCTGGTCATCCCGTCGGGGTCCTTGCGCTGGGTGAGCACGTTGTGACCGCCGTTCTCAGCCCATACTAGCACATCGTAGGTGTTGAGGACATCCGGCATGACGACCTCGACGAACGACTTTGAGTCCGCCTCGACCTGTGCGGTCAGCTCCGCGAGAATGCTGGCGCACGACTTGCCGGTGCCGTCGATGACGATCCAGCCGCTGGCAGTCCCGTTGCCTGAAACGGCGTGCGCGCCGTCGCGCACGTCTATCTCGCCCGTATGCCTGGCGTCGAGCTGGCGCTTGAACTCGGCGACGGCCTCCCAATAGACGCCCTCTACCCGGTCGCCCTTTGCGCACACCGCCCCGCGGACGCCCACGATGTCGGGGTTGATACGGGCAAGCTCGTCCAGGTCGTCAAGCTTGAGGTGGCCGGAGAGCGCGGTGCTCATGCCGAGCTCCTTGCCCTCGTACACCATCTCGCGGAGCTCGGGCTCGGGGATGAAGTCGAAGAGGTTCCGGCCGTCCTTGGTCAGGGTGTCGATGAGCCAGCCGTCGCACTCGGTGTCCTTGGCAAGCTCGACCATGCGGCGCGGCTCGAGCCCGTCGTACAGGTGGTTGTCGGCGAACAGGGAGCCGATCAGCTTGGTCTCGAAGCCTTCCAGTGCCCGCTTGGAGGCTTGGAGGACCTCCACGGCATCGCCGTACTCGGACTGCATGAAGCCAACCTTGACCGACGTGGCGTCGAGAAGCCCGGCGGTGTAGACAGCCATGGCGACTGTGCCTGCCTGGTTCGGCACGACGCCAAGCGTCACGCTGGCGTGGTGTGCGGAAGGAACGGTCTCCCTTACCTGCTTGACGAGGCCGGGCTCAGCCGAGCCTACGAGCGCCTCCTGAAGGTTCTTGACATCTACTATGTCCGCCCCGCCCTTGAGGGCCTGCTCTGCCTCGGGAAGGTTCTGGACGCTCACCATCAATATCATCTATGCACCACCTACGGCAGCCAGCCGTTCTGTCTTCACCGCTGCGAGGTCGGCCTCGAGCTCCGTCTTTTCGTCGTCAGTCATGTCCATCAGCGGGGGCCTGACGCCGCCGCCGGCCATACCCATCAATTCGCCCCAACGCTTCACCATCGGTACAGGCAGGGCGCCCTTCTGCTTCTGCATTGTGCGCTGCCACCAACTGTCGGACAGGGCTTTGAGGGGCTGGATGTGCTCGGCGTACATCTCGTCGTCGATGTCGCCCCGAGTGGCCCGGTCGATGAAGTCGACGTAATGGGTAGCGCCGGGTGTGTCGAAGCGCCAGTCTGACGTGTTGGCGAACATCACCTGCTGCTGGAAGCCGAGCTCGCGCCCGGAGAAGAGCACCCACTCGTCCGGCGCGCTGACTATCGCCGTGTCGCCAATGAGCCGGTGCGTCTCGATGGTCAGGTCCCTGTCGAAGCTGGCCTCCTTCACCCCGACGACGTTCGGGATGTCGCAGATCTGCTTCAGCCCCTGCGCACTCATGACTATGCCGAACTGCGGCGAGTTGTAGAACATGATGGCCAGGTTGGTGTGGTCCGCGAGGAGGCGAGTGAAGTTGACCACCTGCTCCTCGGTCCTGGTGACGAAGTAGGGTGGGGCTGCGATGAGAAGGTCGAACCCGGCGGCCTGGGCGTGATCGGCCAGGGCTAGCATGTCGGAGGCGGACGTGTGGGTAACATGGGCGCCGATGTTCCACTCGCCGCCGGCCTCGTCGGCCACTATGTCGTATACGCGCGTACGCTCTTCGGCCGTTAGCGCCCAGAACTCACCCATGCCCCATGTGCACCCCGCGCCCGTGGTGCCGAGGGAGCGCACGTGCCGTATGTTCGAGCGCAGGCCATTCTCGTCCAAGCGCCCATCTGAGGTGAATGGTGTGACCAGGGTGGACCACTGGCCCTGCAGGGTCTCCCAGGCCCAGTCTCGAGCCTCGTTTTTGGTGTATCGAGCCATAAGGCGGGCTCCCATATGTAGGACAAGGCGCACGGTGCCCCGGCGCCTGAGTCAATCATAGTGAGGGCTTACACAGGTGTCAACGAGGATCGGGGCCGGCGCCGATTGAGTATCGGGATGCCTAGACGGGCGGTTCGAGCGAGACTCTCATGGCGCTCTCACACCACGATGCCGCGGACAGCAGGCGTATCTCGGCAAAGGGGGCGGAGACCAGCTGGATGCCGAAGGGCAGCCCAGACGCCGACAGGCCCGACGGGAGAGAGATGGCGGGCAGCCCGGCGGTCGTCCAAGGCGCCTGGAAGGATGCGTCGCCGGTGGTCGTCAGGTCGCGCGGCGCAGGGGCCGGAGTGGACGGTGTGAGGAGCGCGTCGAACCCCGCGGCCAGGGCCGCGCTCTCTCGCTTGAAGGCCGCCCTGTGCCTCTGGGCTTGCACGTAGGCCGTCGCCGGAGCCAGCATGCCCCACTCGACGGAGCTTCGGACGTTGGGGGAAAAGTCGTCGGGCCGGGCCCGGTAGTCCTCACCCCTAGTTACGGCCGACTCGACGTTCATGGTCGTGCGATGGGCGGCGAGCAGGACATCGAAGTCCGTGGACGGCGAGGCGTCTTCAATGTGCGCGCCGGCGGCCGCGAGCCCTTCCAATACTTCCTCTGTATGCGCGACAGTCTCGTCGTCGGCGTAGTCGAAGAAGAAGCTGCGGACCACGCCTATGCGCGGGGCAGGGGCCCCACTTACAGCTTCCACGTACCCGGAGATGGGCTCGGAGGAGGATGAAGGGTCCAGCTCGTCGCGCCCTGCGAGGGCGTCGAGCATGATGGCGGCGTCCTGCACAGTGCGGGTGAAGTAGCCCACGGTGTCGAGTGACCATGCGACAGGCGTTACGCCGTAGCGGCTGATGCGCCCAAAGGTCGGCTTCAGGCCAACGACGCCGTTGTAGGAGGCCGGGCGGAGGACCGAGCCGGATGTCTGGGAGCCGAGGGCCGCCGGGAAGAGTCGGGCGGCGACCCCTGCGGCCGAGCCGCTGCTGGACCCACCGGGCGTGTGCTCGGCGTTCCAGGGGTTGCGGGTAGGGGAGGGATCGAACGAGGCGAACTCGGTCGTCACGGCCTTGCCCATGATGACGCCGCCGGCGTCTCTCAGCCGGGCTACCGCGGTGGAGTCGAAGTCAGGGACGCAGCCGTCGTATATGGGTGAGCCGGAGGCCGTGCGGACGCCCTTGGTGTTGAAGATGTCCTTGATGCCGATGGGGACGCCGTGGAGCGGCCCCTTGGCGCCGGCGCTCACGACCTCCGCCTGGGCGGACCGGGCCGCTTCGAGAGCCGCCCCCTCGTCGAGAGTCTCCCATACCCTCAGCTTCGGATCCAGGGTGCGCGAGCGGGCTAGGAGGGCTTCCATCAGATCGACGGCCGAAACGGTCCGCGTCCTGATAGCATCCGCGGCCTGTGCGATGGTCAGTTCGTGCATGGCAACCTCATTGCTGGTGTTGAGCTAGTCAAAGGTAAGGGAGACTTTGAGAGCGCCGTCCTCTTTAGAGTCGGCCAGGTCGAAGGCCTCGCCGACCTTATCTATGGGGAATGAGTGCGTGACGAACGGAGACATGTCGATCTCACCTTTCGCGATGAGGTCGACGGCGGTCCTGAAATCGGGCAAGCCGGGCTCGTCCTGTGCGCCGTGGACGGCGTGCAGGGTCAGGCTCTTGCGGAACAGGGAAGCCCAGTCGAAGGGCACCGGCTCGGCCGTGGTCGGCAGGCCGAAGGCGGCTACGCGGCCCCACTTGGCGGCCACGGCCAGGGATTGGTTGAGCGTCTCGACGCTTCCGACGGCATCGATCACCACTCCTGCACCCTCGCCATCGGTGAAGTCGAGGACTGCCTCTGTCGCGGCAGCGCCGGTCTCGAGGAC
Source organism: Dehalococcoidia bacterium (assembly GCA_965243655.1). Taxonomy (GTDB): domain Bacteria; phylum Chloroflexota; class Dehalococcoidia; order Lucifugimonadales; family CAJWER01. The sequence continues at coordinate 3,044,074 of CBDEVV010000017.1, read as the reverse complement.
TGCTTCATCGACCCCCATCTTCCTGGCAGCATGAAGCCGGGCAGGAATTGGATCTATTGCAATGATGCGCTCCGCACCCAGCCGTCGCAGGATGAAGTCATGGAACAGGCCGACCGACCCCTGGCCTATTACGGCTACAGTCTTCCCTTGCAGCGGGGGCAGGAGGCGGGAACCGTATATCACCGTGCCTAGCTGCTGGGCCATCAACAGGTGTGAGAGCGGCTTCGTGTCCGGGAGAGTGACAAGATTGCCGGGACGGAGGAGCTGGTACTCCGCGAAGGTCGCCGAGTCGTGAATGTTTGGGACGGTAAGCACGACCTGGCCTGTCTCGAACCCCGTGCCGCCGCCTTCCACAACCTTACCGACCCCTTCGTGGCCGGGGCGTCCTGGGGGAAGCGGGAGATCGGTCACACCCCAGCCCTGGTAGGCGATGTGCAGGTCGCTGCCACATATGGACGCGAGATCGGTCCGGACGAGGACGCGACCCGGTTCGGGCTCGAGCGCCGCGACCAGGTCGCACTCGACCCTGCGGAGCTCTCTCACGACTGCCGCAGCCATCCTGTCCATGCTGGTCCTCGCCTGGGAATGATCGGCCCGCCGAATTCTCACCTTGGGCCGCAGGCGTGTCAAGCAGTGAGGTCACTCGAGAGGGCGGTCTCAAACCCGCTCCTACAGGGCGTCGTCGTTGACTGTGAGACCGGTGCAAACTACACTGCTCGGCAGGCTTTTCGTATCACGGAGCGGCGATGAAGATAGTCGACGTCACGACGACAGCCATTGATTATCCGCACGTTCCCGCCGTGCAGGACTCCACTCTGCGCGCGGGACAAAACCCAGGCAGGGGCCAGCTATTCGTCCACATAACGACCGACGAGGGGGTAGAGGGTCTCGGCGTGGGGGTTTCGTCTCCGGGCGTGCGGCAGGTAGTAGAGTCGGGCCTGAAGGATGTGCTGCTGGACCAGGACCCGTTCGACATCGAGCGGCTCTGGTCCGACATGTATTGGCGGCTGCGCAGCTACGGGAACAAGGGCATCGGCATCTGCGCCCTGTCGGCGGTGGACACGGGGCTCTGGGACCTGAAGGCGAAGGCACTGGACTTGCCTCTCTACAGGCTGCTCGGGGCGTACACCGACACGGTGCCCATCTATGGCAGCGGGGGCTGGACGAACCTGAGCGAGGACGAGCTCCTGGCCGAGATGAATGGCTACGTGGAGCAGGGAATTCCGCGGGTGAAGATGAAAGTCGCCAAGGACTTCGGCGAGTGCGAACGGGAGGACATCGAACGCGTGACTGCCGTTCGCAAGGCTCTCGGAGACGACGTGGCCATCTATGTCGACGCGAACTACGGCTACTACCCCAAGCAGGCAATCTACATGGCGCGGGAGTTCGAGCAGCTGCAGGTCGGCTGGCTGGAGGAGCCCGTCCTCACCGACGACGCATCGGGCATGGCTGAGGTCAGGCACGGGACGAGCATCCCCATCGCCGGAGGCGAGCTGGACTCGGGCAAGTACAGGTTCCGCGAGCTGATAGCCGGTGGAGCCGTGGACATTCCACAGCCGGACGTGGGCAGGGTCGGCGGCGTGACAGAGTGGATGAAGGTCGCGCACCTGGCCCACTCGTTCAATCTGAAGGTAGCGTCCCACGCCTTCCAGGCGGTACACCTTCACCTGGCCTGTGCCACGCCGAACCTCAAGGTCGTGGAGTACCTGGGTGTTGTGCACGAGTGCGAGGCGGCGTGGTACACGGAGATACCCGCGCACAAGGACGGCATGTGGTCGCCGTTCCCGGACAAGCCCGGGCTGGGCCTGGAGCTCGACCCGTACGCGGTAGAGAAGTGGGCGGTATGATCGGAGGGGCGATGGGCGAATCGTATGCCAATCCAGACGTCCTGGTGTCGACGGAGTGGGTCGCCGAGCACCTGGACGATCCCAAGGTCGCCGTGGTGGAGGTCAACACCGACCTGAAAGAGGACTACCACACGGGGCACGTGCCCGGCGCGGTTGGCTGGAGCCTGCACGACGACCTCGAGGATAAGGTGAAGCGCGACATTCCCGGCGTGGTCCAGATAGAGGCGCTGATGAGCCGCTCGGGCATTGATAGGGGCATGACGGTCGTCCTCTACGGCGACGGCAACAACCGTTCTGCGACGTGGGCCTTCTGGGTGCTAAAGATATACCGTCATCCCGACGTAAGGATAATGAACGGCGGAAGGACTAAGTGGGTGAATGAGGACCGGGTACTCACGCCGGAGCTGTCATTCCGCAGGTCCGCCGATTATCGCGCAGCGGCGCCGGACAGATCCCTGCGCGCGATGAAGGAGTACGTCGCAGAGAACCTGGACAGGGACGGGTTCAGGCCCCTCGACACCAGGTCTTATGAGGAGTTCGTCGGAGACTTGACCTCAGCGCCCGGCACGCCGCAGCCTGACATATACAGGAAGGGGCGTATCCCGGGCGCGGTACACGTCCCCTGGGACAACGGAGCCTCGGAGGACGGCTCGTTCCGGCCCGCTGGCGAGCTCCGGCGCATGTACGAGGCGCAGGGGCTTTCGCCCGACGACGAGGTGGTGCCGTACTGCCGCCTGGGCGTGCGGGCGTCGTACTCTTGGTTCGTTCTGAAGTACCTGCTTGGCTACACTCGCGTCCGCAACTACGACGGCTCCTGGACAGAGTGGGGCAACGCTACCGGCGTGCCGGTAGAGACTGGCCCACCGGCCGCCAGACCGTAGCCGGGTGATGGCCGCGCCGGTCCCATTCGAAGAGTGGCGCAGGTACGTCGAGCCGCTCCGGAGCCGGGGCATCGAGCCCGTGCTCATGACCTCGCCGTCGGACCTGGATTCGGTTGACGTCGCCAACCAGTCCACCGTGGCGCTCATCCTGGCCGGGTCCATAACCGGACGCGGCCTGCAAGCATGCCTCCGAGCCTGCGGCGACCGCAAGCTGCCGTCGATCGTCCTGGTGTCGCAGGACAGCCCTGACCGGATGGACGAATTGCTGCAGGCCGACGATTTCATCCTAGGGCCGCTGCGTGCCGAGGAGCTGGCCCTAAGGGCCGAGCGTCTCATCAGGCGCAGGGAGGGCGTGGAGGATGAGGATGTCGTGCGCGCGGGCGACCTCGTGATCAACACGGCGAACTTCGAGGTAGCGATAGGCGGGCGGCGCGTCTCTCTTAGGTATAAGGAGTATGAGCTGCTGCTGCTCATGGCCAGCCACCCTGGGAGGGTCTTCTCCAGGGAGGCTCTCCTGAACCGGATATGGGGCTACGACTACCTGGGCGGGACCAGGACCGTCGATGTCCACATCAGGAGACTCAGGAGCAAGATCGAGGACGCTGAACACACCTTTATAGAGACGGTATGGCAGGTGGGCTACCGGTTCAGATCGCCAGACCGTTGAGTCTCCTGTGGGGCAGGGGACTACAGCGGAAGTCAGATCGGCGGTGCGAGGCAGTCTGCCCTCCAAAACATATGTGGTCAGGTGAGGCTGTAGAGATACTAGGGTATTGACGTGGCAAGGAATACGGGTTAGACTCCCGCGCGAAACCACACTACGAGGAGGTTAGTGGATGATTACTAACTTGAAGAGAGGAGCGGCGCTGTGGGTATCGTTGCTGGCAGTCATTGCACTTGCCGGCGTGGTCGCCTGCGGCTCCACGGAGGAGGGTCCCTCAGCAAACGAGATCGCTGCTGCCGTTCAGGCGCAGATGGGTCCCCAGCTGACGGCTTCCGACGTGCAGGCGATCGTTGATGCGTCTGCGGGCGGCGGTCTGACCGCAGCCGACGTGCAGAAGATCGTGCAGGACTCGACCGGCCAGCAGCTTACTGCAGCCGACGTTCAGAGGATCGTCGACGCGTCTGCCGGCGGCCAGTTGAGTGCAGCCGACGTGCAGAGGATCGTCGACCAGTCAGTCGGCAGTGCCGTACAGCAGGCCGTAGGGGCGATCGAGATTCCCGCGGCGCCTGCCGCCGGGGCTGCGCCCGCGGCTGAGAAGGTGCTGACGGTACGCATGGCTAACATGTCGCCGCAGTTTACCCCGCACACGCAGGGCAGGGGCGACATGGCCCAGATCGGCGCATGGATATGGTCGCGCATAGCGCAGGCCGACCCGACGGCCGGTCAGTGGTCTCCCGACCTGGCGCAGAGGTGGTCGCTGGCGGAGGACTTCTCCTCCATGACCTTCCACCTTCGCCCGGCCGCCATTTGGCACGATGGCACCCCCGTTACCACGGCGGACATCGAGTACACGGTGAGAAGCTTCCTGCATCCTGAGGAGTCCAGCTGGATGCTCGCCACCATGACCGCGGTCAAGGGTGGTGTGGCCTTCCAGGAGGGCTCGGCCGACAGCGTGGAAGGGGTGATGATCGAGGACGACTTCACCATCACGCTCGAGTTCGAAGCGCCGAGCATCAACTTCCTGGACGACCTGAACAACCTGTGCGGGCTGGCCCCCGTGCCGGTGCTTCCGGCGCACGAGCTTGACGACATTCCGGACGCGGAGCTCTTCGAGCACGCATTCTGGAAGGAAATCATGACCGGCTCCGGCCCATGGGAGTTCGTCCAGTGGGTCCCGGACCAGTTCCTTGAGATGACGGCCTTCGACAACTTCTACTTCGGCAGGCCCGGCATCGACAGGATCATCATGTCGATCATCCCGTCCAATGACGCGACGCAGATCGCTCTGCAGCGCGGTGAGGTTGACACGAACGTCCGCGGCGGCGTTAGCGTAGAGGCGCAGGAGGCCCTGCTGGCCGACCCGCGGTTCGACGTTTGGGCGACGATGGGCACGCATTCCGGCGGCTGGTCGTTCAACATGAGAGTGCCGGTCATCAACGACCCGCGGCTGCACCAGGCGTGGGCATACTGCATGGACCGGAAGACCATGTTCGAGGAGTACGCGAACGGGCTGGGCAAGCTGGTCCAGACGCCTCTGACGCACTCCTGGTACCAGAAGCCCGAGTGGGAAGACGCGTATCCGTACGATCCCGACAAGGGACGCGCACTCCTCCAGGAGATGGGCTGGGACAACGACCGGGTCATCAAGATGCTGACCGGTGAGTTCCGGAACGAAGAGGCGCGAGCCCGCGCGGCGGTCGTCAAGCAGTACGCTGCCGACTGCGGCATCAAGATTGAGTACGACGAGCAGTCCGGCGCTGCCTGGTCGAAGTCCTTCTACACGGACCACGACTGGGAGATGTCCAATGGCGGCGGCGGCGGCACGCAGGGCGGTCCCGGCCAGTACCTCGGCGGCAGGTGGGTAACCTGCGACGCTCCGAGCTGCGACCCCTGGGGCTACTCGGCATACAGCGGTTGGGACGACCTGATCTATGAGGGCATGAGAATCACCGACCGAGTGAAGGCGGCCGAGCACTGGCAGATGATCAATGAGGACTACCTCATGCACGACCTCCCGATCGTGGGGACGTGGATCAGCGCCGGCGTGAAGCTGAAGAACAAGCGGTTCAAGATGCCTATTCTCGAGCCCATTCCGAAGCCTCAGCAGCTGAGCCAGATCAAGGTCTACCCGGTCCACATCGGCCGCGACGACAACTGGAGCTTCCACCCCGAGCAGTGGTCGATCCAGGAGTAGTTGCCAAGAGATGAACACCTCGTCTGTCCGCTACGCTTGACTGGAATGCGGGCAGGCGAGAGTAGGTAGCAACCAATACTCGGCGGTGGGGGAGAGACAGCAGGTCTCTTCCCCACCGCAGGGTTCTCTTGTCGAAAGTACCTCTATTCCGTTATGCGAGACGGGCCGGTTACGGTGTGTCTCTCACCGGACATAAGGACAAGAAGGCAAGGAGCAGCATCAAGTGACCAAGTACATCATACGCCGCACCCTGATAGCCATACCGATGCTGCTGGCTATCTCGATCATGACGTTCACGTTCATCAACCTCGCCCCAGGCGATCCGGTGGACGCGATGATCGACCCTGAGTTCTTTGTAGGCGGCGCGGGTGACAAGCTTCGCGCCCGACTCGGTCTCGATAAGCCGATCCACGAACGCTATCTGCTGTGGCTGATCGAGGTGTCGCCGTTCTCGTCGTCATGCGCCGCTAGGGACGATACCTGCGAAACTCTCAGCCTGGCCCGGATACCCGGCACCGACTCCTGGCCCTTCCCCACGGACATCATCCCCACAGCCCTGAACCTGAAGATCTGGCCCCCGGACGTGAACTTCGGGTACTCGTATCAGTTTGGGGTCTCTGTGATGAGCATGATTGGGGACCGCATTATCCCCACCATCGAGCTGACCATCGTGTCGCTCCTGGCGGCGACCATAATAGGCACGGGCCTCGGCGTATTCCAGGCACTCCGACAATATAGCTTCATAGACTATTCGTTCAGCGTTATCGCGCTCTTCGGGTTCTCCATCCCTACCTTCTTTTTCGCTCTACTTGCGCTCTACATATTCGTTGCGATACTAGGGTGGTTCCCGTCCTACGGAATGCGCGACTACACGATCACCGAATTCGACCCATTCAACATGTCCCATCTGTTGAATCACGCTCACCATCTGACGCTGCCGGTGGCTGTCGTCATGCTTGAAGCCCTGGCGGGGAACATGCGCTACATGCGCACCGCCATGCTAGATGTGATGAGGTCGGACTATGTCAGGACCGCACAGGCCAAGGGGCTGGACAGCTGGATCGTGTTCGGGCGGCATGCTTTCCGCAACGCCCTGCTGCCCCTGGTGACTATCACGACGCTTCGCCTTCCGGGCCTGATCGGCGGGATCATCATCATCGAGCACATGTTTGCCTGGCCTGGAATGGGGCAGCTGGGCATCCGGGCGATCAGCGACCGTGACTACACGATCCTCATGGGCCTTGCCATGATCACGGCCACCCTCGTGCTCTTCTCCAACCTGCTCGCGGATGTCCTGTACGCTTTTGTGGACCCGCGCGTCAGGGTAGAGGAGCAGGGCTAGGTGTTAGGAGGATAGATTGGCGACAGCCGAAGCAGTGGCAGGAATCATAGACGAGGCCCCACGCCGCACACGGATGAGCATTTGGTGGCGTTTCCGGCGCCACAGGCTGGCTCTCTTCGGGTTCGTCGTGCTAGGCATACTGTTGCTGATCGCGGTTTTTGCCCCCCTTCTCGACAGGAACAGCTTCGACTGCCTGGCGGGCCTGGTGCGCGACCACGACAGGGGCGTGCTGGGGCTGCTGTTCCCGGAGGTCCAGTCCCGCAGCTGCGCTGCCTATGGAACGGACATCGGCAACACTGACCAGGGTCCGAGCCTGTCCAACCTCCTCGGGACCGACAAGGCCGGACGCGATGTCTGGTCCAGGATCGTGTTCGGAGCCCGGATCTCCCTTGCCGTTGGCGTGGTGGCTGCCCTCATTTCCTCCGCAATCGGCGCCCTGATAGGGATCGTATCCGGGTACGCTGGCAGGTGGATCGACTCCCTGCTGATGCGCTTTACCGAGCTCATCATGACCCTGCCTACTTTGTTCCTGCTGCTAATCGTCTCGTCGCTCTTCGGGCGCAGCGTGGTCCACCTGATGGTGATCATAGGCCTGCTGGGCTGGACCGGAAAGGCCAGGCTCGTGCGCGGCCAGGTGCTGTCGCTGAAGGCGATGGACTATGTGACTGCGGCCAGGGCTCTCGGCGCCAGCGCCAAGAGAATCTCCTTCGTCCACATCTTCCCAGGCACCGTGCCCTACGTTGTGGTTTCGGCCACCCTCACGGTTGGCGGGGCAATCATCTCGGAGGCTAGTCTGAGCTTCCTGGGCTACGGTGTCGGCTTCGAGGTGCCGACCTGGGGGAACATAATGAACTCCGCGCAGTCGCTTCACGTCCTGCAGAACGAGCCGTGGCTGTGGCTGCCGCCCGGGCTTGCCATCGGCATGACGGTGTTGTCGGTGAACTTCGTCGGCGACGGGCTCAGGGACGCGCTCGATCCAAGGACCAAAATCGACTAGCTGTCCCCGGCGCTCCGGACCGCATTGCTGTGAGCAGGCCACGGGGCGCAGGGTGTGGCACTTCCAGGAGGTCTGGCACACGATGACCCGCCATGTTGCCGAGATTGCTAAGCCCAGGTATTTGGTGTTGTTGGCAGTTGCCGCTTTCGCCTTAGGGGCGATGTCATGCGGATCGTCGACCGAGGAGGAGAGCGAGCCGGCGGCGCAGGCAAAGCAGCCTGCCTCGACGCCAACCGCCGCGGCCGCCATTCCTCCGACGCCGCTGCCCGCGGCAAGGCCCACCCCGGCGGCGCAGCCGACAGCCGAGCCCACTGCTACGCCGACACCGGAGCCGGCGGGACCGGTAGTCCTGACGGCGGAGACCTCGGGTTTCGATCCCTCCAAATACGTCGGGAGCTGCGAGGGGCTGGACTACGACGCTCAGAAGGCAAAGCTGATCGAGATCGGCAGCGAGATTTTCGCAGGCATGACCGAGCACGATCCTGAGATGACGAAGCTCCACAACCCTCCGGATGCCAGAGATCGTAGGGGAGGCGGAGGGATCTGGCTGGTGATCGAGTTCAATGGCGACGAGCGGCCGAACGTACCCCAGAAGAAGGCCCGTCTCGACGTGCAGATGCGCGACGCCTTCGAGGCCTTCTACCGCGCTGGCTGCACCGATCTGCAGGAAGTCCACATCTCGGCGCGCATGGTTGCACTGGGCGCTGGAGTGATTGGGCCCATGACCCAGACTCTCGCCGCCGTGTTCAAGACTAGAATGAAGCCGGACGTCGCCACGACTGTGGACTGGGATAACAAGGAAGAGCTGGACTTCAACGAGATTTGGGACACGATGCTGCTTCACACCCGCTGGAGGAAGGCCCTCCAGGAGTACGAGGAGCAGCAGAGCCAGTAGACCGGAGGCTAGCGGGCTGGGGGGTGTACGGATGAATCGTGGACGCAGCGTCTGGGAGGCTTTGGCCGGGAAGTCTAGGGCGGTCCCAATTGCGCTGCTCGCAGTCTCGTTGATTGCGCTTCAGGCGTGCGGCGGTTCGGGCGGGGAGTCCACGGAGCCAGCACCGACCTCGATGCCTGTGGCTCAACCCACAGCTGTCCCGACCCCCACGCTGGCCCCCGTTGCGACTCCCACCTCCGCTCCCGCCGATTCCCCAACTCCCGCGAGCGAGGCCACGCCGCAGGCGGAGGCCTCGGAGCCGGAGGCGATCCCGGACTGGGCGTATACCTCCAGCATGGAACCGACGAAACACCACGGCACGTGCGACGGGCTGGACTACGACGCTCAGAAGGAGAAGCTCGTCGAGATAGCCTACGAGCTCTTCGCGGGGGTCACCAATTTCGAAGAGCGGCAGCGCCTCCAGCAGATACCGAATGCCCGGGACAGCCGGCGTGGCGGCATCTGGCTGGTGATCGACTTCAACGGCGATGAGTTTGACAGCCTGCTGGTTAAGAAGAACCGCCTTGATCTGCAGATGCGCGACGCCTACGACGCGTTTTATAACGCCGGATGCGCCGACCTGGGCGAGGTGAGCATCACCGCCATACAGAAGGAAGTGACTACGAGGGAGGTAGGGCCCTCAACCATAACGCCCATCGTCGTCTTCAAGACCAAGATGACCAAGGCCCAGGCCGATGAAGTCGACTGGGAGAACAAGGACGACATAGACTTCAACGAGGTGTGGCGGCAAGAGGTCCTGAATCCCCGCTGGCGCGAGGGGCTGCGCGAGCTCCAGGAGGGCGGGTAGAGCAGGGAGGGCCTGGTCCCCTCCCAGGGTCTCGAAAGGAGTTGACGATATGGCATTGGGCATCCCACGATCCCGAGTATTCCTGGCCGTGGCCGTGCTGGCGACGTGCGGGCTGGTCCTGGCGGGATGTTCGGGCAGCTCCGAAGAGCCTGCCTCCGAACCGACGTCGGCGCCACCGGCCGCGTCAACGGCGCCCACAGCAGCTCCGCAACCGACTGCGGCTCCCACGGCTCCCACCGCTCCTACTACTGCTCCTGCGACTTCTCCTACAAGAGCTCCTACGTCCGCTCCGAACTTCGGGCCATCTCCCACCCCCTATCCCACTCCGGCGCAGGTCGTTGCGGCCACTCCCGTTGTAGTGGAGATGCAGCCGAAGTCCGATCTGCCAACCGACCAGCAGATCGCCAAGCTCTCGGAGCTTGTCCAGGGATTCCTGACCGGTATGAACAATATCGAGAGGCCGCGGCTCAACCTGCCGCCGGACGTGCGGGACGACAGGCGCAGGGGTGGGATAGTGGTCAACATCGAGTTCAATGGCGACGAGTATGAGACCACGGCCCAGAAGAAGGCAGGCCTGGACCTGTTGATGCGAGAGATGTACCACATTCTCTATGCGTCAGGCTACGACCTCGCCGAGGCGACGATGTCCGCCGTGATGATGGGCACCGCCCACCGGAATGTCGGCGGGGCGTCGACGGCGCCGATTACCGTCTACAAGACCCGGCTCAAGCGGGACGCAGCCGGGGGCATCGAATGGGACGACAAGGAGAACCTGGACTTCAACGAGATCTGGGACACGATCCTCTTCAGCCCGGAGTGGAGGAGGCTGCTCAGAGAAGAGAGCGGGGGCTAGACGCAGCGAAGCTCTGGCGGTGGGTCTCGGTCTCAAGTCTCGCGCGGAGGAGGTGGACTGATGCTGGGAGACGCCCGTAGTATTCGCGTCACAACTGTAGCTATACTCGCTGTGGCGGCGATGGTAGCGCTGGTCGGCTGTGCCGGCGATAGCGAGGAGCAGGAACCGTCGTCCGAGCAAGCCGCGGCCCCGGCTCCCACTTCGCCTCCCACGGCGGCCCCGACTACCGCTCCCGCGACCTCTCCTACAAGAGCTCCTGCGTCCGCTCCGGACTTCGGGCCATCTCCCACCCCCTATCCCACTCCGGCGCCTGTGGCCACAAGGGCCCCTCTGGTCGTGGTGATGCAGCCCAAGTCCGACCTGCCTAAGGACCAGCAGATCGTCAAGCTCTCGGAGCTAGTGCAAGCCCACCTGACAGGGATGAACAACATCTCGCGGCCTCGCCTCAACATCCCGCCGGACGTGCGGGACGACAGACGCAGGGGCGGGATCGTGGTCAACATCGAGATGAATGGCGACGAGTACGAGACTACGGTCAAGAAGAAAGAGGAGCTCGACAGGCTCATGCGGGACACGTACCACGTGCTCTACGCCTCTGGCTACGAACTGGTCGAGGCTACGATTTCCGCGGTGATGATGGGGATGTCGCACAGGCGCAAGTCCGTCCAGGCGCCCATCACCGTCTACAAGACCCGCCTCAAACAGGACGCGGCGGAGGGCATCGACTGGGACGACAAGGAGAACCTGGACTTCAACGAGATATGGGACACGCTGCTGCTGAGCCCCACATGGAAGACCGAGCTCAGGGAGGCCCAGGAAGGCGGGTAGGCCCGCCTCCCCAAGTTCCCGTCAAGAGCCGGGGCATGTGCCTCGGCGCGGCAGGGGTTTCCTGCGAGTCTTGAGACAGGGGTCGGGTTGACATGTTGCTGAAGAGGGTTCGACGTGGCGCGCTTGTCCTGGCGTTCACGATACTGGCGGCTTCGGCCACGTTGCTGACCGGCTGCTCCGGCGATGCCGAAGACCCGGTTGAACCGACGCAGGCCGCCCCCGCTCCAACGCCCACCGCCGTCACGTCGGCGGCCGCGGCAGCTCCGACTCAGGCTCCCGCCGTCGAGACCCCAACGGCTGCGCCGACGGCAACCCCGCCGCCTCGTCCGACCCCCTCCAACCTGGCAGCAGAGCTGCCGACGGACCCAAACTTCCCGGAGCTGAGCCAGATTGTCCTCAATCACCTGTCGGGCATGAACAACATCAACAGGCCGCGCCTCAACCTGCCGCCCGACATACGGGACGACCGGCGTAGGGGAGGCATCGTCATCAACATCGAGTTCAACGGCGACGAGTACGACACCACCACGCAGAAGAAGGCCGAGCTGGACAAGCTCATGCGGGATACCTACGAGGTCATCTTCACGTCGGGCCACGACGTTGCCGAGGTCACGATGGCCGCGATCATGATCGGGACTATCAGGCGCTCTGTGGGGGGCACCGCCGAGGGACCCATCTCGGTCTACAAGACCCGGTTTAAGCGGGATTATGCCGAGGGCCTGGACTGGTCGGACAAGGAGAGTATCGACTTCAATGAGGTGTGGGACACCCTGACCCTGAATCCCGCCTGGAAGAGGGACCTCCAGGAGGGCAAGTAGCGGAAGTGGGCGGTCGTGTGCTAGGAAGGGCACAAACAGTGCGACTTCAAGCCATCGCAGGGTCTCTATGGATGGTGACGGTGTTGGCGTTAGTCATGTCCCTGGTTGTGGGATGTGCGGGCGAGGCTGAGCCTAAGCCTGATGCACCGTCAACACCGACTCAGGTCGCACAGCAAGCCGCGGAAGCGCCTACGCCGCAGCCTGCCCAAGACGGGCCGCTGTCCATCGACCAGCAGAAAGACCGTCTCGTGGCTATCGCGCGAGAGTTCTTTGCGGGTGAGACCGAAGAGAACCTGCCGAGGCTCGCGATCGACCCGGACGCACGCGACCACCGCCAGGGCGGCATCCAGCTCGTGATTGAGATAAACGGGGACGAATACGAGGACGTGGCAAAGAACAAGGCCGAGCTCGACCGGTGGATGCGCGACGGTTATGAGTCGGTGTTCACTGCAGGCCACGAGCTGACGGAGGTGACGATCAGCGCCCGGATGAAGGCTGTGGACGGCAGGACTGGGATTACCCAGGCGGTGGTGTACCGGACGCGGCTGAAGAAGGAGACAGCCGAGGAAGTGGACTGGGCCTCCAAGGAGAGCCTGGACTTCAACGAGATATGGGATACACTGCTACTGAACAGGAGATGGAGAGAAGCGCTGGGCGGGCAGTCCGGGCTTCGATAGTCTGAGGGAGCACGGGACATGAGGTTGACGCAGCAGCAGCTTGGATTCTTCGAGACGTTTGGCTTTCTGAAGTTCCCTGGACTCCTCGCAGACGAGGTCGACGAGATCACCAGGCGCTTCGAGAAGGTCTGGGCCGATCACGGCGGTGGGCACTACGGGCAGGAGCATGATAGGGAGCAGAGATCGGCGTTGCTTCCGTTCATCGACAAAGACGAGTATCTGTCCGCGATGCTCGACAACCCCGCCATCGACGGCATAGCGGCGTCGATCCTGGGGGACGACTACAACTACACGGCCAGCGACGGCAATTTCTACGTGGGCAATACCGGCTGGCACTCCGACGGATACGACCGGGGAAGGTACACGTCCATCAAGATGGCTATGTACCTGGACAAGGTGGGTCGCGACTCGGGCTGCCTGCGGGTGATACCGGGCAGCCATCACGTGGGGGACGTGTTCGGTGACGCGCTGCAGAAGGGCGCGCCTAGGTCGAAGATCTCCAACCAAGAGGAGCTGTGGGGCATCACGGGCATCGACGTGCCGGCGGTGCCGTTGGAGTCGGAGCCCGGCGACCTGGTCGTCTTCAACCACTCCATCAAGCACGCGTCGTTCGGGGGCGGCGACCGGCGGCGCATGTTCACGCTTAACTTCCAGGAGCGGTACGCCCACGAGCACATCGACGAGCTCAGGGAGGAGATGGCGAGTTTGGCTAGGTTCTGGGCCGAGAGCGCCTACGGCACGATCATGGTTGAGACGGCTGGGCCGGAACGCATGGTGCACCTGGAGCAGCGCATGGCAAACGACGACCACCTGCCCGAGCTGGCCCGCAAGGCCAGGGAGGAGATGGAGGAACCCTCCAGGAGCTAAACTCCCGGCCTAGCCCGGGGTGCGCTTTGTGCTAACCTCCAGGCCACCCAGGCCGATGGGGACGTTCTTCGTCTCGATCTCGTCGTAGGCCATGAGCAGCGAGCGGAAGTGCCTTGAGTGCTCGTCGTTGATGTCCACGTTGTCCGTGGTCATCAGGCCGCCCTCCCGCAGTAGCGGGATGACGTGCGGGATGATCTCCGGGTACAGCCTGTCCCAACAGTCTAGCAGGATATAGTCGAACTGGCCCTCCAGGTCTCTCAGCGTCTCCCTGGCGTCTCCGGGCACGAAGTCGACCACGTCCAGGAGTCCCGCCTGCGCCAGGTTCGCGGTGGCAATTCCGATGTTCCTGTCGCTTATCTCGAGGGCGGTGAGTCTCCCGCCCGTGATGCATGCGGCGTGGGCGAGCCACAGGGTCGAGTAGCCGTGGGATACGCCGACCTCCATCAGCCGCTTCGCCCCGACGGCCTGCACGAGGATGTGAAGGAGCCGCGCCGTGTCGGGATGCAGCGCCCACAGACCCTCCTCAGGGTTCTCCTGCAGCCCCCTGGCGCGCAGGTCCCTGTCCTCGACGTCCATCCTCTCAACCCGCTCCACGATCCGCAGGAAGCTAGACTCCATGGCCCTTCCTCCCCCGAAGAGTCGAATCGGCGACATATTACTGCTTGGCATCGTCCGGGTGCCAGAATCCAGCTCCGGGACCACGGAGTGTTTGACGTTCTGCGTCACTCCGAACGCAGCGAGGAATCTAAGGCGCCCGCGCAACGAGCACTTTGTCTCGCAGGCAGCGTCTTTAGATTCCTCACTACGCTGCGCTACGTTCGGAAGACGGCATGGGTAGCTGACCCGCTATGGATCCGCTCCGAACGTCAACGCTGCCTAGAGATATGCAGCCGAGGTATTGCTGTTCCGGCAAGTCTCGCGCCGGGTACAATACTGCCTCCAGCCGGACGCGATCCGAAGACATCTCGCCAGTTATCACACTCTGACGGGCAACGCCTCATGGACAAAGACAAGTCGGGTTCTGGAACGGTACCCAAGCCTCCAGTGGCCGGGGAGCGCCCGCATAGGTATACGCGTCACGGGGTGACCATCGATGACCCGTGGCACTGGCTACGGGACGCCGCTTACCCGAAGGTGGAGGACCCGGACGTGCTGGCGTACCTGGAGGCCGAGAACGACTATTTCGAGGCCAGGATGTCGCCGCACAGGGAGTTGACAGACACGATCTTCGAGGAGATCAAGGGGCGCCAGCAGCCGGACCTGGCCAGCGTTCCATGGAAGCGCGACGGCTGGTACTACCAGTGGCGCTACGAGGAGGAGGGCCAATACCGGGTGTGGCAGCGCTGGCCTGCCGACGGGCCGGACGCTCGGGAAGGGCCACCCGCCGATGCGCAGACGATCCTGGACGAGCCGGCGCTGGCCAAGGACCTGGAGTACTTCAGCCTCGGCTCGGTGTCGGTGAGCAACGACGGCTCTCTGCTGGCGTACAGCACCGATACGAGCGGTTCCGAGCGGTTCAGGATGGTGGTCAAGGACCTGGGGACTGGGGAGCTGCTGGAGGAGGAGATCGAGGACACCATCGGGGGCGCGGTGTGGGCGGCGGACGACGCGTCGTTTTTCTACACGGTCGTCGATGAGAACTGGCGCCCCCGCGAGATTCGCCGGCACGTGCTCGGCGAGCCGGTCGCACAGGACGCAGTCGTGTACGTCGAGGACGACGCCGGGTTCTTTGTGGGGGTGTCGTCCGCCTCTTCCCGCGAGTACATAGTCATCAGCGCCGGCGACATCGTCACTTCCGAGGTCCGGCTTATCCCGTCATCCGACCCCGACGCCGACCCGCTGCTGGTCTCACCGCGACGGGCGGAGCACTACTACGAGGTTGACCACCAGGGCGACCGGTTCGTCATCCGCACCAACGACAGGCACAAGAACAGCCGGCTGGCGACCGCACCCGCGAAAGACCCGACTGAGCAGGCATGGGTGCCGCTGGTTGAGCCGTCGGACTCCCACCACATCCGTGGCTTCGATCTGTTCCAGGACCTCATCGCCGTTGAGGAGCGGATCGAAGGACTGGACCAGGTGCGCCTCATCGACCGTGCGAGCGAGTCGACGTACGTGGACTTCCCGGAGCCGGTGTACTCGGCCTACCTGGGCGGCAATCCTGAATTCCAGACTGACACGGTGCGCCTAGAGTACACGTCGCTGGTCACGCCCAGCACGGTGTTCGACTACCACGTGGACACGGGCGAGCTGGAGGTACGGAAGGTACAGGAGATTCCGAGCGGGTACGACTCGTCGGGGTACGTCACGGAGCGGGTCGTCGCAACAGCCCGCGACGGCGTGCAGGTCCCGGCGTCGATCGTTCGCCGCAAGGACACACCCGTGGACGGCACCGCGCCGCTCTACGTCTACGCGTACGGGTCGTACGGGCACGCCGTGCCGCCGTCGTTCTCGGCCTCGCGGCTGTCGCTGCTGGACCGCGGCTTCATCTACGCCATTGCCCACGTTCGCGGGGGCGACGACCTGGGTTATCACTGGTACGAGGCGGGCAAGCTGGGCAGGCGCAAGAATACCTTCAACGACTTCGTGGACGTCGCCCGCCATCTGGTCGAACGGGGATACGGGAGCGAGGGGCGCATAGCGATTTCAGGTGGCAGCGCCGGGGGACAGGTGATGGGCGCAGTGGTGAACCAGGCGCCCGAGCTGTGGGGCGCTGTGGCTTCGCACGTCCCGTTCGTTGACGTGCTGAACACGATACTGGACGACACGCTGCCCCTCACGCCCATCGAGTGGCCGGAGTGGGGCGATCCGATCGAGGACGAGGCCGCGTTCGAGTACATTCGCTCCTACTCGCCCTACGACCAAGTCGAGCCGCGGGACTACCCTCCGATGCTCGTGACCGCGGGGCTGAACGACCCCAGGGTGACCTACTGGGAGCCCGCGAAGTACGTGGCGAAGCTGCGAAAGCTGAAGACGGACGACAACGTGGTGCTGCTGAAGACGAACATGGGCGCGGGCCACGGCGGCAAGTCGGGCAGGTTTGACAGCCTGTACGAGACGGCGGAAGAGTACACTTTCTTCCTCATGAACATCGCGCAGAAGAAACAGACCGACAAGGAGTCGAAATGACTGACAAGATACATCGGGTTGCCATTATCGGGTGTGGGAGGATGGGACAGCATTATGCCGAGGCGTATTCGACCTACCCCGACACCGAGGTAGTCGCCATCGCCGAGCACAATCCCGAGCGCCGCGCGGCGGTCGGGGAGAGGTTCGGGGTGAAGGCGCTATACCCGGACTACGAGTCGCTGCTCAGGGACGACGTGCCGGACCTGGCGGCGATCATCACGCCCACCAAGTTCTACAGGGATGCGGTCGTCGCCTGCGCCGAGGCGGGAGTGAAGGGCATCTCGACAGACAAGCCCATCGCGGCGGTCCTGGCCGACGCGGACCGCATGGTGGAGGTGTGCGAGTCGCGCGGGGCCGTCTACGCTGGGGGCAATCTGCAGCGGGCGATGAGCGAGGTGCAAGAAGCCGGGGCGATGATCAGGCGGGGCGACTTCGGCGAGATGATCGGAGCGGCCGTCCACCGCTGGGCGCTGGAGATTTCAGGCGGGGGCTGCCAGCAGATTTCCGTGCTGCGCTTCCTGGCCGACGCGGAGGTCACGGAAGTGACTGCGTGGGGCGCTCCACAGGAGGCCCTGGACGGCGACACGGACCATGGCCTGGCGATCAACGGTATCTTCAAGCTCAGCAGCGGGGTCGAGTGCCCCGTCTTTGGCATGGAGACGCCAAGGCGCGGGGTGGACGTGTGGAGCGCGGACTCGCTGGTGCGATGGGACTGGGCGCCGCCCGAGATATACAGGGGCTTCGACGGCGAGGGTAACCGTATCCGGGTCGACCACCAGTATGCGCCGTTTGAGTGGAGCGAGTTCCGCTACCTCACGACATCGATCCGCTCGTTCATCGCGGCGGTGGAGACGGGGAGCGAGATGGCGATATCCGGCCACGACCTGCGGCAGGCGCTGGAGGTGGCGATTGCCGCGAAGTTCTCGGCCAAGTGGGGCAACGTGCCGGTCTCGCTGCCGCTGGAGGACAGGTCGCTGGCGCTGTACCCGCGCCCATACCGCTGGATCGGCGGCGACGAGTCGGGCCGCCCGCAGCCCGCGCGGGAAGCCAGGACTGGGGTGATCGAGTCCTGAGGGGAACCCTGCACCTCGCCGCCGCCCTGGATTCCGGCTTTCGCCGGAATGACGATTGAGTCGCCCTATCCCCTTCAAGGGAGAGGGTTGATGACGCGGGTTAGCTGCCGTTGGCTCCTATTGCCTTGCGGACTGCTGCCGGGTTCATGGGCAGCTCAGTCATCCGCACGCCGGTAGCGTGGTAGACGGCGTTCGCGACTGCAGCGAGCGGCGGCACTATCGATACCTCGCCCACGCCCCTGACGCCGTACGGGTGGTTCGGGTTCGCCACCTCGACGATGACGGTGTCGATCATCGGCAGGTCGAGCGATGTCGGCATCCTGTAGTCGAGGAAGCTGGTGTTGGTCATGGCGCCGTCGTCGGCCATCACGTACTCTTCGTTGAGCGCCCAGCCGATGCCCTGGACCACGCCGCCCTGGATCTGGCCCTCGACGTAGCTGGGGTGGATGGCCTTTCCGGCGTCCTGGGTGGCGGTGTACCGGAGTATCTCCACCTTGCCGGTCTCGGCATCGACCTCCACGTCCACGACGTGGGTCGCGAACGCGCTGCCCGCGCCCTGGGGGTCCATGTTGGCGCTGCCGACAACCGGGCCGCCCGTGTTGGGAAGCTCGGCGGCCAGGTCCCCGAAGCTGATGCTCAGCTCGGGGTCGGACTTGTGCTGGAACACGCCGTCGCTAAGCTCGATCTCCTCGGCGGGCTGGTCCCAGAGCAGGGCGGCGCGGTCGATCATCTGCCGCTTCACGTCCTGGCCGGCCTCGTAGCTCGCCCAGCCGGTCTTGAATGCGCCGCCGGACCCGCCCGTCATCGACGTGTATCCGATCTCCTCGGTGTCGCCGACGTGCGGGTGCACATCTTCCACGGGGATGCCCAGGACCTCAGCCATCTGCTGGGCGGCGGCGGGGCGGGTCCCGCCGATGTCCACTGTGCCGATGGTGAGGTTTACAGTCCCATCGTAGTTCACGTTAGCTGTTGCGCACGCCGGGCCCGAGCCGTTTATCCAGAATCCCGATGCCACGCCGCGGCCCCGGTAGGGCCCCTCGATAGGCGTCGAGTAGTGGTCGTGATTGAGGGCCGCCTCCGCCGTTTCGATTGCGCCGATCACGGGGTTCACGACGCCGCTGGCCCTGCGCGTGCCCTCCTTTGCGCCGTTTGCGATGCGGAGATCGAGGGGGTCAGTCGAAAGCTTCTCCGCCAGCTCGTCGATCAGCGTCTCGGCGGCGAAGGAGCCGATGGGGGCGCCTGGGGCCCGGTACGCCGTGGACTTGGGCTTGTTGTCGACCACGTCGTACGCGTCGATGAGGATGTTGTCGATGTCGTACGGAGAGAACATGCACTGGGCGGCAGCCCCGACTGGGGAGCCGGGGTAGCCTCCCGCCTCGAAACGCAGGTCGGCCTGCGCGGCGGTGATCTTGCCGTCGCTCGTCGCGCCCATCTTCACATTCATGTAGGAGCCGGCGGTTGGGCCGCTGGCCTCCAGAACGTCCGCCCGGCTCATGGTGATCTTCACCGGGTGCATGGTCTTGCGGGAGAGCAGTGCGGCGACGGGCTCCAGGTGGATGGTCGTCTTGCCGCCGAACCCCCCGCCGATCTCCATGGGCACGACCTTGACCGTGGACGAGGATACGCCCAGGATCTTCGCGGTGTTCTCGCCGATCTGGAAGTGGCCCTGGGAGCTGCACCAGACGGTCAGCTTGCCCTCGGGGGTCCACCAGGCGGTCGCGCTGTGGGGCTCGATGTAGCCCTGGTGCACGGTCTGGGTACGGAACTCTCGCTCGACCACGATGTCTGCCTGGTCGAATGCCGCGTCGACATCGCCCAGCTTGAGCTGGGAGTGGTCCGAGACGTTGCCGGCATACTCGGGATGTAGCTGCGGCGCTCCGTTGGCCATCGCCTCCTCGGCGTTGGTTACGGCAGGGAGCACCTCGTACTCGACGTCTATGAGCGAGAGGGCGGCCTCCGCCGCGTGGGGGTTGGCAGCGGCTACGCCGGCGATGGCGTGGCCCTTGTACACGACCTTGTCGGAGGCGAGCACCTTGTTGCTGAGGTGCCTGTCGCCGATGTCCCAGCCGCTCGGGTCCGGCAAGTCCTTCGACGTGACGACAGCCCTGACGTCGGGATGGGCCTCGGCCTTGCTCGTGTCTATGGACTTGATGAGCGCGTGGGCGTGGGGGCTCCGCAGGACCATGCCGTGCAGGAGCCCGGGCAGGATTATGTCCGCGCTGTACTGGGCCTTCCCTGTGACCTTCTCGTAGCCGTCGTGCCGGACGGGCCGCTTGCCGACGGTCTTGTACTCGGTGTTGGAGAGGACTATGTTCGACGTCATTTGCGGGGGTGGACCTCCCTAGTGTTCGTATTGGCGCGTGGATTGTAACACAGCGGCGTCGGCCTACTCCGCATAGGTGTCCTCGTACTCGGTGGAGAGTATGCCCATCACCACGGAATCGAACCTGGAGCCCTCGTGGGGCCGGCTCTTCCGCAGCGTTCCCTCGTGGACGAAGCCCAGGTGCCTGAACATGTTGAGGGCGGCTTCGTTGTACTCCGGCACGTCGACCCAGAGGCGGTACAGCCCCCATACCCCGAAGGCCATGCTCATCGTGGCGCGGGTGGCCGCAGTGCCGTAGCCATGGTGCCAGTTCTCCTTCTCGCCGATGAGTATGGAGAGCTGGCCGTCTCCAAGCGCCTCCTCGATGGCGACGTGCACCTCCCCGATGTGGGTGTCGCCGTCGTAAATGGACAGCATCCGGTGCTCCGGATCGTCGAAGATCCGCTCCCACTCCTCGTCCGAGACGTCCTCCATCTCCTCCGGGTGGTACCCGAGGTGTGCGGGGTCGCCATAGGAATAGCGTCCGAACCAGCTCTCAGCCACGTCCTCGTCCTGCAGCCAATCCCTGATTCTCGCCACGTCCTCTCTGGTCACCCGCAGCAGCTTGATCTCCATTTCAGTCATTGGTCCTCGACCTCCGGCAGTCATGCTTCGGGCCATACCCTGACGGAACCGTACTGGCCGTCGAAGCCTGGTTCTATCGACACCTCGCCGCGTCTCACCCTGGCCACCCCGTCGGCAACTCTCTCGCCGGCAGCGCGTTCGATGTCGTGCGTGGACGCCTCGATAAGTATATCCATCTCGCTGCCCATGGCGCCAATCAGCGCAGAGTAGGTCCGGGCCACGGTCTTGGTGTTCGGCCCAACGTTGAGGGCCTCGGCGACAATCTGCCTGAGGGATACGAGCATCCTGAAAGGCGGTCGACCATCATCGCCCCGTACCAGCCCGTCTGCCCCCATGCGGGTCGGTACTTCGCGCGCGGCAAAATCCTCGACTCTGTGGAGCACGCCGAGAGTCACCTTGCGGTCGCACACAGGGCACTGCGGGCCCCGGGTAGACACGTCCTGCGGCGACATGCTCACTCCACACTTCCTGTGGCCGGAATTGTGGTACTTGCCCTCCTCCGGGAAGAACTCCACGGTGTATTCGATGGCCTGCTGCTTCATCGCCCCGACGAGGCCGTCGTAGCTGGGTTCGCCCGACATGACAGTTAGCTCGCGACCGAGGTTCTCTGGCGAGTGGGCGTCGGAGAAGGACATGATAGACACGCTGTCCAGCGACGGCACGCGCCAGTTCATGGCGGGCTCGCTGGACAGGCCGGTCTCGACGGCGTGCACGTGGCCCGCCATGTCTTCGAAGCACTCTTCTAAGGAGTCGTAGCCCGACTTGGAGCCGTATAGCCCGAAGTAGGGCGTCCACAGGTGTGCGGGGATTACGAAGCACCGCTCGTCGATGCCAAGCAGCATCTCCAAGAGCTCCTTGGCCGTCATGTGGAGGGTAGGGCGGCCGTCCCATTCCAGCTTACCCTTGGTGGACATGGCTAACGTGACACGCTCGGCCGCTTCCATCGTCGGCACGAAGACCAGGATGTGTACCCGCCTCCGCCTTCCTGCGTGCATCGCGCTGCAGTTCACCTCCGTCCCAAGGATGAAGCGTACTCCGCCATGCTCGAAGAGGCCGTCGCCCAAGTCCCTCAGCTTGGCCCTGGTCTCGGCGGCCCACACTGGCTGGGTGAAGTCGCCGCTGGCGAGCAGGTCGATCCCCTTGATGCGTGCCCACTTCGCCAGGTTCTCGAACGTGAGGCGCCTGCTGGTGCCGTGGGCGTAGGGAGAGTGGGTGTGGAGGTCTACGGCGTAAGACACGGGGGTGAGTGCATTTGGCGCTGCTGTTAGGACACCCTCGACGCTGCATACCAGCGAGATGGGCGAGGCCGATTGTGCTGCGTCTCCCCTCGTTTCATGCTATACACTGTCCAGTCAATGGCCCGCTGGCCGCAGTATACATCGTGGTTGGACGCGACAGAATGACTCTTCGGGAACAGGATGCCACCTGCAGGCGAGTTGGTCCTTCCTCCGCATTTGTGAGTCTTCTCCGGTGCTGAGTCCCGCGGCCTCGTCCTTCGCCCTGGGGGCAGGTGCGCACGTACTCGCGGGTCTCGCTTTCCTGTACTTCCTCAACGTTTTCATCCAGACGGGTTACATCTCCCCCACACAGGCTATCGTGGGCGTCGCATGGCTCGCCGTCTGCTATGCGGCGAGCCGCTTCCTCAGCGTTGCGATTCTGTTGCCCATTAGCTTTCTGGCCATGGTCCTATGGGGCCTCTTCCTGGAGAGCGCGCCGGTCAGCGACTTTGCTGCGTTTCACATACACGCGGCCGAGCTCAGCTCAGGTGTGTTCTCGGCGGTGTTCAGCACCAAGTCTCCGCCTACTGTGGCGTACTACGCTGTGTTTCACCGGCTGCTGGGGCCGACGCTTGCAGCAAACTACATAGCATCCGCAACGGCCTGGACAGCCGGCGCCGCATTCGTCTACTGGGCTGCGCGCCCCTTCTTCCCCGACGCACGGGACGCGAGGTTCCTGAGCTTCTGCCTAGCGCTGTGTCCCACCTTTCTCGTCTTCTCCCCGGTGATCAGCTCCGAGTCCGTCTACTTTCTCCTGTCGGCCATCTGTGCATGGCTTGTCTCCAGACACCTTACCTCCACCGGCCGGTCTCCCTACCTGTACTTGGCGATGGGGGTCGTGACTGCCTGCCTGTTCCTGACACGCACGACTGGAGTCGTGGGACTCCTGGCGTGCCTTACCATAGTCACTGTGGGGGGATCTGGATACTTCGGAGGAGTCGCCGATGGCCCTGGGACTCCCGATCTGAAGAGTCTTCGGCGCCGTATCGCAGCGAGTGCGATCGTAGCGATTTCGTTTGTCGCCGTCTGGCTCTCCTTCGCCTACACGGCGCCTGCAGTTCTCCCCAATGCGCTGTGGCCCAACGTGTCCTTGCTCGGTGGACCTGAGATGAGAGTCACATCTACGCCGTGGGGGTCACTGAGTTTTCTGTTCGGCACGAACTTCGACGCCATGGGAAGATACAATTCCGCCGACCTGGAGTTCGCCGGGTATACGGGCGAAAATCAACTCACTCGCGTAGAAGCAGACCGGAGAGCCCGGGAGATCGCAGTGGAGCGAATAGCGCGCGACCCCGTCCGGTTCGCCGGGTTTGCTCTTTCGGACAAGGTGGTCCAGCTTTGGGGCAGAGAGAACGGCCTCTATGTCGCGGCGTCTGGAGACAGGGAGGTGAGCGGAAGGTTGAACTCGACGATCCAGACTCTGGCCCTTTCCAGCCTGGACGGGGTGTACCGTCTCACGCTCCTGCTCTTTCTTGTCATGCTGATCAGGGAGGTGCGTCGTCCCAGCCATCTCCTCGCCCTGGGCACGATCGCACTCTTGCTCGCGCTGCCACATATTCTCCTCGAAGTAAAGGCCCGCTATCACCTTGCGATGACGCCCTTCATAGTTGCCGGTTCAGCGCTACTCGTTCTAGATTTGCAGAGACGCCGGGATGAATGGGTGTCGACGGCCGGCTCGAAAGTGCGGCAGTGGCTCGGCAGATGAGTTTCGTCTTGAACAAGTCCAAGAACTGGATTGCTCTCGGGGGCCCGTGCTAGGATGGGCGCACAGTGCAGCAAGGAATCGTAAAGCCACGAGAGCCCCGTCCGAAGCCCGGGCCCGGCCTCAGCCGCCCCACGGCAGGAAGTTGACGTTGAGAGTTCTGTCGGTCCAGGTCCACTCTTCTCGGTCGGGGTTCTTGGCCGGGATGGACGATGTCGTCAGGTCGTTCGCCAGCCCGCCGCTGTGGATTACCCTCGGCTGGTACGACTTCACGCTCAGGTACCGCCGCACTTACCTCGGGCCACTATGGGAGCTCCTGGTGGTTGGTATCTGGATCGCGGGGCTGGGCCTGCTGTTCGGGAAGTTGCTGGGCCACTCGGCCGACAACTACCTGGTGTACCTTACGGTCGGCGTGATTCTCTGGTCATACATATCCAGCACTCTCACGACGGGCGCGGCTGTGTTCGTTTCCAATGCCAGGGCCATCTCGTCCATCAATAACCCGCTCTTCACTTACGTGCTGAGGAACGCCGTCGAGCACTGGACGAAGCTGGTGGTCCATTCGCTGATCCTCGTTGCCGTCATGGTGTGGAGCGGAGTGAGTCTGGGCTGGTCGACGCTCCTGGCAGCACCCGGCCTCCTGCTGTTGGTGCTGGGATCGCTGGTCGCTGTGCCGCTTCTCGGCTTTGCCGGCGCCCGCTACCGGGACCTGACTCACATGATACGGGCGGGAATGCGGTTTCTCTTCTTCGCAACTCCGGTGTTCTGGTACGCGGAGGGTCTGGGCAACCGCGACTTCCTGGCGCTGTTCAACCCGTTCACCCACTACCTGGAAGTCGTCCGCGCGCCACTGACCGGCGAGACCGCTTCGGCGCTCTCATGGGCGGTCGTGCTGGCTTTGAATGCCATAGGGCTGGCGCTGTTTGCGGCCACGTACAGTCCACTCCGGCGGCGCCTGGCTATCTGGATAGGATGAGAGAAGATCTGGCGATCCGCCTCACGAACCTGACCATGGAGCTTCCCACTTACCGGAAGGCCCCGCGGCGGCACTCGTCGAACGGCTTCGGGTCCCTTAAGGCCAGCGTCGGCGGGCGCCTCAACTTTTCCCGCGGTTCCATGCTGGTGGTGACGGCTCTCGACGATGTCAGCCTGGAGGTCGCCAGGGGTGAGAAGATTGGCCTGATTGGCCTGAACGGCGCGGGCAAGAGCACGATGCTCAAGGTCATGGCCGGCATACTCCCACCGACACATGGGACCGCTGAGTCGCGGGGCAAGATCTCGACGCTGTTCGCAGAGTCTCTGGGACTCAAGCCGGAGGCCACGGGCATCGAGAATATCCTGCTCTCCGGCGTTTCCCTCGGCCTGACTCACGGGCGGGTCAGGAAGATGATCCCCGAAATCGTGGAGTTCACCGAGCTCGGTGACTACATCTACATGCCCCTCCGGACGTACTCGAATGGGATGCGCGCGCGCCTCGGATTCGCTGTTGCCACGTCGATCAACCCGGACATCCTGCTAATCGATGAGATCATCGGCGCGGGCGACCTCAGATTTCAGGAGAAGGCCAAGGAGCGGCTGGAGGGCTTCATGGGGTCCGCCAACACCCTGGTTGTCGCGTCTCAGTCCGAGGACGTCATAAGGCAGTTCTGCGACCGGGCGATTCTCTTGGAGCGGGGAAGGGTAAGCATGTCCGGGGACGTGGATGAGGTCCTGGAGGAGTACAAGGGGACGCGCTGAACTCGCTGTGGTAGTCTCCTCGCCCATTTGGCCCATAACATGGCAGGAGTCTTGTCATGACTCATGATGCGGCTGCCAGAGACCCCGGACACGGCCGGCGTTCGAAGGGACGCGTCTCCCAGGCGTATCGCGGGGTGACAGAACCTGGGTCTGCCGGAGACAGGCTCCGCCGCCGCATCGACTGGATGGCGGGCCAGGCCCAGGGTCCGCGCGCGCTGGACGCCCGCGGCAAGGAGGGCACCGCGTCCCTGCTGCTTGCGCGGCGAGGAATCGAGGTCACAGCAATACAGGCCGACCAGCAAGCAATGGAGTGCGCGCGCGAACTGCTGGCTAAGGAGCCGTCTGAGGTGCGCGAGCGCATCGAGCTGGTCCAGGCGGACTTCAATCTACATGCACCGGTGCAAGGCCCATTCGACACCGTGATACTGGGGGACATCCTCGAACAGGCCGGCAATCCGGGCGCGTTGCTGGACAGGTGCCTGGAGTACCTCGTGCCGGAAGGGCGGGCAGTCATCACAATTGCCCTTGGGCCGGGCCAGGGAGAGGACCATCGCCGGACCCTACGACTTGTGGACATCATCGACCTGCTGAAGCCAAGACTCGCGCTTCACGCGATGGAGATTGAAGATGGGCATGTCCGTTTCGTGGGTCGGCTGTCGGACGACCGCCAGGCGTCCTGGCAGCACATGGACAGCGAATCGGTACTGTCGATGACGGAAGCGGCGCTGACGGCTTCCCAGGAGAGAGTCCAGGAGCTTGAACGGCAGGCGGAAGTCGATGAAGTTGCTATTTCCCAGAACAAGACCGCCGCATCCCAGTTCAAGAAGAGGCTGGACGCAAAGTCGGGCGAGGTTCGCGTGCTGAGGCACCGGCTGCAGGCGACGCATTCGAGCACCTCCTTCCGTGTGGGTTCGGCCATGGTCCAGGCGGCGAAACAGCCGTCCTCGCTCTTCAAGCTGCCTTTCGAGCTCTTGAGACTGTACCGGTCCGCGTCCTCGGGAAGGATCGAGGTGCTGGACAGTGATGACGTGGGCGAGCGATACAAGCACCTTCCCAAGGAGCTCGACCTGGATGTCTCCCAGTTCCTCGCCTATCCGCCGCTCCCTATTCCCGAGTCCAAAGGGGAGAGACCGCGCATTGCGGCAGTCCTGGATACGTTCACCGAGCATTCCCTCAGGTACGAAGCGGACCTGTTGCTGCTGTCGCGCGAGAACTGGCGGTCCGAGATCGACGAGTCGCGGCCCGAGCTCCTGTTCGTGGAGTCCGCCTTCAGCGGCAACAACAGGCAGTGGAGGCACCTGATAGTCGACTGCGAGAAACTAGAGGAGAACCCCCTGCACGACTTGGTCCAATACTGCCGCTCGGTGGGGATACCGTCGGTGTTTTGGAACAAGGAAGACCCGGCGCACTTCGACAATTTCATCGAGGCCGCCCGTGAGTTCGACGTCGTATTCACATCCGACGCGGACTGCGTTCCCGTGTACCGGGAGGCCGTGGGGCACGACCGCATATACGTCCTGCCGTTCGCGGCGCAGCCCCGGCTTCACAATCCGTCCCGCGAGGAAGGCTGGCCGAACCACCCCGTGTGCTTCGCGGGGAGCTGGGTGCAGAACAGGTTCCCTGACCGTGAGGAGGCGCTCAAGTCCCTGCTGGACCCGGCGATGCCCCTGGGACTGCACATCTTCGACCGCAACCTGACTCGGACGGACCTTGGGGAACACTATCGCTTCCCTGCCCAGTACAGGGAAGCCATCGCGGGGACCCTGACGTACGAGGAGATGCTGTCGGCATATCGCTGCTACGACGTCATGCTGAACGCGAACACCGTATCCGAGTCTCCAACGATGTTCTCGCGCCGGGTCTTCGAAAGCCTGGCCTGCGGAACGCCTGTGGTCTCGTCCGAGTCGATCGGCATGACCCGGATGTTGGGAGAACACGTCAGGGTAGCGGGCAGCAGGGAAGCGACCGTAAGCCATCTGCTGGACTTGTTGGGCGATGACGAAGCGCGCCTCCGGGAGGGTCACCTGGCGTACCGGTATGTACATGAAAACCACACCTACCGCCATCGAATGGACGATGTCTTCCGCAGCGTTGGCATCGAGCCGACGGGCACGGACAGGCCGGCCGTAAGCGTGCTGATGCCAACCATGCGCCCCGAGAATGTAGCCCTGTGCCTCGAGAACTTCGCGAAGCAGACCTATGAGAACAAGGAGCTGGTGCTCATCCTGAATAACGCGGAGTTCGACTTGGACGCCATCCGCAAGACAAGCGAGTCCATCCCCAACGTGCAGGTGATCCACGTGGACGGACGGGTCACGCTGGGAGAGTGCCTGAACCGCGGCGTGGAGGCCTCGTCGGGCAAGTATGTTGCGAAGATGGACGATGATGACCTCTATGGCGACCGGTACCTGGCCGACGCAGTCCTGGC
This sequence comes from Dehalococcoidia bacterium, assembly GCA_965243655.1. Lineage (GTDB taxonomy): Bacteria > Chloroflexota > Dehalococcoidia > Lucifugimonadales > CAJWER01. The sequence goes on along the minus strand of CBDEVV010000017.1, from coordinate 3,016,071 downwards.
AGCATCCTTCTCGGACGCGGACGTTGTAGGGAAGGGGGCTTTCTTCACCTACTTCGAGGAGTCTGACACCATGGCCCTGGCGGAAGTGACCAGGGAGCACACGTTCAGCTTCTTCGTTACGGGCGGGACGCTGTTCATCCGGGCCGACGTCGCCAGGAAGAACCCGTTCGACTCGGTTTCGCTCAGGGAAGACACGAACTTCCTTCACGCCGCGGCCAGGGCCGGATGCCGGATATACTCTGCCGACCGGTTCAACTTCGTGAGGATGCGGTCAAGTCGACTGTCGGACCACGCCGACCCTACCCCGGACGCCGAATTCTTGAGGAAGTGCCGGTACCGGACAGAGGGTCTGGACCTCGGCCGCGCGATGGTGTAGCAAGGGAGACCGATGGCGTCCACTGGCAGAGATCAAGTTGGGCAGGTGTACCTCGGCCTGCTTGATGGAGGACCGACGAGCGACTGGCTGCGCCGCCGGATAGACTGGATGGCTGAAGAGGCAAGCGGCCCGCGAGTGCTGGACGTTGGCTGCAGCGAGGGCATCCTGGAGGTGCTGCTCGCCAGGCGCGGCATTGAGGTCACCGGGGTGGACTCCGATTCCGACGCACTGGAGTTTGCCCAAGATTTGCTAAACAGGGAGCCGGGAGAAGTGCGCTCGCGGGTCGAACTGGTCCATGGTGACTTCCTGCAGGGTGGGCAGATAGGCGGGCTCTTCGACACGGTGGTAATGGGGGACCTGCTCGAGGGTGCCCACGATCCGGGCGCAATACTGGACATGGGCCTGGCGTACCTCAAGCCCGGCGGACGCATCATCGTTACCACCCCCTTTGCGGTGCACCCTAGGGAAGACCACCGCCGCACGTTCAGTCTAGTGGACGTAGTCGAGCTGCTGCGGCCAAGATTTGGACTTGAAGATTTGAATGTCGAGGACAACGGCATTCGCTTCGTCGGCAGCCTGTCGGAGGATGAGCAGGAGTCCTGGCGGCGCCTGGATGCCGAGGTCCTCTTGGCGATGACAGACGCCGCGCTGGTGTCCTCACATACTGACCTGTACCGGATGCTGGAGATGCGGGAGAGCCGGATCGAGCGATTGCAGGGGAGGCTCCAGGAACGGGTCGATGTGGACCGGGCCGCTCGCCGCACGGCGGATGCCAGTCGCGGGGACATCAAGAAGCTTGAGTTCCGGGTCAAGCTGGACCGCCTGGCGCTGGAACAGCTTAAGGACCAGATCGAGGCCAGGACGAAGGAAGTGAGGGCCAGGTCGAGAGAGTTGGGGGAGACGCGGTACCAGCTCCGGACGACGCTTGCCAGCACGTCGTTCCGGGTCGGTGTGGCTATGGTGAACGCGGTGAGGCGGCCACTGACGCTTTGGAAGCTGCCCCTGGACCTGCTTCGCGTGTACCGCACGAAGCCCTCGCAGGTGAAGTCCTCCCTTGAGGGGAAGCCCCAGGTCAAGGAGACTAATGCGACCGGATCGCCCGGGGCTCTGCCGGCGGAATCCCACATCGATCCCGACGCACCCTTCGTAGACCCCACGAAGTTCATAGACTTCCCGGTCCTGTCAGTTCCGGTTACTAGCTCCGGGAGGCCGACGGTGGCGGCAATCCTGGACACGTTCACCGAGTACTGCCTTCGGCATGAGGTGGACCTTGTGCTGATGTCGCCCAGGAGCTGGCGCACCCAGCTCGAGAGGAGGCGGCCGGTATGCCTCTTCGTCGAGTCGGCCTGGAGGGGAAACAACGGCGTATGGCAGGACCGGATCGTCGGCTACGAGAGCCTGGAAGACAACCTGCTCCGCGAAATCCTGGAGCACTGCCGCTCTATTGGGATACCGACCGTATTCTGGAACAAGGAGGACCCGCCGCACTTCGATAACTTCATCGGTGCGGCCCGTGATTTCGACCACGTATTCACCTCCGATGCGGACTGCATTCCACGCTACCGGGAGGCCCTGGGGCACGACCGGGTGTACGCCCTGCCGTTCGCAGCCCAGCCCAGGCTGCACAATCCGTCGAGGGAGGCGGGCTGGCCCAGGTATCCGGTCTGCTTTGCCGGGAGCTGGGTGTCGAGCAGGTATCCCGGCCGGGCCGAGACATTAAGGCAGCTACTGGATCCCTCGATGTCTCACGGCCTTCACATCTTCGACCGTAACCTCTCGCGGATGGACTTCGGACCGGACTACCGCTTTCCCGAGCAGTACCACGAGGCTATCAGGGGGACGCTGACCTACGACGAGATGCTGACCGCCTATCGCTGCTACGACGTAATGCTCAACGTGAACACAGTCACGGAGTCCCCGACTATGTTCGCCCGCAGGGTCTTCGAGAGCCTGGCGTGCGGCACGCCCGTCATCTCCTCGGAGTCGGTGGGCATGAGCAACATGCTGGCTCAGCACGTCAGGGTCGCCCGGAACACGGAAGATACCGCCCGCCACCTGGAGGAGCTCCTGGGGGACGCGGAGGCGCGGATACGAGAGGGTCACCTGGCCTACCGGCATGTGCATGAGAACCACACTTATAGGCACCGGGTGCACGAGGTCTTTCGCAGGATAGGGCTGGAGGCTCTCGGCACGGAGCAGCCCGCGGTGAGCGTCCTGACGCCCACCATGCGCCCAGAGAACGTCGCTCACTGCCTCGAGAACTTCAGGAGGCAGGGCTATGAGAACAGGGAGTTGATCCTCATTCTGAACAACGCGGAGTTCGACGTCGACGCGATTCGGAGAGACGTCGAGTCGATACCGAACGCGCAGGTCATCCACGTCGAGGGGCGCACGACCCTTGGGGACTGCCTGAACCGTGGAGTCGAGGCGGCCTCGGGCAAATACGTCGCCGAGATGGACGACGACGATTACTACGGCGAGCGCTACCTGTCCGACAGTGTCCTCGCGGCCTCATTCTCGGATGCCGAGATTGTGGGCAAAGGGGCGTACTACGTGTACCTCGTGGGTGCCGAAGCCACGGCCTTGAGGGAGACCAGCCCTGAGCACACTTTCACGTCCTCAGTAGTGGCCGGCAACACGATATTTGTCCAGACCGAGGCAGCCAGGGACGTGATGTTCGCCCCACTGGTAAGAGGAGAGGACACGGACTTCCAACAGAGGGCTGCTTGGGCCGGATGCCGGATCTATTCGACGGACCGTTTCAACTACCTCCGGGTCTGGGACCACAAGGTGTCCGAGCACTCCTGGAAGATCTCCGACGCCGAATTCCGGGACAAGTGCCGGGACTACACGCCCGGCCTCGATTTCGACCGTGCCATGATATGACGGCGGCTGTCTGCAATAGGCATATGCCCAGAGGCCCTGGAGATGTCCATGGCAGCGCATGAATTGCCGCCCCGGGCCACACCTCCGACAGCCCGAGCACTGACGGCTCGGTATTGCTGGGTAGGGTGCAAACAGGTAGAAAGGCCGGTCGACAGGCTGGCAAGCCTCGAGGTCGACTCGGGGTTCTGAATGGAGCAGATACGCTATGACATAAATCTATTCTTGGAGCTCAACGAGGAGTACGCGCGGAACAGAGCCGTACTTGCTCACAATGCATTCTTGCGGGAGGTCGAGGGCGACCGGCTCGAAGCTGCGGCGAAGCGGGTCGTGCAGGTGAACGAAGACCTCAATCTCGAGAGAGGGATGAGGGTCCTAGAGATCGGATGTGGACGAGGGCATCTTAGCGCCATTCTGAAACGGGACTACGGCTGTGAAGTAGTGGGACTGGACATTCGTCGATACCCTGAGTGGGATGACTTCCTGGGCGAAGGCTTGGATCTGCGCGTACATGACATCAGCCGGACGAATAATGATGCGTTGGGCACGTTCGACCGCATTGTGGCGCTGGAAGTATGGGAGCACATCGAACATCCCTATGCGGCTCTCACGGCCGTAAAGGAATTGATGAGTGAGGATGGGGAGAGTCTGGCGTACATTAGCGCCAACTTGTACCGCGGGCCCAAAGCATCACATCGATACAGGCACGTCTTCTTCCCTTGGCCGCATCTCCTGTTCGACGATGACGTGTTCTTGGAGTTCTTCCAACAGCAGGGGACCCGTCGCAGATCTGCCTGGGTGAACAAGCTCACCGCTGCTCACTATGACTTGTACGTGCGGCAGCTTGATTTCGAAGTCGTAAGGGAATGGACTGCGAAGACGCCAATCGACGAGGCGTTCTACGAACGCTTCATCGACAAGCTCGGCCGCTATCCACGCTACGACCTCGAGCAGGACTTCATCTTCCTGGTTCTAGGACGCCAGTCTCGCCAGACATCGGATGTACACCTTAGACGACGAGCTTCATCTCTCGAAGAGCGTATCAGGGAGAGGGAAGCGGCCATCCAGCGAGAGAAGCGACGGGTAGCAGCCTTCGAAGCGGAAGCGAAGGCGCTGCGCCGGCGTGTTCAAGAGACTCGCGACAGTGTCTCCTTTCGGACCGGCAACGCCCTTGTAAGCCTCGCCAGGAACCCACTGCGGGCCTGGAGACTCCCGGCCCAGATATGGAGGATATGGCGTGATAGGGCTGCGGCCCCTAGACAAGGGACCTGATAGAGTGCAGCGTCAGTTGGGTGTCGTCGGACAAACCGGCACACTGGCATTTTGGTGGACCAGGTAGCCCTCCCTGTGGAGTCACCCCACACGTCACGAGCGTGGATTTGGCACGCGGCTTTGTGCCTGCTCGCCGCGTTGTTGATGATGGCGACGGCCTGCCGGGATTCTGAGTCCCAACCGACTGAGGGGAGCGCTCCCCAGGGGACTGGCCCCCCTGTTGTGCCCGAGGTAACCGGGCTTAGTCTATCCCGAAGTCCCGGCGCTCCCTGGACATTCAGGCCTCGCAACGACGTGCCTGACTGGCAGTTTTCGATACCACTAGATTGGTCGGCAGACCCCTTCGGGGACCTCAATTGGCAGTATCACCTCCATGCATGGCGCCCCATGGAATACTGGCTTCACCAGTACAGGACGGATGGCGATGCAGCAAGTCTGACCGTTCCCCTGGATATCGCACTGGACTGGCATCGATTTCACGTCGAAGTGGGGGGTACGAGCGACCTCCAGTGGTACGACCAGTCCACCGGGGTTCGAGCGTCCCGCCTGGCCTTCCTGCTGGCCCTTATCCTGACGGGTGAGCTGAGAGCGGGGGAGGACGACCTTAGCCGCCTCTTGGCCCTGGCCGATCTGCATGCAGTCAAGCTCATGGACCCCGAGTTTCTCCACAGCGGCAATCATGCACTGTTCCAGTTGCTCGGTTTGGACGACCTCTGCGCGGTCGTGGGCTCAAGGGACGCCTGCAAGGGGGCTCGTCCTTATGCGCGTGCCGAGTTTGCCAGGCTCGTCAAGAGTTGGTTTTCGGAAGAAGGAGTGCACCTCGAGAACTCCCCAACTTATCACGGCTGGGTGATTGAGAGGATCCGGTCTCTTGGGGTGGCCGAGAGGTTCCGCCAGTCCGGAGTGGAGGAGATCCTCGAGCTCGCCGACACCGTGTCGCCCTGGCTGACATACCCCGACGGCCAGTGGATTCGCGTAGGAGACAGCCACGGCGACGGTCCCGTCCTGACCGGCCCGGTCGAGACGAAGTGCCTTTCCAACGGCGGAGGCTGCTGGGCTGTCAGGGATCTGACCCAGTCCGGCTACGCCATTGTTCGCTCGCCCCCAGGGGCAGATGCGGGAGAGTCCAGCGTATTCTTCGTAAGCGGAGCAACCGCCCCCACGGGTCACAAGCACGCCGACGACCTGGGCTTTGTGCTCATGGAACGGGGCAGGGACATCTTCGTCGACAGCGGAAGATACGGGTACAACTACGACGACGCGCGCAGCTACGTACTGAGCGCGCGGGCGCACAATGTTCCAAGCGTGTTAGGCAAGCGCACAGACCCGTACGTCATCGACCCGGAAAAATCGTACCTCGGGCCGCTGATCGTGGAGGAAGGCCAGTTCGTCATCAGGGGTGAGGTGGACCGCCCGGGCTTCCTGTACCACGAGCGCGAGCTCTCGTATGTCCCCGGTGTCCGGCTCGGGATAGACGACATGGTGAGCAACCGGACTGACTTGCCCTGGCAGTCCAATCTTCACCTGGCCCCGGACCTGGTCCCCGAAGTCGATGGTACGGGATTCGTGGTAGACGCGGATGGTCTCACGATGCGCGCAGAGTTCAGCGGCGAGGGTTGTGAGCTGTCCGCGGTACGGGGCGAGACCGACCCATACCAGGGCTGGGTTTCGGTCGGGTACCTGGAGATAATACCTGCGACGGTAGTGGTCGCAACGTGTCCGGCTGTCCTGATCGAGAGCTCATGGGACATTACGTTCGACTGGTCGCAGGGCCCTTAGTTGCGATAAGCCCCCGTCTGCTGCAACATACACTGATACCCTGGTCGGGTTCTCCAAGCAATGCTGGCAGCCGGTTGACATGCGTATTCTCTCCGTCGTAGGCACACGACCCGAGGCCGTGAAGATGGCGATGGTCGCCCGCGCCCTGTCGGCGGCCGGCGGCATCGATCACAGCCTGTGCGTCACCGCCCAGCACAGGGAGATGCTCGACCCCGTTCTCCGTCTGTTCGATCTCTCTCCCGACTACGACCTGGACGTCATGTCCCCGGGCCAGCATCTCGCGGACGTTACCAGCGGCGTGCTTCATGGAATGCGGGGCGTGCTCGAAGAAACCCGGCCGGACCGCGTGCTTGTGCAGGGTGACACGACCACCGTGCTGGCGACGGCGATGGCGGCGTTCTACGCGAAGATCCCTGTGGGTCATATCGAAGCTGGACTGAGGACCGGCGACATGAACTCCCCTTGGCCCGAGGAGATGAACAGGAAGGTGGCCGACGCTCTCAGCGACCGGCACTACGCTCCCACCGAGACGGCAAGGCGAAACCTCCTGGCCGAGGGGGTGCCGGATTCCGGCATCGTGGTGACGGGAAACACAGTGATCGACGCGCTGCTTCACGTGGTCGGGCGCCTGCAGACCGAGCCGGGCCTGGCCGATCGCGCGATGGCGGCGCTTCCCGGTCGCGACCCGGGGCGCCTGCTCGTCCTTGTCACCGGACACAGGCGGGAGAACTTCGGATCGGGCTTTGAGCAGATATGCCGCGCCATCGCCAGGATCGGCGACAGGGGTGACGTGGAGGTCGTGTACCCTGTCCACCTGAACCCAAATGTCCGCGAGCCGGTGTTCAGGCTCCTTGGCGGGCATCCCAACGTTAAGCTCATCGAGCCGCTGGACTACCTCGCGTTCGTATACCTCATGACCCAGGCGCACATCATACTCACGGACTCCGGTGGCCTGCAGGAGGAGGCCCCATCGCTGGGCAAACCCGTGCTGGTCATGCGCGACACGACTGAGAGGCCTGAGGCAGTGGAGTCGGGCAACATCAGGCTGGTGGGCACGGACGCCGACCGCATAGTTGGCGAGACCGATCGCCTGCTCGACGACGACGAGGCCCATGCGGAAATGGCGCAAGTCCGCCACCCCTTTGGCGACGGCCATGCGAGCCGAAGGATCCTGGAGGACCTGGCACGTGGCTGAAACCATCAGAAGCGTGTGCGTTGTCGGACTGGGTTACGTGGGACTGCCGACGGCCGCTTTGCTGGCCGCCAAGGGTATGGACGTGCTCGGCGTCGACGTCGACCCTCTGCGCGTCGATGTCGTCAACGCCGGTACGTCCCCGATAAGCGAGCCGGGGTTGGACAAAGTGGTCGCGGTAGCCGTCGCCACCGGGAAGCTCACGGCGAGCTATGAGCCCCGCCGCGCCGCCGCGTTCGTAGTTGCGGTGCCGACCCCCATTGATCATGATCACAGCCCCGACCTCCGCGCCCTCCACGGCGCCGTCGAGAGCCTGGCTCCGCTGCTTCGAGCTGGAGACCTGGTCGTCGTCGAATCTACCTCACCTGTCGGCTCCACGGAGGCCTTGAGCGTCCGCCTGGCAGGGCTGCGCCCCGACCTGTCGTTCCCCCACGCTCTCGGCGACGACAGCGACGTTCGGGTGGCCTACTGCCCGGAGCGCGTGCTGCCGGGCAACGCCCTCGCCGAGCTGGTCGAGAACGACAGGGTGATCGGCGGCATCTCGCCGTCCTGCGCGCAGGCGGCGAGGGGGCTCTACGAAACGTTCGTGGAAGGCGAGTGCCATCTGACAGACGCGCGCACGGCGGAGATGGTCAAGCTCTCAGAGAATGCCTTCAGGGACGTGAATATCGCCTTCGCCAATGAGCTTTCCGTCGTATGCGATGCCCTCGGCGTCGATCCCTGGGCCATGATAGGCCTCGCCAACAGGCATCCACGGGTGGACATTCTCCGGCCCGGGCCTGGGGTAGGAGGCCACTGCATTCCTGTAGACCCGTGGTTTATCGTCGACTCGCAACCTGGGCGCACGCCCCTGATACAGGCGGCGAGGATGGTAAACGACGGGAAGCCCGAGTGGGTGGCGCGAAAGGTGGCCGAAATGTGCTCGGACTTGGAGGGCCCCGTGGTCGCCTGCCTTGGCCTTGCGTACAAGAGCGACACGGACGACCTTCGCGAGAGTCCGGCAATTTCGGTGGTCCGCAGTATCCGGGGCATGTTCGGTGGCCCGATCCTGATTGTGGAGCCGCACCTCGAGGCGCTTCCGGAGGAGATGCTATCGTACGGATCGTATGAGCTCGTGGATCTGCAGAGCGCGTTGGATGCGGCCCACGTGGTAGTGCTATTGACCGACCACAGCAGCTTCCTGGATGTTGACCCTCGAAGCCTCACCGGCAAGAAGGTATTGGACTCCAGGGGTGTCTGGGCCAAGCGGTGATGCCGATCGGCCACGGCCGCCGGGGTCACTTGGAGAGCGCGGCTGCCCTGCAGGGCGCGGTCACATGAAGATCACGGTACTCACCCAGAACTTCGCGCCGGAAATGGGAGCGAAGGCGACCCGGCTGTACGAGCTTGCGACCAGGCTCGCCGCGCGCGGACACACCGTCACTGTGATCACGGCGATGCCGAACTACCCTGCGGGGCGCGTATTCGAGGGCTATCGAGGCAAGCTGCGCCTCGAGGAAGAGATGGACGGCGTTCGCGTTGTACGCACCTGGGTCCGTCCGTCGGAGTCGGCCAGGCCTCTCCCAAGGCTTCTCGCCTACCTGTCGTTCATGTTGTCAAGTATGCTCCTCGGCTGGCGGGGGCTGGGCCGGCAGGACGTTGTGCTGTTCGACAGCCCCCCGCTCTTCCTCGTCCCCGCGGGTCTGGCCCTCGGGCGCATCTCGCGTGGCCGCGTGATCATGAACGTGTCCGACATATGGCCGGACGTGGCCCTTCGCCTGGGGATGCCGATGGGGAGGCCGACAGTCTGGTCTCTTCGCACTCTCGAGAAGCTTGGCTGCAGGAGGGCGGACGCAGTGACGGCGCCGACCCTTGCCGCCCGCGACCAGGTAGCCCGGAGATTCCCAGGCGTGAAGTCGACCGTCGTGTCCGGCGGCGTCGATCTGGACCTGTTTCGACCCTCTCTCAGGAGTGACGAGGCCCGCCGGTCAATGGGGGCGGGACCGGACGATTTCCTGGTCGGCTACTGCGGCCTACATGGGCTGTTCCAGGGCCTCGAAGTCGTGGTCGAAGCCGCGAACAGGCTCCGCGGACATCCGGCCATCAAGTTCGTCATGGTCGGCGAGGGGCCCGCCAAACGGACGCTCGTGTCCCTCGCGAAAGACAGGGGCGTGACCAATTTGCGCTTCGAGGACACGGTGCCTCGGAGTGAAGTTGCCTCGATACTGGCCTCGTGCGATGCGGCCATGGCGCCCCTCGCGGCTGAGATGCCCGGCACTATGCCCTCCAAGGTGTACGAGGCCCTTGCTTCCGGCGTGCCGCTGATAGTCACCAGGGGCTGCGAGGCCGAGGCCCTGGCGACCGGGCACGGAGCAGGACGGGCGTTCACGCCGCTCGACTCGGAAGAGCTGGCGGCAGTCGTTGTCGAGATGGCCGACAACCCCGGCGCCACGAAGGAGATGAGCAGGAGGGCCCGGGACCTGTCCCTACGGTTCGACCTGGACCGGGTCGCCTTGCATGCCGAGTCGGTGCTGGAGGCGGTGTCGCGCGGCAAGCCCCTGCCGGAGATGGAGTGCTGACTGCAGACCGTGACCGGCAGCCCCGCCGTTTCTGTGGATGCCGTATCATTGGCATATGAGGGGCAGGATGGTCATCCCGGTTGCGCTGGCGGCGGTCGTCGCGGCGGTCGCATTGCTCTCCTGCGGCGGGCGAACGGACCCACCGGAGGTACAGGCGCGGCTGGAGTACCAGAAGGGGCGTGCCCTTCAGGAACAGGGAAGCATAAAGAAGGCCGGCGACGCCTACGCTCGCGCGGTCCATCTCGATCCAACCTTCGCGGCGGCCTATGTGGGGCGAGGGTACGCATATCTGGAGCACGAGAACCTGTACAATGCCCTGGAGGACTTCGACAAGGCCATTGAGCTGGACGACGGGCTGCACGAGGCGTACAACTACCGGGGACTGGTGTCCCTCGGTATGGCGGACCCAGAGCAGGCGATGCTGGACTTCTCCAGGGCGATAGAGATTGCTCCAGACTTCGCTGACGCGTACGTGAACCGTGCGAGGCTCTACTTCAGCCGACGAGACCTAACAGGCGCCATCGAGGACATGACGGCCGCCATAAGGGAAGAGCCGGACAAGACGCAGCACTACATCGACCGGGCCCAGATGCACTTGTTCAACAATGACGCGGACGGCGCGGCGGCGGACCTCGACCAGGTACTCTCGCTGACCGACGATCCTGACCTCGAGCTCGCAGCCAAGCGGATGCTAGCCCAGATAAGGGGCGGGTAGGGGGAGTCGCTCCTGATCTCCGTTGACGCTTCGGCGGGGCGCTGGATATAGTGCGGCTCTCATGTTGAAGCCGGGCCCGCACGACGCATCTCCCTCGAAAGAGCCAGGGCAGACCGGCCTGGGGGACAACGCCTGGCTGCTCCTGATGTCGGTGATGCTGTTCGTCCTCCTCCTGCCGATCTCGAGCTACGTGGCGGCCCTGTCGCTGATCAGGGAGGAGTGGGCGCTCAACAACACCCAGGCCGGCGCAATCTACTCCGCGTATCTCACCGGCTACGTGCTGTCCGCCCTGTTCGTAGTGCCCCTCACCGACCGCATAGGGCCGACGCGAATCCTCATAGTGTCCGCAGTCCTGTCGACGGGGGCGCATCTGCTCTTCCCAATAGCGGCGGATGGAGTCGTCTCGGCCGTGCTCCTTCGCGCCCTGGCCGGTGCCGGGCTGGTCGGCCTCTACATGCCCGGCCTTCGGCTGATAGCCGAGCGGTTCGAGGGTCGGCGCCGCGGCGCAGCCATGGGCCTGTACGTGACGGCGCAGTACGGGGCCAACAGCGCCTCGCTCGCCTTGACCGGCTTGCTGATGTCCTGGCTGGAGTGGAGGGACGCCTACGTGTACGTGTCGGCGGCAGCGGCGGCAGGACTGCCGCTGGCGGTGTACCTGCTCCGCGGCAGGTCTCTCCGGCCCCAGCCCGGGGCGAAGGGCCGCATCGAGCTCGCCGTGTTCAGGAATTCGGCCGCCGGTTACCTGATATTCGGGTACGCCGCCCATGCCCTGCAGCTCTTCGCGGCGAGGGTCTGGCTGCCCGTCTTCCTGGTCGGAGTCCTCGTAGGCCGTGGGATGAGCTCGCCCGACGCTGCGGTCGAGGGAGCCACGCTCGGCGGGCTTGCCCTCATGACTGGCTCCGTGGGACCGCTCATGGGCGGCGCGATCTCCGACAGGTGGGGGCGGGCAGCGTCGGCCTCGGCCATTTTTGCCCTCAGCGGCGCCTGCGCGTGGGTCATCGGGTGGACCGCCGGTCTGCCGCTGCCGCTCATAGTCGGGCTGAGCGCCGTCTACGGCTGGGCGATAGCCGCCGATTCTGCCGTATACTCTACCGGCATAGTCGAGGTGACGCACCCCGCCAGCCTGGGGTCGACGATGGCCGTTCAGGCGTCGGTAGGGCTGATAGGCGGCGCGGTCGGCCCGGTGATGTTCGGGGGCATTCTCGACCTCGCTCCCGACCACCTGGAGTGGCCTGCGGCCTTCTCCGCCCTCGGCGTGCTGGCGATAGTGGTGATAGCGGCCATGCAGCGTCTCCACCGCCTGTCGAGGGCGGGCGTCGTGTGGGCCGAGGGGGCGTCCCAGCCGCAGCGAGACAATACAGTAAGGAGCGCTGGCGATGGCGACAGTCACGGTGAAGAGCGTTGAGAACCTCCAGCAGCTTGTCGTAACCGGCGACCACGCCTTCGTCGCCGACGAGCCTGAGGGGAAGGGGGGAGACGGTCTCGGGCCGACTCCCAGCGAACTGCTGCTGTCGGCCCTGGGCACCTGAACGGCCATGACTGTCCTCCTGTATTCACGGAGGAAGGGCTGGCCCATTGAGAGCGTTACCGTCGAGTGCAATCACCGCCGTGTGAGCCGCGCCGGCGAGTCTGGCGCCGGGCACGAGGAGATAAGGAGCCACATCACGATAGAGGGTGACCTCACCGACGATCAGCGCGACCGTATACTCCAGATCGCAGGGCGGTGCCCCATCCACCGCACCCTGGAGTCGAAGCCGCGTATGATCGAGGAGATAAAAGTCGTGCGCCGAAAGGAGTCGCAATGAGCCAACGTGTACCCATACTCGTCTACCACCACGTCTACCCAGACGGCGACCCTCGCCTATCCGACCCCACGCCCGACAAGGCCACCGGAACGATAGAGGAGTCCGAGCTGCGCCGGCACCTCTCGTACATCGCCGACAACGGCTGGGCCGTCGTGAACACGAGCCAGGTCGTCGACTGGCTGGAGGGCCGCGAGGAGCTGCCCGAGAAGGCTTTAGTGCTGCACTTCGACAACGGGTGGCTCGACACCCGCACGACATCCATGCCCATGCTGCGCGAGATGGGTATGACGGCCACCTGCTACGTCATCAGCGAGGGCACTGAGGCTGCCGCCCGTGGGCTCCCCGCGGCGATTCGCACGTCGACCGAGGGCGCTGTGCAGAAGCCATGCATCACCTGGAAGCAGGCCGAGGAGCTCCTAAGCGAAGGCTGGGAGATCGGCGCGCACACGGCCACCCACCCCAAGCTCGCCGATGTGCTGGACGCGGACGGACCCGATGCGATGATGGACGAGATCGAGCGGTCGAACGAGTCGTACCGGGCCAATCTGGGCTTCGTACCCGACCACTTCGCATATCCCAGTGGGTCGCGGGACGACCGAACCGACTCGATGCTGGCCCCCCACTATCGGTCGCTGCGGCGCTGGACCTTCAGCCATCCGCCGAGGTGGGACTTCACGGACGAGCGTACCCAGCCCCACGCCCTGGAGTGCCAGAACATCGACAATACCGTGGGGTACGAGGACTTCGTTCGAGTCTTCGAGGAGGTCGCGGCGTAACGATCGACTCGGTGTATATCCCGAAACTCGTTACGAAGGGGGACAAGACGTTCGCCCTGAGCCTGTCGAAGGGCAGTGCTCCGCCAACGCTGGCGCCTCCCTGAGCCCCAGCCCTATCTGCTAACCCAGCGCTCTCCAGTCGGCGAGGATTTGCTCGTCGTGGGGGAAGGGCAGGTCCGGCAGCCCGTCCGGGTCGAACAGAGCCGCGTCGGCAGCGTCGTACCCGGCCTGCAGCGTGCCGCCCACCACCTCGGCCTTGTACACGACGAGCACGACGGGACTGCCGGTCGCAGAATAGACGCCGATCAGCCGCTCCAGCCGGGCATCCAGGCCCGTCTCCTCCTTGAACTCGCGGACGGCTGCGTCCTCTACCGTTTCTCCGCGGTCCACGAATCCTGACGGGAAGGCCCATCTGCCGATCTGCGGCTCCATCCCGCGCTTGACCATGACGAGCTTACCGTCGACCAGGGCCAACACCACGGCGGCAACTTTCGGGTCGAGAAAAACGGTGTGGCCGCATTCATCGCAATGGCGGCGCGGCTTCCCGTCGATGGTCCTGTCGACCAGCCCCTGCCCGCAGAGCTCGCAGAACCGTATCCTCTCGTTCATGGCCAGAGACTACAGCGTCCCAGCGCCCAGCGCCAACGCCACTGGGTTTGACCGGTCATGGGGGCGTGTCTATAATCGGGCCGCTTCATACACCAGCAAGAGAGAGGGGTGTGCCATTGGCTGAGCTCAGGCCGAACAGGGTAAAGAGGAAGCTGGAGAACGGCGAGGTCGCGCTTATACTCCAGGGCGAGCTGACGCCGGACCTGGTGGAGTTCTTCGGTCCGTTCGGCTTCGACGGCATCTGGATCGAGGGTGAGCACGGGCCGGTGGACTTCGCCGACATACGCGACTTCACCAGGGCAGCCGACCTCTGGGGCATGACCTCCATAGCACGCGTCAACCTGAACCTGCCCGGCGTGATCTATCGCACACTCGACCAGGGCGCCCAGGCGGTCTGCGTTCCCCACGTCAACACGGCTGAGGAGGCCCGCGCAGTGCTTGACGCCGCCAAGTTCGCGCCGATCGGCTCGCGGGGCTCGTACACGAGCCGCCAGGGCATCGGCGTCGACGACTACTACCACAAGGCCAACGACGAGGTGCTGACGATTATCCTCATCGAGGACATCGTCGCCGTCGACAATCTCGACGAGATACTGGAAGTCGACATCGACGTATTCTTCGTTGCGCCCGGGGACCTGGCCCAGAGCATGGGCCACCACGGCAACTTGGGCCACCCTGACGTGCAGGCGACCATCGACCGCGCCCTCTCGCAGATCATCGCGGCCGGCCGCGTCGCCGGCGCGCTGGCCACCGACGCCTCCGCGGCCAGCTACATCGAGAAGGGGGCGCGCCTCGTCAGCACGTCCTTCCCCCAGTGGCTGTCAGCGGGCGCGCAGGCGTACCTCGACAGCGCCCGAGCCGCCATAGCCGAGAAACAGGGCTGATCCCGCAGCTTACCGCCGAAGAGGCGCGCCGGCTGCGCCTCCGCGCCCAGCACCTGGAAACCAGGGCCCCGCTGGGCGTCCGGCAGGTTGTGGAGGACATAGGCGGCGTGCAGGCCCAGGACTCCGTCGCGGAGGTCCTGTCGGTCCGGGTTAGGACGGCCGGGCTCACGTCTTGCAGCGTAGACGAGGCGCGCACCCTCGACCGGTCGGTCGTCCGCACCTGGGCCATGCGCGGCACGTTGCATCTTATGGCATCCGCCGACGTTCGCTGGATGCTGTCGCTTCTCGGCCCCGTCATGATCAGGAAGAGCAGCAGGCGGCTCGGCGAGCTTGGTCTGGCCGGGGACGACGGCGCAAAGGCCGTAGCCGCCCTCCGGGGCGCGCTGGAGTCATACGGACCGATGACCCGGGCTGAGATCGCGGACAGGCTGTCCGGTTTGGATGTGCCGGTCGAAGGGCAGGGCGTATATCACTTGGTCAGGCTCGCCGCCCTCGAAAGGATCGTCTGCCTGGGCCCCGATGCTGGCGGCGAGAGCACCTACGACCTGCTCGACCGATGGCTTCCCGCATCTCGCCCAGTGGAAGATCCCAGGGCCGAGCTTGCCCGCATGTATGTCCATGCATACGGTCCCGCCGGACCGGACGACCTCGCGGCGTGGTCCGGTCTCCCACTCAGGGCTTCGCGGGCTGCGTTCGAAGGAATCGTCGGCGAGTTGGTCCACGTCTCCATCGAGGGCACGCCGGCGTGGATTCCAGCTAGCCGCGCGGACTGGCTTCACTCGCCGTCTCCACAGGCTCCGACTGTGAGGCTGCTGCCGGCGTTCGACACGTACCTGCTGGGATACAGGGAGCGCGACCTCGGCGTGTCGCCCGAGCACGTCCGCCGGGTTCACCCGGGCGGCGGTATAATCCGACCGACGCTGATGATCGACGGGAGGGCCGCGGGCGTCTGGGCGCGGAAGCGAACGAGGCGGAGCATCGTCGTAACCGTGACCCCGTTCGACGACCTGTCTCTGGAGATTATGCCGGGCATCGAGGAGGAAGCGGCGGACGTAGGCCGGTTCCTGGGTGCCGATGCCGAGCTGCAAGTCGAGCGCATCTGAGAGAGCTCGCGTCCCGGCGTACCGCACTGAAAGGGAAACGGAGCGACGTGTCGACGAACCTCGACCGGCACTTGGGCCGGCACCACAGATCACTCCTGCTGCGGATGCCGGATGCCGCCGCCCGTTCGGGTGTCAGGGCCTATCTCGTCGGCGGTGCGGTCAGGGATCTTCAGCTGGGACTCACCCCCGCCGAGCTAGACCTCGCCGTTTCCGGCCCGGGCGATGACCCCGTGGGGGCTCTGGGCGACGCGCTGGGAGGCGCCGTGATCAGACAGTCCGAGTTCGGCACGGCCAGGGTAGAGGCGGCAGGCTTCGCGTTCGACGTGGCGAGGACGCGCCGGGAGACTTACGCCCGGCCCGGGGCGCTGCCCACGGTGACCTTCACCCACTCCATCGAGGGCGATCTGCCCCGCCGCGACTTCACGATAAACGCGATGGCCGTCTCGCTGAACATCGGCGACTTTGGCGACCTCCTCGATCCGCTGGACGGACAGCGCGACATCGAGGCCAGGCAGGTCCGCATCCTGCAAGCCCGCAGCTTCGAGGATGACCCCACCCGCATACTGCGCGCCGTGCGATACGCCGGCAGGCTGGGCTTCGAGATCGAACAGGCGACCGCCGAGATGCTTGTCGAAGGCCTGCGCTGGCTGGACTCTGTCAGCGGAGACCGCATAAGGACAGAGTTGGAGCGCACTGCTGCGGAGGGGCGTCTTGCCGACATCCTCGAGCTTGCGGACAGCCTTGGGGTACTAAGGGCGGTCCACCCGACTCTCTCGCTCCCGGACGGCCTCGCGGATCGCCTGCGCGATGGCTCGCAGCCATCGCCACTGGGACTCCTGGCGGCCTTGGCTTCGGGCGCAGGCGACATCGCAAGAGACGGCATGGCGCTGAGGCTGAGCCTCTCCCCGGGGCCAACACGTGCCGTCAGGGACATCGGCGTGATAGGGTCCCGGCTCGGTGGGCTCAGCGGGGATTCCCTGAGAGCAAGCGAGGTCTTCCGGCTGCTGCAGGATGTCGACGACCGAGCCGTCGAGGGATGGGCCCTGGCACACCAGGACGGCCGGGTGCGCAGCCGGCTCGAGGACTACCTCCACCGGATGCGCGGCGTCACGCCCCTGCTGGACGGGCGAAGCGTGATGGCGCTCGGCGTAGAGGAGGGTCCCGCGGTGGGAGAGATGCTGAAGGCGCTATTGATGGGGCGGCTGGACGGCGAGATCTCGTCCAGGGAGGACGAGGAGCGCTTCGTGCGACACTCCCTGAAACCCGGCCTTAGGTAGGGGCGGACCCGTGTGTCCGCCCGCGGCGTGCCCTCTCTAAGGCGGCGAATACATGCCCTGTTCTGGGCCACCCGTCCCCGGCGACTCCCCCCGTATGCTAGTATGGAAAGGAACGTTCCGCAGGTACGATGGCCGAAGTCAACGAGAGCACAGCCCAACCGGAAGACGTGGATGGTGAGCAGGCCCGGGGTGCCACCGGCGAGCTTACCATCCAGGTCGAAGGCGTAACCAAGCAGTTTGGCCCCAACGTCGCCGTCGACGACGTTTCGTTCGACGTGCAGAGGGGTGAGGTGGTCGGCTTCCTGGGTCCAAACGGGTCGGGGAAGACCACCACGATGAGGCTCATCACGTCCTTCTATACCCCCGACAGCGGGCGTGTGATGGTCGAGGGCCTCGATAACCAGCAGCACGACGTCGAGACCCGCAGGTTGATCGGGTACCTGCCCGAGAACAATCCCGTATACGGCGACCTGCTCGTGCACGAGTACCTCCAGTTCGTTGCAAACCTCCGGGGGCTCAAGGGCGCCGCCAGGCGGGAGAGCATTGCGTCGTCGGTCGACGAGACGGGCATCCAGGAGGTGTACAACCGGCCCATAAGCCACTGTTCGAAGGGCTACAGGCAGAGGGTTGGCCTTGCCGGATGCATCCTGCACAGGCCAGACATCCTGATCATGGACGAGCCCACCGAGGGGCTGGACCCGAATCAGCGGATCCCCATCCGGGAGTTGATCAGGACGATGGGGCAGCAGCGCACGGTGATGCTCAGCACCCACGTGCTCCAGGAGGTCGAGGAGACCTGCGACAGGCTTCTCATCATCAGCAGGGGCCGGATCGTCGCCCAGGGTACCGTGGACGAGCTTACGACCGACGCGCATGGCGTGCGCTACGTGAACCTGGAGGTGCAGGGCGACAACATCGAGACCGCGCTGGCCAACATCAGGGAAATCAGGGAAGTGCGCCGTCTGGCCCCCGCCGACGGGCGCCAGAAGTTCGTCCTGTCCGTCGATCCTGCCGAGGATGACGTGAGGCCCCAGGTATACAACCTGGCAAGGAAGCGCGGCTGGGTCATCTGGGAGCTGCACCAGGAGGCGGCCCGGCTCGGCGACCTTTTCCACCAGCTGACCCACGAGGACCAGGGCCCCCGCGTCGAGGGCGAGGACGACGAGGGGTAGCATGAGGACCTTCGCCGCCCTCGTCCGCAAGGACCTCAAGGGCTACTTCGACCAGCCGACCGGGTTCATTCTTCTGGTCATCTTCGTCAGCGTCGCCGCCTACATGTTCTTCAGGACGGCGCTGATAACCCAGGAAGCCTCGATGAGGCCGCTCTTCACGTTGCTCCCGTGGATCCTCGCCGTGTTCGTCCCCGCGGCCACCATGCGGCTGGTCGCCGAGGAGCAGCGCGACGGGACCCTGGAGATACTCCTGACCCAGCCGCTCAGGACCTGGACGGTGCTGCTGTCCAAGTTCTTGGCCGGGCTGATCTTCGTGGGCGCGGGCGTGCTCGCGACCGTCGTCATCCCACTAAGCCTGCAGACCGCGGGAGACTTCGACAACGGCGCAGTCATAGCCCAGTACCTGGGCACCGTCTTCCTCACGGCGTCGTTCGTGGCGATCGGCCTCTTCACGTCGAGCCTGACGCGCAACCAGATAGTCGCCTTCGTCATCGGGCTGTCCATCATCGTGGTGCTGATGGTCGCGGGGATGCCGATCATCACTCTGGCGATTCCGCCGGTCGCCGCCGTCCTCGTGCAGGACCTTAGCCCCCTCACCCACTTCGAGGGCATAGCGCGGGGGGTGCTGGATCTGCGGGACGTGGTCTACTTCGTGGCGCTCATATCGACGTTCCTGAGCGCGTCCTACCTGATGATCAGGGGCAAGAGCGTCAGCCGCCGGTCGTCGCTCTACCGCAATCTCCAGCTAGGGGTTGGCGGGCTGGTCGTGCTGAGCATCCTGGTCGGCTGGTCGGGGAGCTCCATCGGCGGCAGGCTGGATCTGACGGAAAACAAGCTGTTCACGCTGGACGACGCCACGGTCGAGCTGCTCAGGGAGCTGGACGACGTCGTCACTATCAGGCTCTTCGTGTCCGAGGACCCGCCCGTACAGGTTGCCTTGACCCAGAGGGACGTGGAGGACCTGCTGGAGGACATCGTCAACGTCTCGAACGGCAATGTAAGGCTCGTGAAGTACTTGGCCGACAAGGATGAGGAGTCTGCCGAAATGGCGAGGCAGAGCTTCGTTCCGCCCATCAACTTCAGCGAGCAGACCGGCGGCGAGTTCAAGGTCAAGGTCGGCTATCTTGGCATGGGGATGACCTATGCGAACCGGCAGGAGAACGTGCCGTTCGTCGAGACGACCGACGGGCTCGAGTACAGGCTCATGGCAAACATCCGCCGGATGTCCCAGAAGCGGCCGAGCACCATATCGTTCATGCACGGACATGGTGAGTGGACGAGGGATGCAGACCTGCAGTCGTTCCGTGACCAGCTCGAGCGTCACCACTTGGTGCTGGAGCTCGACGCCAGCCGGGATGAAGGTCTGGTGCAGGGCACCTCGGACTCCTTCACCGGCACGGACGTGCTGGTGGTGCCCGGGTCGCGTGAGGAGGTGCCGCCCTGGGTGCGGCAGTCCATCGACGAGTTCCTGACCGAGGGCGGGAAGGTACTGATGCTGGTCGACTCCCTGGAGGTCGACGACCGGGCCCTGAGGGCGAAGAAGGCCAATACGGGTCTGTCGGGCTGGCTGGCCGAATACGGGGTACTCGTCCAGGACAACGTGGTGTTCGACACGCGCTCCCACGAAACACTCCTGTTCAACACGCAGTTCGGCGGCGTAAACCTGCCGTATCCATACTGGCCGCGTGTCGAGACGGAACAGCCCGGCATCTCGGGCGGGGTCAACAGTGTGGTATTCCCCTGGACGAGTTCCATCGAGATAGGCGAGGCGACGGGCTTGACGATAGAGACGGAGATCAAGCCGCTCGTGGTAACGTCCGACTTCGCGGCGATCGACACGTCCTTCCGCGATCTCACACCCCGGTCGCCGACTCTGGAGGAGTACACGGAAGGGGACCTCGGTGAGCACGTCCTCGCGGTCGCCGTTACCGGCACGCGGTGCTCCTACTACAAGCCAAAGTGCCAGAAGAACCCCGAGAACACCTTCCGGATGATAGTCGCGGCTGACTCGATGTGGCTGACCGAGCGCATGGTCCAGGGATTCCCAGAGCACGTGGTGCTGGCGGTCAACTGGATCGACTGGCTCAGCCAGGAGGACCAGCTGGCTGCCATCCGGTCGAAGGGCAGAGTCGTCCGCTCGCTGGTGTTCACATCGGACGTGCACCGCGACATCATCCAGTACGGGAACATCTTCGGCGTATCGGCCGCCCTCATAGTCTTCGCGCTGGCGCGCTTCCTGCTACGGCGCCGGACGACCAGAAAGGCATACACGGTTGAGCGGTAAGTACGTCGGCTTCGTCCTCGTTGTCGTGATAGTGCTGGGGGTGATGGGCATCGCCTTCAGGCTTCTCTCGGCCGAGGGCGAGGGTATCAAGAAGTTCGGCGAAGTGAGTCCGCTCGGTCCCGAAGTCATCGACCGGGTGGTCATGAGGGATGCCGAGCTGCAGACCATCGTCGAGAAGCGGGGCGACGGCTGGTGGGTCGACTCCTACCCCGCGATAGCCGTCAGGCTCGAGACTCTGTGGGAGACCGCTTCCAGGATCGGCGACGCTGAGCTCGTCGCCACGAACGCGACCAACCACGACCTGATGGGAGTGCATCCCGACAACCATACGGTGCTGGAGTTCTGGAGCGAAGGCGAGGTAGTAGAGAGATTCATAGTCGGGGACAAGCAGTTTGCGCCTGTGGGCGAACGTGTGATCACCCCCTGGACGGCGACGGTCAGGCTGTGCTACCTGAGGCGGCCTGACGAAGTCGAGGTCTACTCGCTCTTCTGCGAGTTCCCTGAGCCCTTTGGCACGGACTCCAACTTCTGGAGGGACCCCATCGTCGCGGCGGTGCCCCCCGATGAGATCGAGTCCGTGACGTTCTCCTACGCCGACGAGTCGTTCTCCATCAGGCTGATCAACTCGGCCTGGTTCCTCGAATCGGAGGAGGGCAGCCAGCCCGCGAACATCGAGGCGGTGAGCGAATTGCTGCTGGAGCTTAGGCAGGTCGTGACTCGGGATTTCCCGACGGACGAGGAGGTCGCGGAGCTGAACTGGGAGGAGCCCAACGCGCTCATCTCCGTGGCCGTGAAGGAGGGCTCCAGTGCAAATGGAGTGCTGCTGCTCTTCCTGCAGAAGGGCAGAGAGCCTGAGTTCTACGTACGGGACTCCCAGAAGCCGTGGGTCTACTTCCTTGACGAGGAGGCAATCGGGTACATCCTGAAGAGGAAGCAGGACTTCGTCGTGCTCCCGACCCCCACCCCGACCCCATTCCCCACGCCCAGGCCCGGCACGTAGAGACTATCTCAAAGCCCGCGTCGACGAGTTCTGAATAGAGAACGGAAGGGAAAACACGCTCGCCCTGAGCCTGTCGAAGGACAGTTCTCGCCAGTGCAGATAGTTCTGAGATAATTCCTTAGGACACTTCCCCGGGAGGGACGGTTTCTCCGGTGAAAACAGACGCCGACAGATTCCATCACAAGCGGGTACTCGTCCCGGCGTTTGCGGCGTTGCTGCTGTTCGCCCTGGGCTGCGGCTCGTCGGAACCCTCGGTCGATCCGACCCCCACCGTCAACAACTCGACCATGTCCCGGATTGCCTTCGTGTCGAAGCGCGACGGCAATTGGGAGATATACGTCATGAACGCCGACGGCTCGGACCAGAGAAACATCACGAACAACCCCGGCCTAGACAGCTACCCGTCTTGGTCGCGAGACGGCTCCAGGATAGTCTTTGCCTCGGACAGGGACGGCAACAGGAACATATATGCCATGGACGCGGACGGCTCCAATGTCGTGCGGCTGACGGACAGCCCGGGCGTCGACGATATGCCGGCGCTGTCCCCCGACGGCAAGCTGATTGCCTTCGTCTCCGACCGCGACGACCGCCCGAACCTGTGGGTGATGAACGCCGATGGGACCGAGCCCAGAAACCTGACGCCGAAGCAGGTGAATACCCGCTGGCCGTCCTGGTCGCCTGACGGTCTGCTGATCGCATACGAGCAGAAGTCGGCAATTTACACCGCCGCGGCGGCGGACGGGGCCCAGGACAGGCTGGTCCGTAATAGGACTGACATCGACGGGCACTTCGTGGGATGGCCGACCTGGGCGCCGGACGGACACAGGATGGCGCTCACGATTCGATACGGCCTGAAGGGCTCACCGCCGAGCATCTACACGATGGACTCCGACGGAGACAACATCGAGCCGATTCAGCGGAAACCTGGGGATGACACGGAGGAGCGGCCGTCATACTCCCCCGACGGCAGGTACCTCGTGTATTCGTCCTACGGGGGCGGCGTGGAGCCGGACATATATGTGGTCGAGGTCGACACCAATCAGCGCGTCCGCCTCACCGACACCCCGGCCCTGGACGCCTTCCCCGCCTGGGAACCCCGCGGCTTCGTCCCCCAATACCCCGACCAGGAAGGCGGGTAAGGGGGCGTTAGCCAGTCCTCTTTGCTGCGGCTAGGGGGGGGGGATTCCTCCCGTAACTGCTCTGACTTGATGAGATGGGAAGCCCGTCGCTTGTTGTAGGGCGACTCGCATGTAGGGGCGACTCGCCGAGTCGCCCTTATTCATTTGGGCCGCGATCGAGTGACGTACTCGACAGGGTGAGATTTCCAGCTCACAGCGTCGCGCCAGGCACTAGAGCGACTGGAGTCCTTCTCAAGTAATTGGGATGGGGTGGCTGACGTTTTCGCCGTCCGTCCCCAGGCTGAAGCGCTGTTGGGGCGGCTGACGCAGGCCAGCTAAGTGCGGCCCTCCTGCTACGGAAATGCTCGCCACGCGCATGCGTGGTCGAGATCGAGGCGGAACCAGCGCATGCGTCGCGCCAACAATGTGGCGCCGTCACGCCCACTCTAGGAGCACCGCCAGGGCCTCATCCGGCTTGTTGTAGAGCAGGTGGTACGCGTCCGGTGTCTGCTGCCAGGGCAGACGATGCGTCACCAGGTGGTCGACGACGATCCTACCGTCCTCGATCATATCGATAGCCGAGTCCTGGTGGTAGCTCCTCGTCTCCGTGGTCCGGATCCCCGAGACGAGCATCTTGTTCATCATGATGTTCGAGTCCAGCGGCAGCAGCCCCGCGCCGGGCCTGGGACCCCCCTGGTACGCGGCGATCAGGTGAATCGCGCCGTCCCTCTTGAGCATGCGCTGGGCCTGCTCGAAGGACTTCACGCCCGCCGGCCCGCCTACGCAGTCCACGACCACGTCCGCGCCGCACCCGCCGGTGAGACGGCGCACCTCCTCGACCGGGTCGGTCCCGCTCGCGTCCAGAACCACGTCCGCGCCGCTTTGCCGGGACGCTTCGATGCGCAGGTCCAGCGTGTCGACCGTGATGACGCGCCCGGGGCGGCGTTCCCGCACAGCCTGGCTGTAGAGATTGCCGACGATGCCCTGGCCCAGCACGACGACCACGTCGCCCGGCTCTACCGGGGTCGTCCGGGCCCAGGCCACGGCGCTGGTGGACAGCCCGATGAACGGAGCCCTGTCGTATGAGATCGAGTCCGGGAGTGCGCGGGGCGCGCCCGTCACGTACTGCGCGTGGGGCCCGCCCACGAAGACACGGTCGCCCGGCTGCAGTCCCTCCAGGCCTGGCCCTGGCTCGACGACCTCGCCCGCGTCCGAATACCCCATCATGTGCGGAGCGACCGCTTCCTCGAGCACGTAGCGCCGGAACAGCTCGGACCCGCGGCTGATGAGGCTGCGATGGACGCGGACCAGGGCCTCGCCTTCGCCAGGCTCCGGCAACTCCGCCTCGACCATGCGCACGTTGCCAAACCCGGCGAGTTTCTCGAGTCTCAGCATGCCGTCAAGCCGCGTGGTGCTGTTCGTAGTGGGCCTTGAGCAGGTCGAACCCGAAGTCGTGCTCGGTGTCGCGCCAGACCGAGTGGATGTGGTTAGCCATGTCCTGGATGTTGTCGTACTCGACGAAGAACGTAGGGCCGTGCAGCCGGTAGTAGTGGGGCTGCCCGCGGCGCTTCGAGCCGGCCCACGCGAAGTGGATCCCGCCGATGCCGCCCGCCTCGATCCTGGCCATTGCTTTGGCGGCAAGATCATCGGAGTGCTTGTCGACGTAGAGCCCGATCAGGCTCATCAGTATCTCGCGCTGGTCCCCCGTCATCGACTCGGCGGGCAGGCCGGCCTGAGGGCCGACCTCGACCCTGGGGCTTGCCCGCGAGACGATGTCGCCGGGAGTCACAGGGTAGATCTTGGCCCTGTCGTACTGCAGGTCGTCGAGGCTCAGCAGCAGCTCTCGCGCCGTTTCCTCCTCGTCCTTCAGGATGCGCAGCCCTTTCTCTGGCCCGCTCTTGACCTCAGCGGGGTTCGCTCCGAAGAAGCTCGGAGTGGACGCGACGGTAGCACCGTCGACGATGGTGTAGTTGAGGGAGAGATGGTGGCCCTCGGCGCGCCAGCCCCACGGCGCGTCCCCGCCGGGATCGCCGAACAGCGCGTGGTAGTAGCGCCCGGGACTCCGGTCGAACCGCGTTCCTCCCTGGGTTTCCTCTATTCTGCCCAGGATGCTCTCGTGGGCGATTATCGCCTTAGCCTTCTCGAACCCGGTCTGGCTCAACCCCGAGGCCATCAGCCTGTCGGCCGCCTCAAGCTGGGCTTCGTCCATCCGCCCGCGCATCACACCGCCCCTGACCTTGGGGATGTAGTGCCAGGTGTGACGCTCGGTTGAGTCGAAGTCGAAGGCCGCCGAGGCCCTCAGCTCGGGCGACAGCGCGGGCAGGAAGGCCGCGCCGGCCTCGGTCATAGCTTTCGCGGATGCCAGTTCGCGGCCCATGGGGCACCTCCCAGTCTTCGTAGTCGATCGCCCCGAGTATACCCCTCGTGCCGCGCGGTGTCATTCGAGCGAGCCCGGCTGCACGCCCTTTCCAAAGTCCCCTCTCCCCTTTGTGAGAGAGGGTTAGGGTGAGGGGGTTTGGGGACCGGCGCAAGTTTGCCACACCCATCTTAACCTTCTCCCATAGACGGACAAGGGACCTTCAAGACTGATTTTCGTGACATCCGTGACGACTTTGGAAGGCCCTGGCCCGGCTCCACGCGGGATGACTTGCGCTTTCGCGGGTGATATGCTCCCACGACTGGAGGTGCGCCATGACCATCGAGCAGGCAGTCACCCGGGTAAAGGAAGACGGATGGACGGTAGTCCCCGGCATCATACCGGACGGCGAGGTGGCGGGAGTCAGGGAGAGCGTGCTAGCGACGATAAAGGAGTCCGAGTCGTGGTCCCCGGAGGGGAAGCGCCGGGTCTTGGGTAGCTTCTTCACCGTCAACCAGTCGCTCGCCCCCTACGTTAGCGACCGCCGGATAGTCGGTGTCGCCGAGGCACTGTGGGGCAGGCACGTCAAGATCACCGTGTCGACACCCGTCGTGAGGCAGCCGGGCAGCAGTCCCCAGGGATGGCATTCCGACTGGCCCTTCAACCAGAAGCACGCCGCCATCATCGAGGCGCCGTACCCGGACACGCCGATGCTGCTTACCGTGATATTCATGCTCTCGCCCTTCACGAACGAGAACGGCGGGACGTGGCTCGTTCCGGGGAGTCACCGCATCCCGAACAACTGGACCCAGGCCTACGGGGACGACAACCTGTCCGCCCATCCAAGCCGGATCCAGGTCACCGGCGACCAGGGAAGTGCGCTCATATTCGACAGCCGCATGTGGCATGCTGTGCCCACCAACGGCACTGACGAGGTGAGGGCGGGCCTCACGGTCCGGTATGCTCCGTGGTGGCTGAACGTCAACGTCCTGGTGCCCGGTACCCCCGAGCGCGAGGACATGGTCGACGACGATGGCGAGCCCGAAAGGAATCTCGTGTTCCCCATGTCCCAGGACGAGTACGACACGCTGCCCGAAGCCGCCAAGCCGCTGCTGCACCACTGGGTGAGATAGGAGGAAACATGACCACAGGACGCACCGAATCGCTGCACGTCACGCCGTCCCATCGCGCGCCGATGGAGAGCCTCGAGGAGGCCAGCTTCGTCGCCGGGTACGGCATAGAGGGCGACCGGCACGCCACCGACCAGCCGAACAGGCAGGACTACCAGGTGCTGATGATAGACGCGGAGACCCTGGCGGAGTTCGGCCTGAAGTCGGGCGATGTCCGCGAGCAGGTCACCACCTCGGGCTTCGACGTGGAGTCGCTCGAGCCCGGTCAGCAGGTCGCCCTAGGCTCGGAGGTCGTCGTCAGGGTAACGAAGCCCGCGACGCCGTGCGCCCGCATGGACGAGGTCCGCGCGGGACTGCAGGATAAGCTGAAGGGCAGGCGCGGGCAGCTGGCAACGATAGTGACCGGCGGCACCGTCCGCGTAGGTGACGAGGTCCGGGCGGTATGAAGCGGCTTGTCGTAACGGGTCCAAGGCAAGCCGAGTTCGAGGAAGTCCCAATCCCCGAGTGCCCCCGCGACGGCATACTCGCGAAGGCGATCGTGACGGCGATCAGCACCGGCACCGAGATACGGGTGTTCCGCTGGATTCCCGTGGACGACGAGGGCACGATGCTGCATGGCGGCATGCCGTTCCCCGATGGACCGACCGAGAACGGCTACTCGATGGTGGCGGAGATCGTCGAGGTGGGCGCCGACGTGGAGGGCCTCTCGGTTGGCGAGCGTGTCTTCCTGGGCGAGACCCATAAGGAGTACGCCGCCGTCCGCGCTTCCGACGTGCTCAGGCTCCCGGACAGCATACCCACCGAGCAGGCGGTCATGCTGAACCTGCTCGGTGTGGCGCACATCGCGCTGAGGACAGGAGAGCCGACGCCGGGCGAGAACGTGGCGGTCGTCGGACTCGGCGTGATCGGCCAGTCGGCGGTGGCTTGGTGCCGGGCCTTCGGGTTCCGCACCGTCGGCATCGACATGGACGGCGGACGGCTGGAGGTGGCAAGGGCGATGGGCGCGGATACGGTCACCAGCCCGGCGGACGATGAGTTCCGGTCTCGAATCGACGACGTGTTCGACGGCGAGGGCGCCGACATGGTGATCGAGGCCGCGTCGACCTGGAAGGCCATAAGGACCAGCATGGACATATCGAGGCAGGGCGGCAGGGTCGTGGTGATCGCCCGCCACACCGACAGGCCGGACTACAATCCTGTGGGCCATCCCTACCTCTCACAGAGGATCACGCTGAAGATGGCATACGGATACGAGGACCCCGGCCAGCGCTGGGACCGCGACCGCTGCGTGAGGCTGACGCTGGACATGCTAAGCAGGGGAGAGCTCGCAATCGAGCCCATGATCACCCACCGCGTCCCGTGGCACCAGCTCCCTGACATGTATCGCCGCCTCGACCAGGGCGACCTCAGCATCCTCGGCGTCGTCGTCGACTGGAGTTAGGCCGCCAAACCCAGGTCCACCACCTCCGCAGTGGACGCCAAATCTACAGGGAGTCACCCTGTAGGGGCGGGTTTGAAACCCGCCCTCTCTGTGCCCTATGGCAAGGCCGTCGAATCGTAGGGTTCCCTGGGCGCGCACTATCCGCGTTGGCGACGAGGTCAGGGCGACATGAAGCGGCTGGTCGTAACGGGTCGCAGGCAGGTCGAGTTCGAGGACGTCTCGGCCCCCGACTGCCCCCGCGATGGCGTATTGGCCAGGGCGATCGCGACGGTCATCAGCACGGGCACGGAGATACGGGCGTACCGCCGGATCCCCGTGGACGACGAGGGCACGATGCAGTACCCGGGCATTCCGTTCCCCGACGGGCCGGCCGAGAGCGGCTACTCAATGGTGGCCGAGATCGTCGAGGTAGGGGCGGACGCCGAGGGCCTCGAAGTCGGCGGGCGCGTCTTCCTGGGCGAGGGGCACAAGGAGTACGCGGCGGCTTCGGCATCCGACGTCCTGAAGCTTCCGGACAGCATACCCACGGAGCAGGCGGCTATGCTGAACCTGCTGGGCGTAGGCCACATCGCACTCAGGACGGGGGAACCCGCGCCGGGTGAGAATATCGCAGTCGTAGGCCTCGGCGTGATAGGCCAGTCGGCGGTGGCCTGGTGCCGGGCCTTCGGGTTCCGCATTGTCGGCATCGACCTGGACCGCCGCCGGCTGGAGATCGCCAGGGCGATGGGCGCGGCCGCCGTCGCCAGCCCGGCCGACGCCGGTTTCAGGACCACGATCGACGACGCGTTCGACGGCGAGGGAGCCGACCTCGTGATAGAGGCCGCGTCGACCTGGAGGGCAATACAGACGAGCATGGACATCGTTCGGCGCGATGGAAGGGTCGTCGTCACCGCCACTCACGTCGACAGGCCCGATTACAACCCCGTGGGCCACCCTTACCTGTCGCAGCGCATCACCCTGAAGACCGCCTACGGCTACGACGCCCCCGGCCGGCGTTGGGACCGCGACCGCTGCATGAGGCTCACCGTCGACATGCTGAGCCGCGGCCGCCTCGCTATCGAGCCCATGATCACCCACCGCGTCTCGTGGCAGCAACTCCCGTACATCTACCGCCGCCTCGACCAGGGCGACCTCAGCATCCTAGGCGTAGTCGTCGACTGGAGTTAGTGTCGCCCTATCGCCCCCGGAAGTTGGTCGGCCTCTTCCCCCGAGGAGGCCCTTGCATAACTCCATCATTCCGGCGAAAGCCAGACTCCTGCCCCAGGAACCGTCTCCCATCCAGGAGGTGGGGGCCAACCTCGGCTATGGCGCGTCCAGCGGTCGGACACACGGGTCCGCCCCTACCAAACAGGGGTTACGCAAGGGTCTCCCGAGAGGGAAGATTGAGCCTGTCCTGAGCTTTGCCGAAGGGATGGGGGCTCTCGCCCTGCCAAAGGGCAAAGCTGTCCAAGTCACACCAAGTCTGGACAGTTGCGGCCGTTGACCGGCCTTCCCGCGCGGGTGTACGCTTCAACGTGTCACTAATCGGTCCCCCGCAGCCTCGCTCGGCCAAAACCGCAGTCCCGGATGCGGCTGCCGTATCTGCCAAGTCCTCCAGGCGCTTCCTGGGCATCGGCGTCGGCACCTTCGAGTCCCTGGCCATCCTCGACTTCCGATGGCTGTGGGTCAGCTCGATGACTTCGTTCACCGCCATGAACATGCAGATGGTGGCGCGCGTGTGGCTCGTTCTCAGGCTGACCGACGACTCTCCCCTCGCAGTGACGCTTGTGACCATTTCGTTCGCCCTGCCCGTGATGTTCGTGTCGGTGATCGCGGGCGCCCTGGCGGACCGGGTTCCAAGACGCCGTTTGATGATCCTGGGGCAGTCGGCCAACGCGCTGGTGACGCTCATTATCGGGACCCTGGACCTGACTGGACTCGTCGCCTTCTGGCACCTCATGGTCGCGGGGGTCGTCAACGGCTCGTTGATGGCCCTCAACATGCCCAGCCGCCAGGCGCTCGTCTCTGAGATCGTGCCCGACGACAGGCTGATGAACGGCATCGCCCTCCAGAACTCGGCTATGAACGCTACCCGCATAGCGGGTCCGGCGGCCGCCGGCTTCCTGATCTCCATCCACTACATCGACACGTGGGGTGTGTTCTACCTGGTCGCGGCCATCTACGGACTATCGGTCCTGTCGGTGGTGCCCATGCGGGCGGGTAGGGAGGTCAGCAGCAGGTCCGGACGGGGGATGACCGGCGACGTGAAGGCCGGGTTCCGTTACGCCCTTGGAGACCCGGTCCTGCGTAGCCTCATCCTGATGGCCTTCATCCCCGTGCTGTTCGGTTTCTCCTACTACGTGCTGATGCCCGCTTGGGCCCGGGAGGTCCTGAACATCGCCTCCAACGACCTGGGCGTGCTCATGATGACCATGGGCATCGGAGCGCTGGCGGGCAGCCTACTGGTGGCTGGGCTGAAGAATATGAGCTCGCAGGGGCTCATTCTACTGGGATGTTGCCTTGTCTGGGGGCTCTGTCTGGCGGCCTTCGCTCAGACAACGTCCTATGCCCTCGCCCTGCCGCTGCTGCTTTTGGTTGGCCTGGCGAGCTCCGTCTTCATGTCGCTGAACATGACGCTGCTCCAGACACACGCCGACCCCGAGATGCGGGGCCGGATCATGAGTATAGGGATGATGACATTCGGCATGATGCCCCTCAGTGCCGTCCCGTTCGGAATCGTGGCGGAGCAGACTGGCACGCCGTTCGCCCTCACGCTGAGCGGTCTGATGCTGGTTGGGTTCACGGTCGTCGCAGGGATCCTCATCTCGACCTTCCGTCGCATGTGACGTTCGCAGGGGCGCGCGAGGCTGTAGAATCATGGCCCGAGTGACCACCCACCGCAGGAGGTGTTGACATGCCGGGATCCGTGCAGACCGTCCTGGGGCCCGTCAGCCCCGGAGACCTGGGGCCGACGACGACGCACGAACACCTTCTCATCGACTTTACGTGCATGTTCAACCCGCCCGAGGAGGCGAGCGAGCGATTCAAGGCCTTTGCGCCAGTGACGATGGAGAACTTGGGCTGGGTGCGCTACGACCCCTTCCGGAACAGGGACAACTTGGAGTTGTTGGACGAGGGCCTGGCGGTACACGAGACCCTGCAGTTCAAGGCACAGGGTGGCCGTACCATCGTCGACGCCACGACCTACGGCATCGGCCGCGACCCCAGGGCGCTGGCCCGCATCTCGCGGCTGACGGGCGTAAACGTCGTCATGGGCGCGGGCTACTACGTCGACATCGTCCACCCAGGCGGCATGGACGGCAAGACCGAGTCCGAGTTGGCCGACGAAATAGTCGCCCAGCTCACGGAAGGCGTCGACGACACCAGCATCAGGGCCGGCATCATCGGCGAGCTGGGCTGCTCGTGGCCGCTCACCGACAATGAGCGCAAGGTCCTGGTCGCTGGCGCGAGGGCCCAGCAGGCGACGGGCTGCGCTATCCTGATCCACCCGGGCCGCGACCTGCAGGCGCCCGGCGAGATCATCGACGTGCTTGCCGAGTCGGGCGCAGACCCGGGCAAGGTGATTATGGGCCACCTCGACCGGACACTGCTGGACGAGGACGCGCTGCTGGAGTTCGCCGGGCGCGGGACGTACCTCGAGTACGACCTGTTCGGTTGGGAGACCTCCTACTATCCCCTGGGCCCGATTGACATGCCGAGCGACGCCCAGCGCATCGGATACATTAAGCTGCTCGTGGACGCAGGCTGCGCCGACCGCATCGTCCTCGCCCACGACGTGTTCGCCAAGAGTAGGCTGACCAAGTACGGCGGGCCCGGCATGGGCCACATACTCGAGAACATAGTCCCACGCATGGTCGAGGCGGGTATCTCAGAGGCCGACGTCCACAAGATGACCGTCGAGAATCCGGCCCGCATACTCCCGTTCTAGGAAGCTCTTACCCCTCGTCCTTGACGGGAGAGGGTTGGGGTGAGGGTGGAACAAGGTCGAGTAACATCTAGGAAGCCCTACCCCGATCGCCCTTGACGGGAGAGGGTTGGGGTGAGGGTGGAACAAGGTCGAGCAACAAGGAGGAGCAGTTGAGCACACCCGAACAGAGATTGAAGGAGCTCGGAATCGAGCTGCCAAGGCCCCAGAGGCCGGTCG
The DNA here is from genome assembly GCA_965243655.1 of Dehalococcoidia bacterium. Taxonomy (GTDB): domain Bacteria; phylum Chloroflexota; class Dehalococcoidia; order Lucifugimonadales; family CAJWER01. Next base: position 2,984,197 of record CBDEVV010000017.1, on the reverse strand, counting down.
CGAACTACGTCTCGGCAGTCGAGACGGACGGCCTCTTCTTCGCCGCCGGGGCCGGGCCGCCGCCTGGGCCCGACGGGAAGATCCCCAGCGGCAAGGTGGGCCGCGACTTCACTGTCGAGGAGGGCTATGAGCACGCCAGGGCGGTGGGCCTGGTCCAGATCGCCAGGCTGAAGGACGAGCTCGGCGATCTCAGCCGCGTCAAGCGCATCGTGAAGCTCCTGGCTATGGTCAACTGCCCGCTGGACTTCGACCAGCACCCCGCCGTCGTCAACGGCTGCTCCGACCTGCTCGTAGAGGTGTTCGGGGACGCGGGCCGCCACGCCAGGTCGGCCGTGGGCATGAGTAGCCTGCCCTTCGAGATACCCGTCGAAATCGAGATGATAGTAGAAGTCACCGGCTGAGAAACTATCTCAAGACTCCTCCGGTGAGCCCTTGGCCGGGGCAGACCGTTCGTCCTGAGCTTGTCGAAGGACAGCTCTCAGCAGCGCACAAGGTACTTGAGATAGTCTCTAGGTAACCGGCGTCAAGACACAGAACCAGAATGGAGGAAAACTTTGGGATCCATCGAAGAGCGAATAGCAAGCCTGGGATACACCCTGCCTGACGCGGCCGCTCCGGTCGCCAACTACGTGTCGACGGTGAGCGTTGAGGGCGCGGGGCTCGTCTTCACGTCGGGCCACGTGCCCCGCAATGAGGACGGCAGCTTCGTCACCGGTAGACTGGGCGACGACACGACGATAGAGCAGGGCTACGAGGCCGCGAAGGACGTCGGCCTGGCCCTCCTGGCGTCACTCAAGGTCGAGCTGGGAGATCTCGACCGCGTGGAACGCGTCGTGAAGGTGCTGTGCATGGTGAACTGCACGAGCGACTTCGCCGACCAGCCGGCGGTCGCCAACGGCGCGTCCGACCTCATGGTCGAGGTATTCGGCGACAAGGGCCGCCACGCGCGTTCAGCCGTCGGCATGGGCTCGCTCCCCGCCAACGTGCCCGTCGAAATCGAAATGGTCGTCAAGGTCTCCTAGCGAAGCCGTTCAGCCTTGATGAAGTTCTCTCTGAGGGGCGGATCCATGTGCACGTCTGCTTGGTGACTATGGTCATGACTATGCTATGATAGTGGTCACATTGGAGGCTTCCCGTGGCAATCAACACTAGTGAAACGGCACCTGAGCGTGTCATCAAGGCGTCCGAGTTCAAGGCGAAGTGCCTGAAGCTCATGGACGAGGTCGCGGAGAGCGGCGAGGAGATCGTTATCACCAAGAACGGCCGTCCCGTCTCCCGCCTATTGCCGTATCGCCAGAGGCCGAAAACTCTCTTCGGGCGTGACAGGGACAAGCTTCTTATACTTGGTGACATCGGCGAACCCATAGATGTGGAGTGGGACGCCGAGACAGGGAAGAACTGGGACGGGCTTCGTTGACCCTGCTGGACACTCAGGTCCTGCTCTGGCTGCTAAATGGAGACCGCAGGCTCGGCCTGCGGGCACGCCAAGTTATCGACGATGCCTTTGCCGCCGGCCTTGCGGCAGTATCGGCGATAACGTTCTGGGAAGTTGCAATGCTACAGGCCAGGGGGAAGATCGCGCTGCAAGCCGACATCCACTCATGGCGCGAGGGCCTGCTCGACGAGGGGCTGATCGAGATTCCCGTGGACGGTGGAACTGCCGTGCGCGCCGGTCTCTTGCAGGACATGCACGGCGACCCGGCTGACCGGTTGATCGTCGCAACCGCGCTGGACGGCCATCAGCTCGTAACCGCGGATCGACGCATTCTCGATTGGCCTGGGCAGTTGAGACGGCTGAGGGCTACCACCTAGCCATGGGACTCATAGCCCTTGTTGGCGGGGACGAGTTCAGGGCTGGCTGCGAGCCGATGGACCGGGAGATACTCGCCGTCGCCGGCGCGACTCGCCCCAAGGTGCTCATAGTGCCCACCGCGGCGGCCAGGCAGAATCCCTCCAAGGCCGCCGCGAACGGCGTCTCGTACTTCGAGGGGCTGGGCGCTGAAGTCGACTCGCTCATGGTCCTCGACTCCAGGGACGCCGATGACGACGGGCTGGTCTCGCGTGTCACGTGGGCCGACGTGATATATCTGGCTGGCGGCGACCCGGCGCACTTGCTGGACGTGCTGCGCGGCTCCAGGCTGCTCGACGCAATCATGGCGGCCGTTGCCGGAGGCGCGGCGCTGGCGGGCTCGAGCGCCGGCGCGATGGTGCTCGGCGAGTGGATGCGGTACGGAGGCATTCGCCCCGCCCTTGGACTCCTTGATGGCCTCGCAGTGTTCCCCCACCACGAGGGGAGCAGCCCGGACATGATCGTAGCCGAGCTTGCGGAGTCCGACTACCCGGGTGGCTCCGTCCTAGGCGTGGACGCAGGAGTCGCCTGCCTTGGCGGAAAAGACGGCTGGAGGGTCGTCGGGAATGGCTCGGTAGTCCTATACTCCCAGGGCACATGGCGCCGCTTCCAGACAGGCGAGCTGGTGCCGTTGGGTGTAAGCTTGCCCTTGTGACTGGAGAGGCGCATGGCCATTGTCGCCGTCGGATCCCAGTGACGGATAAGCACGGAAGGAGAGTCGAGAATGATAGTGCTAAGTCCCCCAGTGGCCCTACCCAGGACAGACGAAGAGCGCGACCAGTTCCTCGCGAAGACCGAGGCCTTCGGAGTCACCACCGTCAGCGCCTCTACCCGGCCGGACTGGACCGACGATGAGGTCGAGGCCGCCCGCCGCTTCCTCGACGACAACGGCATCCGGGTCGGCGAATTCAGCGCGTTCCACTACGGCTTCGACCACGAGGATGCCGCCGAGCGGGACGCTGCGCAGGCCCACTACGCCCGCCTGCTCAGGCACGGCAACATGATGGACGCCCACTGCGTCGGCTTCTCCACCTACGGCGAACGGGGCAAGCCCGGCATGTGGACGGAGGCCACCTGGGAGCGCTGCCTGGACTCGGTCGCCCGCCTCGCCGAACAGGCCGAGCGCGCCGGCAGGGATGTGGCCGCGCACCCCCACGCCATGGCGCCCCTCTGCTCGGTCGAGCGGTACCGCGAAATGCTGGACCGCACCGGCTCCTCCAGGCTCAAGGTGCTCATCGACATCGTGAACCTCACCTGGCCCCAGAGGGTCTTCGACACCACGGCGCTGGTGAACGAGGTGTTCGACGAGCTCGGCGGCGACATCGCGGCCCTCCACGCCAAGGACGTGATCATCTCCGGCGGTAGCGGCGTCAGCGCCGCAAAGGGCCTGGGCGTAATCCACGTCGACGAGGCAGTGCCCGGCACCGGCTTTATGGACTTCGACGCGATAGTCAGGCGGCTCGACATGCTCGACCACGACGTCACCGTGCACGTGGAGCACTTTGAGTACGAAGACACCCTGCAAGGCCAGGACCACATCCGCCGAACGGCCGAGAGAGCGGGAGTCGCAGTTCGATGAGCCGGCGCTTTTCCAAACCCCCTCTCCCCTTGCGGGAGAGGGTTGGGGTGAGGGGCTTTCCGACGACATCCAGGCCCTATCGATGAACAGGCTCAAGGGCAAGACGGCCCTCGTTACAGGCGCGGGCTCAGGCATAGGACGTGCTGCGGCCACGCTGTTCGCGTCCGAGGGCGCGGCCGTAGCCTGCGCCGACCTGTCCCTGGGCAGCGCAGAGGAGACGGTGTCGGAGATCGAGCGGTTGGACGGAACGGCTGTCGCACTTTCCGGCGACGTGTCGGTCGCAGGAGCCGCCGCCGGCATGGTCGACGGCGCGGTCGATGCCCTGGGCCGCCTGGAGATCGTGGTGAACAGCGCGGGCGTGACGGCCCGCAACGCCCTACCGCCCGGGTCCGACCCGGACGACGTGTGGGACCGGGTGATCGAGGTGAACCTAAGAGGCACCTACCTGGTCTCGCGCTGCGCCGTCGACCAAATGCGGCGCGGCGGCGGTGGTTCCATCGTGAACCTCGCGTCCACCATGGGTATGGTTGGCTACCCGCCCGGCCTGGGCGGTGCGCTCAACCCGTACCCCCCGTCTAAGGGCGGCGTCATCCAGCTCACCCGAAACATGGCGGTCGATCTCGCGGGCGACAACATACGGGTGAACTGCCTCTGCCCCGGCTTCGTCGAGACCGACCTTACCAGGTCTCTCACCGATGACCAGGCCACACGAGAAATGCTGGAGAGCCGCCACCCGCTGGGCAGGCTGGGCCGCCCCGAGGAAGTCGCCCACGCCGCGCTCTACCTCGCCTCCGACGAGTCGTCCTACGTAACAGGCGCCGCCCTAACCGTAGACGGCGGCTACACAGCGGTCTAGGAGGATCAGTTGAGCGTGAAGCTTGTCTCATGGAATATCGGGGGGATGCTCCAGCCATGGCACACCCTCGCAGATACGGACGCCGATGTCGCTCTCTTACAGGAGGCCGGCTGGCCGCCTTCCGAAGTAGCGGAAAGGATCGAAGTGAACCCCGCCCCTTGGGGTACAGCGGGTGTGGACGGCGCTAGGGCATGGCGCACGGCGGTTGCGAAGCTCTCGGACCGCGTCGAGGTGCAGTGGCTCGAGGCGAAGCCGCTCGACTACGCAGCTCCTGGGGAACTCGCCGTGAGCCGCTTGGGTACGCTCGCCGCTGCGCGAGTGAAGGCTCCTAGAATCGAGCCGTTCGTGGTCGTGTCTATGTACTCGCTGTGGACAAACCCGCACCCCACCGTTGGTAAGTGGATCCTCGCGGATGCCTCCGCCCATCGCCTTGTATCTGACCTGTCCGCATTCGCTGGCGCAAGGGGCGGTCACCGAATCGTGGCCGCGGGAGACCTCAACATCCTCTACGGGTATGGCGAAGGTGGCGACGAATACTGGGCTGGGCGCTACATGTCAGTGTTCGACAGAATGGAGGCGCTGGGGCTGCCTTTTGTAGGCCCACAGGCCCCGAACGGGTGGCAGGCGGACCCGTGGCCTGAGGAGCTGCCACCAGACAGCAAGAACGTCCCCACGTTTCGCTGGGGCAACAATTCCGAAAATGCAAAGCGCCAGCTGGACTTCGTGTTCGCGTCCAGAGGGATGGACGTAAGCGTCTGCGCGCTCAACGATCCTGATCCCGAAAAGTGGGGCCCGAGTGACCACTGCCGCATCGAGATCGAGGTCTCATAGCTCCTATTCGGAGGGCGCTTCTAGGTAGACAACCCTGCTCATCCACACCTGTCGGTCGATGGCGTCGAGTGCGGCCTTCCCGGGCCTGTCGACTTCGAGCCTGCGGGGCAGGACCTCGATGCCCGACCGCTCCACGTAGCCGCATCGCTTGGTGAAGGCGAGCAGAGTCTGGCGCTCCCCGCCCAGCAGCAGGTACTCGATCCGGTCGCCGTATGGGCGGAACACGTCCTCGGCGACCGTGCAGACCTTGTCGTACAGCTCCCTCACCAGCCGCTCCCGGCTCCGCGCAAATCTGCGCTGGGACGAACCCCCCTTGCGGTGGCGGTTCTTCACGTACCGCGTGTCGGACTTGGACGCGGCCAGCCTGCCACTCTCGACGACGCCGACGGCATAGCGGCCCAGTCGCAGTAGCACAACGCCCACTGTCACGTCGCGTGACAGCATGTCCAGCATCGGCCCCACGTCCACGCCATCGCCCTGGAGCTCCTCGTCGATGGGAAACGGCGGCGCGATCGCAACGGCGGCCCGGCTGCCATAGAAGACCGCTGCCCCCGTCCCCAGGTCCGGCAGCGACTCCATCGCGCCCGCGGCAACGGCATCCGTGGTGGGCGCAACTGCCGTGGAGGTGAAGTAGGCGCTCCTGTCGTAGTCGCTGGACGAGGCGATGTCGGCCAGGTCGCGCCGCAGCCGTTCCCGGCCGACCCAGGCTCGCCCCACCACCTCCGGCTGTCCGGTCGCTGGTGTCTCGGTCATGCCTGCATCTCTGGCCTCATGGGGCGCTATGGTGTCCGTATACCTGCTCAGACCTGATGAGACGGCAAACCCGTCTCACGTAGGTAGATGCGACTCGTATGTAGGCGCGATTCTCGTGTAGGGGCGATTCAGCGAGTCGCCCCTACACGTTGGGCCGCGAGCGAACCGCAGCCGGTACATCCTTCGCATAGACACTAAATACTGATGTGCCCACCAGCCCATGATTGACTGCTGCCACGGCCTGATTCTACACTGGTTCCATCACCCCGCCACCAGCCGGGAGCAGAATGCGAATAGCCGTCGGAGCGGACCACGCCGGATTTCCCCTGAAACAGCCCGTAGTCGAGCACCTGGAGTCATTGGGCCACGTCGTCGTCGATGTCGGCGCCCACGAGATGGACCCGGCTGACGACTACCCCGACTTCGCCGCTGCCGTTGCGCATGCCGTCGCGCGCGAGGCGGCGGACCGTGGCGTGATCGTGTGCGGCAGCGGCGTGGGCGCAAGCGTCGCAGCGAACAAGGTCCGCAGTATTCGCGCCAGCGTATGCCACGACTCCTACTCGGCGCGCCAGGGCGTGGAGCACGACAACATGAACGTCCTCTGCATAGGCGGTCGCATAGTCGGCGACGAGCTGGCGAGAGAGCTCGTGTCTGCCTTCGTCGGCGCCGTATTCAGCGGCGAGGAGCGCCACATGAGGCGGCTGAACAAGCTGCTCGCCCTCGAAGCAGCCATGACCGGAGAGGCCAGCTCCGCGCAGGACTAACGGCTGAAGGCTTGGTAGGGGCGGACCCACGTGTCCGCCCGCATGGTTGCTAGCCGTACTCGGCCCCGATCAGGCAGGCCACCGGGCGCTGCGTGCGCTGCGCCTCCTCGAACGCCGACGAAATACGGTCGGCGTCGGAGTCCGTCTCGACCAGGTAGTAGTTGATGCCCCAGGCGTAAAGCGTCGGCTCCGTGAAGCGGGCCGCCGAGTCATCCGTGACTCCGTGCCGCGTCCAGCCCCGGTAGCCGATTATGAGCACGAGGGGTATCTCGATGTCGTTCCCCAGCCCCCGGATGGAGTCGCCCGACTCGAACAGGCCGGTGTTCTGGATCATGACGACCGGCTTCTTGCCGCCCACCCACAGACCGGCGGCTATGCCGAGGCTCTCGCCTTCCCGGCAGATGGCCACGATGTCAATGGACTCGTCGGCCGCCATCTGCTCGTACATGAAGTTGGTCTCGCTGTCGGGCAGCCACACCACGTGAGTCACGTCGTTCCGGTGAAGCTGGTCTATGATCGCCGCCGGCGACAGCCCAGATAGCTCTTCCATTTCCACTCCCAGCGCGGGTCTCGGGGCCCAGACATTCTAGGACTGCCCCCGAAAACGGTCAACTTGCGTCCGTTACACCCGGCCGTAGGGACGGACCCACGTGTCCGCCCGCCGAGGGCCGGACATGTTCTACGTAGGGGCGGTGTTCAAACCCGCCCTCCCCAAACGCTATGCCATCGACTCGCATCCCAAAGGTCCGATCACAACAGGCCGCTCCCGCCCCAGCGGCCTGGAATAGCGGCATCGTCTGGGCGGTGCTATAGTGCTGTCGATACGATGGACTGCCCGCGCTGTGAACGAGACAACCACCCCGACGCCCGCTCCTGCGAATGGTGCGAGACCCCCCTTGGGGGAGGGCGCGTCATACATCGCCCGGACCCCTCCGTCGCCGACCTCTCGAGCAGGGTAATCGCCAAGGTCATTGACCTGCCGTTCACTGCGGCCTCCCTGATAGCAGCGAGCCTCGTGCCCGCGGCCGTGCCCGCCTCCGAGACCATACAGCTGGGCCTCATACTCGTCGGCGCGTTCGGGATGATCGTGCAGCTGGTCCTGTTATCATCCCACGGCCAGACCATCGGCAAGAGGCTAATGGGCCTGAGAATCGTAAGGGCAGACACTGGCAGGAACGGCGGATTCGTCACGAACGTGCTGCTCAGGGCCGGGGTGAACGGCCTTCTGGGATTGACGATCGTCTACTTCATCGTGGACAGCCTGTTCCTCCTTTTCAGGAACCGGCTGTGCCTGCACGATTACGTAGCCGGAACCAAGGTGGTGAAGATACTCCATTGAAGCTCATAGTGAAGGCCGACAGCGTCATCGACGGCACCGGTGCGGCTCCCGACGGACGTGATGGCGTGCTGATAGAGGACGGGCGCATCGCCGCGGTCGACCGATTCGGCGCACTCGGGTCGACTGCGGACGCCGAGCTGATCGACGTGCCAGGCGGCACGGTGCTGCCCGGCTTCGTCGAGGTGCACTCCCACATGCACTGCAGCGCGAGTCCCAAGACCTTTGACGACCTGGCCACGGACTCCCACGAAGCCCTGGTCGCGAGATCCGTCGAAGCGGTCCGGAAAGCACTGGGCTCCGGCGTGACTACGATGCGAGACCTGGGAAGCCGCAACGAGATCGCCTTCGCCATGCGGAGTGCCGTCGAGTCCGGCATAGTCCCCGGGCCCCACCTCATGGTTGCGGGCACGCCCATCACCACGACGGGCGGCCACTGCCACATGTTCGGCACGGAGGCCGACAGCCTGGACGAGGTCCTGACGGCCCTCAGGGACCAGGTCAAGCTCGGCGCAGACTGGATCAAGATCATGTCCACTGGCGGCAGGTTCACCCCGCGCACCAACCCCCGCATGCCCCAGTACCCGGTCGAGGTGCTGCGAGCCGCAGTCGAAGACGCCGAGCGCCTCGGCGTCAAGGTCGCAGCCCACTGCCACGCCGCGTCGGGCGTGAGGAACTCCGTCGAGGCCGGGGTGCACAACCTCATCCACGCGTCGTGGATGGCCGAAGACCCCAACGGCGGCTACGACTACGACCCGGCCGTGGCGGACGAGATCGCCGAGAAGGGACTGTACGTCGATCCCACCATCGCCGCCACCGGGGCGTTGAGGGAGCTGAGGTCGCCCGGCTGGCTGGAGTGGACGCTCGGCAGCGGGTTCGACCTGGAGCGCCGATACGAGATACTGCGCGACATGTGGGAAAGGGGGATCAAGTTCGTCACCGGCCTCGACTCCGGCATGGACTACCTCGGGTTCGACGACTACGCATGGGTCCCGACCCTCATGGTCGAGAAGATGGGCATATCGCCGATGGAAGCGATCGTGAGCGGCACGAGGACATCGGCCGAGTGCCTTGGCGTGCTGGACGAGACCGGCACCCTTGAGCCCGGCAAGAGGGCCGACGTGGTGATCGTAGACGGCGACGCCTCCACGGACATTCGGGCCTTGCACAAGGTCGACACGGTCATCAAGGCTGGCAATGTCGTGAAGCGGTCTGGGTCCCCGACTGTCTGACCGGTAGTTGTTCAGGGTTGAGGGGAGATGGTTTAGCCTCTTCCCCCCGAGGGGGAAGATTGAGATGGGGGCTCGCGCTGCCGTAGAGCATAGCTGTCCATGTCTCATCAACTCTTAACGGCTAACCTGAATGGCGCTTGCGCGAATCGAGGAGTATCAAGATGCTGAAGGCAGGCACGGCCGCCGCGACGATCACCCCGCAGCGCCCGTCGTACATGCAGGGCTATGGCAACCGCATGGGGAAGGCCACCGGAACTCTCGATCCGCTCGAGGGTCGCGTCATCGCCCTCGACGACGGCACGACGTCGGCCGCGATAGTCTCGGTCGATCTCCTGGGCCTGGACGCCGGGTCGGTGGCGCGTATCCGGGATGCTGCCGCCCAGGCAAGCCCCATCCCGGCCCCAAACGTCATCGTCGTCTGCTCCCACACCCACGCCGGGCCTGCGATCCAGGCCATGGCCGGAGTGCCCATCGATCAGGAATACCTCGACTGGCTGGAGCGTAGGCTGGGCGAAGCCGTTGGCGAGGCCGCCGCCTCGATGGTGGACGTAACCGTCGGCGCGGGTGAGGGATGGGCCGACTTCAACGTCAACAGGCGCCTGCGAAAGCAGGACGGCTCCGTCGGGGGCGCAAACCCCTCGGGCGCGGTCGATCATAGGGTCCGCGTGCTGCGCCTCGACAGGGCCGACGCGCCGGAAGCCCCAGGCGCGCTCGGTGGCAGCGTCATGCCCCAGGACGACCCGGTCGCCGTGCTCTTCTCCTTCGCCTGCCACTCAACCACGCTGATGTCGGCGAACCGGCGCTACAGCGGCGACTACCCCGGCGCGGCCCGCCGCTTCATCGAGTCGGCATACGCCCCGGGCGGCGCGGTCGCCGCCTTCCTGCCGGGCTGCTTCGGCGACGCCAGGCCACACCTGCTGAACCCGGACGGCGGGTTCAGGGGCGCGTCGGACCACGAGCTGACCGTGCTGGGACGCATCCTCGGCAGCGAGGTCGTCGGTGTGGCCGAGCGGCTGGAGTGCGAGCATGTGGACGACATCGCCGTCGCGAGCCGCGAGGTCATACTGCCGTACTCCCACGTGCCCGGCGAGGCCGAGCTTCGCGCCGCGACCGGTCCGGACGATGCCGGCTGGGCCCGTGCACTCCTCGAAGCCATAGAGCGGGACGGCGGTCTGCCGGACCACGAGACGGGTGAGGTCGCCGTGCTACGTTTAGGCCGCCACTGGATCGTGACCACCCCCGGAGAGACCCTAATCGAGATAGGCTGGTCCATCGAGCGAGGCCTGGTGGAGCTGGGCCTCGCCGACCCGGAGCGGGGCGACGTGACCCTCGCCCTCGGCTACTCCAACGGCAACTCCGGCTACCTCAGCACCGCCGCGGCCATGTTCGAGGGCGGCTACGAGCCCGCCCGCGCCTACAAGTACTACCTCCGCCCGGGTCCCTTCGCCCCAGAAATAGAGCCGACCCTCATCCAAACGGCCCTCGACCTCGCCATACAGTCTGCCCCCTGATCAAGCACCTCAACCGGCATGTGTTCAGAGTCGAGGGGAGGCGGCTTGTCCCTTCCCCCCGAGGGGGAAGGTTAGGATGGGGGCTCTCGCGCTGCCGAGGAGCAAAGCTGCCCATGTCCCATCGACTCTGAACACTTACACCCTGGGCCCCGGTTGACTGGCCGCGTCCGCTGGTATATATATGGACTCACTCGTTGCGAGGTGACGTGAATGGCCGCATACATCGCCCGACGACTGATCCTCGCCTTCTTCACGATCTGGGTCATCTCCGTCGCCGCGTTCGTCATCATCGAGCTTCCCCCCGGCGACACCATCGACAGGATGTACGACCGGACCACGCGGACCCACGGCGAGCAGGTAGCGGAGGAGATGCTCGTAGCGCTCCGGCTGCGTTTGGGGCTGGACGAGCCCAAGTACGTCCGCTATGGCAAGTGGATGACGGCGCTGCTCCAGGGCGACCTCGGCCAGACCATGGTCCCCTACGGAGGGTTCGGCAACCAGCGCGCGGTCAAGGAGGTGATCGGCGACCGCCTCTTCACCACCATTGCCCTGACCGGGTTCACCGTCATGGTGACGTGGACCTTCGCCATACCCGTCGGCATATACTCTGCCGTGCGCCAGCACTCCGTGGGCGACTACCTGTTCACCTTCGTGGGATTCACCGGCCTCGCTGTGCCCGACTTCCTGCTGGGCCTGGTTATGATGTACATCGCCTTCGCCTACTTCGACCAGAGCGTGGGCGGCCTCTTCTCCGCCGACTACGCCGGGACGGACTGGATAAGCGGTGGGGTGATCAACTGGGGCAAGGTGTTCGACATGATCAACCACCTCTGGATCCCCGCCATCGTGCTTGGCACCTCGGGCACGGCGGGGCTCATCCGCGTCATGCGCAACAACCTCCTAGACGAGCTGGGGAAGCCATACGTCGTAACCGCTCGCGCCAAGGGTGCTGTGTCGTGGCGCCTGATCCTCAAGTACCCCGTGCGCGTTGCCATCAACCCGATGGTCAGCACAGTGGGCTACCTCCTGCCGTCCCTAGTCGGCGGGAGCGTGATCGTGTCGGTCGTGCTTAGCCTTCCTACCCTGGGGCCCGTACTGCTCGACGCAATTCAGCAGGAGGATACCTACACGGCCGGCCCCATCATCCTGATGCTTGGGACGCTCACCGTCGTGGGAACCCTCATCTCGGACGTGCTCCTGGCCATCGTCGACCCGCGCATCAAGTACGTCAACGCCTAGCGGCGGCGGAGGCAGCGCATGATTGCGTATATTGCCCGCCGCCTCGTCATGGCCTTCATGACCGTGATGGCCATCTCCATGCTGGCCTTCGTCATCATCGAGCTGCCCGAGGGCGACTCCGTCACACGCGCCATGGACCAGTACATGACCGTGGGCTCCACCCAGTACAACCCCGAGATCGTCGCCCACTGGAGGGCCTACTTCGGCACCGACCAGCCCCAGTACATCCGCTACCTGAAGTGGATCGGCAACCTCGCCCGCGGCGACATGGGCCTTTCGCTCTGGCACCACCCCTGCGACTCCCTGTTCCAGCAGCGCTCCATCCGAGAGGTGATCGGGGACAGGCTGTGGCTCACTGTGGTGATGACCGGCTTCACCGTCCTGGTGACGTGGACATTCGCCATACCTGTGGGCATATACTCGGCGGTGCGGCAGCACTCCATCGGCGACTACCTCTTTACCTTCATAGGGTTCAGCGGCCTGGCGGTGCCCGACTTCCTGCTGGGCCTGGTGCTGATGTACGTATTCTTCGCCTACTTCGACCAGAGCGTCGGAGGCCTCATCTCCGCAGACTACGAGGAGGCGCCCTGGAACTTCGCCAAGTGGATGGACCTCATCAACCACCTGTGGATCCCCGCCATAGTGCTGGGAACGGCGGGTACCGCGGGGCTGATCCGCGTCATGCGCAACAACCTGCTGGACGAGCTCAGCAAGCCGTACGTCGTTACGGCCAGGGCCAAGGGCGTGCATCCCGCCAAGGTTGTCATGAAATACCCCGTGCGCGTCGCCATCAACCCACTCATCAGCACGGTCGGATACCTCCTGCCTTCGCTCGTGAGCGGCAGCATCATAGTGTCGGTCGTGCTCAGCCTTCCGACCCTGGGACCCGTGCTGCTCGAGTCGATCCGCATCCAGGACGTCTACCTGGCCGGGTTCATCGTGCTCATGACGGGCGTGCTGACCGTGGTCGGCACTCTGGTGTCCGACATCCTGCTGGCTGTCGCCGACCCGCGCATCAAGCTCGTCCGGTAGCTGCGTGACCGAGCCCAGGGCCAGCCGACCGTACGTACCCGACTACGGCATTCCCGAGAGCGCCGAGGGTATGCTCCCGTGGACCCATGTGCTGATAAGGCTCACCGAGTCGCTCAACTACTGGGTGTGTACGACCGGACCTGATGGACGCCCCCACGCGACACCCGTATGGGGAGTCGTGCTGGACGACACGCTCTACTTCGACGGAAGCCCCGAGACTCGCAGGGGGCGCAACATCGCCGCCAATCCGTCTGTGGCGGTGCACCTGGAGAGCGGCACGGACGTGGTTATACTCCACGGAGAGGCGCGAGAGATACACGGCGCCGGCCAGGACTTCTACGTGCGCCTCGCCGCCGCGTACAGCGCCAAGTACAAGTCCCTGGGCTACGACCCCTCGCCCGACACCTGGGCCACAGGAGGGCTGTACTCGGTAACGCCCCGGACGGCCTTCGCCTGGACCTCTTTCCCTGAGGACGCCACCCGCTGGCGGCTCAATGGACCCGGTGAGGACTGAACATCCCAGGGAGGCGGCTTTGCCTCTTCCCCCCTAGGTGACCCTTGCATAACTCCCGTCATCGCTATGAAACAGCGCTCTGCCACCCCACGATGTCGTCCTGAGGAGTCCCCGACGAAGGACCTGGGGCGGGGTCGGCCTCAACCATGCCAAGAGACGACGCCATTTCAGTACCCTGATGTGGCCTCGCAAGGCCTTGGTGACTCCGCCGAAGAGCCTGACCCGTACCCGATACGGGGGATGGGGCCTCTCGCGCTGCCCAGGCGCAAAGCTGCCCATGGCACACCAAGCCTGAACAACTACGCATCTCCGCCCTTCGCCCGCCTGCCTACTGTGGCGGCTTCGTTGCTGGCCGCACTGGCGCTGGTTTCATGCCACATGTCGATGATGGTCGAGGAGCCCACCCTGGCTCCCATCGATCCCTCCCCCGTCCGCATCGACCTCGACGTAGACACCGACCGCGACGGCGTGGTGGACGACGATCTTGACGAGCCCGGCGAGGACGCCTGGACCCCCGAACGCGGCGCAATATTCATGGTGAACCTGGACAGCGACGACGCCAGCAGGGACGGTCGGCCCGATGCCATCGACTTCGACGTGAGAGGAGCGCCGGTATCCGAGGACTTCACCATCGACGGCCCACGCGACGCCCTCGACCTAACTGAACTGGTGGTCCGAATCAAAGGCGTTGAGCCCGGCCAGATCGAGTCGGCAGTGCTTAGCGTCCCGTCCCTCGACCACGTCAAGGGCGTGCACCTGTTCGACGCCATAGAGCCTGGCAACAAGTCCTTCTGGGGCGGCCCAAATGAGCGGTCGGTGTCGACGGAATTGGCCGATCACCTTACTGCAGTAGGAGAGACGACGCTGGGCATCGAAGGCCTGTTCTTCCGGTACACGGAGCCGATGGCCTACGGGGGCACGTTCGAGCGGGGCTACTCAGGCGAGCTGGAACTGAAGCTTACGGTCACAGGGATCGGAGGCGTGTCCCTCGGCTCCGACCGCGTGCTGCTCAGGGTAGCGCCGCTCATCCTGCTGCCCAACACCCAGGATGCCGTCGAGATGTGGGGCAAGGACTCCAGCCTGGCGGACTTCAGGCCGTTCTTCCAGGACACGGTCGCGCTGAACACCTACCACACGGGCGGCGACCAGTGGACGCAGGACCACGTCGAGATAGGCTTCACGCACGCGCCGGGGCGTCCCAAGACCCACGTGGTGCTCCAGCTTCCCAGGGCGCGGCTGACGACCAACGGCACGGAGGATGACACGCCCGAGTGGCCGAGGGAGCGCCTTCTGGGCCCGGATGTGGGGCTTTTCAGGTTCTGGAACTTCCACATCGACGACGGGCCGAGCGCCGGGGACTTGGGCGGCAACATTGAGGTCGTGCCGCCTACGCCCGGCTGGCCCCTCGGGCGCATCCTGGTCGGTGACACGATCAGCCCCAAGCTGCTGCGGTTCCTCGACGACCAGGGGCTACAGGACCCATTCCAGATCGGAGTGGAGTGGCTCCGCGTGGGGCACGTCGACGAGGCGCTGGCGATCGTCCCGGGCGAGGAAGGCTGGACCCTCGTGGTCTCGGACCCCACCCAGGCCCGCTCGCTGCTGGAGCCACTCGCGCCCGACGCGGTCTTCTTCGCCCGGGGTCGCTCGGCTGGCGGACTGGGCCTTGCGGCGGCGTCACCGGGTGGCTCCGATACTGAGCTGGTCGACTCCGATGGGACGGACTTCAGGCGGCCCGAATGGGACTCGATGACGTACGTCCGCATCTACGAGGGGACGGGCGCGGGGCAGGTGGCGCGCATCACGTCGCGCGGCAAGGGGGTGCTGACCGTCGACAAGGTGTGGCAGACGCCGGTGCGGGCCGCCGACATGGGCTTCAGCGGGTTCCGCGATTCTGCCGCAAACTCGGTCACCGGCCTGATCGACGGGATCAGCGCTCATCCCCGCGGCAGGTGGTTCGAGACCCCGGACGAGACGAGCCGATACCTGCTCGTCGAGGATACCCTCTTCTGGCTGGATGCGGTGGGCCGCGAGGTGCCCGCCGTCATCAGCGTCCACGAGGTCCGCTCCGATGCCCTCATGTGGGCGCTGAACGATGAGGCAGCGTCGAGGCTGGATGCGATAGTAAGCCGCATCTCCCAGGCGGCCGGTGAGGAGGTCAACGTCGTCCGCGTGCCGGACTTCTTCATGGGCTCATTCGTGCCGGACACGAAGGTGATCGAGGACGCCTTCGCCTTCGCCCCGGCGCTTGCCAACCTGCAGGTGGCCGGCGGCCGCGTATTCTTCGGCCTGGGCTACGGCCCTCGTGACGCCGGCGGCGCCGATGTCCTGCAGGGGGGCTTCGCCGCGCTGATGCCCGGCCCCGTCCATGCTATCGACGGGTGGGACCGCTACCACCGGTGGACGGGCAACGTCCACTGCTTCACCTACGTCAAGCGAGCGCCGTACGACTTCGACTGGTGGACGCGCCTTTCGCCGTGAGGAGGCCGATAGGGGCCGCCTGACCTTGCCATCCACGTCTTGACTGGTAGCCGGGGGCATATATATAGTTCGGGCGGCTGGGACCACTTGCGGGGACGGAAATGCTTGCCTACATAGTGCGACGGATATTCCTGTCGATGTTCACCATCCTGGTGATCTCTATGCTGACGTTCTTCATCATCGAGCTGCCGCCCGGGGACCAGGTGGACAGGTTCAAGGAGATAACGGAGAGTAGGCGCCAGATCCCTGACCCAGAGAAAATAGACCTGCTGCGAAGCTATCTCGGCCTCGATCAGCCTCAGTACATCCGCTACGCGAAGTGGATGTGGAACCTGGCCCAGGGCGACCTGGGGCTGTCCTTCCAGTACCGTAATGAGGTCGATCTGCCGGTCAAACAGCTGCTGGAGGACCGGCTGTGGCTGACGATCGTGCTGACCGGGTTCACAGTCCTCGTGACGTGGACCTTTGCCGTCCCTGTGGGGATATACTCGGCCATACGGCAGCACTCGGTGGGCGACTATGTCTTCACCTTCATCGGTTTCAGCGGGCTCGCCGTGCCCGACTTCCTGCTAGGGCTGGTGCTGATGTATGTCGCCTTCGCCTACTTCGACCAGAGCGTAGGCGGGCTGAATTCCGCCGACTACGCGAACACCCCATGGAACTTCGCCCGCTTCCGGGACCTGCTGAACCATCTCTGGGTGCCCGCCATAGTCCTTGGCACCTCGGGCACTGCGGGGCTGATTCGCGTGATGCGCAACAACCTCCTCGACGAGCTGGGCAAGCCCTACGTGGTCACCGCGAGGGCCAAGGGACTGCGCCCCATGCGGGCCATCCTGAAGTACCCCGTCCGCGTCGCCATAAACCCGCTCATCAGCACGGTGGGCTACCTGCTGCCGTCCCTCGTGAGCGGCAGCATCATCGTGTCGGTGGTCCTGAGCCTCCCGA
The DNA here is from genome assembly GCA_965243655.1 of Dehalococcoidia bacterium. Classification (GTDB taxonomy): domain Bacteria; phylum Chloroflexota; class Dehalococcoidia; order Lucifugimonadales; family CAJWER01. The sequence goes on along the minus strand of CBDEVV010000017.1, from coordinate 2,967,278 downwards.
CGCTGGGGCCCCTGCTGCTGGAGGCGATCATCACAGAGGACGTGTTCCTGGCGGGCTTCATAATCCTCATGGCCGGGGTGCTGACGGTCGTTGGAACGCTGGTCTCCGACATCCTGCTGGCGGTCGTGGACCCGCGGATCAAGTACACGGCTGAGTAGGGATTGGGCGAGGCGCCTCTCTCCTTGACGGTGAGACGCGGGCCAGGATAAGTTGCGGGCAGCCTGATGGTGCGGGGCGGCGACCATGCTTGCCTACATAGTCCGGCGAGTCTTCCTGTCGATTTTCACGATCTGGGTGATCTCGGTCCTGGCGTTCGTGATAATCGAGTTGCCTCCCGGGGACCAGGTTGACCGGTTCAAAGAGGTGACCGAGAGCCGGGATGAGGTCCCGGACCCCGAGAGGATAGCCCTCCTGCGAAGCTATCTCGGCCTCGATCAGCCGCAGTACATCCGGTACCTGAAGTGGGTGGCCAACCTTGCCCAGGGAGACCTGGGGATCTCCTTCCGGGTCCAACACGAAGAGATCGAAAAGCCCGTCAAGCACCTCCTGGAGGACCGGCTTTGGCTTACGGTGGTGCTCACCGCTTTCACGGTCATCGTGACCTGGACATTCGCCATCCCTGTGGGGATATACTCGGCCGTCAGGCAGCACTCGGTGGGCGACTACGTCTTCACGTTCCTCGGTTTCAGTGGGCTCGCCGTGCCGGACTTCCTGCTCGGGTTGGTCCTGATGTACGTCGCCTTCGCCTACTTCGATCAGAGCGTGGGGGGACTTAACTCAGCCGATTATGCGAACGCTCCCTGGAACTTCGCCCGGTTTCTGGACCTGGTGAACCACCTGTGGGCGCCCGCCATCGTTCTCGGCACTTCCGGCACCGCCAGCCTTATTCGCATCATGCGCAACAACCTGCTCGATGAGCTGGGCAAGCCCTACGTGGTCACCGCGCGGGCCAAGGGGCTGCGGCCTCTGCGGGCCATCCTGAAGTACCCCGTGCGCGTGGCTATAAACCCGCTCATCAGCACGGCCGGCTACCTGCTGCCGTCGCTCGTGAGCGGCAGCATCATCGTGTCGGTGGTGCTGAGCCTCCCGACGCTGGGGCCGCTGCTGCTGGAGGCGATCATCACCGAGGACGTGTTCCTGGCAGGCTTTGTCATCCTCATGGTAGGTATCCTGACGGTGGTAGGGACGCTCGTCTCGGACATCCTGCTGGGCATCGCGGACCCGCGAATCAGGTACACGGCTGAGTAGGATTGTCCACGGCTCTCCCCCTCAACGACGAGACGGACTACGGCCTCTGCTTTGCCTGCGGGCCCCGAAGCGCGTCAGGCATGCGCCTCCGGTTCGAGCGCGACGGCGACAGGATCGTCACATCCTATACGCCACGCGCAGAACACCAGGGGTTCCCCGGCTATCTGCACGGTGGCGTGATAACGGCGCTGCTCGACGAGACCATGAGCAGGATCTCGCTGCTCGAGGGTCGCTGGACGATGACGGCGCGCCTGGACGTGCGCTACCGGAAGCCCATGTACGTCGGCCAGACAGTGCGCGCCTTTGCCGAGAAGAAGAGCGAGCGCCGGGGCGTGATCGAGGCCGTGGGATGGGTCGAGTTACCCGACGGGTCGACTGCCGCCGAGGCCACCGGTACCTTCGTCCCGGTCAGGGACGACACGCTGGAGAGCATGACCGAGGGGTATCCACTGCTCTCCAAAACATGGATGCGCGGATCCGACTGAGGTTAGACTGTCCATGTCTGAGATATCCTGATCAGGGGAGACCTGCACGGGAGAACCATAATCGTGTATACTAGTTTGCACTGCAAACTTAGTAGTCGAAGGGCTTTCCTCAATGCACGTCCCACACATGGTCCGCCAATGACCTCGGACGGTGATTTCCTTGTAGCGACGCACCTGAGCAAGGGCTTCGACGCTATCCAGGCCGTCAGCGATGTCTCCTTCACCATAGGCCGGCAGGAGATATTCGGCCTGCTTGGCCCAAACGGCGCGGGCAAGACCACCACCATCCGGATGCTCGCAACGGTACTGGAGCCCGATGCCGGCGACATCGAGATTGGGTCGTACTCGGTCCGCGGCCAGGCCTCGGAGGTGAGGGACATCATCGGCGTCTGCCCGCAGGAGCTCGCCCTCTACGAAGAGCTCTCGGCGACTGACAACCTGGTCTTCTTCGGGCGGATGGCCGGTCTCGGCGGGCGGGAGGCGAAGGAAGCCGCGGCCGGCAACCTCGACCTGGTAGGGCTGACAGACAGAGCATCCGACGCCATCAGGAAGTTCTCCGGAGGTATGAAGCGCCGCGTCAACATTGCCATTGCCCTGATGAGCAGGCCGGAGCTGCTGTTCCTGGACGAGCCCACTGTTGGCATAGACCCCCAGTCTCGCAACCACATCTTCGACACCGTGCTCAGGCTCCGGGACGAGGGCATGACCGTCCTCTACACCACCCACTACATGGAGGAGGCGGACAGGCTGTGCGACCGCATCGGCATCATGGACGGAGGCAGGATGATCGCCCTCGGGACGCCGTCGGAGCTCAAGGCGAGCATAGGCAATGGCGATGACGTGACGCTGGAGGAGGTATTCCTCAGCATGACCGGGCGGAGTCTCCGCGACTAGATGCTCCGTCCTATCCTTATAGCCTCCATCGAGCTCAAGCGCTACTTCTCGGACAAGGCCGAGATGGCTTTCAGCATCGCTCTACCGGTCGTCATGTTCGCCCTGATGTACGGCGCATTCGGGGGCGAGCCCTCGGTCAATATTACGGCTCACGTCGTCGACCTCGACGGCGGACCGGTCTCAGCCGAGCTGTTGCAGCGGCTGGAGTCCGTCGACGGAGTTACGGTGGAGTTGCACACAAGCACGGATGCAGACTCGGCCCTGGACCGCTCGGCGATTCTCACGGCATTCGTGATCCCGGCAGGCTTCTCGAGCGACCTTCAATCCGGCACGCCTGCCCAAATCACGGTGAAGCGCCGGGGGCACGGCGGGGACGAGGGCCAGATCGCCGCGGCTATAGTGAGCGGCGTGGCGCAGGACATCGCGAGCGGCTTCGCGGTGCGCGGCATGGTGCTATCCGTGCTCGGCGACGGCTCGGATGCCGCCAGGATCGACGAGGCCCTGGCGCCGCAGGATGGCGCGCCGTCCGTCGTAGTCAGGGAGAGTGCCGGAGAGGAGAGCGGCGACCCGACCGTGGGAATAGTGGCCGCAGTGCTGACAATGTTCATGATGTTCGCCGTATCGCTGAACGCCCAGTCTCTCGTGGTGGAGCGGACGAACGGGACTCTCGAGCGACTGATGACGAGCCGGCTCTCTGTCAACCAGCTGTTCGTGGGCAAGTTCCTCGCCTCGTCTCTCAGGGGTGCTGTCCAGGCGTCCGTGCTGCTAGTCCTTGGCTTCGCGGTGATGCGCATCGCGGGTCCCGGGGAGCTGGTGCAGGCCCTGGCGTACGCGGTGCTGTTCGGAGCAGCCGTAAGCGCAATCGGGCTGGTCATCGCCGGGCTGGCCAGGACGCGGGACCAAGCCATCTGGAGCGCGGTCTTCTTCACGATGCTGATGACGACGTTCGGCGGCACGTTCGTGCCGTTCGAGGGGGGCATCATGGAGGTGATCAGCCGCTTCACCCTGAACCGCCACGCCTACGAGGCCCTGCGGGACATCCTGGCCGGCTCCGGGGGACTAACCGAGCAGGGAATTGGCCTGGCAATCATGGGCGCTGTGGTCGTACTTGGCCTAGCCGCCGCCCGCTACGTCTTCAGGACCTACTAGCATGGCCACCGTTCTCAACCAGACGCTGTTGATGGCGGCCAAGGACACTAGGATATTCCTGCGGGACCGGTTCGCCCTCGCCTTCTCGTTCCTATTCCCGCTCGTGTTCGTGGCTGGATTCTCGCTGGCGCTCGGCGACGTGGGAGGCCAGGACGACGAGCTGTTGCTGTACGTGTCCAGCCAGGAGGAGCAGGGACGAGCCAGCCTGAGCTGGGTGCTCATAGATGCGTTCACTGGCGAAGAGAGGTCCTCAGTCAAGTATGTCGAGTACGGACAGGCCGTGCAGTGGGTCGATGACGGCGAGATCGACGGGTTTGTGCTTTTCCCGCAGGATTTCACCGCGCGGCTGTTCGGGGAGCCGCCGGCCGCAGTAGAGGTCGTGCTCGGTGACCCATCGGCGGGGAGGCAGGCGGCCCTCAGATCCCTGGCGGGCTCCATCGCCTCCGGGATCGACCGCGTGATCGAGGTGATGTCGGTAGTAGGCGAAGTGGGGGGACCGGCTGCGCTGGCGGCTGTGGACCCATCCGAGCTGGCGGGCGGCGCTGGGCTGGTGGAGCTGGTCCCCGAGCAGGTTGGCAGCATCGAGCCTAGGTCCGCCTCCAGCTTCACACTGCCCGGCTACCTGACTATGTTCGTCTTCTTCGCGGCCGCCATGAGCGCGGAGGCCATAGTCAGGGAGCGGCGGAACCATACCCTGGAGCGGCTCATGTCCAACGGCACCCGGCGCGAGTCTGTCGTCCTGGGCAAGTTCCTGTCGTCGCTCTACAGGGGAGCCCTGCAAGTGCTCGTGCTCTGGGTAGCAGGGATTTTCGTCTTCAACATCGACCTGGGAGTGTCACCCGCTGCGGTGGTCCTCATCTCCCTCCTGATGGTGCTGGCCTCGTCCGCGTTCGGGGTGATGCTGGCCTCAGTGGTCAGGACGGAAAACGCGGCATCGGGTCTGGGAGTGCTGGGGTCGCTCGCCCTGGCTCCGCTGGGGGGATGCTGGTGGCCGCTGTTCATCACGCCCCAGTGGATGCAGTCCCTCGCCAAGCTGACTCCCCACGGTTGGGCGAACACGGCCTTCAACAAGCTGATGCTGTTTGGGGCAGAGTTCGGCGACGTCGTGACCGAGATGGGAATGCTGGCGCTCTTCGCCGCCGCCTTCCTGGCGGTAACCCTCTGGCGCTTCAGACTATCGATCGACTGAGCGCCCGGCGACGAGGGAGGCCCATCTAGGCCGCGTCAGTACGCGTTTTCCTCTAGGAGTTGCTTAATCCAGCCGTTGATACTCATGCCGCTCCTGCTCGCCGAAGCGGCCACGCGGTGATGAAGATCAGGGCCCAAGCGCAGGCTTAGCTTGCCCGAAAGCGGTTTCCGAGGCTCCACCCCATCTTCTTCACATGACGCTAGGTACTCGTCGACGGATACTTTGAATTCGTCCTTGAGAGTCTGGACGTCTGCTGCCTCGCAGGTCGCTACAGGATATGGGCCGCTGTTGACTACGCTTCCATGGAGCAGTTCAACAGAGTCGTCGTACTCGACTCTTGCGATGTAGCCCTTGTACTCCATCATGGTGTTGCTCCTATGTGCTCAAGGAATGTCGCAATAGCCCGGACGGTCGCTCTACCCGTGTCTGGGTTCGGATGAGGCCGGTGAACGACGATTCGTTCAGCACCCCTCTTGAGGAGCATCCTCGATCCTGATCGCTGCGTCACCTGCACCCCGGCCCCATGCAGCATGGTCTCGATGTCCGCCCACTTGATGTCCGGAGGCGTTGGTCTGGCGAAGACAAGCTGAAGTGTGCGCCGATGCCGTGCTCTCACAGAAGCATGGTATCACATAGTGGTACCAAGTCGACACTCCAAGTCTCCGCTGAGTGCAGGTGGGCCATGGTGGACGGTCTGCGGCGTTCTACGAGAAGAAGATGCGGGCCGCCGTGTCGTGCAGGATGCCCTGGCGGTCGGACTCGGAGAGGCCGAGGCGGTCGCGCACGAGCGTGACGGAGTCGGAGTAGTTCTCGGACACCACCTGGTAGGGAGAGTCGCTTCCCCACATCGTGCGGCCAGGCCCGAACGAGTCGATGACCCGCTCGATCATCGGGACAAGGTCGTCGTGCGGCGGGCTCTTCGCGCCAAGGGCGTGCAGTCGGGAGACCTTGACGTTGACGTTCGGGTGGCGCGCCAGGGCGCACAGCCTACCGATCTCCTCATCGTCGATGGCGTTGAGCTCGCCTATGCGTGACATGTGGTCTACGACGACGGTCGTGTCGGGGTGCTCGCCGCACATTCGGTCCAGGTCCGGCACGCCGTCGGGGTGGGTGAGCGGGCACATCGCCTGGCCGGTCTGGCGCGCGGCCTCGAACATGGCCTTGTAGCCGGGGTGGTCGAACCAGCCTTCGCCCCGGCCGGGCTGGGCGGCTATTCGGAACCCCATCACGCCGCGCTCTTTCAGATCTGCCATAGTGCCGCCGACATGCCGGTCGTTGTGGTCCACGCTGCCAACGATGCCGAACACGCCCGGGAAGCGGGCCGCCGTGTCGAGCATTAGGGAGTTGTCGACGCCGTAGATGGCCTGGACGAGCACTATGCGGCTGACGTCGAAGGGGCGACAGTGGCGAAGGAGCCACTCGGCCGTGAACTCCTTCGGTTCAAGGGTCGATACGTCGAAGCCCTGGGCAGGATACCTAGCGGTGTCCTGCGTCCAGACATGGACGTGAGAGTCGATCCAGGTCATTCTACGAGGTCAGGTGCGCTGGGAAGCGTAGCTCATGCTCGGTGACGTGGAGTCGGCCCTTGCGGCTGTTCACCGCTCGGCCCGATTCAGCATCTCCAAGAGCTCTCTTACGGACTCGATCTCAGTTCGTATGTAGTCCAGCGACTTGGAATCTTCGTAGAAATTCTGGTGCATCCCGTTGGCGACGGAGAACAGGATCTTCAGCCTCGGCTCCCCCATCTCGTCGGACAGACGCTCCACGACCCGGAAGGCGTCCGCGTGGGTCCGGTAAGCCCAACCGCGGTCTCCCGCAATGGCCTTGAGTCTATGGGCGGCGGCCCCCCACGCCTTTTCCGAGGCCTGAAGCCTGTCGCCCACAGCCAATTGCTCCTCGGCATGCAGTAGAAGCCGTTGGCTGTGTACCTCGTGACTCTCTATGGGCTGCTTGACGACCATCCGGCTAGTTCTTGAAGAAGTCGAACTTCTCGAAGTGCCCGTTGACTATCGGCGCCGCTTCCATGCCGAACCAGTCCTCGATGATTGACGTGTAGGTGATCCTGAAGTCGTTGTTGTAGTGGAGGTCGCCCTCAAGCTGGTCCTCGGGAGCCAGTGACGGGTACTCGCCGTAGAGGCCGCCCTTGACCGAGTTGCCGATCAGGAACGCGACCCCGCCCGAGCCGTGGTCGGTGCCAGAGCCGTTGTCCTTGATCCGTCTGCCGAACTCAGTGAACACCAGCATGACCGTGTCGTCCTCATAGCCGTGCTCCTCGACGTCGTCGACGAAGTCGCCGATGGCCGGCGCCAGGTCCCCCCAAAGCTGCGCGTGGGTAATCAGCTCGCCGGAGTGGGTGTCGTAGCCGCCGTGGGACGTGTAGTAGATGCGGGCGCCGAGGTCCGCGAACATCACCTGCGCGGCGCTCTTCAGGTCGCTGGCGATCTGGTTGTCGGCGTATTCGACGCTGGACTTGTACATCTCGGGCGCAGTGCGAAGTATGTCCGCGCCCTTCATGGCGTCGAGGCCCGTCTGGCCCAGGAAGTCCAGCACAGCGTCCTTGCCGCGCTCCCCGCCATACATCATTGCGAACGTCTCGAGGGCGTACTTCCTGAGCGCCTCGTCCTTCATGTCCGGGAACAGGCCGTAGGTGTCCAGGTTGCCCACGGACGCCACCGGCACTCCCTTCACGCCCAGGGCTCGTGGCAGGCCGCGCCCGAAGTTGATGCCGGTGAGCACGTTCTCGCTGGAAGGGTCCATCTCGCGGATCACCCGGCCCAGCCAGCCCTCCTGTCCCACGTCGTCGGGGAGGGCCGTGTGCCAAATGTCCATGGAGCGGAAGTGCGATCGGTTCGGGTTGGGGTACCCGATGCCCTGGATGATCGCGACCTTCCCCTCGTCCCAGAGCTCCTTGATGGGCTCCAGGCCCGGCCTGAAGCCCAACTCGCCGTCGACCTTCAGTACGTCGTCTTCAGGAATGCCGACCGCCGGCCTGAAGTCCCGGTAGTGGCCGTTGTTGTAGGGAATGACCGTGTTCAGGGCGTCGTTGCCGCCCCCAAGCTGCACGACGACCAGCTTTCTGCCATCGTGACCGTTGCCATTAGTAGAAGCCATGACACCCTCCCATTCCTGGGTCAACCGCGGGCGCAAACACCCGCCAATTGTTCGACTTTACACTACAGTAACGTATGTGCTCAGTCAAGGCGCAGAAGGGCCCGGAAACACCGTCGAAGCAGCCTGTCCTCGCCCGCCGCGCGGGGCCGCCGTTCTTGACACCCCGGAACGGCGCTACGTAAGATAGAAGGGCGCCGAGGTAGCTCAGTAGGTAGAGCACAGCACTGAAAATGCTGGTGTCGCCAGTTCGATTCTGGCCCTCGGCACCACGGGGCGCCGGCGGTCATCCGGCAGCCAGCGTATGCGGGAGTAGCTCAGTGGTAGAGCACTTCCTTGCCAAGGAAGATGTCGCGGGTTCAAATCCCGTCTCCCGCTCCACTTACCTCTCACTCCACCCGCAAATCGACACGCGATGATCGTCGTCATCGGCGCGGGAGTGGCAGGCTGCGCGGCAGCCTATTACCTGGCCCGAGAGGGTCTGCCGGTCACCATCGTGGAGCGCGAGTCCGCGGCCTTCGGTGCTTCGGGCTACGCGGTGGGACTCCTCAACCCGCTCACGGGCACGGGCGTGCCTGGACCCATGGGGGCTATGTGCCTCTTCTCCTACCAGGCTCACCTGGCGCTCTGGGAAGAGCTGGAAGAGCAGTCCGGGGTCGACTTCCAGCCCGAGCTGATTCCTCACCTTGAATTGATGCTGACGGGAGAGGACGCCGAGCGTGCCCCGGGGTTGATTGCCCTGTGGGGGGGCGTGCCCGGCTTCTCAGCGAAATGGCTGGACGGGGACGAAGTCTTGAGGCTAGAGCCGCGGGTCAACGGCAGTGTCCATGGCGCCATACTCCTCGAGAGCCTGGCGGTTCTGGACAGCCGCAGTTTCACCCTAGCGCTGCTGCAGGGCGCCCGCTCGCACGGCGCTGTGCTGGTCGAGGGTGAGGTTACCGGGCTGGACGCTCACAGCGTCACGCTCCGCGACGGGGAGATCGGTTGCGACGCGGTCGTGCTGGCGGCGGGTCCCTGGGCCGGCAGTGCGTCCGGCTGGCTGGGCTTCGACCTGCCCGTCGGGCCGCTGAAGGGGCAGATCGTACATCTGCAGCAGATGGATCCCCCGCTGTGGAAGCACATGGTGGGACCCGTCCAGATCGCCTCCAAGAGGGACGGGCTCGTATGGCTTGGGGCCACAGAGGAGCGAGAGGGCTTCGACAACCGGACAACTTCGGAAGCCCGCGACACGCTGGTCGAGAAGGCCGTGCAAATGGTACCGTCGCTGGCGGATCAACCCATCGTTGGGCAGACCTCGTGCCTGCGACCCGTCACCCCCGACAGGCTGCCGATAATAGGCCGGGTGCCGGGCCGCGACAATGTCTATCTCGCCGCTGCCTTGGAGAAGAAGGGAATCTTGATCGGCCCGGCCATAGGCCGCGCCATCACCGACCTGGTAGTCAGGGGCGAGACATCGGTGCCCGTCGAGAACTTTTCGCCGACTCGGTTCTTGGATGTTGTGTGGCCTGTCCATTCCGCGGGCGCATGGCCGGAAGGCCTGAGCCTAACGCGAGAGGACATCTACGAGGAGAGAATCTAGCCCGGGTTTTCTCACGAGACTGGCGGGCGGTGCTGGGCCCAGGGCCTTGCCTCCTCGAACGCCGCGGATGCCGCTATCACGCTGGCCTCGTCGCCGAAGCGCCCGATGATCTGCAGCCCGACCGGCAGCCCATCTTCTGTGAAGCCGCAGGGCAGGCTCGCCGCGGGATGGCCGATCATGTTCACGTTGAAGTTGAACGGATTGTAGCCCTCGTACTCATCGACGGTGCGGCCCTCGATCTCGGTCGTCGGCTCGCCCGCCGGAAAAGCCGCGACTGCGGTCGTCGGGTTGAGCAGCAGGTCGAATCGCTCGAATTTGTCCAGGAACTCGGCCCTGATAACACTCATGCGTCCCAGCGCCTCGGCGTACTCCGCCCCCGTGACTTTCGCGCCGTCCTCGATCTTGCGGCGCGTGTAGGGCATCAGGTCCTCCGCACGCTCCTCGTGGTACTGCCGGAAGCCGCCGTAGATGCCCGCGCACGTGAGGGTCCAGAATGTGTCCGCAGGCGCGTCCAGGCTGATGTCGTACTCCTCGACGGTGCAGCCGATCTCCTCGAAGGCAGCCGCTGCCTTCGCCGCGACGGCCATGATCTCCGAGTCGACCGGGAAGCCGCCGAAGTCCGGGCTCCACCCGAGCCTCAGCCCGGCGATGGGCCGTTCGGCCGCTGCAAGGTAGTCATCGGGCGCATCCCTGAGGGAGGCGTGGTCGCGAGGGTCCCACCCCGCCAGGGCCTGCAGCATGACGGCCGCGTCTCGGACGCTCCGGGCCAATGGCCCATGCTGGCTGAAGTGGTTGAACCCCGTGCCAGTGCGCCGCGGCACTCGGCCCAGGGTCGGCTTGATGCCGTATACCCCGCAGAAGCTCGACGGCCCGCGAATCGAGCCTCCGCCGTCGCTGCCCTGGGATATGGCGGACAGTCCGGCGGCAACAGCGGCTGCCCCTCCGCCCGTCGATCCCCCGGGGCTGCGCTCAGCGTTCCATGGGTTCCTGCACAGGCCGCCCAGCCGGTTCGTCGTGTCGCCGATCATCCCGAACTCCGGCAGGTTCGTCTTGCCGAGCATCACCGCGCCCGCGCTGAGGATGCGCTCCACCGGCAGCGAGTCCTCGTCCGGCACGCGGTCCTTGTGAAAGAGCGAGCCCATGGTCGTCCGAACTCCCGCCGTGTCCTCCGAGTCCTTGATCGAGACCGGTATACCGTGGAGCGGGCCCAGCGGGTCGCCTCGCATTACTGCGTCCTCGGCCTTTCGCGCGGCTTGCAGACCCTCGACGGCTGTCACCGTCAGGTACGAATTGAGCTGTGGGTCGAGGCGGTCGATCCGAGACAGGTACATCTCGGCCACTTCGACCGGCGAGACTTGCTTGGTCGCAATCAGCGACCGCAGCTTCAATACGCCTGCAAACGCCAGATCCTCGTTCATGACGAGTCCTGCTCCCGCTCGGTCAGGGCTCCCGGTGTCAACCCTGTGTGGTCGCCGTCGAAGACGATCTCGCCGTTCACCACCACCATCTCTATCCCGCTGGGGTAAGCCTGGGGTTCCGCGTCCGTCGTATTATCGCGCAGCTCGTTCAGGTCCATCACCACCAGGTCGGCGGCCATGCCCTGCGTGATCCTGCCCCGGTCTCGAATGCCCACCGACCCGGCTGGCAGCGAGGTCATCTTCCGCACCGCTTCCTCGACGCTCATGAGCCTGCGGTCGAGGGCGTACTCCCGGATGAACCTGGGCGCGTACCCGTAGCTCGACCGGTTCATCACCAGGCCGCTCAGCGTGCCTTCCATCGAGGCCACTGCGCCGTCGCTGCCGATGCTGCAGTGCGGGTCCATCAGGAGCTTGTCCAGGTCGTCTTGCGTGGCGAAGATGTGCCGGATTAGGACCCCGGCGAAGTCCTCACCGTCATCTCCGGCGAGCTTCAGGATGGCCTCGGTGTGGTCGAGGCCCAGGGACTGGGACGCCTCCTCCAGGGAATGCTCGACGAGGTCGGGGTGCGCCCTGGAGTGGGTCAGGTAGAAGTTATCGAAGCTGCCCAGCCGCAGCAGGAAGTTGGTGGGCCGCTCCACGTAGTCCCTGCACAGGTCCGCCGTCTTCGGGTCGCGCAGTCGGGCGACGACCTCTTCTTTCGGCCCCTCATGCACCCACGGCGGGAGCAGGTCGGTCAGGTGCGCCGGGCCCCACGGGTCGGGGAAGGTGTCGATTCCGACCCGCAGCCCTTCGGACCTCGTCTTGGCAATCTTGTACAGCACCCGGTCGAAGGCCCCCTCAGGTGCGTATGGCCTCGGAGCAAGGTGGGAGAACTGGACAGGCAGGCCCGCGCCGCGCCCGATGTTCAGGGCCTCGTCGACAGCCTTCTCGAAGTGGTCGCCCCGGTTGCGGATGTGGCTGGCGTAGCACCCTCCATGCCGTGCTGCGACCTCGGCCAGCGCTACTAGCTCCGGCTCTGAAGCGTTCTGGCCGGGCGAGTACTCCAGTCCCGTCGCGAATCCGATTGCTCCCGCGGACATGGCCTCGTCCACGAGCGACCGCATCGTGTCCAGCTCGGCTGCCGAAGGCGCGCGGGCGTCGAAGCCCATGGCCGCGAGCCGGACCGGCCCGTGTGCGACCAAGGGTGCGACGTTCATAGACTGGCCACGCTCGAACAGGGCCTGCAGGTACTCCTCGAACGTAGTCCAGTCCAGGTCGATTCCCCAGTCCTCGTCGTACCCTATCGTGACAATCTTGGCGAGGTCCCGGTCGGGCGCGGGCGCGGGCCCGTGCCCGCAGTTGCCGATCACCAGGGTAGTGAGCCCCTGACGGATGCCGCTCTGCGCCAGACCGTCCACGTAGATCTGGAAGTCTGCGTGGCTGTGGACGTCGATGAAGCCCGGGGATACGGCCTTCCCCGTCGCGTCGATAACTCGCGCGGCTTCTACCCCGGGTGCGTCGCCCACAAGCTCCACGAGCCCGTCCCGCACGGCGACATCGCCCGCGAACGGCGGGCTGCCGGAGCCGTCGAACACCGTCGCGTTCCGGACAATAAGGTCAATCATTTCCGAACCCGCCCTCCTTGTGTGCTTTCGGCCTTGGACAACGGCTCATCGTCAAACTGACGTAAGCACGAAGTAATCGCCCTCGATCTCCTCACGGAAGCTCTGCGGCAGGCGCGCCCAGTCGTGCGTCTCTACCAGGAATGGGAGTGTGGAGTCACGAAAGGCGTCCGCCAGCCCCGAGAGCTTGACGAACGGTATCGGCTCCAGGCCTGGGCCGCGGAGGGCAAGGTCGAGATCGCTCCCTTCGTGGCTCATGCCGCTCACCCTGCTGCCGTATGCCCAGACCTCCACGCCCGGCAGGTGTTCCCCAAGCAGGGCCTGCAGCTGGGTCAGGTGCCTCGGCTCCAGGTGGAGCTGCGTTGTCATCAGTTCTCCTCAGAAATGATCCGGGATAGATCTGCGTCGTCGTCGATGAACTTGGGAAGAATGGCCAGCACGTCGTCAGCGAAGGCCTCTCCATAGCGGTGGGCAGCGTTGTTTCGCACGTCGCGGTACTGCAGCCAGTGCTCACACGTATCGCCTGCGATCATCCCATGCCTGGCTGCATGGCGAAAGATGTCTCTGAAGTACAGCCTGTCGGCCTCCCTGTTGCTGGCGAAGTACCCCCGAAGCTGCTTCTTTAGCAGGCTGCCGCACAGATCCTCGATGATCTCGAACTCCTTCACGCAGGCGGAACGCGATATCCGGTATGCCATCTCGTCGGGCTCATGCTGCTGCAGGAGAGTAAAGGCGCCTTGCAGCGTCTCTATGCAGCTGTCCAGGTAGTCGGCGCTGATACTCATGGTTGACTGGCTAAGCATATGACGCCGGACGCCATGCCTTCAAGAGAACACCCGATGGGATAGGGGCGCTCATATGCAGCAGATGGGCGAGATGCCCCTCGCTCCGCTATTGTGCGGGGTTGTGCCGTGATATAAAATGCCGCGCAAAATCCTGAGACACCGTTCGGGGGTGAACAGGCATGAGTGACCACGATCTGGCTCTGGCTGCTCACTTGATGAGGCGGGCCGGTTTCGGCGCCTCCCGCAGAGAGCTGGAGACACTGGCTACCCGCCCGTACGACGACGTGGTGGACGACCTGCTCCACCCCGAGCGCTTCCCCGACATCGATACCGACCTCTGCGACCGCTACTACGGCTGGGACAACTACCACGGCCCCGCCGTTGCATGGATGTACCGGATGGCGGTCACCGGCCGTCCACTCCAAGAAAAGGTGGCCCTCTTCTGGCACCACGTGTTCGCCACTGCCTTCTTCAAGAGCGAGCACGTGGCCTCCCTCAACCGCCAGTTGGAGATGTTCCGCAGGGTGGGCATGTCCGACATGCGCACCATCCTACTGGAGCTGTCGCGCGATCCGGCCATGATCTACTGGCTCGACAATAACGAGAATGTGAGCGGCGAGCCGAACGAGAACTACGGACGCGAGCTGCTGGAGCTCTTCTCGATGGGCGTGGGCAGCTATACCGAGCTGGACATCAAGCACGCTTCGCGGGCGTTCACGGGATGGACATTCGCCCAGCCCATCCCCCTTTACCCGCACGGCCACTACGACTCCCGCTTCGAGCGCCGCCAGGAGGAGCACGACGACGGGGTCAAGACCTTCCTGGGCGAGACGGGCCGGTTCGACGGCGGCGAGATCATCGACATCATTGTCCGGCAGCCCGCGACAGGCGTCTTCATAGGACGCCACCTGTACAACTTCTTCGTGGCAGACGAGCCCCAGGTCCCGGCATGGCCAATAGAGCCGCCTCGCGACCCGGAGGCCATCCGCACGCTCGTCGCGGCATACCTGGAGTCGAACGGCGACATGCGGGCCGTGCTGAAGGCGCTGTTCACGTCCGATTTCTTCAAGGAAGCCCAGTTCCAGCGGGTGAAGAGCCCGACAGAGCTGGTGACCGGCGTGATGAACCTCGTCGGCTTCCAGGCGATGCCCGAGCCGGGTATCGGCGTCTACCAGTCGGCCGTCACCGCCATGGGGCAAGAGCTGCTGAATCCGCCCACCGTGGAGGGCTGGCACACGGGGAAGGAGTGGATTGACGGCGGCACGCTCAACGAGCGGGTGAACTTCGCGGTCAACCAGGTGGGCGACGGGTCCAAGCCCGGTATCGTTGAGATAGTCGACAGGGTGTCCGGGAGCGGCTCGGAGCTGTCGCCCAAAGAATTCATGACCGTCTGCCTCGACCTGGTGGGGCCGCTGACCGTAGGAGAAGAGACGCGGGAGGCCCTGATGGCCTACGCGGAACCGGAAGGCCCCCTCAGATTCGACACGGAAGAGGACGAGAAGGCGAGCGGACGCCGGATAGTCAGGATGGTCCAGCTGATAGTATCGTCGATGGAGTACCAGTTCGGGTAGGGAAGTCCGGCTCCTCCGGAGAGGGGCGAGTTCCGCGACACAGGAGGTCGGGACAATGGCGCAAAACGGTCACAACGGCAAAGACCCTGTACTGGTCATCGTCCAGCTGTCGGGCGGCAACGACTTCATGAATACGCTGATTCCGTACACGGCTGGTGTCTATCACGACTCCCGGCCTGTCGTCGGCATCCCTGCGGACAAGGTGCTGCCGATGAACGACGAGTTCGGCTGGCACCCGTCCTCGGCCGCCCTCAAGGACATGTTCGACGACGGCACCGTTGCGGTCGTGCAGGGGATCGGCTACCCCAACTCGAGCCGGTCGCACTTCAGGGCAATGGACATCTGGCACACCTGCGAGCCGGTCGAGGTCGGCACGGAGGGTTGGCTTGGAAGGGCAACGCGCGAGATCGACCCCAAAGGCGAGAACGTGCTGACCACGGTCAACTTCGGGCGCGGCCTGCCCAGGGCCCTGGCGGTCCCGGGCGTCCCGATCACCTCTGTGGGCGACCTCGAGAACTACGGGCTGATGACGGGCATCGACGACGTGAACCAGCGCAAGGAAGCCCTCGACGTCTTCAAGCAGATGTACGCCCCCGCCGTAGGCACCGGGCCCGTTACCGACTACCTGGCGCGCACCGGCCTTGACGTGTTGAAAGGCGCCGACGAGCTCAAGAGAGCTCCGGCGATGTACAAGTCGGATGTGGAGTACGGCGGCAACGCCATCGCCCAGAGCCTGCGCGACGTGGCACGCGTCCACCTGGCTGGGCTGGGCACCCGCATCTTCTACACGCAACACGGCGGGTACGACACCCACGCCAACGAGGTGCCGACGCACCCACAGCTTCTGAGCGACCTGACGGGGGGCATCTCGGACTTCTTCGACGACCTGAGGGCCCACGACGCCTCGGACAACGTGGTGATGCTCGTATTCACGGAGTTCGGCCGTCGCATCAAGGACAACGCCAGCGGGACCGACCACGGCACCGGCGGCGGCGCGTTCATCATCGGCGACCCGGTGAAGGGTGGGCTGTACAGCGAATACCCGTCGCTGGACCCGAAAACCTGGGCCAACGGCGAGGACCTGGCGCACACCATCGACTTCAGGGGCATCTACGGTACTGTCCTCGAGCAGTGGCTGGGCATAGAGCCCTCCGAGATCGTCGGAGGCCAGTTCGAGCAGATCAGTCCCTTCGTCGCGGCTAACTAGAGAGCGCAGAGCCATGGCCAGACCATACGCCCTGCTGAGGGCAGGCTTCCCCTACCTCAAGACCGTCGGCATGCGGCGCGTTATCGACTTCCCAGTGGACGTGGCGGTCACCAGCGACATGAGGGTCCTGGCGCTGTGCAAGTTCGAGGGCGCGGGCGGCGTGGCGAAGATCGCCCGGGTCGCCTGGGACGACGATGCCAACCTGGGCGACATCGGCTCGTCGGGCACGGGCGAGGGGCAGATGATGTGGCCCGCCCAGATGCTTCTGGACCGCGATGAGAATATCGTGGTCTCGGACGAGGCCCTGCACCGCATCACCTTCATGACGACCGAGGGCGACTTCGTCGGCATGTGGGGGGAGCACGGCAGCGGCGACGGGCAGCTCGACAGGCCTTCGGGCATAGCCTTCGACCCGGACGAGAACCTCTATGTCGTCGACGCGATGAACCACCGCGTCCAGAAGTTCACGAAGGACGGCAAATTCATCCTCAAGTGGGGCGGCTTCGGTGACGCTCCCGGGCAGTTCAACATGCCGTGGGGCATCGACGTGGACGAGTTGGGCGACGTCTATGTCTCCGACTGGCGCAACGACAGGTTGCAGAAGTTCACCGCAGAGGGCGACTTCCTGTTCGAGACGGGAACGTCGGGCTCGGGGGACGGCGAGCTGAGCAGGCCGGCCGGAATCTGCGTGGATGCCGACGGCGACATCTACGTAGCGGACTCGGAGAACGATCGCGTCGTGCTGTTCAACCCGGAAGGTAGGTACGTCGAGGCCTTCATCGGCGACGCCACCCTCTCGATATCCGGGAGGGCGTACCTGCTCGCCAATGCCAAGCCACTCAGACTGCGCGATATGGCGAACATCGAGCCGCAGAAGCGCCTGCGCAGCCCGAGAGCCGTACGAGTGGACGCCCAGGGGCGCATGTTCATCCCCGACTACGGCTCCTTCCGCGTGCAGGTCTACCAAAAGGACGCCGTACCCCTCTCCGAGGAGGAGGTCATCGAGATGCCCAGGTCGCCCACCCTGCAGGTCACTTAGAACTCAAACCTCTCCGGCGAGCCCCCGGAACCTGGGAAGACCGTTCGTCCTGAGCCTGTCGAAGAGCCTGCCCTGAGCTCGCTGAAGGGACAGTTCTCAGTAGTGCACACGGCACTTGAGATAGTAGCCGGAGGGAGGCTGAGTTGTGCAAGCCGGGATGGCCCCGGATAGATTGACACCCGTAGCTGGGCGCTGGTAGACTCGGCATACCTTGACGACTATGGGGATGTACACGTTCAACTGCGCATGTAGAAGAGGCTCCTTAGGGGCCGGCGCAGACGCCGGATGAGTCAGCCGCGCCCCGCTCAAGTCAGAGCGGGGCGTTATTCATAGGGCATAGCCCGCAAAGAGGGGACGAACATGGCAGACAATGGTTGGAAGCCGCGCAACCAGAGCATCATCGAGATACTCCCCGAGGAGATCGACGACTTCGAGGCGCAGGTCAAGCTGTTCCAGTCCGGCCAGTGGGACGAGACCGAGTTCCAGGCCTTCCGCCTGAAGCAGGGAATATACGGCCAGCGTCAGCCCGACGCCCAGATGGTGCGGGTCAAGGTGCCCTTTGGCGGGCTGTCGGCCGACCAGATGGACGCACTGGGTGTCGTCTCGGCCAGGTACGCGCCGCTGAACAAGGGCCACGTCACGACTAGGGAAAACGTGCAGTTCCACCACGTCAAGCTGGCCGACACGCCCGACTTCATGCGCCTCATCGGCGACGAGGGCCTGTCGACCCGTGAGGCGTGCGGCAACACCGTGCGAAACGTAACGGGCTGCCCGCTCGCCGGGGTGTGCGCCGACGAGCCATTCGACGTCACGCCATACGCGGCCGCCTACTCGCGCTACTTCGTGAGGCATCCGTATACGCAGGCCCTGCCGCGCAAGTGGAAGACGGCCTTCTCCGGCTGTGAGAAGGACTGCGCGATCACGGCCATCCACGACATGGGCTTCATACCGAAGGTCAGAGGTGCCGAGAAAGGCTTCCAGCTCCTGATCGGCGGCGGCACGTCCATTATGCCCCGCATCGCCGACACCCTGTACGAGTTCGTGGCGGTCGATGAGTTCCTGAAGGTCACGGAAGCGGCTATCAGGATATTCCACAGGTCGGACGAGCTCCGCAAGAACCGGATGAAGGCGCGGATCAAGTTCCTGATCGACCGCATCGGCATCGACGACTTCAGGAAGATGGTCGAGGAGGAGCTCCAGGAGGAGTGGGCTCAGAAATCCTTTGACCCGACGCCGCTGCTGTTCATCGAGGACGAGGAGAAGGACGCGCCCGTGACGCCCCCGGGCGGCTACTCGCGCAACGGTCACTCGCCCGAGTTCGACCACTGGGTCGAGACGAACGTGGAGGACCAGAAGCAGGCCGGCTACAAGGTCGTTCACATCAAACTTCCCCTCGGCGACCTGCAGGCAGAACAGTGGCACGAGCTCGCCGACATGTCCCGCAAGTACGCGGGCGGCAGGTCCCGAATCACACACCAGCAGAACATGGCATTCAGGTGGGTGCCCGAGGGCGCCCTCCACGAGGTGTGGCAGGAGCTGGGCCGGCTGGGGCTGAACAAGTCCGGCGTGAACGAGATAACCGACGTGGTCTCCTGCCCTGGCACCGACAGCTGCAAGTTGGGCATAACCTCGTCCATGGGCCTGGGCCGCGCGATGCGGGAGAGCATCGAGGAGATGGCGATCGACGACCCCCTGGTCAAGCAGATGCATGTGAAGATGAGCGGCTGCCCGAACGGCTGCGGCCAGCACCACGTCGCCGACATCGGATTCCACGGCGCGGCGACCAAGGCGCCGGGCGGCCAGGTCCCGGCCTACGAGCTGTTCCTCGGCGGCAGCTACGCACCTGGGGACTCCCGCATTGGGCTCCGCGTCAGGGGCCGAATCCCGGCCAAGAGGACGCCCGACGCCCTCAAGCGGATCATCGGTTTCTACGAGGAGAACCGCAACGACGGCGAGCTCTTCAGGGATTTCGTCGTGCGGGTCACGCCCAAGGCGTTCGCGCCCCTGGTCGACGAGTTCAAGGAGACACGGGAACTCAACCGCGAGTCCATCGACGCCTACATGGACTGGGACAAGACCATCATCTACAAGATGGAGCGCGGCGAGGGAGAGTGCTCCATCTAGGAGCTATCTCAAGGCATCGGCAAGCTCAGCAAGAACGGGTCTATACGGGGATCGTTCGTCCTAAGCGCGTTTGAACCGCAGGTCGGCCGTGCCGGGTAGTGAGTAACTGCCGCGCGCTTGAAGGTGCGTTCGGCCTGAGCCAGTCGAAGGCCGGTGCTCACCGGCACAACCGTGCTGTGGAGAAGTTACTCGAAAGCTTGTCGAAGGGCGCCGTGTTCGTAGTGTTGCCCTAGCGATCGCGCCGCTTGAGCCGCGCCCAGAGTCCTTCGTCGCTGTCGTCGATGGGCTGGCCGCGCCACCGTTTCTCGACCTTGCGGGGGCGGATGAAGAACATCGCGTAGCCCACGATGAAGAGGATGAGCCCGCCCCATGCCAGGGGAGCCCAGATGCCTGCGGGAGCCAGCGAGGGCATCAGCAGGCCCAGGAGCAGCACCACGCCCGCGACTAGCATGACCCTGCCCGGAGTTATCGCCCACGTCCTGCCGCCGAGCAGCTTGGAGATGTAGGCGCCGAGGAGGCTGAGGAAGCTCCGGCGCCGCCTGACCGGTCCAGGGTTCACCTCACCCGCCTGCTTGAGGATCTCCTCGATCTCTTCCTCGTAGCGTTTGGGCATCCGACTCTCCCCTGCGGGCGCGGTCCTTCGCGGGCCTAACCCTTACTGAAATGCTAGTTTGGCGCGGTAGCCATGTCAAGGCGAGAGGCGCGAACCCACGGGCGAATCGAAGCCGAATGTCAGCGCTGCTGCGCGGGCGATTTCGAATCTAAGAACGTGCTACAATTCCCCGCCGGTAGCCCAAGTACAGTAGCGCCGCGCGGCGGCCAAGGAGAGCGGCAGTGGACGGCAATCGAGTCATAGCGAAGATACTGAAGATGGAGGGTGTGGAGTGGATGACGGCCTACCCTCACCAGGACCTGATAGAGGAGGGGGCCAAGGAGGGCATACGGCCAATCATATGCCGCCAGGAGCGGGCCGGCGTCAACATGGCGGACGGGTACAGCCGCATCCACAACGGCAAGAAGATCGGAGTGTTCACCATGCAGCGGGGCCCGGGGGCCGAGAACGCCTTTGGCGGCGTCGCACAGGGCTTCGCCGACTCGGTGCCGTTCCTGCTGCTGCCCGGCGGGGCCGAGCGCAGCAGGATCGGAGTCCATCCGGGCTTCGACTCCATCGACCACTACAGGGGGATCACCAAGTGGTCTGGCCACATCAACCTCGTGGAGCGCATCCCCGAAATGATGGCCCGGGCTTTCAGTCTGATGAAGCACGGCCGGCGCGGCCCGGTGCTCCTGGAGATTCCCAACGACGTAGGCGGCGAGGAGTACCCCGGCGACGAGATTCCGTACAGGCCCGTGCGCGAGCACAAGTCGGGCGCGGACCCGGACGACGTGCGCGACCTGGTGAAGGCAATGCTCGCCGCGAAGGCTCCTTGCATCAACGCCGGGCAGGGGGTACTGTACGCGGAGGCCACGGACGAGCTGGTCGAGTTCGCCGAGCTCACGAACATCCCAGTACTGACCACGCTAGCGGGCAAGAGTGCCTTCCCCGAGGACCATCGCCTTGCACTTGGCCCGGGCTCTCACAGCGCGACGCTGATGGTCGACCACTATCTGAAGAAGACCGACTTCGTGCTCGGCATGGGCACGAGCCTCACGATGTCGACCTTCAACGCCCCGATGCCTTCCGGAGTCACCATTGCCCACTCGACGAACTGCGCCGAGGACGTCAACAAGGACTACCGAGTCGACCTCGGAGCAGTCGGGGACGCCAAGGTTGTCCTCAGGCAGATGATCGACGAGGTCAAGCGCCAGGTCGGCGAGCACGGCCGGGGCGACGTGGACGGCGTCGTGGACGAGATTGCGCGCGTGCGGGCCGAGTTCGAGAAGGAGTGGGGCCCGAGGCTCAGGTCCGACGAGGTGCCCCTGAGCCCCTATCGCGTGATCAGGGAGTTGGCTGCCAACGTCGACGCGGCCAACGCAATAGTCACCCACGACTCGGGCTATCCGAGGGAGCAGCTCGTGCCCTTCTGGCAGACGGTCACGCCGCGCGGCTACCTCGGCTGGGGCAAGTCCACCCAATTGGGCTACGGCCTGGGCCTGGTGCTGGGAGCGAAGCTCGCCGCCCCGGAAAAGACGGTGGTGAACATCATGGGCGACGCCGCCTTTGGTATGGCGGGACTCGACATCGAGACGGCGGCAAGGAACGAGATCGGCACGCTGACCATCGTTCTCAACAACAGTGTGATGACCAACTACTCGCACCACATGCCCTATGCGACCGAACAGTACGGCAGCAACAGCTTCTCCGGCGAGTACGCCAAGGTGTCGGAGGGTCTCGGGGCCTACAGCGAGGTGGTGAAGACGCCCGATGAGATCGGCCCGTCGATCCGTCGCGGGGTTGCCGCGACCGAGAAGGGTCAGCCGGCTGTGCTGGAGATGATCACCAAGGAGGAGACCGACGTTCCCAAGTTCTGGTAGGCCGGAACAGGGGCGGGCGCGATTGACTTTGCATTAGCGCGAGATTAGGTTATGGCGGGCCTTGCGCCCCATCAACTTCAGACAAGAGAGGAAACAAATGGGTGAACGGAAATACCGTGTCGGGATAATCGGACTGAGCGGCATCACGTCGGGGGCCCCGCAGCCTCCCGGGCCGCGGGCTGCATGGCAGGGGCCGAAGGTCGGCCCGCCGTTCGGGCGTGAAATCATCATCTCCCACGCAGCTTGCCTCGCCCTCATGGACAACGTAGAGCTCGTCGGGTACTGCGACATCGTGCCGGAGATGCGCAACAGGTTCACAGACACGTGGAGCTCGACGTGGCCCGAGGCCAAGGCCTACGACGACTACAAGAAGATGCTCGCCGAGGCCGACCTGGACATCCTGACCGTCGGCACGGGCGACAACCGGCACGGCGACATGGTTGTGGACGGGGCCAACGCGGGTGTCAAGGCCATACTGTGCGAGAAGCCGCTGGCCACGACGATGGAAGACGCGAACCGCATGATCCA
Source organism: Dehalococcoidia bacterium (assembly GCA_965243655.1). Classification (GTDB taxonomy): domain Bacteria; phylum Chloroflexota; class Dehalococcoidia; order Lucifugimonadales; family CAJWER01. The sequence continues at coordinate 2,944,878 of CBDEVV010000017.1, read as the reverse complement.
GGCCTGCGAGGACAACAACGTCCCGCTGAGCGTCGGCCACACCAGGGCCTGGGACCCCATCTACCACAAGATCAGGGACATGATCAGAGAGGGGGCGATAGGTCCCCTGGCGTCCATAGTCGCGGTCCAGGGCGGCGCAAGGGCGATGATGTTCCGCAACGGGACCCACATCCTGCACGGCGTCACCTTCTTCGCCGACGCCGACCCCACGCACGTCAGCGGCGTGCTGGAGGAGGGTTTCGACCACTGGACGGAGTACAAGGGCGATGGCGGCAAGCTTCCCGCAAACGACCCGGCCGTGAGCGGCATGATCTTCTTCGAGAACGGCGTGCGGGCGATGTACCAGTGCAACAAGCAGACCTACGGCAGCTCGACACTAATCCTCTCCGGCCCAGAGGGAGAGATCTCATTCGCGCTTAATGGCGGATACGGGACCCTCACCAAGGAGGACGCTGACGGCGCAGAGATCGTCCAGGTCATCAAGCCGATCGGGCTCGTCAGCAGCTACCAGTCGATGGGCTACGTCGCAGCTTACGAGGAGCTCATTGCCCTCGCCGAAACGGGGGGCACGGGACGCAGCGTCGGATCGGGCCAGGAGGCGCGCAGGGTCGTCCAGATCATGACCGGGATGCTGAAGTCGCACCAGGCCGGAAACAGCCTCGTCGAGGTCCCACAGTAGGTGACCTGACAGACCCGTCGCATTTCGCAAAGGAGCTTGTATGACCAGGAAGACTCTGAAGGCCGCGATGGTCGGCCTGAGACATGGACACATGGGGAGCATCGGGCCGGAGAAGCCCGGCTACATCCAGACGTTCAAGAGCCTTGACGACGTGGAAGTCGTCGCGTACTTCGAGGACACCGAGCCGGAGCGGCTGGAGCCGGCGCGCACCGAGGACCCCAGCGCCAGCGTCCACACAGACCTCGACGACCTGATCGCCAACGCGGACTTCGACGTGGCTATGGTCGGCCTGCCTGCGAACGAGGTGCCTGGGGCAGGAACCAAGCTTGCCGAGGCCGGCAAGCACTTCTACATGGAAAAGCAGTTCTCGCGCCGCGCCCCCGAGCTTGCCGAGCTTGCACGCGTCGCGAGGCGCAACGGGGTGAAGGTCTTCCCTGGCTACCCGTGGCGTTTCCACCCGTCGATGAAGGAGTTGAAGGGCATCATAGACCGGGGCATCCTGGGCAAGCCGCTCTCAATCGAGACACGGCTGGTCACGGGCCAGGTGCGGCCCGGAAGCCGCGACCCCGGTCAGTTCTCCTACCGCAATGAGACCCAGGGCGGGGGCATCCTGCACCACCTTGGCGGCCACCACCTGGAGGCCATGCGCTTCATCATGGGATGCGAGGTGAAGTCCGTCCAGGCGACCGTCGGCCGCCCAGTGGGGTACATCGAGGAGCCTCTCGAGGACGTTGCCGCGGTGTCGATGGAGTACGAGAACGGGGCCCTCGGCACGATGCACGACGGGTTTGTGCTTCCCGCGGGGCTGCCCGCGCCGGACGGCCTCCTCATGTATTACGCCATGGAGGGTTGGGCTGCATGGGACCCCTTCTCGTCCTTCGGCCTGACGGTTGCCAGCACCGCGCAGGAGTGGAAGGGGGCCCCAAAGCGGACCTTCGACTACGAGCCGGTGCCCTACGTCGGCTATGGCGAACACGACTGGTTCCTCCACTACATCGACGACTTCATGGACGATATCCGGGAGGACCGCACACCGGCCCTCCAGATAGAGGACGGGTTGGCTGTGACCAAGACCATAGACGCGGTCTACGAGTCCTCCCGCACGGGGCGTCGCGTGGAGATCGACTACACCATCTGACCCGCAGGCCCGCAAGCTTGGCCCGGCAGCCCACAGGCGGAGACCGTTGCAGGTGACCGGCCAAGTGCGCCTATGGGCCCTGCAACGCGGCGCGATGGTGCTCTCGCTGATCGTGGTCGGCGCGTGTATGGGGTGCTGGAACACCACGCCGCCTGAGCCGGTGCCGGCTACACCGCGAACGTTTCCGACCCCCACACCCATCCCCGTTCCGCCGACGCCGACTCCAGTGAGAGTCGTTCCAGAAAGCCAGCCGGCGGCGGCTATCGTGGGCGAAGGCGGCGCGTATACCGTGCTGCTGCCCGACGGCCGACCTCACACGACTGCGAGCGTCCAGGTAGCGGACCTGTACGGGGACGGCAGCCTGCAGGTTTTCGCAACGGAGCCGTTGTCCGGCCGGGTGATGTGGCTCCGCGGCCTGGACGACGTCGTGGAGTTGAGCGAAGGACTGAATCAGCCCGTCAGGGTACACGCGGCCGACGTGGACGGAGACTCGCATCGGGACCTCCTGGTCGCGGACATCGGCGCGCTCAGCCGCACCAATGGACCGGTGGGTCGCGTCGTGCTTCTCCGCAACGACGGCACCTTCCAGTTCGAGGTGATCGTGCTGATGGAGGACGTGGGACGCGTGGCATGTGCGGAGGCGGCCGACCTGGACGGCGACGGCGATCTCGACATCGCGGTCTGCGTACTCGGCTACCTGGACGGGAGAGTCGCCTGGCTGGAGCAGACGGCCGAACTGGAGTTCGTCGAGCATGTCATCGACGACCGGCCGGGGGCGATACGAGCCTTCCCGTTCGACGCGGATGCGGACGGCGACATGGACCTGGCTGTGGCGTTATCCCTGGACATCGAGGAAGTACTGCTCTACCGCAATGACGGAAGCGGGAATTTCGAACGAGAGGTGCTATTCGCGGCGGGCGTGATGTACTATGGTCTTTCCGAAATAGAGCTTGCCGACCTGGACATGGACGGAGACACGGACATTCTGTACACGAATGGAGACACCCTGGACCGCCCGCGAGCTCCGCGAGGTGAGATACTGCCCAACAACTTTTACGGCCTCGCCTGGCTGGAGAACGACGGAGAGGGGATGTTCACCAACCGCGAGCTGACCAGGTACTGGGGAGCGCATGCTGTGAAGGCGGTCGACCTGGACGGCGACTCCGACCTGGACCTGGTGCTGTCGGGGGTGCAGTTCCCCACAATGTACCCCAGCGACGAGGTACAGAACCTGATCTGGCTCGAGAACGATGGAAAGCAGCAATTCACCCGGCGGATTCCAGGTGTCTACCTCCCGCCGTTCTTGATCACACTGGACGTGGCCGACGTGGACGGGGACGGCACCCCGGAGATCTTCGGAGGCAGCTACAACCCCACGGGCCGCAGCACAGGGCACCGGCTCGTCATGTTCAGTATCCCGACGGACGAGGCGCGGTAGGCCCATGACCACGCTCAGGCAGATAGGCCAGCGGCTGCCCCTCATGGGGCGCGTAGGCGTCCCCAGCAGCGCCCTAGGCAAGAAACGCCTCGTGGGATTCGCGATACTGCTCGTGCTCCTCGCGTTCTTCTTCTCGCTCAACCGCTTCCCGAAGCTCGACACGGTCCGCGAGGATCTGGATGTCGTAACGGGACCCATCGTGCATTGCTTCCAGGGCTTCTGCATCGAGCGCGAGCTCGAGACGACCCTGCTGGAGCGCTGGTGGGACTTTTCGATCACCTACCTGCAACTGGTCACGGTCGGGATGATCTTCGCGTTCCTCGTGGCCGGACTCACCGAGGCGTTCCTTTTCCCTAAAGGAAGCGGCGTGGGTGTCCTGTCAGGCGGGAGCCTCAAGAAGTCCCTCAAGGGGATGGTCCTTGGCCCGGTGATGAACCTGTGCTCGGCCTGCATAGTGCCCGTGTCCGCGGCCTTCCAGCGGCGGGGCGTCGGGATAGAGAGTGGCCTGGCCATAGTCCACGGCTCCTCGACCCTCAACCTGCCCGGGCTCGTGATGGCCGTGGTCGTCTTCACGCCGATGATGGGCGTGAGCAGGTTCCTGATGGGCATGACGGCCGTGATACTGGTTGGCCCGCTCGTCGCGATGATCGACCGTCTTACGGCCAGGGGAGTGCCCGCGCCCGCTGAGGGGCCCCCGGTGGAGGTCGATCTGGAATTCGAACCCATTGAAGAGCCGTGGGGCCCGGCCATGAAGGAAGGGTTCACGGATTGGGGCCGCTCGAGCTTCGGGTTCCTGGTCCGGATGGGGCCCATCATGGCAATCGCGGGCTTCGCCAGCGGGCTGGCGATCCAGTGGGTGAGCCCAGACGTCGTGTCCGAATACCTGGGCAACGACCTCACCGGCATCGCCATAGCGGCCACCTTCGGCATCCTGATCAACGTGCCCCTGCTGTTCGAGATTCCGCTGGTCGCCCTGTTGCTGTTGATGGGCATGGGCGAGGCCCCCGCAGCGGTGCTGCTGTTCACCGCGGCCGCGGGCGGCCCTGTGACATTCTGGGGCCTGGCCAGCGTCATGTCGAAGCGGGCCATCGCGGCTCTCGCCACGACGACGTGGGCGCTGGGGGTGGCCGGCGGCCTGGGCATCCTCGCGGCGGGCGCCTTCATAGCTACCGACAGCCTGCTCGGGATTAATTCGGAAACGGCGGCTGCGGCCGACGCGGGCGTGAGGACCCGCCTGACCCGCAGCGTCGTACCCATCCAGGACAGCCAGGCGGCAGCACAGGTTGCTTCAGAGACCGAGGCGGCAGTGGTGCTGGACAGGCCCGCTTTTGTCGACGTGTCCGCTGAGGCGGGCATAGACTTCCTGCACAACGTTCCCCGCTCCCTGGTGTTCCCGCTGGGCGGCGGCGTGGTGGTGTTCGACCACGATGGGGACGGTCTCGACGACATATTCATCACGAACATGCGCCAGCCCAACGCGCTCTACCGCAACAACGGAGACGGAACCTTCACGGACGTGGCCGTGCAGGCGGCTCTCGACGACCCGCTCGCTGAGACCAACGGCGCCTGCGCGGCCGACTTCGACAACGACGGCGACCAGGACATCTACACCACGATTCACGGCGCCAACAAGCTTTTCCGAAACGACGGCTCAGGCGTATTCGAGGACGTGTCGGAAGCCCTGATCGACGGGTACGACGACAAGAGGAGGTTCAGCGGCTGTGCGTGGGGCGACTACGACGGCGACGGGAATCTCGACCTGATCGTGGTCAGCCACCTGGGAGAGGTCGGAGATGACCTGCTGATCCACCGGGACTTCGGCATAGCCCTGAGGGGGCTGTCGCTCTTCCACAACGAAGGCGGCAACTTCGTCAACGTCACTGAGCTGCTCGGCGACACGTCCGGCCCCAGCATGGGCGGGGAGGCCGGCAACGTCTACGGAGCCGGATTCCAGCCCGCATGGTTCGACTACGACGAGGACGGCGACCTGGACCTCTACGTGGTAAACGACCTGGGCCGAGAGATCCAACCCAACGTGCTCTGGCGCAATGACGGCCCGGGCGGTGACGGTTGGAAGTTCGAGGACGTGTCCATCGCCATGGACGCCGACGTCAGGATGGACGGCATGGGGATCGCGATCGGGGACTACGACCTCGACGGCAGGTTCGATATCTTCATGACCAACATAAACGACAACGTCCTCCTCAAGAATCCCGGCGGCGGCAAGCCATTCGTGGACGTGGCGCCGGAGGCCGGGGCCGAGATCGGGCTGCTGGGGCGCAAGCCGCGTATCGCCTGGAGCACCATGTTCATGGACTACGACAACGACGCCGACGAGGACCTGTACGTGGTCAGCGGCTGGCTGGACGCGCCCCAGCCGATCAATTCGAAGGAGCAACCGAACGCCCTCCTTCGCAATGAGGGTAACGGCACGTTTGCGGACGTGTCGGGCAGCAGCGGCGCGGACGACGACGGCATAGGCCGGGGCGGCTCATACATCGACTACGACCAGGACGGCTGCCTGGACATGATCGTAGTGAACTACGGCCAGCCCGCGAGGCTGTTCCGAAACGCGTGCGACTACGGCAATAGCTGGCTGATCGTGAGTGCCCAGGGGGCCACCGGCAACAGGGACGCGATCGGTGCCGTCATAACCGCCCAGACCGCCGGAAGCTCGCAGATCAGGCTCATCTCAGGCGGTTCGAGCTCGATGGGCCAGAACATGATGGGGGCTCACTTCGGTCTCGGAGAGGCGTCCAGGGTCGACTCGCTTACCATAAGATGGCCCGGCGGCAGGGTGCAGACCCTGACCGACGTGCCGGTCAACCAGGTCCTGCAGGTAACCGAGCCTGAATAGCGGGCAACATCCGGGCCCTCCACGTGTTGCTGTAGAGGGTCGGTGTGCTTCCGTAACAATGCACAGCCTTCCCACATCCTTGGTGGATAACAGGGTAGCCGACCTTGCCGCGCGGGTGGCAGAGGAGTGCCTTTGGCCGCGCGCCCCGGCATACGATGAGGCCGGGATCTACCCGGTAGAGAGCTGGGCTGACCTGTGGAAGCATGGACTTCTGGCGGCCGCCGTGCCCAAGGCCTATGGAGGGCTCGGGCTGGACATGCCCACCTACACGGCTGCAGTCGAGCGTCTGGCCTATGGGTGCTCGAACACGGCGATGACCATGCACATGCATTCGGTGGTCATGAGGTTCATAGACGCGCTTGCAACGCCGGAGCAGAAGCGCCGCTTCTACGCGGAGGTCGTGGACGAGGGAAAGCTGTTCGCTAGCTGGGGCAGCGAGCCGGGCAAAAGGGGAGGCTCACGAACCGCCCGCAGCACCACCGTTGCGCCCCTAGACGGAGGCTACGTCATCAATGGGGTCAAGCACTTCTGCTCCATGGCGGGCGTGGCGCACCGGAACATGGCCCACTGTGATATGGAAGGCGCCAGGGACGGAGACGGGTTTCAGCTTGTCCTCGTGCCGAGCGGTACGCCGGGCATGGAGATCAGTGGAGAGTGGAACGTGCTTGGGATGAGGGCGACCGTGAGCCCGACGGTGACATTCCGGGACTGCCGCGTGAGCGATGACGCGTTGCTCGGCAAGCCGGGGGTGGCGCTGGAGAAGGGTGTTACTGAGGGCTTCGGGCTTGGGTACGCGGCGGTGTACCTTGGGGCGGCGCAGCGAGCTCTCGACCTTACGGTGGAGTTCTGCAAGACAACCACTGTCCACCCGGCGACGGACCCCCTGGCACATGACGTGGTGGTGCAGCGCAGCGTGGCTGAGATGACGATAGCGCTGGAGGGCGCGCGACACGTGCTCTACGAATCGGCAGCCAGGTGGGATGACGCCGGCCCGGACGACAGGCGAGTCCTGGCGGCTCGAGCGAAGTATGCGGCTTCCCTGGCATCGCTGGACGTGACATCCCAGTGCCTGCAGACGGTTGGCGGGCGGGGAGCGCGGAAGGACATGCACTTGGAGAGGCTGTACCGCGACGTTCGCACGGCGACCCTGATGCCCCCCAACATAGACGTGTCCATGGAGCTTGTCGGGAGGGCAGAGCTCGATGTTCAGTGAAGCACGCGGGACACGGCTGGCTGGCAAGGTGTGCATCGTCACCGGAGGCGGGTCCGGCATAGGTCGGGCGATCTGTCTGCTGTTCGGACGGGAAGGGGCCACGGTAGTCGCGGCGGACAAGAACGCGGAAACGGCGGCCCGCACCGTCGGCGAGCTCGAATTCATCGGCGCACATGGCATGGCCGTACAGGTGGATGTTTCGGTCTCGAACAGCGTGCGCGGCATGGTCGACGTGGTCGTCGAGGAGCACGGCCGGATAGACGTGCTCGTCAACAACGCCGGATTCGGATTCCCCGCCACGGTGGTCGAGACTGAGGAGGCCGACTGGGACCGCCTCATGTCTGTGAACCTTAAGGGCGTCTATCTCGGGTGCAAATACGTCGTCCCGGTAATGATGGCCCAGGGCGGCGGATCGATAGTCAACACGGCCTCGGCGGCAGGCCTGGTGGGAGTGGCGGACAGGGTCGCGTACTGCGCCTCGAAGGGCGGAGTCATCGCGATGACAAGGGCGATGGCAATTGACCACGTTGCCGACGGCGTCAGGTTCAATTGCGTCGCTCCCGGGACCGTCGAGTCCCCGTACTTCGATGAGATCTTCGCCAAGAGCGATGACCCCGAGGCCCTCAGGCGGCTCATGGAGGCCCGCCACCTGATGAACAGGTTGGGGACTCCCGACGAGGTCGCGAGCGCCGTCCTCTACCTCGCGTCCGACGAGTCGTCGTTCGCTACAGGCTCCGTGCTGAGCGTGGACGGCGGCATGACGGCCCATTGAGGCTGCAGGGCAAGGTCGCGCTCATCAGCGGCGCCGCCAGGGGAATGGGTGAGGCGGAGGCCAGGCTGTTCGCCCTCGAGGGAGCGAGCGTAGTGCTCGGGGACGTCCTGGTACAGGAGGGTCGACGGGCCGCCTCGGAGATCGCTGCTGCCGGCGCGGAGGCCGTGTTCGTGAAGCTGGATGTGACCGGCGAGACCGACTGGGAGAGTGCGGTCGGCGAATCCGTAACGAGGTTCGGCAGGCTGGACGTGCTGGTCAACAACGCAGGCGTGTACCTGCGCGGACCGGTCCACGAGACATCGCTCGAAGGCTGGGACCGGGTGATGGATGTGAACGCCAAGGGAGCATTCCTTGGCACACGGGCCGCCATCCCCGCGATGAAGGAATCCGGCGGAGGCTCCATTGTGAACATAGCGTCGTTCAACGCCCTCGTGGGCACCACCACGTCGGCAGCCTACAACGCCTCGAAGGCCGCCCTGCGCCTACTCACCAAGTCGACCGCCGTCCAATATGCCGAGGATGGGATCCGGGCCAACGCAATCCACCCGGGACCGACCGACACCGCCATGTTCCTGACCGGATTCCCGGACGAAGAGGCCATCGAGCAGCGCCGGGCCCTGGTGCCGCTGGGCAGGATAGGGACGCCCGAGGATGTGGCGTACGGTGCGCTGTTCCTTGCGTCCGACGAGTCCTCCTACATGACCGGGAGCGACCTGGTCATCGACGGCGGCTGGACCGCCCAGTAGAGCCTCTGTCGAGAGCCCGGCGTCTACTCGTCGGGTTGGACCTATGCGCAGGGCGGCGCCCGGGGCGTTCGACCGCCTGTGACTCAGTGGGTATAATGAGATTCGAAGGACAGGCGGCGAGGCGATACCCAGGTGGCGAGAGTGCGTGTCATGTACTGGAAGGAAGTGCCTGTGCAGGTGCAGGCCGTCGATGACGCCGGCACCGTGTCGAAACCCCTGGAACCCAGGTTCCAGGAGGCTGCGGACGCCATAGCCATGTTCGACGGAAGCGCAGGAACAGACGAATACATAATGGCCTGGGAGTGGGGACCCTATGAGGAGTCAGACGGTCCTGCCGCGGCGGTGGCGGAAGCGACGGCCGCGCGTATCAACGGCGGGATGCCGCTGGACTTCGTGGCACGAATCAGAGACCTGCACCAGTCGGGAGAACGGGACCCGAGTCCCGGAGCGATAGATGACTGGATGGATCGATGATCGGGACTGAGGTATCCCCACAGACGCTAGTAGATAGGCTCAATGCCGGGGAGTTCATAATCTCCGACGGGGCCACCGGCACATGGCTGCAGGCACGCGGCCTGGAGCCGGGAGGTTGCCCGGAGGAGCTGAACGCGACCCGCCCCGGGCTGATCCGGCAGATGGCCCGCGAGTACTTCGACGCCGGGTCGGACATGGTGCTCACCGCGTCATTCGGAGGCAGCAAGTTCATGCTGGGCAAGTACGGACACGGCGACCAGGTCAGGGAGTTGAACCGCCTGGCAGCAGAACATGCTCGGAGCCAGGCGCCGCCCGGAGGCCTGGTTGCCGGCTCCGTTGGACCCACCGGTGAGTTCATCGAGCCACTCGGCTCCGTCAGCCAAGCTGAAATGTTGGACGCCTTCGCCGAGCAGATTACTGCGCTGGAGGAGGGCGGGGCTGACGCCGTTGTCATCGAGACCATGTTCGCCCTGGACGAGACCCGGCTGGCCGTCAGGGCCGCCAGGGAGAATACGAGCCTCGCCGTCATCGCAACTATGACCTTCGACAAAGGGCCCCGCGGCTTCTTCACGATGATGGGAGTCACCCCCGAGGAAGCCGCTCGGGAGCTGCGCGAGGCGGGTGCCGACGTGGTGGGGGCAAACTGCGGCAATGGCATCGAGAGCATGCTGGAGCTCGCCCGCCTGATACGGTCTGCCAGTGATGGCCCGATGCTCATACACTCCAACGCCGGGATTCCCGCAATACGCCAGGGGCAGATCGTCTACCCGGAGACCCCCGAGTTCATGGCCCCGCGCTTCAAGGAGCTGTCCGAGATGGGCGTCAACATCTTCGGCGGCTGCTGCGGCACCACGCCCAGGCACATCCGCGCCATCTCTGAGGCACTGGACCGATGAAGGGAGCGACGCCATGACTGTTGCCAGCATGCCGCGCCTGAGCGCCGTCGAAGCCGTTGAGGAGTACGGGAAATGTCTCGAGTTGGTGCCGATAGACCCTCACTTTCATGACATCTCAATCGGCCTCTATTCAAAGGAAGGCATAGCCACCGTCTGGACCTTCAGCCGCATGGAGGGCGTTGAGGCGAGGATCGAGCAGGTCCGAGACCAGCTTGTCAAGCTCGGGGACATGGAACCGGTCGAGGGCACACATCACCAGCTCAGGCCGCCCTGCGGCACGATTCACCAGCGCCCCCTTAAGTTCCTGATGATGCAGGCCGTAGAGAAGGACCCGAGCTTCGACTACCCCGAGGGGCCCGTCAAGGACCTGAGGTCGCCCCTCATGCTCGGTTTCGAGTCCGAGGAGATCGATGGCCGCACTGTCTACCGTGTGACCGCCGAGGGCGAAGCGCCCAGGGCAGCCGGTAGATTGCGCGCCATACTGTCCGGTTTCGTACGCTACGGCGAAATGGAGAGGGTAGGCGATGGCGTCTCGTTCAGCTGCGGCGCCAGGCACGACCAGCTCATGCGGTTGCTGCTGCCATACGCCCGCAACGTGACGGGCACGCAGGACATGCTGGAGGCCGACGCCCTTCGCGGCCAGATGACCACCGGCACCCTCGGCTTCGCCCCGCCAACATAGATGTCTTCGCCGGACCTCGCATGGCCGATAGCGAAAGGAGGAGCGCCATGACATTGACCGAGACCATGACGCCGCGGGAGCGGGTATTGAACGCGCTGGCGGGCGAGCCCGTGGACCGGCCGCCGGTAGCGAACCCCACCAATGTCGCAACGGTAGAGCTCATGGATATGATGGACGCCCCGTTTCCGGACGCCAACCGCGACCCTGAGATGAACGCCAGGCTCGCATCCACCGGCTACACGGAGCTTGGCTTCGACTCGATCATGCCCTACTTCAGCATTATCCAGGAGTCGTCGGCTCTCGGCTGCGATATGCAGTGGGAGCAGAAGGACAACTGGCCCACCGTGCGAATGACCAACCCAATCTGGAAGGGCCCGGAGGATGTCCACATCCCCCCCGGCTTCCTGGAGCACCGGGACACCATCGCCATGACGAGGTCGATCTCCATCCTGAAGGAGGAGTTCGGAGAAGAGGTAGCCATAATCGGCAAGACCATGGGCCCCTGGACGCTCGCCTACCACGTCTTTGGGGTGGAGCCCTTCCTGCTGATGACGGTCGACGACCCGGACAGGACCAAGGACTGCATGAACAAGCTCAAGGAAGTGTCCGTCCTGTTCGGCCAGGCGCAAATCGACGCCGGGGCAGACGCTCTGACCTTCCCCGACCACGCCACCGGAGACCTGGTGAGCGGCGAGTACTACCGGCGGTTTCTGCTGGAGATTCACCAGGAGATGGTGGAACGGCTCGACGTGCCGCTGATACTTCACATCTGCGGGAAGACTCTCGACCGGATGGACTACGTCGCCCAGAACAACATGGCGATGTTCCATTTCGATTCCAGGAACGACCCGGCCGAGGCGAAAGAGATCGTCGGCGACAGGATCGGCCTCGTCGGCAACATCAACAATCCTGTAACTTTGTACGCCAAGGGCCCGGAGGAGGTCCGTGCCGAGGTGTACAAGTGCCTCGATGCCGGGATCGATATGATCGCGCCCGAGTGCGCCATTCCTCTGGCGACCAAGCTGGAGAACCTGCTCGAAATCCCGAAGGCCGTGCGCGACTGGTGCGAGGAGCACCAGTCGAACGGAGGCGGAGTCGATTCCGAGGCATGACTCCGCCTGCATCGAGTCCAGGGCACATAGCAGCGTTAGTCCCGACGCCATCTTCAGGTCGGATGCAGCGCGTGTCCTGGAGCAGCGACGCCCGGCCGCGACCGGAATAGCCCCACGTCAGTCAACCGGAGCCAGCCCATGTCCAGAGTAGTCAACGCGCCCGAAGACTTCACCATAGTAGGCGAAAACATCCATGCCACGCGCGTCCTCTTAAGGAAGGGCCGCAGGGTAAGGACACTGGAGGACGGAACAGAGTTCGTTCCTTTCAGGGGTGAGGGCGGGGACCGGCTGCGTCTCACCGTTCCCGACTGGTTCAGGAGCACACAGCCTTACGAGCAGGGCCAGATCAAGCACTTCATGATCGCGGCCATGAATGGCATCGGCGACGACCCCGACGAGCGTGAGCAGGGCGCCGAGTACATCCGCGCCGAGATCCGCAAGCAGGTCCGGGCGGGCGCCGAGTACCTCGACGTCAACATCGACGAAGTCCACTACGACCTCGACACGCAGAAGAGGGCCATGAGATGGGCGGTCGAGACGGTGCAGGAAGCTTCACCCGTTCCCCCCAGCATAGACTCGTCGAATTCTGAGATCGTCGCGGAGGGCCTGGCGGCCTACGACGGTCGCGCGGGAAGGCCCCTGGTCAACTCGCTGTCTCTCGAGCGCCCAGAAGTTCTCGAAATGGTGCGGGAGCACGATGCGAGGGTGATCGTGCTTGCTACGAGTGACTCAGGCATGCCCGAAGACGCGGAACAGCGAGTAGACAACGCCCGTACGGTCATAGACATGGCCCTCTCGGGTGGAGTGGCAGCCGAGGACATCTTCTGCGACGCGGTCATTTTTCCCATCTCCGTAGACCCTCAGTACGGAAACCACTACTTCGACGCCGTCAGGAGCATCAGGGAAGAGTTTCCTCGCCTCCACATAGGCATGGGGCTGAGCAACGTGTCATTCGGGATGCCCAACCGCAAGCTGATCAACCAGGCGTTCATCCGCCTGGGCATCGAGGCGGGTATCGACGCCGGTCTCATAGACCCCATCCAGACCAAGCTGAGCGACGTGCTGGCCCTCGACATGGAGTCTGAGCGCGTCGGACTCGCTGTGGACATGCTCGAAGGCAGGGACGACTTCTGCATGAACTACATCCAGGCGTTTCGCGACGGCAAGCTGGACTGAAGCAGGCTGGAAGCATGCCCCAAAGCAGAGTGCCGCCGCACTGACGCAGGCCAGCCGGCTGGAGAAGGAACAAGCGCCGCCCGGTGACAACCCTCGCCGCCATCGACGTCGGCTCCAATGCCATGCGGCTCGCTATTGGCGAGACGCGCGGAGCAGGCATGGTGGATGTCCTCAAGACGGCCCGAGAGCCTGTGCGGCTCGGCCGGGACGTCTTCTCCCACGGCAGACTCTCTCCGGAGATCATGGACCTCGCCCTGGAGGCGTTCCACAAGTTCGCAGCGGCCATACGCGACCTGGGCGTCGAGCACGCCGCCGCCATTGCCACCAGCGCCATGAGGGAAGCGGAGAACGGCAAGGACCTGGCGGACCGGATACTGGACGAGACGGGGATAGGTGTAAACGTGATCAGCGGCATGGAGGAGGCCCGCCTTGTCCACCTGGCCGTGTCGAGGAAGCTCGACATCGAGACCGGCGAGGCTCTGCTTGTTGACATCGGAGGCGGGAGCGTTGAGGTGGCTCTTACCTCGGAGGGGCTGCTGGTAGACAGCAGGAGCTACAAGATAGGGACGGTCCGTATGTTGCAGGTGCTGTCCGACGAGGCGCTCGGCTCAAACTACTTCCTCGGGCTGGTTGACGACGTGGCGTCGGAGACGCGCGACTGGGTCGGCGACCACGTCGGCCACAGTCTGATCGGTTTCTTCATAGGCACGGGCGGCAATGTCGAGACCGTCGGCGACCTAACGGGCAGGCGCGCCGGTAAGAGGGCCACCTCATACGCCTCCATTGGGGACATCTATCGCACCAGGGCGGCCCTCGAACAGCTCTCCTTCGCGGAGAGACGTCAGGAGCTTGGACTCAGGCCCGACCGCGCCGACGTCATCTACCCGGCCACGGTTGTTCTACAGAGCCTCATGGGTGTCGTATGGGCGTCGACTCTGACCATCCCTCGGGTCGGCCTGAGGGAGGGCCTGCTGGCCGACCTTGCCGTCAGGCTGCAGGCGGGCACTGCGCCGGCGCTCCTTTAGGCTATCGACTCCTCGCATGGGCGACGAGGCTGTCGAACAGCCTGTCGAAGTGTGGCGGAAGCTCGCCTCGTCGCTGAGGACCGAACTGCACTCCGATAACCCACGCGTGCTCCGGGCTCTCCAACGCCTCGATGACCCCGTCCTCCAGGGAATAGGCGGTCGCAAGCAGCCACGGAGCCTTCTGGGCCTCCCTTACGCCATACGTGTGGCGGCTGTTCACCCTGACGAACCCGCCTGAGCCGACTGTCGCTGCTAGTTTGCCTCCAGGTGCGATGTAGATTCGGTGGTAGGCAGGTTCTTCCCCGCCGTCGGGGCCGGCCGCGTGTCCGTCCACCTCGACCATCGAGCCGCCAGCCGCAACGTTCAGGGAAACGAACCCACTCCCCGTAGCCAGTATTGGCAGGCCTGAGTTGAGTGCTCTCAAGGTGCAGTCCGCGGCATCTTGCGCCCCCTCACGCCCGCCTTCTTGTATTCTTGGGGCGGCAGCCATTACCAGGCCGTCTATACGGTCGAAGGCTGCGCCCCAGTCCGCAATCACCAGGGGCTCTCCGCCCGCCCTGCATACGGCAGCGACGTGGCGCGATTCCTCGTCCGGGTCGGATACGACGATGCCGATCACAGGGGTTTCCGGCGGACTCGGGCCATCATGCAAACCATACGAAGTCAGACTCATGGCCATTAGGTTAGCATGGGCGCCCCTTGGATGGTCCCTCCTGCGGGCTGCTTTGAATGAGGCGCCCGGCCGGGCCGCCTGCGGGAGGTGGGAGGGAGTCCTGCTGTGGAGCGCTCCACCACTTCCTGTAAGCGGCAGCCGTTGGACCGGGTGGGGGCGCGATTCCGCGTCCTGACATCGGCGTCCCGGATGGCTTGAGGCGGTGCCCTGTCATGCTAGGGGTTGACTAAGCGGCTGTTTCACGCTAAACTCCCGCGCGATACTATTCCAAGGAGGGTGTTTGAATGAGAAACACACTGAAGAAGGGAGGGGTGCTCTGGGTTGCCTTGATCGCGGCCTTGATTGTGGGCCTCGTGGCCTGCAGCTCCGCTGAGCCCACCGAAACCGGGCCGAGCGCGGCCGAGATCCAGAACATCGTACAGAGCGCCGTGGCCGGCATCGACACCGGCCCGCAGTTGACTGCTGCAGACGTTCAGAGGATCGTCGAGCAGTCCGCTGGTGATGTTCTGACTGCGTCGGACGTACAGAACATCGTCCAGCAGTCGGTGGGTACGCAGTTGACTGCTGCGGACGTGCAGAAGATCATCAACAACTCTGCCGCAGGTCAGTTGACCGCAGCCGACGTTCAGAGGATCGTCGACGCATCGGCAGGCCAGCAGCTCAGTGCTTCTGACGTGCAGAAGATCGTCCAGGACTCGACCGGTCAACAGTTGACGGCTTCTGACGTTCAGAAGATCGTGGACGCATCGGCGGCAGGTCAGTTGACCACTGCCGACGTGCAGAGAATCATCAGCGCGTCGGTTAGCGAGGCAGTCGATGCTGCCAACGCGGCCACCGAAGCTGCCATGATGGCCCAGAAGGCCGCCGAGGAGGCGGGCATGGCCGCCATGGATGCGGGTGAGAAGGCCCAGCTCGCGCTGGCCCGGCTTCCCGAGCTGACGGCCGAGGGCGCACAGGAAGGCTTCTCGAGGGTTACGCTCCCGACGCTGGAGCCCCCCCCTGCCGACACGATTATGTCAGGTTTGACGCTCGCCGATTCGCAGGAGCTCCAGTATCTGTACCAGGGTGGTCCGAAGGAAGAGGTCACCCCTCCGTTTAGAGAGGGTGGCGGCGACCGGGCCCACTACTGGTGGATCTTCATGCCGCCGTTCCATTTCGCTTCTATAGCGAACGACATGGAGTTGCGCCAGGGCTTCGCCACTGGCTACTCGGTCAGCGACGACGGCATCGAGTACCTGCTGCACATCAACCCCGACGCTGTCTTCCACGACGGCTCGAAGATAACGGCAGCGGCGCTCAAGGACGCGTGGGAGTTCGCGGCATACCCGGACAACCAGGTTGGCTGGGGCGCGATCCTTCTCCACACCAGGGCTATCAAGGGGATGAAGGCTCTGGAGCAGGGTGATGCGATGGAGGCCGAGGGGCTGAAGGTCGTGGACGACCTGACCCTCTCGATTACGATGGAGCAGTTCACGCCTACGTGGCCGCTGCAGATGGCGGTCTGGATGCTCGGCATCTATAACTCCGACCAGGCGCGGAACGATCCTGAGGGCTTCAGGATCCATCCGATCGGTGCTGGCCCCTACCGGGCCTCGTACGACGACGCGACGGACATACAGCACTACGACAGGGCCGCGAACTACTGGGGCGAGTCCCCCTTCATGGACCGCGTGGTGAGGCCTACCGTCAGAGACCTGCAGACCGGCTACCTGCTGTATGAGAACGGCGAGATTGACGTGCTGTACGCCGACTCGGTGCGGCAGCCTGCCATCTGGCAGCCTGACAATCCGTTCCATAACGACCTGGTCCTCCAGGGCGGCAAGGGTCTTTGGTACACGGCCTTCGTAACCGACCATCCGCCCTTCGACGACCTGAACGTGCGCAAGGCATTCTCCCTCGCGGCCGATATGTGGAACATCGTTCCCGCCATCCTCGGCCCGAAGGCCCAGTACGGCGGAGGCATCTTGACCGAGGGCAACGCCTGCTCGCAGTGGCCCGACGTTGGCTACCCGTACGACCCCGAGGCGGCTCGAGCGGCTCTCGCGGCTTCCAAGTACGGCAGTGCAGAGAACGTGCCGGTCCCGACGCTTGAGATCTCCCGCCCCTCGATCATCAGCATCTTCGAGGTGGTCCAGGAGCAGTGGAAGGACAACCTGGGCATCGAGATCAACCTGGTGAGGCTCGAGCCTGGCCAGCAGAGGCGCGACGTTGTCGAGTTCAAGCGCCGGAGCCTTGGCGGTCGCATCCCTGACCCCAGCGGCGTTCTTTCAGACCTGGGTCTCTCGACTGCCAGCACCGTTCAAGGCGGAGCTATGTTCAGCAACCCGCAGTTGGACGCGCTGATAGTGGCCGCCCAGAAGATGACCTTGGACGACCCGAACTACTGCGCGGCCTGGCAGGAGATCGAGAAGACGATCATGGACAACTACTACTACTTCCCGCTCATGGCCGGTGACGACCGCACCTGGGTCGTTCAGCCTTGGGTACAGGGGTACGTAGGATCCCTTGGTCAGTACTTCAACACCCTGCCTTGGTGGCAGATCGGTGTCCGCGACCGGAGCCTGTACTAGAGAGTGAACCCCCAGACTTGTAGTGCCGCGCGGCCATAAGCCCGCGGCCTGCCAGTCGGGCGGGACTACTTTGGGCAATTGAAGACCGGGACCCCATAGCCCTGCAAAGGGCGGGGGTCCCGGTTTCGCATTGGGGGCATCCATGGACGATCCGACACTGGAAGCCTCGCAGCAATCTACGCATAACGGAGTCGCAGCCAAGTGAGCAAGCGTAAGTTCGTCGATGCGCATGTCCACTACTATGACATGCAACACCCGGAGCTGGTGTACGACCACTGGAAGCCTGGGGAGCCACATCCCACCCTCGGCTGGCAGATACAGAGGCTGGCCGAGAGAAACTACATCGCCGAGGACTACATTGCCGAGACTCGCGACGCGAACGTGGTCAAGGCCGTGCATGTGCAGGCGGCCATAGGCAGTCCGGACCCGGTGAAGGAGACCGAGTGGCTGCAGGAGGCCGCCAACCGCACCGGCTTCCCTCATGGCATTGTCGCCCACGCCGACCTCAGGGACCCGGGAGTCGAAACCGTCCTGGAAGCGCACTGTGAGTACCCCAACATGCGGGGCATAAGGGACTTCTCCTATGGCGACTACCTGGTCGAACCGGATTTCCACCGCGGATTCGCCCTCCTGGAAAAGTACGAGCTCATTTCCTGCATGGGCGTGCAGTGGCCTGATATGGAGAAGCTGAGGGCCTTGGCCGCTAAATATCCGAACGTGCTGATAGCCATAGACCACTGCGGCTTCCCGGCAGAGAGGACGGAAGAGTACTTCGCCCAATGGAGCCGGGGGATGGCCGTCTTAGCGGACGCCGACAACATTCGGTGCAAGATCTCCGGCCTGGGCATGGGGGACCACAACTGGACGGTCGGCAGCATCAGGCCCTATGTCCTCCAGTGCATCGAGACCTTCGGCGTGGATCGCAGCTTCTTCGCCACCAACTGGCCGGTCGACTGGCTGTGGAGCGAGTATGACGCCGTTGTGAATGCCTACACGGAGATTGTTGCTGACTTCACCGACGACGAGCAGACGGCGCTATTCGCGGCAAACGCCGAGGCCATCCACCGAATCTAAGCATCTGCGGGATGTCCCGCCGGCATCCTGGAGTTGACTGGCAGGCGAATAGACGCTAGACTCCGGCGCGTGGATTGACTGCTTGGCGAACCCGGGGACTCAAGGGTAGAGACAAGAGCACATGCTGACATACATTCTGCGGCGCGTCGTACTCTTTTTCCCCGTCATGTTCATCATACTGTTCATCACGTTCACCGTTGGGTTCTACGCCCCGGGCGACCCCCTTGAGATACAGTTTGGCGAAGACTACACGCTGGACGAAGAGGTGCTCGCCCGGCTCAGAACACTCTATGGACTGGACCGCCCCTTCTGGGTGCAATTCGGCGACTACGTCTGGAAGTTGGCTCAGGGAGACATGGGAGAGCCCCTGCGCGTGGGGCGGGGCAAGCTGTCCATTGGAGAGATGGTAGCTGAAACATTCCCAATAAGCGCCCAGATTGGACTGGCGACCTTCTTCCTGCTCCTGGTCATTGGAATTCCACTGGGAACCCTGGCAGCCAGCAGGCAGAATACATGGATCGACTACATAATCGTTACAGGGTCTATCGTAGGAAGTTCAATTCACGTGATTGTTCTGGCCCCGCTCATGATGGTGATTACCGTTCTGTGGCTGCCCGACATCCTCGCCAATTTCGGGATTACATGGAACAACAGGATTCCCATTGGCTGGCACGGCCTTTTCAGCACAAGGACAGTACTGCCGCTATTCATTCTTGTGGTTACCGGTCTTCTCGGTATTGTGCGCCTTACGCGGTCAGGCGTTCTTGAGGTCATTCGCCAGAACTACGTCCGAACAGCCCGGGCCAAGGGTCTGTTCGAGCGCCGAGTGATCAGCAGGCACATGCTAAAGAACTCCCTGACGCCTGTGCTCACAAGCATGGGATTGTCGCTCAGCGGGCTCGTGACTGGCGCGCTCTTCATTGAGCGCATCTTTGCGATACCTGGATTCGCCGGAATGGGTATCAATGCCTTCCAGGCGAGGGACTACCCGGTGATTCTCGCTACGACAATGATCGGCGCCGCACTGTTCGTCATTGCGAATTTGTTGGTCGACATCGGCTACGGTTTCTTGGATCCGAGGGTCCGATATGAGTAGTCGACAAGATTACGTCCTTGACCAACCAAACGAGGGTAGCGGAAGTTTGTTGGATCGCGTTGCCGTATCTGGTGGGGTATGTCCGAGATGAGCGAACGAGCGTTCCGCGCCACTGCCATAGAGGACTTCGAGGAGGTCAAGCAGCGTAGTCTGTGGCTGGATGCCTTGGAGCGCCTCATGCGCAACAAGACGGCCATATTCGGGCTACTTGTGGTGGCCTTCATACTGTTCTTGGCCGTCTTCGGCAGCGTACTGGCGCCCCACGACTACCTGGAGACATTCATGCGCTCCGGCTCGGAACCTCACGATGGACCCACAATCAGCTGGCCGATATGGGAGAGCTGGGGCACCGATTACTGGCTGGGGACAGACAAGGTTGGCCGCGATATCATGAGCCGCCTGATGCACGGCGCGCGGACGGCCGTCTTCGCGGCCGCGATCACCATCATACTTGGGCAGGCTATCGGCATTACCCTGGGGGCAGTCGCAGGGTACTTCAGAGGAGTTGTCGACGACTTCATCATGCGCGTCGTGGACGTACTTCTGAGCTTCCCGGATCTTCTCTTTGCGGCGTTCCTTTCCGCATCCATCAGGACTCCCATCGTGAAGATCATGGGAGACCTGAAGCAACAGACAGGGTGGGAGATACTCGACGAGACGATTTTCATCGACTACATCATCCTCTTCGGCGCCCTGGCGATGGTGAACTGGCATGGCACGGCCAGGCTGATACGAGGACAGGTGCTGTCGCTTAGGGAACAGGACTTCATCCGGGCCGAGATAGCACTCGGCATGCCGACGTGGCTTATCATCCGGAAACACCTGGTGCCTAACGCCGTGGCCCCATTGGTAGTGAGCATCAGCGCTAGCGTCGGCAGTATCCTCCTGCTGGAGTCCTCCCTTAGCTTCTTCGGGCTGGGCATCCAGCCGCCGGCTGCAAGCTGGGGCGACATGATTAACACCGCGCTTCCCCAGTGGCGTCTCTACCCATGGGAGGTCCTGATGCCTGGCATTCTGCTCGGGACCGCTGTGTTCGGGTTCAACTATCTCGGCGACGGGCTGAACGACGCCCTGAACCCCCGTCAGATCAGGCGATAACCACGAACCCATAGCGGGTGCGTGAGAGTCGTGTGCCCTGCACTCGTGTGCGGGCGCAAGTTACTGATCTATCGAACGGCCATTCGGCGGCTGTGAGGCGTCCGCTCACGGCAGCCTTGAGGAGGCAGAGATGGTTGCCAGGCTCTCCAGGGTCTTCCTCGCGGCGGCGCTCCTGTTCCTGACGATGGCAGTGGTGCAGGCCGGCTCGGCCTCAGCCGATGGCTCCTGGATACACACGGGGTCAACCGGCGGCTACGTTTGGCAGCTTGCAGCATCCCCCGACTTCCGGACCGATGGGACGATTTTCGCCAGCACTGACGGGGCGGGCGTGTTCAGGTCCACGGATCACGGTGACACCTGGCACAACGTCAGCAGTGGGCTGGGCCACAGGTCCATCCGCGCCCTTGCCGTCTCGCCCGCGTTCGGGACGGACTCCACCGTCTTTGCGGCTGGGCCGGACGGGGTCTACAAGTCCGTGGACGGCGGCGCGACTTGGGTGCATTCCGTCGAGGGGTTGAAGAACCCCCGCGTCCTCGCCCTGGCGGTGTCGCCTGTCTTCGCCAGCGACTCAACGGTATTTGCGGGTACCTCCGTCGGCCTGTTCCGGTCGACCGACGGAGGCAGATCATGGCATCAGGTGACCGACGGCCTCACCCGGGCCACCATAGTCTCCGTGGAAGTCTCTCCTGGGTTCGAGCGCGACTCCACAGTATTCGTCGGAAAGCTCGGCCAGCGGACAGTGGGCTACATGGGCGGGGCTATGCCGCACATAACGCCCCCCGGCGGGATCTTTCGCTCCACCGACGGAGGGGACTCCTGGCAGATATACGAAGCTCTCAAGACCGTCTCCGCGATGTCCATCAGCTACTCGCCCGCGTTCGAGCAGGACTCGACCGCCTTTGTCGGCACGCTGGGCAGCGGCATCTTCCGCACTACGGACGGCGGCGACAGCTGGATGCAGGTCGGACTGGGTCTGCCATACGGCCGTTTCGTTTCGGTCGAGGTCTCGCCCAGCTTCCCATCGGACTCGACAGTGTTCGCCGGGGCCTTCGGGACCGTCTTCCGTTCGACGAATAGCGGCCGGACATGGGAGCAGATGAACGATGGAAATTCCATCACGAGCGATCGCGTGGAGGCGCTGGCCGCCTCGCCGGCGTTTGGAAGGGACGCGACGTTGTTCGCCGGCGCTGGCCGTGGCGGCGTTCTGCGTTCGATCGATTCCGGCGTATCCTGGCACCAGGTCAACGGGGCCGTTCCCACCAGCGGAGTTAGGGCCGTCGCACCGGCTCCCGATTTTGCAGATGATCCCACGATCTTCTATTCTCCGTACGACGGAGGGATTCTCAGGTCCACGGACGGCGGTAGCAAGTGGAAGCAGGTCGACCAAGGCCTGGCGGAGGGTTCCATACAGCAATGGGAGTTGCCTGACGTCTGGTCCATCGCGGTCTCGCCCACCTTTGGGGAGGACCAGGTCGTATTCCTCGGCTCGTCCAACGGCGTCTTCCGGACGACTAATGCGGGCGACGAGTGGGTCCAGGTGCCGGGAGGTGGCAGGGGTGTGACCACACCCGCGGTCGCAGTGTCGCCTTCATACTGGGAGGACGCCACCGTGTTTGCCGGCACATTCGAAGGCGTATACCAGTCGAACGACGGCGGGAAGACCTGGCGCAGTACCGACGAAGGCCTCGGGGACGCGTCGGTATGGACTTTCGCAGTCTCTCCCCAGTTCAAGTCCGACGGTACGATATTCGCGGCCACCATGTCGGGCGTCTTTCGGTCGGTGGACGGCGGGCACACCTGGGACACCTCCAGCGAAGGCCTGTCCGACCTACGCGTCCATTCGCTCGACGTTTCTCCAGGCTTTGGCGTGGACATGACCCTGTTTGCGGGGACCTCTGGCGGCCTCTTCAAGTCTACGGACGGCGGAGATTCCTGGACTAGGCTCAGCGAAGGACTGCAGGACGGCTCGTCGTTCTTTGCGGTCGGAGTGTCGCCCGATTTCCCGGTGGACCTGACGGTGTTCGCCGGCACCGACTCCGTAGGCGTGATGCGCTCCCTCGACGGAGGGAAAACGTGGGAGCCGGTAAACCAGGAGCTTTGGACCCTGGGGGTCACCAGCCTTTCCGTGCCCAGCAACTACTCCGAGACCCTGCAGGTCTTCGCGGGCACGGCAAGGTCGGGGCTGTTCCGGGGCGCCGACCTGCACCCGGGCCCCTTCCCCAAGTTCGAACCGCCGATCCCGGTACCTCAGATATACTCGGTCTTGGGGTGGGTGCTGGTTGTGCTGGTGGTGCCGGCCGCGATTGGCCTGGTCTCTGCCTACCGTCGCATCACCCTCTGGCTGTCCAGACGCAGGGCAAGGAAGTACATCGGATGGCACCCCAGGACCGCGGGAGACCATGTCTAGCCAGGGAGTGCAGGTCGCGGTCGTCGCAATTGACGCCGCTCCCTCCGTCCTCCATTGGATTGGTGCCGTAGTGTTGACTGAAGGCGGTGTAGACGATAGACTCCGGTACCGAAGCCCCAATGCAAAGGGCTCCGGTGTGTTGCGGAATCCAATGGGGATGGGACACTGAGTCTCAGGTCGGTCAGGCGATAGCAAAGAGGAATCCACTGTGGCGAACCCAGTCCTTTCGGTAGAAGACCTGGAGACGCACCTCGCGTCACGCGAGGGAGCCATCAAGGCCGTGAACAAGGTCTCCTTCGACGTGCAGCCGGGTGAGACGCTCGGCATCGTGGGAGAGAGCGGCTCCGGCAAGACCATGACGGCACTGTCGATCATGGGGCTGGTACCCAACCCGCCAGGCCAGATCGTGGGAGGGCGCGTCGCGCTCGATGGCGAGGTGATCACCGAGCTCTCGGACAGGGACCTCAGGGAGCGGCGCGCCACCAAGATGGGCATGGTCTTCCAGGACCCGGCGACGTCCCTGAACCCCACCATGAAGGTGGGACCCCAGATCGCCGAGACTATGCAGGTCCACCTCGGCCACGACGAAGAGACGGCCCGGAAGCGCGCCGTCGAGATCCTCGACAGGGTGGGGATACCGTCGGCCGAGTCGCGCTACTACGACTACCCCTTCCAGTTCAGCGGCGGCATGCGCCAGAGGGCGATGATCGCCATCGCCGTTTCATGTGACCCGCTCCTGCTAATAGCGGACGAGCCGACCACGGCGCTCGACGTGACCGTGCAGGCCCAGCTCCTAGATCTCGTCCGGGACCTGAAGGAGGAAAGGGGCACGTCGGTAATCTGGATCACGCATGACCTAGGAGTCATTGCCGAGCTTTGCGACAGGGTCGCCGTGATGTACGCCGGCTTCATTGTGGAGATGGCCCCGGTACAGGAGATATTCGAGAATCCGAAACACAGGTATACCTCCATGCTGCTGCGGGCGCTGCCGTCAATGGAGAGGAGGGAGGCGGACAGGTTGGAGTCCATCCACGGGCTGCCGCCGCATCTTGCCAACCTCAGGCCGGGCTGTCCTTTCGCGCCTCGCTGTGATGGCCCCGTCGACCAGTGCACGGAAGAAAACCCGGCCCTCGTAGAGGTAGGTGCCGATCACCATGCGGCCTGCTGGAACCCGCTGACAGTAGGTCCCAACGGGGTTGCCAAGGGAGAATAGTAGTGACGGTTTCGCAGGAATCCAGCACCGGGAACGGGACCCTCCTTGAAGTGCGCGATTTGCAGACGCATTTCAAGACGGGAACCAAGGGCATCATCTTCGGCATAGGCGCCATCAAGCAGGTCGTCCGCGCTGTCGATGGTGTGAGCCTCTCCATTGAAAAGGGTGAGACACTGGGACTGGTAGGGGAGAGCGGGTGCGGGAAGTCGACGCTGGGGTACACGATACTCCAGCTAGAGAGGGCAACCGCCGGCGAAGTCTACTACGATGGCAGTAAGCTCACGGGTCTGAACGGCAAAGAAATGCGTCCCTTCCGTCAGAGGATGCAGATCATCTTCCAGGACCCGCAGGCGGCCCTCGACCCCAGGATGACCATCGGCCAGGCCGTCGGCGAACCCCTCATCGTGCACGGCGTCGTAGCCAAGGACGAGGTTGAGGACAAGGTGGAGGAGCTCCTCGCCACAGTGGGTCTGAACCCGTACTTCAAGAATCGGTACCCCCACGAGTTCAGCGGAGGTCAGCTGCAGCGCATCGTCATCGCCCGCGCCCTCTCCGTGGAGCCGGAGTTCATCGTCTGCGACGAGCCGATATCGGCCCTCGACGTGTCCATCCAGGCGCAGATAATCAACCTGCTCGAGGAGCTCCAGGACCAGTTCAACCTCACGTACCTGTTCATTTCCCACGACCTGCGTGTCGTGCGCCACATCAGCGACCGGGTGGCTGTGATGTACCTGGGCAAGGTGGTGGAGCAGGGCGACATCAACGATCTCCACGAAACCCCGCTCCATCCGTACACCCAGGCGCTGCTGTCCAGCGTTCCGATACCCAATCCCGCGCTGGCCAAGACCCGAAAGCGGATTATCCTCGAGGGCGACGTGCCCAGCCCGATCGACCCGCCGAGCGGCTGCCGTTTCAGGACCCGTTGCCCCATAGCCGTCGACCGTTGTGCTGAAGAGGAGCCGTTGCTGCGCGACGCTCGGGCGAATCACTGGGTGGCCTGCCACCTGGCCTGAGTCGAGGGGACCCCTGCGCACCCTTCTCCTTCTCGCATACAGGGTCGTCCTCGTATTTGTACTCGTAACGTTCTTCAGCTTTGCGACGCTGGACCAACCCGTTCTGAGGTCCATCTACCTCGCCCTGACCTCCATCCAGAGCGCCTTCGCCGACACGTTCAGGTTCACAGCCGACATCTTCGACTCTGGCGGCGATCTGGACATCGTGCGGGATGCTTACGTCCGCAGCGTGACGCTCATGCTCGTCGCCGTCGTCATCGGGTCGGCGGCCGGCTTGCTGTTGGGCTTGGCGGGAGGACTGCGCCCACGCTCTCCCTTCGCGGGTCTGGCATCCGCGGTCAGCTACATCGGGGTGCTGACCCCCAGCTTCCTGCTGGCGGTGCTGATACTGCTCCTCTTCATCAGGTACATCGGCCCGGCCTTCGGAGAACGCTTTGTACTGCTGAGCCCCGAGGTGACCGTGTTCGATGTCAGGCGGCTGCTTGCTCCCGCGCTGGTGCTTGCCGTGCGTCCCATGGCATACATGACCCAGGTCACCATTGGAGCCCTGCAGGAGGTCATCTACTCCGACTACGTGCGCACTGCCCGTGCGAAGGGGCTCCTCCGACGTACCGTCCTGCTGCGCCATATCCTCAGAAACGTCGCCGCTCCCGCGCTGACCAGCTTCAATTCCTCCTTCTACTTCTCGATGAGCAGTCTGCTCATCGTGGAGTGGCTGTTCAACTGGGGAGGCATAGGTACCCGGCTCCTGGATGCCGCAGCCGACAGGGACGCCGAGATGGCCAGCTACATGCTGGTCTCCGTAGGCATCACCTTCCTCATCATCAATACCATCGTGAAGGTGATCATCAACCGCATCGACCCGAGAGTGGCCGAGGCCGAGGGGGTGGTGTCGTGATGGCTGCCGAGGTGGGAGTCTAGGCTATGCCAACCACACCCACGCCTCCCGCATCGATTTGGTACCTGGACAACAGTGCCGTACTGCTCGCCGCGCTCGCCCTGCTCTTTGCGGTCAGCTTCACCGCGAGCTTATGGGCGCCCCGTTTGAGGTCCGCGGTTAGGTCCGGGCAGGTGCTGGGTGAGCGGACCCGCCTCGAGCGCGTGATCGAGCTGGCCGTCCGATTCTTGGGGAACCCAGCCCTGATCGCCGGGTCCCTGGTCACGACGGCGCTGTTGGTCGCCGCGCTCTGGCCAAGCTTCCTCTCCCCTTACGGCCCTGAGGACATCGGAAGGACCCTGCAGCTCATCGATGGCGAGGTCCGGGGCAGGCCCTTCCCGCCAAGCTCCGTGTACCCGGTTGGAACGGATAGGGAAGGGCGAGACCTGCTGACCCGGATCATTTACGGCACCGAGCGGACCTTCGTGCTCTGCGTGGCGGTGGCGATCTTGCGCCTCGTGATAGGCGGCAGCCTCGGCGGCGTGGCCGGATGGCGCGGCGGCGCAGCCGGCCAGCAGATTCTCTCTTTCGGCACCGTGTCGTCGTCGATTCCCAGCCTGCTGTTCGCCTTCGTGTTCATTCTGACGATAGGCCCAAGGCTGGGATTCGGCGTATTCCTGCTCGGACTCGGGCTCACGGGCTGGGCAGAGCTGACCAACATCGTGCACGGCTCGGTGCGGTGGATTAGGGGCCAGCCGTACCTGGATGCCGCCATGGCGCTGGGCTCGACGCCCTTGCACATAGCGCGCCGCCACCTCCTGCCGAACCTGGCACCGCAGCTCATTCCGGCCGCGGCCCTGGAGCTCAGCGCCGTGCTGCTCACCCTGGGGGAACTGGGCTTCCTAGGCCTGTTCCTGGGCGAGGGCTTCTTCGAGTATGTCCCGCAGGTCGTCAGGTCTCCCAACCTCCCCGAGTGGGCTGGTATGCTGTCCGGTACGAGACTGTCGATATTCAACTGGCCCTGGCTGCCGATGGCGCCGGCCTTTGCCTTCATGGTCGCCATCCTGGGGTTTAACCTGCTCGCGACCGGGCTCCGGAAGTGGCTTGACCCGTTCCAGCTGCGAGGCACCCCCCGCTGAAACACGGGACAAGAGAGGATCCGTTCGCCCTGAGCCTGTCGAAGGGCAGTTCTAACCAGCGCAACAATGATGTGTGTCAGCTACTTGAAAGTCTGTCGACGAGCCTGCCCCGTACTCGACACGGGGGCGGTTCTCACCAGTGCAGGTAGCTTGGAGATAGTCTCTATGTCAGTTCAAGACGGAATACGGAGGTATTCGAGATGGGAAGCTCTCCCAGGCAGATAGGTTCGGACAGGCAGGTATTCGTCGACGACCTCCTCATCGAGCAGATGAGCGGCGCAGAACGGGTCCTCCATGAGCCGGTGCGTCGGGCTCCTGCCATCCAGGGCGACCGCCCGTGGGACCTGAGTCCCTGCGCGGCCGGGTTCATGCGCGACGGCGACCGCTTCAGGGCGTGGTATCGGAGCGAGCACGCGGCCGAGCAGATCCTCCAACGGAGCGGCCACGACACCCTGTACGCCGAGAGTACAGACGGCATCAACTGGGAGAAGCCCAGTCTCGGCCTGTTCGAGGTTCACGGCTCGAAGGAAAACAACATAGTCTGGATGGGCCCCGGGGCGAACATGGTCCCGTTCAGGGACCCGAATCCCGACGTGCCCGACGACGAGAGATACAAGGCCGTCGTCCGCTCCGGGGTCCTACTGGCGGTGGCTTCGCCCGATGGCATCAACTGGCGCCTACTGCAGGACGAGCCCATACTGACCGACCGCCCCTTCGACTCGGTCAACATCTCGTTCTGGGACGACGACCTGGGCCAGTACGTTGCCTACACGCGGGGAGTCGCCGGCACCGGCCCCTTCAAGGGCGGCGTCAGGTGGATCCGCCGGGCCACCTCGCCCGATTTCCGTAACTGGAGCGAGCTGGTGCCCATCGACACTGGCGAGACGCCCGACGAACACTTCTACACGAACGCCTGCGTGAAGTACGACAGGGCGCCCAGCGTCTACCTCATGTTCCCGTCGAGGTACGTCTACGAGCGCAGCCCCAACCCCGACTGGACCTACAGCCCCGGCGTTAACGACATAGTGTTCATGTCGAGCCGCGACGGGCTCAAGTTCGACCGCAGCATGAGGGACGCGTTCATCCGTCCGGGCTTGGACCAGAACAACTGGCACGACAGGGGAGTCTACATCGAGACGGGAATCCTGCACACCTCGCCGACGGAGATCTCTCTCTACGGGATGGAGAACTCCCACCTGCCGTCCCAGAGAATCCTCCGTTACACGCTCAGGACCGACGGATTCGTGTCGGTGAACGCCGGGTATGCGGGCGGCGAGATGACGATCGTGCCCGTTGTGTTCGAGGGCGGCGAGCTCGAGGTCAACTACTCCACGTCCGCCGTTGGCTCGATCAGGGTGGAGATGCAGGACGCCGAGGGGCGCCCCATCGAAGGGTTCGGCCTCGACGACTGTCCCGAGAAATTCGGCGACGAAATCGAGGGTGTGATCGGCTGGAACAACGGCGCCAGCCCGGGCCGGCTTGCGGGCACACCCGTCCGTCTGCGATTCGTGCTGAAGGACGCAGACCTCTACGCCTTCAGGTTCCGGGACTAGAGGCGAGGGTCCTTGAGGCGAACGACCGAGAGGCTGAGGACCCACGCCTCGGCTTACTTCACCGCCGTGCTGATTGTCCTGGCCTTCGCCTGGAGTAGCGGGGCAGCGCAGGCCTACCACATCCATCTCCCGGGTACTCCGCCGCACTCCCACGGCGAGCCCGGCTCCGCCGGCGATGTGCTTGCGAAGCGGCTGGAGCGGCGCCTGGCGAACGAGGCGTCCGTGGTGGATGGAGGCTACAAGCAGGGCCTTGCCGCGCACGGCCAGGGAGAGGGCCTGCCTCTGAGCGGACTCAAGGTGGTGGAGTCCGTGGTCGCCGGGCCTGCATGCCACCCTGACGCACCCGTACGGCACTACGACGTGGCGGCGATCAACGTCGAGATCACCCTTAACAGGTTCCTGGACTACGATCCCGACGGCCGGATGTATGTCCTCGAACAGGAGCTGGACAGGGTCCGGCAGGAAGAGGCTCGGAACAGGATCGCCAGGTACGATCTGGCGAGGCCAGCCGTATCGATCGGACTGGACGGTGACGCGATTCAACCGCTCACCATCAGGGCCAACCAGGGCGACTGCGTGAGCATCGCCCTGCGCAATGGGCTGAAGGGCGACGAGCCTGCCAGCCTCCACATCCACGGATCGAGCTTGCATGTTGCGGAGACGGGAGAGCCCGCCCTCGCCACCAACCGGGACGCCTCCGTCTTGCCCGGCGAGACCGTGAGGTACGAATGGATGGTGGCGGACGACGCTCAGGAGGGGGTCCACTACTTCCACAGCCATGGCGTAGAGAGGTTTCAGGTCGGCCACGGGCTGTTCGGCGCCATCGTCATCGAGCGGAGCGGGGCGTCCTACCTCGACCCGGTGGTTGGCGGGCCCCTTGAGAGCGGATGGTCCGCCATCATCCAGCACCCCGGCGGAAGCGACTTCCGCGAGTTCGTCGTCTACTACCACGAGATTGGAAGCGAGAGGTACCGCCATCTCGACAAGACTGGCGAGCGGGTCACCTTGACCGACCCGCTTAGCGGGGCCTACAAACCCGGCGGCAGGGCGATGAACTACAGGAGCGAGCCTTTCATGAACCGGCTGAGGCTGCAGACTGAGCGGTTCGATGCGGCCGACCAGTCGCTGGCCTACAGCTCGTACACCTTCGGCGACCCGGCGACGCCCATCGCAAAGTCTTACCTGGGAGACCCCGTCAAGATGCGGGTCGTTCACGGCGGCTCCGAGGTATTTCACGTGCATCACACCCACGGCGGGGGCATCCGCTGGAGGAGGCAGCCGGGGACCGAGGACACGAGCTTCGACACCGGTCTCGACAAATCGCCCCCTCTGAAGACCGGTGCGTCGACGAGGCTGGACTCCCAGTCGATCGGACCGTCTCAGTCCTTCGACCTGGAGTCCGAGTGCGGCAGCGGCGGGTGCCAGCAGAGCCCGGGCGACTACCTGGTCCACTGCCACGTCGCCCATCACTACATCGCCGGGATGTGGATGATATGGCGAGTCCACAACACCCTGCAGGCCGGGAACGGTCCCGGCGCCCTCCTGGAGCTTCCTGACCGCCGTGGCGGCATTGCAGAGGCAGTCACATCCGAGGGCCTCCTGGGCAGGTCATTCGAGTGGAGGGGCAACTCTGTCGAGATCGACAGCGAGAACCTGGGTGACTGGGTGGAGCGCCAGCTACCTCCCCCGGGACTTCCCAGGGGCTACGACGCTTCGGTCTTCAATTGGCACAGGCAGGGCGACCTCTACCTGAACGAGCCCGAGACCGAGCTGACGTGGCCTGGGTACGAGCCTGAGAACCCAGGCATCAGGCCCCCAATCCTCTTCGACCCTGGGACGGGCAAGCTGGCGTACCCGCTCCTGAGTCCCCATCTGGGCAAGCGTCCCCCCTTTGCTCCCAATCACGGCCCCGCGCCATTTCTGAGTCCCGACCACAACGGGAGAGCGCCGCCTCGGCCCGGCGAGAACGGCGCAAGAGGCCTGTGCCCGGCAGGCACGAGCCTGCAGGAGTACGTCGTTCACGCCATCAACGTGCCCATAGTGCTGAACGAGGATGCCAGCCTCATAGACCCGGTTGGCCAGTTGTACGTCCTGAAGGAGGACGAAGAGGCCGTGCGCGCCAGCAACGACCTCCGGGTGCCCCTCGCCCTGCGCGCCAACGCCGGTGAGGACTGCGTGGACCTCGTATTCAAGAGCGAGCTGGAGGACACTGCCGAGAACATCTTCTTCAGCAAGGCCAGCATACACGTCCACCTGGTCCAGTTCGACGTCCAGGCGAGCGACGGCATCAGCACGGGGTTCGCCTACGAGCAGTCGGTTCGTCCGTTCACCGTGGAGGGGGAGGCGCTGCGGGCCGACGCGGAACAGGGAAGCCTAGAGATCGAGCTGGCCAGAGCTGGGCGGTTCCGCCGCGGCGCGCTGGTCGGCGTTGGAATGGACCAGGACGAGACGTTCGAGATCAAGCGCATCGCGAGCATAGCAGGCAGCCGCCTCGTCTTCGACTCGCCCCTCGAACACCCCCATGAGGCCGGCGAGATCGTCAGCACGGAGTTCGTGCGCTACCGGTGGTACCCTGACGTGCAGTTCGGCACGGCCTACTTCCACGACCACGTCAACGCCCTCGTTTCGTGGAAGCACGGGTTGTTCGGGGCCCTCATAGCCGAGCCTCCCGGTTCGACCTACCACGACCCATTCACCGGCGCGTCCGCCCGAAGCGGCACCATCGTAGACATACACACGGAATCGGCCATCTCTCCCGACGTGACCGGCAGCTTCCGCGAGCTGGTCATGTTCATACAGGACAACAACCTTGCCACCCATATAGACAGGTCGAGCGGGAGCGCCTTCAATCTCCGCGCCTCGCCGCCGGAGAGCCGCGGCCGGGACCCCACATTCTGGTTCAGCAGCGAGGTACACGGAGACCCGGACACCCCGGTTCTGAACGCCTACCTGGGCGACCCCATAGTGGTGCGCGCCCTGGTTTCGTCGATGAACGATGCCCATACCTGGCACATCGACGGTCACTGGTTCCGCCGCGAGAGATTCAGCCCTGACTCCAGGCCGGTGAGCACGGTGCACATCGGGATTTCCGAGCGGTCCGACCTGATCATCCCGGCGGCCGGCGGCCCGCAGATGATGCCCGGGGACTACCCCTACTACAACGGGCGCACCTTCAGGCTTCGCGAGGGCAGCTGGGGACTGCTACGCGTACATGGGGAGGACTCCACGCTCGGCCTCCTGAAGCTGCCGGGGCGCGAGACGATCCCAAGCCCGCCGGATTCCGTGTGCCCGGCGGACGCGCCGGTGAAGGATTTCGCGGTTGCGGCCGTCCCCGCCAGGCTGCCCATGCTCGGCGGCGGAATGGGCAAGATGTTCGCCCTCGAGGCGGACGCGGACGCCTTCGTCTCCGGATCGAGGGAACCGGAGCCGCTCGTCCTGCGCGTGGGCGTTGGGGACTGCGTTAAGGTCCGTCTGACGAACAGGCTGGAACAGGGTAGGGTGTCTTTCCACGCGGACATGCTTGCCTACGACCCCAGGGAATCGTTGGGCATCGCCGCCGGGTTCAACCCGGATCAGTCCGTCGCGCCGGGGGATCGCCGGACTTACACGTTCTTCGCACATCCCGAATATGGGGAGGGCGCCGCGCTCGTCCGGGACTGGGGGAATGTGCTGGTGAATCCGGGGCTCGGCCTCTATGGGGCCATCGTAGTCGCCCCGGCCGGCGCCGCGTTCACCCATCCGGAGACGGGCGAGGACCTGTCGCTTGCATCGAGCTGGAGGGCGGACGTGCATCTGCCCGACGGGTCGGGCTACCGTGACTTTGCGCTCTTCCTGCAGGACGAAGACGAGGTGATAGGCACCCACGCCATGCCGTACAATCACGCGGTTAGCGGCGTTGTAGGACTGAACTACAGGTCGTCTCCTTTGGACGGGCGGTTCGACCTGGTCCCGGGTCTGAATGCGGGCGCCGGCAGGCCTCTGATACTCTTCGAGGAGGCCGAGGGACTGTTCGATCTCGGCCCCGAACAGGTCGTCCCCCTGGACGGGGGCGTGCACGCCAGTCCGTCGACACCGGTGATGGAGGCGTACGCGGGAGACCCTGTGCGGGTCCACGTGATGGTACCATTTAGTGAGCAGAATCACGTATTCAGCATCGAGGGCCACCAGTGGCCCTTCGAGCCGGAAATGGAGGGGACGGACCTCGTCAGCTCCGAGCAGATAGGGGCAGTCGGGAGACTGGAGATCTTCCTCGACGCCGGCGGGCCGCCGGGGATGCCGGGCGATTATCTCTACGGTGACCACCGGCTGCCCTACAGGGAGGCGGGTCTCTGGGGTCTGTTCAGGGTCTTCAGGCCGGGCGGCGAGAACTCAGCCATCATGGCTCTTGGAAATCGATGAGAAGCGTAGCACGATGTGGAGAATGAGAGGGATTAACGGACGTAGCGGAAGCAGGGCAGTCTTGAAAGGCCTCGTCCTATTGGCAGCGACGGCCGTGCTGGTGCTGATGCCGTCCGTGCTCGAGGCAGACGATGAAGAGGCTACCGGTAACACCTATACTGCGAAGGCGGGCGACCTCTACCCGGACAAGTCCCTGGCGCTAAACCAGTTTCTCCCGAGCGACATCACGGTCGTGCAGGGAGATACCATCGTCTGGGACAGGGTGCTGTTCCACACCGTCACGCTGATGTCGGGAGAGCCACGGATACCGTGGCTCTCTATCCTGAATGACGGCCGGCTGGGCGTTGTTCCGGAGGTAGGGTTTCCCTCAGGGATGGTGTTTAGGGAGGAGCTCGAGCCCATCGCTATCGCCTCATGGGCGCGCGACCGCCTGGGGCTGCTCGTACCAACCGACGAGAAGCTGGTCATCAACGGCAACAACGAGTACGACGGCACCGGCTACTTCAACTCAGGGGCGCCCTTCAACCCTGACACCTTGCCGAGGCTCGTACCCGTGAAGTTCACCCAGCCCGGGGTCTATCAGGTCGTCTGCCTCATTCACCCCGACATGCAGGCCACCGTGACGGTACTCCAGGAAGGCTTCGCTGCCCCCGAGACACAGGAAGAGCTGGACGCCCGGGCCGAACGCGAGCGAGCCTCGTTGATCGCTCACGCTGAAGGGCTCTTCGATGCTTCGCAGCAGGTCGACAGGAAGCGCCGGGCCGACCTCACAACTGACCACGGGCTCAAAACCGGCATCTTCCAGGACGACGTGGAATATGCCCGATACTTCCCCGACAACGTGGAGGTCAGCGCCGGGGACACCGTGACGTGGGACTGGGTTGATGGGGGCGACACTCCGCACACCGTGACCTTCCTGTCGGGAGCAGAGGCGCCCGAGTACCTGCTGGTGGAGCACAAGGTGTTCGCGGACGGCAGCCTTAATGTCCGCGACCCGCCGACCATCGCCCTCAATGCCGAGGTCTTCGAGCCCTCGGGCGGCGATACGTACTCGGGCTCCGGCATCGTCAACTCCGGCGTGCTCTTCGGCGAGCTGGGCCCTCCCGGACGGCCTACCGCCTATTCCCTCAAGTTCGACACGCCCGGCACCTACACCTACCAGTGCCTGATGCACGGCCCGGTCATGTCGGGCACAGTAACGGTCACCGGGCCTCCACCGGCGCCGTTGCTGCCAAGCGCAGGGGATGGTTCACTGCCCGCCCTCGCGGGAATCGCCGCAGCCGTGTCGTTGATGCTGTTGACTTGCGGGGGCGTCCTGGTCGTCCGATGGAGGCGGTCAGGCGAATGAAATCTTGTAGGGGCGGGTTTCAAACCCGCCCTGTCCCCGCTTGGTGCCTACCCAATCGCGGATGAACTCAACGCGCTAGCCGACTGCCACTCATTCGAAAACGTCGACCTGCAAGGACGGTAAGGAGTGACATATGACCGAGTCTCCCATGCATATCGGTACTGACCGCCAGCTCTTCGTCGACGACCACGTCATCGAGGACGCAGACGGCGTGAGACGCACACTCCACACGCCCGAGCGCCGCAACACCATCCTGCAGGGCGACAGGCCCTGGGACAAGACCAGCGTTCAGTTCATGTCCATAATGGAGGACGACGGCATCTATCGCGGCTACTACCGGTGCGACCACTGGGACCCCACCGGGACCAAGAACCCGCGATACACCGCCTATGCGGAGAGTGCGGACGGCATAAGCTGGACTAAGCCGAGCCTGGGACTGTTCGATTTCGAGGGATCGAAGGATAACAACCTGGTTTGGCTCCGACCTGGCGCGAACCTATGCGCCTTCGTCGACACGAACCCGTCCGCGCCGCCGGAACACAGGTACAAGGCTGTCGTGCGGTTGAGCCGTGCCGAGGGGGAGGCGCTGGGCGCGCCGGGGCCGTGCGTTCTGGCCCTGTCGTCGACGGACGGCCTCCGCTGGAAGCCGATGCAGGACGGCGTGATCCTGACCGACCACCCGTTCGACTCATTCAACGTCGCTTTTTGGGACGAGAGGGATAGCAGATACGTCATCTACACCCGCGGCGTCGCCGGAATTGGTCCATTTCATGGTGGTATGCGCTGGATTCGACGCTCGACGTCTGCGGACTTCCTGAGCTGGACGCCGTTGGAGCCCATCGACACCGGAGACACGCCCTTCGAGCACCTGTACACCAACGCCTGCGTCGCCTACACGCGCGCACCAGGCGTCTACCTCATGTTCCCGTCGCGTTACGTCTTGGACCACACGCCGGACCCCGACTGGCACGGCGGCCCTGGCGTGAACGACATCGTGTTCATGTCCAGCAGGGACGGGCTGAAGTTCGACCGGAGCTTCATGGAGGCTTTCCTGCGCCCCGGCCTGGACGTCAAGAACTGGCACGAGCGGGGGTTGTACATGGAGACCGGCATCGTGCAGACCTCGCCCGAGGAGCTTAGCCTGTACGTCAGCGATCACTGGCGCTACCCCACAACCCGTATCAGCCGCTACGTCCTGCGCACCGACGGGTTCGTTTCGATCAACGGCGGCTACGGTGGCGGGACGCTGACCACGAAGCCGTTGATCTTCGATGGAGGGGAGTTAGAGCTCAACTATTCGACGTCCGCGGCGGGTAGCGTAAGGGTCGAAGTCCAGGACGCCGAGGGGCGCGCAATCCCTGAGTTCGCCCTCGACGAGTGCCCTGAGATGTTCGGTGACGAGATAGGCGGCAGCACCGAGTGGGGAGCGGGAGCCGATCTCGGCTCCCTTGCCGGCCGGGCAGTGCGCCTCAGATTCGAGCTAAAGGACGCTGACGTCTACGCGTTCAAGTTTCGGTAGAGAGGCAGAACCTGATGATTGGAAAGACAGCCTTGGAAATATACTCCGACCGCCAGCTCTTCGTCGACGACCACGTCATCGAGGACGCAAACGGCGTCAGGCGGGTTCTCCACTCGCCTGAGCGTCGCAACACCATTCTGCAGGGCGACAGGCCCTGGGACGAAGCGAGCGTGGCGTTCATGTCTATTCTCGAGGATGACGGGCTGTACCGCGGCTACTATCGCTGCGACAACCTCGACTCCGACAGGGCGCCAAACCCACGGCACACCGCATACGCCGAGAGCGCGGATGGCACAATCTGGACGAAGCCGAGCCTGGGCCTGGTCGACTTCGAGGGCTCCAAGGACAACAACCTGGTCTGGCTCGGGCCGGGCGCAAACCTATCGGCCTTCCTCGATACGAACCCTGCCGCGCGTCCGGAGGAGAAGTACAAGGCGGTCGTGCGTGCAAGCCGTGCGGAGGGCGAGGCACTGGGCGCCCCGGGGCCGTGCGTCCTCGCCCTGTCGTCCCCGGACGGCGTCCGGTGGAAGATGATGCAGGACGGCCCGGTCCTCACAGACGACCCGTTCGACTCGTTCAACGTCGCGTTCTGGGACGAGTGGGAGAGCAGATACGTGATCTACACCCGCGGCGTCGCAGGCGTGGGACCCTTCAAGGGTGGCGTGCGCTGGATACGCCGCTCGACGTCAGCCGACTTCCTCAACTGGACTCCGCTTGAGCCTATCGACGCAGGGGACACGCCCTTCGAGCATCTCTACACCAACGCCTGCGTCCCGTACATGCGCGCCCGAGGCATCTACCTCATGTTCCCGTCGCGCTACGTCATCGAGCACACCCCTGACCCGGACTGGCACGGCGGTCCGGGAGTGAACGACATTGTGTTCATGGCCAGCCGGGACGGCTTGAACTTCGACCGCAGCTTCATGGAGGCCTTCCTGCGCCCGGGCCTGGACGAAAAGAACTGGCACGAGCGCGGCATATACATGGAGCGGGGCATCATCCAGACCTCGCACGAGGAGCTGAGCCTGTACGTGAGCGATCACTGGCGGTACCCCACGACGCGCATCAGCCGGTATGCTCTGCGCACGGATGGGTTCGTTTCGATCAACGCCGGCTACGGCGGCGGAACGCTGACCACGAAGCCGTTCGTGTTCGACGGCGGCGAGCTGGAGCTCAACTACTCCACGTCCGCGGCCGGCAGTGTCAGGGTCGAGGTCCAGGACGCGGAGGGGCGGGCGATACCAGGGTTGGCCCTCGATGAGTGTCCTGAGATGTTCGGTGACGAAATAGGCGGCAGCGTCCATTGGGGCGACGGAGCCGACCTGGGCGCTCTTGCGGGCCGCGCTGTGCGGCTCAGGTTCGAGCTGAAGGACGCGGACGTCTACGCCTTCAAGTTCGGGTAGAAAGGAAGAACGTGATGACGGGAAAGACAGCCCTGGACATAGGCTCCGACCGCCAGCTATTCGTCGACGACTACCTGATCGAGTCGATGAGCGCCGCGGAGTTGAAGCTGCACAGGCCCGCCTCGGCGGGTCCCGTGCTCACCCTGGACATGCCCTGGGAGGGCGTAACCTGCGACTACCACACCGTCTTCCAGGACGGCGGCGTGTACCGGATGTACTACCGCGGCTCCAGCCATGAGGGCTACACCATAGACTCGCTGCTGGAACCGGGTGAAGAGTCCGTGCCCGTTCACCACGAGAACGTCTGCTACGCCGAGAGCCGAGACGGCATCACGTGGACGAGGCCATCCCTGGGCCTGATTGAGTTCGAGGGTTCGAAGGTCAATAACATCGTCTGGCTGGATGAGAAGGGCGACACCTCGGACCTGGTGCCATTCCTGGATGGCAACCCTGACGCAAGGGAGGACGAGAGATACAAGGGCATCGTCTGGCGGGGCAGTAGGGTCTTCGCCGTAGCGTCTCATGACGCGGTTACGTGGCGCTTTATGCAGGACGAGCCGATTCTCACCGAGCGGCCTTTCGACTCCCAAAACGTCCCGTTCTGGGACCCGTGGAAGGGTGAGTACGCCATCTTCACGCGCGGCAAAATAGGCTCCGGTGGCTCCTTCGGGGGAGGCTATCGATGGATACGCCGCGCCACCTCGACGGACTTCCTCAACTGGTCGGCCCTGGAGCTGATCGATACCGGGGACACGCCCGTAGAGCACCTCTACACCAATGGGACGACGCCATACTCCAGGGCGCCCGGCGTCTACCTGGCGTTCCCGCGCCGCTTCACCCCGGAACGGATGCCGAGAGAGGACTCGCCCTGGCCCGGCACCGCCGACTCGGTGTTCATGAGTAGCCGCGACGGCCTGTACTGGGACCGCAGGTTCATGGAGTCGATAGTCCGGCCGGGAATAGGCCCCCGACACTGGACGTCGCGAAACAACCTTCTCTCGAACGGTATCGTCGAGACCGGCGAGAAGGAGATCTCGATGTACGTCCTCCGGCACAGGGACTACCCGTCCGTCCACTTCGAGCGGGTCACCTGGCGGAAGGACGGCTTCGTGTCCGCCGGCGCAGGCTACGACGGAGGCGAAGTCACAACCCGGCCGCTCGTGTTCGATGGCCGCGAGCTCGAGATCAACTACTCCACGTCTGCCGTCGGCTCCATCAGGGTCGAGATGCAGGACGAGAGCGGGAGTCCCCTGGCGGGCCTCGCCCTCGGCGACTACCCAGAGATGTTCGGCGACGAGGTAGATGGAGTTGCGCGCTGGGAGGGCGCCTCCGACTTGTCCGCGCTATCGGGACGGCCCGTGCGGCTGCGCTTCCAGCTCAAGGACGCCGACGTATACTCGTTCCGCTTCCGGGAGTAGCGCATAGACGGTATCTCCCTTAACCGAGGTACTCGATGAATCATGAGGCACGGAGAGAAGAGATGACGACTAGCCATGAGCTCCTCAGCCGTATCACCGCTCGACCCGATGTCTTCGGCGGCAAACCAATCGTGCGGGACATGCGGATATCGGTGGAGCTGGTACTGGGCCTGCTGAGCCAGGGGGCCACACAGGAAGAGTTGCTGGAAGACTACCCCGGGCTGGAGCCGGAAGACGTCCGCGCCTGCATCGCCTATGCCCACACGGTGATAGCCGGCGACACCCTGGCTCCGGTCTCAGTTGGGGGACGATGAGATTCCTGACTGACCGGTGCGCCGGGCGCCGGCTCGCGGAGTGGTTGCGGAACGAGGGTCACGACGTTGTTGAAGCGCGTTCCCTAGGGCCCGATCCAGGAGACAGAGCCCTGCTGGAACGAGCGGAAGCAGAGGATCGGGTTCTCATCACGCTGGACAAGGACTTCGGGGAGCTAATCTACCTGCGACGGGTTTCTCATGCTGGCTTGGTACTCCTGCCTGACGTCCGGGTATCCCAGCGAAACGAGACGGTTAGAGCGGTAATCGAGGGTCACGGTAGGGTGCTTGAGGAGCGAGCCGTCGTAACCGTACGCGGAGGGCGGATCCGAATATCGCATCCGCCGTCATCCTGAGGTTGTCGGTGGCGCGTCGGGAGGGCCTTCCTCCAGCCTCTGGCCCATCTCGTTCAGGAACTTCTCCATCTCCGGCGGCAGGGCAGGGTCTTCGACCGATTCCAGGTCGGGCTCGGCCGTGCTGGTCCGGTCGTACTCAGCCTCCAGCTGCGTGATCAGCAGCTTCACCTGCTGGTTGTTCTCCACGGCCCGGCTGATGTCCCTGTACTGCTGCTCGCCCCTGGCCGTGTCGGCCAGGCTTGCCGGGAAGTCGTACATGGCGCTGAGCACTTCCATGACCTTGGCCGCGCCCATGTGGTCCTCTTCCAGCTGGACGTAATGCGGGATGTGGAGCATCAGGCTCGCCGACTGCACGTTGGACTCCATCAGCGTGTCGCCAACTAGGTTCACGATGCTAGTCGGTCCCTGGTAGGTGTTCTTGCGAACGGACATCAGGTGCCGGGTGCGGCCCTCGTACAACTCGTTCAGCGTGCCGGTGACCATTAGCGGCCGCGTGTGGGGCACCGAGTCCCACATGCTGCCGATGCGGCAGTACTCCACGACGTTGTAGTGCTGGAGCAGCTGCACCACCGCATCTGCGTAGTCCTCGCCGAACATGTGAGGCTCGCGCAAATGGAGGAAGATGTAGTCGCGACCCGTCTCCTCGTCCCTCGCGTAGCGGGCTATGGTGTTGGGCTTGGTCAAGGTGCGCTTGCCGTTGACGATCTTGGTCTTGGGCCGCTCCCTGGTAAAGTCGAGGAATACCCCAGGCTTGGCCAGCCGCCCCAGCTCGACAGCGCTATAGTGACGCTCGAGCTTGTTCAGGACCAGCGTGCCCACACGCCCCACGTCCACCCACGGGCGGAGATTGGCGATCACGATCGTGTTCTTGAGCTCGGGCCCGTCGTCGACTAGCTCGAATTCGCCAACTATCATGAGCATATCGTGCCAGACGGCCCCCGATAGTGCAACATCGAAGACGGTACGTTAGCTGCCCAGTAATCTTGAGCGTCACAGACGTAGGGGCGGACCCATGTGTCCGCCCGCCGGGTGGCGATGAGCCTCCGGTGAGTCTCTGGACAGAGCCTAATAGCTCTGGAACAAACGCCCCCACCCTGTCTTCAGGGCGGCTTCGACGCGCCTCCGGCCTATCATGCGGAGCCAGTAGCCGTTGTGGTAGACATTGGAGGCGACGAAGGCCCACGGCGCAATAGGGGAGCGCAGCAGGGCATGCTCCAGCGGCTTGAGCGGACCCCAGTATATGAGCTTCTGCCCGCGGCTCGCGAACGTGTTCTCGCTGCTCCTGAGTCCCCAGTCCACCTCCGAGATGTCCTCGCCGACGACATCGATCCCGGCAAGGTCGCCGTTGCCGAGCCCCATCTCGTGCGCCAGCCGGATGAACCCTATCGACATCGGGTCGAACCCCATCATCTTCGCCTGGACTGCGTCGACGGCTACCGGGTCGGCCCCGGCGAGCAGCACGTTCTTCACGTGCCACCGCATCGCTCGTGGGCCGGGGCCGTCGCCCACGAAGGTGCCGTCCGTGACCGTGAATATCCCAGGATGAATCTCCTTCTGGATACTCAGCAGGTCCACGAGGGTCTCGTGGATGACGGAGTGAGTCCAATGCCGCTTGCGGTTCAGCAGCCCGCCGAAGGCGTTCTTCATCGACCCAGTGATGGTCGTGAATACGTGAGTCTTCATCGTCGGCAGGTGGACGATGTTCTTGCCGGGGAACATCTTGGGAATCTTGATGCCCTCCGGAAAGATGCCGTCCAGCACGAGCATCCTGGAGCGTGGCGTGTAGGGGACCCACTCCACCGGCGGGAAGTCGAGGTACACGCTGTCCAGCCCGTGTTTCTTCTCGACGGCACTGTGCCTGTTGTTCGCGGCGCCCTCGTGAGGGTCGACCACGACAGTGCCGTTATGCGCTGGGATGAGTTCGCCGTATCCGTCGCCCTTCAGCGCCTGGATCACGCCGTCGAGCTGCCAGGGCGTAGTCGAGCAGGCGGGATAGTAGTGCTGCCACGAGATGTTGATCTTCAGCAGCGTGGCGGCAGTCTTGACCAGGGTCTGGTCGTAGTCGGCCAGTCGCATCGCCTTCGCCACATCGTCCAGGACGGACCCCGGCGACGTGCGGACCACGGCGACCTTCGACTTCGTGCGCGCCGGGGCTGCCTGGTGCGTGCCTGTTGTGCTCGTCACAACGTCCCGTGAGTGCGGATGCGGGGTAGGCCTGAGCCTACTCCAGGAAGTCGCGGAGCTTCTTCGAGCGGCTGGGCTGGCGGAGCTTGCGGAGGGCCTTGGCCTCGATCTGGCGGATCCGCTCCCTCGTCACGCCGAAGTCGTGGCCCACCTCCTCCAGAGTCCGCTGCCGCCCGTCCTCGAGCCCGAAACGCAGCTGCAGGACCTTGGCTTCGCGTTCGCTCAGCGTGTAGAGCACGTCGTCCACCTGCTCCTTGAGAAGCTGGTACGAGGCCGCGTCTGCCGGCGCAAGCGTGTTCCGGTCTTCGATGAAGTCGCCCAGGTGGCTGTCTTCCTCTTCACCTATGGGCGTCTCGAGCGATACCGGCTCCTGGGATATCTTAAGGATCTCCCTCACCCTCTCGGGCGTGACTTCCATGCCCTCGCCGATCTCCTCGCTCGTGGGCTCGCGGCCGTACTCCTGCACCAGCCGGCGGCTCTCCCGCAGGAGCTTGTTTATCGTCTCCACCATGTGCACGGGAATACGAATCGTGCGTGCCTGGTCCGCGATGGCCCTGGTGATGGCCTGGCGGATCCACCACGTCGCGTATGTGCT
Organism: Dehalococcoidia bacterium; assembly: GCA_965243655.1. Classification (GTDB taxonomy): domain Bacteria; phylum Chloroflexota; class Dehalococcoidia; order Lucifugimonadales; family CAJWER01. The sequence continues at coordinate 2,902,425 of CBDEVV010000017.1, read as the reverse complement.
GAACTTGTAGCCCTTCCTGTAGTCGAACTTCTCGACCGCCCGGATGAGCCCGATATTGCCTTCCTGGATCAGGTCCAGCATCGACATGCCGCGTCCGATGTACTTCTTGGCTACGCTGACGACCAGCCTCAGGTTCGCCTCGGCGAGGTGGCTCTGGGCTGCCTCGCCTTCGTATTTGATCCTGGCCAGGTGGCGGCGGAGCAGCAGCTCGTACTCCTCCATGCGCCTCACGAACTCCTCGCTGTCGAGCTGCTCTTTCACCTCTCGCAGTGTGGAGTCTTCGCCGACGATCTCGAGGACCTCGTTGGTCAGCAGCCTGTTGTGCAGCGAGACTACCCTGATCTCTGCCTTGACGTCGTCCGGCTCCATATTCAGGACGTCCGCCACGAAGTTGAGCAGCTCCTCGGGAAGGTTCCCGTCCAGTGCATCCCTGAGCGCCTCGTCCGTCATCGTCTCGCCTATGGTGCGCTCCCCGCCGTCGAGCCCCACGTATCGCGACACGGCGCTCACCAGCGGTTCCGCTTCGCACACGCCTAGCATGAAGCGCTGTGCGACCTGCCACGCCCTCGGCTGTCGCCCGTCGGGGCCTAGCAGCTCTTCCTCGACGGCCTTCACGTGGTTGGACGACTCCATGGCGCATGCAAGCACCCGCTCCTGCGGGGCCTTCAGCAGGTTGACGCGCCCGATCTCCCTCAGATACATGCGCACCGGGTCGTCGATCATTTCGGCCGTGTCGAGCCCCTGGGCCCATGCGTTCTGCGCGTCGGTGGTCGTCTTCGGCTTGCCGTCAGCCTCGACGGACGCCTCCTCGTGGACCGATGACAGCCTGTCGGGAGGGCTGGAGCCGAACTCCTCCTCGTCGCCTAGCGAGGAACGCCGGTCGGGCGTCAGGCCGATGATGTCCGCGGCGGACTCTGTGTTGTTGGGAATGCCCGTATACAGGTCCTCTCGGTCTGCGCGTGTAGATCGGGTTGCCATCTCTTGTCACATCCCCCTTGCTTTGACAGGCGGCCGGGCATCCCGGCTCGCAGATGGGTCGGGTCTAGTCTCTTCGCGCGAACGAGTCTCTCAGCATCGTGTTGACTTCAGTAATCGGACCCTCGAGCTCCCTGTCCGGCGGGACGGACATATCCTCCGTGGAGCCGAGGCTGTCCTGGAGCCCTCTGAGGTGCCGCTGCTGCAAACGACGCGCGGCCTGCCCGAATGCCTCTTCGAACGGCCACAGCTCAGTGGGAGACAACTCCATTGCGCCCAGTCCGTCCAGATGCTCGTGCAGGCTCTCGTCCAACTGCTCGCGAACGTCTTCCATTGTAATGGAGGATCGAAGACACGTAAACAGCTCACGGTTCTCTGTTCTGCGAAAGTAGTCTGTCTCCAGGTCGTCCTCGCGCTCCCTCAATTCCGGGTAACGCAAAAGTAGGGCAAGAGTGAAGTTCTCCAGGTAGTCCCTCCGATCCGAGAGGACGGTTGGGGCGTCCTGGGGGCCCCGGCTCCTGTCAGCCCGCTGCCGCGGACCCGGCTGTTGCCGCCTCGAGATGCTGCCTTCCAGGAGCCGCCTGTCGACCCCCAGGCTGGTGGCGAGCATGTCGATGTACTCGTCCTGCTCGAAGGCGTTCGAAGTCGCTGATATCGCCGGGCTCAGCGCCGTTGCGGCGTCCTGCTTCCCCTCGTTGGTATTCACATCGTACCTGGCCACCATGGCCTTGATGTAGAACTGCATGAACGGCACGGCCTCTGACAGCACCCTCTCCCATGCCGCCCGGTCCTCCCTGATAAGTGCGTCAGGGTCCCGGCCGGCGGGCAGGGAAGCTATCCTGAGGTTCATCGACTTCCGCCGGTACGTCCCATCGGCCGAAGACTGGGCCCTCGCACGCTGCAGGTCGACGACGCGCCACGACGACTCCAGGCTGCGGAGCGTCGCCTCCTGACCGGCCTGGTCGGGATCGAGCGCAAGTATGCAGCCGCTCGCCAGGGACCTGAGCTGGGCGACCTGCTGCTCGGTCAGGGCGGTGCCCATCGACGCCACCACATTGGTGTAGCCGTGCTGGTGGGCGGCGATCGTGTCCATGTACCCCTCGACCACGATGGCCTCGTCCTTCTCGCGGATGGCCGGCGCAGCCAGGTGAAGGCCGTACAGCGTCCCGCGCTTGTCGAACACGCGGGTCGCCGGCGTGTTGATGTACTTGGGATCGGTGCCGTCCAGGGTGCGGGCCCCGAATCCGGCCACCCTGCCACGGCGGTCGTGGATTGGGAACATGAGACGGCCGCGGAAGAAGTCGCGCAGGTTCCCGTCGTCGAATCGGCGCAGCAGCCCCGCGTCGACTGCTTGCTCCACGTCGTGGCCCAGCGACGACAGGTGGTCCCTCAGGGCCGAGCCGCGTCGCGGGCTCAGCCCCAGGTCGAAAGCCTCCCTCGCAGAATCGTCGACTCCCCTCTCACCGAGGTAGCGCCGTGCCTCCCCACCCTCCGGAGTAGCGAGCGCCTTACTGTAGAAGGCAGCCGCCTCGTTGTTGGCCCGCAGCAGGACGTCCGTCCGCTCTGCCTGCTCCCTTGGGCGAATCTCCACGCCGGCCTTCTCGGCGAGTACCCGCAAGGCGTCCCCGAAGCTCAGTCCATCCTTGCGCATCACGAATGAGAAAACGTCGCCGCCGGTGGCGCATGCCCCAAAGCACCGCCAGCTCTGCCGCTGGGGGTCCACGACGAACGAGGGGGTCTTCTCCGTGTGGAAGGGGCACGCCGCCTTGAAGGTGCGCCCGGACTTCTTCAGGGGGACGTAGCCTGAGATGACGTCTACGACGTCCAGACGGTCCTTTACATCATCGACGACTGACATGGGGTGAGGCTATTTTGCAACATTTCAAGAAATGCCGCAAAGTGTCGGCCTCTTCCCCCGAGGAGACCTCTGAACAACCGTCCCAGATAGTCGCCGTTCCTGCGGAGGCAGAGCCTGCCCCGTACTCGATACGGGGAACCCAGTGGGGTGGAAGGGCAGGGTCCCTCCCCGGCGCGACTGAGTCAGGCAAGGTCTCCCGAGGGGGAAGATTGAGCCTGTCTTGAGCTTGCCGAAGGGATGGGGGCTATCGCCCTGCCAGAGAGCAGAGCATCCACGTCACACGAGGCCTGACCAGCTGCTCAAAGCGGTATCGAGATTAGGCCCGCGTGACCTGCACCGCGTCAACGAACCGCTCGACATCCTCGCGCGAAGGTTGGCTCGCGATGCCCCCGCGCCCCGCAACCTTCAGCCCCGCCGACGCGGTCCCCCATCTCACCCCCTGCTCCGTTCCCATGCCCCGCACCAGGCAGTGCAGGAACCCGCCCACAAATGCGTCCCCCGCGCCTGTGGTATCGGCAACGCCGTTCGGTGCTATCGCCGCGGCCTTCAGCACGCCGTCCGGCGCCGCAACGAGGGAGCCCTCAGGCCCGGACGTAACGGCGACGGTGCCCACTCCTCGCTGCTGGAAGAAGTCTATCGCCTCCTCCGGAGAATCGACGCCCAGCAGCGCGGCGGTCTCGTCCGGGTAGCTGATGAAGAGCACGTCGACGTAAGGGACGACCTCGTCCAGGGCCTCGCGTGCCTCGCTGGAACTCCACATGTTCGCGCGCAGGTTAGTGTCGAACGAGACCGTCACGCCCCTCTCGCCAGCGATCTGCACGGCCCTCAGGACGGTCGCGCGGCAGCTGGGCGAGACCGCCTGGATTATTCCACCTGCGTGCAGCACGCGGGCCTGCGCGATGTAGTTCGGGTCCAGGTCGTCGGGCGTCATGGTGCTGGCCGCGCTTCCCTTGCGGTAGTAGACGAACTCGCGGTCGCCCCCGGGAAGAAGTGAGATGAAATGCACCGCCGTGAATCCCTCCACGCGTTTCACCGCGGACGTGTCGATGCCGTTCTCTAGCCAGGCGTTCAGCAGGAAGTCGCCGAAATGGTCTTCGGCGGAGCGGGTGATGTACCCGCAGGAGATCCCAAGCTTGGACGCCATGTGCAGCACGTTGTTGGTGTCCCCCGCATAGGCGCGGTGGAACGTGTCGGCTGAGCCCATCGGCTCGTCGCTGAACAGCTCGATCATGCACTCGCCGATGGAGACTACCTCAGGCATTTCACACCCCGCTCGTTGCCGGAGTCACGACTCCAGCTCCTGGAGATACTGGCGCACCATCAGGGCGCAGGTCGCCCCCTCTCCAACGGCGCTGGCGACCTGCTTGGTGCTGCCGGCCCGCGCGTCTCCAGCGGCGAATACGCCGGGCATGCTGGTCTCCAGTATCTTGCTGGTCCTTATGAATCCGTAGTCGTCGAGGTCGATCTTGCCCTTGAGGAAGTCGGTGTTGGGGTCGAGCCCGATGAATATGAACGCGCCCGCGGGGTGCAGGACTTCGGTCGAGCCCGTCCCTGTGTTCCGCACCACGATGCCGGTGAGCCTCCCGTTGCCCTGCAGCTCCTGGACGACCTGCTCGAAGCGTATCTCTATCTTGTCGTTCGCAGCCGCCTTCTCCTGGAGGAGCTGGCTCGCCTTCAGGCGTTCCGAGCGCTCGAGCACCGTGACCTTGTTGACGAACTTGGTCAGGAAGATGCTCTCCTCGACCCCGCTGTTGCCGCCTCCCACGACTACGACGTCCTCCCCCTTGTAGAATGGGCCGTCGCACGTGGCGCAGAAGTGTACGCCCGCGCCTATCAGGTCCTCCTCGCCCGGTACGTTTAGCCGGCGGTACCTGGTGCCGCAGGCGACGATGACCGTGTTGGCCCCGTACTCGTCGCCCGACTCGGTTGTCACGACGCGGTAGTCGTCGGCTGCTGCTATGTCGCTGACCACCTGGGCGGGCAGGACCTCGACGCCGAAGCGCTCCGCGTGGACGCGAAGCTGGTCGGCCAGCTCTGCTCCGCCGACGCCCTCGGGGAAGCCCGGGTAATTCTCGATCCGCTCCGTGACCCCCGCCTGGCCGCCGACGCCGCTCCGCTCGATGACCAGCGTGTCAAGGCCCTCTCGCGCTGTGTATATGGCCGCGGTTAGCCCCGCCGGGCCGGACCCCACGATGATCACGTCGTAGAATTGGCGCTCGGCCTTGGGCTTGATCCCCAGCTTCTCCGCCAGCTCGGCATTGGTGGGTTCGACCAGGATCGACCCGTCCGGGAACAGGATTGTTGGGATGATCTGCTTGCCGTTGTTGATCTTCTCGACGTACTTCAGGCCATCGGGGTCGTGGTCCACGTTGATCCAGTCGTACTTGACCCGCAGCTCGCCGAGGAACTCCTTGGCCCTGCGGCAGTCCGGGCACCACGGCGCGCCGTACATCTTCAACATCTCGCCCATCGCAATCTCTCCCCGCGCATCCATACCTATAGTCTATCAGTTGCAGCCGTTGCATCACTTACGTACGGGCGGACCCATGTATCTGCCCGCCGGGTGGCGATGCGACTGCCGCCCTGCCCCTGGTGATGTGGTCTGACGTAGGGGCGGACCCACGTGTCCGCCCGCCGGGTGGCGATGCGACTGTCGTCCTGCCCCTGGTGACGTAGTCTGACGTAGGGGCGGACCCACATGTCCGCCCGTGGTCAACAGCTTGGAAGCGGCTCGCACCTACGACCACCGTGCTATAATCCCTCCGCTATGCGGCAGCTTCCCAGGTACGCCCACACCCCCGTACGATGTCCCGAACGCCCGTAGCCGCTTCACCCCTGTCGAGCCCCGCGCGGCTGCGCGTGGAGGCCAGGGAAGACACCCTGTCGCCCTACGCGGTCCGCTCGCTCGGAAGCCGGCGCGAAGTCCCGGAGGAGCCCTGCCCAATCAGGGGCGAGTTCCAGAGGGACCGCGACCGGATAGTCCACTCCAAGTCCTTCAGGCGGCTGAAGCACAAGACCCAGGTGTTCATCGCGCCGACGGGCGACCACTACGTTACCCGCCTCACCCACACACTCGAGGTCGCCCAGATCGCGCGCACCATTGCCAGGGCCCTGAACCTCAACGAGGACCTCACCGAGGCCATCGCGATGGGGCACGACCTTGGGCATACGCCTTTCGGACACGTGGGCGAGAGCGAGGTAAACAGGCTGCACGACGCGGGATACCGCCACGCCGAGCAGAGCCTCAGGGTGGTGGAGCGCCTGGAGAAGGAGGGCAGGGGGTTGAACCTGACCGAGCACGTGCGCCAGGGCATCGCCCTCCACTCCAAGCCCCAGGGCGACTTCTTCGGCGAAAGGGTGCCGTCCGGGCTCTCCCTCGAAGGCCAGGTGTTGAGGCTTTCCGACGCCGTGGCCTACCTCAACCACGACCTCGCCGACGCCTTCCGCGCCGGCCTGCTGCATGACGGCGATCTGCCTCGGGAAGCTGCCGAGGTGCTGGGGTCGAGGCACTCTGAGCGCATACATACGATGGTCTCCGACGTGGTCGAGACCTCCTGGAAGGCCAGTGGCGAAGAGGGGTTCGACCCCTCATGGAGGCCGGTCATCGAAATGAGCCCGCCCGTCCGAGAGGCACTCAACACCCTGCGGGGGTTCATGTTCGACCGGGTCTACATGGTCGAGGATGCCGGAGAGGAGTCGACAGCGGCGCGGCGCATAGTCTCCCTCCTGTATCGATACCTGGACGACAATCGCCAGGTCATCCCTCCCGAGTACGGCGATAGGGATAGGGCGGTGGTCGACTACCTCGCCGGCATGACCGACCACTACGCGATTCGCATGGCCGAGGCCATCGAGCCCGGCATCGCCGGCCCCCTCACGAGTAAGGCGGGAATAGCCGCATGACGACCGAGGACAGGATACGAACGCGGACCGTTCAGAACCTGCTCAAGCTCATCGAGGAGCACCTCGAGGCGATGCAGCGCGACGTTCACGGCCTCGAATACGCGCACTGGAAGGAAGAGGTGGACGGCTTCTGGAAGTCCATCTTCGAGCAGGTGAGCCTGATGGCCGAGGATCCGCAGCAGTCGGCGCTAGAGATGATCCGCGAGGACTGGACTTCATACATCACCCACTACGCCGGCGTCACACGCTGACCGGAAGATCTCCAGGAAACCGACTCAAGGCATCTGGCGAGTTCCAGTCCGGGTAAGAGCAAGGGAAAAGACGTTCGCCCTGAGCAGCGTTAGGCCGCTCCCCGGTTGTACCGGGTGGTCAGTAACTGCCGGGCAGTGAAGGTTCGTTCGGCCTGAGCCTGTCGAAGGCCAGTGCTCGCCGGTGCAGATAGAATTGGAGACAATCTCCAAAGGGGGCCCAAATTGGACGACGGCAGGATGCAACCGGACCTTCGGCACGCGAGGCAGACGGCGGTTACCGCCCACGGCGTCGTCATCAAGCTCAAGGAGATGGGGCTCCCCGAAGACTACGACGAGGAGCTTGCGCTGCTGAGCACCGATCTGGGCGATCTGTGGAGCGCCCAGAAGGAGCTGGCAGACCGGCTCGACGGCTTGGTCGCTGCCCCGGACGACTGGGGCGCATTGGGAGACTCTCTCGTGGACCTGCGGGCAACCGTCGACCACATCAGGTGGCACGTGGACAGCATCCGCGAGCCCATGACCAGGCTGACCGAATACGCCTACAACCGCTCCGAACAGGCGGGTGCAAGCGAGTAACCTACCTCCCCGGAGAGCCCCCTCACCCCGTAATGTCGTCCCGAGGCTCAGCCGAGGGACCTGGGGTAGGGTCGGCCTCGACCATGCCAAGAGACGACGCCACTCTCATCACCGTGCGCGGCCGTCGCAATGCTATAGTGATTCCGAACGTAGCGAAGCGAAGTGAGGAATCTAAACCCGCTGCCCTCAAGACAACCAAATCGTCGGACGTACCCCTTGGATTCCTCGCTGCGCCCCGAATGACACGGAATGTCAACACTGCCTGGAGCCGGCCGGCAGTCTTATTGACATGACGAGGGGCGCCACATCCGGCGCGCGGTTCGTTGGTCGCTTGGCGCTGCCGCGCCGGTCGTGCCCTGCCTAGCCGTCGTCGTCTGTCGAGGCTTCCCCTCCATCGCTGGAAGCCCCGTCATCCCCCTCGGATTCCTCCGAGACCACGCCGGGCAGGTTCTTGAGCGTGCTGATGAGATCGACCCCTGTGAGCGACTGCACGAGGGCCGGCAGCTGTGCGATCGTGGATGAAACGTCCTGGGTGACCTTATTGGCACCGGCTCCTGCCCCGTCATTGCCGCCATTGCTGATGACTACGATGCTGTCGGTCTTGGCGAGCGGCTGAGCGACCGCGTCGGCGACCTGCGGGAGCGACTCGAAGAGCTGCTGGATCATGGCGGCCTGGCCGTACTGCTTCCAGGCGTCGGCCTTCTTGTCCATTGCCAGGGCCTCCGCCAGACCCTGCGCCTTGATGGCTTCGGCCTCTGCCTCGCCACGCGCCTTGATAGCGGACGCCTCGGCCTCGCCGCGCAGCTTGATGGCTTCGGCCTCTGCTTCGGCTTCCGCTATGACGCGTGAGCGCTCACCCTCGGCCACCGTCTCGAGCTTGTACCGTTCGGCTTCGGCCTCGACCCTGGCGCGGCGCCTGTTGCCTTCGGCGATCAGCTCCAGCTGGTCGCGTTCGGCCTCGGCGGGACGGCGGATGGTCGCATCCAGCTCTCGCTCCCGCCGCAGGATCTCCTGCTGCTGGATCTCGATCTGCTTCTGGCGCTCCACGACCTCGACCTGCAGCTCCTCCTCGCGGATCTGCTGGCGGGTCTTCGCCTCCTGCAGCGAGTAGGCCAGTTCGGCTTCGGCTCTTCTTGCGTTGACCTGCTGGTCGTATGCAGCCTTCTGCGTCTCGAAATCACGCTTCGACTCCGCGATAGAGGTGTCGGCGGAGAACCTCGCCGCCTCTCGCTGCTGCTCCGCCTGGGCCGACTTGATCCCCGAGTCCCGCGCGGCCTCTGCCTCACCGATCGCGGCGTCACGCTTGACTTCCGATGTTCTCCGCACCCCGAGGGCCTCCAGGTATCCCTGCTCGTCTTGAATGTCGCGGATCGAGAAGCTGACGATCTCCAGTCCCATGTTGGTCATGTCGGTGGCGGCTACGTCGCGGACCTGCTCGGCGAAGGCGACCCTGTCGCGGTAGATGTCCTCCACCGTCATGGTGCCTAGAATTGCGCGCTGCTGGCCCTCCAGGGTTTGAAGCGCGACCTCGGCTGTCTCGTCCACAGACTTGCCGAGGAACTGCTCGGCGGCCGTCCTGATGGCCTCCTCGCCCCGGCCGACCTTCACCTGCGCGACGCCGTCTACCGAGACCGAGACGCCCTCTTTCGTGTAGACCCTCGCCGTATTGACCTGGAGGGTCATGACCTCCAGCGAGAGCGTCTGCGCCTTCTGCACGAACGGCAGCACGAACATCCTGCCGCCCACCCTTATTTTCGGCTGCTTGTTTCCCCCCGACACGATCAGGGCATGATTCGGTCCTACTGTGTGAAAGCCTGCCATTTGCTACCCCCTTAGGTTAACTATTGGGACCCGCACTACTATCGGTACTCTAGGAGATGTCGTCGTACAGCTTCTCTACCTTGAGCACCTCGCCATAGACGCCGACGACGCGAACGTCCTCGCCCTCTTTGATTGTGACATGCGGGTCGGTCGAGGCTGACCACTCTTCGTCTGCCACCCGCACCCTGCCTGCCGGCCGGAGCTCGGAAACGGCAACACCCCATTGTCCTTCCAGGAGCATCGCCTCTTCTGTCTGGAATCCGCTGGGCGTGCCGCCTTCGGTCCGCGCGAAGCGGATAAAGAATACCCCCGTGACTGCTACGAGGACGGTCATGGCGGCGATCATGATCGGGTTTACCATGAAGCTGGGCTCGGGCAGGTCCGAAGGGCTGAAGAAGTTCCCGAACAGGAAGACTGCCCCCAGGACGAGGCTCACGATTCCTCCGGCGCCGAATACACCGAATCCAGGCGCGTTCCCTTCCAGGTAGAAGAGCCCCATCGCGAGGGCGATCAACGCCACGCCGATCCAGCTCCCCGGTAGATTGAAGAACCCGACGAAGGCCAGGGCGAGCGCGATCACTCCCAGGATCCCCGGGCCGACCAGGCCGGGCATGAGCGCTTCGATCAGGAGAGCGATACCGCCGATGAGGAACAGGGCAAACACCACGTTGGGATTGGCGATGACGCCAAGAGCGCGTTCAAGCAGGGTCCTGTCGAGATAGCTCAGGCTCGCGCCCTCGGCCGGCAGGGTGACCTGGCCGGTCGATGTCGTCGTCGTGCGGCCATTGAGCTGTTCGAGCATGGAGTCCATGTCCGGTGCTATCAGGTCGATCACCCCCAGCTCGAGGGCCTCTTCTGCCGAGTATGCTGTGGCCTTCAGCACGGTGTCCTCTAGAGCCTCGGCGTTGCGGTTGCGGGCCTGGGCGATGCTGCGGATGAAGGCGCTGGTGTCTGCGCTGATCTTCCGGGAGAGCGTAGACGGAATGTCACCGCCGTCCGACCTGACCGGCGAGGCAGCCCCGATAGTAGTTCCGGGCGCCATGGCGGCGAAGTGGCCCGCCGCCGTGATGAAGGTCCCGGCGGACGCTGCGCGAGCACCGGCAGGGCCCACAAACACCGCGACGGGGATGTCGGAGTCTAGGATCTCTTCGACAATCTCGCGGGTCGATTCGAGCAGGCCGCCGGGAGTGTCCAGGTGGATGACCACCAGGGACGCTCCATTGCCGCGCGCCTCGTCGATTCCTCGGGCGATGCGGTCGGCGGTCAGGGGTTCGATATTGCCGTCGATCTCTATCACGAGCACGGATAAGCCGTCGGCAGAGGCGGAGCCACCGGACTGCCACGCGAGAACGGTAACGGCGAGCATTACGAATAATGCTGTACCGACGTGATGCATAAGCCCCCCTATGTCGTTATTCTATACCATGTTGGGATCTTCAGGCTCAATGGGGCACCGGTAGGGGCGGACCCACGTGTCCGCCCGCTGGACGCGCCATCACCGAGGCCGGCCCACCACCCCCTGGATGGGGGACGGTTCCTGGAGCAGGAATCCGGCTTTCGCCGGAATGACGGTTATTCAAGGGTATCCAGAGGGGAAGATCGAGCCTGTCCTGGGCAGGCTGAAGAGATGGGGCGCTCGCCCTGCCGAAGTGCCCGTCGCACGTAGGTAGGGGCGACTTGCCAAGTCGCCCTTACACATTGGGCCGCGTGCGAGCCGGAGCAGGGACGCCCTACTAATCAATACTGGACAGCTACGGCTGTAAGCCAGCCGGAGCACGCGAGAGGGGGCTTGTGTTATTGTTACACGGCTTGAACGCGCAGCTCCGGCCTGCTTGGGCCGTGGTCCCAGCCACCGCATATGACTCAACAGTCACATAGCAGTCAGAACGGCTCGCGCCGCGTCGTCGTAACCGGCATAGGCATGGTGAGCCCCGTCGGTCTCTCGCGGGAGTCGACGTGGAAGAACCTTCTCGCCGGCAAGTCGGGGATCGACCACATCAGCCTGTTCGACGCCGAGGGACTTCAGACGCGGATCGCCGGCGAGGCGACGGGCTTCGATGCCACGGACTACGTCGGCCGCAAGGAAGCCCGGCGCATGGACAGGTTCGTCCAGTTCGGGGTGGCCGCCTCACTGGAGGCCGTCGAGCACGCGGGTCTGGAGATCGACGAGACCAACGCCGAGCGCACCGCGGTCATCGTCGCCAGCGGAATAGGCGGGATCATCACACTCTCAGAGCAGATCGGCGTCATGGACGCCAGGGGCGCATCCAGGGTTAGCCCTTTCCTGGTCCCGATGATGCTCCCGGACATGGCCTCAGGTCAGATCTCGATGGTGCTCGGTACCAAGGGCCCCAATTTCTCCACCGTCTCCGCCTGCTCCAGCGGCGGCGACGCCATCGGCGTAGCCTACGACATGGTCGGCCGCGGCGTCGCCGACTTCGCCCTGGCAGGAGGCTGCGAAGCGGCCCTGTGCCCCATCGGCGTGGCCGGATTCAACGCCTGCAAGGCCCTCTCGAAGCGGAACGACGACCCGCAGAGGGCGTCCCGTCCGTTCGACGCCGAGCGAGATGGCTTCGTGATGGGAGAGGGCGGCGCGGTGCTGGTCCTGGAGAGCATGGAGAGCGCGCAGGACCGCGGAGCGGAACCGATCGCGGAGATGATCGGGTACGGCTCCACTGCCGACGCCCACCACATCACCCAGCCCGCCCCCGAGGGCGAGGGCGGCGCCAGGGCGATGAAGATCGCCCTGGAGGACGCCCGTATCCACCCCGAAGACATCGACTACATCAACGCCCACGGCACCTCGACTCCCCTTAACGACAGGAACGAGACCATGGCTATGAAGGCCGTGTTCGGCGACGAGGCGTATAGGATACCCGTCAGCTCCACCAAGTCGATGACGGGACATCTCCTTGGCGCCAGCGGAGCCCTGGAAGCAGCCGTGGCGGCCATGGCCATCCAGCGGGGCGCGGCGCCTCCGACCATTAACCTCGAGGTGCCGGACCCGGACTGCGACCTGGACTACGTGCCCCACCTGGCGCGGCGTGGCAGGATACGCACGGCCATGAGCAACTCGTTCGGCTTCGGCGGGCACAACGCCAGCCTCATATTCAGGTCCGTCGGGAACGGGACTGCCTAGGTTGGCACCCGGCTTTTCCCGGGCGGGTCAGCGCCGCTATGCAGGGAACGGCGCACCGCCTCTCGAGTGGCGGATGCTGCCCGATCCACCGCCCGGTTTCGCCCAGTCGATAGGCTTCCCCGAGTTCCAGGCAAGGCTCCTCCACAACAGGGGCGTGCGCAGCCGTTCCGATGCCGATGCGTTCCTGGCTGCCGACCGGCGGCTGAGCAACGACCCGTTCCTGCTGCCCGACATGCAGCAGGCCGTGGACCGCCTGCGAGAGGCTGTCGAGGCGGGCGAGACCATCGCGGTGTTCGGCGACTTCGACGCCGACGGCCTGACGGGAGCCGCCGTGGTCACGAAGGCCCTCGAGGAGCTGGGGGCCATGGTCGTCCCTTACCTGCCGGACAGGTCTTCGGAAGGACATGGCCTCAACCCGCTTGCCATCGGCAGCATCAGGGCCCAGGGCGTAACCACCATGGTCACGGTCGACTGCGGGACCACCGCGGTCGACGAGGTGGACCTGGCATCTGCACTGGGTATAGACACCATCGTCACCGACCACCACACCCTGTCCGGGCAGCTCCCCCATGCGGCGGCAGTGGTCAATCCCAGGCGGGAGGAGTCGGAGTTCCCGTACCTGGGACTAACCGGCGCAGGGCTCTCATATAAGCTGGTCGAGGCGCTCTGGGCCGACTTCGACAAGCCGCTTCCCGAACACCTGCTGGAGATCGCCGCGCTGGGCACTGTGGCGGACGTCGGGCCCCTTACCGGCGAGAACCGCTACATCGTGAAGCGGGGCCTCGAGCTGCTGAACTCAACCAGCCATCCCGGGATCGATGCGCTGATCGCCCGGTGCGGTCTCGAAAAGGGGAAGATCGACTCCAGGGACATTTCCTTCAGCCTGGTGCCGCGCTTGAACGCCTCCGGGCGGCTGGGTGACGCCAGCCTGAGCCTGCACCTGCTCACCGCCACCACGAAGGACGAGGCCGTCTCGCTGGCAGACAGGCTCGAAGAGGCAAACGAGCGGCGGCGGGAGTTGTCGCAGCTGGCCTACAGCCAGGCGATGGAGCAGGTCGAGCACAACGGCTCATCGTCTGAGCCCGTGATATTCGTCGAGCACGACGAGTGGACGCCCGGCATACTGGGACTCGTGGCCGGCCGATTGTCGGAGGCCTTTCATCGCCCGGTGGGCGCCGTCGCCATCGGGCCGCAGGTCTGCCGCGCCAGCATGAGGAGCATACCGGAGTTCGACGTCATGGAGGCGCTGGTACTGATCGAGAACCGGCTGGTCCGCTACGGTGGGCATCCGGCAGCCGCCGGGTTCACCGTGCCCACTAGTGAGCTGAGCGACCTCAAGGCCGAGATGCTCCGCATCGCTTCCAGCCAGGTCTCGACGGCGACAGCCGTCCCCTCTATCGAGATTGACTGCGGGGCTGGCCCGGCTATCGTCGACAGCGCAAACATGGACTTCATAGAGTCCCTCGCGCCTTTCGGGGAGGGCAACCCGGCCCCGGTCCTATTGACCACCGGTATGCGCGTCTCAGAAAGCCGGACGGTTGGCCGCACAAAGGCCCACCTCAAGATGTCGCTGGTACACAACAGCCGCATGTGGGAGGCCATCGCCTTCAACCAGGCGGACCGTGCCATATCCGCCGGTGACGTGGTCGACGCCGTCTACAACGTCTGCATAAACGACTGGGGCGGGATTCCCAGGTTGGAGCTGCGGGTGCTGGACGTCAGGCGTTCCGGGCTGGCGCCTCTGTCCTAGCGCTCGGCCCTTCGGCGCTCGGCCCTGGTGCCGCGCTCGATCACAAGGGGCGCCTCCTCCACCCTCTCGCCGAACCTCGCCTTCGCGAGGAGGATGGGGACCGTGATCGCCAGGATCAGCAGGGCGATGAACTGCGCTTCCTGCAGCCCTGCCGTCCAGATGCGATCCTCTCTGAAGAAGGTCACGCCGAACCGGCCTATGGCATACAGGGCCAGATACAGCGTAAACAGCATGCCGTCCGGCTTCAGCCTGCCCCTCAGCTGCCATATGACCGCGAGCGCCAGGATGTTCCAGATCATCTCGTAGGCTATCGCGGGATGGACACCGGTCGCGTAGCCGTCAGCGCAGTTCCGCGCTGCCGTCTGAGCGTGGGTCCACTGGAACCCGAACAGCAGGTCGGTTGCCTTCGAGCAGTGCTCCCCGTTGATGATGTCGCCGATGCGTCCAATCGTCTGGACGTAGAGCAACGCAGGCGCGGTCAGGTCGGCGATAACGCCCACCGGATGCTTGGCGATGAGCGCGTACACGGCCCCGCCTATGAATCCGCCCAGGATGCCGCCCCACACCCCTATGCCGCCCGTCCAAATCTCCAGCACCTGCATAGGGTTCTGTGAGTACACGGGGCCCCAGTGGTCGACGACGTGGACCACCCTCGCTCCAATGACGCCGCCGATGATCGCCCAGACAGCGATGGAGAGCACAACGTCCGGGTCGATCTGCTTGAGCGGCGCCCACCTCGCCACGAGCACGACGGCCGTGGCCACTGCGACAAAACTGAACAGACCGTGCCAGCTGAGGGCCAGCTGCGAAACGAAGTCCGTCGAGAACAGGAAAGGACTAATGTCTATTTCTATCATGGTTACCTTGCCGCGCAGATTCTACGTATGCCCTCCCCCGCCGTCAAGGAATTGCCCAGTATAGCCGTTAAGCAATCGCGAGCGTCATTGACGCAGGGGCGGCCCCACGTGTCCGCCCTCAGGCTCAGGACAGGCTCAATCTTCATCCATGAGGGGCAGGTCCTGCCCCTCCCCTCGACTATGAACAGCCACCCCAAAGTGCATGTAGGGGCGACTCGCCGAGTCGCCCTCTCACGTTGGGCCGCGAGCGAATCGGAGCCGGGACATCCTTCTCACCAACACTGAACAGATGCCCCAAAGTTAGTCCAACAGTGACCCAAGTTCCCGTACCAGTATCGGGGCGGCCCCGGCTACGATTCTAGCGAATACGTGAAACGAGGGCCCCATGGACCTGGAGATCGAGCGATTCCTGAGCTACATGGCCGTAGAGCGCGGCGTATCGCGCAACACCCTGTCCGCATACAGGAGCGACGCCCGCCAGCTCCACGACTTCCTGGACGACTCCTCCGGCGAGGACACCGTGGCCATAGACTGGCGGTCCGTCGACGCGGGGGACGTCACGGCGTACCTTCTTCACCTGCGCGGCAAGGAATACTCCGACACGACCCTGGCGCGAAAGGTCGCGTCCACTCGCTCCTTCTTCGGCTTCCTGTTCCACGAGGGCGTCATCGACGAGGACCCGACCGACAACATGAGCGCCCCCAAGGTGGGCCGGTCGCTCCCCAAGGCGCTGTCGGTGGAGGAGGTAGACGCGCTGCTGGACTTCCCCGCCGACCCATCACCCGAAGTGATGAGGGATAGGGCCATGCTCGAGGTCCTCTATGCCAGCGGAATCAGGGTGTCCGAGCTGGTTTCCCTCGACACCGACGACGTCGATCTCGAGCAGGGCTACGTCAGGTGCTTCGGCAAGGGGTCGAAGGAAAGGCTTGTTCCAATACATCCAGGGGCCGTGGAGGCCCTCGGCAACTACATCGAGCACGGCCGTTCCCAGCTCCACTCGAAGGGGTCGGACAGCGCCCTGTTCCTCAACAGGCGGGGGACTCGGCTCACTCGGCAGGGGTTCTGGACCATACTCAAGGGAGCGGCAGCCAGGGCCGGCATAACGACGAGTATCAGTCCGCACACCCTGCGCCACAGCTTCGCGACCCATCTGCTCAGGGGTGGCGCGCCGTTGCGGCACGTTCAGGAGCTGCTGGGCCACTCCAGCATCACCACAACCCAGGTCTACACCCACCTCACCAGCGAGCACGTCCGCGCCGAGTACCAGAAGTCGCACCCCCGCGCTTAGCGCTCGGCGCAGCACTCAGCTTTTCTCGCCGTGACCCGTATCTTCAGCTAAGGGCCTGTAGGGGCGGGTTTCAAACTCGCCCTCTTTCGTCTTGGCGAGGTCCGACAGCAGGGACTCGAACGCGTGAGGTACTGCGGCCTCCTCGGCCCCGCCCTCGTGGGCGCCTTCGCCGCCGCCCCCGGCGTCGGCGGTGTCTAGGTATATGGGCAACCCGCCGTGGAGGGCGAGGGCGATCACCTCTCCCACGTTGACACTCACCGGCTTGTGGTCCCTCCCCTGCAGCAGGGTCAGGTAGGAGGCCGCCTCACTCCTGTCGTTCAGCTTTATCGTTACGTTGCAGAATGCGCCCCCCAGGTGGGCAACGCACGACGTGAGGACATGGTAGAGGCTGCAGCGGTCGTTCACGCCGTGGGCCTCCAGGGCGATGACCGCCGCCTCTCGCTCCGGCAGGATCAGCCGAGTCTGGGCCCCGCTCTTGCATCCCTGCAAGACGACCACGCACTCCTTGGTCTCCCTCTCTAGATACAGTCTGTTTACCTGCACGAGCTCCATGATTTCCCTCCAATGGCCGCAGGTTGGTCGACCCGCCGCGCGGTAAGTGTCAACAACGATATATACTATGTATACCCTAATAACAAGAATATGTCAACACATACCTGCCCTGGGGCGTATTGGAGCAGAGCCCTCATCTACCCGCCCAGGGGTCGGTGACATCCAGCCCACACCCTTCGAAGTCGCCCACGTCCCGGGTCACGACCAGTCGCCCCTGGTCGTTGGGCCGCGAGCCAGTTGGAGTACGGTACATTGATCTCATCGATACTGGACTGTTGCGGGCCGAAACTTGACCTGGCGTCGCGTCTACCCATAATCTATATCCGGACGACAGGAGATAGGCAGTGCCAAGCAAGAGCCAAAGAGCCGCATCCAGGCAGGCGAGAGTGCGCAACCGGCGCAAGAAGGGACGCGCCGCGCCTCAGAATTTCCAGGCCGCGCCGACCGAGCGCCGCCAGGAGGACGAAGAGGCCGCCGCGATGGCGCCGAATCCCGCCGCGGCAACCGCACCTTCCATGACTGCCACCGCGCCGGTCAGGCCCGCTCGGAGGGCCGCCAGGGCCCAGGAGGCTGCGGCGGCAGAGTACCCGTATTTGAAGCCGGAGCTCATCCGGATAGGCGCCATGTCATCTGTGGTGCTGATCATCATCGCGGGGCTCTCGTTCGTTCTGGGGTAGCACCAACCCCCGCCCACGGACTCCCCATTCCGTCGTCCCTGCGCAGGCAGGGACCCAGAGGGGCGGTGGGCAGGGTTCCCATCCCTTGTAGCGATTGCAAGGC
Source organism: Dehalococcoidia bacterium (assembly GCA_965243655.1). GTDB lineage: Bacteria > Chloroflexota > Dehalococcoidia > Lucifugimonadales > CAJWER01. The sequence goes on along the minus strand of CBDEVV010000017.1, from coordinate 2,884,675 downwards.
CGAGATCCATTCCCCCTGATCAGCGATACGGCCGCATGCGGGCCGCGCGGGGATGCCCAGTAAACTGCCCGCAGCTGCTTGGGGGTACGTTCGGCCTGAGCTTGTCGAAGGCCAGTGCTCACCAGAACAACCATGATGTGGAGCAGTTTCTCAAAAAGCCTGTCGAAGGGGCCGTTCTCACCAGCGCAGGTGGTTCGAGATAAACCCTAAGGACGCAGCCGCAGCCTCTTGACGGTGCCGTCCAGGTACTGGTTCAGGATGCTCTTGTCCATCCCGTTGAAGATGGCCGCCTCGATGTACTCATCGGCCTTCTCCTCCATCCCCATCATCCTATAGGCGATGGCCTGCCCCGCGTAGGGCGACACCAGGGAGTGGTTCAGCTTCGCGGCCGCCTCGAAGTCGGCTATCGCGTCTTCCCACTGCGCCAGCTCCATGTAGGCCGACCCCCGGCTCGTGTAGCTCTCAGTGATCTGCGGGTGGATGGCCATGGCCTCAGAGAACGAGTCGGCCGCCGCCCGGTACTGCTCGTCGGCGGCTTCGTAGTCGCTCCGGTCGCCCAGCTTCCGGCCCTCGATCAAGTGCAGCTCTCCCTGGCGGTAGTGCTCCTTGAACTTGGGGTCTAGCTCGCCCTGCGGCACTGGCGTCGGGACGGGGTTGCCGTACAGGCCCTGCAGCACCGCCGGTATGGTCGGGCTGGGCTGGGGAGTCAGCAGCAGCGCGATACGGTTTCGCGGCGTCGGCTCCGCGTTCGGGTCAGGAGTCGCCTGGGCCTGCTGCTGGCCCCCCGTGGTTGCGGCGGGGCTGGACGCGGCCTGGGCAGCTCCCGGCCGGCTGACCTCCAGGGGAATCGAGGGCTCGCTCTCGTCCTCGCCGCCTTCGCAGGCCACGGCAATCAGGACCACCGCCGCCATAGCGGCCAGGGCGGAAACGACCCACCCGCGCGATACGCTGCCACTCATCGCCGGCTTGGCTCCTTGTCCAGTCTCTCGCGGGCTACTATATCCACGACAGCGCTCACGGTCCCGTCGAGCTCGCCTGTCTCGTTCACCACTATATGGTCGAACAACGCCGAGTCGGCCATCTCTTTCTCCGCCATGCCAAGCCTCGTCTCCAGCGACTCATCCGATTCCGTCCTGCGGCTGCGGAGCCGTCTCTCCAGCTCCTCGATGGACGGCGGTGCGATGAAGACGAGGACGGCGTCGGGGGCGAGTTGCCGTATGGTCGCCGCGCCCTGTACGTCCGTCTTGACGACAGCGTCCTGCCCCTGGGCGTGGGCTTCCGTCACCTGCGATCGGGGCACGCCGTACAGCTCGCCGTAAACTTCGGCCCACTCCAGCAGCTCCTCATCATCGATCATCCGCCGGAATTCGTCCCTGGAGACGAATATGTACTCCCTGCCGTTCGACTCATGCTCGCGCATCGGCCTGGTCGTTGCCGTGACGGCGTAGTGGTAGGGAAGGGGTTGCTCCTTCATTCGAGCCAGGACCGAGTCCTTGCCCGCGCCGGACGGCCCAGAGATCACCACCAGCAGCGGCCCTGTGCCTCGTCGTCGAGCATCTTCGCCCATCAGGCATCCGAGATGGAGGTCAGGGTGTCCCAGAACCCCGGATAGGAGACGCCCGCCGCCTCGGCGCCGTCGATAGTCGTCTCTCCCTCGGCGCAAAGCCCGGCCACCGCCATGGACATCGCTATCCGGTGGTCCCCGTAGCTGTTGACCGTCGTTCCCGAGAGTGTCCCGCCGCCTCGAATAGTCATCCCGTCCTCGCGTTCCTCGATGGCTGCGCCCAGCCGTGCGAGTCCGTCGACCGTCGCTGAGATGCGGTCCGACTCCTTGACTCGGAGCTCTGCCGCGTCCGCGATTACTGTCGTCCCCGAGGCTTGCGACGCCGCCACGGCCAGCGCGGGCAGCTCGTCCACCACCAGTGGCACGAGGTCGCCCCCGATCTCGACGGCTTTCAGGTCGCTCGACCGGCTCACGATGTCGGCGACCGGCTCGTCGTTCTCCTCCCGCACGTTCTCCACCGAGATGCTGGCGCCCATCCTGTTCAGAACCTCGAGCACACCCGAGCGCGTCTGGTTGATGCCCACGCCCGACAGCCTGATCTCGGCGTGGGGGTGTATCGCCCCAGCCACCAGCCAGAACGCCGCGCCGCTGATGTCCCCCGGCACGGAGATGTCCACGGGCCGTAGCTTCGAGCGCGCTACTGTGACGCTCAGCCCGTTGACTTCGATTTTCGCGCCCATCGCCGACATCATGCGCTCCGTGTGGTCGCGTGACATCGCCGGCTGCCTGATTGTCGTCTCGCCGTCCGCGTGGATCCCCGCGATGAGCAGGCTCGACTTCACCTGGGCCGATGCTACCGGCTGGGCGAAATCGATGCCTGTCAGCCCGCCGCCCCTGACCGCGAGGGGGCCGAGGGAATCGCCGGCTCTCCCGCGTATGTCCGCGCCCATCTGTCTCAACGGCTGGATCACGCGGTCCATGGGCCGGGAGAGCAGGGACTCGTCGCCCGTGAGCACGCTGAAGAATGGCTGGGAAGCCAGCAGCCCCGTCACCAGCCTGGCCGCCGTCCCGCTGTTGCCCGCGTCCAGCACCCCCGGCGGCTCGACGAGGCCGTCGCTGCCTCGACCGCGGACCTCGAAGCGCTCGCCGGAGCCGTCTCGGTGCTCGATGATCTCGACGCCGAGGCCCCTCATGCAGCCGAGTATGGATGTGCGGTCGTCTCCCTCGCAGAGGTTCGACACGCTCGCCGTGCCGTCCGCGATCGAGTTGAGAAGGATGGCGCGCTGCGAGATGGACTTGTCGCCCGGAAGCTTGACTTCGCCCTCTAGGCGGCGCGCGGGTCTGACTGACTGTTTCATGGCCTTTAGATGAGTGCCGGCTGCCTAGCGCCTGGAGCCATCGGCGCCGTCTTCCTTCGTCAGGTTGCGGAAGCGCCTGGAGATGTGGCGCCCAAAGAATAGCCCCGACATCGTCTCGCCCGCCGAGGGAAGGTCAGGAGCATCGCTGGTGACCACCGTGTCCGTCTTCCACTTCGCCCACTCGTCCAGGGCCTTGTCGAAGCTGCGTCCCAGCTCCTCTCCTCCCGCCTCTATGTGGGCGCGGTAGGCGGTCAGCTCCTCGATGGCCTGGTCGAGCCACCTGATGGTCGTATCGGAGCTGGACAGGCACGCGAGCGCGTTGTCCTCCGCGTCCCCGGACGATAGCTCTGAGACCAGCCCGAACTCCCCGCCGGCAACGCGGGCGATCTCGCGCCAGGCCGGACCAGCCGACACCGAGTTGACCAGCGCTGACGAGAGCAGCACGGGCAGGTGGAAGGCCGCCGATGTGTAGGAGTCGTGCTCGTGCTCGTCGAGGAATAGCGGCTTGGCCCCCAGCAGCTCGGCCAGCCCCACCACGGTCTTCACGGCCGGCTGGCTCGTGCGCCTGGACGTCACGATGCAGTAGATGCTCTCGTCGAAGGCGTCGGCGGTTGCGTCCTCAACGGACTTCATGTACTCCTTCGCAACCGGCCTTCCCGCCACGAACTCGACGTTGTCCGGCAGGTACTCCGCCGCCCACTCCATCATCTTCACCTTGGCAAAGCCGGTGTCCGTGACAAGGCAGCCCTCCTCGAGGATGGGGCCTATGGCCTCCAGCAGCTCCCTCGCCTCGCCGAGGGTCGAGTCCAGGATGACCATCTGCGCGCCCCGCAGGGCCGACCGCAGGCTGCTGCTGATCTCGTCGAACGCGCCGATCTCCTTGCCGTAATTGAGGGTCTTGCGGTCGCCCGAAGTGCCCAGGATCTCGGTATCTGTGAGACCTGCCGCCTTCAACCCCAGCCCGATGGACATGCCTATGGGGCCTATCCCGATTATCGTTATTCGTTCCACGGTCGTAACCCTCCGTCGGTAGGGGCGGACCCATGTGTCCGCCCGCTGGACGCGCCATCATCGGGGCTGTGCCCCAGGCGGCTGGACATGCCTATGGGGCCTATCCCGATTATCGTTATTCGTTCCACGGTCGTAACCCTCCGTCGGTAGGGGCGGACCCATGTGTCCGCCCGCTGGACGCGCCATCATCGGGGCTGTGCCCCAGGCGGCTGGACATGCCTATGGGGCCTATCCCGATTATCGTTATTCGTTCCATGGTCGTAACCCCCAGTCGGTAGGGGCGGACCCATGTGTCCGCCCGCTGGACGCACCATCATCGGGGCTGTCCCCCAGCCCCACTGGATTGGGGACAGTTCCTGCTCGCAGGAATCCGGCTTTCGCCGGAAAAACTGCTATGCAAAGGTCTCCTCACGGAGAAGGGACACCACACTACCTGCTATTGATAGCAGATTTGGCTTAAAGGTGTCCAGCGAACACGAGCCTGGCAAGGGTCTCGAACACCGGCTCGATGACCGCGGACAGGATGCCAGGGCCCGGCAGGGCGTAGTCCAGGAGTATGAGCCCCAGCAGGATGAAGGGGCCTATCGGCTCGAGCCTGGAGAACTCGGCGGCGGCCTTCCAGGGCAGCAGCCCGAGCACCACCTTGAACCCGTCGAGCGGGGCGACGGGCAGCAGGTTGAACGCGGCCAGCGCCAGATTCAGGATGATGACCGACTGAAGGAGGTAGGCGACGGGGTCGTCCCTCCCGCCGTCGAAGGCATAGAAGCCCACCACGGAGAGCTCGACGAGCCCGAGCCGGATGGGCAGGCTGGCGATGACCGCCATGAACACGTTGGAGATCGGCCCCGCGGCCGCGACCACGGACATGCCGCGCCGCGCGCCCAGCGGGGGCCGCAAGTTGTGGACGTTCACCGGCACCGGCTTGCCCCACCCAAAGCCCGCCAGCAGGATCATCATAGACCCCAGCGGGTCAAGATGGGCCAGGGGGTTCAGGCTCAGACGGCCCTGGTGAGCGGCCGTCAGATCGCCGAGCTGTCTTGCGCCCAAGGCGTGGCAGAACTCGTGAAAGGTGATCGCTATCACGAGCGCCAGGATCAGTGCGCCCATGGTGATCAGGCCGTCGACGGGCCGGTCGATGATCAGGTCCAGGGATCTCAGCAGCATGGAAAGGACCGGCCCGGGGCCTGGACTGGGAGCCTCAACGGACTCAACCGTTGACCGCAGTCGTCATGAGGATGCGTCGATCGGGAGACCGATCCCGCAGCGACCTGGAAAAAGGCGGGAATCGAGCGGACCTAGTGGCCGCCGCAGCCTCCGCCACCGCAGCCACCGCCCCCGCCGGCACCGCAGCCGCCTCCGCCGCCGCCACCCCCACCGCAGGCACAGCCACCCCCACCGCCGCCGCAGCCTCCAGTGGCCATGTTGGGGTTGCTGATGACGAAGCCGCTTCGCATCAGACCGTCCACGTAGTCGATCTGCGCCCCATCGACCAGCGGCGCGCTCTCGCCGTCGACGAGCACGCTGATGTTCTCGGCCTGGATCACGATGTCGTCGGCCTTGGCTTCCTGCTCGATGCCCAGCATGTACTGGAACCCGCCGTGGGGGCCCGGCATGACCATGACCCGCAGGAGCGAGCTCCCCTCGCCCTGCTCGGCAAGGACCTTCTCCAGCTGCTGGGCCGCGGCGGACGTTACGTCGATCAGCTTGGTTGTCGTCAAGGAGCACCCCCCGTGGGTACGGACTTCGTAGCCTGATTCAATGCTACCACCCGCCAGATTCAAGGGTCAAGGCAAACGACCGCATCGGAGTTTCCCACCTCCGGCCGTAGGGGCGGGTTTCAAACCCGCCCTCCCCTGCGGCGCCATCGACTACCGGCAACCGGTCTGGACTGCCGGAGGGCTGGAGACTATGATACGCGCGCCACGGAGGTGGAGAATTGGCTGAGCTAAAGGTCGGCGTCATCGGCTGCGGAGGGCATGCGGAGAGCCATTTTAGGGAGATCGCGGCCGAGCCGCGTCTTCACCTGGCGGCGATAGCGGAACTCGATTCCGAGAGGTTGGAGCGGGCCGCGTTTGCGCACAAGCCCGACGCTGTGTTCCAGGACTACCAGGACATGCTGCAGCGGACGGATCTCGACGTCGTATACGTCGAGACGATGCCGGGGCGCCTGCTGCCCATAGCCCTCGCCTGCCTGGAGGAGGGCATCAACACGTCGGTCGAGAAGTCGCCCGGCATGGACTCCGGCGAGACCGCCGCGATGGCGGAGGCGGAGAAGAAGAGCACGGGCAAGGCGATCGTCTCCTTCAACCGGCGGTACTACCCCCAGATACTGGCCGTGCGGCAGGAGATCCACTACCGGGGCGGCGCGGTCCACGTCGGGGCGACCTACAACAAGCCCCTCACCCGCCTGGGGGATGGCGCCATGGCCGGCGTCGCTCCAGACCCTGTAATCTGCGACGCCATACACCACGTTGACCTGCTCCGGTGGCTCGCCGGGCCGTCGCGAGAGAAGGCCGCCCGCGCCATCGAGGTTCACTCGGTCGTCGAGGACGGCCCCAGGCCCGGTTCACATCGCCACAACGCGGCCATCAAGTTCGATACGGGAGCCATCGGCTACATGGCCTCCCACTACGGAGTGGGGTTCCGCATACAGCGGGCCGAGACTCACGCCGAGGACCTCTCGTTCTACATGGACCTGACCACCGCCGACCGCAACTTCGAGCGGTACATCGCGGAGGCCGGCGACATGCCGTGGGAATGGTCGGGCAGGCGCTGCCCCGAGCCGCTCGATCTCCGGGACGCCGGCGGAGCCGACTACAACGAGACTAAGCACTTCGTGGACTGCATCCTGGAAGACACTACGCCGTGGTCGAACCTGGACGACGCGGTCGAGACGATGAAGCTCTGCGAGGCGATACGCAGCGGCTGGAAGGGACCACTCTCATGAAGCTTTCGCTGTCGGTAAGGGTAGCCGAGCAGCTGACCCAGAAGCGCATCCCCGCTATGTCGCTGGAGGACCTCGCCGGGGTCGCCCTGTCGTCGGGATACCGCGCCCTGTGCATGAGGGCGTCCCAGCTCGGAATCCAGACGCCGCTGGACGAGGTGCGCGAGAAGGGCAAATGGCTGCAGTCCAAGGGGCTGGCTGTCTCCATGATCACGGGCGACTTCCCCATACCGGAGAACACGGACGACTGCCCGGAGGCACTGCGCAACATCACGCCGTACCTGGACCTCGCCGAGGCCCTCGACTCCGACCTGCTGCGGATAGGAATGAAGTCCTACGACGACATACCCTGGGCGCAGCGGGCGTGCGACGAGGCGCGGGAGCGCGGGTTGAGGCTCGCTCACCAGTGCCATACCGAGAGCCTGTTCGAGCAGGTCGAGGAGAGCCTGGCGGTTGTGGCCAAGGTGGACCGGGAGAACTTCGGGATGATCTACGAGCCCGCCAACCTGGTGCAGTGCGCCGAGCCCTACGGGGCCGAGACGATCAGGGCCTTCGCGCCGCACATCATGAACGTCTACTTCCAGAACCTGAGGGAGTCGCCCGGCGGGGAGAGCGTCGCCAACCCCTGGTGCAGGGGAGAGGTCAGGTTCGACCAGGTGACGATGTGGGGCGGGGAGGGCATTGACTTCCCGCACATCATGGCCGCGCTGAAGGGGATCGGCTACGACAGCTACGTGACCCTGCACCAGTCGGCCACCCCGCCGACCCCGCCCGAGGAGTTCGTCAGGAAGACAGCTGAGTACCTGAGGGAGTTGGCCGACTTCGAGTAACCACGCGAGGCGTGCGGCTTCTTCCCCCTCGACGGACTGAGAGGGGAGTAGTTATTCGCATTCCGTCGTTCCGGCGCAGGCCGGAACCCAGGGGGGTGGGGGCGCACCCTCCATGTGTTCAGACTATCTGCGCGTACAGGTCAACCCAGTCGTAGTTCGACTCCTCTATCAGCCTTATCTCCCAGCTCCTGTGCCCATCCTTCAGTTGCTTCTCCCGTGCTACCGCGCTCTCCATGGTCGGGTGCGTCTCATACCAGACGAGACGGTGGACTCCATATCGTCTCGTGAACCCTTCGGAGAGATTGTTCTGATGTTGTTACACACGCTGTGCAAGGTCCGAAGTAACACCGGTATAGAGCGTCCCGTTTCTCTTGCTCGCGAGGATGTATACGCAGGGAATGTTCTCTGAGTAGTCACCCGGCTGATACTGCCTCGTATGCGTTCAAAGGTAGCTTCCACCCCACCCTAGGTTCCGGCCTGCGCCGGAACGACGGAATGGGGATTCGCGCGGCCCTAGTCGTTACTCGGCGTAGTCTATGTCGACGACGCGGCGCTCGTTCATTGCTAGGTCGGCGCGGAAGCCGACGAGGTGGCCGCTGATCGAGTCCTCGATGGTGGTGCAGGAGATCGACGGCGGCTCGCCGCTGACGAAGCTGACGAAGTCGGCCACGAGCCTCTGATCGCCTCCGCCGTGCCCGCCGCGTGCGCCGTGCATGTCGCCCGTGATGTTCAGGTCCACGACCTCCTCGGAGTACTCGCGGCCCGGGCGCGGATCCAGGCGCCTGACGACGAACCGGCTGTCCTCGAACACGCCGAGTATCTCGCCGGTCGTGCCGAGGATGTGTATCGTCCTGGTGGGTCTTGCCGACCCGCCGACCAGGTTGTGCGTGGCCGTCGCGCCGTCCTCGAACTCTATGGCGACTGACTGGTGGTCGACCAGGTCGTTGTCCGACCGCCACACGCAGCGCCCGTAGTCGCTCGTGTTGAGCAGCTCGACGCGCTCCTCCGGCGTGGGGTCAGGGTGGTCGAGGGCCTTCCAGACGTAGAAGCTCCACCTGTCCGGGTTGTCCAGGTAGTGCTTCCTGGCGGAGTAGTCGCAGTCCGCCTCGATCTCGCAGTCCACCAGGCATCGCGTCCCAGCGCCCTCGGGCGCCCTGCCGGCGTGGAACTGGTTGTTCGCCCCGAAGCTCGAGACCGCCGTAGGCATCACGCCGCTCTTCATCCACATGATCATGTCCAGGTCGTGGCAGCACTTGGCCATCAGGAACGACGAGCCGGTCTCGGCCTGGCTCTTCCACTTGCCGCGGATGAAGGCCACCGCCATGTGGTGATAGCTGACGTGCTCGTTGGTCTGGATGTTGATTACCTCGCCGACCGCGCCAGCCGCCACCCGCTCCTTGATGGCCCTGTAGAAGGGAGCGTACCTGAGGACGTGGCAGATCATCAGCTTGCGCCCGTGCTCGCGGCTGGCGCGGACCAGCCTCCACATGTCCGGCTCCGACGTCGCGAACGGCTTCTCCAGCAGCATGTGGTATCCGGCGGCCATGAGGGGGATCGCCGTGGAGACGTGCTCCATCTCCATGGTGCCGTTGATGACCACGTCGGCCAGCTGAGGCCGCCCGGCCAGCTCCTCTGCCGAGCCGAAGCACATCTCGGAGGGGATGCCGAAGGTCTCGGCTGCGTTCGTGCGCCGCAGGCTCGAGGTCTCGGCAACGCCGACTATGCGGAGGTCGTCCGGGTTGCGGAGGGCGAAGGAGCTGTAGGCCATCCCCCGGTTTCCCGCCCCTACGACTATTGCTGTGACTGGGCGTTTAGACATGGTGGCAGCTCACTGCTAGCGGAGTATGGGCAGCCTTTTGCCTCAAGCGGCGTCGTACTTTGGCATGGCCGGGGCCGACCCCGCCCCAGGTCCCTCGGGGGCTCGGGACGACCTTGTGGGGGCGGACGCCATTCTCATGCCAAAGAGTGTTGTGCACAGGTCTCCTCGGGGAGGGGGAGACTTTACTGGTATTCGATGATGGCGCGGCCCAGGATCTCTCCCGACTCCAGGTCGTCGCAGGCCTCGTTGATGTCGTTGAGTTCGTAGCGGCGCGTGACCATCTTGTCGAGGGGGAACTTGCCCTCCTGGTGCCAGCGAAGGAACATAGGGAAGTCCCTGTCCGGGTACGTCGCCCCCAGGCTGCCGCGATACTGGCGCTGGTGGAACATGAAGTGGCCGGGGTCGACGGTGAGCTCCTTGCCCGGCATCCCGATCAGGACGGCCATGCCGCCGTGGTTGTCGGCGCCGGGCCCGCCGCTTCTCGTGGACGGCAGTATCTGCTCGGTGGTCACGCGGAGGCCTATCGCGTCGAAGGCGTAGTCGACGCCGCCCCCGCTGATCTCGATCACCGCCTCTACGGGGTCGGTCTCGGAGGCGTTGACCAGGTGTGTAGCGCCGAACTCCCTGGCGAACTCCAGCTTGTCGTCGGCGATGTCCACCGCGATGACCGGATATGCCTCGAGTATCGCCGCCATCTGGATGGCCGACAGCCCCACGCCGCCGGCACCGAAGACGGCGACCGAGTCGGCGGGACGGACGCGCGCGGTGTTCAGTACGGCACCGGCGCCGGTGAGAACCGCGCAGCCCACTATGCTGGATACATCGGTGGGATGGTCCTTCGAGATCGGGACCACGTGGTCGGCCTTGACAAGTGCGTCCTCGGCCCAGGTGTAGACGATGCCGTGGACCAGCTCCTCGCGATATGTTGCGCCTGATGGGACCGGTACGGGCCGTCCCTGCACCGGTGTCCTCGGCACCCACGTTACTATGGCGTGGTCCCCCTCGCGCAGGTGCGTCACCTCGCTGCCGACGCTGGTGACGATGCCAGTACCCTCGTGCCCAAAGACCATGGGGCGGGGCTGCTCGCCGTTGTGCATCTGGTGGAGCTGGGAGTGGCAGATGCCTGAGGACAGGAGCTTGACCGTCGCCTGGTGCGGCTCAGGATCGGGGATTTCCAGCTCGTCGACGAGGAGGGGTTGATCGACGCCGACCTGGATGGCTGCCCTGCTTCTCATTTCTTCTCCTGGCAGATCTCTTTGGAACAGGGGCGAGCGCGACGGCCCGCCCAAGGCATACTAAGGGCTGCCCGAAAGCCCGTCAACACGCTCGTTTGAGGGAGGCTGGGTTCTGGTTTCTTGGCAGGAGATGCCTACAGGATGAACTAAAGGGAGATTCGCCCCTGAGCGGCGTAGTAGAGTTGACAGCGAGACTGGAGGCCGCACAGGGCGCGTTCACCGACTCCCTCGACGGCATCACGGAGGCGGAGCTTCACACGCCCCCGCAGTTGGTGGACGGTTCCTGGGGCGGGAATCCGGCCTTCGCCGGAAGGCCGCCCACGGTGATGAAAAGCCGTCGTCTCCTGCCATGGCCGAGGCCGACCCCGCCCCAGGTCCCTCGCCAGGAGGCTCGGGACGACATGGCCGGTGGCGGTGCGCTGTTTCAAAGCAATGACGGGGTGATGCAGGGGCTACCGCAGTGAGGGAGAGGTAAGAGCTCCCCGCTTAGTGCCAGAGCCGCCATCCGCTCGCAAAGAGAGAGGCCCCGCCGAAGCGAGGCCCCTCTCCAAGGAGCTGGCGCGAACCGCTACAGGTCTATGCGCCGGATGAAGTCGTCGATGACTTGGACTTGCCCCAGCCCCAGCCGTGCTTTCGGCCGAAGCCGCCCTTGCCGCGGAATCCACGGCCATGGCCACCCCCGAAGTCGACGTCGGGCCTGGACTCAAGCCACTCGATGTAGTCGTCCGCTTCGTCCTGCGTTATCTCCCCAGCCTCTACGAGCGCGTCGAGCTTGGCCTTTATGGCATCCTCGCGCATGTCCTCCTTGGCCTGCTTCATGGCGTCCGCGACGGTGTCCTCGTCGAGATCGAGGATCTCGGCGACCCGGCCCGCGAAGGACTTCGAGCCGTCGTCATCGTCGTCGTCCTGGGCCAGGATCGCGCCTCCCGTGAGGGCGATTGCAAGCGCGGCCATCACCACCGAAACGATTATCCATCTCTTCCTCATCTGCACCTCCAGAGTGTCCGGTTCTACCGGCGACTTACTCCAGCTTAACGGGGGAATATCAAGAATGTTTGAAGAGTGATGGGCCGGGGCCAAGTCTATCCGAGCCGCACGGTGGCACCCACCAGCCCGACGTCTTAGGGAGCGAGGGTTAGCAGGGGCGCCCAGTTTCTTTGGGGAGGTCTTGCGTCCAGCGGCAAGAGGGCGGGTTTCAAACCCGCCCCTACGAGGCCACGACACCCGGCCGCTTAAGTGGGGCCGGGCTCGTCGAGCAGCCGCTGTATCTTCTGCTCAGTCTCGTTGTAGGCGCCCTCACCGATGTGGGTGTAGCGTATGTTGCCGCGCTTGTCGATCAGGTACATGGTGGGCCAGTACCGGTTCTGGTAGGCTCGCCATGTCTCCCCGGTGTTGTCCTGGGCGATGGGATACTCGATGCCCCGCTCCTTCGCCGACTGGATCACCGAGTTGAGGTCCTTCTCGAACTCGAACTCAGGGTAGTGCACTCCCACGATGATGAAGCCGTCGTCCGCGTACTTGTCGTGCCAGGCGTTCACGTAGGGCATGGTGTTGATGCAGTTGTAGCAGGCGAAGGTCCAGAACTTGACCATCACGACCTGGCCGCGCTTGTCCTCGAGCGTGAAGGGTTCCGTGTTGTGCCAGCCGGTGATGCCCTCCAGCTCCGGCGCGGGCCGTACGCCCGGGTCCGTGTACTGGGTCCACTTCGAGTTCAGCTCCAACACCGCGGCCTCGGTGGGCGCCGGGGCGGGCGTCGGGACGGTCGTTGGGGTCGGGGGCTGCGACACCGCGGGCTCGCCGTCCGTTTCGTCCGTACTGCCGGACCCGCAACCGGCGATGATCAGGCCGAAGACCGCCAGCATTGCGGTCAGGGCGAGGACTGTTGTCACTCTTGGTCTCATTTCGTGCTCCCTATGGCGGGCTGCCGCGAGGTCCGGAGCTCGAGGCCGCTTAAGATTATCGTAGCACGGCTGGCGCATTTGGGTGGAGAGCACGGCCACCGCTGCATGGCCCCCGTGTCGCCACAGACGAGGGTGACAACTTGCACCGGGTGCAATGCCCCCTCGCCGCCGTATCGAGTACGGGACAGCCTCAATGACGGCGCGTCCAGCGGGCGGACACATGGGTAGGCCCCTACCGACGGGTTTACGCAAGGTCTCCAAAGGGGAGAGGGGATGATGCAGGTCGGCGATGGGCACGAGGCTCATGGCCCCGTCCCGGCGCCTGGGAACCCCGAGGGAGTCCTACCCGGCCCTTGCGCCGTGCCTGAGCGACCCGAGCAGCCTGGTCGACGACTCGGCTATCTCGAAGACTGCGGCGTCGAATGCGGCCCTGTTGGCCCTGGACGGGCTCCTGTACCCGCTGATCTTCCTTACGAACTGGAGCGCCGCCGCCTCTATCTCGTCATGGGAGGCGGGCTCTCCGGTCCGCCGCAGTGTCTTTATGCTTCTGCACAAGTGCTGTCCTCCGTGAGTACCGAGTGGCAAGTGTGGCTTCCTTAAGGTACCGCACTGGTCTAGAACTGCCCTTCGACAGGCTCAGGACGAACGTGCCCCCCGGCTCGCGTCGACAGATACCAGCCTGAACCTATTGAGACAGCTACCAGGCCCGCGGGCCGGAAGGCCTAGCCCGGGCAGCAGGTCTAGCCGTTGGCCCAGTCCACGCCGTTCAGAACGAGGCGCTGGAACTGGGGAGTCTGGAAGCTCAGCCCATTGTGCCCAAGGGTTGTGGCGAAGACCCTGCCGTTCCCGTAGGAGCGGGTCCACGCCATCGGCTTGGCTTCGCCGTCGAGGCTCGCGGTGAGGAAGACCTGGTTGCCCTCGCGCCATCCCAGGTTGGTGTAGAGCTCGTCGTTGGTCACGAAGTCCTCGATGCCCGTGGCGCAGGGATGGTCCGGGTCCGACACGTCCACTCGAAACTGGCCGTAGGGCGGGTGGGTGCTCCGGCCGAATATCCACCCCCCGCCGTTGACGTCGTGGTACTCCGGCCAGGCGTCCGCGAGGGCGCCAGAAATGTGTATGCACACGAAGCCCTTGCCGCCGCCGATGAACTGGGTCATTCCCGTGCGCTCGTCCTCGGCCGGCGTAGTCTCGTTTCGGCGCAGGGTGTTGAACACGAGCACGTCGTACCCCGCCAGCCCGCTCGAGGCCAGGACGCCTGTATCGTCGGTCACGTCGACATCGTGTCCGGCCTGTCGCAGGAAGCTCTCCAGTACCGGAGTGCTCTGTTCGTAGGGATGCTGTCCGCCCGTCACTACCAGGAGCTTCATGGCTCTCCTCCATCCAGCCGACAGCGAGGGGGCCGGCTACGGTGGTGCGTGGCTGAAATCTATATGAGGAGAAGGCCTGCGTCAACGACGCGGCTCTTATCACCTAACCCTAACCCTCTCCCGCAAGGGGAAGAGGGGAGTGGGGCCGCCCCTACTTCTAACGACCGCCGGGGGGCTGGGTGATCCAGAAAGGAGTCAAGCCTGGCGCACCCGCCATGTCGAGCATCGAGATGATCATGCGGTAGTTCAGGTCCTGGCGCAGAAGTGTGTCCCTGAGATCGGACTGCTGCTCGAGCGGCAGCTGGCTGATCTGCTGCTCCAGCAGGGCCTTCGTGTACTGCCAGTCGCGGGCCAGCAAGAGCTTGAGCTGCGTGATGTCGCTGTCATGGGCCTCTGCTCCCATGCGGGCGGGCATCTCTACAGGATTCGTGGACATGGTCACGCCGACGAGCTCCGCAGAGCGGCTGAGGTGGAGGCTGATGGTGACAGAGTGCTTCCGGGCGGCGGGTATGTCGCCCATGCGGACAAGCCTGCCCATCTCATCGCTCCGCACCTTTGCGAGGCGCGCGTGCTCCTGCGCCTTTGCCGCGTCGGACTTGGGCATCATCAGCGACAGGTTCTCGCGGCTGGTCTTCACCCAGTAGAGCGCGTCGCCGGGCACGCTGTCGGCCGCCGCGCGGTCTGCGCCGAACGCCAGCCCCGAACCCACCAGCAGCACTGCCACCCCGGCAACGAGCGGCTTTACAATCAGCGCCCTGGGCGGCTGGGGCCGCCACGACGTCAGCCATCCGAAGAAGGAGCGCTTCCGCGCCGCGCGCTCGGCGACCGCTTCGTTCAGCACCCGCAGCCCCCGGGCCTTGGCCACCTGGTTGGTCTCGACCGCGGACACCGCCTGCATGGTGACGGCGGCTATCCTGAGCAGTGGCTCCAGATCCTCCCGGTCGTCCGGGTAGGACGCGAGACAGGATGACACGCTCTCGCCCGAGGCGAGGCGCTCGATGCATCGATCCAAGATGTAGTCTAGGTGCTCGTCCTGATTACTCATTGATTGCGCGCCCTCGGTGATGCGGGCTCGAAGGCCCCTTTTGCCGACACGTTCAGTGTCGCTCTCAGTTTCTTGACCGCCGCGTGCTGCAAGGCTTTGACTGCGTTTTCCTTCCTGCCCACCGCCTCAGCGGTCTCCTTGACGGACAGGCCGGCGGCGAAGCGCAGAGACATCACTTCGCGCTGGAGATCCGTCAGGTCGTCCATGGCCTCGTAGACCTCAGCCACCGACAGGTCGATGTCGATCTTGTGGTCCATATCGCTCGCCGAGCCCCCCGCTACTGCCATGGCTTCGTCCAGGGGCGCCACCTGTCGGCGTGCCCTTCTGCGGAAGTGGTCGACGATCAGGTTGTGAGCGATCCGGAAGAGCCAGGATGAGAACGGGTAACCCTGGAACTTGAAGGAGCCGATGGACTCCAGCATGCGAAGGAAGACGTCAGTGGTAATGTCCTCCGCGTCGATGCGGTCGCCCGTCTTGAACATGACGTAGCGGAAGATCTTGTCGTAGAAGTGCTCGTACAGATCCCCGAAGGCGGATGCATCGCCGCCCTGGGCCCTGCGTATCAGATCCTCCAGGGCGTCAGGCTGGGCGGATCCTGTCTCGCCCTGCATGAATGTCGTCCTCGCCGGCGCTGCTACGGCCAGCCCTAAATTGGCAGTTATTGCGCTCATCCCGCATTATATAACGACTGGGGACGCAAACAGTTAGCCCGGCATGGCAGCGAAAGCGACAGAGAGACCTCCCACGTCCGGAATGGCCTTTTCGGTCAGGCCGATGGCCCAGGCCGACGTGCGCCAGGTTGCCGAGATCGAGAAGCAGGCTTTTCCCACCCTATTCCCTCCGACTCCCTTCAGGCGGGAGCTTGCCAAGCACAACTCCAGCTACCTGGTCGCCTCCGAGGACCGCGTCGAGCCGGACCGGCCCGCACGCGAACAGGACTCGTCCGATGTACAGGGCCCTGTCGCCCGCCTTTCAAGGCTGGCTGGGAGCTTGTTGGGCAAGGGCTCAGAGGCGGACAGGGCGATCGTGGGCTTCATCGGGCTCTGGTACATGGTGGACGAAGCCCACGTCGTGTCCGTGGGAGTCGGCACGGACTACAGGGGCTGCGGCATCGGCGAACTCCTTCTCATGTCTGCCATGGAGCAGGCGCTTGCCAGGCGGGCGGCGGTCGTCACTCTCGAGGTGAGGCGGTCCAACAGCGCAGCCATCAAGCTCTACGGCAAATACGGATTCACCGAGCAGGGCCTTCGGAAGGCCTACTACTCGGACAATCGCGAGGATGCTCTCATAATGACAACCACCCAGATTCAGGAGCACGCCTATAGGGAGCGGCTTACTGGGCTCGCCGATGCCCACCGGGCGCGCTGGGGGCATTCCCTGCGCCTTCATGTATAGGGACGAGCCGCCGGGCGTCGCAGGATGGTCGCAGGTATGCTCGAAGCAAATGGCTCGTGGTATGGTGTTGCGGCAGGACGGCCCTGTCGCGCAACCGGGGTGCGGAGAGAAGTGAGGGGCGGTGAACAGGTGGGGTTGGTGAACCTGCCGCGAGCGATCCGTGAAGCCATATGAACACACAAGAGCCGTGGTCGCCCCGACCGGCTGACAAGGTGGTCCGCCACCCGCGCATGGAGAGGTTGCTCCCCGTGCGCATCGAGCTCCAGACGGACCGGGCCGCGCGGCGCATCAGGTCGCAGCTGGCCAGGCCTACCCTGGTCCTGATCTGGACATTCGGGCTCCTTATCGGGGTGGGGACGGTCCTCCTGAGCATGCCCTTCTCACATCACGGCGACACGCTGCTCTTCGTGGACGCGCTGTTCACGGCCACCTCCGCGGCCACCGTCACGGGGCTGGTCACCGTCGAGACGGCGACCTACTGGACGCTGCAGGGCCAGGCGGTCATCCTGGGCCTGATGTTCGTGGGCGGACTGGGCATCATGACAATCGCGACTGCCCTGTTCGTCATTGCGGGCCAGAGGATCTCGCTCAGCCAGCGCCTCGTGATGCGCGAGACCATTGGCACGACCGTCTTCACAAACATAACGAGCATCACGGTCAGGATCGTGATCTGGGCCGTAGCCATCCAGCTAGTCGGGTTCATGGCCCTCCTGGCCAGGTTCCTGTTTCTGTACCCCCCGGCCGAGGCCTTCTGGCATTCGGCCTTCCAGGCGGTCTCGGGTTTCAACAACGCAGGATTCACTTCGATACCTGACAGCGCCAGCCTCTCGGCCTTCCGCGAGGACCCAGGAATCATCGGCACGGTGGCGGTGCTGATACTGCTGGGCAGCATCAGCTACTGGATCATGGCCGATATCTTCAGGCGAAAGCACTTCTCAGGGCTCACGCTCAACTCCAAGCTGGTGCTGGTGTTCACCGTCGGCCTCGTGCTGGTCGGAGCCCTCGCGTTCTACGTGTTCGAGTCGAGGAACGACGAGATGCTGCGGGGCGCGGCCATACTGGACAGGACCATCACCTCCCTGTTCCAGTCGATCAACCGTACATCGGGGTTCTCTACCATCGACTTTGGCAGGGCCACCGACGAGACCGCAGCCTTCTACACGGTGTTGATGTACATCGGCGGAGCGTCGGCGTCCGTCGCCGGCGGAATCAAGGTGAACTCATTCGCGCTCATCGTGATTGCAATCGCGGCATCGCTGCGGGGCAGCTCAGACGCCACTGCCTTTGGGAGGAGGGTGCCCCTGAACCAGGTCCAGTGGGCGTTCGCGCTCGCGTTCCTTTCGTTCATGGGGGCGTCGATGCTCACGTTCGCACTTGCGTTCACCGAGAGCGGCCACGGGTTCCTGGACCTGCTGTTCGAGGCCGTGTCGGCGTTCGGGACAGTGGGGTTCAGCACAGGGCTGACGGGTGATTTGTCCATACAGGGCAAGCTGCTTCTCATAGCCGGGATGTTCGTCGGCAGGGTAGTGCCACCGATGGTAATCACGGTCGCGTTGTCGGGGAGCGACAACCTGGGCTCTTATACCTACGCCCGCGAGGATGTTCTGGTAAGCTGACCAGGACACATCCCGGGCCCACGCCCCGTGCTACCCCGACGACAGCTGGGCGACCAGCACGTCGATTACCAGGCCGCTGTCGGCCCCGGTGGACTTCATGCTTAGATCGGCTTCGAGCAGCCTGCGATGGGTCTCGGCGAGGCGGGCGGATGTGAACGCTCGCTCCTGGTCGAGGGTCTTGCGGAGGGGATACCCGGACAGGCCCAGCCGCGGTCCCAGCTCATTCCCCGGCACACCCTCCGCCTTCAGCTCCTTGGCGAGTATGAGCAGCCTGACCTGCCTGGCAAGCATGACAAGCAGGTAGGATGGAGGCGCGCCTCCCTGGAGGAGTCCCTGCACCATGCGTATGGCCGAGCCGGAGCGGCCTTCGAGGATTGCGTCCACGGTCGCGAATATGTTTGCGTCCCTCGCGTATGAGACGAGCTCGGCAACGTCCTCCTGGCGGATTGTGTCGCCCGAGCGGTAGAGGCTGAGCTTCTCCAGCTCGCTGACCACCAGCCGTAGGTCGTTGCCGACGGACTCGGCCAGGGCGGCGGCCGCGCGCGGCTCTACCGATATGCCCGACTGCTGCGCCCGAGAGATAATCCAGCCGGTGATCTGCCGCTGGTTCGGGCGGGCGAATCGCCGGGACTGGCTGATCTTGCCCAGGGCCCTCAGCAACGGGTTCGATGACGCGACCTCGCCATCCACGAACACGAGGTCGGTGGTCTCCGGAAGGTCCTCCAGCCGCTCCGCCAAGTTCTCCCACTCTCCCAGGCTGGGCTTCGGCTGAGCCGCCCGCCTCCCCCGGCGGCCCGACTCGAACCTCGAGAGCAGCCCCCTCACGATGACCAGCCGCTTATCGGCCAGGAATGGGACGGTGCTGGAGATGGCGGCCACCTCGTCCAGCGTCACGCCGCGGCCGTCGAGCTCCGTGACGTTCACGTCGCGCAGATCGGGCAGGCCGACCTCCTCCTTCATCAAGGCGACGCTCTCCTCGATCGTGAACTCGTCGTCCCCATGCAGGACGTGTATCAATGCGAAGAGCCCTCCGTTACATCGGCGATAGTCGGTGCCCGGCCTCTACACGGGTACTGGGCTATAATGCCACCGGGAGGTCCTTCGACAATGGCACGGTTCGCGCTAATGCTGCTGAATATGACGGGCATCCCGCGGCTGATGTTCAGGCTCATGCTGGACCGCCGTGTCCCCATCCGGACCAAGCTGATCCCCGTCGCGGCGCTGATCTACCTCGTCTCCCCGTTCGACATCGTGCACGATATGATACCAGCGCTGGGCCGCATCGACGATCTGCTCGCCATCGTCTTTGGCATCCTGCTCTTCCTCGTAGCCGCGCCTTACGACGTGGTCGTGGAGCATATCCGGGGCGGGCCTCCTGGCAGTGACGGCGGGAGCGGGGGACCGGATGGCGCGGTGATTGACGGCCAGTACCGGTACGTGGAGGAGAAGTCCGACCGCAAGTCCAAGGGATAGGGGGTTGTCTGGGTCCGCTGAGCACTGCCCCTCCGGCAAGCTCAGGGCAGGCTCTTCCACTGGCTCAGGGCGAACGTCTTCGTCAGAGCACTGAGCCGCTGATCAGCACCACCTCGCTCTGGACGGCAGTCGTGGCCCTCGGGCCGTCCTCGTCTATGTATACGTCTATCTCCGAGCGCACGCCGAAATCGGGCAGGTATATGCCCGGCTCGATGGTGACGGCGATTCCCGGCATGAGCTCGCGGGTGTCTCGCGTCTCCAGGCTGTCGAGATTGACGGCGTTCCCGTGGACCTCTCTCCCCAGGCTGTGGCCCAGCCTGTGGTTGAAGTAGCCCTGGAAGCCCGCCTCCTCGATGAAGTCTCTCGCGGCCCTGTCCAACTCCCAGCCCTGCAGTGCCCGGCCCTCCCGGAATGCAGACTCGATCTCGCCCAGGGCCAGGTCCCTGGCCCCGGTGACCGTGTCGAAGACCAGCTGATGCCGCTCCGGCACTGAATCGCCCACGAAGGCGGTCCACGTGATGTCGGCAAACATCGAGTCAGGCCCAGGCAGACGGCTCCACAGGTCGATCAGCACCCAGTCACCGTGCTTCATGGTGGACGTCGACTCAGGCGTGGGCTCGAAGTGGGGGTCGGACGAGTGCTCGTTTGCCGCGACGACGGGGCCGTCCGTAACCACGAGACCCTCCTCAACGAACCGGGCATTGATGAACTCGGCCACTGCGAACTCCGTAATGCCCCGCGCCAGGTTGTGGCCGATGTGGTCGAATGCCTGCCGAACGATGATGCCCAGCGCGTCGGCGGCGGTCTGGTGGGTGGCGAGCTGGTCGGGGGTCCATCGCTGGGCCGCGTACTGCACCGTATCCGCTGACGAAACGACTTCGACGCCCAGGCCGCGAACGAGCTCCACGGTGCCCGCGTCCACCCTGGAGATGCGGGGAAGCTCCGCGGCGTGCGAGTACTCCATCGCCACCCGGGCGACCCCGCCGATGAGGGTCGCGAGGCACGAGACCATCTCCTCGCGCCCGGAGTAGAGAGTCGTTGCAACGCCGAGGTGGCCGAACCTGCCCTGGTCGACGTAAGCGACCAAGAGCCTGGGCTCGCCCTCCGCGGGAATCCACAGCCAGCAGGGGCGGGTGATGTGAGGGACCGGCCCCACCGCCTCCCAGAAGATGGGGTTCAATCCGCGGTAGTCGTAGAGGAGCCAGCCGTCGATGCCGCGGCCGCTCATGTGTGCCTGCGCGGACGCGAATACTTCGTCGAGCGACATGCGTCAATTGTATCACCGCGCCGGCTTGTTCCAGGGCAGGTCGGGGCCGACCTCGCCCCAGGTCCCTCGGGGCTCGGGACGACATGATGGGGTAAGGTGGGCTAGTCCCGGAGGAATGACGAGCCGTGAGGGGCAGGGGCGCAGCCTTGTCTGTCTGGTAGAATGTCGCCTGTGGGCGAGAAGCCAACCATCCCTCTATTCGCACGTGCAGCGGTCCATGGCGACCGCACCGCCGTTGTCGACGACACGGGGAATTTCTCATATGGCGACCTGCTGGCTGCGTCAGCCCGTGTCGCGACAGTCCTGCTCGCGGGCGTTCCCGACCTGGCCGAAGAGCGGGTCGCCTATCTGGTACCTCCAGGCTTCCAGTACGTTGCTGTGCAGTGGGGCATCTGGCGCGCGGGCGGCATGGCGGTCCCGCTCGCAGTGTCGCACCCGGAGGCCGAGCTCGAGTACACGGTCGACGACGCCGACACATCCATAGTCGTCGCGCATCCCCAGCTCGCCGACAGGCTGAGGCCGATCGCGGAGGCTCGTGGGCGGCGGTTCGTCCTCACCACGGAGCTGCTCGATGATGCGGTCGTCGGCCAACCACTACCTAGCATCGGCGCAGATAGGGCCGCGATGCTTCTCTACACCAGCGGATCGACAGGAAGGCCCAAGGGCGTCGTGACCAGCCATGCCAACATCCAGGCCCAGGTCACGACCCTGGTCGACGCATGGGGCTGGACGGCCGACGATCGCATCCTGAACGTGCTGCCGCTGCACCACGTCCACGGCATCATCAACGCTATGACGTGCGGGCTCTGGACGGGGGCGGTGTGCGAGCTGCAGCGGTCGTTCGACGCCGGGCGCGTCTGGGAGCGCCTGGCCGGAGGGGGACTCACGCTGTATATGGCAGTCCCCACAACCTACAAGGCCCTAATCCGCGAGTGGGAGTCCGCTGATGAGGCCAGGAGGAGCGCGATGTCCCGGGGCGCCTCACGCCTGAGGCTCATGGTGTCCGGCTCCGACGCGCTGATGGTCGATACTTTCGAGAAGTGGAAGGAGATCACAGGGCACGTGCTCCTCGAGCGCTACGGCATGACCGAGATCGGCATGGCCCTGTCCAACCCACTTAGAGGCGAGCGGGTGCCGGGGCACGTGGGGATGCCGCTGCCGGGCGTGGAGATCAGGCTCGTGGACCTGGACGTCGATGAGGAGACAGGCCAGCACCGCTACGGCGATGAGACGGCAGCGGGTCGCCCAGGCGAGATCCAGGTCCGGGGGCCGAGCGTCTTCCGGGAGTACTGGCGCAGGCCGGACGCCACGAGAGAGGCGTTTACGGACGACGGCTGGTTCTGCTCGGGCGACGTGGCGTCGCTGGAGGATGGCGGCTACCGGATTTGGGGACGCGCGTCCCAGGACATCGTGATCACGGGAGGCGAGAACGTATCTGCGAAGGAGGTCGAGCAGGTGCTGTCGGCCCATCCGTCGGTGCGTGCTTGTGCGGTCGTGGGCACGCCGGACTCCTACTGGGGCAACGCGGTGTCGGCGGCGGTCGTCGTGGACGACGGGCACGAAATCACCCGGGAGTCGCTGCGGGACTGGGCCCGCGACAAGCTGGCCCCGTACAAGCTGCCGCAGGTCGTGCGCGTGGTCGACTCGCTGCCGATGAACGCGATGGGGAAGGTCGTGAAGCCTGAGGTGAGGAAGCTGTTCGTTGCCGATTCTTAGATGTGGTGGGAGGGCGACTCATCGAGTCGCCCCTACGGTAGAACGCCCATTACCCCGAGTCGCCTGTACCATGGAGTTCCTGGGAGAGAGCATTGAGCGGTGAGGAGATAGACCAGGCGGAGGTGGACCGTAGGTTTGCGCTGGTCAGGGAACGGTACGGCCGCCTGATAGCGCCCACGGCCCTCGGCGACGTCAGGCGGAGGATCGAGGGCGTCGTAGCCAATGGCAAGCGCCTGAAATCCGTCAGGCTCGAGAACAGCATTGAACCCTTCTCCGTCTTCGTACCCTACAGAAGCGAAAGCAGGGAAGATTGAGCGACGTAGTGTACCGGCCCGTTCGGGAGCTGTCGGAGCTCGTCAGGACGCGGCAGGTCTCGTCAGTCGAGCTTACCGAGACGTTCCTGGAGCGGCTGGAAGCGCTCGGACCGCGGTTCAACGCGACGGTGACCGTCACCCGCGAGCCGGCGATGGAGCAGGCCCGCCGCGCCGATGAGGAGCTGGCCAGAGGTGAGTACCGCGGCCCCCTGCACGGCATACCGTACGGGGCCAAGGACCTGCTGGCCACCAGGGGAATCCCGACGTCCTGGGGCGCCGCGCCACTTCGCGGGCAGGTCTTCGACTACGACGCTACCGTAATCCGCAAGCTCAGGGACGCCGGCGCGGTCCTGGTGGCCAAGATGGCCATGGTCGAGATGGCCGGCGGGATGGGCTATGAGAGTCTCGACGCGTCCTTCACCGGGCCGGGGCTGAACCCCTGGGATACGACACGGTGGGCCGGGGGCTCGTCTTCCGGGTCGGGTGCGGCGGTAGCGGCGGGTCTTGTCCCGTTCGCTATCGGTTCAGAGACGTGGGGCTCGATTCTCGTCCCCGGTTCGTTGTGCGGCCTGGCCGGGTTGAGGCCCACGTACGGCAGGGTGAGCAGGTATGGCGCGATGGCCCTCTCGTGGAGCCTGGACAAGGTGGGCCCCCTCTGCCTGACCGCCGACGACTGCGGCCTCGTGCTCGATGGCATCGCCGGACTCGACCCGCTCGACCCCACAACGACGAGCCGCCCATACCGGTACGACGGCCCCGGGCTTCCCCAGGGCCGTATGAAGCTCGCCGCGCCTGAGGATGCGGCGACGGACTGCGACGATGCCGACCGCGCCAACTTCGAAGCGGCGCTCGCGGCGCTCGAACGCGTGGCAGACGTGACCGAGGTCCCGCTGCCGGACTACCCCTACGAGGCTGCCACGTTCGTGGTCCAGGCGGCCGAGTCGGCGAGCGCCCTGGAGGACTTCGTCGATGAAGGCAAGGCCTCCGAGCTCACCGACAGGTCTGGGCTGTTCGGCCCCTACGCCGGGAGGGCGGTCCTGGCAACCGAGTACCTGAAGGCGCTGAGACTGCGCGGACTGATCGCGAAGGAGATCGATGCCGTCCTCGAGCCGTACGACGCGATGATCGCTCCCGCGTCCGGGGCGGCCCCGCCTGTGGACAAGGAATTCGACAAAAGCCGGCGCGGCAGCAGTGGGGCTGCGCCGCCGGTATCGGCCATCGGAGTGCTGGCCGGGCTTCCCGCGATAACGGTGCCGGACGGCTTCACTGGCGAAGGGCTTCCGACCGGCATCCAGTTCCTGGGCCGGGCGTATGCCGAGAATTCCATCCTGGCCGCCGCCCGCCTCTACCAGTCGGTGACCAACTGGCACGAGCGGCATCCCACGATCGATGAAGTACCATAGGCCGACATGATGACCCGAAGGCCCCGTGTATCGGTCCCTTAGGAGTTGGCAGTGAAACCAATAGAGCCTGAGCACGTTTATGAGCTGGTCAGGGTGGGGGAGCCTTCCATGTCTCCAGATGGCGCGTGGCTGGCGTATTCGAAGGCGGAGATCGACCGCAAGTCGATGAAGGAGCGGCCGCACCTGGTGCTGGCTTCGCTTCCCGATGGCGAGCACCGGGAGCTCACGCAGGGGGACTCCGACACCGCGCCGCGCTTCTCGCCCGATGGGAGCCGGATCGCCTTCGTGAGGCCCGACGAGCGCGGGCGAAAGCAGCTCTGGGTCATCCCGCTGGACTTCGGCGAGGCCCGGCGGGTCACGGATGTGGAAGGCGGGGTAGGGGACATCGCCTGGTCGCCGGATGGGACTAGGATCGCGTTCGTCTCCGACGTCAAGCCGGAAGAAGAGGCTGCGGACGAGCCCGGCCCCGAGGCGAAAGTCGTGCGGCGCATCCGGTACAGGACCGACGCCGGCGGCTGGCGCGGCGACACGTTCCGCCAGGTCTTCGTGGTAGACATCGAGTCGTGCGATATTCGGCGGGTGACGGAAGGTGAGGGTGAGCACGCCGCGCCCTCCTGGTCGCCCGATGGGACCCGAATAGCCTACGTCTCGGACGCGGTCGAGGGCCGCGATACGTCATGGAACGCCGGAGTCCACGTCGTTTCCGCCGAGGGCGGCGAGCCGGAGCGATGGGCTACGGAAGTGTCCTGCTTCAGCCAGAACCCGCTCTCGGGGGCCGTCGCGTGGTCGCCCGACGGCGAGCGGCTGGCCATTGTCGGCACGGACGACCCGGTGCTGGGAGACCCGAGGCAGTCCTTCCTCTTCGTGGCGGACAGAAGCGGCGCCCGGAAGCTGACCGACGGCGACTACTCTCCCGTGCTGCCCGCGCCCGAGCTACGGTGGACCAGCGACGACATGGTCGTCTTCCTGGCCGATTATCGCGGCGAGTCCTACGTGTGCGATGTCGATGCCGGCGGAGGGCCGCTGAGGACGCTGGCCGGCGGGGCCTCGCAGTCGGTGTCGCTCACCCTTGACGCGGGGGCCCGAACGGCCGTGATGCGATCCACGCCGCCGGATACAGCTGGCGACCTCAATCTCGTAGACCTGTGCGATGGCACACAGCGCCGGCTCACGTCCTCGAACGACGAGTATTTCGCCGAGCACGAACCTGGCGCGATGACCAAGTCCATCATCAGGCGCGGCGGCATGGAGGTCGAGTCGAGGCTGATCGTGCCTCCGGACTTCGACGAGTCACGGCGCTACCCGCTGGTCGTCGACATCCACGGAGGCCCGCACGGGAGGTTCCAGGACTCCTTCGACTCCACGCATCACGTGCTGGCGACGGCCGGATACCTGGTTCTCGCCGTCAATCCGAGAGGATCGACCACTTACGGGCTGGACTTCGCGAAGGCCGTGATCGAGGACTGGGGCGGCGAGGACTACCTGGACATCATGGCCTCGCTGGACGAGGTCTGCGCCCGCGGCTTCGTGGACGAGACGCGGCTGGGCATACACGGCTACAGCTACGGAGGCTTCATGAGCTCGTGGGCCGTCGGGCACACCGACCGGTTCCGCGCTGCCGTCGTCGGCGCGCCGGTCGTGAACTTCGTGAGCATGTACGGTACGTCGGACATCGGGGTGAGCTTTGGGGAGCCCCAGTGGGGCGGGAGCCTGGCCGACAGCTTCGACGCCTTCGTCGAGCGCTCCCCCCTCACATACGCTGCGAACGTCGAGACTCCGGTCCTGCTACTGCACGGGGAGGACGACCACCGGTGCCCGATTGGCCAGAGCGAGGAGATGTTCGTCTCCCTCAAGCGCCTGGGCAGGGAGGTCGAGCTGGTCCGCTTCCCGGGGTGCAGCCACTCCTTCCTCAGGAGCGGACATCCCAAGATGCGAGTCGAGTACCTGCACCGCATGAAGGGCTGGTTCGACGCACGCATCGGCCCTGGCGAGTAGGCCTAGCGAGATTCCCTAGGGTGTCGCACATCTGCTCCCCCTGTAGCTGTTCCGGCGCGGACAGCGACTCTCGGTCTCCATCGGGTTCGCAGACACGGCGTATGGTATAGTCGCCGACAGCCCCTCAGGAGGTGGCGTGTGCGGGTCCTGAGAGTACGCCTTTGGGAACATCTCCGAAGGGCGATGATTGCCGGACTGATCATCGTCGTGCCTCTGGCCATCACCTTCTGGGTGCTTCGCCTGGTATTCAATCTGATGGATGGGTTCCTTGGACCCCTTCTCGACGAATGGATCGGACGCCACATCCCGGGAATAGGCATCGTGGCCTTGTTGCTGCTCGTCTACCTCATTGGGCAGCTTTGGAATATGAGCCGCCTGGGCAGAAGGATGATCGAGGGCATCCAGAAGTGGCTTCTGTCCATCCCCGTAGTGGGCGCGATCTACAGCCCCGCCCGGCAGCTCATCGACTCGTTCTCGGGGACCTCTGAGTCCGGCTTCAAGCGCGTCGTGCTGATCGAATACCCGAAGTCGGGAACGTGGATGATAGGCTTCCTGACGGCAACCACCATGACGAAGGATGGGGAGATGGGCGTTGTCTACGTGCCTACGGCGCCGACCCCCAACTCAGGCTGGGTCGGCGTCGTCCCGATCGAGGGCGTGTACGACGTGGACATGAACGTTCAGCAGGCCATGAGCATGGTGCTGTCGGGCGGCATAGTTACCCCAGATGAAATAGACATGACGGGCATGAGGCCCGCCCAGTTGTCCGACTGAGCCCGTAGGGCCCGATCCCAAGTGCGTGCAATAGGGCGAGTATGGGTCCTGGGGCTGGCTCAGGCGCCGTACAGGGCCCTGGCTTGGCGGTAGTCCTCCGGCGAGTTTAGGTCGAGCCGTATGACGGGGTCGTCGACGTGGACTTCGTTCACGTCCGCGGCGTGGGCCCTGAAGACGGCGCGAACGCCCTGGCCCTCTTCGGTGATGGCCGCAAGCTCATCCCTGAGAGCGGCCGAGAATACGAGCGGGTGTCCTCCGCGGCCACGGTATCTCGGCGACGTCACGAGCGCGCCCGCAGCAATGTGAGAGTCCACCACCCGGGCGACTATCTCAGGGGGGCGGGGCTGGTCGACCGCCAGGAGCACGATGTCCGTAACCTCCGGTCCCAGCTCGCGAAGCCCTGCCTTGATGGATGTCGTCTTTCCGATGGCGTAGTGCGGGTTGATGACGTGCTTCACACCGTCAACCATGACGTGCGGCGCGATCGCCTCGTGGTCGTGCCCGAGCACGGCTATGACCTCGGACGCGCCTCCTTCCAGCAGGCTGGAGACCTGGTACTCGACGAGTGCGGCCCCCTTCCATGGCAGAAGGGCCTTCGGCCGACCCATTCGGGACGACTCCCCGGCGGCTGTAAGGATTGCAGAGACGTGCGGCATGATCCCCAAGCAAGTACGCGGCAACTGCCCGAGGCCGGGCGAACAAAGCGCTCAGGCATACGCCAGGGGCAGTATGTCATAGTATTATGGGCCGGGAACAGGGGAAGGATAGCCGCCAGTGAGATGAGTGGCGGCATCGCCCGAAAGCGGAGGGATAGCCGATGGCCGGACTGACGCCGGAACAGAAGCAACAGTATGACGATCTTGGCTACGTGCTGCTGGAGGGGCTGTTCGAGCCCGCAGAGCTGCAGCCTCTCATCGACGAGATCGACGCGGGAGTGGACCGGGTCGCCCGGTCTTACCACTCGGCAGGTCGAATCCAGTCTACCTACGAGGACGAGGGGTTCGAGACCAGGTTCATCAGCATCGTCGATGACGCGGCGGAGGCGTACGACGAGGTCGTCGGGTCGGTGCTGATGGGACCCGAGCTCTTTGGCATCCTGAGCCACGTAAGGCTGCTCGACATCGTCGAGGGGATACTGGGTCCCGAGGTGCACTGCGAGGGCCGCCACCGCCTGCGACCGAAGCTGCCCAACTACGGTGTGGCGGACTTCCGGTGGCACGAGGACACGGCATATGCGGCGAAGCGCATCACCTACGTCCGGCAGCAGTACGGACTCGGTGCCGAGGACCCGCGCGCGGGCGGCAGGTTCATGTCTCGCATCGTCGCTGCGCCCCAGATGCCGGAGCCGAACTTCTGGATTCCGCTTGTTCCCGTCGACGAGAAGAACGGCTGCCTCCACGTCCTGCCCGGCGGCCACCAGCACACAGCGCCCTACGAGGAGCAGTGGGACCCGTCGGAGTTCGTGGACGAGCTGGACGACCTGGAGCCGCTTGTGGTGCCGATGAACGTCGGCGACGCGCTGCTGATGCACCAGCACGTGCCCCACGTGTCGCCGGCCAACATGTCCGACCGCATACGGTGGAGCGTGGACATCCGCTACCAAGACGGGCGAAGGCCGGTCAAGTCGGTGCGCGAGCCCGGATTCCTGGCGCGCAGCATAGAGCGCCCCGAAGACGTGGTGACCGACCATGCGGGATACGAGCGGATACGGAACGCCGTGGCAGAGTTCAGGGCCAGCAGCGGGATCCGGATCTAGGCAGCTTGCCGGCTGCAGGGACCAGGCAGCGTTGGGGCCGGCCGTTGCTCCAGTGCAGACTGGGCTTTAGGGCCGTGGGGCTGGATACCGGCTCTCGCCGGTATGACGGTGCTGGCTGGCTGTTGTCATAGCAATGACATGAATGTCAGCCCGGGCTAGAGCTGGATGTGGGCCATCGCGTCCAGCAGAGGCTCCACGTCGCGCCTGGAGAACTCGCCCATCAGGCAAATCTGTATCCAGTTCCGCGCCCGCAGGTACTCGCTGTTGTAGCTGAGTGAGAACCCCGCCTTCTCGAGACTGTCGCCAAGCTCAGTCGAGCTCAAGTTCGGCGGCAGGGTAAGGGTGATGACGGCGGGCGCCGCGTCTGGGTCGGCGGCAACGATCCGGAAGCCCAGGTCGCGCAGCCTCTGCCTGAGCCACGAAGAGGTCCCTTGGATCTGTTCGAAAGCGCCGGTCGAGTCGAAGCGGTCCAGGGCCGCGTCGAGCGCGTACACAAGGTTGGACGACATGGTGAAGGGTACCCCTGCCTTGGCGGCGTGGAGGCCCAGGTCCAGGTAGCGAGGAAGCCGGTCCGGTCGGGGCTCGAGGTCGTGATTGTAGAAGACCATCGACAGCCCCGGGTATGAACCCAGGCCCTTGCCGCTGACGCCCGACGCCAGGAATACGCCTGACAGGTCGACGGGCAGGGTACCGATGGAGCTGATGCAGTCCATGGCAAGCCTGACGCCCGCGGGGCCGCAAATGGACTGGATCCGGCCCATGTCGTTGAGCACGCCGGTGGAAGTCTCACAGTGGACGGCCCACGCCCAGGAGTAGGCGTCTGTGCCTATCGAAGCCGAGAGCTCGGCGGCATCGAGCTGGCCCCCCCACTCCTGCTCGAGCGCGTCGAACTCCAGGCCCATCCTGGCAGCGTGGTCAAGCAGCCTGTCTCCGAATTCGCCGTTGCTGAGGACGAGACCGCGACCTTCCAGCAGCGACAGCTGGGCCGCTATGGCGTCGTTGGCCATCGTCCCTGACCCCAGCAGAATCTCCACCGACCGCGCGCCGGCCAGGTCGCACAGGCGCTTCTTGGCGCGCTGCATGTCCGCCATGAATGCCGGAGAGCGATGCGAGACCGGGGTCTTCGCAAAGGCCCTCGCAACGTCCTGGCGGATGGCCACGGGGCCCGGCATCAGGTTGACTCTACGTCCGCCGTTGCGCTCTACCGACGGGTGGAACCGGCCTGTGAAGTCCTGCTCCAGCGTCGCGAGCCTCCGGTACATGGGCTGGAACGCGGCATCGGCCTTGCCTACGACGGGCCCGAACGGCACGAAGCCCAGCCCCCTGTAGAGCCTCTGCTGAGTCACGTTGCCGGAGATCACCGCGATGTCGTAGCCGCCCTCGATGCAGTGTTTCGCCAGCAGCGACAGGAGACCCTGGATCACACGCCCGTTGCGCCGCTCCTTCTCCACGGACAGGAGCCTGATCTCGCAGACCGAGCTGCCAGGCGGCAGGTATTCGTCGATGCTGCCCAGCTTCTCATCGAGCGAGAAAGGCCGCTGGTCCCGAAACGCCACCATCCCCACCAGGACTCTTCCCCTCAGGCAGATGAAGTACGTATTCTCGTCGTGGAACCGGTCGACCAGACGCCTCGAAGAGTTGCGGTCATGCTGCGGCACTTCTTCCACGAACGTGGCATAGTTGAGCTTGAAGACCTGCTCCAGCTCCCACTCTTCCGTGGCAATCTTGAACGTGAGGTCCGGCTCACGCTCCGCCGCTCTCTCAGCCACTGCCTGGCTCGTCATGCTTCCTCACCAGCGGCCGTCCCGGCGCCCTGGAAAACGGCCTGCAGGTTTGACCTATGAGCGAACATGATCGCCGCCGCCAGGACAGCAAGCGCCCCCGCCGTGACCGGATCGTGCCCTGCGACCAGTGCGGCAAGAGGGGCGAGCAGTACAGCGGCCAGGCCGCCGCCCGTCGCGTTCCTGGTTATCAGCCATACGACGCCTGCCAGTGCGAACGCCGTGAGCACCAGCCTGTAGTCCAGTACGAGCACGGCCCCCATGGTCGTTGCCAGGCCCTTGCCTCCCCTGAATCCAAGCTGCGCGGGCCACAGGTGGCCCGCCACTGCCGCGAGCAGGACCGCCACTACGGCCCAGGGCTCCATGTCCAGCAGCAACGCCGCTGCTACAGGGGCGGCACCCTTTGCCGTATCGCCGGCCAGCGTAACGGCGAGGCCCCACTTGCCGGCCACCCTGCCCACGTTGCGAGCGCCGATGTTGCCGCTTCCCATGCTGCGCACGTCGGCCCCGCTCCGGAGGCGCACCAGGTAGTACCCGGTCGACAGGCACCCGAGGGCGTACGCCGCCACAATCAACGCTATCTCTCTCGCGTAGGTCTCCATCTGCTTCCGACGGGGCTACGTTCCTCGTTTGTGCGCCCCCGATTATAGGGCCGGAGTAGGTGCGTGCCAAGTGTCGCTTGCCCTGGCAGCTCATCGGCAGGGGGCGTCATGCCCGTCCGCCGTCTTTGCGAGGGTACCTGGAGTGAGTTGGAGTCCGGTTCGAACCCGCGCTGTTGCGCTTCAAAGTAACTGCTCCCCATCATGGTTGTGTTGGTGAGCACTGGCCTTCGTCCCTTCGGCAAGCTCAGGACAGGCAGGCTCAGGCCGAACGTATCCTCAAGCGACAGCCCGTCAATTCCTGACCATCTCCGCCCGGCCCGCGGTCGGGCATAATGCTGCTCAGAGGGAGCGCTCCCCTCTTCGTGGCTCAGTAAAGGCGGCCGGCCTCCAGATCGAGCAGCCTCTGTTTGAGGTCCAGCTGCGAAGCTCCTCTTCCAAAACCGTGCAGAGAGCCGTTGCTTGCGACGACCCGGTGGCAGGGGATGACCAGGGGCAGCCTGTTCCGGGCCATCGACTGTCCGGCGGCACGGGGGGCGTTGGGCCGGCCCGCTTGGGCGGCCAGCCACTTGTACGGTCTCGTCTCGCCGTAAGGTATCGTCATGCAGGCTGCCCAGGCGGCCCGTTGAAACGCCGGCGCGTCAACCAGATCAAGGGCGTGGCCGGCGAAGTCCACCATGGACCCCTCGAAGTACCGTGTGAGCAGGTCCGCAAGACCCGAGAAGTGACCGGGGTCCTGCAGTGCGTCGTCGGCGTACCCGTTGAGGATGACAGCACACTCGTCAGGGGACTCCTGTGGAAGCGTAGTGCGGCGAAGCCCGTGCTTCGACGCGGCCGCGCCCACCCAGCCGAACGGCGTTTCGAATATGTCGAAGACGAGATCGCTCACGTTTCGGAGCCTCCTCCCATGGGCAGGAGGCGCCTGAAGGCCCGTCCTGCCAAGCCGCCTCGTAACGTCCTCCAGAGCCCTGCGAGCTCCCGTCCGTGTTCATCGGAAGGCTCGTGGTTGCCGTAGCGCTGGGCCGAGAAGGCCGCCGTCACCGCCATGGCGGCGTCGGAGGCCGAAGGGACAGACGCGGCTATGGCACTGCCGTACTCGTTGGGGGTCTGGTGCTGTCGTCGCGGCACTCCTGCGAGAAGTCCGAGCCTTCCCATCTTCTTGTACAGCGTCTCGGGATGTGCGGACCCGGCGAAGCCGTGTCTCCACCCACCCCATGCCAGCAACGCGAACACCGCCGCAACGGCGGCGACGGCGGCCAGCCGCAGGCTGAACTCGAGCCCGGATGCGAAGGACGACGTGCGCCTAACGCCCTCGGCCCTCTCTATGTCCCCGATGCAGTCTTCGTCCTCGAGCATGAAAGCCTCGTCCTCGTCGACAATTCCCAAGCAAGGGTCCTCTACGACAGGGTTGCCAGTGCCATCGCCGGCCTGCTCTTCCTCCGCCGCTGCCGCGACCTCTTCCTCCACCAGCGGAGCGCCCCTCGGCTGTAGAGGCCAGGCCGGCGTGGGCTCGAAGTCTATCCAGCCGTGCCCGGGGAAGTAGACCTGCACCCAGCTATGGCTGTCGGAGTCCTTCACGGCACGGAATTCGGTCCCCTCGACGTCCTCGCCGGCAGCGTAGCCCGCGGCGAGCCGGGCCGGTATCCCGGCTGCTCTCATGATCACCGCCATGGACGACGCGTAGTAGTCGCTGTACCCCGCCCTCGTGTTGAAGAGGAAGTGGTCGACCCCGTCCGCTCCCCTGGGCGGCGCCTCTATGTCCTGCGTGTACTCGAAGGCGTCGCTTCTCATGAACTCCTGGACTGCGAGGGCCTTGTCCATTGGATTGTCCGCGTCAGCCGTCACCTCCGCCGCAAGGTCGCGGACCCGTTGCGGCAGGTCTGCGGGAAGCTGGAGGTAGTGGTCCTTCATATATCCGCTGTAAACCGCAGGTGTCTCCCTGAGCTCTTCGACCGTCGCCAGGGAGACGTAGCTGGTCATCGAGTACGACTGGTTCTCCTTCAGGCGGTTCTGGGTGCGCCAGCCGACCACGTCGGGGATAGTCGGCTCCTTGCGGGCGATGGTTACCGTGTCGATCAGGGTCCTGTTCGTAGTCTCGATGCCTGGCGAGACGCCCACCAGCGACAGGTCCTGTGGCAGCATCTGGGCTATCTCCGCCTCCACGAACGCCGTGCTCAGCGGGTCGAGCATTCGTTTGAGGTCCTGGGCTATGGCCCGTACGTCGTCAGGCATGCCCGGGTCGTCGGCACCCCGTATGTCTATCGTGAAACTCTTGGGCTTGAGCGTCTCCACTATCGCCGGCCGGCTGACCCACTCGACATTCCCGCCCATCCAGAGGTTGTTAGTGTCGAAGTTGACGATGACGGTCTGGTTTACCTCCGTCCTCTTGAACGACTCGTGCGGCGGGGGCGGAGGGCCGTCCGGGCCGACCGCCGTGTTCTCACGGTCACCCGCTAGCCAACCCTGGGGCGTGTACTCGCTGTAGGTCCGATTGAGCCAGTAGGACGGGTACTCGGACCGTGCCTGGATGACGACGTCGCCTCCCAGGGCGATGGGGCCCTTGAAGGCCAGCGTGTCGCCGAAGTAGCGGCCTGCTACGTCCTTTCGCGAGGCGATGGGCGAGAAGAGCCGGGCGAACTCGTCCTCCAGGTTCTCAATGGGAGAGCGCGCTGTATTCCATACGTCGACAGCCGTCCTCCAAACGTACACGTTCAACGGCAGGAAAGACGTGACCAGCACCACCACCAGGCATAGCGCCACCCCGACCTGCACGGAAAGCCATCGCCCCGTTGCCATGAACTTGAAGCCCCCCTCGCGCCAGGCGGCGAGGTGCTGGACGTAAGTCATCCTGATCACGAGGAGCATCGCCAGGAAGATGAAGGCGAAGAACCGCGTCTCGAACCCTTCAGGAAGGAAGCTGAGATTGGTCAGTATCGCAACTCCACACAAGACCAGGCCGATCCAGATGTTGTTCGACCTGAACAGGAACCACGTGCTCGCGTATCCAAGCACCCATGCCAGCGACAGGAGGATCAGGGAAAATGGCAGCAGGTCGGTGCTGATGCCTCCGGACGTTGCGGCCCCGTACCAGGCGGACAGGCGGTCCCCCACCTCGCCGAAGCGGCCGAGATCCTGAGCGTCTGTGAGCGTCGAGGCCTGCCACACAACAGCCAAGAAACCCAGGCCCAGCCCGGCGGCGTGCAGGACCGGCCAGGGCAGACGTATCTTGGACAGCACGAGTCCCGTGACGCTCGACCCGACGATCAACGCAAGGAGTCCTGGCGTCTCGACCCAGTCGGCTTCTATGACCGTGAAGCCGGTGATCATCGCAGCTCCCAGGATGAGCAGGAACGTGTCCCAGCCCTGGGCGGGGGTGTACCGCTGCACAAACCTGATCAACGGCCCCCGGTCGGGGTACTGGCCGCCGGAGGCTGGGATTCCTACGGCTACGTCGGCGGTGCTCATGTCTTTGCCTCCGCCGCGGCGGCCTGGGCCTGGGATCCCCTGACCCAGCGCCCACTGCCAAGTGCCGCCGAAATATCGTCGCCCTTTCGCACCACGTAAGCGGCCAGGCCGCTCTCGGCAAGGGGACCCAGGACTTCCGTCGTCTCGAAGTCCGCCCCGAAAGACGCGGCATCCACCAGCACTACCACGAGCTTGATCCCGCGCCTCATCATGGCTCTTAGTGCGGTTGTCCACTCGATGCGCGGCGACGACGTAATGACGATGACCGTGCTGAGGTGTGTCCAGAGAGGCTCGTCCTGGGGCAGGTTGTCCTCCAGGGGGACGGTGCCCTCGGCCTTGCTCAGAGCGAGGTACTCCATGATTCTCTGGTACTGGCCCGTGCCCGTCTCCGCCGCCAGGAAGTAACGCTTGTCCCCGTATGCCAGCAGGCCCACGGGGAGGTTCGCCTCCAGGTAGCGCTTGGCCAGCGACGCGCCTATGGAGACAGCGTACTCATCCGTGCTCTCCTCCAGCTCGCCGGCCTGTATATTCCCCTCCAGGTCGACCAGCACCCAGACCTCCGCTGCCCGGCCCAGGTCGAATTCCTTGGACATGAGCTTGCCCATCCGGGCGGAGCTTGCCCAGTGGACCCGGCTGAGGCTGTCTCCCGGCGCGTAGTCCCTTACGGAAGAGGCATGGGGAGTAACGGTGTGACTCCGCCTCCGTACCGAACTGTCGCCGCTGATGTCGGCTGGAGGTATCTCGAACTCCGGAAGGTTGTGGGTCCTCGGGAATATCATCACGTCCTCGGCCTTTCCGAACCGGCGCTCGCGCCTGAACAGGCCGAACGGATCGCCGTTGGCGATTTCCACCGGGCCAACCGAGTATGCGCCCCTCTTCCTTGCGCGAATCTCCATGGGCCAGGTCCGGGTGTTGCCGCCGTACAGGCTCACAACGTTGCCGCCGACATGGCCGGGCAGAGTGGTAAGGTCCCTGACCTCGAGGGCGTGCTTGGGCACATGGCTGTTGTTCCTGACGGTGATCTCCTCCTTCAACAGGTCGCCCACGAGAGCCTGTCTCGTCCCGCGCTCGGCCCTTGCGCTGAGCCTGCGCATGGACAGCCAGTTCCACACGTACCCGACGATGGCCGTGCCGATCAGCAGGTAGAGCAGCCGGTAGAACAGGCCGAACCCCGTCGCCATGCCGGTCACGGTCGTGACGACCGCCAGCGCTACGATCAGGTAGAACCTTGCCTTGGGCCGCACGCCGATGCTGCTCCAGTTCATGCGCCGTTCCTAGCCGCTCCGCGCTTTCCTCCGGTCTCGCCTATCCCCGGATCCAGCCCCGTGCCTGCGCCCCCGGCACGGGTATGTCCTCGACCAGCTTGGCGACGATGCTCTCGGCCGTTGCGCCCCGCATCCTGGCCGAGGCCGACGCGATGATCCGGTGCGCCAGCATTGGGACGGCCAGCTCCTTTACGTCGTCCGGTAGCACGTAGTCCCGGCCTCTTATCATCGCGAGGGCCTGCGCGCCCCTGAACATCGACAGGGACCCACGAGGGGAGCTGCCGAGAGAGATGTCCTCGTGTTCGCGCGTCGCCTCCACTATCGCGACTACGTATTGCCGGATCA
Organism: Dehalococcoidia bacterium; assembly: GCA_965243655.1. Taxonomy (GTDB): domain Bacteria; phylum Chloroflexota; class Dehalococcoidia; order Lucifugimonadales; family CAJWER01. The sequence goes on along the minus strand of CBDEVV010000017.1, from coordinate 2,848,497 downwards.
GGTCGTCGACGTAGACGTCCTTGACCGCTTCCTGGACCTTGATGATGTCCTCCGCGCCCACGACTGCATCCAGCGCGTCGATGGGGTGGGCCCGCTCCTGGCTCGTCACTATGGCCAGCTCCTCCTCCATCGTCGGGTATCCGAGCTCCACCTTGAGGAAGAACCTGTCCAGCTGGGCTTCGGGCAGGGGGAAGGTGCCCTCGTACTCAATGGGGTTCTGGGTGGCCATCACCATGAAGGGCCTTGGCAGCGAGTGAGTCACGCCCTCGACAGTCACCTGGCGCTCGTCCATGGCCTCCAGCAACGCCGACTGGGTCTTGGGTGTCGCCCTGTTGATCTCATCAGCCAGCACGACCTGGGCCAGCACCGGCCCCTGCTTGAACTCGAAGTCGCCCGACTTCTGGTTGTAGATCGACACTCCGGTGATGTCGCTAGGGAGCAGGTCGGGGGTGAACTGTATCCGGCTGTAGATGCAGCCCGTCGACTTCGCAAGGCTGCGGGCCAACATCGTCTTTCCAACGCCCGGCACGTCCTCGATCAGGATGTGCCCCTGGCATATGAGAGCTACGACTGCGAGCTCGACCGAACCTCCCTTGCCGATGATGACCTTGTTTATGTTGTCGACTATCCGATTGGCTTCGTCCTTTGCGACTTCAACTGCCTGCAAGTCCTTGCTCCTTTGGCTGACACAAACCGGCTGGCTTGCTCGCAGATACGAACCTGCTGGCCATTGTGGATTCGTCGCCCGAGCCGCTCAGGGGTTCCTGGAGGGACTCCGGGCACTGGCCGCAATACTACCCAACACCCCTGGTAGTGTCCAGTCTACGGGACATCCATGCTGCGCAGACGGCGCACTGTCAGCCAGAAGAAGGCCGCCGATACTGCGACTACGCCCACGACTGCCGCCGGCAGCTCTATCGTCAGTTGACTTAGAGCATCCAGCCGGGACCCGTCGATGCCTTCCATAATGGTCAGCGTGTAGGCGCGGACGCTCAGGTACCGTATGCCGCCCAGGAACGAGCTAAGCAGACCCTCCCAGAGAAACACGTAGACGAGCGCGAAACCAAGCGGGTGGCCTGTCACGAGACCCAGCCAACCGAATATCACGCTGTACCCGACGACCCCTGCCAGGAGGCCTGCGGCGACGGCCGCGGCAGTGCGGATGTCGCCGTCCATTCCCACGAGCGCCACGGCGACGCCGCTGAAGATCAGCACGGGGGCGGCTATCGCCACCGGCGCCAGCATCTTCCCCAGCGCGATCGACCAGCGCCGCAGGGGGTTGAGCAGCAGGTAGCGCAACGTGCCGTCTTCAACCTCGTTTCCGAAGCTGGCCGTGGCGAAGGTCATGGTGACGATGGGCAGAACCGCGGCTACAATCATGCCGTCCAGGAACACCCTGACCGCGTCCTGGATGTCGTTTGCCGACCTGTCGTCCGTCCCTCCGGCAGCCCGGAGCGCAACGACCACGGCGACGGGCATGGCCGCTACGAGGACTATGATCGCCAGTCGCCACTTTCCGGTGAGCTGGCGTATCGACAGTTGGAAGATCGGCCCCAAGCCTAGCCCTCCACCACGTAGCTGAATACGCTCTCCAGCGACTCGTCCATCGGCTCTACTCGCAGGAGCCGGACCCCCAGTTCCTTGGCCGTCACTGGCACGGCTCTCTGGAGCGCGGCCACGTTGCGACTAAGGACCAGCACGGCGCCGTCGTCCATCGAAACCGACTCGACGGACTCCAAGCGCATCAGCGCCGAGGCCATCGATCGCGGCTCTTCGCAGAGAACGCGCACTTTGTACGGCTGCTCGTCCAGCTTCTCGCGAATGGCGCGGAAGTCCCCGGACGCCGCTAGCTTGCCGCTCACCATCAGCAGGTGGCGGTCGGCGACAGTCTCCACCTCTTCCAGGATGTGGGATGAAATCAGGATGGTCCTGCCCTCCGACGCGAGCCGCTGCATCATGTCGTGGAACTCGATCCGCTGGCGCGGGTCGGTGCCGTTCAGCGGCTCGTCCAGCAGCAGCACCTCCGGGTCGTGGACGAGGGACGCAGCCAGCCTCATGCGTTGCCTCATTCCCCGCGAATAGGTGCCCAGGGAGCGGCCCTGTACTTCGGAGAGTCCGACGTACTCGATGGCCCTGTTGACCGCCGACGCAGCGTCCTCCAGGCTGTGTAGCCGGGCCGCCAGCTCGACGAACTTTCGGCCGCTGTAGAAGGGATATACGGCCTCGCGCTCTGACATCATGCCCAGCCTGCGGTAGATGTCCGGGTTGTCCCGCGCCGGCTGGCCGAGTACCTCGATCTCACCCTCGGAGCAGCGGGCCAGGCCCGCCATCATGTGAAGCACGGTCGTCTTGCCCGCGCCGTTCGGTCCCAGCAGGCCTGTGATGCCCTGCTCGACCTCGAGGGACACGTCGTTGACCGCAACGACGTTGCCGTACCACTTCGACACGGACCTCAGCGATATGGACGCCACTACAGCGCCGCCTTCTGGTAGCGCCGCAGCAGGATGGCCGCGGGCCCTGCGGTAAGCAGGATGTACCATGCGACGGGGATGGCGTCGTTCAATTCGGTCATCTGCCTCACCGCATCGGAAGAGTCGGGGGTCTCGCCGAAGATCAAGTCGCTAATGTACGAAGGGACGCTTCCGAAGTCCGCGAGTCCGATCCACCTGGCCCATGCGCCCATCGCCGCCTCGGCCGCGAGCGCGTTGGCGACCGCCGAGGAGATGATGAACAGGCCTATGACGAACCCCGCGGCGTAGGCCCTCCGGGTAGTGAAGCCGGACACAGCCAGCGGAATCGTCGTCACGAAGACCGCAACGACCGCCCCGGCCGCCAGGAACCGCGGAATGTCGGGCCAGTTCTCACGCAGGTATTCGAGAGGCTCCGCCGCTGCGAAGGGGAACCCGACGAACATCACGATTTGGCCCGAGTAGACCAGCGCCAGCACTATCGTGAAGAACGCCAGCCAGCGCCCGGCCACGTAGTCCGTCGGTGTCAGCGGCCTCACAAGGTACAACTGGAGCACCTGGCTGCGCCGATCCGCGCACAGGAGCTCCGGGGCTATGATCGCGGAGAACACCAGCACGAGGATCGAAACGACATCGTAGTAGTCAGCATGCCCCGGCACCTCCACCACGTCGGACACGCCAAAGTCCTCGGCGAAGGAGGCGATGATCACGAACACCGTCGCCGGGACCATGGTCGAGGCGAACAGGAGTATCGGCAGGATCTTGGCGCGCGTGCCGCGTCCCAGCCCCAAGGCTGTCCGGACGCCGTTGGTCCACAGGGCGAAGCGGGCACGGTTGCGGCCCTCTCGCGGCCCCTCGTAGCGCCGGTACCCGATGTCGTAGACTTCGCCCCTGGGCTGTGACGCCAACCGCTAGCTCCTGAATATCTCCGTCAGGCGGTGACGTTGCGGCGCCAACCTCCTGAGTCTGGCGCCGGACTCGACCACGGCGTCTCTCACAGTGTCGTAACCCTCGTCGTCCACGCGCTCTATGACGATCGACATGCCTTCCAGGCTGGCGTCGAGGCCGCTGCGCTGGAGGAGAGCCAGCAGCTCATCGCGCCGGTCGTCCACCTCTACGTACACCGTCTCCATCTCCTGGGTAAGCTGCGAGACGGTGTCGTCCTCGACGACCCTGCCGCCCTCCAGCACCACTATCCTGTCGCACGTGCTCTCCACGTCGCCCATTAGGTGCGACGAGAGCATGATGCTGATGCCGAACTCGCTGCCGGTGCGCCTGACTAGCGCGAGCATCTCCTCGCGACCCAGCGGGTCGAGGCCCGCAGTCGGCTCGTCCAGCAGGATCATCACAGGGTCATGTACGAGTGCCTGGGCCAGCTTCACGCGCTGCTTCATACCTGTCGAGTACTCGCCTATCGACCGGTAGCGCTCCTCATCGAGCCCGACGTGACGCAGCGTGTCCGCTGCTCGCGTCCGGGCATGAGCAGGGGGAAGTCCGCTCACCTGGGCCATGTGCGTGAGGAACTCCGACGCCGTCAGCGACAGGGGAAGGCAGTCGTGCTCCGGCATGTAGCCGAGCCGCGAGCGCACTTCTATAGACTCGTAGGGCCGCTCGCCCAGCACCTGGGCCGAGCCGGAGGTCGGCTTGATCAGCCCTAGGAAGAGCTTGATGGCAGTGCTCTTGCCCGCGCCGTTAGGGCCCAGCAGCCCTGTGACGCCCTTGCCAACCTCGAAGTCCACCCCGTCCAGCGCGATAACGGGGCCGTAGTGCTTGGTCAGCGCCTGGGCTTCCAGCAGCGACGACATGCGACAAGCATAACACCGGCTGGAAGCTGGCGTCTCCACGCAGTCATACAGGCGGGCGGCCCGCTCTTTGACGATTCCACAGTTTCTGTGTTACTGTGACATCGCTATGAGAAACATCACTGTCAGCGTGGACGACGAGACCTACAGGCAGGCGCGCATCGTCGCGGCGCACCGGGACACCTCCGTCAGCGCCCTGGTGCGCGAGTTCCTGGCTGGCCTGAATACAGACGTGGAACAGCACGACGTGGACTGGGAAGCGGTCTGGAAGATGGTTGACTCGTGGGGGGCCGAGGTCGGCGAGCGTCCCACGCGGAGCCGCACCTATGAAAGCCGAGCCTGAGGTCTTCGTCGACACGAACGTCCTCCTGTACGCGGCGTCCAGTGCTCCGTCGGAGGTGGCGGAACGCGACACAGCGAGGCGCATCCTTCAGGATCATGACTGGGCCACCTCCGTACAAGTGCTCCAGGAGTTCTACGTAAACGCCACGGGAAAGCTGCGAGAGCAGGTTCCCCCTCAGAGCACGAGAGTGTTCATACGACTACTGCTGACTCGCCCAATAGCTAACACGACGCCCGAGCTGTTCACACGGGCGGCCGACATCAGCCGTCGCTATCGGATCAGCTACTGGGACGCGGCCATAGTCGCCGCCGCGGCACACTTGGGCTGCAGGACCCTGTTTACGCAGGACTTGAACCCAGGACAGACCTATGAGGGCGTGATTGCCCTGGATCCGTTCTAGCCCCCGGTCCCTCCCGCCTCGCATGTTTGAGACCATTCTTCTCTTGCACCTCCTCCTAATCCATGACGCCCGCGTCGCACTGCATAATTCCCGAACAGGGGTGTGGGTTTCATTGCGGTTGCGCGGGAGTGTGGTGATATAATCGAATTACCCCGTGCCCGAGTGGAGTTCTGCGTGAAGATAACCCAGGAAGAGGTCGTGGATCGCCAGACCGTTCTCGAGATAGAGCTTGAGGACGAGGACATGGCTCCCTACCTCGATCGGGCTTATCGCAGAGTCGTCCAGAGGACCAATGTTCCCGGCTTCCGTAAGGGCAAGGCCCCCCGGTCAATCATCGAGGGCATACTCGGCAGGGAGAGGCTCGTGGCAGAGTCTCTCGACGACGTACTCCCCGCAGTCACCCACCAGGCGATCGTAGACCAGGATCTCGACGCGGCCGGCACTCCCCAGGTGGAGCTCGTCGCCTTTGAACCCGTAACCGTCAAGGCCACGGTGCCCCTCACACCCGCAGTCGAACTGGGCGGTTACCTGGATATCAGGGTGGAGGAGGAGCAGGTCGAGATTCCCGAAGAGGACTTGGACGCGGAGGTCGAGAGCCTTCGGGAGAGTGAGGCTGTGTGGGAGCCCGTCGATCGATCGGTCCAATTGGGCGACCGTATCACTATGGCGGCCCTCGGCCACGTTGGCGAGGAGTCCATAATCGACACGTCCGACACCGAGTACATGGTCGACGAGGAGGCCGCCCTGCCCTTCGCCGGTTTCGCCGCCGAGGTCGTAGGTGCGGAGATAGACTCCCCCGTAGAGTTTCACTTGACTATCCCGGAGGACCACTTCAACGCCGCCCTTGCCGGCGAAGAGGCGCACTTCCGGATCACCGTGAAGGAGGTCAAGGAACGAAGCCTGCCTGACCTCGACGACGAGTTCGCGAAGGGAGTAGGGGACGGCTTCGACACTCTGGATGATCTCAAGGAGTCCGTACGGTCTCGGATGGTGAACGAAGCAGAGCAGGCCCGTGACACCCAACTGAGGGAAGATGCCCTCGTGAAGCTGGTGGAAGGGTCGGAGTTCGACATCGCCCCGATGCTTATCGACCAAGAGATCCGGCGCATGACCGAGAGGCGCGACGAGTTCGTCAGTCGAATGAACGTCACGCTCGATGAGTACTACAAGTTTGCTGGCACATCTGAGGAACAGCAGCTGGAGGAAATGAGGGAGCAGGCGGTAGACCGCTTCAGCCGGACCCACGCGCTCTACAACCTTGCAAGAGCGGAGAGTGTCGAGGTCTCGGACGAGGAGGTGGAAGAGAAGCTTGCGGACCTTAGGGAGACTGCATCGAGGGAGGGTTCGAGCGCGGATGTGAACAACCTGGACAGGCCGGAAGCGCGCGAGACGATTAGAGAGTCCGTACTGATAGGAAAGGCCATGGACCGGCTGGTGGAGATTGCCACGGGTCAGGCCGAAGACTCCAAGGACGACGACGATTCCCAGGACAACGAAGGAGAAGAAGACAAATGACCCCTAACGTGAACAACATAATCCCCATGGTGGTCGAGAGCGGCGCCAGGGGCGAGAGGGCGTATGACATCTACTCGCTCTTGCTCAAGGAGCGGATCATCTTCCTGGGCACGGCCATCAACGACCAGGTGGCCAACGCCATCATCGCCCAGCTGCTGTTCCTGCAGCGGGAGGACCCCGACCGGGACATCGAGCTTTACATCAACTCGCCGGGGGGCTCGGTCTACGCCGGTCTCGCTATCTACGACACGATGCAGATGATCCGGCCGGACGTGGCGACATACTGCGTGGGGACCGCCGCCAGCTTCGGCACCGTGCTGCTCTGCGCGGGCACCAAGGGCAAGAGGTACGCGCTCCCCAATGCCACCATCCACATGCACCAGGTGATGGGCGGGGTGCAGGGCCAAGCCGCGGACATCGAGATTCATGCCAAGGAAGTCCTTAGGCTGGAGGCTGCTCTCTGCAGGATCATCGCTGACAGGACCGGTCAGCCCTACGAGAAGATCTCCTCGGACTCCGACCGCGACTTCTTCCTCAGCGCGGAAGGCGCGAAGGAGTACGGCCTGATCGACGAGGTCCTTCCGACCCGGGTCGATGAACAGGAGCAGGCGGCAGACTAGGCGTAGCCGACACCACCGAAATCCACGACAGCCGGAGGCCACCGAGAGGACATGACAACACCCAAGAGCGGTCAGCCCAGCTACCATTGCTCCTTCTGCGGAAAGGCGCAGGGCCAGGTCGAAAGACTGATTGCGGGCACGGATCGTGTCGTATTCATATGCGACGAGTGTGTAGTCCTCTGTGGACAGATCCTCACCGACGACCGTCCCTCCGTCTCTCGCGACGCGTCGGGCATGAAGGCCAGGGGTGTGTCTCCCAAGTGGCTCTACGACAAGCTCAACGACTACGTCGTCGGCCAGGACCGGGCCAAGAAGGTCCTTAGCGTTGCCGTCTACAACCACTACAAGCGCGTCTGGTCCAACCAGAAGACCACCGACGTCGAGCTGCACAAGTCCAACATCCTGCTGACGGGGCCCGCGGGCTCGGGCAAGACCCTCCTGGCTGAGACCCTTGCCAAGGTGCTGGACGTGCCGTTCGCGATCGCCGACGCCACTTCGCTGACCGAGGCCGGCTATGTGGGCGAGGACGTCGAGAACATCCTGCTTCGCCTGATCCAGGCCGCGGACTTCGACGTAAGCCGTGCGGAGCAGGGCGTCATCTACATCGACGAGATAGACAAGGTCGCCAGGAAGAGCCCCAACCCATCCATTACGCGCGACGTGTCAGGCGAGGGAGTGCAGCAGGCCCTGTTGAAGATAATCGAAGGATGCGTCGCCAGTGTTCCGCCGCAAGGAGGACGCAAGCACCCGCACCAGGACTTCCTCCAGATCAAGACCGACAACATCCTGTTCATGTGCGGCGGGGCCTTCGAGGGGCTGGCGGACATAGTCGAGTGGCGCACCACTAAGGACCGCACGAAGATCGGGTTCAGCTCCCCCAACCTGTTGGAAGACGGCGAAGACGAGGACTACGACATCCTTGAGCATCTGACTGCGGATGACCTGCTCAAGTATGGATTCATTCCGGAGCTCGTGGGCAGGCTGCCGGTCACCGTGAGCCTCTCCAAGCTCGACCGCGACGCTCTGGTTAGCGTGCTCACCGAGCCGAAAGACGCTTTGGTGAAGCAGTACCAGGCCCTGTTCCGCATGGACGACGTGGAGCTCGAGTTCACCGATAAGGCGCTGCTGGCCGTCGCCGAAGAGGCCCTCAAGCTCGAGACCGGCGCCCGCGGGCTGAGGGCGATTCTCGAGCAGACTCTCCTGGACGTGATGTACGAGATCCCCTCACTGAATGAAGTCACCCGCTGCACGGTCGACGAGGACTCGATACTCGACGGCGCTCCAGTCTCCCTCGAGACTGCGGACGCCGAGCTCTTCCAGCTCCCCTCACCGGAGCAGAAGTCCGCCTAGAGGTGAGGGCGTTCGTCCCGAGCCTGTCGAAGGGCAGCTCTCTAGCAGCGCAACTAGCCTCTGTCAGCCGCTCTTCTCAGGAACGTGTCCCGCCCAGGCTATTGAGTTAGTTGACTGTCGGACTACCGGTTCAGACCCCTGTTGTTCCCCACTTCGGGTATTAGCTCTAGCGCACGGTCCCGTGTCTTCGGATGCCCGAAGGTGAGGGCGATTCCCAAGTCCGCGAGCGCCGCCTCGATATTGCCCATCCTTGCGTGGATCTGACCGCGGAGCAGGTGGGCCTCTCCATTGAGGGGGTCCAGCTCGACCGCAATGTCGAGCTCGGCCAGCGCAGGGGCCAGCTCGCCTTCCTCGTATAGCCGCTCTGCCGTGTAGACGTGCGAGCTGGCGTTGTCGGGGAGCGTCAACGTTGCGATCAGGGCCCCCGCGACGACGGCAAGTCCCAATGCGGCTGGGATGGTGACCCTCCGCCTATAGGCCCAGCCCGCCGCCCCGGAGGAGCGGGAAGCGCTTCCCGCCATGGTGTGCCGCGGCATGATCGCGAGACCCAGCGCCGCACCTGCGATGAGGCCACCGACGTGGGCCCAGTTGTCGACGCCCGGAGTCGTGAGGCCGGTCAGCAGGTTCATTGCCGCCAGGAAGAGGACGGCGGTTATCTCGCGCTGGCCCAGCCTGCCGAATTCCCGCCTGTTCACGAACAGGTAGATTGCCAGCGCGCCAAGGACGCCGAATATCGCCCCGCTCGCCCCGGCGGACCGGACCGCGGGGCTTGCCAGGTAGCTGAGCGCGCTTCCGGCCAGGCCGGACCCGATGTAGACCGCCGCCATCCTGAGAGGGCCGCTGGTGCGCTCGAACGCCGTCCCAAAGACGAACAGGCCCAGGCTGTTGAACGCTATATGCACGAAGCCGATGTGGAGGAAGATTGCCGTCAGCAGCCGCCAGTACTGTCCTTCCGCGACCAGGGGCCCGAACAGCGCTCCGAACCTGTCCAGCACGGTCGGGTCCTGGGAGCCTCCGGCTCGCTCCATGAGGGCGAAGACCACGAGGTTCGCCACCAGCAACACATAGGTCGCGAACGGTGTGCGGTCGGCCCCCGGCAGCGCCCACCTGGAGGTCAGCAAGGCCCGTACCCGGCTTCCATGCTGGGCCTAGCGGCGTCCACGGAGCTCGATCATCAGGGCCACGGCATTGGAGCGCGTCTTCCGGTCGGCGGCCTGGCTGTACCTGATGGCTGCTCCCAGATCGGCTATTGCGCCGTCAATGTCGCCGTGCTCGGCGCGAATGGTCCCCCGCAGGTAGTATGCCCTTGCCAGGGACCTCTCCAGGCGCAGGGCCTCGTCCAGCTCTGGGACGGCGCCCGCAGTGTCCCCGGCTTGGATGCGCCGCTCCGCCAGGAAGAGATGGGTGTACGGATTGTCCGGCAGGGTGAGCGCGCCTATCGCCGTGCCTACGGCCAGGACCGCCGCGGCGGCGGGCACCGCCCACCATCTGGACAGCGGCGGCGGCCTCCACAGGTAACCGGGTGGATGCCAGTCCCGGGGGATCGCGGGCCTGAGTGTCGGCGAGAGCGCCAGCCCCATCGCGGCGCCTCCTATCAGGCCGCCCAGGTGGGCCCAGTTGTCTATGCGCGGTGTCATGAGACCGTAGGCAAGGCTAATCCCGGCGATGACCGCGACCGCGGCGAGGTTGATTCTCGCCGGCCTTCCGATGGTGTTCCTCTGCACGGCGAAGAATGCTCCCAGGGCGCCCAGCACACCGAATATCGCCCCGCTTGCCCCGGCTCCGATGGCTATCGAGTTCATCCCAAAGCTGAGCACGCTTCCGGCCAGGCCCGCGATGACATATATCGCCGCAAACCTCAGGTGGCCGTAGGTCCTCTCTACGATGCTGCCGAACAGGAACAGGCCGAGCCCGTTGAACAGTATGTGCGGGAAATCGGCGTGGAGGAACATCGCCGTGAAGAGTCGCCAGTACTGCCCGTCTGCGATCAGCGGACTGAACATTGCGCCATAGTCCAGCAGGACCTCGGCATCGTCCCCAGCCCCGGCGTGCTGGGCGGCGTGGAATACGAGCAGGTTGACCGCAAGCAAGGCGTAGGTGACCACGGGACGACGCCGGGCCGCGGAGCTCGAATCGGGAAGCGAGAAGTTCATCCGTTGGTCCAGGCGGCTCGGCAGTCGTTCGCCAAGGCCGGCCCCCTTAGGTCTACGATACATGAGCCCAAAGTTCATGCTCAACCGATACGCCCCCGGTCGGCTTTCTGCCGCGCCCGGCTCCCATCCCGGAGGCGTTGATTCGGTCGGGCAACGGTGCGCTGCGGCACACCGGCCCGGCGGAATTGCACGCCAGCCTGCTTCCAATGTACTGTTCACACTGGCGGAACCTCGGTAGAATGCCCGCACCGCAGTAGCTCCAGCCCCAGGTGCAAGAGTTCCCGGAAGGCAGTTGCGAAGGTGACAACCGCTTCTCAGAATCCCCGCTTCGAGGCGCATGAGAATCCGCCTCTGCGGACCACCCTGGGCCTGGGCTCGCAGTTCAGCCTTATCGCATCAGCCGCCCTGCTGGTAACGCCCGTCATCGTAGCCAAGCAGTCGGGCATGGACGATTCATACCTGTCGTGGATGGTCTTCGCCTCACTGATCGTAGTGGGCCTGTCCACCCTGGTGCAGGTCAGGGGAATCGGGCCCATCGGGTCGCGAGCCGTGCTGCCGATGTTCACGGCGGCCTTCTCCATACCCTTCTGTATCTCCGCAGTTGCGGACGGGGGACCGGCAACGCTGACTACCCTCGTCCTGGTCTGTGCGGTGCTGCAGCTGATCATATCCAAGTGGCTCTTCATCCTGAGGCGAATTGTCACACCGACCCTCGGCGGCATCGTGATGATGATACTCTCCATCACGCTGGCCTCAGTCGTCTTCCATCTGTTGGACGAGACATCCCAGGAAGAGCCCACGGCCGCGCCGCTGACCTCGCTGGCCACCCTGGCAGTCGTCGGGGCACTCATGCTACGCGGCACGCCCGTTCTGCGCCTCTGGGCGCCGATGATCGGCATAGTGGTCGGATGCGTCGTTGCCGCCGCGTTCGGCATCTACGACATCGACCGGGTCATGGACGCGCCCTGGATCGGGCTGCCACAACAGGCGTGGGGGTTGGAGCTCGATTTCGGAGTCACATTCTGGGCGCTCATGCCCTCTTTCCTGTTCCTTGGAGTGATTATCTCGATCCAGGTGAATGGGGAGTCCATTGCCCTGCAACGCGTCGCATCGCGCGAGACCCGGGCCATAGAGTTCCGGGAAGTGCAGGGCGCTCTTTCGGGAGCGGCGATCTGCAATCTGATCGCCGGGGCCTTTGGGGCAGTGCCCAACGCGGCACACCCCGGCATAGTAGCCTTCACACAGGTCACCGGCGTCGCCTCCCGCATGGTCGGCTACAGCATCGGGCTCATGTTCATCGCGGTGGCGTTCTTCCCCAAGGTGTCCGCCCTGCTCAGCACCCTGCCCGGCCCGGTGATGACCGGGTACCTGATCATGGTGACGGGGACCCTGTTTGTCGACGGCGCTCGAACGGTGATTAGTACCGAGCAGGTCCGGCAGAGGCTCATTGTCGCGGGGGTCGCCTTCTGGATTGCCGCGCCCTTCCAGTTCAAGCTCTTTGCGCTGCCGAATGTCAAATCGCTCTGGGGCGGGGAGATACTGGATGGTCTGCTCAGTAGCGGCATAACCACCGGGGGCATCGCGGCCATCGTGATGCTGCTCTTCCTGGAGTTCACCAGCCGGAAGGGCATGCGTTTCGAGTCCCGGCTCCATGCCGATTCCCTGCCGGAGCTCAACGAATTCGTAACCAAGTTCGCCGACCGCAGGGGCTGGGACGAAGCCATGAAGGACCGGCTGAGCGCGGTTGCGGAAGAGACGCTGCTGACACTGGCGCCGCTGGACCTCTTCGCGGACGATGACGAGGAAGACGACGGCCGTCGTCTGGTCGTGCTGGCGACCAGTGACGGCCCCGTGGCTGACCTGGAGTTCATGGGTGGCGGCGACGCCGTCAATCTCGAGGACAGGATACGGCAGCTGCAGCAGCACGATGAGGAGATACCGCCAGAGAACGAGATCTCACTGCGGCTGTTGCGGCAATACGCATCGTCAGTAAAGCACCAGCAGTACCACGACGCGGACATCATCACGGTCCGGGTCGGGCCGCCGGGCACCCAGTAGACAAGACAAGAAGAGTAGATCGAGGTGACTCATTGCGAATAGTCGACGAGGGGATAATCTCGCGCCGCCCCGGCCGCCACTCTTACATGCCTGGAATCGAGCCGTTGCCCGACGGCTCATTCATCGGCTGCCAGTTCACGGCGTCCCACTTCACGGCTTCGGACGCCCGAATCGAGATCCTGCGCTCCACCGACGGGCTCTCGACCTGGACTAACGAGGGCGAGATCAAGGGCGAAGGCGCCGCCGAGGAGGGGTGGTCGTACAGGGGCGCCCGCATCTACGGTGTGCCCGGCGGCCGCCTGCTGATGAAGACGACACGCTTCGATACGGGGCGGATCTCCGAGACCTTCGACGCATCATCCGAGACGCTCCAGCAGCCGGAGAACATAGTCCTCTGGTCCGACGACGCGGGCCGGACGTGGTCCGCTCCGCAGTTCATAGATGTCCCGATCGACCTGTCGAAGCTAACCGCCAACGGCTCCGGAGACCTGCTCCAGATCGCCCCGGACCGCTGGATGTACCCACTGGAGACCTGGAAGCCCGTTGGATACGACGGGCCGCCCGACCAGAAGGCCCTCGCCCTGTTCTCGTCCGACCAGGGCGCGACATGGGGCGAGCTGACAGTCGTGGCCGATGACACGACCGGCTCAATGAACTGGTGGGACCATGTCGGTACTATCCTGCCTGACGGACGCATATACGAAATGGTCTGGGCCCACGTCTACCGTGAAGTGAAGGACCTGCCGAACCACTGGATCATATCCGACGACCAGGGCCGGACGTGGTCAAACCCGCGGCCGACGAACCTTATGGCCCAGATGTGCGCCCCCGTCGCGCTCCCCGACGGCAGGGTGGCGGCGATTTACGCATACCGCCGCGAGCCCCAGGGCATCAGGGTCGCCGTAACCGAGGATCTCGAACACTTCACCGAGGAGACCGTGGTATTCGACGCCGGTGACGAGGCGATATTGGGCAACCCAGACAACACCAGCCTCGCCCTCAACATGGCCCAGGGCTTCGGACGCCCGGGCGGCAGACTCCTGCCCGACGGCGACCTGCTCGTCTTCTACTGGGGCACGCGAGACGGCATCTCCCACACCCGCTGGGCCCGCCTCAGGCCATAGAGACCCTCTCTCCCGGTCTGTAAACGACGGAGGGCAACACAACCGTCGTTCCGGAGGAGGCCGGAACCCAGAGGTGGGCGGGGGTGGACTACCCTGGATAGGACGCCCTTGACAACACACGTCGGGTGCGCCATCGTCACAGGCGCGTCGCGCCTCCGGCCGCCAACCCGCCCAGGACACCGACCGGAAGACACGTCGTCCCGCTGAGTAGGAGTGAGACATGAAGATCACCGACGTAAAGCCCCTGATTGCCAGGGGGGCCGTGCGCAACATGATGATCGTCAAGATCGAGACCGACGCCGGCCACTACGGCTGGGGCGAGTCGGGCCTCGTCGGTCGGGAGCTTGCCGTCAGGGGCGCGGTCCAGCACTATCGCGAGTTCCTCATTGGAAAGGACCCGCGAAGGATCGGCGCGCTCTGGCAGGAAATGTACCGCAGCCAGTACTTCGAAGGGGGCCGCGTGCTCACTGCGGCGATTTCGGCGATCGACCTTGCGCTGCACGACGTCGTTGCGCGCAGCCTCGACGTGCCTGTATACCAGCTCCTTGGCGGGGCCCAGCGAGACTGGGTCCCCTGCTTCACCACGTCTCACGCGGCCATGGGCCCGGACGCGGTCGAGGATGCGAAGCGGCTCGTGGCCGACGGCTGGCCGTCCATCAGGTTCACGTTCGGCGTGCCCGACACGGGCGGAGACCCGACCCTCTTCGAGCCGCGCGAGTCTATAGCCATGACCGCCGAGTGGATGGTGAAGATGCGGGAGACCGTCGGCAGCGCGCCCGTCCTGGGCATGGAGTACCACCACAGGCTCAGCGTTGCCGAGGCGGCCTCGTTCTGCCAGCGCATGCCGTCCGGGACCCTGGACTTCCTGGAGGAGCCGATCAGAGACGAGACCCCGGCCGCGTACGAGGCCCTCAGGCGCATGACCGACGTGCCCTTCGCCATCGGGGAGGAGTTCGCCAGCAAGTGGCAGTTCCTCCCCTACATCGAGGGCGGGATACTCAACTTCGCGCGCATAGACATCTGCAACGTGGGCGGCTTCACAGAGGCCATGAAGGTCGCGGGCTGGTGCGAGGCCCACTACATAGACATGATGCCCCACAACCCACTGGGCCCGATCAGCACCGCCGCCAACCTCCACTTCGCCGCCGCCGTGCCCAACTACGCCTGGCTGGAGGAGCGGACGCAGGACCTGGTATTCGGCCCGGAGATGTTCCCTGTGCAGCCGCAGATCGAAGGTACCCGCTTCCCGGTGCCGACAGGCCCCGGGCTTGGCGTGGAGTTTAACGAAGAGTCCGCCGAGGCCCCGTTCGAGTTCTGGGAGGCCCAGCACCTCCACCGCCGCGACGGCTCGTACACCAACTACTAGCAGCTTAGTGTATTGGCGCTAAAGAATAATGAGACTATGGGCCCCGTAGGGGCGGGTTTGAAACCCGCCCGCTCACGGCGCGTAAATCAACCATACATAACCCGCAACTACCCGCACCATTCCCGACTTCACATTGCTTCGGACAGTTCGGCTTCCTGCGGCGCCCGCTTATGAGCGAGACACCCCACAGCACGTCGGGCAGGCCGGCGAGGCAGGTCGCACGGGAAGCTGCCCTAAGGGCAGGCGAGATACTTCTCGAGCGCTTTCGCACGTCCATCAGCGTGTCGTACAAGGGTCGGGGCAACATCGTCACGGACGTGGACACCGAGGTCGAAGAGGAGGTGCTCGGCATCCTGGGGCGCGAATATCCGGGCATGGGGCTGCTCGGCGAGGAGTCATCCAGCATGCGCGCCGACACCGGCTACGTCTGGATCGTCGACCCACTGGACGGTACCCGCAACTTCGCCTCAGGCATTCCTTTCTTCTCCACTGTGGTCGGCCTGGCCCTCGATGGCGAGGTGCTCGTAGGCGTGAACTACGACCCGGTGCGCGGCGACCTGTTCGAGGCGGAGCGGGGGGCGGGCTCGTACCTGAATGGCGAGCGTGTCACCGTGTCGGAGCGGACGGAGCTCGCCGAGAGCATCATCGGCACCGACCTGAGCTACAACAACCTGGGCGCCGCCAACGGTCTCGAGGTCATCCGCGAGATCTGGCCGGGCATGCAGACGGCACGGATCATGGGATCGGCGGCGCTCGGCCTGTCCTACGCCGCGACTGGCCGGACGGACCTCTACTTCCATCACCAGCTCGAACCGTGGGACCAGGTCGCCGGGATGCTGCTTTCCGAGGAGGCGGGAGGCGTCGTCACCGACAGGACCGGCAGGAGGGCAGGGCTCTACAGCGACGGCATCGTAGTGTCCAGCCGGGCCCTGCACTCCGAGTTCATGAGACGCACCGACGGCATGGCCTGGCGCGAGCCGACGAGAGCGATGGCGTAGGACTCGGAGCTTACGGCTCGCTGAATGCCAGGAACGGCTTACCCGATTCGGGGACCAGCGAGACGCGAGACCCTGGCGCGACTGCGGCGTAGGACAGCTGCCGGCATCTCAGTGCCGCCCCCGACGGCATCTCCACGTCTAGGACGGTCGCCTCGCCGAGGAACTCGCGGGCACGGACAATGGCAGGCCCCTCTTCGTCCGGCTTCACCTGGAAGTCGTCAGGCCTGGACAGCAGGACTACGCGGGTCCCTTCCTTGAGCGTCCCATTGGTGCTCCTGAACGGTAGCGCGCCGATCTCCGTCGCGGCCATCCCATCGCGAACCTCGCCGTCGATGAAGTCGCCGGTCCCAACCATTCTTGCCACGAACTGCGTCGCCGGCGATTCGTAGATCGCGTAGGGCGCGTCCACCTGCTCTAGCCGGCCGTCCCTGACTACACCCACCCGGTCGCCTATCGCGAATGCGGCCTCCTGGTCGTGAGTCACTATTATCGTCGCAGTGCCGCTCTCACGGAGAATGCTTCCCACCTCTCGCCGCATTTCTCGGCGCAGGCCCGCGTCCAGATTGCTGAACGGCTCGTCCAGCAGTACTGCGGCCGGTCGGGGAGCGATGGTGCGGGCAAGGGCTACCCGTTGCTGCTGGCCGCCGGAGAGCTCGTGAGGAAATCTCCCCTCGAGGCCCTTAAGCTTCACGAGCTCGATGACCTCGGCCAACCTCCGGTCGCGTTCAGGGCCCTCCAGCCTGTGGAGGCCGAAGGTTACGTTCTGAGCAACCGTCTTGTGTGGGAAGAGCGCGTACTCCTGGAACACCATGCCCACATTCCTGCGGTCTGGGGCCAGGTGTTGCGATGGCCCCGACACCACGCGGCCCTGGATGCTGATCTCCCCTCCGTCCAGCCTCTCGAATCCGGCTATGAGGCGCAGGAGTGTGGTCTTGCCCGCCCCGCTCGGGCCAAGGATTGACAGCACCTCTCCCGTCCTGAGGCCGAAGCTGACTTCGTCCACCGCTGCCGCGGCGCCATAGTACTTCGCCGCGGCCACACACTCTATGACAGGGTGGCTCATAGTCCCTTGGCTTCGAAGTATCCCGGGCGCTCCCGTGCGGCGAGGTAGGCCATGGGTACGGAAGACATCAGGATGATCATGAGTGCAGGGACCGCGGCGCGTGCGAAGAAGGCCTCCGACGATGCCGACCATACCGCGGTCGCCAGCGTCTCGAAGCCCAGGGGGCTGAGGATCAACGTCGCCGGCAGCTCCTTCATAGATACCAGGAAGACGAGTGCTGCCCCGGCAAGAACGCCAGATCGCGTCAGCGGTACGGTGACCCTTGCCATCACTTGGGTAGAACTCCAGCCCAGGCCCCGGGCGGCCTCCTCGATCCGGGGACTGACGTGGTGCAGCGCGGCTCTGGTAGCTCCCAAGGCGGCCGGGAAGAAGAGCACCACGTAGGCGAATACCAGCAGCCAGGTCGTCTGGTACAGCGGGCGCGCGTAGTGTGCGCCGAAGAACACCAGCGACAGCGCGACGACGATGCCAGGCAGTGCGTATCCCGTAAATGTCAGGCGCTCGAGCATCCTGCTGATCCTGCCGGGGTGCCTGACCACCAGCACGGCCAGCGGAATCGACAGCGCCGCCGCCGTACCGCCGGCCAGCAGAGATACGAGCACCGAGTTCCGCGCGGCTTCGATGAACAGGAACAGCGGCTCGCCCGACAGTGCGCCCCTTACGAGCCACTGCACGAGCACTATGGCCGGAAGCCCCAGCGAAAGGACTGCTACGCCACCGCACAGCAGCAGCGCGGGCCACCTCCACCGGCCCAGCTGTATCACCCTGGGACGGCGGGCAGCGCCCGAGCCGTTACGGTAGTACCTGAGCCGTGCCTGCGACCGGCCGCCCAGCACCAGTATCGCCATGGCCATCGCGACCACCACAAGCGATAAAACTGCCGCAATCGAGCGGTCGAACGAGGACTCATACTGCTGGAAGATCACCCATGTGAAGGTCGGGTATCTCATGAGGGAAACTGCGCCGAAGTCGCTCAACGTGTACAGGGCCACCAGCAGCGACCCTCCAGCGATGGCGGGACGGAGCTGGGGCAGGGTAACCCTCAAGACCGCACTCCAGGGCCCGTGTCCCAGGCTGCGCGCCGAGTCCTCGGCGGCGGGATCCAGGCTGCTCCATGCTCCCCTGAGCGTAAGCAGCAGGTACGGATAGCTGAGCAGCGCAAGGGTCAGCGTAGCGCCGCCTAATCCGTAGACCTCGGGAAGGCGACCGATTCCAAGCGGGTCAAGCGCCTGCTGAAGCAGCCCACCGGGACCGAGGGCCGAAATGAACAGGAAAGCGCCGACGTAAGTTGGAATCACCAGCGGCAGCACGCTTACTACCGACCACATGCGGCGCATGGGCAGGTCTGTCCTCACCGTCAGCCACGCCAGCGGAATGGCGATGGCCGCCGAGACCGTGGTAACCGTGATGATCAGCAGAGTGGTCCTGGCAAGGGTTCGGGCAGTGTCGGCGCGGAACAGCAGATCCCAGGCCTCGCTGCTCGCCCCCGCGCTCCGTATAAACAGGTAGCATAGGGGCAGCACCATGGCCAGGCCGACCAGCATCGCTGGGATGAGCACGATCGGCGGCGCCGCCAGTGCAGGGAACCGATGCCCAAGGCCGAAACTGGGCAGCGGTCGGCGACTAACTGCCTGCATGGTCTGCGCCCGGGATGCTCATATCGTTGCGGCTAATCGGCCTACTCTCTACCGTGGACAGGCTAACTGGATGGATTGTCTGCCCGGCTCCTAGGACGCTCTCGACTATGCGAAGTGGCACGCTTCCTGCCCATGAAGTCGCGCCTCTGCATGTCGATTTATTCCGCCGGTAAGTATGTATATCAAAGCGGAGAAAGTCAAGACTTTCCATCCAGGGCTTTGTCGGCTTCGCTAGCTGCTCCTCGCCTCTCGTGCACTATGCGGCATATGGTCGAGATTGAACCATAGGCGCAGATTTGATAACTTCAATGGCAATCGAACTGCGAGTGAGCCAATTTGGCAGCCCCCAAGCCCAAACCTTCCCGATCGAATGAGGAAGAGCATCGCCTGTCGATGTCGACGGAGAATTACCTCCTGTCGATCTTTCGCCTCCAGGAGCAGCAGCCAAGGCTAAGCCTTACGCAGCTAGCGGACCATCTTAGGACGCTGCCCGTGGCGGAAGGGCTGGGCACGTCGCTCCCATCCGTCAGCGCGATGATCCGCCGCATGAGCCGGGAAGGCCTCGTGGAGTCCGACCAAGACCGCGGAGTCGTCCTCACCAGCCATGGACGAGTCGCCGCAGAGAGCATCGTGCGACGGCACAGGCTTGCCGAGCGTATGGTCGTAGACCTCCTCGGTGTGGACCTCGCCAAGGCCCACATGGAGGCCCACCGCCTGGAACACGCCATCTCCCCCGAGCTGGAGGAGAGAATCGTGGAGAAGCTCGGTAATCCCGCCACGTGCCCCTTCGGGCACCCCGTACCGGGCAGCGGCTACACATCTCCCTCCAACGCCGTCTCGCTCGACCAGGCCGAACCCGGCACCCAGATGGTGATCGACAGGGTCCCCGAGGACGACCAGGCGCTTCTGGAGTACATGGTTGCCAATGAGCTCATCCCGGGGGCGACCTTTCGCGTCGAGGAGGCGGCAGCCAGCAGGGGGGTGATCACGCTCATCTGCGACGGGCGACATCTTGCCTTCAGCTACGAAGTAGCCTCGCTCATTTGGGCCTGTCCCTCCGAGTAGTCCCCTCAGTATGCCTTCTCGGACACGCACTTCCGCCGAAGTAGAGAACTGTGACGTCCTCGTAGCTGGAGGAGGCGGCGCAGGCCTCTCAGCCGCCATCGCTGCTTCCACGGGCGGCGCTCAAGTTGTGCTCATCGAGAAGAGGAACGAGATGGGTGGCGCGACCGGGATGTCCGTCGGCACGATCTCCGCAGCGGGCACCGCGCTGCAGGAGGCCGCCGGAGTCAGCGACGACACCGATACCCACTTCAACGACTACCTGAAGTTCATGCCGCCCGGCGCGACTCCCGCCGACTACGACCTCGGCCTGACGCGCCTCCTCATCGAGTCCGCCCCTGGTGTCCTGCAGCGAATGATCGACCTTGGGCTCCAGTTCACCGGCCCCCACCCGGAGCCTCCACACTCGGTGCCCCGTATGCACAACGTCGTGCCGGGCCCGGTCGCCTACATCAATACCCTCTACAACGAAGCGGAACGGGCGGGGGTGGTCATCAGGACCCGGACCCGCCTCGTTGAACTGCTCAGGAACGACGCTGGCCGCGTGAATGGTGCGGTACTGGAGGAAACCGGGACGGCTGAGCGGACCACGGTTCGTGTGCGAAAGGCAGTCGTACTCGCTGCGGGCTACTACAGCGCGAACGAAGACCTGGCTCGCAAGTATGGCCGCCCGCCAGAAATGGCAGGCGTCGGAGCACAGCCGGAGGACGCGACGGGCGATGGCATAGTCGCCGCCATGGGCATTGGCGCGGCAGTCGCGGGGATGGACGGCGGCTCGTCCCCCAGCTTCAGGTCGCCCAGACCGCCTTACGTGCGGCCGGAGCCCCATCTGTTCGACGCGGGCGCAATCCTGGTCGACTCCGGGGGACGAAGGTTCGCCAACGAGCTCGACAAACCGGAAGCCGCCGCAGCCCGGTTGCCGGGCGCCGGGCCGTTCATCGTATTCGACTCGCAGCTCGCCGCCAGGATAGCCGTCGCCGAGGAGGACTCGGGCCCGGGACGAAACGGCTGGCATCGGGCCGGCAAACTCTTCATCTCGACCTTCCCGGCCATCTCCTATGCCTACATAGACGACTACCGCACCAGGACCGACTACTTCTTCGAGTCGCCCACGGTTGCCGGTTTGGCGGAGCAGATCGGCGTGCCTCCCGATGTCCTCGCGCAGACGCTGTACGAGGTCGAACGGCTCGCCGCCGGGGAGGCCCGCGACACCTTCGGCCGCGACGGATTCGGCCCCGGGCCCCTCAGGCCGCCGTACCACGCCATCGGCCCCCTGAGCGTCGTTCTGGGGTCGACCGGTGGCCTGAAGGTCGACCACGACATGCATGTTCTCGACGACTCAGGCGACCCCATCCCCGGACTGTACGGCGCCGGAATCAACGCTGCTTCCAACGCACTCATAGCCGGCCACGGCCACGCCCTCGTATGGGCATTCGCCACGGGCCGCATCGCCGGCGAAAGAGCTTCTGCAGAGCCCGCAACATGGGGAGATTGAGTGACTCTGCAGACTGACCGCATACATACCGGGTAATCTGGTCCGAAGAGGACGAGGAGTACGTCGGCCTCTGCGCCGAGCTCAGTCTGCTGAGTTACTTGGACGATACTGCCGAGAGTGCGCTTGCTGGCATCCGGGCCCTTGTCGCCCTTTGCGTGGATGACCGGCAAGCGGAAGAGCAGCTCAGCCACGGTTGACACGCGCCGGGCCCGGCTATACGCTGGCATATCAACAACACGTTCCATCAGGAGAACTTCCGCCCGCAATGGAATTCGGCTTCACTATCCCGACTCGGGGGCCGCTCGCTAATGCAGAGGCTATCTCCGTGCTTGCCAGGCGCGGCGACGAGCTTGGGTTAGGATTCCTGGCGGTCAGCGACCACGTCATCATCCCCAACAGCATCAGGTCCCTATACCCCTACAGCCCCAACGGCGAGTTCGGCACCGACGGATCCTGCATCGATCAGCTCACCCTGCTCAGCTTCCTGGCGGGAATTACCACCCGCATCAGGCTCCTGAGCTCCGTGATGGTGCTGCCTCACCGCAACCCGCTCCTGGCCGCGAAGATGCTTGCGACTGTAGACCTGCTCTCCGGAGGCCGGCTCACGGTGGGTTGCGGCGTAGGCTGGATGCGCGAGGAGTTCGAGGCCCTGGAAACGCCCCCGTACGAGGAGCGTGGGCTGGTCGGCGATGAGTACATCCGCGCCTTCAGGGAGCTCTGGACGAGCGACTCGCCCGAGTTCGAAGGCAAGCACGTCAACTTCTCGGACGTGTCATTTGCCCCAAAACCGGTACAGCAGCCTCACCCGCCTATCTGGATCGGTGGCGAGAGCCCCCTGGCCCTCAGGAGGGCGGGGCGGCTCGGCGACGCCTGGTACCCGATAGGCAGCAACCCGAAGTTCACCATCAGGACGCCCGCTCAGTACGCTACAGCCGTTGAGCGGATCCACACCCACGCCGAGAAAGCGGGGCGCGACCCCGATGGGATAGACCTGGCCTACAGCGTCGCCGGCACAGCCATTCCGGCGACGAGTGCAGCACCAACCGAGAGGCAGCCGTTCACCGGCGCCCCCGCCGATGTAGCTGCGGACATAGCCGCGTTCCGCGAAATTGGCGTGCGCCACATGAGGGTTGGCCTCGAGGCCGACAGCTTGTCCGAGATGCTGGACAACCTTGAAGCCTTCGCGACCGGAGTGATGCCGCTCGTATAGGTGTGACGGGGGAGGATTTGCCGTAGTTCCCGTACGGACGGGAACGGCCCCCGCCCCCATCCCCCTTTAGATTGGGGACAGTGCCTGCTCGCACGAATCCGGCCCCGTATCGAGTACGGGACAGGCTTTTCGCCGGGATGACGGGTTCAGGAGAAGAGATGAAGTCTGTATACATCCGGGAGCATGGCGGTCGCGAGGTACTGACGTACGGGGACATGCCGGACCCGGTAATCGGGCCCAACGACGTCAAGGTCCGTGTCAGGGCCTGCGCCGTGAACCGCGTCGACGTCTTCACCAGGCTGGGGGTCAGGGGCACCAGGCTCGGTCTTGACCAGCCCCATATCCTCGGCGGCGACGCGGCGGGAGACGTGGTCGAGGTCGGCTCCGAGGTGACGCGCGTCAGGGTCCGCGACCGGGTCGTCATCAACCCCAAGCTCACGTGCTCGCAGTGCCAGTTCTGCGTCTCGGGCGAGCACGAGTTGTGCGTTAGCCCCAGCATGCTCGGATCCACGACGAACGGCAGCTATGCGGAGCTGCTGAAGGCCCCTTCTGTCAACGCCGTCAGTATCCCCGACTCGATCTCGTACGAGGAGGCAGCCGCGCTTCCGACGGTTTTCCTGCCAAGCTGGAACATCCTGGTAAGGAGGGCGAAGCTGCAGTCGTGGGAGACGGCGCTTATACTCTCGGCCTCGAGCGGGGTAGGCACGGCGGCGATCCAGGTTGCCAAGAACGTCATCGGGGCCAGGGTCATCGCCACCACGAGTACCGACGAAAAGGCCAGCAAGTCCCGGGACCTGGGCGCAGACGAGGTAATTGTATACACGCGCGAGGACATCCGGCAGCGCGTGAAGGAGCTGACGGAGGGACGTGGTGTAAACGTCGTCGTAGACCACGTGGGAGCTGATTTCTGGCCGGCAGCTTCGGCCTCGCTCGCCCCGGGGGGACGCTACGGCATATGCGGCGTCACGACCGGCTACCAGGTCGACCTGCAGATGGGCCTGATGTTCCTGCGCAACCAGACGGTGTTCGGTGTCTTCATGGGCCGGAAGGACGACCTTCGTCACATCGTCGACCTGGCGGGCAAGGGGGTCATCAGGAGCGTAATCCACCAGGTACTTCCACTACAGGACGCCGCCGAAGCGCACAGTGTGATGGAGTCGCAGAGCCTGTTCGGCAAGCTGATCCTCAAGCCGTAGGCCCGCCGCCCTCCCACCCCTTCGACAGGGGATACTCCTTCATGAATACCGTGGCCGCCGCGGCCACCGTCAGTATGCCGACTCCCAGCAGGAATGTCTCGCCGATCGCGTCGGACAGCGCTCCCCGAAGGGTCGCCAGCAGCTTCTCTGCCAGGACTGGATCGCCGCCGAGCGAGTCCCGCATGGACGCCAGGGCGTTGGGATCGACCACCGCCTGGGGGTCGTTGCCCAGCGCGGCGAGGCGTCCGGGAGGCAGGGCTTCCTTCATCGCCGGCGTAAGCGATTCCGACAGTCCCGAGGCGAACCGGCTGGCCATCAGCGATCCCATCACAGTCAGGCCCATCGCTCCACCGACCGAGCGGTAGAACTGCGTCGCCGACGTGGCCGCACCCAGCAGGCTGTGGGGCACCGCATTCTGCACGGCGATCGTGAACGGCGGAAACGTGATCCCGAGTCCGGAGCCCAGGACTACGATATAGGCCACCGCCGTTCCGAAGTTCGTAGCGGGGGACATCGTCGAAACCAGGAAGGTCCCTGTGCCCATGACAGCGAGTCCTGCAAGACCTTGCAGTCGGTAGTGTCCACCCAGGCGTGAGAGCGCCTGGCCGGATATCGCGGCAGCAACCACCATGCCGAGCATCATCGGCGTTAGGAAGCTTCCGCTGCTGGTGGCCGAGGTGCCGAGTACGCCCTGGAAGTATAGTGGTATGAAGACGATCGTCCCGAACATCCCGAATCCGGTGCAGGCGATGGCAAACATCGACAGGCTGACCACGCGGTCCCTGTAGATGGTCAGCGGCAAGATGGGGTCGGCGGCACGCATCTGCACGAGGATGAGAACGGTGGCCGAGACGGCGGCTACCGCAAGCAGTCCGACTACCTGGACCGACAGCCAGTCATACTGGACGTCCGCCCACGACAGCGCCAGGAGCAGCGACACTATAGCAACGACCAGCGCGGCCATTCCTGCCACGTCGATCTGCCTGGATACTGCGGCGGGCTTCACGTTGGGGAAGAACTTGATCAGCAGGAACAGGATCGGGAGTCCCAGCGGCATGTTGATGTAGAAGATCCAGCTCCATGACAGGGTGTCCGTAATGAAGCCACCCAAGGTGGGCCCGATTACCGACGACATGCCGAACACTCCCGCGACGAAGCCCTGGTACTTGCCGCGGTCTGCCGGAGGGAAGAGGTCGCCCACTGCGACGAACGCCAGGGACATCAGCGCGCCGCCCCCGATGCCCTGGATCGCCCTGAAGGCGATGAGCTGGTTCATCGTCTGGCTCAGCCCGGCGAGCGCCGAGCCGATCAGGAAGACCACCACGGCGGCCACGTAGAAGCTCTTCCGGCCGTACAAGTCTGAGAGCCTGCCCACGATCGGCACCACGGTGGTGGACGCCACGATGTAGGCCGAAGTGATCCATGTGAAGCGGTCGAACCCGCCCAGGTCCGCTACGATTCGAGGGAGGGCGGTACCGACAATAGTCTGGTCGAGCGATGCCAGGAAAATGCCCAGCATCACACCGACCATAGTCAGGACCGTCTGGCGGCGGGAGAGCCGTGGCGGGCCCCCGCCCGGGGCAGCCTCTCTTACGACCGTCATTCCGGAGAAAAGCCTGCCCCGTACCCGATACGGGGCAGGATTCCTGCCCCAGGAACCGTCCCCCATCCAGGGTGCAGTGGGCTAACCTGGAATACGACGGCGCGGCGCAGGCGTCTCTTTGGAGCAGTCCCTCTGCTGGACAGTGGGTGCGCCCCGGAAGCCTCCGGGCCCACTACCTGCTACCCGGCACGAACGGCCTCGAGCACCTCGTCGGCGTGGTTGTCCGGCGTGACCTGCGGCCATACCTTCTGCACGCGGCCCTCTTCGTCGATCAGGAAGGTCATGCGGAGAATGCCGATCATCCTCTGTCCGCGGACCTCTTTCTCACCCCAGGCGCCGTACGTCTTGATCACCGAGTTGTCCTCGTCTGACAGGAGCTCGAAGTTCAGGTTGTACTTGCCGATGAACTCATGGTGCGAGTCCATCCCGTCCGCGCTCATACCCAGCACCACGGCCCCGGCGGCCTCAATGCTGCCGAGTCCGTCCCGGAACCCACACGCCTCCACGGTGCATCCAGGTGTGTCGTCCTTGGGGTAGGTGTAGAGCACGACCTTCTTGCCCCTCAGGCCGGACAGGGTCACGTCCGAGCCTGACGAGGAGGGTAGGGTGAAATCGGGGGCCTGTTCGCCAACTTGTACGGTCATTGTCTAGTCACTCCTTTGTGAATTGATCATGTGAAGAAACCCGGCCCAGCCGGGACGGTTGAAAGGACCGGAACGGCTCAGGACCGGCCCTGCCGCTCGTGCCACGCCCGCTGCTCGGGCACCATCTGGTCTTCCATGTACAGCCTGTGGTCGCCCTGGATCTCTTCGACCTCCGCCAGCTCCTGCGCCGACAGTTCCCAGCTCCCCGCCTCTGCCAGGACAGCCAGGTCCTCGGGCTTCCTTGCGCCTACGATGCTGGTGTACACGGCGGGATGCGCGACGGGCCAGGCGATGGCAAGCTGCACGATATCGCGCCCGCGGTCCTTCGCCCATGCCTGGAGGCGCTGCGTGACTTCGTACGTCTTTTGGAACGATTCGCCCTTGAACGCGGGCCAGCCCGAGCGCTCGTCGTCGAGCGGGAAGGTGTCGCCCGGCTTGTATCGCCCGCCCAGCAGTCCCTTTGCGAGCACCGAGTGGGCCATGACGCCGATGCCCTTGAGCTGGTATGCGGGCAGCAGATCGTCCTCGACCTCCCGGAACAGCATGTTGTATCTGGGCTGGCCGCTGTGTATCCGTCCGAACCCCGCGGCCTCGTCGATCTCCTCCGCCGAGAAGTTCGAAATGCCGATATACCTGATCTTCCCGTCGTCCCGCAGCCTGAGCAGGTCCGCCATCGTGTCCTCGATGGGCCGCTCCGTCGCCCGGTGCAGCTGGTACAGGTCCACGTGGTCGGTGCCCATGAGCCTGAGGCTGTTGTTCAGCGCCTCGTGGATGTGCTCGGTTGAGTGATCGTCGCCGGACACCTTGGTGGCGATGAAAAGCTCGTCGCGCCGGCCCTTGATCGACTTGCCGATGATGGCCTCCGCGTTCATGTACCCCTCGGCCGTGTCGATGAACGTCAGGCCGGCATCCATAGCCGCGTGCATCGTCGAGATCGCCCCCGACTCCTCGTACCCGCCGTACGCTCCCCCAAGTGGCCAGGTGCCGAAGCACACCACCGGCACCTCCGGCCCATCCGTGCCCATTCGCTTGAGTCTCATGCCCACTCCTGAAGTCGAACCGCAACCGGCTGATAGCCAGTAAGTCTAGGAGCGCCGCAGCTTGCATGTCAATGCTACGGGTTGAGAGGGTGGACCGGCCTCTTCCCCCCGAGGCAACCTTTGCACAACCCGTCATGCGCGCCAATACAGTCGTCGTTCCTGCGGAGGCAGGAACCCAGCAACTGTGTTGAAGGTCAAGCATATTGAGGGTCCCACCGAGTGCTGTGCTTGACCATGGCGTTCAGGATCGTCAGCAGCTTACGCATGCACGCTGTGAGTACCACCTTCTTCGGCTTGCCCGCCTCGACCAGGCGATCGTGGAACGCACGCAGTACTGGGTTGTAGCGCACCGCGGTGAGCGTCGGCATATAGAGTGCGGCGCGGACGTTCGCTCTCCCTCCCCAGCAGGTGCGCGTGCCCCGCATCTGGCCGCTGTCGCGGGCAAGGGGAGCAATCCCGACCAGGGCGGCGATTTGTCGACGTGTGAGCGTGCCCAGTTCAGGCATCTCAGCCACCAGGGTGAAGGTCAGGGTAGGGCCTACGCCGGGGACACTGCGGAGCAGCTCCTCTGTCTCCCGCCAGACCTGACTCTCTCGTAGCCTCTTGCTCAGATCGGCATCGATCTCCTTCAGTTCCTGGTCTAGCAGCGCCAGCACTCGGTCAATACGCACCTGGACTACGGGTAGGGCTTGCTGGCGGCGCACCTGCTCGGCGGTCCTCATCCGTACCACCTGCCTACGGCGTGTCACCAAGGCATCGAGTTCGAGGGCATCCTGTGACGACACCGGCTGTGCCTCCACGTCGGCAACTTGGCCGAAGTGAGCAATCACCTCGGCGTCGATCCGGTCGGTCTTGGCCAGTTTGCCCAGTGAGCGGGCAAAGTCACGGACCTGTCGTGGGTTCACCACTGCGATCGGCAACCCGGCGGCCCCGAGTGCGGCGGCGATCAGGCGCTCGTATCCGCCCGATGCCTCCATGATCACGAGGTGAGGGCGCAGCTGCTGTAGACGGCGTGTAAGTGCGGCTATACCCGCCTCGTCTTGAGAGCCCCGCCAGCTCTCACCACCCGGGCGCACCGCGACGTCGAACCACTCCTTGGCAACATCGATCCCGACGAAGACTTCCTGAGCATCGGACATGTCATTCCTCCGTGGCCCATCCTTGCCGATTCGGGCTTGCACTTGCCCAGGCAACTGTTCGGGCTCTAGGATAGATTTGGCGGGGCGACCAAGCTGGGTTACGGTCTCTTTCACCAAGAGGGCGACGGTCTGCCCCGCCATCACTGCTAAACATACAAGAGGGCGAGGGGAGGGGTCTTCTCCCCGGCTCGACTGCGATATGCAAAGGTCTCCCGAGGGGGAAGTTTGAGATGGGGGCTCGCGGCCTCGCCCAAGAGCAACCTGACCATGACGCATCCAACTCCGGATAACTCAAGCCTCGGCTTGCCTTGTGGCCGCGCACCAGCCCGCTGGTATAAACTCACTCCGTTCAAGCCCGCACGTGGGCACAGGACGCACAGCCCTTGCCACCACCCACCGCTCACCTGGCCCGGACCGTCACCGCCCTCCGAAATCCTAACTTCCGCCTCCTCTGGCTGTGCAGCGTGCTCTCCCTCGCCTCCCGGTCCATGGAGGCAACACTCCTGACGTGGCTCGTCCTGGAGATGACCGACTCCGAGCTCAACGTCGCCCTCGTCGGCGTCTTCGGGTGGACGCCGCTGCTCACCCTCGGCGTAGTCGGCGGAGCGCTGGCCGACACGACGAACCGAAAGAGGCTCTTCGGGGCGACCCTCGCCGTCAACCTGGCCACTGTCGTTACCCTGGCAGTGATCCTTGCCCTGGACCGGGTGCAGGTCTGGCACGCGTACACGGCGGTCCTGGTCACGGGGTCGTGCTATGCCCTGGGAATGGCGTCGCGCCGCTCACTCATCCACGACATAGTGGGACGCGACAGGGTGACCAACGCCGTAGCCCTCGATACCCTCGGCGGGAATACCAGCGCCATACTGGGCCCGGCCCTGGCGGGACTCCTGGTCGGAAACACCTTGGCACGGCTGATCGGAGACACTGGTGTGGCGGTCGGCTACATGGTGCTTGCCGCTGCGCTGAGCGCCTCGCTCCTGCTCCTGTGGAGACTCGAGTCCCCCGAGCACACCCGCCGCAGCTTCGGCGACCTGCAGGTGGGCAGGACCCTGGTAACCGGGCTGAAGTACGTAGCCGGGCGCCACACCCTGCTGGCGACGGTAGCGATTGCGTTCGTCATCAACATCACCGTCACCCCGTATGTGAACATGACCCCAGTCATGGCGCGCGACATCCTGATGGTGCCTCCAGAGCTGATGGGACTGCTGCTGAGCGGCCATGGAATGGGAGCGCTCGTCGGTGCGCTGCTCGTAGCCTCCGCGCCAGGAATTCGGCGCCACGGTCGGATCTACATCGCCGGCTCCATGCTGCTCCTGCTCGCCGTGCTCGCATTCTCCCTCTCGAGGTCGTATGCCCTCTCTCTGGCAGTGGTGGTCATCGCCGGGCTCGGCAATGCCGGGTTCAACACCATGCAGATGTCCCTGACCATGCTGCTGCCCAAAGACGAGATGCGCGGCGCGGCGCTGGGCGCGATGAGCCTTGGGGTCGGCGGCGGGCCGATAGGCATGCTGATCACGGGCTTCGTAGCCAACGCCTTGGGGGCGCCCAACGCCCTCTCGATCAACGCCGTAGTGGGTATCGGCGCCCTCTCCCTGATTGCCCTGCTGGTCCCGTCACTGCGCCGCGAGACGGTCCAGGACGACGACCCGGTTGACTGAACCGCACTCGACTCGAAGGGGGAAGTCACGCGGATTGGCAAAACCATGTAAGGGCGGGAACCCAGGCGGGGTGAAACCGTTCGTCCTGAGCCTGTCGAAGGACAGTTCTACAGCCGCGCGCCGTCTTTAGGTGGTTAGTGGTGACCTGTTGCCAGCGAGGAAGGAGATGATCCTGCCTATCTTCTCGTAGTGCGCCCCCGCAGCGCCAGCAGGGCTAGCGTCATACTCACCACGCCGACCCCGGCGATGGATATCAGCCCCTTGACGATCTCCTCCATCTCCCAGCCTACGCTGACGATGATGCGCATCGAGCTTAACAAGTAGGTGACGGGGTTATACGTTGCCATCGTCGACATCCAGCCCGTCATGGCCTCCAGCGGAATAAAGATGGGCGTGAGGAACACGAACGGGAAGAAGAGGATGAAGCTCGTGTTGACGGCGGCCGGGTTGCCGGTCTTGAGAGCGATGGCGTAGGGGAACCCCGCGTAGACCAAGCTCCACAGGGCCGCTATGCCCACGAAGGCGAACACTCCCAGCACGCCCGTCTCGAATCGCACGCCCACTGCGAACCCCATGATGATTACCGGAATCGCCATCACGATCACCAGCGCGACGTCCGCCACCATCAACCCCAGCAGCAGCGCCAGCCGGCGCACCGGCGTCATCGCGAGCCGGTCGAAATAGCCGCTCTGTATGTCTAGGACCAGCGTCACTGCCCTGGATATGCCGGTCACCGCGAACAGCAGGGCGACGGGCAGCTGGAAAGCCTTGAAGTCGACGATACCGTTCTGCTCCACCATGTCCTGGAGTGCGCCGATGTTCACCGCGAAGAAAAATATGGGGATGATGAGGGCCGGTATGACCATCTCGGGATCGCGCATGACCGAGCGTAGGGCCCTCCTGGACACCGAGGTCATGTCGCGTAAGAACCCCCCTCTTCGAGCCTGCACCTGTACTCGTTCTGTCGCCGTCATGCCGCCTCTCCTTCGTCGATGTCCGCGTCCACTTCGAGGCGCGCCCCGGTGTAGTGTAGAAACACGTCGTCCAGCGTGGCCGTGCGCAGGGTGAGTTCCTGCACCGTTGCGCCCGACTGGTCAAGGGCTATCGCCACAGGGCCGATCACCTTAGGGCCCTCGTCCACGCTTACCGTGAGCTCATCCCCGTGGACCTCGACGCTCTCGACGCCGCGCACCCGCTTGCACGCCCCCGCCGCGTTGCCCGTCTTGCCTTCCACCCTTACTACGATCACGTCGGAGCCGATGGAGTGCTTCAGATCGGCGGGCGCGCCCTCGGCCACGATTCTGCCCTGGTCGATTATCCCGACCCGTTGGGCGAGATGGTCGGCCTCCTCTAGGTACTGCGTCGTCAGGAAAATAGTGACGCCGCGCTCGCGGTTGACGCGGCGGACCTCCTCCCAGACCTTGACGCGGCTGATAGGGTCGAGCCCTGTGGTCGGCTCGTCCAGGAAGAGGATCTCCGGGTCGTGGATCAGCGCCGCGGCAAGGTCGAGCCTCCTCTTCATGCCGCCCGAGTAGGTACCGATGAGCCGGTCCATCGCCTCTCCAATGTCGACAAGCTCCGTCAACTCCTCGATCCTGCGTCTGATGACGCTGCCGCTCAGCCCATAGAGGCGGCCCTGGAGGTCCAGCAGCTCCCGGCCCGTCTGCTTGTCGTCGAGCGCTGCCTCCTGCAGCGCCGCCCCCATCTTCAGCCTCACGTCCGTGGGCTCTTTGACGATGTCGTGACCGGCAACCTGGGCGCTGCCGCTCGTGGGCAGCAGCAGCGTAGTCAACATCCTCACGACGGTCGTCTTGCCGGCGCCGTTCGGACCCAGGAAGCCGTATATCTCACCGCTGGAAACGGCCAGGTCCACCGAATCTACAGCCCTCACCCCGCCGAAACTGCGCGACAGGGTGTCTGCCTTCAATGCGTATTCACTCAAGTCCAGTCTCCTATTGGACGGTTCACCATCCAGATTGTGCCCGTGCCCCGCTTGGTCCGCTTCGTCGCTGCGATGACCAGGCGGCAAACAGACGTTCTACTATAGAGGAAAGAGTGAGAGGTGTCAATAGTGTTGGGGACTCAGGCTAAGGTAACGCCAGGGCACGTCCCGGCTTAGGCCGTCCGAGAAGTCGCAGGTCTTACCCCGACGAAGCCGCCGCCACAGGCAGGCTCATCGTGAACTCCGCGTACTCGCCGTGCACGGTCGTGGCCGACAGGTCACCCCCGGCCCGGCGGGCCACGTCGGCGGCAATAGGCAGGCCAAGACCTGCCCCAAGCGCGCCCTCGCGCGTCGAGAAGAATGGATTGAAGATCTTGTCGAAAACGTCGCCGGCAATTCCCGTTCCGTTGTCCCGTATTCGCACCTCGGCAACGTCGCCCGACAGGCGGGTGGACGCCGTCAGCACCGGCTCGTAGCTGTCGCCCAGCTCGTTCCGCTTCAGGCGCATGGCATAGCACGCGTTCGCCACCAAGTTGATGACGGCCTGTGCGAAGTCCGGCTCCACCAACGGCACCGGTTTCAGGGTTGAGTCGAGATCGAAGGTGGGCTTCACCTTGAAGTCGTCCCACTCCGCCTGGAAGGTGTTGCAGCCCGTCTGCACGGCTGTTTGCAGGGCCGAGTTCAGGTCAGCAGGCTCCGGGTCCCCGCCCACGACCCCAAGCCCCTGCATGCGCTCGACGATGGCCAGGGCGCGCGCGCCGTTGGTGTTCACCCGGTCCAGGCTCTCCGTGAGCTCCTCGCCGATCATGTCGAGGGTGGACGCATCGTCGTCCGACATCTCTGTGCGGTAGGCAGCCAGCGTCTCCGTCATCTCGTTGTAGAGCTCCATGGAGCCCTCGGAGAAGTTCTTGACGAAGTTGAGCGGATTGCTTATCTCGTGCGCAACGCCCGAGACCAACTCGCCGAGGGCGGCCAGCTTCTCCTGGGCCACGAGGCGGTCCTGCATGCGCTGCAGCTCCTCGTTCGCCTCGCGCAGCTCCCCATACAGACGCTCCACGAGGTTCAGCCGCTGCACCTCGAGTGCCTGCTGCCGGAACACCTCCAGCGCATCCGCAAGCTGCCCGATCTCATCCTGTCCCACCTCGGGCACGGGGGTCTCCAGGTCGCCCGTGGCCATCGTCCTCATCCGTTCGGACATGCGCGAGAGCCGGCGCACGACACCATTGCCCACCCATAGCCAGGCCGCCAGCATGGCCGCCACCACGCTCGCGACGCTGACTACCGCTAGCAGTATCCGTCCCTCGTCGAAGCTCGCTACGGACGAGTCCAGGGCGCTGGAGGCCTCCAGGCTGGACGCAGCCAGCAGTGCCGACGTTGATTCCTCCAGGACCCGGCCCGAATTGTCGAAGTCTGCGGCCAGCTCGCCGATCCTGGCCTGTAATGCCAGCTGTTGGCCGCGGGCCCAGAACACCCCCTGGCCGCCGCTCATCGCCCCTAGCGCTGGATCGACTCCGTCGGACGCCGCCGCTGCGAACTCATTCCACAGGCTCTCGAGAGCTTCCTCGTCGGCAGCCTGGGATGCCCTTACAAGTGCCGAAAGAGGCCTGTCGGACAGGCCGCTGTCATCCAGGAGTATGTCCAGCCTGGACCATAGCCGGGCCGCCGCCGTGTCGGCATCCGCCAGCGCAGCACGTTGCACCCCTATCTCATCGATCACCCGCACTAGGTCGTATGCGGCGTCGTAAACGGCGTTGGCGTTCGATTCCAGCGCCGCTGTGCCGCTAACCGTAGTCAGGGCATCTTCCAGTCGTGCGAGCGTGTCAGTTACGGAGTCTTCCGTCAGGCCCTCCGAGCCGGGTTCCGACTCGCCCAGCCGTCCCAGCCCAATGGCCCTAAGGCGCTCGGCCTCGTTGGAGGCAGCCCACGACGCCTCGAGCACCGGCACCGACTCCGACCGGACCCGGAAATTCAGGTCGCCGCTCTGTTCGAAGTAGTAGACGCCCACGGCGCTCGACGCCAGGGTCAGGAGTACCGCGAATCCCAGGGCCAGGTACAGTCGGGCTCCGATGCTTCGCCATGTGTCTACGAGAAAACGCATGTCAGAGACTATCCCCCAGGGACTTGGATGTTTCGAATCGCTCGAGGGTGCGCCCACATTCTCTCAGGTCGGCGGCGCGAGTGGCAGTGCGATTCTACCGAAAAGCGACCGCTTCTGGCGCCCGCTGCGCACGCATCTGGATTGGGGAGAGTTCCTGCTCGCAGGAATCCGGCTTCGCCGGACTGACGGTTCCAGGACACCCTCGAAAAGGCGCTAGGCCTCGAGTACCTGGAAGTGTGCCTCGGTGGGCCGGCGGGCCCGGCCATTGATTGGGAGGATGTCCTGGGGGCACGCGGAGAAGGCTACGACCGCATCCATCTCCGCCCTGAAGAGGACGTGATCGCCGGGCTCGGTGAGGGGCGCCTCCAGGGTAAGCCGTCCGTCCACGGTCCAGGGGATGTTCATGAACAGGTTCAGCGAGCTCGGTTCATGCGGCACGGTGAGCCCTAGCTCCGCCATGCCCGCGCCCAGGTTGTCCGAGCAATTGTCGTGGTACCCCTCAGCGCCTAGCAGCTCGTACCGCCTCGCGTCGCAGGCAGCCAGTACCGTATCGTGCACCCCCTGCGAGGTGTCCTCTACCAGTGTCAGTATGGCCCTCCGGCGGTTGGTGATGAACGTGTCGCCCACGCCGGGCCGCAGCTTCAGGAAGTGCACGCGGCTATGCTCCATCGACATGTACTCGAACGGGTCGGAGGCGTTGAAGGCCCACATGTCCACGACCTGCTCGCCGTGGGTGTTGATTACGCGCACGAGCTGCCCCCGCTGAACCCGAGCAGCCCTACCGCTACGCGCCGGTATGGTGATCATCGATGGCCATCCTACAACGGCAGCTTGACCGCCTTGTTCTCGGCAGCCGACTGGAGGGCGGCCAGCGTCACCTCCAGAGTTGCGCGGGCCTCCTGCGCCGAGCACATCGGCTGGGTGTCGTCAATCACGCACCCCACGAAGTGGTCCACTGTAGCGTAGAGCTTGTCCGGCCCGTACTTGATGGCCGAGGTCCCTGACTTGCCGTAGGAGACCCATCGCGGCCGGTTCGCGTCCACGTACAGCATCCCGTGAGTGCCCATCACCCTGATGGTCATGTCGCCGCCGTACCCGTTGATGTGCGGCACCGGCGTCCGGCCTATCGAGGTCGTGGCGATGATGCCGCGCTCCAGGTTCATCGTGATGAACCCCAGGTCCTCGACGTTGTTCTCCTTGGCGTTGTCGAAGAAGTAGGACCCTGTGATGCAGTAAACGCTCTGGGGTGCGCTGGGCACCAGGTAGAGCAGGGCATCGATGGGGTACATCGCGTGGTTCATGATCTCGCCGATGGCCGCCGCCTGGCTGCCCGCGCACACCACCCAGTCGCTGTGGATCGCCCACGGCAGGCCCACCTGGCCCGACCGCAGCGCCTCCCGCGCCTCCAGGATGGACGGCGCGAAGCGGTAGTTGTGCCCCGCCATCAGCTTCACCCCGTGCCTCTCGACGCTCGCCACGATCTTGTCCGCCTCGGCTAAAGTGTCCGTTATCGGCTTGTCGATGAAGATGTGCTTTCCGGCCGAGGCGATCCTCTCGACCAGGTCCGCCCGCCGCTCGAACGGGCTGGTGACGGTCACCGCGTCCACGTCCGACCGGTCCAGCACCGCATCGAGGTCCTCCACGAAAGGCACGCCGAACTCGTCGGCGCCGTCGCGGTTTCCCTGCTGCGTCTCCTCGGGCGTCGTGCGGTTCGTAGCCGGCGGCGGATCGTCCTCCGTCACCGCCACGATCCGCGCCCTCGGGTTTGCGTGGAACGCCTCCGCGAAGCTGCGGTTCATCCCGTTCAGGCTCAAGACTGCAACGTTTACTGTGTCTTCTGGCATATGCTGACTCCTCACTGTCCCATTCCTTCAGGGAACGGGCGAGCTTGTCTCTTTACTAGCTCCTCGTCCCTATCGACAGAATCTCCCTGACTGGGAGCGAAACACCTCCGAGTGCAATCGGCGACAACTCGCCATCCAGCCCGACCAGTCCGGTGTCGGAGTATGAATCGCCTTCAGGCTCCGAATACGTCTCGACGGTCCGGGCTGGCAGGTCTACGATCCATACCTCGCGTATTCCCGAATGCGCGTAGAGCGGCAGCTTCACGCCGCGGTCGGAGGCGAGCGTCGTGTCCGACACCTCGATGAGCAGCAGCACGTCCTCTGGACCGGGGTGCGCTTCGGAGTAGTCGCCCCACTTCAGCAGCATCATGTCGGGTTGCAGCTCTGTGTGGCTGTCCAGGCGCACTGGGTTCTGAACGCGGATGACCGCTCTCTCTCCAACTTGTGCAAACAAGAGCCGATTCAAGACATCTACGCAGGCTGCGTGCAAGCTGCCAATTGGGGCCATCCTCACTATCTCTCCGTCCAGCAATTCGACTCGGTCGTCTTCCGACAGGATGCCTGCCTTAGCCAACGCGTAGTACTCGTCCACGTCGAACAGGCGCCGCTTGCCGTTGGTGTACTTCTCGAATATCTCTCCATCCAGCAATTCGACGTGGTCGTCCTCTGTCAGGATGCCCGCCTCGCCCATGGCGTAGTACTCGTCCACGTTAAACCGGCGGGGTTTCGTTAGAGTTGCCATCATCGTCCTCCCCGGCGCTAAGGCTCGATCCGGAGCCGCTCTCGGACATACTAGCAGTCATGTCGAGCCGCCTAAAGCTCGACGACCTCGCCCGTCCTTATCGACTCCTCCGCGGCCAGGCACATCGCAAGCGCCGTCCTGCCCTCCGTCCCGGTGACGGGTGAGCGAGTGCCCTCGGCGACGCAGTCGACGAACTCGCCGATCATCCGCGTGAAGCCGTGCTGGTAGTCGGGCCCCGTGAAGTTGAGGCCGTCGTCGCCGTCTACCCAGTAGCTCTCGTCCTCCGTACCGGTGCTCAACTCCCCTTCAGTGCCCAGCAGGATGATCGACTTGAACTGGTTCGAGCGGGGCATGTTCGCCCGGCTACACTCCGCCACGGCTATCGTCCCGTTGTCGTACTTGATGGTGAACATGAAGTAGTCGTCCATCTCCAGGTGGCGCGAAGTCTGGTTCAGCGCCTGCCCGTAGATCGAGATGGGGCTTGCTCCCATCCACCAGTTGCAGAGGTCGGCGATATGGCACCCGTTGGTGACCACGTTCCCACCCGTGTCGCCCGGACTGATCCGGTTGCCCGTCCAGTCCTGGTTCCAGAACCCACCCCCGGAGACGTACTTGAGGTAGACGGGCGACCCGATCTCACCCGAGTCGATGGCGTCCTTGGCCGCCACGCTGTAGTCGTAGAAGCGGTGCGTATGGCCCACCATCAGCGTCACGCCGTTCGCCTCCGCCGCGGCGATCATCCTGTCGGCGTCCTCCAGCGTCGTGGCTATCGGCTTCTCGACCAGGATGTGCTTCCCGTGCTCGGCGACGGCAACGGCGATGTCGCCGTGGGTCCGCTCCGTAGTGCAGATGTCCACCGCGTCCACGTCGTCGCGGGCCAGCACCTCGAGGTAGTCGGTTGTGCTCTGCTCCGCGCCCACCTCGACTGCCGCCTCGGCTGCCCGGTCCGACATCAGGTCGGCGACGGCTACAACCTTCCCGTTCTCCTGCGGGATCCACCCGGCCCTGTGCCTCCTGGCGACTCCGCCTGCCCCGATCATCGCAACGTTGATCATGTCGTGCCTCCGTGAACTCTCATCATCTCATGCGGCGTAGCCGCTCTTCCACCATCGCCTGCGCCTCCAGGAACGGCCGCTTCAGGTACGCGATGTGGTCGTCCTCGCCGTGGTGGTGGGTGACCGTTCCGTAGGGGTGCTGCAGCGAGCCCGCCTCGATGTACCCCATACTGCCGTCCAGCACCGCGAGCATGTGGCGCGCCGTAGCCTCGTCGAACATCCACCAGTCGCCGCCGCATGCAACGTAGACCGGCGACGTGTGGGCGTAGATGCCCCGACGCCAGGCGTCGTAGTGGGTGTCGGGGATCGGCCTCGAGTGGTCCTCCAGCGACCACGAGGGCGGGAAGCCGCTGTTGTAGTTCCCGGCCGTGAAATACTCCGGCCCGCCGCATCGCGCCGCTATCCACGTGTGCCCCGAGACTGCAATCCGCTCCCGGATCGCGAGTTTGCGGGCCCCATCCCTCGACTCGGTCGACGCCACCACCTTGCCGGCCACTACTATGTCCAGCCGGTGCAGCGCAAAAATACTCTCGGCCGACGCCTCGACCTCTACCGTGCCCGGCCCCGTCAGCTCCACTGTGTCGCCGATTTCTCTGCCGTCCACCGACAGCCGGATCATCGGGCCGCTCGACAGGAACGTCGCCCCGCTGGCCACGGCCTTGCACCAGTTGTCGTAGTTGAAGTCCTGGCCGTCCGGCAGCTTGGCGTAGGTCCGGGAGAGCCCCACCGTCACGTCTGCGGACATCTTGTCCGTCCCGCCCACCAGGGGCATCCTGTACCCGCAGTTCAGAGCACGGTAATACCCATCGTGGGCGTTCTCGTGCATGCGGATCATCTCCATGCCCTGGACCCGCCCCGTGGCGGTCAGGGCGACCAGCTCCCCGCCAAAGTTGCCGATGTGGGGCGCGATCACGGTCCCGCCCTGCTCGTGGCAAGCGTCCGCCCACTGGCTCAGCGTCATCTCCATCGTGCCCGCCAGCTCCGCCTCTCCCGGGCCGTCGGTGCACCAGGGCATCACCGGCTCCTTCAGCCCCCAGAGGATCAGGTGCCCCATCACGTGCTGCCGGTTCTCCTGCGACACGTACACGATCGTGTTGCCCGACCGCGCCACGTTGGGCTCGCCCACGAAGTCCTCCGTGCTGGTGAACAGGCTACCCCACTGTGACTGGAGCAGGTTGACGACGTTCAGGTCTTCCCCGGCCGCCTCGGTCACAGCGCCCTGAGATGAGAGGAAGTGCACGTGCGAGTCTCCGCTGTACCACCCTTCCGCGTTCACATTCGACCAGCGCTTGATGCGCAGCGTCAGTTCCCGCTGACCGGGCTCGACCCGCACCTTGGTCCTGAGCGGGTCGTACTCGAAGCCCCGCGCAACGTCCACGATCACGTCGCCGCGGGGCAGCCAGCCCTGGCATGTGCCGTCGATGTATGCGTAGGTGATCTGGCCGAGCCGGACGTCGCCGCCGATGTCGAAGTTGTCCGTCGGCAGGTTCGAGTTGAGCCGGTTGTGGTGGCCGTACGGCTGGTACGGCACCCCCTCAGGCGACCGGAAGTGCACCCGGCACGGCACCGGCCTGCCGGTGTCGTCGTCGAGCACCGTCACCCGAACCCAGTTCCTGCCAGGGTCGATCACCTCGATCTTTGCCTTCGGGGTCTCCGCAGAGCCGTCCCGGGCCACGTCCCCCCATCGCACGCTGCCCAGGTTCTCGCCGTCCTGCTCCAGGCTCAGGCTCGCGGAAGGAGTCGCCGACACCTCGACGTAGGCGGGGCTCGTCGATTGGTTCTGGGGCTCCCCCCAGCCTCGGTACGAATGGCCAAGGAACTTGTCCTCGGACATCGTCGGAAGGGGGTGTGGGTACGTCACGTCGCCGCGGTCGACCTCGACTTCCAGCGAGAAGGGCTTGCTCGCCGCCTTCTCGTCTTTGAGTGTGATCCGTGCCGGGCGCATCCCATCGCGGGGGAACGGGTGCTCGTCGACATGTCCCAGCGTAATCGCCGCCACGATGAAGCGCGGCCCCCGCGGAACGATCTCCAGTGCCTTGATCTCCAAGTCCGGCTCGGGGTTCCGCCACACCCACAGGTGATAGCGCTTGGAGAACGTCCCAAGCGCCTCCATCGGCCTTCGGCCCGAGTTGGCCCACGTCCCTTCGTATCTGGACATGAGGGTCGGATTCGCGTCGATGTGGGCGTCATAGGGGACGCGTCCGCCCGCCCCGCTGATCTGGAACCCGGCCCGTATCGGCGCTCGCTCCTCGCCACCATCCGTCCGGCGGAACACGTAATCGGCGACCTCGGACCCCAGAGAGCCCTCCGGCTCACCCACCACCAGGTGGGCGACGATAACGTTCCGCACCGCCTTGCCGATGGGCACAGTGACGCCGCTGTCCGAGCGGTCCAGGGCTATGAAGCAGTCGCTGTCTGCAGTCGCCCCTTCCGCTCCGACCAGGAACGGCAGCCCGCGCATGGTGACGTGCCCGAGCTCGACGCCTGAGACGCCCTCCAGCAGGTCGGAACCGCCGTTGCAAAGGGAAGAGAGATCGAGCGGCTCGTAGTCCACGCTCACACGCCCGTAGACCTGATCTCTACCTGGTCGAGCCCATCGCCCAGGGGCAGCGGGACCATGGTGCCCGTTTGGTGAGAGATGTGCATCGCCGTGATGACCTCCAGCGCTTTAAGCCCGTCGCGGCCCGTGCCCACGCTCTCGCGGTCCTCGATGAAGCAACGCACGCTCTCCAGCGCCGCACCGTAGAAGTAGTCGTCCAGCTCGAGCGACTTCGGCATGTCCGGGATGTCCTGCCACTGGTAGGTCGCCCCGTAGCTCACTCCCGGCGAGTCCACCAGCGGGGCCCACTGCCATATCCCCCTCTGCTCGCAGAAGTGGATCCTGCCCTCCGTCCCGGCAATCGTCGTCCACGACTCGGACTCGGGCCTCGTCGCGATGCAGTTCACCCACACCACCACGCCGCCCTCGCAGACGACCATCCCGCCGCCGCCCGGATCGGCCACCGGCTCGTCGCTCAGGAAACCGCTGACCAGCTTCGGCTCCGCGTCCGTCCAGTAGAAGGCGTAGTCGACGCTATGCGTGCCGTTGTGCAGGAGCGGCCTTGCCCCCGAGGTTTCGACTGTGCGCACCTCGCCAATCAGGCCGTCATCGATCATCTTACGCATCTTCTGGAAGTGCGGCAGGAAACGCCTCGTGTGCTCGGTGATGAGCCGCGAGCCCGCCGCGTCGCATGCCTCCACCATTTTCCGCGCCCACTCGACGCTGATGGCGATCGGTTTCTCCACCATGATCACCTTGATCCCAGCCTCCGCCGCTTCAATGACTGGCTGGTGGTGATACAGGTTGTGCGTCGTTACGCTCACCACGTCGAGCCCGGCCTTCTCGTACATCTCGACAGCCGTGTTGTACCGGTGCTCCGCGGCGATCTCCCACTCGTCGCCGAACTGGTGCAGCCGCTCCTCGTTGATGTCGGCAATCGCCACCAGCTCGCACCCGTCGATTCGCGTATACCCGCCCGCATGGGAGTTGTACCTCTTCCCGAGGCCCCCGACTCCGCCCGCGCCCACGATCCCTGCACGAACTTTCGATGCCACGCGACCCTCCTTGCCCGGCCGCCGTGACTGGCGGCCCATCGGGAACCCATCTCGACGACATGTGCGACGGCTCGCACTATATCATGGAGGCAGGGTTGACACATGCTCCGCCGCGCGACCTCGACCGGTTCCCGCCGGGAAGAAAAACGTTCGTCCTGAGCTTGTCGAAGGACAGTGCTCCGTAGCGCAGGGGTTCTTGGATGGGTAGCTAACTCGAACGCGACCTACCCAACCCGGTTCCCATCGCCATTCCGGCCCGCCGACAGCCTGTACAGCCCCCCGACGACAACCCCCACCACGAACCCCCCGAGGTGCGCGAAGTACGCGACCCCGCCCGTGTTGGCGACCTCCGGCCCCAGCGACCCCAGCCCGTTGAACAGCTGCAGGAACAGCCAGATCCCCAGCAGCACGTATGCGGGCACCCGGATGCTCGTAATGATGCCCACCATTACCAGCGTGTCGATCCGGCTGGTAGGGTAGAGCACCAGGTACGCGCCCAGGATGCCGGCCACCGCCCCGCTCGCGCCTACCATCGGTATGGTGCTGGACGTATTCGTGACCGCTTGCGCGAATACTGCACCTACTCCTGCCGCCAGGTAGAAGACCGCGAAGACCGGGGACCCCATGCGGCTCTCCATCGAGTTCCCGAAGACCCACAGGTACACCATGTTCCCCGCCAGGTGCATGAACCCGCCGTGCATGAACATTGACGTGAAGACCGTCCCCCACGCCGGTATAGGCGTGGCGACGTCCACGCGGTAGGCGGCAAGGCCGCTCCTGACGAGTACCGTCTCGATCTGGGCCCCGCCCAGCAGCTCCGAGGGTATCGCGCCGAACCTGCGGGTGAAGACGAAGGTGCCAAGGTCATCCAGAGACAGCTGGTAGATGAACACCAGCACGCTCGCCGCGATGAACCCGATCGTCACGAACGGAGTCCCGCGCCGAACGATGTCAGGGTCGTATAGCGGGATCACCTACGCTTCACCCTGGAGCCAGGCCTGCGGAGGCTTGACCTCGCCGCCACAGGTCCCGCCCCATTCAGCCGGTCGGTCCTTCGGTTACCCCTGGGCCGCAGACTGCGGGTTGATCGCCGGAATCTCGAGCTCGTGGATGATGTCGACGAACTTGGGCAGGTCGTTGTCGATGATCTCCTGCAGCGCCTTGAATTGGACGTCTAGCTGCCCTGACAGGTCCTCGAACACTTCGTACGCCTGCTTGGTGGGCCTGTACTCGGCGCTCGACGGTACGAATGCGATCTCCCTGATCTTCGCATCGAGCTTCGACGGCTTGCTCAGGCGGTCCACGCCTCCCAGCGTCTCCCGCTGCACAATCTCGCCGTCCACAGCATCGAGCTTCCCCTTCAGCTCGTCGGCAGCGGCGGTCACGGCATCCCGCGCTCTCTCGTCGGTAGCCCTCGCCACCCACGAGTCCACCTGCCCCCGTACGCTTGCGATCCTGTTCGCGGCCTCGTACGTCTCCGACACCTTGTCCCTGATGCGTATCAGCAGGTCGAACTGCTCTTTCAGGTCCTCGTCCGTCGCGTCCGCCTCCGGGTTTCCGCGTATCTCGAACGACTCCGTCTGTGTCGTCTCGCCTACGTCCAGCCGTACCTTGTAGGCGCCCGGCGGAGCGACAGGGCCGTCGAATCCGTGCACGTCCACGTCGTCGATCTCCGGCTTCGTAGCGCCCGGGTATCGCGTGTCCCATATGAACCTGTTCATGCCCGCCTCGGCGCGCACGACGGGCTCGCCCTGCTTCACGTTTCCGGTATTTGTCGTCCCCGAGTCCTCGGCATCCGGCTTCTTGGACGAGAACGACCTGATCTCGTTGTCGTCGGCGTCGAGGAAAGTGAGCGTCGCGTCCTCCGGCTTGTCCTTGAAGTAGTAGTGCACCACGACCCCGCTGGGCGGGTTCTCGCCGCAGTCCAGCATTACGCGCTCGACCTCGCCGTCCGGCCCCGCCTTCTCGTAGAAGGCCCCGCCGTAACCGAGCCCGAGCATGTAGTTCTTGCCCTCGCCGCCGGGCCTGCCTGCGCCCACCGGGTGGGGGTCCCTGAGCGCGGGGCCAGGCTGCAGCAGGACCGCCTCGCTCTCTACGTCGGCCCCGTTGAGCTGCCTAAGGGCCGGCAGGTCATCCATTATCCAGAACGAACGCCCGTTGGTCGCAACCACCAGCTCGTCGCCCTTGACCACCAGGTCCGAGATAGGCGTGATGGGCATGTTACCGCGCAGCGCCTGCCACGAGCCGCCGTCGTCGAACGACACGTACACCCGCGTCTCGGTGCCCGCGTACAGCAGGCCCCGCTTGGCCGGGTCCTCCCGGATCACCCTCGTGAAGTCGTCCTCGGGTATCCCGTCCGTGATCTTCGTCCACGTCTGCCCGTAGTCGTTCGTCTTGTAGAGGAACGGCCGCGTGTCGTCCCACTTGTAACGCGTCGCCGATATGTACGCCGTCGCCGGGTCGTGCGGCGACACCTCGATGATGTCGATGCGCGTCCACTCGGGTAGGGCGCTCGGCGTCACGTCGTCCCACGAGTCGCCGCCGTCCCGCGAGATGTGCACCAGGCCGTCGTCCGAGCCCACCCAGAACAAGCCCTTCTCGTGCTGCGACTCCGTGAACGCGAAGATCGTGCCGTAGTGCTCGACCATCGTCGTGTCCAGGGTTAGCGGCCCGCCCGACGCCTCCATCTTCGACTCGTCGCCACGCGTGAGGTCTGGGCTGATGATCTCCCAGCTCTCGCCTCCGTTGTTGGACCGGAAGACGTACTCACCCGTGACGTACAGCACGTCCGGGTCGTGGGGCGAGAATACGATCGGGTACGTCCACTGGAACCGGTACTTGTGGTCCTTCACCCCCGTGCCCCACTGGTACTCCGGCCAGACGGACACGATGCGCGTCTGGCGGATCTTGTGGTCGTACCTGAGCAGCGAGTCACCGCCCCCCGGCGAGCTGCCGATGGCCCCGGAAAACACGACGTTCGGGTCCTTGGGGTCGACCGCGATGTGCCCGCTCTCCGAGCTGCCCACCGCGTAGCAGTCCGACCAGGGAATCGCCCCCGTGTTCGTCCGGCTCGGCACGCTGATCGCGCTGTTGTCCTGCTGCGTCGCGTACACCCGGTAGGGGAACTGGTCGTCCGTCGTCAGGTGGTAGAACTGAGACGTGAGCTGGTTGTAGATCGTCGACCACGTGTCGCCGCCGTTGAACGTCACACAGGCGCCGCCGTCGTTGCCCTGCACCATCCGCTTCGGGTTGCGAGGGTCGATCCATAGCTCGTGGTT
The DNA here is from genome assembly GCA_965243655.1 of Dehalococcoidia bacterium. Classification (GTDB taxonomy): domain Bacteria; phylum Chloroflexota; class Dehalococcoidia; order Lucifugimonadales; family CAJWER01. The sequence goes on along the minus strand of CBDEVV010000017.1, from coordinate 2,803,997 downwards.
GTCGCCGTGGGGCGTGGTGACCCTCGTGAACGACTTGCCCGCGTCCGTCGACTTCCACATGTTCAGGTTCAGGACGTAGCACGTGTTGGCGTCCTGCGTGTCGGCGTAAACGTGGCAGTAGTACCACGGCCGCTGGATCAGGTTGCCGTCGTCGTTGACGTGCTCCCACGTCTCGCCGCCGTCCTCCGACCGGTACAGTCCGCGCTTCTCCGCCTCGATGATCGCCCAGACTCGCCCCGGCTTGGCGGGAGAGGCCGCTATGCCGATCTTCCCCTTCAAGCCGTCCGGAAGCCCCGCGTTGCAGGTGATGTCCGTCCAGCTGTCGCCACCGTCCGTCGACTTGTAAATCCCGCTGTCGGGCCCGCCGCTTGTGAACGTGAACGGCTCCCGCAGCGCCTGCCAGATCGCCGCGTACATGATCCGCGGGTTCGACGCGTCAATCGACAGGTCGATGGCGCCCGCCTTCTCGCTCTTGTACAGCACCTTCTCCCACGTCTCGCCGCCGTCCTTCGACCTGAATACCCCGCGCTCCTCGTTGGGCCCGAATGCGTGCCCAAGGGCAGCGACGTAGACGAGGTCCGGGTCCGTGGGGTGGATCCTTATCCTCGAGATGTGCCGAGTGTCTGTGAGTCCGACGTGCTTCCACGTCTTGCCCGCGTCCGTTGACTTGTAGACGCCGTCTCCATGCGTCACGTTGCCGCGGATGCAGGCCTCGCCTGTGCCCGCGTAGACCACGTTGGGGTCCGAGTCGCTCACCGCGACCGCGCCGACCGCCCCCGTATTGAAATAGTCGTCGCTAACGGGCTCCCAGTAGGTGCCTCCGTCCGTCGTCTTCCACACGCCTCCACCGACGGCCCCGAAATAGAACACCATCGGATCACGGGGATCGCCGGCGGCGGCAACGACTCGCCCACCCCTCGGGGGGCCGATGCATCGCCACCTCAGTGATTCCAGCAGGCGGGGATCGACGCTGCTCGTCATAGTCATCTGTCACCTCGCGTAAGAGTTCGTGTGTTTGCGGCGCCCATTTTCTCACAAGCCGTTCCCTCACGCCACCAATCCCAGTAGGGGCGGACCTACGTGTCCGCCCGCCTCTGCGTGGCACTGCGACGTGTCGCTCCGACGACGTGGGGCGGGATTCAAACCCGCCCTCCCCATGCCCTTCAAGGACCAGCCACAACCGCAGGCCGACGACGGGGGAATGCGTTGTCTCTTTCTCGAAGAATTCCGAAACTTAACCCAATATCACCTTTCGGAACGACATCTCCGGTAGCTAACCTGTCCCGCGAGCTTCGCGGCGGCGGCATCGCCGAGGTCGCTTTGCTCAGGCTCAGGGGGGAGCCAGGGCGCGCGTGTCGACTGAAGAGTCGGCCGGCGCGCGCGTCCTTACCCTCCTTGATCCGCCAGGGAGGGTGCAGTGGTTGCGGTTCGCATGCCGGAGGTAGGGAAGGGGAGCCGGGGCAGGGTTGCGCCCTGGCAGGTCCCCCGCGAGGAGTGGACGGCCTCGATGATGCTCGCCGTCGCGTACGTCATTGCCTTCGTACGCCGGCAGATGACGTTCTACAGGCTGCTGCTGCGCGACCGCCGGACCCCCACGAGCTCCAAGATCCTCCTAGGGGCCGCGCTGGGATATGCCATCTGGCCCTTGGGCCTCGTCCCAGACTTCATCCCAGTCATCGGGTACGTGGACGACATAGTGATAGTGCCCACCCTGGTATGCATCGCCGTCCGCAGGGTGCCTAACCACGTCGTCGAAGCCTGCAGGCAAAAGGCTCTAAGGTTCGGGCCCCGCTAGCTCCCGCTAGGTCGTCACTCCGGCGAAGGTCGGAATCCAGAAGCTGTGCCGGAACGCCTCAAGCGAGGTTTCGCGCAATGAAGCACGTCCGTCTTGGGCTTGTCGAAGGGCAGCCCTTCGCCACTCTGGCAGGTTCGATAGCCTCCTAGTCCCCCTCTCCCATCCCCTGTATCATGTCCCCCACACTATGGGACACCCACACATATCCGTTCGAGGCTTGGCCCACGCCTACTCGAGCAATGGAAGCACGATTGCCGCCCTCGAGTCCATCGATCTCCAGGTCGAACGAGGTGAGTTCGTGTCCGTCGTAGGCCCGAGCGGCGGCGGAAAGACCACCTTGCTCAGGTGCATCGGCGGCCTGATCGAGCCCGATGCCGGCCTGATCGAGGTAGGAGGCAGGCCCGCGGACCGGCGAAACGGGGACATCGGTTACGTATTCCAGGACCCCTCGCTCCTGCCGTGGCGCACAGTCAGCGGAAACGTGGCCCTCCCCCTCGAAATAGGCGGCGGCCGGGCCGACCCGGAGAGGGTGGCCGAGACCCTCGACGCCGTGGGCCTGTCGGGATTCGGCGGCCACTATCCGCACCAGCTCTCCGGGGGTATGGCGCAGCGCACCGCCTTCGCCCGGGCCCTCGCCATGGACCCGGATGTGCTCCTCATGGACGAGCCCCTCGGCGCTCTCGACGAAATCACCCGCGCCGATATGAGCCTGTATCTGCTCTCCCTCTGGGAGCGCTCCGGCAGCACCGTCGTCATGGTCACACACAGCGTCCCGGAGGCCGTGATGACATCCGACCGCGTCGTGGTGATGTCGAGCCGGCCCGGCCGTATGGTCGGCTCAGTCGACATCGCGCTGCCTCGACCAAGGGAGCGGTCGCTGGAGGACGCTCCCGGATTCCTTGCGTGCTCATCCCAAGTGAGAAGCCTGTTGCTTGCGGGGTCGGTGAATGGAACGCCCGATCACTGACCGTCCGGCTGAGCCGCTCAGCGCCGGCGGGGCAGTGCAGGGCCCGTCCGGGCCCGCGTTCCGGCCGCTCATGTGGTACGTCCTGCCGCCCGCCATAGCCCTGTCCCTGGCCGCGGTGGTGTGGGAAGCGTGGACGCGCCTGGCGAACGTGCCGGTCTACATCTTCCCGGCGCCGAGCGCCGTCGCCGCCAGGCTCGCAGGCGACCCCGGCTACTTCGCTGTCCACGGCGCCGTAACGGTCGTCGAGGCCGCCGGTGGATTCCTGCTAGGGTCGGCCATTGCCGTGTCCCTGGGCGTGGCGATGTCATACTCAAAGACGGCCGAGCGCACCCTGCTTCCAATAGCCCTCCTGGTCAAGGTCACGCCCGTAGTTGCCATCGCGCCCCTCTTCGTCATATGGTTCGGCTTCGGCTCCGGCCCCAAGGTCCTCATAGCCGCCCTCATAACCTTCTTTCCCGTCATGGTCAACACCCTCATCGGCCTCCGGTCCGTCAGTCCCGGCGCCCTTGACTTCCTCCGCTCCCTTGATGCGTCCGACCTGGAGATACTCCTGAAGCTCCGCGCCCCCTCGGCCCTCCCGTACCTCTTCGCCGCCTTCCGCATCGCCGTCCCCCTGTCAGTGATCGGCGCGGTGGTGGGGGAGTGGTTCACCGGCGACAGGGGGCTCGGGAGCGTCATAATCGTCGCCCACAACAACATCGACATGCCCACCCTATTTGCCGCCGTCGTCACGCTCGCCATAATCGGTGTTACCCTAACGGCAGTCCTGGCGTACGCCGAACGTAAGGTGCTCTTCTGGCATGAATCATTCATCGCGAGGTAGAAGGCCCCCCGGCCAGCACTCCGAGACGGGGTGGGGCGCCGTCAGGCGGATGCCCGCCACCACGCCCATGACCCGCGCCCTGATGGCCCTCGTGCTCATCGCCCTCCTGGGGGCCGGCATCATGTGCACCAGCGAGCCCGACAAGCTCGTGTTCATGGCCGGCTTCCGGGCCCAGGCCAACCTGCCCTTCGTCGCCGCATACGTCGCCCAGGAGAAGGGCTACTTCGAGGAACAGGGCCTCGACGTCGAGATTCGTCACGCCTCCACCGGCGAGCACCTAAAGCTGCTTCTGTCCGGCGATGTCGACATCACCACGGCAGCCGCGTCCTCCGTGCTCAAGCGCCGCTCTGACCCCGGACTGCCCATCGTCGCCTTCGCGCTCTTCGGGCAGCAGAGCCAGCAGGCGTACGTCGCCCTGGGCAACTCAGGCATCAACACGCCCAAGGACTGGGAGGGAAAGACCTTCGGCTACAAGATATCGGTCCCGCCCGACTACCTCGCCATCCTCGAGGCCAACGGCGTCGACCGCTCGACCATCAACGAGGTGAAGGTCGGCTTCGATCCACGGGTTCTGACCGAGGGCAAGGTCGACGTGCTGGCCGTCTTCAACTCCAACGAGCCCGACACCATCAGGCGGCTCGGCTTCTCCGTGAACTCCTGGGAGCCCGAGACCTATGGTGTCCCCAACCTGGGCCTCACTTACATCACCAGCACAGACATCGTCGACGACAGGCCCGAGGTAGTCAGGCGCTTCCTGAAGGCCACCATGCGCGCCATGCAGGACATACGGGACGACCCGGCCGGCGCGGTGGACATAGTCCTGGAGTACGCCCCCGACGAGAGCAGGGAGCACCAGGAGTTCATGCTCAGGACCGAGCTCGACGACTCCATCAGCCCCATCACCGACGCCAACGGCGCGGGCTGGATGACCGACGGCCAGTGGCAGCGCCTCTACGACATGCTCCTCCAGTACGAGGCCATCTCAAACCCCTTCGACTACTCCACCTCCTACACCGACCGATTCCTCCAGGACATCTACCAAAACGGCAACCTCGATTGGCCGTGACCCGGCTGTGGCAGAGCGCCATCATACCGGCGGAGGCCGGTATCCAGTCCCGACCTCCGAGGGAAGCCGTGCTGGCCAGCTGTTCGTTGACCGCCCAATGCCCGTGTGCTACGCTTCGATTGTGAAATCCGGCGCAATCCCCGGCGGCGCGATGGGAAGCTTCCCAGCGTGAACAACAGCCTTCCCATTGACAGAACCTTCGTCTACCTGGCATTGGCGGCTCTCGTAATCGCCATCATCCAGGTGACCCTCGGCGGCGTCGTCAGGGTCACCGGCTCGGGTCTGGGATGCCCCGACTGGCCCCTCTGCGACGGTCGTGTGATCCCCGTATTCGAGCGCGCCCCCCTGATCGAGTTCAGCCACCGCCTCGTGGCGTCCGTGGTTGGCCTCCTGTCCCTGTCCGTCGCCGTTCTGGCGTGGCGCAGGTACAGGACCGAGCCCTGGATATTCGCGCCGAGTATCGTTGGTATAGCCCTGGTACTCGTAGCGGCCATCCTCGGCGCAATCGTAGTCTGGACAGAGCTGGTGTGGTGGGTCAGGCTGATACATCTCGGGCTCGCGCAGGGCGTGGTGGCGTGCATGGCAATAGTCACCCTGGTCGCGTGGAGAGCCGGCGTTGCTGACGAAACGCCTGTGCCCGGGAGCAGCCCGTTGGGGACGCTCGCCTTCTTATCGGTCGCTGGCGTGTTCCTCATCATCCTGTCCGGCTCCTACATGGTCGGCTACGGTGCGGGCTCATCGTGCGGCACGTGGCCCCTCTGCCGCGGGAGCTTCTTCCCGGACGGCAACGCCTACTTGATTCATATGGCCCACCGCTACATCACGGCGGCCGTGGCGCTCGTGATGCTGGGCGCTGCGTTCGTTGCGCTGCGGTCATCCGTGCGGGCGCCGGGGCTAGTCCCCGCCGCGTGGCTCATGGTCGCCGCCCTCGCGGGGCAGGTCCTCCTCGGCGCATGGACCATCTGGGCCGGCTTCACGATGGAGATGCGGGCCGCGCACCTGGGCGGCGCAACCCTGATGTGGACCGCCGTTGTCGCCATGGCCACCCTGCACGGCCTGTCGAAGAGTCCGCTCGCGCTCGTGGCGGCTCCCGGTGTCCGATCCCCCGAGCCCGCGAGGCAGGCATCGTGATCGCCAGCGCCGCGACCCCGAGAGCCGTTCTTAGGGACTACGTCACCCTCACCAAGCCCCGCATCGTCCTGCTGCTGCTCTTCACCGCCCTGGCGGGCATGTTCCTGGCGGCCCAGGGACCGCCCGACGTGGCCCTCGCAATCGCCGTAATGGTCGCCGGGGCTATGGCCTCCGGCGGCGCAAACGCCCTCAACCACTTTCTGGACAGGGATATCGACGCGCAGATGCGGAGGACGAGCAACCGCCCGGTCGCAGCCCTCCGGGTCAGGCCCCGCGAGGCGCTGGTCTTCGGCCTGGTCGCCAACGTCCTCGCCTTCGTCCTGTTCGCCACGATGGTCAACGTCCTCAGCGCCTTCCTGGCACTGGGCTCGACCCTCTTCTACGTCTTCGTATACACCATGGGACTGAAGAGGAACACGCCCCAGAACATAGTGATTGGAGGCGCTGCCGGGGCCCTCCCGCCCGTCATCGGCTGGACCGCGGTGACAGGAAGCATCGGCCTCCCCGCCCTCTACATGTTCGCCATCGTCTTCTTCTGGACTCCGCCTCACTTCTGGGCCCTCGCCCTGCTCCTGAAGGACGACTACGCCAGCGTCGGCGTGCCCATGCTCCCGGTCGTGGCTGGGGTGCAGGAGACCAAGAAGTCAATCCTCCTGTATTCAGTGTTGCTCCTGGCGCTCACGTCCATGTTCTTCGCCACCCGAGCCGTGGGCTGGATATATCTCGGCGCATCCCTCGTGCTGGGGCTCGTCTTCATCTACCGCGCCGTCGTCCTGCTGAGACGCCCGGGCATCGAAGGTGCGCTGGGCACATACCTTTACTCCCTTGCCTACCTCGCCCTCCTCTTCACCGCCATAGCAGTAGACGCATCGCTCGCCTAGAGCAACTGGTGAGGTAGACCTGAGCACAGGCAGGTGGACGCCAATCGTTCGCCCTGAGCCTGGCTCTCCTGAGCTTGTCGAAGGGTCGAAGAGCCTGCCCGTACTCGATACGGGGGCAATGCTCCGCCACACGTGCCTTGAACCGTCGTGGGCTGATGCCCCGGTCAGGCCAGGTTGCGGACTGCGTCCGCCAGTATCTCGACCTCTTCCTCCGTGTTGAAGAAGTCCAGTGACGCTCGCAGGCACGCGGGGTACTTCACGTCGCGTATCACAATGCGGTGCTCGTCCCACATCTGGCGCGCCGTCTCCTCAGGCTCTCTCCCGGCGACGGTGAAAGTCGCCAGTCCCGACTGGCCCGGCACGTCCATCGGCGACAGCACCTCGACGTGCGGCATGGCGGCCAGCCGCTGCTTCAGCATGCCCGCCAGCATCGTCGCACGCTCCTCGATTGCCGCGATTCCCACCTCCTGCACGAACCGGACTCCCTCGGCGAACCCGGCCCGCAGCGGCGCGCTCGACGTGCCCACGATGAACTTGTCCATGTTGTCCGTGTCCGGCTCCACCCCGCCGTCGTGGTCGTACGAGGTGACCCACTTGCCCGACACCCGCACCGGCTCCAACAGCGGTATCATCGATCGGCGGACATAGAGCGCCCCCGTTCCGTCCGGCCCCAGCAGCCACTTCTGCCCCGGCATGGCATAGAAGTCGCAGTCGATCTCGCCCACGTCCACCTGGATGTGCCCGGCCCCCTGCGCTCCGTCGATCAGCATCCATATGCCGCGACCAGCCGTCAGCCGGCGTATCTCCTCCACGGGCATGCGCAGCCCCGTCGAGTACTCGATGTGGCTGAAGAACACCATCCGCGTCCGCTCAGTGAGCGCGCCCTCTACCTTCGACATGATCGACTCGTGGGACTCGCCAGGCGCCAGCATGAGGACATTCACCTTGACTCCCCGCAGGCGCTGAAGCTGGTAGGAAGGAAGCAGTATCGACGAGTGCTCCAGGTTGCACGTCACGATCTCGTCGCCCTCGCGCCAGGGCAGTCCGGTCATGACTGTGTTGATGCCGTCCGTGGTGCTCGATGTCAGCAGCACCTCGTCGGCCGTGGTGCCTATCAGCCCCGCGACCGCTTCCCGAGCTTCCAGATCGATGGCCTCGCCGCTGTCCAGCACCTCGACCGAGGTCGGCCCGTTGTAGCTCTCGTACTCCAGCCGCCGCGAGATCGCCTCGACGACCGACACCGGCGACGGCCCGGCCCAACCCGTGTTGAGGTAGGTCATCCGCTGGGTCGTGGGTATCTGCTCTCGGAGTTTTTCTACGTCCATATGGCAAGTCTCCACTCGGGTCGTGGTCAGATTCCTTCCCCCTGATGGGCAGGTTAGGATGGTTGCCAACTCCCTTCTCACTGAGGAGACCTTTGAACAACCTTCATGCGCGCCCATAGTCGTCGTTCCTGCGGAGGCAGGAACCCACAGGAGTGGAAGGGTGGGGTCGCCTCCCCGGCGCGACGGCGTTACGTAAAGGTCTCCTCAGAGGGGGCTGATCCCCGCCAGTGTCTGCAGGCGAGAGTTATTGGAGCGGCAGGTAGACCGTCTCCCCGGTGCGCGCGCTCATGTGCACGGCGTCCGTGAACTCCATGTACCGCACCCCGTCCACGAAGTTGGTGTGCGTGACCTCCTCCAGGCCGCGGATCGCGTTCACGAACTCTTCCTCGACCCGCCAGTGACCCTCCTCCTCTGGCGGAATCGGGATCTCGGACATCCCGGAGTCCCCTTTGCGTCCACCGTGCAGCGTGAGCGAGTCCACGTCCAGCTTGACCGTGCCCTCGGTGCCGTACAACGTTAACGTGTCGGGCTGCCCCAGCCCCAGCACGGTGCTCATCCTGAGATGCAGCACGGGACCGGACTCGAGCTCGCCGATGATCTGCAGGTAGTCGGGCACGGTGATGTACCGCTTCGCCCCTGCGTCGTCGGTCCTGGAATTCACGTGGACGCGCGTGATGGCCTTGACGCTGCGCGCGGGGCCCACGTAGCGCAATAGCTCCTCGTACCAGATCCCCAGCCGCATCATGTTGTTGCCGCTAACGACACGGTCCTCGCGCCAGTGCAGCGGCGTGTGTGGGTCCGGGAAGTCGCCGCCCAGCGAGATCTCCACGGACATGATGTCGCCCATGTACTCGTCGGCGATCAGCTTCTTCAGCGTCTTCTCGACCTTCAACGAGAGCGGGCCCGGCACGATCTGCGTAGTTAGGTCCGGCTTGGCCCTCGACGCGTCCAGCATCGCACGCGCCTCGACCGAGTTCATCGCCATGCGCGCCTCGCACAGCACGTGCTTGCCGGCATCCAGAGCGGCCAAGGTCAGGATCTTGTGCATGTAAGGCCATGTGCCGATGCAGATGGCGTTCGTATCGTCCGCCGCGATCAGGTCCTGCCAGTTGTCGTACACGGTCGGCAGGCCCCACTCGTCCGCGACCCGCTGGCCCGACTCGCGGCTCCGGTTGGCCACGCTGACCAGCTCAACGCCGTCTATCGCCCCCAGCTTCGGAAGGTGCTGGAGCTTCGTATTCGCGCCCGCACCAACAAATCCCACTCGTATGTCACTCACAATCGTCCTCCTTGCGTTCTCCTCTCCCCCGACGGGAGAGGACTGAGGTGAGGGTGAAAGCCTCCCAGCTCACCGCTCCCAATTCGCCTGTCTATGGATAGTGCAGCTGGCCCCGGCGCTCCGTGGGAGTCCTGAACAGGTGGCCGCCCGCCGTCGTCACGTACAGCGTCGTCAGGTCGTCCCCGCCGAACGTGCAGTTCGTGGGGCGGTCGGAGGGCATGGGGTGCATCTCCAGCACCTCGCCGTCCGGTGCGAACACGTAGATCATCGGCCCAGGCCCGCTCTGCTCGAATCCCGCCGTCGCGACGATGTTCCCCTCTGTGTCCAGCACCATCCCGTCGATGCCCCGGTGGGCGCCGAAGTCGTGCAGCACCGTGTGCTCGCCCAGGCTGCCGTCATCCAGCACCGGGTAGCCGCGAAGCTGCCGGTACTCGTCCTCGCGCCGCCCGCTCTGGGCCACGTACAGCACGTCGTGATCGAGTGAGAACAGCAGCCCGTTCGGCCGCGTCGTGTCGAAAGTCGCCCGCGTGATCGACCAGCTGCCGTCGCCCTGCTCGTCAAGCCGGTACACCGAGTCGTGGTCCAGCTCCTTGTTCCCCAGGTCCTCGCTCCAGGGCCCGGCAGCGCCCTCGTAGTACGGGTCGGTGAACCACACCCGGCCTTCAGTGTCGATGGCCACGTCGTTGGGGATATTGAACCGCTTGCCCTCGAACCCGTCGGCGAGCACTGTCGCCGAGCCGTCCTCCTCGTACCGCACCATCCGCCGGGCGTCCCCCTCGCAGGCGTAGAGCCTACCGTCCGGGTCCAGCATCAGGCCGTTGGCGTAGTTCGTGCCGGACCGGAACACGGTCGAGGAACCCGTCTCCGGGTCGAACCTGAGGATCCGGCTCGTAGGGATGTGCGTGAACAGCAGGCCGCTTCCGTCCCACGCGGGCCCCTCGGTCACGCCCCCGTATGGCCCGTCGACCAGATCGAATTTCCAGGTCATCTCTACCTCCGGGTGTGCCCCCGGCAGCGCTCCCAATGCTTACGCAGATGCGGGATGCGCGCCGGAAGGCGGCATGATTGTATCCCGTCACCGACAAACCATGTCAAGCCGCTATAATGACCCGCTAGGCACCTTGAACCGTCGTTCCCGCGGAGGCGGGAACCCAGAGGGGCGGCGCGGGGCTAACCCGGTGAGTGTCTGAAGTGATGACAGAGTAGTGCTCCAGACCCCAGGAGGCCGTGAATGAAGATAGGCGCGCACGTATCCACCTCGGGTGGACTCGACACCGGCATCGACAGGGCGGGGGACATCGGCGCGGAGGCCGTCCAGTTCTTCGCCTCCTCGCCGCGCATGTGGCGGTTCAGGGCCCCCAAGGAGGCCGATGTGCTCGCCTTCCGCGAGAAGTCCGAGTCGACGGGCATCGGCCCCGCGTTCATCCACGCCAGCTACCTCATCAACGTCGGCGGCACCACCGAGCTCGTGGGCAAGTCGGTCGACACCCTGGTCAGGTCGCTGGAGGTGGCATCGCAGCTGGGCGTTGTTGGCGTCATATTTCACGGCGGCTCACACAAGGGCGCAGGGTTCGACGCAGTGTTCGACCAGGCGATCGCGGCCCTCAAGCTGGTGCTCGAGCGCACGCCCGAAGACACCAGCCTCATCATCGAGAACAGCGCCGGCATGGGCTCGCACATCGGCTCGTCCTTCGCCGAGATTGGCCGGATGGTCGATGCACTCGACAACGACAGGGTCGGGATCTGCCTGGACACCCAGCACAGCATCGCCGCCGGCTACAACATCATCGAGCCGTCGGGAATCGAGGCGGCACTGGACGAGTTCGAGCGCGAGATAGGACTGGACAAGCTCGTCGTCGTCCACGCAAACGACTCCAAGACTCCCCTCGGCTCCGGTGTCGACAGGCACGAGAACATAGGCGAGGGCAGCCTGGGCGAGGACGGATTCGCGACCATCATGGCCCAGGACGTCTTCCGTGACATACCCTTTATCCTCGAAGTCCCGGGCTTCGGCGAAGAGCGAAAGGGTCCCGACAAGGAAAACGTAGACCGTCTGAAGGCCGTCCGCGACAGGGTGGGCCTCACCGAATAGGCCCCACCGGCCGGGTTCAGGACTACTGTGGCCTATTCGGCGGAGGCCGGAGAGTCACCGCAGCGCCCTGCCAGCGCCCGCTGCCTGTTGCGGCAATCGTGCCTCCATGTGCCTCGATTGTGGCCCCCACGGGACTCCAGTACACCTGCTACGCTTAACGGGGTCCCCCAGCCTGGGACCCACCGGTTCAGGGGTCCACGGGGGTGGTAGAGGAGGAGCGATGAACATCATCATGGTCGGGTGCGAGTTCGCGGGTAAGACCACCCTGGCAGACCTGGTAGTGGAGTGGTGCGAGCGCAACCTGGGAGGCAGCAGCCACTTCCACGACCACTTTACGATACCGTCGACAGAGTTGACCGGGCGTGCCTCCGAGGAGTACAGGTACGCCCACCCCCAGATCAAGGAGATGCTGCAGCGCTTCATGATCTCCTACCACGTCTCGGAGTCGTTTTACGGCAATCCCGATCACAACCTGATGGGCGCTCACATTGAGGAAGCAGTGTACGCGCCGCTCTACTACGGGTATAGCGGCAAGGACAGTGAGGTCCCGTCGCGAAGTCCAGAAGGACAGCGCAGCGAGATGGCGCGCGATTTCGAGGCACAGATCCTGGAGCGGGCGCCAGAGTGCGTGCTCGTACTGGTCGAGGCTGCGCCGGACGTCATCAGGGAGCGTATGAGGGCCAACCTGGTGCCCGACAAGGAGACGGTCGCGGCGCAACGAAGGTCCAAGCCGTTTGGCGAGCCAACCAGGGGCATCGTCCGCGACGAGGACGTCGAGATGGTGCTGGACAGGTTCCGCGAGGAGTTCGCCGATTCCCTGATCAGGAACAAGATGGTTCTGGATACCACTTCGGCGTTGCCCGAGGAGACCCTGGCGGAGTTCGTGGAGAAGATGGAGCCATTCCTCACGGGAGCAGACCGCCGGCGGATGGAGTGCCAGCGCGGTTGAAGCGGCGACAGATGCACACTCTGGCGACCCCGGCCTCTACGAGGCTTGCTCACCCGTTCGAGGGTAAGCGGATACTCACGGCGACTCCCCCGGCAGGTCCGTCACTTGCTACCGTGATCGTGCCTCCATGTTGACTATGGGGTGAAGTGTCGCAGAATACGTCGGTAGCACCGCTCTCCGAGTTGCCCCCGGCGGTCGCCGGATCTGAGGCAAAGGACACGTGCCTGCACGCTCCGTTGCTATAATACACTCAGGGCAGACCGACGACAGCGAGGCCATGAAAGCGTCGATTAGGCTGGGTTCCATAGCGGGCGTGGAGGTAGGGCTCCACTACTCGTGGTTCCTTATCATCGCCCTCCTCTCGTGGAGCCTGTCCGTCGGATTCCTACCAGACCGGTATTTCGGGTGGGCAACATCTACGTACTGGATCACGGGGATTTCCGCCGCCCTCCTGCTTTTCGTGTCGGTGCTGATTCATGAGATGGCCCACTCCCTAGTCGCACGCGCGAGGGGATTCCCCGTCAGCGGCATCACCCTCTTCGTGCTGGGTGGAGTCAGCAACCTCAAGTCCGACGCCCGGAAGGCAAGCGACGAGTTCGTCATCGCAACGGTGGGGCCGGTGGCCAGCTTCGCGCTGGCGGCACTGCTCTGGCTCGTTTGGCTCGTCGTGGGGGACGGCAGGTCTCCCATTGACGCAATGCTCTTCTACCTCGCCTTCATCAATGCGCTGCTCGGCGCATTCAATATGCTCCCAGCCTTTCCGCTGGACGGGGGCCGGGTGCTCCGGTCGGCCATTTGGGCGGTAACCGGCAGCCATACCAAGGCGACCCGGTTCGCGAGCCTCGCGGGCCAGATCATCGGCATTGGGATGATGGTACTGGGCGTCGTGCAGTTCCTATGGTGGGACAACCTGATCGGCGGAATCTGGCTTGCCTTGCTGGGATGGTTCCTCCAGAACGCGGCCGGCCGCACGCAGGCCGAGACCGACATCCAGGCAGGCGTCTTCGGTGTGAAGGTCAAGGATGTGATGGCTTCTGACGTACCGACCATCGACCCCGGCGCGAGCATCCACGACGCGGTGTTCGGGTCGCTGCTGCGGCGGGGAGCGAGGGCTCTTCCTGTCTGTGATGGCGGCACCGTCGTCGGGCTGCTCTCCTTGACCGACGTGAAGCGCATCCCGCGCGAGGAGTGGCCCAGCCGAATCGTGCGGTCCGTGATGAGCGCCGCACCGCTGGTGACCGTAGGCCCTGATCAGGACCTGGCCCATGCGATGGACCTGCTGGCGGGTAACGGTGTACACCAGCTTCCGGTAATCGAGGATGGTAAGCTGGTGGGGCTGATCAGCAGGTCCCACGTCATGCAGTACCTCTACTCGGTCAGGGAGCTCGGAATCTCGCACAGGTAGGGGCTGCCAGCCTCCAGGGGGCATCGTGTTCACACCCGTCAGAGTCGCGGCCATCTCGCTCAAGCCGGCTAAGTGGGACAAGGACCGCAACGCCGACAGGCTCGAGCGCTACTTCCGTGAGGCCGCCAGCCGGTCACCCGAACTCATCCTCGCGACGGAGGGCATGCTCGACGGCTACGGTGTGATGGAGGTGCTTGAGGGCCGCCGCACCGCGAAGGATATGCTCGCGGTGGCTGAGCCCATCGACGGCCCGTACATCCGGCGGTTCCAGGACCTGGCCCGGGAGCTGCGGACCTGCCTCTGCTTCGGGTTCGCCGAGCTGATCGGGAACGACGTGTACAACGCTGCCATATTCATCGACTCCGACGGCGAGATACGCGGCAAGTACCACAAGACCCAGTTCGCCGAAGGCACGCACCCTTCCTGCAGCTTCAACCGCATCGGCGCTACCCTGCGGGCATTCGACACCCCCTTCGGACGCGCTGGCTTCGTCATATGCAACGACCGATGGAACCCGATGATCGTGAGGACGCTGGTCCTCGACGGCGCGCAGCTCATCCTGATCCCATCCTACGGCTCCAAGACCCGCGAGCAGAACGAGACAGTCCTGGCCCGCGCAAGGGAGAACGGCGTCCCCATCGTCGAGGCCAACGTCGGGATGAACCTGGTGATCAGCAAGGGCGAGATCGTAGCCTACGACTGGGGCAACGACCGCATCACCGCTGCGACCATCGAGGTCCCCGCCCCGCCATCCACGCTACTCGCCCGCGAGTACGAACGCCAGTATCTCGACCTCCAGGGCCCCGAGATGGACCGACGCTACCAGCGGACCCTCGATCGCATAGCTGCCGAACGCTAGCATCACCCTCTTCGACAGGCTCAGCAGGAACGAGAGTAAGCGAGGCTTGTCGCCAATCGTTCGCCCTGAACAGCATTATGCCCGCAAGCGGGCCGTGCCGGGGTGGTCAGTAGCTGCCGACTGAGAGAACATTCGCCCCGAGCTTGTCGAAGGGCAGTGCTCAGTCGGTCGAATCTGAACACAATCATCCCACAATCTTTAGTGCGGATGTCGTACCCTATGCCTCCAGAACAGTTTTCGGGTGCGAGGCAAGCAAATGAAACTCGAAACTACCATTACCCCGGCGGCCACCATGCCGAACGGACTCCAGGGCACTGACGACGGCCTGTGGGTGTGCGACCAGGCGACGGACGACCTCTACCTGCTCGACGACGACCTGCAGATCCTCAGGACGGTCCGCTCCACTGCCGAGAACTCGTCAGGGCTCACGGTCGGGGAGGGCTCGTTCTGGATCGGCTCCAATGGCGCGTCCCAGGCCCGCTATCCGAGGCCCGGCGATACGGGGTTCTCCGGCGTCGTGAGATGCGACTACGAGACCGGCGAGGAGATCGCTCGCTTCCCGACGCCGGATGGAGGCGGCATACATGGAGTCGAGTGGGTGGACGGCTTCCTATGGATCACGGCCTTCAACCCACTGGCACTCGTGCTGATGGACCCTTCAGACTGGACCGTGCTCAGGACGGTCGAAGTGCCCCACGAGCGCCTTCACGGCCTCGCCTGGGTCGGCGACGGCATCTGGTGTGCCCACACCTCCGGCAAGTTCATCATCAAGTACCACGCCGAGACCGGCGAGGAACTCGACAGGATCGCCTACGGGGAGGACGACCCTGCTCCCCACGGATTTACCATCTGGAAGGGGGACCTCTGGAGCTGCGACGCCAACTGGCCCAGCCCCGTCCACCCCGACGGCCCCAGCATCAGCAAGATCGTCAGGTGACGGTCCCGCGGCACCGTCATTCCGGCGAGAGCCGGATTCCTGCGAGCAGGAACTGTCCCCAATACAGTGGGGCTGGGGGCCAGCGTCGGTGATGGCACGTCCAGCGGGCGTACACATAAGTCCGCACCTACCGACGGGCTGGCTCGTCAGCAGCGTCCCAGGAACTCCTCCAGCACCCTGATGAACCCCGGCGGGTTGTCCCCGGGAACCAGGTGTCCCGCATCGTCGACGACCGCAAGCTCGCCGCGCCGCAGGCGCCCCGCCGTCTCCTCCGCGATCTCCTGGGTTAGCACCTTGCTGTACGCCCCGCGCACCACGAGGGCAGGGCACTTCACCCTCTCGATGTAGTTCCACTGCCGCTCGACATACCCGGGCCCGGGTTGGGGCCGCGAGGGCGACCGCAGCACCTTGTCGTACTTCCACGTCCACCTGCCGCTGGGCAGCTGCTTCAGGTTGTGTGCGAGGCTGCCCCTGATCTGGGTCCGCGACCGGCGAGGGTTGTAGCCCTTGACGCGATCGACGAACTCCTCGAACGTGTCCAGCTCGTCCACCCGCTCGATGAATGTGCGAATAGCGCTCGCGCCGGACCGTCCGGACCTGGGCGCGATGTCCACGATCACCAGCGCCCTGACCAGCCCCGGGTGCAGCGCCGCGTACGAAAAAGCGTTCCTGCCGCCCATCGACAGCCCGACCATCACGAGGTCCCGCAGCCCCATCGTCTCGACGAATGCGCTGATGTCCCCGAGGTGCGCGTCGAGCGAGTAGTCGCCGTTCGGTGCCCAGTCGCTGTCCCCATGCCCGCGCTGGTCAAGGGCCAGGACGCGATACCGGTCGCTCAGGGCCAGGGCCGAGAAGTCCCAGGTGTGGGCGGACTGGGCCATCCCATGCAGCATCAGGACGGGCCGCGCATCGGGGTCGCCCCAGTCGAGGTAGTGAAAATCCATGCCGCCTATCCTGAGAACCCTGTCGACAGGTGACGTTTCGTGCGCGAATTCGACGCCGGCGGCCTTCGCCGCCTCGTGCAGGGAGGCCCCTCCAGTCGGGTCTTCCGACGTCAATTTGTATGGCCGTGCCGGTTGAACATCAGCCAAGTCTATGGTGGCCTACTACACCGGTCAAGATTAGATTGACAGGCCACCGCGCTCCCCGTAGGCTCACGGTAGACGACCAGACTCATAGCTAAAGACAATTCGAAGCCCGTGTCGTAGGGGCGGGTTTCAAACCCGCCCTCCCGTGCCCGGGACGGAGACGCAGCCTCGCCATCCAGCTGAATAGGGGATGCCGGCTCGTCATCTCAGATGGATTGACGGAGAGACAATTGAGCACAACGAGTGTCGACCAGGGAGTGCAGACCGTTCTAGACCTGTTCGGGACGATCGTGGGCGCCGAGGGCGGGTCGCTCGAGTTGTTGGACCTGTCCGACGGACGGCTCACCGTCCGGTACAACGAGGGGACCAACGAGGAGTGCCCCGAGTGTGTGCCAAGTCACGAGATGGTGCAGCAGATGATGGAGTCGTCGCTGAAGATCCACGCCCCCACAGTCACCGAGCTCGACCTGCTCTGAGAATCTTCGGCGCAGACCTGTGCGAGATCGTCATTCTGGCGGGTACCGGATTCCTGCGAGCAGGAACTGTGCCCATCCAGGGATGGACGGCGCCGACCTTGCCAACAGACGAGGGCTGATGCCAACCTCTCGGCGACGAAATTCGTTGTACATGTAGGAAGGGCAAGAGAAGCAGCAATCGTGCCCCGCGGAAAGGAACAGGCAATGACAGGAACGTCGAGGTTAGTGGCGCTATTTGGAATGGTGGCGTTGATCGCGCTCGGAGTCGCCTGCAGCAACGGTGAGGCTGCGACGGACGAGGCAATGCAGTCTCAGGCGCCTACGGTGGCCGTTCAGCCGGCCCAGGCACCCGCTCCACAGCAGGCGGCGACCCAGCCCGCAGCCCAGTCGTCGGCACAGACGGCCACGCAGTCGGCGACGACACAGCCGGCCGCAGCCGCAGCTCCCAGTCAGCCGCAGACATCCGCCCCCCCGGCGGCAGCCAACGTGGACCTCCCCAGGCCCGACGGCGGCATATGGGTGACCGGCCAGGCCAGCGTCAGCGTCGACCCGGACCTCGTCCTTCTGAACGTAGGCGTGGAGGCGATGGCCGAGACAGTTTCCGAGGCGCGCACCCAGGCCGCCACGGCGATGGATGCCATCGTGGCCGCGGTCAAGGAAAACGGTCTCGATGACAAGGACGTCCAGACCCTGTCTTTCAACATATGGCCCCAGTACGAGTACCCCGAGGTCGAGGAGAACGGCAGACGCATCAGGAAGCAGACACTCGTCGGATACACCATCAACAACACGGCGAGGATCAAGATCAGGGACGTGGACACCGTAGGCACCATCATCGATGACGTGGCCGAGGCCGGAGGCGACTACACCAGGATCAACGGCATCCAGTTCAGCATCGAGGACCCCTCGGCTTACATGGACGACCTCCGCGAGCAGGCGGTGGAGGATGCGGTGGCCAAGGCCGAGCACTTCGCCTCGCTCACCGAGGTGGAAGTCGGGGACCTGCTCTTCATCAGCGAGGTGGGCAGGGGAGTGGATGTCCGCGACTTCGTCCAGCTGGAGTCACGCGCAATGATGGCTGCCGCGGCCGCTCCCGCTACTTCGATCAGCGGCGGCGAGCTCGAGATCAGCCTCAACGTCCAGGCGGTGTTCGCAATCGAGTAACCCGCCTGGCCGTAGCACAACCCCGTCACCGGTCGGCCCCGTACTTGGGTGCGGGGCCGTCTCTATTGGTCTAAAGGGGGGGGCATGTACGGGACATATTTTCCCTCGGGAGACCCTTGCATAACACAGTCGCGCCGGGAAGGAGGATCCTGCCCCTCAACCCTTCTGGGTTCCTGCCTCCGTAGGAACGACGACTATATGGGAGCGCATGACCGGTTGTTGAAAGGTCTCCTCGGGGGGAAGAGTCCGGGCCGCCTCCACCGGACGCTTACGGCGGCTATGGCCGAATCATTGCCCCGTAGTAGCCTCACTGCTAGAATCTCGCGACAGCAGAGCGTGCCTACGGAGGCCAGATGGTCCTCAGCGACCGCACCATAAGGGAAGAGATCGATGCTGGACGCATAGTCGTTTCGCCCCTTGGGGAGGGGTGCATCCAGCCGGCCAGCGTGGACGTGCACCTCGACGACAGCATCCTCGTGTTCAGGAACTCGCGGCGGCCGTACATCGACATCCGGCAGGCCCAGGACGGCGACGGCCTGACAGAGATGGTCGAAATCGACAGCGAGAGTCCTTTCATGCTCCACCCCGGCGAGTTCGTGCTGGGCAGCACCGTGGAGAACATCGAGCTGCCGGAAGACCTGGTCGCCAGGCTGGAGGGAAAGAGCTCGCTGGGCCGCATCGGGCTGCTGATCCATTCGACGGCCGGGTACGTCGACCCGGGCTGGAAGGGCCACCTCACCCTGGAGCTCAGCAACGTGTCGAACCTGCCCGTCACGCTCTACGCGGGCATGAAGATAGGCCAGATCTCCTTCCTGCGCCTCACCACACCGGCCGAGAACCTGTACGGGTCCGCCGCGCTGGGCAGCAAGTACCAGGGCCAGACCGTGCCAACCCCCAGCCGCATCCACCGAGACTTCACGGACGGCCGCTCTCAGGCGTGAAGTAGGCGCCGCGCCCCGGCTTGCATTGAGGCTGCCTAATGCACCACAGGCCCTGGTAGAGGAGGAGAAGATCACGCGGTACCTTCTCGAGCCTGGCCATCCAACGGGACGGAACAAGGCCCGGTTCTTCTCCCATTTCGGCTTTCGCGCGGAGCAGTGGTGGGTCTTCGCTGAGGCCTTGCGGTCACATGGCGCGGGGCACGAGGTTGTCAAGGTCGTGGATTAGGAATACGGGACCCGGTACAGCATAGATGGTAGTATTGAGACACCCGACGGGCGTAGGCCGGGCGTGAGAACGGTGTGGCAGGTGGATAGAGGAGGTGGCGATCCAAGGCTTGTCACAGCCTACCCGCTCTAGGAGACGAGATGCCTGAAGAGCATGACCTCATAGTACTTACTACCGACATCCGGGATGCAGACGGAGACCTCAAGGCCGGCGACGTGGGAACGGTCGTACACGTCCATCCTGGCGATGAGGCATTTGTGGTGGAGTTCACCACCCTCCACGGGGGCACCGTAGCCATCGTCACTGTCTTGCCTTCGCAGTTTCGTCTCGTGACCGAAAAGGACGTCATCCACGCCCGCGAGCTGCCAGTTGCCGTCTAGCAAAGCGCCGGCCGTCTGCCTGACCGCGGCGTCTGGGTCATGACGCGCCCCTTCGCCTTGGGGGAGCACCCCGGAGACTGACCACGTGGGCTACATGTCACACGCCCTCGAGCTTGCGAGGCGCGCCGAGGGCCGCGTCAGTCCCAACCCGCCCGTGGGCGCGGTCCTGGTAAAGGACGGCGAGATCGTCGGCGGGGGATACACCCAGCCACCGGGGCAGAGCCACGCGGAGGCGGTCGCACTCTCTGAGGCGGGAGAAGCGGCCAGGGGCGCTGCCCTCTATACGACCCTGGAGCCCTGCAGCCACCACGGGCGCACGCCGCCGTGCACCGACGCGATAATCGCGGCGGGCGTGGCCGAGGTCCACGCGGCCATACTGGACCCAAACCCGAGCGTCCGGGGCGGCGGAATGACCATACTGGCGAAAGCCGGGCTGGGCACGAGAGTAGGGGAAAGCGAGGCAAGAGCGCGCCGGCAGCTCGAGGCTTACGTGAAGTACGTGACCACTGGGACGCCCTTCGTGACCGCGAAGTTCGCCATGAGCCTCGACGGCAAGATAGCCACGAGGACGGGCGACTCGAAATGGATATCGGGCGAGAAGGCCCGGCAGCGAGTACACCGCCTCAGGGCCGCCTCCGACGCGGTCATGGTCGGCGTCAACACTGCGCTGGCGGACGATCCGCAGCTCACCGCGCGGGACAGGCGGGGCCAGCCGCTCGACAGGCAGCCCCTCAGGGTAGTGGTGGACACCGGGGGGCGTATGCCGCCGCGCGCCCGTATGCTGGGCGAGCCCGGCCGGACCCTGGTGGCGGCAGGCGACGTCGACGACGAGCGAGCCGCGGCGCTTTGCAGCGCAGGCGCGGAAATCGTTTCGCTGCCAGGCGACGGCTCGTCCGTCGACCTCGCCGCGCTGATGGACAACCTGGCAGCCGAGCACGGGGTAACGTCGCTTCTAGTAGAGGGCGGAGCAACGCTTCTGGGCTCGCTGTTCGATCTCGGACTGGTCGACAAGGTGATAGCATTCGTGTCGCCCGTGGTTATAGGCGGAGCCGAGGCACCCACTCCCGTGGCGGGGTTCGGCTTCGAGAGAATGGCCGACACGCTGAAGCTGGAGCGGGTGCGCTGGGATAAGTACGGGCGCGACATGGCGATCACGGGTTACTGCTGATCATGTTCACTGGCATTGTCGAGGAGGTCGGCACAGTCGTCGAGGTCACGCCCGGCGGCCTCACCATCGGCGCGTCCAGGGTGCTTGAGGGCCTTGGATTGGGCGACAGCGTGTCGGTAAACGGCGCCTGCCTTACTGCTACCGATCTTGGCCCAGGATACTTCTCCGTGGACGTAGTGCCGGAGACGCTTCGCCGCACCAACTTGGGGTCGCTTGCGGAGGGCGGCGCCGTGAACCTGGAGCGGGGAGTGCGGGCCGGCGGGCGCCTCGACGGACACATAGTCCAGGGGCACGTGGACGGGACCGGGAGGATCGAGTCGATTCGCGAGGATGGCGACGCCGTCATGGTTTCCATCGAGACGGGCCCGTCGATAATGCGCTACGTTGTGGAGAAGGGGTTCGTTGCCTTGGACGGCGTCAGCCTGACGATTGTGGGGTGTGATGAGGAGCGGTTCTCTGTTACGATTATCCCCCACACCCGCGAGCGCACGACCATAGGCATTCGAGAGCCCGGTGACGAAGTGAACATAGAGGTCGACATCCTCGCGAAGTACGTGGAGCGGTTGATTCACGCCGAGCCCCAATAGCGGAGCAGCACCCCGGATGCCCCACATAACGATCGAGCAGGCCATCGAGGAGGTCAAGGCGGGCCGCCACCTGATAATCGTCGACGACGAGGACAGGGAGAACGAAGGCGACCTGGTGATCGCGGCCGAGAAGGCCACGCCCGAGGCCGTCAACTTCATGGTCACCCATGGGCGCGGCCTAGTCTGCGTGCCCATGACGACCTCCCGGCTGAGGGAGCTACAGCTTCCGATGATGGTGCAGGAGAACACCTCGCGCCTGACGACGGCATTCACCGTTTCCGTAGACCTGCTGGAGGGTACCACCACCGGCATATCCGTCCACGATCGCGCCGCTACCATCAGGGCCCTGCTGGACCCCGGTACCCAGCCAGAGGACCTGGGACGCCCGGGCCACATCTTCCCGCTTCGTTATGCGGAGGGCGGCGTACTCGTTAGGGCCGGGCATACGGAGGCCACGGTCGACCTGGCACGGATGGCGGGGCTCTATCCCGCGGGAGTGCTCTGCGAGGTCCTGGCCGAGGATGGCTCCAAGGCGCGGATGGACCAGCTCGAGGAGTTGTCGGAGCGCTACGACATCGGTATCATCAGCATCGCTGCGATAATCAGCTACCGGCGGAGCCACGAGAAACTCATCGAGCGAGTGGCCGAGGCCCGTATCCCGACCGACCACGGCGTGTGGGAGGCCATATCCTACCGCAGCCTGGTGGACAAGGACGAGCACGTCGCCTTCGTGATGGGCGACATCGTGTCTGAGGAGCCGGCGCTGGTCCGGGTGCACAGCGAATGCCTCACCAGCGATGTATTCGGCAGCATGAGGTGCGACTGCGGCGAGCAGGTCGAGCTGGCGCAAGAGGCCATAGCCGAGGAAGGCAGGGGAGTCTTCCTCTACATGCGCCAGGAGGGCCGCGGGCTCGGTATACACAACAAGCTGAAGGCGTACCATCTCCAGGACGACGGCCTCGACACCGTGGACGCCAATGTGAGCATGGGCTTCGCTCCTGACATACGCCACTATGGCATCGGCGCGCAGATCCTCGAGGACCTGGGCGTGGGAAAGATGAAGATACTCACGAACAATCCCCGCAAGCTGGCGGGACTGGACGGGTACGGGTCCCTGGAAGTCGTCGAGCGCGTGCCAATAGTGGTCAAGGCCAACGAGGAGAATATCCGGTACCTGCGGACCAAGCGGGAGCGCATGGGACACCTAATCGACGACTCCCAGTACGGTGCCGTGGGCCGCTAGATGCGAGAGCTGAGGGGCAACCACGACGGACACGGTCTCAGGATCGGCATCGTATCAGCCAGGTTCAACGAGGTCATAACTGCCAGGCTTCTCAGGGGCGCGTTGACCGCGCTCTACGAACACTCTGTAAGCTTGGGCGACATAGACGTGGCCCGGGTGCCAGGGTCATTCGAAGTCCCCGGTGTGGCAAAGGCCATGGCCAAGTCGGGCAACTACGACGCCGTGATATGCCTCGGGGCGATCATCCGCGGGGAAACGGACCACTACGCCCACATTGCGGGAGTCGCGGCGCGAGGGGTCGCCTCCGCCTCCGCCGAGACGGGCGTGCCCGTCATCTTCGGCATCCTCACGACCAATACCGTCGAACAGGCGTTGGGCAGGTCGGGCGGCCAGGACGGTGAGACCGTCAAGGAGCATCTGTACCAGCGCAAGTCCGGACCGGGCGGGGGTGTGCTGAAGGGGAACGTCGGCTACAGCGCCGGACTCGACGCCATAGAGATGGCCAACCTCATGCGCCAGCTCGATCCCGAAGAGTAGGGCCGGCGCTCGCATCCGTTCAGTCACCAGTTACACCGACGGGGCCAAGAACCGCTCATCGTACTTAGGGTCCGGTTCACGAACGGCTGGCGCCCGGGTTTGCTCTCTGTTCCAGTGGCAGCGTGCAATAGTCGAGTTCGTTCTCCCGAGGCGGTGCATTCTCTCTCCCCAAATTGCGAGTTCGCCACTGTGGTAGGCGATATTCGTTACCATGGAGGAGGAGGGTGACCAGCATTATTGGGTGAGCGACTAGCTCGAGCAACGAATCCGCGAGCCACACAGCTGAAGTCAATGCTGCTCTTTGCAGTCACACTGAGCAGCGTGGTGATCGCAGCGTGCGGGGAGGGCAGCCTGGCAGAGACCGCTGTTCTTGGTACTCGCGTCGCGCAGTCACCCACGCCCACGGCAATAGGAACTGCTACGGCAATAGACATGCCGTCGCCGTCGCCCACTCCCACCGTAGTGCCAAGCCCGACGGCAGTCGCAGAAGCAAGCCTCAATCCGGGCGTTGATTCCTGCCCCACTGCACCCGACCCGGACTGGTGGGTACCAGAGCCAACAACAGTAATGGGCTCAGGCGAACCATACAAGCCTCCAGCGCTGGAACAACTCCTCTACTACTCGGACACAGTTGTGCATGCCTCGCTGGCATCCGTTACTACTCGAACTGAGTCCGCTCCCCTCGAAGACTCCTGGTTCGATGAGGAGCAGGTTCCGCCCGGCAAGACTCCCGCTCCTGTGTGCAAGGCGACATTTGAGCTCCGCTTCGAAGTCGACGAGTATCTGATCGGAACGGGCCCAGCAGAAGTTCTCGTGGAGATTCCTCTGAGGGCGTACTCCGTGGAGGGCCATCTTGTAAGAAACTTCCATCTAAGGCAAGAGACCGAGGCCAACGCCGCCTCATGGTGGGACGCGAGAAGCCCGCTTTGGGATAGTCGTAAGGCCGTGCTGTTCCTGAAACTCGGCGAGGACGATGGAAAGGCACTTTCCTTCACCGAAGTGAGCGACTTATGGGGGATTTCCTATGAAGGACCCGAAGAGTACGCGTGGTCGTGGCTCCCCGAGGTGGATGACGATTTCGTCCCACCGCCTGCCACCCATGGCCAACGGAGGCTACCTGACAAGAATTCTCATGCTTCGCTGAGCGGGGATGGCAGCGCGCCTCGGTTCCTGAGCGCCTCGGGTAAGTCTGGGAGGGGTCCCACACCGGGCATAATGTCGCTCTCCGACCTCCGCTCGCGCATAGCGGAATTTGAGGCGGTGGTCGAGAAGGGCAGGGGTGTACCAGGCTATACCCAGTGCATTGAGACGGTGCTGTGGTATGAGCGAGATGCCCGCTATGAAGGCGAGCCTCACTTCCCCTATCAGGCGGAGTCTTCGCTGCCTTCCGGACTGCCGGCAGGAACAGTGGTGGATTGGTCCGATCTGAGCCCACATTGGGATGTCATCGACTACCACGGTACGTGGCTGGAGGGATCCGACCGGGGACTCTTCGAAGTGACGCTCAAGGATGACGATAGCTCCGCGAACAACGGTTACAGCGAGTCGCTTTCGGCGGTACGACCGCTGCCATTTGGAAAGTACGAGATTGAGCGGTACTACGTTCCGTACACCGACACACTATGCCCTGACTTCACGCCGAACGGCTTCAGTCTCCTCCGATTTGGCCAGTGGACGATCTCCGTCGAGGCATCGGTGGAAGGCACGCTGCACGAAGCGTTCTTCGATCCTGACCTGTTGGCGAACGCGGTGGGTGTCTCGGAGGAAGGGGGCCTCCTTCAGCCAGGGGCCTTCACGGTCAACGGTGCAACCGCGACGATACACGGTCTGAAGTGGCGCGCCGGCTCCGTGTCCATGCGTCTGGAGTCCTACGGGTCACTCGGTGGCTACGACGTAGACATCGTCGATCTCGATGGCTCAGCGAGGCTCACGCTACCTGTCGCCGAAGCGACCGTGGACCCGGTCGGCCAAACGCTGACTTGGCGGGTTCCTAACCGGCCGTGGCGCTGGGGCGATAAGCTAATGCTCCGCATCCGGCCGGAAGGGGATGTCCCACCGAAGCCTGGGCCTCGGCCATGGGTTCCGGAGGTGCTGGATCTCACAGCGAGGGCGGGCACCGAATCCAGCGACGGTTCGCTGGTGCCAGCTGTGACGCTCGAATGGAGGTGGAGCGATTCGGTGGACCTTGGAAGTAGGGCCGGTCGCGAGGTGCAGCTATGGGACGGCAGCGCCCAGGAGTGGCGCGAGCCTCCCGAAGCCAGCGCGGGAATCCGGCACACAGGCGACGACGGCCGCTGGCAGCCTCCCGCAGTTAGCACCTTCTGGCCGGTTGACCCAGGTCCATACACATTTCGAGTTCGGTACAAGAAGTACAAGAGGTTTGGGGAAGCGTGGGTCGACGACTTCTACTCATCTGAATGGAAGTACGTCTCCGTTGTGGTACCGGGAGCGCAATCCGATCCCAACGCTTCGCCGACTCCCGCTGCTCCGGTCCCAGCAGGGTCTCCATGAGGGCATGGGAAGTTCGCTTGACGATGAACGAAAAAAACGTTACGCTCTTGGCATGAATACAGCAAGGCAGATCATAGATCGTTTCGGCGGACAGTCGGCGTTGGCGTCGCTATTGGGCAAGCGTCAGAGCACCGTACAGCATTGGGCGAGGACAGGGAGGATACCCTCGCAGTGGCACGGGCGTCTCATCGAGCTTGCGAGGGATAAAGGCGTTGGTCTCGAGGCGAAGGACTTCGTGTCGGTGGGCAGCCCGGAGGTCACCCCGGCCAACGGAAAGCTGGGCGTGCTGCTTGTGGGCCTCGGCGCGGTGTCGTCGACATTCATTGCGGGGGTCGAGCACATCCGGCGAGGCACCGGCCAGCCCATAGGCTCGGTCAGCCAGATGGCTACGATCCGGCTAGGCAGGCGACCCGACAAGCGCACGCCGTTGATCCGTGACTTCGTGCCCCTGGCGGACTTGGAAGACCTGGTCTTCGGCGCCTGGGACCCGATACCCGACGACGCCTACGAGGCGTCGGTAAAGAGCGGGGTGCTCGACCGCTACGAGGAGCTGGAGCCGGTGTCCGACTTCCTCAGGTCGGTGCGGCCCATGCCGGCGGTCTTCGACACCGAGTACGTCAAGCGCATCGACGGCTCGAACACCAGGGCAAGCGCATCGAAGTTCGCGGCCGTAGAGGCCCTGCGCGAAGACATCCGCCGCTTCAAGGCCGACAACGACTGCGACAGGCTGGTGATGGTCTGGTGCGCGTCGACCGAAAAATTCATTGAAGAGACAGAAGTACACAGGGACCTGGAGAGCTTCATCGGCGCCCTGTACGACAATGACGAGAACATAGCCCCCTCGATGGTCTACGCCTACGCCGCCTTGCTGGAGGGCGTGCCCTTCATAAACGGCGCTCCAAACCTTTCGGCGGACATACCGGCGCTGGAGAAGCTGGCAGCCGACGAGGGAGTGCCCATCTGCGGCAAGGACTTCAAGACGGGTCAGACCCTTGTCAAGACGGTAATCGGGCCCATGCTCAAGGCCAGGATGCTTGGCATGGACGGCTGGTTCTCCACGAACATTCTCGGCAACCGGGACGGCGAGGTGCTGGACGAGCCCCAGAACTTCAAGACGAAGGAGGAGTCCAAGCTCGGCGTGCTGGAGTACATCCTCCAGCCGGAGGTCTACCCTGAGCTGTACTCGGACGCGTACCACAAGGTCCGCATCAACTACTACCCGCCCCGGGGAGACAACAAGGAGGGCTGGGACAACATCGACCTGTTCGGATGGCTCGGCCGGCGGATGCAGCTGAAGGTCAACTTCCTGTGCTCGGACTCGGTGCTGGCCGCGCCGCTGGTGCTCGACTTGGTCCTGTTCATGGACCTGGCGCAGCGTGCGGGGATGGGCGGTATCCAGGAGTGGCTGTCCTTCTACTTCAAGAGCCCGCAGCACGCGGCGACGGTGTACCCCGAGCACGACCTGTTCATCCAGCAGACCAAGCTGAAGAACACGCTAAGGTGGATGATGGGAGAGGACCAGATTACCCACCTGGGCATGGAGTACTACCGGGAGTGATTCGTGCCTAGAGACTCGGACTGGTGAGCACTGCCCTTCGACAGGCTCAGGGCGAACGTTCTGGCGTCGGCCCTCCCGGGTGACTTAATAGCACTGGCGAGCACTGCCCCTTCGACAGGCTCAGGGCGAACGTTCTGGCGTCGGCCCTCCCGGGTGACTCAATAGCACTGGCGAGCACTGCCCCTTCGACAGGCTCAGGGCAGGCGCTTCGACCCTTCGACGGGCTCAGGACAGGCAGGCTCAGGGCGAACGAATCTCCTCTGCGCTGGGCTGGGAATCTCCTAGTCTCCTGAGATAGTCCCCTGGTTGGCCGTGACCGGCTCGTGGAACCCCGCGTCCGGGTCGTTGGGGTTGCCGCCGAAGAACAGGTAGGCCATGTCCACGTCGCCGGTGTTCTCGGTGTAGTGCTTCAGTCCCGGCGGCGTGTAGATCCAGGCCCCTCGGCCGACGACCCGCTCCTCGTCGCCGACGCGCATGATGCCCTCGCCGGCGATGACGTAGTAGTACATGGGCGTGTGGTGGGCGTGGGCCTCGTATATTCCCCCGGGCTTGAAGACGTTGACCCCAAGGAGCCTGTCGTAGTCGCCTGACCCGGGCAGCCGCTCGTTCATGCCGCCCATCTTGATCGACCGGTACGTGCTCCCATCGATCGCCAGGAGTGTGTGGCCGTGCGACTCGTCCTGGAACTGCATCCATTCTTCCTCGGTGAAGATGTACTGGGGCATGATTCCCTCCCTCTGTTGGACTCCTGCCGCCCGCTGCGACATGCCACCTGCGGCGGCACGTATGCAGCCTCTCCGGCCCGATCTCGCAGCGTTGGTATTATAGACGTGGAAGGAATGACATGGAGGGACGAGTGACACTCACTGTGAATGCGGACAAATCCAGCCCGTGGGCGGAAACCGACATACGCGCCCTGCTGAACACGGCCGCTCTGGCGGTTGGCGCAGGAACTCCTACCGACCAGGGCGTACCGTGGGTCCATGCGCCGGCAGTCGAGGACCCGATCCTGCTGGCAGGCGGCATACCGGACCCGGGCACGCTGCCGGCCGCCGACCTTCTCCAGTCGTTGGACGAGGCGCTGAGCGACACGGCCTCTCTGACCTACGGCGGCGTGCTTGGATTCGATGGCCTGCGCGAGGTGCTGGCCGATCGATACAGCCGTCTCGACGGCCTGCCTCTCAACCCTGACAACTTCATCATCAACGGCGGGAGTTCGGGCAGCATCGCCAATCTGTGCGGCGCATTTGTCGAGCCCGGCGACGTGGTGCTCGTGGAGTCGCCGACCTTCACGGGATCGCTGAGGACGTTCAGGGGACACCTGGCAGACGTTGTTGCGGTGCCGCTGCACGATCCTGGAGGCGTCGAGAGCGCCATCGCGGCTGCGGAAGCTGCCGGAAAGAGTGTCAAGCTCCTGTACACGATCGCCGACTTTCACAACCCGACCGGGGCTACGATGCCCCCGGAATGCCGCGAGGCGCTGGTGGAGCTGTGCGCGTCGAGGAGAGTGCTCATCGTCGAGGATGCGGCATACTCCGATATCTACTTCGGCCACGCGCCTCCCCAGTCCCTATATGGCATGGCGAACGGGGAGGGGATCCTGCGGGTCGGCACGTTCAGCAAGCCGATAGCCACGGGCCTCCGGGTAGGGTGGGTGCAGGCACGGGATGACTTCATACACGCCCTGAGCAGGGTGAAGTTCGACATGGGCAGCAGCCCATTGCTGCTGAGGGCGCTTGCCGACTACGTGGGGTCCGGCAGCATGGACGCGCACCTCGGCGAGATGAGGCCGCTCTACAAGGCCAAGTGCGAGGCCCTCTGCCAGAGCCTGGCGGAGCACTGTTCCGAAGACCTGGAGTTCACGGAGCCCGAGGGTGGATTCTTTCTCTGGGGCAAGAGCCTAAGGGTCGACGCGCAGACCCTGACCAGGACCGCTGCCGAGGAAGGACTGGTCTTCCCGGCCGGCTCGGTGTTCTTCCTCAATGGACGAGACGACGACACTTCCCACGTCCGGCTGGCGGTCAGCACCGCAAGCGTCGAGGAGATGGCCCAGGTTGGCCCCCGGATGCGTAAGGCTCTGGACAGGGCCCTCGACTCCTCCGTGTGATGGTACACTGAAGGAGAGGTGGTCCGTTGGTAGGTGCCGCAGGCCCAGGTCTGCGGCATTTGCGTGCCGGAGCTAACCTGCAGCGTGGCCCATACGTTAGAATAGATGGTTGGCGGCAATAGCCACTCCAGCTTCTAGTCGCTCAGAAATCCTGGACAGGCAAGACTCTAGTAGTGGTTCGACAGTGATCGAGGTAACCGGACTCAGCAAGTCGTACGGGTCCATACAGGCACTGGACGACGTTTCGCTGAGGGTAGACGAAGGCGAAGTCGTTGGCCTGCTGGGGCCGAACGGCGCCGGCAAGACGACCCTGATGAAGATAATGACGGGCTACCTGCAGCCGGACAGCGGCAGCGTGCTTGTCGACGGGCTCGACGTCGTCTCTGACACGCTGAAGGTCCAGGAGCGCATCGGCTACCTCCCGGAGAACGCGCCGCTCTACCCCGAGCTTTCAGTCCAGGCCTACCTCAAGATCATGGCCGATCTTCGCCGCGTGCCCCGGAAGGCCCAGCCTGAGCTGATATCCCACGCCGTGCGAGCGACCGGACTCGAGGACATGCTGGCGAGGCCCATATCCCAACTCTCGAAGGGATACCGCCAGCGCGTGGGGCTGACCCAGTCGATCTTCCACCAACCCAAGGTGCTGATCCTGGACGAGCCGACTATCGGGCTCGACCCAACGCAGATCATCGAGGTTCGCGGCCTGATAGGCGATCTGGCGAAGAACAGCACGGTATTCCTTTCCACCCACATCCTCTCCGAGGTGGAGGCCATATGCGATCGGGCCTTCGTCCTGCTCAACGGCAGGGTGAGGGCGGACGCGCGCATGTCCGACCTCGCCGCATCGTCCGTCACCGTCCTGGTGCTGGGCAGGGATGCAGGCGACGTGACTGAAGCCCTCGCGGACCTGGAGGGGGTACTCGACGTTGCCTCAGAGGCCACCACCGACGGACGGCGGTACCGGATCACGGGAGAGCAGGGGACCGACCTCCGCGATGACGTATACGGCGTCGCCCGTAAGAGCGGGTGGCCGGTCAGGGAGCTGAGGCGGGAGACGAGGACGCTCGAGACCGTGTTCAACGAGCTCGTTTCGACTTCGCGCAACCGCAACGGTGTCGAAGGAGCAGACTCCGATGGGATGAGCGAGGAGGCGGAGGAGTGAGCGGCGCCTGGACGCCGGTGTGGGCGATAGCCCGGAAGGAGCTCAGGGCCTACTTCGGCTCGCCCCTGGCCCTCATCTTCATCGGCGTATTTCTCGCCGCGACACTGTTCCTCTTCTTCTGGGCCGAGACTTTCTTTGCGCGCAACATAGCGGACGTACGCCCGCTGTTCCGGTGGATGCCGGTGCTGATGATACTGCTCGTGGCGACGCTAACCATGCGTCAGTGGAGCGAGGAGCAGCGGGCCGGCACCCTCGAGATGCTCCTCACACTGCCCGTGAGCACCGTCCACCTGGCCCTGGGCAAGTTCCTGGCGGTCGTCATACTTCTGGCCACGGCTCTCGTCCTCACCCTGTCCATTCCGGTGACCGTAGAGCTGCTGGGTGACCTGGACTGGGGCCCGGCCATCGGAGGGTACGTCGGCGTACTCCTGCTGGGGTCGTCGTACGCGGCGATCGGCCTGTTCGTGTCGTCGAGGACGGACAACCAGATAGTCTCCCTTATTCTGACAGTGCTGATCGGCGGGCTGCTCTACCTGGTGGGCACGGAGACAGTAACGGTCTTCGTTGGCGGTGGGGCGTCCGAGATACTGCGGGCAATCGGCAGCGGAAGCAGGTTCGAGAGCATCGAGCGCGGCGTAATCGACGTGCGCGACGTGGTCTACTACGGGTCGGTCGCGGCCCTGTTCCTCGCACTGAACGTCGTATCGCTGGAGACGAAGCGCTGGAGCAAGGGAGCGGACGCCGCGCCCATGCGCCGCGGCGCGATAGTCGTCGCCGCCCTGATAGCAGCCAACCTGCTCGTGTTGAATGTCTGGCTCTTCCCGCTGTCCGGGATGAGAGTCGACCTGACCGCGCAGCGCGAATACAGCCTGACGGCACCCACTCTGGACGTGATCTCCAACCTCCAGGAGCCTCTCCTCCTGAGGGGCTACATCAGCGATCGGACGCACCCGCTGCTGGAGCCGCTCATACCCACCATACGCGACATGCTGCGAGAGTACGAGATAGCGTCGCGGGGCAGGATAGAGGCGGAGGTCGTCGATCCCAGGACTGACGAGGACATCGAGGGTGAGGCGAACAGGTCGTACGGCATCGAGTCCACGCCATTCGCCATCACAGAGCGGCGCGACTCGTCAGTTGTCAACTCCTACTTCGACATCCTCGTCCGGTACGGGGACCAGTTCGTCGTCCTCAGCTTCGCGGACCTGGTGCAGGTCGAACAGAGTGGGAACGACCTGACCGTGCGGCTGAGGAACCTGGAATATGACCTGACCAGCGCGATCAAGAAGGCTGTGTCCGGGTTCCAGAGGCAGGACGCAGTGTTTGCTGCGCTCGAGGACCCTCTGCTGCTGACGGCCTACATCACCGAGCAGACCCTGCCGGACGCCCTTAAGGATGCGCCGGCACACTTCAGAGCCGTGGCGGGAGAGTTGGCGGCCGAGTCGAACGGGAAGCTGGTCGTTTCGGTGATCGATCCCGACCTGCCCGACAGCCCCGTAACCCGCGAGCAGATCCAGCAGACGCAAGGCATTGCCCCCAGCCTGGTGGAACTGGGCTCTACGGACTCCTACTACTTCCACATGGTGCTCACCAGGGGCACTGACAGCATTCTTGTCTACCCCGGCGGGGAGGCTACGGAGGCCGACATTCGCTCGGCGATCGACGCGGGTATCAGGAGGGTAGTGCCCGGACTCCTCAAGAGCGTCGGGCTATGGGTGCCGCCGGACGATCCTGTGCCGGGCTTCTTCGGGCAGGACGTGCCGCCGATATCGAGCTGGTCCTACGTCCACCAGCAGTTGTCCCAGAACTACAACATGGTGCTCGCCGACCTGTCACAGGGCACGGCCCCGGACGTGGACGTGCTGGTTATCGTGTCACCGCGCAACATGGCTCCCAAGGAGATATTGGCGATCGACCAATTCCTCATGCGCGGAGGCTCCGTCATCATTGCGTCGGGCAACTTCATAGTGTCGCCGATCCAGCTCGGCACCGGCATCGAGATCGAGGAGGTCAAGGAGGGCGTGGGCGATCTGCTTGCGTCTTACGGCGTAGGGATCGGCAGAGAGCTGGTGCTGGATACCCAGAACGAGCAGTTCCCCATTCAGGTCCAGAGACGGGTGAGCGGCGTTACCGTTCTGGATATCGAGAGGATTTCCTATCCCCCGTTCGTCGACATACGGCGGGATGGGATGGATGAGGATAGCCCGGTGACCGCGAACATGCCCGCGGTTACGCTGCAGTGGGCCTCGCCCCTGCTGATCGACGAGTCCATGTCCAGCGGCCGGGACGTGCAGGTCTTCCTCAGATCGACAAGGAAGTCGTGGCTGAGGGAGTCCGCAGACGTGGACCCCGACAGGGAAGAGTATCCGGTCCTGGGCTTCCCCGTGGAGGGGGACCAGCGCTCATACCCCCTCGCGGTATCGATCAGGGGCTCGTTCAAGAGCTATTTCAGCGACAGGCCGTCGCCGTTCGAGGACGATCCCCTCGGGAGGAGCGGCCCGGGCCTGGTGGACCAGTCGCCGGAGTCAACCCGGCTGATCGTATTCGGAAGCTCGGAATTCCTGGACGATATAATTCTGGACCTGTCCCGGAGCATATCTGCCGACAGGTACCTGTTCAACCTGCAGTTCATGGAGAACGCCGTCGACTGGGCACTCGAAGACGAGGACCTGCTTGGCCTCAGGGCGCGGGGCACATACACGCGCCTGCTGCAGCCGCTGGATGAGAGCGAGCAGACGATCTGGGAGGCGGCCAACTACCTGGTGGCCCTGACCGCGCTGCTGATTCTGGGCCTCGTATGGAATGTGAGGCAGAGGGGCGAGCCCGCCATGGCGCTGGTCGACCTCAGGGACGAGAGCGAGGACCAGGATGACGGTTAGAGTCCTGGCGGGCGCGCTGGTGCTGCAGATCGCGGTGCTTGCCTTCGTGTTCTGGCCGGAGACCGTTTCCGAGGCGGGGCCGGTGTTTCCCGGCGTTGAGGAGGGCAGCATCGTCCGCGCAAGGATCACCGGGCCGCAGGGCGGCGTAATCCAGGTCGAAGCGCGCGCGGGTGAGTGCATACTCACGCAGGCCGACGACTACCCGTGCAGGACCGACAGGATGAACAATCTGTTCGAAACGCTGGAAGGGCTGGTGGCCGACAACGTGGTGACCAGGACCTCCTCCAGCCACCTCAGGCTGAGTGTGTCGCCATCCAAGTTCGAGCGGGTGGTGGAGTTCGACACTGACGATGGGCAGACTTACAGGCTCTTCCTCGGCAGCGCCCTCACGGTGAGCGCCAGCCACGTCCGCGCCGACGGGAGGGACGAGGTCTACAAGGTGTCCGAGCTAACGACTTCGGACGCGCCTGTGAATGCGCTGGGATGGATAGATACGGAGTACCTGTTCGTTCCCCAGAGCTTCCTGACCGCAGTTACCATCAACAATCCGAAGGGGCGGCTGGAGCTGCGAAAGGGCGACGACGGCGATTGGATGCTTCAGGGCATCGAGGAAGGCGAAGAGCTGGACCAGGCGAGGGTGAACTCCCTGCTCACGCGCGCTGCGTCGGTCTCCATGCGGGAGCCCCTCGGCCGGCAGAGTCTGGAGGAGTATGGGACCGGATCGCCCCAGGGCTCGTATACACTGGAGTCGGAAGACGACGACGGCAACGTCAAGACCGTAACGCTCACGGTGGGGGCCGCTGCGACGGGCGGCTACTATGTCAAGTCGAGCGACTCCGACTACTACGTGGTGGTTGCCGACTTCGAGGTCGACGACATGCTGCAGGCCGACAGTGCGTATGTGCTGAAGCCGCCGCCCACGCCCACTCCCGGGCCGGCGCCCGCCGCGACTCCGACGCCATCAGGCGGGTAAGCCCACCGGCCTCCCGGCTACTGTCCCGGGTACTCGATGCTGAGCACACGCTGGGGCTGCCATCGCCGCCCCGGTGCGTCGAATGAGACGATGCCCACGAACTCGCCATCGGTCGTGTAGACCCTCCGTCTCTCGCCGTGGCGGGCGGGCGGGACTTTCAGATTGGGGGCAAGGGGCCGGCCCTGGTGCAGGTGCAGCTCTTCCCTCTTGCCGACGATGAGGGCCCGCATCCGGTCGACGATCGCGTCCGGCGCCCGAACGACCCGGCGCCAGTCGCCTTCTTCGAAGCTCCGCTCGGCCTCCTCCAGCGATACGGCGCCTTCGATGTCGAAGGGCCCGTTTTTCACACGTACGAGGCTCTTGAGGTACGCCCCGCAGCCCAGGCTGACCCCGAGATCGTATGCGAGCGACCGCATGTAGAAGCCGCGGCCGCACTCGACCCTGACCGTCACGAGGGGAGGGGACCAGTCGGCGACGGAAATGCCGGTCACCTCGACCCTGCGTGGCTCCCTCTCGACCTCAACTCCGGCCCTGGCGAGGTCATACAGCCTCTTGCCCTGGCGCTTCAGGGCGCTGTACATGGGGGGCACCTGGAGAATAGGGCCGTGAAACTCGGCCAGAGCCGCTTCGACGTCGTTGGCGGTTATGGTGGATGCGTCCGACCTGCGCGTAACCTCGCCCTGCACGTCGTAGGTGTCCGTTTCTATGCCCAGCTCGACAACGCCACGGTAGGTCTTTGCGCCGTCGACGAGGTACTCCATCATCCTCGTCGCCTGTCCCATGCACACGGCAATCACGCCTGTAGCGAAGGGGTCCAGCGTTCCGCCGTGGCCCACCTTCTTGACCCCGCTCGCCCGCTTGATCCGGCGGACGACGTCCATGCTCGTCATGCCCTCAGGCTTGTCGATGACGAGCAACCCGTCAATCCGGCGGTCGGGGCCCCTGCGCCGCTCAGCGGGGGCAGCGCCGCCTGACCGCTGGGCCATCACCCGGCCCTCTCCGAGGGGGAGACCTCGTCGAGGAGCCTCAGCACTTCGTCGCCGCGCCGGACGGAGTCATCCCCCTGGAATGCCAGCTGGGGGATCCTTTTGAGATTCAGCCCGCGGAGGGACCTTCGGATGACGCCGGCGGAGGAGCGCAGGGCGGGAATGGTGTCCGAGTCGGCTTCGTCGAGGACGCTGACGTAAACCCTTGCGCGGGACAGGTCGGGCGAGCACTCGACTCTCGTGACGGTGTGCATCGAGGAGATCCTTGGGTCGGAGAGCTCGGTGGATATGGCCCTGCTAATCTCCTGGCGCAGCAGTGCGTTGACTCGCTCCAAGCGGCGGCTCATGGACGGTACCTCTTCATCGTGGAGTAGCGGGGCGTCCCTTCCCAGGGGGGCGTGATCTCAACCGGGGCAGGTGGGTTCCGGGGATAGCCGTCAGACTTCCTCGATGCGGTGGGACTCTATGGTGTCGCCTTCCTGGAAGTCGGAGAAGCCGTCGAGGACGAGGCCGCCCTCGAGGCCGGTGGCGACTTCACGTACGTCGTCCCTGAAGTGGCGCAAGCTCGCGACGGATCCCTCGAACAGCTTGTTTCCGCCCCGGAAGACGTGCATGGTGCCTGAACGCGTAATCCGCCCCTGGTTGACGTAGAAGCCGGCCGCCAGCCTGCGGCCGCCAACCCCGAAGATCGCCCTCACGGTAGCCACGCCCTCGACGACGTCCCTCGTCTCCGGGGCGAGCAGGCCGGAGAGGGCCTTGCTAATGTCATCGACCAGGTTGTATATGATGTCGTAGCTGCGTATCTCTACATCTTCGTGTGCCGCCAGTGTTTGCGCGCCGGTCTCGGGCTTGACGTTGAATCCCACGACAATGGCATTGGAGGCGGCGGCGAGCATAATGTCGCTCTCCGAGATCGTGCCTGTCTGGGCGTGGATGATGTTGACCCTGGTCACCCCGGTATTCAGGGCCTGCAGGGCGTTGCGGACAGCATCTATGCTTCCCTGGACATCGGTCTTCACGATAAGGTCCAGGGCCTGAGCCTCGCCCGATTCCATCATGGAATGGACCTCGGCAAGGGTGATGCCGGACCGCCTCTTCTCCTCGCGATTCTCACGCTGCTTCTCGGCTGAGCTCCGCGCTTCCCTGTCGCTCTCGGCAACGTCAGCGATGTCTCCGGCCTGCGGCAGCCCGTTGAGCCCCATCACCTCCACGGGAACGGCCGGGCCGGCCTCCTGGATTGAGTTGCCCCTGTCGTCCCTCATGGCGCGGACGCGACCGTACACCTCTCCCGCTACCAGCAGGTCGCCCACCCTGAGCGTCCCCGTCTGGACGAGCAGGGTGGCTATGGGCCCCCGGCTCCTGTCGATCTGGGCCTCCACGACGACGCCCCTGGCGGGCCTGGAGGGGTTGGCTCTCAGCTCGGCCACCTCGGCGACCACGCTGAGGTTGTCGAGCAGCTCGTCGACGCCATCGCCATTGAGGGCGGAAACCGGGACGGCAACCACTTCGCCGCCCCACTCCTCGATCAGCAGGTCGTTTTCGGCCAGCTGGCGCTTGACCCGCTCCTGATCGGCCCTGGGGCTGTCGATCTTGTTGATGGCCACGACGAGGGGCACATCCGCAGCCCTTGCGTGGTCTATGGCCTCCACAGTCTGGGGCATGATGCCGTCGTCCGCCGCCACGACAATTACCGCTATGTCCGTGACCTGGGCGCCCCGGGCGCGCATGGCGGTGAAGGCCTCGTGTCCCGGCGTATCCAGGAACGTTATCCGCTCGTCATCGCGCTGGATCTGGTATGCGCCGATGTGCTGGGTGATGCCGCCAGCTTCGCTGGACGTGACGTTCGAGCTCCGGATACGGTCGAGCAGTGTTGTCTTGCCGTGGTCCACGTGACCAAGGATGGTGACGACGGGGGACCTGGGGGCAAGGGCGGCCGCGTCCTCGCCTTCGTGGGAAACGGTGAGCGAACCGGGGCCCCTGTCCTCTTTCCTGGGCGCCCTGACCCTCAGTCCGAAAGACTGGGCGATCATTGCAGCCGTCTCGAACTCCACCTCGTCGTTCATGCTCAGCATGAACCCGGACCTCATGAGTTGCTTGATCGTCTCGATGGGATCGACGTCCATCAGCGTGGAGAGGTCCGCCACGGTAACGCCTGCGGGTATCTCTATCAGCGGCGCGGCCTGGGCCGCCGTCCGCGGGTCTCGCTCGGTTGTAGTTCCGCGATTTGTCATCCTGAGGTTACCCGGTCTGCCTGATTGTCTCGATGGACGAAGCCAGGCTGCTCCACTCGTTTTCCGAGAGCGGCCGCCTTAGCGCGTGCCCAAGGCGCCCGCGCCCGCTGAGGTCGTGGCAGGTTTCCCCGCTCCTGCACAGGTATGCCCCGCGGCCGTGGGCCTTGCCCGTTACGTCGACCTCGATGGGACCCTGTCGAGGCGCTACAATCCGGACGAGGCTGCTCTTTGACATCTTGGTACCGCATGCCACGCACGTGCGAAGAGGGACTCGTTTGGCGGCGGTCTCGGCAGCCATCGGTCAGCGCCTTCTGTTCTGCTGTCCGGCTCCTCCTCGCCTGCGCCTGCGCCTTCCTCTGCGCGGGCCGTCGGGGCCGTCCAGCTCCGCGATGTCTTCCCTGAATCTTATCACGCCCGGTTGTGCGGTCGGCACGTTGCGAACGGACCAGACGTCCTCGGACAGGTCCTCGATCGACGTGCCCGTATCGGCGGCGCCGACGAGGGCCCCCTCCTTGTCGGTCTGAGTCTCTTCCTCCACGTCGCTGAGGAGCTCCCTCAGCACCACTTCTTCGAGGACTTCGGGCTCCTCCTGCGGTTCGGGCTCTTCGACCTCTGCGGCCGGCGTCTCGATCTCGGGTTCTTCGGGCTCCGCCACGGCGGGCTCCGCAACTACCGGCTCTTCGACTTCGGCGGCAATCTCCGCTACCTCGGCAGCCTCCTCGACCTCCTCCTGGACGGCCGCGGGCGCCTCCGCAAGCTCTTCGGCGGCTTCTTCCGCGGGCTCATCCTGTGTCTCGGCCGCCTCGGCTGCCGCCTGGAGCCTGGCCTCCTCTTCGGCCAGGGCGGCGGCCTTCTCAATCTCCTCCATCTCGACGTTGCTCTTGATCTCGACCTTCCAGCTGGTGAGCTTCGCCGCGAGCCTGGCGTTCTGGCCCTCCTTGCCGATGGCCAGCGAGAGCTGGTTCTCGGGTACGACGGCGATGGCCGACTGCTCTTCCTCGTCGAGCCTGACACGCATGACCTGCGACGGGCTGAGAGCCCGCGAGATGTATGCCTTGGGGTCCTTGGCCCAGGGGACTACGTCGATCTTCTCGCCGTGCAACTCGTTTACGATGTTCTGGATGCGGATGCCGCGCAGGCCGACACAAGAGCCGACCGCGTCGACGCCTTCCTGCTTGGCGAAGACTGCGACCTTGCTGCGGGACCCGGCCTCGCGGGCAATGTCGACTATCTCGACCGCGCCGCTGTATATCTCGGGCACTTCCATCTCGAACAGCCGCCTGAGAAGGAGCTTGTCGGCACGGGAGACGACCAGCTCCGGCCCCTCGTTCGACTGCCTGATGGACTGGAGGAGGACCTTGACCTTCTGGCCGACCCTGTACCTCTCGTACATGGGCTGCTCGGAGTGGGGCAGGACAGCCTCGGCCCGCCCCATTTCGACCGTAACCTGCCTTGGCTCGATCTTCTGGACGGTGACGGTGAAGACCTCGCCCTCCTTGTCGGAGAACTCCTTGTAGACCAGGTCCCTCTCGGCTTCCCTTAGCCTCTGCATGACGACCTGCTTGGCCGTCTGGGCGGCGATGCGCCCCGCGCTGTGGGGGAGGCTCTCCGTCCGTACGACGTCGCCTATCTCAGCGCCGCGCTCGATCTTCCTGGCGTCGCTGAGGGTCAACTCGAACTGAGAGTCTTCGACCTGTTCGACCACGGTCTTCACGACGAAGACGCTCACGTCACCGCTGCCGGGGTCCAGCTTGACAGATATGTTCTGGCCAGCCGCGATGCTGTCTCGCTTGTAGGCTGACGCAAGGGCGGCCTCGATGGCAGAGAGCACGATTTCCCTTGGCAGGTTGCGCTCAGCGGCCAACTGTGTCAAAGCGATGATGAAATCGCTCTTCATATCCCTCGCTACCTCCTGACTGGACAGCTACCCTATCAACAAAAAAAGTGGGCGCGCCCACTTTTCAGATCGACAGGTCTAAGAGGTCCCGACTTGGCAAGAGTATACCATAAACAGGAGGGCCGGTCGAAACGCCGCAAAGGCATGACAATGGGAGACGCAGGAACGAGGACGACTCCGCAACCGCTGCCGGCCCTGGCCGTCTTGGTGCTGGCCGCCTGCGTGGTGCTGTCCCTGCTCGCGTGTTCGTCGGACGACGGACAAGGCGACTTCCTGGTGTTCGCGGCGGCGAGCCTGTACGAGCCCCTGGAGGAGGCAAGGGCTGCGTTCGAGCGGGACTCCGGCATCTCCGTCTTGGTGAGCTACGGAGGGTCCCAAGCCCTGGCTCAGCAGATTGTCAGCGGAGCGCCAGCGGCTCTCTTCGTGCCGGCCGGGGTCTTTCCGGTCTCGTTCGTGGAAGAGCGTGTCGCCCTGGCGAGGGAGCCTGCTCCCATCCTGAGGAACCGCCTTGTACTCGCGGTGCGCACCGGCGAGGGCGCCCGCGCTGACAGCATCGCCGCCCTGGCCGATGCGGGTGTCGAGCGGATCGCGATAGCCGACCCCGAGCTTGCCCCGGCGGGAAGGTACGCCCGGGAGAGCCTGGAACACCATGGGGTTTGGGAGCGGATCCAGCCCAAGTTGGTGTTCGGGGCGGACGTCCGGGCGGCGCTGGCCTACGTGGAGTCCGGCAACGCTGATGTTGCGCTCGTCTACGCCACCGACGCGGCTTCCTCGGGACCGGTCAGCGTGGGGGCGGTCGTTCCCGAGGACAGCCACTCTCCCATCGTATACCCGGCGGCCGTGATAGCGGGGTCCGGGCAGGAGGACTCCGCCTGGAAGCTGGTCGAGTACCTCCGGAGCGCTGAGGCCCGCGAGGTGTTTGGGAGATACGGCTTCACGGCGGAGGAGTAGCGGCGATTCTCATCGTCTATACTTGCCAGACACGCGGCGCGCTTGGATAGCTCCAAACCCTTACCTGACAATGGACATTGCACTCCTAGAGTTGACGCTCCGCGTGGCATTCCTGGCCACGCTCATCAATGTTCCCCTGGCGGTGCTCGCCGGATGGCTGGTAGCGAGGCGGAGAGTCCGGGGAAGTCTGCTCATCGACATCGCTGTGTCGCTGCCGCTGGCGGTGCCTCCGGTGGTGGTGGGATTCCTTCTGCTGCTCCTGCTGGGCAGGGAGGGCCCCTTAGGTTCAGTCATACACGGGATCCTGGGCGCGGACGTGGTCTTCACCTGGGTTGCTGCCGTCCTTGCGGCCTCAGTCGTCTCTTTCCCGCTGGTGGCGCGGGGCACGATCACCG
This sequence comes from Dehalococcoidia bacterium, assembly GCA_965243655.1. Taxonomy (GTDB): domain Bacteria; phylum Chloroflexota; class Dehalococcoidia; order Lucifugimonadales; family CAJWER01. The sequence goes on along the minus strand of CBDEVV010000017.1, from coordinate 2,763,028 downwards.
CGATGGGCGAGGTGGACGAGCGGCTGGAGATGTCGGCGCGCACGCTGGGAGCCGGCCCCCTCCGGGTCCTGTTCACGATAACCGTGCCGCTGGCGTACCGCGGGATTCTCGCAGGGGTAGTGCTGGGATTCGTCAGGGCGCTGAGCGAGTTCGGCGCCACAATCACGGTGGCGGGCAACATACCCGGGAGGACGCAGACCCTGCCGCTTGCCATCTATTCGAGCGTGCAGGTCCGCGATGACGCAACGGCGATTATCCTTGCCGCGGTCTCCGTCGTCCTGGCGATTGCCACGCTCGTAGTCCACAACTGGCTGCTTTCTCGGCCCTGGAAGGGTGTGCGGAATGAGACAGGCTAGCGGGGAGACTGCTGGCGCAGCACGCGATGAGGGGCAGGCCACCCTTCGATTCGACATAGCCAAGAGGCTAGGCAGCTTCGAGCTGCGCTGCTCGGCGACGTTCGGACGGGGAATCACGGCGGTCTTCGGCCCGTCGGGCAGCGGTAAGACCACCCTTCTGAACTGCGTGGCGGGTCTTGCCAGGCCCGACCAGGGCGAGATCGAGGTGCTGGGCCAGCCCGTCTACTCCTCGTCGAAGGGGGCAGCGATCCCACCTGAGAGAAGGGAAGTGGGGTACGTTTTCCAGGACTCAGCCCTGTTCCCACACCTGAACGTAGGGGAAAACATCCGCTACGGGCACAGTCTCAAGCCAGAGGCCAGGCGCACCGTGTCCATGGCGAGGGTCGTCGGCCTCCTGCAGCTAGAGGACCTGATGGGCCGGGATGTCTCCGAGCTGTCCGGTGGGGAGCGCCAGCGCGTCGCGTTGGCCAGGGCCCTGGCCGCGTCGCCACGGCTCCTGCTGCTCGACGAGCCCATCTCGTCCCTCGACCTGGCCTTCAGGGGACTGATCCTGAGATACCTGAAGCAGGTGCGGGACGAGCTGGGGATACCGATGGTGTACGTGTCGCACTCGATATCCGAGGTGATGGCGGTCGCCGACGATGTCCTCGTTCTCAGCGGTGGGACCCGGGTCACGCAGGGGCCGCCATCCACAGTGCTGTCGAACCCCCAATTGGGGCGCCTGGCGGACTACGCGGCCCTGGAGAACCTGATCGATGTGGACGTTGTGGCGAGGCGAGCGGACGGACTGCAGGTGGAGCTCGGGGCCAACGGACTGCGTCTCCTTGCGCCCGAGGTGGAAGCGCCTCCCGGCGGGCGCGTAACTATCTCCATACGAGCATCGGACATACTGGTGGCGCTGGACGTCCCATCCCGAATCAGCGCCCAGAACGCCGTGCCGGGCGTGGTCGAGGAGATACACGCGCACGGCCCACGGGTGGTGGTCTTCGTGAATGCCGGAGTGCGGATGATGGCTGAGATCACCCCAGACGCGCTGGGATCGCTGGGCCTGTCGGAGGGCGACAGGGTCTACCTAGTCATCAAGAGCACCAGCATCGTCGCCCTGGAGCCTGGCATCAGCCAAGCAAGCGGAGCGCAGGCGGCGCCTAGGCACTAGGGGACATACCGCGAACCACGCCGGGGAGCGCCTACCAGACCTCGCCCTTGGCATAGAGGTTCTTGGCCGGGCCGATGAGCTTCGGGTCGGGTCTGGCGACGCGTCTTCGGGCGTCGGGATCGTAGTCCATACTGCGGAGCACGTAGCGCATGCAGGCCAGGCGGGCACGCTTCTTGTCGTCCGACTTGACCACGACCCACGGCGAGGCCTTGGTGTCGGTGGCCGCGAACATCGCCTTCTTGGCCTCCGTATAGTCGTCCCACCGGGACAGCGACCGAAGGTCGACGTTGCTGACCTTCCACTGCTTCAGGCCGTCCTGGGCGCGTGACATCACCCGCCTGAGCTGCTCCTCCCGGCTCACCGAGAACCAGAACTTGAACAGGTGCAGGCCCTCGTTGATGAGCATCTCCTCGAACATCACGGTGTCCCGCAGGAAGCGCAGGGTCTCGGCCGCCGTGCAGAACCCCATAACGGGCTCGACGACCGCACGGTTGTACCAGGAGCGGTCGAAGAACGCCATCTCTCCATTGGACGGCAGATGCTGGACGTAGCGCTGGAAGTACCACTGCCCGCGCTCTCTCTCGGACGGGGCCGGCAGCGCTACCAGGGAAGCTCCGCGGGGATTCAGGTGCTCCATGAAGCGCTTGATCGTCCCGCCCTTTCCTGCTGCGTCGCGTCCCTCGAACAGCAGGACTACGCGGTCGCCTGTTTCCTTGACCCAGTTCTGCAGCTTGAGGAGCTCGACCTGCAGCTCGGCCTTGTCCCTTTCGTATGCCTTGCGCGAGAGCTTGGTGGGGTAGGGATAGGTGTCGCTGATGATTTCTCCGGAGTGCGCGCCGTTTACCTTGGCCAGCACCTTCTTGGGGATGCCGTCAGTCGGCACCAGCCGCTCTTCTACAGTGGTTGGACTCTTCATGTCGATACTCCACTAGTGGAACTCCCTGGATTCGCCGCTCCAAGAGTCCTCAGGTTCAGAGATCAACTCAGGGGGATTGTGGGGCATCATAGGCGTGTCGACTGAGGCCAGTCAATCCCACGTCCAACCAGAAGCCGTCAGATCCCAAGGGTAGACAGGGACCGGGTGGATGGTGCTGGTGCCCGGGAGGACTCGGCTATGATATGGGGTCGAAGTTCACCAGCAGGAGTGTGGAATGGCTAACGTCAAGAAGATGTCAGATGACGAGCTGCGGGAGAAATACGACAACTCCTCGTCCAGCGTCGAGGCCGTCGCCATGTGCTCGGAGGAGATAAACCACCGGGAGTTGATGGCTGCCTTGGAGCGCATCAACAAGAGCCTTGAGGCTATTAACTTCAACATCGTGCAGACTAGTGGGATAGGCGGCTAGGACGTCGTGAATTCGCGGTAAGCGTGGGCTCTAGTTGTGAGTGGTGCCCAGGGAGGGAATCGAACCCCCACTCCCTTGCGGGAAGCGAATTTTAAGTCCGCCGCGTCTGCCGTTTCGCCACCTGGGCACATAGGGGGAGTGGAGTTAACATTATAGACGAGGACAAGTGCGCGGCCTGCACCAGCCGACTATCTCAAGTGCCGTGTGTGCTGCTGAGAACTGTCCTTCGACAGGCTCAGGACGAACGGTATCCAAGGCCGGGCGCTCGCCGGGTTAGAATTTTGGATAGCTTCCAAGACGGGCGGCTAGTCCTCCTCGACGTAGTAGACTCCCTCGATGTCCGAGGTGGTGGGGTCGCCGCCGCCGCCCACGGGCGACATGAAGTAGGCGCAGAGAATGCGTTCGTCGTCGACGTAAGTGAACGCGGGATAACCCGAGAATGACCGGCCCGGATATGTGGGCCGCACGCCCCGGCCCAGCCATACCATGATCGGGCTCGAGTTCCAGGAGCCTGCTCCGGCCCCGTCCTCGGTGAATACGCTGATCCCGACACCGACGTAGCCCTGGTCGACATCGCCGGTCCAGCGGTAGCCGCACAGGAGAGTGCCCTTCTTGGTCAGGAACAGGGCGGGGGAGTTGCCGTAAATTGCGCCTGTGGTGAAGTCGGGCTCGCTCCACGTCCGGCCCAGGTCGTGGGACTCGGTCCAGTAGAAGGGCGCCATGCCATGGCCGGCGGGCGAGAGCTCGTTTACGACGATGGCTATCATCCTGCCGTCGGGCAGCTCGATGGCGTCGTTGTAGAAGACGTGGCCGCTGGCTACCGTCGCGAACTCAGTCCATGTGCTGCCCCCGTCGTAGGATCGCAGGTGGCCGGTCACGTGGTTGTTGTGGCCCCTGAACTGTCCGCACACGGGGAAGATCACCACTCCGTCCGAGAGGGTGCGAATCTTGCCGTAGGGCGCGAGAGCAGCCCAGTCGACGCCGTCGATGCCCTGCCCGGCCGGTTCGGGCCCGGTCCAAGTCTCGCCGTTGTCGGTCGAGCGCATCATGTACGTGCCCCGGGTCGGGCCCATGGAGGGCAGGAGGACCGTGCCGTCGGGCAGCTGGGCCATCCCGTAGTAGGGCACGAGGGTTTCCGGGATGCCCGGGCGCCTGCCCCGGACCTCGACGATGGGGTCGCTCCAAGTGCGGCCTCCGTCGGTCGACCTGAGGACCTCGCCCACCCAGTTCGAGAAGCCCCTCTCGTCCTCACCCTGGGGTTTGAATCGCCGATGTGACGCGAGGATGTCGCCATTCTGCAGGCGCTCGAGGCCCGGGGTCGAAACGCCTCCGGTGGCGATGATCGTGCGGCCGGTTCTTCGCAGGCTTGGCATGTCAGTCCCCTTTCATGTCGCGTCGAGAGCGGCTCGAATTATACACACCCGTCCGTCGCCCTTCCTATTGCGCCTTGCGCCTCTGGGGATGCTGGAATAGACTTCGGCGGGTTGCGCCTTGCGCCTCTGGGGATGCTGGAATAGACTTCGGCGGGCCGTAGGCCTGTGTCGCAGCGCCTCACGGACCGAATCTTCAATCATCGAAACGAGGTCGACAGATGCCGAAGCTGGCTGCGAATCTGACCATGATGTTCAACGAGGTGGAATTCCTGGACCGGTTCGACGCTGCCGCGAGGTCGGGATTCCAGGCGGTGGAGTTCGGGTTGCCGTACGACTATGAGAAGGACGCGATTGCCGAGCGGCTGGAGAGCAACGGCCTGGCTGTCGCACTGCACAATCTCCCAGCGGGGGACTGGGCCGCAGGGGAGCGGGGCATGGCCACCGATCCGGCCCGGGTGGGGGAGTTCCAGGACGGCGTGGGTCTCGCCATCGAGTACGCGAAGGTCCTGGGGTGCGTGAAGATCAACTGCCTGTCGGGCATTCCGCCCGAAGGGGCAGACGCGGAAGCGTTGAGGGCGACACTGGTGTCCAACTTGGGATTCGCATCATCTAAGTTGCGGGAGGCCGGGATCCGGCTGCTCGTGGAGCCCATCAACACGAGAGACATTCCAGGGTTCTACCTCAACTACTCAGGCCAGGCCCTGTCGATAATCGATGAGGTCGGATCCGGCAACCTTTCGCTGCAGTACGACGTGTACCACATGCAGATCATGGAAGGCGACCTGATACCCACCATGAGGGAGAACCTGGGCAGCATCGGTCACCTCCAGATAGCTGACAACCCGGGACGGCACGAGCCTGGCACCGGCGAGATCAACTACCCGAACGTCTTCTCGGCGATCGACGAGATGGGGTACGACGGCTGGATCGGCTGCGAGTACATTCCCCTGACGACCACGGAAGAAGGGCTTGGCTGGGCGGACGCCTATCTCGGCCGCTAGCCGGAGGTCTGCCGGCAGGCAGAGGTACACTGGAGGGTCCGGCGTTTCGAAGGGTCCCACAGGCCGCGTGTTATCATACCCCCAGCTTGAAACTGACAGGGCTGCGCCGGTCGTAACAGATGTAGTGGGGCTTCACCAGAACCTGGACTTCGCAACCCTTTCAACCCGCACTCCGGCTCAGCAGGCAGGCCGACGCGACCGAGGGAGTCCTCCGGCGCGGGAGCATCCGGGGCGAGGCAAGACCAGTGTATGACCGCCGCACTTCTCCGGCAGTCGTAGAGTCGAGTGTCCCTGAGCTTCCCTGCCCACATGGTGGGACGGTGCTGAGATAGACGCCAATTGATAGAGCTCATCGCAGGAAGGTTGCGCGCCAACTGGCGGCTCGTCGCGGCGGTCTTCATAGGCGTGACCGTGGCGAGCAGCCTGGCCGTAGGCGCTCCCGTCTACCTCGAAACGCTGAACCGGATGAGCCTGGATACGGCGTTCGCGCGCACGTCCGACCACTTCCTCAAGATACGGACGTACGTGCCCTTCGTGCCGTTACGCCAGGAGAACCTGGATTCCGCCGACGAGACGTTCAGCGACATCCGAGAGTCCAGCTTGTCCGACGTGGGCAAGGACGTGGTGCGGCATCTTCGCACGGACCCCATGTTCCTGGGCACACCCGTTGCGCCGCTCCCGATTACACGCCCGCTGCCAGACGCTCCCAGGGGCTACTTCCAGGTGCTCTCGGACCTGGAGCCTCACATCAGGGTCGTGGAGGGGCGGGCGGCTACGAATAGGGTAGAGCAGGGGGACGGCGGCCCAGTTCTGGAGGGGGTGGTAGCGCTGCAGCTGGCGAACTTCTACCGGCTGCTCATCGGGGACACGGTTGTGCTTGCGAGGTCGGTCGACCAGCCGGAGCGGGTCTATGTGAGGGTCACCGGCTTCATAGAGCAGATCGATCCCCGGGACTCCTACTGGCCGCTGGGCGCGAACCTGTTCAGGGTCGGGCCCCGTTCCGACGACGCTGCGTACCAGATCGATCGTACAACCGGCACCGACGCCGAAGAGCTCCTGGAGGACGCGGAGGTGCAGACGCAGCTCGGCGTCTTCGTCGCGCAGGACGTGCTGCTCGAGACCGTGGGCGAGGTACTTCCGTCCACTTTCTCGACGATCGACTACTACGTGGGCGTGAACAGGGAGACCCTGAGGAGGCTGGAGCTAGAAGAGATCAGGCACAGGGTCGCGGAGTTCGAGAAGGGGCTGTTCGACCGGTTGATAAGCTCGTCCGCGTTCACCGGCATCACTGGCATACTGGACGAATTCGAGGAGCGGAGCTTCTTCTCGTCCATACCGCTCCTGCTCCTGATAGCGATAATGCTGCTGGCGGCCCTGTACTACCTGTACATGATGGTGAACTACCTCGTGGAGGCGCGCAGCGAGGACATCGCATCGCTGCGCACCAGGGGCACGAGCCTGTGGCAAGTCTTCCGGGTCTATTCGATAGAGGGCCTGATCCTCGTATCGATTCCCGCACTCGTGGCCCCTTTCCTGGTGATGGGGATTGTGACCGCCGCGGGCCTGCTGCCCTACTTCGACGAGTTCACGGGCGGCGGGTTGCTCCCCATCAGGCTCACCCTGGCTCCATTCGCGGTGGCGTGGGGCGCAGCCGCGCTCTGCCTGATCATATTCGTACTGCCGGGCGTGCTGGGGGGGCGGACGGCGCTGATCGCCCAGAAGCTCCGGACGGCACGCCCCCCCTTGCTGCCCCTGTTCCAGCGGTACTACCTGGACATCGGCCTGCTGGCGCTGGGCGGGATGCTCTTCTGGGAGATACAGGCGAGGGGGCACCTGGTTTCAGGCGGGCTCTTCGAGGACGTCCAGGTCAACGAGGCTCTGCTGGCCGCCCCAATACTTCTGCTGGCGGTAGTCGCGCTACTGTTCATGCGCTTCTTCCCCCTGCTAGTGCGATTCCTGGGAGGGGAGTCGCAGGCGCTGGTCCACGTCTGGGCCGGAGCCACCCTTGCGGTACTCTGTGCGGCCGTGGTGGTACGCGAGATAAGGATCGAGTACAACTTCGACTGGCTGCCGCAGGCGGCCGTTCTTGGGGGATTCGGGGCGGCATATGCTGTGGCCAGCACCTCGAGGGAGTGGTCCATCAGGCTTCCTGCGATAGGAATCGAGGCCGTGCTGGCCGGGCTGTTCATCTGGATGGAGAGGCCTCCGCCGAATGAGCTCATGTTCGTGCCGGTGGTCCTCCTGGCTTCGGTGGTCCCGCTTCAGCTGGCGTACTGGGCCCTGAGCTCGCTGGTAAGACGCGCGCCCGTGGGCGTATCTATGACCCTATTGAGGATGTCCCGCAACCCTCTCCAGTACACCTGGATGATGCTCCTGCTGGTGATGCTAACGGGCCTCGGCGTGCTGTCGACGACTGTGGGAGCGACGCTCGGTATCAGCCAGGAGGAGCAGATACTGTACGACCTTGCCTCAGACATCCACGTGACGCGAGTCGCCCCGCCGGCCCACATGGGACACGGGGAGTACAGGGACCACCTGCTGTCGATTCCCGAGGTCACACAGGTCGCCCTCGGGCACCGCACCCTGGGGGAGATAGGGGAAACCACATCGCGCACGCTGTTCCCGTTCCTGGCCATCGAGTCGGAGTCTTTTTCAGAGATCGCCTGGTTCAGGGAGGACTTTTCCGAGCAGTCCCTCGTGGGACTGATGGACAGGCTTAGAGTTAGCGGAGCCCCCGTGCCGGCAGCGATTCCAGATGACGCCGAGGGGATAGGCGTGTGGGTGAAGCCGGAGCGTGCTTATCCCGCCATCTTCGTGATGATGTCGGTCGAGGACAGCAACGGCATCATCGAGACGTTGAACCTGGGCGCCATGGAGGAAGAGGGGTGGCAGCTGCTCGCGTCAGGGCTGCCCCAGGAAATGGCGAGGCCGCTAAACCTCCTGTCGTTCCAGGTGTTCGAGTTCGTGCACGGGCCCTCGGGTACGCCGGGGTCGATCATGATCGACAACATAGTTGCGGCCGGGCCGGGCGGCGAGGTTGTGATCGAGGACTTCGAGGGGCCGATCGACTGGTCCCCCTTCCGCGTGTCCCTGTCGTCGGGGGACGGCGTGGAGGCCGTGGCGGAGTCGAACTTCCCCGGCCGCCAGGCGCTCATGTACCGCTTCAGCAAGGACACCGACTTCGGCATGAGGGGTATTCACCGGCTTTCTCAGAATGGCCGGATACCCGTGATCGTGCACAGCCGGTTCGCGGAGTCTACAGGCATCCGGGTTGGCGATGCGTTCGTGGTGGAGATAACGAGCCGGAAGTTCCCCGTCATCGTCCAGGCCGTCGTGGACTATTTCCCGACGCTTGCGCCCGAAGGGATCGGGTTCATGGTGGCGGACATGGAGACGTTCCTGCGCTACCTGAACATGATCGGTCCAGGTTTGCGTTTCACGCCCAACGAGATATTCGCGTCGACCGTCCCTGACGGGCAGGTGGGCGCCATGGCGGGGATGCAGCGGATGGACATTACCCCCGACCAGATTGACAGCACGGCGCAGCGGCTCGCCAACACACGGGTGGACCCCCTGGTGATAGCGGGATGGAAGCTGATGGTGCTGGTATCGGTCGGGCTGGTGGTCCTGCTCGCGGGGCTGGGCTACGCCGTGTACCTGCTGATGTTCACGTCCCGGGCACGAATGGAGCTGGGGACGCTGCAGACGATGGGGCTGACGCGCGGCCAGCTGATTGGTCTGCTGGGCATCGAGCACCTCGCTATCGTGGTAGTCGGCCTGGCGCTGGGCAGCTGGGCCGGCTTCCAGATGAGCAGGATCATGATTTCCTCTCTGGCCGTCACCGAGACGGGAGACCCGGTGATTCCGCCGTTCGTTCTGAATACGCAGTGGTCGCTGATGGCCCCGGCGTATTTCGCCCTGGGTGCGCTCATACTGCTTGCGCTGTATGTCGTGCATCGTGCGGTCAGCAGCGTGCGGCTCAGCGAAGTCTCGAGACTGGAGGTCTGACGGGCCTCTCCATGCGTTCCCGCTCGTTCCCACGTTCTACGGCCCATCTCGTGTCCGCCGCCCAATGAGGATCGGACCCTGGCTCGTCCGGTTCCTTTCGACGTGGCAGCTCGTAGGGCGGCGCATCCTTGCTCACTGGCGACTGCTTTCCCCCGTAATCGTCGGAGTGCTGCTGGCCTCCGCAATGATGGCCGGCACGGTGCTCTATTTCGACTCGCTGAGGGACCTGGCCCTCCAGTTCACCCTGGACAAGCTGCCCGAAACCGACGTGAACGTCATCCTGGTTGCCGAGAAGGGGCCTACAAATACCAGCGAGTACGACGCGGTTTCGACGATTCTCACGAGGCGGATGGAGCCCCTCATAGGATGGGCGGCCAGGAGAATCGAGAGGACCGGAAAGTCGGCTGTGTTCGCCCTCGCCTCTCCGGACCAACTGGACGGCCCGTCGCCGTGGGACGGTGACGAACGGGCGAACTTCATATTCGTCACGGCCCTGGAGCGGGACGCAACGCTTCATCCCGGGGGAAGGATGCCTCAGCCCGGCGCCAGGAGCGAGCCGGGAGAGCCATTGGAGCTTGAAGCCGTCGTTCCTGCTGACCAAGCTGAGGACTTCGGTTTGGCGATCGGCGACTGGATAGCCGCTATCCCCTCGACCAGGGGGCTGGCGCCGCATGTGCTGGTCACGGTCACCGGGCTGTTCGAGGTCTCAGACGACGCTGCGGCTCTCCATGACCTCGACGAGAAGGTGCTGCTGCGTGGGACGCAGGTCAACTTCAGGCAGATACAGCTCTACATATCGGAGGAGACCTACCTGGAGGTCCTGGGGCCATCGTTCCCGCGCCTCGACAGCATCTATGCCTGGCACCTGGACGTGGACAGGGGTCGGCTGAATTCGCGCAACTCCTTCCAGACGCTGCTGGGGCTCCGCTACCTGAGCGACCGGCTCGGGTCGAGCCTTTATGGGTACGAGCAGGTCACCGGCCTGGACGACGCACTCAGGGAGTTCGAGCGCAGGCACTTCTTCACCAAGCTTCCCATGCTCGTGGCGATGATCCTGATCGTCATAGTGATCCTCTACTACATAGTGATGATCGCGTCGATGGTGGTTGCGCGGCAGCGGGGCGAGATCGTGCTCATGAGGAGCCGGGGGGCCACTTCCACCCAGGTATTCGTGGTCTTCCTGATCGAGGCCGGTACCCTATCGCTTGCGGCCGCGGTGGTTGGTCCGCTGCTGGCGGGCCTTGCGATAGGCTCCCTCGGCTACACGCCGGCGTTCTCAGAGCTCACGGGCGGGGACGCCCTGCCGGTAAACGTATCCGGGGCGTCGTACGGGCTCAGCGCGTTGGGCGCACTCCTCGCGTTCGCCGCTCTCCTCATTCCAGCCCTGCAGGCATCCAGAATCGGTGTAGCTCGCTACCGGCAGGAGGCGGCGAGACCGGCGCGGCAGCCCTGGTTCCAGAGGTACTACGTCGATGTCGCCGTTCTGCTAGCGGCCCTGCTGATGTTCCGCCAGCTGTCTGAGCAGGGCTCGGTGGTGGCGACGAACGTATTCGGAGACACGGTCGTCGACCAGATACTGCTAGCGATGCCGGCCCTGATGCTGGCCGCTTCGGCGATGGTGCTTCTCCGCCTGCTGCCGCTCGCGCTGGCACTGGGGAGCCGCCTCATGTCCAACAGGCTATCCGTGGGGCTTGCGCTGGGGCTTTGGCAGATGGCGAGGAACCCGACGCACTATGCAAGGCTCTCGATGCTGCTGATCCTGATGGCAGGCCTGGGGGTATTCGTGGCGAGCGTCGGCGGGACCCTGCAGCTCAACTACGAGGAGCGCGTGCTCTACTCGACCGGCAGCGACATGAGGGCGGAAGGGATCTTCATGGAGCCCCGGGGGCTGACCCTGCCGTTCGCCAACAAGTACCGGGAGATCGAGGGTGTCGACCAGGTGATGCCGGCCTTCAGGGGAGGGGCCTTCGACCTGAGCAAGACGCCAGGCAAGCGCGTGGGCATACTTGCAGTCGACTCAGAAGGGTTCGATGAGGTGGCCTGGCGGCGACCGGACTTCGCGGACGAACCGCTCGATGAGATGGTGAAGTCGCTTGTCTATGCCTCGCCCCCGGAGGGTATCGCCGTGCCACTCGATGCCAACCTAGTGGTGGCGCGAGTTAGGGCCGACCGGCCCCATGACTCGGTGGAAGTGGTGCTTCGAGTAAGGGACGCCAACGACCGGCACTTCTCGTTCTCGTTCGGCCCGCTGATCCACACGGAGTGGACTGACATCGGCGCCAACCTACGGGGGAGAAGGTTCTCGTCGAGCAACAGGTGGGTCATACCGGTGCCTCCCCTCCGGCTGCTCTCGGTTGTGGTAAGTGAACGGAACGACCGGCGTCAGCTGGAGCCGGGCTGGATCCTGATCGACGAGCTCAGGGCCGTGAGCGAGAACGGCCAGACCGTCGTCCTGGAGGACTTTTCCAGCACAGAGAACTGGAACGCCCTGAGGACGACTACCGAGTCGGTGTCGGACTCCCTGAGAAACTCGGCCAACGTGGAGGGCGGAGGGAGCTCGGCGCTGTTCTCATGGGCGGGCGGACTGCCCAGGACAAGCCGGGGAGTCCACTTCGGCTCGGCATTGTCGCCCGTGTCCGTACTGGCCTCGGATAAGTTCCTGAAGGATTCGGGGCACAATGTGGGGGACGACTTCGACGTGACGGTGGGTGGGGGGCGCATGCCGGTCCGCATAGAGGGCAGGGTGGACTACTTCCCCACGCTGGACACGGTTGGGGAGCCGTGGATCGTTGCGGACCTACCGTCGCTCGCCCTGGTGTCGAACGTAGAAGCCACCTATGGAGAGATCGTCTCAGCCAACGAGGCTTGGCTGGTCACCGACGACTCACTGGGCGACAGGGAAGAGCTCGCGGAGAGGCTGAGGATCGAGCCCTTCTCCAGCACCACCGTGTACGACAGGAGCGATCTGCTGGAAACGGCCCAAGTGGACCCGCTGCTGGACGCGGGATGGCGCGCCCTGCTTAACGTGGCATTCGTGACGGTCCTGATACTGAGCTGCATCGGCTTCCTGGTGCATACCTACGTGTCGTTCAGGGAGCGGGAGGGCCAGTTTGCCCTGCTGAGGGCCGTCGGACTCTCGATGAACCAGCTCTCCTTGCTGATCTGGATCGAGCAGGCCCTGGTGGTTGCGGCAGGCCTGGCCCTGGGAACGTGGATGGGAGGACAGGTGGGCGCAACGATCATGACCTTCCTGGGCCACGACGACACCGGCGGCAGGGTCCTCCCGCCGTATACTCTCGACGTGGACTGGGTGACGCTGGCCACGACTTACGCCGCGATCGTAGCCGTGTTCACGATTATCATCGCCGTAGTGGTGGTAGTCGTGCGCCGGCTCTCGCTGCAGCAGGTGCTGAGATTCGGCGAAGGGTGACTCCGCGAACTGGGCCTGGCAGTGATCCCCCGCCCAACCTGAATTGGCGGAGCACTGCCCCCGTATCGAGTACTGGGCAAGCTCTTCGACAAGCTCAGGCCGAACGGGGGTAGGATGCCTCAGCACACGGGACGGGCTGACCCCGACCAGCTTGGAGTCGCGCTACGGACTGCGGCGGTCTTCGGATTTTGGGTATTCCTAGCTGCCTGCGGTGACGACGGGCCCAGCGGTGCCGAAGCGGCGCCGACGACCGTGCTGATTGCGGTCAGCGAGTCCGGTGTTCGGCCCGCAATCGGCGAGACCGAGGCGTCGGGTGTCTTTGCGATCGTGCGGTATGTCCTGGCAAACGGAGCCGACAAGGACGTCGTGGTGTCGCAGGACGACATTACCCTAGTTATACCCGGCGGTTCGGCCGTGAACCGCTCCGAGCGGGGCACGAAGGCCTGGGCCGAATCCCCTGGCGGCTACGCGCTCACGGACACCGTACTGCTGAAGCCCGGCGGTATGCCGAGGCCGTGGGTGTCGGTCTTCGACGTCCCGGAGGCCGACGCCGACAGCCCCTGGACCCTGCGGTACAGGAACGAGCCTCCGGTGGATGTGCCTGCGCCATCCCGGTAGAACCGCCGTACGTGCTTTGACCCCCGGCAAGTAACGCAAATATAATCTCGGCACAAATTGGCACCGCAAGGTGAGTGGATTGCACGCGAGCCAGACGCACACGCTTCCAGATTCGGCCGCCGCCGCTCGAGGCGAGACGGCAGGGCCGGACGAAGGGCAGCTGCTGGAGATGTACCGCAAGATGGTGCTGTGCCGCGCGCTGGACGAGCGTGTCTGGCTGATGAACCGGCAGGGCAAGGCCGCCATCGTAGCTTCGGCCCAGGGACATGAGGCGGGGCAGATCGGCAGCGTGGCGGCGCTCAGGATCGGTCACGACCGCTTCTATATCTACTACCGGGACCTCGCCGTGCTTCTGAGCGTCGGCCTGACCCCAGCCGAGATCATGTCCGGATTCCTGGCCAGGACCGATGAGCCGCTCAGCGGCGCCCGCCAGTTCCCAACGCACGGAGCCCATGCTGGCCTGAAGCTGATCAACCTGTCCAACGTGGTGGCGACGCAGATACCGCAGGCAGTGGGGGATGCACTGGCGTCGAAGATGCGCGGCGAGGACGTGGTCACAATCGTCTACTTCGGAGACGGGGCCGCGAGCGCCGGGGACTGCCACGAGGGGATGAACTTCGCCGCGATTCACAAGCTGCCGGTGCTCTTCTTCTGCGAGAACAACGGGTACGCCATCTCCGTGCCCCTTTCCAAACAGATGGCCGTGGACAGCGTTGCGAGCCGGGCCGAGGGCTACGGGATGCCGGGGGTCGTCGTGGACGGCACGGACATATCCGCGGTCTACGAGGCAACGTCCGAGGCTGCTCGGCGCGCCCGCGCAGGGGAGGGGCCGACGGTTATCGAGGCGATGGTCGAGCGCTACCTTCCCCATACCAGCGACGACGACGACAGCCGCTACCGCCCCCGCGCGGACATCGAGGAGGCCAGGAAGCGCGACCCGGTCAAGATGCTCCGCGAGCAGCTGATAGGGGAGGGGATCCTGGATGAGGAGACGGACGAGAGGTTCGCGGACGAGGCGAAACGGGCGGTGAACGAGGCCACCGAGCAGGTGGAAGCGGCGCCGCACCCCGACACGTCGGACTTTCATGCCCACGTCTACGCTGACAGCGCGGGAGGCCCGTCATAGCCGAGATGTCGGTCATAGAGGCTGTGCGAGTGGCCATGCACGAGGAGATGGCCAGGGACGAACGCGTCTTCGTCATGGGCGAGGACATCGGCGCGAGAGGCGGCGTTTTCCTGGCTACGGACGGCTTCGTGGAGGCGTTCGGCGAGGACCGGGTGATCGATACGCCGCTGGCGGAGTCGTCCATAGCCGGCATTGCCGTGGGCGCGGCGATGAACGGGATGCTCCCCATCGCCGAGATCGAGTTCGCGGACTTCATATGGCCGACCTTCAACCAGATAGTGGGTGAGGCTGCCAGGGCGAGGTATGGGAGCGAGGGCACCGTCAGCGTGCCCATGGTGTTGCGCGCGCCCTATGGCGGAGGAGTCCGTGGCGGTCTCTATCACTCACAGAGCCCGGAGGCGTACTTCGCCCACACACCGGGCCTCAAGGTGGTCGCACCCGCCACGCCGTACGACACGAAGGGTCTGCTCAAGAGCTCGGTGCGGGACCCGGACCCGGTCGTCTTCCTGGAGCATAAGCGGACGTACCGGCTCGTGAGGGGCGAGGTGCCTGACGAGGAATACACGCTGCCAATCGGGTCCGCCGACGTTAAGCTGGAGGGCGGGGACATCAGCGTCATCACGTATGGCCTGATGCTGCACCTGTGCCTGGAGGCAGCGCGCGATCTTGAGGACGAGGGCGTGAGCGTCGACGTGCTGGACCTGCGGACGCTCAGGCCCCTGGACTCAGACGCGATCCTGCAGACGGCCCGCAAGACCGGCAAGGTGCTGATCGTCCACGAGGACACGAAGGCGGTGGGCATCGGTGGGGAGGTCGCGGCGATAGTTGCCGAGGACGCCTTCGAGTACCTGGATGCGCCGATCATGCGCGTCGCGGGGCCGGAGGTCCCGGCCATGCCGTTCAGCCCCCTGCAGGAGGCGATGTTCATGCCGGACACCGAACGCATCGCGGATGCGATGCTTGAGCTGGCGCGGTATTGAGTGGCGGGGAAGGGCAGGGAAGGAAACTGCGGCGAGGGCTTAGATCATGAGGATAGAGCTGCCACATGTTGGTGAGTCGGTCACCGAGGGCGTGATCGGCAAGTGGCTGAAGCAGGTCGGCGACAGCGTGGAGAAGTACGACCCGCTGGTAGAGGTCGTGACCGACAAGGTGAACATGGAGGTGCCCGCGCCGGCGACGGGAACCCTCACGAGCATACTTGTGGATGAGGGCGCGACTGTGCCGATGGGCGAGCCAATCGCCGAGATGGCTGTTGAGGGAGGCGAAGACGAGGCCGCCGAAGAAGCCCCCGCAGCGGCCGGTGACGGTCAGGCGGCCCAAGATGCGCCAAGTGCGGGAGGCGACGGCCAGGCCAGGGCGGACCGCGTGGGCACCCTCTTGACGGACGTGGCTCCTGTGGGTCCGACGGGGTCCGGCGGTCCGATTTCCACGGGCGCGGGCATGGCCGCATCCCGAGGCGGACGGTACTCCCCGGCAGTGCTCCGGCTGGCAGAGCAGCACGACGTCGACCTGTCGCAGGTCGCGGGCACCGGCATCAGCGGCAGGGTGACGCGCAAAGACGTCCAGTCGTACATCGACTCCAGGGGCTCAGAGCCTGCAGCGATGGAGGACTCCGAGAGGGTGCGGCTCACGCCCGTCCGCCGGATGATCGCCGAGAATATGGTGAAGAGCACGACAACGATACCCGAGGCATGGACCCTCGTCGAGGCGGACGTGTCAGGCCTGGTGAAGCTCCGGGAGCGGACGAAAGCGGACTTCGCGCGGCGCGAGGGCGTCGACCTCACGTACCTGGCCTTCGTGGTCAAGGCAGTCGCCGAGGCACTGAAGGAGCACCGGATGGTCAACTCGTCGTGGGACGGCGATGCGATCATCCTCAAGAAGCGGGTGAACGTCGGCGTCGCAGTCGCGGCGCCCGGGGGGCTGGTGGTGCCCGTCATCCACGACGCCGACCGGCTAAGCGTCGCGGGCGCGGCGCGTGCAATCGACGACCTAGTGGCCCGGGCGCGGGCAGGGAAGCTGGGCTTGAGCGACGTGCAGGGCGGGACCTTCACGATCAACAACACCGGCGCGCTGGGGTCGGTTGTAGGCAAGGCGATCATCAATCCGCCTGAGGCGGCCATACTGAACACCGAGTCGATAGTGAAGAGGCCGGTGGTGGTCGGCGACGCAATCGCGATCCGCTCCATTATGAACCTGTGCCTGACCTTCGACCACCGCATACTCGACGGCGCAGAGGCCAGCGCGTTCATAGCGGACGTGAAGCGCCGCCTCGAGGCGATCGACCCGAGCTGAGCGTCTAAGGCGGCCGGCCTCTCTGAGGCGCCTGTCGACTGGACCGCCCCAAGTGGAGCGCCCGATCATGCCCTACATCCCCGCCGCGTTGCTATAATCGTGGGCAGGAGTCTGCGGCGTACTGGCTGGTTGCCTGCGCCACTGGGAGGAATCCCGCTTGGAGACCGAGACATTTGGGGCATCTGGAGGGCTGAAGCACGAGACGGCTCGCATCCTCCTGCTCTCTTTGCTCCTGTGCTGCCTCGTCATCGCTGCCTGCGCGCGATCCGAGCCGCCTCCACAGCCAACCCCCGAGCCCACCTCGACTCCGATTCCGGCGCCTACTGCGACGCCAACTCCCACCTCAGTGGCCACGCCTGATGCGCGGGAAACCGTGTCGAAGGAGGCCATTGAGGAGTGGACGACCATTCCGGCGGGCACCGACGCTGCTCCGCCCGACGAGGCGCCACAGGACCCTGGCGGCTCCATTGGGTTCTCGCGCTACGTGTTCGAAAGGGTGGGCGACGGTGTCCTCACCACCCTCGTCGAGGGGCCTCGTGACGGCCAGGTGCGTGCTCCCGTCTCATACGAGCAGCTGAGGAAGTTGCGGGATGGGGGAAGCCCGCCCGCGGACCTTCGCATGACCTCCGACGAGCTCGCGAGCCTGGTCGACCAGCTCGACACGGTTCGGGGTGCGACGGAGAAATACGTTGACATCGAGCAAGCCTTCGCCGACGGCTATGTCCAGTCGACGGAGGAGGTGGCGAACATGGGCGCCCACTTCGTACAGCCCTGGCGTATGCTGGATGGCAAGTTCGACCCGGAGCGCCCGGAGATACTGCTATACACCAGCGACGAGGAGGGCAACTGGACGCTGGTCGGGACCTCGTTCGTGCTGCCGCTCAACGTCGTCGGCCCGGACCATCCCGACGCCTTCGCGGGCCCGCTGGACAACTGGCACGTTCACTACGAGCTTTGCACAGGCTCCGACTTCAGCTCCCGCTCGTCCACGGAGGAGGAGTGCAGGGAGGACGGCGGCACCTGGGTGCCGGTTTATGGCTGGATGATCCACGCGTGGGTCTGGGAGGACAATCCGCTGGGCGTCTTCAACATGTGGAACCCGAACGTGGAGCCGGTCGCCCCGGCGTCGGCTGTTCGTGAGGCCGTGAACGTGGGCGGCGAGTTCAGCATCCCGATCGAGAACTTCGCCTACGGCGACGCGACCGTCAGCGTAGGTGAGAGCCTGACCTGGACCAATGTAGACGGTGTCGGACACACTGTTACGGCCGGGTCCCGCGGGCGTTCGTCAGGAGGGTTCGACTCAGGCTACGTCGCGCCCGGAGGTTCGTTCGAGCTGGCGTTCGACGAACCCGGGCGCTTCGCCTATACATGCACGTTGCACTCGTTCATGTCAGGCACGGTAATTGTGACTCAATAGCGCTGGACAGTGGCGGTTGAAGTTGTACAATACGCCCACCAGACCCGGGTAACGGAGGCAAGCCATGGCGGAGGCCAACGGAAGCAACGGCTCGCACGGGGACCGCAAGCTGGTAGTAGTCCAGCAGTCCGGCGGCAACGATTACCTGAACAGCGTCGTGCCCTACACCAACGGGCACTACTACGACTTCCGATCTCTCACTCACCACGACCCGGAAGATGTGCTGAAGATCGACGACACGGTCGGCTTCGGCCCCACAATGGGGCCCATCAAGGAGCTGTGGGACGAGGGCAAGGTTGCCATCATCAACGGGGTCGGCTATCCGAACCCTGACAGGTCGCACTTCCGCTCCATGGACATCTGGCACACCGCGGAGCCGGAAGAGATCAGCCAGGAGGGTTGGCTGGGCCGCGCGATCCGGGAGATGGACCCGAAGGGCGAGAATGTGCTCACCGGCGTCAACTTCGGCGTCGGGCTTCCCAGGGCCCTGGGGTGCGACGGCGTTCCTGTGGCATCCGTGGGCAACCTCGCGACTTACGGCCTTTTCCCTGACATGGAGGACCAGTGGCTGCGCGAGTATGCGCTGGAGGCCTTCGGCAAGATGTACGGGGCCGCCGCGGGCAAGGAGGCCGTGATGGGCTTCCTGGGCCAGACGGGCACTGACGCACTGAAGGGGGCGGACATCCTCAGCACGGCGCCGGAGCAATACTCCTCGACGATAGAGTACGGGAGCAACGGGATCGCCAAGAGCCTGAAGGACGCGGCCCAGGTGATGTTCGCCGGGTTCGACACCCGTATCTTCTACGCGACCCATGGGAGCTACGACAACCACGCCGGGCTCAAGACCGCCCATCCCCAGCTCTGGACCGAGTTGGGGCCTGCAGTAACCGATTTCATGGACGACCTGGCGGAGCATGACGAGGCCGACGACACGGTCATGCTGATCTTCTCGGAGTTTGGCCGCAGGGTCAGGGACAACGGCAACGGCGCCGATCACGGCTCGGGCGGAGTCGCGTTCCTGGTCGGGAACAAGGTCAAGGGCGGCATGTACGGCGAGTACCCGTCCCTGGCGGAAGAGGACCACCTGGACGGCGACCTGCACTTCAACAACGATTTCCGCGGCATCTACACGGCGATCGCCGAGGACTGGCTGGGCCTGGATGCCGCGCCGATAGTGAAGGGCCGTTTCGAGTCGTTCGACCTGTTCGAGGACTGAAGAAGTCCCACCACAGAGAGCGCGGAGGGCACAGACAGTGAGAATAGTGGGTTCTCTGGGGTTTCTGCGGTGACTCACTCCCAGGAGGGGATGGATGAGTGAAGACATTGGGCTGACTGCTCACCTGATGCGCCGAGCCGGTTTCGGGGCGACCCGGAGCGAGAACGAGGCTTACGCGGCGCAGGGTTACCAGGCGACGGTGGAGTGGCTCCTCCACCCGGGCGATCCCGGCGACTTCGGCGAGGACCTGGCGAAGCGGAGGGCCATCGGCTTCGATGAGGGCGGGGCCGCGTTCGAGCTGTGGATGGTACGAATGATCCACAGTAACAACCCCCTCGAAGAGAAGATGGCGCTCTTCTTCCACAGCCTATTCCCCGTCATATACATGAGCCAGGGGCGGGCCCTGCTCAACCAGCTGGACAGCTTCAGGCGGCACGCCTTCGGCAGCTTCCGCGACATGCTCGTCGCGCTATCGTCGGACCCCGCGATGCTGCTCTTCCTGAATAACAACGACAACCACAGGGACGCCATGAACGAGAACTACGGGCGCGAGCTCGTGGAGCTCTTCTCGATGGGCGTCGGGAACTACACCGAGAAGGACGTGAAGGAGTGCGCCCGCGCGTTTACCGGCTGGACGCTGGGCAACGCCGACTACATGGCGGTCCGCGCCGGCAAGAACTCCTTCGATCCGTATGGCTCGATTGCATGGCACTACCAGTACAGGACGGACGACCACGACACGGGCGTCAAGACGTTCCTTGGCGAGACCGGCGAGTTCAACGGCGAGGACATCTGCGACATCATCGCCAGGCAGCCGGCTTCGGCCCGCTTCATCTGCACCAGGCTCTTCGAGTTCTTCGCGGCTGACACCATTGACGAAGGGGGCCGCCGCACCATCGACGAGATGGTCGAGACGTACTACTCATCCGGCTACGAGATCAGGTCAGTGCTGCGCACGCTGTTCAACTCCGACTACTTCAAGTCCGAGCAGGCTCGCTATGCAAGGGTCAAGGGGCCAGTCGAGCTAGTAATCGGCGCGGTCAGGATGACCGGGGCCTCGGCGACGCCCGACGCCGGTTCCGCTGGTGCGAACGGCGCCACGGGCCCCATGGGGCAGGCTGTGTACAGGCCGCCGAGCGTAGAGGGCTGGCACGAGGGCAAGGAGTGGATCGAGAGCGGCGCCCTGATGGAACGGGTCAACTTCGTAGCTAAGCTATTCCGCGACCCGGCCAAGCAGGGCGTGCGCGACATCATAGACCGGATCGCCAGCAGCAATGGCGGGGTGTATTCGCCCGAGGAGACCGTAGACATGTGCCTTGAGTTGATTGGGCCTGTCAGGGCGTCGGAGGAGACCCGGGCCCATCTCGTCGATTTCGCCTCCGTGGGCGGAGAAGTGGACCTGCGGGGCGACGACCGGGACAAGTCCGAGGTGCGCGTGGGCGAGATCCTGGCCCTGATAACAGCGACCCCCGAGTTCCAATTCGCTTAGGAGGGACTTCAACCGCAGAGATCACGAGGGCCGCAGAAGGACAGGCAAGGGCCATCCTCTCCACTCTGTGCGCCGCGCGGTGAATCGATGTTAAACCTCGAGTACGTCAAGACCATCGGCGGCGGCCGCAAGATACGGCCCTACGACATCGCCTTTTCGGCCGATGGGAAATACTACGTCCTCAACCACGCAACGGGCTTCGGTGCAGGGCGCTTCACCGTCTGCAACTTCGACGAGGACATCATCGCTGAGCTGCCCGACAACGCCGGAGATGGGACTTTCGCGCAGCCCGTGGCGATAGCCTTCGACCGTGACGAGAGGATGTTCGTCCTGGACGAGGCCAAGCACCGCGTCGCGATCCTGGACAAGAACGCGGACTTCCTGGGCGAGTGGGGAGCGAACGGCTCCGGTGACGGAGAGCTGGACAGGCCGTCCGCGCTGCGATTTGACCGGAACGACGACTGCTACGTGGCTGACCAGATGAACCACCGCGTCCAGAAGTTCACCAAGGACGGCGAGTACCTGCTGCAGTGGGGGAGCTTCGGCGACGGCGAGGGGCAGTTCAACATGCCCTGGGGCCTCAACCTGGACTCACAGGGCAGCGTGTACGTTGCGGACTGGCGGAACGACCGCATCCAGAAGTTCACACCCGAGGGCGAGTTCCTGGCGGTGTTCGGCGAGTCGGGTGGGGGAGACGGCCAGCTCGACCGGCCGTCCTGCGTGGTAGTGGACGACGAGGGCTACATCTACGTGGGGGACTGGGGCAACGAGCGGGTGCAGGTGCTGGACCCCGACGGCGGGTTCGTCACCAAGCTGCACGGCCAGGCGACGCTGTCGGTGTGGGCGAGCCGGTTCATCGACTCGAACCCGGACGAGAAGCGGACACGCGAGGCGTCGGACCTGTACCCGGACCTGCCACCCGAGCTGAGATCGCCGTTCCACGTGTCGTCGCAGACCGAGCCGCACTTCTTCGGCATCACGTCGTTGCACATCGACGACGAGGACAGGCTATACGTGGTGGATAGCCGCCGCCAGCGATTCCAGATCTACCAGAAGCGGAACTCCGGACAGTAGGACCTCTCGTATAGCCCGGACGGGCGCATCCGGCGAGTACTGGATCCCAGGTCGTCCTCGGCACATAAGGCTACCCCGCACCCGGCTGGTTGAAGGACCGTTAACGTCTGGTAAAGGCGGCCTCTTACCGGTCCTTCCAGCTTGGCGCAGGGTAGAGTATCTCTGAGACGGCTGCATTGGCAGGAGCCACTACCAGTATCTCGCCGTCCTGTATCTGGACAACGCCCATGGGCTTGGCCGTGTTCTTGCCTGCCGGGCCGAGGTTGATGGGGCCGTAGAATGTGGATATGTCCAGGTTACGTAGAGCCGTCCGCACGGCGTCCGCGTCCAGTGATCCGGCAGCCTCAATGGCTGCGTGCAGCGTCAGGGCGGCGGCTGTGGCGCTGGCGGCCTGGTAGACCGGCGGTGCACCCCACTTCTTGCGGTAGCGTTCGGCGTAGTCGGAGGCAGAGCCGAAGTACTCGCCTTTGTAACTCATCGATGACTCCCACTGGGTGGGTGCCATCACATAGTTCGCGTCCTCGCCAACGTCCTTGACGAAGGCCGGGTCGGTTGGGCCGACGGTCAGCACGGTTGCCTTTGGGTTGAAGTCAAGCTCCTTGGCAGTGCGCACGAATAGGACGGCGTCATTGAAGTATCCGGCCCCCATGAGGACGTCCGGGTCCAGGTCCTTGAAGCTAGAAACGATGCCGCTGACATCGGTCGCGTCCTGTGGATATCCCTGGACGGACAGCACCTCCATGCCGAACCGTTCCGCCCACTGCTTCGCGCCATCGGCCGCGCTCTTGGGGTAGAGGGTGTCCGCGTAGGCGATGACTAATGACTTGGCCCCCTGATCGGCGAGCAGGCGTAGCGCGGACTCAGCGTGGCTCCCGGCGGGCGTCAGCACCGCAAAGAGATTCTTGTACGACTGCTCGAAGAGCGATTCGGATGCTCCGTTGCCCTCGACCAGGATGATTCCCCGCGCCTCGGCCACCTCGATGGCCGGCTTTGTGAGCGTCGAGCTGTACGGCCCCAGCAGGAAGTCCACTTCGTCCTCGTCGATGAGGCGCTCGACGAACCTGGTGGTCATGTCCGTTTCGCCCTTGTCGTCGTACAGGATCAACTCGACCTTGTAGCGGACTCCGGCCACGTCGATGCCGCCGTATTCGTTGTTGACCCAGTCCTCCCAGAGGAGGTAACCCTCCCTGGTGTGCTTGCCTTCCTGGCTGTACCTGCCTGTCTCGCTGACGGCGGCGCCGATCCTGATGACCCTCTCCCCTGGGGAGCAGGCCGCCAACGTCAGGCAAACGGACAGGACTAGGGCGATGTACAGAACGATTCGGGGCATTTCTCTACAGCTGGCTTGGCTTGCTGGCACTCGGCCCGAGTATTCGATTCTATCAGCCAAGAGCTCCTTGCTGGAACGAATTAGTCGAGCACGGCGGTGGCCTCTATCTCGATGCAGAGGCCGTCTTCGGCGAGTCCGCTAACCTCGATGAGGGCGTTGGTGGGATACTCGCCGGCGAAATAGTGCTCGAATATCTCGACCTGCTCGCCCTCGATGGGCCAGTAGTCGGACCTGTCCGTGACGTAGGTCGTCAGCTTGACGATGTCCGTCGCCTTGCCGCCCTCCGCCTCGACCATGCGAACGATCCGGTCGAGGATGACCCTGAGCTGCGCCATGGGCGTTCCGCCCTGAGCCTCGGAGCCCCTAGCCGTCGTGCCTGCTATGTAGAGGGTGTCGCCAGCCCGGACGCCCCTGACGTAGGTGGGCCCGGCGGGATAGATGTCCTCGAAGTTGTTCCGCCTTATCTCCATCGCTATACCTCGCTAAGAGTCTCACAGCTATGCCGGTGCTATAATCGGAGCAGTTTAGCCTAACGACAGGCCTGAGGCATACCACAGACTTGCAGCCCAGACGTGTCCTCAGTCCGACCGACCTCCCACAGTTCTCGTCCCTGAAGCACGCCGACTTCCGCAATACCTGGCTTGCCGGGATGTGCTCCGGCTCGGCGATGTGGACGTTCATCATAGCCACCTCGTGGTTCGTGTTCGAGGCATCAGAATCCTCGGGGTGGGTCGGAATCACGACCTTCGCGGCAATGATCCCATTCCTGGTCGTGTCGCCGGTGGGCGGGCTGCTGGGCGACGTCTTCGACCGCCGGCGTATGGCCTCGGTCACGTTTGTCGTCGGGGGCGTAGTGGCCGCGGCCATGGCCGTCCTCGCAGCGAATGGGCTGCTCATGCTGTGGTTGGTGACTCTGTTTGCACTGGCCAACGGCACGGTCAGGTCTGTGCAGGAGCCGTCCATGGCGGCCCTGGTCCCAAACCAGGTGCCCAGGCGCGACCTGCTCAATGCGCTGGTGCTGACGAGCTCTTCAAGGCATGGCGCCCGCTTTTTCGGCCTGCTGGTGGCTGCGCCGCTGCTGGTTCCCGACTCTTGGCCCTACCAAGTCGTACTTGGAACGGTGAACAGCCTACCCCTGTTCGAGATAAACTCACTTGGAGTCGAGGCGGTGCTGGTGCTTAGCGTGGCATTCCAGCTGTGCGGCGTGCTGCTCATGACCCGGGTGAGGACCGTGTCCTCCGGCGAGACGGAAGCCGAGCACGGCGTGCTCGGTAACATAGTAGATGGGATGGTGCACATATACACCAACCACACCCTCGCCCTCTTCATCATACTGGTGGCCTTTCACTGCGCCCTGGTGATGTCGTTCGAGTCGATGATGCCGGTCTTCTCCAGCGAGAGCCTGGGAGCTTCCGGCGCGTCGGTCTTCAATAGCCTGATGATGGGATTCGGCGCCGGGTCTCTCGTTGGGATGATGCTTCTCGCAGGAGTCCGGGACGACCGGCTCAAGGGCCGAGTCCTGCTGGTCACGGCGGTCGCAAGCGGTGCTACACCGGTCATGCTCGCCTTTTCGCCGAATATCGTTGTGGCGGTCCTGCTTACCGGGGCGATGGGCGCCGCCCAGGCGACCTTTATGGCGCTCTCCAACACCTACGTGCAGATGATGGTGCCCGACGCCCTGAGAGCGCGTATTTCCAGCCTGTATATACTTCACGCGGGCGGCGTGATGGCCTTCGCCAACCTGGGGTACGGCTTCCTGGCGGACCAGTTCAGTGCCCCGCCGATCCTGATCGTGACCGGGCTGCTCTTTCTTGTGGTCATTGTGGCCCTGAGCGCCAGTCAGCCTGCGCTCAGGCAGGTGTACCGCACGGGCAAGGTCCCCATGCCACGGACAGAATCTCGCGCGGTTGAGGAGACGGAGGAGAGAGAGTGAAGATACGAAAGGCCGTCGTGCCGGTGGCGGGTTTCGGCACGCGGTTCCTTCCAGCGTCCAAGGCCGTGCCGAAGGCGCTGCTACCGGTTCTCGACACGCCGCCGATTCACTTCGCAGTGCGGGAGGCTACCGAGGCTGGCATCGAGCAAGTGGTTATGGTCGTGTCCCAGGGCCAGGAGGCAGTTGCGGGTTACTTCGGGCGGTCCGAAGAGTTGGAGTCCACCCTGGAGCGAACGGGCAAGACCGAGATGCTGGAGCTGGTGCAGGGGATCTCGGAACTGGCCGACATCAGCTGCGTACTCCAGCACGAGCAGCGCGGGCTGGGCGACGCCGTCCTTTGCGCGAGGTCGTTCGTGGGAGACGAGTCGTTCGCGCTCCTGCTGCCCGACGACCTGATTCCAAGAGGGCGATCCACGATCGGCCGGATGATCGAGCTGCACGCCGAGAGAGGGACGAGCGTCATCGCGCTGCGGGAGGTCCCGGACGAGATGGTGCCCAATCTCGGCATAGTGGAGGCCGAGGAGGCTGGCGAGAGGACCTACAGAGTAAGCGGCATGGTGGAGAAGCCCGCGTTGGAAGACGCGCCCTCGAACTTGGCGATCATCGGCCGCTACGTGCTCACGCCTGAGGTATTCGAGGCGCTGGACGCGACTGAGCCTGGGGCGGGCGGCGAGATCCAGATCACGGACGCCATGGCGAAGCTGATCGCGACCCAGGGCATATGGGGGTACGAGTTCCCTGGCGTCCATTTCGACGTGGGAACGCCGCTGGGTCTGTTGAAGGCGTCGATTCACTCGGCACTTCAGCGGGAGGAGATGTCGGAAGAACTTAGGGCCTGGCTCAACGGGGTGCTTTGAGAGGGCAGCACCTCATCCGCTATAGCTGCCGGACTCTTCTGCAACGGCTAGCTGCTCGGCCGCGGACTCGGCGGCGCGTCCGGAAAGCAGGCTCACCACGTACATGTTTAGACTTGTACCCTCGCGCCTCGACTGGGCGGCCAGCTTCCGGTGCAGCGACTTTGGCATACGCAGCAGGAACCGGCCGCTGTAGCCACGGGCGTCGGTGGGCTCAGGGATGGGATGCCCATACTCAAGACGTGCCTCCATCCACAACCGCTTGGCTTCCTGCAGGGACTCTACCGCCTCATCTGGCGTATCGCCGTCCGCAACGCAGCCTGGTAGATCGGGGATCTCGGCAACCCAGTACTGGTCGCCCTCATCATCGCGCCTGAAGAGCTCGATAGGGTATTCGAGGTTGGCGTGGTAGGCCAAGTTCGATGTCGTCATAGCTGGGTTTCCTCTCGCGTGTAGTAACCCTTAGTGTGAGTGGGACTCGACGGCGTCGATTGCCTCGAGGGCCCTCTCCACATACACCTGTCTTACCGGGCTTCTCCTTACCAACGTCATCGTGATTCCGGTTGCCGGATGGATTGCGACACAGTGGCTTCCCTTGCCGGACCTTATGCCGAAACCATAGTCGTTTAGAACCTGACAAAGCTCCGAGAACGAGACATCCTTGCGATTGTTCCTGATCCGGTCCAGTCGCTTCTGCTTCCGTGACATCAGTAATTGTCACTCAGTGTGCAATAGTATCATATACGGTATCGTCTGCAAGCGGGCAAAGCATCAGAATGACGAGTAACCGCCGTCCACCGGTATTGCTGCGCCGGTGACGTAGGCTGCTGCGTCACCGGAGAGGAATACCGCCAGTCCCGCGAGGTCTGCCGGTTCGCCCCACCGGCCGGCCGGGATGCGGCGATTGATGAGGGAGAAGCGGTCTTCGTTGTCGGGGTTGGTCCAGTAGCCGCTGGTCAGCTCTGTCCTGATCCATCCGGGCAGGATTGCGTTGACGCGGATGCCGTCGTCCGCCCACGCTATGGCGAGGCTGCGTGTGAACTGGACCACGCCCCCCTTGCTGGCGGAGTATGATGACACCCAGTCCATGCCGAATATCGACGTCATCGAGCCGATGTTCACGATGCTGCCTCCGCCGGCCTCCACCATGTGTGGATAGGCCGCTCTGGCGCACAGGAAGGTGCCCTTCAGGTTGACGTCCATGACCTGGTCCCACTCGGCGGCGGAATACTCCTGGGGCTGCTTGCGGACTGCTATGCCTGCGTTGTTGACCAGGACGTCCAGCCTCCCGAATTCTTTCGCGGCTGCTGACACTGCGTTCGCGATGGAGGCCTCGTCCGCGACGTCGATATCCAGGCCGATCACCTTAGTCCCGAGCTCGGACAGACTCTCGACGGCGCGGTCTGTCTTCGATCTGTCGCGGGCGGCGATGGCCACTGACGCCCCGGCTCGCGCCAGCCCCTTGGCGATGCCTAGCCCTATGCCGCCGTTGCCGCCGGTGACGATGGCCGTCCGTCCTGTCAGGCTGAACATGTCGCGCCCAATAGTTTCCAAAGTTCTCACCCCATGCTAGGCTTGCACGCTAGTGTGGGCCGGTATCAAGTCGCCAGGCCCTGCGTTGTGGCGGCCAGCTTACCATAGCTAGCCGCGGTGACTGGAGAGTGTGGCTCAATGTGCGGAATCGTAGGCTATACGGGGCCCAGGCCGGTGGGTCCCATACTCTTCGAAGGGCTCACGAAGCTCGAGTACAGGGGCTACGACAGCGCGGGCATCGCGGTGATCGAGCCGTCGGGCGCCATTGCGAGGCGCAGGGCCAAGGGGAAGCTTGGCGAGTTGGTTGCCGCGACATCCGGCCGCGTGCCCGAGGGCAGAACCGGCATAGGCCACACCCGGTGGGCGACACACGGAGGCCCGACCGAGGACAACGCCCATCCCCACACCGACTGCCGGGACGAGATCGCCGTTGTCCACAACGGCATCGTTGAAAACTTCGTAGAGCTCAGGCAGGAGCTGGAGTCGCAGGGGCACGTCTTCTCTTCCGAGACGGACAGCGAGTGCATCCCTCACCTGATCGAGTCCTACATGGACCAGGGCCTGTCGATCGAGGACGCGACGCAGAGTGCGGCTGGGCGGATCCGGGGAGCCGAGGCCGTAGTAGCGATGTCTAGGAAGGAGCCAGACAAGCTGACGGCGTTCAGGCAGGGCAACGCGGGCGGCATCGTCGTGGGCTACGGGGACAGCGAAATGCTGGTGGCGAGCGACCTGCCGGCGCTGTTGCCACACACGAGGAAGGTCGCCTACCTCGCGGGTGGCGAGGCCGTCACCGTGACTCCGAAGGGGCCTCACTACTCGACACTCGAGGGCGAGGCCATATCGAAGACCCCTACAACCGTGTCGTACGACCCCATAGCGGCTGTCAAAGGCCAGTACAAGCACTACATGCTGAAGGAGATCCACGAGCAGCCGGAAGCCGCACTGAACGTCATGAGGGGCAGGGTCTCGTTCGACAATCACTCCGTGGACCTCGACGGCTTCCCGCTCACCGTCGAGGAGGTGGCGCGGCTCAAGCGAGTCGTTTTGATTGGCATGGGGACGAGCATGCACGCGGCTATGGTGGGCCGGCACTGGATCGAGTCCCTGGCCCGCATACAGGCGGACTTCGACAACTCGTCAGAGTTCCGGTACCGCGACCCCGTCATCGGAGAAGACACGCTCGTCGTGTCGATAAGCCAATCAGGCGAGACGGCCGACACCCTGGCGGCCATGGGAGAGGCAGCTCTCAGGGGAGCCCGTCAGCTGACTCTCTGCAACTACGAGGGAACACAAGCCACGCGAATTGCCGACGGTACCATCTTCATCAGGTCCGGCCTGGAAGTGAGCGTGGCTGGGAGCAAGACCTTCACCTGTTCGCTCCTGTCCCTGTACATGTTGGCGCTCCATCTTGGGGCAACGCGGGAGGTGCTGAGCCATGCGGACCTGAGAAGGCTGATTGGCGAGCTGGCTCAGCTTCCCCACCTGATAGGGACCCAGCTGGAGGACGAGTCTACCTATGTGGAACTTGCCCGAAAGTACGCCCTCCACTCGGACTTCCTGTACCTGGGCCGCGGCAACCAGTTTCCCATCGCAATGGAGGGTGCGCTCAAGCTCAAGGAGATCAGCTATATCCACGCCGAGGGGTACCCCGCGGGTGAGATGAAGCACGGCCCCATATCCCTGTTGGACGACAATATGCCGGTCGTCGCCCTGATCCCGCAGGGGCCGCTCTACGAGAAGATGCTGAACAGCGTCAGCGAAGCGAACGCTCGAGGCGCGCGGGTCATCGCCATTGCCACCGAGGGCGACACGCTGATAGCGGAACATGCGGAGGACGTCGTGTACGTCCCGGAGGTCTCGGAGACGCTGGCTCCTCTACTGACGGTCGTGCCCGTTCAGCTCCTGGCGTACCACATAGCGGCGCGGCGCGGGGTCGATGTGGACCAGCCACGGAACCTGGCCAAGACGGTCACCGTCGAGTAGCCTCCCCGGGGGCTTCCCTGCGCCCCGTAAGCCGGCCCTGGATGGCGGAGCGGCGGTACGCGGCTATGGTATACTTCATTCGGCCCCGCTATGCGTGGGCCTAATTCGCGAAATAGAGGTGTTAAAGGGCTCCATATGGTGCAGCAGATCGAACAAGCGGTGGCCGAGCCGACAGTGCCGCAGATCTCGATGAAATCGCTCTTGGAAGCTGGCGTCCACTTCGGACACCAGAAGCGGCGCTGGAATCCGAAGATGAGGCAGTACATCTTTGCCCATCGCAATGGGATCCACATCATCGACCTGCAGCAGACCCTTCAGCACATTGAGCGCGCGTGCCAGTTCATCGAGGACACGGTCGCGGAGGGCAAGAAGGTCGTTTTCGTGGGAACGAAGAAGCAGGCCTC
Source organism: Dehalococcoidia bacterium (assembly GCA_965243655.1). Lineage (GTDB taxonomy): Bacteria > Chloroflexota > Dehalococcoidia > Lucifugimonadales > CAJWER01. The sequence continues at coordinate 2,733,089 of CBDEVV010000017.1, read as the reverse complement.
GGACACGGTAGAGTCCGAGGCGAAGCGCAGCGAGGCCTTCTACATCAACACCAGATGGCTCGGCGGGACCCTCACGAACTTCAAGACCATCCAGGCGCGGATCGACTACCTGGTCCAGCTCGAGACGATGAGGGAGAAGGGCGAATTCCAGGTCAGGACAAAGAGGGAGGCCCTCAAGCTGGAGGACTCGATCACGAGGTTGAACAGGTATCTGGGCGGCATCAAGGAGATGACCGAGATGCCCGGGGTGCTCTTCGTCATCGACGTGGGCAAGGAGGCGATAGCAGTAGCGGAGGCCAGGCGGGTGGGCGTGCCCATCGTGGCCCTGGTCGATACGGACTGCGACCCGACTCTCATAGACTACCCGATACCGGGTAACGACGACGCGATCAGGTCGATCAGGCTTGTGACCACGCGTATCGCGGATGCGGTCATCGAGGGGCGAAACAGGCGAGAGACGGCGGACGCCGAGCTTACCGAGGGGGGACCCGACGCGGTAGAAGAGCCTGAGGCCGTCGAACCTGAGCCAGTAGCCGCTGCTTCCGCGGAGCAGACACCAGACCAGACAGAATCCGAGGGATAGAATTGGCAGTCACCGTAGAGACAATCAAGGCCCTTAGGGATTTGACCGGGGCCGGAATAATGGACTCAAAGCGCGCACTGGAGGAGACCGGCGGCGACGTCGAAGCGGCCCGGAAGATCCTCCGGGAGAAGGGCATTGCCTCGGCAGCAAAGAAGGCGTCCCGGGACACCAACGAAGGGCTCGTGGAGGCCTACATTCACAGCGGAGGCAGAGTAGGGGCCATAGTCGAGCTCAACTGCGAGACCGACTTCGTAGCTCGCACCGAAGACCTGAAGGATCTAGCCCACAACGTGGCCATGCAGGTGGCCGCAATGTCGCCGAGATACGTGAATGAGGGCGACATTCCCGATGGCGAGGAGGGCAGCCCCCAGGAAGTTTGCCTGCTCAGCCAGCCCTTCATCAGGGACAACGAACAGACAGTCCAAGACGTAGTGAACGAGACCATCGCAAAGGTTGGTGAGAACGTAAGGGTTCGCAGATTCTCCAGATTCTCCCTCGGAGAATAGCGGTTGGCCGACAACGGCGCACAGCACGCGAGAGTGCTGCTCAAGCTCAGCGGCGAGGCGTTCAAGGGCAGGCAGGGTTATGGCCTCGACACTGAGGCTGTCGGGTACATGGCCCGGGAGATTGTGAGTGCCCATGAGATGGGCGTGCAGGTGGGGGTCGTGGTCGGGGGCGGCAACATCTGGAGAGGGTCCGAAGCCGAGCTCGACGGCATGGACAGGGCCACCGCCGACTACGCAGGGATGCTGGCGACCGTGATCAACTCCCTGGCCCTACAGGATGCCCTGGAGAGGCGTTTCGGTGTTGCGACGCGGACCCAGTCGGCCATCACCATCCAGGAGGTCGCCGAGCCCTACATCAGGCGCAGGGCCATACGGCACCTTGAAAAGGGTAGGGTGGTGATCTTCGCGGCCGGAATCGGCAACCCCTTCATGACCACCGACACGGCGGCAGCGCTCAGGGCTGTCGAGATAGACGCGACGCTGCTACTCGCGGCGAAGCATCACGTCGACGGGGTCTATGCCTCCGACCCGAATGTCCACCCGGACGCAACGAAGTACGACTTCATATCGTACAGAGACGCGATTGGGCAGCGCCTCGAAGTAATGGACGCGACTGCTTTCGCACTTTGCGAGGAGAACAACCTTCCAATCGTGGTATTCGACCTCTTCGCAGAGGGCAATATCAGGCGCATAATCCAGGGTGAACACGTAGGGTCGATGGTGGCGCAAACGAGGGCTAAATAGGCGCTGCTTGTCCTGGCCGCGGCGGACCTGACCAATGCGGCTCAAGCCCTACCAGGAGCGATGGCTATGCCCGACGAAAACGAGACTTTGGAAGATGCCCAGGACAGGATGCAGAAGTCGGTCGATGCCCTGACCCGCGAGTTCAACGCGGTGCGAACGGGAAGGGCCAGCCCAGCCCTCGTCGAGGGCCTGATGGTGGACTACTACGGGACGATGATGCCGCTCAACCAGCTCGCCTCCATCTCGGTGCCGGAGGCCCGCACTCTCCAGATCGAGCCTTGGGACAAGAACGCTGTGGTAGAGGTCGAGAGGAGCATTCTCAAGTCGGATCTTGGCCTGACGCCGAACAATGACGGCGGGATAATACGGCTTAACCTGCCCGTCCTGACCGAGGAGCGCCGTCGGGACCTCGTGAAGCTGGTAGGCCGGAAGCTCGAGGAGGGCCATGTCGCCGTCCGGAACATCAGGCGCGACGGTGTATCCCAGCTACGGCAACTGGAGAAGGACAGGGAGATCGCCCAGGACACGAGCCGCCGGGCCCAGGACCAGCTCCAGCGGCTAACCGACACATTCATAGGCAGGATGGACAGCATAGCCAAGGACAAGCAGGCCGAGGTTATGGAGGTATAGCCGGCCACGTGTCCACGCTGCGCGAAACCGCGGTCGATCAGGAAGCCACCCAGCCGAGCGCGTCCATCCCCGTCCACGTAGCCATCATCATGGACGGCAATGGCCGGTGGGCCGCCGAACGGGGTTTGTCGAGGGCTTCCGGTCATAGCGCCGGTCTGGACAACATCCGGCGCATAGTCAGGTTCTTCGCGGAACGGGGGGTGAAGTACCTCACCCTGTTCGCCTTTTCGACCGAGAATTGGGGTCGCCCAGACGAGGAGGTGAAGACCCTGATAGAGCTACTGCGCAAGGCGGTCCGCGATGAGACGATGCCCTTGCACGAGGAGGGCGTGCGCATCAACCACATTGGGCGGCTGGACAGGCTCCCCGAATCCCTGGGCGAGGAGATTCGACAGAGCGTCGAGCTGACGAGGCACAATGACTTGATCACTCTCAGCGTTGCCTACGACTACGGGAGCCGCGCAGAGATAGTGGACGCCGTCAAGGCAATAGTGGCGGATGGGCTCTCCGTGGAGGAGATCGACGAACGGGTGCTTGCCCGCTACCTGTATACGGGCGGGCTGCCGGACCCCGACCTGGTGATCCGCACCGCAGGGGAGATGCGGCTGAGCAATTTTCTCCTGTGGCAGGCTGCGTACGCCGAGTTCTACAGCACTAACGTACCGTGGCCCGACTTCGATGAGGTCGAAGCGGACAAAGCGCTGGAAGAGTATGGCAGGCGGAACCGGCGGTACGGCAAGATCGACATCGACGGCGCGTTCGACAGCCGGTAGCGCTGTGCTGCCCACCGTAAGCAGGCAGATGGCCCTTCGGACGGCCAGCGCTGCCGTGGGCGTACCCGTCCTGCTCGGTGCGATTTGGGTTGGTTCACCATACTTCTCCGTGCTGGTTGCCGCGGCTGCGGCGCTTGGGGCGTGGGAGCTCACCAAGATGGCGGAGAATGTCGACAGGAGCCCTCCGCCTCTCGTAACTGTCACCTGGTCCGTGTGCTTGGTAGTTGCCGGATACGCGCTCGCCCAGGGATTCTCGCCGCGCATCGAGACCCGCTGGCTGGTTGCCACCGCAGCCTTCGCCTATGTGACCTGGCAGGTGCGCTACGCTCGGAGCCGCGTGCCGAGGGCCGAAGTCCGCCTCGCCATGTGGATAGCGCTATATACGGGGGGACTTCTCGCATTCGGTCCGCTTCTGCGAGGACTCGAGCAGGGCCGCGAATGGGTGCTGTTGACGGTGCTGGTGACATTCGCCGCCGATACGTCGGCCTTCTTTGCGGGGAGGGCTGTCGGCTGCGTTCCACTGGCGCCACGGATCAGTCCTGGGAAGACCCGCGAAGGGGCCGTGGGCGGGCTCGTTGGCGCCGCAGCCGCCTGCCTGTTGTTTGGGAGGCTCTTCCGCATTCCAATTGCCCTCGCGGCACAGCCCATCCTCGGGTTGCTTATGGGAGCTGCGGCCCAGGCAGGCGACCTGGCCGAGTCGTGGATGAAGAGGAAGGCCGAAGTGAAGGACTCCGGCACTTTTGTGCCAGGTCATGGTGGCATCCTCGACAGGCTCGATTCCATTGTGCCGAATTTGCCCCTCGTGTATATTCTCGCTATGTGGGTAGCTCAGTGAAGGGCCTTGCGGTACTCGGCTCGACGGGCTCCATAGGCACGCAGACGCTCGATGTTGCCAGGGCGTTTCCCGGCGACTTTCGCGTCGTCGCCCTCGCAGCACGGCGCAGCGCACAGCTCCTAGAATCGCAGGTCAGGGAGTTTCGCCCTAAGCTCGTCTACTGCGAGGGCACGTCCCGTGACATGGCCGCTATCCTGGACGCCGGGGCTGTCCAGTCCAGCATGGTAGAGATGGCACTCGACCCCGAGGTCGACATCGTAGTGACGGCCACGGTTGGCGACGTGGCCCTGCTCCCCACCATAGAGGCGCTCAAGGCTGGGAAGCGAGTCGCGTTGGCGAACAAGGAGTCCGTCATCATGGCCGGGCCCCTCCTGACCAGCCTTGCGGAGGAGCACGGCGGCCAGATACTTCCGGTCGACAGCGAGCCCAGCGCGATCTGGCAGTGCATCCAGGGAGACGACCGGGGTATATCCGGCCTGGTTATCACGGCGTCGGGGGGCGCATTTCGGGGCTGGGCCAGGTCGGACCTGGCGGACGTTACGCCTGAACAGGCGGTCAATCACCCCACCTGGAGCATGGGTCCGAAGATCACAGTGGACTCCGCGACATTGATGAACAAGGCGTTCGAGGTCATTGAGGCGCATTACCTGTTCGGGATACCGTGGGAGAACATCAAGGTCGTGATCCACCCCCAGAGCATCATCCACTCAATGGTGGAGTTCGTCGACGGCACGACGAAGGCCCACCTCGGACAGCCGGACATGCGCCTCCCGATACAGTACGCTCTGTTCCATCCGGATAGGATGCGCAACGACAGCATAGAGCGGTTCGACCCCATCAAGACCGGCAGCCTGACCTTTGAGGAGATGGAGCCCGACCGGTACCCGTGTTTCGAGCTGGCTTTGAACTATGGCAGGCGGGGAGGGACGTGGCCGGCGGCGCTATGCGGTGCTGATGAGGCAGCCGTGGACCTATTCCTGTCCCGCAAGATCGGATTCCTCGACATCCCCGTCGTGATACGGGAGGCTCTCGAGGGCCATTGTCCACTAGCCGATCCAACGCCCGAGCAGGCACTGGAAGCGGCAAGATGGGCCGACCGAGCGGTCCGGGAGCTCGCGCCGGCGCGGATATGAGAGCTGTGTGGGGCTGCACTACATGCCGCTTGCAGGCGAGTTGTGTACCATGAATCATAGAAGCTATGCCTGATCTGCCGAACTGGCTCCTCATAGTCCCGGTGCTGGCGCTGCTCATCTTCGTGCATGAGTTGGGCCACTTCACGACCGCCAAGCTGTTCGGCATCAGGGTCACCGAGTTCGGCTTTGGCTTTCCTCCCCGCATATTCGGCGTCCCCTTCAAGGGGACGGTCTATACCCTCAACCTGATACCCCTGGGCGGGTTCGTGAAGATGGTTGGCGAGGAGGACCCGTCGGACCCGGACAGCTTCGCCCGCCACTCGGTGCTCAAGCGGCTCATCGTGCTTTCGGCCGGGTCCATCATGAACTTCATACTGCCTGTCCTAATATTCACCGTCCTGCTCATGCTCCCACACGATGCCCTTGTGGGCGGGTCCGTGGTCATCACCTCGGTGGCCCCGGGTTCGCCTGCTGAGCAGGTCGGATTGCGTGGCGGCGATGTGATACTGGCGGTCGATGGGAAGCCGGTCATTTCCCCCGGCGAGCTGGTGGACACGGTAAGGGGCAGGACGGGCCAGCCAATCGAGCTCAGCCTCAGGCGAGCGAGCAGGGTGATGGGACTCTCGCAGTCACCCGAGCTGGCCACGTTCGACGCGGTGAGCGTCACGCCTCGCATCTCTCCCCCGAGGCTGAAGGTGGTGGAGGAGGTCATCGATCCCTCCTCCGAGGTCGGTCTGTCGGACGCCCGGCGCTACAATCCGAATCTCGAGGTCGGCGATACTATGACCCAGGGCGCCATTGGCGTGATGATCGGGTTGGCCAACCCCAAATTCGGCACGAAGACAGAGCCGGTATGGACGGCGGTCCCCAACGGGGTCGGCATGATCTGGGATATCCTGAGCTTTACGTGGGGCGGCATCACAGAAGGGGTGGCCACGCGGTCGAACCCCGGCATCGCGGGCCCGGTTGGCATTGCCCATGCCACCGGGGAGGTGGTCGAAGAGCTTGGTGTTGCATGGATATTCCGCATCGCGGCCTTGCTGAGCGTCAGCTTGGGAGTGGTGAATCTGCTCCCGATCCCGGCGCTCGACGGCGGGAGGATAGTGTTCGTCGTCCTCGAGTTCCTGCGGAGAGGCAAGCGGATTTCGCCGCAGCGGGAGGGTCTGATCCACCTCGTCGGCTTCGTGGTCATAATCGGGCTTATAGTTGCGATCACTTACTCGGACATTCTCAGAATAGTCAACGGGGAGAGTTTCTTGAGGTAGTCGCCGGACTACGGGCTTGCAGCCTTTACGTAGATGAGGAGCGGAAGTATGAGAGCGCGACGAATTTCGAAACAGATCGAGGTGGGCGGCGTCAAAGTAGGCGGCGACGCACCGGTAGTCGTGCAGTCGATGACCAAGACCGACACGCGCGATGTCGAGGCGACCGTTCTCCAGATCCGCGATATGGAGGAGGCTGGATGCGAGATAGCCCGATGCGCCGTGCCGGACATGGACGCGGCCCTCGCCCTTGCGGAGATCAAGCGCCAGTCGAACATACCGATCGTCGCCGACATCCATTTCCACTACCAGCTCGCCCTCGAGGCGCTGAATAGCGGCGTGGACTGCCTACGCCTTAACCCTGGGAACATCCGCGACAGGGGCAAGGTTGAGGCGGTCGTCCGCGAGGCTAAGGCCCGCCAGGTGCCGATACGCATAGGGGTGAACTTCGGCAGCCTTCCTCCCGTCGGCGCCATCGGTGTGACGCGGGGCATGCTGCGGCACAAGGACGGTGTGAATAAGCTGCCCAAGATCGATGAGGCCGAGCTGGGCCAGTACACCATCGTCGACCACATGGTCGAGACGGGCCTGTGGGAGATCGGGATACTGGAGGAGCTCGACTTCGACCTGATCAAGATATCGCTCAAGGCATTCGATGTCGATACGACCATAGAGGCCTATCGCAGGATGGCGAAGCTGGTCCCGTACCCGCTGCACCTGGGTATCACGGAGGCTGGCACGGCGAGGTCGGGCAGCATCAGGAGCGCAATCGGGCTCGGCGCCCTGCTCTACGAGGGGATAGGCGACACGATCCGCGTCTCGCTCAGCGACGAGCCGAGCGAGGAGGTCTACGTGGGCTTCGAGATCCTCAAGTCGCTGGACCTGCGAAAGGAAGGCGCAGTGCTCGTTGCCTGTCCTAGCTGCGGCCGCGCGGACGTGGACGTGAGGAAGCTCGCGAACACCGTCGACGACCTGATGTCCAAGGTGAAGACCCCCATCAAGGTGGCGGTAATGGGCTGCGAGGTCAACGGCCCTGGCGAGGCGAAGGACGCCGACGTGGGCATCGCGGCCGGCGCGGGACGCGCCATCATCTTCCGCAAGGGACAGAAGGCGCGCATCGTCGACGAAGACGACATGCTGTCGGCGCTCATGGAGGAGGTCCGGAACGCCGAGTCCGAGATCCTCACGCCAGCCGGGGCATAGCCATATCTGGTAAAGCAGCGACGTCTGGAGGCGACAATTGAGACTGTCGAAGCTGTTCGGCAAGACCCTGAGGGATGACCCGCAGGAAGCGGAGCTCGCCAGCCACAGGCTGATGCTTCGGGCCGGGTTCATTCACCAGGTCTCGTCGGGCCTGTTCAGCTACCTGCCGCTGGCGTGGCGCTCCCTGCGCAAGATCGAGCAGATCATACGCGAGGAGATGGATGCTGCCGGAGGGCAGGAGCTCCGCATGACGGTGCTCCAGCCGAGAGAGCTGTGGCAGGAGTCTGGGCGCGACGAGGACTACGGGGACGGCATGTTCCGCCTGGAGGACCGGCGGGAACGCGAGATGGTGCTTGCGCCGACCCACGAGGAGCTGCTGACGATCATGGTCAAGGCCAACGTCAACAGCTACCGGGACCTGCCGCTCATCCTGTACCAGATACAGACGAAGTTTCGGGACGAGCCCCGGCCCCGGGGCGGCCTGCTTCGCGTCCGGGAGTTCGACATGAAGGACGCGTACAGCTTCGACATCGGCCAGGAAGAGCTCGACGCCAGCTACGACGCGATGGAGCAGGCGTATAAGAGTATCTACGCGCGGTGCGGCCTGGACGCGATCATGGTGGAGGCCGATAGCGGCACCATTGGCGGTCGCGACTCCCAGGAGTTCATTCTGGTGGCTGACTCCGGCGAGGACACCGTGATGATCTGTGACGGCTGCGACTACGCGGCGAACGCGGAGAAGGCGGTCTTCGTGAAGCCGCCGCTGAAGCAGGAGGAGCCTAAGCCGCTCGAGAGCGTCCACACGCCCGGGCTTCGCACCATCGACGATCTGGCCCAGTTCCTGGACGTGCATCCGAACCGGACCCTGAAGGCGGTGTTCTACATCGCCCACGGCGAAGTGGTGTTCGTAACCATTCGCGGCGACCTCGAGGTCAACGAGATCAAGCTCCTGAACGCGCTGGACGGCGCTCCCGACCTGCGGCTGGCTTCGCCGGCCGAGGTCCGCGACGCCGGCCTGATCGCGGGTTCGGCGTCCCCGGTCGGGCTGTCCGGCATCAAGGTGGTGGCCGACGACTCGGTGACGCTGGGCTCGAACTTCGCGGTAGGGGCCAACCGGGAGGACTACCACCTGCTCAACGCCAACTATGGCCGCGACTTCGAGGCCGACATACTGACCGACATCGCTCTTGCCGAGGAGGGCTCCGCATGCGCAGAGTGCGACGACTCGGCATTCAAGTCAGCGAGGGGCATCGAGGTGGGCCACATCTTCAAGCTGGGCACCAAGTACAGCGAGGTGCTGGGCGCCGTATTCCCGGACGAGAAGGGAGTCCAGAAGCCGATCGTCATGGGATGCTACGGCATCGGGGTGGGACGGCTCCTCGCGGCGGCTATCGAACAGAACCATGATGAGGCCGGCATGGTCCTCCCAGCCAGCATCGCTCCCTTCGAGGTTCTGCTCACGGCCCTCAACGTGCGCAACGCCGACGTTGCAGAAGAGGCCGCCGCTCTCTACGAGGAGATGCGCGCCGCGGGCCTGGACGTGCTATACGACGACCGCGAGGAGTCGGCGGGAGTGAAGTTCAACGACGCCGATCTACTCGGCCTGCCGGTCCGGGTGGTCGTCAGCCCCCGCAACCTCAAGAACGGCGAGGTCGAGGTCAAGCCCAGGTCGGGCGGCGAAGCCCGCACAGTCTCGCGAAGCGACGCCGTCACCAGCGTCAGGGAACTCCTTGCCGGCTAGCCGCCAGTTGGGGCGTTTAAGTGGTGGGCTCAGGTAGTCCGTCGATGCGGAAATAGCTTGAAGTCGACGCGGTACAACATTGCTTCTACGTCCTTCACCATGCTGAGGGCGTAGTCGAGCTTATCGTCCTGGTCTCCACATACGATGATGCCGCGCACTTCTTGAGCCTCAAGGCATAGATGCTCCTTCACCCACCCCATGTACCTCAGAACCTGCCCCACGACGGTGTCTGAGCTCTTGCCCTTCTTGAGCTCTATTACAACATAGGAGTCCCCTGCGGCTTCACAAGCAAGGATGTCGATAACACCAACGTCCGTTAGGTACTGCTGGCCATCATTGCCGTCCTCATCTCGATATATCCGGATTCCGTCCCCAAAGACTGCTCCGAAGTTTGAGACGATGAATTCTTCCAGGTACTTCTCCATGACGAACTCTGTCTGCAGCTGGGAGTCTTGCTCAGAAGGAAGTATGCCGGTCTCCTCTTGAATCTGCCCGCTGAGGCCTTCCCTTCCACCATCTGCTTTTGGAGTTCCGCCAACCAGTTCCTCGAATCTTGGCTCCGACAGTTCGTAAATGGTATGCATCCCAAAGACCATGTCCGCGAACTCTATCTCTTCGACATCATCCCACTGGATTGGAAGGAAATTTGCCCCCCAACTGGATTCTCCGTCTTCGAGGTCAAAATATGGTCCACCGCGAACACTACCAATTCCGACGATTCGCTTACGCCCGGCCCGTGCAATAACCCGGTCGCCCGGACTGATTTCGAACCAGAACTTCTGCAGCATGTTCAGTCCGTGCTGTGTCCAGTCTTCGTCCGCAGCAGCCCTGGCATACTTGTCCTCCAGGTCCTCTCTTGACTGGGGTTGTCCCACATCCCACCCAATGGAGATCAATTCGTGCTCCCTGTCGAATCTCCAGCAGCGCTCGAACTCGTCCCTATCGCTGTAGTCGGATGGCGCTATCGCCCAATAGCGAGGCATCTTCGAAACCTCCTCTTTGGCCTAGTCTTACAGCCGCAGCTCTGCCCGGGGCTTGCGCAGCTGCTCGGGCAGGCTCGTATCTGCCATGAACTTGACCAGCCGCTCGTGTACGTCCCTGGCGATGTCCGGGTTTGCGCTTATAGCGTCGGCTTGCTGGCCGGGGTCGGTGGGCAGGTGGTATAGCTGCGACATCCCCTCGTCGATGCTGTAGAGCAGCGACCACTCGTCGGTCGACACGGTGGTGACCGGCGCCATGCTGAGCCTGCGCCTGATGTTGTCGACCGAGTCCACCGAGTCGCCGGGATTGGCGAAGGGCACGGTCGAAACAGTGAAGTCGCGGCGCGACAGTGACGGGTCGTGTACCTTGGGCAGCAGCGAGATGCCCTCCACGTGCCCGGGCGCCGGCTTGCCCATGATGTCCAGCACGGTGGGCATCACGTCGATCGCCGAGGTCAGCCCGCGGTGTACGCCCGGGCTGGAGCCGGGCACGTAGACCAGGAGCGGCACCAGCACTATCTCCTCGTACAGGGGCGAGAAGTCCCAGATGGCGTCCGGGTCGCCGTGGCCGTAGAGTTCGCCGGTGGGCCGCTTCGCGAACGTCATCTTGCCGAAGAGCCCGTCGTGCTCCCCGAAGTAGAAGCCGTGGTCCGATGTGAAGATGATGGCCGTGTTTTCCATCAGCCCCATGTTCTCGACAGTGCGGAGCAGGTGGCCGACCCAAGTGTCGACCATAGTCACCTCTCCCTTGTAGGTAGCGAGTGCCTTCCTCACCCGCTCCTCGGAAAACCCGGGTGCGTCCTGCCAGCGGCCGTATATTGGCTGTACGACCTCCCCGTCGTAATCGGGCATGTACATCTCGGTGTAGTAGCTGGGAGCGTCCCAGGGCTCATGGGGGTCCCACGTGTCGACGTAGAGGAAGAAGTCCTCCTTGTAGTGGCGCTGCAGCCACTCCATCGCGCGGGTCATAGTCTGGGCCACGTTCCGGTCGGCCTCGAACCGCCATGCGTCCCGGGCGTCACGCGACTCGTGGTGATGGGCCTCGATGAGGCGAGTCACCGAGCTCTCCTGCCCCGTATACATCGAGAAGGTCTGGAAGCCCTTGTCGTAGTTCATCCCGCCGCGCAGGTAGAAAGGAGTGTCGACCATGGCGGCGGTGTGGACTCCCTCGCCGGCCAGCATCTGGGCCAGGGTGGCGGCCTCGTCCGGTATGGGCTCCCAGCCCATGAAGGACATGGTCCACCGTCCCGTGGCATGATCGGCGCGCGTGGGCATCGTTGGGAACCCTGCGGCGTAGTGGCGCTCGAACCGCGTGGACCTGGCGGCCAGCGCGTCGAGGGCTGGGGTCCTAATCTCGGCCTTGCCGTAGGCCCCCAGGTGGTCCTGCCTGAAGGTGTCCGCAACGATCCAGATGACGTTCATTCCAACACTCCCGCGCGATGCGCTCCAAGGATCGGGTCAATACACTATCACTTACCCGGCCACCGCTGCATGCCGGTGTGGAACAGCCCCCATGCTAGAATGAGTGTGCACTGCGGACAGCAGTGACAACCCGCTGAGCGGCCGCCGCCTGATGGAAGCTCCGAGCAAGCTGATATACATGGACCACGCCGCGACCACGCCGGTGAGGCCGGAGGTCGTGGAGGCGATGCTGCCGTACTTCTCGGGGAGCTTCGGCAACCCGTCTAGCATCTACACGCTGGCCCAGGATTCACAGAAGGCGCTCGACGACGCGCGGGAGACGGTGGCGGGCGTCCTGGGAGCAAGGGTAGGGTCGATAGTCTTCACGAGCGGAGGCACCGAGTCCGACAACGCGGCCATCAAGGGCGCGGCGTACGCCCAGCTTGGCACGGGCAACCACATCATTACGTCGAGCATCGAGCACCACGCCGTTCTCCACTCCTGCGACCAGCTCGAGCGGCACGGATTCGAGGTGACCTATCTCCCTGTCGACCGCTTCGGCATGGTAGACCCGGACGAGGTTGGCAGGGCGATCACCGACCGCACGACGGTCGTTAGCGTCATGCTTGCCAACAACGAGATCGGCACGATAGAGCCGGTGGCCGAGATCTCGCGTGTGGTGAAGGGCGAGGCGAAGAGGCGCGGGACGACCATAGCCATGCATACGGACGCCGTGCAGGCAGCCGGGTTCCTGGACCTGGGCGTCCGGGACCTCGGGGTGGACATGCTAAGCCTGTCGGCCCACAAGTTCGGCGGCCCCAAGGGCGTGGGCGTCCTGTACCTCAAGAGGGGCACCCCCTTCGAGGCGCAGCAGCAGGGTGGAGGGCAGGAGCGTGAACGCAGGTCGGGCACCGAGAATGTACCGCTCATCGTGGGCATGGCCGAGGCCCTCCGTCTGGCGGAGGAGGAGCGCAACGGTCTGAGCGCCCATTGCGCCAGGCTCAGGGACCGCATCATCGCTGGAATCGAGGAGCGTGTGTCGGGCGCGCATCTCAACGGACACCGCACTTCGCGGCTGCCCAACAACGTGAACTTCTCCTTCGAGTCGGTGGAGGGCGAGCCTGTGCTGCTCGGGCTGGACTTCGCTGGTATATGCGCGTCGAGCGGCAGCGCCTGCTCATCGGCGTCCCTGGAGCCGTCGCACGTGCTGACTGCCATAGGGCTCGATCCCGAGCTGGCCCGGGGCAGTCTGCGGCTCACCGTGGGCGCCGACAATACCGACGATGACGTGAGCTACCTGCTGGACACACTCTCGGGCCTGGTCGAGCGGCTGCGTGCGATGCCATCCCTCGCCGTTGCAAGGTAGGCACAGGCGGATCGAAGCGGCATTGCACGGCTGGAATCAGGAAGACTGGACTCGCATCAAATGTTATGATGGGGTGGCCGCCAACGGCCGCTTTGCAATGGCGGCCGAGACAGCGGTGGATGGTTCGAGTTCGCGACATTCGAACGACTACTGACGACTGACCCGGCAGGCGAGAGCCGAGCTGACGCGTCTGCCCTAGACTCAACACTGGAGGAATTGATGGCTCACCCACAGGAAGTGACGGACGACACCTTCCAGGCCGAAGTGCTCGACTCGGAAGTACCAGTGCTGGTGGACTTCTGGGCGGAATGGTGCGCTCCGTGCAAGATGATCGCTCCCATAGTCGACGCCCTTGCGGACGAATATGACGGCAAGGTCAAGTTCGCCAAGATGGACGTGGACACGAATCCCAGGACGCCCATGAGCTACGGGATTCGGAGCATACCTACGCTGCTGATCTTCAGCGGCGGCTCGCCGGTCGACCAGGTGGTGGGTGCGGTGCCGAAGGCGTCCCTCAAGGGGCGTCTCGAGAAGGCCATAGCCTAGCCGCGCAAGAGCCACGGACGCTCCGCTCCATGCGGAGATAGGCGAAAGTGAGCGGTGTGGGAGCGGATGGGTCCCGGTGGGCTTCGCGGACTTCAAATCCGTTGGCCCCGGCCCTTCGGTCGGGGCGGTGGGTTCGACTCCCTCGCGCTCCCGCCACACACCGCCTGTAGACTTCAGACCATAGGGTCCGGGTTCAGACACAACTTGTCCGGTCCGTGGGCGAGTTGGCAGCCGAGGTTAGGAGGCCAGTCGAGGGCGGCCTGGTCTACCTCGGCTTCTGTGATGGTGGTCACAGGGTATCCCAAGGGTTGACGATATCGACTCCCAACCCCTCGAAGTCCCGGACATTCCGGGTGGCCACCGTCAAACCATGGGCCTTTGCTGTCCCCGCGATGAGCACATCGATCAGATCGGGGGGGCGGCCGGAGCAGACCGCGTTCGCCCGAAGTCGTGCCGCCCATACTGCACCGGCCTCATCGATGGGCAAAATGCGGCTCGCGTAACCCGTGATGAGCCGTGACAGATCGGCTCGCAGCTGCTCTCGACGCCGTCCTGCCGGCACGAGCCGCAACCCGAACTCCAACTCATGCACTACCATGGACGCCAGCCACAAATCGGCCGGTCGAGCCAGAAAGGCGATGACCGCAGGGTTGGGGTGACTCTTGGTCATCTCCGACACGACGTTCGTGTCGAGAAGGAACCCACTCATCTGTCGCCCCAGTCAGCGTCATCCCAATCTGCGAACGGAATTTCACGACGGGACTCACCGCTGCGGTCGGGGATTTCGAGGTTGGTCCCGCGCGGCATATTCTCGATGAGCCACTGGCCCAGGGGCATAGGTTCCGGCGATCGATCCTGCCATACTCGCTCGGGTACCACGACGAAAGGCCTGCGCATGCCGATGCGCTGTGGCCCCTCCTCTTCGGCAAGGCGCAGGATCTCCGACAGCCGCGCCTTGGCCTCGGCTACGGTCCAGACTTTACTAGGTTCGGAGACAACCATGGTCGGCCTCCCTTGAGAAGGATCAACATGGTCTATACTAGACTATGCCTATTCGTCATGCAAGACTACAAGGCATCCTGAGGCGGCGTGCAGCCGCCCGCCCAGCCCCGCCCACGCTTCGGTCGGCCGCCGACTCGGCTTGCAGGGGCCGACCCGGCGGAGCAGGTGTCTCCATGACCTGTCACTGTTATCATGCGGATACGCTAACGCTCCCATGACTGGACGACCAACGGGGTGACTGCAATGGCACCGGCAACCCACCGACCGATCCTGGTAAACGACGACGGCTGGATCACTACCGAGGCTCAGCCCCCACTGACGGCCCGCGACCTCAAGGAGAAGATGGTAGACACCTACAGTGGCACGCCGTTGGGGGCGCTGCTGTGGTGCCTCGGCAACAGGGAAGTCTACGACTTCGAGACCCGCGTTGGCGAGATGTTCGGCGCAGGCTACGATTCCCTGGAGGGCCTGACCGCCGGCGAGGAGTACACGCTGTTCGACGACCGTGACCAGGCGAACCGCGCCGCCAACATACGCAGCCTCATCGACGAGCGCGGCGGCCCGTTGACTGCCATGGTGGAGCTCTGCCGGGAGGCCGGCCTGGACATCTTCCCGTCGATGCGGATGAACAGCCACTACCACATCGATCCCAACACCCCTAGGGCCGGGCGCTTTCGCCGTGAGAACCCCGAGGCCCTGATCGGAAAGCCGGACGAGACGATTCCCGAAGGCAGCCTCGATTGGGGCGTCCGAACCGGCGTCGACTACACGCATCCAGAGGTCCGCAGGCACATGGCCGGGATAATATGCGAGCTGTTCGAGCGGTTTGACGTAGACGGGGTGGAGCTCGACTTCATGCGGCATCCCACGTTCTTCCCCCTCAAGTACGGCTACGCGAACCGGCACCTGATGACGGACCTGGTGCGCCACGTCAAGCGCAGGATGGCCGACGTAAGCAAGGACAGGGACCGCAGCATAGACCTCGCCGTCAGGGTGCCGCCGACGCTGTACGACGCGAACAGGCTCGGGCTCGACGTTGCGGGCTGGATGGCTGAGGGCTTGGTCGACATGGTGATAGTGGGGGGAGGGTTCATCCCCTTCGAGACGCCCGTCCGGGAGTTCGTAGAGGCCGCGGAGGGCACCGGCTGCCTGGTGTACGGTTCAATCGAGCGCCTCAGGCCCGCCCTGGACGATGAGATTATCCGTGCGATCGCCGCGTACCACTATGACCACGGCGCCTCCGGCATCTACCTGTTCAACTACTTCTCCAAGCCCACGGAGTGGAAGAGGAGGATGTTCGCCGAGCTTGCGGACCCGGCGGCGCTTGCCAGGCTCGACAAGCGGTACCAGATGGAGAACACGCGGTTCCGGTGGGACTACCGCCGCGACTTGTCGGACAGGGACCTGCACGACTACGCCTTCCAGAACGCGGTGCCGATCTCGCAGCTGCCGGTTGCGCTTGCCCCGACGCTCACACAAAGGGGGCCGACGCTCCGCTTCGATATAGCTGACGATGTGGCGGCCGCATCGGCTGAGGGAGCGCTGAAGAGATGCACTCTGAGCCTGAAGCTCACGGGCCTGAGCGGCGAGGACGAGATGGACGTGTGGCTCAACGGCGAGCAGCTCGGCTCGGACATGGGCAAGACGACCTACGGGGATTGGAGCCGCGTGGAGTGGAGCGGGTTTCCCACCAGGCTCGCCCAGGTCAGCTACTCTGGAGCGACCATCGAGTTCGACCTGACCGGCCCGCCGCTGAGGAAGGGCGAAAACGAGCTGGAGGTGCGGCTGCTCCGCGGCGCCGTCCAGAAGTCGACGCACGTCATGCTGGTGGACGTAGAGCTAGCGATCAGCTACGCGTAAGGCAGGAGGCTGCCTCGTGGCCCGGATTACCTTCGCCCTTGGCAACCTGCGTTGTGGAATGGGAAGGAGAGCGCCGTGAAGGTTGGCCTGAAGCTCCACCACTCGGGTCCGGGCGCAAGCCCTGAATACATGAAGAGGTGGGCGCAGTTCGCGGAAACCCTGGGCCTGCATCTGATCATGACCGCCGATCACGCGGCGCTCACTCCGGAAGTGCTGGAAGAGTACCCCGCCCCGTATTACGAGCCCTTCACGAACCTGGCCTGGCTGGCGGCCCACACAGAGAAGATCGAGCTGGGGACCACGGTGATCGTGGTTCCCTACCGCCACCCGATCCACCTCGCGCACATGACCGGCAACGTCGACCAGCTCAGCAGAGGGCGTCTCATATTCGGAGTAGGGGTGGGCTGGGCGGAGAGTGAATTCGAGGTCCTTGGCTTGCCCTTCCGTAAGCGCGGTTCCATGACCGACGACTACCTGGCTGCAATCAAGGCTCTGTGGACCCAGGACGTGGCGTCATTCGAAAGCCCTTCCGTCTCCTTCGAGGACGTAACTGTCGCTCCCAAGCCGGTCCAGTCGCCCCACCCGCCCATCTGGGTGGGCGGGTCCAGCGAGGCGGCCCTTCGGCGCGCTGTCCTATTCGGGCAGGCCTGGCATCCAATCGGAGTCCGTGTCGACTGGTTGAGAGACGATGCTCTTCCCCGGATGAGGAGGCTGGCTGAGAGCGAGGAGCTTGGTGTCCCCGCGTTGTGTCCGCGTATCTGGTGTCGGCTTACCGAGTTGCCCCTCCCCGAGGAAGACCGTCTCGCCGGCGAGGGGACTATCGACCAGGTCCACGGCGACCTGGAGGCGCTGCAGGAGCTGGGAACCGAGTACGTGCTGCTCGATACAAAGAGGAACAGCCCCACGGCTGGCTCGGCGAGTCATCACGAAGAAGCATGGCGCACCCTGACCACGTTGGCGGAGAAGGTCCTGGACCTGGATAGAGAAACAGTGCGGTGAACGCCTCCGTGTAATCCCATCGGCTGAGGCCAGCTAGACCTGTCTCTATTGTTAGCCGCTTCACCCGGTCAAGGGGTTGCGGAACCGGGCGCGGATCCTGAACGAACAGTGCCGCCAGCACCAAGAGGAGAGGCGCCAATGGGAGTGCAGACCACTTGGGGTTTGCCCTTGATCGACGAGGCTCTGGACCATCCCTCGACAATTAGGATCGATGCCAGCGATACGGAGCTCGAAGGCTTCAGTGACGATACCTCCACCGAGTATCGGCAACGGTCCGTCGTGCGCACTGACCCTGGTGGCTCGCTCACCTGGCATGCCCCCAGCTGTGGAACGCGCTACCTCGGTTTCGTGATCTACGACTCGTCGGACACGGAAACGGTCGAGGTCTGGGTCGACGGCGCGAGGCGAGCCGTCGCCACTGCGGACGCCAACAATCGTCGCGAGCGGTTGCTGACCCTGGTCGAGCCAATCAACCTCCATGGCGGCGAGCAGATCCGTTTGAAGACACCGCTCGAAGGAGTGGGAACATACCGGATCGAGTGCATCGCCCTGTTCGCGCACTTGCCTCCCGAGAACGAGATTCGCTATGGCTTCGATCGCGTTCATGCAGAGCCCACAAGCACCCTCCATCCTCTGAGCGGAAGTGGGGAAACGGGCAACAAGCCTGGGGCTGATGCGAGTGCGCCTGTCCGTCTGACGTGGGTGACCACGTGGGATGCGCAGTGCAAAGTGGAGTATTGGGCTGAGGGGTCGGGCGAGCGTGCGATGGTAGACGAGGGGAGTCCTTGGGCAAATCACCGTGTCGTCCTGACCGATCTCCTGCCCGATACGACCTACTGCTACAGGCTCAGCGCCCTCGATCCGAACGCAAAGATTGTGGAGAGCGAGACACGCGCGTTCACGACTTCGCCATCTCCATCCGGCACGGGCATTGCGGTCTTGGAACGAATTGCCCTGACTGTCGGCAATCCGGCCGATGTCCCGTACAGGTCCGTTCCCGTGACCGGCGGAATTCCATTCGCCACAGGGGCGTTGGGTTCTTCCGAGCACTTGCGCCTGCTAGGCCCGGATGGGGACGAGGTTCCGTTGCAAGCCCGCACGCTTGGGCAATGGCTCGATGGCAGCGTCAGGTGGGCCTTACTCGATTTCCAGGCGGACGTACCGGCGGGGTCGGAGCGAACGTACACCCTTGAGTACGGCGCCGAAGTCAGCAGGGCACGAGGTCACAATCAAATCGCAGTATACGAAGACAGGCACACCGTGGCAGTCGATACGGGGTGCCGGGAGTTCCTGATAGACAGATCCCGGTTTGCCCCTCTTGCGGAGACCCCCAGGGACAACCTGGCTTATATCACTGGGTCAAGGATTGCCGTAACTGGCGCCGATGGGAAGGAGTACGCTAGCACCATAGCGTCGCCAGAGTCCGTGGTGATTGAAGAGCCCGGACCGATACGCTGTGTCGTGCGCATAGAAGGGCGACACCTCTCCGGTGACGGGGAGGCGTTGCTCAGATCAGTCTGTCGGGTCCACTTCTACGCCGGGCTGCCCTTCGTCCGGCTGGATCACACCCTGGTGAATGACGGCACATCTGAGGAGTTCACCGAGATAGCGTCGATGTACCTGCACATCGACACGATGTTGGCAGAACATGGGGAGTCCGAAGTCAGACAGACCCACGATGACCGGAGCGTGATCGATGGCGAAGCCAGGCCTCTACGCCTGGGTGGCACTGCCGGCGCAGGCGGCGTGAACGTTGCGATTGTCGACTTCTGGCAGCAGTACCCCAAGAGCCTGCGCACCCATGCTGAAGGAATTGAGATAGGACTCTGCCCAGCCATCAGTGCGGACGACTATCGTGACAGTGGGGAGGACGGCCACAAGCTCTACTTCTATCTCAGCGACGGCGTCTATCGCTTCCGGGAAGGACTTTCCAAGACACATACGATGTACATAGGCGAAGACATCCCGTCACTGCCGCTGCCGATCCCCGAAGCACCTCCAGAGTGGTATTGCGAAAGTGGCGCTTTGGGGGAGATTCACCCGGTCAAAGAAGGGGCTTTCTTGGACTACGAAACCAAGGTGTCGGAAGCATTCGAGGCCTACCTGGAAAACCGTGAACATGGACGCGAATACGGCATGCTGAACTTCGGCGACTGGTGGGGTGAGCGCAAGTGGAACTGGGGCAACTGCGAGTACGACACAGCCTACGCGTTCTTCGTTCAGTGGGCGCGTTCAGGCGATATCCGGTGGATGAGGGAAGGGTGCCGGTCCGCATTGCATCATCGCGACGTCGATACCTGCCACGCGTCCGCGGAAGAATCCAGGATGGGTGGGGTCTACATGCACTGTGTCGGACACACAGGGGACTACTACCCCGATGGCTTCCGCCCGGGCGCGATTTCGAGCGGGAGCTTCACCGTCAGCCACACGTGGGTCGATGGCTTCCTCCTGCACCACTTCTTGACGGGCGACCTGAGATCGCTCGAAACCGCGAGAATGGTCGCGGACCGTTACGACAGCCACGGCACCCGCAGCTACGACTTTGGAAACTGTCGAGACAGCGGCTGGCACCTGGTCCTTGCGATGGCGATGTACCATGCCACGCTAGATCGCTTCTACCTCAACGCATCGCACATCATCGTCGAACGCGTCCTCGAGCGACAGACCGAGGATGGTGGTTGGAGGCGGATGCTGGTCCCCGGCCACTGCTTCTGCCCTCCGCCGCGACACACAGGGAACGCGGGATTCATGGTTGGGATCCTGCTAAATGGACTCAGGCTCTATCATCAGGCCACGGGTGATCGGAAGGTGGCGGATGCAATTGTGCGTGGGGCCGAGTTCCTGATCGACGACATGTGGGAGGACGATGCCAATGGCTTCCGGTACACCTCCTGTCCACACTCGCGTTTGTCGACCGACAACTTCCACAGAGGAATCGACGGCATAGCCTACGCTTGGCGTATCAGCCGCAGCCCTCGCTTCGAGCCGGTCCTGCGCCGTGCAACGCAAAAGGCGATTGACACCGAGTCCTTTGGGAAGGCGGGCGACGAAGGGAGTCCCCTGGGGAAGGCGATCTCCGCCGGGTTGCGGTCGTCACCATACGTGCTGTACGACGTTGCCCACCTGCCGGATTCAGCTTAGGGCAGGAACCCAGGCCCTCGACCTGGCGCGCATCCCTAATTCTGTAGGGCGGCGCTCCAACGCCCCCCGCACACTACTCGCCCAGCAGCCTGGCAATGTCCTTCTCGATCTGCAGCCGTGCGGCGACGACATACTCGTCCGTGGTCGGGCCTTCGACCCGCGTCTCGAATCCGTGGGGGCCGAACCCGGGGACGATGCGCTCCCGCACCCGAAACTCGGGGTCGTTGAAGTAGTACGGGCGTGTGCCCCTCAGCGGTTCCGGCAGGTCGTCCCCCTCGGTGCGATAGATCGCAGGGTTCGCAAGCACGACCGTGGGGGTGTCTTCGCCCATCTCAGGCGGTCGGCTGGCGACGACCATGTCGCCCATCAGCACCTCGGGCTTGAGCTCCGGCGACCAGTGGCGGACCCGGTAGGTTGGCCCCGGCCTGACGTAGTGGCGCATCTCCCGCCTCGTGACGACGTATTCGTGCCACTTCCTCAGCTCGGGGAAGTGATGGGCGGGTAGGGTGCTCTCCGCCTCGTAGACGGACCCGTCCCCCTCGGCCCTGATGTCGTTGAACACCATGAACCAGTTCAGGATGTCACGCACTCCCCGCGCGAGCTTGCTGAAGTGTTCCGTCCGCCGCGGGCTGCACTCGTCGACGACAACGACGTGAGGCTGGGTCTCGCTCAGCTCCACCCAGAAGTCCGGCGGGAACCCGGAACGGTTCCATCGGCCCTCCCAGTGGGGCACCGTCAACCGCATCGAGTGGTGTGACTGGACGCGCCAGTAACGGACGTCGAAGTCATCCCTCAGGTGCCGCTCCAATGGCTGGACGACCCAGTCCCTCCCATACCGCTCGTTCCCGAACACGACCACCGGCAGCGTGGTGCCGGCCTTGAACCGGCGCAGGAACCGCAGCAGGCAGACCGCCTCATAGGCCGCACGGCGGGACTCCCGCACGTCCTCGTCGGTCAGCTCTACCGGATCGTCGTGGGGCTCGTCCAGGCTGGGGAGCGACTCAAACAGAGCCCGCTGATGATCAGGCTCGTCCGGCCAGTCACGCTGGCGCCTGCACTCCGCAACGAACCGGTGATATTCCAGCTCACGCATCAGCACGTCTCCGGGATCGAACTTCCCGCGCCTGGTCCGAGAACGCAGCTCGTCCAGGTGGCGTATCGCCTCGTCGACGTCCTTCGCACCGGTGAGGCATCCGGACAGGGCCGGCGTCACCGTCACGCCGTCGTGGTTCTGCACGTTAACGCGCGACAGCCATCCCCCGATTGCATGCAGCCGCGCTGCGGCCTCATCGCTTCCCAGCCTGGCGAATTCGTCGAGCTGGTCGGGCGAGAGCCCCAGCTTGTACTCGGTGTTCAGATCGGAAAGGGTTTGCTCGCTCATGCGGTTTGCTCAGACGACGCTCTGTGCAGGTGTGAGGCCCAGCCGTTCCGAGGTCTGAGACCAGGCTGTTTGTTTCTGTAGCCGTTGCTGCCGACAGGCTCGCTATATCGCGCCGACTCGCTCCACGTCGAGGCCGGCGGGCCGCTCGAACTCCTTGTACCGCACCCGGATCTCGACGCCGTTCACGCTGCGGGTGAATCCAGCTGTTTTCTCCTGGCGCTTCGTCTCGACCTCCAGCACATTGTAGCCCTGGACGAGATCATCTGGCTCCAGCGTGTAGGAGAAGAAGTGGGCCGACATGCCGAAGGGCGCCTGCACATCCATACCGGCCATCATGTCGGTAACGATGCGGAGCGCCCGTTCATCTGTGACTTCCGCCTCGTCTATGGGCAGCACCCGCCCGTTGAAGCGGATCTCGATATCGTCCTCGACACAGAAGAATGAGAACCGGATGTTGAGGATTGGCCTGCGCAGCTCTCCGTCGGCCTTCGCGCTTTCGAGATCGTCGGCGACCAACACCCTGAGGGTAACGGTCTCGCCGGCAACGAGCTCGGCAGGGAGTTGCCGGTCGGGCGTGGTCGTATCCTCGCCGCTCCCGCCCTCTCGCGGCGCCAGCATGTAGCGCTTGTTCCGGCGCTCGTAGACCTCCGGGTTGCCCGCCTCCCGGAGGATCTGGTACTCGCGCTCGGCGAAGGGCCAAGAATAGTACCCGTCGAACATGCCCGCCCAGCCATGGTAGCGGAGCGACTGCCGCAGCGCGCGGAACATCTCCGCGTCGGGCTTGCCGGCGCGGTGGTCGTAGATGCGCCGGGGAGGGCGGTAGTATGCCGGTACGCCGGCGCTGTTGGCCGCGTCGGGCAGCCAGCGGTCCGACATACCAGTGTCCAGCAGGTTCGCGCGCTCACTGCCGACCACGATATCGACGTTGCCCTCTCGCATCCACGCGGCCACGTCGAGCCCGATGTCGAGATTCGCCTGCTCGTCAGCGTGCACCCGGGCCATGACCGGAATCTTCCGCCCCTGCTGCTCCCCAATCGAGTCCACCAGGCCTCGGACCTCCGCGACGAACCGGTTCATCGTAGCTATGCCTTGCTCGGTCTCCTCCATCCTGAAGTAGAGCGGGAAGAACATGAAGTCGAGCTCTATCCCGTCCGCTCCGTAGTCGACGAGCATCTCGCGGATCATAGCCTTCTTGTCGTCCCACACGAGCTCATTCGTATAGTCGTAGGCCCACCTGGTCTGGTGATTGGGCCAGCGAGGGTCGTCTATGCCGTGGCACACCGCCTCCTCGTTGTGCCATCGCAGCCAGCCGCACCGCTGCGTGCCTGGGGCCTGTGCATCCTGGAGGCGCAGGCTAGGAAACACGGTGACGTCCGTCCGCCGGCCCTGGCCGATCACCTCTCTCACCTGGTCGGTGCCCTTCTCGCGGGCCACCTGCACCATCCGCATGATCCGCCAGTCGATGTAGTTCTCCCAGACCTCCTTCGCCTCCCCTATGACCCGCCCAACCTTGCTGTTGTGGAAGTAGACGTCTCCATACCCGAGGCCCAGCACCAGCAGGTCTACGCTCGTACCGAGTACTTCGTCCACCGGCTGGCGGAGCTTGGCGACGCTCACCGGCGGCTCGACGCGCTTGCCGTGGAAGTGGTGCGCGTCGTTGTAGTAGATCAGCCGAGGCCTGAATGCCTGGCCGGGCCCTAAGGTGCGTGCTGCGGTTGTCATCTGGAACCTCCTGACATCGTTGCTGACGGACGCTGAGAAAACACCGGGAGGACTAACGGAACGTGAGCACCTCGGCAGGATTCGCGACCAAGATGTCGTGGACGCCTTCAGGAGTGAAGCCCCTGTACAGCATCCTGGGAGCTATACGGTCCAGTATGTACGAGTAGCCGTGGCCGCCGTACTTCTCCAGGCGGTGCTTCCCGCATATGTCGTGCGCCACGACGACTTTGCGGCCGTAGCCCTCCGACGAAATCCAGGCGATGAACTCGAGGCGCTGGTCGTCGCTTGGCATGT
Organism: Dehalococcoidia bacterium; assembly: GCA_965243655.1. Taxonomy (GTDB): domain Bacteria; phylum Chloroflexota; class Dehalococcoidia; order Lucifugimonadales; family CAJWER01. The sequence continues at coordinate 2,708,987 of CBDEVV010000017.1, read as the reverse complement.
CGATGTTCAGGTTCGGGGAGTAGTACGACCCGACCCAGCCGAACAGGTCCCACTCCATGTAGCAGCCTGACTCGGCGATCTGTCTGAGCGTGCCGCGTTCGAAGACCGTCCTGTCGAGGTGGCCCATTATCGTATGCGACAGGTCGGCGCCGGCCCGGTCCAGGATTTCGATGATCTCGAGCGGCGCCGTCTCGTCACGGCCGGGGTGTATGAGCAGCGGCGCCCCGGTAGCACGCTGTGCGCGCGCCGATGCCTTCAGCACCTTCCGTTCATTGTCCGTCAGGGGCCAGTCGCAGCCGACTTCGCCTATGATGCCGGACTTTATGCTGGTCCCGTCGGCCCCATTGGTGATGTCTCCTACTATCAGCTCGAAGATGTCGTCCTCTGTCATGTCGTCCATCCCCGGCGGGTGATGCGTGTTCACATAGTATGAGGCGCCCATCACGATATTCACGCCCGTGGCGTTGGAGACCCTGGCAAGCCCAATCGGATCGCGGCCTATACCGATGCTCGACGCCTCGACCAGCGTTCCTCCGCCATACTGCTTGAACAGCCCCACCTCTTCGATGGCTGTCTGGACGTCCGAAAGCCGTCCATTGTCCCGGTTCGGCTTTAGCCCGTGCCGTAGCCTGCCAAGTATCTCCTGGGAGACGGGCTTTTCATAGAAGGCCTGGTCGCTCGCACTTGGGAACCACGTTTTTACCCAAGAGCCGTCGAATAGGATGTGCTCATGGGTCAATGTCCTGCCGAGTTGATCGGGATCGACCGGCCCGAGTACGGTCTGAGCCCTCCCGGACAGGTCATTGCTACTCATCGTTGCCTCCACTCCCTCTCGGTCTAACCCCACCGGGGTCTCGCCAATTGAATCACTGTTGAGCTTGTTTGTTAAGTCGAGTGGACGACCTCGACTAACGTCCGTCCTTGGCGTCGTCGCACCAGTCGCGCCACACGGCATCGATCTGCGCGCAGAAAGCGTCGAACTGGTTCCCGGCCGTGAGGATCTCCCGGGCGCGGACGACAATGGTCCGGTAGCAGGCACTCTGCTCAGCCGCGTCCACAACCAGCCCGCACATTTCCAGGGCCGCTCCGGCCCCCGAGGCTTCCCAGAAGCGGTCCTGCACGGCTCCCTCGATGCATGCCACGCGGTCGGGCCCTGACGCTGCGTGGCCGCAGTAATGGATGGCGAGCGCCGGGTCCTTGCGTGTCACACCTCCAATGTCACGCCCGTAGCTCTGGAAGCAATGCCCGCGAGCCGTCTCAGGGGCGTCTGTGCAGGCTTGCGCGACCCTGGAGAAGTCCCGGTCGAAGACATTGAGCATGTGCGATGTCTGATAGAAATAGCACCCCGGCACGTATCGCTCTTCGACCACGGTGCACGGGTAGTGAGGGTCGTCGTCCCTGAGGTACTGGGTCTTGTGGTCCATCACTCCCGTGAGCCCGCCCACGACGTTTTCCATGAATACCCCCGAATGGCATGAGGCTTGATCGATCTCGGTCGGCATCCTGTCGCAGACCCGGAGCGCGTCGTGAATCTCATAGGTCGTCCATGCCATGAGGCCGTGTCCCACGCCATGCACGCACTGGTGTCGAAAGAAGGGACTGTCGGCAAAGGCGCAAATGGTAGCCACGTCCTCTTCCAGGTTCACCATGCCTCGAGAGGCGAAGAGGGCCTCGGTCGCGCCATGGAAGGCTCCAGCGTGGCACTCGTGACCGGACAGCGCAAACGCGGACGCGCCGAACTCCCGAAACGCCGCTCTCCCCAGGTCGTGAGCCCTCTGGTGGCAGTCCACGTCGATGAACCGCTCCCCCTCCTTTAGCAGCCGCACGGTATGCTCCGGGCCGTACCGCTTGATGAACGTGACCAACGTGGCGTCGTCTTGGAACAGGTTTACGTAGTCCCTGGGGTCGATGGTCCCAGGCGTCTCGAAGGGCACTTCAGGCATCCTCAGACCCAGCGGATTGCTGCCGGCGGGTGCGGGGTCGTCTTCCCTTCCTCGGACCACGACCAGCCCGCCAAATTCGGGCGCAAGATGGTTGTGAAAGCGCCAGTACCCCCTGGTCCGAAAGGTGAAAGCCCACGTCTCGCCAGGTGGTATTTCCTCATGCGAGTCGAGCTCCGGGAGAATCGAGTGTGTCGGGTGGATGTTTGATGCGGGCCAGAACGCCTCGCCGGAGCCATTATAGAAACGGACCTGGGTGCCGGGCTCCACGTCCAGTCGCTTCGGAACGAAGCCGTCGACGCCGGTGTATGTGATCATTGGTGCATCGGCGTCGCCGAGATCAGGGTCAGTCTCACCACCTGGCAGTGAGTGGGGCGGTAGAGGCGCCGCGTCGGTCGCGGGGCCGGGTCCGCAGGCCACGATGACCAGCGCAAGCAGGGAAAGCTGCAGCAACCTGTTCCACCATCGCATGCTCATGCCTGCACCCATCGACCCATAGTCTACTTCTTCCCGCCCGTGGTGGGGCCTGGAATATCCAGAGGAGTGTGCTGGGAGATTGACAAGATACCGGGCTATCCCTAATGTCTTGCCCAATGGGTGGCTCCAAGCTGAGGAGGCCGGGCGACTAGCTTCCTAGCTCCTCCCGCCACTCTACATTGGGTCGGCTCGCACTAAGGAGCGGCTTGTGACATCGACTCGTGTGACGTGATGACTAACCTGGACGGATTGGGCCGACACAGGCCGGTCGTCGAGGAAGAGCTGGCGAAGCTGAGTGGCCTCGACGCTGTCGCCCGGGTCTGGCGCGGGGACCATACGCTATGGAAGCCCTCGCCCGGCGAGATCACGGATCGCCTGGGCTGGCTCTCGCTCCCCACTGACATGGGAAACCAGGTGGCGGACCTCGTTTCCTTTGCCGACGAAGCAGCCGGTGATGGCTGCGCTCACGTCGTCCTGCTCGGCATGGGTGGCAGCAGCCTGGGGCCGGAGATGCTGCGGCAGGCATTCGGGTCCACCCCAGGGCGCCCTGAGCTCATAGTCCTCGACTCGACCGTGCCGTCATGGGTCCATCACGTTGCCCAGTCCATCGACCCTGCCCGGACCCTGTTCCTCGTGTCCTCCAAGTCGGGGACGACCATCGAGCCCAATGTCCTATACAGCCATTTCAGGGACCTGGTGGACGGTGCAATCGGGCGTGACGGAGCGGGGCGGCGCTTCGCGGCCGTGACCGATCCCGGCACCGCTCTCGAGGAGCTAGCCTCCAGGGATGGTTTCCGGCGCGTCTTCCATGGAAGTCCCGAGGTCGGCGGCCGCTACTCTATACTGTCCAGCTTTGGCCTCGTACCCGCGGCTCTCATGGGCATCGATGTCGAGGAGATGCTCGGCAGGGCGGCGGGCATGCGCGCCGCCTGCCAGCCGTCGGACCCGGGCGACAACCCAGGAGCGGCCCTGGGTGCGGCTATGGGTAAGCTCGCGCTCGAAGGCAAAGACAAGCTTACGATCTTCGCTTCTCCATCGATATCGGGGTTCGGACTCTGGGTCGAGCAGCTCGTAGCCGAGAGCCTGGGCAAGGAGAGCAGGGGCGTCGTGCCGGTGGCGGGGGAGCCTCCCCTCGGCCCGGAGGCCTACACAGGCGACAGGTTCTTCGTACACCTCCGGCTAGAGGGCGACGACAACTCGCGTACAGACGAGGTGATGGGACGGCTCGCGCGGGCAGGGCATCCGGTTGTCAGGCTGGACCTGGGCGACCTGTACGACCTTTCTGCCGAGGTGTTCAGGTGGGAGTTCGCCATAGCCGTCGCGGGCGCCGTACTGGAGGTCAACCCGTTCGACCAGCCGGACGTGCAGGCTGCCAAGGACATGACGAACAGCGTTCTCGCCGAGTTCGAGAGCTCAGGGCATCTCCCTGAAACGCCCGGGACGACGCCCGCACCCGACCTTTTGTCTCTGATTCGCCCGGGTGACTACGTGGCTATCATGGCATACGCCCGCCAGGCCCCCGATCTGGACGCCGCCATAGACGAGCTTCGACACACTCTGGTGACTCGTTTCGGGGTCGCAACGACCATGGGGTACGGCCCAAGGTTCCTGCACTCGACAGGACAGCTGCACAAAGGCGGGCCGCCTTCGGGGCTATACCTGCAGCTCGTGGAAGACCCTGAAGCCGATATCGAGATTCCGGGCCAGTCGTTCTCCTTTGGCGTGCTCGCCGCATCGCAGGCCCTGGGAGACCTCCGCGCGCTCCAAGCTGCGGGCCGCCGGGTAACCAGGCTGGACTCGAGCGAAGGGTGCGCCGCAGCGGTCACAGCCCTTACCCGATCGCTACTCGCCGGCGGTTAGCTCGGCGGTGACTCGCGAGTGACTTCCTCGAATTCTGGAGCGAAGCGCACGAGCCGGGTTTCGGCGCTCCCGCTCAGCGCACACTTTGCAAGCTCGACAGCCTGGAACTCCGGCCCCGCCCCGAATTCGCTGGTCAGACCGAAGTCGCTGGCCCGCACGAATCCAAAGCGCGAGTAGTATCTGGGCGCTCCCAGAAGCACGGCCACGTCGCATCTCCTCGAGCGGCAGCCAGCGAGTCCCTCGCGCACCAGCCGCGACCCGATACCCTGACCCTGGAATCCTGGCAGCACTCCGATGGGTCCCAGCGCCGCCCACCTCGATTCACCTGGGAGCGGCTCAACGGTCACGGGGGAGAACAGCACGTGCCCAACTACCCGGTTCTCGACCACCGCGACTAACGACAGGAACACGCGGTCCGCATCGCGCAGCATGTCGACCAGCCTCGCCTCGGAGTCACCTTCGAACGCCTGGCTGTGGACGCGTCGTATGGCCGGGGCATCGTCCCGCCCCGCCTCGCGGATGCGCACTGTCCCAGCTCCTGGCCCGCTCATAGCTCCCGAGTATAGTGGACATGCAGGTTGAAAGGCCTGGCCTTGGGTAGTATTATTCGCGCCTACGGAGGTGTCTCTTGCTTGCCTACATCGCCCGTCGGCTGCTTCTCGCCGCTTTCACCATCTGGACCATCACTGTCCTGGCATTCATCATCATCCAGATACCGGAAGGCGATGCAGTGGACCGTTTCCTCGACCTGGTGATCGCAGGCGGCATGGGGATCGACTCCGAGGGAGTGTCGGAGGAGCTGCGGAGCTACCTGGGCCTCGACCAGCCCCAGTACGTCAGGTACTGGAAATGGATTTCCAGCCTGGCGCAAGGAGACTTGGGCCGCTCTTTCCAGTGGGGCTGCGGGTACCTGCCGCGGGAGGAGCTCGTCCGGGAGGTTGTAGGCGACAGAATATGGACGACCGTGGCCCTGACGGGGTTCACCATTCTGGTGACGTGGACCTTTGCTATACCGGTGGGCATCTATTCCGCCGTACGCCAGCACTCAGTCGGCGATTACCTCTTCACCCTGGCTGGCTTCACGGGCCTTGCGGTCCCTGACTTTCTGCTCGGCCTCGTGCTCATGTATCTCGCCTTCGCATATCTGAACCAGAGCGTCGGCGGCCTAAACTCGGCCGACTTCAAGGACGCGCCATGGGACTTCGCCAGGATGTGGGACTTCGTTAAGCATCTCTGGGTTCCAGCCGTCGTACTCGGCACTTCCGGCACCGCGAGCCTGATCCGCATAATGCGGAACAACCTGCTCGATGAGTTGAGTAGGCCTTATGTCGTCACCGCTAGGTCCAAGGGCATGCAGTCATGGCGGCTGATTCTGAAGTATCCTGTGAGAGTCGCCATCAATCCACTGGTCAGCACGGTCGGATATCTGCTCCCCTCGCTGGTGAGCGGAAGCGTTATCGTGTCTGTTGTTCTAAGCCTGCCGACTCTCGGACCAGTGCTTCTCGATGCGATCAACCAGCAAGACGTCTACCTGGCAGGGTTCATAGTCCTGATGCTGGGGGTGCTCACGGTTGTCGGGACGCTCATCTCAGACCTCCTGCTTGCGGTGGTCGACCCGCGGATCAAGCTGACGACCCAGTAGTCGAGGACCGAGCAACCTTGGGCACGCGCGCAGCGTAGCCGTCTACGACGGTTGCATGGGCGCAGTCCCTCTCTGCCGTGAGCTACCTCCTGGAGAACGCAATGAAGATCACCGACATCGAAATCCACGAGATAACGCCGCCGTTCCATGCGTGGAACAGCGAGGCCATTACACGCTACCAGGGTGCCGACTTCAGGTGCCGCACGATGTTCGTGTTGCACACGGACAACGGCCTGGAGGGCTTGGGTGACGGCCTCGGCCGTCGCACTCCCACCGACGACGCATGGGTGGAACGGATGGTGGGCACCGACCCGTGGGACTGGATAGCCCATCCGGATCTACCCACCCGGCTGGCCCCAGCCGTATATGACGTGGTTGCGAAGTACAACGACGTACCCGTGTACAAGCTGTTCGGGCAGAGGTTCGTCGGGCGTCCCGTCCCGAATTCGGGTTGGATGACGAGGCGGGTGCCCGTCTCAGCCTGGACGGTCTCGCAGACGCCGTCGAAGATGGCAGAGGAGGTCGAATTCGCGGCTGCGACCGGCCACAGGTGGCTCAAGTACCACACGAACCACTTCCACAACGTGGTCGCCCAGACCGAAGCGATGCAGGAGGTCGCTCCTCCAGGTTTCAAGGTCCATTACGACATGAACTTCGACGGCACGGTCGAGCAGATCGTCGACGTATCCCGCAAGCTCGAGAGATACCCGGTGGCCGGCGCGATCGAGGACCCGCTGGCCAACGAGGACTTCGAGGGCTACAAGCAGCTTCGCCAGCGCTCGCGAATCCCCATCTACTTCCACCACTTGCCCCTGCAGGGCCGCGAAGCCCTACTTGGACTCGCCGATGCCTACATGATGGGCCACACGCCCATCGGCAAGCTGATCCCGCGGGCCGGCCTGTTCGAGGCGGCGAATGTGCCGTTCATGATGCAGAACACGGGGGGCAACATCACCAGGGCGCTCGTCGTCCACATGGCTTCCGTTTTCCCGACTGCCACGCTGCACCACGTCACGGCGACGGATCTCTGGTCCGAGGACGTAGTCACGCCCGCGCTTAAGGTCGAGGGCGGCACCGTCGCCGTTCCGGAAGGACCTGGCCTCGGCGTCACGCTGGACCGCGATGCGCTGGAGTGCTGGAAGCGGTCCAAACCGGACCCGTATCCGCGGGCGCTGGTGCGCGTGCAATACGAGGGTATACCCGCGTTCTATGCCAGGGTGCCTGCTGGCAACCTGGGGGGCAGCGACATCCTGGACGCCTTCGGCGGCGGCTACGACCAGCCGGTCGACATGGACTACTGGGACGACGACGGCTCACAGGAGTTCGCCGGTCTTTGGGATCGAACGCCGGAGGGCACGATCTCCCGGGGTTCCCTCGACGAGGCGCGGAGATAGATGGGGAGCGCCGGCAGCCGGGCTACCGAGGACCAGATACAGGCGGTGATGTTCAGGATAGGCGACGTTAACCCCTGCAACACCTGCGGGACGGCCCTCCGATACGGCGACTACGAGTGTCCCCACTGCGGCGCCGACATGGAGGACCAGCTCCGCCAGTGGGCACGTGACTTGGTGGACGAAGTGCTGTCGGCGGGCCGGGACTGAGGCCGGCGCTCGACGTGCTCGACTACTACGACGTCGACTCTCTCCTGACTTCCGAAGAGCGACAGGTCCGGGCCAGCGTGCGGGATCTGCTGGAAGCGGAAGCTCGACCCTATGTGAGCCGGTGGTGGGAGAAGGGGGAGTTTCCCAGGCATCTGGTCCCCATGTTCGCCGAGCTTGGTCTCCTGGGCGCAAATCTGCCCGCCGACTACGGGTGTGCGGGGATCGGTAACGTCGCATACGGGCTGATCATGTACGAGCTGGAGCGCGTCGATTCAGCGCTGCGCAGCTTCGTCAGCGTACAGGGTGCCCTCGTCATGTACGCGGTCTATTCCCAAGGCTCCGAGCAGCAGAAGCGGGAGTACCTGCCCCGCCTGGCAAGCGGAGACCTGATAGGGTGCTTCGCGCTAACCGAACGGCAGGGCGGGTCGGATCCTTCCGCGATGGAGACGAGCGCTCGTGCGGAGGGGGACTCGTTCGTCCTCACAGGCGCGAAGATGTGGATCACAAACGGCAATATCGCCGACCTGGCGGTCGTTTGGGCCAAGGACGAGAGCGGCGCGGTGCGGGGCTTCCTGGTGCCCACAGACATGCCCGGCTTCGAGGCCCACACGGTACCCCGGAAGATGAGCCTGCGGGCCTCCGACACCGCCGAGCTGGTGCTTCAGGACGTGCGTGTTCCTGCATCTATGGCGCTGCCCGGAGCGACCGGCCTGCCGGCTGCCCTTTCATGCCTGACCCAGGCAAGGTATGGGATCGCATGGGGCGCTCTGGGCGCCCTCGAGGACGTGTATGAGGAGGCACTGGCCTTCTCGAAGGGACGCTCGACCTTCGGCAAGCCCATCGCTGCGAGGCAACTCGTCCAGGCCAAGCTCGTCGACATGGCGGCTGCCCACACGCGCGGGCTGCTCCTCGCCTGGAGGCTTGGTCGTCTGAAGGACGAGGGCAAGATGAGCTACATCCACGTCTCGCTGGCAAAGCGTGACAACGTGCGTGCGGCGTTGCACGGAGCCCGTTCGGCGCGGGAAATTCTCGGCGCGGCTGGAATCACGCTGGACCATCGCGCGGTCCGGCATATGCTCAACCTGGAAACGGTGGACACGTATGAGGGGACCTACGACGTGCACACCCTGCTGCTTGGGCGCGACATAACCGGCCTCGAGGCCTTCCACTAGTGGGTGCGGCGCCCAGCCCTTCAGAAGGGCGCACGGACATCTGCCCACGGGGTCTTGACGAAGTCGGCTAGCTCTCCCGCACCGGGAAGTAGATCTCAGTGCGCCACTTGGACGAGTCGGGTTCCGCGCCCGGATCGGTGACGTAGACTTCCCACGGCGCTGCCGCAGGCGAGAGGCCCTGCGACGACATCCACTGCGTGAGCGAAGCCCACGTCCCCCCCAGGCCCTCATAGGGACCTGTGTGCGTGACCGTCGCGACCGTGCCAGCGGGGAGCTCGCCCGCTTCGATCCTGCCCGCGCCATCAATCGGCGACGCGACGGGAATCCCGCACTCGACGTCGACTTCTCCGTCGTTCATCCCGTGGTATATGGCGAAGGGCATGCCGGCGGGATGCTGCCCACTCTGCTGGATGTGGGCCATGACGTCGCCGAACAGCGGCCCCATGATCTGGCCCAGCTCGGTCATCTTCGACGTGACGCGGATGCCTACGATCGGCTGAGAGCCGATCTCCCTCGTCCCGAAGTCGAGAGCCACTAGACGGGGTTGTCTTTGAAGGTGATCTTGACGTTCTCGCGCGGCGCCTTGCCTATCTCGACAAGGGCATCGGTGACGACCTTGGCGATCTTGTCCTTCTGCTCCTGGGTCCTTCCAGCGTTCCAGTCGATGGTTACGTCAGGCATCTGTCCCTCCTTGGTTCTTGATCGTAGATTGTATCAGTGAGTTACGAGTCCTACAAAACCGCCACGGCGCCAGCTGGCCGCCCAAGGGCTTGTCAGCTCTCACTGCTCATCTCGTCGAGCCTGAGCTCAGCAATCCTCAGGTCTACTTCGGCGGCCAGCATCGCCGCGTCGGTACGATACTTCCTGGCTATGCTGAGTCTGACGCCCTCTTGGCTGCGGCCCGGGACATCGGCGATGGATGCCATGCTCCGGGTCCGAACAGCCAGGGTTGTCCACCAGAATCTTGTGCTCACCTCCAGGGACTCGATCTCGGTGAGAGGGATGCGTGCTTGGCTGATGCCGGAACTAAACTCGCCAATGAGCTCTTCCTTGATGTCGAACTCCAAAACGAGGTGCTCAGGCTCAGCGCGCGCTATGCCCCTTGCCGTGGCGAAGCCACCGTACACATTGGGTATTGAGAAAGGGACAGAGGCCATGTCGGTCATCTATTCGTGGGGCCAGTCTTGCACAGCATTGCGGGCCGGTGCAATGCTCGCCCTGGCCGAACGTGCTCTCCCCGAGTTCTTAGCGGTGTTTCCCCCGCGTATCCCCATCCAATGCCCAGCCAGAGGCTCCCTTGAGCAGTTCTAGAAAGCAGTCTGCGCCAAGCCGGTGGGGCAGAGGTCCAGCAATGCGCACCCTTCGCACACAGGGCTCTTCCGGCATGAGACCTTGGCGTGGGTCACAATGAGGGCATGGTACTCGGCAAACATCCCGGCGTCAGAGGGCAGCTCGGCCATAAAGAGTTGCTGGTGTTGAATGTAGGGCTCCTTCTCGTCCGCCACGCCCAGCCTTCCTAGCAAGCGGCGGGTATAGGCGTCAATGACGAAGACCGGCATGCCCAGGGCATACAGGAGTATGTCGTCGGCCGTCTCGTGTCCGATCCCATGGACGTCCAGGAGCTCGACACGCAGGGATTGGGTATCGCGGGACCGCATCGCGTCGATATCGTCGTCAAACCGCTCGCCGAGATACGCGGCCAACGCCTTCAGCTTCTTGGCCTTTGCGTTGTAGTAGCCGGAGGAGTAGACGAGGGATGCCAGCTCGTCCACGGGCGTTTCCCTGATCGCGGCGGGAGACAGCTTCCCGGCGGCCTTTAGCCTCTCGATCGCCTTCTCGACGTTGGACCAAGCGGCGGACTGCGTCAGTATCGCGCCCACCATCACTTCGAAGCGCCCCTCGGCGGGCCACCAGTGCTGGGGCCCGTAGGCATCGAGGAGCCTCCGATAAACGGCCTCCACGCTCGGCGGGCGCGCGTCAGAGGACAATGGGAACCCTGTTTGCTATGGCGACCTCGCGGCGGGTGACCGTGCAGTTGTACGCCAACGCCTCTACTCCTCCCTCAACGGCTGTCCTGAGCGTTTGGCAGAAGATCGGGTCCGAGCGCTCGTCCGGCTTCAATCTCACTGCGTCCTCACGCTGGATCACGAACACCGCAGCGGCTCGGTGCCCGCTCTTCACCGCGGCTAGAAGCGACCAGAGGTGCTTAGTGCCCCTCGCTGTGGCCGCGTCGGGGAAGAGGGCCGCGCCGCCCTCTACCTTGTTGACGGACTTGGTCTCTATGTAGAGGCGGCTCCGTTCACGGGAGAGCGCCAGGTCGATCCTGCTATCGCCGAGTCTGACCTCCGCGTCCATCCCATCGTAGCCCCCGAACTCCGTGGCGTGTCTTTGCTTGATCGCCTCTGCTATCAGCCGGGGCGGGAGCCGGCTGTCCACCGACACCAGTTTGCACTGATATTCGACGAGAGTCAGATCGTAGCTCGTCTTTCGCGAGCCCCTGCCTGCCGCCGGCGTGACGTAGACCGTCGCGCCAGGCACAAGCAGCTCGGACATCCGACCGGAGTTCGGGACGTGGGCGAGTGCCCTGGCGCCCGACCGTTCGATGACCGAGGTAAAGCGGTTCGGTCGATCGACGAATACGGCCTCCTCCAATTCTCCCAGTCGGACCACGGAAGACCAGACCCCCACTTCTGAATTGCCCATGGAAGGGCGTCTACGCAACGGCTCAACGTACGAGGATGCCGCTGTTGGGACGCTTGGGGCTAAGTGTGTTCGCCGATCCAGCGCACCTGCGGGAACCTCGTGCCCGCCGCACGAACAAAACGCCGGTCGGCCGTCCACATCTCGCACGAGAGCGACTCCGCAAGTGCCATGTAGGCCGTGTCGTACGCCGACTTCTGGTCTAACGCCAAGGCTAGCGCGAGGGCCCTATCGTACATGCCCTCCACCTCTTCGGTAGCTACGATGGGCAGAAGCACGTCCAGGATGTCAGAGGCGTCCAGCGGGTCCATTTCTGCCTGCCTGACCTTCCGGTGGAGGACATTGGTGACCTCGGCCCTGAACAGGGGAGGGGCGACCAGCGACTCGTTTCTCAACTGCCAGACGTCCCAGAGCTCCAGCGCCTGTTCGGTGAGTTCCTCTTCGACAGCCCACTTGAGGGCCAGGCAGGCATCTACGACCACGGTCATGGCGTCTGGTTGGTGTGTGCTAAGCGTAGGGCGAGCCTGAACGCTCGGCCCTCATTTCCCTGACTATCTGGACGCTATCCGTCGCCTTAGCGCCGGTCATGGCAACGCGTCTGCGCAGGGCATCCAGGCGTCCCCTTGCCGAGGCCGTCAGGCGTCCTATTGTGTTTGCGTTCTTATACATGGTGTCGCCTCCCGTCAGACCGAACAACTCCTCCAGTTCCTGTGAGCTTATGAGCCGGGCTCTCCCATCCCGTGGGTCCGGCTCTGTGTGCAGCTGGCCCAGGCTGATGAGGTTGCTCAGCTTTGCCCTGCTGACGTTGTAGCGGACGGATGCCTCCCTTATGTTGAGGTGCTTCTTGTTCTCTTCCTGTTGGTACATTTTGTTTCCCGCCGGTCGATTCTATCTCACTTGTCTCTTGTTGTAAAGGTTTGTGTTCAGATATGCACATTTGTGTGTGGTGACCAGCCACCTGGGTGGGAGGGTATTGGTATGCTACCATTCCCAGGGTCGCCCGTGGCCAACCCACCGACCGCTCTTACCATGTCAGCGATATCAGAGACATTCGCGCAGCGTCTGCAAGGCGCGATTTTTGCGAGGCGCAGCCTTCTTTGCGTTGGACTCGATCCCGACCTTGACCTGCTGCCTGTGAGGGATGTCGCCGCCTTCAATGCTGCCATCGTTGACGCTGTTCGTGACATCGCCGTAGCCTTCAAGCCCAACTTGTCCTTCTACGAGGCGCTTGGGAGCGCCGGTGTAGCGGCGTTGGAACGGACGGTCGAAGTGATCAGGGAGAGAGCGCCCGGCGCTCTCATCATCGCCGACGCCAAGCGAGGCGACATGGGCCAGTCGAACGTCCACTATGCCCGCGCCCTGTTCGAGACATGGGGATTCGACGCGGCTACTGTGCATGGCTACTTGGGGGGCGAGGCCCTCGAGCCCTTCCTCTCGTATGAGGACAGGGGCGTGTTCGTCCTGTGCAGGACTTCGAACCCAGGAGCCCGCGAGCTCCAGGACGCTGTGCTGTCGTCCGGGGGCAGGCTGTTCGAGGAAGTGGCGTCGCGCGCATCGGGGTGGAATACCAGGGACAACGTTGGTTTGGTCGTCGGGGCTACGTATCCGGACGATCTTGCGGTCGTGCGCAGGCTGTGTCCTGACATGCCCGTTCTGCTTCCGGGCGTGGGAGCGCAGGGTGGAGACCTGGAGGCGTCCGTGCGTGCGGGAGTAGACAGCAACGGACGCGGTCTCTTGGTCAGCGTCTCCCGTGGTGTGATCTACGCGTCGCGCGACCCTTCGTCCTTTGAGGAAGAGGCTCGGCAGGCCGCTTTGTCCTATCGCGGGCGGGTCGACCAAGTGCTGTGCCGGGAGGGCAGGGGATGGTGACGGACCTGAGGCTCGGCGACGTGGTCCGGCTCCGCAAGCCGCACCCTTGCGGCGGGCTCGACTGGGAGGTAGTGCGGTTAGGCGCGGACATCAGGATCAGGTGCTGGACCTGCGAAAGGCTCGTAATGCTCTCCAGGTCTGAGCTCGAAAGACGGACGAAGAGAGTGGGTGGCAGGCACCGTGTTGCAGCCGAACGGGGCGCCTGACCAGTGGGCCGTGGCCCGGGCGAATGGATGCCGGCGAATATCTGTTTGACACCCTTTCCGCTACAGCCGTACAATCTCTGAGCGGCGGTACGTAGGAGGACCTCGATGACAGAGCAGTCCATGACCGAGATGGTGATCGACAGCATCCGCGTCAACATCGTCAACTACCAGCAGCGCGTAGTAATACTAAAGGTCAAGGAGACCAATCGATTCCTCCCCATCTGGATAGGCTCGTCGGAGGCCGACTCCATAGCTCTCAAGCTCCAGGATATTCCCGTTGCCAGGCCGCTCACCCATGACCTGCTGCAGTCCGTCATCGCCAGCCTCGGCGCAACCGTTAACCGCATTGTCGTATCCGACCTTACTGACGACACCTTCTTTGCCAAGATAGTTCTGCAAGTGAACGGTACGTCGATGGAGGTTGACTCCCGGCCCAGCGACGCCCTCGCGCTTGCGGTGCGGACGGAAGCGCCCATATTCGCACACGACGAGGTGATCGAGCGGGCCGCAGTGCAGATGGACGAGGAAGGCAACCCTGTGTCTTCACAGGAGGAAGAGGAGGAGAGCCCTCAGCCCCTTCGCGAAGAGGAGCTCAGGAGCCTCTCGGCCTTTACCGACTTCGTTTCGACCCTCGACCTCGACGACCTCGGGGGCGGCGGAAAGACTCCTTCGGACGCCGAGTCGGGCACATAGCAAATAGCCGCACGGCTATCCTCGACAAGGGATAGGTACCTCTGTGCGCTCCTTGACAGCGTACGGACGTGGTGCTACGTTAGGCATGGTGGATTGGCAGTCACGGAGGGTGACTGCCAATCGCGCGTTTGACCGGGAGGCCCCGCTTGCCAAGATACGACTACCAGTGTGAATCGTGCGGGCGCGAATTCGAGCTCCGGCAGAGCTTCTCCTCGGAGCCGGTGGCGGAGTGCGAAGAATGCGGCGGCACCTCCCGGCGCCTGATTCGCGCTGTCCCGGTCGTCTTCAAGGGCTCCGGGTTCTACGTGAACGACTACGGCAAGGGTTCCAACGGTCGTTCCAGGTCGAGCTCTGACGATTATTCCGAGAAGAAGGACACTTCCGGAAACGGGAAGAGCGAAGCGAAGTCCGACTCTGGCGGGAAGGCGGAGTCCAAGAAGGAGAAGGTCTCCTCGAGCTAGGGGAGCCGTCAGGTGAGGGCCCTCCTTCAGCGGGTAACCGGCGCTTCGGTCACCATCGGCGGCGAGACGGCAGGGGCTATTGGCCCGGGCTTCGTCATCCTAGTCGGGATCTCCCGCGACGACACGGAGGCCGAGGCCGCCCACATTGTCGACAAGGCCGTCAACCTCCGGGTCTTCTCCGACGATGAGGGCAAGTTCCAGCACTCCGCGCTGGACGTCGGCGCCGACCTCCTCGTAGTAAGCCAGTTCACCCTGTACGGCGACACGCGCAAGGGGCGCCGCCCCAGCTTCACCAAGGCAGCCTCCCCAGCGGATGCGGAGTCCCTCTTCGACCGGATCCTGGAACTGTTCAGGGAGACCGGACTGCGGGTCGAGACCGGGCGCTTCCAGGCGTACATGGACGTAGCTCTTCACAACGACGGCCCCGTCACCATCATGCTCGACACTGCCGACCGCGACCGCCCGAGAAGAAGCTAGCCCCACAATGGCGCTGGGGACGGGGTGAACGGGGCGCTCTTCATTGTTATGGACCGCGTGACGATAGCCATCAAGACCGAGGGTGGGTCGCGGCCAAGCGAGATAATCGCCGACCTGCGCGCAGTGGCCGAAACGCTGTACTTCCCGATGAGGCTCGTCGGATTCTGGGACAGCCGGGCCGACATGCACCTCTGTCCGCAGGAAGAGAGGCGGGAAGCGTGCCCCCACAAGCTTCCCGCAGGCCATGCTGACCGCGTTGGCTATGAGACGACCATCTCCAGGGAACGCAGGGGCAGCCTGCAGGTGGTATTCCCGCATGCGGGGATATCCATATACCTGGCATGATATTTCGGGCGCTGGTGTTGCGGGAACGCTCCGCTTATCATGTAGCCGCAAAGGGTCGTAGACGGTTTAGATGAGCTATTCCATACTGAGCATCCTGCGCAACGGCTTGAGCCACAACGAGAAGTGGCCCAGGGCCTGGCGCAGCCCCCAGCCCAGGCGCGAGTACGAGGTCGTTATAGTAGGCGGCGGCGGCCACGGTCTCGCTACGGCATACTACTTGGCCAAGGAGCACGGCATCACCAACGTGGCCGTGCTGGAGAAGGGCTATATCGGCGGCGGGAACACCGGCAGGAACACCGAGGTAGTCAGGTCCAACTACCTGTGGGACGAGGCCGCCCATCTCTACGAGTTCTCGCTCAAGCTGTGGCAGGACCTGAGCCGGGACCTGAACTTCAACCTGATGTACTCGAAGCGCGGCCTGCTGAGCCTTGGCCACAGCCCACACGAGATGCGGGACATAGCCAGGCGAGTCCACGCGAACCGTCTCAACGGCATCGATAGCGAGCTTCTCACTCCCCATGAAGTCAAGGAGCTCGTGCCGATCATCAACATCTCTCCAGACGCGCGCTACCCGATAGCGGGAGCCTCGCTCCAGCGCCGTGGCGGGACGGCCCGGCACGACGCCGTCGCATGGGGTTTCGCCAGAGCTGCGGACGCTCGCGGCGTGGACATCATCCAGAACTGCGAGGTCATCGGCATCCGTCGCGAGAATGGCCGGGTCGTCGGTGTGGATACGACGAGGGGCTACGTCGGCGCGAAAAGGGTAGGGGTGGTTACGGCGGGCAGCTCGGGCGTCCTTGCCGACCTGGCAGGCTTCCGGCTCCCCATCGAGAGCCATCCTCTGCAGGCGTGGGTGACCGAGCCCATAAAGCCTGTGCTAGACCAGGTCATCATGTCGAACACGGTGCATGCGTATATCAGCCAGACCAGCCGTGGCGAGCTATTGGCTGGGGCGGGTATCGACTCCTACCTGGGATACGGCCAGCGCGGCAGCTTCTCGGTCGTGGAGCACGCGGTGGCCGCACTGGTAGAGCTGTTCCCCATATTCAGCCGGCTGCGCTTGATGCGCCAATGGGCCGGCATAGTCGACACGTGTCCGGACGCGTGCCCGATCATCGGTGCGACGCCGGTTGACGGGCTCTACTTCAACTGCGGGTGGGGTACCGGCGGGTACAAGGCGACCCCTGGGTCCGGTTGGGTGTTCGCCTACACGCTTGCCAATGAGCGGCCCCATGAGCTCAACGCGCCCTTCTCGCTTGGGAGGTTTACGACCGGGGACCTGATCGACGAGCACGGTGCAGCGGGAGTCGCCCATTGAGTCCGCATGACTGGAGGGCGAGTTGCTGCTGATCGACTGCCCGTGGTGCGGCCCGCGCGAAGAGACTGAATTCACGTACGGCGGTGAGGCCCACATCGTGCGGCCTCCGGAGCCCATGGGAGTCAGCGACGAGGAATGGGCGCAGTACCTCTTCTTTCGCAAGAACCCGCGAGGCAGCCACCTCGAGCAGTGGTGTCACTCGGCCGGGTGCAGACGCTGGTTCAATGCCCAGCGCGACACCATGACATATGGAGTAGGGGGAGTCTACCGCATGGGTGAGTCCGCGCCCGGAGGCGGGGAGTAGTGCAGCCGAACAGGCTCCCTTCCGGAGGACGCATCGACCGCAGCGCGCCACTGAGCTTCGCGTTCAACGGCCGCGAGTACGAAGGCTACCAGGGAGACACGCTCGCTTCTGCCCTCCTGGCGAACGACGTCCGCCTCGTCGCACGCAGCTTCAAGTACCACAGGCCGCGAGGTATCGTCGGAGCGGGCTCCGAAGAGCCCAATGCCCTCGTCCAGCTCGGATCGGGCGACCGAACGCTTCCCAACTACCTGGCTACCCAGGTAGATCTGTACGAAGGCCTGGAGGCGGCGAGCGTCAATGCATGGCCGTCGGTTGACTTCGACCTTAGGGCGGTGAACGGGCTGGTGTCCCGGTTCCTGCCGCCCGGCTTCTACTACAAGACCTTCATGTGGCCGGCGCGGTTCTGGCCCTTCTACGAGCGACAGCTTCGAGAGGCGGGCGGATTCGGAGTCGCTCCTTCGGGTCCCGACCCCGACAGCTACGACAGGACTAATGCGCACTGCGATGTCCTCGTGGTGGGCAGCGGGCCCGCGGGACTGGCTGCCGGGCTACAAGCTGGCCGCACGGGCGCCAGGGTCATCGTGGTCGACGAGCAGCAGGAGATGGGCGGCAGTCTGCTCGGTTCCCGGACGGAGATAGGCGGGGAGCCGGCGTCCGCCTGGGTTGAATCGACCCTTGAGGAGCTGGCCTCGATGCCCGAGGTGCGTCTGTTGCCGCGCAGCACGGCGTTCGGCTACTACGACCACAACTTCGTAACCGTCCTGGAGAGGATTACCGACCATCTCGGACCCGTCGACGGGTTGGGTCCCAGGCAGCGGATCTGGCGGATCAGGGCGAAGCGGGTCGTCCTGGCGACAGGTGCCATCGAACGCCCGCTCGTCTTCACCAACAACGATCGCCCCGGCGTCATGTTGGCGTCCGCTGCGTCGACGTATGCGAGTCGCTTCGGGGTCGCGCCGGGAAGCCGCGCTGTCGTGTTCACCAACAACGACAACGCCTACCGGGCCGCCCTCGCCCTGGCCTCCGCCGAAGTGGCGGTCAGCGGCATAGTAGACCTGCGGCCCGATCCCAGCCCGGCCCTTGCAGCCGAGGCCGCCCGGGCGGGGATTGAGGTGCTCGCCGGCTACACCATCACCGACGTGGAGGGCGGCAGGGGTGTCGAGACGGTTGGAGCCATGCGTCACGACGGGGCCTCGGCGTTCGGTAGCGTGAAATGGATGGAATGCGACCTGGTGGCGATGTCCGGGGGCTGGAACCCGGCGGCGGGGCTGTACTCCCAGTCCGGGGGGAAGCTGCGCTTTGATGACAAGCGGTCGTGCTTCGTACCCGATATCTCCGCTCAAGCCGAGCGCTCGGTGGGCTCGTGCAACGGGGCCTTCGATCTGGGATCATGCTTGGCCGAGGGCTGGGCGGTAGGGGCCGAAGCAGCCACTGCCGCCGGGCTTGGCGATGGGGAGGCGTCGTCTCCACCATCGGCATCCGACGACCTCGACCAGGGATACTTCAGTGCCCACTGGGTTGTGCCGGGCAGGAAGCCGCCCGGAAGGTCCGGCAAGAGCTTCGTCGACTTCCAGACCGACGTGACGGCCGCGGACATCTTCATCGCTGCCAGGGAGGGCTACGAGTCCATAGAGCACGTCAAACGCTATACGACCCTGGGCATGGGCACCGACCAGGGCAAGACAGGCGCAGTTAACGGAGTCGGGGTGCTGGCTGAGGCGCTGGGCGCGCCCCTTGGGGAAGTGGGGACCACTACCTTCAGGCAGCCGTACACTCCGGTCACGTATGGGGCTATCGCGGGCAGGGAAGTGGGCGAGCTGTTCGATCCTGTGAGGAAGACGGCCATCCACGAGTGGCACGTCGAGGCCGGTGCTGAGTTCGAGAATGTCGGCCAATGGAAGCGGCCCTGGTACTACCCGAGGCCTGGCGAGTCGATGGACGATGCGGTGAACAGGGAGTGCGTCACCGTGCGTAACAGCGTAGGAGTGCTGGACGCTTCCACCCTCGGCAAGATCGACATCGAGGGGCCGGACGCCGCCAGGTTCCTCGACCGCGTCTACATCAACGGATGGAGAAGGCTCCGCGTGGGCCGCTGCCGGTACGGTTTCATGCTGGGCGAGGATGGCATGATCATGGACGATGGCGTGACGGCCAGGCTGGGCGACCGGCACTACCTGATGCACACGACCTCGTCCGGCGCGGCAGCGGTCATGGCGTGGCTGGAGCGATGGCTGCAGACTGAGTGGCCAGAGCTGAATGTCTACATGACGTCGGTTACCGACCACTGGGCGACCGTGTCGATAAACGGCCCGTATGCGCGAAAGCTCCTCTCCAAGATCTGCACCGGCATCGACCTGTCGAATGACGCCTTCCCGTTCATGTCGGTCCGCGATGGTGTGGTCGCGGGGATACCCGCCCGGATATTCCGCATCAGCTTTGCCGGCGAGCTCTCCTTCGAGGTGAACGTCGACGCCAATTATGGGCGCCGTGCCTGGGATGCGGTGATGGAAGCTGGCCGGGAGTTCGGGGTCACCCCGTACGGCACCGAGGCGATGCACGTCCTGAGGGCCGAGAAGGGCTACGTCATCGTCGGCCAGGACACGGACGGCTCGAACACCCCTGATGACATGGGAGTGGGTGGCATGGCGTCGAAACGCAAGGACTTCCTGGGCAGGCGCTCACTCACACGCCCGGACATGCTGCGTGAGGACAGGAAGCAGCTTGTTGGGTTGCTGACAGAGAGCGGCGAGCGATTGCCCGACGGGGGGCAGATCGTGGCCGCGCCATCGACTGCGACCCCGGTCCCGATGCTGGGGCACGTCACTTCGAGCTACTACAGCGCCAACTTGGGGCACCCCATAGCCCTCGCAGTGGTGAAGGGTGGCCGCGCCCGGCGCGGCGAGACGGTGTACGTGCCGCTGGAAGACGGACGGAATTTGCGGGCCAGGATAGTGGGACCCGTATTCTACGACCCGGAGGGGGAGAGGCAGAATGTCGACTGACACTGCCGGCCGCATATCGCCCCTGGACCACTTCAGGAAGACGAACGCAGCCTCGGCGCCTGGCGGAGGGGTTGGCGTCGTAATCTCCGAGAGGCCCTTCTTGGGCCATCTCAACCTGCGCGGAGACTCCTCGGACGGCGCTTTCGCCAGTGGAGTCGAGCGAGCCCTGGGCCTTGCGCTGCCCGTCGAGCCCAACACTGTCTCCGAGGGAGATGGGAAGCAGGCCCTGTGGCTGGGCCCGGATGAGTGGCTCATCGTAACTCCCCCAGACGAACAGGGTCCCGCTTCAGAAAGACTCTGCGACGCGCTGGACGGTGTCCACTCCTCTGTGACCGATATTTCGGGCGGGCAGACGCTCGTCAATCTGTCCGGCGAGAACGCTCGTGAGGTGCTGGCAAAGGGATGCTCCCTGGACCTGCATCCGCGCGCCTTCGGCGAGGGAAGGTGCGCCCAGACCCTCGTGTCCGGGGCCAACGTCATCCTCAGGTGGGCTGGCCCTGAGCCATCCTTCGACCTAATAGTCCGCCGCAGCTTCGCCGATCACCTTGCGAGATGGCTCCACGACGCCGCCCTGGAGTACGGCGTGTCGGTGCAATAGGATTCGCCAGGGCGCTGGAGCCGGCTACAGTCCCGTTAGTCGGGGCTGAAGCGGCTGATCGTCGTTCCTATCGAACCCTGTCACGCCAACGCCTACCAACCGGAACTCCCGCCCCGGGCGTAGCTCTCGCCGCAGCAGGGAAGCAGCATTCAGCGCGACGTCCTCCGGCGAGGTGACTGAGTCAGAAAGTGTGGCTTGGCGGGTGAAGGTAGTGAAGTCTGCAAGCCTGAGCTTCACCTTGACCGTTCGCCCACGGAGCTCCGTCCGCTCCAGCTGCCGCCAAACCCGAAGACTGAGCTCTTCCGTTAGCCGGTGCAGATCGTCGGCATCGGACGTGTCCTGGGCCAGCGTCGTCTCCGCGCTAACCGACTTCCTCTCGCGATGAGCCACAACCGGACTCTCGTCACGGCCCAAGGCCAAGTTCCTCATGTGAGGGCCGGACTTTCCGAACTTCCCGGACCACCATTCGTCCGGCTTATCGGCAATGTCGCCGATTCTTTCGATGGCCTCGGCCCTGAGCCGCCCCGCGGTCTTGGGACCGACTCCCCACAGCTTTTCCACCGGCAATGGCGCGAGGAAGCTCCGCTCTCCTCCGGGCGCTACTACGGTCAGCCCGTCCGGCTTGTCGATGTCGGAGGCGATCTTCGCAACCGACTTGCTGGTCGCCACGCCAACAGACAGAGTGAGCCTCACCTCCGACGCCACGCGTGCCTTCAGACGGGCCGCTATTCGCCTGGGCGCATCCCCGTCCGACACGGAAGCCGTCACGTCCAGGAATGCCTCGTCAAGGGAGAGAGGCTCTACGACCTCGGCCGTATCCCTGAAGATCGACATGACCTGCCGGGAGACCTCCTGGTACAGGGCAAATCGCGGCGGCACCCGGACAGCCGATGGACACCGGACGAAGGCGGTCCGCATCGGCATTGCGGATCGGACTCCGTAGCGCCTGGCCTCATATGATGCCGCCGCAACGACGCCCCGGCCCTCGGGACTGCCTCCGACGACCACCGGCTTGCCCTTCAGGGCCGGATTCTCGCGCTGCTCCACCGACGCGTAGAACGCGTCCATGTCCGCGTGGAGGATGTGCCTCACTGCCGATTCCGTCCCGTCCATCTGCGACATGATACCAACTCGTACCCCGACGGCTCTCCGAGGACCGAAAGTCCTCCAACCTGGTGGCATGGTCCAGCAACCCTAGAGGCAGGTTTGAAACCCGACCTCTCCACTTGCTGGAGGACTGAAGCGCCGGGCTTGACTCAATGTCCAAAGTCTGGGAACATATGTTCCCTTAGCGAGGAGGAACACATGCTGATCAAGAGAGCGCCGGACACCTACGAGAAGATACGGGCCCTGGGAGGTATGGCTTCGGACGATATCCTGTCCCGCCCCGAAAGGCCTGGGACGGCACGCCGGGACAGAGGTCCCTACTCAGCGCCGCGAAACAACCCAGTCCCGGGCGTGTACAGGTCCGCGCTTCCTAACGGGAAGTACGTCAACCTGATGAGGGTGATGTTCACCGACTTTTGCAAGATGGACTGCGCGTTCTGCCCGAACAGCCACTGGGTCCCGCGTAAGCGGTACGCGTTCAAAGTCGACGAGCTCGCCAACGCCTTCATGGAGATGTACCGGCGGCACACGGTGGCTGGGCTGTTCCTCAGCTCAGGCGTGGCCGGGACCGGTTCGAAGACGACTGAGAAGCTGATCAAGGTCGTGGACCTGATCCGCAACAAGCACGGCTTCAGGGGCTACATCCACGTGAAGGTGATGCCAGGCACGGAAGAGCAATACGTGGAGGCCGCCTACCGGCTCGGGACCCGCCTGTCGATTAATCTCGAAGCGCCGAACTCCGAGCTGATGCGCAAGCTCAGCGCTATGAAGGAGTTCGAGCGCGACATGCTGGCGCCGATGCAGTGGATCGACCGGCTAACACGCTCGGGGACCAACGGCGCGGTGGGACAGGCGACCCAGCTGGTCGTCGGAGCCGCGGATGAGACGGACTGGGACATCTTCGAGCGCATCGATCAGCTCTACGGCCAGTGGGATCTGAAGCGGGTATACTACGCCGCCTTTCGTCCCGTGCGCCACACGCCGCTGGAGGAACACCCGCCCACGCCCCTGCAGCGCGAACACCGGCTCTATCAGGTCGACTGGCTCAAGAGGGTCTATCGGTATTCGAACGACGAGCTTCAGCTCGCCTTCGCCGACAACGGGCACCTGCCCCTGGATCTGGACCCCAAAACATCGATCGCCGTGTCCAATCTGGAAGCGTTCCCGGTGGAAGTGAACTCCGCGAGCCGGGATGAGCTGCTGAGGGTGCCTGGAGTCGGCCCGACGTCGGCAAAGCGGATCCTCGCCAACCGTCGGACTCACTCAATCGACACGTGGCGCGACCTCCAGGCGATGGGGGTCGTGCGCAAGAGGGCGTGGCCGTTCCTGTCGTTGCCGGGGTACCGTCCGCCGCAGGCGAAGCAGCTCAAGCTTGACCTTTTCCGGTCGGAAGCCGAACGGCCTCGGATGTCGAATCCCCCGAAACCCGGCATCGCGCCGTGCGGCGAGGAGCGCTCCTGCTCCGGCTGTCCGATGTACGGGGCCCCAGGTCATCCAGGATCGCCAACCCTGTCCACCAGCGCAGCGTAGGCAAGTATCTGGCGGCGATTCGCGGCTCTGTAGGGACGGGTCTCTAACCGGCCTGCTCGGGAGCAGACTGCTAGCTCATCTCGCCCGGCAGTTCGACTGAGGCCTGCTCGAGACGCTTTGCCAGCAGGCCGTGCCCCTGTTTCGCCAGGCTCGGGTCTGCATCGAGAATCGATGCGGCTTCCTGGCGGGCTAGGGCAGCTATGTCCTGGTCGGTGATCATGGCAACGTTGAGGCTCGGCAGACCGCTCTGCCGCGTGCCAAGGTAGTCGCCTGCCCCTCGCAGTTTCAGGTCCTCGTCCGCCAGCTTGAAGCCGTCGTCGATCCGCTCGACCAGCTTCAATCGGTCCCTCGCATCCTCGCCGGGTTCGTCGGCCATTAGCAGGCAGTAGCTCTGGTGAGCGCCTCTGTTAACGCGGCCCCTGAACTGGTGAAGCTGTGCCAGCCCGAACCGGTCCGCGCCGTCGATGAGCATGACTGTGGCGTTGGGCACGTCGATGCCCACCTCGATCACAGGCGTCGACACCAGGATGTCCAGCGCGGCCAACTTGAAGTCGTCCATGACCGCCTCCTTCTCGTGGAGGGGCATCTTGCCGTGGAGAAGCCCGAGGCGCAGGTCGGGAAACACCTGCTTGGAGAGTCGCTCGTACTCCTCGGTGGCGGCCCGGCTCTGTATGGCCTCCGATCCTTCGATGAGAGGGCAAACGATGAAGGCCTGGCGCCCGGCCTCGACCTGCTTGCGCACGAACCCGTAGGCGGCATCGCGTTTCGTCGGCTCCACCCAACGAGTCCTCGTCCTCGTCCTTCCCGGGGGCATCTGGTCGATGGTCGACACATCCAGCTCGCCGTACAGGGTGAGGGCCAGCGAGCGCGGTATCGGCGTCGCGGACATGGACAGCAGGTGGGGACGCTCGCCCTTATCCCTTATAGCGGCACGCTGCATGACCCCGAACCTGTGCTGCTCGTCGACAACGGCAACGGCGAGGCGTGGGATGTCCACGGCTTCCTGTATCACCGCGTGGGTTCCGATTACCAGGTCGACCTGGCCCTCGGCGATCCTCTCGTGCATAGTACGCCTTACCCTGGCGCTGAGGCTGCCCAGCAGCAGCCCGATGCGCACGGGCCGGGACAGGCCGGGCACGCTCCCCTCGGCCACCGTGGAACCGCCCGGGGATGCCGACATGAGGCCCGAGAGGGTCAGGAAGTGCTGCTCCGCCAGTATCTCGGTCGGCGCCATGAGGGCGCCCTGGTGCCCGTCGAGAATGGCCATGAGCAGCGCCGCCGCCGCAACGACGGTCTTGCCGCTCCCAACGTCGCCTTGCAGCAGGCGGTTCATGGGGCGGTCGTGTCTCATGTCGGCCAGGACCTCGTCCAGGACGCGGTTCTGCGCGTCCGTGAGCCTGAAGGGCAGGGAGCCCAGGAAGCCGTCGATGCGCCGCCGGTCCGCATCGATGGCGATGCCTGATTCCTCCTGCTGCCACTCGCGCTTCCGGCTCAGCACCATCATCTGGAGCATCAGCAGCTCGTCGAACGCGAGCCTGTGGCGGGCCGCCGCCTGGTCGGCGTGGCTGTCGGGGTAGTGGTACTGGGCGATCGCGTTCCGAAGACCCATCACGCCGGTGCGGTGTAGGGACTCGCCGGGCAGGTACTCCACGACCTGGGAGATAGTGGCATCCAGGGCGCTCTTGACCGCGCGCCGGATGGTCCTCTGCGGCAGCCCCTCCGTGGCCGGGTACACCGGCACCAGCCGTCCAGTGTGGACCAGGTCCTCCTGTCCCTTGACCGGCTCGAACTCGGGGTCGTCCCTAAAGACCGGCGTCCCGTGGTAGGCCGAGACCCTTCCGCTGACGACGATCTCGTCCCCAGGCTTTATGCTGTTCGCCAGGTAGGGCCGCTGTCGTGGCCTTGCGTGCCTGATCCATGTGGCGCGGGCGTTGCCCGTGCTGTCCGCGAGGACCGCCTGTATGGACCATAGACTTGGCCTAAGCGGCTTGGCCGTCACCTCCCACACCGTGACGACGACCGTCTGGACTTCGCCCACGGCCAGCTCGCTGATGGTGCGGACGTTCGCGTAGTCGTTGTACCGGTGGGGGAAGTGGTACACAAGGTCGCGGACGGCCTCGATGCCGAGCTTCTTCAGCCTGCCGGCCACCCGGTCGCCAACGCCCCTCAACTTTGTGGGCTCGTCGCCAAGTGCCACGGCCGAAGGGCTGCTCTTGCGGGGCGCGGCCCGCGTCTTCTTCTTTACGGTGGGGCGGGAACGCCGGCCGCCGTCGAGCGGTTCGAGCTTCTTCAGCGCGTCCGCGACCCAAGTTTCGCGCTGCACGGGTGTGAGGACCGAGTATGAGCCTGGCTCGTCGAGTATCGGCTTCAGCTCGGCGTCCCAGCGCTCTAACAGCTTGTCGAGCCCACCGGCTACGGCGCGGTCCTGGTAGCCCTGCTCCTTCTCCATCTCCAGGATGTTGAGAAGGGGCTCGATTATCGTGCTGTTGCTGTTCATGGGAGCGCCGGGCACATGATAACGCAGAGAACGGGACTGGCGCGGTGCCTGGTGCGGGACGTCTTTGGACGCCCCAAGCCCGTACGGCCCGTGCGCCCGTCAAACTGGCGTAGAGCAGATCCTCGAGTCGCTGGGCTTGTCCTACGACTTTGCCTGGAGCAGCGCTATTCCTATGGCGCCGGGGCCCGTGTATACACCGAGCGCCGGACCGAATCGCGTGACTGCAGGCTCTGCGCCTTCCGGGAGCAGTTCCCTGAGGTCGTCTGCGACCCGCTTGGCCGCCTCGGGTGTTGTGCTGTACATAACCGCCAAGGCCTCGACCGGCGCAAACTCGTGGGCGGTCTGTTGCATCTTGCCCAGTGCCTTGGCGAACGTCCGGCCCTTGCCCAGCTGCTGGACCTCTCCGTCCCGGATGATGATCATCGGCTTGATCTTGAGGACCGATCCAATCATCGCCTGGGCCTTGCCGATCCTGCCCCCCTTCTCCAGGTACTCGAGCGTCTCGAACAGGCAGAAGCACTGGACACGGGCAGTCGCGTCGCGGGCAATCGACACGACCTCGTCATGGCTGGCCCCGTCGTGGGCTGCCTCGGCCGCCGCGATGACCACAAGCCCGACTCCCATCGATGCCTGCATGGTGTCCACCGCCTCGACAGGACAGCCCGCCGACGTCTGCGCCGCCCCCTGCACAGCGGAGTTGTAGGTGCCGCTGAGCTCTGACGATACATGGATGGATACGATCCCATCGGCGCCTTCGCCGAGGCTGTCGTACACCTCCTTGAAGTCGCCGGGCGACGCCTGCGAAGTCTTCGGCAGCTCCTCGCTGCTGGCAAGCATCGAGTAGAAGTCGTCGGGCGTTATCGTGACATTGTCCTTGTATGTCTGGGTTCCGACGTGGACGTTCTGTGCGACCACGGTAATGCCCAGGCGCTCTGCGGTTTCGGCCGGAAGGTCCGAAGTGCTGTCGGTTACGATCCTTACTGCCATTGTTGCTCCCCTTTGGCCTTGGCTAAGGCCTGTTCACTCCAACGAGACCAGGAAATGGTAGTGGGGTTGTCCCCCCTCGACAAGCTCTATCTCGATATCTTCGATGTCTGAGTCCAGTGATTCGGCTATTCGCTGTGCATCGCCTTCGTCTATGGGTGCGCCCCTATAGAGCGTGACGAGCTCGACCTCGTCCTGTTGCGCCGCCTCCACCAGCGACCTGACCACAGCCTCCACATCCTCGCCGGCCGCGACGACTTCTCGTTCCAGCATCCCCACGACCATACCCTGTTTCACCGTCACGCCGTTCATGGTCACATCCCGGACAGCCTCCGTGACCTGCCCAGTCCGCACTTGCTCCAGGGCGTCGCTCATGTCCTCGACGTTTCGGTCCGCGTCCATGTCCGCGTTGAATTCGAGCATTGCAGCTATCCCTTGTGGGATGCTCTTTGTGGGGACCACCCGGACGTCTCCCTCGGATCTCCTGGCTGCCTGCTCTGCAGCCGGGACGATGTTCGAGTTGTTCGGAAGTACTATCACGGTCTGTGATCGCGCGGCGTCGATGGCCTGGAGCAGGTCGCCCACGCTGGGATTCATCGTGTCGCCGCCTGTGACGATCTGGTCGGCTCCATATCCCCTGAAGAGCTCAACGAACCCGCCGCCCCACGCTACGGCCACAACTGCGAGGCGGCTCGCCTCTTCCTCCCTGCGATCCGCGGAAAACCTCTCGTGCTGGGCGTCCATATTCTCGACCTTGACGCTGCTCAGCACGCCCAGGCCCGCACCCAGGCTGATCACCGGGCCTGGATCCTCCGCATGGATGTGGACCTGCACGCTCGTGGAGTTGCCCACGACCACGGCCGACCTGCCCATCTCCGAGACCTTGGCTCGCAGGTCATCGGGGTCGAGGTCGACTCCTTCCACGAGGAACTGGGTGCAGTAGCCGTACTCCTCTTCCTCGACCGAGTCCAGGAAATCGTGGGAGACTGCCCCCGTGGACTGGTCGACGCCCACAGGCTCGGGAACCTCCACCTCTCCTGGGCCGACCTCGCCCGCAGCGTAGCGCCTGGCCCCCTCGAGTATGACCAGGAGACCCTGTCCGCCCGCATCGACGACCCCTGCATCCCTGAGAACTGGCAGCAGTGTCGGCGTGAGGGCGACGGACTCCCTCGCCGCGTTACAGAGTGCCAGGAGGAAGTCCGGCATCTCGACGGCTTCACCATCGATTTCGTTCGCGGCCTTTGCCACGTCGGAGACGACCGTGAGCATCGTGCCTTCCTTGGGCTCTCCGACGGCCTTGTATGAGCGTTCGCGCGCCTCCCGTAGCGCTGACGCAAGTTCCGGGGTACCGAAGTCGGGCGAGCTCTGCAGCCCAACCGCCAGGCCCTCGAAGAACTGGGAGAGGATGACGCCGCTATTCCCCTTGGCAGCTTTGAGCGCGCCGTCCGCGAGCGCGCGCGCAACCTCGTCTGCTCCAGTGCCATCCAGCACGCGAGTTCCCGCCACGGAGTCCTGCAGTGTCAGGAACATGTTTATCCCGGTGTCGCCATCGGGCACAGGGAAGACGTTGAGGGCGTTTATCGCCTCGACATTCGCTTCCAGGAGGTGGACCGCCGAGGCGAACATCGCACGCAGGTCGTCGCCGTCTAGACGCTGCTTCGCCGCAATCTCCATCTGTTGGATCGACGCCATCGTTGCCGCACAGCTAATTCGTATGGTATGCTGGTTCAGCTTCGATTCTACTAGACACTTTTCGTAAACGTCAAAGCACACATCATGGCCAAATGCTCCTTTTGTGACAAATCCCCCCAGGCGGGCAACAACGTTAGCCACTCGAAGCGGCGGACGAAGACCCGCTGGTCGCTAAATATGCAAAGGGCGACTATATACGAGAATGGTACCCCAAGGCGCGTCATGATCTGCACGCGCTGCCTCCGCTCTCAGTACAAGCAGCGCGTTCGCGCGTAGTCTCAGGCTGGTGTAGGAGTCCTTCCCCGCCTCCGAGCTCGATTGGCACATCGAACCTTCTGGCAACTGCCCTTCACTGGCGACGGCCCCGTTTGTTGACAACTCGCTGGGCCACACATATATTGGCCCCGGCGCTCCCGATGTGGCATCGTGCGCGGGGTCGCTTCGAAAGGGAGGATCATGGCAAAGCTCAAGCACGTCGCGATCGCGACGCAGGACACCGAGGCGACGACCAACTTCTACAGGGACGTCTTCGAGCTGGAAGTTGTAGGCAGAGTGGACGGCGATAACGCCGAGGGGTATTACCTTAGCGATGGCAACGTGAACATCGCCGTCCTGAGATTCAAGAACGAGGTTGTTGCCGGTGACCACGGGCTGGAGTACTCAGGCATACATCACATCGGCTTCCAGGTGGACGATGCTGAGGCTGCCGACGTAAGGCTGCGCAAAGCTGACTCTCTGCCAAAAGAAGACATCAACGAAGCCCTCCACAGCAGCATGGGTGGAGGTCACGGCGGGCGCAACGTCGAGCTCAAGTACACGGGCCCCGACGGTGTCATGATCGACATATCCCAGGGCGGCTGGGTAGGCGCCGACTGAGGGCCTTCCCAGGGCTCTTCTAGGAACGATATGAGCTGGCTCCAGGCCGGCGGACGGAATGCTGTTCGCCCTGAGCCTGTCGAAGGGCAGTGCTCCGCGAATTCAGGTAGGGCCTTGGATGGGCGCGCTCACGACTTGCCCCATCTGGACCTCACTTTTGATCTGTCACCCCGCGAGCGTCCAGTCGAAGAAGACCCCCATCCACCCTGCCGGCCCTTCCACTATCTTCTGGTATAGCTCGTCGGCATCGGCCGGGTCGGCAATGTGGCTGACCAGATGGTCCACCTCCAGCTCCCCCGACTCCATCATCCGCATAATGGCGTCCCGGTCGCGTCTCTGGGTCCACCGGTAGTAGCGGTGGGAGTCGTGCACGTTTCCGTATGAGCCCCGGACGTCGATCTCCCTGCGCAGCAGATCGACCTGCAGCCCCAGGTGCGCTGTGCCCGGAGGACTGCCGACCAGCACGACCTTCCCATGCTCGGCGGCTGCCCTCATGCAGTCGGCCAAGACGTCTGGGTTGCGATTCGCGTGCAGCACCGCTTCCGCTCCGCCGCCGGTAATCTCCTTCACAGCCTCGGCAGCATCCTCCCTCGACGCGTTGACCGTGTGAGTCGCGCCGCTCTTCATGGCAAGCTCTAGGCGCGCGTCGTCCAGGTCCACGGCGATGACCGGATACGCTCCCGACAGCCTGCAGAATGCCGCGGCCATCTGCCCGACGACGCCCGCCCCGAACACCGCCGTCTTCTCGTCGATCTGCAGTTCCGCCCGGCGAACGCCGTGCAAGGCGACGTCTCCGAGCCTCGACAAAGCTGCCTGCTCGTCCGTTACGTCGCGCGTGATCCGCTGGATGTGTATCGGGTCGTCGGCGTCTTCCTCCCGGTCGCTCACCCAGTGGGTGCCGTGGAACCCGAACGTGAAGACGCGGTCGCCCGGACGAAAGTCCTCCATACCGGCCCCGGCCTCCATAACCCGCCCCACGGTCGTATAGCCCAGCGGCCGGCGCTCGCCTGTCGCACGGATCAACATGCCCTGCTCGCTGCCCGCGCTCACCAGGCTCTTCGTCACACGCACGAGCACCTGCCCCGGGCCCGGGTCCGGGTAGATGACGTCCTCCATCTCGATTCTTCCGTCTACCGCAATCAAACGTTGTCCTGTTGTGGGCATGACTCGCTCCTGGTCCGCTGGGTGGGGCCGGGTGCATGGTACACCGGAGCGGCTCCGGACCATTCCCGACCCAGGTCGAAGAGTCTTACCGAGTTCTTGCAGCAAACGCCCGACATAGGGTTGACATACTAAGATAGTATGTATATCCTAAGTATCCTTCTAATGGTAGATATTAGCCAGGGAATAGAGGAAACGAAGTGCTGAAGGCGATTCTGCCTTCCCGACATTCTGCGCCGCCGCAGGCTCCGCTCGCAACGCCGTTGCTCAGGTCTATGGCGGTGCGAGTTGTGGTTGCCCTCGTTCTGGCCCTGGCAGCCCTGCTCGCCTTGAGTTGGCTGGTGGACTGGACCGAGGTGCGGTCCGCAGCGCAGACACTCCCGAACCGCCCGTGGCTGCTGGCGGCCCTGCTGCTGAGCTACACAGGGGCGGTCTGGCTCAGGGCTGTCGCGTGGAAGTATCTGCTTGCACGCCGTACCGCTACCTTCCATCTCTTTGGGGCTCTGCAGGCCTCCCTGCTGTTCAATCATCTCCTGCCCTTCAAGGCGGGAGAGGCCGCGAGGATGTATGTGGCGGCCCGGCACGGAGTCCCGCTGGCCGAGGGAGCAGCCTCGACTACCGTCGCCAGACTCCTGGATATGGCGGTGCTCATCGTAATCGCGGCTGGGCTTGGAGCGTTGGTGGTCTCCGACGCCAGGGGACTAGGCGCTCAAGCCCTGGTGCTCCCGGCCGTGGTGTTGGCGGGCGTCGGGGCTGCACTGGGCCTGCTGAGGTCGAAGCGCGTGTCTCAGTGGCTGCCGCGGCCGGCTTCAGCATGGATAGACGCGTTCAACACTCACATGAGTCAGATGTCGGCGCGCCAGGTGGGTTCCGCGGCCCTCTGGACTATACCTAGCTGGGTGCTGGAGGCGGGAGTGCTGCTGGTTGCCGCAGAGGCTATCGGCATAGAGCTCTCGCTCACCCAGGCAATTGCCGTAACTGCCTTCACAATAGCTGCCCAAGTCTTCCACTTTACGCCGGGCAACGTCGGTGTGTACGAGGCGAGCATGACCGGCGCCCTCTATGCGCTTGGCATCCCGCCTGAACAGGGTCTGGCCCTCTCCGTGCTCACGCATGGGTTGAAGTTCGCCTACTCGTACACCGTCGCTGCCGCATTCACTCTAGCAGTGCTGGGGGTGCCACTGCGGCTCAGAGGCCTGGGGGCTCTGCGCGGGACTGCTGACGGAGAAAAGAGAGCATCGCGTTTCGAGATTGCGGCCGCCCGGCTGTGGAACGTATTCAACGAGGGCAAGCCCTTCACACCAGTCTTCGTACTCGGCATCCTGCTGATGTTGAGCCTGCCCCACGTGGGCGATGCTGCCTACTGGATACGTGCGGGCGTTGCTTTTCTTGCGCTCGTACCGCTCTTAGTCGTCTTCTACAAGTTCGACTTTCCCCTCAAGCTGCGTGTTGCGCTGTGGGCCTACCTGGGCGTGTTCCTCGTCCTGTTCCGGTTTTTCGACCCAGTAGCCGTCGCCTTGATGCTTGGGCTCTACCTGGCATTCACGGTGGTCCTATGGGGGACCGTCTACTACAAACTGCGGATAGGCACCTCGTGGTTGAACTTCACCCGGTTCTGGCGGCTGGTGCTCGAGAACACGGATCCGACCAGCGGCAACTTCCTCGAACAGGTACCCAAGGCCGCCCTACTGGTACTGGCCTTCCAGATGATGATTGAGCGCCCCGGCATCGGGACCGTGGCCGCCTTCGAGCTCTTCGTGCTGGCAGCTGGCGTTGCGGCTGTCCTCATACACCAATGGTTCTTCACGTGGGTCCCCACCCCACCCCTGGCGCCGACACGCCTGCGTGTCACTGCCTCCGGCCGCAGGCTGTCGCGCCGCTTCATCGTTGTAGCGATCGACGGGTGCAGGGCCGACCGCCTCCACGAAGCCGACACACCGTTCATCGACCGCATAAGGCGGGAGGGTGCCGACTATACCAACACGGCCACCGTATACCCCGCCAGGACAGTGACCGCATTCAGCTCGATGTTGACGGGCGCCCCGCCCAGGGCGCACGGCATGACCAGCAACTTCGTTCCCAGCCTTGGCGTCAAGTGCGAATCGATCTTCGACACTCTCCGAGCATCCGGCATGATCGGCAAGATGGTGGGGATCGCTCACCTGGTCGACGCCTTCGGCGAGGAGGACGTCGAGACGGTCACTGCTGTGACAGACAATGACGAGATCGACGAGGCCCTGGCGGCAAGGGGCCGGGCCGTCATGGAGAGGGACGACCCCGATCTTCTGGTGCTGCAGCTCCTCAGCGTGGACCAGACGGGCCACGCGCGGGGCAGCTACAACGACGAGTACCTGGCGAAAATAGAGGCCACCGACCGGATCATCGAAGGGTTCTTCGAGTGGTGCAAGCGCAACGGCTACCTGGATGATGCGACCTTCGCCATCACGTCCGACCACGGGCAGGGCATAGGCATCGGCGGTCACGGGCACATGAGCCCCACCGAGGTGCATGTGCCGTGCATCCTCTGGGGCAGGGGAGTCGAGCGGACGGGCCCCATCGAGGAGCCCAGGTCGATCATGGATGTTGCCCCCACGATCGCCTACTACCTCGGCGCCCAGCCGCCGGCAGACTCCATAGGACAGGTACTGGGCGTCCCCGAGGACTCCGGGTCTCCCAAGCCCCTGGCCGTGATCGTGCCCGCCTACAACGAGGCAGAGAACCTGCCCGAGACCCTGCGCCGGATGCCGCGCAGCCAAGTCTCGGACATGAGAGTCATCGTCGTCGATGACGGGTCGAGCGACGGCACGGCCGAAGCGGCACGCCTGGGCGGGGCCGACGTAGTGGTGCGCCACGAGCAAAACCGCGGCCTCGGCGCTGCGCTGCGCACCGGGCTGGAGACTGCGCGGGAGATGGACGCTCGAGCGGCAGTCTACATAGACGCGGACGGCGAGTATCCGCCATCCCAAATCCCTGAGCTTCTGGCGCCAATAGAGGCCGGCGAAGCCGACTACGTCCTCGGCTCGCGATACCGTGGCTCGCGGGACGGTCAGGCCTTCACACGGCTCATCGCCAACTACCTGTTCACGGCGCTGCTATGCCTGGCCTCGGGGCGTGTAGTAACCGATGGGCAGACAGGCTTTCGCGCCTTCTCACGCCGCGCCCTCGACAGGGTCGAGATCATCCACGACTACAACTACGCGCAGGTGATGACCCTCGACCTGCTCAGGAAGGGCATGCGCCTGCGCGAAGTTCCCATCCATTACCGACGCCGCACCATGGGCAGCTCCTTCATAGGACCCTCCTACCTGTGGCGAGTGCCGTTGGCGATGGTCAGGGAAATGCTGTCCCCGTGACTGAACAGCGAATCGACTCTGTATGCATCGAATGACGAAGCCTTGGAACGGCACTTGAGGAGGAGTAGTAGATGATAGATCGGATTGGGCGCACCAGGTGGTCTGGAAGCAGTCTGAACGCAGCAACTTGGCTGGCCGGCCTGGTTGTCATGGCGCTGTTTGCCTTGACCTTGGGCTGTGATAGGGGAGAAGACCGTCCCACGATAGAAGTGATAGATGGCGGGACTGGCTCAGTAAGCGTGTCGGGCACCGGAACAGGAACTGGGACGGGGACCGGGACTGGAACTGGCACGGGCACCGCGACAGGTACGGGCACTGGGACTGGAACCGGAACCGGCACGGCCACCGCGACAGGTACAGGAACGGGCGCTGGGATGGGCGCCGCCGCAGCCGGAGGCCTGACAATTCCCACCGGACTCAATGCCGAGACTAGCGGCCCCACCAAGTCCGACGGCTATTTCAATCCGACGACGAACCGGGAGATATACCAGAAGATCTCCACTGACTACCAGGAGATTCTCAAACTCACCAACGTGATCAAAGAGGGCATGCCACTGCCGGCGGCGGAGATCTGGCTCCTCTACGAGACAGGCCCGCATACCCGTCTCGGCCCACAGAGCCGAACCCTTCGGAGCTTTGCTGCCGGTTCCACCCCGGCCAGGATCTTCCCCGAGTCGGCAGAGTTCTACGGTTCCGGCACCTTCCTCGACAGTCCGATTCAGAACGCCGTCCGCATGCGCGGAGCA
Source organism: Dehalococcoidia bacterium (assembly GCA_965243655.1). GTDB lineage: Bacteria > Chloroflexota > Dehalococcoidia > Lucifugimonadales > CAJWER01. The sequence goes on along the minus strand of CBDEVV010000017.1, from coordinate 2,674,376 downwards.
GCGGAGAACTACACCGATGCCCAGCGGCGCCAGGCGATAGGCAAGGGCCTCCTGAGGATCATCTATCACTGGGCCAAGTTCTACATGATCATCGGTGGAGAGCACATGAGGTCTGGCCTGATAGATGAGGCCTGGGCCGTATATGTAGGCGAAGAAGTCGACGGGGCATACCCCAACTCCCTGGCCGCTGTGGCCCAGGCGCGTGAAGGCAACTTCGGCAGACAGGGCACGATAGACATCCCACTTCGACAGGCAATGGAACGCGCCAGGCTGGCGGCCGACGGAGGCGATGAAGCTGCCTTCGAGGCAGCCGCTAGCGACGTCTACTCTCGCTTCAACGCCATCTTCTATCTAAGCACCGTGCGTTACATCGGCCGGGTGATGGATGACGCGGAGGCCGGGAACAACGATGCTCTTGGGACCCACCAGGTCGAGGCCCTGGCGTTCTACCAGTCCATTCAGCCCGAAGTCGCCAAGGCCGACCCGTCGGCAGACGAGACTATCATGTCGTACCTTGAGTCCAGCCCGGACGGAATCACGGCTGAATCGCGCGATGGGGCCCTGGCGGCCCTCAACGGCGCGGCTTCCGCGCTGCTGTTGGACGACAGCGACCTGGTTACCCAGTACACGGACGATACGGGTGACGGGTCCAGCGGCGCGCCGTCCCCGGACACTGGCGAACTGGACCTTTCCAGCAGCATGTTCATTCCCGTGGGACAAGACGCCGAGACGAGCGGTCCCACTACGTCAGACGGCTACTTCACACCGACCACGAACAGGGAGATCTACCAGAAGATCTCCTCCGACTACCAGGAGATCGCCGCGCTCACCAACGTTGTCAAGGAGGGCAAGCCCTTGCCTGCGGCAGAGATCCTGCTCATGTACGAGGCGGGAATACACACCCGCCTGGGCCCCCAGAGCCGGACCCTGCGCAGCTTTGCCATTAACCCGCGCCGCGCGAGCGACTTCCCGGTCGCTGCCGAGTTCTACGGGTCCGCCTCCTTCCTGGAGACGCCCGTCAACAACGCGATCCGCAAGCGCGGCGATGCCGCGGAATACACCGATGCCCAGAGGCGTCAGGCCATCCAGAAGGGCGTGCTCCGGATCCTCTACCACTGGGCCAAGTTCTACATGATAATTGGCGGGGAACAGATGAGGTCCGGCCTGATCGACGAGGCATGGGCTGTGTACGTCGGCGAGGAAGTCGATGGGGAATACCCCAACTCCCTGGCTGCCCTGGCCCGAGCTCGTGAAGGCAACTTCGGACGGGAAGGCACTATAGACATCCCCCTTCGACAGGCTATGGAGCGGTCACGACAGGCAGCGGACGCCGGAGACAAGGAGGCGTTCAACGCGGCGGCCCAGGACGTCTACTCCCGCTTCAACGCAATCTTCTACCTCGCCACAGTCAGGTACATCGGGATCGCACAGAAGGACGTGCAGGAAGGTAGCGACCCGGGTACCCACCAGGTGGAAGCCCTGGCTTTCTACCAGTCCATACAGCCGGAGGTCGCCAAGGCAAACCCGGCTTCCGACGAGACTATCGTCGCATACCTCACGGCCGAAGCGGATCAGATCACGCCTGAGCTTCGAGATGGAGCACTGGCAGCCCTCAACGAGACGGCTTCGGCCCTCCTGTTGACAGAGAGCGACCTCGTCACTAGCTTCGAGTGATCAATGCAGGGACCGCTATCGGCCAGCTTGGCCGTGGTCCATTGTCACAGCAGGTATCTGGGTGCCCGGAGAATGAGGTGGGGCCCATTCAGGTCCCTTGGCACGAGCGAAGAGGACCGGAGTCATCTCTAGTTGCGTTAGCATAGGAGAGACAGGATGAACTGTTTCCGTTGGCAGGGTCTGGATTTGCGTCGCATGGCGCTCGTTGCACTATTGCCGGCACTGTTGGCACTGGGGACGCTGACCGGTTGTCAGCGCGGCGACGACACTCTGACTGTCTACTCCGGCAGGACCCAGAGCCTGGTCCACCCGTTGCTAGAGTCGTTCTCGGAGGACACTGGCATAGACATTAGGGTCAAGTATGCTGGCAGTGCCGCCATCGCCTCCACCATCCTCGAGGAGGGCAACAACACTCCCGCCGACGTCGTATTCCTCCAGGACCCGGGTTCCCTCGGCGCTCTGTCCGCAGCCGGAGTCCTGGACAAGCTGCCTGACAAGATTCTCGAGAAGGTGGACTCTCGCCTCAGGTCGCCAAAGGGCGAGTGGGTCGGAACTTCTGGGCGGGCGCGCACCATCATCTACAATACTTCCGCGATAGACCCGGCGCGGGACCTCCCTGCTTCGATCCTGGAATTCACCGACCCAGAGTGGAAGGGCAGGGTCGGATGGGCGCCTCCAAACGGCTCGTTCCAGGCATTCGTCACAGCCCTCAGGGTCCAGTACGGGGACGCGACGGCGCGAGCCTGGCTGGAGGGAATGAAAGCCAACGACGTGCGCGACTACCCGAACAACATCTCCACCGTCGCCGCCGCGGCCAGGGGAGAGATCGACGTGGGGTTCGTCAACCACTACTATCTCGAGCGATTCCTCGAGGAGGAGGGCCCCGGGTTTGGGGCACGCAACCACTTCCTAGGCGGTGGTGATCCGGGGGCGCTCGTGCTGGTGGCAGGGACTGGCATCCTGAAGGCGTCGGACAACAGCCGCGCCGCCGAGCGATTCGTCGAATACCTCCTTTCCGAATCGGCCCAGACATACTTCTCGTCGGAGACCAAGGAGTACCCCCTAATAGCCGGCGTGGAACCGGCGGGCGATATGCCTCCCCTCGACGCCCTGGACCCTCCGGATGTCGACCTGAGCAACCTGAGTGACATACAAGGCACCCTGTCCCTGATGCGGCAAGCAGGCGTACTGCCGTGATCCAGGTCCCCGGCGCCGTCCCCTGGGCGCCGTCATTGGGACCCTTTCAGACATGGGTCCGGAGCCAGATTCGTGGCCGCGAGGCCCTGTTTGCCGCTGTCGCTCTGTTTCTCGTGCTGGTACCGGTCTACCTCTTCTCCGCGGGCATCAGGGCTACTCGCGGCGCGTCAATTACCGGTGACGAGCCGTTCTACCTCCTGACCACCCAGAGCATCGTCGCGGACGGCGATCTCGACCTGGGCAACCAGTACGCGGCTAAGTCCTACGGGTCGTTCTTCGACCACCCGGACGGGCTTTGGAGGCAGTCCGTGCCGCTGTCCGACGGCAGGCTGCTCAGCCCCCATAATCCCGGCCTATCGGTGCTGGTGATACCGGGGTTCGCCCTCGCCGGGCTGGCCGGAGCACAGACCCAGCTCCTGCTGATTGCGGCGGCCGCCATGGCGCTCGCGTTCCTGCTGGCGGACCGCCTGACGGGACGGCGCACGATCAGTTGGCTGGCGGCCCTGGGAGTTGGTGCGGGCACAGTTGCATTCATCCACTCGACCGAGATCTACCCCGAGTTCCCGGCCGCGCTGGCTCTAATGGTCAGCCTCCTCGTGGTCACCAGGAGGGAAAGCCCGGGGCAAGTCGATGCCCTCTGGCTTGCGATGGTCCTGTCGGCGATGTGCTGGCTGGGCGTCAAGTATGCTCCGCTCGCTTTGCTGGTGTCCGCATACTTCCTGGTCCGGGCCGACCGCAGGGGCAGGGCGGTGTTGCTGCTCCTTGGCGGCGCTTCTGCGGGCGCGTTCATATGGTTCCACGTCGTGACATTCGGAGGCCTGACCCCGTACTCCGTGGGGGTCGTCTACTCGGGACAGTCGACGGTGGAGATCCTCGACAATCATGTCGAGCTGCGCGAAAGGGTCTATCGGCTGTGGGGCCTCTTCGTGGACAGACGCTTCGGTGTGGGCCGCTGGTCCCCGCTTCTCCTCGCCGCGATACCGGGCCTGGCGCTGCTTGCATTGGGAAGAGCGCAGCACCGTCTGGTGCTGGGCCTGATTGGAGTCCAAGTGCTGATCGCGACGTTCGTGGCCGTCACGATAATGGGCTGGTGGTTTGCCGGGAGGACGCTCGTAACCGTCCTGCCCCTGTTCGTCGTAGCAGTCGCCATGGCTGTCGAGGCTGCTCCCCGGTGGGGCAGGATTGCGGCTGCCTGCTTGGGCGTCTACGGTGTGCTCATAACCGCCGGGCTAGCCCGTGCCGCGCTCGCAGGCGAGGTGACCATCGCTGTGGACCCGTTCGACATGAGCTATCCGCCGTACCAAGCCCTGTCGTGGTTGTTCCCCGACTACAGGGCTTGGACATGGGAGACGTGGGGCCTGACGACGATGTGGCTGCTGCTCATCGCGCTGTCGGCAGCCGCCGCTGTTAGGTATGGCAAGCTAAGGAGGAGCCAGGAAGCATGAGCCAGCAGAGCACGCACACCTCAGAGTCGGCCCGCCCCCCGGATCCTGCCGCCCGCAAAGCCGGGATTCTGTTGATACTCACCGCAGTACTCACAGCGGTCGCGGTCGTGGGACGCGTAGCGGCGGATGCCGACCAGGAGACGTTAATCGAGTCGATCCATGCTATCGCGGAGAACAGCGCGCTCTATGGCACTGGAGGTGCGGGCCGACTTGTGTCCGGCGTTACGCTGATTGCCGGCGCCTGGTTCCTCTGGGGCACGTGGATCATCCGTGAACGGCTGGGCACACCCCTGGTACCTTGGCTGCTGGCTCTGTCGGGACTGTTCACCGCCGTATCGGGCGCATGCGCTGTCGCTCTCGCGCTCTCCGCGTCGATCCCGGCGGAGGTGAATTCAGCCTTCGAGGCTACGGCTGCCCTTCGCTGGGTTACGGGCAAGATCGGGTTCTCTGCCGCGGGACTTGCCCTGATCGTCGCGTCCCGCTACCAGTGGATGGTTGGAGGTACCCTGAGGCGCATCGCTCCTGTTTCGGCGCTGCTGGGCATCGGAATGCAGCTCATCTGGGTCGAAGCCGCAACGGACATCCACCGGATCACGGGGACCATCTTCTTCCTGTGGCTGCTCGCCATAGGGGCAATGCTGGTGACGGGCAGGGTGGAGCGCCACTTCACCGCAATGCTCGCGAGGTCCGAGTAGCTACTCCTCGAAGCGCCTGAAGATCACGCAAGCGTTCTGGCCGCCGAACCCGAAGCTGTTCGACATCACCGTGTCGACCCGCTGTCTGCGTGACTCGTTCGGCACGTAGTCCAGATCGCACTCGGGGTCAGGCGCCTCGTAGTTGATGGTCGGGTGGATCTCGCCGTCCAGGATCGTCTTGATTGACGCGACGGCCTCGAGGGCGCCCGCGCCTCCCAGGGCGTGCCCGATCATCGACTTGGTCGAGCTGACCGGAATCCGGTACGCCTGCTCGCCCAGCGCGGCCTTGATCCCCAGCGTCTCGGCCAGGTCGTTCAGCGGCGTCGACGTGCCGTGAGCGTTGATGTAGTCGATCTCATCGGCGGAGATCCCGGAGTCGTCGAGGGCCGCGCGGATGGCGCGCGCCGCGCCGCTTCCGTCCTCGTCCGGCTGGACCGCATGGAAGGCGTCTGATGACACACCCTGGCCGATGACCTCGGCTACGATGTTCGCCCCCCGGTCCAAAGCGTGCTCCATGCTCTCTATCACCAGCAGGGCCGCGCCCTCAGCCGGCACGAACCCGTCACGATTGGCGTCGAAGGGGCGGCTCGCCTTCTCAGGATCGCCCTCGTACCGGGATAGGGCCTTGATGATGTTGAATCCGCCCAGGCCGAGCTCGCAAATCCCGGCCTCGCATCCGCCGCCCAGCACCACGTCGGCGCTCCCACGCTTCACGACCTCGGCCGCCTCACCGATGCCCTGCGTGCCGGCGGCGCAGGCCGTGATGATGGTCGACGTGTAGCCCTTCAGCCCGTAGACGCGGCTAACGTTGGCGGCCGCCATGTTCGGCAGGATCATAGGGATGAAGTGAGGGCTCATTCTCATCCCGCCCCTCGCCACGAGCATTCGCGAGTTCGCCTCGGTCGTCGGGAATCCGCCGTTTCCGTTGCCCATAACCACGCCCAGCCGTCCCCGGTCGAGGGCGTCGCAGTCCAGCCCTGCGTCCTCGATGGCCATTCCCGCCGCGGCTACCGCCAGCTGTGAGAACCGGGCCATCCGGCGTGCGTCCCGCTTATCGATGTACTGAGCGGGATCGAACTCCGAGACCTCGCCGGCTATCTTGCTCGGGAACCCTGACGTGTCCGCCAGCGTGATCTCCCCGATGCCGGACTCGCCCCGGACAAGGCTCGACCAGAACTGATCCACCGACTCGCCGAGCGGCGTCACGGCCCCCATGCCTGTGACGACGGCTCGGCGGTTCTGCCCATTTGTAGACATGTCCCTCAATCTCCTAGAATCGCAGACCCTCGTATATCTCAGGGTCGATGCCCTCGACCTCCTCGATGACCTCCGCCGCCACGGCAAGTGAACCTGTCGCGAGGACCAGGTCGTTCGGCCCGGCCTGTTCTATGGCCCACCTGGCCGCACTCCCAACGTCGTCGGACACCAGGGCTGCTTCCAGCCCAGACGCCCGGACTGCCTCCGCCACGGCATCCTTGCTAGCCGACTTAGGATGCCTGGACTCCACGGCGGCCACCGAGGGTGACAGGCCGGCGAGCTCCGCCAGCATCCCTTCGGCGCTGTGACTTCGCGTTGCCCCGAATACTAGTATAAGCCTCTCGAACTCGAAGTACTTCCCGACAGCCTCCCTCAAGTGCGCCACAGATTCAGGGTTGTGCGCCCCGTCGGCGAGTACCCTCACTCCGTTCGCGGACATGAGCTGCATCCTGGCCGGCCACCTCGTCGACGCCAGGCCGTCGACGACACCATCTCGCGAGACGGGTTGGCTGAGCATCTCCACAGCCGTAACCGCCGTCGCGGCATTCTCTCGCTGGTAGTCCCCGAGCAGCGTCGTGTGCAGGTCGTAGTTGTGCTTGGGGGTACGCAGCCCGAAGCTCTGCCCGCCAAGCCCCGTGGCCCTTGACTCGGTTTTCGTGACCTCCGACACCTCGACGAGCGTCGCCCCTCTCTCGGAGGCGACCTTGGCGAATACGTCGATGGCGGTGACGGACTGAGGGGAAGCCACCACGGGAACCCCGGGCTTTATGATCCCTGCCTTCTCCCCGGCGATCAGCTCGATCGTGTCCCCCAGGATCGACACGTGGTCCAGCATGATGGGCGTGATGACGCATACCTCTGGGCTGACCACGTTGGTCGCGTCCAGCCTGCCGCCCAGCCCGACCTCGATTACCTGGAAGTCGGCCTCGATATTGCTGAAGTGGAAGAAGGCCATCGCGGTAACGAATTCGAAGAAGGTCAGGGCGCCGTGTTCGCCCCGCTCGCTAACGTATTCGGCTTCGGGCCACAGGTCCTCGACCAGTCCGGCGAAGGTATCCCTGCTCACCGGTTCGAGTCCCACCCGGATCCGCTCGGTGACCCTGTGGAGGTGGGGCGACGTATAGAGCCCGGTCGTGTACCCGTCCGCGGTCAGAATCGACGTGATCATCGCCGCGGTGCTGCCCTTGCCCTTCGTGCCCGCGACGTGGATAGTCGGCACGTCCAGGTGGGGGTTGCCGACCCTCTCCAGGAGCAGGCGCATCCTGTCCAGGTGGAACACCCCGTGGCCGGGACTGTGCGTTCCCCGCTCGAAGTCAGCCAGGCCCATGATTCGGACCAGCGCGTCTTCATACGAAAGGCGCCGCCCAGCAGCCGTGCTCGTGTGGCCTGCTGCAGCCATGGCTAGTGGTCCCGTATGTGGGCCGGCATGAGTCCCAGGTTGATCTTGAGGGCGTCCATGTATGACATGGACTTTATGTAGTCGATGTTTCCCCTCATCGGGCGGGGCGCGAATCCAAAGCTCGCCTCGACGGCATCGAGCGCCGTCGTATTGTCGATGCCGAGCATCTTCAACTGCTCCGAGGTCACCGGAGGCCTGGGCATGACTGCCTCCATTACGCTAACTATGGGGGCAAACACGTCCAGCGGCAGGTGCACCTTTGTCGTCCTCACGCCCACCGTCTGAGCAATAATGTCGATCATCTCGTCGTATGTGTGATGCTCGGGGCCGCCCAGCTCCAGCACCTTCCCCGTTGTCCCGTCGTCGTCCACCGCGGCCGCCAGGCACCTGGCCGCGTCGTCCGCCGCTATGGGCTGAAATCTCGCCGTGCCGTCGCCGGCTATCGGCACGACTGGCGACGCCTTGACCAGCGCCGCCAGCACATTGAAGAACTCGTCGCCCTCGCCGAACCCCACCGAGAACCGCAGCACCGTGCTGGCCAGCGGCGATCGCTCGATCTCCTGCTCGGCCATCCACCGGCTGTATAGGTATGGCACGGTGGGGTCTGACGACGCGCCGATTGTGCTCGCGTGAACGAGCCTCCGCACTCCGGCGGCCTCCGCAGCCCGCAGCAGGTTCACCGTGCCGTCATAGTTGACCCGATGGAAGGTCAGGCCTCCCGTCTCCCTCACCACGGCGACCATGTGCACGATGGCATCGACGCCCCCACATGCCCGCTCCAGGGACTCGGCGTCGAGCACGTCCGCACGCACGACTTCCACGTCAAGGTCGCCGAACATGCCCCCACGCGATGCCGATCTGGCCGCGGCCCGAACCGAGTGTCCGCCGGTCGCGAGGGTACGAACTACCCGCCGCCCTATGAACCCAGTCGATCCCGTCACCAGGACCCGCAATCGTTTGCCCCCTCAAAGCAGGTACTCTCCGCCGGGTTCGAGGCCCGGCTTTTGCTGCGGTTCCGAGTATAACCCGTGAACGCCGGAACGCGCCAAGACAACCCTTGAGCGACGCTATGGCCGCATGCGCGCTGTGAGTTACGTTCGGACTGAGCCTGTCGAAGAGCCTGCCCTGAGCTTGCCGAAGGGCCAGGGCTCACCAGCTCAACCATGACTTGGAGCACTGACTTGAAAGCCTCAGGCGACTGTTCACGCCGCTCCCTTACCTGATAAACTTTCCGCCGTTATCCGTTGCGCCAGAAGGAATCACCCATGAGCAACCTAAGTCCCAAAGAAGAAGCCCGGCTCTCTGCATTCCTGGAGCCGCCCAGAATTGCCGTGGTGGCGACCATAGGCAAGACGGGGATGCCCCAGCTCACGCCGAACTGGTACCGCTACTCCGGCGGCAAGCTGACCGTCTCCACGACAAAGGAGCGGTACAAGTACATCAACCTGGCCCGGGACAACAGGATGGCCGTGTGCATCTACTCCGACACCGCCGCCCACGAGTACGTCACCCTGCGAGGTACCGTGGAGATACGAGATGGCGAAGACATCTGGCCCGACACCAGGGCGATCGTCGAGCGGTATGTGCGGCCCGAGGGCGTCGAGAACCGGATGGAGACCCTTCGCCGGGAGAACCGCGTTATCCTCAGCCTCAGGCCCGACCGCGTGCACTACAGGAAGATGTAGGTCCGGCCGATTCGAGGCGCTCAACCCAGTTCGAGTTACACGGAGAGTTCGATGTTTCCCATAGACCTGAAGGACAAGACCGCCGTCGTCTTCGGAGTCGCAAATCACCGGAGCATTGCCTGGGCGATAGCCAGCATCCTCCACGAGGCGGGCGCAAAACTCGCCATCGCATATCAGAACGAGCGTGTGCGGGGCTCCGTTGCTAAGCTGGTCGAGCCCTGGGGGGACGCCCTGCTGGTGGAGTGCGACGTCAGCGAGGACGAAAACGTCGCCGCCGCGTACGAGCGCATCGGTTCCGAGTTCGGGAGGCTGGACGTTGTAGCCCACAGCATCGCCTTCGCGAACAGGGAGGATCTCGGCGGGGACTTCATGGAGACGAGCAGGGAGGGGTTCCGCGTCGCCCTGGACGTCAGCGCATACTCCCTGATCCCCGTCTCTAGGTACGCGGCTCCCCTCATGGACCCGGAGGGCGGCTCCATCCTGGCCATGACCTTTCAGGCCTCGGAGCGTGTCTTCCCTGGCTACAACGTGATGGGCACCGCCAAGGCTGCATTGGAGAACGAGGTCAAGCAGCTCGCATCCGACCTTGGGCCCCAGGGTGTGAGGGTGAACGCAATATCGGCAGGACCGCTCGACACCCTTTCGTCGCGGGTGATAAGCCGTTACCGGGACATGAAGCGCATTCACGCAGAGCGCGCCCCGATGCGCCGCAACATCACCGTGGACGAGGTCGCCAAGACCGCACTCTATCTCGCCAGCGACCTGTCCAGCGGCGTGACGGGTCAGGTCATTCACGTCGACACCGGCTACAGCATCATGGGGATCTAGGGGTTGGCCGAGACCAAGCCCATCTACATAGAGGTGGAGGAGAGCGACAACTCCTACGCCATGCCCATGCAGCTCTTCGAGGCCCGCGCCGACCCCGTGCCTGTCGAGAACGTGCGCCTGTTCGAGCCGGGACGTCCCCATGGCATTTACGAGGTCACGGGCTGGAGCAGCGACGATGACGGCTCCCCGTGTCCCGCCAGGTATGTGCCGGTGTCCGACTCCGGCCAGGCCGAAGCCCACCTGATCGTAGGCGGCGATTGGGGAGTGCGTATGAGGCCGTCCGGCAGCTCTGACGACTGGGATATCGACAACCCGGAGCAGTGGGGCGAGCCATTCCTCTGGCTCTCAGACAGGGACGACGTTATCCTTTAGAGACTCTCCAATCTTTTTTTGCATTTCGTCTTAGTTTTGCTCAATATCTTGGGGGAGTATTGTCTCTCGGCACATCATGTGGTATTATCGAGTCTGCCAGTGCGCTAATGGCACAACAACATTCGCTGCACTGGCTCCTCCTTGAGCCGGCCCCCATGCGCGCGCATGGGGGCCACTTCTTGCTCGGAGGCAAGCCCGCGAATGCGGGATGCTACAATACTCCCCGCCGCGCCGTACTCGGACAGAGCGCATGACCTTCGACCAGGAACTCATCCGACAGGGACTCACCCTCACGGCGATCGGGATCGCCACGGCCTTTGGGCTCCTGATCGTCCTGATGGTCTTGTTCTACACAATGGGCTGGCTGACCGGTATCCCGGAGCGCCGTGCCGCTAGAGCCAGGCTGGCTGCCGAAGCTGCCGCCGCCGAGTCCCGCGACCGCGCTCTCGCCGCGGTTGCTGCCGTTGCCGCCCTTTCCGGGTCCGCGGAATATGCTGAATCCTCCGCCGGGCCGACGACCTGAATGACAGAAATCACCGACTTCCTCAATTCTTCCGGCCTCACCAACCTGGACTGGCGCGCCGTCGTCATGGTCGTGGTGGGCCTGGGTTTCATCTTCCTCGCCATAAGCCGCGACATGGAGCCCTACGAGCTGCTTCCAATCGGCCTTGGAGTCATAATCGCCAATCTTCCCCTGGCGGGCATGGCGCTCTTCGTCCCCAGTGAGATGGGCCACCAGGAGTCCGGCATCTTCGGCGTGGTGTTCCACTACGGCCTGTCGTTCTGGAACATCCTGCCGCCGATCATCTTCCTGGGCATCGGCGCGATGACAGACTTCAGCCCCGTCCTCGCCAATCCCAGGACTCTGCTCCTCGGAGCCGCCGCCCAGCTCGGCATATTCATCGCCTTCTGGGGCGCCCTGGCCACCGGCATGTTCGAGATCCAGGAAGCCGCAGCCATAGGCATTATCGGCGGGGCTGACGGACCCACTACCATCTTCCTGTCCGCAAAGCTGGCGCCGGAGCTCCTCGGTATCACGGCGGTCATCGCTTACTCATACATGGCCAGTGTTGCCTTCATACAGCCTCCGCTGATGAAGCTCCTGACGACCGAGAAGGAGCGCAGCATCGTCATGACGCCGCCCAGGGAGGTCTCGAGGACCGAGAAGCTGCTGCTGCCTCCCATCGCCATGATACTGATTATCCTCGTCGTGCCCCGCTCGGCTCCCCTCATCTCCATGCTCATGATCGGCAACCTGTTCAGGGAGAGCGGCGTGGTCCCCAGGCTGGCTAACACAGCCTCCAACGAACTCGTGAACATAGCGACGATCTTCCTGATGATCACCGTGGGCACCCAGCTTTCCGCCGAACGGGTCTTCGACACCGAGACCATTGTCATCCTCGTCCTCGGTCTGGTCGCCTTCGCCTGCGGGACAGTGGGAGGCCTCATACTCGCAAAGCTGATGAACCTCGTCCTGAAGGAGAAGATGAACCCGCTTATCGGGTCCGCGGGTGTGTCGGCGGTTCCGATGGCCGCGCGTATCTCGCACCACATCGGCCAGGAGTCCAACCCCAGGACCTTCCTCCTCGGCCACGCGATGGGCCCCAACGTCGCCGGCGTAATCGGTTCCGCAGTAGTAGCAGGCGTCTTCATATCGCTCCTCTAGCCCTCGTAACCGAATAGCGATGCCCACAATCCGCGTCAAAGTAGCCGATAGATGGTTCACCGTAGAGGTGCCTGACCCCCATGGCTCACCCGTGACCGCCATAGTCGATGGGGAGGAGATAGAGGTGCGGCTCGAAGACGTGGTGGTCGAGGAGGTGCAGCCGGAGAGCATCGCGCCGCCCCCGCCGCCTGCACCCGTAGCGCCTCCGCCGGATCCCACGCCGGCCGTGAGTGGGGCCCCGGCGCCGAGCAAGCTCTTCTCCTCGCCCATGCCGGGCGTGATACTGTCGGTCGCCGTGTCGGTCGGCGACGAGGTCGTGACCGGCGACGAGATCTGCGTGCTCGAAGCGATGAAGATGCAGCAGATGCTCCGCGCCGACTGGTCCGGCATAGTCCGGGCCGTTCATGTCGAGGCGGGCCAGCAGGTGCTCGACGGCGACCCCATAGTCGAGCTCGAATAGCGGGCGCTCCGAAACCCCGTTTGGTAGACTACCGGCATACTGGTTGCGGGGGTGGACGATGAGCAACTCGATTCAGGATGTCAGGGCCATCGGCCAGTCGGTCTGGTACGACAACATCAGGCGCGGCCTCATCGAGTCCGGAGAGCTGCAGCGCCTCATAGACCTCGGCGTAACGGGACTCACTTCCAACCCGACCATCTTCCAGAAGGCCATTGCAGAGACCAGCGACTACGACGATGCCCTCGGGGCCCTCGCGGCAGACGGAAGCAGCGTCGACCAGATATACGAGTCTCTGACCGTCGACGACATCCGGGCGGCAGCCGACCTGCTGCGACCGGCCTACGACGACTCCGACGCGGCCGACGGCTACGCCTCCCTGGAGGTGAGCCCGCACCTCGCGAACGACACGAATGGGACCATCGACGAGGCCAGGCGTCTCTTCGGCCTCCTGGACCGGCCCAACGTGATGGTCAAGGTGCCGGCCACGCCTGCTGGCATTCCCGCTGTCCACAAGCTGATCGGCGAGGGCATCAATGTCAACGTCACCCTCACGTTCTCGCTCAGTGCGTACCGTGACGTGCGCCAGGCTTATATGGCCGGGTTGGAAGACCTGAAGTGGTCGGGCGGCGACCTGAGCAGGGTTGCCTCCGTCGCCTCATTCTTCATCAGCAGGGTCGACACAGCCGTCGACTCCCGGCTCGGCGACGACGACGAGGACCTGAAGGGCAGGGCGGCCATCGCCAACGCCAAGCTGGCCTACAGGGACTTCAAGGAGGATTTCGGCGGCGACCGCTTCGGCGCACTTGCGGCGGATGGCGCGCGGGTCCAGCGTCCCCTCTGGGCAAGCACGTCGACCAAGAACCCCGAGTACAGCGATGTCATGTACCCGGAAGCCCTCATCGGCCCCGACACCGTGGATACCATGCCTGAGGCGACGCTGCTCGCCTTCATGGAGCACGCTGCGGTTGCCGAGACCCTGGAGCAGGACGTGGACGAGGCCGAGCGGCTTATCGACAGGCTCGGCGAGGCGGGCGTGGACATGGACGAGGTCACGTCGGCCCTGCTCACCGACGGCCTTCAGCAGTTCGCCGACTCATACGACGATCTGATCGCCGACATCGCGGCCAAGAGGGACCGGCTCATGGACGCTGAGGGCGCGTGAGAAGCCGCCCATGCCCGGCGAGACTACAAGCATAGTCATCATGGGCGCTTCCGGCGACCTCACGTCGCGGAAGCTGCTTCCAGCCCTCTTCAACCTCTGGCTCAAGGGACGCTTGCCCGGCACCTTCAACATCGTGGGCATGGCACGCTCGTCCATGAGTGACGGTGAGTTCAGGGACCGCATGTGGAGCGGGGTGGCCGCTTCCGGCAACTTCGCGGACGAGAAGGGCAGATGGGAGGAGTTCGCCGGCAGGCTCCGGTACTGCGAGGGCGACCTGGGCGATGTGTCGCACATGGGCCGGCTCCGGGCGATACTGGAAGAAGTCGAGGGAGGTGCGGATAGGGTCAACCGGCTCTACTTCCTGTCAATCGCGCCCACGCTCTACGCGAGGGCGGTCGCCAGCCTGGGGGACTCGGGCCTGGCCAACAGCGCATCGGGGTGGAGCCGCGTAGTCATCGAGAAGCCCTTCGGGTGGGACCTCGGGTCTGCCCAGGAGTTGAACGGCGCGGTCCACGCCGTATTCGACGAGGGACAGGTCTACCGCATAGACCACTACCTCGGCAAGGAGACCGTGCAGAACCTGCTGGTCTTCCGATTTGCGAATGCCATCTTCGAGCCTATCTGGAACCGGAACTATGTCGACAACGTCCAGATAACCGTCTCGGAGAAGCTCGCACTCGGCGACAGGGCAGGGTATTACGACGGTTCCGGCGTGGTGCGCGACATGATCCAGAACCACCTGCTGCAGGTGCTGTGCATAGTGGCGATGGAACCGCCCATATCGATGGACGCGGACTCGCTGCGCAACAAGAAGGCCGAGGTGTTGAAGGCGGTCCGCCGGGGTACGCCGGCAGAGGCTTCGAGCAATGCCGTTCGCGGCCAGTACAGGGGGTACAGGGACGAGCCAGGGGTGCCGTCCGGCTCCACCACGCCCACCTATGCCGCCCTCAGGCTGTTCGTCGACAACTGGCGATGGCAGGGCGTGCCTTTCTACCTGCGGTCGGGCAAGGGCTTGTCCGAAAAGGTGTCCGAGGTCGTGATCGAGTTCCAGCGCCCGCCGCACCACCTATTCTCTGGGGAGATCAGCCGGGAGCTGGCCCCGAACATGCTGTCGGTGCTCATCGAGCCGAACGAGGGGGTACACCTTGACTTCGAGGTGAAGGTCCCGGACCGCGGCATGCACATGGAGCAGATGAGCATGGAGTTCCACTACGATTCGGCGTTCGCAGGCCAGACGATCCCCGAGGCGTACCAGCGGCTGCTGCAGGACGCCCTTGATGGGGACGCGTCGCTGTTCATACGCAGCGACCAGATCGAGGAGGCCTGGCGAATCGTCGACCCGCTCATCGCTGCCTGGGAAGACCCGTACCCAGACTCGCCGCTCCACCCATACGAGCCCGGCTCCCAGGGCCCGGAGGCCGCCGATGCGCTACTCGCAGCCGACGGCCGCTCGTGGCTGACCGGGCACTCAGACCATCCGGGCGCCTCCGTTCGGACGGCCGGTTAGCGGAGGCCCGACGACACTGGAGACGATACGGGTCGACGACGGGAGCCTGGCCTACCAGGTCGTGGAGCCTGACGGTTACCGCGCCGATCGCACTTACCCGCTCGTCATTCTCATGCACGGCTACGGCTCCAACATGAGCGACCTGGCGCCGCTAGCGCCGATGATCTCCACCGAAGGCTGCCTGTTTGCGTTCCCCAACGCGCCGATTCGCCTGGACTTCGGACTGGGCATGGTGGGCTATGCCTGGAGCGCGCCGCTCGAGGCCGACTTCGACGCCGACGGCCGTGCCGAGAGCCAGCTCGACACGATGATCGAGGACGTGACCTCCAGGTACGGCGTCGAGGAGGGCAGGGTGGTCATCGGCGGGTTCTCCCAGGGCGGGATGATGGCCCTCCGCCATGGCTTGCGCCACCCCGACCGCTTCCCGGGCATCGTCGCCCTAAGCTCGCGCCTGCCGCCGCAGGACCGGCCCAGCGGGTCAGGGGACACGACACGCAGTCAGCGCGTGTTCATCGCCCACGGGACCTTCGACGATGTCATACATGTCCAGGAAGGCCGCTCGGCCCACGACCTGCTCTCGCGCAGCGGCTACCCGTCCGAGTACCACGAGTACGAGATGGCCCACCAGATCATTCCAGAGGTCATCGCGGACCTGTCCGCCTGGCTCGCGGACACCCTGCAACCAAAGGGTGGCTAAGGGCTCTTGGGGCAATTCTGTGCAGCCGAGGGACTCCCGGAATTCCTCGCATACTTGCATGGCTTATAATCTATAGGCCATCCGAAGACCTGAGTTCCACACAGGCCAAGGGATCACAATGGACAGGCCAAATGAGATAACTTTCGAAGTCCGGGAAGCCGAGGAGGGTGGCTATTATGCCGCGGCGATAGGTTTTGACATCATCACGCAGGGCGACTCTTGGGACGACCTGAAGTTGATGGCTCAGGATGCCGTGCTATGCCACTTCGACGACGACTCAGCGCCCAGCAGCATTAGGCTGCATCTCGTCAAGGACGAGATACTTGCGATGTGAGGCTGCCTAGGGACATCTCTGGCGATCAGCTAGTCCAACTCCTGCACCGCCACTATGGCTACAGAGTCGTCAGGCAGAGGGGCAGCCACATGAGGCTGGCCTCAACTCTCAAGGGACCTGAGCACCATGTGTCGATCCCGAGGCACAGGCAGCTTAGGGCTGGCACGTTGCGTACGGTACTGTCAAGGGTTGCCCTATACTTGGAAGTGGGCCAGGAGGAGCTCCGGCAACAGATGTTTGGTGACTAGGCGGGTTCAGCAGAAGGCGATTTGTCGGTCGGAGGCTTCTAGGTCGAGGCGGCAGAACCCCAGAGACATTTGCACTAGCCGGCCGTCGGGCCTTCAACCGCCCGTAGGAAGTCGAAGTCGCAGCCTTTGTCGGCCTGGAGTACGTGGCGGGTGAAGAGCCGGGTGTAGCCGCGTTGGAAGCGCTCCGCCGGGTCGGGGGACTCGGCGATGCGTCTCTGGATCTCCCGCTCGTCGACGAGCAGGTCGAGCCTGCGACTCGGCACGTCGAGCTCGATCATGTCGCCGTTGCGGACGGCGGCGAGCGGGCCCCCGGCGGCGGACTCGGGCGTGACGTGTACCACGACGGTGCCGAAGGCCGTGCCGCTCATGCGGGCGTCGCTGATCCGCACCATGTCGCGCACGCCGCGCTGTAGCAGCTTGCGCGGGAGGGGCAGGAATCCCCATTCGGGCATCCCGGGCGCTCCTATGGGGCCAGCGCCCTTCATTACCAGCACGTCGTCCGGGCCCACGTCCAGGTCGTCGGAGTCGATGCGCCGGTCGAGGTCGTCGTGGTCTTCGAACACGACCGCGCGGCCGCGGTGGCGCAGGAGCTCAGGAGACGCGGCGGTCTGCTTCAGGACCGCGCCCGTGGGTGCTAGGGAGCCGCGAACGACGGCCAGTCCGCCCTCGTCGTTCACCGGCGCGTCCAGCGGCCGTATGACGTCGCTGTTGTGGACGGCGGCGGCGGCGATGCTCTGGCCGAGGGTCTGGCCGGTCACCGTGGGGGTGTCGAGCTCCAGCAGGGGAGACATCTCCTTCAGCAGGGCGGCGAGGCCGCCGGCGTTGAAGAAGTCCTCCATCAGGAAGCGGCCAGACGGCTTCAGGTCCAGCAGGAACGGCGTCGACCGCGACAGCTCGTCGAACAGGTCGAGGTCGAGCTCGATGCCCGCTCGTCCCGCGATGGCGGTGAGATGGACGACGGCGTTGGTGGAGCCGCCGAGCGCGTGCAGCGTCCTGATGGCGTTGCGGACCGACGGTTCGGTGACGAAGCGGGCGGGCGTCTCGCCGTGCCGGGCCAGGTCGACTATGCGGCGGCCAGCCTGCTCGCCTAGCTGGAGACGCCGGGAGTCGGCCGCGGGTATGTCGGCGTTGCCGGGCGGGGCGATGCCCAGGGTCTCGCAGATCGCAGCCATAGTCGACGCCGTGCCCATGACTCCGCAGTGCCCGGGGCTGCGGATGATCGCGCCCTGCAGGTCGGCCCAGTCGTCCTCGGTGATCCTGCCCGCGCGGAGCTCCTGTTGGTAGCGGCGGCAGTCGGTGCACGTGCCCAGCTCCTCGCCGCGCCAGCTGGCCTTGAGCTGGGGGCCGCCGGTGACCATGATGGCGGGCACGTCGGCGCTGATCGCGCCCATCAGCATCGCGGGAGTGGTCTTGTCGCAGCCAGCCAGGAGCACCACGCCGTCGAGCGGGTTGGCGCGGACCGACTCCTCGACGTCCATGCTCACCAGGTTGCGGTAGAGCATGGTGGTGGGGCGCATGTTGTACTCGCCCAGGGACATGACGGGGAACTCGAGGGGGATTCCGCCGGCCTGCGACACTCCGCGCTTCACGGCGTCGCCGATGGTGCGGAGGTGGGCGTTGCAGTGGGTCAGCTCGCTCCAGGAGCTGCATACGCCGATGACCGGGCTGCCGTCGAGGGCCTGCTCGCCGAAGCCCTGGGACTGGAGGGCGGCGCGCCTCAGCCAGCCGTAGAGCTCGGGCGAGTCGAGCCACTCGCGGGAGCGGAGCGGTGGATCGCTCACTCCTGGGGCTCTTCCGCCGGGGGCGCGGCGGGGGCGCGCATCTGGTCTTCTATCCAGCGCTTGAGGGGGTCCATGGATCGGGGGGCGACGTAGAAGACCTTCAGCGACGAGGGGAACTGGAGGCCGTGGTCCTCGCGGATGCACAGCACGCCGGCCTCGTCTTCGCCCAGGGTCTCGTCGATGCGCTCGATCATCCGCCGCGTGCGCCCCTCGCTGGCCTCGCGGAAGCCGTCCATGGCAAGCTGCATCACCTTCTCGCTCATCAGGCCGATTCCGATGCAGCGCTGCCAGTCCATGCTCTCCTCGAGCAGTGCGCGGTCCTCCAGCCCTTCGAGCTGCGCGCCCGCCTGGCAGAGGGACTTGATGAACGAGCCGCCGCGGGGGTTGATCTGCTCCACCATCTCGATGCCAGCGCCGCCGCTCTCGTACACCATCTCGTGGTAGACGCGGGAGACCTGGCCCAGGGAGCGCGACAGGCTGGCGACGTGGTCGCGCACCTCCGACCAGTAGGCGTCGAGCAGCGCCAGCCCGTCCTCGGGCAGGGTGGGCGGCAACATGAAGCTGGGCACGAGGAACAGCTTGCGCTCCCCGCTGTACTGCCCGGCGTCGGGCTTCGGCATCTGCGTGATGGGCGTGGCCATAGGGCGACTCCAGGGTGGGTGTGCTCGTTGGGGGGATAGTATAGAGGAGAAGTGTGGTGCTGGGTATGCCGGGGAATCACCCTCACTCTTACCCTCTCCCGTCAAGGGAGAGGGTAAGAGTCACCCTCACCCCCAATCCTCTCCCGTCAAGGGGAGAGGGGGTAAGAACCCCACGCTCGCTATTCTATTGTGTTGTCGGGTCGGGGTTAGCAGGGAGGCGAGCGGCCCGGAGTTGTGGAGTCGATGGTCGCGCCGTAAGGCTCCGGCTCGTGCCAGTGTGCCTCGATCTTTTCCCTGACCCTGTCTGCGGGGCTGCGGGCCCCGCCGCCCGTCTGGGTGGGGGACGGTTCCTGGGGCAGGAATCCGGCCTCCGCCGGAACGACGATTGGGTTGGCCGCGGACCCTTCGACAGGCGCCTCGGTAGTGCTCAAGACAGGGTCAGCGGGAGCGGAGTTGGCTGTGGCGCTGCGGGTCTCCCCGCCCGTCTGGGCTCCGGCCTCCGCCGGAACGACGGTGATGTGTGCGGGCACGATGGTTGGGGGGTTGCATGGTTCACCCGCCGCGCCTGGGAGGGCAGGTTTGAAAACCGCCCCAACGGAGCCGCGCGCCGGGGAGTCACCCTCACCCCAGCCCTCTCCCGTCGAGGGAGAGGGTGTAAGAATCGAGGGAGTGGGGGTGTGGGAGGCGGGGAGCGGGCGGACGCGTGGGTCCGCTACGACTTCGAGGACTGCGCGTGCGATTACGTGCTCGTCGCGGAGTATGTGTGAGATGAGCTCCTTTGCGGCGGCTATGCGGTGGTTGGGCCTGAAGCCTTTGTTCCTGCCCTCCATGACGTCGTCGAGGAAGTCGATGACGGTGCTGCCGTCGCGCGTCTGGGCTCGTACGAGCTTGATCATGAGGTCTTCGTCCGCCGCTGAAACCACGGTTAGGAAGTCCTCCGTCAGCAGGGTGAGGAAGTCAGGCGTAAGGTGGGGCGCGGCGTACGGAGGCCCAGCCGCCGGGGTCGCGTCCTTGCGTGGTCGGGGGCCGCGTTTTCGGCTCTCGCAGTGGTCGCAGGGTTCGTCGCCGTGCTCGGCGATGAAATCGGCGGCCTTCTTCGAGCCGTACTTTACAAGCTGCTTGGCGGCGTCGATCCTGTGGCAGAGCTTGGCGTCTTCGACCCTGCCCTCCATGAGGTCGAGGAAGAAGTCGATGATGCGTGCGCCGTCGTCGGTCTTCTGGCGGACGATTTCCGCGATGGTGGGCGGCCTCCGCTCCACGACTGTTTCTGTTATAGGCACATATGTTTCGTACATGGGTGCTATTATGCATGGGGTTCGGGTGGTTGTCAAGAGGGGGAGATTTCACCACAGAGGGCGCAGAGATCGCAGAGGGTAGAAGTTATGGGGCGGTCAGCTGATAGTCCTGCGATGGGCGTAGGCTGTGGATGCCGGTGCTATGATGATCTGGGCGTCGACAGGGGGGCATCGTGATAGTTGGCACATATTTCAATGGAGATGGTGACCTCGATACTCGCTTACAGTGGCTGCAACATGGGGTGTACGACGATGCATTGGGAATCATTTCAAGGACCTGCCAGGGGCATATGCGGACTGCACACGCGATGCTGGACCATTGGGAGGGTTGGGAGTTCGTCGAGAGGTTCGATCACCGCACGTTGCAGCTTGCCCATGACCTCCTGGCGGCGGTGTGGCGCTTCAGATACGAAACGAAACTCAGACAGTACGAGTCTCCTCTCGAAGAACAGAAGCCTCTAATCGAACGACCGAGAGGCGATAAGCCAGACTTCGTGGGTCACTGGCTGAAGTGGCTCCAAGGGGAAGTGGATTCATGGATACACGACGCGGAGAGGGTCCGTCTAGTCGTGACGATTCTCAGGAACCAGAACCAGCCAGCCGGATACAAGGCTGAGACCGCCTTACACTGGGACATCATGATGGGCTTCAGTGACGTACCCTGGCAGCGAAGCCGGCTCCAGGCGACGAAGTCAGACCTGGAGTCTGAGTAGGGTCCAGCGCAGGTTGTCAGTCACCTGTTCGTCAGCCATGGCCAAGGTGGTGCTTGCGCTAGCAAACAAATGTGCTATTATGTGGCCAGACCCGAGAGTTACTGAGACGACGAGGGATGACAAAGGCGAATCGCGAGTGGGAATCACCTAGCAGGTCCTGGGCGGGCTATGACATAAAGCGAGCGTAGTTGGGACTTGATCAACCTGCTCCTCGGGGTGGAATGCATGGCATATGAATCTGCAATCGAGTGGACCGACACGACCTGGAATCCGGTGACAGGCTGTACCAAGGTCACCCGCGGCTGCGACAATTGCTACGCCGAGCGCCTTGCTGAGCGATTCCGGGGGACTCCCGGCCATCCCTTCGAAAGCGGCTTTGACCTTACACTTCGCCCTGAGCGTTTGTTGCAGCCCCTATCTTGGAAGAGGCCTCGGATGATTTTCGTCAACTCAATGAGCGATCTATTCCATAAGGACATTCCGACGGATTTCATAGACAGCGTGTTCGATACCATGGAGCAAGCCAATCATCACATATTCCAGGTGCTGACAAAGCGGAGTCCCCTTATGCGGGACTATTTGCGGCGGCGATATGGCCCGAACCCTGCTCCACGTCATATCTGGTGCGGGGTTTCTGTTGAGGACAACAAGGCTGCTGCAAGGATTCGGCATCTTCAGGACGCGCCGGCCTCCATTCGGTTCCTCTCTGTGGAACCTCTTCTGGGGTCCTTAGGAAGAGTGGATATTGGAGGGATCTCCTGGGTGATCGTCGGGGGAGAGAGCGGCCCAAACGCTAGGCCAATGCGAGTGGAGTGGGCCCGTGAGATCCGAGACCTATGTGAGCAGGAGAACGTTCCGTTCTTCTTCAAGCAGTGGGGCGGGCGGACACCGAAAGCTGGTGGTCGTGAGCTTGACGGCGTAGAGTATAACGGCGTACCGACGTACCTACAGGAGGAGAACGCAGTTGACCTTCAGTTGGCATCCTGATGGCGAGCCCCCTAAACTCGAAGAACACAGCAAGGCTAAGCTCGATGTGTTACGACGATACCTTTACGCCTATTTCGACAGGCTGGCGGCCAACCCGGCTCGCGACGAATTCAGGCTTGACCTCATCGATGGGTTTGCTGGAGGCGGCACCTTCCAGCATGGCAACAAGACTGAGTCGGGCACGCCCCTTATCATGCTCGAGGAGTACACGAGCGCCCAAGACAGATTGAACGAAGGCCGCAGCAAGCCTCTGCATTTCAACTGCAAATTCCACTTCGTGGACGTGAACCCCGATCACACCAATCACCTTCGGCAAGTCTTGGATGACCGTGGCTACCGTGTGGACAACGAGAAGATCGTGGTTCACAACAGCCCTTTCGAAGATGTGGCGGAGGACATAATCGCGGATGTCCAGCGTCGACAGCCACGGGCAGGGCGCGCGATCTTCCTTCTGGATCAGACTGGATTCTCTCAAGTGGAGCTTACGCTGGTCGCCCGCATCTTCGAGAGGCTCCCTACGGCAGAAGTGATACTGACGTTCGCTGCGGATGCACTCGTAAACCATATCGCGGACACCCCGGCATTTGTTCAAGCCGTAGCCCCTCTAGAACTGGACGAACAGCAGATACAGGAATTCATTCAACTAAGCAGCGGCAACGGTGGGAGAGCACTCGTCCAGAGAGTTATGCGTGAGCACTTTCTGACCCACACAAGCGCCAAGTATGATACGCCTTTCTTTATCCGACCCAGGCGATCTCGCCGTGCCCTGTGGTTCCTACACCTCTCGAGACACCTAACAGCGCGGGATGTGATGATCCAATGCCATTGGAATAGCTTCAACACCTTCCAGCACTATGGGACAGGCGACTTTAATATGCTTGGATGGGACGCCTTGAACACAGGAACCCTGCCTTTGTTTAGTTTCGAGGACTTCCAAGCCGAGGAGATGCGCACACAGCTCCTTGACTCAATGCCCGAGGAGCTTCACGCACTGGCAGCGCACGATCCCGTGACCGTGGATGCGATGCGTCACGCGCTCGCGAATAGGACGGCCGCCCGCTTCTCAGACCTAGACAAGGTCGTCATTCAACTTGCTCAGGAGGGCGAGTTCGATATCCTAAGCCCAAGCGGCAGGTTGCGCCAGCGCACGTTGACACGGCTTGATCCCACTGACCGTATCTCGATCCCCGCACAACGGCTGTTTCCTGTTCCTGGTTTTTCGCGCCTGACCTCGTAGCAAGTGTCGGATCGCCCTTCGTAGCGGTATCAGCCTTGCCGGTACTTGAGCGTGTTGCCCTCCGGCAAGGTGAGAGCCCCCATCTCGATCCTTCCCTCGGGGGGAGGCCCAGCCGCCTCCCCTTGCCTCTGAACACTTACGCTACCAGTTGCAGTATCGCGGATATGCGGCGAGCGGTGTTGGTGAAGTGTTGGACTTCGTGGGGATGGAGGGGGCGGTCGAGGACTTTGTGCTCGCGGTATGAGAGCCATTTCTTGAGGACCTGGTAGCCGCCGAGCTTGTAGTTCCAGACGGCGGCGGGGACGTTTTTCCAGTAGGCGCGGTCGTTGAGGTAGAGGTCGAAGGTGGTGTCTCCGAGGACGTGGGTGGCGTTGGCTAGGGCGGTTTGTTCGGGGGTGGTGTAGGGACGCGGAACCACTCGGCCCTGGCCGGGCATTACGGCTTCGCCCTGGCCGAGGTGTCCCCAGCCGGCGGTTAGGGCGAAGTCGTCTCCGGTCATGTTGGTGTCGTCGGTGGTGGATGGGACGGCGATCTTGGCGAGCTCTGGGCGCAGGGGGGTCTCGGTGACGGTGGGGACGGGGGTGTCGGGGTCGAGGAGGGCGGCGAGCTTCCGGCCCCGGGCGGCGGACTTGGCGAGCTCGGCGGCCGCGCCGTCGTCGTCGCCGTCGGGCCAGCCGGGGAGGGGGATGCGCGGCCACTCCATGCGGAGGGCTCCGGCGTTGGCCTCGCGGTATGCGGGGTCATGGAGGACGGCGAGGACGTGGTGGAACAGGTCCTCGACGCCCATGCCAAGGCGTTCAAGGTAGCTATGTGCGGATGGGGACAGGTTGGGGTGGCGCGGCGTACCGTCGGTCACTTCAGGCACGAGACCGTCGTCACGAAGCCACAAGGGGAAGAAGCTAGACAACCCATTGCCGAAGTTGTCCGAAAGATTGCGGGACAGCGTTCCGCGGGAGAACTCCTCTTGGGCCTCTTTCTGGCGGGCTTCTAGCCAGAGGTTCCCATCAAACACGTGTGGCATGTACTCGGGGCGCGGGCGATCGAGTAGTCGGCTGCCGGCTTCCCAATAGAGCCAACGGGTATCGAAGGGTCGATAGGCGTAGCGAACAAATCCCGACTCGAGCGGTCCGCTACGCTTAAGCAAGGCATCACGAACAGCGATGGCGTCGAATGTGCTCTGCGAATGCATCACTGCCGGGTGACGGCGTGCGACTTCTTCGTTACTTAGGTTGGAGTCAAAGTAGTCCGAGAGGCGCACCCGCAACCGGTCCACATCCACGTCTACTAGGAACGAGTCTCGACTCGTCTTCACTCCTGGGAACGACGCTGGAAGCAATTCTGCCAAGGAAGGCCAGCTAGACCAATCATCAGCTACGATCATCCGTGTGAAGGGTAGGCCAAGGAGCAGGCTCGGTTCGAAAGTGTCGTAGAGGATCTCGGGTTCCATCTCCGCAGTCTTGATCAACTCCGCGCGCTTGTCTTCGCCCCATAGGTGTCGGAATTCGATCTTGTCAGCAGGGGTGTGGCCGGCCTTGCGCACCAGCGTAGTAATCGCTGTACCGACCTGGATTCCTACCGGGTCTTCGGGCGTGGAGAAGATGCTGGGGTCGGGGTCGCCGTCGGGGGTCGTCTTGCCGGTCTTGTACTTGTCGCCGTTGAGGCAGTCGATTCGGATGGCGTCGAATGCCTCCAGGTATCGCTCTCTCATGCCTGTGAAGGAGAGGCCGTCGAGCCATGAGTAGTTGGAGATGAAGCAGACGACGCCCTGGCCGGTCTTTCCGGCGATGCGCCGCTCGGCCATGCTGAAGAAGCGGACGTAGAGGTCTTTGAGCCCCTGTCCCTCGGGCCGTCTCACGCGCTTGGGCTTCCGATATGCGGTCAATAGCTCCTGATCCTCATGCACGGCGATACTGTCCTCGAAGGCCTTCCCAGCACGTCCGTTGTATGGCGGATTGGCTAGTATCACGAGGATGGGCTTTTTCTGCTTGACGTGATCGGCGCGGTCTCGCTCCTCCTCAAGCTCCTGGAGGAACGGGAAGGGCTTATGTTGCTTTGGCTCCCAGCCCGTGAGTGCGTTGGTGAGGAAGATGCCGGCGCGCTCGTTACCGTCGTCGGCGAGGGGGGCGTCGAGGGCCTGCATGGCGAGGCCGACCTGGAGGTGTGCGACGACGAAGGGGGCGGGCATGATCTCGAAGCCGAATACGCGCGTTGTGGCCGCGCTCCTCACTCTCTCGCCGACGAGGGCGCCGATGCCGCTGTCCTGCAGGTTTCCAGCGATGCGTCGGAGAACCTCGGCGAGGTATGCGCCGGTGCCGCAGCAGGGATCGAGGACGTAGACGTTGTCGGCGGCCAGGCCTTCGGGGATGCCGAGGTCGTTCTTGAGGGCGCGGTCGACGCGGGCGACCATGTATCGCACGACCTCGACGGGGGTGTACCAGACGCCGAGCTGCTTGCGGAGAGCGGGGTCGAAGGCCTGGAGGAAGGGCTCGTAGAAGTACTGTACGGCCTCGCCCTCGCTGAAGCGGTCGAAGAAGGCGTCGCGGTCGACTCGGTCGAGGGCGTCGGCGGTCCAGTCGAGCACTTCGTCGAGCCCAAGGGGCTGAAGCTGGCCCGGGGACGACAACTGCTGGAACAGGGCCTGAAGCACGGGGACTCGAAGTAGCCAAGCCGTGTCGTGCCAATTGAACCGGGCAGCCGGCGGCGGGTTGCTCCGCGCCCAGAGGACCCACGCGGAGAAGATGCCGTAGAAGAGGGTCTGTACGAGTGTGGAGCGGAAGAAGGCCGCGCCGCGGTCGCCCTCGAACCTTACGCCGAGGGCCTCCTCCAGGGCGGTGCGGACGGCCCCGAGGGACGGCGCGTCGCCTGCGGCCTCGACCCTTGCCAGGCCGTCGCGGGCGTAGGAGGCGAGGAGCCACGCAACGTCCTTCGGCTCGACGAGGGTTGCGCGGTGGGAGAGGGCGCGGCAGAGGTATTCGCCGAGGGCCGGGCCTACGTCGCGGGCGAATGCGCTGGGCGTCAGGAGGCGGGACTCGAACTTGTCTTCGGTAGCCGCGAGGCTGAAGGTCTCGAGCTTCGCCGGGTTGCCGGCCGCGTCCTCGCCGAGGAGGACGAAGTCGCGGGTGTTGGTGACGAGGACGAGACGGTACTTGTTCCAGTACTTGCTGACCTGGTCGCTGTCGGCGGTGAGCCAAGCGTCGTCGGAGGCGGGCTTTATCTCGACTACGCCGCAGTCGGGGAGCTCCGCCGGTATGCGTGACCGGGGAGGGCGGGTTTCAAACCCGCCCCTACGGGACCCTTGCCTGGCGGAGTAGAGTCCGAGGTCGGGGTGTCCGGCGCCCATGTCCTGGAGCTCGCCGACGCATCGGACCTTCGGCTTGAGGGTGGCGCCTACGGCTGTGAGGAGGTTGTTGAGGGGGGTGTGGTAGGAGAGCTCGGCGGTTGCGCCGCCGGATGCGCGGATGGCGCGGAGGTCTTGGAGGTAGGCCTCGACGGCGGCTGTGAGTTTGGGTGCGGTCATGGGTGATAGTGTACCGCAGGGAGGGTCTACCGCAGAGGGCGCCGAGGACGCGGAGAGGAGGATTCTGGTGGGGAGAGCCGGGGATGGGCTGCGGAGGGTTGCGGTCTAATCCTCCAGCCTGCCTTGGCGGAGCACTGCCCTTCGACAAGCTCAGGGCGAACGGACTTCCAAGGCCGCGCGGGAGTTACTGACTAGCCCGGCGCCGCCGCGCACGGGCATAACGCTGCTCAGGGCGAACGGTACCGTGCTGCGATTCAGTCCAGTACTTTTTCTATGCGGACGGCGCAGACTTTGTATTCGGGGATCTTGGAGTTGGGGTCGAAGGCGGAGTTGGTGAGGAAGTTGGCGGCGTGGTCGCGGAGCTTGACGAAGGGGACGAAGACCTCGCCGGCGCGCATCTTGTCGGTGAAGAGGGCGCGGCCCTCTAGGTCGCCGCGGCGGGAGCGGAGCCTGATCCACTCGCCGTCGTGCACTCCGTACTTAGCGCCGTCGTCCTCGCTCATGGCTATTTGCAGCTCGGGCGACCTGGCGAGCAAACCGTCGGCGCGCCGGGTGATGGTCCCGCCGTGCCAGTGGTAGAGGACGCGTCCCGTGTTCAGGACTAGGGGGAAGCGCTCGCTGGGCAGCTCCTCGGCGGCGGGGCCCTGGTCGAAGGCGACGAACTTGGCCCTCGGGCCGCGGGGGAAGCCGTCGCCGTAGAGGAAGCGCGTGCCGGGGTGGTCGGGATCAGGGCAGGGCCACTGGATCCCGCCGTCCTCCAGGCGCTCGTAGGAGATGCCGGACAGGTTGGGGGTCAGGGCGGCCATCTCGGCCCATATCTCGGACGGGTGGTCGTAGGCGAACTCGCCCGCGGAGTCCAGGCCGCGGCGCTCGCTCAGGCGCTGGGCGAGGTCGCATATGATGTCCCAGTCGGGCCGGCTGCCGCCGATGGGCTCGACGGCCTTGCGGACGCGCTGGACGCGGCGCTCGCTATTGGTGAAGGTGCCGTCCTTCTCGGCGAAGGTGGTGGCGGGCAGCACCACGTCGGCCACCTCAGCCGTCTCGTGCATGAAGATGTCCTGCACGACCAGGAAGTCGAGGCTCCTGAAGGCCTTCTCGGCGTGGTGGAGGTCGGGCTCGCTCAGCAGGGGGTTCTCGCCGGTGACGTACATGGCCTTGATGCGGCCCTCGATCATGGCGTCGATCATGTCGGTGACGACCATGCCCTGCTCGGCGGGCAGGGAGCAGCTCCAAGCGTCCTCGAACTTGGCGACCGTGTCGTCGCCGATGACCTGGTAGCCGGTGAAGCAGTTGGGGATGCATCCGGCGTCGCCGCAGCCCTGGACGTTGTTCTGGCCGCGCAGGGGCGACACGCCGGAGCCCGGGAAGCCGAGCTGGCCTGCCGCGAGGGCGAGGTTGAGCAGGGAGTGGGCGTTGGGAGTGCCGTTGGTGTGCTGGGTGATGCCCATGCCCCAGATCATGCAGGAGCCGCTGAAGGGCGGGTTGGCGTAGATGCGGGCTGCCTTAGCGATGTCGTCGGCGGGCACGCCGGTGATGCCGGAGGCGTAGTCGAGGTCGTACTTGTCGACGACGCTCCGCCACTCGTCGAACCCTTCGGTGCGGTCGCGCACGAACTCCTCGTCGTACAGGCCCTCGTCGAGCAGGACCTTGGACATGGCGTTGAGGAGGGCGACGTCGGTGCCGGGGCGGGGCCTGAGCCACAGCTCGGCGAAGTCGCACATCTCGATGCGGCGGGGGTTGATGACGATCAGCTTCGCCCCGCGCTCCACGACGGCGCGCCTCATCCGGGCTGCAGCGACGGGGTGGTTGGAGTTGGCGTCGGAGCCGATTATGACGAGGCAGCCGGCCTCCTCGTAGTCGATGTAGGAATTGCTGGTGGCGCCGCTGCCGAGGGACGCTAGCATGGCCTCGACGGAGGGGGAGTGGCAGAGGCGGGTGCAGTGGTCGATGTTGTTGGACTGCATGACGACGCGGGCGAACTTCTGCTGGACGTAGCCGTCCTCGTTGGTGGCCTTGGCCGAGCATAGGGTCGCGAACTCGTCGCCGGTGTACTCGGAGAGGCGCTCGGCGACGTAGTCCAGCGCCTCGTCCCACGATACGGGCACGAGCTGGCCCTCGCGGCGGACGAGCGGCGACGTGAGGCGGTCCTCATGGTGCACGAAGGTGTAGCCGAACCGGCCCTTGACGCAGAGCATGCCGAGGCTGGACTGGTTGTCGGGGTCGTCGAGCATCTCGATGATGCGGTCGGTCTCGTCGACGCCGGCCTTTATTCCGCAGCCGACGCCGCAGTAGGGGCACGTGGTCGTGACGGTCTTGACGGCCTCACTCGGCGGGGCCTTCACCTCGATTGCGCCAGTGGGGCAGACGGAGAGGCACTGGCCGCAGGTCGTGCATACGGACTCGACGAGGGGGCGGTCCATGAAGGTGCCGATGCGGCCCTCGCGGCCCGTGCCGAGGAAGTCAATTGCGCCGATGAACTGATGGCCGTCCTGGCAGGCCTGGGCGCAGCGACCGCAGAGGATGCAGTCGTCCATGGCGATGTCGAAGACGGGGTTGCTCGCGTCGACGGGCTCGCGCTCGCGGCTTGCCCAGCGGGGCGCGTCGATGCCGTGCTGCTTGGCCGCTACGGACAGCTCGCGGTGGCCGTTACCCCCGTCGCCGTTCGCGCCGACCATGGCGGAAGTGAGCTCGAGGACGGTGGTGCGGACCTGGCGGGCCCTGTCGGTGGCGGTCCAGACCTCCATGCCGTCGGCGGCGGGCACGGAGCAGGAGGCGGGGAGGCCGCGCATGCCGTCGATCTCGACGAGGCATGTGCGGCATGCGCCGATGGCGTCCATGTCGGGGTCCTTGCAGAGCTGCGAGATGTATGTGCCGGACGCGTTGATGGCGTCGAGCACGGTCGCGCCGTCAGGGACGTGGACTTGGTTGTTGTCAATTTTTAGGGTGATGGTCATGGGATGTCCTCACTCGATGACTCCAAAACCTGTCTCAACCAGCTCAAGATCGCAACAGCCTCTCATACTCGTTGTGGTCGCCTATCCAAAACCAGACAAGGCCGTCTGGCGCTTCGATGGCGAGTGCCCGATAGTCGAGGCCCACTCGCACCGACCGGTACCTCCCTATTCGTTTGAAGTGGAGTGATGGATGGTATGGGTTCTCCTTGAGTAGACCGTAGTTCCTGTCGGCCAGATCTTGGACGGACGCCGGGAGCTTGGCATAGTGCCTCCAGAAGTTGGAGTTCGCTGAATGCCTCAAATCTCTCTGGTCTTGCCCTCCTCGTGCTCGGCGAGAGCTT
The DNA here is from genome assembly GCA_965243655.1 of Dehalococcoidia bacterium. Lineage (GTDB taxonomy): Bacteria > Chloroflexota > Dehalococcoidia > Lucifugimonadales > CAJWER01. Next base: position 2,644,284 of record CBDEVV010000017.1, on the reverse strand, counting down.
CCTCGGAAAGTTTGTCGAGCCTGCCACTCAGAATATCGCTCTCGATCTGCCGGTCCCACTCATCGGAAGCGTAGCCCTGGAACCACTGTGCAAGGCTTGCAAGCTCTACACGGCTGAGCTTCTGAATCTCCCTTTCGAGCTCTTCTACTTTCATCATTGCCCTCCGTGTCTCCTGAGACTGGGCTTCGCCATCGTCGACTCGGCGTTGCGTTTCGCGGCCCCGCTGGACCACGTCATCCAATCGAAGGTCTTTCGATGTCGTTTAGTGTCAGAATCTCTTCTAGTGTAACCCTGAGAGTCTCCCGCAGCTCCTCGTAGGTCGCTTCCTGGCAGTTCACGCCCGGGACCTCTTCGATCCACCCGATCCACCAATCGCCGTCCTGCTCGATCACGGCCGTATATTCACCCATAGGCCGTCTCCTACTGTTCCGCATCACTTGCGTCCTCAGTCTTTGCGGAGTCTCTGCAATACCGCTTCAAGGGACTCCGTTGGCTCGTCACTCCTCTCAGCGATCAATGCGAGATCACGGGTGTCCTCCGACAATCGTTGGCTCTTCTGCAATGGCAATGCAACCGACTGGTTGGATTGCGCCAAGTCCACTCGTTCGGCGGAGCACTGCCCTTCGACAGGCTCAGGACGAACGTTGAAGGCCCGAGCAAGGGTTTCGTCCATCATCTACCTCCAGCAAGTGCCGACATCTTGTCGGGGAAGAAGTGGAGGGCGCTCTTGACCGGGCCGCCTGCCGCCTGGCCCAGGCCGCAGAGAGACGCTAGCTCCACCACATCGGCCAGCTGGCGCAGCTCGTCAAGGTCGGCTTTCGAGCCGTGGCCGGCGATGAGGCGGTCCAACCCATCGACGATGCGCGGGGTCCCCTCGCGGCACGGCGTGCACTTGCCGCACGACTCGTCGGCATTGTATGCCGCGAGGTGGCGCACGACCTGGAGGACGTCGCCGGTATCGTCGAGAGGCACGACGCCGCCTGCGCCGAGCATCACGCCGGACTCGTGGAGCGAGCCTGGGGCGATGGGGGTGTCGAGCATGGAGGTGGGGAGGACTCCGCTGGACGGGCCGCCGACGGCGATGGCTGAGATCTCGCGGTCGTCTCCAGGTCCGCCTCCGAGGTCGTATATGATCTCCCTTAGCGTGGTGCCCATCGGCACCTCGACGAGGCCTGGCCTTTGCACGGCGCCGCTGAGGCTGATGAGCTTCGTACCCGCGTCGCCGTTCGAGCCGATTCCCATGAACGCCGAGGCGCCTTCGGTGACGATGAACGGCACCGACGCGAGCGTCTCGGCGTTGTTGATGACGGTAGGCTTGCCCCACAGGCCGGACTCGATCGGCAGCGGGGGCTTGATACGCGGTTCGCGGCGGTAGCCCTCCATTGTGTTGAGCAGGGTGGTCTCGTCGCCGCAGACGTAGCCTCCGGCGCCGCGCCGGATCTCGATGTCGAGGCCGAACCCGGAGCCCAGTATGTCGTCGCCCAGCAGACCGGAGTCGTATGCCTGGTCGATGGCGGCCTGGAGGCGTTCGGCCGACAGGTCGGCCTCGGCGTTCACGTAGGCATATGCGGTGCTTGCGCTGGACGCGTAGGCCGCGATGGTCGAACCTTCGAGCAGGCGGTGGGGCATGCCCTCCATGATGTGACGGTCCTTGAAGATGCCGGGCTCCCCCTCCTCGCAGTTGACCACGAGGTACTTGGGGGCGGCGAACTTCCGCGCGCTCTCCCACTTTATGGCGGCGGGGAAATAGGCTCCGCCACGGCCCCTGAGCCCCGACTCCCTAACCTCGCCGGTCACGGCCTCGGGCGTAGTCGAGAGCGCCTTTGTAAGGCCAGCGTATCCGCCGCGCAGGAGGTACTCGTCGAGTGATACCGGGTCGACCTCGCCCACTCCGTTCAGCACGACACGCCGCTGACCGGCGAAGAACTCGTCGGCCCCTCTCCTTCCAGGTAGTGGGACTGCGAGGTGTTCGGTGCGGCAGCGTCCCATTGACGCGGCGAGCCTTCCGGCCGACGCGGGATCGACCCTGGTCAGTGCGGTGACGGTGCCGTCGACGTGGGAGATCGTGAGCTTGGGAGCGTCGTGGCATGCTCCGTCGCAACCGGCGACGACTAGGTCGACGCCTGGCGGCGAAGCCGCGCGAATGGCGTCCGCCAGCTGAGCCGCGCCTACCGAAGCGGAGCAGTGACCGACCTGTACAACAGCTCGACACGAGCCGGCATCGAGCCGCGACCGCGCCCCGTCGACGAGGGCTCGCAGGGAGCCGGCTGGGCTAGACATCTGCGGCCTTCAGCTTCGCCAGTATCGTCCCGGCATCGGCGCGGCCCAGCCACGCGCCGTCGATCTGGACGGCGGGCGCCATGCCGCAGAGGTAGCCGCAGGCGGTCTCCTCGACGGTTATGCCGCCGTCCTGCGGTGTGCCATCGGCGATCGCGGACTGGAGGTCTCTCGCACCCGCGCTGATGCAGCCCAGGCCCGTGCATACGCGTACGAGGTGGCGGCCGGGATGGTCGATGCGAAGCTCGGAGTAGCTCGTGGCCGCGCCGTAGACCTCGCTGACCGGGATGCCAAGGTGCCAGCCGGTGACCTCCATCGCCCAGCCGGGCAGGTGGCCGAACTCGTGGTGGACGTAGTGGAGAGCGGGCAGGAGCTGACCGCGTTCACGCCGGAAGCGCTGTCGCAGCTCTGCCCTGAGGGCATTGCGCTGCTCGCGCGTGGGTTCCATGGCAGCGGACTCGGCCATCTGGGGGCATACCTCGCTAGGGGTCAAACATTGAGACTATATCAGATTGGTATCGCAGCACCACGGCTGGAAGCAGTGCCGGGGAAGGGCTCTAGAACGGGCGGTGGGCAGCAGTGGCAGGGTGAGGGCTAGGTTTCGAACAGCGACCTTGGGAGTCCAGACTGCCTGAGGATCGATCTGAGTGTACCGATTCAGACTCTCGCGGTGGTCGGGCACAGGTACCGTTACAGTCGTATCGCTGGTCCTGAGGGATCGTCTCAGGAACAACCCGTGCTGGAGGGCACTGCCCTTCGACAGGCTCAGGGCGAACGTATCTACACTTGCTCTACTGGGTTGGGAGTCGCTGCCGAATCTCCGAACAACCCGTGCTGGAGAGCACTGCCCTTCGACAGGCTCAGGGCGAAAGTATCTACACTTGCTCTACTGGGTTGGGAGTCGCTGCCGAATCTCCGAACAACCCGTGCTGGAGAGCACTGCCCTTCGACAGGCTCAGGGCGAACGTATCTACACTTGCTCTACTGGGTTGGGAGTCGCTGCCGAATCTCCGAACAACCCGTGCTGGAGGGCACTGCCCTTCGACAGGCTCAGGGCGAACGTATCTACACTTACTCTACTGGGTTGGGAGTCGCTGCCGAATCTCCGAACAACCCGTGCTGGAGAGCACTGCCCTTCGACAGGCTCAGGGCGAACGTACCTACACTTGCTCTACTGGGTTGGGAGTCGCTGCCGAATCTCCGAAACAACCCGTGCTGGAGGGCACTGCCCTTCGACAGGCTCAGGGCGAACGTATCTACACTTGCTCTACTGGGTTGGGAGTCGCTGCCGAATCTCCGAACAACCCGTGCTGGAGAGCACTGCCCTTCGACAGGCTCAGGGCGAACGTATCCACACTTGCTCTACTGGGTTGGGAGTCGCTGCCGAATCTCCGAACAACCCGTGCTGGAGAGCACTGCCCTTCGACAGGCTCAGGGCGAACGTATCCACACTTGCTCTACTGGGTTGGGAGTCGCTGCCGAATCTCGGACGGGCTGGCTTCCTCCAGGAAGAGCTGTACAGCCTGCTTCAGATTGTGCTGGCTCTCCTCGACGGTATCGCCCTGGCTTGCAACGTCAAGCTCGGGGCACAGAGCGACATAGCCATTTCCTTCGCGCTCTATGACTGCGGTCAGGCGGCGCGTTTGTGCGACCATGCTCCTCCGGTGTTGTCGTTCCATCTGACTGACCCGGATGTGGCCCCTATCTTGCTGCCACGGGGGTTGCTCCTACTACACCTGACAAGTCCAGCTCATGGAGCTTGCTCCCTGGGATTAGGCCGTCGTGGGTCCAGCCGCGGGCGTCGTAGTATGCCGTGATCATCATGTCGAGGTCGTCTGGTGTGAGGTGTACGCCCCTGGCGACGCCGTCGGTTAGCGGCTCGTCGAGCACGCGGGCGGGCAGTGTGTCGTCGGCGCGCGTCCAGCCCTCGCGGATGTTGAAGGCCTTTTTCATATTGTTGATGCGCTCGCCCGCGAGCTTCAGGTCGGCGGCGTCCATGCTCCAGCCAGTGACGAGCTCGTATATCTCAGCCGACTCCTCGTACAGGTCGTCGAAGGCCTTGCGGAGGAATTTGCACCAGATCAGCGAGTCCAGGACCGCGCCGAAGTCCTCACCCTCCATGGTGATGCGGCCGCGCTCCCGGCCGGCCTCCAGCCTGTCGACGGCGGTCGAGAAGTCCGCCTCGTAGGCCGAGGAGCGATTGTGGCAGGCGCCGCGAGTGCTCACCGCCAACCCCAGCGCCATGGTCTTGAGGCTGCGGGGCTCGTATCCCGGCATCTCCAGCCCCTTGACGTGCATCGCCCAGTCCTCGGAACCTCCCCCGACCTGGTGAGCAGCGGCCCTGGAGCCGTCCGCGAGCAGATCGCCGATACCCTCGCGCCGTCCTATCAACTCGAGGATCGACGCGAGGGCGTCCACGCTGCCGAATCTGAGCTGCCGGCCGCCGGTTCCGGTGTCGGAGAGCAGCCCGCGCTCGTTACTCTCCATCGCCCAGGCGACTGTTGCCCCGGCGCTTATCGTGTCCATGCCAAGCTCGTCGCACAGGTGGGAGGCGCGGATGATGGCGTTGGGGTCGCCCACGCCGACCAGCGGCCCCAGTGCGAAGCCGCTCTCGTACTCCATCCGGCCCTTAGTCCGGGGGCCGCCATCGTTGGTCTGCACGACCTGCTCGCACCCGATGGTGCAGTTGGCGCAGTGGGCGTTCTTGACGTGATGGCCCTCGTGGAGGGCCTCGCCGTCCATGAGATCGGCCATGTCGAAGGTAGACTCGCGGAAATTTCGGGTGGGCAGAGTGCCGAGCCGGTTGAATACGGAGACGTTGGCGAGGGTGCCCAGCGTCCGGTACTTTTCTGTTGCGGGGCCCAGGCTGCGCCGGGTCAGGTCGGCGCCTATCTCGTTCAGCCGGTCCGGGTCGAACGCGGGGACCGTCTGTGTTCCGCGCACGGCTATGGCCTTGAGGTTCTTCGAGCCCATGACCGCGCCGGGCCCCGTGCGACCTGCCTGCCTGCCGCCGTCGTTGCTGATGCTGGCGAAGCGCACGAGGTTCTCGCCCGCGGGGCCGATGCAGGCCACCTTGCGCCTGTAACCGAGGCGCTGCTTCACGGCCTGCTCGGTCTGGGACGTGGTCAGGCCGGCCAGGTCCGACGCGTCCAGGAATTCAACCGCGCCGTCGTCGATCGACAGCAGTGTAGGGGAGTCGCACTTTCCGGTGATGATCAATGCATCGCAGCCGGTCTTCTTCAGCTCGGTAGCGAGGAAGCTGGACGACAACGAGTCGCCTATGAATCCTGTGAGCGGCGACTTGGCCAGCACCGCGAACTTGCTGGACGTCGTGAGCCTGCTGCCGACCAGGGGGCTGGTCACGAATATCAGCGGGTTTTCGGGAGCCATGGGGTCGACACCCGGGGGGCAGTGCTCGTAGAGCAGGTAGGCGCCGAGGCCAGAGCCGCCGATGAAGCGCCGCAGCACGTCCTCCGCCAGGGGCTGCCAGTCCACACGCCGTGCGGTCAGGTCGACCACCAGCGCCCGTCCGTTGTAGCCGTGCATCTCGTCTATCCTCGTAACTGTTCAGAGTTGATGAGACATGGGCAGCTTGACCTTCGGCAGCGCGAGAGCCCCCATCCCTTCGACTGGGCTCAGGACAGGCTCAATCTTCCCCCTCGGGGGGAAGAGGCCGAGCCGCCTCCCTCGACTCTGAACACTTATCTATCCTCCTGCGAGGCTGGAGAAGAGGAGAAGCCTGTCCCCCTCTCGCAGTCTCGACGACTCGCTCGAAACGAACGTCGTGCCGTTCAGGTTGAAAGTATAGCTGTCGAGCAGCGCCGTCCTGTCCTCACTAATGGCTATGCCCACCAGGGCTGGGCATGCGTCCGCCAGCGCTTCTACTATACCCTGCAATCCCCCGTCGGGTGGCAGGTCGATCTCGACTTCGCTAAGGCCGGTTGAAATGCGCGCCATGCCGAACAACTCCACGACGATCCGTCCGCTGCAGCTCACATCCCTACCGCCGCTCATGGCTCCCCACCCACTAGTGGTCCAACATCCTGGCATTGAAACCGCCTAGACTGATGTCCACGGAGGCCGGGGACTGGATACTCTAGACTCACAAACGAAGTGCAACACCTGGTTAAGGTGTTGCCATGGGAAAGCGTTATGGACATGTCACCATTGAAGAGCGGTGTGAGATTGCCCGGCTACAAACCGAGGGTCGCTCGATCCGGCAAATCGCTGCAGGTCTGGATCGCTCGCCATCAACAGTTGCTCGGGAGCTGAAGCGCAATGGGTCACAGACCGGTGGGTACAAGCCAGTGTATGCCGACCAGCAGGCGCGTGCCCGAAGGTGGCGCGGTTCGCGCATGGAGCGGGACGATACTCTCCGTTCACGAGTGCTCTCACACCTCGCACAGGGCTGGTCTCCAGAGCAGGTCGCCGGTCGGCTTAAGTTGCAGGCTGGCAGAGTGGTCATCTCTCATGAGAGCATCTACCGGTTCATCTACGGCCAGCTTGCCCGCACGCAGGACTATGCCTGGAGACACTACCTCCCTCGTGCCAAGTCGAAACGGGGTTGGCGGGGACGCAAAGGTGGCAGTCCTGCATCCTTCATTGCTATGCGACGACCCCTCGCCGAGCGTCCACGAAGCGCCGCAGACCGCCGCACTCCTGGCCACTGGGAGGCGGACCTGATGCTGTTCAGAACCTATGGACATGCGGTGTTGGCCATGCACGAACGCCACTCGCGTATCCTCATTGCGGTCCGGCCACCCGGCAAGGCATCCGGCCCCATCGCCGACGCTATGGCCCAGATCCTAGGCCAGCTGCCACCCCATTGTCGAAGGTCCGTTGCCTTCGACAATGGCACCGAGTTCGCCCTCCATCACCAACTCCACGATCTGGGCATCGAAACCTTCTTCTGCGACATCCGCTCTCCCTGGCAGAAGGGAGGCATCGAAAACGCCATCGGCCGGTTGAGACGAAATCTGCCCCGCAAGACAGACCTGACGGCTCTGCCAAACGACCAGTTCACAAACTTGATCCAAGCCTACAACAATACCCCGCGCAAGTGCCTGGGTTACAAGACCCCGGCAGAAATCTTTATGCACCAAGTGTTGCACTTGAAATGTGAATCCACCTACCGGCCTTCGCCGGTATGACGGTTGTGCAGGAGCGCCCGCATGCAAGGCGCGGCATCCCGAACAGCTCGACGATAACCCGCCCACTGGCGCTCATGGTTCCCTGGCCGCGATCTGCCTCGCACGTTCGAGGTCCTGCTCGGTGTTCACGTTGAAGAAGCTGAGGTGGTCGGGGTCGTATTCACCGACTACGTCCTGCGGCAGGTACGCCACGTTCACGTCGTCGAAGAAGCGGGAGATCTTGAGGTCGTTCGCCTGCAGCCTGCGCTCTATATGCGGGAGGCACCTCCTGGAGTATGCGGCGTGGGTGGGCTCAGGTCGCCCATCGACGACGGGTACGACGGCGTCGCGCCCTTCGCGCAGGGAGAGTATCTTTCGCAACAACGGTATGTTCAGGAAAGGCATGTCGCACGCGACGACCAGGGCCCACTCTGACCGCGCCGCCTCCAGGCCGGTGAATATGCCGCCGAGGGAGCCCGAGTCCGGGTAGCGGTCGACGGCAGTTGCGACATCGCCGCCCAACGGAAGTTCCGAGGCGCGCGCTGCATTGTTGACGACGACCACCGTTTCGTCTGTGACCTGGGCGACGCGCGACAGCACCCGGCGTATGAGGGGCTCGCCCGCCAGGGGCTCGACGGCCTTGTCGCGGCCCAGCCTCCGGCTCATCCCTCCTGCCAGCACGACCGCCGAGACAGCGGGGGCCGTCGGTTCGGGTGAAGTCACCTCGCGCGACATGTCGTGTTGCTCGTTCACATCTCCGCCTGTACTTCTCCGGTCCGGCTGGTGTCGTAGCCACCGAGCGCGTCCATCTGCCGCCGGAAGTCGCTGCTGCGTATGAGGTCCAGCAGCGGGGCGAGCAGGTCGCTCTCGTAGAACTCGGGAGGGATGACGAGGTCGTACTGCTCCGTGCCCAGCTCCACGAAGTCCATATCCATGGCGCGTGCCGCGGACAGGATGCCCACGCCCACGTCTGCCCGGCCGCCGGCCACGTTCGCTGCCACCGCGAGATGAGTATACTCCTCGCGCTCGTAGCCCCGGATGCCGGAGCGGGCTATGCCCTTGTCCTTCAGGAGGTAATCCAGCAGAATCCGCGTCCCCGAGCCGCGCTGCCGGTTTATGAACGCAACGTCGTCGCGGACCATGTCAGCGAGCGTCGTGATGGACTTGGGATTGCCGGGCTTGACTATCAGCCCCTGCATCCTGTGAGCGAGGTTGACCAGCACCGCCGGCCTTCCCTTCAGGTACCGGCGCACGAAGGGCGTGTTGTACTCGCCCGTCTCCTCATCCAGCAGGTGGCAGCCCGCCAGGTGGGCCTCACCCCGGCTAAGGGCGAGGAGCCCGCCAAGGCTGCCCACGTTGGCCGAGGCTAGTGACCTGTCGGGGTGGAGCCGGTGAAGCTCACTCGCGAGAAGGTCGAGTGCCATGTCGTGGCTGCCGGTAGCGACTATCGTGCCTTCGAGCTCGCCGACTGACCGGAGCAGCTCGACCTCCACCTCCGATCCCGCGTCGAAGCCCTCCGACATACGTGGCGAGACCGCAAGCCCATCCGCCCTCACGAGCGACATTATGATGCCCGCGCCCCGCTGTATCGGGGTCGCCACCAGCCGGTCGCCAACCCTTCCCAGCCTGACCCGCAGGTACTCGTCCTCGCCCATGGAGGAGGGCGTCTTCCTTGTCATCACGGCCCTGACTGTCTCGCGCCGCCCGGGCGAGATCCCCAGCTTCCGCTCGATGACCGGCTTTACGAACAGCTCCGTAGTCAGGGCGGCGGATACCGCGTACCCGGGTATTCCCAGCACCGGTGTGTCCCCAACCACGCCAAGCGCTACGGGATGGCCCGGCTTCACAGCAACCCCGTGCACCACAAGGCTGCCGAGATCCCGGATCACCTGCGCCGTGTAGTCCTCCGAACCCGCCGACGAGCCGGCGTTGACGACCACCACGTCGCTGTCTTCCACTGCTGCCGCGACCGCCGCCCGCAGCTTGTCCAGGTTGTCGGGGACCGGCTCGCGGCGAACGGCGCCCCCGCCCCAGTCCGCAATCATAGCCGCGAGCATCAGCGAGTTGGACTCGATTATCCCGCCCGGCTCAGGCGCCGTGCCCACCGGGACGAGCTCCGACCCCGTCGGGATGACCGCCACACGGGGCGCCCTCCTGACCTCGACCTCAGACAGCCCCGCCTGGGCGCAGGCGGCCAAATCCTGCGGCCTAAGCGTGTGTCCAGCCGGAACCACCAGCTCGGCAGCGGCTATGTCCTCGCCGAGGGGCCTTACGTCGTGGTAGGGAGGGACGGAGGCCCGGATCTCGATCGTCGCCTCGTCGATCTCGTGGACGACCTCGACCTTGATCACGGCGTCGAAGCCATCCGGCATGGCGTCGCCGGTGTCTATCCAGACCGCCTGTCCGCCGACAGCAAGCCTCACGGGGGAAGTCTCGGTCGCGCCCACTGTGTCCCGCGAGCGTACCGCGACGCCGTCCATCGCCGCCGCGTCGTAGTGGGGAGACGAAGACACAGCCCACACGGGCCCATCGGTGACCCTGCCATGCGCGAGGTCTAGCGCGAGAGTCTCGCCGGGTGCGGGGCGGAGCGCACCGGCTGCCGCCAGCGCGGCGACGAACTTGCGCTCGGCCTCGGCCAGCGGGATGTCTTCCAGGTAGTAGCTTCGGTCACGGCGTCCGCTCATCGACTACCCCGGCTCATGCGCCATTCGGATGTCAGCTGCGTGCTCGGAATCACCATGACCTTGCGAAGGCCGCGCACAGTGATGAAGATTGCGTCGTCTCTTGGCGTGGCTGAGGCCGACCCCACCCCAGGTCCCTCGCCAGGAGGCTCGGGACGACATTGTGGGGTGACTTGGGCTGTTTTCATAGGAATGACAGCCCGGGGGCTCTCGCGATTCAACTTACCAAGTCTGAACAAACGCGCACCGGTTTCAATTGTTGACTGCGCTTCCGGCGACCGAGTACACTGATTAGCAGTCTTTGCGTGAGACTGCTAAACCCAGCGCAGTCACAAGGCAATTGTAACAAGGAGGAGTGAGTCAATGGCCGTTACCTTTCAGCCCCTGGGTGACAGGGTAGTGATAGAGCCGACAGAGGATGACGAGCAGATGAGCAGCGGTGGGATATACATCCCGGACACCGCGAAAGAGAAGCCGCAGACGGGCACGATAGTCGCTATCGGCCCGGGCAAGCTGACCGACGAGGGCGCAAGGCTGCCGATGGACGTTGCGGTGGGAGACACCGTCGTCTACTCCAAGTACTCCGGCACGGAGTACAAGGACGGCGACACCGAGTACCTCGTAGTTCGACAGGACGACATCCTGTTCAAGGTCTAGCCGGGACGAATTTCCCGGGCTGAACAACTCTCACAGAGAATAGAAAGGAGAACCATCAAGTGACAGCGAAGTTGATCGAGAGCAAAGAGGAGGCGCGAGCTGCCCTGAAGCGGGGCATAGACACCATGGCGGACACCGTCGGTGTGACGCTCGGCCCCAAGGGGCGCAACGTCGTCCTGGACAAGAAGTTCGGCGCGCCCCAGGTCTGCAGCGACGGGGTGACCATCGCGAAGGAGATCGAGCTGGAGGACGCGTTCGAGAACATGGGCGCCCAGCTTCTGAAGGAGGCCGCGAGCAAGACGAACGACGTCGCAGGCGACGGCACGACGACGGCGACCGTCCTCTCGCAGGCGATCATCCACGAGGGGTTCAAGAACATTGCGGCCGGGGCGGACCCCATGGCCATCAAGCGCGGCATCGAGCAGGGCGTTGCGGCTCTCCGCGGCGCGATTGGCGACATGTCCACCCCCGTGGCGGGCCGCGACCAGATTTCCCAGGTCGCGTCCCTGTCCGCCCACGACGAAGAGATGGGCACCCTGATCGCCGACGTGATGGAGAAGGTCGGCAAGGACGGCGTGATCACCGTCGAGGAGTCGAAGAGCATCAGCTACGAGCAGGAGTTCGTGGAGGGCATGCAGATCGACCGTGGCTACATCTCCCCCTATTTCATCACGAACCAGGACAGGATGGAGTCCGACATCGAGGACCCGTACATCCTGATCACCGACAAGAAGCTCTCGGCGGTGTCGGACCTGCTGCCCGCGCTGGAGAAGATCCTCCAGGTCGGCAAGAACGTGGTCGTGGTGGCCGAGGACGTAGAGGGTGAGGCCCTCGCGACCCTGGTCGTGAACAAGCTGCGCGGGACGCTGAACTGCCTGGCCGTGAAGGCCCCGGGCTTCGGCGACAGGCGCAAGGCGATGCTGGAGGACATGGCCATCCTGACGGGTGGCGCAGTCATCAGCGAGGAGGTCGGCCGCAAGCTGGACTCCGTGACGGTCGAGGACCTGGGCCGGGCTCGCCGGATCGTTTCCACGAAGGAGGAGACGACATTCGTGGACGGGGCTGGCTCCGATGGAGACATCCAGGGCCGGATCGGCCAGATCAAGGCGCAGGTCGAGGAGACCACCTCGGACTACGACCGTGAGAAGCTTGAAGAGCGCGTGGCGAAGCTGTCCGGCGGCGTGGCGATCATCAAGGTCGGCGCGGCGACGGAGATCGAGCTGAAGGAAAAGAAGCAGCGTGTCGAGGACGCCCTGTCGGCGACGCGCGCGGCTGTCGAGGAGGGCATCGTGCCCGGCGGCGGACTGGCCCTTATCCGGGCGCGGGAGTCGCTGGACTCCGTCTGCCTGAGCGGCGACGAGGAGACCGGTGTGGACATTCTTCGCACCTCCCTCGAGGCCCCGCTCAAGCTGATCTGCGTGAACTCAGGCGCCTCAGGCGAGGTAGTGCTCGACAAGAGCATGGCGTCCGAGGGCGACATGGGCTTCGACGCCGAGGCAGGCGAGTTCACGAACCTGCTCGAGCGTGGGATCATGGACCCGGCCAAGGTGACTCGGGCGGCAGTCGAGAACGCAGCCAGCGTCGCCGCGATGGTGATTACGACCGAGTCGCTGATCACCGACATCAAGGAGGACATCCCGCCGGCGCCCGCAGCGCCGCCGATGGACTACTAGGCAGCGGCAAGCCGGAAGCCTCCTCTCCCTCGATGGGAGAGGATTGAGGTGAGGGTGGTGAGGGTGAAGGTGTTGGCACGACTTCCCCCTCATCCTAACCTTCTCCCGCCAGGGGAGAAGGGACTTCGGGACACCCTCTGAGTGGCGAAACTCGAAGTGGCGGGGACGGCCATGTGCGTCGTCCCCGCCACTTTTCGTCTTCGTATGGGTATAATGTGTCGTCGAGTCGCGGCGGCTGGATCGTGACCGAGCCCTTAGGAGGACTTAGCCGTGAGTTACGTGAGCTTCGGATGGACCGGTGAGAACAGGGAGATCAAGGTCGTGCTCCAGGACGGGAAGTGGATGACCACTCACTTCGTCGACGGCAAGCCCGACGACCACTTCGCCCGCATATTCGGCTCTCATGTACTGCCAACTCCCTGGACGGATGAGACGGACAAGGAGACGGTGATCAGCGAGCTGGCGTCCAGGAACCTGCACGCCAAGGTTAGCTAGTAGTCCGACTTCCCTGAAGTGAGGGGTAGTCGGCTAGCCTGATGAGCTACCCACGTATGCGTATGCGGCCTGCGGGGACAGGGCGGGTTTGAAACCCGCCCCTACAAGACTCCTCAATTCCGGGATGTTGGACCACCAGGTTCGAACGCCGCCGCCGTGGCGGCCTCCAGCGCCTCATGCGCTGCCCGACGTTGCACTGAAGCAGGGGAGGGGACGGCATGCGATTGGGCCCGGGACTCGTCGACAGGGACCTCGAGTTCATAGTCGACCATGCCTCCCCGGGCCCGGGCAGCAAGGATGGGCTGAAGCGGCTCATCGTCGAAGATGACGAATTCAGGAAGGCGCTGGTGGGAGACGAGCGGGTCTTCCTGGCTGTCACTTCCGACGAAGACATCCTGCTGAAGCTCTCGCCTCACCTCTACTTCGAGGTCTTGCTCCGCAGGGCCCAGGTCGACATCGAGTCCGCTACCCATACCCTCGAGCAGACGGGCCGGGACAGGGTGCCCGTCTTCGACGCCCGCGAGGTGTCCGACCTGCTGGGCAAGCCCGGCGTGCTTCTGTACCTAGCCGACATGCTGGCCTCGTTCACCCGCGTCCACAGCTACGTCGTCCCGGTCCGCAGGCGCAGGGGCATCCGCCGCAAGACACGCTACAGCGACATGGACTTCGACAGCCTGGTGAGCATGTGCGCTGCAGCCGATGAGGAAGGCCGCTTCGCGTTCTACAAGCGCATTGCCGACCTGTGTCTCTTCATCACAGGCGTATTCCCGGGGTCCGCTTACAGGCAGAAGCCAGACGACGCGCCCGGCCGCAGCCGGATGAGGGCGCAGCGCGGAGTCGACGACTACGAGCGCGAGGGGGTCCGCTTCTACGGGCTCGCCGAGGGGCATCCCGCTGCCAGAGACCTGGGGCTGGCGGACGTGTTCGGACTCCTGCGCGAAGACTTCACCTCCGCAAGGAAGCCGCTCACCTACATAGCCGGTCAGTACCTGCACTCGAGCGGGAAGAGGCTGTTCGGGTCGGCAGCCTGACACGTAACTGTGCAGTAATGGTGAGAAAGGTGTCCCGGCTGCGATTATCTGGCGCCCGAACGTGCAAGGGCGACTCGGCTAGTCGCCCCTACCTAAGTGGCGGGTCTTCCCATCCCATAGAGTGTGAGGGGAGATCGAGTCTTTCCGGGCCGAGAGACACATCGCCGCGCGGCGGGCGGGCACGTGGGTCCGCCCCTACGTGTGAGGCTCACGATTATTGAACAGCGGCCTGACACGGCAGGCGACCAGCACGCCTGTTAGAATCGTCGCATGGCAAACTACGGGCTAATCGACAGGGTGCGTCGGAATCACGCCATCGAGCACGCCGCCATCGCCATCCTGGCGGCTCGCGGCCATCGACCGCCAATGGGGGGCTATTCCACGCCGGGTGGGTTCTGGGTGTACGGGGACATCCCCTCGGACGACGTGGCTGACGCGGCTGAGGATGCCCTGGAGCGCCTGAGGGCGGGGGAGAGCAGACTTGCTGTGTCACCATACTGCGGGACCAACCTGGCGGTGGGCATAGCGGGGGCGATCCTCCTCGCCGGGCTGATACGAAGGCGGGTCACCAGCCGGGCGGCCCGAGTCCCCCTCGTTGCCGGGGCCGTGCTGGGCGCCTTTCTCGCCAGGCGGCCCCTTGGCATGGCTGCCCAGAGGGAATTCACCACCCTGGCCGAGGTCGGCGACGCGGAGATCAGGGAGGTCCGCAGGATGGGCTTCGGCCGCCATGTCCTGCACAGGGTGGAGGTCGGCAGGTCGAGATGGGGCCGGTCGAGGGTGTGATAGACTTTCGTATGCGATGTCCCAGTAGCTCAGTGGATAGAGCGGCTGCCTTCTAAGCAGCGGGTCGCGGGTTCGAATCCTGCCTGGGACGCCATCCACTCCTGCTATCAATGCCCGAGCCGTCCCATGCGCTCCTGCTCTTGTAGCCGAGCCAGCTCACTTCAGGGAGGTAGACCGTGGGGAGATACAACCTGAAATACGGGACGATGACCGCGCCGGTCGAGCGGGAGCCGGGCGAGCCGCCCTGCTACACGGACGAGTGGAAGCGGAGCAGCCCGGACTACGTGGTCTACCTGCCCCAGGAGTTCATCGGCCACGACACGGACAACGTGCACTTCCTCGTCGTTGCCACGACGAAGGGCAACCTGATCGGGACGTGGTGCCAGGGCACGTACGAGGGGGCAGACAACTCATGCGTCGTAGTGGCCCGAAGCGAGGACGGGGGCGAGACGTGGAGCGCGCCCTACGAGATCGACGGGCCGAACGAGGCCCGGTACAAGTGCGCTTTCTACGGCTTCCCAATCGTCAGCGACTCGGGGCGCGTCTACATCTTCTACATCAAGCGCCAAGAGCACAGCGACATGGGCAGCAACTCCCACGGGTTGATACGGTGCCGTTACTCGGACGATGAGGGGCTGACGTGGTCGGATCCCGAGGTGATACCGATGAACCGGCGCCCGTGGGACGACCATGATCCCGACTTACCCCCCAACTGGATCGGCTGGGTCAATGCCATCAGGGACTCCAAGGGCAAGTGGCTGTGGGCGTTCGGCCGGTGGAACCCCCGCCGCGACGACTACCCGAAGGACCGGGCCTTCCTGGAGTTCATGCGCTTCAACAACATCGACGAGGGCCCGGAGCCAGAGGACATCGACATCACGTGGCTGCCCGACGAACCTGTAGCGGGCCTGCCCAAGGGGGGAATGGAGCCGTGTCCCGCGCTGCTTCCGGACGGACGGCTCTTCATGGCGCTCAGAACGAGCGTCGGCTCGGTCTACTACACGGTGTCGGAGGACGACGGGGCGACGTGGAGGACGGTGGAGCCTATGCGGTACAGGGACGGCGGCGAGCGCGTCCTGAACCCCGGCAGCCCGCCGCCGCTGTTCGCCCTGAAGGATGGGCGCTACCTCCAGCAGACCCACAACAACGACGGCTCCGCCAGCTCTGGGCCACAGCCGATGTGGGGCCGGCCGTACTTGTTCAACCGCAGGTCGATGTTCTTCCTGCTGGGCGAGTACAGGCCAAACGCCCGCCAGCCCATATGGTTCAGCCAGCCCAAGCTATTCGCCGACAGCGACGGCGTCTCGGCGGGCGTGCAGAACCGGACCGAGATGGGGACGTATGACAGCCTGACGGAGTTGGACGGCAAGCGCATCGTCTGGTACCCGGACCGCAAGCATTTCCTGCTGGGTAAGGACCTCACTGACGAGTGGCTCTCGGACATGGAGGTGCCGGCCGAGTAGCCGGCTGAACAGGCATCCAAGGGCTTGGCAAGCAGTTCCTGGGTGCGCCAAGATCGAGATGGGGATCTCCGCCTGCCAGATAGGGCAGCGCCTTGGCGGGATGGAACCTGGCCGCCTACTTCAGGCTGGCGATTGGCCTGGTGCAGTCGAGCTGGGACAGAATGGCCAGGCCGCGGCCTGCCTCGCTCTCGAGGTCCCGAAGCACGGGATTGCTCTGGACGGTGGCCGGCTCTACTGCTCTGTACTCTGCAACGTAGGCCTGCGCCGCCGCGAGCTGTCCCTCCCACAGGGGCAACAGCGAGCAGATGCGCTCGGATTGTTCCTCGTCGAGGGCGCCGCCGGCCGTGCTCGCCTTCGTGCTGGACAGGAAGGCCCTCAGGTTCGACCAATGTTCGGTGCGCTCGTTCCAGCGGGCTAGCCTGGCCTGCTCGTCGGGGTCGTTCCGCAGCCCCAATGCGGCCTTTATGTTCAGGTAGGTGTCGAGGCTGACGCTATACGTGCCCGGCGCGTTGGCCTGGAAGTCTTCGAGCTCAGCCCTGGCTGCGCTATAGCCGTCCGAGTCCGGCCTGAGAATCAACGGCGGCTCGCCCTCCGCCGAAACGAAGAAGGTCCCCGATGCGCCCCAGTAGTTGCTTTGAGGCGAGATCACGAACACCCATAGGATTGCGCCGATCGAAATCGCGGCGACGATAGCCCATTGCCTGGGGGTCAGCCCGCGCTGGTCGCCTGGATGCTCACGTTCTTCCACGCTCGATTTCATTGCCGTGCTTTCCTTCCACCCGATCGCATCCATCCAGTGTCCGCAACCCGTTTCGCCCGCTTCAAGGCTTTCTACCTCTACCTTTTAGAACGTATGGGGAAACCCGGGCGTTGGCAGCTCGATGGCCAACGGCAGGGCGCTCGGGAACGAGCTGGGCTGTTCTCACAGCAACCGCTCATGCCGGTTGCGACCGGCACACCAAGGGATGAAAATGGGCTCCCGGTTCTCCATTACCGCATGTTCTGTGGCAGCGTCCGGGGAACTGGATTGGGGACAGTTCCTGCCGCAGGAATCCGGCTCGGGGGCCGGAATGACGGATTGGGTGGTCTATCGTCTCTTTCGTACCAAGGCAGGTCGGCGGCTATCGGAGTCGTGGAAGCGGACGCAGTGACGCACTGCTACGCTACTCGGCGTCCAGCCCGCGGCTAGTGCAGACGAGCCCGGCCGGCCTTCAGCATGGGTCGTGGCCGGGTCCCACGGGCCTTATGCTCAGCCGGCTAAGGGTGGCCGGGTCGAAGGGGTTGCCGCCCTCGCGCAGGGTCGTCAGCCACGACGAGCGGCTGGTGTGGTAGTGCCGCCGGCAGCTGTCTTTGACCGACGCGTTCACCCAGTCGAGGAATGCCTCGAACTCGACTATGGCGTCGGCGTGGCGTCCCATGGTTGCGTAGACGAGCCCGCGGGCGTCCCTGGCCTCGCCGACGTTGGCCGCCACGGCCGCGTCGCAGTAGGGGAGCGCCATGGCCGGCTTTCCGCTCACGCCCAGCTGCCAGCATAGCGTCCTGTTGTAGGAAGGGTCCTCCGGGCGGAGGGCCTGCGCGCGCTGCAGGTCGGCGACAGAGGCGTCGAGGTCTCCGAGAGCCGAGTGGACCAGCCCACGGTTGTAGTAGGCGCTAGGCGAATCGGGCGCGAGCTCGATTGCCCTTTCGAAGTCCCGCCTTGCCAGGTCGAGGTTGCCCGCGCCACCGCGCACCAGGTATGCGTTCCCCCTCGTCAGGTACGCCTGGGCAAGATCGGGTTCGATCCTCAGCGCGCGTCCCAGGTCGTTGAAGGCGCGCTTCAAGTCTTCCGGCAGGTTTCTATGGATGTATGCGCCGGCCCTGTTGACGTAGGCGGGGGCGTAGTCGATCCGAAGCGCCATGGCCTTGGTGAGGTTGGCAATGGCGTGATCGATGTCTTCGCCGCTGCCGCTCTCCATGTAGGCCACCGCCCGGTTCAGGTACGTCGCGGCATCTCCGGGGTCTATCTCGGCTGCGGTCGTCAGGTCCGCCAGCGCGAGGTCCACGTCGCCGTCGCGGCCCCGGTCGAGGTATGCCAGGGCGCGGCTGTTGTATGTGTCGACGGACGTGGGGCGCACGGCCAGGACCTGGGTGAACAGCGCTATCGCCTCGTCGAGGTCGGCGGACTCGCCGTCCTGGTAGGCGCGACCGAGGCGAAAGCGTATGCTCGCCAGGGTATCGGCGTCCGTTGGGGGCTCGTTCATCGCGCGCAGCAGCACGAGCCTGGCCGCATGGAAGGACTCCTGCTCCAGGTAGAGCTGGCCGAGGGTCAGCAGCGCCGCGTACCGCACCTCCTCGGCGAGCCCGACGTTGATGGTAGCGGGCAGCTCCGAGGGCGAAGTTGCCAGGTCTACGACCTGCTGATCGTGGGGCTCGGACCGGCTCTTTGGCATCGTGAACGATGCGACGACCCGCCCGCTGTCGTACTCGCCCCAGATGACGATCTTTGCACCCGACTGGAGTCCTGCCGCGACTGCCGCCTCCTCTGCAGCGATCTCGTCAGGCCACTCGGCCGTTCTCACGTCCGGCAGGCCCGCGGCCGCTATTTCCCGCTCTATCTGCTCCCTCAGGCGCCCGTGGACGTTGAACCCGTGCTGTCCGCCCGTGTAGTTGACGAAGGGGGCCATGACGATCAGGGACTCGCCCCCCTCGGCGGAGGGATAGGGGGCGCTTCTCAGCACCCTGAACGCCATCAAGCCGCCCAGGAGCACAACCAGCAGGGCCGCCGCCGCGGCCATGGGCCAGAGGTCTTTCCTGTGGAGCCACCGCTTCCGGCTCGAGGGTTTTCCGGACGGCTCTGGAAGACTTGCATCCAGCGGCTCAGGTGGAACGGGGTCTACCGGCGCATCGGGCGGAGCCCCCTCTTCGGGGGAGAACCCGGCCGCCAGGAGAAACTCGTCCGTCTCTTCCGGCGCCAGGCGCAGCAACTCCGCGCAGCGCGCAACGTCCTCACGATGCCGGGGCCGGCTGGTGACTCCGAGTTTCCAGCGGACGAGGGTGAGGCGGCTAATGCCGATGCGGCGGGCCAGCTCGGCGTCGCCGATGCCGGTCCGGGCCATGTACGCCGTCAGCAGCTCTGCGAAAGTCCCCAAGTGTTACATCTCTGATACACAGACAACGGCGAATGTAACAGGTGTGTCGTTCGGAGTGTACATGATTCCAGGCGATGCTGGACGTGAGGAGGGCGGGACCTGCCACAGAGGTCGCCGAAGACCGGGAAACGGGGGGCCGTCCCGCCCAACCCTGAAGTGGATGACAGGAGGAGGGATGATGATTCGCAATATCCGCATAGTCGCTGCAGTCGTTGGGTTGGCTGCGATGATGGTGACGATGGCGGCCTGTGGGGCCGCCGAGGAAGCGCCCCCCGGAGAGCCGGGCCTTCCAGGGTCTCCCGTCAGCTCGGAAGGCCCGGCCGCAGCTCCGGTAGCCGCAGCTGCAGCCCCTATGCAGGGCGCGCCGATCGTTGAGCACTTCAACGTCATCGGCGGGTCGGCGACGGTGAACGACGCGGCATACGACCTGACCTTCTTCAAGCACTACGGGGTCAACCCCTTCATCGACACCGAGGACGACCACCTCTCGACCTTCGCCATCGACGTGGATACCGCGTCGTACAGCGTGGCGCGGCGATTCGTGCAGGACGGCAACCTGCCGCATCCCGACTCGGTGCGTGTGGAGGAGTTCGTGAACTACTTCGAGCAGGGCTATGCTCCGCCGGCGGAGGGGTCCTTCGCCATACACATGGACGGCTCTCCGTCGCCGTTCGGCGGTGAGAAGCACTGGCTCATGCGCGTTGGGCTGCAGGGCAAGACGATCACGTCGGAGGAGCGCAAGGACGCGACACTGGTGTTTGCTATCGACGTGTCGGGGTCTATGGCCCGGGAGGACCGGCTGGGGTTGGTGAAGAGGTCCCTGCGCCTCCTGGTCGACAAGCTCCGGCCTGCCGACGAGGTCGGGATCGTGGTCTATGGGGACCGTGGGGCCGTCGTACTGGATCCCACGAGCGGGCGAAATAGAGGGGCAATCATGGAGGCGATAGAGGACCTGCAGCCCGGCGGGTCCACCTACGTAGAGGATGGGCTGCGCCTGGCCTACAACATGGCCGTAGATCGAGTGAGGCCGGGAAGGATCACCAGGGTCATGCTTCTCTCGGACGGCGTCGGCAACGTGGGTCGTACCGGGGCGGACTCGATCCTGGAGCAGGTCCGGCACTCGGTGGAGGAAGGGGTGACTCTCACCACCGTGGGCTTTGGGATGGGGAACTACAACGACATCCTGATGGAGCAGCTCGCCTACGACGGTAACGGCAGCTACCACTACGTGGACTCGCTCATGGAGGCCCGGCGGATATTCGTCGAGAACCTATCCGGCACCCTCCAGGTTATCGCCGGGGACACCAAGGTCCAGGTCGACTTCAATCCAGAGGTGGTGAGCCGGTACAGGTTGCTGGGCTACGAGAACCGGCGGGTGGACGACGAGGACTTCCGCGACGATTCCGTGGACGCAGGCGAGGTGGGCGCCGACCACAGCGTGACGGCCCTGTATGAGTTGAAGCTGCACGATTCGGCCGACGGAAAGATAGGGACGGTGTACGTGCGGTACGAGGACTCGGACAGCCGCCAGGTCTCGGAGATCAAACGTGAGCTGCGAAGGGATGAATTGGCGGGAGCCTTCGAGGAAACATCGCCGAGGTTCCAGCTGGCCGCCGTGGTCGCTGAGTACGCCGAGCTCCTCCGGGAGAGCTATTGGGCCCAGGAAGGAACCCTCGAGGAGGTGGCTGCCCAGGCCAGGCGAGTGCAGAGGTTGCTGCCGGAAGATACCGACGTGGCTGAGTTTGCGGAACTGTCAAATCGGGCGTCAAACATAGGGAAAGGGTAGCCGGATAAGCACTCCGGCGGGACGAGCTTGACGAAACGAAGAAGAAGTTGGTCAGGGAATCCTTATTGGAGAGGTGTTCGAGTCATGGGTATGGAGGTACCGATGAAAGAGGCGGTTTTGACGAATCTCAGGACAGTAGCGATGGCCGCTCTGGCCGCGATGCTGGTGATTGCGATGACCGCGTGTGGGTCGACGGAGCAGGCACCCCCGGCGGAGGCCTCGGATATCGTCGCGGCAGTGGAGGAGGCGGTCTCGAAGGCGGCCCCCACCAACCGGCTGACCCGCGAAGAGGTCAGGAAGATCATGGAGGACTCCACGGCCAGCCGTCTGACCGCTGCCGACGTGCAGAGAATCGTGGAGGCATCGGCGGGACAGCAGCTGACGGCCGCCGACGTCCAGGAGATAGTGAGCCAATCGGCGGCGGGCCAGCTCACAGCCGCCGACGTGCAGAGAATCGCAGACGCATCCGCGGGCCAGCAGCTGACGGCCGCCGATGTGCAGAAGGCGGTCGTGGACTCTACAGGGAGCCAGCTCACAGCCGCCGATGTTCAGAAGATAGTGGACGCGGCCGCGTCGAAGCATCTGACGGCCGCCGACGTGCAGAAGATGGCGAATGAGTCGATCTCGCAGGCCGTCGAGGCTGCCGAGAAGGCTGCTGATGCCGCTGCTGTGGCCCAGCGGGAAGCGCAGGATGCAGCTGAAGTCTCCCAACTTGCTTTGGCAAGACTGCCGAACCCCGCAACGTCGGCGTCGCAGGGGTCGTCGCCCAGTGGTGCAACGGCAGCCCAGCAGGCGCCCCCTTCCGGGCAGGGCGGCCCGGCGGTGAAGCAGACGGCCAGCGCGCCTCCTGTCAGCCTCCCGGCGCCGGTGAGCCCGCCTTCAGTTACCACTTTCCGGGACTATGAGCGCTCCAGGTTCGCTTCGACGATCGAGGACAGCGTGTCGACATTCAGCCTGGATACGGACCGCACGTCGTTCCAGCTCGCGCTGAACTGGGCACGGGCGGGTCACGCGGTCGACCCGGACTCGGTGCGGGCCGAGGAGTGGATCAACGCGTTCGACTACGGCTACCCGCCTCCGCCGCACCAGGACAGCTTTGCGATAACGGCGGATGTGTTCACGCACCCATTGGACAGCCGGATGCACCTGGTGCGCCTCGGGTTCCAGGCGCCGGAACTGGAGGACGACACGCCGCTCAACGTTACGCTGGTACTGGATGCGTCCGGGTCAATGGCGGACGGCAACCGGGTCGACATAGCGCGAGCCGCCGCCGAGTCCATCAGGCGGAGCCTTGGGAGGCGCGACCGGATCGGCGTCGTGCACTTCACTACCGACGTGATCGACGAGCTGACTGTCGAGCACGCCGGGCCCGACGACCGCGGCGTGCGCAGGTCCATAGACCGGCTTGCCCCACACGGGAGCACGAACGTGCAGGCCGGGCTCGATCTCGGGGTGAAGCTGGCTGACAGCGTGCGCCGGGAGCGGCCGGAGGCGTACAACTACATCATCCTGATGTCCGACGGGGTTGCGAACGTGGACGCGACGGACCCGTTCGCGATCCTGGAGTCGGCGTACGACGCGGACAGCGGGAACCCGCTCCGGCTGATCACCATCGGCGTGGGGATCAACAACTACAACGACTACCTGCTGGAGCAGCTTGCACAGCATGGGAATGGCTGGTACCGGTACCTGAGTGACATCGAGCAGGCAAGGGCGACGTTCAGCCGCGAGAGCTGGCTTGCGCTGTCTATACCTTTCGCCGACCAGACTCGCGCCCAGGTCACGTGGAACGACCAGGTCGTCGAGTCCTGGCGCATGATCGGCTACGAGAACCGGGTGACTTCAGATGAGTCGTTCGTGGAGGACCGGAAGGAGTTCGCGGAGACTCCGGTTGGAGCCGCGACGACGGTCTTCTACGAGGTCCGGGTACGCGACGACGTACTGGGCAGGCCGTCCGAGACCGTAGAGCTTGGGGATGTCCAGCTCAGGTGGGTAGCGCCCAGGACGGGCCTCTCAAACCGTCAGTCCGCCTCGATGGTGTCCCGGCTGGACGACGATTTGTGGAGCATAGGCGATCCGCTGCTGGAGTTCGGCGCGGTGGTCGCGCTGGCTTCGGACCGGTACGGCAGCCTTCCGTACGTGGGCGGGGAGGGAACAGGCAGCGTTCGGAGCGACCTGTGGGCGCTGTTCGACCGCCTGCAGCAGCTGGGACAGCACCTTAGCCACCTGGACTCGTACCAGGATGTCGCGTTCCTGATGGAGCACATGACGGCTGACATGCCGCAGAGCGTCGTCCCGAAGTCGGGGTACAGCCGCTAGCATGGGAGGTGACGGCCGGCGGGGCCGTCAATACTGTAGATGATGGCAGTCAGCGGTGGACCCGAACTGGAGTCCACCGCTGACCTGTGTCTGCGGGGGCCGTTTGATGGGTGCTGTTCGGGCATCGGGAGGCGCGGGTGCGGTTCTCTCGAGCATGGGTAAGGGGCAGCCTCTCGCCGGATTCACTGTGGCCCTACGAAGGCCACGCAAGGGGACGAAAAGGGGTCGCCTCCTGGCACGGTCGAGGAAGACCCCGCCCCAGGTCCCTCGTCGGGGACCTCCTCGGGACGACACGACGGCGTGGCTGGGGCACGTTTCAGGTGACCGCACCACATCATTGGGTGTGCTGGTGGGCGCTGGCCCGTATCGAGTATGGGGCAGGCTCTCGCCGGATTCGCTTTGGCCCTGCGACGGCCACGAGAGAGGACAAGAGAGGTGGTCTCCTGGCATGGCCGAGGAAGACCCCGCCCCAGGTCCCCTTCGGCAGGCTCAGGGCAGGCTCTCGTCGGGGACCTCCTCGGGACGACATGACGGCGTGACCGGGGGCTATCCCACAGTAGTGACCGCTCTGCAGAGGTCTCCCAAATGGGGAGGGGGTTAGCTCTCTCCTCAACCCTGAACGGTTGCGTCAGGGAGTCGACGGGCCGAGGATGCGTCCCGCCAGGTTACCCGTAGGCTCGCTATGCTCCAGTGCCGGGTGCCCGTTCACGAGGACTGTGTCGACGCCTTCGCTGTAGCGGTGCGGTGTGAGGAGGTCGGAGTGGCTGCGCAGGGCATCCAGGTCGAGGACGAGGATGTCGGCCTTCGCGCCTTCGCGGATCACGCCCCTGTCAGGCCATCCCAGGATCTCGGCGGGCAGTCCGGTGCATGATCGGATGGCTTGGGGGAGGGAGATCGTGCCGCGCTCCATCGCGTACTTGCGGAGCTTGACGGCATACGTCGAGTAGGCCCGGATCGCTTGGGGTGCGCCAAGCTGACCGCCGACTGCGCCGAAGTAGGGAAAGTCGCCGTCGCTGCCGGTGGCCACGAAGTCCTTCGCCATCGCGTACTCGAGGTCGTCCTCGGAGTGCAGTGTGGCTATGGCCCGCGCTCCCTCCAGTCCGAGCGTGATGGCGGCCTCCACCTCGCCCAGCCCCATCTCGTCTGCCGCATCCGCGAGGGGCACAAGCTCGAGGTGGGGCCGGGACGTGCCGAACACGAGCAGGTTGTCGGGCCCGCCCTGAGCGTCCAGGTGGGCCTCTACCTCGGACGCTATGTGCGCTCTTTCGGTGGAGTCGTGCCAACGCGCAATGAAGCGGGCTCGCGCCGACGGGTTCCCGGGCCCCTGGTGCACGCCGTTCCAGGAGGCGGCTCCCATCAGCGCGCCGCCCTCTACCGGAGTTGCGCGGGCGAGGGCCCCTGACACGGAGTCGAGCAGCAGATCCGGCCTGTCTCGCCAGAACGCGGTCTCCTCCGGGTCCGGTCGCGCCCCTGCCAGGCCGGCGCGTAGGGTCAGCAGCGAGTCGACGGGAAGCGACCCGAGTGCGTCGCGCAGGTCCCGCTCGGTGTCCTCCACGGCGTTGGGCGAGCCGCTCCATGTCTCGGGCGGAATGAGCGGCACCGGTCCGCCCTCGACGAACGGGTACTGGTCGGCGTACACCCGCACTCCACGGCTCCTGGCGCTCTCGATCAGGTCGGTCGCCTGCCTGAGCTTGCCCCAGTTCCTGCGATAGACGGCCTTGAAGTGGGTCACGACCGTGGTCGCGCCCGATCGCTCACCTATGGCGATGGCCTCCTCCACGGCCTCGACTAGGCGGTCGGCCTCGTCCCGGACGTGGGTGTGATATATGCCTCCAGAGCGGGCGGCCTCCCTTACGAGCTCGACGATGCCGTTGGTGTCGAAGTACAGGTCGGGCGCGAAGATTAGCCCGGACGAGATGCCGATTGTCCCGCTGCTCATGGCTTCGCGGATACGGGCCTTCATCGCATCCATCTCGCCGGTAGTGGGCTCGCGGTCGGCCAGCCCCATAACCTGGCGGCGCACCTGCCCTAGGCCGACCATGAGCGCGGCGTTCGTGCCGATGCCCTGTGCCGTGAGCTTCGACGACAGGTCGTTCATTCCGCTGTGGATAGGCCACGCGCCGTAGCCGTCGGCGCCGCCGAGCACGGTGGTCACGCCCTGCTTCAGGTGGTGGACGCTCGGCGCAAGCTCAGGGTAGGCTAGGCCGCGCTCGGCGTGGGTGTGCATGTCGATGAAGCCGGGCGCGACATGTTTGCCGGAAGCGTCGATCGTGCGCCCGGCGCGGTGGTCCGACAGGTCGCCGACGGCGGCTATGGTGTCGCCGACTATGCCCAGGTCGGCTTTAATGGGGTCCGTGCCGGCGCCGTCGAAGACCCGGCCGCCGACTATGGCTATGTCGAAATCCGACGCTATTCTGACACCTCGGCGCGTAATTGTTCAGAGCCAATGGGTTGTTGACAGGGACCTGGCGGCGACGGCATCCCCCTCATCCCAGCCTTCTCCCGCCAGGGGAGAAGGGGTAAGAGCCCGCCGCTTCCCAATGGCGAGCATCACAAACACACATAATCTGAACAGTTACCCTCGGCGGATAAGCCTTGCCCGTCAGGGTGCGTCACCAGCGGCTAATGACGACCTTGCGGTCTGTGTAGAAGTCGACCACCTCCCGGCTCTGGGGGTGGAGCGTGCCAAAGAAGGACTGCTTCATCCCTGCGAACGGAAAGAAGGCCATCGGCGCGGCCACTCCGATGTTGATTCCGATGTTGCCAGCGTTGACCTGATACCGGAATTGCCTTGCGGCGCCTCCGCTGGTGGTGAACAGGCTGGCTGCGTTTCCGAAGGGCAGGTCGTTGATACGTCCGATGGCCTGGTCGAGGGTATCCACGGGCATTATGGAGGCGACCGGCCCGAATATCTCCTCTCGCGCGATGGACATGGAGGGTTGGACCTCGTCGAACACACATGGCCCGACGAAGTATCCGGCCAGCTCCTCTTCCTGCCGGGCGTGGCGGCGGTCCACAAGGAGCTTCGCGCCCTCCTCTTCACCCGTCCGTACGTAGCTCAGCACCCGGTCCATTGCCGTTTGTGAGATCACCGGCCCCATCTCGGACGATTCGTCCAGCCCGTTCCCGATTCTCAATGCGCGTGCACCCTCGACCAACCGCTCTCTGACAGGCCCGTGCGCTTCGCCTATGGGCACGACCACCGAGCCGGCCAGGCATCTCTGTCCGGCGGACCCGAAGATCGAGCTCATCAAGCCATCGATCGTCGTGTCCATGTCGGCATCCGGCATGACCACGAGGAAATTCTTCGCCCCGCCGCCGCACTGGACGCGCTTGCCCTCGGAGGACGCCTTGGCGTAGACGTGCCTGGCCACTGGAGTAGACCCGACGAAGGACACCCCCCGTACATCGGGATGCTCGATCAGGGCTTCGACCGCCTCCCTAGCGCCATGTACGAGATTCACCACACCGTCCGGTATCCCCGCTTCGAGGGCCAGCTCAACGAACCGGGTCTGGGACCGCGGCACTTGCTCGGATGGCTTGATGATCACCGTGTTCCCCGTGGCGACCGCGTAGGGAATGAACCACGTCGGGACCATCAGGGGGAAGTTGAACGGGCCGATGACTGCGAAGACGCCAAGGGGCTGGCGGACCGCCTCGGCGTCGATGCCCCGGGCTATGTCCTCCAGCCCGTAGCCCATCATCAGCGACGGGATCCCCGCGGCCACCTCGACGTTCTCGATGGCACGCAGCACCTCACCTCGCGCGTCGTCAATAGTCTTGCCATGCTCTTCGGTGATTGTGGCGGCGAGCTCTTCGGCGTGCTCTTCCATCAGGGCCTTGAGGCGGAACAGGTACCGGGCCCGCTCGACCGGCGGCACCTCGCGCCACTCCGTGAACGCGGCGGAGGCCGCCTGTACGGCCTGGTGGACGTCGCTCGGCCCGGACACGGCGACCTCGTGAGTCGTGTCCGTCGTGGCGGGGTTCTCCACGCCCAGCCACCGGTCCGTTTCGGACGGCCCCCACCGGCCTCCAATGAGATTGAGGAGTCTGCTGCGGTCATTCATCGAATCCCTCGCATTAGAAGCACTGATTGTCGCAGAGTATACGCGGACGGTAGCACACCTGCCATACGGTTGGGCTGCTCTGGGAGATAGGAGATGGCAGTTGCTATATCGGGAACGTTTGTGCTAGGATTCTATGCCATGGCGTGTTGACGTTGCTTCGACAGGACCGGGATTTGATTCCACTTTAGAGACCAAGTAGGATTTGTGGAGAGCAAGCCAATGAGAGGATTCGTGCCTACGCCCGATAAGGTTGTCGACCACATGGTTGACCTCTTGTTTGAGGGAAGGGATGTTGGGCCCGGAGATCGTCTGCTCGACCCAGGCTGTGGAACGGGCGCCTTCATGGACGGAGTGGTGCGATGGTCCGTGGCTACCCAGACACACCTACCTCAGTTGACGGGCATAGAGCTCAACAGACAACTCGCGCTTGTGGCTGCTTCCCATTTCCAGGGTCACTCCAACGTCAACGTGGAGGAGGGAGACTTCCTGGGTGCTGTTCTTCCGAGCAAGTATGACTACGTGATAGGGAACCCTCCATACGTTTCGATACTGCGCCTAGACCAAGAAGAGAAGGACCTGTACAGGAATTCCTACCGCACGGCGACCGGTCGCTTCGATCTATACATGCTCTTCTTCGAGCGGGCTTTGGATGTCCTCAGGCCGGGTGGCAGGCTCGTGTTCGTGACGCCTGAGAAATTCACCTACGTCGACTCTGCGTCGTCCCTGAGAACGATAGTCAGCAGCCACGACGTCCAAAGGCTCGAGTTTCTACCGGAGAACACTTTTGGAAACCTGGTCACGTATCCGCTTATTACCGTGGTTGAGAAGGGCAGTAGAGGGGCGCCAACGCGCATAGTGAGCAGGAGTGGTGCTAAGAAGGTAGTACGGCTTCCTAATGGGGGCGCGAGTTGGGCTCCCATCCTAAATGGCGCGGCATCCCATCCTAACCGAGAAGGGGGGGGAGATGTCCTCTCCGCTGTCTGTGACCGCGTTAGCTGCGGAGTGGCAACCGGGGCTGATGGAGTCTTCGTGTTTGAGCGAACCGAGCTACCAGACGACCTCCGCCAGTTCGCGTGGCCGGCGGTCGCTGGGAAGGACCTAGACTTAACGAAAGACCTGGTCGAGATACAGTCGGTCATGCTCATTCCATACGATGCAGATGGGTCCCTCATCCCGCTAGAGGGCTTGGGTCCATTTGGGCAGTACCTGATGGAGCCTCCCGTTTCCGCGAGGCTCCGGCAGCGTACGTGTGTAAACCGAAAGCCCTGGTATGCCTTCCACGAAACCCCACATATGTCCCAGATTCTCCGGCCCAAGATCCTGTGCAAGGACATCGCACGGCAGCCAGCCTTTTGGCTGGATAGGTCAGGATCAACACTCCCTCGCCACTCTACCTACTATATCGTGCCCAGGGACGAGTCCATTCTTGAGCCCCTCTGCGAGTACCTCAATGGAAGGCAGGCGCATGACTGGTTGATGGAGAATTGCCAAAGAGCTGCCAACGGGTTCATACGTATGCAGAGCAACGTGCTCAAGCGCCTCCCAATCCCGCTAGATCTGATCGACGACGCGTGGCCCAAGCCTCGGCCGGCTCCAGAAGGCCGCCAACCCGACCCAGGCCCTCACATCCTGGAGATGGTTGCTTGAACACGCCGTTTGATGACATTGTCGCGCGGATGGTCAAACGTGGTTACCATAACCATCGAAAGCCCGAACACTCCGACATCGTGAGCAGGGGTATATGGGCTGACCTGCTCTCGAGTTGCGACGAAATCGCGGAGGACTATGACGAAGGCAAGATTCAACCGTGGTTGAATCAACCGGCGCCTGACCTTCAGGGGCGTAAAGCGGACCTGCTCGTTTGCGAGGTCGGAGAAGCGACGGGAGTTCCTGATTTGAGCCGCGTCCGTATCTGCCTGGAGAACAAATCGGTAGTTACGGCTCACCGAAACAAGGGAGAGCGGTTCCGTGATCTGGAAAACTTCAGGTCCGAGGTGCAACAGCGCAGGCGGGAGGCCATTGTACTTGGCACTGTACTCATCGGCACAGCAGCGCGATACCTAAACGTCGCAGATCAAGTCAAGAAGCAATATAGGAACCGCCGGGACGAGTTCGAGCAGACCGTCCTGCCCCGCCTTTCGTCTGGAGATCAATCTCTGTGGGACGACTTCCCATTCGCGATTAGCGAGAACCGGCCCAACGATTCCGAGAAGACCCTCGAACACTTTCGGGGGCTGCCGACTCGAAGCCCCAATCTAACGCACCAAGAAGGATTCGACTACTTGCTCTTCGTTCCCGTGCGCGTCGACAACGTGAGCCCACCTCAAGTACACAGGGGTAACAGTCTTGGACTTGACGTTGACAAAGAGTACATGAACCTCCTCGATACCGTGAGGCGCGGCTACGTCGCGCGATGGCACATCTAGCCTGTCCTACAGCTAGAACCGGTAGAGCCTGCCTGCCCCGCCCAAGATGCGATCAGGTTCCGCAACGGCCATTGTGAACGTCGGCCTCGGTGGGTCCTGTGCCGGCGCCGTCGAGGACGAGGCCGTTGCGTATGGCTACCTCGAAGTCCATCTCTGGCGGGCTGCCGGGTGAAGGGGCTGGGTGGCGCCGAGCCAGGGGCGGTAGACCCTGCCGCCCTTGATCGTGAGTTCGTGTGCGAGGCGGTTCGAGGCCTCGACCGACGATGGCGCCTCCCACCGAGTCCCGCCCAGGCTAGTGGCAGTGGACAGGCGGTCCCTGAGCGTGAATCGCCCCTCCTCTAGCCTCAGGAGCGTCACGTCGCCGTGGGCGCCCGGCCGCAGCGTACCCAGCTTGCCGTCCTTGCCGATGACCCGTGCCGTGGCGTCGGTACACCGGCTGATCACGTCGTCCAGGGACATGCCCAGGTGCATGAACTTGGACATGGTCGTCACCAGGTCGTAGACGGGCCCTTCGATGTTGTCTATGTGGAGGTCGCTGCTGATCGTTCCAGGCATGACTCCCTCGGAGAGGGCCTTGTCCGCGGCGGCGAACGAGAAACCACCCGCGCCGTGACCCACGTCGATCACGACGCCCCGGGCCTGGGCCTCCTTCATCCCCTCGATCACCGCGCCCGTATCGTCCAGGACCCCGTCGGCGAACCCGTGGAAGGAGTGGGTGACGGCGTCGCCGGGTCGCAGCATCCGCATCAGGTCGGGCAGGGGAGTTGCGCTGTTGCCGATGTGGATCATCACGAAGCCGTCGATGGCCTCGGCTGCCTCGATGGAGCGCTTCAGTCCTTCTGTGTCGTTGTCAGCCGCCTGCACTCTCCCGAGGCGCGCCTTGATGCCCACGACGACGTCGGTGTTCAGCTTCCCCGCCTCGACGGCCTGGCCGACGTCGGCTATGTTCAGGTCGTGCAGCTCGGCATTGTCGTGGAAGACCATGCCGGCTGCCGATATGTTGAGCAGGGCGTAGAGCCTGGTGTCCGCGCGGTCCATGATGTGGCTGCGGAAGGCGGGGAAGGTCCACGCTCCCGCCGACCCCGCGTCCACAGCGGTCGTGACGCCGCGGCTGATGTTGCCCGCGTCAGGCTCTATGCCGTACGTGCAGCCGCCCCAAAAGGCGTGTACATGCAGGTCCATAAGCCCGGGCGAGACGATCAGGCCCGCAGCGTCGATGGTCTCGGCCGCGGCACCGTCAATGGAGGGCTCGACGGCGGCCACGAACCCGTTCTCAAGCGCGACGTCGCGGACGGCGTGAAGGCCCTGCGACGGGTCGACTACGGTCCCTCCCTTGATAAGCAGGTCGTACAAGGTTTTTTCTCCCCTATGGTTTTGGCAGGCGCGTACTGCGAAGCTGTTCAGAGTTGATGAGACATGGACAGCTTTGCTCTTCGGCAAGCTCCTTCGGCCGGCTCAGGGCAGTCACCCTCACCCCAACCCTCTCCCTGAGGTAGAGGGGGTAAGAGCCTCAGTCCCCCGGAATCTGAACACTTGCCTACTGCAAGGCTGGCGGAGGGAGTATATCCTGTTCGCGTGGGAGAGGGGACTCGGAGGCCCACTCCAGCGATTGCCCATAGCCGACACACTCGATATCTACGGCGGAGGGAGGGCGGGTTTCAAACCCGCCCCTACGACTGCCACGAAGGGAGGACGGGTTTCAAACCGCCCCTACGACTGCCACGAAGGGAGGACGGGTTTCAAACCGCCCCTACGACTGCCACGAAGGGAGGACGGGTTTCAAACCGCCCCTACGACTGCCACGAAGGGAGGACGGGTTTCAAACCGCCCCTACGACTGCCACGAAGGGAGGGCGGGTTTCAAACCCGCCCCTACGACGACCACGAGTGGAGGGTGGGTTTCAAACCCGCCCCTACGACGACCACACTTGTGCGGAGGTGAGATGTGAATGCGTTTGACTTCTCGTTGAAGGGCAGGGTCTGCCTCGTGACCGGAGGTTCCCGGACGCTCGGGGCATCCATTGCGCGGGCGCTGGCCGTGCGCAGCGCTGACGTAGCCGTCAACTACAACCGGTCGGCAGATTCGGCTGCGGGCCTGTGCGACGAGCTGCGCTCTATTGGCGTCCGTGCGGAGCCGGTCCACGCCGACGTGGGGGACCCGGCCCAGGCGTCACGGATGGTGGCCGAGGTGTGGGAGCGCTTCGGGCGGATCGACGTGCTGGTCAACAATGCCGGCCCCTACGTCGACGCCCCCTACATGGAGCTGGACGTGGCCGACTTCGACCACATCATGGAGACGAACGTGCGGGCGACCTACGTGGTGACGAGGGAGGCGGGCGCCCGCATGAGGGAGGTGGGTGGCGGGTGCGTGGTGAACATAGCCGCGACGAGCGCCTTCGGGAACGTGCACAGCGTCTACGGCCTGGCGAAGGCGGGCGTCGTGCACCTCACGCGGCAGCTTGCCATCGAGCTTGCGCCGGAGGTTCGGGTGAACTGCCTCGCGCCTGGGTTGATTGCCGACAACGAGGGCATGGACCCCGCGAAGGCTACCGAGGTCGTGGGGGGCGCGCCGCTCGGCCGGCTCGTGACGAGGGCCGAGATCGCCGAGGCGCTATGCCTGCTGTGCGGCCCCGCCTTCGAGAGCGTCACAGGCCAGACCATCCTGATGGACGGCGGGCACTCCATCGCCTGAAGTGGTCGTGGGAGGCCGGTTTTGGCGTTGTGGTTAGGTGGATTTCCCATAGGGGGAGGGACTTGGGAGGAGTCCACGCGATTTGCCGTCGAGCACAGGGGTTGATTCGTTTACGAGGCCATCGCACTAGGGCAATGTCCTTAGATTCCTCACTTCGCTTCGCTGCGTTCGGAATGACAGCCACAGGGGTTACGCAACAGCCTCCTTGGGGGGAGGGGCAAGGAGAGTCACCTCGACTCTGAAACCCGCGCTTGTTGTGGGGTCGAGGTCGCCCGCTTCAGTGCAGCGTGTCGCCCCCGGCGTATGGCTGCGCGGTCCTTCCGGTCTGCCACCTGGCGAAGGCCAGCCTGTTCCTGATGCCGCTGTACGCCAGAGCGGCCATGAAGACGGCGGCCGAGAACAGCACGACCGAGGGCCCTGACGATATGTCGAGGTACCAGCTTGCGTAGAGTCCGCCCAAGCCGCACGTGGCGCCGATCGCCGTTGACAGGAGCATCATGCGGTTGAAGTCGCCGGTGATGAGGCGGGCCGCGACGGGGGGGATGACAATGGCCGCCGCGATCATCGTCACGCCCAGGATCTGCAGCGACACCACGATAACGCCGGCGAGCGTCAGCGCAAACATTGCGTCCACCCACGCGGTCGGCACCCCGTAGAATCCGGCGACCTCAGGCTCGAAGGTGGTGAAGAGCAGGTACTTGTAGCCGACCACGATTACTGCCAATGCTGCGATGCTCACGGCGACGACGGCGAAGAGGTCGCTCTCGCTCACGGCGAGCACGTTGCCGAACAGGGCGGCCTCGAAGCTGCGGGTGAAGCTCTTGAACCTGCTGATCAGGGCCACGCCCAGCGCGAAGCTCGACGTCGTGACAATGCCGATGGCCGCGTCGGCCCCTATGTTGCGCCCACGGGCCGCCAGGTTTATCAGCATCGCGGACACGAAGCCCCAGATGCTTGCACCTATGAAGAAGTTGATGGACATGACGTAGCTGGCGACGGCCCCGCCGAATATAGCGTGGGACAGGCCGTGCCCGACGTAGGCCATGCGCCTCAGCACCACGTACACGCCGATCATGCCGCACAACCCGCCGACCAGGGCGGCGACGATCAGCCCCCTGAGGAAGAACTCATACTGGAACGGCTCAAGCATCCTGCGGGTTCTCCTGGTGTCCGTGAACGTGTGCTGCGCCTGTCCGTCCGTTCCTCGGAGACCGTGCTTCCCTGGAGCGTATGCGGCGCCGCCCCGTCCGCTGCTCGTAGAAGTGCGGCGACTCGGCGACGATGGTCATGCCCTCGTACTCGGTCACGTGCAGCTCGGCGTCGTAGGTGAGCTTCAGAGTCTCGGGCGTGAAGACCTCGGCCGGCGGCCCCTCGGCTACGATGCCGCCGTTCAGGCATATGACCCAGGGGAGATGCGCCGCGACGGCGTTGATCTCGTGGGTGGTCATGACGATCGTTACATCCTGGTGGTTGAGGTCGTGCAGCAGGTGCATAACCTCGTCCCGCGTCTTGATGTCCACGCCCCGCGTCGGTTCGTCCAGCAGCAGTATGCGCGGGCTGCTCACCAGGGCCCTTGCAAGGAACGCCCGCTGCTGCTGGCCCCCCGACAGGTCGCGGATATGCCGCCTGGCCAAGTTGGTGATACCCAGCCGGTCCATCATGGCGAATGCGGTCTGCCGGTCGCCGTTGCGGAACCAGGGGAACGCCCAGCTCTCGGACGTTCGCCCCATCATCACCACCTGTTCCACGGTGACCGGGAAGCTCCAGTCGATAGTCTCCAACTGCGGCACGTAGCCTATGCGCGGCCTCTTGCCGTTGATGGGCTGTCCCTCGACCTGGATTTCGCCTTCGAACAGGTCCAGGGCGCCCAGCAGCGACCGCAGCAGGGTGGTCTTGCCCGAGCCGCTGGGACCCAGCAGCCCCACGAAGTCGCCACGGTTGATCGTGAGGTCGACACTGGACAGCACGGGCGAGCCGTCGTAGCCGCAGGTTACGCCTCGCATCTCGACGATGGGCTCCTGCTGCTCGAGCTCATGTGGTGTGGGGTGAAGCATTTACTCTGGGTAGACCGCCCCGCTCTCTCCCTCGAATACAGGGCCCGTATCGAAGCCGGAGAGCGCCTCGGCGCTGCCGCCGAGGGCAGTGACCATGACCTCCACGTTCGTCAGCATGAGGCCCATGTAGGAGTGGCGCGGGTCGCCGTGGGACCCGGGCAGGTCATCGTCCCTGAGCCGGTCCACGAAGTCTGCGCCGCCCTCCTTGGCGATCTGCTCCATCACCGGGCTAGGGAAGACCTCCGAGCCGAATATGGCCGGCACACCACTCTCCCTGACCTGGTCGATGAGGCCCGCCACGTCGCGGGCCGACGGCTCTGTGAAGTCGGACGGCTGGACTGCGCCCACGATCTCGAGCCCATAGCGCGACCCGAAGAAAGGGAACGAGTCGTGGTATGTCAGCAGCTTCCGGTTCTCGGGCGGAATGGTGTCCACCGCGTCAGAGATTCTCTGGTCGAGGTCTTCGAGGCGCGTCTTCAGCTTCTCGTAGTTGTCGTTGAAGTAGTCCGTGTTGCTAGCGTCCAGCCTTGTAAGCTCGTCGCGTATGAGCTCGGCGTACTTGATTGCCAATATAGGGCTGGTCCACAGGTGCGGGTTCGGGTGTCCCCCGTCCTCCGGGAACGAGAAGTCGAACACCCACTCGTCGCGTGAGATGGCACGGTCGGCCAGAGCGAGAATGACCGCGCCGGGCTTCCTGTTGGCCTCCGCCATCTCCAGGGACGGCTCCTCGAGGAACAGCCCGTTCAGCACGATCAGGTCGGCCTCCGACATCACCTGCGCCACCGAGGGGGCCGGCTCGAAAGTATGGGAGTTGACGCCCTCAGGCACGATTCCCTGGAGCCGGATTCTAGTGCCGCCCACGTTCTCTACAAGGCTGGTGATGGGTGACACGGTCGTGACGACGTACAGGGCTTTGGGGTCGGTGGGCTGCGGACTTGTGCCGCCCGTCCCTCCGCAAGCCGCCATTATCAGCGCAACTACGGCTATGTACGATGAAATGACGGCCCGGACCGCGTGGGGCCAGGGGCGCGTCAGCATCAGCGGCACCATTTGCACGACCCGAATATAGCGAAGTGGTCGATGTCGGCCTGGAAGCCGTAGTCCTCGAGCAGCTTTGCCCCAAGCTTCGCCAGGTTGCTGTCGTCCAGGAGTATGACCTTGTCGCAGCCCCGGCATATGAGGTGGTGGTGTCTCTCCCGCTCCACCCACTCGTACATCGACTCGCCCACGCCCATGTCGGTCTCGGACACCAGCCTCATGTCCTTCAGAACCGCCAGAGTGCGGTAGACGGTAGACGGGTCTATGTAGGGGTAGGAGGCCTTGACCCGGTCGAGTATCTGGGCCGCGGTGACGTGTTCACCGGCATGACGCACTTCGGAGAGGATCATGAGGCGCTGGGGAGTGGGCCGGTGTCCCGATTCCTTGAGGGTCTGTACCGTCTCGATCTCGCAGCTCAATGGCCGTTCCTAAAAGCTAAGTGGACAGACAATCGTATCGAAATAGCATGGCAGTGTCAAATGCAAGTGATTGCAACAGAATATAGGTGCAGCCTGGCGGGCGATCACCGGCCGCCAGGGAGGGCGGGTTTTCAAACCCGTCCCTACGACCGAGATTCCCAGGTGTAGGGGGCGCACCTGTGGGGCCGCACCGGAGAGTCACCCTCACTCCAACCATCTCCCATCGAGAGAGAGGGAAGAGACCTGCCGCGCTTGCGATACCGAGTTGAGCGCTGAAGGCAACACAGGGGCAGCAATAGGGCTAGTGGGACTCAGTCTTGGTGTACTGTCAGGCGGTGAGGAGGAGTAAGGGGATTCAGGACTGTCGCTGGGACTAGTTTCCTACGAGGACACCGTTGGTGTGGACTCCTGCCGATTGGGCGATCCCGTTCACCGCTGAGGTGAAGAGCTCCCACTCGCTGCGCAGGCAACTGAGCCGCTCGCTGCCAAGGGGAGTGATGTGGTAGTAGCGCCTGCTCTGGCGCGACTTCGCCTCTTCCCACTCGCCCTCCACGAGCCCGTCGCGCTCGAGCCGGTGGAGAGCAGGGTAGAGGGTGCCCTCCTTGAGCTGGAAGTATCCGTCGCTCCGCCGGTCGATCTCCTTGACCAGCATGTAGCCGTACATCGACTCCTGGGACAGGAGCGACAGGATCAGCGTCTCTGTACTGCCCTTGAGCAGCTCTCGCCTGTACGACTGGAGGACGGTCTCTCGATGAGTGCACATCGCGAGTCTCCTGTAGCGGACAACCACAATTACGGAGCCCGGCCCTTGGTCGGATTCCAGGGCCGCTCTAGAGTTGCCGCCAGATGGGGGTGACGGGCTTTGCACCGGGTTCAAGATCCCTCACCCCGGGTCAGGTACGGGGCAGGCTCTAACCCTGTCCCGCACAGGGGAGAGGGGAAAGTCAGCACCCCCTCACCCTAACCCTCTCCCGCAAAGGGGAGAGGGGAAAGTCAGCACCCCTCACCCTAACCCTCTCCCGCAAAGGGGAGAGAGGAACAACGGAAAGGCCCTGGTCGGATTCATAAACATGGGTCAATCGCCCCCCGCTCGTGTAGAATTACAGGCAGCCCACTCCACGACTAGGAGCGAAGGTTGAGCGGAAACACGGTCCAGCGGCTTCCCGGCATGAGGGACATGGCCGGGGTCGAGTACGGCGCCATCCAGACAGTCTCGGCAGCCTTCGAGGCCTTCGCAGCCGGACGCGGCTACGAAACGCTGGACACCCCGCTGCTGGAGCAGACGGAGCTGTTCGTGCGCAAGTCGGGGGGCGAGCTGACGACCCAGCTCTACTCCTTCGTTGACCCCGGCGGCAACCGAGTCAGCCTCCGGCCCGAGTTCACCTCGTCCGTAATCAGGCACTACGCGGAGCAGGGACGCTCTCTAGCTGAGCCCGTTCGATGGCAGTACCGGGGGCCGGTGTTCAGGCACGACGGCGCGTTCCGCCAATTCACCCAGGCGGGTGCGGAGCTCATAGGCTCTGCGGGCGTGGAGTCGGACTTCGAGGTCGCGAGCCTGGCCTCCGACGGACTTGCGGCGATGGGGGTCGAGACTCATACGCTGCGCGTAGGCCACCTTGGAGTAATCAACGACCTGCTGGACTCGTTCGAGCTGTCGGAGTCGGCCAAGCTCTTCGTCGTAAGCAGGATCAACGACCTTAAGGCGGGCAGGGCAGACGCTGCCGGCCTTGGAGCGGAGGCTCGCAGCCTCGGGCTCGTGCGAAACGGCTTCGACTCCGACGTCACAAGCGTCCTGGTCTCCCTGGGCCCGGATGCCGCCCGGGAGCTCATCGACGGCATGATGTCCGGCTCGACCGCCAGCTCGATGGGCCGTCGCACGACCGACGAGGTAGTGGGCCGCCTGCTGCGCAAGGTGAGAACCGCGGACCGGGCGGACAGGCTCGAAGAGGCGCTGCGGGTTGCCGGTGAGGTCGTGTGCGTAGAGGGAGAGCCCTCGGACGCCCTGGAGCGCGCCCGAGCGATTGGCGTTCGGTCGGAGAGACTCGACCAGGTCGCCGAGCTCACGGACAGCTTGGCCAGCGACGGACCGGCAGACAGGCGTATCGTCGTCGATCTCGGCGTGGCCCGGGGTCTCGCCTACTACACGGGCTTCATCTTCGACGTCGAGGTCGATGGTCGGGATGGCGTGCTCTCCCTCGGCGGGGGAGGCAGGTATGACGGCCTTGTCCGCGCGCTGGGCGGGGACGATACCCCGGCCCTCGGGTTCGCGTACACCCTCGAGTCCGTCGCCGCGGCGGTTGGAGGGTAGGACTATGCTCCGGCTCGCGGTGCCAAGCGACGGGGCCCTTCACGAGCTGTCCCTCGACTTCCTGGACGCCTGCGGCCTCGGCATTCGACGGTCCAGCCTCCGGCGGTACACGGCTGAGGTGCCTGCGCTGCCGGGCGTCGTCGTCCACTTCCAGAGAGCCGCCGACATAGGTCTGAAGGTGGAGGACGGCAGCGCAGACATGGGCCTGATTGGGCGCGACCGCTTCCTCGAGACCCGCCGGGAGGACGGCAATTCCATCGTTGCGGTCGACAATCTCGGCTTCGGGCAGTCCGATCTCGTGATTGGCGTCCCCGACGGCTGGCTGGACGTCTCCTCCATGGCAGACCTCGCGGAGCTCTCCATGGAGTTCAGGGAGCGGGGCAGGGACCTGCGTATAGCCACGAAGTATCCCAGGCTAGTCGAGACGTTCCTCCTGTCCAGGGGTGTTTCCTTCTTCTCACTCGTCGAGTCCAGCGGCACCCTGGAGGCCGCCCCTGCCATGGGCTATGCGGACATCATCGTTGATATCTCGACCACAGGCGCCACACTTAGGGAGAACCGCCTCAAGACCATCGACGGCGGCTCGGTCATGTCGTCCGAGGCGTGCCTGATAGCAAACGGGGCGCTCGTTCCTTCGAACCCGGAGACCCTTGGCCTGGCGACGGCGCTGCTGGAGCGCATCGAGGCCCACATGCTGGCGCAGGACTTCTACAGCGTGACGACCAATATGCAGGGCGAGGAGTCGGAGGACATCGCCCGGCGCGTACTGGAGCACGAGGACATATCAGGGCTTCGAGGACCGACCATTGCCAAGGTCCACACGCGGGACGGCGAGGGCTGGTACGCCGTGACCGTGATCGTCGAGAAGGAGCGCCTGCTGGACGTCGTGGGCAAGTTCAGGACGATCGGGGGGAGCTCGGTTACCGTGTCCCAGCCGGGGTACGTGTTCAAGTCCGAGAGCGTCGCCGCGAAGCGCCTGAGGGCGGCGGGCCGCGGCTGACGTGCCTAACCTGCCCGCGCACATAGGTCTCGCCCGTGATGCGGCTGCCCGAATCGCCAGCCCGGTCATCGCCGGGAACATGGGGTACTTCCTGCTGGGGTCGACTGCCCCGGACATGCGGGCCATCACCAAGCGTTCCAGGGAGCACTACCACTTCGCGCCGCTAGACTTCGAGAGGGTCGGCGATGGCGCGCGGACCATGCTGGAGTCCAACCCGCACCTGGCCGGCGTGGACGGCAGCAGGGCCGCTTTCGTGGCCGGGTACATCTCCCACATGGTCCTGGACGAGTGCTGGATTACAGGGGTATTCAGGCCTGCCTTCGGGGATGTGGGCGCCGCCCCGGATGCCCGGGGCCTGGTGCTCGACAGGGCCCTCCAGCTGGAGCTGGACCGCCGCACCGAAGGGGTAGGGGGGTACCTGGGCCTGATGGACGATGCAGACATGCCCCTCGGGCTGGGGTTCGTGTCCGACGCGGAGGTCACCCAGTGGCGCAGCTGGGTGGTCGAGTTCCTGGAGCGCGACTTCTCGTGGGAGCGGCTCCGCTTCATGGCCCGACGTATTGCCCGGGGCGACGAGGCCCACCCTGCCTACGCTGTGGCAGACGAGCTGCTGCGCTCCACGCCCGAGAGCCTGGAGGCGATGTTCGAGGTCGTTTCCCGCGACGAGCTGGAGGCCTTCGCGCGGCGCTCGGTCGACACGCTGTGCGAGCACCTCGGGGACTACCTGCGATGATGATCGTCCATGGCGCGGCGGAGGCCGCAAGGGTGCTCCTGGACCGTCGCCGCAGCCAGCAGGACGACCTTCCAGCCGGCGTGCTGGAGACATCGTCCCGGGCCCTTGGTCAGCCCGTCTCCTCGGTCGACGAGTTTGTTCGGCTGGTCTTAGCGAGAGTGCGCGACGGTGGAGACGAGGCGGTGCGCGAACTGACTGAGAAGCTGGATGGGCGCGACCCGGGCGACCTGGAAGTGTCCCGAAGCGCTATCTCGGACGCGTACTCGCAGGTGCCCGATGCCGTGGTCGATGCTTTGCGGCTCGCCGCGGAGCGCGCGCGCGAGTTTCACCGGCGGAGCCTTCCGACGGGTTGGTTCGACGAGGGCAAGGGCTACGGCGAGGTCTTCAATGCCGTGGGCCGGGCGGGAGCGTACGTTCCTGCCGGATCCGCGCCGCTGCCTTCCACTGCGATCATGACCATCGTGCCGGCCAGGGTTGCCGGCGTGCAGGAAGTGATTGCCGTCACTCCCCCGGGGCCCAGCGGCTCGCCCGACTCGTCGGTGCTAGCGGCCGCCGACATCGCGGGCGTCGACCGGGTATTCGGCATCGGGGGAGCGCAGGCCATCGCCGCAATGGCATACGGGACCGAGACTGTGCCTGCGGTAGACATGCTGTGCGGTCCTGGCAACGTCTTCGTCACGGCTGCCAAGAAGATGCTGTTCGGCGAGGTGGGCATAGACGGCCTGTACGGGCCCACGGAGACGCTGGTGGTCGCGGATGCGTCGGCCAACCCGACGCTGTGCGCCGCCGACCTCCTGGCCCAGGCCGAGCACGACGTTATGGCGACGCCGATTCTCGTCACCACATCGGCGGACCTCGCGGGCGACGTGCAGCGCGAGCTGGAGGTAAGGGCGGCCCGGCTCGAACGCGGCGGTACCGCCCTCCAGTCGGTCGAAGGCCGAGGCTGCATAGCGGTGGTGGACAGCCTCGACGAGGCGATATCCCTCTCCAACGACTTCGCTCCCGAGCACGTGTCGCTGATGGTCGAGGACGCCAGGGAGCACGTGGACAGCATTACGAGTGCGGGGGCAATATTTGCGGGCGAGCTGTCGCACGAGGTGCTGGGCGACTATGTTGCGGGGCCCAGCCACGTAATGCCGACCGGCGGCACGGCGCGGTTCGGGTCAGGTCTGAACGTGCGGTCGTTCCTGAAGGTAAGCCCGGTTGTCGCACTGGACGACGAACAATCTTTGGCGCTGGGCAGGGCCGCGGCTACAATAGGACGAGCGGAGGGGCTGACAGCCCACGCCGAGGCGGCCGAGATACGAGAGGAGCTTCGGCCCTGACGGAGGTATACCAGTGAGCAGCACGCAGACGAGGCCGGGCATGGAAGACCTGATACGCGCCCACCTGCAGGACGTAAAGACGTACGAGCCGGTGGACCCGCCAGAGGTGCTGGCGCAGAGGGCGGGGATTCCTGCCGACCAGGTAATCAAGCTGAACGGCAACGAGAACCCCTTCGGCAGCGCGCCGGAGGTCGTGGAGGCCGTCTCGAAGGCGCCTTTCCACGTCTACCCAGACCCGTTCCAGCGGGCCATGCGGGCATCGCTCGCCGGATACACAGGCGTCGACGAGGACCACATAGTCGCGGGCGCGGGCAGCGACGAGCTGATCGACCTGCTCTTCCGCCTGTTCATCTCGCCCGGCGATGCCATAATCGACAGCGACCCCACGTTCGGTATGTACGGCTTCTGCGCCAGGGTTGCGGGCGCGGAGACCGTGATGGTTCCCCGCTCCGACGACTTCGACGTGGATGTCGACGAGGTCGCGATAGCGGCGCGCAGGCCCGGCGCAAAGATCATCTTCGTGAGCTCGCCCAACAACCCCACGGGCAACGCTGTGTCTGAAGAGCAGGTGAGGGCGCTGCTCGACACCGGCCTCGTGGTGGTGATCGACGAGGCCTACTACGAGTTCTCGCGGCACACCGTGGCCGGGCTGGTAGCCGAGTACGACAACCTCGTTGTGCTGCGGACGATGAGCAAGTGGGCCGGGCTCGCTGGACTGCGCGTCGGCTACGGTCTCATGAGCCCGCGGCTCGTGCAGCACATCATGGACATCAAGCCGCCCTACAACGTGAATATCGCCGCCGAGGCGGCCCTCATAGCGTCGCTGGAGAGCGCGGATGGCCTGCTGGAGCGCGTGCAGGTCATCGTCGACGAGCGCGACCGCATGTTCAGGCTACTGCAAGAGATACCGGGGGTCTCGCCGTGGCCGTCGTACGGCAACTTCATCCTGTGCAGCTTCGCGCCCGGGGTCGCCGGGGCCGTCTACGACGGGCTTGCGGCGCGCGGCATCTTCGTCCGCCGCTTCAGCACCGAGCGCCTCGCCGACACTTTTCGCATAACGGTAGGCAGCCGAACGGAGACCGACGCCGTGATCGCTGCGATGAGGGAGCTGGTTCCCAGCCTGTAGGGGCGTTTCAACCCGGTTTCCCACGCCCTATAAATGGTAACTGGTCAGACTTGGTGTGACATGGACGGCTCTGCTCTTCGGCAGGGCGAGAGCCCCCATCTCAATCTTCCCCCTCGGGGGGAAGAGGCCTAGCTGCCTCCCCTCGACTCCAAATGGGCCAGCAACAGGCCCTCGACCGGGACTAGACGCATCCTCACTGGGTCTATTCCTAGCCGGAATATCTCCAGCGTCACTGCTCCCAGGATGGGTTGAATCCCTTCATCCCCGAAAACGACGGGCACAATGTACTGTTCGCCATTGAGTCTGACGGGGGTCTGACCTATTTCTTTCCGCGTGCGTC
Organism: Dehalococcoidia bacterium; assembly: GCA_965243655.1. GTDB lineage: Bacteria > Chloroflexota > Dehalococcoidia > Lucifugimonadales > CAJWER01. The sequence goes on along the minus strand of CBDEVV010000017.1, from coordinate 2,601,335 downwards.
TGCCATCTGCCAAGGCGAAGGTAGACGCACTGATAGGGGCAACTCCCAATCTCCTCAGCATCGAAGCCGGCAGGGTTGTGTAGGTCGCCCCGGAGTCCACAAGAGCCTCGACGACCTCGTAACGTTGCCCTCCAGGGTCGCCAACTTCTATCTCGACGCGGAAAGTACCCATGTCTTCTCTACCAACGTATCACACTATACTATAGCTGCAAGCGATGCGGGAGCAGAGCCGGTTCAGGTACAATCGCGTCTTGTTCGATGGTTCCAAACTGAGGTGCGAGGCGTGGGCAGCAGCAATGGCATAGCCGATGTTGTCGTGATCGGGGCGGGGGCGTCGGGTGGGGCATTCTCGTGGAGGCTCGCCAGGGCCGGGTTCGACGTGGTCTGCCTGGAGCAGGGCGGCTGGCCCGATCCCCACGACTACGCGAGCGGCAGAGACGACTGGGAGCTGTCCCGCCTCTCCTACATGAGCCCGGACCCGAACGTGCGCGGCCTGCCACAGGACTACCCAGTCAACGACGAAGACTCGCCCATCGCGCCGCTGATGCACAACGCGGTTGGCGGCAGCACGATCCACTGGAGCGCTCACTTCCCGCGCTTCCGGCCCTCGGACTTCAGGGTTAAGTCCCTGGATGGCGTCGCCGACGACTTCCCCATGACCTACGAGGACCTGGAGCCGTTCTTCGACGAGAACGACAGGATCAGCGGCGTCGCGGGCATGACGGGCGACCCAGGCTACCCCGACAAGTCGGAGCGCCAGACGCGGGCCATCCCACTCGGCAAGCCTGGCGAGACCATAGCCCGGGGATTCGACAAGCTCGGCTGGCACTGGTGGCCCTCGGACAGCGCGATCCTCACCGAGGCTTATGACGGGCGCGCGGCGTGCAACAACTGCGGCCCCTGCGACATCGGCTGCTACCGGAAGGCCAAGGCCAGCACTGACGTGACCTACTGGCCCAAGGCGATAGCCGCCGGCGCGAGGCTGAAGACGTGGTGCCGCGTCAGCGAGATCACCCTCGACAGCGAGGGCCGCGCGGACGGCGTGGCCTACTACGACGAGAGCGGCGCGCTGCAGCGCCAGAAGGGCAGGGCGGTCGTCGTCGCGTGCAACGGCATCGGCACCCCGAGGCTTCTGCTCAATTCGGCGTCGGGGCGGCACCCGAACGGCCTCGCCAACAGCAGCGGGCTGGTCGGCAAGAACCTCATGTTCCACCCCTACGCCATGGTCACGGGGGTATTCGACGAGCGGCTCGACGGCTACAAGGGGCCGATCGGCTGCTCCATCATGAGCCAGGAGTTCTACGAGACGGACCTGTCGCGCGGCTTCGTCAGGGGCTACACGTTCCAGATCGCGCGCAGCTCGGGGCCGGTGAACACGGCCCTGGGCGGGCTGGGCGGCCATGGGCCGATTCCCTGGGGGGAGGACCACCACGACGTCATGCAGGAACGGTTCGGGCATACGCTGACAATCGCGGTCATCGGCGAGGACCTGCCCGAGCACCACAACTCCGTCACCATCGACGGCGACCTGGCCGACGGCCACGGCATACCCGCGCCGAAGGTCTCGTACACGATGAGCGAGAACAGTACCAGGATGATGGACCACGGCATCGAGAAGTCCACCCTGGTGCTGGAAGCGGCCGGCGCAAGGGACGTGCTGGTGAACCCGCTGCTGCGACCGGCGGGCTGGCACCTGATGGGCACGGCGAGGATGGGCACGGACCCCGAGACATCGGTGGTCGACGCGGAGGGCAGGGCGCACGACGTCGACAACCTGTACGTCATCGACGGCAGCATCCTGGTCACGGGCGGGGCGGTCAACCCCACGTCGACCATACAGGCGCTGGCGCTCTACGTCGCGGAGCGGTTCGTGGAGCGCGCCGGGAGGAGAGGCGCATGAGTGCAGCCGAAGCGACGAGGTCGTTCTCAGAGGGGCAGACGGCCCTGGCGTCGGAGGTCCTGGACCAGCTAATACCGCCCCGCGACGACTACCCTGGCGCCGGCGAACTGGGCGTAGCTCAGCACCTCGGCAGCCTCGCGGCATCGAAGCCGGACCTAGGGGCGCTCCTGCGCGGCGGCCTGGAAGCCATCGATTCGGAGAGCCGCCGCACGCACGCAGCAGCCTTCACGGAGCTTGCGGACGAACGGAAGGTCGAGGTGCTGCGGGCCGTCGAGGCCGAGAGCCCCCAGTCGTTCGCGATGCTGGTCAGGCATAGCTATGCGGGCTACTATTCGCACCGCAGGGTAATCGAGCTGATGGGCCTGGAGGCCCGCCCTCCCCAGCCCCTCGGATTCGAGCTGGACCCATTCGACCCGAGTACTGTGGAGCACGTAAAGGAGCGTGGCAAGATCTGGCGAGACGCCTAGACTGCAACACTCGGTAGCTATCCGAAATACTGTGTGCTGCTGAGAACTGTCCTTCGACAGGCTCAGGACGAACGGTTTTTCCGGGCCAAGGACTCGATGGAGAGTCGATAGTTTCTTGACGCGTTCGTATCTACGAGAGGTGAACTTGGACAACAGGACGGCGAAGCTGACTCGCGAGACGGGGGAGACGCAGGTCTCGGTTGCGGTGAACATCGACGGCGAGGGTTCGTACGACGTCGCCACGGGCAACGGGATGCTCAATCACATGCTGGCCCAGCTATCGAGGCACGGGCTCATCGACCTGGAGATCTCGGCGACGGGCGACATCGAGGTCGGATGGCACCACCTGGTCGAAGATACGGCCATCGTGCTCGGCCGGGCACTCAACGAGGCTGTGGGAGACGGGCAGGGGATCGTGCGGATGGGCCACGCGTACGTCCCGCTCGACGAGGCGCTGGCATTTGTCGCCGTGGACTTCTCCGGCCGGGGCTACGCCGTCGTCAATACCCAGCTGACCGAGACGGACCTGGGCGACCTCTCGCCCCAGCTCGTACACCACTTCCTGGAGACGCTGGCGCTGGAGGGGCGGTTCAACCTCCACGTCCGGGTGCTGGCGGGAATGAGCAACCATCACAAGGCGGAGGCAGTCTTCAAGGCCCTCGCACGGGCTGCGCGAGCCGCGTTGTCGCCCGACCCGCGCCGCACAGGCATCCCCAGCACCAAGGGCACTATTGGCTGACCGGGAGGGGATTGAGGCAGTGTTGGACCTTTCGTGTCATTCCGAGCGCAGCGAGGAATCTAAGGCGCCCGCCCAACGATTACGTCGTGTTGAAGGCAGCGTGTTTAGATTCCTCACTACGCTTCGCTACGTTCGGAATGACAGGGTGGGTAGCTGACGGGCTAGGAGCCGCTCGAATGTCAACTCTACCTAGATGGTCCGCCCTGTGCCTGACGAAGGGCGGTCCTCTGCCAGCAAACGGTACTGTCCAGAGTTGATGAGACATGGACAGCTTCGCCCTTCGACAGCGCGAGAGCCCCCATCTCAATCTTCCCCCTCGGGGGGAAGAGGCCGAGCCGCCTCCCCTCAACCCTGAACATTTGCAGCGAAGGTTGTCTCTAGCTACTCCCGAAGGAGGACACTCATGCCGGACATCAAGATAGCGCAGGTGGGATGCGGCGGGATGGGACTCCGCCACCTCTATGGACAGGCCGAGTCCCAGCGCGCGTACGGCACGTTCGACTACGTGGCCGTTTGCGACGTCAGTGAGTCGGCCGCGAGTCACGTCGCCGCAGAGGCCGAGCGGATGCTCGGCAAGCGTCCCAACGTCTACACGAGCTTCGGCGATCTACTCGCGGGCGAGCCGGGGCTGGACGCCGTGGACATCGTTACCGCGGCGGGGCAGCACCACACGATCGCCGTGCAGGCGGCCGAGGCGGGCGTTCACGTCGCCACCGAGAAGCCGATGGGCATAACGGTCCGGGCGTGCATGAGGATGATGGAGGCCGCGGAGAGGGCCGGCATCGTCCTGTCGGTGTCGGAGAACTACCGCCGCGATCCGCTGAACCGGCTCAACAAGGCCATTCTCGACGCGCAGGTGCTCGGCAGGCAGCGGCTCTTCCTCGACATGGCGGCACGCGGCACACGCCTCATGCCGCACGGCACCGCATGGCGCCACCTGAAGACTGCGGGCGGGTACATGCTCGACTACGCCGTGCACAACGCCGACCTGCTGCTGTACTTCATGGGGCCGGTGGAGCGCGTGTACGCCGAGACCCACCTGTGGGAGGAGACGCGGCTCGTGACCGACCCCGAGGGCGACCGGATGCGGCCCTTCTACGCCCACCGCACGCCCACGGAGGAAGAGAGGGCAGGGGCGGTCGAGTGCACGTCGGAGGACATGGCTTCCGGCGTCGTCAGGTTCGAGTCGGGGTCGATGGCGAACTTCCTGAGCACCATCGCGGCCCCGGGAGAGGGCACGGGCGCCAACATCATCTACTGCGACGACGGCTCCATACGGCTTGGGGGGAGCCGCTCGGGGCGGCCGTCGGTGATCACAAGGATCGACGGCGATGAGCCCATACCCGAGGGCGACCTGCTGGACCTGGTGCCGGACTTCGAACTGGACGACATGACGGCCCGGATTTTCGGCGGGGAGCGCCGAATGTCGTCGTACGACATCGATTTCCCGGAGATCGACGCGAAGATCATCGCGCTGGAGATGGAGGACTTCGCCGAGTCCATTCGCACCGGGCGGGAGCCGGAGGTGACCGGGCAGATCGGGCTTGACGCGGTGGCGCTAACCTTCGCGTTCCTGGAGTCGGGGGCAATCAACGAGCCCGTATCGTTCGCCGACGTGGCCGCCGACCGCACCAACGCCTACCAGCAGGAGATCAACGAGGCATTCGGGCTGTAGATTCACCAGCTGTGCATACGCTGTATAGCCGCGTTGCGTAAGGGGAGTCAGTGGGCATTACGGTACTGCCATGGCTGAAATCTTTCTTGGGTGAAGATCATGCTAGGTGGAGATTTTCGGCATGACCAAGTCGAGCTAGTCAGGAAAACAGGCATTCCTAGGTTCAATCTAGGGTGCCTTATCGTGTTCATAGTATCAGTGGTGCTCGTGATAGCCATGTATTCATGCATGGCGCTGGTACGCGAGGACGAACCAAAGTGCGATACGCTCGGCAAGGACGGCGCACCGGTTTCTGTACCCTGTGAAACACCTGTCACTGAGGAATAGTGATGGATCTTCGGGCTGGTCCTCAACCCCTTCGATAGAAGCCTCCAGCCGATGCGAGCCCGCTTCAGCTAGCGGCCCCCGGTGCCTCGGGCCACATTTCTAGCCTGGACATTACATTGATCATCTGCGTCGTGCGCTCTCGCCGGACTTCCTCAGGGTCGCGGCCGCTCCAGTCGAAGAAGCCCTTGCCGGACTTCAGGCCCAGGTCGCCCCGCTCGACCATCTCGACGACGGGCGGGAAGGGGCCGTCGGACTTGCTGAGGTGCGGCCACAGGCCTCGCGCCAGGGCGACGTGGAGGTCCAGGCCGCCCAGGTCCCGCTGCTCCAGCGGCCCGGACACCATGAACCGCAGCCCAAAGCTGGTCTGCACTGCCGTGTCGATGTCCTCCGCGCTCGCAACGCCCTCTGCCACCAGGTTGGTCGCCTCCCGGACTAGGGCGGCCTGGAGCCGGTTCGCCACGTAGCCGTTCACGTCCTTCTCGATGCGGATGGGCCGCTTGCCGCACGAACGCCAGAGCTCCATCGTACGCTCCATCGTTTCGTTGCTGGTGCGCGGCCCGCGCGACACCTCGACGAGGGGTATGACCTGCGCGGGCAGGAAGAAGTGTGAGCCGACGACCCGCTCCTGGTGCGCGAGATGGCCCGTCATGTCGCCCACCGACATGCCCGAGGAATTGGAGGCGATGATCGTGTCCGGCGGGACCAGCCGCTCCAGCTCCGTGAACAGGCGCCGCTTCAGATCCATGTCCTCGGGCGACGCCTCAACCACGACCGAGGCTCCTTTGACGGCCTCAGCAAGGTCGGTCGTGCCTCTGATTCGGCTCGCTATGCCGTCCGCATCGCCCTGATCGAGTATCCCGTGCTCGACCAGGCTCTCGAGCGTGTCGCGGATGCGGGCGTCCGCCAGGTCCAGCGCCTCCCGCGACACGTCGTACATCGTTGCGAAGTCCGCCCGCTGGGCCAGGACGTGCGCTATGCCGTGCCCCATCAGGCCGGCGCCCACCACGGCCGCGACGAAGCCTCGTTCACTCAATGGACGCAACCCCTCCACAGCCGTTCAGACCTAGTGTGTGACATGGACAGCTTTGCTCTGTTGCAGGGCGAAAGCCCCCATCTCAATCTTCCCCCTCGGGGGGAAGAGGCGCAGCCACCTCCCCTCGACCCTAGACACTTGCGGCCCTTCGCCAGACGATGCGGCCTGTCCTCAGCACGCCGGCCAGCACCATCGGCGGTGTGGTCAGTATGAGCGTGTCGCCGTCTAGGTCAACGAACCTGGTCTGCTCCGTCCCGACGCGGTTGGGGAAGAACGCGGCATCTATCTTGTGGATGACCCGGTCGCCCAGGTACTCGTACTTGCCGCAGTAGGACACGTACGTTCCTGCCGCCGCGATCTTCTCCTCGTCGGTGCCCGCGAACATGTCGCCGCCGGCGAAGTTCGTGCGGCCCGCCGCCATCATCGCGACCGACATGTAGCCGTCGTGGGTGTACATGATGTAGCCGGTAGCGTCTTCCCCAAGCGGGTAGAGCACATTGTCGCCGGTGCGGCCCTCGTACGACACGAGCCGCCACGCCCCAATCAGCGGATTCGATTCCATCGGCACCTCCTTGAGTGACTGTTCAGACTTGGTGCGACATCGACAGCTTTGCTCTTTGGCAGGGCGCGAGAGCCCCCATCTCAATCTTCCCCCCGAGGGGGAAGAAGGGGAGCCATTGCTCTTACTAGACAGCCAGCTGCCTCGCGAGCGCCTGTGGCTCGTTGACCGGCAGGTCGCAGGCGTAGTTGCGGCATACGTACGCCGTCGCGCGGCCCTGGATCTTGCCCCGGTCCTTCAGTAAGGGCAGGTCGGCCGTCCCTTGGTCGTTATCGTGCTCCAGCCCCACCAGCACCCTGTTCGGCAGGTAGTGCCTGAACACCTCAGCCGAGAGGCCGCGTGCGCCGCTATTGTCGTCCCCGATGATCGCTATCTCCTTCACCGTGGCGAGATAGAAGTCCAGCGCGGATAACCAGTGCCCGGCGCCCATCGGATACTGCGACATGAGCGTCATCGTCGAGCGCATGGACGTGACGGCGCGTCTCTCGAGTTCGCCGTCACCGGTGATGATGGCCAGCCTGAGCAGCACGTCGGCGGCCATCGCGCTGCCCGACGGGGTCGCATTGTCCTGGATGTCGCGAGGCCTCACAACCAGCTCCTCGTGGTCGATGCCGGTATCGTAGAAGTGGCCCGCTGGCTCGTCCCAGAACAGGTCGACCATGTCGCGGCCCAGGTTGATCGCCTCCCGCAGCCACCGCCCCTCGAACGTCGCCTCGTGCAGCAGGAGCAGCCCGCTGACCAGGTAGGCGTAGTCCTCGAGGTATGCTTTCAGCTTCGCCTCGCCGTTCTTGTACGTCCGCAGCAGCCGGTAGCCGTCCCGCAAGCTGTCCAGCACGAACGCGGCGCACCTGGAGGCCGTTTCGACGTAGTCGCTCCGGCCCAGCACCATCCCGGCCTCAGCGAACGCCGCCAGCATCAGGCCGTTCCACGACGTGAGCACCTTGTCGTCCAGCCCGGGCCGCACGCGCTCCTCGCGGGCCTCCAGCAGCCGCGCCCGGCCCCTGGCGAGCAGGGTGGCGAGCTCGACCTCGCTCATCCCCTCCCTGGCAGCGAACTCCGACGGTGACGACTTGATGTTTAGGATGCTCATACCTTCGAAGTTGCCGTTGACCGTCACGTCGAAGTACCGGTTGAATACCTCGCCGTCGTCCCTGCCCAGCGCGTCAACGACCGCCTCGGGCCGCCATACGAAGAACTTGCCCTCCTCGCCCTCGCTGTCCGCGTCCTGCGCCGAGTAGAACCCGCCGGTCTCGTCCGTCATCTCGGCCAGCACGTAGTCCAGTGTCTCCTCGACGACCCGCCTGTAGAGCGGCTTCCCGGTGACCTGGTAGGCGTGGAGGTACAGGCGCGCCAGGAGGGCGTTGTCGTACAGCATCTTCTCGAAGTGCGGCACCAGCCAGAACGTGTCCACGGAGTAGCGGTGGAAGCCGCCCCGTAGCTGGTCGTATATCCCGCCCATCGCCATCCGGTCGAGCGTCGTCTCCACCATCTCCAGCGGCTCGGGATCGCCCGTCCTGAGGTGCTGCCGCAGCAGGAACTCGTACGTCATGGGCTGGGGGAACTTGGGCTGGAGGCCGAAGCCGCCGTGCTTTCCGTCGAACTGGGCGGCCAGGTGTGCGAAGGCGCGGTTCATCACGTCGGCCGTGAGCGGCTCCACGCCGCGCACGCCGGCCGATGCCTGGCGCATGTGCGCCAGAAGCTGTTCCGTGGTCTGTACGATCTGGGACCGGTTGTTCCTGTATGCGGACGCGATGGCCTCAAGCACCCTGGGGAAGGCGGGAAGGCCGCCCCTGTCCTCGGGCGGGAAGTAGGTGCCGCCGTAGAATGGCTTGCCGTCCGGCGTCATGAACACCGTCATCGGCCATCCGCCCTGGCCCGTCATTGCCTGCACCGCGCCCATGTAGATCGAGTCCACGTCGGGCCGCTCCTCCCGGTCGACCTTGATGTTCACGAAGTGCTCGTTCATGATCGCGGCGATGCCCTCGTTCTCGAAGGACTCGCGCTCCATCACGTGGCACCAGTGGCAAGCCGAGTAGCCGACGCTCAGCATTACCGGCCTGTCCTCCGCCCGGGCCCGTGTGAAGGCCTCGTCGCCCCACGGGTACCAGTCCACGGGGTTGTGGGCGTGCTGCAGCAGGTAGGGGCTCGTCTCCTTGGCCAGCCGGTTTGTCATGCCATCATCCTCTCTGCGAAGTCACCCCAGTCCAACTCGAGGGTGGTAACCTCCATCGTCCTCATGTCGGCGACCCGTATTGCGTGGTTGTTCGTGTCGGCGACGAACACGAGGCCGTTCGCGAGGCTCACCCCGCATGGCTCGTGGAACTCGGCTATCACGGCCGGGCCGTCCCTGTGGCCCGCCTCGCCGCTTCCCAGGAGACGCCTCGATTCGCGCTGCAGGGGATCGATCTTCTTCACCTTGTTATTGTAGGTGTCCGCTATGTAGAGCGCGCCGTCCTGGTGCTCGATGCCTTGGACGTGCTGGAGCCTCACGTCGTCGCCAAACCCGTCCCTGTCGCCGAACGTGAAGAGGTCCTCCCCGGCTATCGTGCCGACCCTTCCCGCGGGGTCGAAGTCCGATGTCCTGACCGCGCTCGTCTCGCTGTCCGCGAAGTAGAGCCTGACGCCATCGCTCGTGACGCCGTTCGGCTGGGCGAGCTGGGCGGACCCGTGCTGTCCGTCGACGATGCCCTCGCGCCCGCTGCCGGAGTGGGGCAGGACCGTGCCCGATTCGAGGTCCATCCGCCACAGCTGGTGGAAACCGGCCATGGCGATGTACAGCGTTCCGCCGTGAAGCTCCAGGTCCCACGGCGAGTTCAGGTCCGTCTCCGGGCCGGCGCCGCCACGATGGAAGAGCATGGCCTGGCGACCCGTGCCAGCTATGGTTTTTGCGTTGTGGTTAGCTAAATCAACCATACGAATGGCGTGATTCTTCGCATCTGCGACGTAGAGCGTGTCGCCGTCGAGCGCCATGCCCTGGGGGTCGTCGAACCGCGCCTCCTCGAACGTGCCGTCCACCAGCCCGGCGTCCGGCCCGCCGGCGATCGCCGTCACGCGGCCGCCCAGCGTAGCGACCACGATCCTGTTGTGGTTCGAGTCGGCGATGAAGAGCCTGTCGCTGTCGGCGTCCGCCAGCACCTTGCCGGGGAACGAGAGTGGCCGCGCCGCTTCCTTCTCCCGCTCAGTGACGAAGTGCATGGCACGGCGGTCGATCGCTCCCTCTGCGTCGAACTCGGCGATCATCTCGCCGATCAGCCGGTCGAACGTGTCGTACTGGATCTCGCCCTCGTGCTTGCCGATCACCTTGCCTGCGGGGTCGACGAACATCAGCGTCGGCCACGCCCGGACCGCGTACTGCCGCCAGACCTCGAACCCGGCGTCGTTGACCACGGGATGCTCGATCTCGTACCTGAGGATCGCCTGCCGGACGTTCTGGGTGGCTTTCTCCGCGTCGAACTTAGCCGAATGGACCCCCACTACGGCCAGCTCGCTGCTGTACTTCTCTTCCAGTTTCCGCAACTGCGGAAATACGTGCATGCAGTTGACTCAGCAGTAGGTCCAGAAATCCAGTATCACCAGCTTTCCGCGGAGCTCTTCCAGCGTCACCGGGCGCTCGCTGTTGAGCCAGTCGAGTCCCGCCGGGAACTCGGGCGCGTTCACCTTCCCCGCATACGACCTCGTGCCCACCCGCACACCTCCTCGCATCTGCTTGCGCCTACCCTACACGGAGCCGCCTCGGATTGGAAGCTCGACCGGAGTCCAGTCACTTTGCCCCTAGGAAACTTCGGCGAAGGCCAGAGTCCCGAGGGGTGTGGATGCTTCCAAGTCGCCTGAGATCAACGCTTTTCACCCTCACCCCAACCCTCTCCCTGAGGGAGAGGGGGCTATGCAAGCGTCCTCCGAGGGGGAAAATTTGAGAGTGGGGCTTTGCTCGACGCAGGAACAAGCCGCCGATGTCCCATGAGTCCGAATGGCCGAGTGTGCTAGATTCTTGCAAGCGGCGGCTGGGAGGACTGGCTATGAGGTATCCGGCGCTGATTGAGGGTGGGGGAGACGGCTACGGCGTGACGTTCCCCGATCTGCCCGGGTGCGTTGCTATGGGGCAGACGCTCGACCAGGCTATCCGTCATGCGGAGAAGGCCCTGCACGACTGGATGGACAGCATGGAGGAGCTTGGGCACGAGATTCCCGCGCCGAGCGAACTGGAAAAGGTCGAGGTCCCTGCAGGCTGCGCCCTCACATCCATCCTGCTAATCAAGACCCGGCGCGATAAGCCCAGTGTGCGCCTCAATCTCGTCCTCGACGCCGGTGTGGCCGAGGCGATAACCTCCGAAGCAAAGCGCCGCGGTATGACGCGCAAGGCGTACATAGAACGAGTGATGCGGTTCGCGGCCAGAATGGGCGCCTAGGCCAAGCGAATAGTCACTCTGTCCGGGCAGGTCCTCTAAGCGACTATCTCAAGTGCCGTGTGCGCTGCCGAGAACTGTCCTTCGACAGGCTCAGGACGAACGGTCTCCCCAGCCAGGGGCTCTCCGGAGGAGTCTTTGAGAGTGTTCTAAGTCACCCGTATAGGGTGAGGCGCCGGCGCGTTGAACAGGTAGCCCTTTTCGTTGAACGGCACGGTGTCCGGCTGGGTGTTGCCCGCCGTGTCCGTAGCCCGCGTCATGACGACGTGCTCGCCCGGCCGCGCGTCCCACGTGAGCTCGAACCGCGCCCACGAGTACTGCACCTGCGGCTCCAGCACAGTCGCTTCTGACCAGGTCTGTCCGGAGTCCGCGGACCACTCCACCCTGGTAATTGGGCCGTCAGGTGACTGGGCGTAGCCTCGAATGACATGGGAACCTGCGCTCAGCTCGGCGGGCCAGGGGAGTGCCAGAGCGCTCTTGATCACCTGCGACGTGGCCACCTTGCCCGGCGCATCGCCCTCGGGCGGGTAGGCGTCGCCTATAAGCACGTATGACGTGGTGTTGTTGCGCGTCCAGAGCTGCTCTGAGGTTACGACTATGCGGCTCAGCCACTTTATGCTGGAGCTGCCCACCCAGCCCGGGGCCAGCGCCCTCAACGGGTAGCCGTGGTCCTTGGGGAGGTCGTCGCCGTTGAGCCCGTATGCCAGTAGCGTGTCCGGGTGCATGGCTTTTTCGATTCCCATGACCCGCCGGAAGCCCTCCTCGGGCGACTCGGTGTCGAGGCCTATGAGGAGTACGCCGACCGCATCGCCGGATACGCCGGCGAGCTCCAGAACGTCCCTGAGTGGCACCCCTGTCCACTCGCCGTTGCTTATGCCGCCCGTCTTCCACTGGTCGCCCTTCGCCGCCCTGCCGTTCACCAGGTCGAACATGGCCCGCTGGTTGCCGCCGCACTCCAAGTACGATACGAGGGTGCGGCTCGGCATATTGCGTATTTCTTCGTACGACAGCTCCAGCGGGCGATCGATTGCATCTCCCTCCACCGAAAGCCGCCACTCCTTAGCGTCTACGTCGACGCTGGAGGAGTTGTTGCGGACGAAGAACAGCCGGTTCGGCGTGAGCACGCCCTGCATGTTTTCCAGGCGCGTCTCCAGGTTTCTGCCGCTGTGCTCGATGAATGGCGCGGGGTCCTTGAACCACTGAGATTGCTCTGTCGCGGCTGCCGGGCCGCCTGGCTGGGATGACGCCGTGGCCGTGTCGTCGGGCGCGCCAAGGTCCGAACAGGCCGACAGCACCGCTGCCGCACCACCCACCGACAGGAGCTGCAGGAACCGGCGCCGGCCCATGCCCCTCTCGCGTACGAGCTCCCAAAGCCGCCCAGTATCCGCTGTCTCTGCAGTGTTCATCCGGCTCTTCCGCCAGTGGTTTCGGGGTGGATTATACTATCTGCGAAGCTGGTGGAAGCCAGTTGCGGAGGTTGCAGCCTTGCCGGAGGCGCCCGAGCTCGAAGTGGTGCGAGAGTTCCTCGACAGGGAGGTCGTCGGGTCTCGCGTGACCGCGTTCGAGGTCCTTCGTCCCGGCGTCCTCAGGCCCATGGCCGGAGATCCCGAAGACCTGGCCGGTCAGCGTGTCGAGAGCGTCTGGCGGACGGGCAAGTTCTTGGGAATCGACTTCGCGGGCGGCGCAGCTCTCGTCGTAAACCCCATGCTCACCGGCTCGTTCCAGTACTCCGTTCCGTCGGACCGGGTCTACAAGAAGACGTGCTTCATCATCTCGCTGGACACAGGACGGCAGCTCCGTTACCTCGACGGCCGCAGGATGGGCAGGGCCTACTATGTGCGCTCCGACAGCTTGTCCGACGTGCCCCAGCTCGATTCCCTCGGGGTCGACGTCCTGGCGCCCGACACCTTCGAGGACTTCGCGGAGCGGATCAGGCCCTTCCGGGGCGAGATCAAGGGCGTGATCACCAGGGGCAGGGTGATATCCGGGATAGGGAACGCCTATGTCGACGAGGCGCTCTTCGAGGCCGGGCTCTATCCGTTCAGGAAGCGGACCGCCCTCTCGGACGAGGAGCTCAGGAGGGTCTACGAAGCGGCCCGCAGGGTCGTGCGGGATGCCGTCGGTGAGGTGAGGGACCGGATGGGGAGGGACATCCAGCTCAAGCCACGCGACTTTCTCAAGGTCCATAACAAGGGCGGGGAGCCCTGTCCCCGCTGCGGTGCCAAGATCACCCAGATCACAGCCAATCAGCGCATCACCAGCTACTGCCGCCCCTGCCAGCCGGGACTCCTTATCAAGACCTGAAACGCACACGAGCCTCGAGTGGGTGCAACTGCGTCGCAAATAAGCGGCCCCTATCCCCCTGGGTTCCGGCTTTCGCTGGAAAACCATAGCCTTGCGAAGGCCACCTAAGGGGACGAGAATGGCGTCGTCTCTTGGCATGGGTGAGGCCGACCCCGCCCCAGGTCCCTCGTCGGGGACTCCTCGGGACGACATGGTGGGGTGACCAGGGCTATCTTCATAGGAACGACGTTCCTGCAAGGTGTGCCGGGTAGGGCGTGAGACGGCGGAACTATGGTATATTCTTAGCCATGTTTGACCACGATGTTCTTGTCATTGGCGCGGGCCTCGCGGGCATGAGAGCGGCCCTCGCCGCACAGCAAAACGGCGCAGACGTAGCAGTAATCACCAAGGTCCACCCCGTACGCAGCCACTCGAATGCGGCGCAGGGTGGGATCAACGCAGCCCTCACAGAGCGCGGAGACCCCTGGGAGGACCACGCCTTCGACACGGTGAAGGGGAGCGACTACCTGGGCGACCAGGACGCCATCGAGATCATGTGCAGCGAGGCGGGCCGCGAGGTCATCGCGATGGAGCACATGGGCGTCATATTCAGCCGGGACGAAGAGGGCCGCCTCGGCACCCGCGCCTTCGGTGGTCAGCGCCAGGCCCGCACCTTCTTCGTGGCTGACTTCACCGGGCAGGCCCTTCTCCACGTCCTGTACGAGCAGGTCGTGAAGGCCAACGTGCGGATGTACGAGGAGTGGTTCGTCCTCTCGCTTGTCGTCGAGGACGGCGAGTGCTGCGGTGCGGTCGTCATGGAGATGCGAACGGGAGACGTGCACCTGGTGCGTGCCAAGGCCGTGATCATCGCCGCCGGCGGGCTCGGCAGGGTCTTCGAACCCAGCACAAACGCCCTCATCTGCACCGGCGACGGCATGTCACTGGCGTACAGGGCAGGCGCGCCGCTGATGGACATGGAGATGGTCCAGTATCATCCCACGACCCTCAAGAGCAACGGAGCCCTCATGTCCGAGGGCGCCCGGGGCGAGGGGGCGTACCTCATCAACTCCGACGGCGAACGCTTCATGGAGCGCTACGCCCCCAACATGATGGAGCTGGCCTCCCGCGACGTTGTGTCCCGCTCCGAGCAGACCGAGATAAACGAGGGCAGGGGGGTGAACGGCTGTGTCTTCCTCGACTGCCGCCACCTCGGCGAGAAGCTCATCGACGAGAAGCTGTCGCAGATCCGCGACCTCGCCCGCGACTTCGCCAACGTCGACATGGCGACCGAGCCCGTGCCCATCCGGCCTGGCATGCACTACCAGATGGGCGGAGTGAAGACCGACATCGACGGCCGGACGAGCGTGCCGGGGCTGTACGCCGCGGGCGAAGCCGCCTGCGTCAGCGTCCACGGCGGCAACAGGCTTGGGGCGAACTCGCTGCTGGACACGCTCGTATTCGGGCGCAGGTCCGGCGAGCACGCTGCCGAGATGTCCAAGTCGATGCAGCACAAGTCCATCGACGATTCTGAGGCCGAGGCGGAGAAAGCCGGTCTGCAGGCCATGCTGGACAGGGATGGCGGAGGCGAGTCTTTCGGCAAGATCAGGTTCGACATGGGCTCGACGATGAACGACAAGCTCGCCGTATTCCGCGACCGCGAAGGCATCATGGAGGCGATGGCGACGCTGGCGGATCTGAAGGACCGCTTCAGCCGCGTCGTCGTCATGGACAAAGGCAAGACCTTCAACACGAACCTCATCTTCACCCTGGAGCTCGGCTTCATGCTCGACTGCGCCGAGACGATAGCCCTCGGCGCGCTGGAGCGCGAGGAGAGCAGGGGGGCGCACTTCCGCACCGACATGGAAGGACGGGACGACGAGAACTGGCTCAGGCACATCCTCCTCTCCCAGGGGCAGGAGGGCCCGACCGTCGAGTACCTGCCCGTGGTCATAACCCAGTGGCAGCCCCAGGCACGGACCTACTAGGAGCGCCTATCGTGGCTACTACGGCCCGCCACCAGGAAGTCAGCGCCCGATTCCTCCGACATGCCCAAGAGGAGTTCGACAAGGGCGACTTGCTCCATGCATCGGAGAAGTCCTGGGGGGCGGTGGTCCACTACGTGAAGTCCATCGCTCGGCAGGAGGGCTGGCCCAACAGGTCGCACCGGGACGTTGGCAGGAATGCCGACAGGCTCATAGCCCTGACCGATGACCCGCTCCAAAACGAGCTGCTGTTCAAGGCGGTGGAGAGTCTCCACGTCAACTTCTATGAAGATACCTACGAGGACAGACCGCACATCGTAGAGCACGGCATTGAGCACACCAGGGAGCTGATAGCCGCGATGAATGCGGCGGCAACGCGGCTGGGGAGTGGGCGCGGGGCCGGGCCGACTTGATAGGGGTATAGGCACGTATGCAAGTAACCCTTAGCGTCAGGAGGTTCGACCCGGACACCGACAGCCCTGCGCCGTACTTCCAGGACTACACACTGGATATGGACGAGGGCGCGGTCGTCCTGGACGGCCTCATCAAGATACGCGAGGACGTCGACGGCACCCTGGCGCTGCGGTGCTCGTGCCGCAGCGCCATTTGCGGCTCGTGCGCCATGCGGATCAACGGCCAGGCCATGCTCGCCTGCAACACGAAGCTTTCAGACGTGGCACGGAACGGCCAACCAATAGTCGTAGAGCCCGCGGGCAACATGCAGGTCATCAAGGACCTGGTCGTTGACTTCGAGCCGTTCTGGGACAAGGTCAGGGCCGTCGGACCGTGGCTCCAGGTCGATGGTCCACCGCCGGGCCCGGACGAGGAGTATGTCGCGCCCAACGAAGACATGCTCCACCTCTCCGGTGTCATGGCCTGCATCATGTGTGGCGCGTGCGTCTCGGACTGCACGGTGCTGGAGGTCGACGACTCCTTCCTCGGCCCGGCCGCTCTCGCCAAGGCATACCGCTTCGTAGCCGACCCCCGCGACGATGCCGACGAGTCACGGCTTAGCGACCTCGTGGAGTACGGCGGCGTATGGGACTGCACCAGGTGCATGCAGTGCGTCGAGGTGTGCCCCAAGGGCGTCGATCCCATGGGCAGGATCATGTCCATTAGAGACCGGGCGATGGAGGCCGGTCACACGGACTCGTATGGAGCGCGCCACACCTCGGTCTTCACTGACATGGTCGAGCACAGCGGCCGCGTCGACGAGCTGCGACTGCCCCTGAAGACGAAGGGAATCTTCAATGTGCCTGAGATGCTCAAGCTCGTGCCGGTGGGGCTGCGGGCACAGTTGAAGGGCAAGCGCCCGCCTATCATCCACGGCAAGAACCCGGGGCAGGACAACGTCCGCCGTATATTCGAGAAGGCAGAGGATAGATGAGATACGCGTTTTACCCTGGCTGCGTCTCCCGCGGCGCTGCCCCCGAGCTGTTTGCGTCGACCATGGAGGTCTGCGGCAAGCTCGGCATCGAGCTGGACTTCGAGCCGATGCGCTCAGCTTCCTGCACGGGCTCGGGCGTACTCCAGGAGAAGAACCTGCGCCTCGGCGACACCCTGAACGCCCGCAACTTCGCCCTCGCCGAGCGGACGGGCCTGCCCCTGATGAACATATGCAGCACGTGCCAGGGGGTAATGTCGCAGGCGAACGAGCGGCTGAAGTCCGACCCTGCCTACCTCGCCTCGATCAACGAGGACCTCGCCGAGGAGGGTCTGGAGTACAAGGGCACCGCCGATCCCAGGCACCTCATGTGGGTGATAGTCGAGGACGTGGGGCTGGACAACCTCAGGTCCCAGGTCGTCAGGCCCCTGGACGGGTTCAAGGTCGCGCCCTTCTACGGTTGCTACATCGTCAGGCCGACCTCGGCCCTGGGATTCGACGAACATCCGGAGCGCAAGGACTCACTGGAGCGCGTCATAGAGGCCGTGGGCGCGGAGGTCGTGGACTTCCCGGGCAAGACCCTGTGCTGCGGATTTCCCATCCTGACAATCAACGAGTCGAACTCGGTGAAGATGGTGGCGAACCATACGCTGGACGCGAAGGAAGGGGGAGCGCAGGCCATGGTGACGCCGTGCCCGCTCTGCCACCTGAACCTTGACGGCTACCAGCCCCAGGCATCCGCCGCCGCGAACAAGCCCATCGACCTGCCCATCATCCACCTGCCGCAGCTACTGGGCCTCGCCCTGGGCATCGAGCCCAAGCTAATGCGCCTGGACAAGCACATAGTCTCCACGACGAAGCTGCTATCCGAGGTCGCCCTCACCCCGTAGCCTGCTCGTCCAGATACGAAGGGTTGGGCGTACTGCAGGTCGCCCAACCTAGTGGGCCGCCCGCCGGGAGCTCGCCCTCAGACGCCAACAGGATAGGCTCGCACAGACAGTCAGGCGGATTGGCGGAGCATTGCCCCCGTATCAAGTACGGGGCAGGCTCTTCGACAGGCTCAGGGCGAACGATCCAATCCGCTTACTCCGTCCAGAAGGCTGCCCCAAGCAGGCCAACCCCAGTGTGGGCTCCCATAACCGGTGAGAACTCGGTGACGTATATGTCGCGGCAGTCGAACCGCCGCTCTATCTCCCGCCGCATCTCCTCAGCTTCCTGCAAGGCGTCTCCGTGCATCACGTTGGCGTGCACCGGTAGGTTCCCAACTCTCTCGTCCATCAGCTTCAGCAGCCGTTCGCTGGCGCGCCGTCGCGTCCTCGGGCGCGCCACATTCCTGACACGCCCCTTCTCCATCTCTAGTATCGGCTTCAGCCCGAGGAGCGCCGAGCCGGCGTACGCGATCATCGGGACCCGGCCACCCTTCCACACGTAATAGAGCGTATCCAGGTAGGCTAGGAGCGAGACCCTCCGCGCGACGCGTTCGGCGGCCTCCCGTACTTCCGACAGGGGCGATCCCGACTCCGCTGCCTGCTGGGCGGCAAGGACGACCAGGCCCTCGCCCCCCGCGGCGCTTCCTGAGTCCATGAGGCCGATTTCCAGGTCGGGCAGAGTATCTCGGGCTGTGTCGATTGCAACCCTGGCTGCAGCGTAGGTCGAGCTGAAGGCCGGCGATACGGTTACGCACAAGATCGATGAGAAGCGCCCCGATGATTCCTCGAACACATCCAGGAAATCTTGCGGCGAGGGTCCTGAGGTCGTCGGTGTTTCGTTGAGCGACCTGAGCCTGCGATAGAACTCGGTCGCCGTCAGGTCGATGCCGTCCCGCAACTCCTCCCCATCGAGTATCAGCTTCATTGGCACCACGATGGGGCCGCCGCCCGTGGGCAGCGAAGCGGCGCTGTCAGTGACTATTGCAACACTCTGGTCGCTCATCCTTCCCCGGTGCACGCGAGAGTAAGGGAACTGGGCACGAAAGGAGCTGGCGGATGCCTAGTTGGCCAGGATAGTGCCAGCAATGTCGGCGTTGTCCAGGACGGCGCCCGACAGATCTGCGCCGTCGAGCGCGGCGTCCTTCAGGCTGGCGCTTCTCAGGTTCGCCCTGGTGAGGTCGGCGCTCCTGAGGTCGGCGGACTCCAGGTTAGCGTCTCTCAGGGTCGCCAGGAATAGGTCCGCCCCCCGGAGGTCTGCCTCGCGGAGATCCGCCAGCGCGAGGACCGCGTCCCTTAGTACTGCGCCCTTCAGGTTTGCGCCCCTGAGTCGCGTCTCAGACATCCTGGCCTTGGTAAGGTTGAGCCGGCTAAGGTCCAGCCCGGACAGGTCCAGCCCGCACAGGTCGGCCCCGGTGAAGTTCGCGCCGGCCAGCTTTGCGCCCCTTAGATTGGCCAGGAACAGGTTTGCGTTCTCCAAGTCTGCGCCCCTGAGGTCAGCCCCCTGGAGGTCCGCATCTCTGAGGTTGGCCCCTCGCAGATCGGCCCCCTGCAGGTCGGCGTTCCTGAGCGACGCGTTCTCCAGACCCGCCCCGGACAGCTTGGCCCGGCTGAAGTCGGCCCCGTCGAGGCTGCCGGAGTCCAGCATGGCTCCTTCGAGGTCGATGCCCGACAGCTTCGAGCCGGACAAGTCGATGCCTGCAAGCCTGGTGAATGCGAGGCTGCCGCCCGCCTCGACGCGCTCCTCGACCTGCTCGCGCGTGAGCTCGGCCGCTGGAAGCGGCGAGGTATCCGCGTCCGAACTGGAGCTCCCGCCGTAACTCGACGCTCCAGCCGGCTCCGATGCCTCCGGAGCGCCGCAAGCGACGGCGGCAATCGCCAGGGCGGCGATCGCCAGCATCTCAGCCATTTTCCGGGCAATGGTCCTCATCCCAACCCCTATCCCCGGGTTCGCGCTGATTCTACCACGACGCCGCAGAGGCACGAGACACGGGAGCAGGGTAGGGGAGAGGGCAGTCCAGCAGATGCCTGAGGCACCGATAGTCGTTGTCGTGATTCGGAGGGGCCCTGGGAATGCCGTTCACCTGCGCCCAAGACTCTCCCACAGCTATGGGAAGCGCCATAGAGGCCCCTGAACGACGCCGCATGGGAAATCTATCGGCTCATCCCGAATGCTCCCGCGGCCCGGGGCCAGGTCCAGGAGTGGCGTCAGGCATTGAGACGGCGGGAGCGGGTCATCCCAGAGTCCTTCCGCGGCCTCCCCTCTTGTGCGCTCTGCTAGCTGGCAGCAGTGCCCTGAATTGGTATCTATATTCAGGGACTGAATAGCCGTGAAAACTTCTCAGAAGTCGACTGAAATCCTAGTTGACACATTGCCAAGACTGGCGTTAGGATGGTTTCAAGTCTCAACACTCAAGGAGGAGACAAATGGCAAGGAGGAAGACGAAGAAGATGATCGCAGTCGAAGAGAGGTTCAAGCAGCCTCTCGAGGAAATGCTGCCGCCGATGGTGACCGAGAACGGTCTTTCGGCAACAGCGGATGAGCTCGGAGTGAGCAAGGCGACCCTCGGATACTGGCTTCTGAAGCTCGGTATCAATGTGCAGAGAGTCGCCCTGGCGCCAGGCGAGTTCATAGAGGTCAGGAGAGCCAGCTAGCTTTCCAGGCCCCCAAAGCACGAGGCCGGATCCCTCCATCGTTCAACCCCCGATGGGTAAGGGATCCGGCCCCACTCTTTTTCTGGACCGGGCGTTGCCTCAGCCTCTCCTGACGGCTGCCCGGGCCTCGCGCTCTCGCTCGCGGTCTATGATGGCTCGCCTCTTGTCCTGGCGCCGCCGGCCGCGCGCCACTCCGATCTCCAGCTTCGCCCTGTGCCGCCTGATATAGAGCCGCAGTGGGATGATAGTCAGCCCTCGTTCATCGACCTGCTTCCTAAGCCTGGCCAGTTCTTGCTTGTGCAGCAGTAGCTTGCGGGGACGGGAGGGGTCGTGTGTGTGGATGCCGCCTGCGGAATACTGGGAGATGTGGGCGTTGAACAGCCACATCTCCCCGCTCTCCTGCCTGGCGAACGACCCGCTGATATTACCGCGCCCCTCCCGGATGGCCTTGATTTCAGTTCCCAGCAGCACGATTCCCGCTTCGACCGTGTCGAGTATCTCGTAGTCGAAGCGGGCCCTGCGGTTGACGGCAAGAGTCTTCATGTCGGCGGTGCCTGCACAGGCCCTGGGAGGCGGGTAGCTCCGGCGGCCCCCCGGCCTCCAGGGTGGGTTGGGCTGCTATGCCTCGTCGACAATGCGCGTCAGCTCCTCGATGGCGCGCCTGAGCTGCTGTACGTCCTGTTCCTGGGCGTCCCGGTGTGTGACCTCGATGTCGGGAGTGATCCCCTCGCCGTGAATCAACCGGCCGGTCGGCGTGTGCCAGTGAGCTATGGTGATGTACAGGCCGCCGCCGTTGCTCAGGGGTCGGAGGATGTTGACGCTGCCCTTGCCGAAGGACTGCTCGCCGATAATCGTTGCCCGGCCGTGGTCCTGCAGTGCGCCGGCAAGCACCTCGCTGGAGCTTGCGCTCCGCTCGTTGATCAGCATCACCATGGGGACGTCGGTGGCGATCTGCATATGCATTTCAGGCCTGACCGGCCAGTTCTGCCGGGTCCCGTCGCCCTTCTCGACGTAGAGCACGAGGTCGTCATCGGGCTTCAGGAAGAGGCTGGCGATACCGACTACGGAGTCAAGGGTTCCCCCGTCGTTGTCGCGGACGTCCAGGATGATTCCTTCGGCGCCGGCCTCGACGGCCTGCAGGACCGTCTCCCTGAGATCGTCGGGTGTGGTTGGGTAGAACTGCTCGATTCTCACGTGTGCGAAGCGGTCGTCAGGCTGGCTCCTCAGCCTCACGCTGACGAGGGGGATTTCGTCGCGCATTACAGCTATGAGAACAGGGTCGAGGGCGCCCAGGTGCTTGACTAGGAGCTCGACCGTGCTGCCCTTGGGGCCTCTAACCTTTCCGACCGCCTCGAGCAGGCTCATTCCCTCAAGGCTTTCGCCGTCGGCCTCGAGGATGATGTCGCCCGGCCTGATGCCGGCCGCCTCGGCGGGGCCGCCCGGGATTGGCTTGACGATGACGAGCTGACCGTCCCGGTTCATATTCACGTGGGCGCCGATACCCTCGAAGTTGCCCCTAAAGACGTCCTGGAAGCTACCCTTCATGATCTCCGGGCTCAGATACGCCGTCTGGGGGTCATTCAGGACCGTCAGCATGCCCCTGATGGCGCGCTCTGAGAAGTCCTCTCCGTTCAGCTCCGATGGGTCCACGTAGTCCCGGTTGAGCAGCGACCACGCCTCCCACACCACGCCGAGGTCGCCCGGCACGGCGTCGGGCCGGACGACGGGCTTGTCGGATGGGACAGGCTCGGGCAGGGTAGGGTACTCGACGGCTCCTTGGGGCTGCGCCTGTTCAGGGGCGACCGCCGCAGCAGGGCTGCTGTCTTCGGTTTCGGATGTGCATGCTAGGGCAAGCGCCATTACCAGGACTGCCAGCGCAAGCGCCGCCAATCGCCGGTCGAGAACTGTTGTCAAGGGCCTCTCCTGGGCACTGATGGTGCCTATTCGTCTATTCTAGCACCAGCCATGAATCAGGGTGTGAAGGCCGTTGGATCCGATAGGCCAACCTTGGCGTAGGCTTCCTCGATTTGGGCGGTCCGCAGCTCTTCTTGGCCTCCTCCCCTGAAGGAGTAGATGTGTATATTTCAGGGCTTTTCAAGAGCTTCAATTGTATTCAAGAGACTCTTCAGTAAGTATGTCTGGGTTGAATATCATGGATTGACGGATTAGAGGCAGTAATCTATATTTCAGTGTATTCAATGTTGGCCCAACCGGCCTGAAAAGGTGGACAGGTGACGACGGCAGGCAGTCAAGGCAGACGCAGGCGCAGAACGAGGCCCTACCCCCAGAGGACGCTGGGCCACTGCATGGAGGTGGTCGAAGCCCTGTACAGGCATGGGGCAGAGGGTTCGATGAACAGGGTCGTGCTTGCTGGAAAGCTAGGTACGACGCCGGCCAGCAGCGCCTTTGTGATTCGTCTCAGCTCGTGCGAGAGGTATGGGCTCACCGGCTCCGACGGAGGGAACGTCGAGCTGACGTCCCGGGGTGAGGCGGCCGCGGCTCCCAGCAGTCCGGAAGAGCGCCAGGCGGCCCTCCTCGAAGCTGCCCTGGAGCCCGAGCTCTTCCGGCGCTTCTACGCCGCGTATGACGGCCTGAAGCTCCCTGAAGACGATATGGCGAGGAATATGCTGAGGCGCGATCTGGGAGTGGAAGACGAGCTGACGGCGGAGTGCCTGGAGATCCTGAAGCAGAACGGGCACTATGCCGGGTTGCTTGGTGACGTAGCCGGAAGCCTGTACGTCAGCGCGAACGGCGCCCATGCAGACCAGCCGGACGAAACGCCTCCGGCTGCGCCTGTTCCCGGTTCGAGTGCCGAGGCAGGTCGCCAGGCGCCGCCTCCCATGGAGAGAGACATTCTGATCGGCCACGCGGGAGCCTCGGATGTCGCCCGGACTATCGAGTCGACCCTGGCGCCGTTTGGGATCTCGTTCCGTACACTCGATCTAGATGGGGGCACAACCTTTGACGGAAGCGCCGCCGAGATCACCACTACCTGCGGTGCTGCCATCATAGTCCACGCCGGGCCAAGCTCGCCTCCACTCGATGACTCCATGGAGCGCAGGGCCAGAGAGGACGCGGTCAACCTGATTGGTGGAGCGACGGCGCTCTTTGGGAGCCGCGTGCTGCTGCTTAGGGAGAGGGGACTCGAAAGGCTCCGGCAGGAGTCTTCTGTCGATACGATGCAGTTCCGCCGCGATGCGTCCGATGAGCTTGGCCTGGAGCTCCTACGGCATTTGCACGAGATGGACATAATCCAGGTCCTGTCGTGACCTGGCGCCGAAAGCGCTGTTCCGGCGGTACCTGTTCTTTACATAACGTATATAGTGCGAACATGGGGTTGCCGCCATGTCACCCTGCCCTTTGGCAGCGTCGACCGTTGGACGGCTTGATCGAGCCCCGGCGCATCCGGCATAGAGCGCCCAATTCGGCGCGGGACGTGCAAAACCCCATCCTTCGCCCGAAAACGGCTCTGCGGTGTCAGGCGAATCTGGTCTGCGGCATGGGCTGTAGGTCCGCCTCGGCCATGACGGTTGCGACCTGGGAGTCGATTTCCTCGAGCAGACCGTCCATACCGTCTCCGGTGAGCGCGGAGATCGGCACGGCGCCGGCGTAGCTTTCGAACAGGTCTCTGGCGCTCCCCTGCCCCAACTCCCCTGACCCGGCGTCGAGGCGGTCGGTCTTGTTGAGGACCAGCAACCTCGGCTTGTGCAGCAGACCGAGCTCTCCCAGGATACCTTCCACGACCTCGGCGTGGGCCGCGGCGTTGCGGTGGCTGATGTCCACGACGTGGAGCAGGAGCGCCGCCTCCTCGGCCTCTTCGAGGGTTGCGCGGAATGCGGAGACGACCGCGGGGGGCAGCTTCTGGATGAAGCCCACCGTGTCCGTCATCAGGATGTCCCGGCCCGAGGGAAGGCGCACGCTGCGTGTAACGGGGTCCAGCGTCGAGAACAATCTGTCCTCGGCGGACACCTCAGCATTGGTCAGGCTGTTGAGCAGCGTGCTCTTGCCCGCGTTGGTGTACCCGACCAGCCCGACGACGGTTATCTCGCTACTTCTGCGCCTGGCCCTGTACTGGGACCTGTGCCTCCGGACGGCATCCAGCTCCTTCTTGATCCTGCCGATGCTCTTTCGGACGATTCGCCGGTCGGTCTCGATCTGGGCCTCGCCGGGCCCCCTGAAGCCGATTCCACCCCCGATTCCACCCCGCTGACGTTCCAGATGCGTCCACTGGCCTGCGAGCCGCGGGAGAAGGTACTCGTACTGGGCCAGCTCCACCTGCAGGCGCCCCTCTCGAGTCTGGGCGCGCTTGGCGAACACGTCGAGGATGAGGGCCGTGCGGTCGATAACGCGAACTTTGCCGCCAAGCGTCTGCTCGAACGTACGCTGCTGGGAAGGCGCAAGCTCGTCGTCGCAGATGACGGTGTCGAACGCGTCGTCCGCGGCCTTCTGGCGCAGCTCCTCCAGCTTGCCCTTTCCCAGGTAGGTCTGCGATGGGCGGCTCGGCCGCTGCGTGACCGAGTCGACGACCTGTGCCCCGGCGCTGCGAGCCAGGTCGCCCAGCTCCGCAACGGAGTCCTTCAGGTTCCACAAACCCCGCTTGCCGCGGACCTCTACGCCGACCAGGCAGACTCGCTCGCGGCGAGCCGCCGTAGACTTTAGCTTTCGCGCCATGTGACCCTCCCTGGAGGTCATTCTAGCATCCAATCGGAGGCGTCGTAGCTTAGAGCCGAGATTAGACCCAGCGCCAGCCCTCAGTACCGGGGCGCAGGACTGGGACTGTCTTCACCAATACGGTGCGCACTGCTGAGAACTGTCCCCGTATCGAGTACGGGGCAGGCTCTTCGACAGGCTCAGGACGAACGGTCTTACCGGGCCAGGGGCTCGCCGGAGCAATTTTGAGATAGTTTCTTAGTCTGCGGTCAATTCGGCCTTGACCTTCTCGATTGGGACGAGATTGCCTGCCTGGACGTCCTCAATGCCTCGTCGCAGCGCGTCCATCATGTCCGCGTCACCCATGATCTCCAGAGTCTCTACTAGGGACTCGAAAAGTCCCAGGGCATCACGGCGAGTACGGGTTCGGTACGCATTGTTAAGCAGAGCTAGGAGGGGTCCGGAATCTGCCAGGTAGAGAGCCGGTCGACGGCCTCGTCGAGCTGGTCGTCGGCGACGGTGAGGGACAGGCGCACGTAGCCTTCGCCGTGTTTTCCGTATCCGGTGCCGGGCGTGATGAAGATGTCGCGCTCCTCAAGCACCCTCTCGGAGAATTCGGCGGACGTGTAGCCCTCGGGAACGCCGGCCCACACGTACAGGCTGGCCTTGGGCGTCTCTACGCTGAGATCCATCGACCGCAGTGCGTCGACGACGAGGTCCCGGCGGCGCTGGTAGGCCGCGTTTCGCTCGTCCACAGAGTCGAGTGGCGCTTCCAGGGCCGCGATACCCATGTGCTGGACTGCCTGCGGGACGCCTGAGTCCAGGTTCGACTTCACCGTGAGAAGGTCGTCGACTAGCTTCGCGTTGCCGACGGCCATTCCCAGCCGCCAGCCGGTCATGTTGTAGGTCTTGGACAGCGAGTGGAACTCGATCCCGACGTCCATCGCGCCGTCGATCTCCAGGAAGCTCGGCGGCATGTATCCGTCGTATGCGACCTCGGTGTAGCAGGCGTCGTGCATGACGGCAACGTCGTGTTCCTTTGCGAACGCGACCGCCTTCTCGAAGTAGGACAGATCGGCCGTGGCCGCTGTCGGGTTGTTCGGGTAGTTGAGCCACAGGACCGTGGCCCTTCGCGCGGCCTCCTCGGGTATGGCGTCCAGGTCGGCGAGCCAGCCGTTCTCCTCGCGCAGGGGCATGATGTGCGACTCGCCGCCCGCGAACAGCGTCCCGACCGAGTAGACGGGGTATCCGGGGTCCGGCACCAGGGCGACGTCGCCCGGCTCCACGAATGCCAGGGATGCGTGTCCGATTCCCTCCTTGGCCCCTATCAGGGATATGACCTCGCTCCCCGGGTCCAGCTTCACGCCGAACCGCCGGTCGTACCATGAGGCTACGGATTCCCTGAACTCGGGGAGCCCCTCGGATTCGGGGTATCGATGGTTTGGAGGATCGAAGGACGCCTGCTGCAGGCCGTCGAGAACGTGCTGCGGCGTGGGGATGTCGGGGTCCCCGATGCCGAAGCTGATGACGTTGATGCCCTGGGCCTTCTTCTCAGCGATCTTGCGGCTGATCTGAACGAACAAGTATGGGGGAACTGCGTTCACCCTGGCGGCTGTTTTCACTGTAGAGCTCCAGTTTTGCTGTTGTGGTTAGGTGATTTCGTATCTAGAAACAGGTTCGACATCAATGGTCGTCTTGCGTGACCTTGGGATGGGGTGTCCGTTGGCCCGTCTATCCGAACACCTTGTTCAGATCGAGCGTGAGGCCCTCGAGAGTGGGCGAGGTCAGGGTGTCTTCTCGCCCGTACTCTCCTACCACATCGAATCCGCCATCCTTCAGCAGCATCACTGCGACCGTCTGCGCTGCAGGGTCTGCAATCCAGTACTCCCGTACGCCGTGCTCGGCGTACAGGTCGCGTTTGGTCGTCCTGTCCAAGCTGACTGTGGAAGGAGACAGTATCTCGACCACCAGATCAGGCGCGCCCTGGATGTTTGCGGAAGTGACGACGTGGCCGCGTTCCTTGGAGACGAATACTAGGTCGGGTTGCACAACGTCCGTATCGGTCAGGATGACGTCGGTGGGGGCGTGGAAGACCTGTCCCAGCGCCCTCTCCCTCACGAAGTTCCCCACCTCCAACGCCAGACCCATGCTTGCGGTCTGGTGGGCTATGCTGGGCGACCCGACCACGACTAGTCCTCCGTCTATGAGCTCGTAGCGCTCTTCGCCGGGCGCGTTCAGATAGTCGGCGTATGTGAGCTTGGCTGCGGGCTTGGTGACCACCATGGTCTGTCCTCCTGTCGCCCCGCTACGACGGCCAGTCGCCCTCGAAGACCTTGGCGATGGGGCCCTCCATCATCACGCCCCCCTCGCCCGGCCATTCGATATGGAGGTCGCCGCCCGGCAGCGACACGGTGACGTCGCCCTTGGTCTTGCGCTGCAGCCGGGCTACGGCTACGACCGCGCAGGCGCCTGTGCCGCACGCCTCCGTCAGCCCGGAACCGCGCTCCCACACCCTGGCCCTGACATGGCCCTGGTCGAGTATGTTGACTATCTCGAAGTTGACCCGCTCAGGGAACATCGGGTGGTGCTCCACCTTCGGCCCTATCTCGTGCAGTGGGTAGTCCGCAACCGGGGTCTTGATGAACGCTACGGCGTGGGGGTTGCCCATGGATACGCAACTGATGTCTATCGTCTCGCCATCTATCTCCAGCGGGTAGTCCATCAGCATCGCGTATCCGGGAGCGTCGACTGGCACGTCCTCTGCGGCAACGTTCGGTTCACCCATGTCCACCCTTGCGCCGACCATGGCGCCATTCTCCCACACGGGTGTCACGGCCTTGTCGCCGGATGCCGTTTCCACGATGACGGGAGATTTGTCGCCCGGCACTATCCCATGCTCTACAGCAAAGCTGACCAAACAGCGGATGCCGTTGCCGCACATCTGGCCCTCCGAGCCGTCGGCGTTGAACATCGTCATCCTGACGTCGGCGTGGTCCGACTCGCTCGCCAGAATCAGCCCGTCGGAGCCAATCCCAGTGTGCCTGTCGCTGACCGCCGCGGCCAGCGCCGGCCAGTCCTCGTCCATACCGCGGGCGTCGACGTATATGTAGTCGTTGCCCGCGCCGTGCATCTTGGTGAATCTCATGGTCGTCCGATTGTAGCACAGCAGCTACGGAATCAGTCTTGAATGCAGCAACCCACAATGCTACGGCTACCCTGTGGCCCGATGGGGCTGTGTCGAATTCCTTGCTTAAGGGGATAGGAGGCATTGGGAGAGCTTCCCTACCCTAGCCGACGAGGACGCCGTAGGCATCATGGAGGAAGCCCGCCGCCTGTGAACGCGAGACGATGGCGCCGTTGGCGCGGGCGACATCGAGGCGAAGATTCGACAGGCGCGCTCCTCGAAGGTCTGCGCCGGCGAAGTTCGTTTCGGGGCTGACTATGGCATTCTCGATGCGGCAGTCCTCGAATACCGACTCGCTAAAGTCGCAACCCGAGAGGTCGGCCTCCGAGAAGTCGACGCCGCTGAGACGCTGCTTGCGGAAGCTCTTGTGTGCCAAGGACGCCATGACGAAGCTGGCCCCGTTCAGGGTCGCGCCCTCGATATTGGTGGTCCCGAAACTCACCGTGCGGAACCGGGACCCGCTCAGATCGGCGCCGAAGAGGCTCGCGCCCTCGAAGCCGCATAGGGAGAAGTCGCACCCGGTGAGGCGGGAGAGGTTCATCCTGGCGTTCCGGAACATTGCCGACCCGCAGTTCGACTCGGTGACACGGGACTCCTCGATGTCGGCACGGTAGAACTCGGCCCGCTGAAGATCGCAGCGAGTGACTCGAAGCTCTCCACACGTGAAATTCGAGAAGTCGGCGTCCCGGAGCGAGCAGTCCTCCAGATGGAGTGCGTCTATCGATAGTCCGACGAAGGAGCCGCCGTCGAAGTTGCAGTGGACGAAGGACGTGTCTGTTCGGATCAGGCCGTCCAGCTCGTCGGCGTGGGTGACGGTGAGTCCTCGATGAGGCACTACTGCAACTCCTCTGCTGCCTTCGCTAGAACCGCCCTGATGAACGATGCCTTGCCCTTGCCGTATGACACCCTGTCGTCCGGGTGCTTGTCCGCAAGGGTGAACTTAAGCTGCATGTACTCAGCCGCAAGCTTCGGCTGTGCCATCAGGTAGTCACGAAAGGCGAGGTGGTTCTGCGCCAAAGGGCTGTCAAGCGGGTACATGTGGAGGAAGTGGGTCCTGACCTCCTCCCCGCCTGAGCCGCACTCGCGCGGTGGAAGGCCTTTGACAAAGAAGCGGTCACCGGGGATGTCGTCGTTCAGACCCCTGTGGGTGTAGCCGATTCTCTCCAGCGGTCCAATGCACCGCTCACCGTCCTGGAACTCGCGGAGCATCACGGCGATGTCGAGTATCGGCTTGGCGGCCATGCCAGGAATGGACGTGCTGCCCACGTGATGGACACCCGCCACTATGTCCCCGACGGCCGACGTAATGCGGGATCGCTCCTCCTCGAACAGCGTGGGCCACTGCGCGTCGTAGTCTACGACGACAGCTTTGCCCCGGGTGAGTCCGAGAGACATAGCTAGGGGTTCAGCCTTCGGGCCACATGTTCGAGAATGGCCTGTACCGACCCTGACGCGTCGAACCATGCGATACGCTCGTCGTCTGCGCGGAACCAGGCGTGCTGCTGGCGCGCAAACCTGTGGGTCCTCGTCTTTATGGCCCGTACCGCTTCGTCCAACTCGACCTCACCCTTCAAGCAGCGCCCAAGCTCGCCGTAGCCTAGGCTGGACATGGATGGCGGGTCCCATGAGAAGCCGCGCTCTATGAGCCCCTTTACCTCGTCAAGCCATCCGTCGTCCATCATCGCGTCTACGCGGGTGTCGATGCGGCGGTAGAGCTCGGTGCGATCGAGCAACAGGCCGACTATTGCGGGGCTGTACGGCGGCGCGACCTTGCGCAGTGGGCTGACAGCCCCTCCCGAAGTCTGGCGGAGCTCCAGCGCCCTGATTACACGGCGGACGTTACGAGGATCGATGCGCTCGGCGGCCTCCGGGTCCGACTCGGCGAGCTCGCGGTACAGGGTCTCGCCGCCCTCGGTCGCGGCTCTCGCCTCCAGCTTCGCGCGCAGCTCAGGAGACGGCGGCGCCTCGGGAATCTGCCAGCCTTCCAGCAGCCCCCACACGTATTGGCCTGACCCTCCAGCTACGACAGGGAGTTTCCCGCGCTCGAGTATGTCCGCGATGACCCTTCTGGCCTGACGGAGGTAGAGCGCGATGCTGTAGGGCTCGTCGGGCTCGACGATGTCGACCATGTGGTGGCGCACGGCTGCGCGCTGTTCAGGAGAAGGCTTGGCCGTGCCGATGTCCATGCCTCTGTAGACCTGGCGGCTGTCCGCGCCGACAATCTCGCCACCGTGCCTGAGAGCTATCTGAACGGCGATGTCGGACTTGCCGGTCGCCGTTGGGCCGACGACGGCTACGACGGTGTCGCCGGGACCCATTCAGGCGCCGGCGGCTGCGGCGTTGCGGACCAGGCGCACGAACAGGTCGGCTTTCAGACTTGCGCCGCCCACGAGTGCGCCGTCAACGTCGGGCTCGCCGACCAACTCGCCTACGTTCTCGTCGGTAACGCTGCCGCCGTATAGGAGCGGTACATATGCGCTGGCTGCCCCAAGCTGGCGCGAGAGGAGGGACCTGATGTGGGTCATCATAGCCTGGGCGTCTGCAGCGGTCGCGGCCCTGCCCGTACCTATTGCCCAGACCGGCTCGTAGGCCACCAGCAGCCCCTCGGAGGACGAGATACCCTCGAGGGCCGCTGTGAGCTGACTCCCGATCACGGCCTCGGCGTCGCCCGCCTCGCGTGCCTCCAGCCGCTCTCCGACGCACACGATTGCCTTCAGGCCCGCTTCCAGCGCCGAGGCTGCCTTGAGCCGGACAATCTCGTCGGTCTCACCGAAGTGCTCGCGCCGCTCCGAGTGGCCGAGGATGACGTAGTCGCAGAGCTCGGCGACCATTTGGACTGAGACCTCGCCGGTAAAAGCCCCACTCGCCTCATGGTGCATGTTCTGCGCCCCGACGCCTATGCCTGAGCCTTCGAGGAGGCGACCGACGGCCGGGATCGAGGTGAAGGGCGGGCATACGGCAACCTGGACACCGGAGATGCCGACCAGGCCGTCCCTGATAGCCGATGCCAGGCTGCGAGCCTCGTCGGCGGTGGAGTTCATCTTCCAGTTGCCGACGATCGTCGTGACGGCTCGGCCCATTCTCCCCTGCCCTTACGACGTGTACTTGATGCGGGGGTCTACGACGGCGAGAAGCAGGTCCGACAGGAGTGTGCCGACAACGGTCAGAACACCGAGCATCAGTACGATGAAGCCGGCCGTGTACGTGTCCTGCTGTTCGATGCCGTCCAGAAGCACCGGCCCAAGGGTCGGAAGGCTCAGCACCACGGAGACGATGACGCTTCCGCTGACCAGCTGCGGCAGCAAGTAGCCGACGGTGCTTACCAGCGGGTTGATGGCTACCCTCGTGGGATACTTCAGGATCAGCCGAAACGGCCGGACTCCCTTGGCTCGCGCCGTGACCACGTAGGGCTTGCCGAGCTCGTCCAGGAGGTTATTGCGCATGACCCGGATGAGTCCGGCCGTGCCGGAGGTGCCCAGAACGATGGCCGGAATCCAGAGATGCTTCAGCATGTCCCATGCCTTGGCTCCGTTCCAGGCCGCGTCCTGGTAGTCTGCCGAGAAGAGGCCGCCCACCGACTGGTCGAAGTAGGCGAATCCGACGTACATGAGCACGAGGCCGAGCAGGAAGTCGGGCACAGCCAGCCCCGAGAAGCCTACGAGGGTGAACAGGTAGTCTCCGACCGAATGCTGACGCACGGCCGAGTAGATCCCAACCGGGATGGCGAAGGTCCATGTGACGATGATGGTGAATCCGGTCAGGATGATGGTAGTCCAGATACGGTCGCCGATCACCTCTTTCACGGTCCTCTCGGTGGCCCATGAGGAGCAGAAGAACTGGAAGGAGCGGCCCAGGTCCCCCTTCATCAGGTTCCACATCCACGCGGCGTAACGCTGGTAGATGGGCTTGTCCAGGCCGAGGTAGACCCGGAGGTGCTCGGCCTGCTCCTCCGAGGCGCCTACGCCGCTGCTCATCAGCCGGTCGATATGCTTGGTGGCCGAGTCGCCCTCAGGCAGCTCGATGATGAAGTACGCAAGCATGCTGATGACAAGGACGGTGAACGCGGACAGCAATAGCCGCCTAGCAATATAGGCAGTCATGGGCGCGCTACCCCGTGAGCTTGATGCGCGGGTCTACTATGGCCAGGAGGACGTCCGAGATGAGGGTGCCGGCCACGGTCAGCATACCCAGCATGAGCACGATGAACCCGGCCGTCATAGTATCCAGGTTGACGATGGCGTCCAGCAGCACCGGGCCGAGGGTCGGCAGGCTGAGGACGACGGACACGATCACGCTACCGCTCACAAGCTGGGGCAACAGGTAGCCCACGGTGCTGATCAGCGGATTGATGGCCACCCGCACCGGGTACTTGACGATCATCCTGAAGGGGGCGACCCCCTTTGCACGGGCGGTGACCACGTACGGCTTTGAGAGCTCGTCGAGCAGGTTGTTCCGCATGATGCGGATCAATCCGGCAGTTCCGGACGTGCCCAGCACGATTGCGGGGATCCAGAGGTGGTTCAGCATGTCGATGAATCGCGGCACGCTCCACGGCGCGTCCTGGAAGTCTCCAGAGAAGAGGCCGCCCACCGACATGTTGAAGTACGCGTAGGCGACATACATCAGCACGAGGCCAAGGAGGAAGTCCGGCACCGCCAGCCCCGTGAATCCAAGGGTCGTGAACACATAGTCACCGACTGTATGCTGCCGTACAGCGGAGTAGATGCCAATCGGTATTGCGAAGGTCCACGTGAAGATGATCGTGAAGCCGGTCAGGGCGACCGTCGTCAGTATGCGATCGCTGATCAGCTCCTTTACTGGCTTCTGGGCCGGCGTCGAGCTGCAGAAGTACTGGAAGGATCGTCCCCACTTGCCCTGGACCAGGTTGCCCATCCACCAGACGTAGCGCAGGTGTACGGGCTTGTCCAGCCCGAGGTCCTCGCGGATCTGCTCGGCCATTCCAATCGCCACGTCGTCGCCGCGCGTCATGAGGGCGTCGACATACTTGCTGGCGGCGTCCCCGGGGGGGATCTCCATGATGAAGAAGGCCAGCATGGAGATAACTAAGGTGGTGAATGCGGCTAGGACTAGGCGTCTTGAGAAGTATGCCAGCATCGCTCAGGCTCCTGCCTACAGGTTCAACGCTGCTTCGGGACTGCTACAGCCCCGCCGAACGCCAGAATGTTAGCAAACCGTCCTTCAACTCTCAACCTGGGACCGGCCCGTAACTGCTCAGTGGTGATGAGAAGGATGTACCGGCTCCGACGCGCTCGCGGCCCAACGTGTAACGGCGACTCGGCGAGTCGCCCCTACGTACATGCGACGGGCCTGACATCTCATCAAGCCTGAGCAGGTACCCGGCCCACTACTTCTCTGCGACACGTACGATCTTGCCTAGAACATCCGATATGGCCGTGGATCCTATTGCCCCGGAACGCACTATGACCGGCTCAGGTCTCGTCAGGTCCAGCACCGTGGATGGCACTCCCGAGCGCACGGACCCGCCGTCCAACACATAGTCGACGCGGTCGCCGATCTGCTCCCTAGCCTCACCGGCCGTGGTCGTGGGAGGGAGACCGGACAGGTTGGCGCTGGTGCCCGTGATTGGCGAACCCAGGCGACGCGCGATCTCCCTGGGTACGGGGTGGTCTGGTACCCGGACGCCGACGGTGTCCCCGCCCGCAGTTACGATGTCGGGCACTTCGTCTGAGCGGCGCAGCACCAGTGTAAGTGGACCCGGCCAGAAGGCTTCGGCCAGGCTTCGGGCGGGCTCCGGCACCTCGATACAGCACACGGAGAGGTCGTCCGCATCTGCGAGGAGAAGCGGCAAAGGCATTCCCGCAGGCCGCCCCTTGACCTCGAATACCCTGGAGGCTGCTGCTTCATCCAGGCCGTTGGCAGCAAGGCCGTACACCGTGTCGGTCGGGATGGCCGCCACTCCTCCGTTCCTCAACACTTCTACGATCTCGGAAACCTGGTTCATGGCGGTGTATTCGGGTGCGGTTTCGCGTTCATTGACCACAAGATATTATAGATGCTAGCCTTGTAACCACTACAGGTATGACTTCGACGGAAACCACAGCGATGCCCGCCGGGCGTCCCAAACATCCCTCGCACTCCCACTCGGGGCGCGAGTCCATCCTCATCATCGACTTCGGGTCCCAGTACAGCCGCCTGATAGCTCGGCGCGTGCGGGAGTCGAACGTATACTGCGAGATCATCTCCCACGAGTCGTCGTGGGACGCCGTCAGCGGGCTGAACCCGAAGGGCATCATCATGTCCGGCGGGCCCGCCAGCGTGTATGAGCCGGACGCTCCGATGGCCCCCTCGTGGGTGTACGAGAGCGGCCTGCCCGTCCTGGGGATATGCTATGGCATGCAGGTCATGGTCCACCAGCTTGGCGGCAAGGTTGCGCCGAGCGCCAAGAAGGAGTATGGCCACGCCGTCCTGGACCAGAGCGCGAGCGGCGAGCCGCTGTTCGCGGGACTGCCGCCGGCAATGCCCGTCTGGATGAGCCACGGCGACCGCATCGTGGAGACGCCGGGGGGATTCGA
This sequence comes from Dehalococcoidia bacterium, assembly GCA_965243655.1. Taxonomy (GTDB): domain Bacteria; phylum Chloroflexota; class Dehalococcoidia; order Lucifugimonadales; family CAJWER01. Next base: position 2,566,614 of record CBDEVV010000017.1, on the reverse strand, counting down.
GCCTTTGGCCCGCTCCGCCAACTCCCCTATCGCCGCCATCGGCAACGGCGACGGCATGCTCGGCATCCAGTTTCATCCCGAGGTCGCCCACACGCCGAACGGCAAGGACCTCCTCGGCAACTTCGTGCACGAGGTCTGCGGCTGCGGGAAGCTGTGGACCCCCGCCAACTTCATTGCCGATACAGTGGACAGCATCCGCGGTCAGGTCGGAGGCGGCAAGGTGATATGCGCCCTGTCCGGCGGCGTCGACTCGGCGGTGGCCGCCGCCCTGGTGAACCGGGCCGTCGGCAGTCAGCTCACCTGCGTATTCGTCGACAACGGGCTCATGAGGCGCGGCGAGCCCGACCAGGTGGTCGAGACCTTCAACCGGCACCTGGAGATCGACCTGCTGCATGTCGACGCCGCCGAGAACTTCCTTGGAGAGCTCGCCGGAGTCACTGACCCGGAGGAGAAACGGCGGCGAATCGGCCGGGTCTTCATCGAGGTATTCGACGCCCAGGCTGCCAGCCTGGGGCAGGTCGACTTCCTGACCCAGGGTACGCTCTACCCAGACGTGATCGAGAGCGAGACTACCGACAACAAGGTCTCGGCGAAGATCAAGACCCATCACAACGTCGGCGGCCTGCCGGAGAATATGAAGCTGAACCTGGTGGAGCCGCTGCGGTACCTCTTCAAGGACGAGGTGCGCGATGTCGGGCTGGAGTTGGGCCTGCCGGAGGAGATGGTCTTCAGGCAGCCGTTCCCAGGCCCGGGGCTCGCCATAAGGATAATCGGAGAGGTTACCCACGAGAAGCTGGATACCCTGAGGGCGGCCGACTGGATAGTGATGGACGAGATCAAGTCCGCAAACCTGTACAGGGAGCTGTGGCAGAGCTTCGCGGTACTCACCGACACGCGCTCGGTGGGAGTCACCGGCGACTTCAGGACATACGGCGGCGTCATAGCCGTGCGGGCCGTCACCAGCGACGAGGCCATGACGGCCGACTGGAGCCGCCTGCCCTACGACGTCCTGGCGCGCATCTCCAGCCGCATCGCCAACGAGGTGCCGGGCGTCAACCGGGTGGTCTACGACATCACGAGCAAGCCGCCGGGCACCATAGAGTGGGAGTAGGCTGGCTGTAGGACCGGTGAGTACCTGTTGAACGAGGCGAGAGGCTAAGAGCGCGGGCCATCCTTGAAGGAATCTTCAAGATTCCTTGCTACTTTATCGGGAAACTCGACCTAGGAGTAGAGACTTGAGAATCCACAGGCCTCGCCTTGCACCATCGTTGATTGCAACCGCCGTTGCACTTGCGGCCTTCGCCGTCGCCTGTTCATCCACCGAGCCGGCGCCAACCCCGACTACAGTCCCTACAGTGGCTCCGACTGTCGCGCCCACTGCTGCTCCTCCACCAACCGCTGCGTCCCAGCCAGCCGCCCAGCCCACCACGGCAGAGGCGTCTTCCGCATCTGTGGAGGCGGAGCCCGGCGGAGCGACCTTCACTATCGGCCCGGGCTCCATGGCGCGGTACCTGGTCAACGAACAGCTCGCACGCATGAACTCCCCCATAGACGCCATCGGGGTGACTGACCAGGTCGAGGGGGCTATCGTCTTCACGGCGGACGGCTCGGTCGATTCAGCCAAGTCCAAGATCATCGTCGACATGGCGTCCCTGAAGTCGGACTCGGATAGGCGCGACGGGTACGTCCGCAGCAACACCCTCGAGACGAACAAGTACCCCACGGCAGAGCTCGTCGTGAAGAGCACGCCGGGCCTGCCGTGGCCCCTGCCCTCCTCAGGCGATGTAGCCTTTCAGATCGTCGGCGACATGACCATCCACGGCGTGACCAGTGAGCTAACGTGGGAGGCGACGGCCCAGGCCAGCGAGGGCAGCGTAACGGGTACAGCGAAGACCAACTTTACCTTTGACACCTTCGACATGGACATACCCAGCGTCTTCGTTGTGGTCAGCGTCCAGGACAACATCCGGCTGGAGATCGACTTCAGCGGCACGGTGAGCGGTGGGTAGCAGCCTAAAGGTACTGCTCGTCGGGAGCGGCGCGCGCGAGCACGCCATAGCCTGGAAGCTAGCCCAGAGCCCACGGCTCGGAGAGCTGTTGACGGCGCCCGGCAACGCAGGGACCGCTCAGCTTGGCACGAATTATCCCGTCGCGGCAACAGACGTGCCGGGCATGGTCGACCTTGCCAGGGAGCGGGCGGTCGACTTCGTCGTAGTTGGCCCCGAGGCGCCCCTCGCCGCGGGCCTTGTGGATGCCTTGGCGGCAGCAGGCATCACGGCCTTCGGTCCGACCCAGGCTGCTGCGCGGATCGAGCACAGCAAGGCATTTGCGAAGGACCTCATGCTCGCCAACGGTGTCCCCACCGGCCGGGCCTCCAGGCACTCGGACTTCGAGGATGCCATGCGCCGCCTGGACGAGGTCGGAGCGCCCATCGTAGTGAAGGGGGACGGTCTCGCGGAGGGCAAGGCGGTACTCGTAGCCCAGATCCCGGCGGAGGCGGAGGACGCGCTGCGCGACTATATGGTCGAAGGCAAGTTCGGAGATTCGGGCCGCGTGGTCCTGCTCGAAGAGTACCTTGAGGGCACCGAGATCAGCGTCTTTGCCTTCGTGGACGGTCAGCACATCTCCTCCCTCGTCGCCGCCTGCGACTATAAGCTGTCGGCCGACGGCGACACGGGCCTGAACACGGGTGGCATGGGCTCATACAGCCCGCCCGTCGCCGAGCTATGGAACGCCGATATGGACGACCGGGTCCGCTGCGAGATCATCGAGCCTACGGTCTCGGCCCTTGCGGCGAACGGCTCGCCCTACGTCGGCGCCCTGTACGCCGGCCTTATGGTCACACGCGAGGGTCCAAAGGTGATCGAGTTCAACTCACGGCTCGGCGACCCGGAGACGCAGGTGATGTTGCCCCGGCTGAAGAGCGACCTGCTGGAGGTGATGTGGGCCGCTGCGTCAGGCGATGTCGGGGCGGTCCCCCTCGACTGGGACGACCGGGCCTGCGTCGGTGTGGCCATCGCTTCGGGAGGCTACCCGGTCGCGTACCAGACGGGGTATCCTATTCATGGACTCGATTCGGTGGACTCCGGCGCGATGGTATTCCACGCCGGCACAAAGGAGTCCGATAATGGAGCAGTGGTCACGAATGGTGGCCGCGTCCTGACGGTCGCGGCGCTCGGTTCGACAGTTGCCGAGGCCCGTACCGGGGCCTATGAGAATGCGGCGCGAATCGGCTTCACCGGCTCCTTCTACCGTACCGACATAGCCGATGTTGGAGGCTCATCTTGACGGGAGTTCGCCTGGTGCGCTGCGCCTCGCTTGGGGATACCACGCAGACGCCCGGAATGTTGCGCTCGGAAGCCTTTGCCGAGGGGACCGTTTGGGTCGGTTCCGTGCAGATGGAGGCCGGAGCGGCCTCGGGCTGGCACCACCACGGCATTAATGACAGCTATCTCTACGTGGTGTCGGGGGAGGCACGGTTCGAGTACGGCGACGAAGGCGGGCAGGCGGTCGACGCCGGGACCGGGGACTTCGTGTTCATACCGGCGCACACAGTTCATCGCGAGGTGAACCCCGGCGCCGAGTCCTCGTCGGTAGTCCTCTTCCGCGTGGGTGGCGGTGAGCCCGTCTTCAACGTGGATGGCCCGGAGCCTCTGAGTTGAGCGACAGGGAGCGGCTCCTTGCTGCCTTTGACTCGGGCGAGCTGCTGCGCCCGTCACCCGACGTTCCCAACATAGTCGACCTGGCCAATGCCCTGCCCCGCGTTGCCGACAACGGCGCATCAGGCTCCCCTGCTATCGGCTCCCTGGTCGAGGCAATCGGGCCCGTCGACCACGTCGTGTTCGTGATGGTGGACGGGCTCGGCATGAACGTCATAGATGCGGAGCACGGCGCGTCGTTTCTCAAGGAGCACGTCGCCGCCGAGCTGATGACCGTGTACCCGTCCACCACCCCAACGGTACTTACTTCGTATGCCACCGGGCTTTGGCCCAGCCAGCATGGGGTACCTAACTGGCACCTGTACCTCGAGGAGATCGATGCGGTGGCGACGATCATCCACTTCACTCGACGCGGCGACGACAGAGATCTTGCCAGCCTGGGCGTGACCCCAGAACAGGCCTACCCGGAGCCCTCGATGGTCCCGGGTATGGCGTGGCCCAGTTTCGGCATAGTGCCTGAGGAGATAGGCGATACGCCCTATTCGTCCTATTGCCGCGGCCACACGCCCCACTACGGCTACAAGAGCCTGGAGGATGCCGGGATCGCGTTGCTCGGGCGGATAGCCCAAGCCGAGGGCGGTACCTTCACGCAGGTCTACATACCCCACGTGGACGCGGCATCGCACGGGTACGGTATAGACCACGAGACTGTGAAGCAGGCCATCTCCGCCGTCGATGCGGGGCTGGCACAGCTCGCCGGTCTATTGCCCTCCAACGTCGCCATCGTCGTATCAGCCGACCATGGCCTGCTCAACACACCTGACGAGGACGTCCACGAGATCGAGCAGGACGACGAGCTCGCAGAGCACCTGTCGCATGAGCCTTGGGGCACGGGGCGAACGGCGATGTTCCAGGTCCGCGACGACCGCACCAAGGAGTTCGAGATGGGCTTTCGCCGGAGGCTTGGCGACGACTTCTACCTTCTCGAGACCTGCGAGGCTTTGGACATGGGACTCATGGGCCCGGGCCCGGCCTCGGAGGCCACAAGGAGGAGGATCGGAAGCCACCTGGCAGTCTCCAGGGGGACGCCCGTCATCGACTATAAGTACCCGCGAGAGGAGGATGACGAGCACAAGTCGGTCGCAAGCCACGGCGGCCTCACGCCCGACGAGATGCGAGTCCCTTTCATAGTAGCCCGAACCTAATATAGTACGGAGGAGAACAGGAATGCCGCTAGTAGGCGTAGTAATGGGAAGCAGTTCAGACAGGTCGTACGTGGACGAGACTTCAGAGGTGCTCGACCAGCTTGGGGTCGAGCACGAGGTTGTCGTGGCCTCGGCGCATAGGACGCCGGACAAGGTGCGCGATTACACGACATCGGCCCGTGAGCGTGGCATAGAGGTGCTCATTGCCGCCGCCGGGGGCTCCGCCGGCCTGCCGGGCGTAATGGCTTCGTGGACCACCCTGCCGGTCATCGGGATCCCCCTGCCCTCCAGCGACATGAATGGCGTGGACTCGCTTCACGCCATCGCCATGATGCCGCCGGGAATCCCGGTCGCGTGCGTGGCCATAGGATCGTGGGGCGCTCGGAACGCGGCGTTCTTCGCGGCGCAGATTCTGGGAGCCAAGCACGACGACATACGCCAGGCCTACGACGACTACCGCGAAGGCCTGAAATCCAGGTAAGGGCGAGGCAATGATCGAACGCTACACCAGGCCCGGCATGAAGCGGGTCTGGTCAGAGGAGAGCAAGTACGACCGCTGGCTCGACATCGAGCTGGCGGTGTGCGAGGCGTGGTGCGACGAGGGCGTGGTTCCCGGCGACGACATGGAAGCGCTGCGAGGCGCAACCTACAACATGGACCGCCTGCAGGAGATTCTGAAGGACACGCGCCACGAGATGACGGCGTTCCTCAGCTCTATCACGGAGTTCATCGGGCCCGAGGGCCGCTGGCTCCACCTGGGCCTGACCACCAGCGACGTCTGGGACACAGCCACCAGCTTGCAGCTCATCGATGCCTTGGACCTCCTGATCGAAGGGACCGACGGGCTCCTAGAGGCGCTGCGCGCGAGGGCCGTCGAGCACAAGGACACCCTGATGATGGGGCGCACCCACGGCGTCCACGCCGAGCCGATTACCTTCGGCCTGAAGCTGGCACTGTGGTGGGACGAGACGCGCCGCAACAGGGAGCGGCTCGTCCAGGCCAGGAGCACCATCGCCTTTGGCAAGATATCCGGGCCCGTCGGCACCCACGCCACGGTCCCGCCGTCCGTCGAGACGAAGGTGTGCGAGCGCCTTGGCCTGCAGCCCGCGCCCGTCTCCAACCAGGTGCTGCAGCGCGACCGCCACGCGCAGGTCGTGACGACGCTGGCCCTGTACGCGGCCTCACTCGAGAAGTTCGCCACGGAGATACGGGGGCTCCAGCGCACTGAGGTACAGGAGGTATCCGAGGGCTTCCCGAAGGGCCAGCCGGGCTCGTCGTCGATGCCCCACAAGCGCAACCCGGAGCTGTCCGAGCGCGTCTGCGGCCTCGCGAGGCTGATCCGCGGGCACGCGGTGACTGCGCTCGAGAACGTGGCACTCTGGGGCGAGCGCGACATCAGCCACTCGTCCGCCGAGAGGCTCATCCTGCCAGACTCCTGCACCGCTCTCGACTACATCATCGACCTGTTCGCCGGCGTCGTCAGGGACATGGACGTGCACACCGACCGGATGATGCGCAACGTCGAGTCGACCCAAGGCGTGATCTTCTCCCAGCGAGTTCTGCTGGCGTTGATCGAGGCAGGGATGGCGCGCGAGGCGGCCTACGCCATCGTCCACGACCGGTCGATGCAGAGCTGGCAGAACGGCGAGGACTTCCGCGGACTGATTCGCGCGGAGCCCGAGGTGGCCGCTCGGCTGAATGGTGACGAGCTCGACTCCCTGTTCGATTACGGCTACTACGTCCGGCACGTCGACGAGACGCTCGAGCGCGCCGGGCTGGCGTGAGCGGGAGAGCCCAGTGACCAATAGACGACAGAGGAGAAGAGAAAGGGCGGAGCGCAGGCAGCCGCCACCGACCAGGCGGTCGATGAGACTCCCCTACCTGCTGATCGGGGGCGGAGTGCTCGTCGTCGCAGCGGTCGCCGTCATCGTCTTTGCCGCCTTGAGCGGAGACTCCGGCACCGACCCAGTGGCAACGGACGCAGCTCAGGACGACTCCCGTCCCGCTCCGACCCAGGCAGCAGCAGCGGCCGCGAGCGAGCCCACCCCAGCCCCGACCCAGGCCGAAGCTGCAGTCGTGCCCCTCGTGACGCTAGAGGAGTTCGGCGACTTCCAGTGCTCTCACTGCGCCCAATTTGCGCTGGGGATGGGCAGGCAGCTCAAGAAGGACTTCGTGGACAAGGGCCGGATCGATTTCGTCTTTCGCCACTTCCCATTCATCGGCGAGGAGTCCTTCAGGGCCGCGGAGGCGACCGAGTGCGCACGCGACCAGGACCAGTTCTGGGAGTACCACGACACCGTCTTCGAGAACTGGAACGGCGTGAACAAGGGCGCCTACTCCGACGACAACCTCAAGGGGTTTGCGAGTAGCCTACAGCTGGACAGGGGTGCCTTCGACTCCTGTCTCGACGGCGGCAAGTACAGGGGCAAGGTGGAGGAGGACTTTCAGCTTGGAGAGCGGATGGGCGTCGACTCCACGCCCTCACTGTTCCTGCAAGGACGCAGGATACGGGTCGCCGACTACAGCGAGCTGGCCGGGCTCATCGAGTCGGCGATCGCGGCGGCGCAGTGACGTCTGCAACCGCGTCGCGCTGGGTCGTTGCCGCCCTCAGCCTGGCTGGCCTGGCGCTGGCAACATATCTGAGCGTAGAGCACGTGATCGCCGGCGAGGCTGCTTGCGTAGTGGGCGAGGGCTGCGGTGACGTGACGACGAGCGAGTACGCGGTCCTGATCGGCGTGCCCGTTGCCTTCATCGGCGTGGCGGGATACGCCGCGCTCTTTCTCGGCACGCTCGCCTACCTGGGACTCGACAACCCACCAAGCACCCTGGGATATGCGCTGCTGGGCATGGCAGTGATTGGCGAGAGTCTCACTGCATATTTCGTGTACACCCAGGCGTTTCGAATTCAGGCCTACTGCGTATACTGCCTGGCGTCTGCGGCGATAATGACGTCGGCCTTCGCAGTGACCGTCTTTGCCACGTTCAGGGCGAGAAACGAACCGGCCGCCGAGCTACAATAGCAGTTCGAGAGTACCACGAGAACAAAGAACCTGGAGGTTGACTGAATGGTAGCGATAAAGGAGTCTCCCCTGCCCAACCTGGTCTACAGGGGGAAGGTCAGGGACACGCACGAGCTGGACGACAAGCTGTTCCTCATGGTGGCGACGGACCGGATTTCGGCTTTCGACGTCGTCCTGCCCACGGCGGTGCCTGACAAGGGCGCGGTGCTGTGCCAGATTTCCTACTTCTGGTTCGACCAGACCGAGGACATCGTGCCCAACCACTTCGTCGCCCGGGCGACCGACAGGCCCGAGCTTGACATTCCCGCCAACCTTGCCAGACAGGCGATGGTCGTCAAGCGCGCGGAACGCATCGACGTGGAGTGCGTCATTCGGGGGTACATCACGGGCTCGGCGTGGTCCGAGTACAAGAAGAGCGGCACCGTCCAGGGGATGCCGATGCCCGCCGGGCTGCAGGAGGGCGACAAGTTCCCGGAGCCGCTGTTTACTCCCACGACCAAGGCCGAGGTGGGCCACGACGAGAACATGACGATGGAAGAGGTCGAGGCGATGGTGGGGGTGGACGAGGCGAAGCGGCTCGCGGACACGACGGCAGCCGTCTACAACAAGGCACACGACATCGCCCTTGCCAAGGGCATCGTCATAGCCGACACGAAGATGGAGTTCGGCTACATCGACGGTGAGCTCACCCTTATCGACGAGCTGCTGACCCCGGACTCCAGCCGGTTCTGGGACGCCGAGGGCTACGCGCCCGGCAAGTCCCAGCCCAACTTCGACAAGCAGTACGTCAGGGACTGGCTAGACGAACAGGGTTGGGACCACGAGCCCCCGGCTCCTGAGCTGCCGGACGACGTGGTCGAGAAGACCCGGCTGCGCTACATCGAGGCGTACGAGCGGTTGACCGGGCAAAGCCTCCAGTAGCACAATAGAAGTCTATGACTACAGCATCCAGACGCAGAGAAGGGCGGCTGACGCCCACCCAGGCTAGGGCGGCGCGCAGGTCGCGGCGGCAGAGGAAGCGGCGTTTCACCAGGTTCGCTGGCTTTTCGGCCGTCGTGATCATAGCCGTGCTCTTCATCGGCTCCCTCTTCGCCGGAAGCCTTCCCATCAGCCTGGGTTCAGCAGGCCCCGACGGTCCTGGTCAGCGATTTGCCGACCAGGGCGCTACCCACATCGTCACCGGCGAGAGCCATCCCCCCTACAACTCGACACCCGGAACGTCCGGCTGGCATTACGACTACGCTGACGGAGGCCCGGCTCGATGGGACGTCTACAAGGAGCCCCTGCCCGACGAGGTCCTCATCCATAACCTCGAGCACGGTGGAATTGGCATACACTACAACTGTCCCGACGGCTGCGACGAGCTCGTGGGACAGCTGGAGGGGTACTTCCAGACCGGCCTTGAGATCATCGTGTCGCCATACCCTGACATGGACACGAGGATCGCGCTCACGGCGTGGACCTTCGTCGATGCGTTCGACGAGTACGACGACGAGCGTATCAAGGCGTTCGTCAACGCCCACATGAACTCGCCGACTGCCCCCGAGTCCCTCGCGCGGTAGACACCCAGCCTTGACTGCCGGCCGCATGTTCCTCGCCAGGGTGCGTGTAACCCTCAAGACCTCCGTGAACGACCCTGTGGGCCAGACGATTCTCAGCGGGCTGCGCGACTTGGGATTCGATTCCATCACCGGCGTGCGTTCCGGCAAGTACTTCGAGCTCCGGCTGGAGGCCGAGGACGAGGGGGCCGCCCGCGTGGCTGTCGACTCCATGTGCGACAAGCTCCTCGCCAACCCGGTGATCGAGAGCTACACCTTCGACCTGGAGCCTGCGGACTAGCCGGTTGGAGTACGGAGGCCTCTGGTAGTGAGAATCGTGGCTAAGCCCCAGTTCATGCATCCAGGGCACCTGAAGGGCTTCGCTCTCCCTGACCCACGGGGTTCACGGTATGACGAATCCAGCGTTGAGATTGACCTGCGCGAATGTGAGTTCATTGGGCCGTCAGCCGTCTTGTGGTGCATCGTATTCTCATTGCTGGCTAGACAAAGGGGTAGTGTCTGCACGCTACTGGTACCGGAGAACATGGGCGTGTGCATATACCTGAAGTCTCTAGGCATGTTCCGATTGCTCCAAGACAAAGGTGTCGATGTGGACGACTTAGGCGTCCCAGAGCGGGGCGCAGCCAGGCTCATCATCCCGTTGATCGAGTTTGAGACTGAGCACGATGTGGAGCAAGCCGCGAATGACGCAGATCTCAACCTGATGGGATCAGGGCTGGGTGCAGCGAACATGCACTATGTTGTCACAAACGCCTTCTCAGAGTTCGCTCTCAACGCAGTCCAGCACTCAGAGTCAGGAATAGGATCGTTCGGCTACCTCCAGTACTATGAGTCGATCAACGGTCCCAGGTTCATCTGTGCCGTAGCCGATGGAGGGGTAGGGATTAGGAGTTCGCTCGAGAGAAACCCCTCGCTTCGTAATCGAGTACCATATGACTGGGTAGCCATCGAGGTTGCAATTCAGGAGCGGGTTAGCGGCACACAAGAGCCTACCAGGGGCATGGGTCTCTTTGGTGTAGCAGAAGAAGTGAGGAAGGAGCAGAGACAGCTCGTAATCCAATCTGGGATAGGCGCTCTGCACATCCAGGAGGATCTTCGAAGCCAGTCTAGGAGGACCAAGCTGTTCCCCGGCACGCTGGCCTATGCCTCGATTCCGTGCTAAAGGGGCTAGGAGATGACGACGGTACGAATCAGCAATTTGGTTCAAAAGAGGGTGCTCGTTACTCGGACATCTGCTAGGAATCTGGGAGTCAGCATCGCGGAGACCGTGATGGATCCCATAGGGGCGATAGAGTTGGATTTCGAAGGGATTCGGGGAATCACGCCTTCCTTCTTCGACGAGCTGCTACTCTCTATGGGAGAACTTGCTAGAGATCAAGGTCGAGACATAAACTTGAGGATAGTGCGCCCCCCCTCTGAACTCTCTTCTGTGCATGAGGCCATCGGCAGAGCACATGGCCTCTCGATCTCAGAGAGCGAAGGCGGCTCGTGGCTGGTTAGTCGGGACAGAATGATGGAAGACGGAAGTCCTAGACTCCCGGTTCAAGCCTGATCGACTGAAAGAACGGAGCCATTCCCAACTAGCTTCCGCTAGCGGAACCCCACCGAGCCGTCGTCTCGCAGGGCCGTCCCGACTTCGCGCGGCTGAAGTGGGTGCCTTGCAGCGCCCTCAGGATCGAAGTCGACGCCCAGGCCGGGCGCGTCGGGCACCGTTATGTGGCCATCCTCCACCATCAGCGGGTTGCGGGCGATGTCGTCCCTTTCGTCGTACCTGTACTCCAGCACGAGGAAGTTCGGAATCGCCGCCGCGAGCTGAACATGTACCGCCGTCACGATGGGGCCCCATGCGTTGTGAGGCGAGACCGTCGCGTGGTACGCCTCGGCCAGCCCGGCCGTCTTCTTGCACTGGGTCAAGCCGCCGTGCAGCCCTGCGTCCAGCTTGAGGTCGCGAGCGGCGCCACGGCTAAGGATCTCGCGGAACTCGTAGATCGTGTGGAGCCGTTCGCCAGTCGCCACCGGAATTGTCGTCCGGCTCGCCACCTCTGCCATGGAGTCGACGCTGTCGGGCGGTATCGGGTCCTCGATCAGCAGCAGGTCGAACTGCTCGAGCCTCTGCGCCACGGCGATGGCCTCCGCCGGCCCCAGCTTGCGGTGCACTTCGACCACGATGTCGACGTCCCTGCCCACAGCCTCTCGCACGGCCCCTACCCTGTCCACCGTTTCGTCGATTAGCCTGGGCAGGCTCCACTTTGGGTAGTCGGCCGGGAAAGGGTCGATCTTGACGGCGGTGTGACCCTCGGAGGCTGCCTTCGCCGCCAGCGCAACGGACTCGTCCCTGTCCCCGTGCATGCACAGGGCGCACATGCGGATCTTGTGGCGGTGCGTGCCTCCCAGTAGGCTGTGGACGGGCGCGCCATAGTGCTTGCCGGCTATGTCCCACAGCGCGGTGTCGATCGCGCTCAGGGCTGCGTAGATCGCAGACGCCCTGAAGCTGGACGAGCGGTTCAGGTACTGGTAGTGATAGTCGATGGTCAGCGGGTCCTTGCCGACAAGGTACGACTTGAAGCTGAGGAGCGCCTGCTCGCTGGCAGCCGGCTGCCCCCAGAACGTCCCCTGCCCGACCCCCACGATGCCCGAGTCCGTCGTGATCTGGACCAGCAGCCAGTCCTGGACCAGGTAAGTCTTCACATCCTCGATCTTCATCGGTCCTCCTGCGATGGGCCAGTAGTTAAGCCGTGCCTACCTCGCCGGACGTGTCCCTGGCCGTGGTGGGCCTGATAACCAGCTCGGGTATGTTGCTTTTCTGCGGAAGGCGGGCTATCAGGGTGATCGCCTCGGCAACGTCCTCCGACGTGACCATCGTCGCCCTCGCGGCGTCGTCGGGCACGACCGGGCGGTTGTCCAGAATGGGCGTGTCGACCTCGCCGGGTATCACGCAGCTGGCCCTGACGCCCGTGTCCTTGAACTCGTCGTTCAGGAAGCCGGTGAAGTTGATCACGGCCGCTTTGACGGCGCTGTAGATCATCCCGCCCAGCAGCCCCGGCGTCACTCCCGCCAGGGACGAGATGTTGACTATCGTGCCGCTGTCCGCCTCCAGCATCGCCGGCATCACCGCCTGGGTGCAGTAGATCGTACCGACGAGATTCGAGTCGATCACCGCCTGGACCTCGTCCGGGGTCGTCGTGAGCAGCTTGCGATGGGGCGAGCTATGCCCGGCGCTGTTCACCAGCACGTCTACGCGGCCGAAGGCGTCGAGCGTGTCGCCAATTGCGCTGAAGACCGCGTCGTGGTCCGCGACGTCGACACCGTAGGCCTTCGCGGTGCCGCCTTGGTCGCGCACCTCCTCGGCCACCGCTGCGACCTTGGATTCGGTGCGGCCGAACAGCACGACCTTCGCGCCTTCCTGCGCCATGGTAAAGGCGGTCGCCTTGCCCATGCCGCTGCCGCCGCCCGTGATGATGCACACCTGGTTGTCGAGAGCCACGTCCTACCTCCGCGCCGCTGAAAGCTGGCGCCGAGTATAGCACGGCGCAGTTCCTTCAGAGGCTGGCTACGGCCCTTCCAAAGTTGTCACCGATGCCATCAAGAGCAGTCTTCAAGGCCCCTGTCCTTAAATGGGAGAAGGTAAGGATGAGTTAGACAGACTTGCGCCGGCCCCAACCCCCTCACCCTAACCCTCTCCCGCAAAGGGGAGAGGGGACTTTGGAAGGCCCTGGAGGCTCGCTAGCCCTGCCAGATGCTCCCGCCGATGTAGCGGATGCCGTCCTCGCCGTGGAAGTAGTAGGTCGACAGGATGCTGCCGTCGTTCCGCAGGATCGAAGCGGCGTATCCCAGGTCGGTGTGGATGCCGTCGTCCCTGATCACCACCTCGTTGGCGATGTCCCAGGTCACTCCCTCGTCGCTGCTGAAGCAGGCCCGCACGCCGAAGGGCTCCCGGCGGTAGCCGTAGGTGCACAGGACCCGGCCGTCGGGCATCGACATGACGTTGCACGGGTGCCCCCACATGGGAGTGCGCTGCAGCCCCTCCCACGTCCAGCCGTCGTTGTCCGAGTAGGCCTGGTACAGGTACCCGTCGGCGTCGTTGGTGCGGATGACCGTCAGGAGCCTGCCGCTCGGCAGCCTGAGCAGCGGCGGCTCGTGGAAGCCTATCGTCCGCTCAGGGTCGTAGGCGACCGTGGACGGCTGGCCCCATGTCCTGCCCTGGTCGTAGGATCGCGCGACGAACATCCTGTCCTGCACGTCGCCGGCGGCCATGCCGTGGAACGGCAGCAGCCAGGTGCCGTCGTCCAGCTCCAGGATGCCGTCCTTGCCGGTGTGGGCCCGGTATTCGAACCCCGAAATCGACACCGGGTACGGCTCGCCCCAGGTCGCGCCGCCGTCGCTCGACCGCGCGAAGTAGAGGCTGTCGAATACTACTCTGGTCGTTTTCCCTCCGACTCCGCGGGAGATGTCCATGCGGCTGTCGCCTAGCTCCGCAGCCTCCTCGTCGGATATGCCAACGTGCCAGCGGTGGTTGTTCATGATCAGCTCGCCGGACGAGACCTGGGAGACCATGCCCATGTTCAGGTCGTTGGTGCCGTCCGCGGCGTCGATCACGACCAGGGTGTCGGGGTCCCACGTCCGTCCGTCGTCGGTCGACCTCACCATCGCGATGCGCGACCCGTTGTCGACGTGGCGGTGAGTCAGGCTGGAGCCGCGCTCGGCTTCCCGGTCGTCCGGAGGGCGGGCCGGCGCCTGCCTGAAGGCCGCCACCAGGTCGCCGTTGTCGAGCCGCGTGATACTCGGAAATGCGCTGTGGTAGTCCGTCCCCTTGTAGATGACTATGTGCTCGAAGTCCATTTTGCGTCTCCTTCGGGGCTCTGCCTCCCCTAGCCTTCCTTCCAGATGCTGCCGCCTATGTATCTGACGCCGTCCTCGCCGTGGAAGTAGTACACCGAAAGTATGCGGCCGTCTAGCAGCTGGATCGACGCGGGGTAGCCCAGGTCGAGGTGCATCCCGTCGTTTCGAATCACCACCTCGTTGTCCACGTCCCACGTCGCGCCGCCGTCGTACGAGAAGCATGCCTTGATCCCGAAGGGCGGCCGCCGGTAGCCGTATGTGCACAGGATGTGGCCGTTCTCGAGCTCCAGCAGGTGGCTCGGCACGCCGACGATCGGCGTGCGCGACAGGCCCTCCCACGTCCAGCCGTCGTCGTCCGAGTAGGCCTGGTAGAAGTGGTCGTCGGCCCCTGCGGTCCTGGTCACGATGAGCAGCCGACCGCTCGACAGCCTCAGCAGCGGCGGCTCGTGGAAGCTGATCACTCCGTTCGGGTCGTGCATCACCACCGACGGGTTGCCCCAGGTCTTGCCCTGGTCGTACGAGCGTGCGACGAATACCCGGTCGAATGCATCGTCAGTCCTTTCCCCGCCGTCGTAGGAGCCCTCTGAAGGAACGTCGCCGGGCCCGTGCCCGTGGAAGGGCAGCAGCCACGTGCCGTCCGGCAGCTCGACGACCCCGGTCTGGCCGGTGTGGGTCCAGTACTCCATCGTCGGAATCCCGAATCGCGCCGGCTCGCTCCAGGTGTGGCCGTTGTCGCTCGACCGCATCATGTACAGGCTGTCGTAGGCCATGCTGTCGAACGGCCTGGCTGGCCGGTCCCGCATGATCTGACGCTTGCCGGCCAGCTTCGCCTTGCCCTCGTCGTCGAGGTACGCGAAGAGGCGCAGGTTGTTCGCGATCAGCTCGCCGGACGATACCTGCGAGACCATTGCGAGGTTATGGTCCTGCGTGCCGTCCGACTCGGAGACTATCACCCTCGTCGACGGGTCCCACGTGAGGCCGTCGTCCAGCGAGCGCACCATCACGCTGCGCGAGTTCGCGTCCTGGTGGAAGTGGGTGATGCTGGCACCCTGCTCGCCGTGCACTCCCGTGCCGGGCCTTACCGGCGCCTGCCGGAATACGCAGACCATCTCGCCGTTCTGCAGCCGGATGATCTCCGGGAACGCCGAGTGCCACTCCATGTCCTTGTGTATGACGATGTGCTCGAAGTCCATTCAGGCTCTCCTGTTACTGCCTGTCTGCGACGGGTTGGAGAGGCCTACTAGGCCTTCTCGGCAAGCCGGCCCGATAGGTACTTGTGGATAACGCTCGACAGCAGCGTCTGGTAGGGTATGCCTTCTTCCCTGGCGCGCGAGTGCGCGAGTAGGAAGTCGCGCTCGGTCACCCGCAAATTCACCCGTCTAGTCTTGCTGAACGTGTTGCGAGCGGCTTGGCGGGCGATCTCCATCTGACGTTCAGCGTCAGGCGCTGAGCGTAGCTCGCCTCGCTCGTACTGATTCAGGATGTCGCGTTCTTCCGCGTCTAGTTTGTCCGTCACCATGGCTACCTCCTCAAATAGTCTCTCGTCGCCTTGCGGCTTGGAATGATCGTCTTCAGGAAACTAGTGCCGTCACCTTGAGTTACAGACGGCACGAGGTAGGCGTACTCGTCAACTTCCACGACATAGATCGATTGCCCAGGATACCGGTCCTGATTCGGGTGCTCCAGCACATCCAGCAGACCCCCTTGCTCTATAGCGGACACAACTCTCTCGAAAGAGATTCCTCGTTGCTCCGTTAACTGCTTGTTCTTCTCCGTGCCCCAGTCGAAGTCGCCTTCCATGCGTCAATAATCGCACAATGTGTGCATTTTGGCAACAGAGCGATGACTGGCTGGGCGATTCGGTCTTCCTGTTGCAGCTTGGCCTACACGCTCCAGATCGTCCCGCCAACGTAGCGCACGCCGTCGTCGCCGTGGAAGTAGTAGACCGTCAGCACGCGGCCGTCCTCGAGTCGGATCGACGCCGGGTAGCCCAGGTCGCGGTGCAGGCCGTCGTCGCGGAGCACCACCTCGTTGTCCACGTCCCACGTCTCCCCCTCGTCGTCGCTGAGCGCTGCCCGCACGCCGTACGGCTCGCGCCGGTACCCGTACACGCAGAGCACCCTGCCCTCTTCCAGCTCGATGCAGTGGGCGGGGAAGCCCCATATCGGCGAGCGCTTCACGCCCTGCCACGTCCACCCATCGTCCGTCGAATGCGCCTGGTACAGGTAGTCGCCCGTGCGGATCATGGTCAGGAGCCGCCCGCTCGACAGCCTCAGCAGCGGCGGCTCGCCGAACCCGATCGCATTCTCCGGGTCGTGGGCGACGACAGACGGCTGGACCCACGTCCGGCCGCCGTCGTATGAGCGGACCACGAACACGCGCCCGGGCTCGTCCTGCGAGGTACGCCCGCTCAGGGACAGCATCAGCGAGCCGTCCGGCATGACGAGAGCGCCGTCTTTGCCTGTGTGGGTGAAGTACTCGTATGCGCCGAGGCCGAACGGCTCCCGCCCGGTCCAGGTCCTCCCCGCGTCGGTGGAGCGCAGCGTGTAGGCGCTGTCGTAGTAGATCTCCCCGAACCACTGCCTCGAATAGGGCTGCGAGTCCGGCCTCGGGAGGTGCGTCCTCTCCCCCTCCAGCTCGGAGCCCTGCTCCTCCGACAGGCCGGTGAACCAGCCGTGATTGTTGACCAGCAGCTCGCCTGAGGGCAGCTCGGCGATCATGCCCATGTTCAGGTCGCGGCCCCCGTCCGATGCGTCGATGACGGTGAAGCTGTCGGGGTCCCACGTCCGCCCGTCGTCGGTGGACCTGACGAGAGCGATGCGCGAATCGGGATCGAGGTGGTAGTGTGCGAGGCTCCGGTCGCGGGCCTCGCCGTCCGCATAGCCCTCCCTGCACCTGGACTGGCGGAAGATGCACACCAGGTCGCCGTTTCGCAGGCGGATTACGTGCGGAAAGGCGCTGTGGTAGTCGGTGCCCTTGTGTACGACGATGTGTTCCATTGATGCTCCTTCTGCATTGAGGCTGCGTCAGGCCCTCGAACAATTGCGGGCCTGGCGAAGCTCTGCGCGTCGGCTAGCCATAGAGGCCCGCCACTCCTGTCCCCCGGGTGCCGTCTCAGTCTGCGCTGTCCCGCTGCCGGTATGTGGATACTGGCGAGGGCGCAATGGGGCGGTAGCCCTACCCGGCGAATTCGCCGGAGCCGCTCCTGGTCGGCAGCTTCACGAAGCTCAGCCAGAACCCCTCCACCGCCTTGATGACGTCGATGAACTCGTCGAGACCTACGGGCTTGACTACGTATGCGTTGGCGCGCAGATCGTAGGTCTGCAGGATGTCTTCCTTGTCCTGCGAGCTCGACAGTATGACTACCGGTATCCGGCGGAGCTCGGGGTCGCACTTGATCTCCGCCAGCACCTCGCGGCCGTCGATGGTGGGAAGGTTCAGGTCTAGCAGGACGAAGTCCGGAGGGCGTCTGCCCTGGTGGGGTCCCTCCCTGCGAAGGATCGAGAGCCCCTCCTCGCCGTCCTCGGCAACGACGAGATTGTTCCGGACTCTGGCCTCGGTAAGGGCCTCGCGCGTCAGCTCGACGTCGCCAGGATTGTCCTCGACCAT
The DNA here is from genome assembly GCA_965243655.1 of Dehalococcoidia bacterium. GTDB lineage: Bacteria > Chloroflexota > Dehalococcoidia > Lucifugimonadales > CAJWER01. The sequence continues at coordinate 2,548,723 of CBDEVV010000017.1, read as the reverse complement.
CAGTATCTCGATTGGGGGTCCGGCTTCGGCGGTGGTCATAGTCTAACTGGCTCCTTGTTCGGATACGGCGGGCAGCGTGAAGTAGAACGTCGCACCCTTACCCGGTTCCGATTCGGCCCATATCCTACCCCCGTGGCGGTCTATGATGCGTTGGCAGATCGCCAGCCCGATCCCGGTACCAGGTATTTCGTTGTTTCTGTGGAGCCTCTTGAACACCCCGAAGACCCTGTCCGCATACTTCTGGTCGAACCCAACGCCATTGTCGCGCACCGAGAAGACCCAGTAGCTGCCGTCGCGTTGTGCATTGACCTCCACACGGGGGAGTTGCTCGCCCTTGAATTTGAGCGCGTTCCCTATCAGGTTCTGGAACAGCTGCACCAGCTGGGAAGAGTCCGCCGTAACCTGCGGAAGGTCCGGGTACGTCACCCGGGCGTTGCTGTCCGCCACGGCCACCTCTAGATTCGACAGTGCCTCCTCCACAGCGGGCGCCGTATCTGTTGGCGCGAGCTCACCGCCCTGGGTCCCAACCCTCGAGTACGCCAGCAGGTCCGTGATCAGGCGCTGCATCCTGGTGGCCCCATCGACCGCAAAGTAGATGTACTTCTCGGCGCGCTCATCGAGCTTCCCTGAGTACCGCCTGCCCAGCAGCTCGACGTAGCTCGACACCATCCGCAGGGGCTCCTGGAGGTCGTGGGAGGCCACGTAGGCGAACTGCTCCAGCTCCCGGTTCGAGCGGGCCAGCTCCTCCGCCTGCTCCGAGACCTGGGCGTGCAGCTGGGCGTTGGCGATTGCCCCGGCGATGTAGATTGCTATCCGTTCGGCCAGCAGGCGGTGAAGCTCTGAGTAGGCGTTCGCCGTCAGCGAGTGGAGATTCAGGCATCCTATCGTCTCGCCGTGATGCAGCAGAGGAGCGGACAGGAACGACCGCAGCCCCATACCGTACGCCCCCGCAAGTCCAGCGTAGCTGCCGGCCACCTCTGACTCGTCGCCGGGCTGGAAGACGATGCACTTCCGGGAGTCCAGGACATCCTGCGACAGGGTGCCTACGATGCTATAGGCCTGGTCGGGCTCCCGGTCCGGCACGTCGACCACGCTGGCCTGGTATGTGTCCACCATGTGGGTCGGGTCGTCGGTAATCAGGTTGATGACGATGCGATCGAATGGAATGAGCGCGGCGACCTCTTCTCCGAATCGCTGGTACACGTCCTCGATGTCCAGCGAGGAGCCGATGATCCGGGCGATGTTGGAGAGAGTCTCCTGCGAGCGGGCCCTGCGCCGCTGCTCGGACACCGAGGCCCGAAGCGCATTCTCTGCCCGGCGCTGATCGGTAACATCGAAGCCGTAGAGATGCCCAACCCCGTGCTCGCTGATGCCCACCAGGACGAAATGGAACCAGCGGCCTCCAAGGTCGGCTACGACGTCGTGGTGCTCGTCTCCATCGATAACCTCCCGCACGTCCAGCGCACTGGTCGCCGGCAGGATGGCCGCCAGTGAGGAGCCGTCCATCGCCGCCGGGCCGAAGGTCTCCGCCGCGGCGGGATTGATGCTGCGTACGATCCCATCCGCATCGAACCTGAGTACAGGCGATGGGTTGAAGAAGGCGAACGACGGCGCTTCCGGCACATCACCGCGCCAGTCCTTTGTTGGCCGGGAGCCCTCGAGGTTGGTGAGGCGTCGACGCAGGTCCTGCAGCTCAGCTACAAGCTGCTCCCTGCTCTTGCGCTCATCAGCGGTTGCCACAGGTCTCTCCGCGCTCACACGGCGTCAACGCGGCTCTAGAACGGCCACCACCACTTCTTCTGCTTATCTGGAGCAACGACCGGCTCGGGTTCCTGGGGAGCGATCGAGCGATGCATGGCGGGGTCGTCCAGCCTGCTGATTACCTGCTCGAATCGGTTCAGGTCCATCGGCTTCCTGCTGAAGCGGCTTACCGGGATGCCGTAGGAATCCAGGAAGCTCTCCTCTGCGGTTGTCCCCGTCAGGATCATGACCGGGATAGAGCTCAGTTCGCTGTCCCCACCCATGTCCCTAAGTACCTCGAGGCCGTCCTTCATCGGGAGATTGAGATCGAGCAGTATCAGGTCGGGGCGCGGTGCCTCGGCGTACTCCCCTTCCTGTCGGAGGTACGCCATTGCGGGCTCCCCGTCATCCACCACAGACACGTTCGCCGAGTACTTGGAGTCCTCGATAGTGTCCTTGGTAAGCTCGACGTCCCCGGGGTTGTCCTCGACCAACAGGATCTCGTAGGTCTGCTCTTGCCCGCCCTGCGTTGCCATGATTCCCCTCCTCACCTAGTCTCGGACGTAGACTTGACGCCTCAACGGAGATCGTAGCAACGCACTATAGGGAAGCCCAAAGCGGCTGTCAAATAGCTTTTCGCCTCCAAGACTCGCCGCCGGACCTCCAGGCCGGACGAATAACCCTACACGTGGAAGACGTAGAGGCTACGGTTCGCCATAGGCAGGTCTACCCATGCGCCGCCCTGGCGATGGCTCTCGGCGACGGCCAGGCACGCCTCCGTCAGGTTGTGGACCACCTCGATCGGCCCGCTGCGCGGAGAGCGGCCGCTCTCGTGCGAGTCGATCAGGTCTTCGAGGCAGGTCAGCGTTGCCTCCTGCTTCGGGTAATCGGGGATGAGGGTCTCGAACCACCGCGGCTCCCTGGGCTCCAGGTTCTCCGGCACTCTGTAGATCGCTCCGGTTCCCTGGTTCAGCGACCTGATGGATCCCTCGGTGCCGATGATCTCGAAGTCGCGCGGGCCCGCCGGAACCGACCATGCCTCGACCCCGTTTCCGAAACGTATGTGATACGTAGCGTGCGGGTCCTCGTCCAGCCGGTTGTCCTGCACCTTGAGGTCACGGGGAAGCAGCTCCCCGCGCACGGACACGACGCCCGGGTCGCCCAGCAGGTACGAGAGCGTGTCCATCGAGTGGATGTGCATGTGCATGAGCGTGTTGGACCGCGTGTAGGCCACCGCGTGTGTCGGCTCTCCGATGTCGCCTCTCGCTATGGCGTCCCTCACGATGTCGAACCGGTCGTCGAACCGCATAAGCGTGCCGGTGTTCACGATTGTGCCGTTCGCCTTGCAGGCCTCCAGGATGCCGTCCGCGGCGAGCGGAGAGCAGGCTACCGCCTTCTCAACGTACAGCATCGGAACGCCGGCGTTCGACGCGGAAATCGTTACCTCTGCGTGGGAGTCGTCGCGGAAGTCCCGGGTCGGCGCCTTGTTGCCGGGCTTCGGCAGCCCCGTCGCCGTCGTGCAGACGGCCACGATGTCCGGGCTCTCTCTGGCGATCATCGCCTCGTAGTCGTCGTACACAGCGTCGACGCCCCACGTCTCCTTGAAGGCCTCCCGCCTCTCAGGAATGATGTCCGCCCCCGCCGCCAGTTCCAGCCTGTCGGACGCGGCGCACGCGTTTGCCACTGACATGTCGAGAGTGCTTCCGATGCGGCCTAGCCCGACGACTGCTACCCGGTAAGTCTTCATTCGAATCTCCTTGGGGCGAAGGTGGTCAGGACGAGGCCGCGGCGGCCCTCTGTCTGCGAATGCGCGCCGGCACGCTGTCGCCTATCGTCTCGCCCGATACGATCTTCAGGCTCCTGTCCTCCAGCGGCAGGTCCACCCGCACGAAGCCCCGCCGGTGCGATTCGCGCATTGCGATCGCCGTCTCCAGCGCCTTGAGCGCGTCCTCGCCCGAGCATTTGGCCGGATGGCCGTTCTCGAACGACGAGATGATGTCGTCGACGATGGTCAGGCCCATCCCCTGCATGTGCGTGGGCCACGGGAACTGGTGCATCACCGGGTTCCTGCGAGCCCGCACTCCCGGTCGCCTGTTCTCGACGGGAGGGAACGTCTCGGCAACCATGCTCGTCAGCTCCCAGGCCTGGGCGTCGTTCGGCGTGCGGATCCGGCCGTTCTCCCCTATCACGTCGAAGTCCCACGTCGCTCCGCCGGCCTCCATGCTCCTGACGAAGGCGCGTGCGCCGTTGTCGAACGCGAGGTAGCCGTTGCCCATGATGTCGCCGTCGCTCTCCGCAGCCTCGTCCGACTGCATCTCGCCGAGGACCCACTGGACGTCGCCGCCCGCCAGGAACCTCACCGTGTCGAGCAAGTGGCTGCCGTTCGATGACAGGCCGCACGCGGCGTGCGCCGTCACCTGGACGACGTTGCCGATGTGGCCGTCGTCGATGATGTTCCGCGCCTGGCTGTAGAACGGGTTCCAGCGCCGGGCGCAGTTGACCGCCAGCGAAACGCCCTCTTCCTTGCAGACCCGCACCATTTCATCTGCCTCTGCGAGGCTGATCGAGATGGGCTTCTCCGCCCAAATGGCCTTCACACCCGCGCGGGCGACCTTCAGGACGACGTCCGAACGTATGCGCGCGGTTGTGCAGACCGAAACTATGTCAGGCTTCTCCCTGTCGAGCATCTCCTCGAAGTCCGAGTATAGGTGGTCGTCGGACAGCCCCCACCGCTCGCCGAAGATCGAGCGCTGCTCGTCGTGGATGTCGGCCCCGGCGACCAGCTCCGTCCGTTGCGAATAGACATAGGCCGGGCCGTGACAGTATGGAAGAAACAGCGACCCGCCCCGGGTCATCTCGTCGTCGAAGGTGCTCCCCATGCGGCCCAATCCGATGACCGCGGCGCGATAGGTGGACATAGTTGCCTCCTGATGTGCTTGTGCGGCCTATGTTGTACCAGCACCGCTGTAAGGGCGCAATAGCCGCAGGAGGGCTGTTAATCCCCGGAGAGCGCTAACCGGGTCGGCCGGACTCCAGGCCACTAATCGCTGCTGCTCTCGGTTGCCCAGCCGCTGCGCCACGAAGCGGAGGCGACAGTCGTGGTCCTTCTCTGGAATGGCCGGGCGAAGTAGCGTCTCCAGAGGTAGACGGTCGCGGCCCCTATGAGTATCACCAACGCCAAAATCCACAGGTTCACGCCAATGGGAATCTCGGGCCGTCCGTTGTACTCCAGCAGAAGGCCCAGGTCCCCCGCTACGAAAGCCGTAGTCCCATTTGCGGCGTGTACATCGTGCAGATCGTGGCGGGTCCCGACCTCCTCAGCCTTCCAGGGCCTGCCGCCCCTCTCGGTCTTGATCACGGTCCCGCCCCTGCCGACGGCCCAGCCCCGCTTTTCGTTGGCGAAGTCGACGCTGAGGAGCTCCTCCCTAGTGCCGCTGTTCTGCTTGGCCCAGTTCTGCCCTCCATCGTTTGTCTGAAGGACGATGCCGTTTGCTCCGACCGCCCATCCCGTGTCCTTGTCCACGAAGTCCAGCGCGTAGAGATGCTGCGGAGTCCCGCTCGGCAATGCCGACCAGCTGCCCCCGCCGTCTGTCGTGGTGAGGATCGTCCCGTTCTCCCCAACGGTCCACCCAACCCCTTCCAGGAAGGCAACGTCGAAGAGGCTGTCGTCCCCTGCCCTCCCGGCAAGCCAGACGGCTCCTCCGTCCGACGTGGTGAGGACTACGCCCGAGTCGCCCACGACCCAGCCCGACCTGGTGTCGACGAACTCGACGGCCCTCAGGTTGTCGGTTACGCCGCTGGCCTGGGGAGCCCAGGTCTGTCCCCCGTCCACTGTGTGGAGGACGGTCCCGTCGGCGCCCACGGCCCAGCCGGTCTCAGCGTCAACGAACTTTACGCCGTGGAGGTGCTTCTCGGTGGCGGCCGGCAGCTCCTCGTACGTTACGCTTCCGTCCTCGGTGCGGAGCACCAGCCCGAGAGTGCCGACCGCCCAACCACTGAACCGATCGATGAAATCTACGTCGAAGAGGGTCTCGGGCTCCCTGAGTACCCGCCATGACGTCCCACCGTCCTGCGTCCCGACGATGAGCCCGGCAATGCCGACGGCAATTGCTCTCTCAGCGTCGATGGCGTCGACCGAAAGGAAAGACCCGCTGGCCCCACTCGGCTGGGACGTCCAGTTCAGTCCGCCGTCGGTGGTGGCCAGGATGCTCCCGTCCCGGCCCACGGCCCAGCCCGTCGAGTCATCGATGAAGTCGACGCCCAGAATGTACGTGTCCGCGCCGGATGCCTGCCGGATCCAGGTCCCGCCGCCGTCGTCGGTTCGCAGGATCGTGCCGTTGCTTCCAACGGCCCAGCCAGTCTCGCCGTCGGCGAAGCTGGCGTCAAAGAGTGACTCGCGTCCGAAGGAAACGTCCGTCCACGTGGCGCCGCCGTCCGTCGTCCTCACTATTGCGCCGGCGTTTCCTACGGCCCAGCCCTGGAGGCCGTCCACGAAGTCGACGCCCTCCAGGGAGGCCGGAGCGCCCGGGACCCTGGTCCATGTCTGGCCGCCGTCGGATGTTCCTCTTACGCGGCCGATCGAGTCGACGATCCATCCCCTGGACGCGTCCACGAAGTCGACCGCTCGCAGGGGAGCCGTCGTGGTCGTCTTCAGTTGCGTCCACGTAGCACCGCCGTCCGACGTAGCTAGCGCGACACCTCGGTCCCCCACGACCCATCCGGTGTTGCTATCGACGAAGCTGACCGAGTGGAGGGGAAACGTCGTACCGCTCTCCTGCGGCGTCCAGGTAGCGCCCCCGTCCGATGTGGCCAGGATCGTGCCCGCAGTGCCGACGGCCCATCCGGAGTGCGCGTCTACGAAGGCGACTTCCAGCAACGTCGTGGACGAGCTTGACCGGGTGGACCAGCCGTGCAGGTTGTAGTCCTGCGCCGAAAGCGGGTAGACGACACCGGCAAACGAGAACACGCACACTGCCAGGAGCGTCACGAATCGTATGGCTGTCTGTAGTCTCACTCAGGTTCGACCGGGAAGCGCCAGATGCGCGGGGAACTGGGCCCAATCTAATGTAACACGAACCGCCCTGTCCCCCACTGATTCGAGACTGGCTGTGGTGAACTGCTGCTCCGGCGCCTACGCGGGAAGCGCCTCGGTCTGCCCCGGGTATGGGCGACTCGCTGAGTCGCCCTTACTCGTTGGCCCGCCAGCAAATCGGAGCCGGGGAAATTCTAGCAGGGGAAATCCTAGCCCACCAGGTCGAGGCTGATGTCGAGGGCCCTCGCCGAATGGGTGATCCGGCCTATCGAGATGATGTCGACCCCCGTTGCGGCGACGGCGCGGACGTTGTCGATGTCTATGTTGCCCGATGCCTCGGTGAGAGCCCTGCCGCCTACCAGGGCCACGGCTTCCGCCATCTCGGCCACCGTCATGTTGTCGAGCAGCAGGATGTCAGCCCCTGCCTCGAGGGCTTCGGCCACCTGCGCCATTGTCTCGACCTCGACCTCCACCCTGAGCGTATGGCGCACTCGCGCCCGGCGCACGGCTTCGGCCAGCCCCGCGCCTTCGGCCCTCAGCGCCTCGATGTGGTTGTCCTTGATGAGGACGCCGTCGCCGAGGTTGATCCTGTGGTTGCCTCCGCCTCCCACCCTGACGGCGTACTTCTGCAGCGTGCGAAGCCCGGGGACGGTCTTTCGAGTGTCGACTATGCGCGCGGAAAGGCCTTCCACGGCCCTCACGAACCGGTTCGTCTCGGTGGCCACTCCGCTCAGGTGCTGCAGGAAGTTGATCGCCGTCCGCTCACCCTTTAGTATCGCGGCAGTGTCACCCTCGATCTCGGCTATGACATCGCCTTCCCGCCCCGACGCCGGGTCGGATGGGCGGACTCTCGAGCAGTCGGGAAGGATTGACACAACGCGCATGGCCGGGTCGAGTCGCTGCCACACTGCGACGGCAACACCGCCGCCCGCCACTATCCCTTCCCCCTTGGCGACGACCATGGCCCGGCCGGTCCGGCCGGGAGGCACCAGGGTGTCTGTGGTGGGGTCTCCGGCCGAAAGGTCCTCGGCTAGGGCCCTGTCGACGGCCTCTTCGACCTCGAACGGCTTGAGGCCAGGAACATAACCCACGCTACACACCCCTGCTCGGCGAGAAATCGTCTGCTATGAGAATAGCCCCTGCCATGTCGTCCCGAGGAGTCTCCGACGAGGGACCTGGGGCAGGGTCGATCTCAACCATGCCAGGAGACCACGCCATCCCATCCCATTATGTGGCCTTCGCGAAGGGTCATCGTGATTCCGGTGCTGTGGCTCCGAGAGCGAGCCGTACGCGCGGAATACACGGCCCTAGACGATCGACAGCATCCTGTCGAGCGCCACGCGGGCCTCGTCGGCGGTGCGGTCGTCCACGGTGATCTGGTTCACCACCACGCCCTCGTTCAACCCGTCGAGCACCCACGATAGGTACGCGGGGTGGATTCGGTACATCGTGGAGCAAGGGCAGACAACGGAGTCGAGGCAGAATACGGTCTTGTCCGCGTTCTGCTGGGCAATCCGGTTAACCAGGCTGATCTCGGTGCCCACGGCCCACGCGCTTCCGGGCGGCGCGTCCGCGATGGTCTTGGTGATGAACTCGGTCGAACCGTTGAAGTCGGCCGCCTGCACCACGTCGTAGGTGCACTCGGGGTGCACCAGCACGTTAACGTCCGGTATGCGCCGCCTGGCCTCCTCTATCTGCTCCAGGGTGAACCTGGTGTGGACCGAGCAGTGGCCCTGCCACAGGATGACCCTGGCGCGGCGCAGCTCGTCCTCCGTGTGACCGCCCAGCGGCTTGAACGGGTTCCAGACCAGCATCTCGTCCAGTCCTACCCCAAGCTGGACGGCAGTGTTGCGTCCCAGATGCTGGTCGGGCAGGAACAGGACCCTGTCCGACTTTGCAAACGCCCACTCGAAAGTAGCCCTCGCGTTCGAGGAGGTGCAGACTATGCCGTCATTCCGGCCGCACAGCGCCTTGATCGCCGCCGTAGAGTTCATATAGGTGATGGGCGTGATGCCGCCGTCGTCGCCCAGCACTTCCTCCATGTCCTCCCAGCAGTCCAGCACGTCGTCCACGTGGGCCATGTCGGCCATCGAGCACCCGGCCGTCAGGTTCGGCAGGATCACCTGCTGGTGGCGCCCGCTCAGTATGTCGGCGGTCTCGGCCATGAAGTGGACGCCGCAGAAGATGATGTGCTCGGCACTCTCCTGCGTGGCCGCGAATTGCGATAACTTGAACGAGTCGCCTATGTAGTCGGCGAACCGGATGATCTCGTTCCGCTGGTAGTGGTGTCCCAGCACCACCAGCCGGTCGGCCAACCTGGCCTTCGCTTCGAGTATCCTCGCGTCGAGCTCCTCTGGCGTCTTCTTCAGATAGGAGATCGGCAGTTTCTGCCACTGGACGCCGGCGCTGTACTCCTCTTCCAGCGTCTTCGTCTTCAGCTCATCGTCAGTCTGGCAGAAGGCCGACTGCTCGATCTCGGTGATCGGAATTGTCGGTTCTTTGACCTGAACAACCATCTGGCAGTCTCCCTAGGCAGCCGAAACCGTTGCGCCCTGGAGAGACCAGGGGCCGGTCTTGTCGATACTCACTGAGATTACCTCGCCTACCCGGTCCGCCGCATCTTCGATGTGGACCAGCTTGTCGTTGCGGTTGCGGCCGTAGGCCCGGCCGTTCTTCACATCCTCTACGAGGACCTCGGCAGTGCTCCCCAGCAGCTTGAGGTTGATGTCCGCCTGGATGCCGGCCTGGGCCTCGTCGATGGCCCTCAGCCGCTCCTTCTTCTCTTCGATGGGGACATCGTCCTCATGCTGCCGGTCGGCTATGGTGCCCTCGCGGGTTGAGTATGCGGCCGAGTGCACCTTGTCGAACCTGATGTCTTTGACCAATTCGAGCGTCCGCCCGAACTGTTCGTCGGTTTCACCGCAGAACCCCACTATCAGGTCGGTGCTCATCGACACATTTGGTATGCGGGACCGTATCTTGTCGACCAGCTTCCTGTACTCCGCGTTAGTGTACCCCCGGCGCATCCTGGCTAGCACTTCGTCGTCGCCCGCCTGGAACGGCAGGTTGATGTGCTCGCACACCTTGTCGAGCCCCGACACCGCGTCGATGATGTGGTCGCTCATGTCGTTCGGGTGGGACGTCAGGAAGCGTACGCGCTCCAGCCGGTCCACGTCGTTGACCGATTCCAGCAGATCGCCCAGGTCCTTGCGGTCGGCCAGATCGTGCCCGTACGAGTCCACGTTCTGGCCCAGCAGCGTCACCTCACGTACGCCACGGTCGGCGAGGAGCTCGACTTCCCGGACGATGTCCGGAATCGTCCTGCTGACTTCCCTGCCCCGCCTGTACGGGATGATGCAGAAGGAGCAGAACTTGTCGCACCCGTGAATGATGGGAACGTACGCCGTGACCGCCGGCGTTGCCGAAAGCTGTCCTATGCACCCCTCGGGGTCTATGCCCATCCTGTCGCCCAGGAGGTCTATCAGGGGGTCGAACTGCTGGGGGCGCATGAACACGTCAACCTGCGGGAACCGGCGCTCCAGGGAGTCGGTCTTGGGCCCGACCATGCAGCCCATGAGCGCCACCACCTTGTCGGGACTTGCCTTCTTCACGGGCTTCAGTGTCCCCAGCATGCCAGTGACGCGGTCTTCGGCGCTCTGCCGGACGACGCAGCTGTTCAGGACGACAACGTCAGCCTCGGCGGCCTCTTCCGAAGGGCCGAGGCCCATCTGCCCAAGGGCGCTCTCCAGCCGCTCGGAGTCCGCCTTGTTCATCTGGCACCCTATCGTCCAGATATGGTAGGTCTGCATCTGTCCGGTTAGCTGGCAGGAGTGGCGTGGCGGAGGGAATGGGATTCGAACCCATGAGAGAGCTTTCGCCCCCTAAGCGCTTAGCAGGCGCCCGCACTAGACCACTATGCGATCCCTCCAATGCTTTGGAAGAACAATATACCAGAGAGGTTACCTAGCGGCAATGGTATACTTTGTGAAATCCGACACTATTCGACCTCCTGTAAACGTTACCGTTAAATTGCTGCGCTATATCTACGCTTCTCGTACCTCAGCGGCCACGCCTGTGTAGATGCCAATCCCCGCAAGGAACTTTGTCACGATTTGGCGCAAATTCACAGCCACTCCCCTCGGTTGCCTTGAGCGGATGACTTGCCCCCTCTCCCTTCACGGGAGAGGGTTGGGTGAGGGTGAAGGGGAGGCGGGGATGGGTTGCCTTCGTCCCGGGCAAGAGCCCGGCACGGTAGGGTGACTTCTTTCCTGGCGTCCTTGACTTGCGGGTGCCACAAAGTATGATGCTCTTGGCCCGCGGCTGGCGCCGCCCAAAGCCGCCCTACCGATTGAGGGAGACCTATGGCAACCATACTACGTGCGGGAATCATCGGCGACACCGGCAAGGGTAACTACGGACACGGCCTCGACACGGCTTACGACGGCATCGCGGGGGTCGAAGTGGTGGCAGTCGCGGACTCCGACCCCGCGGGCCGCAAGGAAGCGGCGAGGCGTGCAGGCGCGCTCCGCGAGTACGCCGACTACCGCGAAATGCTCGAGAGCGAGAGCGTCGACCTCGTCAACGTCTGTCCTCGCTGGATCGGTAAACACGCGGAGATGGTCATAGCTGCGGCCGAGTCCGGCGCAAAGGGGGTGATGTGCGAAAAGCCATTCGCCCCTACCCTGGCCCAGGCAGACGCCATGCTAGACGCGTGTAGCCGTAACGGCGTGCGAGTGGCCGTGGCCCACAGACGCGCCAACGCTTACGAATTGCACGCCAGGAAGCTGATCGAGAGCGGCGCAATCGGCGATGTAAAGTCGGTCCGCTCCCGCGGCAAGGAAGACCACCGCTCGGGCGCTATGGACCTCATCGTCCTTGGCACACACATGATGGACAGCATGAGGTACATGGCCGGCGCGGACGTGGCATGGGCCACTGGCCGCGTGACGCAGGACGGCCGGGACGTCACGGCTGAGGACATACACGAAGGCGACGAGGAAGTCGGTCTGCTAGCCGGAAACGGCGTCGACGCCTTCTACGCATTCGAGAACGGCATCGCCGGCTACTTCGAGTCCCATCCCGGCGATCAGCAGTCGGAGCTCACCTCCAGGTCGTTCGGCTTCGAGGTGCACGGGAGCCAGGGCATCATAGCGGTGCGCAACTCCCCGGAAGCGGAGATGTACCTCTACCCCCACAGCCGGTGGATTCCGGACCATGCCCACGGCAGATGGGAGCGCGTGTACCTGGAAGAGTGGGAGCGGGGGCCTGGAGGCGTGACTCGCACGTCCCAGGAGCGGATGCACCTGAGCAACACGATGATAGCGACCGAGCTCATACAGGCCGTGCGCGAGGACCGCGAGGTTGCGAACGTCTCCAGCGGCGGGGACGCCCGCGCAGCTCTAGAGATGATCTCGGCGGTGCATGAGTCCCACCGGACCCAGGCCAGGGTCGACTTCCCGCTGAGCAATCGCGAGAATCCGTACTCGACCTGGCTCTCGGCAGGCCGAGACCCTATTCCATAGCTAAATGGCGCCTAACCACAACGATAAAGACACGCCAATCTCAGTCGCCTGCTGGGTACATTGCCCCCGATGACTCGCCGGAGTCGGACCTCCGGGGAGCGGCCTGAGTGACATCCCAAGCTGGGAAGTCCGTGCTGGTCGTGGAGGACGAGGAGAACCTGCTTGCGGCCATCAGGTACAACCTGGAGCGCGAGGGCTACCGTACGCTGACGGCTACCGATGGCGAAGAGGGGCTGCGGAAGGCCGCCCAGGAAGATCCTGACCTCCTGGTCCTCGACGTCATGCTCCCTGTGTTGGACGGCTTCGAGGTATGCCGCTTGGTCCGGCGCGACAGCGACGTCCCGATACTGTTCCTTACCGCCAAGGACCAGGAGATGGACCGCGTGGTCGGCCTGGAGCTGGGCGCGGACGACTATGTGGTCAAGCCCTTCAGCATGCGGGAGCTGCTCGCGCGTGTACGGGCGATGCTGCGAAGGCCCCGTACGGGCGCCGGCCGGTCTAAGCCGGAGCGCATCGTCTCCGGCGACCTGGATCTGGACCTGTCCAGCCACACCCTGAAGCGCGGCGGCGAGCCGGTAGACCTCAAGCCCAGGGCGTTCGAGCTGCTCGCCCTGCTTATGTCCCACCGGGGCAGGGTCTTCACACGCGACCAGGTGCTGGAGAGGCTCTGGGGCATCGACTACATCGGCGACTCCAGGACCGTCGACGTGCACATTCGCTGGATCCGCGAGAAGATCGAGAAAGACTCCGGCAAGCCGACCCGCATCGTCACGGTCAGGGGAGTCGGCTACCGGTTCGACGCGTGAAGAAGCTGAAGTCACTGTACTGGCGGGTCGCTCTCTCATACGGCGCCCTCATCCTCGTCTTCGTGGGGCTCGTCGTCCTCCTCTCTGCGGCGCTGCGGGGTAGCTCCCCGGGCCTGTTCCAGGCTGGCGTCGTGGCTATGGGCCTCGTTGCCGCCGCCATATCCATCGGCCTCGCCTCCCTGCTCGTCCGAAGGACATCCACGTCCATATCCTCCTTCACGAACAGCGCGGACAGGCTTGCTGCGGGCGACTTGGACAGCGAGCAAATTCGCTCACTAGCTGCCGGATCGACAGAGGAGCTGGCGTCCGCGTTCGTGCGGATGTCCGAGGCTATCCGCGCCACCGTCCGGGACCTGTCCGGCGAGCGCAACAAGCTGACCGCCGTCCTCGACACCATGGCCGACGGCATAGCCGTCATCGAGGCTGATGGGAGCGTGTCGCTGATGAACCAGGCGGCCCAGCTCCTGCTCGACCTGCGAACGACCGAAGTCCAGGGCACTCCCCTATCGGAGATCGCGCGCGACCACGAGCTGCTGGAGCTGGTGACCAGCTCCCTCCAGGCCCGCGAGATGCGGCAGGCCCACCTCGAGCTCTTGCGCCAGAGGCGGCTCGTCAGCGCCATCGCCATACCCCTCGGCGGTGACGGTGCTGGTGTGCTCCTCTCCCTCCACGACCTGACCGCCTTCCGGCAGCTCGAAACGACCCGCAGGGAATTCGTCAGCAACGTCTCCCACGAGCTTCGCAGCCCCCTCGCCTCGATCAGATCTATGGTCGAGACATTGAGCGGTGGCGCGATCGACGACAGGCAGACTGCCGCCGACTTCATCGCCAGGATAGAGCAGGACGTCCGCAGGATGGACACGCTCGTATCCGAGCTCCTCGAACTGTCGCGGCTGGAGAGCGGCCAGGTCGCTCTGGACGTAAGGCCCCTCAGCCTTGAGCCCATAGCCGCGGATACGGCTGCGTCCTTCCACGACCGCAGTTCGGGCCGTGGCGTGGAAGTGTTCGTCGAGATTCCCGGCGACCTCCCGCTTGTGCTGGGTGAGTCCGAGAAGGTCAGGCAGGTCCTGTCGAACCTCATGGACAACGCCCTAAAGTTCACCCCGCCTGGGGGGCGGATCACAATGTCTGCCCTGTCCGACCACAGGAACGTCATCGCCCGTGTGTCGAACACCGGCGATGGGATCGCTCCGGAACATCTCCCCCACCTCTTCGAGCGCTTCTACAAGGTCGACCGGTCGCGGCGCGACGTGGGAACGGGGCTCGGGCTCGCCATAGTCAAGCACATCGTCCTGGCCCACGGCGGTGAGGTGGACGTGGAGAGCAGCCTCGGCGAAGGCGCGACCTTCACGTTCACACTGCCTCGCGCATCCTGAATAACATCCTCCCGCTCCCACACCGGTCTCTGCAGGCGCGTGGCCATGCGCCTGCCAGCCATGCTGGACGTCCCCGCGCCGTTAACGCGCCGTTAATGTCCGCTTAAAGGCCGGTTAAACCTGTGCGCCTAGACTGGCACTCGCAGGGACATGACAAGGAGAGATAGTCCAGATGTTTTCAGTCAGGCGACCATACAGGCGCTTCAAGGTGCTTGCGGCTCTTCTCGGGATCGTTGCGCTTCTGACCGCTGTGGCGTGCGGGAGCGACGCGGAGTCTGACACCGGGGCCCTGAGCGGAACGATTGAAGTGGACGGCTCCAGCACCGTCTTCCCTGTGTCCGAGGCTGTTGCCGAGGAGTTCCACAAGCTCAATCCGGGAGTGAACGTTAACGTGGGAATCTCGGGCACCGGGGGAGGCTTCAAGCGCTTCACCGCCGGCGAGATAGACATCTCCGACGCCTCCAGGCTGATGAAAGAGTCCGAGGCGGCGGCGGCGGCCGACAACGGGATCACTTATCTGGAGCTAAGGGTTGGGACCGATGGACTGTCCGTAGTCGTCAGTCCCGAGAACGACTTCGTGGAATGCCTGACGGTCGAGGAGTTGAAGAGGGTCTGGGAGCCCGGCTCCACGATCAAGAATTGGAGCGAGGTCCGCGCCGGTTTCCCCGACAGGCCCCTGAGGCTGTATGGGGCCGATACCGACTCTGGGACGTTCGACTACTTCACCGAGGAGATCGTGGGAGAGGTACAGGCCTCCAGGTCGGACTACACTGCGTCAGCGGACGACAACGTGCTCGTGCAGGGCATAGGCGGCGACCGGAACGCCCTCGGGTACTTCGGATTCGCCTACTACACGGAGAACCGGGACAAGGTGAAGGTGGTCGCCATCGACGCGGGTGAAGGCTGCGTGACGCCA
This sequence comes from Dehalococcoidia bacterium, assembly GCA_965243655.1. GTDB lineage: Bacteria > Chloroflexota > Dehalococcoidia > Lucifugimonadales > CAJWER01. The sequence continues at coordinate 2,533,331 of CBDEVV010000017.1, read as the reverse complement.
ACCGCCGAAACCATAGAGAGCGGCGAATACAAGCCCCTCTCGCGGCCTCTCTTCATCTACGTGAACGAGGAGAGTCTGGACAAGCCCGAAGTCAGCGCCTTCGTGGAGTTTTATCTGACCAACGCCCCTTCCCTGGTGAGGGAGATAGGCTACGTCGCTCTCAACGAAGAGGTCTACCAGTCCGGCTTGGCTGCCCTGCGGGCGTCGGCGGCGAAGTGAGTGTGAGGGCGACCACGGCGAGGAACCTTGTGAGGGCCGGAACCGCCGGGATGGGACCAAAGAAGCCGAACCGCCGGACCGGCGAGGTCGTCATCAAGTGGCTCCTCTTCTCCTGCGCCCTCGTCTCCATCCTGACCACAGTCGGCATAGTCGTCAGCCTCTCGGTCCAGGCGTGGGGCTTCTTCGTCGAGGTCTCCCCCTTCGAGTTCCTGACCGGCGCCCGCTGGTCGCCCATCCTCAAACCCCGCTCCTACGGCGTCCTTCCCCTGGTCGCCGGGACTCTGCTTGTCACTGGGGTCGCGGCGCTCGTGGCCATGCCCATCGGCCTGGCGACCGCCACCTTCCTGTCCGAATACGCGCCCGACAGGGTGCGCAGGGTGCTCAAGCCGCTCCTCGAGGTGCTGGCAGGGATACCCACCGTCGTCTACGGCTACTTCGCCCTCACATTCGTAACGCCCCTGATCCAGGACTTCCTCTTCCCTGACATGCTCGTGTTCAACGCCCTGTCTGCGGGCATAGTCATGGGCCTCATGATCGTGCCGATGGTGTCGACCCTGAGCGAGGACGCCATGCTGGCGGTCCCCCGCTCCCTCAGGGAGGCTGCATATGCCCTCGGCGCGACGCGCGTCGAGGTCTCGCTCCGCATAGTGATCCCGGCCGCCCTCTCGGGCATTGTGGCCGCGTTCATCATCGGCCTGTCGAGGGCCATAGGCGAGACGATGCTCGTGACCATCGCCGCCGGGGCAACTCCCAAGCTCACGTTCAACGCCCTGGAGAGCATCCAGACTATGACAGCCTACATCGTCCAGGTGGCCCTGGGAGAGGCGCCCCGCGGGTCCGCCGAGTTCGACGCCATCTTCGCGGTCGGGTCGCTCCTGTTCGTGATGACCCTCTGCATGAACCTGCTTGGACACTGGGTCGTGAGGCGCTGGAGGCTTAGGTACTGATGGTCCAGGCACAGGCCATCTTCAGGCGGCGAAAGGAGCTCCGGAAGGCGCTCGGCTCCACCGTATACGTGGTATTCCTCGCTGCGGTCCTGATCAGCATTATTGGTCTGGTAGTCCTGCTTGTAGACATCATCACCGGCGGGCTTCCCTGGCTGAGCGCCAAGCTCATCCTCAACTACCCGTCCCGCCACCCCGAGCAGGCCGGGTTGTGGCCGGCCCTCATAGGCACCCTCTGGCTGATGGGGCTGACCGCGGCGTTTAGTGTGCCAGTCGGCGTCGGCGCGGCGGTATACCTGGAGGAGTACGCCCCGAAGAACCGGCTCACGGCCCTGATCGAGATCAACATCTCCAACCTGGCGGGCGTCCCGTCCGTCGTGTACGGCCTGCTCGGCGCGGCCCTCTTCGTGCAGTGGCTGGCCCTCGACCGCAGCGTCCTGGCGGGAGCGCTGACCATGTCACTGCTCATACTTCCGATCGTGATCCTCGCCTCCCGCGAGTCGATTCGGGCCGTGCCGCGCACCTACCGGGAGGCTGCTTTCGCGCTGGGCGCAACCGACTGGCAGGTCGTGAAGGGCGTTGTCCTGCCGGCCGCATTGCCCGGCATACTGACGGGCGTCATACTGGGAATGTCCAGGGCCATCGGCGAGGCGGCCCCCATGCTGGTCATCAGCGGCCTCCTCTTCGTCACCTTCATCCCGACCAGTCCGATGGACAAGTTCACGGTGCTCCCCCTCCAGATATTCAACTGGGTGTCCAGGCCTCAGGAGGACTTCCAGGGCCTGGCCGCGGCGGGCATCGTCCTGCTCCTCGTGGTGCTGCTCAGCATGAACGCAGTGGCAGTCTTCATCCGCAACCGCTACCAGGTGAGGTCAGATGAATAGAACAAACGGAAACTACGTTCTCGAGACCGAGGACCTTAACGTCTGGTACGGTGACTTCCATGCGCTGCGGGACGTGCACCTCAAGGTCGGCCGCAGCAAGGTCACCGCCCTGATCGGCCCGTCCGGGTGCGGAAAGAGCACGCTGCTCAGGTGCTTCAACCGCATGAACGACCTGGTGCCAACGGCCCGTGTCGAGGGCCGGATACAGTTCAACGACGAGGACCTGAACGCCGACTACATCGACCCGACGGACATCAGGGCGCGTATCGGCATGGTCTTCCAGAAGCCGAACCCGTTCCCGAAGTCGAACTACGACAATGTCGCTTTCGGGCTGAGGATCAACGGCTACACGGGCAGCGTGGACGAGGCGGTCGAGCGCTCCCTGCAGCGGGCCGCCCTGTGGGACGAGGTGAAGGACCGGCTGAACAAGGGCGCCCACACCCTGTCCGGCGGCCAGCAGCAGCGCCTGTGCATCGCGAGGGCCCTCGCCGTCGAGCCCGAGGTCATCCTGATGGACGAGCCGGCCTCGGCCCTCGACCCGATAGCTACCCTTGCCATCGAAGAGCTGATTCGCGAGCTCGCCAGAGACGTGACGATCGTCATAGTGACCCACAACATGCAACAGGCCGCGAGAGTGTCGGACGAGACGGCGTTCCTGATGGTCGACGAGAATCGCACGGGATACATGGTCGAGCACGGCGAGACCAACCAGATGTTCACGGAGCCGAAGGACGAACGGACAGAGGCCTACATCACCGGACGATTCAGCTAGAGCTTCAGCTATTCAAGGAGGAGCCAATGCCGCGCTCGGACTTTGACAGACATCTGAGACTCTTGGAGGACGACATACTGATGCTGGGCAGCATGGTCGAAAAGGCCATCGCCTCGTCCTTGGACGCGCTACAGCGAAGGGACTTCGACGCTGCGCAGGAGGTGATCGATGGGGACGACCACATCGACAACAAGCGGTTCGAGGTCGAGGACAGGTGCATAAACCTGATCGCGACCCAACAGCCCCTTGCCACTGACCTCAGGGTCATAATCTCCCTGCTCCACATCACCCAGGAGCTGGAGCGCATGGGCGACTACGCGGAGGGTGTCGCCAAGATCGGCATCAGGATGGGCGACGAGCCGCCCCTGAAGCCGCTGATCGACATTCCCAGGATGGCCGACAAGTCCGCCTCCATGCTTCGGCGGAGCCTCGACGCCCTGGTAAACCGCGACGTGGTGGCCGCGCAGGTCGTCCTGAACGACGACGACGAGGTCGACGCCCTCTACGACCAGGTCTACCGCGAGCTTCTGACCTACATGATCGAGGACCCCCACACCATCAGGCGCGCAACCTACCTGATATGGGTGGCCCACGACCTGGAGCGTATTGCCGACCGGGCCACCAACATCGCCGAGAGGGTCATCTACATGGTCACGGGGCGTCTCCCCGAGTCTGTGCCAGCCGCTGAGAGATCGTAGCTGCTGTGGCGTCGCTAGCGCATCGAGCCGCCTCCGAGCTGCTCGGCACCTACCTGCTCGTACTGGTGGCGGCGGGCGTCGTTGTAGTCGACACCCTTTTCGACGGTAGCGTTACCTCCATTGGAGTAGCCGCCGGGGCCGGCATCGTCGTCATGCTCATGGTCTATGTGCTGGGCCCGGTCTCGGGGGCGCACATCAACCCGGCCGTCACACTTGGCATGGCGCTATCCAGTCGGACCGCGTGGCGAGATGCACCGGTCTACTGGGGCGCACAGCTTGCGGGAGCGGTAGCCGCCGGCGGGACCCTGCGCCTAATGTTCGGGCTTGTAGGCAACCTGGGCGGGCACGAGCCCTCTGGATCGGCACCTCAAGCTGTCGCCGCTGAAGTTCTGGCCACCTTCATGCTAATGCTCGTCATCGCGTCCGTCGTCTCGAATCCCCGGCTGGCCCCCCTGTCGGGCGTGGCCATTGGCAGCGCAGTCGCCATGGGGATACTGTTCCTTGGGCCCGTGTCGGGCGGCTCCATGAACCCTGCCCGCTCGTTCGGCCCGGCGCTGGCCTCCATGTCATGGGCCGGCCACTGGATATACTGGGTCGGCCCCGCACTGGGCTCCGTTGCGGCAGTCCTGGTCCACAGGTTCCTCCTCGCCGGATGCCCCAGCCGCTCGTCCGGAGAGGCGGCAGACAGTGCCTGACGGGCATGCCAAGATACTCCTCCTCTGCGTCCACAACGCCGGGCGCAGCCAGATGGCCGCGGCCTTCTCCCGCGTCCGTATTCGGAGACCCTATTCGGAAACCTTGACGGGCCCTTCGTTCGTAGTACGGCATGAAGTGCATGAGTGTGGCCATGTTGACCGCGCCCATGTCTGTGGTTAAACTCGGCTATCCGCCCCTCCAGGCCTGACTATATGCAAGAGCTCTCCGTGCCCCGCCTGATCGCCAGGCGCCTCATCGAAGACTGGCAGATACTGGCGGGCACGATGGTTGGCATGATTGCCGCCACGACCCTGGCGGCCCTGGCTCCCCTGTATCTCGACTCCCTGGAGCAGCTTGCCTTCGAGCAGGCCATCTCCCGCATTTCCCGGCAGGGCAGCTTGCGGGTCGACGTCTTCGCCCCTCCCCTGCTTCTCGAGGAGGAGGCGATAGACGGCGCCGAGCAGGCCGTGGTCGACGCGCTCAATGCCCGGGCCGCCGAGTCGTACCAGGGTCACGAGACCTACATCAGGGGTATGAACTCCCTCGTCGGGCTGCCCAACCAGCCTCTTCCCTCCGAAGGAGGCACGGGGGAACGCGTCGCACGCGGATTCGTCCAGCACGTCTCGAACATTGACCGGCACGCCAGGTTCGTGTCGGGCCGCATGAACGAGACCCGGGTTCCGGGAGCGGCCGACCCGAATACCATCGAAGCTGTGATCAGCGTCCATACTGCCGAGAGGTTCATGCTCGGCCCCGGGGATATCGTGGAGTTGACTCCCGACCTGCAGTACGAGCAGAGGCTGTTCGTCGCCATCACCGGGATAGTCGAGCCGGACGACCCTTTGAGCAACTACTGGGGCTTCGCCGGCTTGCTCCTCGACCCCGCCCCTCTCCTGGAGGCGCCCCCCGAGGGGATCACCGTGGCGGGCGACGACGAGGAGGAGCCGCCCGTCGCCCTGCTGGTGACGCGGTCCGCGATGGTGGACGTGGTGGGCGCAATCTACACCACCAGCGTAGTCAGGCCCGCCTGGTTCTCCTTCATCGACGCCGAGCTGCTCACCCGGTGGTCGATTTCCGAGGCGCGCCAGCGCTTCGAGGGGCTCGAGTCCGATGTCGCCGACGGGCTGCCCGGTGCCCAGGTAGGCGCCCGGGCCGTGCTCACGCCCATTGAGAGGATTGAACGCCGCAGCTTCTTCACAAAGATCCCGCTGCTGCTCCTGCTGGCGTTGATGGGTGTCACCGTCCTCTTCTACCTGTCGACGGTGGTCGTGTACCTGGCCAGGAGCCGGGAGCGCGACTCCGCCGTGCTCCGGTCGCGCGGCGTCGGCATCCTGCAGCTCTCCCGCATCTACCTCCTGGAGGGAGCGGCTATGGCGGTGCTAGCCGTCGTGGTGGGCCCGCTCCTGGCAATTGCCGCCGTGTCGGTGGCAGGACTGCTGCCCTACTTCTCCGGGATCACCGGCTTCGGGCTGCTGCCGCTCGTGTTGACCCTCGATGTCTTCCTGCTGGCGGCAGGTGCGGGACTGCTCTGTCTAGGGCTGTTCGTGGCCGCCGCAGTACTCGGGACCAAGGGCGGCGTCGTCATCGAAAGGGTCCAGGCCGCCAGGCCAAACGCCCTGCCTTTCTTCCATCGCTACTACCTCGACGCGGTGGTGCTCGTATTCGGCGGCATGATCTTCTGGGAGCTCCAGTCGAGAGGTCAGTTCGTTTCGGGTGGGCTGTTCCAGGAACTCGAGGTGAACGAGACCCTGCTCCTCGCGCCGGTGGCCTTCCTCGTCGTCGTGGCGCTCCTGTTTATGCGGCTCTTCCCAATGGTCGTGAGATTCATCGCTGGGGAGTCCATGGCGCTGCTGCACGTCTCGGCCGGAGCATCCGTAGCCGCGATAGCCGGATATACGGTGTGGAAGGAGAGGCTAGGGCTGTTCGAGGCGGAGCCCGCCGCGGCGGTCCTCGGCGCGCTGGCGTTTGGACTCGCTTATCTAGCCACCCATATAGCCGGGCGTACCGGCATCCGGGTGGGGACGTTCCTGGTGCAGGCGGCCGTCGCCGCTGCCATGTTCGTCCTGGTCCTGCCGTCCGCGGACGAGGTGATGTACACCCCCATCGCGGTACTGAGCGCCGTTGCGGCGGGCCAGTTGCTGTTCCTGCTGCTCGTGCGCCTCAACAGGGCTACTCCGTCCTGGATGTCCCTCGCCCTGTGGCACATGGCGAGGAGCCCGGTCCAGTACACCTGGGTGATCCTGCTCCTGGTCCTTGCTACTGGGCTTGCCCTGCTCGCTACCACGGTCGGCGGCACGCTGGAGCGCAGCCAGCGCGAGCGCGTCCTCTACGACATCGGCTCAGACATCCAGATCGCGGATGTCAGGGCAAGCAGGCGCGGCGGACTGGCCGGGCTGGAGGCCGATATCGAGGCGCTGCCAGGCGTCGCCACTGTGAGCCGCGGCTACCGGACATCCGGGGACGTGGGCACCCTGACCTTCGAGCTGCTGGGAGTCGAGCCGGGCGAGTTTGCATTTCTGACCTGGTACAGGCCTGATTTCTCAGAGAGGCCTCTCAACGCCGTGATGGGAGAGCTGGCGGCCACCCAGCGGCTGGACCCCATCCTGCTGCCTGAGGGTGCGAAGACCATCGGGGCGTACGTCAAGGGCAAGCAGGAGTTCCGCAACCTGTCGCTCTGGGCCCTCGTCAGGGACTCGTCCGGCTGGATGAACGGAATCTCCCTAGGCAAGATCAAGACCCTCGAATGGCAGCTCCTCTCCGCGGATGTCCCGGGGCGGCTCAGGACGCCCTTGGAGCTCGTGGCCCTCCACCTTTCGGAACCTGGGCAGGGCAATCTGAACACCCCCGGCAACATCTTCATCGACGACATCCATGTCACCGTTGGAGAGTCCCCGGAGGAGGTCCTCCTGGAAGGCTTCGAGGGCCCCATGGCATGGCTGCCCATAGTAGGCTCGTACATATCGGCTGACCTCGTCGAAGGAGTTTCAGACGAGGCGTACGGCGGGTCGTACTCGGCACACTACGAGTTTGGCAGGGAGTCCATCCGCGGCGTAAGGGGAATCTACCGGCTGCCCACGAACGGACCTGTTCCTGCCGTGATCGACTCCAGGCTCGCCAGGAACGCGGGGCTCGTAGTCGGCGATGTATTCATGGCCCGCGTGACGAGCAGCCTCGTGCCCGTGGAGGTTTCCGAGATAATCGAGAACTTCCCAACCATGAGGCCGGGCGCCGGCAGCTTCATGATCGTCGAGATAGACTCGATACTGGCCCACCTGAACGTGTTGGGCTCTTCGTACCAGACCAACCCCAACGAATTCTTCGTGAGCAAGGTGCCGGGCGAAGAGCCGGCCGGCGAAATATCCTCGATAGTCCGCTACACCGCGCGGGTGCACGACCGGGCAGCGGAGATGGATGCCGTCGCCAGCGATCCCCTCACCGGGGCCGGCTGGAAGGCTATGGTGCTGCTGTCTCTCATCGTTGCTCTCGTAACGGCCTCCTTCACCTATGCTTCGTACCTCCTCCAGTCCGCGCGCAGGAGCCGTGGAGAGGTGGGATTCCTTGAGTCGTTGGGTCTGTCTAGGACTCAGCTCGGCGCAATGCTTACGTTCGAGCATCTCGCGGTGGTGGCCATAGGCCTGGGCCTCGGCACGTGGGCGGGCTTCCTGATGAGCCGGATGATGGCGGGCTCTCTCGCGGTGACGGAGGAAGGGGCGGCAGTCACGCCCCCATTCCTCCTGATCACAGACTGGGCCCTGATGGGGCCCACCTACCTGATCATGGCCGCGGCCTTTCTGTCCTCCCTGCTTCTGCTGTGGCGCTCCGTAGGCAATCTGGACCTCCAGGCCATCGCCAGGCTGGGCGAATCATGAGCCGCTCGATGTTCCGCGCAATACAGTTGCGCCGGGGTGGGTCAAGTGGCGTTGATGCCACGAATCGGATACCGTCTTCTCGTCCGTATACTCCTGTGGGGGTACTCATGACGTTCGATAGGGGCGGCGCGTCCAGATGACCGGACTGGCGGTCAAGCTCTTTTCGACCTGGCAGCTCGTGTTCAAGAGAGCGCTGTCGAGCTGGCGGCTGCTCTCATCCGTGGTCCTGGGCGTGCTCCTTGCGTCCGGGATCATGGCGGGCACCGTCGTCTACTTCGACGCCCTGCGGGAAGTGGCCCTCCGCGTCACCCTCGACAAGCTGACCCAGCGCGAGGTCGACATCCTCATGCAGGGCGACAAGGGCCCCACCGACAGGCGGGAGCGCGCCCGGATAGAGGGCCTCGCCAACTCCGTCATAACCAGCCGGGTCGAGTGGATGGTGCGCGACCGCTACTCCGCCGCCAAGTCGCCGACCTTCTTCCTGGCCGAGCCCGGCATGGAGTCGGAGGCGGGGGGCGACGATGCCCGTGCCTACTTCGCCTACCTGCCTGAGCTGTTGGAGCACGCGACCCTGGTGGACGGCCGGTTTCCCAGGGACGATGCCCTCAACAATCCAGGGCAGCCCCTCGAGATCGAGGCCCTAATCCCGCTGGAGGCGGCCGAGCTGCTCGGGCTTGGAGTCGCCGACAGGGTTGCGACCGTCCCCCACTGGGACGAGGACATCGAGAGCGTCACGGTGGTGATCTCCGGGATCTTCGACCGCAACGAACCTGGGGGTGAGTACTGGTACCTGGAGGACGCGGTCCTGAACGCGGCGACCGGCCCCACGTTCCGCACCGCTCCCCTGCACCTCTCGGAGGCCGCATACTTCGACGTGCTCGGTCCGGCGATGCCCAGGATGGACAGCACCTACGCGTGGCTCCTGTCGGTCGACTCCGGGCGCGTCAACGCGGGGAACTCGCACATCGCCCTGTTCGACACCGAGGCCATGAACAGCGTGATGTCCGCAACCCTTGGCACGTACCGCCAGACCACGGCCCTGGACAACGCCCTCCGCGAGTACGACCGCAGGCTCTTCTTCAGCAAGCTGCCGATGTTCGTCGTGCTGATCCTCATCGCAATCGTGATCCTCTACTACGTGATTACCCTGGCGTCCCTCACGGTCGAGGAGAGGCGCGGCGAGGTGGCCCTGCTCAGGAGCCGGGGCGCGAATTCGGCGCAGATCATGACCGTGTTCGTGCTGGAGGGCGCGACAATCGCCGGAGTGGCGGTCGGGTTGGGTCCCATACTCGCCGCCGTGAGCATCAGCCTGCTGGGCTACACGCCGGCGTTCTCCGATCTGACGGGCGGCGACCGGCTCGTCACCACCATTTCCCCGCTGGCCTATGCCATGAGCGGTATTGGCGGAGCGCTTAGCTTCGCCGCCCTGGTGGTGCCAGCCGTCCAGGCGTCCCGCATCAGCGTGACGCGCCAGAGGCAGCAGGCGGCGCGTCCCACCACCCAGCCGGCCTTCCAGCGCTACTACCTGGACGTCGTCTTGCTGCTGGTGAGCATCTTCCTGTTCAGGCAGCTCACCGAGCAGGGCTCAGTCGTCGCCACGCAGCTCTTCGGAGACCTGGCGGTGAACCAGATGCTGCTCGCCCTCCCGGGCCTGATGCTCGTCGCCTCCGCGATGGTGCTCCTCAGGCTCTTCCCGCTCGCCATGCAGCTAGGCAGCCGCATCTCATCCATTTGGCTGCCGGCCGGCGCCGTCCTGGGGGTCTGGCAGATGGCCAGAAACCCCGCCCACTACGCCAGGCTCTCGCTGCTGCTCATCCTCACGGCGGGGCTCGGCATATTCGCTTCGAGCTTCGGCGCCACCCTGGAGCGGTCGTTCGAGGAGAGGGTGCTCTACTCGACCGGCAGCGACATCAGGGTCGATGGCGTGCGGGAGTACGTCACCACCCGCAGGAGCCTCCGGTGGTGGGGACGTACTCCGACGCCCACCCCCACTCCCGTGCTCTCCCCCACCCCCAGGGCCACCATCGAGGAGGCCTATGGAGGCATCGAAGGCGTGCAGGTCGCCAGCCCCGTCTTCAGGAACAGGGGGAACGACCTGTCCAAGTTGTTCGGCGACAGCTTCACGATGATTGCCCTGGAGCCCGAATCGTTTTCCGAGGTCGCCTGGTTCAGGGATGACTTCGCTGGCAGGCCGATGGCCGAGCTGCTGGGTTCGCTGACTCCCGATGTGATGCTCGACGGAGTCACGCTTCCCGACGACGCGGCGTCGCTGGTGGTCAGGCTGAAGGCGGACCGGCCTCACCCGTCCGTCAGGGTTACGGCGCGCGTCAGGAATGCCAAAGAACGCTTCTCGACTCACACCCTGGGGCTGCTTGGGACCAGCGACTGGCAGGAGATGGAGGGCGACCTGCGGACGGGAATCGCCAGCAGCCTGCCTCTGAAGCTCGTCTCCCTCAGGCTTGAAGAGACGAACCCGGAGAGGCGCCTCCAGGCGGGCTCGATCATCATCGACCAGGTAGCCGTCCGCACCCACAGCGGTGAGACGGTCGTGGTCGAGCCCTTTGACGACGCGTCCGGATGGGGTGTGCTCAAGGTCAGCTCGGACACCGTTGCGGACATAGTCAGGGAATCGGCTGTGACGTACGACGACAAGCCCGGGACCGCGATATTTTCCTGGGGCACAGGCCGCGCCCTCTCCTCGCGGGGCATCTTCTACGGCGGCGGCCGGGAACCCATCGCCGCACTGGCCAGCAGGTCGTTCGTGCGGGACACAGGCCGCCAGGAGGGCGACGAGTTCGAGGTCAGCGTCGGCGGGTACCGGATTCCGCTACTGCTCAAGGAGACCGTCTCACTGTTCCCCACCATGATCTCGCCCAACGAGCGGTTCCTGATCGTAGACCTGATGAGCCTCAGGCGCTATGCCAACATGGGCGCAACGTTCCGGTCGCTGGACGCCAACGAGGTGTGGCTGCTGACGGAGTCGGGCGACGCCGGCATGATCGACGAGATTGGAAGCGTGCGCGGCTTTACCAGCTCGGCGGTGCTCGACAGGCAGAGGGAGCTGGACGACTCGAAGGTCGACCCCCTGGTGAAGGCCGGGTGGCGGTCGCTGCTCTTCCTCGCGTTCGGAGCCGTGCTCATCCTGAGCTGTGTGGGCTTCCTGGCCCATGCGTACGTCTCATTCAGGAATCGCCAGCTACAGTTCGCCCTCCTGAGGACCGTGGGACTCTCATCGCGCCAGCTCATGACCATGGTGTGGCTGGAGCAGACGCTCGTGATCGCATCGGGCCTGGCGCTCGGCACGTGGATGGGCGGACGGCTGGGCGCAATCATCATGCCCTTCCTGGGCCACGACGACTGGGGCGGGCAGGTGCTCCCCCCATTCGTGCTGCAGGTCAACTGGGGGGCGCTGCTGCTGACCTACTTCTTCATGCTGGCCGTCTTCGCGGCGATCACGTTTGGCATAATCTGGCTGATTCACCGCATCTCCGTCCAGCGCATGCTCCGCCTCGGCGAGATGTAGCCGGCCCCGGTGCGTTTCGGGAGATGGATCGCCGTTCCTGCGGAAGCAGAGCGTGCCCCGTACTCGATGCGCGTGGGGAACCCAGACAGGTGGCGCGGCTTAATCGTCGTTCCCGCGCAGGCGGGAACCCATCCCCGGCTTGGTGGGAGAGAAATTTGAAGGCTCTCGCCCTAGCCCAGTTCTCCGCCGGCTTCCAAGTCCAGTGACTGCCCCCAGCGGTCTACGTACGTGACTTCCGAGGTCGGCCCGCGCCTGACCGGCCCGAATCCGGCGCCGTCGGCCGGGTAGCCCACAGGGATGAGGGCCGCCGTTGTCACGTCTTCGGGGATGCCAAGCAGCTCCTTGATCTCCCCTTCCCGCCCCCGGTGGATGGTCGTGATCACCGTTCCCAGTCCCAGGGCACGCGCCGCAAGCATCAGGTTCTGGACGGCCGGATATATCGATGCGCCGGTCGTGAAGGACGGCCCGCGACCTCCGCTCTCGATGCACGCGAGGATCAGCACGGGCGCCTCGCCCATCCGCTCCGCCAGGTACTTTGCCGACTTGTAGACGCGCGCCTTGGCCGGGTCCGGGTCGCTCGTGAACCGGTCGATGCCTCCAGCGTCCCAGGCGTCCTTGTAGAGGGCTCCGACTTTGCGGCGTACGCCCGCGTCTCTAAGGACGACGAAGCTCCAGGGCTGGCTGTTCCCGCCGCTGGGCGCTCTTGTGGCCGCGTCTAGGACCCGCGAGACCACCTCGGATGGGACCGGGTCCGGCTTGAACCGGCGTACGGCCCGTTGGGTTTGCATAGCGCTGAACAGGTCCACGGCTGCTAGCTCTCCCTGACGAACTTCTGCAGCCTCGCACCCTCCAGCACCTCGCCGACGTAGACGCTGCCCTCGGAGTCTACGGCCGCGCAGTGGGGTGCTACGAATTGGCCCGGCTCCCGGCTCTCCTCGCCGCCCCAGCGCCCGACGAAGTTCCCGTCGCGGTCGACGACGGAGAGGCGGGCCTGAAGCTCCGGCACGTACACCAGCCCGTCGTCGTGGAACGCCACCGACGTGGGCTGCCGGAAGCCCGTCCATATGGCGATGTGCCCGCCGTCCTGGTCGATGACCTGGATGCGATGGTTCTCCCGGTCGCACACCAGCACCCGGCCCTCGTTGTCGACGCCGATCCCGTGGGGCAGCTGGTACTCGCCGGGCTCTTCCGTCCCCGGTATACCCCAGGAGCACAGCAGGTTGCCCTCGGCGTCGAACTTGTGCACGCGGCAGTTGCCGTACCCGTCGGAGACGAAGATGTCGCCGTTCGGGGCCGTGGAGACGCCTGTGGGCATGTTGTGGGGCTCGCCCGGCTTCTCGACCATGAACCCCTCGTCTATGTGGCCCGTATCGGACGGCTGCCCCTTCGTGCCCAGGGTGAGCAGGAGCTCCTCGTCCCGGCTGAACTTCTCGACCACGTGGGTGTCGCGGTCCACCAGGTACACGCTGCCTTCCTTATCGACGTGGGCGCCGTGGGGCTGGTCGAACTCCCTGCCCCACACCTTCACAAGGTTGCCGTCCCTGTCCAGCACCAGCAGCTTGTGGTCGCTGCGGTTGAAGGCGTAGACGTTGTCCTCGGCGTCCACGGCAACCCCAGCCACCTGGTTGTATTCGTACCCGTCGGGCAGCTTCCCCCAGTCCGCGTCCAGGGCGTATTTCCGGTCTCCGATCGTGTAGCTCAAGATGTCCTCCTGCTGCATTGTTTGCGTATTATGCCAGTTTGCCATGGCCGGCGGGGAGGGATTGACCGCAGAGGGCACGGAGAGCACAGAGGGTGGGCGTTATAGGGAGCGGGGAGGGAGAGGGAGGATTTAACCACAGAGGGCACGGAGGGCACAGAGGGTAAGGGTTATAGGGGGAGGATGGGGAGGGCGGGTTTCAAACCCGCCCCTACGGGGTCGATATGGATGGCGTTGTGCGGGCGGACACCTGGGTCCGCCCCTACGGGCAGCCGAGCTTGTCGGCAAGGTCTTTGAAGTCGTTGGCGAATAGGTCGAAGGGGCTTCCCTCCACGTCCTCCGGGGGCCGGTCCGGCCCGAACTCAAGGGGGCGGTGGACGTAAGCGGCCTTCATGCCCACTGCCTGGGCTGCCTTCAGGTCGAAGGCGTGTGCCGCGACCATCATCACGCGCCCGGGCGGCAGGCCCAGCAGATCGGCGGCGGTCGAGTAGACCTCCGGGTCGGGCTTGTAGTGGCGGGCCAGCTCGGCCGAGAGGATGGAGTCCCAGGGCAGACCGGCGTTCTTGGCCATGTTAGTGAGGAGTGCCACGTTGCCGTTCGACAGCGGCGCGATGATGAACCGCTCCCGGAGCCGCGTCAGCCCCGCGATGGCGTCGGGCCACGGCTCGAGACGGTGCCACGCCCGGTTCAGGTGGTCCTTCTCCCTTTCCGTGAGCCCGCCGATGCCCAGTTCGTCCAGCAGGTCGTCCAGGATCATACGGTGGAGCGCGTCGATATTGGTCCAGGGCAGCTCGCCCCGGCGCACCCTGTCCATGGACGGCCCGTACCCGCCACGCCACGAATCGGCGAACGCCAACCAGTCGACGCCCTCTATCCCCTTCTCCGCGCCGAGGCGTGCGCCCTCTGCGGCGATGCTGGAGCGCCAGTCAACGACTGTGCCGAAGACGTCGAAGGTCAGCGCATCGATTCCATCCAGGTCCAGGACTTGGCCTCCTTGCCGGGGTCCGACGGGCGCACATTATACCTGTCCGCAGCACCGACCGCCCTCTGCCGTGAATCCTGCTAACATACCCGGCGCAAGACAGCGAATAGGTGATTCTCATGAACTATTCCGGTGAGGGATTCTACGAGCGGCTTGGCGTGAGGCCGGTGATCAACGCGTGGTCGTGGGTGACGGTTGCGGGCGGCAGCATCATGCCGCCGCCTGTGGTGAGGGCGATGGAGGAGGCGTCGCGCAACTTCGTCGACCTGCACGAGCTCAACCGCAAAGCGGGCGAGGTGATCGCCAGGCTCACAGGCGCGGAGGCCGGGCTCGTGAGCGCGGGCTCGGGCGCGGGGATGCTGCTCCAGGCCGCCGCCTGCATGACGGGCACGGACCCGGCCAAGGTATGGCGGCTGCCGGACACGCGGGGCATGAAGAACCGCATCGTCATCCACCGGTCACATCGCGTCTCCTACGACCGGAACTTCCGGGCGGCCGGCGCGAGGCTGGTCGAGATAGGCGACATGGGCGTGACCCAGCCGTGGGAGCTCGAGGACGCGATCACCAAGCGGACGGCGGCGGTGGCGTATGTATTCGGCCCGAAGAAGTCGGGCGCGCTTTCGCTGGAGACGGTGGTCGAGATCGCCCACTCTCGCGACGTGCCGGTCATCGTCGACGCGGCCGCGATGCTACCCCCGGCCGAGAACCTAACGAGGTTCATCCGCGCCGGCGCGGACATGGTCAGCTTCAGCGGCGGCAAGGGCGTGATGGGGCCGCAGTCCTCCGGCATCCTCTGCGGGCGCAAGGACCTGATCGAGGCCGCCTACATGAACGCCGCGCCCAACAGCCAGGGAATCGGCAGGCCGGCCAAGGTGTCGAAGGAGAACATAGCCGGGCTGGTCACGGCCCTGGAGCTGTTCGTCGACACGGACCACCAGGCTGTCGAGTCTGCGTGGCGGGGCATGTGCGAGCACATTGCTGACGCTCTCCAGGGCATTGACGGAGTACGGGCCGAGCTTGCCGAGCGCAGGCCCGAGCTGGATGACTCCAGGTCGGGCTCCGCCCGCGTCGAGATCTACCTGGAGCCGGGGCGGCCCGGCCCATCGGAGGCGGAGGTGATCGAGCTGCTCCGGGAGGGCGACCCGTCCATTATGCTCGGCGCAGTGGGGCCTGAGGGCGGCATCGGAGTCGTACCGGTCAACCTCCGCGGCGGCGAAGAGGAGATCGTGGCGCGGCGGCTGCGCGAGGTCCTGACATCCTAACAACCACTGGTAGGAGTACGCACCCATGGCCGACCTGCTGATACAAAACGGCTTGGTGATCGACGGGAGCGGAAGCCCTGGCTTCCACGCGTCCGTCATCGTCGACGGCGAGCGCGTCGTTATCAGGCGCGGCGAGCTGCCCGAGATCGACGCGGCGCGCACCATCGACGCGACTGGGCTCGTGGTCTGCCCGGGCTTCATCGACCTCCACTCGCACGCCGGGCTCACCATACTCGGCGAGCCCCACCACGACCCGAAGGTCAGGCAGGGCGTGACGACCGAGCTGGTAGGCATCGACGGCATATCCCACGCCCCGTTCAAGACGCAGGACGAGCTGCACCGGTACATCTGGCTCGACTCCGGGCTCAACGGCTACCCGCCCATGCCCGCCGACTGGCTCACCGTCGCCGAGTACCTGGGCAAGTACGACAACAGCGTCGCGATCAACATCGCATACATCCTGGGCAACAACCCCGTGCGGATCTGGAGTGTCGGCTGGAACGACGTGCCGGCCACTCCGGGGCAGATCGCCGAGATGCAGTCCATCGTCCGCGAGTCGATGGAGGAGGGCGCGTGGGGCCTGTCCACCGGCCTGGACTACGAGCCCGGGGCATACGCCGATACGGACGAGTTGGTGGCCCTGAGCGAGACCACCGCGCGCCTGGGCGGCTTCTACCACACGCACACCCGGTCCGACCTGCGGGAGATCAGCCTGCTTGCGCCGTTCGAGGAGGCGGTGGAGATCGGGCGGCGGAGCGGGTGCCCCGTCCACCTCACCCACTACCGACAGAGTGCGCAGGGCGCCGGCAGCCACCTGGACTACATCGGCCTCGTGGAGGACGCCCGCGACGAGGGCATGGACGTGACCTTCGACTGCTACAGCTACCCGTACTCCGGCACGCACCTGGTGATCAGCTTCCCGAAGTGGAGCAAGGATGGCGGGCCCGAGCGGCTCATGGCCGCGCTCAGCGACCCCGATGACCGCGCCCGGCTCAAGCGGGATATCCCGCGCGACGTGCTGGAGAACAGCTGGCTCACCGCCTTCACCCGGCCAGAGAACAAGCCCTACGAGGGCCGCCTGCTCACCGACATCGCTGACATGCGCGGCACGAACCCATGGGACACGATGTTCGACCTGCTGATCGAGGAGAACCTGGGGGTCTCGTCGGTCGGCCTGGGCACGAACCAGCACACCCTCGCGGCCTTTGTCTCACACCCCTACGGGATGATCGCCAGCGACGCCATAGTGTTTGGCGAGTACCCCAACCCGCGCACATACGGCTGCTTCCCCCTCGTGCTGGCCGAGTTCGTGCGGGCCGAGAAGCACCTGCGCCTGCCCGAGGCCATCCGCAAGCTGACGTCGTTCCCGGCCCAGCGCCTGGGCATCCCCGACCGGGGCCTGCTTCGCGACGGGTTCAAGGCCGACATAGTCCTGTTCGACCCGGCGGCGGTGAAGACTACAGCCACCCGCGAGGACCCGAAGCAGTACCCCGTGGGGATCGAGTATGTCATCGTGAACGGGCGGGTGGTCATAGATCGCGCCCAAAACACCGGCGCCCTCCCAGGCCGAGCCCTCCGCCGCGGCCGGGCGGCGACTTAAGCGACAGACTTGTGCTCTGTGGGGGCGGATTTGAAACCCGCCCTCTTCTCGCTACGTCCACTAATCACGCCATCCGGCTACCCTCCCAGATTGGGCGACCAAACGCTGCGGGCGAAGGCTGAAGCGCGGCTAGGCCACCAGGGGTATAATCGGGATGGACCGAGACCCCACGAAAGGGGCTGGACATGATTGCGAACGTGAAGGCCAGATTCTCCAACGGGGCACTCGTGCCGCTGGAACCGCTCGACATCGAAGAGGGCAAGGAGGTCGTGGTGTCTATCGAGGACGCCGCGTCAACGGATGCTGAAGGCCCCTCTATCTTGGAAATGATCGACGAGCTCCACGAGTCGGTTCCGCAGGATGTGTGGAGCAACGGTCCATCGGACGGAGCTAGGAACTACAAGCACTACCTCTACGGCCGTCCGAGAAACCATGCGGCACGAAAGAAGAGCAGCCTGGCATACCCAATGTGTGTGGCGAGTCTACGTAAGACCGCTAAGGGGTGACCCATGACGATCTTGGGAATCAAAAACAGAACGGAGAATTGGAAGACGGCCCGTCACTTCTCCCCGCTGTTTGGAGAGGCCAGAGTCTGCCTCGCCAGGAAGCTTGGAGAGCCTCGCGACACGCAGTCTGGCGAGGTTCACCTTGAGTTGTACTGGAAGGGAATGCGGGACTACTTGCACATGAAGAAGACGCAGATCGCTGGCGAAGACTTCGCTGTGCGCTACAACCGCTTGTTTCGTAATCTCCGAAAGGAGATCGAAGACTTCAGGATCGGTGATTCCTATGGGTTCCAAAGATTGAATAACTGGAATTACGACGTGAGTACGAAAGACTGTATGGACAAGCTGAAGAACAACCTGATCAATACTGAGATAGATATTGTGCTGCAATCTCCAAGCTACCTATATATAGGCGAAGCCAAGCACGAGATGAGCTTTGGCGCAAATGGGAGCCTAGTTCTGGTTCATCAGCTCATTCGCCAGTATGTGATGGCGAGAATCCTAGTTGACCTCCTAGGTTGCAGTAAGAGAGTGACTCCTTTCATTGTTGGGGATGATGCCGAAGCACTCGGGAAGAGTCATCAGGTTCGTTTCATGATTTGCCAAGGCTGGATGAAGAAGGAGAATGTACTCGAATGGGGCAAAGTCAAGGAGTTGACCTGTGACTACGGAGGGAAACTGTGGTAACTCTAGATGAGATCCAACAGATGAAAGAAGCCTTGCAGAAGGCCCGACAGGAAGCCTTGCAAGAGGCCCAGCAGAAAGTGGAGCAGGCCGCCCTGGACCTGTCCAACGCGCAGAAACGCCTGGAACAGGCCGAGCTGTGCAAGGTCATGACGGTCAAGAGTGTCGGATCCTGGGACAAGGAAATGGATACCTCGCTGGACGAGGAACTTGAGCACCTGCACAAGAACGGCTGGTATGTTCGACAACTGGTTACCAGCGGTCTGGAGTGCATCGCCGTATTCAAGCATGATGACGGCGCGGTACGCGTGAAGGTCATGCATACTAGCCACTCGGGGCTGGAGCAGACGGTAAATGAGTTCGCGCTCAGAGGACTAATGGTGGAACACATCGCGCCTTACGGGAACCTGGAATACACCAGCACCCATGTTGTACTGTTCAAAGATAAGTATGATCATGGTGATCATGCCAATGCCGCCAAGGAGTGCGATACGGCAGGCGAGAGGCTCCACGAGGCGGAGGAGCTTCGAAGAGATCTCAGCAAGGATGCGAAACATTGAACTGACTGGCCGATGGCTCACTCCCCTGATGCTGGTGCATGTGCGCCTGTCCCGGGCGTGGGATGGTGGGACACGCGCCTGCAGACGAGATAGATCAGGCGTCCCGCGCCTAGCCCTCGAACGCTAGGCGGTCCTCCTCCGTCGCTACCGCCCTGCCCTCCTCCGTGTCCACCCGCTGCAGTAGCACTGAGCCGACCGCGATGATGACTAGTATGGCGAGGATCGCTGCGCGGGTGTCGTAGATGCCTGTTACCAGGAGGTAGAGGGTGGGGCCGAAGACTGCGGACGCGCGGCCCACGAACCCGAAGAAGCCGAAGAACTCGGCGCTCCGGCTCTCCGGCGTCATGAACGCGAACAGGCTCCTCGCCAGGGCCTGGCTGCCGCCCAGCACGAGGCCCACCAGCACGCCCATCATCAGCCACTGGGTGTCGACGGGGATGCCCAGCGGCTTCCATACGCGGTCCCGCAGCGCGCGCGGCCAGAACCCCAGCGGGCTGTCGTCGATCAGTAGCGCCGGGTGACTTTGGCCGATGCCCGTCGTGCCGTCGAGCTCACCGCCCTGCACCGATATGCCGAAGCGCGACAGGTCCGACGACCGCACCGCCTCCACCAGCGACAGCACCTGCGACCGGGACAGTGACTCCTCTGCGAGGATGTGGTCGTAGACATTGGCCCACGCGCTGTCATCCCCCTCGTCCGAAAGGTCCGGCGCGGCGACGATCTCGTACTCCCCGGCGCCAGTGTGCTCGAGCTGGTAGTCGAAGTCGTCGTGCGCCTCCGGCACAAGCGGCGCGAACCCCACCGCTATCGCGATTACGAAGCACCAGCCCGCCAGGGCGATAGTCAGCGCCGCCTTCGTCCCGAGAGCGCCCGCCGCCCTGCCAAACATCACCGCGCCGCCCGCCGCGACGAACTGCACGATCAGCACCGTTCCCATGTTCGACACCAGCGAGATGCCCAGCGTGTCCGGCCCGAACGCCCCAGCGATGGTCAGCACGGTCTGGATGCCGTCGTTGAAGAGCAGGTACGCCGTGAGGTAGAGCCCCAGCATCCGGAACCGCCTCAGCTCCCTGAGCGTCTGGCGCACCTGTGAGAAGGCCACGGACGCCGCCGTCATCGGGTCGAGGCGGTCCACCGGCTTCGCGACTCGCGGCTCCGGCACCGTTCTGAACGTCCACTGCGCCCAGCCGAGCCACCACAACCCCACCGACGCCACAGCCAGCCTCGTGACCAGGTCGACGTGGTCGGTGTCCGAGAACGCCAGTATCGCCGCGAGGTGAATCGCCAGCAGCAGCCCTCCGCCCACGTACCCGTACGCGTACCCCCGGCTGCTGATCCTGTCCAGGTCCCCCGGCTCGCCGATGTGCGGCAGGAGCGAGTTGTAGAAGACGATGCCGCCCGCGAATCCGATATTCGCGATGGCGTAGCAGATGAGGACGAAGAGCCACGGCTCGCCCGAGTAGGCGCTGAAGAAGCCCAGAACCGTGAAGATCGCCCCGCCGGTCGTGTATATCTGCAGCATCGTCCGCTTGATCTGCGACCGATCGGCGATCATGCCCAGGATAGGGCTGCTCAAGGCTACGATGGCCGTAGAAACGGCGACTCCCAGGCTCCACATCGAGCTGCCGGTGAACGTGAACCCCAGGAGCGTGGTCGACTGCCCGAACGCGTCCTTGAACAGCACCACGAAGTAGACCGGCAGGATGGCCGTGCCGATGCTGGTGGCGAACGCCGAGTTCGCCCAGTCGTACATGCACCAGCCATGAACGGCCCTTCGCCGGGCACGCTCTTCGCCCGTCGTGCTTTCAGCTTCGGCGGCGCTCATACCTCCCCTGCCCATACTTGGGTCAGCTAAGCGGCGGCAAGTGTATCATGGGCCTCCATGTGACGATTGCAGGAGGCGTCGATGTGGCTTGGAAGAGAGGGTGTGGCTTAGCACTGCCCTTCGACAGGCTCAGGGCGAGCGTACTGCACCTCTCCCCGTCTCCTACCCTCTGCGCTCTCAGCGCCCTCAGCGGTGACCATTCCCCTCCCCAACATCCCCGGCCCAGAGGCGGCGCATCTCCGGTGAGCCCTGCAGCAGCTCGTCGAGGGTGCCCTCGGCGTCCACGCGTCCGTCCTTCATGACGACGATGTGGTCGGCGCGGCGCAGGGCGGCTCGGCGGTGGGATACCACGAGCGCCGTCGCGTCGGTACGCGAGAACAGGCGCCCCCACAGCTCCCGCTCCGTGTCCACGTCCAGCCCCGACGACAGGTCGTCGAACACCAGCAGCTCCGGCTCGCGGACGAACATACGCGCCGCCGCGGAGCGCCGCAGCTGCCCGCCCGACAGCTTCACGCCCCGCGCGCCGACCACCGTGTCGAGCCCGTCCCCAAGCTCCTCGATGTCCCCCTCCAGCACCGCCGCGCGGACCGCGCCGTCCAGGTCCGTCCTGCCCTCGGGCATGCCCATCAGGATGTTGTCCCGCAGCGGCTCGCTGAACAGGCGCGGCACCTGCGACGTATACGCCGACCGCGGCGGCACGAAGAACGCCGCCAGGTCCTCCACACGCTCTCCGTTCCACCGCACCTCGCCCGAGTCCCTCGGCAGAAGCCCTAGCAGCACCCGCAGCAGCGTCGTCTTGCCCGAGCCCACCCTGCCCGTCACCACCGTGAACGACCCCCGCGGCACCCGCAGCGCCACGTCATGGATCCCCCGCCCATCCCCGCCGTAGCGATACGTCAGCCCGTCTACCTCCACCAGGTCCAGCCGGTGCGCTTCCGTCCTCGCCATGTACGGCACCTCCGGCAGGTCGCCCCCCAGGTACGCCTCCTGGTGGCGCACGAGGTGGCCCGGCGCGGCCCCCTGCATCAGCCGCCGCAGCCGGTCGAACGACACGCCGGTCTGCCGGTACTCCGCCAGCACGCCGCCGACCTCCGTGTTCAGCCACCCCACCGTGTACAGGTAGCTCACGAACAGGGCGAAGTCGCCGATCGTGAACGAGCCGCTCCGCATCGCCGACGCCGCGATCAGCAGTATCAGCCCCGTGCCCAGCGTCACCGTGTTCTGGAACACCGAGTTCAGCGCCTGCGTCAGCAGCGTGTCGCGGATCGTGTACGTCTTCCGCCGGCTGTTGAGCCGCTTCAGCTCGCCCAGCATCCGGCTCTCCGCGTTCGCAACCTTGATCGCCTCCACCGACCCGAACATCTCCCCCAGCAGGCTCGTCACGTCGCCTGTCGACTCGCGGTTGTCGATGCGGAAGCGCCGCAGCCACCGCGTCGCCGCGCTCACCGTCACCATGATCAGCGCCAGGGGCAGGAACACCGCGAACGTGATCAGCGGGCTGATCTGCACCATGATGTACAGCGCCACCGCCGCGAACGCCACCAGCGGCAGCGCGAACGAGAAGCGCAGCATGTACTTGGTGACGTACTCCACGTCCTCGCGGAACCGGGTCACCGCCTCGCCCGTCGACTCCGGCAGCGCCCGGTTGCCCGGCTGGTCGAGCACGTGGTCGAAGACGTTCTTCCGCAGGAGCGTCGCGAATGTGAACTCCACCCGCACGCTCAGCACGACATTCCAGAAGATTATCAGCGACCGCCCGACCGAGAATCCCACCAGTAGCGCCGCGAGGCTCCAGAACCCCACCGTCGCCGCCTGCTCGTTCGTGATGTTGTCGAAGACGGCCCGCGTCGTCAGCGCGATCCCCTGCGGTACCAGCGCGATGCTGAATACCCTCGTGGCCAGCATCGCGAAGAAGCGCGGCTGGTACCGGGCCAGGCGCCAGAGGGACCGCCACGTGCTCACGCCAGCGCCTCCTCCAGCCCAGTCTCAAGCATCCTGGCGAACCGCGTCGTCTCGTCGACCGCCAGCGCCAGCCGCTCCCCCTGCTCCACTATGCGGCCGTGCTCCATGATCACGATCTCGTCGCACCGCCGCACCGTCGCCAGGTGGTGGGCGATGACGATCACCGTTCGGTCCTGCACCAGCCGGTCCACCGCCCGCTCGATCATCTGCTCCGTGCCCCGGTCCAGCCGCGACGACGCCTCATCGAGGATCAGCACCCCCGACCCTTTCAGGAACACCCGCGCGAACGCCAGCAACTGCGCCTCCCCTGCCGACAGGCCCCCGTCCGACAGCAGCCGCGTGTTCAGCCCGTCGGGCAGGGACGAGAGCCACGGCCGCATCTGCAGCTCGTCGATGACCTCCATCAGCCGCTCGTCCGGGACCGTTTCGTCGAAGAACGTCAGGTTGTCCCGCACCGTCCCGTGGAACAGGCGCACGTCCTGAGTCACCATCGAGATATGCTTTCGCAGCTCCGCGACCGGAATTCGCCGGATGTCCTCGTCCCCTACCCGCACGACCCCGGCCGTCGGGTCGTACAGGCGGAACAGCAGCCGCGTCATCGTCGTCTTGCCGCTCCCCGTCCGGCCCAGCAGTCCGAGCACCCGCCCCGGCTCAAGCCTCAGCGACACGTCCTCCAGCACGGGCTCCTCCCCGTACGCGAACGTCACCCCATCGAACTCCACCGGCAGTGCTTGGGAACTGGATTCCGGCGTCCGCCGGAATGACGGGGTGGGGCCGTTGCCGGCAGAAAGCACGATCCTCTCCTCCGCAGGCGGGTCCAGGACCGTCTTCCGAACCGCGTTCAGCTCCAGGATGCGCGAGATGGCCGCGCTCGCCCGCTGGAAGCTGTCGAGCTGCTGCGTGAACCGGTTGATCGGCATCACGAGCATCTGCGTGTAGTGGAAGATCAGGTACACCGTCCCCAGGCTGATAGCGCCGCCGAAGTAGAGGTACGCCCCCAGCGAGAGCGATATCGCGCTGCCCACGCCGAACATGAACATCGTCGTGCTGAACATGATGCTGCTCATCAGGCCGGCCTTGAGCGCCTTGCCGTACCAGCTCCGCATCAGCTCGTGGAACCGCAGCATCACGTACGGCTTGGCGTCGTTCGAGCGGATGTCCTCCGTCCCTGCCAGCCGCTCCTCCAGGAACCCGAACGTGTCCGCGCTCGCCTCCCGGTTCGCCTTCCAGTACGGCACCGCGATGTTGCGGATGCTCGTCAGCACCGCCATCCCCGCGACGACGAACACGGTCAGCGCCAGCCCGGCGCGCCAGTCCTCACGCAGCAGAAGGAGCAGGATGCCGGCCAGCAGCAGCACGCTCCCCAGCATCTCGAATATGAACAGCGAGAAGAACTTGCCCAGCTCGTTCGGGTCACCGTCCACCCGCTCGATCATCTCGCCCGGCGTCCTGTCGTTGTGGTACGACATGTCCAGCGACAGCGCGTGCCCGGCCAGGTCTTCCCGGATGTTGTTCGTGGCAGTCCAGCCGACGCGCTCCGAGAAGTACGTCGCGAATACCTGCACCACCTGCTGGAGCACGGCGATGGCGATGAAGGCTGCGGCCAACGTCGCGAGCGTCCCCAATGGGGCCTCGACCTGCGCCTCGTCGATGAAGTGTCGGACGATGAGCGGCAGGACGAGCTGCATCCCCAGGCTAACGAACAGCAGGACGCCCAGCGTCACCACGGACGGCATCTGGGGCACGATGTAGCGGCGGAACAGGTCCCCGTACTGCCGAGCCTTGATCGAAACAGCCGGCTCCGAGAATGCCCCAGAAAGACTCATGACGCCACTAGATCAGTGCACCCCGGGCGGCTCCGCTCGTCGTTCCCGCGAAGGCAGGATTCCTGCCCCAGGAACCGTCCCCCACCCAGAGGGGCCGGGGAGGGGCGGCAGCTCTCGCCCGGTCCCGAACGTGCAGATTAGAGAAACTCTGTCGCCAGTCCACTACGCCGTAGCCTGCTGCCGAAACCGCCCAACCTCTATCCGGTCCTCCGTTATGCGCGCCTGGGCCAGATCATAGGCCGTCTGGCGTCGCAGCCAGAACTCCGCGTTCGACCACCCGGCCTTCTCCAGGCGGACGGCCATCTTAGGCGAGATGCCCGCATGTCCGTTTACCACTCGCGACAGGGTGTGACGAGATACGCCCAACACCCGCGCTGCTCCGGTTACGCTGAGCCCAAGCGGCTCCAGGCAGTTTTCTTTGATGCTCCGTCCAGGATGGGGTGGATTCTTCATTGCTGTCACCCTGATAGGCGGCATAGCTTTGGCAGCAGGTCTGGAATGTCGGTCTGTACTATGTCCCAGACAACGTCGTCGTCGATGCCGAGGTAGACGTGAGCCAGACGGTTCCGTGTTGCTATGATGCGCCGCCATTCGATCTCAGGATGTGCATCCCTGATGCTATGGGGGATATGTGTCGCGGCTTCGCCGATCAGCTCGATGTTGCGCAGAGTTGCGTCGTAGGTACGATAGTCGGCGGTGAAGGTCTCCCGGTTCAGTCCTTCCGTGAAGGAAAGAACCCTCTCTGCGAACTCAATCATGTCCAGGACGTAGAGACGCCAGTCTCGATCCTCACCCAAGCGGTCACACATCCACGGCCTCTTGCTCAACGCGGGGTCGTAACTCCAAGCGCAGGGCCTTATCGGTAACCAGGTCCACCCTGCGGCCCAGCAGGTCTTCGATGTAGAACTGCACGCCGAAGTAGGATCTCGACGTAGCCCGGGTGTCGAATTTGACCAGGATATCCACGTCGCTCTCCTCGGTGCCCTGATCCCGGGCGAAGGAGCCGAACAGGAAGAGTTCGGCCACGCCGAACCGCTCGGCAAGGACATGCCGATGCGTTCGCAGGCTATCGAGGACCTCTTCTCTATCCATCTGCTCTTGCCTCGGTACCGACGTCCGCCGTGCCTGTGTACACCCTGCCTAGATCGTTCCCGACGATCAAGTCGCTCTCGCCCCCGGTGGCGCGACGTCCTGACAACAAAGCTACCATAACCCGTATCGGCACGCCCATCAATCAGGCCCCCGTTAGACGTGATGAGGCTGGCTACAATTGCTATGGCTCGGTTGCGGGTGGTATCCTCTCGCCGTGCGGCTATGGCGCCGCATACCTATTGCCTGATGGAGGACTTCCAAAGTGAATGGCGGAGACGTTATTGCAGAGATACTGAAGCGCGAGGGCACCGAGTTCCTGGCGGTATACCCGGCCCAGGACCTGATCGACCCCGCGGCCAAGGCGGGCATAAGACCCATAATCTGCAGGCAGGAGCGGGTCGGCATGGCCATCGCCGACGGCTTCAGCCGCACCACCAACGGAAAGCGCCTCGGCGTCTTCGCCATGCAGCGCGGGCCCGGCTCAGAGAACGCCTTCCCGGGCGCTGCCCAGGCGTTCTCCGACAACGTGCCCATCCTGCTCATCCCGGGCGGCACGGACACGACCCGCGCCTACATATCGCCCGACTTCAGCGCGGTGGAGAACTACCGCCACGTCACCAAGTGGGCCGCCCAGACCAACTATGTCGAGCGCATCCCCGAGCTCATGCGCCGCGCCTTCTACCACCTGCGCACCGGCAAGGGCGGCCCCGTACTCATCGAGGTGCCCAAGGACGTCTGGCCGGCTGAGTTCAACAGCGAGATAGACTACGAGCCCGTGCGCGGCAACCGCTACGGGCCCGACCCAGACGACGTCACGGCCGTCGCGAAGGTGCTGCTGGCCGCGGAGGACCCGGTGGTCCACGCAGGACAGGGGTGCATGTACGCCGAGGCGTGGGACGAGCTCCAGGAGCTGGCCGAGCTCCTGCAGGCGCCGGTGATGACCACCCTGCCGGGCAAGAGCGCGTTCCCGGAGGACCATCCACTCGCCCTCGGCGCGTCCGCCATCTCGACCACGGGCATGATCCACCACTTCCTCGGCAGGGCCGACGTGGTATTCGGCATCGGCACCAGCTTCACCCGCACCAACTACGGCAGGGAGATTCCCACCGGCAAGGTCATTATCCATTCCACAAACGACCCGGCCGACGTGAACAAGGACTACAAGTCCGACTACTCGGTGATCGGCGATGCGAAGCTAGTTCTCCAGTCCCTCATCGCCGAGATTTCCGACGCGACGAACGGCGACGGCTACAGGAAGACGAAGGACACCGGCGCTGAGGTCCAGGCCGTCAAGAAGGCCTGGCTCGACGAGTGGATGCCCCAGCTGACCTCGGACGAGGAGCCAATCAACCAGTACCGCATCATCTGGGACCTTATGCAGAACTGCGACAGGCCCAACACCATCGTCACGCACGACGCGGGCAGCCCGCGCGACCAGATAGCGCCCTTCTGGGAGTCCGTCGCGCCCCGCACCTACATGGGCTGGGGCAAGTCGACCCAGCTCGGTTACGGCCTCGGACTCGTCATGGGCGCGAAGCTGGCCGAGCCCGACAAGCTGTGCGTCAACATGATGGGCGACGCCGCCATTGGCATGGTCGGCATGGACATCGAGACGGCTGTCCGGCACAAGATCGGCACACTGACCATCGTATTCAACAACGGCGTCATGGCCATCGAGCGGAGCCACATGCCCTACGCGACCGAGATGTACGACGCCCTCGACCAAGGCGGCGACTACGCCAAGGTCGCGGACGGCCTGGGGGCGTGGAGCAAGCGCGTCGAGAGAGTCGCCGACCTCGTGCCCAGCCTCGAGGAGGCAATCGAGGTTACGAAGACCGGCAGCCCTGCCCTCCTGGACTGCATAGTGAAGGAAGGCTACGACTTCTCGAAGTTCCCGTAGGCCACCCTCCTGGGTGAAAGTGGGTGCTGAGTTCTCTCGTTGCGTCTTGGTCCGTGGCAGTGACCGGGGAAGGGCGGGTTTCAAACCCGCCCCTACGGAGCCGCGCTAGACGGTGTGGGATAGCTTGGCGATTATCACCGCATGACTCTGCTTTGAGTACGAAAAACGCACTGCGCTGGCATCCCGGCACCTCAACGGCTAATATGAGGCGAAACGAAGGTCCAGGCAGGTAACCGCCATGCTCGAGTACATTGCCCGCCGCTTGCTTCTGGCATTCTTCATCATCTGGGTCATCTCCATGCTCTCCTTCTACATCCTGGAGCTGCCCCCCGGCAACGCGATCGAGCGCGTCCGCGGCTACTCGGCCCAGCACGTCGACGAAGGAGACCTCCTGGCCATGGAGGCCGAGCTCCGCGCCTACCTGGCCCTCGACCGCCCCCAGTATGAGCGCTACGCAAACTGGGTGTGGAAGCTGCTCCAGGGCGATTTTGGAAGGTCCATCGGAACGAGGATAACGAACCAGCGCCCCGTCAAGGAACTGGTGGGCGATCGCATTGCGCTCACCGTTGCGCTGACGGGGTTCACCGTCATGGTCACATGGAGCTTCGCCATACCCGTGGGCATCTACTCCGCCGTGCGCCAGCACTCGCTGGCCGACTACACCTTCACCGTCATTGGGTTCAGCGGGCTGGCCGTGCCCGACTTCCTCCTGGGGCTGATCCTGATGTACGTCGGGTTCGCCTATTTCGGGCAGAGCGTCGGCGGCCTCTTCTCGTCCGACTACGTAAAGGCGCCCTGGAGCCTTGCGAAGGCGTACGACCTCCTCAAGCACCTGTGGATCCCCGCCATTGTGCTGGGCACATCGGGCACCGCCAGCCTCATCCGCATCATGCGGAACAACCTGCTCGACGAGCTGAGCAGGCCCTACGTGGTGACGGCGCAGGCAAAGGGGCTGAGACCCCTGAAGGTCATCCTCAAGTACCCGGTCCGCGTGGCCATCAACCCCCTGGTCAGCACCATCGGCTACCTGCTGCCCTCCCTCGTAAGCGGCAGTGTGATCGTCTCCGTAGTGCTCAGCCTCCCGACGCTGGGCCCCGTGCTGCTCACGGCCGTGCGGGCAGAGGACACCTACACCGCCGGGTTCATCATCCTCATGCTCGGCATACTCACGGTGGTGGGCACCCTGCTCTCCGACATCCTGCTGGTCATCGTGGACCCGCGGATCAAGGTCACCGGCCGGTAAAGCTCGCCGTAGGAGCCCACCGGGTCCGCCGTGCCCAGATGGGCGCGACGGCCTCAGTCAAGGACCGTGCTCACTGCTGAGAGTGCCCCTTCGGCAAGCTCAGGGCAGGTAGGCTCAGGGCCGAACGTAGCTTCAATGCCCGGCAGTTTACTGACCACCCGTGCACGGCCCGAGAACGGGCCGATGCTTTCGAGTAACTGCTCCCAAGCCGGACGAGGGGAGCCCGGCCCACCGCCCCTCTGGGTTCCTGCCTTCGCAGGAACGACGGAGTGTCAGTTATCCCTTCTTTGCGGCGTAGTGGAGCGCCACCTTTCGCATCGCGGTTGCGATGTCGTTGGCGTCCTCCTCAGTGTACGTGTTGCGGAATAGCACGGTGCCGGTGGTTGGCAGGTACTGCTCGATGTTCGGCAGGTGCAGGCTGTTGTAGTCCACCCTTCGTTCGCCGTGCTCGTCGACGAACGGGTACCGGGAGTCGCCGTAAGTCAGCTCCTCGGCGAACAGCGGATACTTGTACAGCGGCATGCCCCGTATGTAGGCGCCGTTGCAGTCCGGGATGCCTTCGGCCTTCACGGCCCTGGAGAACTCCTCTGTCGACACGCCCGCCTCGTCCTCGTCCACTCGATAGCCGTACACGTAGTACGACGAGCGGTTGCCCTCGCGAATCACCTGCGGGTGGATGCCCGGCAGCTCGTACAGCGCCTCGTCCAGTATCTCCGCGGCCCGGCGGCGCGCCGCGGTCGCCTCGTCCCACCTGCCTATCTGGGCCATGCCGACCGCGGCCTCCAGGTCGGTCATGGGCGAGTGCGTGCCCAGGAAGGCGTAGCCCCGGGCCGAGCCCCAGCGGTAAGACGTCGGGCCGAGCATCTCGGTCATCGTCTCGTCCATTTCGCTGCCCTTGCGGGTGAATCCTACCGACCTGCGCGCAAGCTCAGGGTCGTTCGTAATCACCATACCGCCCTGGTCGGTCGTCAGCGTCTTGCCGCCAAGCGAGTACGCCGCGATGTCGCCGATGGTGCCGACGAGCTGACCCTTGTACTCGGCCAGGTGGGCCTGCGACGCGTCCTCGATGACCGGGATGCCGTGCCTGCGCGAAATGTCCATGATCTCGTCCATGTCACACGGGTTCCCGAACAGGTGGACGATCAGGATTGCCCGAGTCCGGTCGGTGATCCTGCGCTCGATGTCCTCGGGCGAGATGTTCAGGGTGTCGGGGTCCATGTCCGCGAATATCGGAATGGCGTTCTGGGCGATGATGCCCAGCACGGTGCCCACGTCGCTGACCGGCGTAGTGATGATCTCGTCGCCCGGATTAGGGTTGATCGCCGCCACAGCCGTGTGCACGGCTCCGTTGCCCGAGTCGGTCGGGATGGCGTATTCGATGGAGTGGCGCTCGGCGAAGGCGTTGGCGAACTCGTTGACCTTGAACCTCTTGCGCCACTCATTGGGAGCGCGGTCCATCACGTCCATCAGGTGCTTCCGCTCCTCCTCTCCGAACACCCACATCGGATCGAATGGCCTGGTGCGAACCGGCGCGCCGCCGTCTATAGCCAGCTTCTCAGTCATCGCGTTTCTCCTATTTCCGTGCCCTCTGTGTTCTCAGTGGTGCGTAGGGTCTAAGGGGTTATATCAGTACTACCTGCACTGGTGAGAACTGCCCTTCGACAAGCTCAGGGCGAACGTGTTTTCCCCTTTGTTTTTCTATTCGGAACTCGTCGATATGGGTCATCGAATGGCTCCTAAGGATTCCACCGCGTGGAGGCGATGTGGGTCACACGGTCGGCTGGGGTGATGTAGTAGACGGTGAGCACGCTGCCGTCGGACAGCTGGGTCGAGTGGGGATAGCCCACGTCGGACCCGGCGCTCCCGTCCGGCCGCAGCTCGCTCGCATACCCCCCGTCGTCACGCAGCACTACCGTGTTGTCCACGTCCCAGGTCCGCCCGCCGTCCTCGCTGAGGACCGCGCGGATGCCCATCGGGTCGCGCCTGTAGCCGTGGCTCAGCAGGACTCGCCCGTCCCTGAGCCTGGTCAGGTCCGGCGGGGAGCCCGGAGTCCAGACATTCGTGTTGAGCGCCTGCGACCAGGTCACCCCGCCGTCGTCGGACCAAAACTGCACCAGGTACCCGCCCGACTCGTCCCCCTCCGTCCGCGCCAGGCACAGCACCCCGCCCGGCTCCGTCTCCACGAAGGCGGCCTCGTTTCCCGGCGCGCCGATCTCGTGCAGCCGCCAGGTCCGCCCCTGGCAGGAGCCTCGCCAGACCAGCATCCTGGCAACGCCGTCCGCTCCCCTGCCGTACACCGGCTCCAGCACCGTCCCGTCTCCCAGGACGGCGGGCCTGGAGAAGCCGGTCCCGCTGAATCCGGGCACGTCCCACTCTTCCCGGCCCCAGGTCTTGCCCGCGTTCGTGGAGCGTTGCACGAACATCGTCGGCCGGGTCACGACGAACCCATCATCGATGCCCTCGTGGTCGCGGGTCGCCAGGCCTAGGGCTTCCGCCTCCTCACGGCGTGAGGCGGGCCAGGCCTCGTGCCCGATCACTCCGGCGCACACCCACGAGCCGTCGGTCATGACGCCGGCGAACCTGTCGCTCTGCTCCCTGGGGTTGGACGCAGGCCACCTGGCTGGTATCGATGGGTCTTCGGTCTCGGCCCAGCTCTCCCCCTCGTCATCCGACACCAGGACGGTCCATCTGCCCAGTATGTGGTGGTCGTGGAAGTCCGAGAGGCTGAAGCCAATGGTCAGCCTGCCGTCGGGCAGGTGGTCGAGGATCGGGAAAGCGCCGTACACCCCTTCCCGCCTGAAGATGATCGAGTGCTTCATCCGGGCCTCCTCCGGCCGCTCTTGGGCGCGGTGTCGCTGCCGGTCTGTCGGGGCCACACTATATCACCATGCCGTCAGCGCCCTGAAACCCTGCTCGGGTATCTGTGACGGGCGCCGCTTGTGTGCAATAATCGCTCTGAAATGCTCGAAGTTGGCGCACAAGCCCCCGACTTCACGGTCACCCTTGGCTCCGGCGAGCCGTTCACTCTCTCTGCGCACCGGGGAAGTAACGTCGTCCTCTTCTTCTATCCGAGGGCCTTCACCCACGGGTGCACGGTTGAGGTCGGCACATTCTGCGACTCGTACGACGTCCTCA
This sequence comes from Dehalococcoidia bacterium, assembly GCA_965243655.1. GTDB lineage: Bacteria > Chloroflexota > Dehalococcoidia > Lucifugimonadales > CAJWER01. The sequence goes on along the minus strand of CBDEVV010000017.1, from coordinate 2,501,450 downwards.
CCGACCTCGATGCCGTCGTGCTTGGCATCAGCACCGACAGTGTGGACAGGGTGAGGCGCTTCGGCGAGTCCCTGGATACGCCCTTCGGACTGGCGAGCGACTCTGGGAAGGAGGTCCGCCGTCTCTACGATGTCGAGCGCAGGTTTGGGCTTGGCACGTCCCGGGTCACCTATGTCATCGACCGCATGGGTGTAATCAGGGGCGCGTTCCACAACGAGATAATCATGGGCAGCCACGTGTGGAATGCCCTCGAGACCCTTCAAAGTCTCGACTAGCCCGGCTCCATAGGGGCTGGTTTGAAATCCACCCAGCCTTCCCGCCTCACGCCCGAAAGTAGTATCATTAGCGGCGCACATCAACAGGAGCGTTGACACATGGCGACTGCAGCGATTCACAGGCCGCGAGTGGACGACAGAGACTGGACGAAGCTCTCCTTCGGCGAGCAGGTCAGGATGCTGGAGGTCGAGGGATACCTCGTGCTCCCCAACGTCCTCACGGAAGAGCAGCTAGAAGTGCTGAGGGCGGAGGCGGCCGAGATCCACACCAAGGGCGCTGACTACTCGGAGCGGCAGCGCACCGCCGGTGGGATCGCCTTCATAGGCGGCGCCATAACCAGGCTCGTTGCAAATCCGCCGACCATAGCCTTTCTCGAGCGGCTATTCGGCGACGACATCATCGCCATGAGCTACGCCTACGCCCGCTCGGAGCCAGGTCACCCAGGAATCTCCCTGCACACGGACGGTCAGCCCTGGGGCTCCCAGATATTCGGCTACGAGGGCAGCGTCCCTGTGCTCGTGCGCGTGCTGAACTACCTGGAGGACCTGACGCTCGAGGTGTCGCCCTTCAGGGTTGTGCCCCGCTCGCACCTGAGCATGCACTCGGACGGCAACCCCTACCTGCGCTACGAGAGCCACCCCGACGAGGTGATGGTCCCCGTCAAGGCAGGCTCAGCCGTGCTGATCAACCACAGGGTATTCCACGGCAACTTCCCCAACACCGGCGAGTATGCCCGCGAGATGCTGGCGATAGCCTACCGACCCGCGTGGGGCGGCCCTATCCAGGACGTCGAGCAGTGGCCCGAGGACGAGGTGGCGAAGCTGCCCGAGGACCTGAGGCGATTCTACGGGGACAAGAACATCCACAAGGGCGACTTCCACGGCGGCAACAAGCCCGTGGGAATGAAGAGCGAGGCCCCAGGCATCGACTTCGACCGCTGGGACACCTGGGTCTGAGTAACTGTCTCAAATACTGTGCGCGTTGCCGAGCACTGTACCTTCGGCAAGGCTCAGGGCAGGCTCTTCGACAGGCTCAGGACGAACGGTATTCCCTGTCCAAGGGCTCGTTTCTGAGCTAGCCCCGCTCCCTTGCGGGCCCCACAGCGGCGGCGAGGGCTTGATCGTAGGTCATGATGTCGGTCACGCCGCGCCGCCTGCAGCTCGCCAGGAGGCAGAGGTCTCTCGCAGACAGCCCAGGGTGGAGTTCGTAGAGCTCCCTTGCCAGGATGACGTCCGCCTCCTCCAGTGGCCACACTGCTACGCCTGACCTGTTCACTAGGGCCATAGCTGCGTCCAGTGCTTCGGGCCTCCTGACCGGTAGATAGGTGTGTGCCAACTCCTGCAGTACCTCTGCAGAGGTACAGAGAGGCGTGCGGTTCCTCTCGGACTCTAAGAGGAATAGCCTAGCAGGAGTTTGTAGGGGATGAGGCCTTCCCACTGCGTACATGAAGACGTTGGTGTCGACGAAGATCACGTGCCGGTCGAGCCACTTAGGCGCGACTCATTAATGACGCGAAGGTGCTCCTCCCAATCCGGTTCTGTGTCAGGCCCATCTTCCAGCGTGTCGCACATCCGGAAGAACTCTTCCATGTCTTCAGCCGACGCGAACCGGTTGGAACGCCGGCTCTCCTCCAGTCTGTCGTGGGCGGCGGCCCTCAGCCACGCGCTGAAGGTCATACCCTCTTTGCGGGCCTGTCGGACGAACCTGTCACGGTCCTGATCGGGAATAACCAGCTGGACCCTAGCCACTCTTTCGCTCCTCTCCCAAAGCACGGTGTGTATGCATGTTACACACGCTGTCGCCAGGAATCAATGCATTCACGCGGGTTGGAGCGCAGGTTGGCGGAAGAGGCTCCCTACGCCTGCCACGTCGGGCGTGAGCCCTGCCTTCAGCAGGACCTCCCACACGCTGGCCTGCATGGCCGACACGACCGGCTTGCCGGTGTCGTCCTCCAGCGAGTCCAGTATCGACGATGTCCGCATGCCGGTGCAGCTTATGAACACGCCGTCGGCGTCGGGCCGGTCGACGAGCTGCAGCACCAGCTGCCGGATGTCTTCCTGCGGTATGTCCTCGATTCCGCTCAGCTTGTTCAGGCCCCGCAGGTGCACGACCTCGAAGCCGCTGTCGGTCAGGAACCGGTGGAGCCGCTCGTTCAACTCGTCCACGTGCGGCGAAAGCACTGAGACGCGCCCGACACCCAGGTGGCGCAGGGCCGTCACTGCCGCTCCCGACGTCGTGGTAGCCGGCAGGCCGGTGACGGCGTTGATCCTGTCGGCGATGTCGGTGTCGCCGCCCACGCCGCGTATATAGCTGGCCGAAGTGCAACCGTAGACTAAGGCTGCCGGGCCCATAGGGAGGAGCTCCACCGCGGCGTCCTCGATGTTCGAGTCTCCCGGCATCCTGAGCAGCCGCTCGATCGTGATGCCCACCGAAAGGTCGGCATCGGCGGGCGGTCGCGTCCCCACCATGTGGAGTCCCACGCCGGACGGCATGAACCTTCGCGTTTCGGCGATGTCCTCCGGAGTGGCCGGTCCCGGCCACACGATACCTATCGACGTCGGATTGCCCATGAGCTCCCTCCTGCGACAGCGGGCTACTTGACGAAGAGCCTGCGCTCTACGCTCGTCAGCACCTCGCAACCGTCGTCCGTGATCAATGTGGTCTCGCTGAACATGGCGCCGTACTCGCCCAGCCTCCTGAGCGCGACGGGATGGTGGAAGACCATGCCCGGGCGCAGCTTTGTGTCGTTGCCGAGCGATATGCCAGCCGTGCCGTCCGCCCAAGACGGAGGGAATCCAGCCCCTACGGCATAGGCGAAAACGCCGTGGAAGACCAGCCCGGGCCCGGCCTTGTCGATCCCTTCCCAGCCCGCCCGCGCCACCTCGTCCGCGGTGATCCCCGGCCGCAGTGTGGATAGCACGTTGTCGAGCGCCGTCAGGCAGGCATCGATTAGGCCGGCTGCGCCGGGTGACGGCTCGCCGATGGACACCGTACGCATCATCGGGGCGGTGTATCTCTCGACACAGGCGCCGAACTCCATGCACAGGTTGTCTCCGCTGGCCAGGGCAGCGCGCTTGTGCGTCGAGTGGAGGATTCCGGAGCGCCCCCCGCCCGTTACTATGGGCGACAGGCACATGTACTCCGTGCCGGCCTCGAACATCGCTCGGTTGCCCGCTGCGGCCACGTCGTTGTCGCTCGCGCCTTCGCCCGCCGCCTCGATCGCCGCGGTGATGCCGGCGCTCGTGATGCGGGCGGCCTGGCGGAGGTACTCGATCTCCTGCGGCGACTTTACGGCCTTCACGGTTGACACGATGCCGGAGCCGTCCACCAGATCGGCGTCGGGCAGCGCGCCCGCGAGCCGCTCCAGCGAGTCCGCACTCATGCCCGGCAGGCCCTTCTCGACGCCTATGCGCAGCCCCGCCAGCCCCTGGGCGGCCAGCAGCTTCGCGACATACTCCTCGCGCCCGCTATCCTTTGGGTAGCCGTGAGCCTCGTCCAGCCAAGTGTGGAGCAGGGCCGTGCCGAGCTCCGGCGGGTGCACTACCAGGGTCGGCGCGCCCTCCAACGGGACAATCACGGTCTCCGCGTTGTACATCGCGAAGCTCTGGTAGCCGCTCAGGTAGTAGACGTTCGGGGGATGACTGACTAGCAGGACCTCGACGTCGGCCTCCTTCATGGCCCGCCTGACGCCGTCGATTCTCCCCTGGTACTCCTCGGCGGAGAACGCCGTCTCGCTCGCCAGCCCCGACAGGCTGTCCTTGCCGACCGGCCCGCCCTGTAGGCTCCCATGCACGGCCACTACCATTTCCCGTCACCTCCGTTTGCGCTCGATTCCCCCGCCCCTCTCCGGTACACCTGGATACGGTGCCTGTTGCGGTCGACCACATAGGCGTTCCCCGCACCGTCCAGCCTGACCGACACTGGCGCCCAGAACAGCTTCTCGGTGTGGTACGACTCCTCGTTCACGTCGCCGCCCAGGAACCCCAGGTCCGGTTCCAGGTCCGACACGGCCCTCGCGTCCCTTTCCTCGATGTTCGACTCCAGGAAGTCACGGGCCCATGGCGACAGCGTGGCCTCACCCCTTGCCGACGCCGCGAAAGTGCCGTCGGGGTGCAGGAGCTGCAGCCGGCTGTTGCCCCAGTCAGCCACATAGATGCATCCATCCTCGTCCACCGCCACCCCTGAGGGTCTGCGGAATTGCCCTTCACCCTGCCCGCGCTCGCCGTAGGCAGCCACGAATTCGCCGTCTGGTGTGAATCGCTGGATACGGTCGTTGCCCCAGTCGGCTACGTACACATCGCCGCTCGGCGCAACGGCAATCCCCCACGGCAGTTCGAGCTGCCCCTCCCCGCTGCCCTGGGAGCCGAACTCTGCCAGGAAGTCACCGTCTCGGGTAAACTTCTGGACTCGGTGGTTCCTGTGATCTGCAATCCAGACGTGCTCCTCGGAGTCCAGCGCCATCCCTGACGGCCCATCCAGATCCCCGGGCCCGGAACCGCGAGTCCCCCACTTGCGGAGGAACACCCCGTCCCCGTCGAACACGCTGATCCGGTTCAGGTGCTCGTCGCTGACGTATGCGAGCCCGTCGGAGTCGATCACGATGGCGGTCGTCCAGATGAACTGCCCGTCGGCCTGGCCCACGGAGCCGAATGTCCCGTAGAACTCGCTGTCCGCGTCCAGCATGCAGACCTGGATGCCCCGGGTATCGCCCTCGTGGGAGCGGCCCAGCACGTAGAGCCGCCCGTTCGCCCCCAGGCCGATGTCGACGGGATAGTAGAACCCCCGGCCCTCCATCGCCGCCACACCCAGCGTGAACGCGTATTCCAGAGGTGACTGCCTCACCGCGCTAGTCGGCTTCAATTCGTACTACCTCGCCACGCTTCAGAAACTCAATCTGGTGCAGTAGTTCCGGAACCAACGGCCTCAAGTCGCCGACATCATTGGTCTTTGCGGCAAGGACTACGACTGCGATGTCTTGCTCACCGATGTTCTGTTGATATGGCATGTTTTGATCAACCGTAATGAGCACGTCAAACTCGTCCCTTGCCAGTTCCAGGAGCTCTCCGTTGCTCTTGCCGTCCCATCCTCTGTATTGAGTCGTCCATACTTCATGGCCAGGCAGATAGTGCCGCAGCGGCCATGGTGTTCCCTCATCGAACAGCAGTCTCATAGGCGTAGCTCTCCAGCGCCTCCTTTGCCATCTCCAGCGCCCTCACCGCCTGGTCGCGGTTCGCAGAGGGGAAGTGATCCAGGAAGACATCCAGCGGGTACCCGTGTGCCAGGTAGTCGAACAGGTTCTTGACCGGCAGGCGAGTCCCCTTGAAGACCGGCATGCCACTCATAGTGTCTGCTTTGCTGTGGATAACGCTGTCCATGATGGGGATGGACACCGTCTCGCCTGTAGGCACTTTAGTCTGTGTCATAATCACCTCCGCTCATATTGACTGGAACATGCTCCATCCCAGCCAATCTACCTTGGCACAAGCCGGTAGTCCTACTCCCGCTGGAAGTCTGGCGTGGCGGCGACCATCTCCATCAGCTCGCCCACGCCCTCGCCGGACTGCGCGTCGATGTCCGCGCTGTGTGCGTATTGGACCAGGGCCGCGCGGGTGTCGTCGGACACTGATATCGCGCCCAACTCGTCCAGGCAGCGCTGGACCAGTCCCTTGGGGCTGCCGTCGTATTCGGCTATGCGGCCCATCATCGCCTGTACTCCTGGGGCGGCGGCATTGCCCAGGCGCTCCGACGCGTAGTTGACCCGCTCGACCGCAGTCCCTGTGTCGATCCACTCCGTCCCCTGGTGCCAACCCTCAACGCTGGGGGGGTTGATCAAGGTCTGCCCCATGAACGACATGGGGTTCGTATTCTCCTGGGTAGCCAGGCCGGGCCCGTCGCACTCCCCGGTTAGCCTCAGCACTCCGGCGATGAGCTCGGCCGGCCCCTTGACCTTCCTGTACCGGCACTCCTCCGACTTGAAGGAGTCGGACTTCAGCAGCGCCCGCACCATCTCCGCGATGCTGTAGTCGTGCCGGAAGTACGCCTCCGTCAGCAGCTCGATGGCAGCGGGGTCGCGCGGGGCCTCGTACGGCCACTGTGGCACAGGGGGCTCGTCCGCAACGAAGAAGTGGTACAGGTGCCGGGCCAGGAACCGGGCCGTCGCCGGCTGCCGGCAGATGATGTCGACCACGTCCTCGCCCCCGAACCGCCCACGATGCCCCAGGAACTCCTTCTCGCCGTCGTCGTGGTCGTCAGGACGGTATTCGAACCAGTATGCCAGTCTTCCGTAGGGCCACAGCGAGTCACGCTCGGCCCTCATCGTCATGTACTCAGTGTTGGCGACCGTCCAGCCGGTGAACGCCCTCGCGGCTTCCTTGACGTCATCCTCGGTGTAGTTGCCCACTCCCATGGAGAACAGCTCCAGGAGCTCGCGCCCGTAGTTCTCATTGATCGCGCCAGCGTGATTGTCCTCGTTGTCCAGCCACATGATCATCGCCGGGTCTCGCGACAGCTTGACCAGGAGGTCGCGGAAGCTGGCCATCCCGTGCTTCCTGAACATCGCGAGCTGGTTCATCATGATCTTGCCCTGGGTGACCTTCGGGTAGCCGGTTGCGAACACCGAGTGCCAGAAGAGCGTCATCTTTTCGTGGAGCGCCCCTCTAGTATTCACCATCCGGTAGAGCCAGTAGGCGGCGGCGCCGGAAAGCCCCAGTCCCCCCTGCTGGTCCGGGTGGTACCTGAAGAGCAGGTCGTCGTCGATTCCGTCCTGGCTGTCGGTCGCGACCAGCTCGTCCACCGTGGCGTCGTAGCCCGCGGCCGCCCGCGCCTCCAGCTCCGCGAGTCCCGCGCCGAACCCGGCGCGCCGCATCAGGTGACCCATCAGCTCCACGTCCTTGCTGCTCATGGCACCCTCCTAGCTGTCGTCTCTCGCGAATGATACCACGCGCCTCTGGACTGGGCCGCTCTTGTAGGGGTCCTGCCCTGCTGATACACTCAACGCATGGGTAATGTAGACCTAGACTTCCGGCCACGCGTGCCTGTATTCGACGCCAACGTGGCCCTTGGCCGGCGGCACAACCGGCGCGTCGTTTCGGACACCACTGAAGGGCTCCTCGATGCCATGGACAAGAGCGGCGTCGAGCGTGCCCTCGTCTACTCGCCGTTTGCCGAGCACTTCGACACGGTCGACGGCAACGCGCTGCTGATGGAGATGATCGCGGGTCAGCCCAGGCTCGTGCCCCAGTTCGTCGCCAACCCGGCGACCGAGAACCTGGCCGACTTCTCCGCCGAAGTGTCCCGCCTGGGCGTGCGGTCGGTACGTATCGCACCCATCGCCCATTCATATCCCTTCACCGACTGGGTTGCCGGCCCCTGGCTGGAGTGGCTGGAGTCCGAGGGCATTCCGCTCTCCATCCCCGTCGAATTCGTGGATGTCGTGCAGCTGCACGACATCGCAAAGGCCCATCCCAAGCTGGCAGTGATTCTCGCCGAGGTCCACTACAGCCACGTTCCCTGGGCGCTGCCGCTGCTCCGCTCGGTGCCCAACACCTATTTGGAGATGTCGCGCTTCGTGATAGCCGACGGCGTAGCGCGGCTGATGGATGCTGCCGGTGGTGAACGCGTCCTGTTCGGGTCCAGGTTCCCCGACTCGTCGATGGGCCACCAGATCTACAACCTGCACACCAACGATCTGGACGACGCGACCCTCGCTGCCGTATGCGCCGGCAACCTCGACCGCCTGCTAGGGCTGGAGAAGTGATGGAGACGCCGGTGTTCGACTTCCACACTCACGCCGGACGATGGGGCAACACCGCTGTCTTCGACGATATCGACACCTTCGTCCGCATCATGGACGCGGCGGGTGTCGACAGGTGCAACATCAACTGCATATTCCACTCGGACGTGGCTCACGGCAACGAGGTGGCGGCCAGCTTCGCGGAGCGCCGTCCGGACCGCTTCGTGGGCGTCGCGGTCATTTCGCCCCTGTACCCGGAGGAGGTCGTCCCGCAGCTGGAGCGTGGCTTCGGCGAGCTCGGCCTGAAGTCCCTGAAGGTCTACCCCAACTACTACCAGAAACCCATCGACGACCCCGGCTACTTCCCCGCGTTCGAATGGTGCAACGACAGGGGTGTCACCATCATGAGCCACTCGTCAGCGGGCGCTGGCGACGATGACCTCACGGAGCCCAGGAGGTTTGTACCGCTGGCCGAGCGTTATCCCAACATCAACTGGGTCCTCGCCCACTCCGGCAACTCTCGTGTCGGTCAGGCGCAGGCGGTCGAGGCCGCTCGGGCCTTCCCAAACATCTACCTCGAGACCTGCACCTCCTTCGGGGACCACACGACCATCACCGACCTCGTCAACGCCGCGGGGGAGGACCGCGTGCTCTTCGGCTCCGATATGCCGCTTATGGATGCTCGCAACCAGGTGGGCCGCGTAGTCAACGCCGACATCAGCACCGAGGCCAAGCGCAAGGTGCTGGGCCTGAACGCCATCAAGCTGCTGGGCTTGGACTAGCGTCCCCGTCTAAGGCTGGGAGCCCTTAGACTGCGGTTTCCTGTGTCTCCGAAGTACCAGAAGCTCGCTGAGAGCGAAAGGCCGTCCACCCTCCGCGCCTTCACCGGCATTCTGAGCATCCGGCTCAGGGTCACACTCGGCGACATGCCTCTCGACGAGGCCTTCGAGGCCGGTGTCTCAGGCGTGGACATGGGGGGGACCTTGGGCGATCTCGTCGAACGTCTCTTTGGTGGCGATGGAGACTGGTCGCCGTCTGGCGAAGAACTCGCAGGAAACCCCGATCTGCCAGACCTCGCCGACGAGCTCGAGGCCATCTTCAGGAGCTCGGATGCCGGTCGAAGCGAAGTCGGGTTCTTCATCAATCATGGCCCTGAGGCACGGGCCGAAGATGTGGTCGGCGAGTTGTGCCGTGATGGCCAAACGCCGAACGAGGGGCTTGAATCGCCGCTGCTTGACCTGGTGATCGAGCAGCGCTTCACTCCCCTGGCCTACTCGGTTGGCCTGGGCCACTGGGACAGCCGGGACGAGCTTCGCGAGCATTTCGAGACGACCGCGCTCCTCGCCTCGGGTCACGGCCGCGAGCAAGCTTGCCGCCCGGAGAGTGAGGGGCATCGTATCCGAACACTCGCCGAGAGTCTGCGCGGGTCCGGCCTGCTGGACGACAGTTGCGAGCTGACTTCGGATGGGGCTGCGGTCCTGGAGATGCTGGAGGAGCGGCGGCGCGGTCTGCGCCGTGACTACGATGTGTTTGGCGACATATTCCTCGACGAGGAGGCCGGTGTCGTAGAGGTTGGATCCGGGCGTGGCGAGGACATGCGCCCGCAGGTGTACGAGGCCGAGGGGCTCGACCCGGTCTCGACTGCCTTCGAGGTGGTGGGCATTGACCACGTCGACGAGTGGATCGACGACTGGGCGCGGTCAGAAGACCCGGCGGCGTTCTTCGACACCCTGCTCGCCTACACGGTGGAGACCGAGCCTCCGAGTGATTCTGCCCTCGATGACGTCATCGAGGCCGGACTAGCCTATATGGAGGAGCTGTCTGAGGCCGAGGAAGCCGCCGACCGCGCCAGGACCGCCATACGGAGATCGAGGCTGCGTCTCCCGAATAGTACCCCCGGTCCCGACGGCTCTCCGGCTAGATAGCGAAGTAGAGGATCAGGGCCGCGCTGATCACCACGCCGCTCTGGATGAATGCTACCCCGTGGTTGCGGTCCACCGCCAGCTCGTCGGCCACTTTCGTGCCGGGCAGAAGCGCGAAGTCCACGATGATTCGCACCACGTAGAGCAGCACGAATCCGATCACGGCGAACACGACGAAGGCCACCAGGCTCTCCGTCCAGCCCACGAACTCTCCGAAGACCGCCTTGAATATGACGAGGGATATCGCAATGAGGTTCCCCGCCATCGCGATTCCGACTGCGGCGTTGTCCTTCTCGATCTCTTCATGGATGTCGAACTGAGTCGTCAGCTGGTAGAAGAGTGCGAACGCTATCAGTACAGCCATGCCGAGCACGAAGAAGACCACCGAGCGAACGATGCTCTCGACGATAGTCGCCTCGTCCGACACACCAGTCCCCGCCGTGGCAGCGGCGATCACCAGGCCGACGGCTATGTACACGGCGAATTCGACCGCGCCGGACCCGGCGTTCTGGTCTTCGATGATCTCCTTTTCGGTCTTGAACTTGTAGAGCACCAGCTTGTCTACCAGTATCCTTGCAAGATTCAGGACGAGTATGCCGGCCACCGCGTACAGGAAGACCTCCAGCACGTCAAACCAGAAGTCACCGGTGAGCTGCCACTGGTCGTCACGGATTACCGTGAGCGGCTGGTAAAGCACGCCCACGAAGACGATGATGACGCCGAGGAAGTATCCCGTGATGCTCAGCCCCAGGGCAGTGTTGTCCTTGCGGCTAAGCTGCTCGTTGATTCGATATGGCGTCAGGAAGTCCTGGGCGAACTTTGCCAGCACCAGGACGACGACCCCCAGGCCAACGTATACCAGCCCCCGTGGAAAGAACTCCAGAGTGTCAACCAGCGCGTCAACCATCAGGCCCTCCTAGCTGCTTGTAAAGGGTAACGTTCTCGGGCGGGACCACGTCGCTGAACCGGGCTCTGAACGGAAGCCCCTCCCATTTGTCGATCGTCAGAACTCGCGTATCGTCCTCCGACACCATATCCCACATGTAGAAGGACTGCCCGGACCCTCCGCCCTCGTAGAGGGTGGTCTCGGCGCTGAACCGGTAGTAGAAGTCCGAGCCGTCCAGGGTGACGTAATTACTGATGGACTGCTCGTCGTCCAGGCGGACCATGTCCTCCTCGGAGAGCCCCAGGGCCTCCAGCCCCACCGGCCTGTCGTCAGGGCAGACCGTCACGTACTGGGTACTGCCCTCCTCCGACCATGAAACCCAGACCCTGTTCTCGCCGTCGGAACCAAGCACTTCACGCCAACTGCCGGGGGCGCTGCTGTACCTGTTGACCTGCTCGACGATGAAGTACGCATCTTCGTAGTCGAGCGCGTGGCCGGTCACGGTGAACACATCGCCCTTCTCCGCATCCCTGATATTTTCGCTCGCAGATGCGTCAACCGGCGGCTTTTTCTTCTTGCGTCCGAATAAGGACCCGAGCAACAGCGGACCTCCCAGGACTGCCGGGGCTTCTACTCGTCCAGCGGCTCGGCGGAATCGAGGTTGTAGAAGTAGGTGTTTCCCTCACCCACACCCTCGAGGATCACCACCTCGTGAACGTTGATGTCGTGGGAATCGATGTTCAACGACGTGCCCGTCGTCTCGACGAGCAGTCCGCTGGTCGACTTGAACTTCAGCCCGGCTTCGACCTCTTCCATCTCGGCGTAACTCAATGCACACCCTCCGATCATGTTCAATTGACGCCGCGAGGGGCGTCAATTGTAGGCCTCGCCCCCCAATTCTACACCAGACGGGCCGTCCGCCCATACGGCATACCACCGCATATGGTACGCTGAATCCATGTCGAAGGGACGCGTCATAGTTGCCATGAGCGGGGGAGTCGACTCCTCCGTCGCGGCTTTGCTGCTCAAGCGGCAGGGCTACGATGTCGTGGGCGTGACCATGCGCCTGTGGACCGTCGAGCGCGGCGATGTACCTGCCGCAAGCAAGCGTTGCTGCTCGGTCGAGGATACCGACGACGCGAGGCGCGTGTGCCAGGCCATCGGCGTGCCCCACTACGTCCAGAACTTCGAACGCGAGTTCACCGAGCATGTAGTCGACTACTTCGTCAGCGAATACGACCGGGGCCGCACGCCCCATCCGTGCCTCGCGTGCAACGACAAGATCAAGTTCGACTTCTTCCTGCGCAGGGCAATGTTCCTCGATGCGGACCACATAGCTACAGGGCACTACGCCCGGATCAGGCATAGCCCACGGGGCTACGATCTGCTGAAGGGAGCCGACCCAGGCAAGGACCAGTCGTATGTGCTCTTCACCCTGAGCCAGGAAGAGCTGGGCCGGCTTCTGCTCCCCATCGGCGAATACCCCAAGAGCGAGATCCGCCAGATCGCCTCCGATGCCGGTTTGCCGGTCGCTGACAAGCCGGACAGCCAGGAGATCTGCTTCATACCCGATGGCGACTACCGCAAGTTCGTTGGCGACAGGGCCGAGCGAAGGCCCGGCGAGATAGTGGACGTGGACGGCTCGGTGCTCGGGACGCATCCGGGTGTCCAGTTCTTCACCATAGGCCAGCGCCGCGGCATCGGCCTGGAAGGCAACACGGGCTCCCCACGTTACGTCCTGGACATCGACGCCACCACCAACCGTGTCACTGTGGGCCCTGAGGACGCGCTCTACCGTGACCTCCTCTGGGTCTCACGCCTGAACTACACGATCGGCGAGCCTCCATCGGAGCCCGTACAGGTGAGCGCCAGGATCAGGTACAAGGCGTCAGACGCCGCCGCTACACTGCTGCCCAACGGCGATTCGGCAGAGGTGAAGTTTGACGAGCCGCAGCGTGCGGTCACGCCGGGCCAGCCCGTTGTCTTCTACGACGGCGACCGCGTCATCGGCGGCGGCTACATCGAGACCAGCCCGCCGGCAGCCGCTCCCGCCCCAGCGGCCGCCGGGACCCTCGGAGTCACGGCTTGAGTATCCGCTCCGCTTCCCCCAAAGGGGTTTCTCTGCGCTCTCCGCGTCCCCTGCAGTGAAATCTCGCCGGAAGCGCCGCAGGAAGCGCTCGGGCCCGGTCCCCCACTTCAAGGAAGAGACAGCCCTGATTGCCGCGGGACACTCTTACATTGCGGGGCTCGACGAGGTTGGCCGGGGCCCCATTGCCGGGCCCGTTGTCGCCGGCGCAGTGGTGCTGCCCCATCCCCCACACCGTCCCTGGATGCGCGGCATACGGGACAGCAAGGAGCTCACCGCGCCCCAGCGGGAAGAGCTCGCTCCCATGATAGAGAGGGAGGCCCTCGGTGCGCGGGTCGGACTGTCGACGGCAGCAGAGATAGACAGGCTGGGGATCGTGAAGGCGACCCACAGGGCGATGGAGCGCGCACTCGACTCGCTGGACCAGGAGCCGCAGCACCTGCTGCTCGACGCCTTCCCGCTGCCGTCGGTGCCGCTGCCTCAGACGCCCATAGTAAGGGGCGATGCCCACTGCCTCTCGATTGCCGCAGCCTCAATCGTCGCCAAGGTGGCCCGAGACCGCATGATGGACGAAGCCGACGAGCTTTATCCGGGCTACGGGTTCTCGACGAACAGGGGCTACGCCACGCCGGACCACCTCAGGGCCGTCGAAGAGCTCGGCCCCTGCCCCATACACCGTATGACCTTCTCGCCCTTCATCCAGCCTCGCCTCATCGAGGATGAACGGTGAGCAGGGTCCGGCAGGCCCTGGGCCGTCGCGGCGAGGCCTTAGCCAGGGCTCATATCGAATCCAACGGCTACGCGATAATCGCCGCCAACTACCGCTCGAAGGCCGGCGAAATAGATCTCGTGACTGAAAGGGACGGCGCGATCGTCTTCGTCGAAGTGCGCGCCCGCTCCGGCCCGCACATGGGCCTGCCCGAGGAGTCCATCACGCCCACGAAGCGCGGCCACCTCGTCGCCGCCGCCCAGGAGTACCTGCAGGAGCACGGGGTGCAGGACAGGCAATGGCGGATAGACCTCGTAGCAGTCGAATTCAACCGGGGCCGTCCGCCCCAAGTCAGGATCATCGAGAACGCCATCGAGCTCTAGGCAGCCTTTGAGAGGACTGTCGTCCTGAGGAGTCCGCGACGATGGACCTGGGGCGGGGTAGGTCTCGACTACTCTCGAGAGCGAGTCAAGGGAGGTGAGACTACCGCCAACCCCCGGTGGTAGAATCAGCCCATGAATCAGCCTCGCGCAGAGACGGCCGCCCGCGTCCGGGGGCTCTACGTAATAGTCGACCCCGAAGCGATTCGAGGCCGGCCCGTCCTCGAGGTGGCGGAGGCCGTGCTGGAAGGCGGCGCGTCCCTCGTGCAGCTTCGAGACAAGACCGGGGATATGGAGACTGTGCTGCCCACAGCCCGGGCCATCAGGGCCCTCTGTGAGGCCCGCAATGCGCTCTTCATCGTAAACGACGACCCCGCCCTCGCTGCCGCAAGCGGCGCCCACGGCCTCCACGTCGGCCAAGACGATATGCCCGTTGCCGAGGCCAGGCGCATCATGGGTCCCGGCACGATCATAGGCCGCTCCAACAACACCATCCAGGAGGTTGAGGCGTCGCGGGACGCTGGCGCGGACTACCTGGCCGTGGGCGCGGTATTCGCCACGTCTACAATGGGCAAGGGGCAGCGTCCCGTAGTAGGCACAGACCTAATCACAACGGCAAAACAGGCCGCCGACCAGCCCATCGTGGCCATTGGCGGCATCAACCGCCACAACGCGGCCGAGGTCATGCGCGCTGGCGCGGACTGCATCTGCGCCGTAGGAGCCATTACCCTAGCCGACGACCCTAAGGCCGCCACAGAGGCGATGGTCGAGGCCATCGAGGCAGCCTAGTCGCCACGAGCGGTAGTATTGGCATGCCAGGGGCGCAATCTCGTTAGGCTAAGGAGAGAAGAAGAGATGCCTGAACGGAACATAGTCGAGCGGTTGAAGGCCGGCGAGATGCTGCTGATGGACGGCGGCACGGGCTCTGAGCTGCAGCGCAGGGGCGTGGATGTCCTGAAGGACGCCACCGACATCCTCAAGGCTTGGTCGGCAACATCGAACATCGACAACTCCGACGTCGTGCAGCAGGTCCACCAGGACTACCTGCGCGTCGGCGCGGACATCATCATCAGCAACAACTTCTGGACCACGCCGTCGGCCATGGAGCGAATCGGGATGCGCGACCGGTGGCAGGACTACGCCAGGGCCGCCGCAGACAACGCCGTCATGGCGAGGGACGCCGGCAATCCGGAAGCCTACGTGGCCGGAGGCATCGCGGCCCCTACCCTATACTTCCGCATCGGCCAGCAGGAGCCTGACGTCGACCTCCTGGGCGCAGAGGGGTTCCGCGACGAGTACGTGCCCCACGCACAGATCCTGGCCGATGCCGGCGCCGACGTGATCCTGGCCGAATACGTCGGGTACATCGTTGACTGCGTGGCGGCGGTCGACGCCTGTGCCGAGGTGGAACTACCCGTATTCCTCGGGATCAGGCATCTCCACCAGGACGGCAAGATGCAGTTCGGCGAGGACATCCGCGATCTCGCCGCGGCGTTGGAGGGACACCCCGTCGACGCGGTGCTGATCATGTGCAGCAACCCGGATGCGACATCGGCCGGGCTGCCGATCCTGGCCGACGCATTCGACGGCCCCGTGGGAGCCTACCCCAACATCGGCTACAACCCGACCGGCCCGCTGGCGAACCGACCGCAGCTCACCAACCAGCTTCCCAGCGCCGGGCCGGACATCCTGCAGACAGCCGCCTACCCGCCTACGGTACTTGCCTCTCTCGCGGCCGAGTGGAAGGACATGGGCGCGCAGATCATAGGCGGGTGCTGCGCGACGGGGCCCGAGCACGTCATGGCGATGCAGTCCGTCGTGAAGGATGCCGGCGAATGAGCGACTACTTTGGCAATCACCTCCGGACCATCGCCGAGTCCGCGGACGTGGCGCTACGCAAGACCCACGAGGCGCGGGAGCAAGCCCTCACCCTCTCGCGCAGGGTGGTACGCAGTTCCGCCAACTCGATCAGGGCTGCTCACCGGGGCGAGCTGGACGAGGCGCGCCGGCTCGTCGGGGAGGCCGCCGAACTGGCCGCGCGCCTGGGGCCGTTCCGTGAGAGCCATCCCAACGTCTACTACGGCGGCTATGTCGAGGATGCCCTGAAGGAGCTAACCGAGGCGAGCGCCGTTCTAGCCATAGCCGAGGGCTCCCCATTCAAGGGCCCGGACGAGCTCGGGGTCGGCGCGGCGCCCTACCTGAACGGGCTCGCCGAGGTGGTGGGCGAGCTGCGCCGCCTGATTCTGGACGGGCTCAGGCGCGGCGACTTCAGCCGCTGCGAGGAGCTACTTGGCATCATGGACGACATATACACTGTGCTCGTGGCCGTCGACTACCCTGACGCGGTCACGCGAGGACTTAGGCGAAGCACCGACGCAGCCCGCGGCATACTCGAGCGCACCCGGGGCGACCTGACCCTTGCCCTCAGGCAGGACCGCCTCGAGGCGAGGCTCGCCGAGTTCGAAAAGCGTATAGGCCCCGAGTCCTGACCTTAGGGAGGACATGAGCCATGACCGCATACATCTTCCGGCGGATACTCCTGGCCGTGTTCACGGCATGGGTCATATCGGTACTAGCCTGGTTCGTCATAGAGCTGCCGCCGGGCGACAACGTCCAGCACTTCCTGGACAGGCAGATGCAGATGGGCACCGCAGTCGACTTGAGGGTCGCCGACGAGGTGCGGCGCCACTTCGGCCTGGACAAGCCCCAGTACGTCAGGTACGTCATCTGGCTTGGCAGACTCCTGCGCGGCGACATGGGCCTCGCCATCTCCGAGCCGGGCGAGCAGTACCTTGCGGCGGTGACCGTGAAGAGCCTCGTGAGCAACCGGATATGGACGACCATAGTGCTCACCGGCTTCACGGTCCTGGTGACCTGGACCTTCGCCATACCCATCGGGATATATTCCGCGGTCCGCCAGCACAGCGTTGGTGACTACGTCTTCACCTTCGTGGGATTTGCCGGGCTGGCCGTCCCCGACTTCCTCCTCGGGCTGGTGCTGATGTACATCGCCCTCGCCTACTTCGGTCAGAGCGTCGGCGGGCTGTTCTCGCCCGAGTACCAGGACGCCCCAATTAGCATCGCCAAGCTGCGCGACCTCCTGGCCCACCTGTGGATTCCCGCCGTCGTGCTCGGCACGGCCGGCACGGCGGGCCTGATCCGCATCATGCGCAACAACCTGCTGGACGAGCTGGCCAAGCCCTACGTCGTGACAGCAAGGGCGAAGGGGCTCACGTCCTGGCGCCTGATCATGAAGTACCCGGTCCGGGTGGCCATCAATCCTCTCGTGAGCACGGTGGGCTACCTCTTGCCTGCCCTGGTCAGCGGCAGCGTCATCGTGTCTGTCGTGCTGGGCCTGCCCACCCTCGGCCCTGTCTTCCTCTATGCCATCCAGGGCGAGGACGTCCACACCGCCGGTTTCATCGTTCTGCTCCTTGGCATACTCACAGTTGCGGGCACCCTGATATCCGACATCCTCCTAGCCGTCGTAGACCCCAGGATCAAGTACACGGCGTAGCGCGTATTCGTTCAGTATTGATGAGAAGGATGTCCCGGCTCTGATTTCTCGCGGCCCAACGTGTAAGGGCGACTCGGCGAGTCGCCCCTACGTACATGTGACGCCTACGCACTTGCACGGGCTTCCTATTTCATCGAGTCTGGGCAGGCACCCGGAACGCCCACTAAACTGGCCCATGATGAGTGACTGTGATACGATTTGCGCCGTCGGAAGCGGGGTTCCCGCACATTACGGCCTCCCGCCGTGGGGAGGCCTTTTCATGGAGAAGCTGAAGTGGAGATTTTCATCGTGGCCTTCGTGGCGGCAGCTATCGGGCTCGTATTCGCCCTTTGGCTCGCCCTCAACATTCTCAGGGAAGACAAGGGCAACGAGACCGTCCAGTTCATAGGCCGCGCCATCCAGGAGGGCGCGATGGCCTTCCTCTCGCGGGAGTACCGGCTCCTCGCGGTCTTCGTGGTCATCGTCTTCGTGGTGCTCGCCGCCCTCATCGACTACGACCTGCTGGGCCGGATAGAAGACCACGACGGTCGGACCATACCCGCCACGGCTATAGCATACCTGGTGGGAGCAATCGGATCGGGCCTCGCCGGCTTCATCGGCATGAGCATCGCCATCCGGGCCAACTCGCGCACCGTCGTCAAGGCGCAGCAGGGCCTGAACGCCGCGCTGAGAGTTGCCTTCAACAGCGGCGCGGTAATGGGCGTTTCGGTCGTGAGCATCGGCCTGATCGGCATGACGGCCATCTACCTTATCTTCAAGGACGTCAACATAGTCGCTGGATTCGGCTTCGGCGCCTCGTCCATCGCCCTCTTCGCCAGGGTCGGCGGAGGCATATACACCAAGGCCGCCGACGTGGGCGCGGACCTCGTGGGCAAGGTCGAGGCCGGCATCCCCGAGGACGACCCCCGCAACCCGGCAACCGTCGCCGACAACGTGGGCGACAACGTAGGTGACGTCGCCGGCATGGGGGCGGACCTCTTCGAGTCCTACGTCGGCTCCATAATCGCAACCGTCGCCCTTGCAGCGACCGGTGCAGCCTTCCTTAAGCTGGACGACATCAGCGACCTCAAGGCCAATTACGACGCGGCCATGTTCACCCTGCCCATCCTGGTGGCCGCCATGGGAATCATCGCCTCTATACTGGGCACCTTCCTCGTGAGGACGAAGGAGGGCGCGGACATGGGGCGCCTCCTCTGGACGCTGCGCACCGGCATATTTGGCGCAGGAGTCCTGATACTCATCGGTTCGGGCGTAGCGATCCAGGCGTTGAGCCTGCCCTTCGAGCTGTTCTGGGTCATTCTCACAGGCCTGGTCGCGGGCCAGATCATCGGCACCGCATCTGAGGTGTATACGTCCTACGAATTCCGATTCACGAAGGGCATCGCGGCGCAGAGCGAGACCGGCCCGGCGACCGTCATCATCTCCGGCATCGGCCTCGGCATGGTCAGCACCTTGATACCGGGCGTCGTCATCGTCGTCGCCATGTGGCTCACCAACGAGCTGGCCGGCACCTACGGCGTAGCTTTGGCTGCCGTCGGCATGCTCTCGACCCTAGGCATAACCCTGGCGACCGACGCCTACGGACCGGTAGCCGACAACGCGGGCGGCATCGCCGAGCAGGCGCACCTTGACCCCGAGGTGCGCGAGAGGACGGACGCTCTCGACTCGCTGGGCAACACGACCGCTGCGACGGGCAAGGGCTTCGCCATAGGCTCGGCCGTACTGACAGCCCTCGCGCTCATGGCCGCCTACTCACAGGTGACCGGCGTGGACGTCTTTGACCTGAAGGACGTAAACGTCCTCATGGGGCTGCTCGTCGGCAGCATCATGCCGTTCCTGTTCGCGGCCCTCACGATGCAGGCCGTTGGCCGGGCCGCCAACGCCATGATCAGCGAGGTGCGCCGCCAGTTCCGAGAGATCGAGGGCCTGCTGGAGGGCACCGCCCCGGCCGACTACGCAAGGGCTGTGGACATCAGCACCCAGGGCGCAATGCGCGAGATGGTCCTGCCGGGCGTCCTCGCAGTCATAGCCCCCATAGCCGTCGGCGCGATTCTCGGGCCCGAGGCCCTGGCCGGCCTGCTCATAGGCGCCATCGCCACCGGATTCCTCCTGGCCATCATGATGGCCAACGCGGGCGGCGCATGGGACAATGCCAAGAAGTACGTCGAGGCCGGTCATCATGGCGGCAAGGGCTCTGAGCAGCACTCGGCCGCGGTAGTGGGCGACACGGTCGGCGACCCGTTCAAGGACACGTCCGGCCCGGCCCTGAACATCCTGATAAAGCTAATGTCTATAGTGGCGCTCGTCTTCGCCCCGCTCTTCCTGTAAGTCGGCGTCATAGTTCTGGTCGCGTCCTGCGAAGGCGAAGCCCGCCCTGAGCTTGGCGAGGGGTGCAGTCCTACGGCAGCGTGGGCAGCCCTGGGGTTGTGTCTTGGAGGCTAGTAGCTTCCGCGTCCTGACGTAATTCACTTGCAAAGTAGTGTCATGTGTAGTAATCTACTTGCGGCAATAGGAGCGGTGGCGGGTGAACGACTTCGTAATCCGAACCGAGGGCCTGACTAAGCGCTACGGCAAGATCGTGGCTGTCGACGGCCTGTCGATGGAGGTGCTCAGGGGCCATGTCTATGGCCTCCTCGGCCCCAACGGGTCGGGCAAGACGACCACCATGGGCATGCTCCTAGGCCTCGTGAGGCCTACTTCGGGAGCATTCAGCCTCTTCGGTTCGACGGGCCGGCACGAGGACGCGCTGCGCCGGGTCGGCGCAATCGTCGAGACACCGTCCTTCTACCCCTATCTGTCGGGCCGGAAGAACCTGGCCTACTTCCAGGGCATCTCGGGCCGTGGCTCACCCTCTGAGATCGACGCCCTTCTCGACAGGGTCGGTCTGCTGTCCCGCGCCGACAGCCGGTTCCAGACGTACTCGCTCGGCATGAAGCAGCGACTGGGTATCGCCTACGCCCTGCTCGGCGACCCGGAACTCCTCTTCCTCGACGAGCCGACCAACGGCATGGACCCCGAGGGAATGATCGAGATACGGGAGCTGATACGCAGCCTGGGCACGGGCGACAGGACGGTGCTCCTGTCGAGCCACCTTCTCAACGAGGTAGAGCAGGTCTGCGACAGCGTGACCATCCTGTCCAGGGGCAGGCTGATCGCGCAGGGCGAGGTGGCCGAGCTCATCCGGTCCCGAGGCCGGGAGCAGATCCGCACCAGCACCACCGACGACGCCAGGGCGGCCGAAGTCCTCGGCGCCCTCGACTGGGTGGATGACGTGACGCCCAGGGATGACTCCCTGCTGGTGGCTGCTCCACATGAGCGCTCGTGGGAGCTCACGGCTGCCTTGAGCAACGCCGACATCTATGTCTCGGAGCTCACGCCCATGCAGACCTCCCTGGAGGAGTACTTCCTCGAGGTAACGGGCGATGATGACAGTGAGGAGGCAGAGGCCGAATGATCGTCCAGGTCCTGCGCCTCACGGTATGGGAGTGGTTCAAGCTGCGGCGCCGCTGGCAGCCATGGATACTGCTGGCCGTCGCCATCCTCCTCGGGCAGATCGGCATATGGGTGAGCTACGCCGCCTATCACAACGACATGCTGCAGGAGCTAATGTCCGGCGGCAGCGGCTCGATGGGCACCAGCTACGAACAGGACGGCGAGACCATATCCGTTTCGATTACTTGCGCGGAGATCGTCAACGGCCAGACCCCTGAGGGCATCGACAAGCTCCCTGAGGACCAGCGCAGGGAGTTCCTGGCGGACATAGAGCGGTTCCGCGAGGAGAGCTGCGGGAATGTGGAGGCGCGAGAAACGATACGCGAAGGATTCGCCTTGCCAAGCGCGATTCCCAACTCCATCAGCGGCATCTTCGACATAGCCGCCTTCCTGGTACTGATCCTGACTGCATCCGCGCTGGGAACAGAGTACGGCTGGGGGACGCTCAGGACTGCGCTGACCAGAGGCACGGGGCGCTGGCAGCTGCTCTCGTCCAAGCTCGTATTGCTCGTACTCCTCGGTGCCGCAGGTTTCCTTGTGTTGGGCGCGACTGTGGTCCTTTCCAGTATCCTCGCCGCGGTCATACCCCCGACCGAAGCTGGCGGCCTGTTCGACTCCGGCAGCTGGGGAGACGCCGCCGTGACGTTCGGCAAGGCAGTCTACGGCCTCGCGCCGTACATCGCCCTCGCAGCACTCCTGACTGTGGTTACCCAGTCATCGGCCGCGGGCATGTCCATAGCCATGGGGTATTTTGTCGTCGAGCTGATCTTCGTTCCCCTGCTCAGGAACTTCGAGTGGTTCGAGGGCATCTCGGAGGCGCTCCTGGGAACCAACGTGGACAAGTGGATGCAGGTGTCCCTGGTCGAAGTCGAGATTTCCAGCGGCGGTGTCCCGTCCGAGCAAATGACATCCGACACCCTCCAGGCGTTCCTCACAATCCTGGCGTACACCGTAGCCCTTGCTGCCGCCGCCTTCGTAGTCTTCCAGCGCAGGGACATCGCTGGCGCAAAGGGCGGCTAGGGCTACTGAGACGCATACCGCTCGTCTCCTTGCCTGTATAATCGTAGTCGCGCACGCCGCGCTATCCCCTTCTGCGACTGCGAGTGTGAATTGACCGACGAACAGACCGACCTCGATCTGACGACCTTGACATCCCTCTGCAAGCGCAGGGGCTTCCTGTTCCAGAGCAGCGAGATATACGGCGGCCTGGCCAGCACTTGGGACTACGGGCCCCTCGGCGTCGAGCTCAAGAACAATGTGAAGCGGGCTTGGTGGAAGTACTTCGTCTGGGGCCGCAACGACATGATCGGCCTCGACGCCTCGATCCTCATGCACCCGGACGTTTGGCGGGCCAGCGGCCACGCCGACCACTTCTCCGACCCGCTCGTAGACTGCAGGGAGTGCCACCTGCGCTTTCGTGCGGACCTGCTGGAGGAGTTCTCCTGCCCGGAGCCGGACTGCGACGGCGAGCTGACGGAGCCCCGCCAGTTCAACCAGATGCTGACGACAAACCTCGGCCCCGTGCAGGACGACTCGAGCCTCACCTTCCTGAGGCCCGAGACCGCCCAGGGCATCTTCGTGAACTTCAACACCGCGGCCACGGCCTCCCGGCGCAAGCCGCCCTTCGGCATCGCCCAGGTCGGCAAGGCCTTCCGCAACGAGATCACGACCGGCAACTTCATTTTCCGCACCCGCGAGTTCGAGATGATGGAGATCGAGTTCTTCGTCGAGCCGGGTGAGGATGAAGGCTGGCACGAGCGTTGGATCGCCGACTGCGTGGGTTGGTACACCTCGCTCGGCCTTGGGGAGGAACGGCTGAGGCTCCGCCCTCACGACCCCGACGAGCTGTCCCACTACTCGAAAGCGACGACGGATATCGAATATCGATTTCCCTGGGGTTGGGGCGAGATACAGGGCATCGCCAACCGCACCGACTTCGACCTGCGCGCCCACGCCGAGGCCTCGGGAGAGCGCCTCGCATACTTCGACGACGAGGCCCGCGAACACGTCGTGCCATACGTCATCGAGCCGTCCGCGGGCGTCGACCGCGCGGTAATGGCATTCCTGGTAGATGCGTACACAGAGGAGCAGACGGTCGGCGCGAAGGGCAAGCCGGAGACCCGCGTCGTCCTGAAGCTCCACCCTGCCCTCGCGCCCGTCAAGGTCGCCGTGCTGCCCCTCAGTCGAAACGAGAGGCTCACGCCCACGGCCCACGAGGTCCACGACATCATCAGGCGATCAGGCGCTATCGACGGGTTCGTACAGTACGACGACGCCCAGAGCATCGGCCGACGCTACCGGCGGCAGGACGAGGTCGGCACGCCCCTGTGCGTCACCGTCGACTTCGACACCCTCGACGACCGCGCCGTCACCATCCGCGACCGCGACACCATGGAACAGGACCGCGTGCCCATAGACGGACTGGTCGACGACCTCCGCACCCGTCTGGTGTGACCTTGGAGTTTGACTCATGAAGGCGACGTTCCGTCTTGACGACGCGATTGTGCAGAGGCTCCGCGAGGAAGCCATTAGTCGAGGGACTACCATGTCCGCCCTAGCAGAAGCAGGAATACGGAAAACCCTGGACGATGTCCCTTCGGCGGAATCTACTCCAGGCGAACTGCCACCTCTCCCAACTCGGAACGGAGGCGGGATGATAGTCGACGTCTCCAATCGCGACGAGTTGTACAGAGCGATGGAAGAGCCTGAGATGGGACTGCATGGTGCTTATGAGGTAGAGAGGAACCGCCCTAGCGGGACTGCATGCGCATAGTCCACTTTGCAGACGTGCATATCGGCGTCGAGAACCACGGTAGGCCCGATCCCGAGACTGGGCTGTCGAGCCGCCTGGTCGACTTCCTGTCAACCTTCGACGAGGTCGTCGACTACACGATCGACACCGGCGCCGACCTGGCCCTGTTCTGCGGGGACGCCTACAAGAGCCGCGACCCGACGCAGACGCACCAGCGCGAGTTCGCAAAGCGCGTCGCCCGCCTCGCTTCGGCGGGGGTACCTGTATTCCTTCTGGTGGGCAACCACGACATGCCCTTCACCGCGAGCCGCGCGAGTGCCTTGGAGATATTCCCCACGCTGGACGTCGGCAACGTCTACATTGGCGACACACTGAAGACACACGTCATCCCAACCAGGGCCGGGCCCCTACAGGTGATTGCCCTGCCGTGGATCAGGCGCAGCGCGTACCTGGCAAACGAAGAGACCCGCGGGATGACGCCGGAACAGATAAACGAGGCTATACAGGCCCGGCTGACCGACGCCGTCCGCCTCCGCGTCGAGTCACTCGATCCCGCCATACCCGCCGTTCTGAGCGGCCACGTCTCGGTCAGCGAGGCGGTTACTAGCTCGGAGCAGTCGATGATGCTGGGCCGCGACCACGTGCTCCTGCGGAGCAACATCGCCATGCCCCAGCTCGACTACGTGGCTCTGGGACACATTCACAATCACCAGGAGTGGGGCCGGGAGCCGCGCGTCGTCTATTCCGGCAGCCTCGAGCGCGTCGACTTCGGCGAGGAGAAGGACGACAAGGGCTTCTGCGTAGTCGAGCTTGATCCCTCCCTGCCCCAGGGTAAGCGCGAAACGGGGTTCGAGTTCGTGCCCGTGAACGCCCGTCGCTTCCTCACCGTATCGGTGGACATCCCCCGCGACGACCTGGACCCAACCGCAACCGTGATCAGGGCAATCCAGAGCCGCCACTACGAGGGAGCCGTCGTGCAGGTCAAGATCAGGGTGCCCGCGGATCTGGCAGGCCACCTCCGCGACGGCGAGATTCGCAGTGCGCTCGAAGGGGCGCACCACGTCGCTGCGATATCGCGAGAGATAGCAGACCAGACCCGGACGCGGCTTGGCCCGGGCCGCACACAGACTCTCGAGCCCAGGGAGGCCCTGCGCCTCTACCTGGAGAGTCGCAAGACGCCCGAGGACCGTGCCAAGACTCTAATCAGCCACGCCAAAGCCCTGATGAGCGAGCCGGAAGAATAATCGTGTCCGGGGCTGCATCGCACACCCGCGCTCGTTCATCGAATATACAAGGGGCTCACTCGAGCAGCCCTGCCTGGAGTGGAGGACCGTAACTTGAAGCTGAGACTGGGCAAGCGCTGGGCTGTTTCCGCACTGGCGGCCTCGGTGGCACTCGTTCTGTTGGGGTGCTCGACCTCGGGTGTTCCGGAGGGCCGTGGGGAGGAGGCCGCGCCGGACTTCGAGCTGGAGGTGTTCGGCAATGAGAACTACGAAAAGGGCGAGGTGGTGCGGCTCTCTCAGTACGAAGGCCAGCCCGTAGTCATAAACTTCTGGTACCCGTCCTGCCCGCCCTGCCGCCTCGAGATGCCTCACCTCGAGGCCACCTGGCAGAAGCATCGTGACGCCGGCCTGCAGTTCATCGGCATACAGTCCTTGTCCCTCGACACCGTAGATGAGGGCCAGGAGTTCGTGGACGAATTCGGCATAACCTACCCTATCGGGCCCGATACCGAGGGCAAGATACTCATCGACTACAACGCTGTCCAATGGCCCACTACCTTGTTCCTGAACAAGAACCATGAGGTCGTCCGCAAATGGGCTGGCGTCCTGACCGAGGAGAAGCTGGACGAGATAGTCGCGCCGCTATTGAAGTAGCGCCCGGGACGGGCCTTGGACGCTGACGGCTATAATCCTCCACGATGGACGCGCTCGATATCTTCCTGTTGGCTGTGCGGTGGCTTCACGTCTTGTCGGCGGCGGCGTGGGTCGGAGGCAGCATCTTCTACCTGGTCGTGCTGCGCCCGGCCATCAGGCGCAACCCCGACACGCCGCGCGGCCTGACATCGGCCGCGGGCGCCGAGTTCAGGACCCTCGTCGACGCCTGCATCATTGTCCTAGTCGCCACCGGAGCCGTGCTGGCCTTCGAAAGGCTCTCCGAGGACGCGGTGGGCCCATCCTACGCAATCGTGCTTGGAGTGAAGGTCGTGCTGTCGCTGTGGATGTTCCTCCAGGTGCGGGCCCAGCGGCGCCGGTCCGAGTTCCTGGAAGCGTTTGGCCCCGCCGAAGAGTCGCATGCCACTGGCGTCAGGCGGGTCCTGCGAGCCGTGTCGGGCTACAATGCGCTCGTCTATCTGGGCATCGTAATCTTCCTGCTGTCCGACCTGCTCGGAGTGCTGTTCGAACAGGGGCTGAGGTGAGCGCCCCGTGAGACCCGGCCTGATGGACATACTGGTCTGCCCGGTATGCAGGGGCGACATCAAACTCACGGTTTCGGAGCAGGACACAGATAGCGGCGAGATCGTCGAGGGCACTCTGCGCTGCCCAAGATGCCGGGAGACCTACTTCATAGCAGACGGCATCCCGGACCTGCTCCCTCCCGACCAGCGGGCCTAGGTGGCCGACAGGCTACACTTGGCGCGCGGCTAGGCGTCCCTCCCCAGTCCCATTCGGCAGGCTCAGGGCAGGCTCTCGTCGGGGACTGCTCGGGACGACAGTTGCACTGTGTACTGTGCCAGGATCTGTTGGGCTCCCACTCTGTTCTTCGTATAGGCCGTGGCGAATACGCTGTGCAAAAGAGTGGCCAATATGACGGGTGAACCACGTGGCGGGCGACTCACCGAGTCGCCTCTACGAGTCCGACGCACTATTCACCGCTTGGGGCCGGGCGGTAAGCCCTTCGAGCAGCCCGGCTATCGTAGCATCCAGCTGCGGATGCTCGTATGCCGGGGCAAGGTCCGCCAGGGGTCGCAGCACGAAGTCGCGCTCTGCCATTCGCGGGTGCGGAATCGTAAGCAGCGGCGTGTCAATCACCAGCCTGTCGTAGAGCAGGATGTCGATATCCAGCGCCCTCGGAGCGTTCGGGAACGTATGGGGCCCTCCAACCGTGTCCTGTATCCGCTGCACCTCGTGGAACAGCTCGAACGGGTCCAGGCACGTCCACAGACCACACGCGGCGTTAATGAACGAGGGCTGGCCCTCGAATCCAGCGGGCTCCGTCTCGTACAGTGGCGAGAGCCTGATGCCGGATGAGACCTCGGCCAGCCAGTCGACGGCGCGCAGGATGTTCGCCCTCCGGTCGCCCAGGTTCGACCCCAGGGCGAGGTAGGCCTCGGCTTGCACTAGCCGCTCCAGCCCCGCACGATCGCGTCGCTCATGCGCGCCACCCTCGCCATCTCGCGCACGTCGTGGACCCGTACGATGTCCGCTCCACCGGCTATCGACAGGGCAACTGTGGCCGCCGTCCCCTCCACACGCTCGTCGACGGGCAGGTCAAGCACGTAACCGATAGTGGACTTCCTCGACATCCCCACCAGCAGCGGGAGTCCAGTGGCGCTGAACTCGTCGAGTCTGCGCAGTATTTCGAGGTTGTGCTGGGCGGTCTTGCCGAAGCCCATCCCGGGATCAAGCACGATTTTGTCGCGGCGCACTCCAGCCTTCACGGCCCAGTCGGCGAGCCACGAAAGCCGGGCCATTACGTCCGGCACCACGTCGTCGTAGTCCGTGTGGTCCTGATTGTGCATCAGGACTACGGGCACGCCCAGCTCCGCGGCCGTGCGCCCCATGTCCGGGTCGCGCTGGAGGGCCCACACGTCGTTGACCATCGACGCGCCGGCCTCGACGGCCTGACGGGCAACCTCGGCCTTGTATGTGTCGATGCTGACCGGGACGCCCGTCTCCTCCGTGACGGCGCCGATTATCGGGAGCACGCGCGCCAGCTCCACATCGGGCGGGACGGGCTCTGAGCCCGCATATATGGACGGCGGGCGCGTCGACTCCCCTCCCACGTCGATGATGTCCGCGCCCTCCTGCTCGAACAGGCGGGCCTGGGCCAGGGCCGTCTCGACGTCCGCCCCCAGGCCGTCGCCCGAGAAGGAATCGGGCGTCGCGTTGATGACCCCCATCACGTATGTGCGGGAGCCCCACTCGAACGTGGAGCCGCCGATCTTCATGGCGCCGCGAGCGCCGCTGACGCACTGGTCCATAGCCAGGGATTCGCCCTTTCTGTTGCTGAGGCTTCCCGCTATCTGGTAACTTGGGACGCGGCGATTATTCCACGGGACGCGGGGCCGAATCAATCATGGTCGTGAGAAGCAGAGTCCAGGAGCGACTCGACGAGCTGCGCCGCAGGCGAGAGCAGTCGCAGCTTGGCGGCGGCCAGCGCAGAATCGACGCCCAGCATGGCAAGGGCAAGCTGACGGCGCGAGAGCGCATAGCCATGCTGATGGACGAGGGCACCTTCGAGGAGATCGACCGCTTCGCCGTGCACCAGTCCAGCGAGTTCGGACTCGCCGAGCAGCAGTTCCTGGGCGACTCGGTGGTAACAGGCTACGGGAAGATCGACGGCCGTCTGACCTTCGTGTACGCGCAGGATTTCACCGTCATGGGCGGCTCGCTGTCCCGCGTCGCCGCGCAGAAGATCTGCAAGGTCATGGATCAGGCAGTCGCGACCGGCGCCCCGATGGTCGGCCTGATCGACTCGGGGGGCGCGCGGATCCAGGAGGGTGTGGACTCACTCGCGGGCTACAGCGACATCTTCCTGCGCAACGTCCGGGCCTCGGGGGTGGTACCCCAGATATCGGCCGTTTTCGGTCCGGCGGCCGGAGGGGCCAGCTACTCCCCCGCCCTGACGGACTACGTGATGATGGTGCGCGGCCAGGGCCAGCTCTACATCACCGGTCCCGACGTCATCAAGGTAGTGACGGGCGAGGACATCACCCACGAGGACCTCGGTGGGGCCGAGAGCCATGCCAGCAAGAGCGGCGTCGCCCACTTCGACATCGACTCCGAGATAGCCTGCATCAGCTCGATCAGTCTCCTCCTCAGCTTCCTGCCCCAGAACAACATGGAGGAGCCCCCGCGCACGAGGGCCGACGCCGGGGAGCCCGACAAGAGCCTGGACGAGATCGTGCCCGACTCGCCTACCCAGTCCTACAACATTCTCGACGTGATACGCGGCGTGGTCGACGACCGCGGCTTCATGGAGGTGCACGCCTCCTACGCCCGCAACATGGTCGTCGGACACGCCCGAATCGGCGGCCGGTCGGTGGGTATAGTGGCGAACCAGCCTGAGGTGATGGCGGGCGTGCTCGACATCAACGCCTCGGTGAAGGCGGCCCGCTTCGTGCGGTTCTGCGACGCCTTCAACATACCGCTGGTCACGTTCGTCGACGTGCCTGGGTTCATGCCGGGCTCGTCCCAGGAGTACGGCGGCATTATCCGCCACGGGGCGAAGCTGATCTACGCCTACGCCGAGGCGACTGTTCCCAAGATCAGCGTGCTGACCCGCAAGGCCTACGGCGGGGCGTACATCGTGATGAGCAGCAAGAACCTTCGCGGCGACGTCAACTACTCCTGGCCCACGGGCGAGGTGGCCGTGATGGGAGCCGAGGGGGCCGTCAACATCATCCACCGCAACGAGATCCGGTCGGCCCCCGACCCGGACGCGGTCCGTTCGCAGCGCGTCGCCGAGTACCAGGAGCGGCTGATGAACCCTTACGTCGCTGCGGGCAAGGGCTTGATCGACGACGTCATCGAGCCGTCGGAGACCCGCGCGAAGATCATCGGGGCGCTTGAGATGCTGGAGAACAAGCGCGAGGTGATGCCGCCCAAGAAGCACGGCAGCATCCCACTATGACCAGCCGCAACGGACTCGACCCGAAGATGCTCGCCGCGGTCCTTGCGGCGGTCCAGGCCTACATCGAGGACGAGGAGGCCGCGGCCATGCAGCCGCCGTCCAGACGTCTTAGCGCATGGAAGCTTGCCGCATGGCATCCGATGAGGAGCCGCACGCACCCGCTGGACATGGGCTGGCGGCTGGCCGGGTAGCCTTCTGAGCACTCCAGTCGTCAGCTGCAGAAGTACTTCGGCAGGGGGAGGACGCAAGTGGTACATCGACTAGACCCGCTGGACCTGGGCGTCGACTTCGACGACCGCTCCTACCGGCTCGGCGAGACGATCGCCGCGCGTGTGGAGATGACTGCTAAGGGCCGAATCGACATCCGGAAGGCCAACTTGGAGCTGGTGTGCGACCAGAAGTTCGCCGAGACCTACACCGTTTCGGGCCCGGGGCGGTATTCGAGCTCGGGCGAAGGGTCGCCGCGCCCGGATATCTCGAGCCAGGTCGGTGACGAGCGGCTCGAGAGCTACGTACATAGCCGAGCAGCCTTCCTCTCCGACTTGACGTTGGACGCCGGTGAACGGAGAGCAGTCGATGTCCGACTCGAGATCGGCGCCTCTCCGCCCCGCAGACTCGACGATGCGAAGGCGCTGCAGGACGACGCGGCCAGGTCCTGGTCGTTCGGCTGGCGGCTCGTCGTCTCGGTCGACGTGGCGGGGGGACGCGACGCGAGTGTTGAGAGAGACGTGAGGGTGCGGGTGTACTAGGTGCTCCACCAGTCCAATTCGGTATAATGCAAGCTCCACTTGACCACGACATGAACCCGTGCGAGCGACCCACAGACTTGTCAATCCTGCTCAGAGAGACCCATGTATGAACCGGTCGTCCCCGAGAGGGAATTCCGCCCTCCACCCCTCTGGGTTCCCGCCTACGCGGGAACGACGAATGTGCGTGTGGACTAAGTGCACGCATGACGGTTATGCAAGGTTCCGAAGGCCGGGGGCGACCTTCTGGCGAATGAAATGACGCGGATCAAGATAACCG
Organism: Dehalococcoidia bacterium; assembly: GCA_965243655.1. Classification (GTDB taxonomy): domain Bacteria; phylum Chloroflexota; class Dehalococcoidia; order Lucifugimonadales; family CAJWER01. The sequence continues at coordinate 2,470,816 of CBDEVV010000017.1, read as the reverse complement.
ATACGACGTTCAGGGACGCCCATCAGAGCCTTATGGCGACCCGGCTCCGGATGGAGGACATGGTCCCCATCGCGGAGAAGCTGGACTCCGTGGGCTTCCACTCGATGGAGGTCTGGGGGGGCGCGACCTTTGACGCGGCGACCCGGTTCCTGGCGGAGGATCCATGGGAGCGGCTTCGCACCTTCAAGTCGCTCATGCCCAATACGCCGCTGCAGATGCTGCTGCGCGGGCAGTCGCTCGTGGGGTACCGGAACTACGCCGACGACCTGGTGGATGCCTTTGTCGAGCACTCCGCCGAGTCGGGCATCGACGTGTTCCGGGTATTCGACGCGCTGAACGACGAGCGCAACCTTGCGAGGGCCGCCGGCGCGGTCAAACGGTCGGGCAAGCACCTGCAGATGACCATCTGCTACTCAGTCACGGGCGACAAGGGTCTCAGCGGCCCGATTTACAACCTGGACTACTTCCTGGAGCGGGCGAGGGTATTCCGGGACATGGACGCGGACAGCATCTGCGTCAAGGACATGGCCGGGATCCTAGCGCCGTACGACTCCTACACCCTCATCGGCGCGCTGAAGGAAGAGCTGGACGTGCCGGTGCAGCTCCACACCCACTACACGAGCGGCATGGCCTCGATGACCTGCCTGAAGGCCATTGAGGCGGGCCTGGACGTGGTCGACGCATGCCTGGCGCCCCTTGCACTGCGTACTTCGCAGCCGGCCGTGGAGCCGATGATCATGTCGCTGGCCGGCGGGGAGAGAGATGCCGGGCTGGACCTGGAGGTGCTGCTGGAGGCGGGCGACTTCCTGGAGGAGATCCTGCCGAAGTACAGGGAGCACATGGAGACTCCCCGCGCGGCGGTCATCGACGCCCGGGTGCTCAGCCACCAGATACCCGGCGGCATGGTCAGCAATCTGACGTCCCAGCTCCGCCAGATGGACGCGCTGGACCGGCTCAACGAGGTGCTGGAGGAGATACCGCGCACCCGCAAGGAGCTGGGCTACCCTCCCCTCGTCACACCGATGAGCCAGATGGTGGGCACCCAGGCGGTAAGCAACGTGCTGGCTGGGCGCTACCAGGTGGTCAGCGACGAGATAAAGGACTACGTGTCCGGGCTGTACGGGCGCGCTCCCGCTCCGGTGGAGCCCGAGGTTGCCGAGAAGGTCCTCGGTAACGGTGCGTCGGCCAAGACGACGGGCCGTCCGGCCGACCTCCTGGAGCCCGAGATGTCCAAGGCCCGGGAGGCGGTCGAGGTTATCTCGACTGACCTCGACGACGTACTGACCTATGGACTCTACCCCACCACCGGAATGCAATTCCTCCGCATCAAGCACGGGCTCGACCCAGTACCGGAAGAGATGAAGGCGGCAGGCGAGGAGAAGCCGCCGGAGCCAGCGCCGCGGGTTGCTATGCCCGACGGCCCGCCGCCTCCCCTGAGCGACAATGCCCGGACATTCAACGTACACGTCGCCGGGCAGTACTTCCGGGTCGAGGTCGACCCGGCTGACGAGGAAGGCGCGGCCAGCGGACAGCGGGATGGCGCGACGGCGGTTGCCGGCACGGACGAGGCGCCCGACGTTCCAGTCGCCGCGCCGATGCCGGGCATCGTTTCCAGCTACGCGGTCGAGATCGGCCATGCCGTGAAGGTCGGGGACACTGTCGTGGTGCTGGAGGCCATGAAGATGGAGAACTCCATGCCGTCGCCGGTGTCCGGCGTTGTCAAGAGTCTTCCCGCCCCCATCGGCTCGACCGTGCGGAAGGGCGACGTGCTGGCGACCATCGCACCTGATTGATGGAATCGGAGGGCGGGTTTCAAACCCGCACGTACGGTGTGGGTGGCTTACGGGATCAAATCACAGGAAGAGGAATGACAAGTTGAGCGAAAACGGAATCGTAGAGGCTGCGAAGGAACACTTCGGGGTGGTGGTGGCCGAGCAGCTCGCCCGGGTGGAGAGGCTGCGACAGGAGGGCGAGTGGGCGGACTACTCGTCTATATCCCCGATAGTCATCGGGATGATAGGCGGCGACGGCATCGGCCCGAGCATCAGCGCCGTGGCCCAAAGCGTCCTCGAGCACATACTTAAGGACGAAGTCGGGCGAGGCAAGGTGGAGTTCAGGGTCATCGAAGGCCTGACCATCGAGAATCGCGCCGCGAAGATGAAGGCCATACCGGACGACGTGCTGGCGGAGATCAAGGCCTGCCACGTCACGCTGAAGGGGCCGACTCACACGCCCGAGAAGGGGGATGGCTGGCCGAACATCGAGAGTGCGAACGTGGCGATGCGCAAGGAGCTCGACCTGTTCGCCAACGTCCGCCCCGTGCGCATTCCGGGCGAGGGCATCGACTGGACGTTCTTCCGGGAGAACACCGAGGACCTGTACGCGGTCGGAAGCCAGGGGATCAACGTTACGCCAGACCTGGCAATAGACTTCAGGGTGATCACAACGCCAGGGTCGGAGCGGATCATCGACGCGGCCTTCGCACACGCCGCGCGGACCGGCAAGAAGCGAGTGACGGTGGTGACGAAGGCGAATATCGTTAAGGCGACCGACGGCAAGTTCCTGGAGGTCGCGGGACGGATCGCCGAGGGCTATCCCGATATCGAGTGGGACGGCTGGTACATCGACATAATGACGGCGAAGCTGCTCGACGTCAGGAGACGCAGCGACTTCGAGGTGATGGTGCTGCCCAACCTGTACGGCGACATCCTCACCGACGAGGCCGCCGAGATACAGGGCGGCGTCGGCACCGCGGGCAGCGCCAACGTGGGCAAGCAGTACGCGATGTTCGAGGCGATACACGGCAGCGCCCCCCGCATGGTGCAGGAGAACCGGGACCAGTACGCTGACCCAAGCTCGATGCTCCGCGCCGGAGCCATGCTGCTGGAGCACCTGGCATTCGCCGAGGAGGGCCGCAGGCTACACATGGCGATAGACGTGTGCGGCATGTACGAGCGGCGCGTCCTGACCACGGGTAGAAGCGACGGAGCGACCTCGCAGGAGTTCGGGGAGTACCTTATGGAGACGTTCGAAGCCCCCGACCTCGACGCCAGGTGGGCCTCCTACTCCGGGTAGCATGAGGGTCTCAGCGCCGCACGGCACCACGAGGCAGGGGGCGCGGGAGACGATTGTCGAGGAGATGCCGCGGCTGCTGGAGCGCTTCGGAGGACAGGTCTCGAATCCGAGGTATGCCTGGAGCGGCGATACGCTGGAGTTCTCGTTCAGGGCCGCCGGCGCCGATCTCAATGGGCTGCTGCATGTGAAGGAACACGACGTGGAGATCGAGATGGGACTGCCCCTCCGGTTCCGCTTCTTCCAGGGGACCATCGAGCACGAGATGCGGGAGTGGTGCGAGAGGGTGTTCAGCCGAACGGAATGAGCTTGAATTGGCGGAGCACTGCCCTTCGACAAGCTCAGGGCGAACGATCTCCTTCCGATCGTTTCCGTACTCGTAGTTGACTTCCAGGATTGAAACAGTCTCAGAGAGGACAAAGGGATAGAAGATGCGAAGCAAGGTGACTGTAGTCGGGGCCGGGAACGTAGGGGCGACCGCCGCCCAGCGAATCTTCGACGGGGGCTACGCGGATATAGTCCTGGTCGACATCGTGGAGGGGCTGCCGCAGGGCAAGGCCCTCGATATGCTGGAGTCGGGCCCGGTCGTCGGGTCGGATGCGAACGTCGTCGGGACGAACGGGTACGATGAGACGGCCGGCTCGGACGTCGTGGTCATCACGTCGGGCATAGCGCGGAAACCGGGCATGTCCCGCGACGACCTGCTGCTTACGAACATGAAGATCGTGACTAGCGTCGTCGAGGAGGTCGTCGAGCGGTCGCCGGACAGTATCCTGATGCTGGTGACGAACCCGCTGGACGCCATGGCGCAGCGGGCCTTCCAGGTGAGCGGATTCCCGAAGAACCGCGTGGTCGGACAGGCGGGCATCCTCGACACCGCGCGTTTCAGGACCTTCCTGTCGCTGGAGCTTGGGGTCTCAGTGGACTCCATCACCGCGTGGGTGCTGGGAGGCCACGGCGATACTATGGTGCCCGTCGTGGGCAGCACGACAGTCGGAGGGCAACCGGTCGCGGACCTCATAGCCCCTGAGCGCCTCGACGAGATCGTGAAGCGCACTCAGGACGGCGGCGCGGAGATCGTCGGCCTGCTCAAGACGGGAAGCGCATATTACGCCCCATCGGCGGCGGTCGTGCAGATGGTGGAGGCCGTGCTGCTCGACAAGAAGGAAGTGCTCCCCTGCACCACCTACCTGGAGGGCGAGTATGGGATCGACGGCCTGTTCATGGGCGTGCCGGTCAAGCTGGGCGCGGGAGGTGTCGAGGAGGTCATCGAGTTCGACCTGACCGCAGACGAGAAGTCCGCGCTCGACTATTCGGCGAACGCGGTCCGGGAGCTCGTCGAGGTGATGGCCGCCTCGAACGGCGGCTAGTGGACCAGACAGAACACTTTCGCACCGTATCTTCGTAGGGGCTGGTTTCAAACCCGTCCTGCCCTCTTGCCCCCTGAGGCGATTGAGAGATTGCCACCGAAAGCCGTGTCTATTTCTTGACACTTATGTTCTTATAGTGTAGGCTGTCCTCTGGAATCGAGCCCGATACCAATCCAACGGCAGGAGAGAGAGATGCCCAATCCAGTAGTCCACTTCGAGATAGCGTCGAGCGGTGCAGAGAATCTGCAGAAGTACTACGCCGACCTGTTCGAGTGGCAAGTCGACGCCTCGAACCCGATGGGGTACGGAGTCGTCGACACGAAGGCCGGCACCGGCATAAACGGCGGAATTACGGGTACTAACGGCGGCCCGAACATGGTCTCGTTCTACGTCGAGGTGGAGGACATCGAAGCGAAGTTGAAGGAAGCGGAGGAGCTGGGGGGAAGCGTCGTCGTGCCTGTGACCACCATTCCCGGCATGGTGACGTTCGCGATGTTCACGGATCCCGAAGGAAACTGCATCGGCCTGGTAAGCAGCGAGACTCCCGGCTAAGTAGTCATCTCGGATAGCGTGTGCGCTGCTGAGAACTGTCCTTCGACAGGCTCAGGACGAACGGTCATCCCGGGCCTGGGCTGGTCTGAAGAGCCTTGAGGAAGGCAACGCATCCGGCTGCCGTCCCGTTGTATTGTGTAGGTATGAAGTCCTTCTGGGCGAACAGCATTTTGCTGACCCTGTTGCTGGTCGAGCTCCTGACCGGCTTCTTCGGACTCGTGTCGGGTTCGGCGGACGACGCCATTTTCATCGCGGTCCACAGGATCGCCGGGTTCGCCATCGTCGCCGTGCTGTTCTGGAAGGTTGCGATCATCGTTTCGTCGCTCCGCAGACGGCGTTCCGGCCCCAAGCAGTACGCGTCCCTCTTCCTGCTCTCCCTGCTTGCGGTGACGCTGAGCCTCGGGTTCGCTTGGTCGTACGCCGGGCCGTTCACATTTGCGTGGTTCAGCGGCGTCAGCTGGCACATCTACGTCGGGGCCGCGCTGGCCCCGGTCGCCGCATGGCACGCGTACACGTACACGAAGAGGCTGCCGCTGTCTTTCTGGGCCGAGCGCAGGTGGTTCCTACGGGCCGCCGGGATCGCAGTCGCAGGATTCGCATTCACCCAGACCACGGAGGCGGCGTCCGCCTTCTTCCGCCCCGCCGGCTCGGAGCGGCGCTTCACGGGGTCCTACGACGCCGCGCGGCGGTACGGGAAGCGCTTCCCGGTCGTCTCGTGGCTCAACGACTCTCCGCCGAGAATCGACGCGGCCGAATGGCGCCTCTCGGTCACGGGCGCCGTGGAGCGGGAGCTCGATTTCGGCTACGACGACTTAGACCAGCGGAATGGCATCACCGCCGTGATCGACTGCACCGGGGGCTGGTATTCCGAGCAGGACTGGCAGGGCGTGCCCGTTGCGGACATCCTCGACAAGGCGGGGCCAAGTACCGACGCCGCCAGTATCACAGTCACGTCGGCGACGGGGTACTACAGGCGCTTCTCGATGGCGGAGGCCGGCGAGTACCTGCTGGCGACCCACGTGGGAGATGGGCCGCTGTCGCGCGGGCACGGCTACCCGGCGAGGCTCGTCGCGCCGGACAAGCGCGGGTTCGAGTGGGTGAAGTGGGTGGTCTCGATCGAGGTGAACGAGTCTCCGAAGTGGCTGCAGTACCCCCTGCCGGTGCAGTAGCAGGGGCGCTCACGTATCTGCCGTCACCAAGGCTGGGGATGGGGGCACCCCGCGCTGGCCGTCTGATTCCTCGTATCCAGTACGGGCCGGCTCTGCATTCGCAGGAACCACTTATGCCAGTTGCGACACGCACACTAAGGGATAGAAGTGGCTCTGCCATCGCCTTCTCGAACTGACTACTGGGGCCGGGGACTGGATTCCGGCTCGGGGGCCGGAATGACGGATGGGTTGCCGACTGGCTGCTACTCCTGCTGCAGCGACGGGGACCGGCGTGGTGCAGCCAGCTCCTGAGGCGTCAGTGGAATGGCCTCCTTGCGGTAGACCTGCACCCGGTAGGACCCGTTGTCCGGGATGAACATGAGGCCGTTCTCGTCCACGGCCACGGACTTTGGCCTGCGCAGGTACTTCTGGGGCTCCAGGTCGGCCATGTCCCGCATCCGGTTGGGGCTGGCGTTGGTCAGCATGTACTCCCGCGAGGCCTTGGACAGCGTGGCGTCGCCCAGGAACTTCTGGACGTACCGGCCCTCGTGGTTGAATAGCTGGACGCGGTCGTTGCGCCAGTCAGCGACGTATATGTCACCGTGCTCGTCCACGTCGATGCCGGACGGCCGATTCAGCTCGCCGTTGCCCGAGCCTGAGCTGCCGCACTCGAAGACGAACTCGCCGTCCGCCGTGAACTTCTGGACGCGGTCGTTGCGCCAGTCGGCCACGTATACGAAGCCCTCGTCGTCGACGGCGACGCCGTACGGCATGTCGAACTCGCCGGGCGCGCAGCCGTGGGTCCCCCAGCCCGTCATGTACTGTCCGTCCTTGGTGAACTTCTGTATCCGGTGGTTCATTGCGTCGGCGACGTAGACGTTCTCCTCTGCGTCGAATGCGATGCCCGCCGGGCGGTCGAGTTGGCCGGGGTCCGAACCGTGCTCGCCCCAGGTGCCTCGGTGCTCGCCCTCAGTGTCGTATGAGATGACGCGGTGCATGGCCTCGTCCGAGATGTAGAGGTTCTCCTCGCTGTCGGCGACGATGCAGACCGGCCACTTCATCTCGCCCTCGCCCTCGCCGTGCTTGCTGATCTCGCCCAGATCCTCGTCCTCGACCGTGTACTTGCGGACCATCGCGGCCGAGCTCTCCTGGCGGCACAGGATGTAGATGCGGCCCTCCCTGCCGACGGCTACGTCGATGGGGAAATTGGTGAGCCTCCGCATGCCGAGGGTCTTGTGAAAGGGAAACCCGGCCCTGAGAAGTCCGTATGGTCGAGCCATGGCGCCGCTCCTGTCAGGCGAACTGGTACTCGGTGGTCGAAACGATGAGCCGCATGAGGCTCACGACGCGCTCCTCCGCACTCTCCCTGCCTTCGTCCGCTGCGAAGTCGATCTCGCCGCCGGACTCGGCGTGCAACCGCAACGCCGCCCGGGTGTCCTCGCCGACCTCCAGACGGCCGGCCAGCTCGAGGCACCGGTCGACAAGGCCCTCAGGGGATACGGGCGCATCGGCCTCCATTTGGTCTACCGTCTCCCTGATGCCAGGCTTGCCCGCGTCGCTGACCTCGTCGACCGCGAAGTTGACTCGCTCGTTCATCGTGCCGCCGTCGATCCACTCCCTGCCCGTGTGCCACCCCTCGACGGTAGGCGGGTTCAGGAGCTCCTGTCCCATAAGCGCAGTGACGTCGGCGTACTTCATGAGGTCGGGGTCCAGGCTGCGGTACGTGCCGACGAGTTTCAGGACTCCCATCACCAGCTCGGTCGGGCTCTTGACCTTGGCGAACCGGGCCTGCTTGAAGAAGTCCGACTTGAAGAGCGTCCGCATCACCTCACGCATCTCCCCGCCGGACGCGAAGTAGGAGGCTACCAGGGTGCGAATCGCCTCCGGGTCCTGCGGAGGGTCTATCGGCCATGCCGGCACCTGCGGCTCGTCGGCCACGAAGAAGTTGTAGAGGTGGCGGGATACGAAGACCGCCGTTGCGGGCTGCTGGACGATGATGGAGATGATGTCCTCGCCGTCGAAGTTGCCCGACGAGCCGAGGAAGGTCTTGTCGCCGTTGTCGTGGTCGTCCTCGCGCTTGATGAAGTGGGCCGGGTAGTAGCCGTGGGGGTAGAGGGGGATCGGCTGCGTGAAGGTCCACCCCGTGAAGGCCCGGGACGCCATCTTTATGTCCTGCTCGGTGTAGTTGCCGACGCCCATCGAGAAGAGCTCCAGCAGCTCGCGGCCGTAGTTCTCGTTGGGCTCACCCTTCCGGTTCTCGTTGTTGTCGAGCCAGAAGATCATGGCCGGGTCGCGCGACAGCTCGTTCAGAATCTCGTCCAGGTTCGACAGCCCGACGCGCCGGAATGTGGCGATCTGGTTGGCCGCGGAGAGCATGTGCTCGTTCTTGGCGAGCCCGGTGGCGAAGACGTGGTGCCAGAACAGTGCCATCTTCTCCTGGAGCTGCCTCCTGCTGTTAAGCATCCGGTAGAACCACTCGCCCACGCGGATCTTGAACAGCTCGCCGAAGTAGTACCGCTCGAGGATGTCCACGTCGATGTCTGGCACGCTCTCCGGCTCGACGAGCATGTCCACAACGGCGTCGTAGCCCAGCTTTGCGTACTCTTCGAGCTCTTCCTTCGAGGCCCCAAATCCGGCCCGCCGCATCAGGTGAGCGAGGTCGGCCAGTCTTTCATTTCCCATCGGTTGACCTCCCGACAGCGTGTACCGGAGTGTAAATAGCGTTATAGTTTGTGTCAATTGGCATCGTCAAGGAGGCCGGGATGGCCAGAGTCAGGGTTGGATTCATTGGATGCGGGGGCCGCAATCGGCGCGGGCATATGGCCCACATCAGCGAGTTCGAGGACGTGGAGATGGCGGCAGTGTGCGACCCGGTAGAGGAGGCACGGAACGGAGCGGCCGAGCAGTACGGCATAGAGGCCAGGTACGCCAGCGTAGACGAGATGCTGGACGCCGGCGACATCGACGCCGTCGTGGTTGCTACGCCCGCGCACCTGAACGGCGAGGCCGCGCTTCCCTGCCTGGAGCGGGGCATCGACACGCTGGTCGAGAAGCCGCCCGGCATGAGCGCCGCGGAGGCCAGGACCCTGCGGGACACCGCGAAGCGCACGGGGGCGAAAGGCATGGTCGGCTTCCAGCGCCGCTTCCACCCGATGGTGCTGGAGGCGCGGGCGCTGATCGAGGAACGCGGGCCCGTCACGCAGGTCCTGGGGCAGTTCCACAAGAGCATGACCAGCACCGAGGGGACGGGCAGGTTCCCAGAGATCCTCCTGGACAACGTGCTGCTGGAGACGCCCATCCACTCCATCGACCTGGTGAGGGCCATCGCCGGCTCGGACGTGGCCGACGTCCACAGCGTGGTCAGGCGCGCCATCTCCTCACACAAGGACGTCCACGCCGCGCAGGTCGTGTTCGAAAACGGCTGCGTCGCGCAGATCATGGCGAACTACACCGGCCCTGAGAGGCTCCAGCGCTACGAGATCCACGGCCGCGACATCTCGGCCTACCTGGAGGGCATCAGCGAGGGTTGGGTGCTGACCCACGACGGGCGAGTCGATCTTATGGACCCCGGGGGCACCGGCGGCGGCATGGAGTTGGATCGCTTCTTCATCGACTGCGTGAGGGAGGACAGGCCCATCTCGGCACCGGCCGCTGACCTGGACGAAGGCGTCAAGACGATGGAGCTGGCTGAGGCAATCCTGTCGGGTCTTCGGGAGTAGCCGGTGAGGTCACCGCGCACTCCGGAAGCCCATCGTGGGTGATCTGCAGGCCGGGCCTGTTCGCCAGCCGATGGGATATGCAGCCGGTTATCCGGTTTCCCCTCAGGTGCAGCAACGCAATTCCACGGTGGTTGGCAAGCTCCGGCGGAATCGGTCCGCTCAACTGGTTGTTGTAGAGCAGCAGCCAGTACAGGTTGGGGAGGCTTCCCAGCTCTGGCGGGATGGGTCCGGTCAACTCGTTGCGGTGGAGCCACAGGTCTACCAGATTCGATAGGCTTCCCAGCCAGGGCGGGATGGGTCCGCTCAATCGATTGTTGCCCAGGTACAACCCCCTCAGGTGGACGAGGATTCCAAGCTCTGGCGGGATGGGTCCGCTCAGCCGGTTGTCGTGAAGGAGCAGCCACTTCAGACTGGCAAGGTCTCCCAGTGCCGGCGGGATGGGCCCGGTCAACTGGTTGTCATTGAGCAGCAAGCTCTCCAGGTTGACGAGGTTGCCCAGCGCCGGCGGGATGGAGCCGCTCAACTGATTGCCGCTGATTGACAACCTGTCCAGGCCGGCGAGGTCCAAGGCGGCGAGGTCCCTCAAGGCCGGAGGGACAAGTCCGCTCAGCTGGTTGGCGTGGAGGTCCAACACCTCCAGTCGCGTGATATTACCTAGCTGGGCCGGGATGGGCCCGCTCAGCCGGTTGTCGTGGAGATCCAACAACTCCAGTCTCGTGAGGTTACCTAACCGCGCCGGGATGTGTCCGCTTAGCTGATTGGAGTGGAGGTCCAAGACCTCCAGCATGGTGAGGCCGCCGAGCTTCGCCGGGATGCTCCCAGTCAATCCCCTCCAACCTAGAACTAGCCGTGTCACCCTAGCTGGCGAACCCCCGGTGGTGACACCTTCCCACTCCGCGACTGGTAGGCTGGCGCTCCAGTCCAGCGCCGCGCCGCCTGCGAGAGCGTCCCGTGCGGCCAGGAGTACGCTGCAGTCGCCAAGGAGGCCCTGATTTTGGTGAGGGTCGGGCACGGCGATGCCATTCGCGCACGGCCCGGTTGCAGCAGGGTCGCCGACGACCAGGACCCGCCATGCTTCGCCGCCCTGGGAGTGGGCGGCGAAGTTGTATGCACGGCCGTCCACGGCTACGTTCCTGGCGTCCAGGAGTCCGTCTGCCGTGAAGGACAGGAAGCGCGCACTCCCGTCGCTGTCGACCGTGAACTCGTCCGACGTGCCGGGGTAGGTGCAACTCTCCCCTTGGGTGACGACCAAGCCCAAGCGGCATACTTGGTCGCCTTCATCAGCCGCAGCGACGCCGGAGGCCAGGAGCGAGGACATGGCGAGCGTAGCCAAGGTCAAGCTCGCCAGGAAGCGTCTGGCGCGACGGTCAAGCATGTGCAACATCCGCGGTGGTCTCACCCCGTCCCCATTCCCCAGTGTACAATTGTTGTGTCGAACACCTAATCCAAGGAGGACGATGTTGGAAATCGACAAGCACGAGCCGGGGATGTTCAGCTGGGCGGACCTGGGGACGACCGACCCTGAGGGGGCCAAGCAGTTCTACACGGAGCTGCTGGGACTGGACGCAATGGACATCCCCATGGGAGAGGGCATGTCCTATTCGATGCTGAACAAGGGCGGCAGGAGCTCATGCGCCCTGTACCGCATGCCCCCGGAGATGGAGAAGATGACAGGCGGTCACCCATTCTGGGTGAGCTACTTCACGGTGGAGAGCGCCGACGATACCGCCGAGCGCATCAAGGAGGTTGGCGGCACCGTGATGAACGGGCCCTTCGATGTCTTCACCTCGGGCCGTATGGTGGTGGCCCAGGACCCCACCGGGGCCATGTTCTCAGTCTGGGAGCCGAAGGACCACATCGGCGCGGGCGTATTCGGCGAGCCCGGCGCACTGGCGTGGAATGAACTATATACGCACGACGTCGGCACGGCCGCGAAGTTCTACGGGGACCTGTTCGGGTGGTCGGCCAGCACTGCGACGGCCGGGGACGGCGGCGACTACACGGTGTTCCAGCTGAACGGCAGGCCGGCGGCTGGCATGATGAGGATCAGGCCGGAGTGGGGCGCGGTGCCGCCGAACTGGTCGATCTACTTTGCGGTGGGTGACCTGGACGGCTCGCTGGACAAGATCAAGGCGCTGGGCGGGAAGCAGATCAACCCGGCCATGGAAGTGCCGGACGTGGGCAGGTTCTCGTTCGTGCAGGACCCGCAGGGGGCGTACTTTTCCATCATGCAGATGGCGCGCCGGGGTTAGCCTGAGTCACTTTCGCCCAGGCAAGACCCGTCGCCGACTCCAGAGGCTCAGTCGAGCTGCTTGCGTACCCAGGCAGCTGTGACTGATGCAACTTCCGACAGCGCATCGGCCCTTATCCTGTCCGATCCTTCCGGCATGTCGTAGAAGTGGTCGGCCCCTTCTACGACATGCAGGCTGGCCCTGTCGGCGAGTCCGTCGACTACGGGCTGCAGCTCCCGGAGATCGCAGAACCTCTCATCGCGGCCGCCCTGGACAAACAGCATCGGCACACGCACTTGCCGGAGATGTTCCACGGTGTTGCCCAGCAGGTTGCCCCACCGCATCGGGAAGACATACAGGGCAACTCCGCGCACGTCCGGCCAGTTCTCGCGGGCCATTGCGAGCGATACGACCTGGCTGCTCATCGAACGGCCTCCGAGGAAAAGCGGGAGGCCTGGCGACAACTTCCTGGCGGCGGTCAGCGCCGAGCTTGTCGCAGCTAGGAGGACATCGAGCGGGTCGATCAAGTCCGGAGAATATGCGGTCATAGTCTCGCTGTAGGGGTAGTTGTACCTGAAGGTCGCGATCTTCTGCTGGGCGAGCGCCTCAGCCATCTGGACCATCACCGGCCTGTGTATCGGCGTGCCAGACCCGTGCCCCAGTACCATTAACGAAATAGCGTCGTCTGGTTCCACCAGCACCGTGGAGACTTCCGTGCCGCAGGGAGCCGCGTGCATCTTGCTTTCGTTAACGCCGTGGCAGGCACTGGTCATCGCCGGGCTCGCCGATCACCGTAGATCAATTCGCGCATGTCCCGCCACGAGTGCGCTTCCAGCGGGTCTCTATTGCCTGGGTTGCCCACACTCAGATCGGGCAGCTCGTACGCCCTGGGCTTACCGTCGGCGGGTAGCACCAGCCTGAGTCCGTCCTCCACGACGGCTCTCAGAGGGCGCCCTGTCCGCTTGGCGTGATCCTTCGCTCGTGACAGCAGCCCGTCATCTATGTCCAGGGTTATCTTCATGAGTCGCCCTGCTGTATTTCCTTGCCGAAGCTGAGCATGAAGCCGTTGGGGTCGCGTATGCCGAACTCGCGCATCCCATAGGGAGTGTCGCAGATAGGGAAGGCAACGGGGGCCTGCTCCTTCAGCGTCTCCCAGAGGGACTCGACGTCGTCCGGGTATAGGTAGAGGGTCCACACGCCTGTGGGGCCGTGGTGATGGTCTTCGCCTTCTACGTGGTTGCCGTGCTCATCGTGTTCGTGGTCGAGCAGGTCGAGGCTGGAGAACATCAGGTGAGATTCCCCGCGCTTCAGATAGCACCAGTTTGGGTTGTGCTCGGGGTACGTGGCGAGCACCTCGAATCCCAGGGTGTCGCGGTAGAAGGCGATTGTCCCGTCCAGGTCGTCGGTGGTTAGCATGGGTACGAGACGGCCGAATCCGACGTTGTTTTTGGTCATGGGAGCGTCCTTTCTCTTGCCCAATTGTGAGCCGGCGTCGAAGGCCAGTGTGGTTTGAGGTTACACCACCTTTGGCTGCGGCCGTAAGTGATTCCTGGGCAGACCGATCAACGCGTTGGCAACCCTGTGGGCGGACACGTGGGTCCGCCCCTACGTCTGCGACGGAAGGCGCAACGATGGGCCGCCCGTGGGTGCGCCCGTACGTCCATGATGGGGCTGGCGGGTATTGTCAGACTTGCGGGCGCGGTGCTACACTCGCCTCCAGTTCAGGCCGGGCCCCTTGCCGTTGGCGCAGCTACCCAACTGGCGTGGGAAGTCCGGCTGTATTGCGGTAAGGGAGCAGGGCACCCCGCGATGAGATACAGGCTGGGCGTCGACGTTGGCGGCACTTTCACGGACCTCGCGCTACACAACGTCGACACGGACGAGCTCGAGTTTGCCAAGACTCCTTCGACTCCCGAAAACCAGGCCGCCGGGGTCTCCAACGGCATCAACCTGCTGATCGACCGGCTCGGGATCTCGCCGGACGAGATCGAGTTCTTCAGCCACGGCACGACGGTCGCAACGAACACGCTGCTCGAGCGGAAGGGGGCGAAGTGCGCGCTGATCGTGACGCGCGGCTTCCGGGACGTGCTGCAGATAGGGCGCCAGGACCGCCCGCACCTCTACGACTGGCGCATCCAGAAGCCGGAGCCCATCGTTCCACGCCATCTCAGGTTCGAGGTGACCGAGCGCATTCTTTACACCGGCGAGGTCGCCACACCCCTCGATGAGGGCGACCTAGAGGACGTGATAGTGGGGCTGTCCGGAGCGGATCTGGACGCGGTGGCCGTCTGCCTGCTCCACTCCTACGCCAACCCGGCGCACGAGAGGGCCGTGGGCGAGGCCGTTCGGGCCGCCCTGCCCGACCTTACTGTCTCGCTGTCGTGCGAGGTCGTGCCTGAGTTCAAGGAATACGAGCGCATGAGCACGACGACGATCAACGCCTACGTGGCCCCCGTGATGGGCCGGTACCTCAGGCGCCTGCAGGCGAGCATCGCCGACCGCGGCATCCCGTCGGACGTTCACATCATGCAGTCCAACGGCGGCACGATGACCGCGGGGCTGGCTGTCGAGAAGCCGGTGCATACGATACTGTCGGGCCCCGCGGCGGGCGTCATCGGCAGCGTTGCCATAGCCAGCCAGGCGGGCGAGGCCAACTCCATCTCGGTAGACATGGGCGGTACGAGCTTCGACATCAGCCTCTGCTATAGGGGCGAGGTGCGGCGGACGCAGGACAGCGAGATCGAGCGGCTGCCTGTGAAAGTGCCAATGGTGGACATCCACACATTGGGCGCCGGCGGCGGCAGCATCGCATGGGTCGACCCCGGAGGAGCGCTGCGCGTCGGCCCACAGAGCGCCGGGGCCGAGCCCGGTCCCGCCTGCTACGGCCGCGGGGGCACTGAAGCGACGGTCACGGACGCTAACCTGGCGTTGGGCCGCCTGAACTCCGAGAGCTTCCTTGGCGGGCGGCTGGGCCTGGACGCGGATCTCGCGCGCGAGGCCATACGTCGCCGCATCGCGGACCCGCTCGGCATGACGGTCGAGGAAGCCGCCGAGGGTATCGTCCGGGTCGTCAACGCGGGCATGATCAAGGGCATACGCGTCGTCTCCGTGGCGAAGGGGTACGACCCCCGCGAATTCTGCCTGGTGACGTTCGGGGGAGCCGGGCCGGTACATGCGTCCGAGCTGGCCGCGGAGCTGGACATACCCCGCGTGCTTGTGCCGATTGCTCCAGGCGTGACCTCGGCCCTCGGCCTACTAATGGCGGACCTGCGCGACGACCTCGTCCGCACGATACTTAGGCCATCGGACGAGCTGGAAGTGTCCGAGCTCAACTCGCGGTTCGCCGAGATGGAGGCCGAGGCCGCGTCGACGATGGAGCGCGAAGGCGTGGCCGAGGACGACGTGGTGCTCATGAGGGTCGCCGACGTCCGGTACCTGGGCCAGGGCTTCGAGCTGGAGGCGGCGGTCGGCACCGGCGATCTTGAGGCCGACGACCTTGAACAGGTATACGAGAGGTTCCACGAGGCGCACTCGCAGCTGTACGGTTACGCGCGGAGGGACTCGCGCATGGAGATCGTGAACCTGCGGCTCACGGCCCTGGCGAGAATGCCCCGCCCGAGGCTGGAGGCTTCGCAGAACGGGCGACGGGTCAGCGGCACTGCCGAAGCGACCACCAGGGCCGTCTACTTCCATGGCGAGCCCGTGGAGACCCGCATATTCGACCGGGACAAGCTGGCGCCAGGCGACGTGGTGGACGGCCCCGCGGTAATCGAACAGCTCGACTCCACGACGCTCGTCTGGCCCGAGCAGGCCGCATCAGTGGATTCCTACAGGAACCTGTTGCTGGAGCGTGTCCGATGAAGATCGACCCGATCACCCTCGAGGTGATGCGCAACGCCTTCTACTCGATCGCGGACGAGATGATCGTCGCGCTCATCCGGGCGAGCTACTCCACGAACATCAAGGACCGCCGCGACGCGTCATGCGCTATCTACACGTCCACCGGCGACGTCGTAGTGGTGGCGCAGAGCGAGATTGGCACGCCCCTGCACCTGGGCACGATGCAGTCGGCGGTCAGGTCGGCTATGGCGGCCTACCCCTTCGACGACCTGAAGCCCGGCGACGCCGTGGCGATGAACATGCCCTACCCCGCCGGCCCAGGCCACCTCAACGACCTGTGCCTCATCTCCCCCGTCTTCTACCAGGGCGAGATGATCGCCATCACCGCCAACCAGGCGCACCACGTCGACGTGGGCGGATTCGCGCCGGGGTCGATGCCCTTCGGCGTGCGGGAGATATTCCAGGAGGGGCTGCAGATCCCGCCCATTCGCCTGTTCAGGGGCGGCGAGCTGGAGCCGGAGCTGTGGTCGCTGATAGCCCAGAACGTGAGGCCGCAGGTCGAGGTGAAGGGCGACCTGCTTGCCCAGTACGCCTGCAACATCACCGGCGCGCGCAGGCTGACCGAGCTGATGGAGCGGTACACGCCGGAGAGGGTCGGGATGTACCTGGATGAGATGATCGGGTACTCGGAGCGTCGCATGAGGGCCGCGCTCCAGAAGGTGCCGAAGGGCACGTACAGCTACGAGGACGTGATCGAGGGGGACGGCATCTCCAGCAAGCCATACGCCATACGTGTGGAGATCGAGGCCCGGGGCGACTCGATACGCACGGACTTCTCGGCGTCGGACGACGCGGCGCTTGGGCCGATCAACTGCAGATGGCCCTCCGTGGCAGCGTGCGTCTACTACGTCTTCAAGGCCCTGCTCGACCCGGAACTGCCGCCGAACGCCGGAGCGTACAAGCCGTTCGACATCATCGTGCGCGAGGGCAGCGTGCTCTCGGCCATCTACCCGACGTCGGTATGCAACGCGAACATCATCACTACGCAGCGGATCACCGACGTACTGCTGGGGGCGCTGGCCGAGGCGATTCCTGAGCGGGTCCAGGCGGCATGCTCGGGCACGATGAATCTGCTCAATATCGGCGGTCGAGACCCCCGGAGCGGCGTCCTGTACAACTACATCGAGACGTACGCGGGTGGCCAGGGGGCGATGCATGACCTGGACGGCATGGATGCGATCCAGAACCACATGACCAACACCCGGAATGCGCCCGTCGAGGCCATAGAGGCGGCCTACCCGCTCGTGGTCGAGAAGTACGGACTCCTGCCCGACTCCGAGGGGGCCGGCGAGCACAGAGGCGGCGTGGGGCTGACGCGCGTGCTGAGGACCCAGGGTGACGTTCAACTGACCCTGAGCTCGGACCGCGGCGAGGTGCCGCCGTGGGGGCTGGACGGCGGCGGTGACGCGAAGACCTCCAAGTGCGAGGTGATCGAACCCGATGGCTCCGTTCGTCCCCTGCCCTCGAAGGTGACGACGACGGTGTCGTCCGGGCGCGTCATCGTGACTGAGACGCCCGGGGGTGGAGGTTGGGGGTCTCCCCGGGAGCGAGACGCCGAGGCGGTCCGGGATGACGTCGCGGCGGGCCTGCTGAGTGCCGAGAGGGCGCGAGACGTGTACGGCGTCGCCGTTGACCCGGATACATTGGAAGTCGACGAACTCGCCACCGGCCAACTGAGACCCTAGCTGCAGGAGCGCGCAGATGGCAACGAACGGAAGGTACGGGTCCCGGGCCAAGATCGCGTTCATGCTGCCCTCTTCCTGCCTGGCCTTCGAGCAGGAATTCCTCAAAGCCACAGCCTCGCTGGATGGCGTCATAGGCATCCCCGCGCGCCTATTGCTGGGATTCACCGATGCGGACGCCCTGACCGGCATGAACGAGGGGATCGACCTGGCCGCGCGTCAGCTCGCCACCACCAGCCCCGATGTGGCGATATACATGTGCACTTCGGGCAGCTTCAAGGACGGGCAGGACGGCAACCAGGCGATCAAGGACCGGCTGGCAGAGCTGGTGCCGGGCGCGAAGACCATGACCACCAGTGAGGCGATAGTCCGCGGAATCCAGACATTTGGAATGAAGCGAGTCGTGATGACCACGCCCTATGACCAAGACCTCACCAGTCGCGAGGTCGAGTTCTTGGCCCACCATGGAGTGACGGTCACTGATTTCAACTTCCTCGACATCGAAGACAACCTCGACCGGGGCGACCTGCCTGCGGACGAATGGCTGAAGCACGCGAAGGGGCTCGACTACGCGGACGTGGACGGATTCTTCCTAAGCTGCGGCAACGTCCGGACGCTGGACATCTTGGACACCCTCGAAGCGGAGAGCGGCCTACCCGTCGTCTCCAGCACGCAGGCGACCATCTGGATGGCGCTGCGCCTGGCGGGCATCGACGAGCCGATCCCGGGCTTCGGCGCGCTGATGCGCGAACACTGAGGATTCACCACAGAGGACGCAGAGAGCGCAGAGGCAAGACCGTTTAGGAGGGATGGGATGCTGATCATAGACGGCGACTATCCGATGGCGTACGGGGGCGTCGATCTCGACCGCGACCTCACCCTGCCCATCGACCAGGTGCGGGCGGCGACCGATCGTCGCGCCCTGTCAGAGGGCTGGCCGGACGGCGAGACGATGGCGACACTGCCGGAGATGCGGAAGGGCGGCGTTGCGGCCGCGCTGGTGAAGGTGGTGGGCCGCATTCGGCGTCCGAATAGCCCTATTTGGGGCTACCGCACAGGCCATGGGGCCTACGCGGCGGGCCAAGCCCACCTGGCCTACTACGAGGTCCTGGCCGCCGAGGGCGAGGCTCGCGTGCTCGCCACGTCGGGCGACTTCGCGGCGCACATGCGGGAGTGGGCAGACGCCGAGGACTACAGCGCCCTGCCCGTCGGATTCATCATCGGGATGGAGGGCGCGGACCCGATCCTTTGGCCTGAGCAGGTCCACGAGTGGTGGGAGCGCGGGCTGCGCGTAATCAGCCTCTCTCACTACGGTGTCAGCACCTACTCGCACGGCACCGGCACCGGCACCGAGGGTGGGCTCTTCCCTCCCGCGGAGGGGCTCCTGCGTGAGATGGACGGCCTCGGCATGATCCTCGACGTGACACACACTTCCGACCGCTCGGTTAGGGAGGCGGTTGCGATGTTCAGCGGCCCGCTCCTGGCGAGCCACCAGAACTGCCGTGGCGTGAGCCCGGGGGAACGCCAGCAGCCCGATGACATCCTGCTCGAGGTCATCTCGAGGGGCGGCGTCATCGGGCACTCGATGGACACGTGGATGCTGTACAGGGACGGCATCGACTGGGCTAATGTGCCACGAAGGCGCGACGTCTTCGAGCGCAGCGAAGTTACGCTGGACAACATGGTCGATCACGTTGACCACGTGAGCCAGCTTGCGGGCAACACCCTGCACAGCGCCATTGGAGGCGACACCGACGGCCAGGGAGGCCGAGAGGGCGCGCCTTACGAGATCGACACCGTGGCCGACTACCAGAAGCTGGCCGACGCCCTCGACCGGCGCGGGTACTCCGGTGACGACATCGAGAACATAATGTGGAGGAACTGGCAGCGCTTCTTCGAGGAGCACCTGCCACAGTAGCGGGCCAGCGAAGGCGCCCAACAGGCGACAAGTTCCGGGCGCAACGGAGCGAGGTGACCGGCCATGACAGGACCAAGAAGTATCGGCGTATTCTCCCTGGCAGCCTGGCAGGCTGCACTCATGGCAGCCGTAGGGTTGTTCGCCGGGGTCGCCTACTCGTTTGGCGGAGCGGCCATCGACATACTCGTAACCGCCGGAGTGATCACCTCCACCTCGACGCCTGGAGTAAGCTGGGGCACGGCGCTGGCGTTCCTTGCGCTGATAGGAATGCCAGTCTACTTTGCGGTCTTTGGGTTCGCCGCGGGCACCATCGGAGCTCTCCTGTATGGGCTGTTCGTGCGGCGGATTCGGCTGTGGGGAGGCACGGGCGACGGCACTTGGGTACTGTGGGCGGTCAGCGTCGTCGGCTTCAGCCTTGCGGGAGCCGTCGTTGGCGCGATCTACGGCGTCTTCAGCGGAGGTCTCGAGGCGAGCTTCATGAGCGCCTTCTACGGAGCGCTGATTGGCGGAGGGGTACTGGGCGGAATCGCCGCTCTACTGTCGCACCACCTTCGCTGGCCGTCCCTGATCTGACGCTTGTACGGCTGAGTACCGACAGCCCGTCGCCAAGGTAAGTGCCGGTCCGTGCTTCGCACTCTCGTTCATGCCGCCTTAGACTAGGCGGCTATTCTCCGAGCGGCTTCGGGAATATAATGGAGGCCATGGGTCAAGACGACCTTATGAAGCTAGAACCTGCGACAGATGTGGCTGAGACAGCTCTTCTGTCTGAGGAAGCCCTGGCCGAGGACTGGAACCGGCCCGAGGAGGATGAGGCATGGTCCTATCTCCTGCCCCGGGATGTGGATGCGGACTTACGCCGGAGTGACGGATGTAGAGGACAGTCATGAGAATCCTGGTAGTCAATCCGTTTGGGGACACGGAGTTCCACGGCGAGGAGAACCTGTCGCGTGTCGCGCGGGACGATACCGAGTTCGAGATGGTCAACATCGCGGACATGTACCCGCTGCGAAACAACCAGTGGCTGTATTTCCGGTACATGTGCACCGACGGCACGCTGGAGAAGGTCATGTGGGCGGAGAAGCAGGGGTACGACGCCGTGTTCCTGTCCTGCAACCTTGACATCGGACTCCACGAGGCGAGGCAGCTCGTGGACATACCGGTTACCGCGACGCTGGAGTCGGCGGCGCTGGTCTCGCACATGATGGGCGCGACCTTCTCGCTCGTCACCGTCGACCACCAGAACGGCAAGATGCAGGAGTCCCTGCTGGAGAAGTACGGGCTCCACGACCACTTCGTGTCCCAGCGCCCCTTCGACATCGACGCCAACGACCTGTATCCCGACAAGACTCCGCCGGGCGAGGTGATCGAGGCGGTGGTTGACGCCGCGAGGCGATGCGTCGACGAGGACGGCGCCGAGGTGGTTATCCCGGGGTGTACTCTGGCCGGATCAGTCCTCACGCACGACGTGCCGGACGTGGAAGAGGTGATCGGCGCGCCAGTGCTGGACGGGATGGTGACGGGCTTCAAGATGGCGGAGATGATGGCGGACTTTCAGTCGTCGGGCATTCCCACGGTGAGCCGGAGGGGCTGGTTCGAGAAGCCGCCCGCGGAGGACATGAAGACGCTGCGAGAGTTCCACGGACGGCCGGTGTAATCACCACAGAGAACACGGAGAGCATAGAAATCAAGATGGTTAAGAAGACGGCAGAGGCGGTTGTGATCGGCGGGGGCGCGCTTGGCGCGAGCATCTTCTACTACCTGACCAAGCTGGGGATGACGGACGTCGTCCTGCTGGAGAAAGGCGACCTGGCCTCGGGGTCGACCGGCGACTCTGCGGCATTCGTCCGGCAGCACTACTCGAACGAGGTGTCGATACGGCTGGTCAGGAAGAGCCTGGAGTTCTTCCAGGGCTTCAGCGACGAGTTCGACGGCGCGGACGTCTTCACGTCCACGGGCTGGTTATTCCTGGTGCCTCCGGAAGCGGCGGACAAGTTCGACGTGAACATCGAGCGGCTGCGGCGCGAGGGCGTGAAGACGTGGCCCATTTCGGTGGAGGAGGCCGCGGAGGAGATTCCGGGCCTGAACACCGACGGGATTGGCCGGGTGGCATTCGAGCCCGAGTCCGGCTACGTGGACCCGGTGGCGATGGTGCGGGCGATGGTAGCGAAGGCCGAGGCGAATGGCGGCGAGGCGCGCGACCACTCCCCTGCCACCGGGGTTTCCGTCAGTGACGGCGTCAGCACGGTCGGCACGGCAAGCGGCGACATCGAGACGAGGGTAGTCGTGAACGCGGCCGGGCCCTGGGCATATGAGGTGGGCCGGTGGATGGGGCTCGACCTGCCGCTGGAGATTTCGCGCGAGCAGGACATCGTAGTGCGGCCACCCGCCGGCGCGCCCGAGCTGGGGCGTTGCATCTCCAACATGGTCGACCGCACCTACATTCGCCCGGACGAGGGCGGGAACGTGCTGGTGGGCACGGGTCATCCCAAGGAGAACGAGCCGGCCGACCCGGACTCGTACATGAAGGAGGCGGACGAGGAGTTCGTTCGCGAGACCAGCAGGCTGCTCGCCCATCGACTGCCAGCGATGGCCGGGGGAGAGGTCGTTCACGGTTGGGCCGGGCTGTACACTATCACTCCCGACTGGAACATGATCCTGGATCGCTCCCCCGCCAACGACAGCCACTACCTGGCCGTAGGGGGCAGCGGCCACTCGTTCAAAATCGCCCCCGCGATGGGGCTTTGCCTCGCCGAGATGATAGTGAACGGCACGGCCAGCACCGTGGACATCTCGGCCCTCAGGGCCGGGCGATTCGACGACGGCGGGGCACTGCGCTCCACCTACGGCGGCAACAGGGCCTGAGCCGATGGCCGAGCAACTGGAATACCTCGTCATGGACGGCAACGTCGTGCAGCACGACCAGGCCGTGCTGCACATAAGCACCCCCGCGGTCAGGTACGGCGCGACGGCTTTCGAGGGGATACGCGCCTACTGGAATGACGAGGACGGGGAGCTGTACCTGTTCCGCGCACGGGAGCACGCGTCCCGCCTGTTGCAGTCCGCCAGGCTCATGGGCATGGAGCCGATCGAGTACGGCGTGAACGACGTGATCGGGCTGATGATCGACCTGCTGCAGGCCAACGACGTGAGGCAGGGCGTCCACCTTCGGCCCAGCATGTTCGTAGGGGGCGACGGGTCGATACAGGCACGGGGCCCGGTGTCGTTTGGGATCGTCGCAGTGCCCGCCGGGGCCGTCGTCGACACCGGCGGCTGGGACAGCCGGCCGTTCAGGCTGGCGGTTTCGTCGTGGCGGAGGATCGAGGACAACACGACCCCGCCTCGCATAAAGTGCGCTGCCAACTACCAGAACGCCCGGCTTGCCCTTCTGCAGGCGGAGACGGACGGCTACGATGGCGCGTTGATGCTCGATGGGCGGGGGCACGTGACCGAGGAGGCCCGCGCCTGCCTGTTTGTGGTGCGGGATGGCACGGTTATGACGCCGCCGGTGACGAGCGACATACTCGAGAGCATAACGCGGGACACAGTGATCACGCTGCTCCGCGAGGCCCACGGAATCGACGTTGTGGAGCGGGACATCGACCGCACCGAGCTGTACGTCGCCGACGAGGTGTTCCTGAGCGGCACTGCGCTGGGGGTGACGCCGGTCGGCTCTGTGGACCGGTTCGACGTGGGCGACGGCGCTCCCGGCCCCATTACGTCGGCAGTCAACGCGACCTACGTGGGCGCAGCGTCCGGGCGAGACAAGAGCCGATCCGCGTGGCTGACGCCGGTGTACCGGAGGTAGAACGCTGGCTGAAGCGATATCGAGCAGCGCGTCGGTACTCATCGATAAGCCCATCTCTGAGGTGTGGGCGTTCGTCTCCGACGTGGAGAAGATGGACCTGTGGGCCAAAGGGGTAACCAAGACCAGGCTCGAGTCGGAGGGCGACGTGGCCCAAGGCTCGGTCTTTACGGGCAAGTTCACTCACCGCGGCCGCGAGTTCGACGTCCGCTACACGGTCACGGTCTGCGAGCCGCAATCGCGCTTCGGCATTGAGTCGGAGGGGATGCTGCGGTACTCGGGGGTCATGGATCTGGAGGACGCGGATGGCGCGACCAGGGTCACCAATACCGTCGAGACGGGCGCGGACCGCGCCGCATCCAGGCTGATGGCGGGGCTCTTTCGATGGGGAATGCGCCGGCAGCTGTCCAAGGAGCTCGGGGTCCTGAAGCGCGTCATAGAGCGCGGGGAGTAGCCTGACATGCAGCTAGATGCCAGGGTCGTTATCGTCGGCGCAGGGATCGTCGGCTGCAGCCTCGCCTACCACCTGACGCAGCTTGGGTGGAAGGACGTCGTGGTCGTCGAGCAGGGCCCGCTCTTCGACACGGGCGGCTCGACCTCGCACGCCCCTGGGCTCGTATTCCAGATCAACCCATCGAAGACCATGGCGGGCTTTGCCAAGTATACGGCCGAGCTCTGGCCGGAGTTGACGCTCGACGACGAGCCATGCGCCAAGGCGGTGGGCAGCATGGAGGTTGCCTGGACGCCCGAGAGGCTCGAAGAGCTTAAGCGTAGGGCCGGGGTCGCCATGAGCTACGGCATCGAGGCTCACCTCATCAGCGCGGCTGAGGCACGCGAGAAGGTCCCAACGCTGACGGACCGCATCTTCGGCGCTCTCTATGCGCCGCAAGACATCCAGAGCCGGGCGATTCGACCCGCGGAGGCGATGGCAAGGGAGGCGGAAGAGCGCGGAGCTTCGTTCTACGGCCACACCAAGGTCACGGGCTTCGACATTGACGGCGGACGGGTTACCGGGGTACAGACTTCGCAGGGGAACATCAAGACCGACCTCGTCGTTGCGGCTACCGGAATCTGGGCGCCGAAGGTATGCGGCATGGCGGGCGTGCCCATTCCTCTCTCGCCCATGCAGCACCTCTACGCCGTGACGGAGCCCCTGCCCGACCTGGCAGGCGCCGAGGAGGAGATCTCGCAGCCATTCCTGCGCAACCAGGACAAGGCGATGTATTTCAGGCAGGTCGGCGAGAGCTACGGCATCGGGTCCTACCGGCACGAGCCACTGCTGCTGGACGCCGAGGAGATACGGGAGCATGGCGACGACCCGCTCCCGCCGGCGGAGATGCCGTTCGCGCCGGACCACTTCGAGGCGGCCATGGAGGCAGCAGGCGAGCTCATGCCCAGCCTGAGGAGTGTGGGGCTTGCCCGGAAGCTGAACGGTATGTTCTCGTTCACCACGGACGGGTTCCCGGTACTGGGGGAGTCGCCGCAGGTTTCCGGGTTCTGGTCGGCGCAGGCCGTTTGGATCACTCACGCGGCGGGCGTCGGCAAGGCGGTGGCCGAGTGGATAGTCGACGGGGAGCCGTCGGTCGATCTGCGGGAGTGCGATATCAGGCGATTCCATCCTCACGCCCGAGCTCGTCCGTACGTGAAGGCGCGGTCGGCCCAGCAGTACCGCGAGGTCTACGACATCATCCACCCGCTGCAGCAGATGGCATATCCGCGCGACCTGAGGCTGACGCCGTTCTATGACCGGCAGAAGGAGCTGGGCGCGGAGTTCTTCGAGAACGCGGGCTGGGAGCGGCCCCAGTGGTACGAGGCGAATTCCGGGCTGCTGGATTCGCTGACCGTGACCGGGGAGGCCCGCACGGGCTGGGAGGCCCGGGAGTGGTCTCCGACGGTTGCCGCGGAGCACGTCGCGACGCGTGAGCGTGTTGCGATGTTCGACCTCAGCCCATTCGCCAAGTTCGAGGTGTCCGGACCCGGCGCCCTGGACGCGCTCCAGCGTCTCGCCTCGAACCAGATGGACAGGCCGGTGGGTAGCATCACCTACACGTCGATGCTGACGCCCAGAGGGGGCATCAAGTGCGACCTCACGGTCACACGGCTTGGCGAGCGGGAGTTCATGGTCGTGACGGGCGGCGCTATGGGCCTTCATGACCTGGGCTGGATCGAGTCGAATGTACCCGCCGACGGCTCAGTGGTGGTGAGAGATGCTACCGCGAGCCAGTGCTGCATCGGCCTGTGGGGACCCCGCGCGCGGGACCTGATGGAGCAGGTGTGCGCAGACGACGTGAGCAACGACGGCTTCCCGTACATGACGGGCAGGGCGATAACCGTCGGGGACGTGCCCGCCTTGGCCTTCAGAATCTCGTATGTGGGCGAGCTTGGGTGGGAGATATACGCAGCCACGGAGCAGGGCAGACGGCTCTGGGACATCCTGTGGGAGGCCGGGCAGTCCCTGGGGGTCGTCGCGGCAGGCGGAGGGGCCTTCGAGTCGCTGAGGCTGGAGAAGGGCTATCGGCTCTGGGGCAATGACATTCACACGGAGTACGACCCCTTCGAGGCGGGCATTGGCTTCGCGGTCAGGATGAGGAGCGGGGACTTCATCGGCAGGGACGCGCTGAGGGCAAAGCGGTCGGAGGGGTTGAGCCGCAAGCTCTGCTGCATGACCCTCGACGACCCGGACGCGGTAGTGATGGGCAAGGAGCCTATTCTCGACGGGGACAGGGTGATTTCATACGTGACCAGCGCCGGGTACGGCCACTCCATCGGCCGCGGCATCGTCTACGGCTACCTGCCGATGTCCCACATCGATGAAGGGACCAGCGTGGATGTCCTATACTTCGGCAATCGAATTCCCGCAACGGTCGTGAGAGAGCCCCTGTACGACCCGAAGGGCGAGAAGATGAAGGCATGAGTCCGTGCGAAGAGGAGTCAGTTTGATGAACAAGTACAAGTATGGGCCCGGCCTGCTCGGAATCCTGAGCGTGTACGGCTTCGGCATGAAGCTGGTGCTGGCCATCGTCATCGTGATGCTGATAGCCACGCGAACTTGACCGCCGGCGACAATGAGGGTCGTCCCGTGGCCCCGAAGGGCACCCTGGAGCGCCTGTCGGATGACGTCGTTTCCCTAGGTGTCTGCCCGGGCCATGCTCAGGCGGGCCAGGGGACGGTCGTTGATGGGCAGGTGGACGGCCGCGGCGAATAGCCCGAAGAAGACTCCCGCCCACCACATGACTTCGTAGGAGCCTGTACGGTCGTACAGCACCCCGCCGAGCCACACGCCGGTGAAGCTCCCCAGCTGGTGGCTCAGGAAGACGATGCCGAACAGGGTCGCCATGAATCTCAACCCAAACATCTGCGCCACTATCCCCGTGGTGAGCGGTACTGTCGACAGCCAGAGCACTCCCATCGCGCCCGCAAACAGGTAGATGGTCAGCTCGTTGGCCGGGGCGAGCAAGAGTCCGAACATGACCAGCGCCCTGCCGAAGTAGATGGCGGAGAGCCCTATCTTCTTGGGGTACCGCTGCCCGAAAGCGCCCGACATCAGCGAGCCAAAGATGTTGAACAGCCCAACTAGCGAGAGCGCAAGTGCGCCTGCTCTAACCGGGAGACCGAGGTCGCTGACGTAGGCGGGGAAGTGTACTGTGATGAACGCTACATGGAACCCGCATACGAAGAACCCCGCCGTCAGGAGCAGGTAACTCCGATGGCCTATCGCTTCGCCCAGGGCATCGGTCAGGCGCTGGTCCGATGCCGGATCTCCTCCTGACGCCGAGCCGCCTCTGAGACTGAACGCCAGCGGGGCAATAACCAGCGCAACGACGGACATCACCAGGAGTGAGTCGTACCAGCCGTACTGGGATATCAGGGCCTGGTTGATCGGAGAGAAGACAACTTGGCCGAGAGACCCTGCGGCGGTGCCGAGCCCCAGGGCCAGGGACCGCCGTTCAGGCCCGATGACCCGGGCGATGGCCGCAAGAGTGAGGGAGAGGGAGCAGAAGGCCACCCCCAGGCCGACGAGAATTCCGCCGGTCAGATACAAGGCAGGCGCGCTGTCCGACATCGCCATTCCGGCGACGCCAACGGAATACCCCATAGCACCCAGTGCGACCACCCTTGAAGTCCCGTACCGGTCCGCGATCGCTCCGGCCACCGGCACTCCGATGCCCCACAGGAGGTTCTGGATCGCGAGGGCCAGCGCGAACGTCTCCCGCGACCAGTCGTTTGCGGTGGTCATCGGCTCCAGGAACAGGCCGAAGCTGGACCGTATCCCGAACCCGATGAGCGAAATCAGGCACGCCGCGGCGATCACCGCCATCACGGCGAGGCGACCCGGAAGAAAGCTGGCGGAGGTGCGGACCAAGATGGTTTACTCTATCGCCAGGCGTTGTTGGCCGGGTGGAACATTTCGGCCTGGGCGCTACCGCCTCCGGCGATCAGCACCGTGCCGTCGTGGAGCAGGGTAGCCGTGTGTCCGGAGCGTGCCACCGATGTCCGCCCCGCCGGGAACCAGGTGCTGGCCGCAGGGTCGAAGATCTCCGCGGACCTGAGGTTGCCCTCAACCCCCGTTCCCCCGACGACTAGCAGCTTGCCGTCCTCGAGCAGGGTAGCGGTATGGAACATGCGCCCCGTCGCCATCGGCGGCCCTGTCTTCCAGGTGTCCGATTCCGGGTCGAATGTCTCCATGCCAGGCACGCCAGCCGCTGCGATGCCGCCGAATCCGCCCAGCTGGACCACGAGGCTGTCCTCCAGAAGCGTCAGGGTGTGGGACATCGTCGCCCTGGCGAACCCAGATTGCCGCCATTCCTCTGCAGACGGGTAGTAGATCTCAGGCCCACTGGTCCTCGGGGAGCGCCCGGTGGCGCCGGCGTCCTCTCCGCTGGCATCTGACTGGGCCGCACTTGCCGTTTCAGCGCCCGCCGTGGTCATTCCCCCCGTCACCAGCACACGCCCGTCTCGTAGGACCACGGCCTCGAGTCCAATGTGGCCGACCGTCATGTCGGCTGCGTTCGTCCACTCTCCGGATGCGGGGTCGAATGTCTCGACCCTCTGCAGTGAGTCCGTGTCCAGCAAGGTAACCGCGACCTGCCGTCCACCGAAGACAAGCACTCTGCCGTCCACCAGGAGCAGTGCCTCGTGGCCGCGCCTCGCCGCCGTCATGTTGGCGACGGGCGACCACTTACCAGTCTGGGGATCGTATATCTCCGCGGACGACTGGACCTTGCGGTCCTCGTCCAGGCCGCCCATCGCCAGAACCCTGCCATCCCGTAGCAAGACTGTGCTGTGCTCCCTCCTGGGGACGCTCATGGAGCCGGTTGGACTCCACTTGGCCGTCTCAGGGTCATAGAGCTCTGCCGACGCCAGCGGCATCAGTTGGCGGTCCTGCCCACCTACGACTAGGACCCTGCCGTCCTGCAAGAGCTCGGCCGTGTGGAACTTCCTGGCGTGCTGCATGGGTCCCGGACTGGCGAGCACGGGAGTAGGGGTCACGGTGGGTACGGGAGTCTCCACGGGAGCTTCGGGTTCCGAAGCGCAGGCGAACATCGCTCCCGAGACCGACAGCCACGCACACAAGGACAGGATGGGCCAGGCGAGGCGGCGGCATCGTCCGGAAACGGTCATGCGTATTTGGTGCGAAAGATGGCGCTTCGGATTCGCCATGCTACTCGGTGATCTCGTCGATCGAGACTTCCCTGCCCTCTCTGCCGGACCGCAGAACTGCCAGCGAGAAGCGCAGCACCTCCCGGGCCTCGGCTCCCGTCATCTCCGTCTCGCGCCCGTCCAGGGCCGCGTCCACGAAGTCGCGCACCGCGAGCGAGAAACTCAGGGGATAGCCCGGATCGATGCCGTCGATCTGCGTAATCCTCCCGTCCTTGTACATCTCCACTGGCGGCCTGTCGGGGCTCTGGCCGATGAAGTTGTTGGCCCACAGTACGCCGCGGGTACCGGTCACCTCGGCCGAGACGTATATGGGGTAGTACTGGGACCGGATTACCAGGTCGTCGGCGTAGACCGACTCCCAGGAGCCGAATCGGTCGCCGTTCCGGTACTTCCAGCTGGCCATGGTTGGGTTGTCGAGGAGAGCCCCCGGCTGCAGCTCGTGGTGCGATTCTGCCCGCTCCTTGCCCACGTATGCGAAGGTTCGCTCCACGTCGCCCATGAGGAACCTGGCGATCGACCAGATGTGCTGTCCGTGGTCGAAGTTCACTGACCCCTCGCCCGAGCGCGCAGAGTCGGAGCGCCAGTCTTGGGCGTTCGGCGGAACGTCCCAGCCGTACTTGAGATTGCCCGTCAACGACTTGAGCCTGAGCGACAGCGGATCGCCTATCTCCCCGGCGTCCACCATCTCCTTGGTCTTGGCGAACAGCGGCGTGAAGCGGTAGTTCTCGATCACGCGGAAGAGCTTGTTCGAGCGGTCCGCTGCCGCCAGCACAGCGTCGGCCTCGGTGATGTTCATCGCCATGGGCTTTTGCACCGAGACGTGCTTTCCGGCCTCGAGGGCGGCGATGCTCATCTCCGCATGGAGGTGGTGCGGCGTGATGATCTCGACGGCGTCGATGTCCGGGTCGTCGAGCAGCCGCCGGTAGTCGTCGTAGGTCTTCGATGCCTCCCACTCGGCGGCCCTGCTCTGCGCCAGCACCAGGTCGACGTCGCACACCGCGTCGAGGCTTGCCCGTGGGTTGTCCCGATAGCCCTCGAAGTGCATGTCGGCGATCCTGCCGGCGCCGATGAACCCAACCCTGAGCCTGTCGGTCATCCGGCCTGCTCCTCGCTGGTTGTACCTAGACGGGCCACTCTTCCATCCTGTAGGCGGCGTCCCAGAACAGGAACTCGTACTTGCTGTTCGAGACGAATATCTCTGCCAGGTTCTCCCGCTGCCCCTCGGACAGGCCCATCGCCTTGCGGTCGATGAACGAGCGAAGCCACTCGGCCAGCTCGCCGAACTCGGGCGAGCTGTACATCTCGATCCACCGGCAGTAGAGGGGATGGCCTGTCGGCTTGCCGCGCGCCTCCAGGGCCTGCCCGATCTCCGCGTACCCCCACGAGCACGGAAGAAGGGTGGCTGCGATCTCGGCTATGGTGCCCGACTGGGCGTCTGCGAGCATATGGTTCGTGTATGCGAGTGTCGTGGGCGAGAGCCGGGTTGACAGCAGCTCGGCTTCGGATATGCCGAAGTCCTCGCAGAAGCTGACGTGCAGCGCCATCTCCGTGTTCAACGTTTCGTGGAGCAGCCTCGCGAACCAGCCCATGTCTTCGAGGGTGTCGGCCTTCGCGACTGCCAGGGCAATTACCCGGGAGAATTCGATGAGGAACAGGTAGTCCTGCCTCATGTACCACTGGAACTTCTCCAGCGGCAGGGTGCCCTCACCAAGCTCGACCACGAAGGGATGACTGTGCTCTTTCTCCCAGATGCCCGAAGCGCGGTCTCTGAGAAGATCGCTGAAACTGGTCACTATGAAGCTGCTCCTGCGGAAGGCCTGAGGGGCTGCCTAATTATGCCCTATTCTGCTCTTGTTGCAACGTCGTGTGCGCCTTGGGGCACATTCGTGCTATTCTTGGCGGCGGATGAAGGCAAATTCACTTGAACTGTGTTGACTACCGCAGTTGGCTTACTTAGCATATCGTCGTTTGATTCCTGACCGGGAGCTACTATGCTGGCCAAAGCCAAGACCTGTGCCGTGGTGGGACTCGACGGATACATCGTCGAAGTGGAGGTGGACATCTCACCCGGCCTGCCATCGTTCACAATCGTCGGGCTCCCCGACACTGCGGTGCAGGAGGCGCGGGAGAGGGTGCGCGCGGCGATCCGCAACTCTGGCAGCGACTTCCCGATGCGCCGCATCACCGTCAACCTGGCTCCCGCCGACCTGCGAAAGGCGGGCCCGGCCTACGATCTCCCGATTGCGCTGGCGCTCCTTCACAGCACGGGCCAGGTGGAGAACGTGCCTGACCGCTCCGTGTTCCTGGGGGAGCTTTCGCTGGACGGCGGGCTCAGGCACACGACGGGCATCCTGCCGATGGTGGTGGTCGCCAGAGACGAGGGATACGACACGGTCTTCGTGCCCGAGACGGACGCCGAGGAAGCGGCCCTGGTCGAAGGCATAGACGTGGTGCCACTGCGGGACCTGGGAGCGCTGGTGAGCCACCTCGACGGAGGCAGACCCATCAGGCCGGTGTCGATGAACGGCGTAAAGCACCCTAGCAGGAACGGAGCGAAGCCCTCCGGGATGGACATGGCGGACATCCGCGGCCAGGAGTTCGCCAAGCGCGCGCTCGAGGTGGCAGCCGCGGGAGGACATAACATACTGTTCAACGGGCCTCCCGGCAGCGGCAAGACACTGCTGGCGCGGTGCCTGCCGTCGGTGCTTCCGGCGATGACACGCGAGGAGGCGCTGGACGTCACCAAGATATACAGCGTGAGCGGTCTGCTGCCGCCGTCGTCGCCTCTCATCGATGAGAGGCCGTTCCGGTCTCCGCACTACACGATCTCGAATGCCGGTCTTGCAGGTGGAGGCCGTTCACCCAGGCCCGGCGAGATTACTCTGAGCCACCGGGGCGTGCTCTTCCTGGACGAGCTTCCTGAGTTCGGACACACGGTACTGGAGGTGCTGAGGCAGCCTCTGGAGGACAAGGTGGTGACGATCAGCCGCGCCCAGGGCTCGGTCACCTTCCCGGCAAACTTCATGCTAGTGGCGGCCATGAACCCGTGCCCATGCGGCTTCTCCAGCGACCCGGCGAAGGAGTGCACCTGCTCGCCGAGCACCATATCCAGGTACAAGAAGCGGATCAGCGGCCCACTGCTCGACCGCGTGGACCTCTTCGTCGAAGTGCCGCGCGTCGAATATGAGAAGCTGGCCGCGCCGCAGAGCGCCGAGAAGTCGGCGGACGTCAGGGCTCGAACCGAGAGGGCACGAGAGGTCCAGCACGTGCGCCTCGCGGGCAAGGGCATCTTCACGAACGCGGAGATGGGCCCGGTCGAGGTGTGGGACCACTGCCAGGTCGACGAGGCCGCCCAAGGGCTGCTGCAGGCGGCAGTCAAGCAAACGTACCTGTCGGCCAGGGGCTATCACCGCGTCCTGAAGGTTGCCAGGACCATTGCCGACCTAGCTGGTGTGGAGACCATCGACGCCTCCCATCTGTCCCAGGCGCTTCAGTACAGGCCGACGTCGTGGACGTGAAGGATGGCCCGTGTACGACTGTCTCGGTAACTTTTCAGTATTGACGAGAAGGATATCGCGGCTCTGACTCGCTCGCGACCCGACGTGTAGGGGCGACTCGCTGAGTCGCCCTTACCCTTAGATGCGACAGGCTTCCCACTGCATCAAGTCCGAGCAGGTACCGGTCTCAAAGGCGGTTGCGGAGGTGACTATGTGAGAATAGAGTACGATGCTGAACCTGACGCGCTCTACGTCCAATTCAAGGAAGTGCGACCGAACGACAACGTAGACCTTGTGGAAGGCATGACGATAGACCTAGGCGAAGAGGGACGCTTAGTCGGGCTTGAGATTCTAGATGCAGCGGAGAGGCTCGGGCTGGAGTCCCTGCAGAACGTTAGCCTCGAGTGTATGTCCCCTGAAAGGACGGCCAAATGACCGACTACACGGCTTACTTCAACGGCGAGTATGTTCCCTACAGCGAGGTGAAGATCGACCCGGGCGACCGCGGCTTCTCGCTCGGCGACGTCGTCTTCGACACGGGACGCACCTTCGATGGCGTGCCGTTCAGGCTCAAGGAGCACATCGACAGGCTGTACAGGTCGCTCACGTATGTGCGAATCGACGCCGGTGTTACGCACCCCGAGATGATCGCGATCACGGAGGAGGTATTGCGCCGCAACGAGGAGCAGCGCCCGGCAGTCGGTGACTTCACCTACACGCAGTTCGTGACTCGCGGCTCCGGCGGGGTCGATGATGGCGCGACTCCGACAGTGTGCGTCAGGGTCATGCCCGTGGGGTTCACCCGGTCGGCGACGGCGTACCGTGAGGGTGTGCACGGGGTGATCACCAAGACACAGAGCTACCCCGCGGCCTCGGTGGACCCGAAGATCAAGCACTGGAGCCGGCTGAACTTCGTGCTGGCAGACCTGGAGGCAAACGACGTGGAGCCCGGGGCCCTGGCGATCCTGACCGACGGCGACAGGAACATCACCGAGGGTACGGGCAGCAACGTCTTCATCGTGACTAACGGCGTCCTGCGCACGGGCAAGGACGACGCCCTGTTACAGGGAGTGTCGCGCGGCATGGTGTTCGACCTGGCACGCCAGCTGGACATCCCCGTGGCTGAGGAGGACCTGCAGGCGTACGACCTTTACACGGCGGACGAGGCGTTCTTCTCGACGACGAGCCCGTGCATCATGCCGATGACGAAGGTCGACCGCCGTCCGGTCGGCGACGGCAAGCCGGGCCCCATCACGATGCAGCTACTGGCGGCCTGGAGCGAGTTCGTGGGGGTCGACATCATCGATCAGGCTACCAGATTCGCCGAGCCCGACGCGTAAGCCTCTTCGCAGTTGGCTCTGCGCAAGCTATTCGACGGGGCCGACCTGCACATCGAGGACCTGTATCTCCTCGAGTCGTTTCAGATCGAGTACCTCCAGGGCTGGGTGCCTGAACGAGAGCTTGCCTTGGTTCTTTGGGCGCATCCGCGCATCGACCGCTTCCTCAGGGAGAAGAGTCCTGATGTTTCTCGCTTCCTGGACGATGTGAACGAACGATTTGGTCCGGCGGCTGACGAGGCCGACCTTGTCGACGCCGAGGACACAATCGTATGGACAATCGCCGACCTGCTTGTGTACCACAGGTGCCCCGAGCTCTACGACAGGCTGCCATTTCACGGTTGGGACTTCGCTGAAGTTACCAAAATCACCCCGCTGGATGACAAAGTAGTGGTCGATGTAGGAGCTGGAACGGGCCGCGTTGCCCTGGAGGCTGCGACCTTGGCAGACACTGTAGTAGCGGTCGAGCCGGTCGGACGGCTTCGCGAGTTCATCCGGGACAAGACTGCCCTGCGCGGGCTGGATAACGTCCGTGTGGTCGAAGGCTTCTGCCACAGCATCCCCCTGCCCGATTCCTTCGCCGACGTGGTGATCACCTCGCACGCTCTGGGATGGCGCCTGGAGGCAGAGTTGCGAGAGTTCGAGCGTGTGGTTAAGCCAGGCGGGTACGTCATTCATTGCCCCGGCACGGCCGAGAATCCCCACAACAAGGGCGAGGTGGAGCAGCACGAGCGGCTGATGTCTCCGGAATGGGGCTACGAGTTCGCCCGGTACCGGCCGTCCGACGGCTGGAAGCGGAAGTACTGGAAGCGGGTCTAGGCTCCACATCGCGTGGGTAGCTGTCGCCTGCGGGCTCCGGTTGACCGGGTAGGCGGCGTGTAATAGAGTTGGCGGCACATCAACCGGTCAGTGGAACTCTAGCCGCGTGGGGACTGGCCTATGTTGGAATACATCGCGCGACGCGCCTTCCTCGGCCTTTTCACCATCTGGGCGATCTCGATGCTCGCGTTCTTCATCATCGAGCTGCCCGAGGGTGACCTCGCCGAGAACAGGTTCGACAGGACGACCTTCCTCGTCGGTGACGCCGGCCACAGCCGCGAGATAGTGAACCAGATGCGCAGCTATCTCGGCCTGGATAGGCCCATATACATCCGGTACGGCGTATGGATGTGGAACATGCTCGTTCACGGCGACCTGGGCAGGTCCTTCGGGCCCACCGGTGGCGGCCTCGTCAACTACGTGTCGGTGAAGCAGGTCATCGGCGAGAAGCTGTGGATGACCATGGCTCTTACCGGCTTCACCATCATGGTGACGTGGACGATGGCGGTGCCGATCGGCATATACTCCGCCGTCAGGCAGCACTCCGTCGGCGACTACGTGTTTACCTTCATTGGGTTCACCGGCCTTGCCGTGCCGGACTTCCTGCTTGGTCTCGTGCTGATGTACATCGCGTTCGCCTACTTCGATCAGAGCGTAGGAGGGCTGTTCTCGGCTGACTACCAGAACGCTCCCTGGAGCATTGCCAAAGTCCGGGACCTGATTGCCCACCTGTGGGTGCCTGCAATAGTGCTGGGTACGTCTGGGACCGCAAGCCTCATCCGAATCATGCGGAACAATCTGCTCGACGAGCTCAACAGGCCCTACGTTGTTACCGCGAGGGCAAAGGGTGTCGCGGTGTGGCGGCTCATCCTCAAGTACCCGGTGCGCGTCGCCATCAACCCGCTCATCAGCACTGTGGGCTACCTCCTCCCTGCCCTGATCAGCGGCAGCGTGATCGTCTCGGTCGTGCTGAGCCTGCCGACTATCGGGCCCGTCCTTCTGACGGCGATCCAGGACGAGGATGTCTACCTGGCAGGGTTCGTCGTCCTGCTGGCGGGCATCATGACCGTGGTGGGCACCCTGGTCTCGGACATCCTTCTGGCCGTCGTCGACCCGAGGATCAAGTTCGGCGGTCGGTGACGGCTAACAGCATGGAGATAGTCCTCAACTCGAAGTTCTTCGGTTCCCTGTCCGTCGATGAGCTGGGCGGCAAGGTCTTGGATCTCGGCTACGACGGTATCGATGTGAACGTCAGGGAGGGTCATCCGGTCAACCCTGGCAACGCCGTGGGCTCGCTCAAGGAGGCCGTGAGCCGCTGGAAGGATATGGGCCTGACGTGTCCCCTGGCGACGGCCCCAGTGGATATGGTAGACCCAAGATCGTCCGATGCGGAGGCGCTGTATCAGGCCTGCGCAGCGGCCGGCGTTCCCCGTCTGAAGCTGGGGTTCTGGAGGTACTCCGCGGGCGACGACTACTGGGACGCGGTAGCACGGGCCCGGGGCGCCCTCGAGGGATTCGCACTGCTGAGCCAGGAGACGGGGGTGCAGACCTGCTACCAGGTGCACAGCGGCCCGAATCTCGGCTCGAACTGCGCCGGCCTGATGCACCTGATACGGGGATTCGACGCGCGACTGATCGGGGCATACCCGGACGTCGGTCACATGGCTCTGGACGGCGAAGACTGGGACATGGGCTTCTCGATGGTCGCATCCCACCTGTCGATCGTGGGGGCGAAGGACGCCCATCACGCGCCGCGCGAGGCGGGGGAGCTGCCGCGCTATACGCCGAAGTTCGTGAAACTGGGCGACGGCAGCATCGACTGGGACAGGTGCGTGCGTGCGCTGCGCCGCGTGGGCTTCGACGGGCCATTTTCGGTGCACACGGAGTATGACTTCGACGAGACGGTCATCCGGCAGGTCGGCTATGCTGACTCCACGCCGCCGAACCTCGAGGAGTGGGCGAAGGACGATGCAGCATTCCTGAAGCGGGCTCTAGACGGCGCAGCGACCCAGGGCAACCCAGGCTGACTGAACGATGCTCGCGTATGTCGCCAGGAGGCTCATCCTAGCCGCATTCACCGTGTGGGCGATCTCACTCCTCGCCTGGTTCATCATCCAACTGCCCGAGGGAGACCTGGTCGACGAATACTTCGATGCCTTGATGCAGGAGAGCCTGTCCGGGCCCGCGGGCGAAGAGCGTACGGAGGCGATGCGCAAGTACCTTGGAATGGACCAGCCGATTATCGTGCAGTACGCGAAATGGGTATGGGGGTTGATGCAGGGAGACCTGGGCCGCTCATTCGCGGGCAGCTTTGCGGGCGGCGCGAACACGCGAGCCGAGGACCAGCCGATCAAGCCGCTGATCGGCGACCGGCTGTTGCTGACGGTGGTGCTGACCGGCTTCACCATCGTCGTCACGTGGACATTCGCGATCCCTGTGGGCATCTACTCTGCGGTGCGGCAGCACTCGGTGGGCGACTACCTGTTCACGTTCATCGGATTCTCGGGGCTGGCCGTGCCGGACTTCCTGCTCGGCCTGGTGCTGATGTACGTAGCCTTCGCGTACTTCGATGTCAGCGTGGGCGGCCTCTTCTCCGGGGAGTACCAGAACGCGCCGTGGAGCATGGCGAGGGTGATGGACCTGCTCGACCACCTGTGGATCCCGGCGGTCGTGTTGGGAACGTCGGGGACCGCGGGGCTGATCCGCATCATGCGGAACAACCTATTGGACGAGCTAGGCAGGCCCTACGTAGTGACCGCCCGGGCAAAGGGGGTCGGTTCATTCAAGACCATAGTCAAGTACCCGGTCAGGGTGGCGATCAATCCCCTGATCAGCACGGCGGGCTACCTCCTGCCGGCCCTCGTGAGCGGGAGCGTGATCGTATCGGTCGTGCTTAGCCTGCCGACGATGGGGCCGCTGCTGCTAGACGGCATCGTTAGCCAGGACCCTTACCTGGCGGGTTTCATCGTCCTGATGCTCGGCGTACTCACAGTCGTGGGGACGCTCATCTCCGACCTGCTGCTGGCCGTGGTCGACCCCAGGATCAAACTCTCCGCATAGCCCCTTCGACCCCCGTATCGAGTACGGGGCAAGCTCTTCGACAGGCTCAGGACGAGCGAGGAAAGGAATGCCATACAACACCGTCGGAAAGCGAAACCTTCGTAAGCTGTTAGAGCAGAAGGTCGCGGCCCATCCTCACAGGACGTTCATGTTCTTCGAGGAGGCCGACCAGCTTGTACGCACCTACAGCTATCTGCAGTTCGACCAGATGGTGAACAGGACCGCGAACGCGCTGCTTGAGCTCGGCGTTCGCAAGGGCGACAAGGTCAACCTGCACCTGACGAACTGCCCGGAGTTCATGTTCCTCTGGTTCGCGACGGCGAAGATTGGCGCCGTGATGATGCCGACGAACCCGCTCTCGCCACCGGCCGAGCTGGCGTACCCGCTCGATCACTCGGACAGCGTCATCAGTATCACCCAGCCGGACCTGCTGCCCCACGTCGAGGAGGCGAGCAAGAACTTCCCGAAGCTGCGCGAAATCGTGCTCGCCCGCACTGATACAGGACCGGAAGGCGTGACGCTGTTCGACAGTCTGGTCGGCGCGCAGTCCGATGAGCTGGCTGAAGTCGATCTTGAGCCGCTGGACGATGCGTCGATCATGTACACGTCCGGCACCACGAGCCTGCCCAAGGGGGTGCTCGTCACCCACGCCAACTACTGCTTCCTGGCGGAGGTCCTTGCCAAGAACATGCGGATGGGGCCCGACGACCGGCAGCTCGTGACCCTGCCCCTGTTCCACGCAAACGCGCAGTACTACTCGGTGATGTCCGCGCTCACGGTGGGGGCCAGCGTCGCGTTGATGCCCAGGTTTAGCGCGTCCAGGTTCATGAAGCAGGCGATCAGGTACGAGTGCACGATAACCAGCCTGTTCGCCGCGCCCATTCGCATGATACTGGCGCAGCCATTCGATCCCCACGACCGGCAGAACAGCTTCCGGCTGGTCATATTCGCGCAGAATGTTACGGAAGCCCAGCTTACGGAGTGGGAGGAACGGTTCGGGGCGCACCTCATGCAAATCTACGGCATGACCGAGACGATGGGACAGCCGGTGACCAACCCGCTCGACTACTACAGGGACAACATGACCATCGGCATGCCCACCCTGCCCTACGAGTGCAAGGTAGTCGACCCGTCGGGCGCCGAGGTGCCGGAGGGCGAGGCGGGTGAGCTGCTGGTGAGGGGCACGCCTGGCTGGACGATCATGAAGGGGTACTTCAAGAACCCTGAGGCCACCGCGAGCACCATCCAGGACGGCTGGCTCTGGACTGGGGACGTGGTGCAGGTCGGCGACGACGGGTACTTCAGGTTCGTCGACAGGACCAAGGACATGATCAAGCGTGCGGGCGAGAACGTCGCCGCTGGTGAGGTCGAGGCTGTGATCAAGGACCACCCGAAGGTGGCCGACGCCGCCGTGATCGGCGTGCCGGACGAGATGCGCGACGAGTCCATCAAGGCGTTCGTAATACTCAAGGACGGCGAATCGGTGACCGGGGATGAGATCATCGATTACTGCGCCGCGCGGCTGTCCAAGTTCAGGGTTCCGGAGTTCGTGGAGATGCGGGACGAGTTTCCGCGCACGTCCGTGGGGAAGATCCAGAAGCACATTCTGCGCCGGGAGGAAGAGGCGTGACCATCCCTGGGATATGGACGAGCGGCGGAAGCGGCTGGGAATTGACTAGGCCAGAAGGGTTCCCCGACGAGGCGACCCTTCACGATCTGATCGAAGAGGCGCCGGAAATGCTGCCTTTGGCAGGGACTCCGAGCATAACAATCCTGGGCAGGGAGGTAGGCCTAGGGTCTGGCTCGGCTGACCTGCTTGGCGTCGAGGCGTCTGGCCGCCCAGTGCTAGTCGAGGTCAAGCTCAGCAAGAACAGCGAGGCACGGCGCGCCGTTGTTGCACAGGTCTTGGCATACGCGGCCTACTTGGATGGTATGACTACAGCGCTATTGGAGGAGCGGTTCCGGGATCAACTCCAAAGGGCAGGACATTCCACGATTCTGGATGCGGTAGTGGCATCGGATCAGGAAGGTTCTATCGAGCGTGACGGATTCACGAATGCCCTGGACGACCACCTAAAGGAAGGGCGATTCCGGCTAGTGATCGTGCTGGACGAGGCGCCGCCAGAATTGACTACGCTTGTGGCCTACCTAGAGCATGTGACGGACGACAAGCTGGCCATAGACTTGGTGGTCGTCAGCAACTTTGACGTCGGCGGCGCGCCCGTGATGATCCCGCAGCGGGTAACGCCGGAACGACATGAAGCGGTTGTGGAGCAGACCCAAAGTACAGGCCGCCGCAGAGACCCGCCAGACCGCTACCCGGGCATCGAGAGATTCGAGGCCCTATTCGGGGATGCGCTCAGTAACAAAGTTCGAGAAACACTGCAATGGGCGCGGGATTTGGAACAACAAGGTCTGGCAAGGCTGATTACGTCTATCGGGAGAGCCAATCAGACGTTCCGACCGATCTCTGCTGGTGAGAGAGCGGCCTTGGTAACAGTATGGCGCAACGGCAACGATGTCGGGATGACGTGGACCGAGAGCGTCTTCGAACGAAGGGCGCCTGAGTTCATAAGTGACATCAAGAGAGCATCCCTCAACGAAAAGAGTGATGGCCTTCCTATCAATGTAGAGACACTGCACATACTGACCAAGGCCTACGAGCGCGCGTCCAAGAAGGTGTAGATGTGCGAATGTGAATCCTGGGTAAAGAACGACATTGGAAATCCCTGGACTCGTCGATCCCGGGGTGCAAGTCCTCGATAGGCTACAACGGCACAGGGAGGTTAACCTTGGATATTGGTTTGTCGGGGAAGGTGGCGCTGGTGACCGGGGGGAGCAGGGGTATCGGCCGGGCGACGGCGTTGGGGTTGGCTGCCGAGGGGTGCCGCGTGGGCATTTGCGCCCGTGATGGGAAGCAGCTCGAGCGTACGCTCGGAGAGCTGCGCCAGGGCTCATCCGGCGAGGCATGGGGCAGGACTGCGGACGTCACGGACAGGGACGAGGTGGAGGCATTCGTCGGCGATGCGGCGGAGCGGTTCGGCGGCATCGACGCCCTGGTCTGCAATGTGGGCGGGTTCAGCGGCGGCGAGACGCTGGACGCGACCGATGAGGAGTGGATGGCTACGCTGGACGTGAACCTGCTCCACGCCGTCAGGACCATCCGGGCGTCGGTCCCTCACATGAAGGGGCGGCAGGACGCCAGCATCGCGATCGTTTCGTCGATCTCGGGATGGAAGCCCGGACCGAGGGCCCAGTACGGGGCTGCCAAGGCGGCGGAGATCTTCCTGGCCTCGGCGCTGGCATGGGACCTGGCGGCCGACGAGATCCGCGTCAACACGGTCTGCCCCGGCTCGATCATGTTTCCGGGCAGCGGGTGGGAGGACTACCGGGCGAGCGATCCGGCCGGGTACGCGAGGTTTATGCAGAACGAGCTTCCGTGGGGGCGGCTGGGCACCGACGAGGAGGTCGCGGACGCGATCGTGTTCCTTTGCTCGCCGCGGTCGCGCTGGATCAATGGGGCCATGATCCCGGTGGATGGAGGACAGAGCCGTCCAACGGGCCGGTGGTACAACTAGGCTGGCCCTATCACCGGCCGTAGGTGAGCCGCTCGGCGAGGTACTCCGGAAGGCCTCTTTCGCGCATCTTGCGCTGGGTCGCCCCTGTGTCGTATTCGACCCTGTAGTGGGTGATCGTTTCCGCGTCGGAATCGTATACGGCGTAGCTGGCCCTGGGGTCACCGTCACGCGGCTGGCCGACGCTGCCCGGGTTGACGATTGCCTGGCCGTCTCCCACCTCCACCGGGCCGGTCGTCGCGAGACGGAACGCCGGGACGCCGCTCTGTAGGCGGCAGACGAAGGGTACGTGGGAGTGGCCGACGAGGCATCGCGGCGTGGTGATCTCCTCGAACGTGGCGAGGGCCGAAGCCGAGTTCACGACGTACTCCCAAACGGGGTCGCGGGGGCTGCCATGGACTGCCGTGAAACCGTGCATCTCCATTCGCAGAGGGAGGCCTCGCAGGTACGTGGCGTCTTCCTCGTCGAGCTGCCCTGTCGTCCACAACGCGGCGGCTGCGGCGTAGTCATTGAACATCTCGACGCCCATCATGCCCGAGGCGGCGAGGTCGTGGTTGCCCGCCACGCACAGGGCGTCGTGCTGTCGCAGCAGCTCGATGCATGCGGCCGGGTCGGGACCGTACCCGACGAGGTCGCCCAGGGCCCACATCTCGTCGAATCCGCCGTTGCGAACGACGTCGCCGATAACTGTGGTCAGCGCCTCCAGGTTGCTGTGTATGTCCGAGACTATCAGGGCCTTCATGGGGTGCCTGCTATAATACATCCACCTCACTCGGCGAGCCCCTGTATTGGCCCCACCACCGGTAGCGATAGAGTCCGCGTGCGCGGAAGACACCCATGAGCTTGGCCGGATCCTCGGCAAGAACGCCCGGCCGGGCGACATATTCCTGCTCACCGGCGACCTGGGCGCGGGCAAGACTACGCTGACGCAGGGGATCCTCTGGGGCATGGGCTCGGACGACTATGTGCGCAGCCCCACGTTCGTGTTGGCTACGGAGTACGACGCGAATATGCCGCTGCACCACGTCGACCTGTATCGAATCGACGGCGTGGACGAGATGGACGAGCTAGGCCTCGACGAACTGGTGGAAGACGGCGGCGTGGTCGTGGTGGAGTGGGCCGAGAAGGCGGCAGAGCTGTTCCCGGCAGGCAGGCTCCAGGTGAGT
Source organism: Dehalococcoidia bacterium (assembly GCA_965243655.1). GTDB lineage: Bacteria > Chloroflexota > Dehalococcoidia > Lucifugimonadales > CAJWER01. The sequence goes on along the minus strand of CBDEVV010000017.1, from coordinate 2,428,307 downwards.
ATCGAGCGTCTGGGCGGCGACTCCCGGCGGCTGACCCTGACTGCCGCCTCGTCCGAGTACGATCGCTTCCTGGAACTGGTGTCAAGCGACGCCCCGGCAGGCCGCGCATAGCATGGAGCTGGTCATCGACACGGCCACCAGGTACGCATCCGTTGCGGTGTCGCGCGACGGGGCGATCATGGCGGAGCTGTCCTGGCGGTCGGATCGGAACCACTCGGTGGAGCTAGTCCCGGCAATTCGCCGCGTCGCCGAACAGGCCTCCGTGACCCTCGACGACGCGGAGTCCGTATTCGTGGTACAGGGACCGGGTGGGTTCAGCGCCCTGCGCGTCGGCATCAGCATGGCTAAGGCATTCGCTATGGCCCGCGACATACCCCTCGTGGGCGTGAACACGCTCGATGCTGAAGCTCAGCCCTACTTGGGTATGGGGCTGCCCGTCTGTGCCGTAGTAGGAGCAGGCAAGGCGAGGGTCTACTCGGCCCTATATGCGGAGGGATCGTCGTCCGGGTATCGCGTCCAGTCCCATGATGAGCTGGCCGCGAGTATCTCAGAGAAGACGCTGCTGTGCGGGGAAGGCCTGCCGGAGGTACGGACGCTCATCGAGGAGCGAGCTGGAGGCCTGGCCACGATCGCCAAGACACCGGCTCCCACAAGGAGGCCGGCGGTGCTGGCACGGCTTGGCTATGAACTGCTCCAGAGCGGGGGCGCACAGGCCCCTGAGTCACTGGAGCCGATTTACATGAGGGCGGCGCAGATAGCAGCTGCCCAACGCAACAGGAAGGAGTAACCCGACTTGCAGAGGACACTGGTACTGCTGAAACCCGACGCCGTGCAGCGAGCGCTGGCGGGCGAGATCATAGCGAGAATAGAGCGTAAGGGCCTGAAGATCGCGGGCATGAAGCTCATGCTCATAGGCGAGGCCCTCGCGAGGGAGCACTACGGCGAGCACGTGGGCAAGCCTTTCTTCGAGAGCCTGGTCGAGTACATCACCTCAAGCCCCGTCGTGGCCATGGCCGTGGAGGGTGAGAATGCCGTGGAGGTGGTGCGCCGCCTCCTGGGGGCCACCAACCCGCAGGACGCGGACCCGGGCACGATAAGGGGCGACTACGGCATGTCTATAGGGCTGAACCTGACCCATGGCTCGGACTCCGAGGAGTCTGCGGCGCGGGAGCTTGCGCTGTTCTTCGCCAGCGAGGAGTTGCTGTGCTACGACAGGGCGACCGAGCCCTGGATTACTGAATCCTGACTGTCTCTACCGCTGCCGGCCAAGCTTCCTCGATGCGGTAGTAGTCCCTGGTCTCCGGCCGGAAGATATGGACGAGGACGTCGCTGAAGTCTAGAAGCATCCAGCCGCCCTGGGCGGTGCCCTCGCGGTGATGAAGCTTGCCGTCCCCCTGCTTGACAGCGGCCTCGATGTCCTCCACGAGGCTGTTCATCTGGCGGGGTGACTCGACGGTGGCCACCACGAAGTAGTCGGCGAAGTCGCTGATCCCCCTGATGTCGAGCATCACGACATCCGACGCCAGCTTGTCGGACGCGACATCCACGATGAGCCGGGCGACGTCGCTCGCCTGCGGCTGGGCTATCGAATTCACGCGGGCATTATAGGTACAGGCCTCAAGGCGGTCAACTGAGGGTCCGTGGCGAACTTGCGTGGCGCGGCACTGCCCTTCGACAGGCTCAGGGCGAACGTGTTTCCTTTCTTTCCCTCGTTATACTTCAGGAGGTCACCGCGGGGCTCCTAGATTGGTCTCCGAAGCGGTGCGACCCGTGTGCTAGAATGCGGCGTTGTACGTACCCCCCAACGTGGAGGTCATCGAATGGCCCTACCCTCCCGCATGAAATTCGGCATCTTCATGGCGCCGTTTCACCCTGTCGGCGACAACCCCACCCTGTCCCTGCAACGCGACCTGGAGCTGATCGAGCTCCTCGACCACCTCGGGTATGACGAGGCGTGGATCGGCGAGCACCATAGCGCGGGGTGGGAGATCATCTCGTCGCCCGAGGTGTTCATCGCGGCGGCGGCCGAGAGGACCCGGAACATCAAGCTGGGCACCGGCGTCATAAGCCTGCCGTACCACCACCCGCTCATGACGGTCAACCGCATGATCCAGCTCGACCACATGACGAGGGGCCGCGTGATGATGGGGGTCGGCCCCGGCGCGCTGGTCACGGACGCCTATATGATGGGCATCGACTTCTCGACCCAGCGCCCGCGAATGGACGAGGCACTCGGCATCATCATCCGCCTGCTGACCGAGACGGAGCCAATCACCTACGAGTCCGACTGGTTCGTGCTGCGGGAAGGTCGGCTCCACCTGCGGCCATATACGCAGCCATACTTCCCCATCGCCGTCGCCGCGGCGGCAACGCCGTCGGGCCTCATACTGGCAGGAAAGCACGGCACGGCGGTCCTTTCACTCAGCGTCCTGGCGTCGGACGCCATCAGGTCTACGCTCAAGGACTTCTGGAAGATCGCGGAGGATACCGCCGAGGAGCACGGCAACACGATGAACAGGGAGGACTGGCGGCTCGTGCTGCACGTCTTCCTGGCGGAGACACGCAAGGAGGCTATCGAGCAGGCGCGGATCAAGGCCGGGCAGTACCAGCGCGGCTACTTCGAGGATGCCCTCGGCAATCCGGCCCCGTTCGACGGCCCGCCCGACAAGATCGTCGACGCGATGGTCGACCGGGGCGCTTGGTGCGTGGGCACTCCGGACGATCTGGTCGAGTCGATCCACAGGCTGGATGAAGAGAGCGGCGGGTTCGGCGGGCTGCTGATACAGGCGACTGAGTGGGGCACGCGGGAGCAGGTCTTCCGCAGCTACGAGCTGCTGGCCAGATACGTCATGCCCCAGTTCCAGGGATCGATGGAGAGCCTGACGGACTCGTACGGCTGGGCGGTGGACCGCTGCGAGGAGCTCACAACACTGCGCATGGAGTCGCTGGCGAAGGCGCGCCAGGCATTCACGGGCAAGAGCGGCTAGCGGGCATGAACAGGAAGGTCCGAATCGAGGCGTACACGAGACGCGAGTTCCGGGAGGCGCTGCAGGCGGGCTCCTTCAGGGCTGCCATCATTGCCACAGGGAGCATCGAGCAGCACCTGGAGCACCTGGCCTTCGAGCAGGACATCGCGTCGAGCACGCATGTTGCCGAGCGGGCCGCTGAGGCGCTATACCCGAACGTGGCGGTGGTAGTGCCGATGTCGATAGGCATCGCGGAGCACCACATGTACTTTCCTGGCACCATGTCGGCGAAGCCCGGCAGCTGGCTTGCGGTGCTGTTCGACGCCGTCGAGAGCCTCGTCAGGCACGGGATCAGCCGCGTGCTGATCCTCAATGGTCACGGCGGAAACGTTAAGCCGGTGGAGGGCGTGATCGAGCAGTGGAGGCTCCACCTCACATCCGTGTACGGCGCCCCCATGCCTGGCGATTCCATCGAGGACATTCATACGCATAGCGACTACACGGATGCCCTACTTCGAAGGGACGATCCGGGGCTTGACCTGCGCTTCAACAGCTACTGGGACCTGATCCCGGACGAGTTCGCAAATGACATCCTCGACGTGGGCCACCACCCTGGACACGCAGGGGAGTTCGAGACTGCGGTCACCATGCACGCCATTCCCGGCAATGTCAGGGCCGATGCCATCCAGTACAACCGCGAAGCGGAGACGGCGGCTGGCACCGCTGAGAAGGGCCGCGTTCTGATCGACAAGGCCGTAGAGGGGACTGCGGCGCTGCTCGAGGAGATGCTGGACGGCCGGTAAGCCGTCCGCGATGTGATAGGGCGCCAGCGCGGTCAGCGGCGCCCTACCGTCAGGCCTCCTGGCACCCAGAACTCTCTTGTGGATTGTGACCGTATGCCTTCAGCCTCTCTCGAGGCTCCCGCCTCTCATCATCGCTGAAGAGGTCCTTCCATCGACCTTGCGGGACACTGGCCTCCACAGAGAGATCGAAGCGCTCGAGTTCCCAGAGTCTGGTCAATCCAGCTTGGAGGTCCTCCGTGCTTAGCAGCCGTTTGGCTGTCCCCACGCCACCAAACTCGTGGACCATTCGTATGAAGTATGTGGGGCGATAGCCGAGCTCCGCAGCCGCCTGGTACAGCCTCAGCATTTCCTGATGGAATCTGTTCTCAAGATTCCTGGACAATTGTCGGTTAGCAGCTATCTTCCGATGCCCTCTGGGACGCCGTAGGGGACGTCGTTGCGGTTGCCTGGGATGGGCCAGCCCTGACCTCCGATGAGCTTGAACTTGTCGTGCTCGCCCCGCAGCCAGAAGTACATCTCGGCCGCGTCGTAGCAGTCCTGGAACTGCTTCCTGAAGGTCGGGCCCTTGAATGTATAGTCGGCCGTTGCGGGGTCGAAGTCGGGGTCTATCACCCAGTCGCGCGTGGGGGGCGAGGTTCGCCAGTAGTTGTACTTGACGTTGTTGCGCAGCCCCGAGCCCCACGACTCCGAGCGCCGGTGCCAGATGGAGTAGTCGGTGAGGAAGATGGAGCCCGCCGGCGAGACGGCGTGGTACGAGCCGCGTATCCTGCCCAAGTGCTTGGTCATGTCCCTCTCCGAGTAGAGGAAATGTGATCCGGGCAGCAGTTCGGTCGGGCCGAGCTCACGCGGGCAGTCCTGGGGGTAGTAGAAGACCTGGATGTAGTTGAGCTGGGGGCCGAATATGTCGCCGCCATCGTAGTGCCACTCCTGGGCAGGCTGTGGGCACTGGATGCGGTGATTGGACACGAGGTTGGGCAGGCCGAAGTCCTTGCCGAGGAGCGATCGGAGCGCGCCGGCGACTGCTGGGTGCTTGATCACGCCGTCCATGAACCAGTCCTCGTCCAGGATGTCGGTCGGCTCCATGCCGTCGTGCTCCTCGAGGTAGTCGTTGGTCCTCCGGTTGATCTCGTCGGACACCACGCCCTCGAACATCATGAAGCCGTTCTTGCAGAACTCGAGGACCTCCGTATCGTTCAACGTCGGCTCGCAATCGTACTGCCTCATAGTCTGCCCTCTCTCTCCAGGATGAACTCGAAGCCCAGTCCGAAGGTACGCGAGTCGTCGAGCATCAGGGCCAGCTCAGGGAACTTGATTATCCGCCAGCCGTCGCGAACGGCCTCGAGCACGGTCTGGTAGGGCCAGTCATCCGGGTCGTGCGGACCGTCGGAGATCTCCCCGTTCTCGATGATTCTCATGCCGACCACCTCGGACGTGGGTGAGGTGGTAGTCGCCTGCAGATAGAGTATGTCTTGGACCGTCTTCGATCCCATATTCGTCTCCCAGGTATTTGTGCTGCGTTCGCGGACCTGCTCTCGGACGACCGGACTACGGCCCTCCACTCCTCGGTGGGCTCAGTCATGCCCTCGGGCAGTTGGTTGCCCGAAGCAGGGGCAAAGGCGAGCATTGTCCAGAGACTCGTCGCTGCGTATTATACGCGCATCGCTCCCGCTGAGGAGGCAGACAGTGGCTGCTTACCTGGCTCGAAGAGTCCTGCTTGGGATCTTCACCATCTGGGTCATCTCGGTGTTGTCATTCGTGATCCTCCAGCTTCCCGAGAACCAGGTAATCGAGAAGTACATCGAGATGGCCAGGGGCGGTGAGCTGGACGTTGGCAACAATGAGGAGACGCTGGCCCGGCTCAAGGCCTACCTGGGCGCAGACCAGCCGCTGCACATCCGGTACTTCAACTGGGTCTGGCCAATGCTCACCCGCGGGGAGCTTGGCCTCTCCTTCGAGATTTACAACTACGCCTACGAGCGGACCGTCAAGGAGATCATAGGCGACAGGATATGGACGACGGTAGCCCTGACGGGGTTTACGGTCCTGGTCACGTGGACGTTGGCGATCCCTATTGGGATCTACTCGGCGGTCCGGCAGCACTCCGTAGGGGACTACGTCTTCACCTTCCTGGGCTTTACGGGACTCGCCGTGCCGGACTTCCTGTTGGGGCTGGTCCTAATGTACTGGGCGCTGGCGTACCTGGGAATGAGTGTTGGGGGTCTCCATTCGGGCGACTACGGCACCGTGCCGTGGTTCGACGGGGGCTTCAACTGGGCGAAGTTCTTCGACATGATCAATCATCTCTGGATACCCGCCGCCGTGCTCGGCACATCCGGTACGGCCAGCCTGATCCGCATCATGCGCAACAACCTGCTGGACGAGCTGAGGAAACCGTATGTCGTCACGGCTACAGCCAAAGGACTCAGGCCGTGGCGCGTCGTCATCAAGTATCCCGTCAGGGTGGCGCTGAATCCGCTGATAAGCACGATAGGCTACCTGCTGCCCACCCTTGTGAGTGGAAGCCTTATCGTGTCGGTAGTCCTCGGCCTGCCGACCCTTGGGCCTGTGCTCCTCGCTGCAATCGAACGGGTGGACATGCACCTCTCCGCCTTCATCATCCTCATGTATGGGACGCTGACCATCATCGGCACGTTGATATCCGACATCGTGCTGGGAATCGCCGATCCAAGGATCAAGCTAGCGTCAACCTAGAGTCTCCAGGGGCCAAGGGTGGATTCCCGCCTCGTATCGAGTACGGGTCAGGGTCTTGCGCGGACCTCTAGGGTGACTTGCCCGAGACTGGCATTCCACCCAATTGCCCGTGGCTGGTCATTCCGACCACAGGGAGGAATCTAGGCGTCTGCGGGTGCGTCATGCCGCAGGCCCCATCACAACGCCGGTAATCGAGGAGCAAGGACTCCAGATTCCTCACTTCACTTCGCTGCGGTCGGCGGGACAAGCGATATGGCCGGAAGTGTCCCTATTCGCTCTGACCGGTGGGGCGCTTGGGTCTGGACAGGCTCGGCTTGGAGCTGGATGTCCCTGACGGGAGCGGAGGCAGCTTGATCCTGACATCGCGCTCGACCTTGATGTCCCGGCCGCGCGCTACATCCAGTGAGACGGACAGCGTCCACGCGAAGCTCCAGGCGGCAGCGGCGTTGCGATGGGCTTCGGCAGCCTCCCGAAAGCGCTTCGGCGGCGTCGGGTCTATCCTCAGGTCCACGCGGCGCGTCTCGGTTAGAGCTGCCCTGAAAAGGGTGTCCTTGAGCGTCGTCACGGAGCTGTGCACGTATGGTTCAGTGCGCTGGTCGACCTCCCTGCCCGCAACGGCGTAGGTGCCCCTACCGCTGACGCGCGGCGGAGTCGCGCCTTCCCATGACGAGTGGTGGGTGTAGGTCTGGTTGCACACCAGGTCGACGCGCGCACTTCGAATCGTTGCGTCCCGGTCGGGAGTCACGATGATGCTGACGTCTATGCGACCGCCAAGCTCGTATTCCCTGTCAGGAAAGTCAATGTCCAGCATCGGCCTGGCTCCTAACTTGCAGTGGTCTGGGGCCGGCTAGGGCAATAGGTGAACTCGTTCATGCCTTGACCCATTTGCGGCGTAGCCAGGGCATGGTGTCCGTGGTCAGTCCTAGCCTGTCGGGCCCTTGGGTACTGTCGCGGGCTTGGGTCTGGACATGCTGGGCTTCGCGCTGGATGGTCCCGCGGGCAGCGGGGGCAGCTTGATCCTGACATCGCGCTCGACCTTGACGTCACGGCCCCGCGCTACGTTCAGGGAGACGGACAGCGTCCATGCAAAGCTCCAGGCGGCAGAGGCGTTGCGATGGGCTTCGGAAGCCTCCCGCCAGCGCTTCGGCGTCGTCGGCTTTATCCTCAAGTCGACGCGGCGCGTCTCGGTGACATCTGCCCTGAAAAGGGTGTCCTTGAGCGTCGTCACGGTGCTGTGCACGTATGATTCGGTGCGCTGGTCGACCTTCGAGCCGGCCGCGAAGTCCGCCAGTGGGCGATTCACTACGCCATACCTTGCGCGCATCGCGGATGCCCTGACGTTCGTGGCGGAATTCGAGACGGTGCCTTCCCATTCCGAGTGGTGGGTGTAGGTCTGGTTGCACACCAGGTCGACTTGCGCGCTTCGAGTCGTTGTGTCCCGGTCGGGAGTCAGGATGATGCTGACGTCCATGCGGCCGCCGAGCTCGTAATCCCTGTCCGGAAAGTCGATATCCAGCATGGTGTTTCTCCTTAGCTCGTGGGAACCTGGGGCCGATCCGGGCGATAGGGAGGCTGGAGCACTGCCCGCTGGTTCTCGGTGAACTCGTCGAGGAAGTCTTCCACACCTTCCGGGATGTACTGCTTCGCGTAAGAGATTGAGCCCGGTGAATACTTGTAGAGCACGGTGCGCCTCTCGTGGTCGGCCTGCCAGGGCAGTGTGCCGTGGCACAGCGCCTCGGTGAAGATGATGGCGGAGCCCGCCTTCGCCTCGACCTGCCGCACGACCCCGATGTCCTTCTCCAGGCGCTTCACGTCCATGGGCGGCTCGTAGTTGGACTTGTGGCTGCCTGGGATGCACGCGAAGCCGCCGTCACCCGGCCCGTGTTCGCTCAGCACCCAGGTCACGACGGTCAGGCCGCAGCGCATCAGGCCGTTGTGGTACTGGTAGGAGTGGGTGAGGTCGCCGGTGTTCCCGCCGCCGTGCAGCACGAACCCCTCGGCGCCCTTCGTCATCATGATGCCGTAGAGATGGTCGAGCCTGAAACCGGGTCCCAGCAGCTCGTTCAGGTACGGCACGATGACCGGGTGGGTGAGCAGGTCGCGGAAGGGCTGACTCCAGGGCTTGGGCCAAGTGAGCATTCCGCCCACGTCTCCCCTGCCCTGCGCCCCTTCGAGGGCCGTGGCGCCTCTCGCCAGGGACTCCTCGGGCGGGCGTATCCTGATGCGCTCCCGCTGCTGCTCGATGGCCTCGTTGCAGGAGGCGACCTCCTCTGGCGTCAGCGCGTCTTTGATCACAAGGTAGCCGTTAAGGTCGAAGAAGAAGCGTTCGTGGTCGTTCACGCCGGGCCTCCGTGACGTGTGGATGTGGATGCGCGAATCCTAGCACCTGGCACAGCCGAAGGCCAATGGACTAGGTCTCCCCGCAACCCCGTGGATTGGGGACAGTTCCTGCTCGCAGGAATCCGGCTTTCGCCGGAATGACGGTTGCTACAGTGAAGGAGGGCGCCAGCCTCCCGAAGCCGACTCCACCACCTGGGCTGCCGCCAGCGCGACATCTTCCCGCCAGGGCTGCGTAGCTATCTGGACGGCTATGGGCAGACCCTCGGGTGACGTGCCGCCGCGCACTACCGCCGTGGGCCATCCGGTGAGATTGTGGGGCCGGGTGTATGACCCGTACTCCAATCTGTTCGTGCGGATGACGTCGTGCGGCTGGGCTGGCCCAGGCATGATGGGCGAGAGGAGGATGTCGTAGTCCTCCATGAAGGCGAGGATGTCGCTTCGGAACGCGTCCACCTGCTCCATGAGCTCCTCGAGCTCCGCCGCAGTCGCCGACTCAGACGATTCCAGCACGCTGAGGGTCCAGGGATGCGGCTCGGTCGTGCCGGCCGCGTCGAGCAGCCTCTGCACCGAGCCGTCGTAATGCGGCAGGCTCTTCCACGACAGCTCGTAGTCCGTCAGCGCTGCCGGCCTGTCCTCGACCACTGTCGCTCCCGCGTCAGCCAACGCAGACCCCGCCGCGGTCACGGCATCTATCGTCTCGGGCGTGGGAGTCTTGACTCCGTTGTCTGTGTAGAAGGCCACCCGCAGCCGTGACGAATCTACGCCATCGGGGTCGCCCAGCGGCATCGGCACGATCGCAGGGTCTCTCCAGTCCGGTCCCGATATGATGGGCAGGACGAGCGCCAGGTCCTCGACGTAGCGGGCGATGGGGCCTACCTGGGTTAGGGAGTCCCGAACGCCCATTCCGTAGGGGATGATGTGGCCGGTCCTGGGCACGCGCCCGGAGGTGGGTTTGATGCCGGCCACTCCGCAGCAGTGCCCGGGGAATCGGATGCTCCCTCCCGTGTCAGTGCCGATGTCGAAGGAGGACCCACCGGCTGCCACTATGGCCGCGCCCCCTCCGCTGCTTCCGCCGCACGTCCTGTCAGTATCGTAGGGATTGTTCGTGCGGCCGTAGACGAGGTTCTCCGTCTCCATTCCCATCGTGAGCTCGGGCGTGTTGGTCTTGCCGAGCAGGACGACCCCGGCCGCCCGCAGCCGCGCCGTTACCGTGGAGTCCGACTCCGGGACGAAACTCGCCCGGCCGAGGGTGCCGCCGGTCGTGACGACCCCGGCCGTGTCGTGGGAGTCCTTGAGGGTGATTGGTACCCCGTGGAGCGGCCCCACTTCTTCGCTCTTGGCCAGGGCATCATCGGCCGCCCTCGCCTGCTCCATTGCGGTCTCGTCCAGCATGACGACGGCGTTCAGGGCCGGGTTGACCTGCTCGATTCGGTCGAGATAGGCCTGTGTCAGCTCGGTGGACGAGATGCGTCTTGTTCGAACGGCCTCAGCCAGAGACGTAGCCGAATCGAAGATGATGTCAGTCAATGTCCTCTCCCAACGGTTGGATAGACTCCGCAGGTATGCGCGCGTTGGCAAAGATGGGCTGCCCAGCTGGGTTCTCGCTAGCCAATCGACGGACGCGGAAGGTCAGCCCGGCTACTGGCCCAGGATCCTGATGCGCGGGTCGACGACCGCCAGCATTATGTCGGACATGAGCGTTCCAACCACGGTGAGAACGCCCATCATGAATATGATCACACCGGAGGTGTACACGTCCTCGATCTGCAGCGCGAAGAGCAGTATGGGGCCCAGGGTGGGCAGGCTCAGCACCACCGACACGATGATGCTGCCGCTCACCAGCGACGGAAGCAGATAGCCTATCGTGCTGATAAGTGGGTTGACGGCGACCCTTACGGGGTACTTGAGCACCATTCGCCAGGAACGGAGTCCCTTGGCACGGGCGGTGACGACGTATGGCTTGTTGAGCTCGTCGAGGAGGTTGTTACGCATTATGCGAATGAGGCTCGCGGTCCCCGACGTGCCCAGCACCACCGCAGGAATCCACAGGTGGTTGATGAGGTCCATTATCTTTTCCAGGTCCCAGGGCCTTTCGACCTGGTCAGGCGATATCAGGCCTCCGACGCTGGCGTCGAGGTAGGCAAAGGCGAGGTACATGAGCACGAGCCCGAGAAGGAAGTCAGGAATCGCCAAGCCGCTAAATCCAACAAAGGTAAAGAAGTAGTCGCCCAGGGAGTGCTGGCGCACAGCGGAGTAGATGCCGACGGGAATGGCGAAGGTCCAAGTGACGAGGATGGTGAACCCTGTCAGCGCGATTGTCATGTAGATCCGATCGCCCACGACCTCCTTGACGGGCTCGGCCGTGATGTTCTCGCCGGCCCGGAAGGACACTCCCAGATCGCCCCGCAGCAGATTGCCCAACCACTTGAAGTACCGTATGACCATCGGCTGGTCGACGCCGAAGTAGTGGTTCATGTGCTCTTTCTGCTCGTCCGAGAGCAGGCATGTGTCGCCGAGGTTGCCGCATGCCGTCTGGTCCATGTACCTCTGGACGATGTCTCCCGGCGGCAGCTGGATGATGAAGAAGGCCAGCGCCGATATGGCGAGCACGGTCAGCACTCCGATTGCCAGCCGTCTAGCAATGTAGAAGATCATGCCAGAGCCTCCCTGGGATCGTGTGTGGGACTACGCTCCACCCACTCGGGCGAGCTTCTGGAAGCTGCGCACGCCGTCGCGGGGCGCGCCTATGTTATTGAGGTTGGTCCATGCTACTTCGCCCAGGTAGAGGTCCCCGCGGGAGTCCAGGCAGATGCCGTGGGGAGCCATGAACTGGCCCGGCCCTTCACCGAAGCCGGCGCCAATCCGCGCCAGCAGCCTGCCGCTGGTGTCGTAGACGCTGATGCGCGGGCCGATGTTGGGCAGGTCGATGTTGACCTTCATGCCCGCGCCCAGCTCGCCGACGTACACGAGCTGGTCAGGAGAGATGTATAGGGCGCATGGGCGGTGCATGTTCACCCACTGGGTCTCGTATCGCCCACTGGAGTCGAATATCTGGACCCGATGGTTCTCCCGGTCGGCCACGTAGACCCAGCCGTCCTTGTCGGTGGCTATGTTGTGGACGATGTTGAACTCGCCAGGATCAGTGCCCGGAGCGCCCCATGAGAAGAGCAGCCGTCCGTCCGGAGAGTACTTGTGGACGCGGGAGTTACCGTAGCCGTCGGAGATGTAGAGTTCGCCGGTGTTGGGATCGATGGCAACGTCCGTCGGCCGGTGGAACGGGTCGCCGCTCTGGTACGGAGTTGGCTGTCCGGGGGTGCCTATCGTCATCAGCACCTTGCCGTCGAGTGTGCACTCACGGACGGTGTGGTCATCGTCGTCCGTGCAGTAGAGAGTCTCGTCTGGGCCGAGGGTCACCCCATGTGCGCGCGGGAACAGGCCTTCGCCCCAGGAGGACAAGACGTTCCCGTCGGGATCGAAGACTATCATGGGGTGTGGGCCCCTGTTGAATACGTAGACCCTGTCCTTCGAGTCTACAGCGACTGCGGCGGCGTCAGTCCAGCCGTAACCGGGTGGAAGGCTTTCCCATCCATCCACCGGTGTGTAGGTGAATGAACCCGCCCCAATCTGTACCGCAGTTGTCATGCCAGAGGGCCTCCGGGACGTGTCTGCCAGCCGCCCGAATACTATCCAACGCACATGGCAGTGTCAACGCGGATGGGAAGCCGTAACTCTTCACTAGTGACGAGAAAAGGATTACCAGCTCCGACTCGCTAGCGGCCCAACGTGTGGGGGCGACTCGCCGAGTCGCCCCCACCAACAAGCGATGGGCTTCCCCACATCATCAAAGTTTGAACAGGTACGGAAGCCCCGTCTACGAAATGAGAAGGGGCCGGGCGTTAACCCGGCCCCTTCTACGCGGCACTACAGTTTCGGTCTTAGTCCGCTGCGACTGCGCAAACTACGTGGACGCTAAGCCTCCAGTTCTCGGTCTGGGTGCCGATGTTCTTGGCGATCGCTCCCCAGCGAGGAGACTTCTCACCCGACACGCCAAGCGGATAGGACGCTACGATCGCGACGCTAGTTGGGATCTCGTCCTCACGGGTGCCTGCTGCCCCCAGGATCCTGGCGCCGCCTCCGATGGCCACCTTCCCGCCTGTGCACTCCGCGACCAGGCTCTTGTCGTCGCTGTTGGACACGCTCTCTACGATGAGTATCTCGGCTCCGCTCACGCCGGCCGGGCCGCGAATTCCCTGCGGGCCGTGTGGTCCGGGTTCACCCTGAGGGCCAGCGAGACCCCTGGGTCCAGACGGACCCTGCGGTCCCTCGGGGCCCCTGAGACCCTGTGGACCCTGCGGTCCCTGCGGTCCTTGGTCACCCATCAGGCCTTGCGGACCCTGGGCTCCCGGAGGACCCTGCGGGCCCACTTCGCCCTTGATACCTGCGGGACCCTGAGGACCAGTGTCGCCCTTCTGACCACGCTCTCCGATGGGACCCTGCGGGCCGGTCGGGCCCTGGGCTCCCTGCGGTCCTGGCGGGCCGCCCGGATCGCCCTTGTCACCCTGGGGACCCTCCGGACCCTCGGGGCCCTGCGGACCCGTAGGGCCTGGCGGACCCTGAGGGCCAGTGTCGCCCTTCGGGCCTCCGGGATCGCCTCTCTCACCCTGCGGGCCTGTCGCACCCTGCGGACCAATAGCGCCGGTTGCACCCCTCGGGCCCTGCGGACCCGGTTCACCCTGCAGGCCTCGTGGGCCCGTAGAGCCGATATCGCCCTTGGCGCCCTGTAGGCCCTGGTCACCGGTCGCGCCCCTGGGGCCCGATGGCCCCGGAGGTCCCTGCAGTCCCTGAGGGCCGGGGTCGCCCTGCAGTCCTTGTGATCCTCTCTCTCCCTGTGGACCCTGCAGGCCCATCGGGCCCTCAGAACCTTGAGGGCCCTGCAAGCCTCGCTCGCCCTGCGGGCCCACATCGCCGGTACATGCGGCAAGCAGTAGCGCGGCGCCGACAATCAGAACCAACAGGCCGAGCTGCCTTCCAATGAAGCCTTCGGACATCCCATACCTCCATCGCAGTCATTTCAGACTTGGCCGAACCGGGTGATATTCTACAGCCTTGAAATCGTTATGGCAAACAGTCGTTGTCCCTTATCATACTAGGATTTTGAAACATTTCAAGACTTTTTCGCAGATTGCCTGGCAATCAGGGACTCAGGGCTCTCTATCCAGACCTCGCCGCCTTCGAAGTACTCCTTCTTCCAGATAGGCACTACTTCCTTTATGCGGTCCACGCTGTACTGGGAGGCCTCGAACGCGTCCTTTCGATGAGGGGAGGCCACGGCAACCACCAGGCTGATGTCCTCGATCTCCAGGCGCCCGAGCCGGTGGGAGATCGCCACGTCCTCGACATCCCACCGCTCTCTCATCTCTGAGGCAATCTCAGACAGCTTGTCCCTGGCCATGGGCTCGTAGGCCTCGTACTCCAGGTGGAGTACCTCGCGGTCGGCCGTCTGAGCCCTGGTCGTCCCCAGGAATGTGAGCACTGCGCCATTTGACGGCTTGCGCACCCGCGCCGTAATGGCCTCCGGGTCCAGGGGCTCGTGTGTGATCTCTATCAGGTCCTCGCCTCCGCTTACAGGTGGGATTAGCGCCACCTCGTCACCGTCGTTGAGCTGGTATTGGTGGTCCCTGTACTCCCTGTTTACCGCGACGACCAGGGAGTCGGGGCTTTCAGTCATGTCTGGGAAGCGCCGGCTCACATCGGCGGCCAGCCTGCCCACCGTAGCGCCCGCGGGGACTTCGAGCTCTACCTCGGACGTTCCTGCTCGCTCGCGGTAGCTGGCGAACAGCCTGACGCTTACCCTCAAGTGCTCCCTACCTCAGCGGCCTGGGCCATTTTAGCACCTGAGCACTGCCCCCGGGAGGATTCGAGATGCCAATTTCGAAGCACTTGCCGAGGCTGGCGACAGGCATCTTGGCATGACTCCTCCGGCCAAACTGAGTGCAGGGCAGAAGCCCTGCGCGGGGTCTGACAAGTCTATCCAGGTCCAGGGCCGCTCGTTGCGACGACGTTGGAAGCGACGAGCTCGTCCAGGCGCTCGGATGAATAGCCCAGGACGTCGCGCAGGACTTGCTCCGTGTGCTCCCCGACCATCGGCGTGGGTCCTACCTCCATGGGGGTGCGGCCGAACTTGATGGTCTTCCCGCTCACGTGGATCGATCCGGCGTGAGGATCGGGCACTTCGACGAGGACCTCGCGCTCGTGTACGTGGGGGTCCGCAGCCGCCTGCTCGATCGTGTTAACCGGGGCGGCAGGCACGCTGAACCTTGACAGGTGGTCGACCGCCTCCTTCGTCGTCCGTTGTGCGAACCAGCCCTCCAGGGCTGCGGCGATCTCGTCGGTCCGCCTGTCCCTGCCGCGTCTCGACGCCATGTCATAGTCGGCTCCCCAATCCGGCCAATCCAGGGCTTCGCATACTCTGGGCCAGATTGCGTCGCTCGCGGCGTGGAGCAGGGCCCATCCGTCTTTCGTACGGTAGGCGTTCGTCAGGCCCCTGCCGTTACCCTCGCGTTGGATCACGGTGCCGTCCGCGAGGTATGCGGCGATCGGGATCTCATTTGCCGTGAACCCCGAATCGGCCAGGGAAACGTCAATGGTCTGCCCCCTGCCCGACGACTTGCGTTCGTGCAGGGCCGCGAGGGCTCCGATCGTCGCATGCAGTGCGGTGATCCGGTCTATCAGCGGAAAGAAGGTCTTGGTGGGAGGGTCGCCGGGGAATCCCGTGAGGGACATCATGCCGCCCAGGGCCTGGCCAATCGGATCGAAGCCTATGCGGTCGCTGTATGGGCCGTCCTGCCCGTAGGCGGAGACGTTGATCATGATGATGCCGGGGTTCAGCTGCTCCAGCACGTCGTAGCCGAAGCCCATCTTCCCGATGGTGCCGGGCCTGAAGTTCTGGAGAAACACGTCGGATACACGGACGAGGTCGCGAAGCACAGCCTTTCCCTCGTCCTTGCGCAGGTCGATGGCGAGGCTCTTCTTGCCACTGTTGTACTGGACCCAGTAGGCGCTCTGGCCCTTAACGATGGGGCCGTTGCTCCGGCTCTCGTCGCCCTTCAGGGACTCGACCTTGATGACCTCGGCCCCCAGCCTCGCGAACATGAGAGCGCACCTGGGCCCGGCCTGGTACCTGCCCAGGTCGAGGACTCGAATGCCGGCCAGCGGAGCCGTCACTTCCTGCCCTTGCGGTCCAGGAAGCTGCTGAAGCCCTCCTTGATGGGAGTAGGAGCGAGCTTGCCGGCTTGGGCCTCCATCTCGTTCTGGTGCATCTCCTTCCAGCTTTGCCCGACGTCTTCGATCATCAGCTCCTTGATGCCCTGGATCATCCGGCTGTCGTTGGCTGCTATCTGCCTCCCGATCTCCATGGCCTTGGGCAGCAGCAGATCGGCCGAGACGAGGTGGTTCAGGAGCCCTATGCGGTAGGCCTCCCGCGCCTTGACAACGCGAGCGGTAAAGAGGAGCTCCTTGGCTACCGGCCAGCCCACCTGCATCGGCAGATTCCAAGTCGAGTTGACGCGGCCGTATGAAGCGGCAAGGAAACGGAAGCTGGCGTTCTCCGAGCCTACCCTGATGTCGAGGCTGGCCGCCAGCACCGCGCCGCCGCCGTACGCCAGGCCGTTGATTGCGCCGATGGTGGGCTTCCTGCAGCTCGCGATGTGCCAGGCGTACTCGGACCGGCGCGGGTCGGGGGCCGATGCCTCGGCCTGCTCCGCGAGCTTCGCCATCTCGTGGATGTCTGCGCCGGCGGAGAAGGCGCGCCTGCCAGCCCCGGTGATGACGATCGCGCCGACCTCGGGGTCGTCCTCGAATGCGGCGAGGGCCTCGTCGATCTCCCTGCCCATCGCCCGGTTCATGGCGTTCAGTACCTCAGGCCGGTTCAGGGTGATGACGCCGACGCCACGGTCTCTTTCAACGAGAATGGTCACGCGGGGATTATATGTGGAGCACGACTGCGGGGCAATCTCAACTCAGGCAGCCGGCCTGAGGCTCTGAGCTTCGTCACGTAGCGCCTTCACCATGTTCGCCAATCTACCTACCCCGTCGAGTGTGTTTTCGAGGGTACCTGAGAGATCGAGGGCCGTGACCTCCAGCCGCTTGCCGGTGTGCCGGGCATGATAGGTCACAGTGTCTGCCTCTCCTTTCGCGTAGACCAGCACGCCGCCTGGCAGATCCAAGGCGCTCACGTAGGCGAGCATCTGGTACAGGTCGGCATTGGGTACCCGCTGTCCAGTGAGGTTCTTGTACTTAGCGTCTCCTACGAGCATGCACTTTCCGCCATGCCACCAAGTGAGGTCGGGCCTGAGATGCACCCTGCCCTTCTCATCGAGGCTCGGAATGTTCTTCTCTAGGAAGGTCTCCTTAGAGACTCCCAATGCCTCCCGAAGTGCCACCGTCACGAAATCCTGGAAGACTACGTTCATGTCCATCAGGAACCCGGGGGCGCGTACCGCCCCGCGCTCTGACTCGAAAGCGCCGTGGCGCAGGACGAGCCGCGAGAGAACTACTACACCCCTGTAGTGCTCGTTCAGCCTGTCGAATTCGACCTCCGGCACGGCGCGTCGGGGAAACGATACGAGCGACACATTGTCGAGCGTACCCAGGATCCATCCCAAGCCCCTGCGGGCCAACCGCGAGCGCAGCCGCATTGCGCCGAGTCTGGCTGCTGCTGCTTTCACGAGCCTGTTTGCCAGGACGTCGTCGGTGAACTCGTCGTAGCGCACCTCTACCGGCAGCGGCACTCCGAATCTGCGCCTTATCTGCTCGGCGAACCGGATGCGCCCGCGCACCGTTTGAAGGGCCTCCTCCTCGGTACGGTAGCCGTGCAACAGACCGCGAGAGAACGCACGCCGTGCATGGGAGGCCAGCGCTAGTGCCAGCGCGTCCGGCAACGCCACGTTCTCCTCGAAGTCGAAGGGCCTCTCCTCCTGGGGCCTAAACGCATCCATCGCGTAACACGCTAGGGAGAGCAATTGCGGGATGCCGATCTTGGGCTCGATTCGCACCGAGAGGTCGCCGATCTCCACCGCCCCCACGGTTGAGCTGGGCGTGAGTGTGTACGTCCCTTCCGTGCCAGAGACTGGCTCAATAGTAATCGACAGATCGGCCTGTCGCAGCGCATCGCGCTCAACGACTGTTAGAGTGTGTGGCTCGCTAGCTTCGTACTCTCGAAGGTCGATTTGGCGGGTCATTACTCGCCGCCGTTCTCATTCTGTTCGCCGTCGCCTTCGTCCCCCTGAGTCCCGCTGTCCTCTCGCTCCCTAGTGCTCATAGCCTCCCGGCGCAAGGCTTTCAGGTCGAACTCGCCCGCACCGTCTTCGTCACCATACCGCCGCTCCTCGATGTACGGCAGGACGCTGTGTTTCCAGATGCGCTCCACTGCCTCATCGTCCAGGCTGTCTTTCATGAAGTAGCTGGGGCCGATGGCGGCGTGGCGATCGTCCTTCATCTTCTCGTTCACGAGTTCGACGACATCGGCAACCCACTCCATGCCGTCGAGCCCCTTGGCTGTCAGCCAGCGCCGGAGCACTCCCTTCACCGGCTCGTCGTCCGGGTGGAACTCAACGAAATAGAAGCGGCGGCGCAGCGCGAGGTCCACCAGCGCTATGGAGCGGTCGGCCGTATTCATCGTCCCGATGATGTAGAGATTCTCAGGCAGCGAGAATGGCTCGTCCGAGTACTGGAGGTTGATCTCGCTGTCCCGATACTCCAGCAGGAAGTACAGCTCCCCAAACACCTTGGCTATCTGGCCGCGGTTGATTTCGTCAATGATGAGGAAGTGCCTGGCGTCCGGCTCGCTTCGCGCACGTTCTGCCGCCCTCCGCAGCGGCCCATCACGCAGCTCAAATCCCGGCTGTCCGTCCTCGAGTGTGGCGGGGCGGAGCCCCTGCACGAAGTCCTCATAGGCATAGGACGGGTGAAATTGAACGAGTGTCACCCGCTCCTCCGAGCCGGCGAGATGTCTGGCGAGCTTCTGCGCAACGTAGGTCTTTCCCGTGCCCGGCGGCCCTTGGAAGATGACCTGCTTCTTGTCGATGAGCAGGTCTTCGATCTCCCGCAGGAACCCAGCAGGTAATCGCAACTGGTCGGACAGCGCTTGGAGGTCAGTCCGCTTGCCCTCAGAACCCTGGAGTGTTCGTAGCTGTACAGCTCCAAGAGGCTCGAGTTTGATGATGTTGAACCCTTGTTGACCACACTTGCGGAACTGTTCAGGAAGCTCACCGCGGCTCACTAGGTCACGGACTTCCTGGAGCTTGAGAGGAGATGTGAACCATCGTGGCTCGTCAAGCTCGAAAGTGATCTTGTTCGAACTCACACCCTTGACCATGACGCTGAACGCAAGTCTCGTCCCGTGGTTGGGCACGTCGCCAGTGCAATACACGAGAAGTTCATCCCCGGGCGTGACCTCGCCGTGATCCCTATCTCTAGGCTTGTCTTCCCAAAGGCTATTCTCATACAAGTGATTGTTAGTAATGTTTGCGTACCCAGCATCCTTACTGACCTGAACAAGAAATCTGTGCACGGACATCCTCCAATCTAGAACGTACCTAGGTCAGGGCTGGTTTATCCCCTAGCAAGTGCATTCACTTGGAAGCGAACCAGAGCACCCTGACACGTACATGATTTGCGAGCGAAGTTCGTAACAAACAGATGGAAACAGGAAAGAGGAATCCACACCTACGGGCTGGGAAATGCCATCTCGTATGCCTATGGCCCATCGTTCCCTTCATTATTCCATGGCCATCGAGTCGACTTGATACCGAGTCCGTTGGCGATCCGGGACAGGGTCGCTGCGGAGCCTGGCTTGAGACCCCGCTCGATCTCGGACAGGTAGCTCGCGGCGACGCCTGTTCTCTCGGACAGGTCGAGTAGCGTGATGCCCGCGTGACTTCGGAAAGCGGCCACAGGGTTTGCCCCGCGCATGAGGGCAAGTGCCACGTCGTGAGGGATGCGGCTGCCGTCGTCCGCATCGAGAGCGGCGAGCCTGTCTTCCGTTTTGACATTGCGGTTGACCAAGGCTTCGTGTTCCTCCATGAGTGGAGATATGGCCCGAGGGCCAGTGAAACGCCTCCCTCGTACGTTTGTCAAGGGCCAGCACCCTACCCTATAATCGGCGCGTTTCCGACGGTACAGGAGATGACTCATGGCGGATGAACGCCTGCTGAAACTGGCCCAGCCGTGGCTCGAGAATCAACTGGGGGTGCCCCTGTCGCAGATGAGCGGCGAATCGACGCCCGTCGTCCCGATCGGCACGGAGGCACACGGCCCGCTGCGGGGTATGAAGATCGGCGAGAAGACGATAGTGGCGTGCCGGAGCGAATGGGTCGACCGGCTGCAGGTGATCGTCGACGACCTGGATCCTGACCTGCTCTTCTCGATGTTCGGGGCATACGAGTTGGCCCGGGTCACCCTGCGGGACGACGTGGGCATATGGGGCCCGTCGTGGTACCTGTTTGGCGACGAGCAGACGTGGAGGCCGCTGAAGGACGACAGGGTCGTGATGCTCGGACCCGAGGAGCTGAAGGGCGTCGACTACCGCTTCTTCTGGCACTGCGACCCCAGGGCCCTGGCCGGTTTTGCGATTTACGACGGCGACCGGCTGGTTGCCCTGGCGAACGTCTGGGACGAAGGCGGAGACGTGTGGGAGATTGGCATGGACGTAGTGCAGGACGTGAAGCTGCGAGGTCTCGGCCGCGCGGTGGTAAGCGCCGCGGCCCGGTGGATTCTGGACAACGGAAAGCTCGTGGTCGCATCCACTGCGCAGTTCAACGTGCCGTCGGCGCGGACGCTACGGTCCGTGGGCTTGCGCCACGTCATGACGTCGATGCACGGGTCCCCGGGCGCAATGAACCTGGCTCCTCAGCCGCTGGGCGCTCCATTCCCTGGCGCGGTGACCCATAACCTCTATCCGAGATGGGCGATGAACCACGAAATCCTTCCCAGTAAAGGGTCTTAGGACGCCATGGCAGAAGCGAACATATATGACAGGCTGGGTGTGCAACGGCTGATCAACGGCCATCACTGGCGGACTGCCCTCGGCGGCAGCGTAATGCCGCCCGAGGTGATCGACGCGATGGCGGAGTCGGCGGGCTACTTCGTCGACCTGGAGGGGCTGCACAGGAGCGCGGGCGAGTACATCGCGGGGCTCACTGGCGCCGATGCTGGTCTGGTCACGGCGGGCTGCTCGGCGGCCCAGGTCCTCCAGGCGGCGGCGTGCATGACGGGCACGGACGCGGATAAGATCGCCCGCCTCCCCGACTCCACAGGCATGAAGAACAAGGTCCTCATCCAGAAGTCCCAGCGCAACCACTACGACACCTCCTACCAGATCGCAGGCGCGACACTGGTGGAGATAGGCGGAGATGAAGGGGCTACACGCGAAGAGCTCGAAGCCGCCATCGACGACGACACGGCAGCGGTCGCCTACGTTTGGGTCATGCGATTCTACGCCCTGCCGCTCGAGGACGTCATCGAGATAGCCCACGCAAGGAACGTACCGGTCGTCCTGGACGCGGCTTCAGAGCTGCCGCCGGTCGAGAACCTCTCCCGGTTCATCAAGATGGGCGTTGACCTTGTGGCCTTCAGCGGCGGCAAGGGCATCCGCGGCCCCCAGTCCACCGGCATGCTCGCAGGTCGGGGCGACCTGATGCAGGCCGCATGGGAAAATTCTTTCTTCTTCGGCAAGGACAAGGCTGGGATTGGGCGCCCCATGAAGGTGGCCAAGGAGGAAATCATAGGCCTGATCAAGGCGCTTGAGCTCTTCCTCGAGACCGACCACGAGTCAGAGTGGGTGGACTGGCGTGCGAAGTCCACGACGATAACCGAGGCGGCAGACGCGCTCGACGGCGTGAAGGCGTGGGTGCACGAGGGTCCCATCTACGAAGGTCCGACGGCTCCCACGGCCACGATAGAGCTGGCCGAGTCGTGGGGCGGCCCCACGGTCGAACAGGTTGAGGAGGCCCTGCGGACAGGCGAGCCCTCGATCCACATCGGGGTGCTGCCCGACCAGCGCAGGCTGTGGGTCGCCCCCGTAGCCTTCCAGGGCGACGAGGCGGAGGTCGTCGCCCGCCGGATGGTGGAAGAGCTGACCGGATCGCCGTAGCGACAAGTTCTCTCCGAGACCTGTTACCTCGACCGAGCATAGGAGGCGGCTTACAGGGCGGGAGCCTCATCCTCACCCATTCGGCAAGCTCAGGGCAGGCCCCAGCCCTCTCCCGTCGAGGGAGGGGGGGCAAGCGATCGGGAGGGAACGACATGAGCGACACGACACTACCTGCGGCCGTTCTTGGACGCACGGGCCTGAAAGTGACGAGGCTGGGATTCGGCACGGCCCTCAGCAGGAAGATGCCGGACTCGGAGTGGGACCCGCTCCTGAACTCGGTGCTGGACTCCGGCATCAACTTCATCGACACGGCCAACGACTACGGCGTGAGATGGGATGTCCCGGCCGAAGAGCAGATTGGCAAGCATATCTCCGGCAGGCGGTCCGAGTACTTCCTGGCGACGAAGTGCGGGTGCGGCCCTGATGGCGGCGACCACATCTGGACACGCGAGAATG
This sequence comes from Dehalococcoidia bacterium, assembly GCA_965243655.1. Lineage (GTDB taxonomy): Bacteria > Chloroflexota > Dehalococcoidia > Lucifugimonadales > CAJWER01. The sequence goes on along the minus strand of CBDEVV010000017.1, from coordinate 2,405,880 downwards.
CGGTGCGCGGCCTCGAGGAGAGCCTGCGCCGGTTGAAGACCGACTACGTGGACATAATGCAGTATCACAATCCCACGGTCGAAGAGGCGGAAGACGGGGACCTACTCGCAGTCCTCAAGGAAATGCAGGACCAGGGCAAGGTGCGCTGGCTCGGCATCTCGACGACCCTGCCGCACCTGCCCTATTACCTCGAGACCGGCGTATTCGACACCTTCCAGATACCATATTCAGCCCTGGAGCGTGAGCATGAGGACTGGGTTGCCAAGTCGGCCGAGGCCGGCATCGGGATCATCATCCGCGGCGGAGTTGCCCAGGGCGAGCCTTCGGGCGACGTCAACGAGCGCCGGTCCAGGAAGTGGAGTACGTTCGAGGGCGCGGGACTGGACGAGCTGCGGGAAGAGGGCGAGAGCCGCACGACCTTGATTCTGCGTTACACGCTCACCCACGCCAACGCCGACACGAACATCGTCGGCACTAGCCGCATCCCGCACTTGGAGGAGAACTTAGCGGGCATCATGAGCGGCCAGCTGTCCGCAGACACCTACGCCGAGATGAAGCGCAGGCTCGACTCCGTGGGAGAATCACCCGCCGGCGCCGGCTGACTCGGGTGACGGCCGCTTGGTTCGGTCCAGCCCGCGGACCAGTATGCCCCCTACCACCAGCACGAGGCCCACGATGGTGGACGGCAATATCCGCTCGCCCACCACGAGGCTGATGAATATGAGCGATATGAAGGGCACCAGGTAGATGAGGTGGCTGACGTGCGCCGTGGTCTTCGCGAGTGACAGCGCCTTCGCCCACGTCACGAAGGTCACGCCCATCTCGAACACGCCCACGTAGGCCGCGCCAAGCAGGCCCTCGCTGGCCTCGACCCGAAAGTCCGAGAACAGGGCCGTCGCGATGCCCACGAACACCAGCCCTGCCGCGAAGCTGGCGAAGAGCTTGGCGACATCGTCCCTCTTGTCCCGCACGTTGGCGATCCAGAAAGTCGCCCACAGGATGGCGCTGCCCGTGGCAAGAAGCGTGCCCCTGGGACTGCTGAACTGGAAGGCCAGGATATCGCCGTGGGTGGAGATGACCAGCACGCCCACGAAGCTGACGACGACGGCGGCGATGCTGATCCAGCCTATCTTCTGCTTCAGCAGTGGCACCGACAGCAGCACGACCACCAGCGGCCAGATCATATTCAGCGGCTGCGCCTCCTGGGCCGGAAGCAGCGAGTACGCCTGGAAGAGGACGATGTAGTAGATGCATGGGTTGATCAGACCCAGCCCGACCGACCACGCCCACTGCTTCGCGGTGAATGTCCGTAGTAGGCCTACCTTGCCCTGGGCCGCGAGGATGACGAAGAGCACGGCGACCGACACAGCGGTCGCGTAGAAGAGCATCTGGTACGGGTCGAGATGTTCCAGGGTGAGCTTGAACGCCGACGCGACCGTCGACCAGAACAGGATCGTGGCCGCCGCGTAGACGTAAGCCTTCCTGTGCTGCGTCATCTCCAGGGCCCGAAAGCAGTCGCCTAGCCGCCTGGTATGTAGAGGGAGCGGTCCTCGACCGGGAGCGAGACACGACAACCGCCCTGCAGGTGCGAGTAGGCGATGCCGAACTCCGCCTCGGCGCTCAGCATGGTCACATCGATGTTGCCCCGGGTCCGTTCGCCCGTCTCGATCTCCTTGATTATGTCGCGGATGGTGCACACTGTCGGGCTCTCACCGTCGGGATGGATCTCGGTTTCCTCCACGGGCGAGCCCCTCTGGCCCCGGACCGGCTTCCCGCCACCGCGGCGCACCCGCCAGACACCCTGCTGCTCCCAGCCCCATGCGCGGCCATCGGTCCCGAGGACGTCCAGCTCCCAGCGGCCGGTCGCTGGCACGAAGATGCCCTCCGCGCCGCTGTCGTAGCCTACACGGTAGAAGCCGACCATCGGATCTGCTATCTCCTCACCCTCTGGCGGCACGAAGCGGTGGCCCTCGGCGTCGTAGTCAGGGAATGCCCGGGGGCGCTCTTTCGACGCGCCGCCGTCGAGCGGGTCGCCCTTCTGGACCAGAGTGCCCTCCAGCCAGACCGGCTGGGGATCGCCCAGCAGCATGGACACAGTGTCCAGCGTGTGGGGGTGGTGTTTGATAATGTCCGTGAACGTATACATGGTCGCGTACAGGGGCTCGCCGATGTCACCGCGCCCGATGGCCTCGGCGACCTGTATCCAGCCGCTGTGGTGCCGGCGGGACGCTCCCCAGTTGAAGGCGACGTTGTTGGCCTTGACCGCGGCTCTGATCCTGTCAGCCTCCTCCAGCGACGCGCACAGGCCCTTCTCGGCGTAGATGCCCTTCACTCCATTCTCCGCCGCGAAGATTATCGGCTCGGCTCGCCGCACCGAGGGAGTGGTGATGCTGACGATGTCCGGCTTCTCCTTCTCTATCATCTCGCGGTAGTCGAGGTAGCCGTTGTCGAAGTCGAAACGCTTGCAGAAGCGGTCGAGCCGCTCCCTGCCCCTGTTCGCGACCGCAACGACTTCCGTCTCCTCGATGGCCTGGTAGGAGCTGAAGTGCCCGTATGGCTTTGAGTACTGGTTCTTGAACGGGTTCTCGTCCTCCATGAGGCCGCCCATGCGACCGGTGCCGATTATCCCGACCCGAAACTTGGCCTTCGACATAGTTGATCCTCCACTAGCCAGTGATTGGCGATGTGTAGGATAATCGCTGAACCCGACTTCTTCAATGAGCGAGGCCAAGCGGGAAGATGCCTAAGAAGGACGTTCTCAGGGTTGCGCTGGCCGGAGTGCACCGGCAGGTCGATAGCAAGCTAGCCGGCCACAATTGGGCGTCGGCCTTTGCCGAGGTGCCCGAGACGACCGTCGTAGCCGTATACGACAGAGGACCTGAGACCAGGCAGCAGTTCCAGGATACTTGGCGAGACACCTGGGGCGCCGTTGATGGCTTCGACGACTACGGCGAGATGCTCGAAGAGGCGAAGCCCGACATCGTCTGCGTCTCCACGAGGCAGACCTACCACGCGGACCACATCGAAGCTGCAATCGCTGCCGGCGTTCGGGGGCTCGTCTGCGAGAAGCCCCTGTGCACCACCCTGGAGGAGATGGACAGGATTGTGGACGTGCTCAGGACGAGCGAGGTCCCATTTGCCTTTGGGCTGGAGCTTCGCTGGTCGGAGTCGTACAACGAGGTATTCCGCAGGCTCAGAGACGGCGTCATCGGCGACGTGACGTCCGTCGTGTGTCACGGCGTCACCGAGCTGATCAATCACGGCTGCCACTTCTTCGACGTGGCTCTGGGCATGGCGGGCGATGCGGAGCCCGTCTCAGCCTCGGGACTGATCGACGACCCCAACCGGTGGGACGACTGGCGGAGGGGTGATCCCCATGGACGGGGCTGGGTCGCCTTGGACAACGGCGTCAACCTCGGCATCATGTCCGAGGGCGGGCGGAGGTCGTACACGATAGCCGGCACGGCCGGACGCCTGGTGGTGATGCAGGAGGGCGAGCGCGCGTATCTGTGGGATACGGACGACGAGTCCGGCGAGTTCGTGGACGCGCCCGTGGAGCTCGATGTGCCCCGGCCCGATCACCCGTGGCACAGGGGACCGGCTGCCGTTCGTGACCTCGCGGACAAGGTGAGGAACGGCGGCAGGACGGCATGCGACGTGGATGAGACACGCCGGGCCACAGAGATCGGCTTCGCCATCCACGCATCGGCCGCCATCGGCGGCGCGGAAGTCTCCTTCCCTGTGGAGAACCGTACGATCAGGGTGGACTCGCGCCCATGGGGCAACGATGGCTAGGGACATCGGGGGCTGACCGCGCTATAATCGGCGTGACTGGATTCCGAGGACAGATTAAAGAATCACCGCAGGAGGGCATACGATGGCTGAGAAAGACCTGGAATTGATGGCGCACCTTCTTCGACGGGCGGGATTCGGAGCCACACGGGCCGAGCTCGAAAAGTACATGGCAATTGGTTACGAGGCGACGGTCGAGGAGCTCTTGGAGCCCACCGAGCGCCGCACCATGCCCCAGGACCTCATCAACAGGTACCACCTCGACCTGCACGAGTCGAGGTACGGACCCAGTGCGGCCGCCAACTGGATCTACAGGATGATCTCGACGACCGCGCCCCTGGACGAGAAGATCGCCCTATTCTGGCACGGCATCTTCGCCACCGGCTACACGAAGACCAACCAGGCGCGCGCCTTGCTGAACCAGATCGACATGTTCCGCCGCCTGGGGACGGGCAAGTTCGACACGCTGCTGCTCGAAATGTCCAAGGACCCCTCCATGATCATCTGGCTCGACAACCAGGACAATCACAACGGCGCGATCAACGAGAACTTCGGCAGGGAGCTTCTCGAGCTATTCTCCATGGGAGTAGGCAACTACACCGAGGACGACATCAAGGAGGCATCACGGGCCTTCACCGGCTGGACCCTCGGCAACGCCGAGTACATGGCCGTTCGCGCGACGAAGGACTCCATCTGGCCCTACGGCCGGATCGCCTGGCACTTCGGCTACCGGGAGGACGATCACGACGAGGGCGCCAAGAAGTTCCTGGCCGAAGAGGGCAACCTCAACGGCGAGGACATCGTCGACGCCATCGGCCGCAATCCCGCGACGGCGGACTTCGTGGCCCGGCACATGTATGACTTCTTCGTGGCGGACGAGCCGCCGGTGCCCCAGTGGCCCTACACTCCCCCGCGCGACCCGGCCGCCATTAAGGTGTTGACGGACGCCTACTTCGAGAGTGGCCACGAGATCAAGGCCATGCTCAGGGCGATGTTCAACTCGGACTTCTTCAAGGCCGATGACGTGCGGTACGCCCGGGTCAAGGGTCCGGCCGAGCTGGTCATAGGCGCGGTCAGGATGAGCGGCGATTTCCAGGAGCCTGACCGGGGTATTGTACAGGTCGGCCAGCTCTCCGAGTTCATGGGGCAGAGCCTGCTCGCGCCGCCGACCGTCGAAGGGTGGCACGAGGGCGTCGAGTGGATCAACAGCGGCACGCTGGTCGAGCGCGTCAACTTCGTGTCGAGCCAGCTTGGCGACGTGAGCAAGCCCGGCATCAGGGACATGATATCGAGACTTGCGGCCATGGACGGCGGCCACTTCAGGCCTGAGGAGCTCGTGGACAGCTGCCTAGACCTCATCGGCCCGCTGGACGTGTCGGACGAGACTCGCGAGGCCCTGGTTGCCCACGTGTCCCGCGACGGCGACCTGTCACTGGCCGACAGAGCGGAAGGTGACGACTCCGAGGCCCGCGTGGGCGGTCTGCTGAGCGTCATCGCCGCCACGAGGGAATTCCAGCTCAACTAGCGAACAGCACGCACGCCGCAGCATATCGACAAGGAAGCGGGGATAGAGCACGGCTCCCGGCCAGCCCGGCTGAATGCCGGGAGCCGGTGGGCACCCCACAGGTGGAGGCTATTCATGACCACGGGAACTGCTGCATTGGAACTGAGCTACGTCAAGACCATCGGGATGACGAGCAACTCTCCGACGGGTCGGGGGTTCGCCAATCCGGTCGACATCGCATTTACGCATGACGGGCGCATACTGGTGGTGAACCGGGGAGAGTACGTCTTTTCGCGCGTCACGATCTGCGACCTGGACGAGGAATACTTCGGCGAGATCGGCTCGGACGGCGAGGGCGACGGCCAGTTCAGGATGCCCAGCGCGATAGCGATCGACAGCAAGGGCAACGTCTACACCGCAGACGAGTACCTTCACAGGGTCACTGTGTTCGACTCGTCCGGCGCCTTCGCGGCCAAGTGGGGCGAGCAGGGGTCAGGTCCCAGCCAGATCGACGGCCCGTCAGGACTGGCCATCGACTCCGACGACAACGTCTACGTGGTCGACCAGCGCAACGACCGGATTCAGAAGTTCACATCAGACGGCTCCCTGATCGCGGCATGGGGCGAGGCCGGCAGCGGGCCAGGTCAGTTCAACCGGCCCTGGGGCATAGGTCTCGACTCGTGCGGCAACATCTATGTGGCAGACTGGCGCAACGACCGCATCCAGAAGCTGTCGCCCGACGGCGAGCCCGTACTCCAGTTCGGGGACGCGGGCCAGGAGCCCGGACAGTTGAGTAGACCGTCGGACGTGGCGGTCACGGACGACGGCTACATCGCAGTCGCAGACTGGGGCAACGAGCGGGTGCAGGTATTCGACGCGAGCGGCGACTTCGTGAAGTTGCTGCAGGGCGAGGCCACCCTGTCGAAGTGGGCGGATGAATTCCTGGCTGCGAACCCCGACGAGGCGAGCACCCGGGCCATGTCGGACCTCACTCCCGATCTCCCCGACCACCTGCAGTCCCACTACCACGTGGCTTCTCAGACAGAACCCTACTTCTGGGGACCGACCTCGGTGAACTTCGACTCTGAGGGCAGGCTGTACGTCACAGAGTCAGCCCGACACCGCTTCCAGGTCTACGAGAGGGTTTAGAACGGGTCCAGACTAGGCCGGTAGGCAAGCCTTCTGGCACAGGTTCAGAGACGCGTCACTTCGGGCAAGGTTGCCATCTTGCGGTCGAGAGTCAGCGTTTCTAGGCCCGCTCGCGAGTAGTCGTCCGCTATGAGCCGGTCAAAGAGACCCGGGCCTCCAGAATCTTTGAGTGCGGCGATTACCTGGATCCCGCCTTGCGGCGCGACCAGCCCGCTCTGCAGCACGTCCAGCAACCCTGAGACAGCATCGTCCGCGGACACAGCGTAATGGTGCTGCACCGCGACGTAGGCCTCTCCGATCACCTGGTTCGATGCGCACACTTGTGCTCCGCTCCCCACCAACGTCGCTAGCTGCTCCTCGCAGTACGCATAGGTCTCGGGAGGTTGGCCGGTGAGCAGCCGCACAAGTACGGAAGTGTCAATCCCGTAGCGACGGGTCATAAGGCTGACTGCGGAACTTCTCGATATCGAACGGCTCATGGTCCGGGTCGATCTTGTCCCGCAGAGGGGCGAGCTTGGTCAGATCTATCCGGCGCGGATGCAGGGTGAATCCATCAGGCCCCTCTCTAAGCTCCAGTTGGTCGCCGGGCTGCACTCCTAGCGCGTCCAACACCCGTGCGGGGAACGTGACCTGCCGCTTGGATGTGATCTTGACAAACATCGCTGTGACCTCCTTACTTCAACAGTATGAGAGTAAGGCGCACGTGTCAAGTACAGGAAGCAAATGATGGTTGATGCTCGTCAGGACCCGCACCACAAGGCTACCAGCTTGAAACAAAGCGATCGCGGTTCGGCACCGGAGGATGCACTACGGTGCCGCCGTTGAGGTGTGACTCGTAGATCCCGAAGCCGATCTCGGTGCCGATCATGGTTGCCCTAAGGTTGCTGACACCCGGCTCGCCCGTCCGGATGGCCTGGGCCAGCTCGCGGATCTTGCGGACCGTGCCGCTCCAGTGCTCCACCTCGGGCGCCTCGACCGGCTCATAGAACCTGCCCTGGATTGTCTTTCTGACAACGAGCGACTCGCCGTCGTTTATCGTCCGGATGACGCCGTTCTCGCAGACCAGCTCGAACTCGAGGCCGATGCCCGCCCCCGCTATGTAGATGGTCTTGCCGTCGGCGAACTCCACCAGTGCCGACTTGATCGCCGTGTCCCTCACGAAGTGCATGCCTGTCGTGTCGCCCTCCGCGGGGTGAGTTTCGGACAGGGTGCCCCTGATAGCCACAGGGTCCGGGTCGCCGATCAGGAACAGCAGCGTGTCGAGGTAGTGGCCACCAACGCTGTTGCCGGCGAAGCCGACGACCGACTCGACAGCGCCCAGCTCCCCGCTGTCGGCGATCTCGCGGGCCTGCCGGTAAATGGCCCAGTTCCGCCGCATCGGGCCGAACTCTAGGAACACGCCGTTACGCTCGAACGCGTCCTTGATCGCGTCGGCTTCCTCTAGCGTGCAGCAGAGCGGCTTCTCCGCGTACATGCCCTTTACACCGTTCTCCGCGCCGTAGATCATCGGCTCGGCGTGCTGCTCCGGGCGTGTGCCGATGCTGAGTATATCTAGGTCCTCATTATCGATCATCTCCTTGAAGTCCGTGTACCCGCGTGGGACATCCCACCTCTCCTGAACTCCTTCAGCTTATCGGGCATGATGTCGCAGGCCGCGACCAGCTCCACCTCGTCGACGGTGACGTAGGCGGCAGCGTGGCTGTGCGGGAGCCGGATGCCCCCCAGGCTGCGCCCTCGCACCTCATCCTCTATGGTGCTGGTCATCCGTCCGCACCCGATTACTCCGACCTTCAGCTTGTCCATAGTCTCTCTCCTTGGTTCTGTTGGGTCAGGCCGTTACGCCTACCGCGTCTAGGCGGCGCTTAGCCTCTTCGTACGTGTCCTGCGATAGTGTGCCCCGCCCTGCCGCCTCTACGTTCTCTGCGAGGTGGTCGGGGTTCATGGTGCCTACGATGGTAGTGTGGAGGTCGGGGTGCGTCAGGGTGAAGCGCAGCATGAAGGACGTGCGGCTCTCGCCTTCGTCCCTGAGCTCGTCGAGCTTGGCCTCGTCGAACTTGACCCAGGCGTCGGCCCGCGAAGTTCCCGACTCTCCCGGCTCTCCCTTGGCCACGCCGCCACGGATGATCGTGCCGACACCGGCACTCGCGGCGTTCGTGATCCAGCTTTCGTGCTCGCGGTTGAGCGCCGAGTATGGGATCTGGAAGACGTCGAACACTCCCATGTCGATATGGTCGGCTAGGTTCGGCATGACCGACGACGAGCCCAGCAGCCGGATCTTGCCCGCCTCCTTCAGGTCCACCAGGGTCTGAATCGCGTCTTCCTGCTCGATGATGTCTTTCGAGGGAGAGGAGTGGAACTGCACCGCGTCGAGGTACTCGATGTTCATCCGCTCCAGACTCTGATCGACCCCGGCGGTGATGTTGTCCCGGGTGAAAACATGGTCGTCTGGCGGCAGGCTGCCGGCCGGGCAACCGCACTTGGACGCGAGGAAGAACTCGTCGCGCCGGTGGGAGATGTACTTCCCGATGAACTCCTCGCTCCGACCGTAGTCGATGGACGTGTCGATGAAGTTGATCCCGGCGTCCAACACGGCGTTCAGCACCCTGCCGGCCTCGTCGTCATCGATAGGCCTGCCCCGGTCACCGGCCCTGACCTCCATCGCTCCGTACCCGAGTCTTGTCACGTCGAGCCCGCTGCTCCCAAGGGAATTCTTCTCCAGTCCCGTGTCCATCCAATCCTCCTGGGCTGCTTGCCTCATGCCCGCCTACGGTAGCTCCGACGCAAGGGCGCTGACCACCGACTCGTAGTCGCCTGGCAGCTCCACCGGCTTGTTGCCGAGCTGCGCGGTGACGTCCGCCAGGCTGTCATTGTGGTAGTCGACCTTGAAGTCGACGAACTTGAGCCCGTTCGCCGTCGAGATGACAATCACACGTTCGTCGCGCCCGATCTCCTTCCTGTCCACGAGCTTGGACATCGCCGCCAGCGCGACCCCGGTCTGCGGGCAGCTGAACAGGCCGGTGCGGTCGGCCTGGGCGGCGGCATGGGCCAGCTCGCCCTCCGTCGCCTGCTCCACTATGCCGTCAAACTCCTTGAGTATCGGGATGGCGCGCCCGACGCTTACGGGGTTGCCGATCTGTATAGCGCTGGCAGCGGTAGATGTGGCGGCAACGGGCTCGTACTCGGTAAACCCTGAGAGGTAGCTCAGGTAGAGGGGGTTGGCGGAGGCGGACTGGGCGCAAACGAGCCGCGGGAGCTGCTGGATGAGACCCAGGTCGCGCATCATCAGGAACCCGAGTCCGATGGCGGTGATGTTCCCCAGGTTGCCCCCGGGCACGATCACCCAGTCGGGCACCTCCCAGTCGTCCTGCTGGGTGATCTCGATGCTCACAGTCTTCTGCCCCTCGATTCGCAGCGGGTTGACCGAGTTTGCCAGGTAGAACCTGGGGTCCTCGCTCAACCGCTTCACGAGGGCCATGCATCCGTCGAAGTCCGTGTCCAGGGCGAGCGTGATTGCGCCGTTCGCCAGCGGTTGGATCAACTGAGCGATGGACACCCTGTCCCTGGGGAGCAGCACGGCTGACGGAATGCCAGCAGCGGCGCAGTAGGCGGAGACAGACGCCGAGGTGTCGCCCGTTGACGCGCAGATGACCGCGGCGACATCCCTGCCCCGGCTCATGGTCTCCTTGACCGCGGAAACGAGCACCGTGATGCCCAGGTCCTTGAAGGAGCCGGAGTGGCTGTTGCCGCTCTGCTTTATCCAAAGGTCGTCGAGGCCTACGATCTCGCCGAGACGCTCGGCGCGAAACAGGTTCGTGCCCCCCTCGTACATCGAGACGATATTCTCGTTCGAGACTTGGGGGTAGACCCACTCCTTCTTTCCCCAGACGCCGCTGCCGTAGGGGAACTCGGTCGTCATGTAGCGCTGGTCGAAGAGAGACATCCAAGCGGCCGCGCTGCGCTTCCTGAGGGCCTCGACGTTATGCGCGACTTCCAGCAGGCCTCCACAGCGCGGGCACTCGTAGAGCACGTCGGTCAGTTCGTACTGATCGTCGCATCCCTCGCTGCACTGGAACCACGCGCTGTACCGCATCGCGCCCCTCCTCGCCCCGATTGTACGGCCTGCCTGCGAGAGATTCCAATCTGCGGCTCTGCCCCGCTAGTGCGGCAAGCCCAGGCGGTGCATGCGGTCTTGGATGGCCTTCCGGGCCTCGATGAACGGGCGCTCCAGGTAGGCGATGTGGTCGTCTTCCCCGTGATGATGGGTGACGTTGCCGTTCATGTACTGGGCCGAGGTTTCCTGGATGTACGCGATGTCGCCCTCGATCAGCGTGAGCATGTACTGGAAGGTGGCGGGGTCGTACATGTCCCACTCGCCGCCCACCGCGACGTATACGGGCGAGGTATGGGCGAACACGCCGCGCTGCCACACGTCGTGGTGCGCCATCCCCTCGTAGCCGGGGCCGCCGCAACGCGCGGCAATCCAGGTGTGGCCGTCGACCTTGAGTCTCTCCTTGATCTCCAGCCGCCTCGTCGCTCGCGACGATTCGGACGCCGCCGCCACCCTGCCGTCCTGCACGACCTGGAGGGTGTTGATGGGCAGAGTGCTCTCGGCCCACGCTTCGACCTCGACCGTACCGGCACCCGAAAGCTGGAGGGTGTCGCCGACCTCCTGCCCGTCGACCGACAGGTGGATGATCGGCCCGCCGCTCAGGAACGTCTTACCGGCTGCGACGGCCTTGCACCAGTTGTCGTAGGTGAAGTCGACGTCGCCGAGCCTCGCGTAGGTGCGGTAGAGGCCGACGGGCACGTCGCTCGACATCTTGTCGGTCCCGCCTACAAGTGGCAGCCGGTACCCGCCGCTCAGGTACCTGTAGTACTCGTCGTGGTTGAAGGGGTTCTGCCTGATCATCTCCACCGCGTCCAGGCGCCCCGTCGCGACCAGCGCGGCGGGCTCGCCGTTGGGATTCGGGAAGTGCGGGTTGATGACGTAGCCGCCCTGGGCGTGGGCCCTGTCAGCCCAGTCGCTCAGCGTGGTCTCCATGGTCCCGCCGATTTCCGCCTCGCCCAGCCCGTCGCTGCACCATGGCATGACCGGCTCCTTCAGTCCCCACAGGATCATGTGGCCCATGAAGTGCTGGCGGTTCTCCTGGGAGGTGTAGACGATGCTGTCGCCCGCCCGCGAGACGCTCGGCTCGCCGGTGAAGTCCTCCGTGTTGGTGAAGAGGCTGCCCCACTGGGATTGGAGCAGGTTGACGACGTTCAAGTCCTCGCCCTGCGCCTCGGCGTGTGCGCCCTGTGTGCCCAGGAAGTGGACGTGCGAGTCGCCGCTGAACCAGCCCTGCCCGTTCATATTGGTCCAGCGCTTGAGGCGCAGGGTGAGCTCGCGCTGGCCGGGCTCGATGTTGACCTTCGCGCGCAGCGGCTCGTATTCGAAGCCCCGCGCAACGTCGACCAGCACCTCGCCCCTCGGCAGCCAGCCCCGGCACTTGCCGTCGATGTATGCATAGCTGATCTGTCCCAGCCGGGTGTCTCCGCCCACGTCGATGTGCCAGGTTCCCAGGTTCGAGTTGACCTGGTTGTGGTGGCCGTGCGGCTGGTACGGCACGCCCTCGGGCGACCTGAAGTGGACCCGGCACGGCACGGGTCGGCCGGTGTCGTCATCGACCACCGTGACCTCGACCCAGTTCCTGCCGGGGTCGACCAGCTCCACCTTCATCCTGGGCGTCGACGCGCTCCCCTTCTCCTCAACTTCGCCCCACCTGACGGAGCCGACCTCCTCGTCCCCCAGCTCGACCGTGACGGTTGCGGACGGGACCGCGGATACCTCGGCGTAGGACGGGCTCGACTTCTCGTTCTGCTCCTCGCCGTAGCCCCTGTGGGAGTCAGCCAGGAAGCCGTCCACGCCGTTCGCCGGCAGCGGGTGAATATAGGTCGTGTCTCCCCTGTCCACCTTCAAGTCGAGATCGAAGGGCTTCGCCGCGTCTTCGGGTTCTGTCAACGTTACGCGAACCGGCCTTCGTCCCTGGCGGGCGAACGGAAACTCGTCGATATGGCTTGCGGTCACCGCGCCGATGGCGAGTCTCGGACCTTTCGTGGCTGCTTCGAACGCCTCGATCTCCCTGCCGGGCACGGGGTTCCTGAAGGCCCACAGGTGCCACCATGCGGGGGACACGGACCCCGCCTCTGTCTGTCTCCTACCGACGGCCTCCCAATCGCCCTCGTACCTGGCGATCAGGGACGCCTTCTGGTCGGTGAAGGCCCGGAACGGAGAGCCGGGAACTCCCGGAATGTCCTTTGGGCCGGGCAGCGCGACTATCTCGAACCTCTCGCGGATGGTCACCCGCTCCTCGCCTCCGCCGGCGTACTTCAGCACGTAGTCGGCGACCTCCACTCCCAGCGGCCCGCCCGAGGGCACGTCGGTCTCGAGGAGGCGGTGGGCGATCAATAGGTAGGTCGCGGTCCCGCCGATGGGGATGACGACGGAGTCCGTCCCGTCTCCGAGGACCACGAGCCGGTCGTCGTCCCGGCTGCCCCCGTCCTGACCAACGAGGAAGGGCAGCCCGCGAAACGACACACGACCTATGGGCGCGTCGTCATCCGGTGGGGGCGTAAGAATGGCATTGGAGCCTGGCTTGCCCAGAATGCCGACCTTCGCGTTACACCACCTGGAAATGTCGAGGGGCTCGTAGTCTTGCATTGGACGTCCTCCTGCGCGGAATGTACGTGCAGGGAACGCAGCGAGTCAACCGGGGTAGGCGGACGCTCCCCCCACCGGCGGTTAGACACCCTAGCGACTTGGTGGTAGGATTTCCGGCGGCCTCGCTCGAGGCCGTTCGATCATGGAGGGATGCGCCAAGTGCTGAAGCTGGGAATAGTCACGTACAACCTGGCTAAGAGCTGGGACCTGGACACGATCGCCGAGAGGTGCTCGGCCCATGGAGTCGAGGCCGTTGAGCTCAGGACCACCCATGCGCATGGTGTGGAGGTGACCACTTCACCGGAGGAGCGCGCCCGGGTGAGGCGATTCTTTGCCGAATCATCCATCCGGCAGCTCAGTCTCGGGAGCACCTGCGAGTATCACTCGACCGATCCCGCCGAGGTCGAGGCCAACGTCGCCGAGACGATGCAGTACATCGAGCTGGCGGAGGATATCGGCGCCATAGGCGTGAAGGTCAGGCCCAACGGATTCCACGAGGACCGAAGCGTCTCGAAAGAGGCCACGCTGGAGCAGATCGGAAGCGCCCTTCGGCGGTGCGGGGAGGCGGCCGAGGGCACGGGCGTGGCCGTGTGGCTCGAGGTCCACGGGCGCGGCACCGATCATCCGCCGCACGTCGCGCGAATCATGGAGGTGGCCGACCATCCCAAGGTTGGCGTCTGCTGGAACTCTAACCCGGCCGACGTAGTGGACGGCTCGGTCAGCGAGCACTTCGAGCTGCTCCGACCCTGGCTCATGTCGGTGCATATCAACAATCTCTGGAACGAGGCCTATCCATACCGGGAGCTGTTCTCCCTGCTGCGCGACGCGGGCTACTCCGGCTACTGTCTCGCGGAGATTGCGGACGAGAGCGCGGAGCCGGACACCTTCCTGCGCTACTACAAGGCCCTGTTCCGGGAACTAGCGAGGTGATGCAATGAAGATCGGCTGCTGCGCGTATTCATACCGGCAATACCTACTGTCGGGTGAGATGAGCCTGGAGGAATTCGTCGACACTGCCGCGGACCTGGGGGTCGAGGGCGTCGAGTTGACGGCCTACTACTTCCCCACCACCGACCGGGAATACCTGAACTCGCTGAAGCGCCACTGCCTCGTCAGGGGGGTCGACGTCTCCGGCACGGCGGTGGGCAGCAAGCTGACCCTTGCCGACGCCGCAGAACGCGCCGCCGAGGTCCAGATGGTTAAGGAGTGGCTCGGCCACGCGGTCGCCCTTGGCGCGCCTGAGCTCAGGGTATTCGCCGGGGTGACGCCGGACGGCCACACCGACGAGGAGGCCTTCGAGTGGGCGGTCGCAGCCCTTCGCGAGTGCGTCCCCGTCGCAGCGGAGAACGGCGTGGTCATGGCGCTGGAGAACCACGGCGGCATCACCACCACGTCGGCGCAGGTGTTGCGCCTTATCGAAGCAGTCGACTCGGAGTGGCTCCGGGTAAACCTAGACACGGGAAACTACGGGCTCGACCCTGACGTCGATCCGTACGAGGGGATGCGCCGCGTCGCGGACCTGTCCGTCACGGCCCACCACAAGGTGTCGATGAAGACGCCGCAGGGCCAGGCGCCGGTCGACGTCAGCAGGGTTGTGGAGGTGCTGTCCGAGGCCGGATACAGGGGCTACCTCAACCTGGAGTTCGAGGAGGACGAGGACCCGAAGGCAGGCGTTCCCAGGGTTATAGCCGAGATGAAGCGGGCCCTGGGGAAATAGTGAATGGTGAATTGGGAATGATGAAGGCGGGAGGCATGCTTTGGAGCTGGTAGGAATTGGCGTCGTCGGGTCCGCCGGAGTCATTGGCCGCAGGCACTCTGCCGAGGTCGCGGCGCTGGCGAACACGCGGCTCGTCGCGGTCCATGACCTGAACGCGGAGGCCGCGGCCGAGCAGGCGGCCGAGATGGGCGTCCGATTCCACGCGGCCCTCGACGACCTTCTGGGCGACCCGGATGTGGAAGCGATCACCATAGGAACGCCTCATCCCCACCACCTCTCAGCCGCATTGGCGGCGTTTGCCGCCGGCAAGCACGTGCTCACCGAGAAGCCGATCACCGCGACGCCCTCCGAGGCCGACCGGATGGTGTCCGCCGCCGCCGAGGCCGGGGTCAAGCTCGGGGTCGTCTACCAGAACCGCTTCCGGCCCGAGCTGATTCGCATCAAGGAGATGATCGACGGGGGCGAGTTCGGCGAGTTGTACCGGACTGTTCTCGACGCGTCCAGCTACCGCTCCCAGGCATACTACGACTCAGGCGGATGGCGCGGCACCTGGGACGGCGAGGGCGGCGGCGTGCTGCTGAACCAGGGCATCCATTTCATCGACTATTTCCAGTGGCTCGGCGGGATGCCGGTTGCGCTGACAGGCCAGGTGACCGCCCTCATGCACGACATAGAGGTGGAAGACTCCGCCAGCGCCCTGCTGGAGTACGAGAACGGCGCGCACGGGTTCCTTCATTGCAGCACCGTGCAGGCGCCGTCGCAGACCCGGCTGGAGCTCTGGGGCGAGAAGTGCGGAGTCGTCGTGACGGACCACGAGGCGACGCTCTACAGGCCGGAGGTCGGGTTACGGGAGTTTTCGGACCGCGAGAGGGAGGCGCCCTTCTCCAAGCCCGAGATCGAGGTACTGCCCCTGGAGCCGGGCGTGTCGGCCGCCGACCACATTCACACGGTCGACGACTTCGCCCAGGCGATCATCGACGACCGTGACCCGGCCGCGCCCGGCGAGGAGGGCGTGAAGGGCCTGGAGCTGGCCGCGGCCATCATATACTCGGGGTGCACGGGCGAGAGAGCGACCTTCCCGCTGGACCGCGCCAAGTACGACAACCTGCTGGCCGAGCTGCAAGCGGGCCGACGTCTGCCGTAGCCGCCCAGGACAGCCAGGGACCCCTAGGCGCTCGTCTCCGCGACACCCGCATCGGCAATCAGCGCCCGGAGCGCGGTTGCCGCCCGCGCCATGCCCTCTGCGCCGCTGAAGCCGCCGCGCTTGCCGGCAACCTTGAGGTGGGGCTCGAGGGCCAGGAAGCCCCTGTATCCGGCATCCCTGAGATTGGCCAGCAGCTCGGGGATCTGCCCCTCGCCTTCGCCGGCGACGGTGATCGTCTGGTCCGAGACCAGGGCGTCCTTCACCTGCACGTAGTCCGTGTACTCCGCCAGCAGCGGCCAGCCACGGTCCACGGCCCGCTCGACGCCGGAGTGGGGGAAGTTACCCGTGTCCCATACGAACCGGAGACTGGGGCGATCCACTCCCTCGACGATGGCCCGGCACCGCTTGGGGGTATCTCCGACCAGCCCGCCCTCGTTCTCCAGCAGCAGGACGGCGTCACGCTCCCGCGCCGCGCTCGCCATCGCGCTCAGACGCGACACCGATTCGTCGATGCATGAGTCCTGCTGTCCGTCTGCATCAGGGTAGAAGGAGAAAATGCGGACCTTGCCGGTTCCGAGCATCCCGGCGACTTCAAGGATGCGCTCCAGGTCGCGGAGCACCTCGTCGATGGGCTGACCTATCGGGGACTTGCCGACGGGGCTGCCTATGCAGCTCACGCCTATGGAGTGGGCTTCGCAGCGGTCCTTCAGGCGGCGCACTTCGTCGTCGCTAAGATCGAGGACGTTGGTACCCCATGCCCGCCGCAGCTCCAGGTAGCCGATGTCGAGTTCGTTCAGTACCCGTAGCTGCTCGTCGACGTCGTCGGCTATCTCGTCGCCAAAGGCGCTCAGCGTGAACTGCGCGGTCATAGTCCCTCCCCTATGAAGGCTGACACGCGCTCGCCGATGACCAGCGACGTGACGTTGGTGTTGGCGCGAATGCAGTCGGGCATGATCGATGCGTCCGCGATCTTCAGGTTCTCCAGGCCGCGCACGTTGCCATGCTGGTCCACCACCGCCATCGGGTCGGAGTCCGGGCCCATCTTGCAGGTGCCGGACACGTGGTGGCTGGTCAGTACACCCCTCTTGAGCCATTCGTCCAACGCGTCGTCTGACTCCAGGTCCGCGTCGGTCGGCTCCACTCGCTCCTTGACCAGGGACGCCCAGCCCTCGTTCTCCGCGAGCTCCAGGCATATGCGGACGCCCTCACGCATCCTCGACCTGTCGAACTCCTCCTGGAGGTAGTTGTAGTCGAGGAAGGGTTGTATGTGCGGATCGCTGTCACGGAGCTTCAGGCTCCCCGCCCCCACTGCAAGGTCGAGGCACACCACCATTAGAATTCCGCGCTCGTCGGTGGAGTTGGGCCCGAAGGGCCTGCGGCCGACATAGCCCCGCGAACCTGGGTGTATGAGCATGTCGTTTGGCAGGTGCGAGCCCTCGGCAGTGTAGCGAAGGGTGATCTGGATGCCCGGGATGCCGTCCGGCTGGTCGTAGTCGTCGGCCTTGCGCCACGTCACCCAGACCTGGGGATGGTCGCGGAGGTTCTCTCCGACGCCCGGCAGGTCGTGTATCACAGGCACCCCCATCGACTCCAGGTGGCCCGATGGTCCCACGCCGGAGAGCAGCATCAAGTGCGGAGAGCCGATTGCGCCTCCGGACAGGATGATGTCCCGGCCCGTGATGTCCTTGACCTTTCCGCCCGTCTCGGCGGTCACGCCCACGGCCCGCTTCCCGTCAAACAGCACCTTGTGAACGAGGGTCTTCGGGAGGATGGTCAGGTTGTCCCTGTCGCGGACGCCCCTAAGATAGCCAATAGCCGTGCTCCATCGTATGCGGCCGGGATTGTTGAGCGGCGTTGGGCCCACTCCGGTGGTGTCGGGAGCATTGTGGTCAGGACAGTCGGGGAAGCCGCGGGCCAGGGCGGACTCGTAGAAGGCTTGCTGGTCTGGATTCCACTGGTCGGGCTTGAAGCGCCGAACGATAATGGGGCCCTCGGACCCGTGGAAGTCGCCTGAGAAGTCGGTGTCCGTCTCTATCATGCGGAAGTAGGGCATGAGCTCCCCGAAGCTCCACTTGTCGTTGCCCCACGATGCCCACGTGTCGTAGTCCTCGGGCACGCCCCTCAGAAATATCTGGGCGTTGACGGCGCTGGACCCTCCGACCACCTTGCCCCTGGGCACGATGCCCGGCACCGACTCGTCCGTGTACCGCGCGACGAAGCTCCAGCGGTGGTCGCTGACGGGCGTCTGCCAGGGCCTGTCCGCATTGCCGTACCCGTACTTGACCTCGTCGGGGATCTTGTTGAAGTCAGGGTAGTCGGGACCCGCCTCGATGAGAAGCACGGAGTGGTCCGGGTCTGCCGACAGACGGGTGGCAAGTATGGCTCCGGCCGAGCCGGCGCCGACTATGATGGTGTCGTATGCGTCGGGGATGTTAAAGCTCCCAAGGGTGGCGCTATGCGGGAACGATTATACGCGGATTCGCGCCGCCGCTCCACATATCGGAGTCACTATGGCCTTCCCAAGGCCGCACGCGTGATCAAAAGCCGTCGGCTTTACCATGGTCGAGGCCGACCCCACCCCAGGTCCCCCTTCGGCAGGCTCAGGGCAAGCCCTCGCCAGGAGGCTCGGGACGACACTGTGGGTGGCAGGGGCGCCGGTCTCATAGCAGTGACTTTATCGGTACCACTCCGACTGTATCGAATAGAGCCGCGCGTACTCCCCGCCCATCTCCATGAGGTCGGCGTGAGAGCCCTGCTCGGTGATCCGGCCGTCGTCCAGGAACACGATCCTGTCCGCAAGGCGCGCCGAACCCAGCCGGTGGGATATGAGGAGAACTGTCTTGCCCTCGGACATATCGCGGAATCTCCGGTACACGTCCACCTCTGCCCTGGCATCCAGTGCGGCTGTCGGCTCGTCCAACACCAGGACCGAAGCGTCTCGAATGTAGGCCCTGGCGCTCGCGAGCCGCTGCCACTGGCCCGCCGACACGTCCTGTCCGCTCTGGTCGAAGGACCTGCCCAGCACGGTCTCATATCCGCCAGGAAGTGCCTGGACGAACTCAGCAGCGCCGCCCTTGACCGCCGCCGCCTCGATCGCCGCGAGGTCATGCAGTTTGCTCAGGTCGCCGTACCCGACGTTCTCGCGAGCCGTGATCTCGAACCTCATGTAGTCCTGGAACACGGCCGCGACTCGACGACGCCACTCGGTAGGCTCGACGTCGTTCATGTCTGCGCCGTCGACGGTGATTCTCCCCGACGTTGGGCTGTACAGCCCCAGCAGCAGCTTTGCCATGGTGGACTTGCCTGCGCCGTTCCGTCCCACGAGAGCCACGCGCTCGCCGGCACGGAGCTCCAGGTCGACGCCGCGCAGGACCGGCGTCCGGCTTCCCGGGTACACGAAGCTCACATCCTCGAATCTCACGACGGCAGGCGTCGTGGACGAGGCGGCTCTCTCGGCTCGCGAGTCTTCATGCTGCTCCACTTCCATGTCGAGGTAGTCGAGCAGATCGACCATGTGCCTGAGGTTCACGTCCATCTTGGCGGTTTCGGCGAAGACCAGGGCGAGCTCTACCTGGAGACGCTCTGCCGCCGCCACGAAGGCAGCGAAGTATCCAACGGTCAGCCGCCCCTGCACGATGAGCGCGGCAATGCCGGCAATGACGACGCCGACTGCCAGGTGCTCTCCAAAGTTGGCCTTGCCCCGCTCGGTGAAGTGGTCTCTCGCAATCTTCATGCGCACGGCGCGGAGGCGTCGGGTGATCGCCTCCCGTCTTTCGAGCAGGTACTCGCCCTGGCCGAACAGGCGCACCTCCGCGGCGGCCTCGCGGCTTGTCATCAGGTCTTCGAGGTAAGCGCGCCTGCGGTCGTCCGGAGTGCGCTGCCGGGTAGCCCCGTAGATGCGTATTCCCACCCGGGTCTCGACGATGGCCAGCGGAATCAGGCTGACCGCCAGTATGATCGGCAAGGCATAGTGCGCAGTCGCGACAAAGGCCAGCAGCCCGACGATACGCACCATGCTCGCGGGGATGGAGAAGACCAACGTCATCGTGTTCTGGATCCGGCTATGCAGGCTTTCGTTCGCCCTGTGCAGCTGGTCATAGAACTCGGGCTGCTCGAACATCGCCAGGGGAACCCGGCCGGCCTTGTCCAGGAGCATCTCGTGGGCACGGGCGCTTAGCCTGTCCTGGATGTCCCGGTTGAGGTCCTGGACCTCTTCGTAGACCCTTTCGAGGACGAACACACCCAGCAGGGCGCCCAGCCAGAACAGTGCGGTCGAAAGCTCCCCTTCCCCTTCGATCAATGCCACTGTTCTGTCCACCAGGACGCGCAGGACCGCTACGGCGGCGAGGGGCAGCAGCCCGCCGGCCACCAGTGTGACAGCCATGATCGACACTTCGAGCGGACCGAGGCGCACCGCCAGGGCCACGAGCCGAGGCAGGTGCTTCCAGCGCGTCCACATCTCCCTCAGTGTTGCGGTCACCGGTACCACTCCGCCTGCGCCTCGAACATCTCCGCGTACTCGCCGCCGCCGTCGACCAGCTCGTCGTGGGAGCCCTGCTCGACGATCCGGCCGGCCTTCAGGTAGATGACGCGATCGGCGAGTCTGGCGGAGCCAAGCCGGTGCGACACGAGCAGCACCGTCCTTCCTCCGGCAACGCCAAGCAGCTGGCGGTAGACCTCCAGCTCAGCCAGCGCGTCGAGCGCCGCAGTCGGCTCGTCGAGCACCAGGAGCCTGGCGTCCCTGAAGTAGAGCCGGGCTATCGCGAGGGCCTGCCACTGGCCGCCCGACAGTTCGTGTCCGTCCTCGAACTCCTTGCCCAACGGGGTGTCGAAGCCCTCCGGAAGCTCCCGCGCGAACTCGTCCACGCGGCTCATCCTCGCCGCCCGCTCGAGCCGCTCATCGTCGCGGCCCTCCGGGCTGCCCAGCGCGATGTTCTCCCTCACCGTGAACGAGTACCTGACGTGGTCCTGGAAGACCGCGCCCGACAGCCGCCGCCACGACTCCTTGTCCATATCCTCCAGGTCGACGCCGTTCACCCTCACCGCTCCACCTGTAGGCTGGTAGAGGCCGAGCAGCACCTTGGCCAGCGTCGTCTTTCCCGCGCCGTTCTCACCTACGAGGGCCACACGCTCGCCGCTACCGATCCGAAGGTCGATGCCGGACAGGGCCGGCTCCATGCTGCCCGGATATGTGAATGAGACCTCCTCGAACACGACCTCTGGGGAGGTATGAGCGGCCCTTGTTCCGCCCGCTCTCTCGCTCTTGTCGTTCGACAGGTAGGTCTGAAGGTAGGTGAGGCCGACAAGCCACTCGTGCAGGACCTGGATTCTCCAGCCCACGTCGTTCAGCCGCGAAACGAACTCCAGGGTGACGTAGATGTATGCGACCAGGGCCCCGGCGGTGAGTGCCCCGCTCGCGCCCTGGAGTACCAGGGTCAGCATGACGGCGCCGAGTATTGCCGTAGTGATCAGGATCGACGGGACGCCCGTCCTGACATTCCGTCGTCTCACCCCCATCCTCTCGGCCAGAACGCGGTCCATCAGGCGTCGCCAGTAGTCCACGATGTGACTCCCCAGGCCGAAGAGGCGCACCTCGGCGGCGGGCGTCCGCTCGGTGAGCAGGCGTGACATGTACTCCTGCCTGCGCTGGTCTGGAGTCTGGGTCCAGTGGACGTTTACGATCCTGCGGGCGCGCACCCAGTGCGACCACACGATCACGAGGCCCCCGACGGCCAGCAGCAGCGGCGACGTCCAGTGGAGGCCTGATATGGCGACCATCATCCCCAGGATGGAGAATGCCTTGGCGAAGAACTGTATGGAGTTGCGCAGCGTCCACGTGAAGTACTCGTCCTCCAGCGGCTCACGGCCCCGCTCGAGGGCGTCGTGGTATTCGGGGTACTCGAACCACTCCAGCCGCATCGTGAGGGCCCTGCGGAAGAACATCGGGTCGAACTTCCTGCGCGACCGGTCGTTCAACAGGTAGCCGAGGTAGTAGTGGAACGGACCCATCTGAGAGTAGTGGTCGACCAGCCTGATAAACACGAGCACGGCCAGCCACGGGGCATGCGGAGCAAGCGCGTCCAGGATGGAGGACGAGCTCCCGCCAATCCCGGCGGTGAGGTCGTCGACCAGCCGCCGGGTAACGTAGACGATGATGATCGGCGACGCCGCGCCGGCGATGGCCGTTCCGATCAACAGGAAGGCGATCGGCGGCCAGGGAGCGATGAAGGTCAGATGGAAGAACTTCGCGAACTCCCACGCCGACCTCAGGGGCTGTCTTTGTGTTTGTGCCTGGTCTTGCATTCTCATTCTCGTGGCGGCCTAAGAGTCCAAGGAGGGTAAAGGCCGGTGCTTTCGGACTCCACCGGGCGAATGTCCCTCCATCGTCCCCTGAGCGGAAGCCGGGGGGAGTGCTACTCGAACCAGGTCTCGCCGGGCATCAGGTAGCGGCGCGCCTCGTCCTCGTCCAGCTCGACTCCCAGCCCCGGGCCCTCCGGCACGTCGATAAAGCCGTCGGAGATGGCTGGCCGGTCGTCGCCGAGAATCCGGTCCCAGCCGGGCATGGCGTGGAACTCCAGCGCCAGCAGGTTCGGGATAGCGGCGCAGGCGTGCAGCGCCCCGGCGATGCCGATGGGGCTGGAGGCGTTGTGCGGGCAGACCAGCATCTGCTGCATGTCGGCCATCTCGGCGATCTTCTTGCCCTCGTATAGGCCGCCGCATATCTGGAAGTCGGGGGCCGCAACCCGCATGGCGTCCCGGCGGTAGTACTCCAGGAACTCCTGCCGCAGGTGCAGGCCCTCGCCTGTGAGGGTCGGCACGTGCGTGGAAGCAGTCAGCGTCGCCCAGGCGTCCACGTCCGTTGGCGGCAGCAGGTCCTCGGCCCAAGCGAGGTCGTAAGGCTCCATCGCCTTCACGAACCTCATCGCGTTCGCCAGGGTGCCGCACCGGCCCTCCACCGACACCTCGACGTCGTCGCCAACCCTCTCGCGAATCTCATCCATCAGCCCCACGATGCGGCTCAGCCCCTTTCGCGTCAGGTGCTTGTCCATGACCGCGTTGGGGATGTGTTTGACGGCGTTGGGGGTGACGTCGAACTTCAGGATGGTGATGCCCATCCCGGCGTACACGTCCTCCAGCTCCAGGTACGATTCGAGCCCGCCGACGCAGCAGTAGAGCCTCACCCTGTCCCTGTGCTTGCCGCCGAGCAGCCTGTACACCGGCACGCCTGCGGCCTTGCCCGCCAGATCCCAGAGCGCCGTCTCGATGCCGCTAACGGCGTGCACGGCGTTGCCGCTGTTGACGTGTGAGCCCGCGAAGACGGCGTAGGCCGTGGGCACCATGCTGCGGTGAATGGCCTCGACGTTGGTAGGGTCTTCGCCGATCAGCAAGTCCTTCAGCTCCATGACCGCGGCGTTGGTCTGCGGGCTGGCCCAAGTATCGCCGTAGCCGTGTAGCCCCTCGGCCGTCTCCACTCGGATGATCAGCCAGCGCCTCGTCCACTGGCCCCACGGTGCCTCTATAGCCGCAGTCTTGACGTCCGTGATTGTGAGTGTGTTGGAGCCCATGGCCGGTGACCTCCGGTGTGAGGGGCATTTGCCGGGAGGCGATTCCTACTATATCGTTTGGCGCATCGACATGCGAGAAATGAGCACGCATCCAGTCCTGGAGCACATAGCGAAGCAGTTCGAGCCCGACCACTTGGACCGGGTGATGCACTACCTCGCCCAGCCCAGCATATCGGCCCTGGACATTGGAGTCCGCGACATGGCCGAGATGCTGGCGGGGGAGATCCAGGATCTTGGCGGCACGGCGGAGGTCGTGGAAACGGCGGAGTTGCCGGTCGTCTTCGGGCGCATCGGCAGCGGCGCGGACAGGACCCTGGTCCTGCACGGGCTCTACGACGTTACCCCCGCGGACGAGCCAGCGTGGGAGAGCCCGCCCTTCGAGCCGGAGCTCAGGAACGTCGAGGGTGTTGGTCGAGCCATCGTGGGCCGAGGCGCCGAGGACATGAAGACTCCCATCGCGGCGGCAATGAACGTCGTCGCTTCCTATCGCGCTAGGGAGGTCCCGCTGCCGGTCAACTTGGTGTTCGTGCTCGAAGCGTCGGAGCTTGGTAGCGGCGGCATTCGCGAGTTCGTCCCGTCCCGCATCGAGGACCTGCGGCTCGCCGACGCCGTTCACTGGCTCTGTCCACTGGCACACCCGGATGGAGTGCCCATCGTGCCGCTCGGAGTGAAGGGCAACCTGATGGGGCGGCTGGTCTGCAGGGGTGGCGACTGGGGCGGCCCTATCGGCAACGAGATGCACGCGTTGAACTCGAACTGGGTAGGCAACCCGGCCGTCAGGCTCATCCAGGCTTTGGCCTACTTGGAACGCAGCATCGAGGACGAGTACGCCCGGGGCTCCGGTTGGCGTACATCGGAGGAACATCGAAAGCTCGCGCGCGAGCTTTCCAACAGGCTCGACCCAGAGCAGATCAAGGCCGATATTGGAGTGGGCCGGTTCCGCTACGATACGTTCGAGGAGGCCGTGGTAGCGCACCTGTTCCGCACCCAGTTCACCATCACCGGGCTCCGTTCCGGCTTCGTGGGCAGCGGCAAATCCGTCAAGGTGAGCATTCCATCGGACGCCGAGGCTGTCGTGAACATGCGGTTTCAGCCTGGACAGGAACCCGACGACGGCATAGCGGACATTCGACGGATGCTCGACGGGGGCGGATTCACGGACATCGAATTCGAGGTCGGGAACGCGTACGCGGGAGGCGGCACCGAGCCCGAGCATCCCCTCGTGCGCTGCTTCCTGGGGGCGCACGCAGACATGGGCGCCGAGCCGGAAGTGTGGCCGGTCCATCCCATAGCAATCCCCGTCGCGCTGTGGACGCGGGACGTTGGGCTTCCATGGGTTGGCGGTGTGCCCTGCCACGCCGGCAACAAGCACGCGGCGAACGAATACGCACAGGTGGAGGGCATCCGACGCAGCGAGGAGTTCCTGGTCAGATTCTGGGAACGTCTCGCCACTACAGAAATGGAGGGGACGTGACATGAGAAGAAAGGTGCTGGTGACCGGCGCGACCGGCTACATTGCGAGCCTCATGCTCCCTACGTTCCGCGAGCGGTATGACCTCGTGCTCACGGACGTATCGAGCACCATGAGGTTGACGGGCGAGGATATCCCGGACGTCGTGACGGCGGACCTTATCGACCACGACCGCACCAGGTACGCGGGGCTGTTCGAGGGGGTCGACGCCGTGGTGCACCTGGGTTACCGGCGCAGGAACGACCTGCAGCCCAGCCCGGAGAACCCGCGGTCCCTCGAGTCCTACTTCGAGGAGATACAGAACGTCCACATGGCCTACAACGTGATGCGGGCCGCCTTCGAAGCCGGCGTGCGCCGCTTCGTGTGCGCCAGCTCCAACCACGCCGCCGACTGGTACGAGCACAACCTGGTTCACGACCGGAAGATGGAGATGGTCGACCCGTACGACCTCCCCCTGGCCGATAACTTCTACGGCTGGGCGAAGGCCTCCTACGAGCACATGGGCTTCCTGTTCGCGTGCGGGAAATTCGGCAGGAAGATGGAGGTCGTCATGGTCAGGATCGGCTCCCCGGTGGAGGTCGATCTCGAGAGGTTCGGCGGAGACCCCCAGGCCCTCAAGAGGAGCATGGGCGCTCACATCAGCGCCCGCGACATCACGCAGCTGTTCGTGCGGGGCGTCGAGGCGCCAGACATCGAGAACGAGCACGGCATACCGTGGCAGGTCGTGTACGGGATCAGCGGCAACACGCGGGCCTTCTGGTCGCTGGAGAGCGCCCGCAGCGTGCTTGGCTACGAGCCCGAGGACGACTCCGAGGTCAAGTACGCCCCCGAGGCCCAGCGGCTCCTCGCGGCCCTCGGCGAGGGCGCGAAGGGCCGCGTGGGCGCAAACAAGGCCTGACGCCCGGGCCTAGGGACCGCCGCCTCCCTGCCCTCGCTGCCGGCCGCCGAATCCCTGGCCGCCTCCGCCGAAGCCCTGACCGGGGCCGAATTCCACGCCCTCGGGGACTATGGTGATCGTCCTGGCCTCGATCGTACCGCTATCGTCGCGGGTCCCCGCGATGGTGAGACGGATGCCCGTCGCCAGGTCCTCGACGCTAACGTCAGAGATCTCCCTCAGCGTCGTTGCCTCGGTCAGCTTGACGGTGACGACGCCGGTCGGCGTCTCGATCTTCAACTCGGACCCTTCGACCGAGGTGATCGTCCCGAAGGCCCCGCCGCCGAAACTTGCCGCGGCCGCGAAGCCGCCAAAGCCCGCGCCCCCTGGAACCGCGCCGCCCGCCGCCGCACTGGTCCCTCCAGCCGCACCGCCACCCTGCGCCGCTCCGGCAGCCGCCTGGCCTCCGCCCTGCCCTAGCTGGCCGCGGATCTGCTGCCTCAGCTGCGCGGCGGCCTGGTCGACCTGGCCGGACTGGGCCTGCTGGCGGAACTGGGCGAAGGCAGCCGCGGCGCCTTCTGGCAATGCGGGCGCGTCCGCCGCCGCGGAGTCCTCCGCCTGGTTCTTGCCCACTACGGTCCCTCCGTAGAAGGCGCCGCCCACCACACCCACGAACACCAGGGTCAGCACAACGAGCACGATGAACGCCTTCGTGTTGCCCTGCGCCTTAGGGCTCTGTTCAACAGCACTACTGCTCAACTTCTCCTCCTGTAACTACTACTCGTATCTGAGCGCTTCTATGGGATGCAGGTTCGACGCCCTAACGGCCGGATATATGCCGAAGAACAGGCCTATCGCCACCGATACGACTATCGCCAGTATGGTGATGTCGCCGGTGACGACCGTCTGGAAGGTCTGGCCTCCCAGCTCCCTGTCGTCCACGAACCTGGAGACGCCGACGCCGCACACGGCGCCCACGAGGCCGCCCCCAAAGCTCAGCAGGACAGCCTCCAGCACGAACTGGGAGAGTATGTCCCGCTTCTTGGCCCCCATCGCCTTCCTGATGCCGATCTCCCGGATGCGCTCGGTCACCGAGACCAGCATGATGTTCATGATCCCTATGCCGCCCACCAGCAGCGATATCCCCGCGATCACCCCCAGGAACACGACGAACGTCTCCTGCGTATCGGTGAGCGTGTCGATGGTCGCCTGCTGGCTTGCTATCGTGAAGTCCGGCGTGTCCGTGACGCGGTGGCGCAGGCGAAGTATCGTGTCGATCTCGGCGATCGCCGTGTCGATCAGATCGACGTCGACTGCCTGGACGTTGATCGAGCCGACGGTAACTTCGCCCTGCACGGTCCTCTCAGACTCGAGCCTGTAGTACGCCGTCGTTATCGGTATGAGCGCATACGAGTCCAGGTTCCCGAAAGGCGAACCCCCGCGGCTTTCTAGCACTCCTATCACGGTGAAGTGCCGCGGTGAACCAGTCCCCGTACCTATTCTGACTGTCTGGCCGACGGGGTCGCGGAAGCCGAAGAGGGTCTCGGCGATCTCAGGGCCGAGTACCGCGACCTCGGACCTGTTCTGGACCTGGACGCCGCTGATGAACTGCCCCGACCCCATTTCGTAGTTCCGCACCGACAGGAATTCAGGCGTGATTCCCAACACCTGGCCGAATGTGCTCTCCCGCCCGGCGACAATGGTGCCGCCCAGCGATATCTCCGGGGCAACCCGCGCGACGGACGGGGCCGCCTCAGCGTCTACCAGCGAATAGGCGTCGTCCAGGGTCAATGACGATCCTCCCTGCCCTCCACCGGTAGGACGAACGAACAGGAGGTTCGTGCCGAGGCCCTGTATGGTTGCCGTGACCTGTGCCTGCGCGCCCCGGCCGACCGACATCGTCGAGATCACGGCAGCCACGCCTATGACGATGCCCAGCAGCGCCAGGATGGTCCGGAGCTTGTTCGCGCCCAGGGAGGAGATCGCGGTTATGATGACCTCGATCGGGTTCACCCTCTGCCTCCGTCCCAGGGGCTCCTGCCCACCTCCGCTGGACCCGGGACGGCGCTGTCATCAACGACGAGGCCGTCCCGCACGGAGACTATCCTTTTGGTGTGATTTGCGACCTCGCTGTCGTGGGTGACTATTACCACGGTCATGCCATCGTCCGAATTGAGCCTCTGGAGGAGGGTCATGATCTCCTGGCTGGAGGTGGTGTCGAGGTTGCCGCTGGGCTCATCGGCCAGGAGGACCGATGGCTCCTTGGCGAGGGCCCTCGCGATGCCGACTCGCTGCTGCTGCCCGCCCGATAGCTCTGTGGGCCGGTGGTTCACACGGTTGGCCAGGCCCACCCTGTCCAGTGCCTCCAGTGCCCTCTGCCGCCGGTTCTTCTTGTTGCCGTAGAGCATCGGCAGCTCCACGTTGCCGAGGGCGGTGAGCCGCGGCAGCAGGTTGTATGTCTGGAATACAAACCCGATCTTCCGGTTCCGTATGTTCGCGAGGCCGTTGTCGTTCAGCGACCCAACGTCCTGGCCTTCGAAGTGGTAGGTGCCCGACGTGGGCGCGTCGAGACACCCCAGGACGTTCATCAGCGTCGACTTGCCGGATCCCGATGGGCCCATGATCGACATCAGCTCGCCCTCTTTGATATGGATCGAGACCCCGTTGAGGGCGGCGACGTCGATCTCACCCATCCTGTATACCTTCGTAACGTCCTTCAGGTCGATCATGTTCTGTCTCGCATTATCTTGAGAGAGACTGGAGCCTGTGCCGTCAACGCTGGCCTCCGGCGCCGCCCGTCGGCCGCCTGAATCCACCGCTCACCCCTCTGAGTGCGCCGAACCCACCAAACCCGGACTGGAGCGATGAGTCCCGGGTCTCCAATACCACCATTTCGCCCTCACTGACACCGAACTCCACTACCGCCCAGAACTCGTCGGTGTTGCCCAGGGCTATCTGGCGGCTCTCCAGCGCGCCGCCATTCATCACCTGGAGCTCAGGCTGCTCGAAACTGCCGAACAGCGCGTCTATCGGCACAAGCAGGACGTTGCGCTCTTCCAGAATGACAACCGAAGCTACGGCGCTCATGCCCTCCGGGAACTCAAGCCCCTGCGTCTCCATCTCTATTGTGATCGGGTAAGTCACCACGCCCTGCTGGTTCGTCGCCTGTGTGCCGATGTCGGTCACCGTGGCCGACAGCACCTGTCCCGGGAAGGCGTCCATCGACACGCTGGCCTGCGCTCCCATACTTACGAAGAGGACGTCGATCTCGTCTATAGTGCCGGCAACCTGGACTACCGATGGGTCCACCATTCCTATAGCCGCGGTCCCGAGCGAGACTTCCTCTCCCTCTTCGATCCGGACGTTTGTCACGATGCCGTCCCAGGGAGCGGTGATGACCGACTCGGCCAGCCGTTGGTGAACGGCGTCGAGTGCCGACTCGGCCGCCGCCACGTCCCCTTCCCTGAGAGATACCAGGAGAGGGTCGGCGCCCGATCGGACATCATCCAACCTCTCGCGAAAGTCGTCCACGTTCGCGGTTGCCAGCGCCAGCTTCTTCCGGCTCTGGTCCAGGTCTGCGGGGTCAGGGCCGGCCAGCACGTCCGACAGCTCAGCTTCGGCAGCGTCCAGGTTGGCCGCGGCCAATTCAGCCTTCACACGGGCCGAGTCGACGTCGGCCTGATCAGGCGAGACGAGAGCCGCAAGGTCTGCTTCCGCAGCTTCGAGGTTGGCCGTTGCCAGTTCCAGCTTTGCCTGCGCGGCATCGAGGTCGACCTGGCTTGGGCCCGACCTCGCCTCCGTGAGGTCCGTCCGCGAGTCCTCGAGGTTGGCTGTAGCCAGCGTGAGCTCCGCCCTCGCGGCTGTCACGCGGCTGTCGTCCTCGCCCGGCTTCAGATCGGCGAGCTCGCCCTCAGCCTCGGCCAGCGCGGCCGCAGCCACGTCGACCTGGCTTCTACGTTCTTCGACCCTGAGGCTCGGGGGATTGCGAAGCTCGTCCAGGGCAGTCTGCGCGTCTCCATGTGCATACGTTGCCGTGTCCAGCCGGTGGCGCGCGGCGTCCACGGCCAGAGGGTCTGGCTCCGCCTGCAAGTCGGCTACCCTCTCCTCCTGATCCGCGACCGTCGCCTCTGCTCGCCTGACGGCTGTATCCCGCTGGGAGAGCGCCTTCTCCGCCTCCAGCTCCAGCGTCGCCAGGTTGTCACCTGCGGCCCTCAGGCTGCTCCATGCGTTATCGAGGTCGCGCATGACGCAGAGATTGCGGCTCGGCTCATCGTCGTCGCACGTCGCGACGATGTTCTGGGGGTAGAAGTGGAGCCAGAAGTAGATGACCCCTTCGTCCCAGCGGGTATCGGGATCGTCGCCGCTGCCCTGCGCAAGGAACACTTCCGGCCTGATCGACCTCGCTCCCGGGGCGAACAGGGCCTCTATGTCTGCGCCCCACGCGTCGAGAACCTCCCCGGGGTCCATGGCAAGCTCATCGCCGGCGGGCGCCGAGCCGAGCCATCCTGAGAACACGGTTGCATACTGTTCGGAAGCTGCGCCCACGGAGTCGCTGGCGCTCTCCCGCCTGCCGTCCCATTCGTCCTCCGCAAGGATGCGATCGAGCACTGCTTCGTTCAGCGATGCCCTGGCTGACTCCAGGTCAGAAGTGGCATCTGCGAGCGCGTCTTCGTCCGGCCCGGCCAGCAGCTCTTCGAGCGCGGTAGATGCGTTCTCCAGCTCCTCCTTCGCGCGGGTCACGGCGGCCTCCGCGGCCGCCACGCTGCCTCCTGGAGGATCGAGAAGCTCGGCGAGAGCGTCCTGCGCGTCCTGGAGCGTCCGCTCGGCTGCCGTCACCTTGTTCTCGGCCCTCGAGAGCACGTCGGCAGGGGGTGTGAGCAGGTCACTGAGGGTCTGCTCGGCATTGCTGAACGACTCCTCCGCCATGGCCGCGGCCCTTTCCGCCTCGGCAATCCTCTTGTCGGAGCGAGTCAGCTCCGTCAGGGCGTCCTCCGCGGCTCTCTTTGCCGTCTGTGCGTCTGACACCGCGGCCCTGGCCCTGGCGATGGCCTGTGGATCGCCCGACAGCATGTACGCCAACACTTCGTCCGACGCGATCTTGGCCGCCAGCGCGTCCGAAACCGCGGTCCTGGCCCTGGCTATGGCCTGCGGGTCGGCCGTCTGAAGCTCAGCAAGTGAGTCCTCGGCAGACTTCCTGGCGACCAGGGCGTCGGCGAGATCGGCCTCAGCCCGGGCCAGATCGACTGCCGAGTATGGGTCGCGCGCCTCTGCCAGGGCATCCTCCGCATCTCGCAGCTTGCCCTCGGCCTGGACCGCGGCCCTTTCGAGCTCGGCAATCGTCTCGCTGTCGAGTCGAGCGAGCACGAATCCTGCCGGGACCCTCTGTCCCACCTCTACCGCTACCTCCGCGACGGTCCCTGCGGTCCCGAAGCTCAGGCTGTCACGGTCCTTGTACTCCAGGCTGCCGCTGACCGAGACCTCGTTTACGAAGTCACCGCGCTGCACCGCCACGAGGCGCTGGCCTTCTCCCAGGTCCGTGGAGTCTTCGGCAGTCAGCTGTGTGTAGCCGAAATATCCCCCAACGGCGGCCACAACGACTATCCCCACGAGGACCGCGATCTGCCACAGCCTGATGCTTCCCAACGCGTCGAGTATGCTCGTCAAGTGTCCCTCCCTGCTGCGACTTTAGGCATCAATGGGCGCCGTCGACTTCAATCGCGGCGGGCAGCTCCAACGTGAATGTGGAGCCCCTGCCCATCTCACTGTCTACGCTAATGGCTCCGCCCTGCGCCTCGACCAGCCTCCGGGCTATGGTGAGGCCCAGTCCTGCTCCCCCCGTGGCCCTCGCCCTTGAGGGGTCCACCCGGTGGAGCCGCTCGAATATGAGGGGCAGGTCGTCTTCCGCTATTCCCTCGCCGGTATCCCGCACGGCAACGCTGACGGCCCCGGCCTCAGTCTTGCCTATCTGCACGCTCACCCGGCCTGCCCCTGGCGTATGGCGTATGGCGTTGTCTATGAGATTTCCGATGATCTGCTGAGTGCGCTGGCGGTCCATTAGAGCCAGTGGCAGGTCCCCGGCCGACTCGACGGTCAGACCGACTCCCTTCGCCTCGGCACGGGCCCGGAATGCATCCACGGAGCGCCTGGCTGCTTCCTCGATGGAGTCCGGCCTAATGTCGAGTCGGAGATCGCCTGCCTCCGCCCGGGCAAGCAGTCCCAGGTCGTCGACCAGGTGGGACAGGTGAAGAGTCTGCTCGTGCAGCATGTCGAGCGAGGTGTCACCCCTGTCCATCAGGCCGTCTCGCATGGCTTCGATGGTCCCCTGGATGTTCGACAGGGGAGACCTCAGCTCGTGCGCCACGTCGGCGACCAAGTTGCGCCGCTGCGTTTCGGCGCGCTCCATTCCCTCTGCCATGGAGTTGAATGTCCGCGCCAGCTCACCCACCTCGTCCTCTCTCTGGACGGAAACGCGTTGAGACAGGTCACCTCTCCCCAGCCGGCGGGCGGCTCCTGTGAGAGTTCGCACCGGCGCCAGGGCGCTGTTCGACATCATGGTGACGAGAATCAGCCCCCCGCCGCCGGCGACGAGTCCTGCCCAGAGCAGGGAGCGGTTGACGGCCTGGGAGAGCCTCGACAAAGGCGGTTCGGTCAACGTTGCCGGCAGGTCGTCCGCCGACACCGTCAGCTCGCCAACCTCGCGCTTCTTGTCGGCGATGATGGAGGCCATCTTGGAATCGACCTCGGGCATATGGATGGGGAATCCGCGAGGAGAACGTATGCGACCGGGCGGAGGGTGCTTCCTGTCGCCCCAGGAGTCTCCGATTACCTGGCCGTCCTCGTCCTTAAGCACCAGCCTCTTGCCGTAAACCGGCCCGACCCTCTCCAGGAAGGGTTGGACCTGGTACCAGCCCTTGTTCCGGGCGTAGTGCTCCTCCAGGGCGATCTTGAGGCGAGCAACCCTCGCCTCCGTGGATAGCTCCTGGATCCGGGCGACCTCCCGGTCGGCGGCATACCCGACGTACAGGCCCACGGAGCTTAGGGCGAGCGCCAGCGCCGCCACGAAGCCGACCATCAGCCTGACCTGGAGGCTGGACAGCAGTCTACGCATCGCCGAACCTGTACCCCACCCCGTAGACCGTGTGCACGTACTTGCGGCGCTCGGCGCTGGCCTTGTGGACCTTGCGCCTGAGGTTGGATACGTGGGCGTCGACTGTGCGGTCGAACCCGTCAAAGTCATAGCCGAATACCCGGTCGATGATCTGGTCGCGGGTGAAGACTCGTCCGGGCTCGCGGATGAACATCTCCAGCAGGCTGAACTCGGTAGGCGTCAGGGAGATGGGGTCTGCGGCGATCGTGACTTGCCGGCTCCTTGTATCGATCTCGACCTCGCCGTGTGCCAGCTTCACCGGTCCGTTCGCCTGGGCTTCGCGCTTCGTCCGCCGGAGTACCGCGCGAACCCTTGCTGCAAGCTCCCTGGGGCTGAAGGGCTTCGTGACGTAGTCGTCGGCCCCGAGATCGAGACCCTCCAGCCGGTCCGTCTCGTCCACGCGGGCAGTGAGCATCACGATGGGCACCGAGGACTCTTCTCTCAGGGCCCTCGTGATCTCCATGCCGTCCAGGCGCGGCAGCATGAGGTCCAGCACGACGAGGTCGGGACGGGCCTCCCGCGCGAGCTTGAGTCCGGTTACCCCGTCGGGGGCGTGGGCTACCTTGTGGCCGTCTCTCTTGAGATAGAGTCCGACAAGGTTAGCCGTGTTGGCGTCGTCCTCTACTATCAGGACTGTGCTTCCCATTCCACCGCCGTTTCCTGTTCAGGTTCCTCGTATGTATGTTAACCGAGCAACCTTGAAGAAAGTATGAAGGGCGATGTCAGGGCACCTGCGCAGACTTGCTAAGGCGGGAAGCCTGTCGTCTGTAGGTAGGGGCGACTCGGCGAGTCGCCCTCACGCTGGGCCGCGAGCTTATCGGAGCTAGGCGTCCGGGACTCTGGCTACATCTCGATCTTCAGCTCGCCCGACAGGTACGACTCCGGGTCTTTCTCGAATGCCCGCTTGCACCCTGGAGCGCAGAAGTAGTAGGTCGTCCCTTCATAGTCCCAGGAGCCGCCCGGCGCCTTGTCCATCTCGACGTCCATGGCGCACACGGGGTCCTCGGCCGTAGGTCCGCGCTTGAGGAACAGGGGTATCTTCATGTTGCCTCCCAGGTCACCGAGGATCGAAAGTGCGAAGCCTCAATGAGTTGGACACCACGGTTACGGAGCTGACCGCCATCGCGGCGGCGGCCATTATGGGGTTGAGGAACCCGAACTCGCCAAAGACCGGACCAAGTGCGTCAGGCACGCCGTTCGGGAAGAGTGGGTAGAGGACGCCCGCCGCTACTGGAATCAGGGCAACGTTGTACGCAAAGGCCCAGAAGAGATTCTGGCGGATCGTGCGCATGGTGGCCCGGCTCAGGGCAATTGCCGACGCGACGCCCCGGATGTCACCGCTCACGAGGGTGACGCCGGCCGTTTCGATAGCCACGTCCGTGCCCGTACCCACCGCGATGCCGAGGTCTGCCTCGGCCAGGGCGGGCGAGTCGTTGATTCCATCTCCGACGACCGCCACCGTCTTGCCGCTCCGGCGCAGGGCCGCCGCGTGATCGGCCTTCTCACCGGGCAGCACGCCCGCTATCACGTCATCGATTCCGGCCTGGCGGGCTATGCTGCGCGCCGCCTTCTCGTTGTCGCCGGTCAGCATCACAACGTCCACACCGAGCGCCTTGATGGCTTCGACAGAATCGGAAGCACCGGGCTTGATTGTGTCGGAAACGGCGATAACCCCCCGGAGGGCTCCGTCCACAGCGACGAAGGCTATGCTCTTGCCCTGTCGCGCGAGCCTGTCCGCCGATTCATCCAGGCCATCCAGGGCGATGCTCCGCTCAGCCATGAGGGCCCGGTTCCCCACGAGCACGTTTGCGCCATCGACGTCTGCCTCGATCCCGTAGCCTGGGACCGACTCGAAGCTAGTCACCCCGAGGGTTCCCAGGCCTCGCCCCTCGGCCTCAAGGGCAATCGCTCGCCCTATGGGATGCTCTGAAGCGCGCTCCACAGAGGCAGCCACCCTCAGCAGTTCATCCTCACCGATGTCCTGGGGAACGACTTCCGTCACCGCCGGTCTGCCCTCGGTAATCGTCCCCGTCTTGTCCATCAGGACTACCTGTACCTTGTGGGCCGTCTCAAGCGCCTCGGCGTCCCGGACAAGGATGCCGAACTCGGCTCCCTTTGCTATGCCGACCATGATGGCGGTTGGCGTAGCGAGGCCGAGCGCGCACGGGCACGCTATGATCAGCACGGCCACGGCGGTCATAATCGCGTAGACGTACGCCGGCGCCGGTCCCAGGATCAGCCACACGACGAAGACCAGCGCGGCGACGCCTATTACGACCGGCACGAAGTAGCTTGCCACGAGATCGGCGAGGCGCTGGATCGGCGCCCTGGAGCCTTGGGCGTCTTCCACCAGGCGCATGATGTGGCTCAGGACGGTATCCTTGCCAACGCCCGTGGCTCGGAAGGTGAAGCTCCCCGCGCCGTTCACAGTCGCGCCGTACACCTTGGCTCCCACGCCCTTCTCCACGGGCAGGCTCTCGCCCGTGAGCATCGACTCGTCTACCCACGAAGTGCCCTCGACCACCTCGCCGTCGGTGGCGACCTTTTCACCCGGCCGCACCAGCACGAAGTCGCCTACGGCTACGTCCTCGATTGGAATGTCCGACTCGACGCCGTTCCTGACCACCCGCGCGGTCTTGGCGCTGAGTCCCGCAAGCGCCCTTACTGCGCCGGATGCCCTGCCCTTTGCCCGCGCTTCCAGGAAGCGGCCGAGCAGCACTAGGCCAATGATAGCCGTGGACGTGTCGAAGTAGGTCTCGCCTCGGCCCTGCCCAAGCTCGACCGGGCCTCCGGACAGGGCGGCGTACACGCTGTAGCCGTAGGCCGCAGACGTGCCCACCGCGATCAGGGTGTTCATGTTGCTGGTGCGGCCCCTCAGGGCACGCCACGCGCCCGTGTAGAACTGCCCGCCGGCCCAGAACTGGACCGGCGTGGCCAGGGCCATGAAGAGCAGGCTCGCATCGAACGGCAGCGCGTTCCTGAGTGGAGCCGCCGCCATGGCCGCCATGATGACTACCGCTGTGGCAATACTGAGCCCGGCCTTCCACTTCAGCGCACTCAGGTCCGCAGCTGCGGGCGGGTCGTCGCCGTCAGCGGCGATCCCAAGCAGCGAGTATCCGGCGTCGGTCACTGCCTCCCGGAAGTCGGCCACACTGGCTATGCCCGGAACGTACTCGACAGTCGCCCGC
Organism: Dehalococcoidia bacterium; assembly: GCA_965243655.1. GTDB lineage: Bacteria > Chloroflexota > Dehalococcoidia > Lucifugimonadales > CAJWER01. The sequence continues at coordinate 2,369,632 of CBDEVV010000017.1, read as the reverse complement.
TCGGTCGCCAGGTTCACGGTCGCACCGCTGACGCCATCTACGCCGACCAGCGCGCCCTCGACGTGGTGGACGCAGGCCGCACACGTCATGCCGCCGATGTTCAGCGTCACCTTCTCGGCGGCCTGCCCCTGGCTATCGCGGTCTTGCGTCAACCCGCACCTGCCCACGCTGCGACTAAAACCACGTACGAGTATAGCACCGGGCGGACGCCCTCAGCGGGTCTCTCGCTGGCGGGGACGGATGTTGAGGTATACGCGTCGCGATACCTCAATGAACCCAAGTCTGGCTGCGACCCGGAGGGAGACGTCGTTGTCCTCGCCTGCACTCCAGACCGGCACTAGGCCTCTCTCCTGTATCAGACGTGCGACTACTGAAGCAGCGGCGGAAGCGAAGCCCCGTCGGCGAAACTCCTTCCGGGTCGCCACACCGATGTCCGCATGTCTCGTCGTCACCGCGTTGGTATGCGCCAGCCCAACCAGCCGGCCGTCGACTATAGGCCCCGCGGCGAAGCCATCCCTTAGAAGGTCATTGAACGTGGCAAATCCTGTGCCCCTCGCATCACCCCTGTATGCCGTGAGCAGAGGCACGTCGTCCAGGCCAAGCTGTCGGACCTCAGGGACGGGCACATCGGCGACCGGACTGGTGAGCGTATGGTAGATGTCGGCGTAGAGTTCGACTTCTACAACCAGGTGCTTCTCAGCCAGGTCGGCGAGCGGCGCGGCGATGCTGGCGTCGACGTTCGGGCTCATCCTCTGCGAGCCCCAGTCGTTCAGCGGATGTAGCAGGCGGAGCATGGCAGCCGGGTCCCTACCAAGGCACCAGGGCTCGGATTTCAATGTATGGGACTGGACTACGGCTGCGTCAGGACTCTTGAGCCCACCGGCCAAATGGGCATCGGCTAGGCCGCGCCGCAGGAGGTGGACCGGGATGGTCGTCTCGGGCCTGGCATCTAGGGCGTCTGCCAGGTTGTCGCGCTCCCGCTGCGTCGCCAGCAACGTCAACTGTGCCTGCCCAGGTTTAGCGAGCCGTGCACCCCTTCGTATGTAGGTAGGGGCGACTCGCCGAGTCGCCCGCACACGTTAGGCTGCGAACCAATTGGAGTGGACACACCTTTCTCGTCGATACCGAACAGCAACGTCAGGTTACGCCGCTACCCGATCTTCTGGAGCTTGGCGAAGCTCAGGAGCAGGCGCTTGATCCCCTCGTCGATGAAGGCAACCGTTACCTCCACGTCCGCGCCGGACGGCTTGGTGCCGGTAACGATGCCCTCCCCGAACTTGGCATGGCGCACCTTGTCGCCCGTAGAGAAGTCCGGCGGCTCTACACGTTCCTCCGCAGGTCTCGGTGCGGGGCGAATGGGCGTTGCCGAGCGGCGAGCGGGCTTCGACTCCCGCACGGACCCATTACCTGCCGCCGAAGGCTTTACCACAGGCCGCTTTAGTGTGGTGGGCTCGTCCACCAGGCTCCACCGGATGCCGAAGTCAGTAGACGGTGCTGACGATGTCCTGTCGATCAGCCTCTCGGGGATGTCGTCCAGGAAGCGCGAAGGCACGTTCGGGCCATACCCGCCCCTGAATCCGCGCCGCGCCGCGTGGCTCAGGTACAGCCGCTCCTTCGCCCTCGTAACCCCCACGTAGGCCAGGCGGCGTTCCTCCTCCATCTCCTTGGGGTCCCCGTCCTCTATCGCCCTGATATGCGGTAGCAGTCCCTCCTCCATGCCGGCCATGAACACGTCTCGGAACTCCAATCCCTTGGCCTGGTGAAGGGTAATGAGCGTGACTCTGTCCCTGTCGTCCTCGAGGTCATCCGTGTCGCTGACGAGGCTCACCCGTTCCAGGAAGGCCGTCAGCGCCTCTCCCTCGCCGCCGTCGACGAACTCCCCGGCGGTCGTCTTCAGCTCCTCGAGGTTCTCCAGCCGCTCTTCGCCGCGTTCCTCGTCCTGGGCGGCGTACTTCAGGTAACCCGTCCGCTCCAGCACACTGTCGATGAGGGCGACCAGGTCCTGCCCTTCGCGGCCTTCCCTGAGGCCAAGCACCATGTCGCGGAAACCTGTCAGAGCCTGTACGGCTCGCGGCTGCAGTCCTCCGAGGCCGCCGCCGGCGCCGACGCCGTCGATCGCCGCGAACATCGATACCTCAAGCTCGCGGGCCGCGTCCTTCAGCTTCGCCATGGTCCGCTGGCCGATGCCCCGAGACGGCACGTTCACGACGCGCTCGAAGCTCACGTCGTCGTCCGGGTTGGCAATGACGCGCAGGTAGGCGACTACGTCCTTGACTTCCTGCCGCTGGTAGAAGCGCAGGCCTCCGACGAGCTGGTAGGGCACCCCGTAACGCGCGCACGCGTCCTCGAAAGCCCTCGATTGAGCGTTAACCCGGTACATCACCGCGATGTCGCCCCGGTCGTGGTCCTCCTGCCGTACGAGGCGCTCCGCCTCCCGCAACACGAGCTGCGCCTCGTCCCGCTCGTCGTACGCGTCCATTAGCACGAGGGGCGCGCCGCCGTCATTCTTCGTCCACAGCTTCTTCTCTACCCTGCCCTCGTTGGCGGCGATCACGCCGCTGGCGGCATCGAGAATCGTCTGGGTCGAGCGGTAGTTCTCCTCGAGCACGACGACCATGGCCTCAGGGAAGTCGGTCTGGAAGCTCTGCAGGTTCCGGACGTCGGCGCTGCGCCAGGAGTAGATAGACTGGTCGGGGTCCCCAACGACGCACAGGTTGCGGTGAATCTGGCTGATCTGCCTGGCGATGGCGTACTGGGCGACGTTGGTGTCCTGGAACTCGTCCACCAAGAAGTGCACGTAGCGCTCCTGGTAGCCTCGCGCGGCTTCCGGCACGTCCCGGAGCAGCGTATGGGCCTTCACCAGCAGGTCGTCGAAGTCCAGCGCCGAGTTCGCGTGCAGGACCTGCTCGTAACGCTCGTAGGTGCGGTGGACTACCTCGTCCCAGTAGCTGCCCTTCCCTGCGCCGAACGCCTCCACGCTGACGAGGCGGCTCTTGGAGTCGGATATGGCCGCCAGGACCGAGCGCGGGTTGTGGTTCTTCGGGTTGACGTTCACCTCTTCCATGACGCCCTTGACGACCGTCATCTGGTCGGCGTCGTCATAGATCACGAAATCGCGCCGCAGCTTGAGGGTCTCGGCCTCCTGCCGCAGCAATTGAGCGCAGAAGGAATGGAACGTGCTGACGGTCAGCCCTCGTCCGCGCAAATCCCAGCCGAGAAGAGGGGCTGCCGGATCGTCCACGCTCCGTCCGAACAGGCGGTCGCGCATCTCCCGTGCGGCCCTGTTGGTGAAGGTCACCGCGCCGATCCGGTACGGCGGGACCCTCCCGTTCTGCACCAAGTGCGCGATCCGGTGGGTGATGACGCGAGTCTTGCCGCTGCCGGGCCCGGCGACGATCAGCAAGGGTCCGGCTACGTTCTCGACTGCCTCGAGCTGCCTGGGGTTGAGTCCTTCGCGGGGATCGACATACATGGGGTGGCGCACATTATAGCAACGCGGGCCGGGAGCGGCTAAACCGTGCGTTGCGCCGGGCGTAGGAAAAGTTGCGGGGACGTGCCTTTGCACCGGTGCGCGATGAAGACAAATCGTAGCGGTTACGCCCCGAAATGAAGCAAAAGGGGGCTTGCACTCTGGCCTTGATGGTAGAATTGAAGGCGACTGGTGACTTGCGGCTGAAGCGGGAGGGGCGCGTGACATGACTGGACCGGAATCTGTAACACCCGAATACACGTTGGGCTACGGTGAAGCCATCGTTCAGCGATGGAAGCGGCACACATTGGAGAGCCACGGCGCTCATCTGATCCCGTACCTGAAGCCAGGCCTTCGCGTCCTCGACTTCGGCTGCGGGCCCGGTACCATATCGGCCGGTCTGGCCAGGGCCGTTGAGCCCGGCGAGCTGCACGGAATCGATATGGAGGCGTCGCAGATCGACATAGCGAAGTCCATCGCCAAGGCAGGAGGACACGACAACGCGACATTCCACGTCGGCGACGTGACCGACCTTCCCTTCGAAGATGGCTTCTTCGACATGGCCCACGGCCACGCCATTTTCACCTACGTTCCGGATACCCACGCCGCCATGGCCGAGGTGAAGCGGGTCTTGAAGCCTGGAGGCATCATCTCCTGCCGTGAAGCGATCTTCCGAAACTCGTTCCAGGCGCCCAGCTTCGAGGTTCTCGACATTGGATGGGTCATGTTTTCGGAGCTCATTGCAACCGACGACGGCCATCCTGACTTCGGGAAGGACCTGAAGCGGCACCTCGCTGAGGCCGGGTTCACCGACATCAGAGCGAGCGCCTCCTTCAACCACTACAGCGCAACCGAAGACATCGCCAACCTTTACACTGCTATCGAGGGCTGGTTCCTCTCGGCCGAAACCGTAGCGGCGGCGCAGACATACGGAGTGGCGGACCAGGTGCACTTCGACAGGTACCGCGACGCCCTTGACCGGTGGAAGACCCATCCAGGAGCCTTCGGCGCAATAGCATATGGCGAGGCTTTGGCCCGTAAGCCCTAGGCCTCGGGCGAACCGCCAACGCGACATGTGATCCTGAGGAGTCCCCGACGAAGAGCCCGGCCCGGCCTCAACCATGCCGGGAGACAACGCCACTCTTATCCGTTTGTGCGGTCTTCGCAAGGTCGCAACGACTCCGGCTACCGAGCCGGGTCCCCGAGTTCTACGCTATGGCTGCGGCCGGCGATAGGGCCTCCCTCCGCCGGCGCGATGGCCTGATCGAGGCTGGTTCAGAGAAGCATGATTGGCAACTATCTTGGAGGCGATAGACGCGAACGCCCGAAGCTCCTTCTCGCTAATGCTCTCGGTGAGCATCTCTTCGTATGCACGCACGCGCTGGACGAGCTGGGATGTCAGCTCCCTTCCCTCTTCGGTGAGCCGCAGTTTGATGACCCGTCTGTCGCTTCGAAGGCGGCGTCTGCTCAGCAGGCCCATGTCGACCAGCCTGCTCACCATGCGGCTTATGCGGGGCGCGTCGGAAGGCAGTACTTCGCCCATCTGCGTGGCGGTGCACTCCACCTGTTCCATGCAGAATCTCAAGAGGCTGAATTCCAGGGTGGATAGGTCGTAGGGCGCAACCTCGTCCGCCATCCCCTTGTCGACCGCGTTCACAAGGCCGGCTACACAAGCCCCCAGTTCAACTGGCTGCCTCTCCAGCCGACCACCCGGACTACTCTGAGAATGTCGCTGCTCGTCTGTCATTCTTGGCTTTAATGCGGTAGTCACAAGCAGCGCCTCTTGGGCGAATCAGCCGGTGGGTGGAGCCCCCTCGCGAGACGTGCCTCTGCGCCTGCGGCGGGCGACCTTGAGGCGAGCCTGGGACCTGCGCAGGGAAGCCACGGCGCGCTCCAGGTCCATGTCGGCCTGGGCGGTCTCTAGGCGCTCCTCCGCCTTCCTGAGGGCGGCCTCGGCCCGCTCCTCGTCGATCTCGTCGGCGCGCTCGGCCGTGTCCGCTAGAATCGTCACCTTGTCCGGCATCACTTCCATGAAGCCGCCGCTGACGGCGATGTCGCTCTCCTCGCCGTCATTGAGGACGCGCACCTCGCCGGGCTTGAGGATCGTGAGCAGCGGCGCGTGGTGCGGCAGGATGGCCATCTCGCCGTCAATGCCGGGCGCCACCAGCACGTCGACCTCCTCGGAGGTCACGAGCCGCTCAGCGGTAACTATATCGAGCTGGAGCTTGGCCAACCCTAGCCCTCCGCAGCCATCCGCGCGGCCTTTTCGATGGCCTCCTCGATGGTGCCGACCATGTAGAAGGCCTGCTCCGGCAGGTCGTCGTGCTTGCCGTCGAGTATCTCGCGGAATCCCTTCACCGTGTCCTTGACCGCCACGTACCGACCCTCCTGGCCGGTGAACTGCTCGGCGACGAAGAACGGCTGGGTCAGGAACCGCTGGATCTTCCGCGCCCTGGCGACCGTCTGCCGGTCCTCGTCGGACAGCTCCTCGACCCCCAGGATCGCAATGATGTCCTGCAGGTCCCGGTAGCGCTGCAACACCTGCTGCACGCCCCGCGCCGCGTCGTAGTGGTCCTGGCCGACTACCGCGGGCTCCAGGATCCGGGACGAGGACGATAGCGGGTCGACCGCGGGGTACAATCCCTGCTCCACCAGGGCCCTGTCCAGCGATATGACCGCATCCAGGTGGCCGAACGTCGTGACGATGCCGGGGTCTGTGTAGTCGTCGGCGGGCACGTAGATGGCCTGGAAGGACGTGATCGACCCGGCCCCGGCCGAGGTGATCCTCTCCTCCAGGTCGCCCATCTCGGTCGAAAGGGTTGGCTGGTAGCCCACGGCCGATGGCATGCGGCCCAGAAGCGCCGAAACCTCCATTCCTGCAAGGATGTACCTGTAGATGTTGTCGATGAACAGGAGCACGTCCTGCTGACGGGTCTCCTTGAAGTACTCCGCCATGGTTACGCCCGTCATCCCGACCCTGGCGCGGATTCCCGGCGGCTCGTTCATCTGGCCGAACACCAGGACCGTGCTGCCGAGCACGCCGGACTCCTGCATCTCGTGCCAGAGGTCGTTGCCCTCTCGCGAGCGCTCACCGACGCCGGCGAACACCGAAACGCCCTCGTGCTCGGTGCCGATGTTGCGGATGAGCTCCTGGATGATGACCGTCTTGCCGGTGCCCGCGCCGCCGTACGCACCGACCTTGCCGCCCTTGGTGAACGGCGCGATCAGGTCCATCACCTTGATGCCCATCTCGAGCATCTCGACCTCGGTCGCCTGCTCGTCGAAGCCTGGTGGGCGCCTGTGTATGGGCCACTGATCGTCCGACTCCACCTCCTCCAGGTTGTCGATGGTGTCGCCGAGGGCGTTGAAGAGGCGCCCCAGAGTAGGGTCGCCGACGGGCACCGATATTGGCCGGCCCGTGTCCACTGCCTCCGTGCCCCGCTTCAACCCGTCGGTCGGGCCAAGCGCCAGGCACCTGACCCAGTTGTTCCCGACATGCTGCTCGACCTCGAGCACGAGCTTTTCGCCCTCGATCTCCGTCTCCAAGGCGTTGAAAATGCCCGGCATAGACTCGGAGGGAAATTCCACGTCGACTACTGTGCCGATCACCTGGGTTATTTTTCCGTTGGCCATCCTGTCTCCTCGATGGTTCCTGTTCTACTCGGGACTGATCACGCGCCCACGGCGGCTGCCCCGCCCACGATGTCCAGGAGCTCGGTCGTGATGTTCTCCTGGCGCGCCTTGTTCATCTCTAGCGTAAGGTCGACGATCATGTCGTTCGCGTTGTCGGTCGCGCTCCTCATGGCGACCATCCGGGCCGACTGCTCGCTCGCTATCGCCTCCAGAACGGCGTGATAGAGCTGCATCTCGACGAACCTGGGCAGAAGCTCGGAAAGTACCTCCGCGGCGTTCGGCTCGTAGATGTACCCGACGGCCTGCTCCGCGGGCAGCTCAGCCGGCGTGACCGGAAGAAGGGGCTCGATGACCGGGACCTGCAGCGTCGTGCTCTTGAAGTCTGCGTACACGACGTGGACGGCGTCGGTGCGGCCCTCCGTGTAGTCGTCGATCACTATCCTGGTGATGGGAGTGATGTCGAGCAGCGTCGGTCGGTCGCCCAGATCCGAGAACTCTGCCTGCACGTCCTGGCCCGATCGGACCATGAAGTCGCGGCCCTTTCGGCCCACGGCGACGATCCGTGCCGTCCCCGGCTGGTCGAGTATGAACTGGGCCGCGGTTCGGTTGATCTTGCTGTGCAACCCGCCTGTAAGCCCGCGGTCCGGCGTGATGAGCACCACCGACGTCCTTTCGAGGTCCCTGCGCTGGAGCAGAGGATGCAGCATGTCTTCATCGTGCGGCTGGGCAGCCAGGTCAGCCAGCAGGCTTCGCATCCTCTCCGAGTACGGTCTGCCTCGCAGGGCCATCTCCTGGGCGCGGCGCATCTTCGACGCCGCGATCATCGACATCGCCTTGGTGATCTTCGCCGTGTTCTCGACGCTGCGAATGCGCCGCCTTATGTCTCTTACGCTGGGCATGTCTTCTGGCTAGTAGGGTACGCTCGCCTTGAACTCTTCGATTGCCGAGGTCAGACTGGCCTCGGTCTCGTCGGTTATGTCCTTGTCTTCATCTATCTGGGCGTTGATCTCCGGATGGCTCGCCTCCATGTAGCTATGGAGGGCCTCCTCGAAGGCGCCCACCTTGCCGATCTCAACGTCGTCCAGGTGCCCCTTGGCCAGCGAGAACAGGATGGTAATCTCCTGCGGCAGGTTCAGCGGCCTGCTCTCGTTCTGCTTCAGGATCTCCACTGCGCGCTGCCCCCGCTCGAGCTGTGCCCTCGTGGCGGCGTCCAGGTCGGCGGTGCCGAACTGCGCGAACGCCGCGAGCTCCCTGTACTGGGCCAGGTCCAGCCGCAGGCTTCCCGCAACGGACTTCATCGCCTTCGTCTGTGCCGTGCCGCCCACGCGCGAGACTGACAGGCCCGCGTTCACGGCCGGGCGCACGCCCGAGTTGAACAGCTCCGGCTCCAGGTATATCTGACCGTCCGTGATCGAGATGACGTTAGTCGGGATGTAGGCCGACACGTCTCCGGCCAGCGTCTCGATAATCGGCAGGGCCGTCAGCGAGCCGCCTCCCAGGTCCTCGGACAGCCGTGCTGCCCGCTCCAGGAGTCGGCTGTGCAGGTAGAAGACGTCGCCGGGGTACGCCTCACGCCCTGGAGGCCGCCTCAGCAGCAGCGACATCTGCCTGTACGCCCACGCGTGCTTGGACAGGTCGTCGTAGATGATCAGCGCGTCCTTGCCCTGGCGCATGAAGTACTCGCCGATGGCGCAGCCCGTGTACGGCGCCAGGTACTGCATTGGCGCGGTGTCCGACGCATTGGCGGCGACCACTACCGTATGTTCCATCGCGCCGTGCCTGTCTAGCAGCGCGACAGTCTGTGCCACCTTGCCGGCCTTCTGCCCCACTGCAACGTAGATGCAGAGAAGGTCGCCGCCCTTCTGGTTGATGATCGCGTCGAGGCATATCGCCGTCTTGCCGGTCGCGCGGTCGCCGATGATGAGCTCGCGCTGCCCCCTGCCGATCGGCACCATCGAGTCGATGGCCTTCACGCCGGTCTGCACCGGGACGTTCACCTCCTGCCGGGCTGCCACGCCCGGGGCGATGACCTCGACCGCCGCGTTCTCGGCAGTGGCTATTGCACCCTTCGCGTCGATGGGCGCCCCAAGCGCGTCGACGACCCGGCCGAGCATTGCGTCCCCTACGGGGATCTCCATGACCCGGCCCGTGCCGCGCACCTCGGAGCCTTCCTTCACCGCCTCGGCCTCGCCCAGCAGCACGGCGCCGACGCCGTCCTCCTCCAGGTTCAGCGCCATGCCGGTGATGCCGCCCTCGAACTCGAGCAGCTCGTTGGCGCCGACCCCGGACAGGCCGTGGACCCTGGCAATGCCGTCCCCGACCTCGATTACCGTGCCGACGTCCACCATCGTCAGCTCCTGACCGAATTCCTCGATCTGGCGCTTGATGACGGAGGCTATGTCCTGTCCTCTGACTGCCATTGTTACTCCTCGACTGTCAATTGTCCCGTTTGTGCTGAGCTTGTCGAAGCACTTTGGAGATAGCTGCTAAATTTGCTCCACCAGGTCCCTGCGCATCTCCCGGAGCGTCGTTCGGACGCTGCCGTCGATCACCCTGTCCCCGACCCTGGCGACCACCCCTCCGACTATTGTCGGATCGACGGCCACAGTGAGTCTGAGGGGCTTGCCTACTATGTTCGAGAGGACTTCGCTGACCTGTGCGGTTTGGGCCTCGGACAGCGGGACCGCGGACACTACTTCGCCACGCGCTATCCCGTTATGCTCGTCCACGAGGCTGCCGAACTCATCAGCGATATCGGGTAGCAGGTGGGCCAGCGATCGGCCCGCCAGCACGGCGAGCAGGTTGCGCGCAAGGTCGTCCACCGAGTCGCCGAGAACATCGGCGATCATGTTCACCTTGGTGGCTACCGGCACCTGGGGAGCGTCGAGCAGCTCGGCGAGCTCACGGTTCTCCAGGCCTGTGGCAAGAACCCTGAGGTCCTCCGTCCACGCGTCAACGGCGTCGCGCTCCAGGGCAATCTGGAAGACTGCCTGGGCGTACCGCCTAGCTGAAGCTGTACTCGCCATGGATTACCCCATCGCAGGGTCGGGTTCGAGACCCGCCCTCTCTCTGACCTGGGACACCCACCGGGTCAACCCCTGCCGTTTCCGGACCCGGGAGCACTTTCCAGGAACTCGTCGATCAGGTCCTTGTGAGCGGACTCGTCCAGCGACCTCTTGGCAACGCGCTCTGCGGCGCTGATTGCCAGCCCGGCGAACTCCTGTCGCAGCTCCTGCACCGCGGCGTCCCGTTCCCGTTGGATGTCGGCCTCGGCGCGGGCGCGCTCCGCCGCGATCTCGGTCCTGGCCTTCGCCAGCTCCTCGTCCCTGAACCGGTCCGCGACCTCACGGGCCTGCGCGATCATCGCCTGGCCCTCGGTGCGGGCCTCGTCGAGCTGCCGCTGCATGTCCTCGCGGGACGCCGCCGCTTCCTCGCGGGCCTTCTCGGCCGACTCGAGGCCCTCCCTTATCTTGGCGGAGCGCTGGTCGAGCATCCTGAGAATCGGCTTGTACAGCAGTATGTACAGTATGCCGAACAGGACGAGGAAGCTGGCAAGCTGCGTGACAACTCCCGGTATCGTTATCCCTAAAGCACCCATATCACGTCAAGTCCTGACTACCGCCCTGCCGCGCACTGCGCGGCGGGCGGTCGGATGTGTCTTCGGGTCGGCGTGCTAGACGAACTTGATGATGACCGCGACGACCAGCGCGTAGATCGCGATGGCCTCCGTGAACGCGATGGCCAGGATCATGTTCGTCTGGATCGGCCCCGCGGCCTCCGGATTGCGTCCCAGCGACTCCATCGCCTTGGCCGCAAGCATGCCGATACCTATCGCGGGCCCAAATGACCCGAGGCCGATCGCCAGCCCGGCGGCTATGTCCTGAATATTGCCCTGGATACTATCCATCGTTGCCCACTCCTTCTCTCGTGCTCTATGTGCTTTCCGCTGCCTAGTGATGGTCCCCGCCATGGCTGATCGTCGCAGTCGAAGCGAACACGAGCGTCAGCATGGCGAAGATGAAAGCCTGGATGAAACCGACGAACAGCTCCAGCCCGAGGAACGGTATGAGACCGACCAGGGGTATCAGGAACGCCATCGCGATCAGGAGCACCTCCCCGGCAAATATGTTGCCGAAGAGGCGGAAGGTGAAGCTGATCACCCTGGAGAGCTCGCTGATGCCCTCCAGCAGGCCGACGAACAGGCCGATCGGCCCCTCCTTGAAGTTCAGGAACTTGCCGACGTGGCCAAGCCCCAGCGCGCTCAGCCCCCAGTAGTGCACCATCACCATCGCGATGATCGACAGGGCCAGCGGCGTGTTGATGTCGGTGTTGGCGCTGCGCAGGAACGGAATGATCACGCCCGCCCGCTGCCCCTCTCCAATGCCTTCTTTGTGTTCGTATTGCTCGGCGGTGATCTCGTTGTCCACCGATCCGAAGGGGAGGTAGGCGACGGCGCCCGCATCCTCGAACACGTGCACCTTGAGCGTCGAGAGGTCGAGCTCCTTCCCTGCCGCCTCGGCCGCATCCTCCTTGTGGTGGATGAAGTCCTTGGCGGGCTCGAACCGGCCTATCGTCCCGAAGCCGGGCAGTATCCCCAGCCAGTTGGACGTCAGGACGAACAGGAAGATTGTCATGAACAGTGGGAAGAAGCGCCGCGCCTTCTCCGGGCCGGCGACGCTCTCCGCGATGCCCAGGAACGCCTCGATGATCGTCTCCAGCAGACCCTGCAGCCGGCCTGGGACCTCGGACATCCTGCGGGTGCCCAAGTAAGACAGCAGCGCCAGCAGGGCAATCGCAATCCATGCCGTGAGCATGGTGTTGGTGATCGAGAAGCTGCCGATGATGGGCTTGGCCGTCAACGGCTCGGCCTTCAGCTCTATTATCGTGAGCGGGGCGCCGAGGAATCCGCCGCCGAACTCGTGGCCTAGTGCGCCTCCGACGAGCCCGACAAGAAACAGGATGGCCAACGCGACCAGGGCGGTCAGTACCTTGGGGTTGGCTAGCAGACGGCCCACTATGTCTCGCTCTGGTCCTTGTCCGACCGGGTCACGACGGCCATCAACATCCTGTAAGTCCCTATTCCTGCGGTCGCCAGCCCCCCGGCAAGTCCGATCATCGCCATCAGGGGGCTTGTCTCCAGCTTATCGTCCAGCCAAAGGCCTCCGAATGTCCCTCCCAGCAAGCAGAGGGCAACGAACCATCCAATCCCAAGCAACCTCAGTACGGTGCCCATCCAGCCTACCCGAAATGGGCCCTCGCCAATCGCTTGTGCATTTTATCACAATCGAAATTCAAGGGCAACGCAACGGAGTGAATGAGGTTCAGAATCGGAGAACTGAAATCGCGAGAGCCTCCGGGCTGTCGTCGCTGCGAAAACAGCCCAATTCACCCACCATGTCGTCCCGAGGAGTCCCCGACGGGGGACCTGGGGCGGGGTCGGCTCGACCATGCCAAGAGAAGCTCCCATTTCAACACCGCGCACGACCTTCGCAAGGTCATAGCAATTCAAAACACATCCGCGTTGTCCACGCCGCTCGACACCTTGTTCAGCCGTTCGAGCTCCTCCGCCTCCAGTTCCCAGCCCAACGCACCTAGATTATCGTCGAGCTGCTCGATCGTGTCGCTGCCCGATATCGCGACCGTGATCTCAGGCTGGGCAAGCACCCAGTTGACCGCCACTTGGGCCATCGTCTTCCCGCGCTCGGCCGCAATGTCCCGCACCGCGTCCATGACCGCTATCGTCTGGGGCGTCAGGGCATCCTTGAGATTTCGCGCGCGGTCTTCCCTGCCCCATAGGGAGCCTTCCGGGGCGGACCCGTCCGTGCCGTACGCGCCGCTCAGCAACCCGACGGCCAAAGGGCTGAAGGCCATCGCGCCGAGTCCCTGGTCGCGGATGATCCCGAACAGCTCAGTCTCAGGACCGCGCACAAGCAGGCTGTACTGGTTCTGGAGCGTGATGAGCGGGTCGGCGCCGATGCCGTCCTGCACCCACAGCATCTTGCAGACCTGCCACGCCGCGAAGTTGCACGCGCCCACGTACCGCGCCTTTCCCGATGAAACCACGTCGTCCAGCGCCCTCGCCGTCTCCTCGATTGGAGTCTCGTCGTCCCAGCCGTGCAGCAGGTAGACGTCGATGTGGTCTGTCTCCAGCCTGCGCAGGGAGTTCTCGATCTCGCGCAGAATGTGGTACCTGGAGCTGCCCTTGTCGTTGGGACCTTCGGCGACCGGGCTGTGTACCTTCGACGTGATGACCACGTCGTCGCGCTTCTTCTTCAGGACCCGGGCCAGCACCTGCTCGGAAGTGCCGCGCACCCGCCGGTCGTCCCCCAGGCCGTATATGTTCGCGCAGTCGATCAGGTTGATGCCCGAGTCGATCGCATGCTCGACCAGCCGCTGCCCCTCGGTCCTGGAGTTCTGTCCTCTGAACCCAAGACCAAGGGATATGGGCGACACCTTGACGCCCGCGCTTCCAAAGTTCACATACTCCAAGACACCGCCTCCTAGATTCTTCTCAACCGTTCAATTGTCCCTCTCCCCTTGCGAAAGAGGGTCCGCTGTGTTGTCCCCTCGCCCGCAAGGAGGAGAGGGCTAGAGCCTGCCCCGTACTTGATACGGGGATGAGGGGGATTCTGCCCAGACGCTCACCGGTCGGGTATGCCGCATTGGCAAGGATGTATACTGTCTGGCCTGTATGCGTCATACGAATCCAACCGAACTCCATGCCGCTACCCGCCAACGGCTCGATGGTATCTCATTACCGCACGGATAGCGAGATGCCCGCGCAAGGAGGGGCAGCCCCTCCGGTCGTCGCGTCACAGCCTCCCCAAATGGGACTGCTGACTGCAGGATCCAGGGAGCTCGGCATTGACCTCGACGATGTTCAGATCGGCCGTTTCCAGCTCTACTATAGGGAGATCCTGTCCTGGAACCGGAGGGCCAGCCTGACCCGCGTCACCGGACGCGATGAAGTCCAGACCCGGCACTTCGTGGACTCATTGAGCGTGGTGAGCGGGCTGCGTCGCGAAACCTTGGGCGCAGGCACGAAGCTGATCGACGTGGGCAGCGGCGCGGGCCTGCCGGGAGTTCCGCTGAAGATTGCGTTTCCCGAAATGGCGGTTGTGCTGCTTGAGGCCAACGGCAAGAAGGCGGAGTTCCTCGAGATGCTGGCCCGCACCCTCGAACTGGACGAGGTCACGGTAGTCAGGGCCCGCGCCGAAGACGCAGGCCATCGCGACGACCTCAGGGAGGCATTCGACCTGGTGGCCTCTCGCGCGGTGGCCCCGCTGGCGGTGCTGGCGGAGCTTACCCTGCCGTTTTGCAAGGTGGGAGGCGTCGCGATAGCCCAGAAGGGCGCGGAAGTCGGCGATGAGCTGGACCGGGCCGGGAGCGCCATTGCCACCCTCGGCGGAGGCGAGCACCGAACGCACGTAATCACCCCTCCCGGCAGCGACGTTCCTCGCAGCCTCGTGGTCACCGCCAAAGTCACACCGACCCCGGACAAGTTCCCGCGGCGCCCGGGGATTCCGGCGAAGCGGCCGCTGTGATCGACGGTAGCCCGGCACGGGACGAATCGCCCCAGGAGGGCGTGGGGCCGACCCTGCGGCGGCGGCTCCTGTCCGTCCCCACGCTCACCTCGCTGGCGATCGCCGCGCTGTTCGTCCTCTTCCTCGCCACCCAGTTCGATTTCGACTGGTCCAAGGCATGGTCGAACATACGAAACATGGACCCGGCCCTGTACGCGGCCGGACTCGCCGCATACTACCTGAGCTTCCTCCTGCGGGGCATGAGGTGGCGCCTGCTGGTACAGAACGCCGGATTGGACTCGCAGGAAGGCGCCTCCCTGCCCTCGACACTGCGCTTCGCACAGCTCATAGTCATCGGCTGGTTCGTCAACTCAATAGCGGTGCTGCGAATGGGCGACGCATACCGCGCATACGCCCTCACTCGCGAAGCTAGGGTCGGCATGGCTCCGAGCCTCGGCACAATCCTGGCTGAACGGGCGACTGACGTGTTCGCGGTCCTGGCGCTGATCACGATCGGCGTCGCCGGATTCTCCGCTTCCGGAGACTCGAGCGTCGTCGTGCGGCTGTTGCTGGCCGCCATCCTGCTCGCCAGCGCCCTGACTGCGCTGCTCCTGGCCATGAAGACGTTCGGCCTGAGGTTGTCGGCGCGCCTCCCGTCGGGGCTTGAACGGTGGTACCGCGCCTTCCACGAGGTCGCCCTGGGAAGCCTGAAGCGCCTCCCCAGCGTGATGGCCCTCGGACTGGGAGGATGGCTGCTGGAAGCGATCCGGCTGTACATGGTTATCCAGGCCCTCGACCTTACCATCAGCTGGCCTCTCGTACTCGTCGTGGCGCTTGGCCACGCGATACTCAGCACCGTGCCCACTCCCGGGGGCGTGGGCGCGGTCGAGCCCGGGGTGACTGCCCTCCTTGTACTGGGACTCGAGCGCAGCGACGCGCTGTCCGTCACCCTCGTGGACCGGACCATCACCTACCTCAGCGTCCTGGTCATCGGAGGGCTGATCTTCCTGCTATGGCAGTCGTCGATGGCGCGCAGGAGTCGTAGGCGAGACGGGTGACACCTGCTCAGACTACATGAGATCGGAGTAGGGGCGACTCGGTGAGTCGCCCTTTCACGGTTAGGCCATGAGCGAATCGGAGCTGGGACTTCCCTCTCATCAATACTGAACACTTACGACGGGTGAAATCAGGTTGACCGCCTTGCCTGTAGGTCGTACACTCGCGGCGGCCGCAGACTGAACGCAGCGTGCGCACCCGGAGGCAGCATGTCCAAGCAGGTCAGCCACAGCGTCAAACGACCCGGAAGGGTGATGGGGGAGCCGGAAGTAGATATCCCCGTAGCAGAGGACCTGGCCACCGTACCGGGCATACCGCTCCGGCAGGTGGACGTGTCCTTCTACAGCCGCATCGAGCCCCTGGAGAGCCAGAACGTCGAGAAGGGCGCCGACCGGGACTGGGTGTGGACCGTGTACGAGGACGACGTGGCCGAGTACATCAAGGGCCACGACGAGCGGATGAAGCCGTTCATCGACACCGCCCTCGTATCGGGCGACGTCGAGCCCACTGGCGCTACGGAGAACGGCAGCGACCTCACGGACGACATCCGGCTCGCGGCCCGTGAGCTCGGTTTCGGCGAGGTAGGCTTCACCAGGTTCGACCGGCGTTACGTATACGAGAGCAAGCGGCGCTGGGTGAAGTACTCCCATGCCATCTGCCTCGCGCTGGAGCAGGACTACGACCAGACCCAGAGCCTTCCCAGCCTCGAAGCGGAGTACGCGCACTACGGAACCTATGAGATCGAGAGCGCGAAGGCCGATACCCTGGCGGACGTGATCCGAAGCCGCGGCTACCACGCGCAGATCCACAGCCCCCGCGACCCGAGCGCCGCCGTGATTCCCATGTTCGTGGCCGCGGGCCTGGGCCAGCTCGGTGCGAACGGCCAGCTCCTGTCGCCCCACTTCGGCTCCAGGGCCAGGCTGATGATGATTACCACGGACGCCCCCGTGACGTACGACGAGCCCGTCGACTACGGCATACACGGCTTCTGCCAGAAGTGCCAGGTGTGCGTGAACCGCTGCCCGGGCCGGGCGCTCGTGCGGGAGAGGGTCTGGTGGCGCGGCGCGGAGAAGAACAAGCTGATCTACGACCGCTGCCGGCCCGTCATGGCAAAGTACGAGGGATGCGCCGTCTGTATGAAGGTCTGCCCGATCCAGAAGTTCGGCATGCCCGCCGTCATGTCCCACTACGTCGAGACCGGTGAGGTGCTCGGCAAGGGTACGGACGAGCTGGAGGGCTACACCCTCCACGACAAGGGCTACTTCGGCCCCGGCGAGTTGCCCCACTTCGACAGGAGCTTCTTCGAGTTCCCTCACGGACGGCGCGAAAACTGGCTCTTCGAGGAGTTCAAGAAGCGCCTCGCCAACGAGGAGACTCCCTCGACGGAGGACCTACAGGACTTCGCCGTCGGCGTGAGACAGGCGATGGTCAAGAGCCGCATCACCCGCGACGAATAGACCATAACCGGCAGCCCCATCCGTCATTCCGGCGCACGCCGGATTCCTGCGAGCAGGAACTGTCCCCAATCCAGTCCCCGGCCGTTGCAGTCAACTCGGGATAGGGAGATGGGCCGCCTTCATCTCTGGTAGAACAATCACATCGACTACGAAATGGAGAATAGACATGGTCGCTGACACGAAGGTCGACCTCAAACGTCACAGCCGCGCAGTAAGCGAGGGGCCGGACCGGGCCCCTGCCCGCTCCATGCTCCGGGCCGTCGGCCTGGGCGACGAGGACATGGACAAGCCCTTCGTCGCGATCGGCAACCTCGCCAGCGACGTCACCCCATGCAACGTCCACCTGGACCGGCTGGCGAAGAAGGTCAAGGAGGGCGTCTGGGCCGCCGACAGCGTACCCTTCATGTTCGGCACGATAACCATCAGCGACGGTATCTCCATGGGCACCGAGGGCATGAAGGCCTCCCTCGTGAGCCGCGAGGTCATCGCCGACTCCATCGAGACCGTGGCGTTCGGCGAGAGCATGGACGGACTGATCGTAGTCGCGGCCTGCGACAAGAACATGCCCGGCGCGATGATGGCCATGGCCCGCCTCAACCTGCCCTCCATGTTCTTCTACGGCGGCGCGATCCTGCCCGGAAACTACAAGGGCGAGGACGTGAACATCCAAGACATGTACGAGGCCGTCGGCTCCTGGTCCCAGGGCAAGATGAGCCTGGAGGACCTGCTCGGCATGGAGCGCGTGGCATGCCCCGGCGAGGGCGCGTGCGCGGGCATGTTCACTGCCAACACCATGGCATCGGCCATCGAGGCGCTCGGCATGTCGATACCCGGCGCATCCTCGATCCCCGCGGTCGACCCCAGGAACGAAGACCTGGCGGCCAGGGCAGGCGAGGTCCTCTACTACCTGCTGGAGCACGACATCAAGGCCCGCGACATCCTGACGCGCGAGGCCTTCGAGAACGCAATCAGGGTCGTGCTAGCGATGGGCGGCTCCACCAACGCCGTCCTGCACCTGCTTGCCATAGCCCACGAGGCCGACGTCGACCTGGAGATCGACGACTTCGACAGGCTCAGCCGCACGACTCCCTACATCACCGACCTGCGGCCGGGAGGCCGGTTCGTCATGTCGGACATGGACAAGGTCGGCGGCGTGCCGGTCGTCATGAAGGAGCTGCTGGGGGCGGGCCTTCTCCACGGCGATGCGCCCACGATTACGGGCGAGACCATCGCCAAGAACCTGGAGGCATTCGACGCCGAGCCGGACCGCCGTGTCATACACCCGGCCTCCGCTCCGCGCAAGCCTACCGGCGGCCTTGCCATATTAAAGGGCAACCTCGCGCCTGAGGGCGCGGTGATGAAGGTCGCGGGTACGTCCCACCTGGAGCATAGGGGGCCGGCGAAGGTCTATGACGGCGAACGCGCCGCCTTCGAGGCCGTCACCCGGGGCGAGATCGAGGAAGGCGACGTGCTCGTCCTGCGCTACGAGGGCCCCAAGGGCGGCCCGGGAATGCAGGAGATGCTCGCCGTCACCGGTGCGATCATGGGCCAGGGTCTCGGCGACAGCGTGCTTCTGCTCACCGACGGGCGCTTCTCCGGCGCAACCCGCGGCCCGATGATCGGCCACGTAGCGCCCGAGGCACAGGTGGGCGGCCCCATAGCCCTCGTCCGCGACGGCGACATCATCAAGATGGACGTCGAGACGCGCGAGCTATCGGTCGAGGTGTCCGACGAGGAGCTCGCCCGGCGGCGCGAGAAGTGGACGGCCCCGGAGTCCAGGCACACGACCGGCGTCATGGCCAAGTACGCCAGGCTGGTCACCTCAGCCTCCAGGGGCGCAGTCACCACCTAGCCACGCCGGCGCACCGACGCGAATAACAGGCCGTAGGGCGGACCCACGTGTTCGCCCTCCCACAATTTCGGTGACAGGGCGGCCCTGCTACCGGTCCCGCCGCGCTTCCGCCAGCATCGCCGCCATCAGGTATCGGTTGAATCCCAGCTCGACCGCCCTGGCGGCGTCCACGTCCGCCTCCCCGTCCCTCCCCAGGAACGCCGCCGCCGTCGCGCGTCCGGCGTGCGAATCGGCGTCGGTGGGCGCAAGCGCGATTGCCTCCGAGTAGTCGGCAACTGCCGCTTCGTAGCCCCCGTTCTCCATGTGCGCCGCCGCCCTCCTGCCGTGTGCTCTCGCTGCGGTGGCGTAGGTCTCGGCATCTGTGGGAGCGAGGCCGGTCGAAACGGCGAGGTCGGCTATCGCGTCCGAGAGGTGGCCGATTGCGGCGTCGAATTCGCCCTTGTCCGCTGCGAACCTGCCAAGCTCGTAGTGGGCGGCGCCGCGCCCCTTGTAGACAGCCGCGGACTGCCCGTCGACCTCTATGGCCCGGCCATAGTCCTTCAGCGCGTTCTCAGGCTCGAACTGCTTGACCCAGGCGTCCCCCCTGGCAACGAGCGCGCGGATGTTGTTCGGTTCGGAGGTCAGCGCCGTGTTGAAATCGCTGATGGCCTTCGACGCATCGCCACTCTCCAGGTGAACGAGGCCTCGGGCGATGTACGCTTCGGTGTCGGAAGGGTCGAGAGTGATCGCCCTCGTGTGAGTGGTAATCGGGTCCTGACGGGTCAGCCCTTCGGCGAACTTGAAGTCCAGTATCGCCTTCTCCCGCTGGCCCAGCTCGTACAGCACAGAGCCCCGCTCGATCAGGGCCTCGACTTGCTCCCCCTCCAAGAACAGGGCGCGGTCGTATGCGCCCACCGCTATGTCTAGGTCGCCCCTCTCTCTGTGCGCGTTGCCTCGCTTGGTGTGCGCCTCGGCGCTATTGGGATCTAGGCTTACGGCCCGTTCCAGGTCCTCCAGCGCGTCGTCGAGAAGGCCCAGTTTCGTCCTGGCTTCACCGCGTCCCACCAGGGCGCCGACGCCATTCGGATTCAGCTCCAGGGCGAGGTCGAAGTCCTCGACGGCCTCGACCAGCCGCCCGGACAGCATGAGGGCACGCCCCCTGTCCAGGTACGCCAGCGGATCGTCGGGCGCAAGCTCGATGGCCTTCGACAGGTCTGCCAGAGCTCTGTCCAACTGGCCAAGCTCCACGAGCGCCCTGCCCCGGTAGGTGTACACGATGCCCTGCCCCGGCCTCAGGCGGATGGCCTCGTCGAAGTCCGCGATAGCATCCTCAGGCCGGTCGGTGAGGGAGGTGTAGTCCCCAAATGACTTGTCGACGCTCAGGTTCATGTACGCATAGCCGCGCCTCAGGTAGGCCTCCGCGTTGGTGGGGTCGAGCCTGATTGCTTCCTCGAACGCCCCGAGCGCGTTCTGGAATCTGCTGGCGTTGCTCAGCGCAGTGCCGCGGCTGTAGTGGGCGTCGGCGTCGGATGGCAGCAGCTTCACCAGCTTGTCGTAATCGTCGATGGCATACTGGCAGGCGGGCCCGGGACGACATATCTGCGGCCTGTCGTCCTCCGGATGGAAGAGGCTGATGTGAACATAGGCCGCCGCGCGCTTACGCAGGGCGTCCGCATTCCCCTCATCGAATACCAGGGCAGCCGCGAAGTCTCGAATAGCCGCTGAGTAGTCCCCCTCCACGAGGCGGCTGTCTCCCCGTGCTAAGTACTCCGCGCCGGACAGCAGATCGCCCTGTTCGGGAATCTCCTCGCGGACCGCTGCCGTCTCGGCAACGGTTGCCTCATTCGAGCACGCCGCGGCGGTCAGGACCAACGACAGTACCAGGAGCGCGGCTACGGTTCGCATGTCTAGCCGGCTCCGAGCGCACCGGACTGTAGGTTAACGCGAGTCTGAATTCGAAGCTCGTCCCTCTCGCTCATGTGAGGCACGTAGTTTTCGATGAACTCCTTTAGCGTCTCGTCCGGGGTCGCGTCGGTCGTGTCGAGGGTAAATTTGTACCGCAGGAGGGAGTGCCCGTAGTGGTACTCCATCCGTTCGAGCACGTGCTCGACGTGCTCGTCTCTCAGAACGGTGCGGGCGTGGGGAGCCGTTCTCATCCGCTCGCGAATCGCTTCCGGCGCGGCCTTCATCAGTACCAACACCGTGTCGGGCGCTGCCTCGATGATGTCGGTCTCGACGTGCCGGGCGAACGACTCCCGGTCGCCGTACTCGCCCTTCCGCCCGTAACCGTAGTAGAGAGGTGCGTAGACGGCCTCCTCGATGTGGAACCCGATCATGATGTGGTCGGAGTCGCGGTACAGCTGCGGCATGAGGTGGTAGTGGAACTGGTAGCGCTGGAACATCTCTTTCAGCTCGGGGCCGAGGGACATGAACTTCGCCATGTCCTCCTCCGAAATCTCGTCCCAGTGCCCGACCCACGGAAGGGTGAAGTGGTCGTGGTAGCGCACGATCCCCTTGGGCGTGGGCGGACCCATGACCTCGTCGCGCCAGTCGACGATCTTCTCCACAAGCGTCGTCTTGCCCGTATACTCCGATCCCACGATTATGAGCCTCACGGCACCCCCTCCATCGCTGGCGTGGTCTGCCTGCGTCGGCAGCCCTTTGCCGCAATCATACCATCGCCGCCCAATCGCCCGGTTGCGCGGCCAAACTTGCCGAATCCAGCGGAGCCGTACGCTTTGACAGGCAAAGCGGGCGTGGCTATAGTGAATGCCGGATTACCTGCCAAGGAGGCTTCGTGATGGCCGATTCCGACGTTGCCCTGATGGCGCACCTGATGCGGCGGGCCGGCTTCGGCGCGTCCCTCGACGAGCTCGAGACCAGGACAGCCAACGGCTACAGCAAGACCGTGGAGGAGTTGCTGCATCCCGAAGATCAGCCCGAGGTGGACATCTACGACCTCCACCGGTACCACCCGTGGACGTGGAAGCCCGGCACACTCTTCGGAATGGGCCATGCTAGCTGGACCTACCGGCTGCTGAATACGGAGGCGCCGCTCCAGGAGAAGATGGCGCTGTTCTGGCACTGCATCTTCGCGACCGGCGTCTCGAAGGTCGACCACTGGGACGAGATCGTGGACATGGTCGACATGCTGCGCGAAAAGGGCATGGGACCCTTCCGAGAGATCCTCATCGAGATCGCCAAGAGCCCCGCGATGATCTACTGGCTAGACAACAACGAAAACCACGCCGACCGGGTCAACGAGAACTGGGGCCGCGAGCTGCTGGAGCTCTTCTCCATGGGCGTCGGCAACTACACCGAGACCGACGTGCGCGAATGCTCCCGCGCCTTCACGGGCTGGACTATGGAGCCGAAGCTGCCGCGCTTCCCCATGGGCCGCTTCGACTGGTTCTTCGAGTACCGCCCGGACGACCACGACAACGGCGACAAGTCCTTCCTCGGCCACTCGGGCAACCTGGGCGGCGAAGAGGTGATCGACATCATCTGCCGGCAGCCGGCCACGCTGCGCTTCATCGCCAGGCACCTCTACAACTTCTTCGTTGCCGACGAGGCCCAGGTACCCGCATGGTCAGTCACCCCGCCGCGCGATCCGGAGGCGATCGATTCGCTGGTGGAAGCCCTCGCCGAGTCCGACCTGGACATCCGGCACACCCTCCGGGTCCTGTTCAACTCCGACTCCTTCAAGGAAGCGCGCTTCAGCAAGATGAAGAGCCCCGCCGAGGTCGTGATCGGCACTCTCAGGGTGGCTGGCGGCTCGAACTTCCCCAGCCCCGGGTTCGGCAACCTCTCGCGCCAGGCCGGCTACATGGGACAGGAGTTCCTCAACCCGCCGTCGGTCGAGGGGTGGCACACGGGCGCAGAGTGGATCAACAGCGGCTCCCTGATGCGCCGCACCAACTTCCTCGTCGAGACGATGAGTGACACGGACCGCCCCGGCGTCGCCGCCATGGTCGAGCGGATCAGGCAGCACGGCGAGCTCTCCCCCGAGCAGCTGGTCGACCTGTGCCTCGACATGATGGGCCCGGTCGAAGTCGACGAGGCCACCCGCGGCGAGCTGGTCGAACATGCCTCCGCGCAAGGCCCGGTCAAGTGGAATGGCGCAAGCACCAACGGCTCGTCCGACAGCCGGGTGACGGAGATGTTGCAGCTAATCGCATCCCTGCGCGACTACCAGTTCGCCTAGCAGCACCGTCCTGCTTGCCGCCACCATGTCCGGTTCATCTACGCCATCGGAGCCATCACCGAAGGATAGGAGAAAGAAATGCTGTACCTGCTCGCCATTGTCCTACCTCCGGTCGCCGTCCTAATGACAGGCCGGCCATTCACCGCCCTGCTGAACTGCGGCCTCACGCTCCTGCTGTGGGTCCCCGGCGCCATCCACGCCGTCATGGTCGTCAGCGAGCACAAGGCCAACAAGCGCGCCCAGAAATACGGAGGAACGACATAAGAGCCTAGGTCTACATGGCCGGCCTGCGGGCTCTACTTGACCAGGCGGCGGTGAAGCAGGGCTGAAGCCAGGGGGATGAGCACCGCGCTCATGCCCAGCACGTAGAGGGCCGACAGCAGGTGCGACACGTCCAGGCTGCCGGTCAGGAATCCCCGCGCCAGGTGCACGGATGGCGTGAGCGGCGTGGCCCACGCTACCGGCTCCAGCCAGTCCGGCAGGACTGAGATGGGGAAGAACGCCCCGCTGAAGAAGTAGAGCGGCGACGCCACCACCGTGAAGCTCAGCGACAGGATGTGGATGTTCGGGGCGAGCGCCGCGAATATCAGGCCCAGCGCGCCGAACTGGATGCCCACAAGCGCGGCGGCTAGCAGGACTCCCGCGCCCGACAGGGAATCTATCCAACCCAGGGCCGCCGCGACCACTCCGATGCACGTCGCAGTGATTATCGCCCTGCTCATGGCCCAGGATATGTCCCCCATTGCAAGCTCGCGCGTGCTCACAGGGGCCGTCAGCGTCGTCTCATAGACGCCCTTTTGTATGCGAAAGAAGGACCCCCACGAGCACTCGAATATGGCATGAAACATGGCGGACCCGGCGATTACGCCGGGGGTGACGAAGCGCGCATAGGGCAGACCGTCGATGTCGTCCACCAGCGTACCGATCCCCACCCCTATGGCGAGAAGGATCACCACTGGCTCTACGAAGTACCAGGTTATGGATGGAAGCCAGGTGTGCCTCAGCACCAGAGCATGGCGGAACCAGATCCCGGCAATGCTGCGGGGCCTGATGCTTCCCACATACGTGCTCTGAACGACGCCCATCATTCGTCCGTCAGTTCCCTGCCCGCCACCGACAGGAACACATCCTCCAGGTTCGAGGGCCGGTAGGACACCCGCACGCCCTCGAGGCCTGACAGGTCGGGACGGCCTCCGCTGGGCGACGTGACAGTGATCACAGCGCCGGCGTCCCGATAGTCGAGACCGGCGCTTCCGATCCACTCCACCACGTCTCCCCGCGCGCCGTTCGACACCCGGACCTGCGCCACCTCCTGCCCGGCGTGCTGGCTGACCAGCTCGTCCGGCGCCCCTTCGGCGAGAATCCTGCCGTCGTGCATGATGGCCAGCCGGTCGCACAGTGCAGAAGCCTCGTCCATGTAGTGGGTGGACATCAGTATCGTCACGCCCGCCTGCTTCATCGTCTCGAGCTCCTGCCACACGCGGTTGCGTCCCTGCGGGTCCAGTCCGGTAGTGGGTTCGTCCAGCACGATGACCTGCGGCTTGGTCATGAAGGCCCTGGCTATCGCGAGCCGCCTCTTCATGCCGCCTGACAGATTGTCGATCTCGTCATCGGACCTGTCGGTGAGATCGAAGTACATCAGGACGGCGTCCGCCCTGCGTGCCGCCTCCGCTCGCGAAAGCCCGGCGATGAAGCCGTACACGATGAGGTTGTCCCTGGCGCTCAGGTCCGTGTCGAGGCCGTCCTGCTGCGTCACAACGCCCAGAACGTGGCGCACCTCCCTGCCCTGCCGAGTGACGTCGATGCCCGCCACGGTCAGGTCTCCGGCGGACAGCGGGGACAGCCCGCTGATCATGCGCATCGTCGTGGTCTTCCCCGCGCCGTTCGGCCCGAGCAGGCCATAGATCTCGCCGCGCCGCACCTCGAACGAGACATCGTCGACCGCCGTGACTTCTCCAAACTTCTTCGATATGCGCGAAGCGCGAATGACCGCGCTCTCACCCTGACCGTTCACCTACACTCCTCCGGCTCCGGACCAAGTCCTCCCAGGGACGCCCATCAAGAGTCACACGGCAATGCCTCAGCCCGCAAGGAATCTATGAGAATCGACCGCTGTCATACGCTGAACAAGATGCTCATCACGTCGCCCTCTTGCACTTCGTAGGTCCTGCCCTCCTGGCGAAGGAGGCCGAGACTCCGGGCCGCCGCGATGCTGCCGCACTGCTCCAGGTCGGAGGCGGCGATTACCTCTGCTCGAATGAAGCCGCGCTCGAAATCCGAGTGTATGCGCCCGGCAGCGACTGCCGCCCCAGTGGCGCGGGGAGCCGTCCAGGCATGCACCTCGTTGTCGTTGCCGGTGAAGAAGGTCACCACGTCCGCAGCCCTGTGGGTGAGCGTAATCATCCGGTCGAGGCCCGACACCCCAATCCCAAGCCCTTCGCGCATCTCCAATTCCTCCTCGGGCTCCATCTGGGCAAGTTCCATCTCCAGCCCGCCGCACAGCACAGCCGCCTCCATCTTGGGGCCCCCGAAAAGCTCGACGGCCCTACCGTGGATGTCATTCGAGTCGTCGAGCTGCTCTTCGCCGATATTCAGGAGGATGATTATCGGCTTGGCCGAGAGCAGGCCGAACCCGGCGAGGACTCTCTCTTCCTCCGCGGACAGGCTCGCGTTGCGCATGGCCTCGCCGGCTTCCAGCCGTTCCTTCAGCCGTGCGAAAAGCTGCTGCTCCTTTAGTGCCGCGTCGCGGTCTGCAGCCCTGGCTCCCTTCAGTCCCTCCGAAAGCCTGGCAAGCCTCCGGTCGATGATCTCCAGGTCGGCAAAAGTCAGCTCCAGGAGCATGGTCTCGGCGTCGCGAAACGCATCAATGGAGCCGTCGACGTGGACTACGGACTCGTCCTCGAATGCGCGGGCCACTATGACCATGACGTCGACAGCCTGCACGCGGTTGAGGTACTCGCCCGAGATACCGCGTGTCCTTCCGAAGCCGTCCGGCGGCGGAGGCAAGTCGATGTACGAGACTTCTGACTGCACGATCCGTTTTGGCTGGTAGACCGAAGCCAGGGCACCGAGCCTCGCGTCGGGCACCTTGGCCACACCAATATTGGGCTCGGTGCGTCCGCCGTATCCGGCAACCTGCGCCGCACCGCGCGTCACCGCGTTGAAGACAGTGCTCTTGCCGCTTCCGGGCAGTCCGACTATCGCGACATCCATAGTCGTTACTCCAGTCCCCTGCGTGCCCGCTTCAACCAGGCCCTCAGGACCGTGTTGGACCTCCCTGCCAGCAGTGAGAGCGCCATCATGGCGTAGACACGACGCCGCGACACCTTGTGGACCCTCCGCGGATCGAGCCATGCTTCTCCACGAACGAGCTCCGCCAGGGTAGACACCGCCAGCAGCAGCGGCCACAGCGCCGCGAGACGCAGCCTGAGGCAACGCCTCGGGATAGCCAACAGGTACTCCTCCGCGGACTCTACATGGCCCAGCGCGATTTCGATACCTGCTGACATCGCGGGACGTGCCGCATCGGAGTTCGCGCTGTCCAGCAATTCCCCGGGAGTCAGACCCACCCGCGTCAGCAGCTCATCGGGAATGTAGCACCGGCCCATACTCAGGTCCCTGGGCACGTCCCGCAGTACGTTGACCATCTGAAGGGCCTTTCCAAACCTCACGCCAAGCTCGGACATGTGGACTCGGTCCCACTCCCTCAGAGCGGGTGTGTGGGCCATCGTAATGTCCGTCCAGAACTCTCCCACGCATCCCGCCACCAGGTACGTATACCGGTCCAGGTCCTCCAGAGAACCAAGCGCCGCCAGCCTCCCCGAGTCCTCCGGCGGGAACGTGGTCATGTCCATCTCCATGCCCCGTGTCAGCGTCACGACCACCCCGCGCACCCGTGCCGCATCGGCAACAGGGAGCGACTCCAGCAGCGCAAAGGTTTGCGGCAAGCTGCCAAGCAGCGTGAGATGCGCATCTGCGCCTTCATCCCCTACCCCTCCGACGGCCGACGCGATCTCCGAGAGCGATTCCGCAGCAGGGCCGCTTTCGACCTGCGCGCGAAAGAGGAGCAGCAGTCGCAGCCGGTCTTCGGGTGCGAGCAGGGACGTGTCAGCGATGGTATCTGCCGCCCGTGCCAGCAGGTAAGCCAACCCGACGGGCTCCCGCAGTCCGGCGGGCAGTACCCTGATCGAGAGGTAGAACGAGCGCGAGACACCTCGGAGCGTGTCCCTCAGCAGGCGGCGGCGCTCACTTCCCGTAACTGGCTGATGTCTCGTAGAGGCTGAGGTCATGCTGGCACAAGTCCGTCCGGCTCCGATCTCCCTGGAGAGGCTGGGCGCCCTTAATGGTACCGCTGGCCCGAGGGCGGAGAAAGCCTCAGCCAGACGTGCGGCCCAGCTGTCGGGAAGTCTTGGGCAGCCGCAGGAAAACAAGCATAACGGCCGCCAGCAGCGACACGGCGCCCCCGTACAAAAAGGCGCTGTGTATGCCGAAGCGGTCCACCAGGTATCCCGCGAGCCACGGCGAGAAGGTGCCCAGGAACCCCGCGCCGTATATGAGCGAAACAACTGTAGACTGCACATTGCCCCGGGCGACGTCCATCCCCGCCGCGATGAACATGTGGTGCAGCGGGAAGCTGAAGGCGCCTTTGGCGATCACCAAGAGCATCAGGATAACGCCCGCCTCCACTCCCGCAAATCCGAATGACAGCAGGGCGACAGCCGCGACGCCGGGCAAGAGCACCGCCTTGCGCCCGTAGGTGTCGGAAGCGTGCCCGAACACCGGCTGCGTGACCAGACCGGCTACCTGAGACAGCGATATGTACACGGCCACCCGGAGCTCGGAGAACTCCAGATCCTCCCTCAGGTAGACCGGGAGGAAGCCCATCACAGGGGCGTCGCCGGCGCTCCTGATGGCCGCTATGACCACGACGAAGACCATTACGGGATTCCTGAGGACCTCGCCTATGGTCGCGAAGTATGCCCTGGTCGAGGCCGACTGCGGACGGCTGCTCGTTATCGAGCGCATCACTGCCCAGATCACTACCCCGGCCAGCAAGGCCGGCACTATGCTTATCTGCAACACTCCGCGCCACGAGGCGAGCGCCAGCAGCCCCGCAGTGACTATCGGCCCCAGCACTTCACCGGCGTTACCGCCCATGCCGTGTAGCGATATGGCGAATCCCCGCTTGTCGGGGAAGTGCCTGGACAGCTCGCCCAGCGCCGGAGGGTGATAGAGCGACGGCCCCATACCGACCAGCAGCATGGCAAGGAACATGACTGCATAGGTCGCCGCGTGCCCGGCGATGAAGAAGGATATGCCAGTCGACGCCAGCGATATGCCGAGCATCAGGGCCGCCCGGTTGCTGAAGCGGTCCCCCAGGTAGCCGGCCCCGACTGTCGTACCCCATGACGTGACCTGGTTGGCAGTAAGCAGTGCGCCGAACTGCGAGCCGGTCAACCCCAGGCCGATCTTGATCTCGGGCATGATGATCGCCCTCATACCCGAGTTGAAGACATGCTTGATCGCGTGCCCGGCAACAACTACGACGGCCAGCAAATTGCGGCCCGGCGCTATCCCCTGTGACGCCCTACCGGTGGAGTCAGGAGCCGCTCCAGTCGCCCCCGGTTCAGCCATGCGAGTATTTGGCTCCGTCCGGTGGGCGGACTGGCTCGAGCATGTGTTTCGCCAATGCGGCGATCAAGCGGCCGGCTCGGTGAATGGCAGCACCCTGGCAGGGTTGTCGACAAGCATTCGCTGGATCGACTCCTCTGTGAAGCCGCGGCGGCGCATCCTGGGCACGATCGACTCCAGGATGTACGCGTATCCGTAGCCGCCGTACTTGATCAGTTGGTTCTTGTTGCATACGTCCTGGGCCACTACCACCCTGTCGCCGTGCCCCTGTTCGATCACCCACGCGATGTCGTCCATGCGCTTGGCGTCATTCGGCATGTCGACAGACAGGTTGTGGACGTACAGCGACTGCTCCTTGCCGAACAGGTCCCACTCCAGGTAGCAGCCCGTGCCAGCGATAGCCTTGAGGGTTTCCCTCAGGAACACAGTCCGGTCGACGTGGGACATGATGGTCCTGGACAGATCTGCGCCCATCTCCTGGAGTATTGCAATGATCTCGAGCGGCGAGGCCTCGTCCCGCCCCGGGTGGATGAGCAGGGGAGCTCCGGTCGCCGCCTGGGCCCTGCCGGAGGCGCGAACGACCTTTCGCTCGTTGTCCGACAACGGGAAGTTGCACCCGACCTCGCCTATGATCCCAGACCTGATTCCCGTGCCGTCGACACCTACCGTGACATCCTCGACGATCTTCTCGAATATCTCGTCCTCAGTAATCTCACACATGTCGGGCGGGTGGCTGGAGCCGACGTAATAGGACGAGCCCATGATTATGTTCAGCCCGGTGGCCCTGGCTATTCGAGCGAGCCCGACGGGGTCCCGTGCAATCCCCATGCTCGTCGCGTCGACGATGGAGGAGCCGCCGTGCTGCTTGTACAGGCCGATCTCCTCGATGGCCGTCTGGATGTCCAGGAGCTGTGCGTCGTCGCGGTTCGCGTACCCGTAGTGCTTCAGGTACCCGACTGTCTCCAGCGTCACCGGCTTGTAGTAGATCTCCCGCAGGAAGGCTTCGCTGGGCGGCTCTCGATGAAACGCAAGGTCGATCAGCAGGTGCTCGTGTGTCAGCGTAACGCCCAGCTCATCCGGGTGGATGGCTCCCAAAACAGTCTGCACCAGACCCACGTTGTCGCCGACTATCGATGCCTCCGCACCCTCGAGCCTGGGACGTGCCGTCGTCATGGTACTTCCGTCCCGACCCCTCGCTCCCGTGCGAGCTGGTATACGTGGTACCCGGCAGCTATATCCTCCAGTGCGATGCCCTGGGACTCGAACAGGGTGATCTCGTCCGGAGAATTGCGCCCGGCGACCGTCCCCGACACAACCTCCCACAGTTCACGCACCCTCTGCCAGGTCAGCTCCCCTCGCTCGACGGGATGGATCAGGTCCGCGCACTCAATCCGGGCCTGCTCCACGTCGTCTGCGACGATCACGCTCGCACGGGCGACCGCCCTGCCGTCGAGCTCCCGGCGAAGCCAGTGGTTCACACCCGCCGCATTGACGTGCGCTCCATCGGCGAGCCTCTCGCCCTCCAGCACTGGCGAACTGGCGGAAGTGATGACCGCAACGACGTCCGCGCCCTCTACGCAGGCTTCCGCTGACTCTGCTGCCGTCACGTCGATGCCGAGGTTCGCCGCCATCCTGGCTGCGAAGGCCTCGCGTCGCTCCGGGGTCCTGCTGAACACCCGGACCCGCTCGACCGGGCGCACCCGGCATATCGCTTCCAGCTGCGTCTCCGCCTGGTAGCCCGACCCGATAACCCCCACGGTTCGCGCGTCGGGTCGCGCCATGTACTTCGTGGCGACGCCGCTGGCGGCTCCCGTACGTACCTGGCCCAGCCTGCCCGCCTCCATCACCGCAAGCAGCTCTCCCGTCTCGGAGTCGCTAAGCTGGACGTGGAAACGAGTGCCTGCCGAACCGAAGCCGCCGTACCACTTCATCCCCGTGACGCCGATCGACCTGTCTGCGGCAGCCATGAAGTGGAGCATGCCGCCGCCCATCCGGATGCGCCGTCTTGGGCTATTCGAAGCAGTGCCGGCCGCCTGGTGCCTGAACCCTTCTTCGAGCACTTGGATCGCGGCATCCAGCGTCAGCAGGCCGTCGACGTCCCGTTCAGTCAGGAATAGCGCCACTCGAATCGCTCCAGGTCAGTCCGACATGCTGGGGAAATGGTTGAGGGGGCCGTAACCCCGTCCGATTGGGGCCGCGTGCCTGATCGCCTCCGTGACATACCGCTTGGCCTCGGTCACAGCCTCGCGCACTCCCATGCCCTTGGCCAGACCCGCCGCTATGGCAGATGCGAATGTGCACCCCGTGCCGTGGGTGCTCGTCGTCGTGATCCGGGGAGCGGTCAGCACCTTCATTTCGTCGCCGTCATAGTAGATGTCCGATGCCGGGCCGTCCAGGTGTCCGCCCTTTACGACTACGGCATCAGCGCCCATGGCAACGATGTCCCTCGCCGCCTCTCGCGCACCGTCCACGTCACCGATGGCGCGCCCGGTCAGGACCTCCGCCTCGGGGATGTTCGGCGTCACCAGGCTGGCAAGGGGGACGAGAAGAGTCCGGAGAGCGTCGACGGCGTCCTCGCGCAGCAGCCGGTCCCCGCCCTTCGCGACCATCACAGGGTCGACGACGAGCTTGCCGATGCCGGCCCCGCCCATTCTCCTGGCCACTGCTTCTATGATGTCAGAGTTCGACAGCATCCCCGTCTTGACGGCGTCGGCGCCTATGTCCGACATGACAGCCTTCATCTGGGACTCCACGAGGCTCACCGGCAGCTCCAGCACATCGGTCACGCCCTCGGTATTCTGGGCTGTGATTGCCGTCAGGACCGAGGTACCGTACACCCCATTCGCGGCGAAGGTCTTCAGGTCGGCCTGGATTCCGGCTCCACCGCCCGAGTCGGAACCCGCAATGGTCATCGCACGTGGAACTGGAGTCATGCTTCCTCGAGTGCGCTTAGTACAATTCCGCTATTGCTGAGCACGCCGCTCATCCCTGCCATCGGCTTCCCTCGCCCGGCGACGAATGATGTCCTGTAGCACGCGGACGCTGCGGCCGACGACTCGCATCTCCCGCTTCTTGCGCCGCTTTCTCTCTCGCCTCTCGCCCTTGGTCTCATCCATCGCTCTGGCGGTAGATGATACATCAATCGGCAATCAGCTTGACCTGCTGGGCGAGACGGGAGAAGTCGTACTCCTCAGTTCTCCTGTTTGCCGAGACGTAATTGAGCACGAGGCTGAGCACCGTCGAGACTCCGAGGGCGGCCCCGAAGCTGTAGAGAGTGCTCCCAGACAGCGGCAGCGAGTTCCACGCGCTGAAGTCGGGCAGCGGGAACAGCAGAGCTCCGACTACGAGCCCCACGACGCTGCTGATCAACGCGTCCAACGCGCTGAAGCTTCTTGTGTACATGCCGAAGAAGACAGGGAAGAGCACGGCCGCGCACACCAAGTCCGCTATGAGGAACAGGTACAGTACGCTCCATCCCTGTGATGCCACGATTATGGCCGGTATGATCAGCACGGCCGTAATGACCCTGGACGACCGAAGCAACGAGCCCCCCGCCAGGTCCGGCCTGTAGCGCGCCAGGTCGCTCGTAATGGTGCTGGCTATGCCGTTCAGGAGCGTGTCCATGCTGCTCATCACCAGCATCAGGGCCAGCAGCAGAACGACGACGGCTGACCAAGCGGGCATCGCATCCACTATCAGGGAGAACATCGCGACGGAATCGTGGGCCTCTGACGCTCCCCTGCCGACCGCCAGGACCCCAAAGATTCCCGTCACGATCACCAGTGGGATGCTCACGAGGCCGGCTATGAGGAAGCTGCGGCGCAGGGTGGTGTCGTCACGCACGGCGTACACCCGCTGCCAGTAGCCCTGGTGAAACATGTTGGCGGCCAGGACCGCGATTATGAGGGTAATCCCGAACTCGATGCCGCCCCTGTATGATGCCGACAGGAGCTTGGGGTTGTCCTTGGACACCGCGCTGAATGCGTCCCCAAACCCGTTCAGTGCGGACGCGGCGGCTGCCAGGACCAACAGCAGCAGAGGAATGATCACGTAGAACTGGACCCTGTCAGTGAACAGCGAGGCCCTCATGCCCCCGTAGGCCGTGTAGGCCACCGTCAGCAGGCCCACTATCAAGGCCGTCACCCCCAGCTGGGTGTCCGCAATCAGGTCGAAGGCGAGCGATATGCCCGTAAGCTCCGCGGACAGGAACACGAGCATGTAGAAGACGACGACGCACAGGATGAACACGTACATGACGGGCCCGAACCTGTGCCACACATACTCCGTCAGCGAGTGGCCCTCAGGCATGAGCTGCCGCATGCGCGGCCCGAGCAGGATGAATGCTACGAACGGGGCTGCTGCGCCTATGGCGTATCCGACGACTCCTGCCATGCCCGCCCACGTGCCGGTCTCGGCAGGGGTGAAGAGTATCCACGCCCCCATGCCGGAGGCGACCAGAGTTGCGGTGGCAAGGCCGAGCCCCGCCGTGTTGCGCGACACCAGGTAGTCTTCGACGCTCAGGGCCCGCCTACGGACATACATCACGCCAGCAGCCACGAATACCGCTGCAGTACCCAGAGCAATCAACGCTGCCAATACGCTGTCAATCATCGCTGAACCCCCTGCGTGTCGCGCAAAACAAAAGGCCACCCGAGTTGCGGGTGGCCTGCGAATGCGCCTGTGCGCGTCTTCCCTTCGCTGGCATTACCCAGATCAGGTCGAGGGGTCGTCCCGCACATCGGGACCTCTCAGCCTGGAATATCCAAGCTCCCCCAGAGTCTATGTCTTGCTGCGCGGGAGTATATCAGACGCTAGGAGACCTTGCCAGCGTGCGGTTCTAGCTAGAGCTCGCTAGTCCCGCTCTATTGGGAAGCGCTCTAGGGCACCAGGCCGCTTCGCGACCGGAGCAAGTGGTCTCCTCGGTTCGCCAGAGCTCACTATCACCCCACGCCGTTTCAGATCATCCAGTCGCTCCTGGGTCGTGGCAGGCTCCTTCGGATTCTACCGGGTCTCATCCATGAGTAGACCTACGCCCTCGTCAGCCTCATGCCGACTGCGCCGCCGCCGCCGTGGCATACGGCCGCCACGCCCGACTCGAGAGCGCGTCGCTCCAGGGCATGGAGCAGGGTCACCAGTATGCGGGCGCCGCTCGCGCCGATGGGATGGCCCAGCGCCACGGCGCCGCCGTTGACGTTGACCTTGTCCCAGTCCCAGTCCAGAGCCTTGCCGTTGGCGACGACCTGCGCCGAGAACGCCTCGTTCACCTCGAACAGGTCCACGTCGTCTATGCCCATGGCTGCCCGCTCCAAGAGCTGCCGAATCGCCTCGGCGGGGGCCTCGAATAGCCTCGCAGGCTCGTTTGCCACGAACTTGTGGTCCTCGATTGCCGCGACGGGCTTCAGGCCCATCGACCGGGCCGCGCTCTCACTGGCTATCACGATGGCGGCTGCCCCATCCGAAATCTGGGAGGCATTGCCGGATGTCACCGACGTGTGCGGGTAGAAGGGTGCCGGCAGCTCTGCCAGTCCTTCCATTGTGGTGTCCGGTCGCGGGCCCTCGTCGATCTCGACGGTCGTGCGACTCCTCCGCCCGTTGGCCACTACTGGGGTAATCTCCTCCGCGAAGCTGCCATCCGTAGCTGCGGCCGCGGCCCTGCGATTGCTCCTGACGGCGAACTCGTCCTGCTCTTCGCGAGTGGCCTCGAATTCGGTCGCGGTGCCCTCGGCGAGCGTGCCCATATGAGTGTCGTTGAAAGAACACGTCAGGCCGTCGTGTATCAGAGAATCCGCCATCTTCCAGTCGCCGAGACGGCGGCCCGACCTGCTCCCCTCCAGGATGTGGGGTGCAAGGCTCATATTCTCCATCCCGCCGGCGACGACAATGTCCGCATCGCCCGACCGGACAATCATCCCCGCCAGGACGACCGCCATCATGCCGGACGCGCACACCTTGTTAACCGTGAGCGCCGACGAGCTATCCGGTATTCCTGCGCCGATTGCCGCCTGCCGCGCTGGGGCCTGGCCCAGCCCGGCGGACAGCACATTGCCCATGATCGTGTAGTCGACGTCGCCGGGTTCTATCGAGGCCCTTTCGACGGCGGCCTGGATCGCCGCTGTCCCAAGCTCAGTCGCCGGTACGCCGGACAGCGCTCCGTTCATCTTGCCAATCGGGGTCCTGGCGCTGCCGAGTATCACCGCCCTCGGGTCACTCATGTCAGCTCTCCATCACCTGTTTCACCGCGCCCAAGGCGGTGTCCACGTCCTCGCCCGAGATCTCGTAGTGAGTCACCATGCGGATGCGCCCGTCGATGTTGAAGCAGTGCACGTCCCTGTCGCCCAGTGCGCTCACGACGTCGTCGACCGGCCTGTCGAGTGTGTCGAAGAAGACGATGTTCGTCCTGACACTCTTCGGGTCCACGCCAACACCGTCGATGTTCGCCAGTCCCTCGGCAAGGCGGTTCGCGTTTGCGTGGTCTTCAGCCAGCCGGTCGATCATCGACTCTAGGGCTACGATGCCGGCGGCGGCCATCATGCCGGTCTGGCGCATCTCCCCGCCCACGATCTTCCGTTGTTTCCGGGCCTCTTCGATGAACTTCTCACTGCCGCACAGTATCGAGCCAATCGGACAGGCCAGGCCCTTAGACAGGCAGAATGACACAGAGTCGGCGGACTCCACCACCCGCGAGGCGGGGACATCGAGCGCCTCTGCCGCATTGAACAGCCTCGCCCCGTCGACGTGGAGCGCCGCGCCGTGGCGCTTCGCCGTCTCGGATACCGCCTCGGTATACGAAAGATCCAGTGGCATCCCGTTGGTGGCGTTGTGGGTGTTCTCGATGCACACGAGGCTCATGCTTCCGCCGGACTCGGCCTCGTCCTTCAGGGCCAGCTCCACGTCTTCGAGGGGGAGCATCCCGTCCCGTTCGTCTGTCATGCGCACGGCGACCTGCCCGTAGGTCTGGTGCCCGTGGGCCTGGTCGACGCTCCACGACATATGCGACCTCCGGCCAATGAGCATCGCGTCGCCCGGGCCAACGTGGGAAAGCGCCGCCACGAGATTGCCCATAGAGCCGCTGGACACGAAGAGGCCCGCCTCCATCCCAACCCGTTCGGCCGCGAGCTCCTGTAGCCGCTGTGTCGTGGGATCGCCCTCGAGGCCGTCGTCGCCGACCTCGGCCTCGTACATGGCACGCCTCATCTCGGGCGTCGGCTCCGTTACCGTGTCGCTCCTGAGGTCTATTCCATTCACGCGAAGGCCTCCGTGGCCGGGCGGCAGAGCATCATGCCGGGGCTTCCACCCTGCCCTGGTCTGCTTCGATGGCCTGCTCCATAGCGGCGACTGCCACCTCGATCTGGTCGTCGTCCGGCTGGCGGGTCGTAAGGCCCTGGAGCGCGATGTTGGGAATCGTGATGAGCTTGACCAGGGGGTTGGAGGAGTGGAAGCCGCTGAACCGGATTAGCTCATAGCTTACCGCGGCGACGACCGGAACAAGCACGATGCGGGAGAGTAGCAGCCACCACATCGGCTCCCTCCCAACAAAAGTAAAGAGCGCGATCGCCACGACCATCACCGTCAGCAGGAAGGCCGTGCCGCACCTGGGATGAGCGGTCGGGTACTGCCTTATCGACTCAGTGTCCAACGGATCGCCGTTCTCCTGCGCGTGGACCGTCATGTGCTCGGCGCCGTGATACATGAAGACGCGCCTGATTTCGTCCATCCGTCCAATGAGCACTATGTACCCGACGAACAGGCCCAGGCGTATCAGCCCCTCCACGAGGTTGCTGAGCAGGTCGGAGCCCAGCGGCCCCTCAACCAAGCGGCTAGCTACCACCGGCAAGAGGAAAAAAATCCCGATCGCGAACACCATCGAGAAGGTTAGTGTAGCCGCCATCTGGCCCTTACCGATCTCCTGGCCCTCGGCTTCCGCGCCGACGTTGGCGGAGTACATCAGGGCGCGCATCCCAAGGGTCAGGGTCTCGGCCAGCACCAGCACGCCGCGCAGCACCGGCACCCTTCGCAGCCGGCCTGTATATAGCTGGCCGAGCGGCTCGCACTTCATGGCGAGCGTCCCATCTGGCCTGCGGACGGCGATGCTCGCATGGCGCTGTCCGCGGATCATGACGCCCTCGATTACCGCCTGTCCCCCGTATGTAGGTGTGCTGGATGCCATCGTGTTCGTGGTAGCAAAAAGGGGTGAGATTTCTCACCCCTTTGGCTGGATCATCGTCGCGCTTCGGGCTACTGGAGGTTGAAGCGGCGCTTCAGCCGTTCTACCCTGCCCTCAGTGTCGACGATTCTCTGCTCACCCGTGTAGAACGGGTGGCACTGGTTGCAGATCTCGATCCGCAACTCTTTCTTGGTCGAGCCGGTCGTGTACGAAGCCCCGCACGAGCACCTCACCACGGCTTCCGGGTAGTAGGCCGGATGGATATCAGTCTTCAATTCAGCGCCTCCTCCAGGGGGTAGACGCTCGCCCTCTTCTTGTCGCGCGTCTGGTGCTCGAAGCTAACCGTGCCGTCAACGAGAGCGAACAGCGTGTGGTCCCTGCCCAGCCCGACGTTGGTGCCCGGCAAAATGCGTGTGCCGCGCTGCCGCACGATTATGGACCCGGCGGTAACGTATTCGTTTGCGTAGCGCTTCACACCGAGGCGCTGCCCCTTGCTGTCCCGGCCGTTCCTGGTGCTTCCGCCGCCTTTCTTATGAGCCATCGTTGTCCTGCTCCCCGGCGCCGGCGTATGAGATGCCGGTCACCTTCAGGTCGGTGTAATGCTGCCTGTGTCCCGTCCGGCGGCGGTACCGCACCTTGGGCTTGTACTTGAACACGACGACCTTCTTGTCCCTGCCGTGCCCCAAGACCTCGGCGGTCACGCTGGCGCCCTCTACCGTGGGCGAGCCCAGCACCACCTCTCCTTCGAGCGAGACCATCCTCACGTCGCCAATCTCGACCTGCCCGCCATCGGACTCGTCGAGAGACTCGACACGGATCGTGTCGCCCTCGGCCACCCTGTACTGCTTGCCGCCCGTCTCCACTACCGCGTAAGTTGACATTGCTTCACCCTGCCGTCCATTGTAGCGCGGCCCCTTCAAATAGCACAAGCGAATCTGCCCTGGCCCGGACCCGATACTTCCTCACGTGCGGCATGAGGCTCCTGGCAAACGCCCCAATTGCTCCTGCGCATCAGTCCATTTATGCTCTAGTGACACCGCATTGGAGGCGCGGGCGCCGTGAGCGCACACAAGCCCAACATCCTGTTCATCCTGGCCGACGACCTGGGCTGGGGGGACGTGAGCTACCACGGCTCGCTCATACGCACGCCCAATGTCGACAGGCTGGTCGAGACGGGAGTCGAGCTCGACCGTCACTACGTCCAGCCGATGTGCACGCCCACCCGGGCCGCGCTCCTTACGGGGCGTTACCCGAGCCGGTTCGGGCCCCACGCAACGGTGCCGTCCAACCACCCTGTGTTGTCCGACGGCTACGAGACCCTCGCATCCACCCTGCGCAATGCGGGCTACGACACCGGCCTGTTCGGCAAGTGGCACCTTGGCTCCGCGCAGCCATATGGACCGAACGCGTTCGGGTTCGACTGGTCGTACGGAAGCCTCGCTGGTGGAGTGGACCCCTACAACCACCGCTACAAGCGCGGCCCGTATTCCCGCACCTGGCACCGGAACGGAGAGCCCGTCGACGAGCGGGGGCACGTCACCGACCTGATAGTAGACGAGGCCGTTGAGTGGATGGAGTCGCGGAGCAACCCCTGGTTCTGCTACGTGCCGTTTACGGCCGTCCACGTGCCCGTGAAGGCGCCCCAGGAGTGGCTCGACCGCTATTCAGATGGCGAGTACGACGCCGACCCGGGCAAGGACCGATCCTTCAGGGAGTATGCCGCCTACGCCAGTCACATGGACTATGCGGTGGGCCGTCTCATGGAGTCCCTGCGCCGGACCGACCAGGTGGCGAACACGCTCGTCATCTTCACATCAGACAACGGCGCCCTAGACAGGAACACGATCGAGCAGGCCCAGCAGTATCCCGGCTACCAGGAAGCGGAGCCCCGGCTCGGCAGCAACCTGCCCTTGCGCGGGAAGAAAGCTCAGCTCTACGAAGGGGGCATCCGCACCCCGTCGCTCATGAGCTGGCCCGGCACACTGGATGCCGGCAGGGTCGCCGCCCCCATGCACATCTCAGACTGGATGCCAACCCTCACCCGACTGGTGGATTGCGAGCCGGACGACGATCCCGATTGGGACGGAATCGACGCGAGGGAGTTGCTCGGCTTCTCTTCCGGCTCCCGGCAGGAGGACAGGACCATATACTGGTGCTTCCGGGGCAATGAGATGGCCATACTCTCAGGAGGACTCAAGCTGATTGCGCGGGAACAGGAAGAAGACAGCTTCGAAGACGTGGAGCTATACGACATCGACGCGGACCCCTACGAAACGGCAGACCTCGCCGCAACACGACCACAAGCCGTGCGGGACCTCCTGGAGCTAATGCGGGCGGAGCGGGGAAACGACGGCTGCGCCGCCAGGCCGGACGCAGCGGAGGCCAAGCCAGTCTGAGAGCGAATACGGACGTGACGGGGACTCGGTGAGCGCGACATGTGCGGCAGATACAGCCTTGTAGCCAGCCTGGGAGAGCTTGCACGCAGGTTCGAGTTCGATGGCGACTGGCTGACATTTGAATCCGCATACAACATCGCTCCGACGCAGGACGTCCTGACAGTTGTGGGCGGGGAGACGAGGCGCGGCGGCTTCATGCGCTGGGGCCTGGTCCCATGGTGGGCGAAGGACCTGTCCATCGGCAGCCGGATGATCAACGCGAGGGCCGAAACGGTCGCGGACAGGCCCGCATTCCGAGAAGCATTGAAGGGCCGGAGATGTCTCGTACTCGCGGACGGCTTCTACGAGTGGCAGCGGGCAGGAACCCGGAAGCGGCCGATGCGCGTCGTGATGCGAACGGGCGAGCCTTTCGCCTTCGCTGGGCTATGGTCGACCTGGAAAGACCCGGACGGCAACCGCATACCGTCATGCGCCGTCATCACGACTGAGGCCAACGACCTGCTCAGGCCCATCCATGACCGCATGCCGGTAGTCCTGCCCAGGGACATGGAGGAGTTCTGGCTCGACCCCGCCGTCGACGATCCCGACCTACTTGCCAGCGTCCTCACTCCCCACCCTGGTGAGGCGATGAAGGTTTACGAGGTGTCGGAGCTAGTAAACTCAGCCGCCAACGATGGTCCCGAGATCATAGAGCCGCTAGAGGGACAACCGCGCAACACTCTGTTCTGACTTGGAGATCCTGTAGTCATTGGGCTGTGCGTTCCCACGACGCGACCGGCCCCGGGACAACCGCAAAGCCTGGGTGCGGATCGGGGACGCAGACTCCTAGAAGCCGCTCGAACGCTGCGGGCGCCCGGCTCTCCAGTTTCGCCGAGAGGTGCGAAAGCTCGTACCTGAGCTGACCGTCCGTTACCTCCATGGCAGATGCTGGAGAAGCGCTTCGGCCGATCTTGCCCCGGTCGAAGCCATAGCCTCGCTCGCTGGCTTCGTGATAGACGGCCTGCAGATACGAGGAGATGGCGGATTCGGGATGCGGATGGGCGCGAAATCGTTCGAGTTGCGGGTGCCTCGAGTATCCTGGAGCCCCCCCGCTCAGCACTTTCTGGGCGAGTAGCCCCTCGCGCCACAGCGCCACCAGCCCTCTTGCATCGAGATACCTGGGATGCAGCGACCAAAGCCTCATCAAGCGTTGCTACGCGCCGTTATTGCCCGATCGCCCTATTGGCCGGCCGCCAGTTTCTCGTAGCCCCACTGGGCCAGACGCAGCCCGATGATAACGGCAGCCAGACCGACCGCTACCTGCAGCACTACGTTGGCGGAGGCGGCGAGGTAGGCGCCGTCTCGAATGAGCTTGATGGTGTCGATCCCGAAGGCAGAGAAGGTCGTGAATCCCCCGAGCACTCCGACGACAAGGAACCCCTGCGCCTCGGAGCTCAGCGGTTGCCGGGCCTCCGCGTATCCGGCGACCAGGCCGATCACGAGACAGCCCGCGGCGTTGACGGCCAGCGTGCCGTAGGGGAACGTGCCGTCACCGGTGGCGCCCTGGATCCATGTCGAGACAAGGTAGCGCAGCGATGCCCCGATCAGGCCTCCCGCCCCTACCATGAGGAGAACCAAGCTGGGACCTCCTTCTGAGACTCGGCCGACCGCCCGGGCCGGGGAATCTATCGCCGCTTCGACCTGCTCCGTTTCTTCGGAGGGCGCGCGGCTTCGTAGTAGCGAATCCACTCGTCAATCGGCGTTCGCGCGACGGCCTCCCCAATGAGATCGAGGGGCAGGTCGTCGAGCTTCCTGAACCGCACGCAGGACTTGCCCATGTCGAGCCGCTTGCCGGTGGCCTTGTAGCTGTCCACGAACCACTGCTGGGTCTCGGCGTCGCCGTAGATGTTCATCAGATGGACGGACACGTAGCTCTTCTCGGACGCTATGGCGGCGTAGCTAAGGGGGTGGCCGTTGTAGGTGTCCGGGTACCTCTCCAGCGGCACCGAGTAGGCGATCATGCCGAAGTCCATCATCTCCTCGTAGCCGTCCGGCAGATTGGCGAGGATCACATCCCTGACGGCGGAGACGGCCTCACGACGCTCCGGTGTCAGCTCATCGAGGTACTCGGATACAGTTGTCGCGGCGCTTTTCACACTTCCGCCCCCGTCGTCAGTGGTCGACCTTCAGGATGCTTAGGAAGGCTTCCTGCGGTATCTCGACACGCCCCACGCGCTTCATGCGCCTCTTGCCCTCGGCCTGGCGCTCCAGCAGCTTGCGCTTGCGCGTGACGTCGCCGCCGTAGCACTTGGCAAGCACGTTCTTGCGGAGCGCCCGCACCGTCTCTCGCGCGAACACCTTGCTCCCCACCGCCGCCTGTATTGGCACCTCGAACAACTGCCTGGGTATGAGGTCCTTCAGCCGCGTGACCAGCTCCTTGCCCCTGGGGTGCACCATGTTCCGGTGCACGATCACCGAAAGGGCGTCGACCGGCTCGCCGTTGACCAGTATGTCCAGTCTGACGAGGTTCTCGGTCCGGTAGTTGCCCAGCGAATAGTCCATCGAAGCGTATCCTTGGGTCCTGGACTTCAGCTGGTCGTAGAAGTCCACGAGCATCTCGGACAGCGGCATCGCGAACTCCAGCATGACCCGCGTCTGGGATACGCCTGGCTTGCGTCCGTTCCCTGCCCCGTCGTCCACCGAGGCGCCATACTGAACGTACTCAGTCTTCTTCAGCTCGCCCCGGCGGTCCGTCACGAGCTCGATCATCGTTCCAATGAAATTCGCCGGAGTGAGCACGGTCAGGTCCACCCACGGCTCCTGGACCTCGTCGATCCTGTCGGCGGGCGGGAGCTTCGCCGGGTTGTCGACTTCATGTACCTCGCCATCCGTAGTCAGTACCTGGTACGCCACGCTGGGAGACGTCGCCAGGAGGTTTATCTCGTACTCGCGCTCCAACCTCTCCTGTACGACTTCCATGTGGAGCAGCCCCAGGAACCCGCATCGGAAGCCTGAACCGAGGGCCAGCGAGCTTTCGGGATCGAAGGACAATGCCGCGTCGTTCAGTCGCAGCTTCTCGAGGGCGTCGCGCAACTCCAGGTAGTCTTCTCCGTCGGCCGGGTAGAGCCCGGCGAAGACCATCGGCTTGAGAGGTACGTATGTGTCGAGAGTCGAGTCGGCCCCGCCCTCCGCCAGGGTGAGCGTATCCCCAACCGGCGCATCGCCCACCGTCTTCAGACCCGTGGCGATGTAGCCGACCTCTCCCGCTCTGAGCCCGTCCACTCTAGTCGGATTAGGCTTGAAGCAGCCAACCTCCAGCGTGTCGCTTCGCGCTCCGCTCGACATGATCTTGATTCGCGATCCGGCAGGGGCAGTACCGTCGAAGACACGGACGTATGCGACCACGCCCTTGTAGGGGTCGTACTTGGAATCGAAGATCAGCGCCCGCAGCGGCTCGGCGTCGTCACCGCCGGGAGGCGGTACCCGCTCGACCACCGCCTCAAGTATCCCGTCGACGCCCTTGCCGTCCTTGGCCGACGCCATGAGAATCTCGTCGTCCCTGAACCCGAACGCCTGCTTCACCTCTTCCGCAACCCGCTCAGGCTCGGCCACGTCCAGGTCGATCTTGTTTATGACCGGGATGACCTCCAGGTCGTGCTCGATGGCCAGGTAGACGTTAGCCAACGTCTGGGCCTGGATGCCCTGGGTGGCATCCACGACCAGCAGAGCCCCCTCGCACGCCGCCAGGCTGCGGGAGACCTCGTAGGAGAAGTCGACGTGGCCGGGCGTGTCGATCAGGTTTAGCTGGTAGCGTTCGCCCGACCGTGCTTCGTAGTCGAGCCGGACGGCCTGGGCCTTGATGGTG
This sequence comes from Dehalococcoidia bacterium, assembly GCA_965243655.1. Classification (GTDB taxonomy): domain Bacteria; phylum Chloroflexota; class Dehalococcoidia; order Lucifugimonadales; family CAJWER01. The sequence continues at coordinate 2,326,424 of CBDEVV010000017.1, read as the reverse complement.
ATGCCGCGCTCCCGTTCCAGCTCCATCGAGTCGAGGTGCTGCTCGACCATCTGCCGGACGTCTACTGCGCCGGTTATCTCCAGCAGGCGGTCGGCAAGTGTCGACTTGCCGTGGTCGATGTGAGCGATGATGCAGAAGTTGCGGATGTGCGTTCGGTCCACCATCCGATGGTAGCATACCGTCCACCCGCCCTATGGTAGGATTGTACGGAAATAGGCAGCTAGGAGAGAGACATGGCTAACGCGGTTCGACGGGCGAAAGCGGTTTGGGACGGCGACCTGATGTCCGGCAAGGGAGTCGTCAGCGCGATATCGAGCAGCGCGTTTAGCGACATGCTGGTCTCGTGGGCGTCGAGGGTAGAGGACTCGGGTGGCCGCACCAGCCCCGAAGAGCTCCTGGCATCGGCCCACGCCTCCTGCTTCTGCATGGCCCTCTCGGCAGGGCTTGGAAGGGCCGGGACTCCGCCGAAGAAGCTGGAGGCCAGCGCAGAAGTCACCTTCCAGCAGATAGAAGGCGGATGGAAGGTCTCGTCCAGCTCATTGACGGTCAAGGGCGACGTTCCAGGCATCGATGCAGATACCTTCGCCGCTGCGGCCGAAGCTGCGAAGGACGGCTGTCCGATATCGGGCGCGCTCAAGGGCAACGTCGACTTCAGCGTGACCGCGGAGCTCGTGAGCTAGGTTCGGGTAGAGAGGAGACTGAGCATGGGCATGCAATACCAGGCATATTCGGTCCCAGACCGGGACAGGGTAAGCGCCATCTACACGGATGCCATGGCGCGCATGTACGGCCTTGTCGCGCTCGGCATCATCACGACCGGTGCGGCGATCTGGATAGGCGACAGGGCCGGTATAGGAGTGGCCATCTTCAGCTTCGGCATCATCGGGTACCTCCTGGCCATAGGCGTGCTGTTTGGAACGCTGATCGCAGCCCAGAGGGTCGTATCCGGGGGCAACACGGCACTGGGCACGGTACTCTACCTCGCTTTCACCGGCATGGAGGGCCTGTTCCTCTCGCCCATCCTCATGGCCTTCACTACCGAGACGATAGGCATGGCGTTCATGCTGACCGCCGGAGTATTTGTCGCCATGAGCGCCATCGGCCTGACCACGAAGCGGGACCTGTCGAGATGGGGACCGATCTTGTTGATAGGGCTGGTCGGCCTCATCGTCATCAGCCTGGTGAACGTCCTTTTCATCCAGTCAGGCATGCTGTTCCTGCTAATCAACCTGGCGCTGCTTCCCCTATTCCTGGCGCTGACCGTCTGGGAAACGAAGCAGATGAAGGAGCTCGCCCAGCAGGCCGCAGTTTCAGGCGACACCCTGGCGGCCAACCAGGTGTCAGTCATGGGCAGCATCGGTTTGTACCTGAACGCCCTGAACATCTTCATCATTCTACTGAACCTGTTCGGCATGTTCTCGGACGACTGATCACGGTATAATCGCGGGGGCCCAGCCAGGACCGCCTGCTTCAGACAACGAGGAGGCCCAGCCATGAATAACGGCCACAAGGACCCGGTGCTCGTCGTAGTGCAGCTCACCGGCGGCAACGATTACCTGAACACCGTCGTCCCCTACTCCAACCCTCTCTACCATGACTATCGCCCAACTGTGGCGATCTCCGAGGACAGGGTCCTGCCCCTGGACGACCAGATCGGTTTCCATCCCAAGATGGCCCCGGTCCGCGACCTCTACAACGAGGGTATGGTGGCCATCATTCACGGCATCGGCTACGCGAACTCGCCGCGCTCGCACTTCCGGTCGATGGACATCTGGCACACCTGCGAGCCGGACACGCTTGGCACCGAGGGATGGCTGGGCCGCGTAACGCGCGAGCTCGACCCCGACAAAGAGAACGTGGTCACTGCCGTCAGCATGGGGCCCAGCATGTTCCGCGCCCTCTCGCTTCCCGGAGTGCCGGTGGCCTGCGTGGAAGACCTGGACAGCTATGGGCTGATGACCGGCGTCTCCGACAGGGAGCAGCGTGAGCGCATCGTCGACCGGTACAAGCGCCTATACTCCCCCGCCATCGGCAGCGGCCCGGTGATGGACTTCCTGGGGCAGACTGGACTGGACGCCCTCAAGGGCGCAGACATACTGAAGCAGGCTCCCGAGCGCTACTCCTCCACCGTCGAGTATGCGGACACTCCCATAGCGCGCAAGCTGAAGGGCATCGCCCAGATCCACCTTGCCGGACTGGGCACGCGCATCTTCTATGCCGACCACGGCAGCTTCGACAGCCACTCGAACCAGCAGGGCATGCTCGACACCCTGTGGGACGAGCTGTCGGCGGCCATTCGCGACTTCTTCGACGACCTCCGCCAGCACGATGCCGCCGACAACGTGCTCATGATGCTCTTCTCGGAGTTCGGGCGCCGCACCCACGACAACGGCTCCGGCACCGACCACGGCGCCGCGGGTGCCGCCTTCCTGATAGGCGAGCCCGTCAAGGGCGGGCAATACAGCGAGTACCCCTCCATCAGGCTCGAGGACCTGGAGCAGGGCGACCCGGTACCCAACTACGACTTCCGGGGCCTTTACACGACGATACTGGAGGACTGGATGCGCATGGATCCGGTCCCCATCGTTAACGGGACCTTCGAGAAGCTGGACGTGGTAGCCGCAAGCTAGGAAAGGCAAAGCGCGATGCTCACCCAGGTAGTCGGCTCCAGGGTCTACGACTTCTCCTACGCCGCGGGGCGCCGCGACCTTGCCATGGTCATCGGCGTGGCGGTCTCGACGGACGACACCGTGTACCTCCTCACCCGCTCCAGCGAGATCATCCCCGACGCGCCGTGGGACCGGACGGGCAGCCCCGCCAAGGTCGGCAAGTACACCATCGGGCCCGAATGGGGCACCGAGGAGCTCATCAAGGAGTTCGGCAGGTACGGCCAGGGCGACGGGCAGTTCATCTGGCCGACCGGCATCGCCCTCGACAGCAGTGCAAACGTGTACGTCACCGACGAGTGGCTGAACCGGGTCGTCGTCCACGACGCCGACGGGAACCTTCTGGGCCACTGGGGCGAGGCGGGCACAGGCCCAGGGGGGCTGGACCGCCCGTCGGGAATCGCCTCGGACGCCCAAGACAACTTCTACGTCGTCGACGGCGCCTCCCACCGCGTCCAGAAGTTCACGTCGGGCGGGACGTACCTCACCGGGTGGGGCGAGCACGGCAGTGGAGATGGACAGCTAGACTCGCCGTGGGGAATCACCGTAGGTTCCGACGGAAGCGTCTACGTGGCCGACCACAAGAACCACCGAGTCCAGAAGTTCGCACCCGACGGCGGCTACCTTGCGTCGTTCGGCAGCTACGGCTCAGGCCGCGGCGAGCTCAACCGCCCATCGGACGTCGCGGTCGACCCGGATGGCGACGTCTACGTCTGCGACTGGGCCAACAACCGCGTCCAGATCTTCGATCCCAAAGGCGCATTCGTAACGAGTCTTGTCGGCGATGCGCAGCGGATGGCCATGTGGCAGCAGATGATGGTCGACGCCAACGCGGACGTCATAAAGGCGCGGCGACGGGTCTACACACTGGAGCCGGAGTGGCGCTTCGCCCTGCCGGTGGGCCTGGAATTCGACCCGCACCGGTCCAGGATCATCGTGGCCGACACGCAGCGCGCCCGCATCCAGATCTACAACAAGGTCGACGACTACATCGAGCCCCAGTACAACCTCTAGCGGTCTTCCCTACCCTACGCGCACTGGGGATCGTTGGGGTCCCAGCGCTGGAACCCCGGATTCTCCGACTCCGCGAGCTTGGCGCGGGCCTCGCGCCACAACTCCGCCCACTCGCTTGCGTTCCGCAGCTCCGACTCAGGGTTCGAGCGGCTCCGCGCTACGAACCCTGGAAACCACGAGCGGCCGGTCGCGTCACCGGTACGGTTGTAGCGCAGATCAAAGCTCCACCTGATCTCGTCGCTGACGTTGGGCAGCGACGCGTGCATGGTCAGCCTGTCCATGAAGAGCACGTCCCCCTTCTTCATCGGAACGGGCACCTGCTCGCCGACCAGGTGGTCCTCAGGGATTCCCTGCTTCTTTGGATCGCCCGTATAGCAGTGCAGGCCCAGGCCGCTCTGGTGGCTGCGTTTTCCAACAACCAGGCACCCATTCTCCTCGGTCGCGTCCGTGATCGGCAGCCAGACGGTCAGGATATCCGAGTCGTCTGCCTCGTCGGTCACCACTCCCAGGTCCTGGTGCCAGAATGTGCGCCCCGACAGTGATCCCATCCTGGCGGACTCGGGAAGGAAGCTCTCGGGCGGCTTGATGCGGACGTGCTGCACGGGGTTCGAGAAAATCTCGGGGCCGATGAACCGCTCGACGGCGTCCAGCAGCTTGGGATTCCTCAGCAGCTCGAACACGGCAGGGCCGTAGTGCATCGGTGTGTCGTGGGCGATATTCTTCTGCGGCAGCGAGATGTCGATCGAGCCCGTGTACGAACCCTCGGTCTCGCGAGCGATGTGGCTCAGGCGCTCCCCGAACGGCATGTCCTCGTAGGTGCTGCTCAGGGTGCCGTCGGTGTGCCACTGCCCGGCTAGGCGGTCGAGCAGCTCGTCGTACTCGTCGATCACGGGCTGGATGTCCTCGTCCGGGTCCAGGATCCCCTCGCCCACGAAGTAGCCGTCCTGCTCGAACTGCTCCAGATTCGCCTCGGTTATCGTCATCTCAAACTCCTGATGCTGGGTCCGCGGGCGAGGTTATAGCACCGGAATACCGGCGGTCAATCGGCCCACACCGCCGATCCCTGCGACTTCCCTGCCATGCGTTTCAGCGTACGAACGCACGCTCCACCTTGGACAGCGCGGTAACCATGTCCCCGATCTCTTCCTCGCCCCAGCTGTCGTGTACGGGCAGCCTGATGTAGTCCCTCATCATCGCCTCTCCATTCGGGCACGGGAAATCCCTGTCACCGTCTCCGTGGTAATCCGCGGACGCCCAGGGATACCGGCTCGTCCCGAACACCCGCCGCTGCTCAAACCACTCCATCCGGTGCGGCATGAGTCCCCACCCTATCTCGCTCGCCGGGACGCCCTCGGCCGCGAGGGCCTGCACGAAAGTGTCCCTCCCGCACGTCAGTCTCCCCACGTTGACCCTGACCGGCAGCCACCAGTACGACGGCGACGCCCCGGGTATGGTCTCCAGGACCGTGACAGACTCCAGTCCCAGGTCCATGATGCCCGCCTCCAGCGAGCGCACGACCTCGCGGCGGCGGGTAACCTGCCCCGGCAGCTTGGCCACCTGGGTGCGCCCAATCGCCCCCGCGAGATCATTCAGGTTCACATTCAGGGATGCGGCCTCGTTGGTCGAGCCCTCGGGGAGGAAGAACGGCTTGCCCCTGTCGGACGCTCTCCGTGACCGCTTGTACAGCTCCTCGTCTCGCGTGAACACCACACCGCCCTGCCCGCCCGTATTCATGTGCTTGTCCCACATTGTTGAGACCGTCGCCACGTCGCCGAACGTCCCCACGTACCTGCAGTGCAGCTGGGCCCCATGAGACTGGGCGCAGTCCTCGATTAGGGGCAGACCGTGCTTCCTGGCCACCTCCGCGATGGCCTCCACGTCCGCCGGGTACCCGGCGATGTGGGCGACCAATATCGCGCTCGTGTACGGCGTTATCAGTGCCTCGATCTGCTCGGGGCCGGGCGACAGCGTCCCGGGCGCAACATCAGCCACCATCGGGATGCAGTTCAGCAGGGGTATGGGCATCATCCCGCCGGGGTCGGTCAGGCAGCCGACGATTACCTCCGTGAACGGCTCCACGCCAAGCGCCTTCAGTGCTACGTACAACGCGGTCGAGCCGGAGCTCACACCATCGACGAACCCGCCGCCCATGAAGTCCGCAAACTCTCTGCAGAAAGCCTCCTCGGAGGGCCCGTCGTACTTGAATGGCACGTCCGTCGAAATGCTCTCGTCGAACAGCGCGTTCACCGCGGCCTGGTCGTCCGGCTCGAAGCGTCGTCTGTCCGGCCAGGCCTTCTCCCGGACCCTCGGGCCGCCGTTGATTGCGAGGTCGGACTCCGTCACGGAACGCCTCCATCCAGGATCGTCGCCAGCCTGCCGGGGTCGATGTTGCCGCCCGATACCACGCACACGACCTTGCCGCCGCCCGCCTTACCGGCCAACGCCGCCGCGACCGAGACCGCGCCGCCTCCCTCAGCGACCACGTGGTTCCGGCTTGCGAGGAGGCGCACGGCCTCCGCGGTCTGCTCAAGGTCGACCACAAGCGACCCATCGAGCAGCGTCCGTGCCAGGGCGAACATCTCCGGCTGCACTATCGGCGAGCCTATCGCGTCCACGAAGCTGAGCGAGTAGTCGATCCTGGTCGGCTCGCCCGCATCGAAGGCTGCCGCCAGCGGCGCTGACGTCGTTGCCTCCGTGGCATACACCTTCGCGTCGGGCCTTGCGGACTTGATGGCCGAAGCAATCCCGCAGCACAGGCCCCCGCCACCGTAGGCGGCCACGACCGTGTCCACGTCCGGCAGGTCCTCCAGTATCTCCAGCCCGATGGTGGCGTTCCCCGCCATCACGGCAGGGTCACTGAACGGGTGGATGAAGCGGCCGCCGGCGCCGGGGTAGGTGCGGGTGGCGAATACGCGCGCGAAGTCCTCGAACTGCGCCTTCAGATAGCTGCCTCCGAGGCGTTCGATGTTCACCAGCTTGGTCTCCGGCGCGTTCTCAGGCACCACCGCGGTCATCGGGACTCCCAGCTCCCTCGCCGTCCATGCGAGCGCCTGGGCGGTGTTCCCGGCGCTAACTGTCCACACCCCGTCCTCCAACTCCTCTCCGGGAATCTGGAGCACCGCGTTCGTGACGCCCCGTAGCTTGAAAGACCCGACGGGCTGGAGGTTCTCGAGCTTCAGGAACACCTCCGCCGGGGCGGAGTCCAGGTTGAGCGGAACGAGCGGTGTGCGAACGACCCTGCCGGAAATGCGGCTCCGGGCGGCGTCCGCGTCGTCCGGAAGTACGGGATCGTAGCGAATTGGTGCGGTCACGGGCTCGGCTAGTGACCCGGCACGCCGCCGCGCAGGATTTCGGCGAGCTTCTCGGCGTCGATGTTTCCGCCCGACAGGACGCACGCGATCTTCCCGCTGCCCGCCCTGCCGGACAGCGCGCCAGCCACAGACGACGCGCCAGCTCCCTCCGCCACGACCCTGGCCCTCTGCGCCACGAGCCTGACCGCGCTCGCCGTCTCTGACAGCGTCGACACTACCGAGCCGTCCAGGATCTCCCTGGCCAGCGGCCATACGTCCTCGAACACGATGGGCGAGCCGATGCCGCTCACGAATGAAGTTGGATGATCGATCTCCGTCGGCTTGCCCTCGGCCAGAGATGCTGCGAAGGCCGGCCCCGCCTCCACCTCGGCAGCGTACACGCGCGCCTCGGGCCTGAGAGCCTTGACCGCCGACGCGACGCTGATCGCGAAACCGCCGCCCCCATACGGCACGAGCACCGCGTCCACATCTGGCAGGTCCTCGACAATCTCCAGGCCCACCGTCGCGTTGCCGGCCATGACCTTCGGGTCGCTGAACGGATGCAGGAACAGCCCGTCCATCCCATCACGCCGGTGGACGCGGCATATCTCCAGCACCTCCAGCCAAGGCACCTTTACGATGTCCGCGCCCATGTCCCGGATGGCGTCGAGCTTGGCGTCGGGTGAGACGTCCGCCACGACGCACACGCACTTGAGCCCGAAGTACCGCGCCGCCCACGCGACCGCCAGGGCCATGTTGCCCGAGCTTGCCGTCCAGACGCCGCGTTCAAGCTGCGCCTCGTCCGCGAGCCTGATGGCGTTGACAGCGCCACGCAGCTTGAATGCCCCGCTCGGCTGGAGGTTCTCCAGCTTCAGGTACACCTCGTTGCCCCCGGATTCCGAGTCGTCGAGGTTCAGGCGAACGAGCGGCGCACGAAGCGTCACGTCTGCGATCCGCACCTGCGCGGCTCGCACGTCTTCGATGGGCACTCGTTCCAGGCTGCGAGTAGTGGTCATAGCCAGCAATCCAGTGTTTTAGTAGCGCCGCGCGAAAGCCTATCACAGCCCCGCGACGAGCGTCACGGCTCTACCCCGCTAGAGTGCGTCGCCTCCTATTGGAGTCGTCTCGCAACTTGGGATACAGCTCTCCATGTCCCTTCCCCCCGAGGGGAAGGTTAGAGCCTGCCCGTACTCGATACGGGGATGGGGGCTCTCGCCCTGCGGAAGGCAAGACTGCCATGCCTCATCAACTCTGAACAATTGCCTCGCCATTGACGGGTTGACGAAGGACGCATGTGCTTTTATGCTAGCGGCATTACATGACTGTGTATTTCGTCCTCCAGAGGGGGCCCTATGCCATCGACCGAAGCAAGAGCACAGGTGCCGAAGCCCGTGTCTGACGTTGACGATGAGGCCAAAGTGGCATTGCTGGCCCGGCAGGAGCTGGGCAAGGAATTCGAGGACGAAGTAATCGAGTCATTCATGGTCCGCGTGCAGGACGCCATCGATGCCAGGGTAGAAGCAAGGGTGAGGGAATCCCTGCAGGGTGCCCCCTCACGACTCCGGTTCGCGGCACCCTCGAACGGGCGCATCGCCGTTGTACTCGGCTTCGTTACGGCGTTCCTCATCTTCGGGATTCCACTGGCGGACATAGCAGGCGGCTTGATGGCCGCGATCAGCGTCATCGCCTGTATCGCCCTGGCCGGTTTCGCCCTGGTACTCCCGGAGCGGGAATCGCAATCCGAGCTGGGGCCCGGCAAGGACCCCAACAGACTCGGAGAATAACGGCCCAACTCCATCGGGCTTGTCCCTTCCCCCCGAGGGGGAAGGTTAGAGCCTGCCCCGTACTCGATACGGGGATGGGGGCTCTCGTGCTGCATTAAAGCAAGGCCGCCAGTGACTCATCGACTCTAGGCAGTTACCTTACTTGGCCGAACTGGACACACAAAGACGGCTTCCCATATCCTATCCCGCGCTGTGATTACCGATTCGAGGGGGTAGAGTCTTGGCAGAATTCAAAGTTGTCGCTTCCGCGTTGCCCGGCAGCGCCTGGACATCGACTTACGAGCTGGAGATGGAGACCCTGCGGCCCATCGGCGCTGAGATCGTCGTCGTGGACGCCAATTCCAACGACGAGTACATAGCGCAGGCCAAGGACGCCGACGCCATCATCGCTGGGCGCAACCTCACGAGCGAGGTCATAGCCGGGCTGGAGGCATGCAAGGTCATCGCGGTTGGGAGCGTAGGCACCGACAGTGTCGACGTGGAAGCCGCCACGAAAAGGGGCATCCCGGTCACCAACGTCCCGGACACCTTCATCGAGGAGGTCGCCGACCACACGCTGGCGCTGATGCTGGCCACGTATAGGCGAGTCACGCTGATGGACAAGATGTCGCGCGACGGCCGGTGGTCGGAGGGCAGGCCCTACCTCTACAGGTTCCCGCGGCTGATCGGCCAGACCCTGGGGCTGATCTCATTCGGCCACGTGGCGCGCGCCGTCGCGAAGAGGGCCGCACCGTTCGGCTTCCAGATACTCGCCTACGACCCCTACGTCGAGGAGCTTGTCATGTCCGAATACGGCGTCGAGCCGGTCGGGCTCACGGAGCTCCTGCAGCGCTCTGACATCGTCTCGATGCACGCTCCCGGCACCCCGCAGACCGAGAAGATGCTGGGCGAGGAGCACTTCCGCCTGATGAAGCCGCACTCGCTCTTCATAAACAACGGGCGCGGCTCCACCGTCGACGAGGCCGCCCTGATCCGCGCCCTCGAGGAGGGGTGGATCGACGCGGCCGGCCTCGACGTGCTCGAACAGGAGCCGCCCGACCCTGAGAACCCCCTGCTCCACATGGAGAACGTCACGATCAGCCCGCACGTCGCATCGGCATCGGCCAGGTTCGACCCCCGCAGGCGGCGGCGCGTCGCCGAGGAGGTCGCCCTCGTGCTCTCGGGCCGGTGGCCGATGGCGTGCGTGAACCCCACCGTGCTGGAGAGTACCGACCTGCGCCGCTGGCAGCCCTACTCGATGGAGCGGGGCCCCGCCAGGTAGCAGATGGCCGGGACGGCGCATCACCCCCCGACCGAAGACTCCACTCCGGCCTCCGTCGGAGTGGCGGTCGAGAACACTCTGCTCCGAGTCACCGACCTCGTGACCGGTCGGCACATGGCCGTTCGCATGGAGCCCAACGAAAGCGCTCTGGCTATCGGTCAGATGCTCGACCGGTACGTGAAGCACGCGGACGTAGCAGCCCTGCTTGCCCAGCGGCGCATCACGGATGACTCAGTCGATGCCCTCCACGCTATTCAGGACTACGTATACCGTTGCTCCGACGACGGCACTCTCGGAGAAATGTACCCCGGGCTGGTGCTCCGTCAGGACGAAAGGCTGCTTGAGCCGGACGAGGTCCCTCACGGCGTCACCCTCGAGTCCGAAGGGCGATCTGTCCTCCTGTTCGACATCGAAATCGACAGGGAGAGCGTCGGCTACGACCGGAACTGGCGCGGCTTCCACCGCAGGCGCTGGGACCTCTATCCCGACGAGCACGCCGCTTTCGTGTCAGGCTGCCTGGAGACGCAGTACAGCCCCGCAGAGGCGGAGGAAGTCCTGCAACTGGACTCGCCTGCCAGCAAGCTGAAGCTGGTGAAAGCGGTAGCCCGCAGGATATGGGAGAGCGACTTCGAGAACTACTCCCGGTTCATGGGCCGCAAGCTCGTTTACAAGACGGGCGACGAGACCGTGCGGAACATCATGGATGGCGCGGGCGGCATCTGTTCGGAGAAGGTGCAGGCGCTGAAGTTCATCACCGATCACTTCGGCATCGAGTCCGAGTACCTCATAGCAGGACCGGACGTGCCCGGGCCGGTCCCCGAGGCGCAGCTGAGAGAGATGCTGACCACCTTCGACTTCAGGTTCTCCCGGCGGCATATGCGCTACTGGCAGCACGCTGCCTTGCTCTTCAACATCGACGGCGAGACAACTCTTGTCGACGCCACCAACGGGAACATCCCCTTCGTATTCAAGCGGGACGAGGCGGCTGAGGGACTCCTGGGTTACGAGGACAAACAACCCATGCACGTCAGGATGGCCCTGGAGCCGGAGGACTTCTACTACCACAGGGTCTCCCAGGACATTCCTGAGGACCTCTATTTCGCCATGGAGGGCTGGATACCGGACGTCGACCTGGTGCAGGTCTTCGACAACGAGCTGGGCCTCTACATCTCCGACAGATTCATGGTCGCGCCCCTCGTCTACAGGAGCGACCGGACCCTCGAAAGACTCAGGAGGCAGTACCTGGCAGCCGCAGGTCAGGCTGGCGTCGAATGCGTCGTGGACCCGGAGTGGAGCCTCGAGAGTGAGATCGGCCGGCGGTTCACAGCCGCTCACGAGGCCGTCTCGGACAGGATCCTCGCCTGCAAGGAGCACCTCCTGACCAGGTACAACGACTGTCACGGCCCCGGCCACGAGGCCGGCCTCGTCGTGATGGCACTAGGCCCAGTCTCGGACACCGAACCCGTTCGGCCTGAGCCTGCCTGTCCTGAGCTTGTCGAAGGGTCGAAGGCCAGTGCTAGACCAGTGCGAGTAGGCTTAGGCACCGAGCCTAGTCACCATCCCTACCCTTTGACTCACCTCGAACCACCGACAGCACCATCGCCGCAACAGTGAGCCCTGCGGCAACCAGGTAGACCCTGTGGATGCCCGCCACGAATGCCTCCCTTACACCCTGCCCGCCGCTCTCCGATACCGCCGCCAGGCTCGGTTCAAATCCCATCGATGCCATCGTGAACGCCACTATAGTCGTCGCGATGGCGATCCCGGTCACGTTTGACGCCGTGCGGGTCACGTTGAGGAGCGCGGAGACTATGCCATACCTCTCACGCCCCAGGCCGGTCGTGATGGCGCTCGTGTTCGTCGACGAGAATGTCCCCATGCCCGCCCCCGACAGCGCCATCCCGATCATGACGTGTACGACAGACGAGTCCACCCCCAGCCTCGAGAACACCAGCATCGCCGAGGCGGCCAGCGCCATGCCCGCTGCAGCCAGCCACCGGGTCCCGATCCTGTCCGACAGCCTGCCGCTGACGGGTCCCATTATCGCCATAAGCACGGAGCCCGGGAGCATCATCAGCCCGGCGTCCCTGGCCGAATAGTCGAGCACTTGTATGAGGTAGAAAGGCATGAGGAAGAATACGGACGAGCTTGCCAGGAACGACAGCGACCGCGCTGAGACGCCTATGGAAAACAGGGCCGTCCGGAACAGTCCCAGGTCGAGCATCGGCTGGCTGCTGCGGCCCTCCCAGACCACGAATGAGGCGATCGTCACGACCGCAAAGATGAGGCCCAGGACTACCTGCGGCGACGACCACCCGAGCCTGTAGGCGCTCGTCATGGCCAGCAGGAAGGACACCAGGGCCGCCGAGGAGAGGGCCGCTCCCGTCCAGTCGAAGGAGCTTCGCCAGGACCAGGCGCCCCGGGCCGGTCTTGGGCGCTGCAGGACCAGCACCGCCGCGAGGAAGGCCATGAGCCCGACCGGAACGCCTGCGAAGAAGACCGCCCTCCAGCCGAAGGCGCTTACCAGCAGTCCCCCTATGATGGGCCCAGTCACCGACCCCGTGCCGATGATCGTCATGTACATCCCGATGGCCTGCCCCCGGTCCGACCTGGGGAAGACATCCATGATCATCGCCATCCCATTTGCCTGGATGGCCGCTGCGGCGACTCCCTGCAGCACCTTCGCGACGATGAGCGCCTGGAAGCTCTGGGAAGCGCCGCCCAGGGCACCCAGGATGATGAACCCAATCAGCCCCGACATGAACACGCGCTCCCGCCCAAGCATGTCCGAGACCCGGCCCATGGGCAGCAGGAGCGCGCTGGTGCTGAGGATGTAGCCCAGCACGATCCACTGGGCGGTCGGGATGTCCAGGACGAATCGCTCGGCGATGCGGGGGATCGCGAGGTTCACCCCGGACTGGTCCATCACTGTCAGGAAGATGCCCGTCGCTATGGCGCCGTACGCCAGCCACTTGTATTGCCCGCTCGCGAGTATGCGCCGTGATGGGCCGAGGGAGACGGTCATCGAGGCCGAGTGTAGAGGCAGTCCCGGCGGGTGGTCAATCGACGATGGCTCCAAAGGGTCCCCTCTCCCCTTTGCGAGAGAGGGTTAGAGCCTGCCCCGTACTCGATACGGGGGTGATGGGGTTGGGTGCGGGGCAGGTCTGTGACACTCATCCTAACCTCCTCCGTATGACGGACAAGGGACCTTCAGGACTGCCCTTCAGGACAATCCGTGACGGCTCTGAAGAGGCCCTGGTCAATCGACGATGCGCATGATGTTGTACATGTGCATGTACAGCTTGGCGGCCTCACGCACGTAGTCTAAGAGCCCCACCTCGCCCGCGTCGCCCACGTGGACCTGGATCTGGCGCTGGAAGAACGAGAACTCCGTGTGGTACACGTTCTCCTCGTCCAGCATGGCGGCGAGCCTCCTCGACTCCTCGGACGGCACGAGCCTGTCGGCGGTGTCGTGCATGATCAGCACCCGCGCCTCCAGGTTCTCGATAGCCGTGCTGGGCGAGATGGCCTCGAAGAAGGCAGCGGTCGCCGGAGATAGTTCCGCGACTACGAGGTCGACCTCATCGTAGGGCACGCCATCCAGCAGCCTGCGGACCGCCAGGGCATCCGGAGCCATCTGCTCCAGGTCGCCTTCCGGTGTCTTGCCTTCGACGTACAGCTGGGTTAGCAAGAGGCGGTCGTCGTCGGACACGACCCCTTCTATCAGGTGGTCGCGGAAGACGCCGTAGGTGAGCTTGTCGGGTTCCCAGGGCGACGAGTAGCCCACGTCGAAGCGGCTCCTGCTCCCGATGGCCTTCGCGAACTCCTCGGCGTCGTAGTACCCCGCAAATGAATTAACGAAGCTCACGTCGCCCCGTATCCGCTCGTCCTGTGCCGCCACCATGGCAAGTGAGGCGCCCACGCATATCCCGCCCATCCCAACGCGGTCCGGGTCGACATAGTCGAGCGACTGGAGGTGCTGGAAGGCGCGCACCAGCACGTCGACGTCGTCCACGGCGATGCGGTGCGTCTTCTGCGTCTCCGACCACGGGATCATGACGACCATGCCCGACCGCGCAAGCCCCTTGCCGAGGGCGACGATCCTGGGATCGTAGCGACCGCCGGGAACGACTCCCTGGAAGAAGACCACCGCTCCGTGCATCCCACCAGCCCCGGGCCTGTAGATGTCGGCAACTCCGGGCCCCGACGCCGTTTCGAACACGATCTCTTCCTGCACCGGCTCTCGCGAGAACCAGGACTGGGGCTTGACCGGGAGATCGGGGAGCACCTCGGGTATGAACATCGCCGCGCGGAAGGCTGCACTGCCCTGCGGCGTCACCAGGACCAGGAGCGCGAGGACAAGCACTACCGCGGCCAGCGCGATCAGTGTGCGGCGTGCGAAGGTGAGTATTCGGCGGCCCCAGCTCATCCTCGACCCTCCATCAGACCCGCATCACTTCTTCAGTAGTGAGGGACCAGCCCCCCCATGCCGCACCGCAGTCCGCGCACGAAGCCTCGCCTGACACGACCTTCGCGCTGCAGCCGCACCACAGGAGCCACCCGCGGGTGTCCCCCGGCGGCGGAGGCACACCGAACCCGGCGGCATCCATGATCGCGTAGGTCATTCTCATGACTTCGACGGCGTCCTGCCCTGAATTGAGCGGCCGGGTGTCCGTCTTTACGCAGTCGATGAAGTGACGCATCTGTGCGGCGACGGTGTCCACCGGCGGCAGCTCCTCGACGACTTCGCCATTCCTCACTATTCGGCCATCCCCCCTGCCCGTGTGGTCGATGAAGACCGACCAGCCGCCGCCGTAGGCCGTAAACCTCTCGCTGTGCCCCCCAGTGCCGTGGCTGGCCGTCATCTGGCCAAGCGCCCCGCTCTCAAAGCGGATGCTCGCCAGCAGGTTGCCCTCCTGGGTCTCGTCGTGCATTTCGCCCTGGGCCGCGATCTCGGCCGGAGGGCCGCACATAAAGTAGAGCGGGTTGACGACATGGATCCGGACAAGGGCCAGGTAAGTCGGGCCGGGCCTGACGTAGTCGGCCATCACCACTTCAGGCCCGTCGTCTCCGAAGACCTCCTTCGCCCTGGTGAGACCGAACGTCCGGTTCCAGGCGACCATCAGGTGCGTTCCCGTCCGGTCCGCCGCGTCCGCCATCGCTTGGGTGTCCTCGACGGTATAGGCTGGAGGCTTTTCGACGAGCACGTGCTTGCCGGCTTCGAGCGCGGCGATCGTCTGGTCCCGATGCGCGAGGTCGGGCGTCAGCACCAGCACCGCGTCGAGGTCGACGCTCTCCAGCATCTGGCTCAACAGCGGGAATGTCCTGTCCACGCCGAACTCGTTGGCGGCGTCATTCAGGCGGCCCTCGTCCAGGTCGGCCAGGGCAGCCACTGACACGTCGTCCAGGGCGGCCGCGGACCTCGCGATCTGGATGCCGCGGTGTCCCACGCCCACAACTCCGACTCGCACCTTCATGGCTGGTCGTCCACCTCCAGGCCGTGCTCCGACAGTATGGATCGCATCAGCGACCTCGGCTCGACCCCTGGCCCGGGCTGGAAGAGTGCGGCGTTCATGCCCAGGCCGAGGGCAGCGGCCACGTTGGCCTCATTGTCGTCGATGAAGAGTACCTGGTCGGGTGATAGCTCGAGGTCCGCCAGTATCGCCAGGAAGTACGCCGCTTCGGGCTTCTTGTGCCCGATGTCGCACGAGTAGAACTCCCTATCGAACAGCCTGCGGTAGCCGAGGTCCTCGGACATGTAGCGCGCCCTGTACCGCATTTGATTGCTGGCCAGGCAGCAGAAGACTCCGTCGCCGCGCAGTTCACGGACGATGCTCGCGACGGCCTCGTCTGTCCGTATGTCCATGGATGCCTGGACGAACGTATCGACGTGCCCCGGCCTGCCCCAACTAGCCAACAGGCCCGACATCGTCTCCACGAAATCGCCCTGTCCCGTCAGCATCGGACCCTCCGCCTCCCACACTTCGTGGTACCGCTCCTCCACATCTTCGGGCGGCAGCGACAGGACGTCGCTCAGCAGAGCGTGCAGCGTGAGATGCTGGTGCTGGAGGACACCGTCCGCGTCGAAGAGAACGGCTCCGACCGTCATCGCAGTACGCCTGGCAGTGGGCACTCCATGCGCGACATTGTATCGTGCGACCGGCCTGTCTGCCGATGTGCGACCTGGAATCGGGTACAATCCCGCACGTTCGCTGCGAGGAGAAGAGATGGACACGCCCCTGGTGTACGTTCTATGGGCTTGCGCGGCCTATCTGCTGGGCTCCGTGTCATTCGGCGACATCGTGGCTCGCCTGGCCGGGTTTCCCATTAGAGACACGGGCACCGGCAACCCCGGCGCGGCCAACATTTTCCGTGAAATGGGGCCGAAGTACGCGGCCGCCGTTATGGCGCTCGACCTCGCCAAGGGCCTGGCCGCGACCCTGCCCGCGCTCCTGCTCGACCTGTCCGCCTGGGCCGGCGTCGCCGGGACCGCTGGAGTTCTCGCCGGGCACTTCCTGCCGGTTTTCTGGGGGTTCCGCGGCGGCACCGGCATGGTGGTCGCGATGGGCGCGGGCGTGGGGCTAATCCCATTCGGCGCGCTCGCAGCCGCGCCCGTCGCCCTCGTCTGCGTGAAGTTAACGAAGAACGCCGGTTACTCGGGTCTCGTATTCTTCCTCGCAGCCGCCCCCATAGGCTGGTGGCTTCACGACGACCCAGTCGGGGCCGTCATCACCCTAGCCGGCGCAGGAGCGGTGCTCGCCAAGAGCAGAGTCCAATACCGTAACGGCCAGCCGGAGTCAGCCCGAGACGACACTATGTGAGGACCGATAGTGTTGGGCTGGGGACAAGCCCGAGTTCACCAAGATCTTCGTCTTCCAGGTGCAGAGCCATAGCCTCTTTGAGATTTGCCAGGGTCTCATCTACAGTTAGGCCCTGCGTGACAACAGGAATCTCCATGCATTCCGCAACGAAATAGAGGTCTCCTTGCGAAATGATCGCGTGAACCGTGTTACGCAGATTCATTGCGAATTGCCTCCATTGAACAGACAGCGCCGTGATTCAGTGCTCGGCTAACGGTCATTCTACAGCGCCCTGACTGCCCCTTCGAGCACTGCAGTAGCCTCTTCGTAGGTCGTGCCGCGCTCGAAGGTGATGGGAGAGCCGAAGCGCACCTCCACGCTCCCCCTGCTGAACAACGGGAAGCCCGTGGGCGAGCCGATCTTCAGGACCTCCAGCTTGACGGGCACGACGGGTATGCCCGACTCAAGGGCCACCAGGCCCGTGCCCCCTCTGAAGGGCTGCATGGGGCCGCCGACCGTCAGCTCGCCCTCGGGATAGATGAGCACCGACCACCCGTCGTCGAGTATGCGGCCCATGTTCTCCAGGCTCGCGCGCACCGCTCCCTCCTTCGAGAACGGGAAGCCGTTGCCGATGAGCGGGTGGGTAATGCGATATGCGGGGTTCTCCCACAACTCCTCCCATGCGGCGATGGCAAGCCGCCTGCGATGGCGCAGCGGCATGGCCTTGATGAGCAGGCCGTTGTCGAGCCGCAGGCAGTGGTTCGCCGCAAACAGCACGGGTCCTTCCAGGTCCTCTATCCTCGAAGCTCCCACCACCCTGAAACCGTACAGCAGCCTGAGCACCGGGAATATCACGACGCGCTGTAGCGCGCCTCGAAGCGGCCTGCACCACCAGCTCATCCCCCACCGTACGAACTTCCTCTCCTCGGGCGTCCGGGAGCCCTCGTCCACCATCTTTGCCAGGGCGGCGACCGTGGTGCCCTGCTCCATCGCAGACTCTTCCAGGTAAACGCCAAGCTCCTCTTCGATAGCCGACAGCAGCTCCACCCGCTTCAGTGAGTCCATGTCGAGGTCGCCGTCGAGCGTCTTCTCGCCGGCAACCTGGGCAACCGGAACCTCGGCGACCTCGGCGATGATCCCCGCCAGCGACGGCCCCTCCTGGGCCGTGGGCTGGCGCGCCGGGGAGTCGGACTCCCCTTCGCCCTCGCTGAGCAGCATGTCGGTGAGCATTGCCTTCTTGACCTTCAGGGTGTGGGTGCGCGGGAAGTCCTCGTCCGGCCAGACGGTGAATCCGCGCACCCGCTGGTGTTCCGCCAGCATGCCGTTGGCCCAGGCAACCGCATCGGAGGCTCGACCGGCGTCCGGTACGAGCAGCGCGGCATGCACCTCCGGGCCGGACTGGCGCGGAAGTCCTACGACAGCGGCATCTTCCACCGCCTCGTGCTTGACCAGCATCGCCTCGATGTCCTCCGGGTAGACGTTCAGGCCGCTGCTGAGGACTATCATGTCCTTCTTTCGCCCTTTCAGGTGCAGGTAGCCTTCCTCGTCGAACTCACCCTGGTCGCCCGTCTTGTACCAGCCGTCCTCGAATGAGGACGCGGTGGCCTCGGGCGCGTTCCAGTACCCCTGCGTCACGTTCTCGCCGCGCACGAGCACCTCGCCGTCGCTGGCGATCTTCACCTCGACGCCGGGCACCGGCGGCCCCGGCGAATCGTAGCGCGGCCTGGACTGGTAGTGGCACGTGATGACGGGCGAAGTCTCGGTCGCGCCGTAGCCTTGGACCACGTCGACGCCGAGCAGGTTCCACTTGGCCCCCAGGTCGGGATCCAGGGGTGCGCCCCCGGCGAATATGAAGGAGAGTTTGCCCCCTAGCTTCTTGTGCACCTGGCTAAACATGACCCGGCGCACCGGGAATGGCATGAGCGCCGCGACCTTCATCAGCTTGGCCCAAAGGGCCTCCTTGCCTTGCCTTCGGACCTCCCGCTCGATCCCCTTCATGAATAGGTCCAGGAGCTGCGGGACCAGGACCATCATCGTGACGCGGCGCTCCTTCATGGTCCGAAATAGCACGGTGGCCTGACGCGCCGTCGGGTACGCAACGTTTGCCCCTGCGTTCATCGGCACCAGCAGACCGCCCATCTGCTCCAGCATGTGACTCAGCGGCAGGATCGACATCATGCGGTCGGACGCCTTGCCCGGGGCGACCTGGACGACCGACTCTATGTTCGCGTTGATGTTCCGGTGCGTGAGCATGACGCCCTTCGGGTCTCCCGTCGTCCCCGACGTGAACATCACCTCGGCAAGGTCGTCGGGCCCTATGTCCACGGGGGATGGCTCGGACATCTCCTCAGACAGCGCCTCCAGCTCCTCGAAGTCGATCTCAGGGACCCTTAGCTCGCCGTGATAGCTGGGTGTCACGCGGGATACGAACGAGAGCTTTGCGTCCACCCGGGACGTCACGTTCTCGACGAACTCGCGGGGACTCCGCAGATCGATCGGTACGACGACTACGCCGGCACGCAGGCAGCCAAACATCGCCAACACCCACTGCGGGCAGTTAGGCCCCCAGATCAGGGCGCGGTCCCCTTTCGACAGGCCGCGCGACTGAAGCAGCGCCGCGATGCGCCCCGCGCCTTCCCAAATGTCGGCGTATGACCAGCGCTGGTACCGGAACCCGGGCCTGAAGAGCAGCGCATCCCGGTCGCCAAATTGCTCTGCGCGCGCCCTCAAGAACTCAACAAGCGTCGCCTCTACCGAACCGTCCTTCGTCATTCAGGCCTCCCGACCAATAGACCGCAGTGGTTGCGGATAATAGCAGAAGGGGGCCTCTGTAATCGCGAGGAGAGCCGTGCGTGCCAATACTGACACGCGATCGACACAAGCAGGGGGCATCACGCGGGTGGTTCGCAGCATCGCCGCCATGGGCGGTTAGCTCAACGCAAATCGGCAGCGGACATTCTCTCGACCAGAAGCTCCAGCTCTCTGTGTGCGTTCTCGGTGAGCGGCGGGTAGTGGCTGAAGCATATCGTGTGGAAGTCCAGTGGGAGCAGCCTTTCCAGCGACTCGCGGGCCATCCGGTTGTCGGCCGTGACACGCTCGGACGGGGGCCCAAGCTTGCCGAAGCGGCGTTGCAGGGCGTCGCCCACGACCACAGCTCCCCTCTCAGGGATGTAGTAGCAGGTGCTGCCGGGTGTATGTCCAGGCACGTGGACTACGCGCACTTCCTCCTCGAACGGCAGCACATCTCCATCCTCTAGGGGCGTATCCACCTCGACGCCGTCGCCGTACAGGGCCCTTACGATGGGACGAGTCACCCCCGCAACAAACTCGTTCTGATACGGGTCGGGCCTCGGCTCGGTCCCGGCTACGACACCGGCGTCCAGCCGGTGGGCCGCGATCTTGGCCCCCGTCGCATGGGAGAGCCTAGGGAGCCCTCCGGTGTGATCGGGATGGTGATGCGTGATCGCTATGACCCCCACCTGCTCCGGCGCGAACCCCAGCGCTTCGAGCCCCCACAGCACGATGGGGGTGCTGCCCTTGGCCCCTGTGTCTATGACCAGCGCGCTATCGCCTGCCGTGACGATGGTTACCCGCGACGCGAGGGCCTTGAGCTGGTCAAGGCCGGGCGCTACCTTAATTGGGCTGCCGAACCTCAGCACCGGCCCAAGCCCTCAGGCAAAGGTCGCCGCATCCTACTGCAGAGGGGAAAACGACGCCGGCAGCAGTATCTTCGAGTCCTGCGTTACGAGCCTGGCCGTGGTGGGCGGCGGCCAGATGTCCCTGTCGCGGGCCTCCTGGCGGACCCGCAGGCGCTCCTCGAACGAGTTGTACGCCCACATGTGCGTGAAGTTGCTTGTCCCTCCCGACTCCCTGTACCAGCAGCCGATCAACGGAGACAGTCCTTCTCTGGCCTCGATCCTGTCGCCCCAGGCGCGAAGAATCTCTGGGATGTCCTCGGGCGGGTAGGTGTAGGTGCGCAGCTCGTAGATCGGCCCGGCGCTCTGCGGGCTCAGCGGGCGCATGAAGGGCGCGGGGGTGTATAGGTCCGACACCATCGACACTACCAGGTCTCCGGTGTCCGGCGGCCACACGCCGGCATCCTCAGCCTCGGCCCTTATCCGCCTCCGCTCATCAATGCTGTCGTAGGGCCATATCGCTACCACCTGGTTGATGGGCCCGATCTCCGTATAGAGGTGGGCCGCCAGCGGCGAGAACTCCAGCCTGCCCTCCAGCTTCTCGGCAAACCGCGTTTGGTAGTCCGGCACCATCGCCGGCTTGATGTTGTACGTCCTTATCTCGTAGATCATTCTCTCACTCCATTCTCCTTCTCTTTAGGTTGTGAACCCCTCGCGCTCGAAGTCCGCATCATAAGCCAGCGCCGTGGTGAGACCGTGCTTCCGCATCACAACAAAGCTGACGCAGTCAACCAGGCTCAAGTCCCGTCTGTTTCGCCGGTCGAGCATCTCCAGCGCACTCCAGTGCTCATCCTGCGTCACCCAGTGTACATGAATGAGCCGCACGCCCTTAAGGAACGTCAATGCGGCTCGCAGTCCAAGCCTGCTCTGTATGAGGGCAGCGCTCTCCAGTACGACGTAATTGTGGGTCAGCACCGACTCGCGCCGTTCCAGAGTGGCCTGAAGCCGAGAGGAGGCGTTTCGATGGTTGGGGTCGGCGGCATCGGCAATAGCATAGGCTGCCGAGGTGTCCAGGAAGATCAATGCGTGGACGCCTCTTGCAAGGCTTCGTCATGACGCTCCGACACGGGACTCAACCCGGCCTGGTCCGATCTTCCTATCCCCACGAATCCCAGGTCCTCTATCGTTGGGGCGCCGGCGGGCCCAGGAGCAAGATACTGGCTGACCGCCTCCCTGATAACTGACGCCAAGGACACGCCCTCATCGAATGCCCTCTGCCGGGCCAGGTGGTAAGTAGCCTCGTCCAGTTGTATCTGGGTCCGCCTCATTGCATGCCGTCTCCTGTACGCATTACATCATACCATCATGCCTGCATACGTGAAATCTCCCGACACGCGCCCCAACTGTCCAGGACTTGATGGAGAACTGGGGGACCGGCATCCCCCACGAGTGCTGAGCGTTAACCGCGGGGAGGGGGTCGCCTACCCTGTTCCTCTGTTGTCGCCGGCCGCCGTTGCCCAGCCGGTGCGCCAGTTGCCCGCTGCAGCTACACCAGTCCTTCGCTGGAAGGGTCTGGCAACGTGGCGCCTCCACAGATAGATGGACGCGAAGGTAATGAGAAGGATTAGCACAATCGCCCAGGGGTTCACACCCAGGAAGACATCGGGGCGCCCGGTGTATCCCAGGAGCAGGCCCAGGTTCCCTACTGCGAAGGCGGTGGTCCCGTCCACAACGTGGACCTTGTGGAGGTCGTGACGGGTTCCGACCGCCTCGAGGCTCCATGACTCTCCGCCCTTCTCTGTCCTGATGATCGTCCCTCGCCTGCCGACCGCCCAGCCTCTCTTGGCATTCGCAAATCCCACGCTGAGCAAGTCCTCGCTGGTGCCGCTTCTCTGCTCCGCCCATACCTGCCCGCCGTTGGACGTGTGCAGTACTGTGCCGTTCGCTCCGACCGCCCACACCCTGTCTTGATCTATGACATCGAGGTCGTACAGATGCCGGGGAGTGCCGCTTGACGACGCCGTCCAGGTGTCTCCACCGTTGGTCGTGGTGAAGAGCGCCCCGTTCTCGCCCACTGCCCACCCTGTGTTTGCGTCCAGGAACTCGATGCCGAAGAGGGCGTCGTCCCCCGCCCTCCGGGTGCTCCAGGTGGTGCCTCCGTCCGTGGTCGCCAGGACAATGCCTGAGTCGCCCACCGCCCAGCCGGTGCTCGAGTCTACGAACTCGATTCCCCTCAGCGTCTCCGCCACGCCGCTGGCCTGTGACAGCCAGGTCTTCCCTCCGTCCACGGTGCGCAATATCGTGCCGTTCTCCCCTACGCCCCAGCCTTCAGCCGCGTCGATGAACTTGACCCCGTGCAGGTGCCTGTCGGTTGGAGCGGGAAGCTCCTCGTATGTCTTACCGCCGTCCTGCGTGTGGAGCACTAGGCCGAACGTGCCCACTGCCCAGCCGTTGGAGGAATCTATGAAGTCCAGATCGAGGAGGGACTCGACCCCTCTCATGACCTGCCACGTGGCGCCTCCGTCGCGCGTCGCTATGATGAGACCGGAAATGCCGACCGCGACCGCGCTCTTGGTGGTGATTGCGTCGACGGCCGCGAAGGTAGTGCTCACGTCGCTGGACTGGGCTGTCCAGGTCCGCCCTCCGTCGGTGGTGGCCAGGACAGCGCCGTCGCGTCCTACGGCCCAGCCCGTCGAGCCGTCGACGAAGTCTACGCCGAGGATGTAGGTGTCGGTGCTTGTCTGCTGCCGCACCCACGTTCTCCCGCCGTCGGCGGTGCTCAGGATGGTCCCCCCGCTTCCTACCGCCCAGCCTGTGTCCGCGTCGGCGAAGCTGGCGTCGAATAGCAGTTCACGCCCGAGCGACTCGGCAGTCCAGTTGGCGCCCCCGTCTGTGGTGCTGGCTATCGTGCCGGCGCCTCCTACGGCCCAGCCACGGAGCCCGTCTATGAAGTCCAGGCTCTCTAGCGAGGCGGAAGCGGCTTGGGTGGCAATCCAGGTAGCCCCGCCGTTCGACGTGGACAGCACCCGCCCCATCGAGTCGACCATCCATCCCGTATTCTCATCAATGAAATCGACACCGCGCAACGGAGCGCCGGTGCTCGTGTCGAGGGGCTTCCACCCCGCGCCGCCATCGGTCGTGCCGAGCGCGAGTCCCCCGTCACCAGCGATCCACCCTGTCATGCCGTCGATGAAGCTGACCGAGTGGAGCGACAGTGTCGTTCCACTCTCCTGCGGAGACCAGGTAGCGCCCCCGTCCGAAGTCGATAGGATCTTGCCGCCGGAGCCTACCGCCCAGCCGGTCCGCTCGTCGATGAACTCGACATCGAGAATGGTGACCAGGCTCGACTGTGTGGTCCAGCCATAAAGGTTGTGTGGCTGGGCCGAGTAGTAGGCCTGCTGAGTTTCACGAAAGTGTTGCTGTTTCTGGAGGACCTGGTCGTACCGCCATTGGAACAGCGGGGGGGCCATCATAAGGAGTACTATGAAGCCCACCAGCGTAGCCAAGGCGCCTACCAGTAGAAGCGCTACGAATCGTATGGCTGGCCGTAGCCCCGTTCGGGCGCGACCCCTGAGCGCGTCGACGGCAGCATAAGACCAACCGCCCCATCCCCCGTTGGTTCGAGGTTGGTTGTCTTCGCCAGCCGCGAGTGCGAAAGACGGCTGCCTGTCTGGCCCCCTCGTCGCGGTCTGCAGCGGTCGGTCAGCCGTTCGCGGTTGCTGCCTCAGCCCTCTCTCGAAGGGCCCGGCAACGTAGCGCCTCCAGAGATATACAGACGCTAATGCAGTAAGAAGGACCAGCCCGATCACCCAGGGGTTCACGCCGAGGAAGACATCGGGGCTTCCGGTGTACCCCAGGAGCAGGCCCAGGTCCCCCACTGCGAAGGCGGTGGTCCCGTCCACAACGTGGACCTTGTGGAGGTCGTGACGGGTCCCAACCTCCTCGAGGCTCCATGACCCTCCGCCACCCTCAGTCCTGATGATCGTCCCACGTCTGCCGACCGCCCAGCCTCTCTTGGCGCTTGCGAAGCCCACGCTGAGCAGGTCCTCCCCCGTGCCACTTCTCTGCTCGGCCCACGCCTGCCCGCCGTTGGGCGAGTGCAGCACCGTGCCGTTCGCTCCGACCGCCCATATCTTGTCTTGATCTAAGGCGTCGAGGTCGTAGAGGTGTTGCTGAATCCCGCTCGGCGCCGCCATCCAGGTGACTCCGCCGTCGGTCGTCGTGAATAGTGCACCGTTCTCGCCCACTGCCCACCCTGTGGTGGCGTCCAGGAACTCGACGTCGAAGAGGGTGTCGTTCCCTACCCTTACGGCCCGCCAGACGACCCCTCCGTCGGAGGTCGCCAGTACGATGCCCGAGTCGCCCACAGCCCAGCCCGAGCTCGAGTCGATGAACTGGACTCCCCTCAGTGTCTCCGCGACGCCGCTAGCCTGTGGCAGCCAGCTCTGTCCCCCGTCCACCGTGCGCATGATAGTCCCGGCCTCGCCCACGACCCAACCGTTAGCGGAGTCGAGGAACTCAACGCCGTGCAGGCGCCTGTCAGTTGAGGCGGGAAGCTCTTCGTACGTTCTTCCCCCATCCTGGGTGCGAAGAACCAGCCCGAGCGTGCCCACGGCCCAGCCGTTGGAGAAGTCTGTAAAGTCCAGGTCTAACAGCGCCTCTGGCACCCTCACGACCTGCCATGTCGAGCCGCCGTCATGCGTAGCCATGATTAAGCCAGCGATGCCTACAGCTACTGCGTTCTTAGCAGAAATGGCGTCAACGGACAGGAGGGCGACGTCAACGCCGCTCGACTGGGCCGCCCAAGTCCGCCCGCCATCGGTGGTGCCCAGGACAGCGCCGTCACGTCCAACCGCCCAGCCTGTCGAGCCGTCTACGAAGTCCACGTCCAGCATGTAGGTGTCGGTGCTTGCGTACTGACGGACCCACGTTCCCCCGCCGTCCACCGTGCCCAGGATGGTCCCCCCACTTCCTACCGCCCAACCGGTTTCCGCGTCGGTGAAGCTGGTGTCGAACAGCAGCTCTCGCCCGAACGTCTCCACATCCCAGCTTGCTCCGCCATCCGTCGTCCTGGCCACGGTACCGGAGCTTCCCACAGCCCAGCCTCGGAGCCTGTCGATGAAGTCCAGGCCCTCGAACGAGGCGGAAGCGACCTGTGTGTCCGTCCAGGTTGCCCCGCCGTTCGACGTGGACAGGACTCGCCCGATAGAGTCGACCACCCACCCTGTTGAAGCATCCACGAAATCGACACCGCGCAGCGGCACGGAGGTGCCGGTGGTGAGCGGCGTCCATACCGTGCCGCCGTCGGTCGTACCAAGCACGAGTCCCCGGTCTCCGGCGATCCACCCGGTTCTACTGTCGATGAAGCTGACCGAGTGGAGGGACAGGGTCGTTCCGCTCTCCTGCGTCGTCCACTCAGCGCCCCCGTCCGAAGTCGACAGTATTTCTCCGCCGGTGCCTACCGCCCAGCCAGTCCGCTCGTCGACGAACTCGACGTCGAGAATGGTGGCTATGCTGGACTGTGTGGACCAGCCATAGAGGTTGACCGGCTGGGCCTCGAATTGTCCCTGCTCGGTCTGATGATCGCGGATTCGCTGCTGTTGGCGATCAAAGAGGACTTGGGCAGCCTGGGGGAGTAGCATTAGGAGCACTATGAAGCCGACTAGGGCAACCGACGCTCCTGCCAATAGGAGCGCTGTGAACCGTATGGCTCTCTGCAGTCTCATTCGGGCTCGATCCTGGAGGACTTCGACGGCTAGTGGACCACAGGCTCACTATAGAGGGCTGACCCGCAGCTGTTCAGTACCCGGAAACCAGGGAGTTTCAGGCTTTGTCGGAGCCATCCACTCAACTAGTTGCGCTTGCTCGTTGAGCACGTTATCACAAGGCCTCTACAGCTACAAGATGCTACGTGGTCGCATGGTACATCTGTGGGATCGTCCCGTTTGCGCGGCGGCCTGACCGTCTGCTAGAGTGCTGCCCAATCCAGCTCATGAGGAGCCTAGCACATGGCAGCCAATTACAAGGTAGCGATCATCGGGACAGGTCGAATGGGCGGCCTGATCGAAGACGAGATCCCCAGCAACGCATACTCCAGCCCATACGGTCACTTCAGCTCCTACGCATCCATCGACGAGACCGAGGTGGTGGCCGTCGCCAACAGGGGCGAGGAGCGGCTCCAGCGGTTCAGCAAGCGCTTCGGGGTAAGCAACACCTACCTCGACTACCGCGAGATGATCGAGAGGGAGCAGCCCGACATCGTCAGCGTGACCACGGCCTCGGTCCACCGCGCCGCACCGATCATCTTCGCCGCAGAGAACGGCGTGAAGGGCATCTACGCCGAGAAGGGCCTCTGCGCCTCGCTAGAGGAGGCAGATAACATCCGCGACGCCGTCAAGTCCAACGGCGTCGCCTTCAACTGGGGCTCTATGCGGCGCCACCACGACGGGTTCGTGCGCATGGCCGCGGCCATCGCGGACGGCGCTATCGGCGAACCCCGGTTCGTCGTCATGCCGACGTATACCGACATCATCAAGCACCACCCGCACACGATCGACCTAGTCCAAATGCAGATCGGAGACCCGGCGCCGCTGTGGGTCGAGGGCACTCTGGTCCAGAAGGGCGACCTGCTTGAGAGCGGCCAGTCCGCCGCCCGCCCGCGGTCATACCCGGACTACGACGAGGCCAGCCACAGCTTCGTGCCGCCGCCGGGCGAGGAGATCGCGGATCCCATGGTCGGCCACTTCCGCGTTGGATACGACGGAGGCGTCGAGGCCACTTACCTGCCCATCGGCAGCCTGGACATCGAGGTGTACGGCACGGAGGGCAAGGCCTACTCCTGGGAGAACGGCTCGTTCTTCAAGATAAGACGTGCGGGCAAGGGGGCCTCGTCCGTCGAGGAGACGGAGATCATCCCCACCGGCGACAGCCCGACCGTCGCGACCATACGCAACATCATCAACGAGCTCGAGACCGGCGAACGCACCACCGGCAACATCGACGTCACGATGCAGGCAGTCGAAACCCAGTTCGGCATCGCTCACTCCCACCTGCAGGGCGGCGCGCGAGTAACCCTGCCGGTCGAGGACCGCAGCCTCTACATCCCAGGCGGTTGACCCTCGCGACGAGCCTTCCAACGCCGTCATACCGGCGGAAGCCGGTATCCACCCCGGTTGCGTCCATGAACACCGGTTGGGCCGGCGCTCTGTCCCCCGGACCAACCAGCCGACTACTTGAACTGGAAGGCGTACAGCTTCGCGTCGTAAGTCTCGATCCGAAGCCGTACGGGCCTGCCCGCCAGCCCGCTCACGTCGGCGTCGCCGCGGTACGTCACCGGCATCCTCGTAGAGTTGCCGTTGATCGTGTCGCAGTCCTCACGCGAGAAACCATCGATCGGCGAACCCTCAGGCGTCTGGATCTCGACGGACGCCGTGCCCCCCGCGCTGGTGTCCACGTTGAGCTCCAGCCTAGTCCCCTCGAACACTATTGGCGGCGTAACCAGCCACCCGCCCTCGTATGGCGTGTCGGCCGAGATGAAGCCGTCCAGCCGCGACTCGTTCACGTAGATGCCGTACTTGATCTCCTCGGATTCCTCGTCGAACTGGTGCGAGTGGTTCCGGTTCGAGCCCGAGCAGTAGTTCCAGAGCGCGTCCCCCACCCTCACGAAACCGGGGGCCGTGTATAGCTGGCGCGACCTGGCCCCGCCCTTCAGGCCCACCCGCAGGAACGGCCGCCGGCCGGGGGCCTGCGCCCAGGACACCCCATCGCGGCTGGTGAGCAGCCGAACGTCCGAGGTGTCGGGGAAGTTGACGTGCATGTCGCCCGCCTCGTCACCCTCTGCCTGGACGACCTCGACGCACTCCCAGTGGTAGAGGAAGCTGGGCAGCATCAGGTATACGTCTTCGGCCTCCGGGTACTTGCAGGCCGCGTTCGTGTAGACGTCCACGTACCCGCCCAGTCGCTCGGCGCACTCCGCCGGCGGGCTGAACCGCCACTCGGAAGCCTCGGCACGGTACACCTCCTCCATTTCCGACCAGTCGTGGAAGTCCGTGGACTCGATCCTTCCTATGCCCCGCACGCGAAAGCCCATGTACGGTCTGCGTGTTCGCCCGTAGCCCACGTACTTGCCAAGCCGGTCGTCCCAGAACGGCACATTCTGCGTGTCGCACTGCGGCACATCGATCTGGTCGGGGTAGGCGTTCCAGTAGATGCCGTCGCTCGAATACATCTGCCAGAAAGGTTCCTTCATGCCCCGTGCCTGGTCTTCCGGCGGGATGTCGCGCACCTTCGTCCAGAACTTGTACCGCTCCTCTTCAGGGCAGTCCGGGTTCGTGTCCAGCATCACTGTGCCGCCCTCGGTCTCGCCCCGTGGAGCGTCCGGAAGCCTCGGTATCACCACGTTGTTCGCCAGGCTCCCGCAGATTTCGACGTGCCCGATCTCGGGCTTCTCCCAGTGAATGCCATCGGTCGACTCCGCATAGGCAACCCCGCGAGTAATGCCGGAGGGATCGCCGTCCGGCGGAGTGAAGTCATACCACATGCGAAACCGGTCCCCCTCCCTGATAACCGTGTTGTACCCGCCTATGCGCTCCTCCCAAGGCCTGTCCTGGACCAGGACCGGCTCCTCGCTCATATACGCCGGGTTCATCGTCAGCTCGACGTCCTCACTCCGCTCGATAAACCGCTCGTCTATAAACAGCTGCTTCCGATTCCCGACATCCAACGGCAGATTCCCTTTTGCCATAAAGCGTCACCTCCGCAGGGATCATATAGCCTGAGACCCGATACATCTACCTGAAGAGTGTATGATGCCTGTGTGGAGTACGAGTGGGATGAGACGAAACGCCGGGCTAACCTGGAGAAGCACCAAGTTGACCTCAAGGCGGCCATGGAGTTCGAGTGGGGTACAGCCGTCGAACAGCCAATCCTGCGGCACGGGTAGCTCCGCTACGTCTCCACGGGCTACATTGGCGCCCGCCTCCATACGGTAATATGGACAGAGCGGGGTGACAGACGGAGAGTCATCAGTCTCCGCAGAGCGAGCAGGCAAGAGGAGAGAAACTATGCCCAGGCTTAAGCAGGACCATGTCAGTCCGGCCCCGGCGACGGTTGACCTCACGCATAGCCAAATCAGCGAGATCGCAGCAAGTGATCTAACGTTCGACGAGGTAGAGGAGAAGTACGGCGAGGACACAGCCATCCGTGTGGGAGCCGCCAGGGACCCGGATAACCCAGAGTTGACGGCCGAGGACTTCGCCAGGATGCGTCCAGCCATTGACCAAGGGCAACAGGTCTATGGGCAGGTACTCCGCGAGGACCCCGATAAGAAAGGCTACGCCTAGCATGACTCACATCGACCCATACCAGAACAGGCAGCTCTTCATCGACGACAGCGCTATCTCCGAGACGTGCTGCATCGCCAAGACCTTGAATCAGCCGGTCAAATACGCCGGCAACCCGATACTCAGGCCGTCATTGCCATGGGAGAGGGACGCCGGATTCGTGGGCACCGTCTTGCGCGACGACGACGGCTCATTCCGCGCCTGGTACCAGGGCTGGTACGAAGACCGCTACCCGGCCTGCTACGCAACCTCGATGGACGGCATCTTCTGGCACAAGCCTGACCTGGGGTTGATAGAGGTAGCCGGGAGCTCGGCAAACAACCGGATCATGGAGGAGGCGTGCGTCCCCAACGTGATCCACGACCCCAGGGACCCAGACCCGGAGCGGCGCTACAAGATGCTGTACTGGGACTTCTCAATACCGAGACCACAGCCGAAGAGGCCCGCGTCGGTATCCGTGGCCTTCTCGTCTGACGGCATTCGCTGGACAGAGTTCGATGGCAACCCGGTCCTGACAGGTACCGGCGACACCCACTCGCTACTCGGCTGGGACGACAACGTTGGCAAGTACGTGGCGTACGTCAGGCCGGGGCGCGACGCCGACAAGGGCATCAACAGGCGGCTGGTAGGACGCTCGGTCAGCGACGATTTCACCAGCTGGAGCGAGCCGGAGATCGTCCTGCAACCCGACCATGACGAGCCTGACCTGGAGTTCTACAACATGCCGGTGTTCAAATACGAGGGCCTGTACCTCGGGCTGCCGTGGGGGTACTACACCTACCCCGAGGAGCCCCACGGCAGGATGGGCGGTACGATGGACGTCCAGCTCGCGGTCAGCCATGACGGCGTCCAGTGGTCGCGAGCGGGTGACCGCCAGCCATTCATCCCAATTGGGCCGCGCGGCAGCCTCGACCAGGGCATGGTCGCCTGCGCCAAGGAGCCGGTGCGGGTCGGCGACGAGCTCTGGTTCTACGGCTCCGGGTCCGACGGCGACCACGGCAGCAGGCACAGGAATGGGCGTGGATTCCTGAGCAAGCTGCGCCTCGACGGGTTCGTCTCGCTGGACGCCGGCTCGGAGACAGGCTGGATGATCACTCAGCCGTTCGTATGCCAGGGCGGCGAGCTCGAAGTCAACGCGTACGCCCGGGGAGGCGTACTGGAGGTCGCGGTGCTTGGCGCAGACGGTATGCAGGTCGACGGGATGCGCCACATCGACTGCGCCCCCTTCGACAGCGACTCAGTGCGCCAGCGGATCACGTGGGAGAATCACGTCTCATTCGATCACCTCAAGGGACAGACCCTACGGCTCAAGTTTTACCTCACGTCGACCAGGCTCTACTCCTTCGGTTTCGCGGGGGCGTAGATCCTAGAGGGGCGGGCTCTTCTGACGACAAGCCCCAAAGGCCATTGAAGGCCTTGGGCTTGTCCGTCCAGCTGAGGGCTATGCCCCCGTGTACTTGATTCGCGGGTCCACTATGGCGAGAAGGATGTCCGAGATCAGGGTGCCGACTACGGTGAGCGTACCGAGCATCAGGATCACGAAGGCCGCCAGGTAGATGTCCTCGTCCTGAATCGCGGTCAGGAGTACAGGGCCGATAGTCGGCAGGCTGAGCACCACGGACACTATGACGCTGCCGCTGACCAGCGAGGGCAAGAGATAGCCCACGGTGCTGATGAGCGGATTGATCGCCACGCGCACCGGGTACTTGATGATCAGCCGCAAGGGTCGTACTCCCTTGGCCCTGGCCGTGACTACGTAGGGTTTGCCGAGCTCGTCCAGCAGGTTGTTCCGCATTACGCGTATGAGACCGGCGGTCCCCGAGGTGCCCAGGACTATCGCAGGGATCCAAAGATGGTTGATCAGGTCTACCAGCTTAGCGAGGCTCCAGGGCGCGTTCTGGTAGTCGGCTGAGAAGAGCCCTCCCACGTTCATTTCCAGGTAGGCAAAGAAGATGTACATCAGGACGAGACCCAGCAGGAAGTCCGGTACGGCCAGGCCGCTGAAGCCCAGTAGCGTAAACAGGTAGTCCCCTACCGAGTGCTGGCGAACGGCCGAGTATATCCCTACGGGTATGGCGAAGGTCCAGGTCACGACGATGGTGAACCCGGTCAGCGCGACCGTCGTCCAGAGCCGGTCTCCCAGGATCTCCTTGACCCTCTGCTGATAGGCGAGCCCGGCGCTCTGGGAGCCGAACGCGCGGCCCAGGTCGCCGTACCGAACCATCCGCCAGACCCACATCCCATACCTGACGTAGATTGGCCGGTCCAGCCCGAGGTACTCGCGAAGCTCCTGCAAGAGCTCTTGGGCATACGACTCATCCGAGCCGACATTGTGTATGGTCCGCTGGTACCGCTTTGACGCGAGGTCCCCCTCAGGCAGCTCGATGATGGCGAATGCGAGCATGGAGATCATCACGATGGTGAAGAAGGAAAGGATCAGCCGCTTAGCGATATAAGCGCTCATGATGGCCTCCCGTTGCTCGCCCTAGTCGGACGTCTCGGTGACCGTGATGTGCCTGCGAACCGGCACATCTACCAACGCCTGAACTATACCGCTGGGCCACCTGACGGTCAAACGGTCGACTTTCGAGGCTGGGCCTAGGCCGAAGTGTGCGGTCCTCATGTGCTGGCTCATGAAGCTGCCTCCCCCCGATACTTCCCGTATCTGGGTCCGTCCGTCCACTTCCAGGGTGATCCTTGCCCCGATTCCATCCCTGTTGCTGTGGGTGCCAACCAGACTCACCATGAGCCAATTGTTCCCACTGTGGCACCTGTTCCTCAAGAGCCTGGCGTGGCCGCCAAGGTTGCCGACGAGCAGGTCGAGGCACCCGTCCTCGTCGATATCCAGGTAGGCGAGCCCTCGCCCTACACCGTCATCGTCGGCGCCGCTGTTGGCGGAGACATCCTCGAAAGTCGCGTCTCCCCTGTTGCGCAGCAGCTTGTTGTGCTGCCGCTTCATGTAGGAAGGCGCATCCTGGGGGTTGATGGTCGGCTTCAGGAAGCCGCTGACTATGTAAAGATCCTCGAGCCCGTCGTTGTCGTAGTCGAGGAAGGCTGAACCCCAGGTCACTCGCTTCTCTACACCGATCATCGCGATCTCAGTCCCGGCCTCCGCGGAGACGTTCGCGAACCTCGCACCATCACCCCTAAGCAGTACGCTCGCGCCCACGTTTGTCACGAACACGTCGAGCCGTCCGTCCAGATTGTAGTCGCCCACGGTGACGCTCATCGCCTCTATAGCTACGTCGGCACCCGACTCCTCGGAAACATCTACGAATAGCCAGCTCCCATCGTCTGCCTGGCCGTCGTTCCGCCACAGGACGTTCGGATTCGTGAACGTCCCCCAGTCGTTGGCTACGTACAAGTCCGCGTCGCCGTCGCCGTCGTAGTCCAGCCAGCCGGGCTGAAACCCTGCCCCCCAGATATTCCCCAGCGGCTCACCGTACCTGCTGCGGGAAGGCGGGAGCGTGTGCCCTAGCAAGTCGGTGACATCGGTGAACGATCCATCGCCCGCATTGTGGAGTAGGACGAGACTGCGTACCTCTTCGTGAAACGTGCCCTCCACCAGCGTCTGGGACGTCAGCTCGCGGAAGTGGCGCACCACCACGAGGTCCAGGAAACCGTCCCGATCGTAGTCCCCCCAGGCGCAGCCGGTCGACTTGAGCGAAGGGTCCGGATCGACCACTCCTGCCGACTCCGAGGCGTCCGAGAACGTCCCGTCGCCTTCGTTCCTGAACAGCCTGCTGGGGCCGTGGTTGGTCACGTAGAGGTCCTGGTCGCCGTCGTTATCATAGTCGGCGGCACATCCACCGTTCGAGTGGCCCTCCGGGTCGGCCACCCCGGCCAACTCGGCTACGTCGGTGAAGGTGCCATCGCCGTTGTTCCGAAAGAGTGCATTCGGTCCCAGCGAGTCGGTTAGGTACGCGTCATGCAGCCCGTCTCCGTTGTAGTCGAACGCCAGGACGCCGCCGCCGACCGGCTGCATCTCCGTCAGGTCCTCATGGTGACGGAAAGCGACACCGGCAGCCTCGGTGACGTCCACAAAGAGAGCACGCCCCGGCGTTTCCATCACCTCCGCGGTTGGGGGCGGAGCCGAAGTCGTGGGGGGTACGCCTTCTCCAGCGCAGGCTACGACGAACATCCATAGGACCGCCGTGCAGGCGATGCGGGACTTCATGACTAGAACCGGTCCATGCGGGTTGAACGTTTAGTCTGAATCCGTATAATACCGGACACAAAGCTGGACTGGCCCCGCTATTCGAACGTACCGAACCCTCGGAAGGCCTGCGGAGGTGACATAGTGATTGCCTACATAGCACGCAGAGTGATTCTGTCGGCGTTCACCATCTGGATGATCTCCATATTGGCCTTCGTCATCATCGAGCTGCCCGAGGGCGACCTAGCCACGAAGCGCTACGCCCGCACCGTACACGTCGTGGGCGAGTCGGAGTCGATGGCGCAGGAGCTCCTGAAGAAGTTCAGGGAGTATCTCAACCTCGACAAGCCCATCTGGTACAGGTACGGCCACTGGATGTGGCGGATGATACGCCACGGCGACCTGGGCCTGGCGTTCGGCGCGCCCGGGGGAGGACTCGCCTACCAGGAGCCCGTGAAGAAAATCGTCGGCGAAAGAATATGGACGACCATTGCCCTGACGGGGTTCACCATCATCGTGACATGGACCCTGGCAATACCGGTGGGCATATACTCGGCCGTAAGGCAGCACTCCATTGGAGACTACCTCTTCACCTTCGTCGGATTCAGCGGGCTGGCCGTGCCAGACTTTCTGCTGGGCTTGGTGCTGATGTACATCTTCTACGCATACTTTGACATGAGCGTGGGGGGGTTATTCTCGGCCGACTACGTAAACGCCCCATGGAGCGTCGCAAGGATCCTGGACCTGATCAACCATCTCTGGATACCGGCCATCGTCCTGGGGACGTCCGGGACCGCGGGCCTCATCCGCGTAATGCGCAATAACCTCCTCGACGAGCTCAGCAAACCCTACGTGGTCACGGCGAGGGCCAAAGGTGTTGCCTCCTGGAGGTTGATTCTCAAGTACCCAACGCGAGTAGCCATCAACCCGCTCGTCAGCACGGTCGGCTACCTGCTGCCATCCTTGGTCAGCGGCAGCGTGATCGTCTCGGTGGTGCTCAGCCTGCCCACCATAGGCCCGGTCCTGTTGACGGCAATCTGGGACGAGGACATCTACCTGGCGGGCTTCATCGTCCTCTTGCTGGGCATACTGACCGTCGTGGGCACGCTCATCTCCGACATCCTGCTCGCGATAGTCGACCCGAGGGTGAAGCTGACGAACCAGTAACCTGGAACCCATGTGGTGACGGCCAATCATGCGAGACATCTTGACATCAGCATAGAAAAGCATCATGATGTCTCAATGAGAACCACACTAACAATAGATGACGATCTGGCGCGGGCGCTCAAAGAGCGAGCGCGCCTCCTGGACCGGCCCTTCAAGCAGGTAGTCAACGAGGCGCTGCGCCGTGGCCTTTCGCCCGCGGAGAGCCACGAGCCCGTCCCTCGATTCAAGGTCAAGCCAATCCACAGCGGATTCCTACCGGGTGTCGATCCGCTGAAGCTGAATCAACTTAGCGAACAACTCGCAACTGAAGCCTTCACTAAGCCGAGCGCGGGGTGATCGTCCCTGACGTCAATCTGCTCCTGTACGCCTACGATAGAGGGGCGCCCCATCACGGACCCTCTAGTCGCTGGTGGGAAGACTTGATCAACGGCACCAACCGGGTCGGGATTCCGTGGATAGTATCGACAGGTTTTCTGAGGCTCATAACCAGCCCCCACGTCCTTGCTCGGCCTGCGTCCCCACCGGAAGCTGTGGACTACGTGCATGAGTGGTTCCTATACCCACATGTCACGCCACTCGACCCCGGCCCAGACCACATGGCCCATCTGAGGAGGAATCTCGTCGCCGCCGGCGTCGGAGGCAATCTGGTCGCAGACGCCCACATCGCCGCCATCGCGATGGAATACCAAGCCGAGGTCCACTCGAACGACACTGACTTCAGCCGCTTCCCGGGACTCCTCTGGCGAAATCCCCTCTGAGGGACCTCGGTGGCGCGCACGTGAGACCGCTAGGCTGCCCGGCGACTGAGGAACGACACTCGGCGGAGTCCGTGCCTGTCTCTTACGTGTACGTGGCTCGCTACCAGTACTCAGATGTCGTATTCCAGAACGACAACCAGCTCCGCCTTTTACCCAGGATCGAGCTGGGACAGACGGCCCTGGCGTCGGAGGTCTGGGTCCTTCCACTTGGTGTAGGAGACACTTTTCGCGACCGTTTCGGCAACTTAGTCCAGAGCTATCGGGTCACTGAGCATCACACGAGCTTGGTAGTCGCGACTGCCGGTCTCGTCTCACTATCGCCCGAGTTACCGGTGTTCAACGAGGTTGTCCTGGCCAAGGCGGTGGAGCCGCCTGGCAATACCGAGCTCACAGCGCCCACTGAGCTGATAGAGCCCGGAAACGTCGCAGGGCTCGCCCGGGACATCGCCGGTGGGTCACGCGGGCTGCTCGACATCGTGAGCCGCGTGACCAACTGGGTCTACGAGGAGGTCCGTTATATCAGGGGCCGGACCAGCGTCGAAACTACGGCCGAGCAGGTCGCGTCCACGATGGAGGGCGTGTGCCAGGACAAGACGCACCTCGCTCTTGGGATTCTCCGCTCGATGGGCGTGCCATGCCGCTATGTGAGCGGGCTGATCACGGGACAGAGGGGGGAGACCCACTCATGGCTTGAGTTTCTTCATCCTGAAGATGGTTGGCTGGGCGCGGATCCGACCCGTGGAGTGGTCCTGCCCCCTGCCCGCGACTATGTGAGGTTCGCGGTGGGCCTGGACTACTCGGATGTATCTCCGGTCGCCGGCAGCTTCATATCCGGTGGGACGACCCGAGAGCACGCCGTCATATCCACCTCTGAGTTTGCAGAGACCGGACACGGCCTTGAAGACGCCCTGGAGCTGCTTGACAGTGCCTACGTCGTTAAGTCCGGACCCTAGACCCGCCTGAGAGCGCCGAATCCCAGGGTGTTCCGACAGGGGCGTCAGCTATCAGAACCGCCTGAGAACGGCTGCGTTGGGAAGTCCTGGACAGGGTAGTCGAAGTAGGCTGCGGTAACCAGGTCGTGGAGGTCCCTGCATCGCTCGTTCACCTGCCGCAGGAAGTCCTCATGGTCTTCCCTGTCCGGCCAATAGTCGTGGACCATGGCGCCGATGCGGTCCAATAGCCGGCGAGCGGCAACGCTGGGACCTGTGTCCGGCCCGGGGGCCAGGCCGCTAAGCTCTGCCGCCGCCGCGTCCAGAGACTGGCAGAGCGAGCTGGGAAGCATGGGATCGACGACAAGCAGCTCCAGGACCCGGTCCGGATGCACCTCCACGCTGTACCTGCGGTTGTACGCATCGAAGGCTCGGTAGGCCCGTAGAAGGCTTGTCCAATCGTCGTCTGAGTCCTCCTTGTTCGAGGTCCCTGCGGCGAGATGGGCCAGGAGAAATGCAGCGGAAAGCTGAGCGCGCTCGATGAAGCGCCCGAGCCGCATGAAACGCCAGCCGTCGTCCCGGTACATAGTGGTCGAGGCTATTCCGAGGAAGGTGTTGATCTCGGACGATGTCTGCGCATAGAAGCTCTCCGGGGACGTCGTCCAGATGTCCTGCATGCTCAGCCTCTGTACCCTGAGGTAGGACAGGTTCAGGGAGGTCCACATCTCCCCGCTGATGCAGTGACGCATCTGGCGGGCATTCTCGCGGCCTAGTGCCAGGCAGCTCCACAACGAGCATGGGTTCAGCTTCTCGAAGGTGAGGTCGTCGGCGAGAGTGTATGAGTCCGCCAGGGTGAAGTCGTCATCCAGCTCTATCTCGAGGACCCCGCCCGGGGGCTCCACGCTCATGCTGGAGTATATGCGCTGCCAGCCGAAGTAGATCTCCCTTACCGGACGATCGACCAGGGCCGAGGCTTGGAGCTCCAGCAGGCGGCAGAGGTGCTGTGTCCGCTCCAGGTAGCGGCCCATCCAGTAGAGTCCCTGTGCGCTTCGGGAGAGCATGCGGCTAGTCCTCCAGCACCCAGAAGTCCTTGCCGCCCCCACCCTGGCTGGAGTTCACGACAAGGCTCCCCCGGCGCAGTGCCACCCTGCAAAACGCCCCGGGCACAATCCGGGTCTTGCGTCCGTGGAGCACGAAGGGACGCAGGTCCACGTGGCGCGGCTCGATGCCGCCGTCGACGAAGCATGGAGATCGAGAGAGGGCCAGGGTCGGCTGAGATATGAAACCGGCGGGATCGGCCCTCACCTGCTCGGCGTAATCTTTCCTCTCCTCCGGTGTGGAGTGCGGGCCGATGAGCATCCCGTACCCTCCCG
Source organism: Dehalococcoidia bacterium (assembly GCA_965243655.1). Classification (GTDB taxonomy): domain Bacteria; phylum Chloroflexota; class Dehalococcoidia; order Lucifugimonadales; family CAJWER01. Next base: position 2,288,250 of record CBDEVV010000017.1, on the reverse strand, counting down.
ACTCCCCCACCCGCTTGACCACCAGGTCCTGCAGGTTGTCGAGCGTGTACTCCAGGTCGTCGGGACGCCGGCAGAGGTAGGTCTCGACGTTCTCCAGGATCTGCTCCTCTCCCAGGTAGTACTTGACCATGTCGGGCACATAGGCATAGACGCTCTTGTCGTCCGCGACGCCAGTGCCGGGCGCGTTCACCAGGGCCACATTCCCGCGCTTGTAAGCGTCTATGAGCCCCGGAACGCCAAGCAGCGAGTCCGGGCGGAAGACCAGTGGGTCAACGAAATCGTCGTCGACGCGCCTGTACACGACGTCGACGCGCTGTAGGCCCGTAGTGGTGCGCATGTACACGAAGCCGTCCCTGACCAGGAGGTCGCGGCCTTCGACCAGTTCGGCGCCCAGCTCGTGGGCCAGGAACATGTGCTCGTAGAAGGCAGAGTTGTACACACCGGGCGTAAGCAGGGCGATGGCCGGCTCCGAATCTCCTCCTCCAGGAGCCATCTCGCTCAGGGTCTGCAGCAGCACGCGCCCGTAGTGCTCAACGTCACGCACGCGGGACCTTCGATAGAGGCGGCGCAGGCTCGACTTCGCCGCCTTCCTGTTGGCGAGCATGTAGGACACGCCGGATGGCACGCGCAGGTTGTCCTCCAGCACGCGGAAGCCATCATTCGTGCGGACGAGGTCGGTCCCGCAAATCGAAACCCAGGTCCCGTGGGGAGCGGAGAAGCCCTGCATCTCATCCCTGTACTGCGGGCACTCGCTTATGACGTCTTCGGGAATCACGCCGTCGTGCACTATGCGAGGCTTGCCGTACAGCTCCTTGATGCGCGACTTCCCGTACACGTCCTCCAGGAACAGGTTCAAGGCCTTGAGGCGCTGCGTGAGACCCGCTTCGAGGCGCCCCCACTCCTCGCCCGACATCACCCTTGGAAGGCAATCGATGGGGATGATCCGCTCGTCCGCCTCCTCATCTCCGTAGACCGTGAAGGTGATCCCCTCGTCTGAGAACGAGCGGGTGACACGCTCCTGGATGGCAGCAAGTTCCTTGGAAGAGAGCTGAGTCAGGGCTTCGTGGAGAGGCTCGCAGTGTCCTCTTGGAGAGCCGTCAGGAAGGAACATCTCGTCATAAACTGACGGCTCTAGTTCGTAGGTCCTTAAGTCCACTGCGGCAACTTACCTCTTCATCAAACGGCGCCGTACCTCAACGCCCACGGGAGCCCTCGCGGAGCCAATGGCGCGCCAATCTCACACTCCCGCGGGCGGCAGCTAGGATAGAGACTACGCGAACCCGAGTCAACGGCTGAGGCCTGCAGGGGTTCGACCACCAAGGGGCCGGAAGGCTGAATCCGGCAGTCGCTCAACTCGACGCTGTCGCCATCTCCTCCAGCGAGAGCTCGATCTCACCCCTCGCCGAGGTGTCGTCCTCGACTTCAAGAGCGGCATTGAGCGCGGCATAGGCGTCCGGCCCGCCGATCCGACCCAGTGCCCAGGCCGCGTGCTCTCGCACCAGGGCGTCGGCAGACCCCAGTGCCGCCGCCAACGCTGGGACGGCACTCGCGTCGCCGATGTTGCCCAACGCCACACAGACGTTGCGCTGCAACCCCACCCGTTTGGCGCGCTTGATGGGGCTCCTGCGGAAACGCTCTCGAAACCCCTCGTCATCCAGGTCTAGGAGCGGGATCAGGGCGGGCGCGCCGAAGTCGTGTCGCTGGCGGAATGCCGGCTCCAGGCTCCCGGCGGCCTTGCGGTTCACGGGACAGACGTCCTGGCAAATGTCGCACCCGAAAACCCAGTCTCCGACCAGCGGGCGCAGGTCCCTTGGTATGGACCCTCGCAGCTCTATCGTCAGGAACGATATGCAGCGCCTGTTGTCGATCACGTAGGGCGCCACGATTGCCCCCGTCGGGCAGTCGTCGATGCACATCACGCACTCGCCGCAGTTCTTCGCAAGCGGCTCGTCGGGCTCCAGCTCCAGGTCAGTCACGACCTGGCTCAGAAAGACCCAGGAGCCGTGGGTCTGGGTCAGTATGTTCGTGTTCTTGCCGAACCACCCTATACCAGCCCGCTCGGCGGCAGCGCGGTCGTTCATGGGCCCGTCGTCCACGAATACCCGCGTGCGGACTTCCCTGCCGGCAATGGCGGATAGGTCGGACGCCAACTGCCGCAGCTTCTCCTTCAGTACGTCGTGGTAGTCGTCTCCCCACGCATACCGCGCCACCTTGCCCGTGGGCCCGGGGCTTCCGGGCTCGGGGTCCCCGGAGTTGTAGCTCGTCCCCAGCGATATGATCGACCGGGCGCCCTCCAGCAGCAGCTCGGGACGATTCGCCCGGCGGACACGCTCCTCCGTGTACCAGTGCAGCCCGTCCATCATTCCGCTTCGTATGCGTTTGGTCGCCTCCCGTTCGTCTCGAAGGAATGGCTCCGCCGACGCGAAACCCACGAGATCGAACCCAAGGGTTCTCGCACGCCGCCGTATTGCGTCCTCTGTGCGTCCCATCGTGCGGACAGTGTAAACCATGCACTCACCCAGCGATCCGTCCGTCTGGCTTCCGCAGCCCGCCGCGAGCCCCATCGGAGACCCTTGCATAACTCCGTCATTCCGGCGAAAGCCGGAATCCAGGGGGTGGGGCTCAGCTATGAACGCAATGCCTCCCATGCAGTGCATGGGCCGTCATGTGAGGTTATTCAAAGGTCTCCATTTGGGGAATGCCGAGTGCCCGCACCAGCTTCGTTGGTATAATGAGATTCCTGTGCAGACGGACACAGGCGTCAGACGCTGACACCCTTTTAGAACGTCGTCGAGCGGGCTCGGGAGAATCGCAATGCCCAAGATAGTCAAGGTCCGTATGGGCGATCAGGAGATGCACGCAGTCGAGCAGCAGTTCGAGATTGGGCGCGAGGAGTGGAACGAGTACAAGCTGCTGGACGGGGGCGTTGTCCGCCTCAAGACCACGGTGCAGCGCATATTCCTCTTAGTCGATGAGGACGGGAACCAGCTCTACGCCGACGACGGCGAGCCCCGTGTCTTCGTCCGCCATCGGAGCGACGTGGTTACAGTAGGAGATGTCCTGTGACACAGGCAGTGCGAAACCGAGAGATGCCCAAGGCCTACGATCCCGCCGCAAGCGAGGGCCGCATATACGAATCGTGGGTACAGGGCGGCTACTTCACCCCCGAGATCGACCGTTCGAAGACGCCCTTCACGGTAATCATGCCGCCGCCAAACGTCACCGGCGAGCTTCACTACGGACACGCCCTCACCATCGCCCTGGAGGACCTGATGTGCCGGTGGCACAGGATGAAGGGCGACCCCACGCTCTACCTTCCTGGAACCGACCACGCGGGCATCGCGACCCAGGTCGTCGTCGAGAGAATGCTCGCGAACGACGACCTCACCAGGCACGACCTCGGCAGAAGGGAGTTCATCGCAACGGTCTGGCGGTGGGTCGACCAGTACGGCGACAGGATATACGAGCAGATCAAACGGCTCGGCGCGTCGTGCGATTGGACGCGCCAGGCGTTTACCCTCGACGAAGGCCCCAGCAAGGCCGTCCGTACGACTTTCGTGAACCTCTACGAGAAGGGGCTGATCTACAGGGGCGAGCGCATCGTCAACTGGTGCCCTCGCTGCGCCACCGCCCTCTCCGACCTGGAGGTGAAGCACGAGGACAAGGCCGCAAGCCTCTACCACATCCGCTACGGCCTCAGCGACGGCAGCGGCGCACTCACCATAGCGACGACTCGGCCTGAGACCCTGCTCGGCGATACGGCCGTGGCGGTAAACCCCGACGACGAGCGTTATTCGGCATACGTTGGCGAGTCGGCCGTCCTCCCGGTGCTGGGGCGGATCATCCCCATAATTGCGGACGAAGCCGTAGACCCCTCATTCGGCACGGGCGCCCTCAAGGTGACTCCCGGACACGATCACAACGACTTCGATATCCGGGAGCGACACGACATCGACCTGGTCAACGCCATGAATCTCGACGGCACCATGAACGACAACGCGGGGCCATACGAAGGCCTGGACCGCTTCGAGGCCCGGACCCGCATCGTCGCGCAGCTGGAGCGGGAAGGTCTGCTTGAACAGATAGAGCCCATGCACCATTCCCTGGGCCACTGCGACCGGTGCAACGAGGTCGTCGAGCCGCTCGTAAGCAACCAGTGGTATATGAACATGGAGCCGCTGGCGAAGCCCGCCATCGAGGCCGTGGAGGACGGGCGTGTCGGGATGGTCCCGGAGCGCTTCTCCAAGGTCTACTTCAACTGGATGTACAACATTCGCGACTGGTGCATCAGCCGCCAGCTCTGGTGGGGACACCGCATACCCGCCTGGTACTGCGACGCCTGCCCCCACACCACCGTGGCGCTCGAGGACCCGGATGCATGCTCCGAATGCGGCTCCATGCGCATCGAGCGCGATCCCGACGTGCTGGACACCTGGTTCAGCTCCGCCCTCTGGCCCCACTCCACCCTCGGATGGCCCGATCGGACCGAAGACCTGGACTACTTCTACCCCTCGACGGTCATGGAGACCGGCCACGACATACTCTTCTTCTGGGTGGCCCGCATGATGATGATGGGGATGGAGAACGCCGGCGACATCCCCTTCCACACCGTATACCTGCACGGCCTGGTCAGGGACCCGGAGGGCGCTAAGATGAGCAAGTCCAAGGGCAACGTGAAGGACCCCCTGGACCTGATAGACGCTTACGGCGCGGACGCCCTCCGTTTTGCCCTCACTACCGGCACGTCCCCAGGCAACGACATGCGGCTGACCGACGCCAAGATCACGTCCAGCCGGAACTTCGCCAATAAGCTGTGGAACGCTTCCCGCTTCGTCGTCTCGAACCTCGAGCGCTCCGGCGTCAGGCCCTCCTGGGAGCGTCCCGGCACGTCCCATGTCGAGGACAGGTGGATCGTAAGCCGGCTCAACCGCGTGACCGAGCACGTCGACTCCTACATGAACGACTTCCAGTTCGGCGAGGCCCAGCGCGAGATCCACGACTTCCTCTGGGGCGAATACTGCGACTGGTACCTGGAAATGTCGAAGATCCGGATGCGGGCCGGGGACGAGTCTCCCATTCCTGTGCTCGCCTACGTACTCGAACGCGTGCTTCGACTGCTGCACCCCTTCCTCCCCTTCATCACCGAGGAGATATGGCAGAACCTCGTCCAGTACATGGATGGAGACGCCGGCAGCCCGGCACTCATGGTCGCCGAGTATCCAACCGTAGAGGCCGAAGCCTTCGACGACGGCGCCGAAGCCGAGATCGGGGCTGTGATCGAGGTCGTCCGGGCTATCCGGAACCTGCGGGCCGAGTTCAAGATCCAACCCTCGCAGCCCGTCCATGCCGTGGTGCGAGACTCTGCCATGTCGGGCGCCCTGCAAATGGAGGCGGCGGCGATCAGGACCCTCGCCCAGGTCGACCCGCTCGTACTAAATGGGGCCGAAGCCGGCGGAGACTCGAACGACAGCATTTCCCTGGTGCTTTCCAGCGGCACGGTAGTAGTACCTCTGGGCGGCCTCGTGGACCTCGACCGGGAGAGAGAGCGCTTGGCCGCCGAGCTGGACGAAGTCGCCCGCAACCTTGCGCGCCTGTCCAACCGGCTCGCCGACGAACGTTTCCTCTCCAGGGCGCCGGACGATGTCGTGGACAGGGAGCGGGAGAGGCTGGCGTTGTCCCAGCAGAGGCGGGACCGCATCGAGTCAACCCTGGCCAGGCTGAGCTCAACCCCTCGCCCTTAGGAACACCGGGACTGGGTTAAAGGTAGAGCACCCGCTCGCATTTGGCGAACTGGGTTTGGGGTGAGGGTGACCGCTAAGTCCCGTGCAAAGAGCTAGGCGGCTTGCGGCCTAACTCCACTTCGACCGGGCGCCGAGGCCCTCGCCGGCCGCGTAGTGCTCGCCCTCGTCGGGAGGCGGCATTGAGTTCGCCGTTCGGACCCCCCGCATCCGCTCGAGCTGGTCCAAGCCCTTGCGGGTATCGCTAGCTATCCTCGCCTTGTCGCAGTTTTTTACACGGTATTTGAACAGCCAGTAGGTGAACTCCCTAGACTCGGCCATGTCTATAGACCGCCGCATCGACAGGCCGGCCTCCTCCCTGAAGGCGGCCAGCAGCTCATCCCTGGACAGCCGGTAGATGCGGCGGAAAGCTACCTCGAAGGCCTCGTCCTTGTAGTGGAGGCCATTGCTCGTGTACTGCTTCATTACCTCCAGCTCGACGGCTAGCAGCAGTGCCTCCTCGACCGTCACGCCGTAGTAGTAGTTGAGGTACCCGCGGTACTTGTCGACGCCGATGATGTCCTTGAAACGGCCCATGTCGAACGGCGACGGGAACTGCCCGTGGAACAGCAGCTCTTCCCTCTCGCCCTTGGGCACCTGTCCCCTCACAGTGTCCAGGAGGCGTTCCGCAAGAGCCAGCCAGTCGAAGGCCTCGCCCGCGATGAAGTAGTTCCGCTCCAGGCCCTCATGGACTTCCCTCGGCGACGGCCAGACCGCCATCGCTTCCACCAGCGCAGTTGGCCAGTCCTTGCCCTCCGTGAGGGCACATTCCAGCAGGTCGACCGCTCGTTCCGATGTGATGGGAGGAGCCGCTGTACTCATGCTAGCCAGCCTCTCTGAGGCCAGTGCGATTTCCGCCACAGGGGAGTGTCCCCCTTTGGCAGAGTGCCGGAAACTCGGTCGCCGGTCCTCATGCGCTGCAGCATCGCTTGTACTTCTTTCCGCTCCCGCACGGGCATGGGGAATTCCGTCCTATCTTGCGAGAGCCAGCCACCGCTTGCTTCCTGCCGTGGTCGCCGACGACGTTAGTCATGACGCTCTTGCCGGGACTGCCCTTTGCGCCATTCCTGGGACGGGATGCTCGGCCATTGGTAGCTGTAGGGGCGACCTTGGGGAGGTAGACCATGTGCACGACGTCCGACTGGATGCTGCTCTTCAGCTCCTCGAATCGCCCCATCCCCTCACGCTTGTACATCACGAGCGGGTCCCTCTGACCATACGCCTGGAGCCCTATCCCCTGTCTCAACTGCTCCATGGACGTGAGGTGCGGGACCCAGTTCGCGTCGATGACCTGCAGCATCAATTGCCGTTCTATGTCCCGCATGATCTCGGCGCCCAGTACCGACTCCTGCTCCTCATAGAGTTCTCTCCCGAGAGCAACGAGACCCTCCTCGATCTCCTCCTGGCCCATTTGGGCCACGGCGTCGGGATCGGCAAGCTTCCCCCTGAGTGGGAATATCGTGCCAAGCTCACCCAGCATCCCTTCTATGTCCCAGTCCTCGGGCGGGGCGTCTTCCAAGTAGCGCCCGGCTACCTCTCTAACCTCGCTCTCGACCATCCCCTGTATGTTGGTCTTAATGTCCGCCTTTAAGTCGGAGTCGCTCAGTACCTTGGCCCTCTCCTCATAGATGACCGCGCGATGAGTGTTGATGACATCGTCGTACTCCACCAGGTGCTTGCGGATATCGAAATGTTGGCCTTCCACCTTCACCTGGGCCCCTTCGATGGACCTGGTGATCATCTTGTTCTCGAGCGGCGCGTCGTCCTCCAGCCCGGCCCAGTCCATCACCGACTGGATGCGGTCTCCGCCGAAGCGGCGCATCAGGTCGTCGTCCAGGGCCACGTAGAAGCGCGTAGCCCCAGGATCCCCTTGGCGGCCGGAGCGTCCCCTGAGCTGGTTGTCGATGCGGCGTGCCTCGTGACGCTCCGTGCCGATGATCTGCAGACCGCCCCCGTCGATGACGGCCTGGTGATCTGCCGCCCACTCCTCGGCATCGATGTCGATGCCCTCTGGATTGCCTCCCAGCACTATGTCTGTGCCTCGCCCGGCCATGTTCGTGGCGACGGTCACTGCGCCGGGTCTCCCTGCCTGCGCTACGATGGACGCCTCGCGTTCGTGTTGTTTGGCGTTCAGGACTTCGTGGGGTATCTTCCTGCGCCTGAGACGTTCGCTCAGCAGCTCCGACTTCGATATGTCCGTCGTCCCCACCAGAACGGGCCGGCCGGCCTTGTGGAGCTGCTCTATGTCCTCGATTACAGCGTCGTATTTCGCCTTCTGGTTCTTGTAGATGAGGTCGGGCTGGTCATCTCGCACCATCGGCTCGTTGGTGGGTATCTCCACGACGTCCAGCTTGTATATCTTCCAGAACTCCTCGGCCTCCGTCGCAGCGGTGCCGGTCATGCCGGCCAGCTTCGAGTACATGCGGAAATAGTTCTGAAGCGTAATGGTCGCGTAGGTGATGGCCTCGCGCCGTACGGCAAGCCCCTCCTTGGCCTCGAGAGCCTGGTGAATGCCGTCGGAGAAGCGCCGGCCGGGTGTAAGCCTGCCTGTGAACTCATCTACGATGACCACCTCGCCGTCCTTCACCACATATTCCCGGTCGCGCTCGAATATGGTTCGCGCCTTCAGGGCGTTCTCGACGAAGTGGACCAGCCGGAAGTTGGCCCGGTCGTAGAGGTTGTCCACCCTCAGCAGCTTCTCCACCTTGCTCATGCCGGCTGCAGTCAAGGAGACCGCCCTGTGCTTCTCGTCGATCGTATAGTCCTCGGTGGCGACCAGGCTCGGTACCAGCTTGGCGAACCGATAGTACTCCTTCGTCGACTCCTGGGCGGGACCGGAAATGATGAGGGGGGTCCTCGCCTCATCGATAAGGATGTTGTCGACCTCGTCGACTATCGCGTAGTGCAGCGCATCACCGGTCCGCCCGTTGCCTCCGCCGTGCTGGACCCCATCTTTGGCCCGAATGACCATGTTGTCGCGCAGGTAGTCAAAGCCGAACTCGTTGTTGGTCCCGTACGTGATGTCGGCCCCATAGGCTTCGGGACGGGAAGCCTCGCGCAGGCGCTCCATCCCCTTACCGCTCCCTCTCGTCGAGTCGTACACGTACGCAGAGTTGTGCTGCAGGACGCCAACGGAGAGGCCCAGGAAGTCGTAGACCTGCCCCATCCACTGGGCGTCCCTGCGGGCGAGGTAGTCGTTCACGGTCACGACGTGCACGCCCCTGCCCGTCAGACCGTTCAGGTAGGCCGGCAGCGTCGCGACCAGGGTCTTGCCCTCTCCCGTCCGCATCTCGGCGATCTTGCCCTGGTGAAGAACGACCCCGCCGATGATCTGGACGTCGAAGTGGCGCTGGCCGAGAGTGCGTTTTGCAGCCTCCCTGACCGCCGCGAAGGCCTCGGGAAGGATGTCGTCCAGGTCCTCGCCTTCGTCTAGCCGGGCGCGGAACTCGTCCGTCACGAAGCGCAGCCCCTCGTCCGTGAGCGCCGCGAAGTCCGCTTCCAGCCCGTTCACTTCGTCCACGTAGGGCTGGAGCTTCTTGACGGACCTCTCCGAGGAGCCGCCGATCATCTTGGCTATGGACTTCAGCATCCCCTAGCCGCCTCCCTAATCCTTACGAGCTTCCACGGTCCGGCATCGTGCGGCCGCCGGACCCGCCGGGAAAGTCAGTGCTCGAACATTGCCCCTATGGACAGGCCGCTGTGGATACGATGGATGGCTTCCCCCAGTAGCGAGGCAATGGGAAGCACCCTCAGGCTGTCGATGCGCTTGTCGTCGGCAATCGGAAGTGTGTCAGTCACCACCAGCTCCTTGAGCGGGCTGTCGGCCAGCCTGGAGGCCGCGCTGCCGGAGAGGAGGGGATGCACAACCGAGCAGTAGATGTCAGCCGCACCGTGGCGGGACAGGAGGTGAGCCGCCGCGGTCACAGTGCCGCCCGTGTCGATCTCGTCGTCGACGATCAGGGTCGTCTTTCCATCCACGCTCCCTATCAGGTTGACGGCCTCGGCAGTATCATCGTTGCCCGAACGCTGCTTCTCTATAATCGCTATGGGCGCGTCGATATGGATTGCCATGTCCCGAGCCCTCTTGGCAGCCCCTACGTCGGTAGCCACTACGACGGGGTCGGATATGCCCCGCTCCTTGAAGTCGGCCGCCAGCATCGGTATGGCCGTCAGCTCGTCTAGCGGAATGTTGAAGAATCCCTGAATTTGCCCGGCGTGGAGGTTCATCGTCAGGACCCGGTCTGCGCCGGAAGCGCTGATGAAGTCCGCAATGAGCCGGGCCGTAATGGCTACGCGGGGCTGGTCTTTCTTGTCGGTTCGGCCGTACGCGTAGTAGGGGATCACGACGGTGATGCGCCCTGCTGACGCCCGCCGCGCCGCATCGATCATGATGAGCAGCTCCATCAGGTGGTCGTTGACGGGCGCCGACAGGGTCTGAACCAGGAAGACGTCCTTCTCCCTGACGTTCTCCAGTATCTTGACGAAGGTCTGGTCGTTGCTGAACTTGAAGACCTCGCATGCGCCCAGCGACACCCCCAGGTAGGAGCAAATGTCCTTGGCGAGGCCCTTGTGGGCATTCCCGCTAAATACCTTCAGGTCTTCGAAGAGGGGCATATCGAAACAATGACTCCCGCTCGGCTAACCGGAACGCCTGCGGCGCGAAAGGCACCTTGGCCTCGGACGCATACATAGCGAGTATATCATAGGCATGCTGCCTTGACGGGCTCGGGACGAGTGGGCCTGGAGGGTCCCCGGCGGTGTCGAGCCTGCCGTTCCTTGGCCCGTCCACAGCCGTTTGACATACGTCAGCCGCCTATGCTATAGAGTGGCGCACGCCAAGGAGCGGGCCTGGGCGCCTTCCCGCCTCCCGTAGGGAATCCTGAGGAGGCGCGAGTGTGGAATGGGAGCCCATTCCGGCTGCGGGTTGACACGTGACGATTCATGCTATAGTCTCCGGCCTACTTCGGTAGGCTGAAGGTCCGATCCGCAGAGACCGCTCTCGGCCAGTCTGGCCAATAGACCACGACATAGGTGGAAACATATGGCAGAGGCAGCACTCCCGCAAACCGTAGGCAGGCTGGAAGAGGAAGAAGAGGTATTCGTAGCCTCCCAGTGGAGGCTCATGTGGTGGCGCTTCCGCAAGCACAAGCTGGCCATTGCCGCCACCGTCGTGATTGGCGTCTTCTACATCACGTTCCCGCTGGCCGAGTTCCTGGGGTTCGGCGACCCCGCGGCGACGGCCACGAAGTTCCATCTCCTGCGGCCCCAGCCCCTCAGATTCTTCGCCGACGGTAGCTTCCGACCGCACATCAACGGGCTGGAATCATTCAGGGACCCCGAGACGTTCAGACGCGACTACCAGATAGTGGAAGACGTCAGATACCCGGTCGGCTTCTTCAGCCAGGGATTCGAGTACAGCTTCCTTGGGTTCATCAAGACTAACCGGCACATGATCGGCTTCTCTGACCCCGAGCACAATATACGAGACCATCCGTCGCTCTTCCTTCTGGGAAGCGACTCCGTGGGACGGGACCAATGGTCCCGGCTCATGCTCGCAACCCGTATATCGCTTTCAATCGGCCTGGTAGGGGTGACGCTAGCCCTCTTCATAGGCATCATCTTGGGAGGAGCGTCGGGCTACTACGGCGGCATCCTGGACACCATCATCCAGCGCATAATCGAGATCATGATAGCGGTGCCGACCCTGCCCCTCTGGATGGGGCTTTCGGCAGCCATACCGCGCGAGTGGCCTGTCCTGAGGGTCTACTTCGCCATCACGGTCATCCTTTCGATCTTCCAGTGGACTACCCTCGGTCGTGTCGTTCGAGGCCGCTTCCTCTCGATGAGGGAAGAGGACTTCGTGATGGCGGCACGGCTGGCAGGCTCAGGCGAGGGACGGATCATGTTCCGGCACATGCTTCCGTCCTTCTACAGCCACATCATCGCCCACATAACGCTGACCATACCTAGCATGATCATCTCCGAGACGGCTCTCAGCTTCCTCGGTTTGGGACTCATTCCCCCGGCCGTTAGCTACGGCGTGATGCTTAAGGAGGCCCAGAACCCACAGACGGTGGCCGTCTACCCGTGGCTGATGTTCGTGGCGATACCGGTCATCATCGTGATCCTGAGCTTCAACTTCATGGGTGACGGACTGCGCGACGCAGCCGATCCTTACGGTAAGTAGGTGACACATGGCTGAAAATGGAAACGATGCGCTGCTTTCGGTCCGGAACCTCAAGACGTACTTCCCTACGGACGAGGGCCTTGTCCGGGCTGTCGACGGCGTAAGCTTCGACGTCAAGGCCGGTCAGACCCTCGGCATCGTGGGCGAGAGCGGGTGCGGCAAGAGCACGGTGGGCCGCTCTATACTCGGCATCATCGACCGCCCGGGCCGTGTCGAAGAGGGCGAGATCATCTGGAGACGCGGCGCTAACGGCGCCGTCCAGGAGGTCGACGTTACCAAGCAGCCCCCCAACAGCGGTTTGATGAGGTCCATCAGGGGCAGCGACATAGCCCTCGTCTTCCAGGAGCCGATGACCTCGTTCAGCCCTGTGCATACCATCGGCAACCAGTTGATGGAAGCCATCAGGCTGCATCTCGACCTGAGCAAGAAGGAAGCCGAGGAGAGAGCCGTCGAGCTGTTGACCCGCGTGGGCATACCGAATCCTGCCCAGAGGATCCACGAATACTCCTTCCAGTTGAGTGGTGGCCTGAGGCAGCGCGCTATGATCGCCATGGCGCTCTCCTGCGACCCCGCCCTGCTGATAGCCGACGAGCCGACCACCGCACTGGACGTGACGACGCAGGCCCAGATTCTCGATCTGCTCAGGGAGCTACAGGAGCAGAACGGGATGGCCGTCATCCTGATTACCCACAACCTGGGCGTGGTCGCGGAGATGGCCGACGAAGTCGTGGTTATGTACCTCGGCAGGGAGGCTGAGTCCGGGCCCGTCGACGACGTGTTCCACAACCCGCAGCATCCCTACACCCAGGGTCTGCTGAGGTCGATCCCGAGCATCTACGCGAAAGGTGTCGAGAGGCTGCCTTCGATCGTCGGCACCATTCCCCACCCGTTTAACCGACCGTCGGGATGCACATTCAGGCCGAGGTGCCCCTCCTACATGGAGGGCGTATGCGACGTTCACGTCCCCGAGTTCCAGCAGATTGGCGACTCCGAGCAGTCCGTGAGCTGCTTCCTGCATCATCCTCCTGCAGAGGTGACTAGCTGATGACAACGACTAGCCAGGATGTAGAATTCCTAGATGTTCGGAATCTGAAGAAGCACTTCCCGATCCAGAAGGGCTTCCTCAAGCGCACCGTCGGACAGGTCAGGGCAGTTGACGACGTCAGCTTCTACGTCAAGCAGGGCGAAACCCTGGGCCTCGTGGGGGAGAGCGGCTGCGGCAAGACGACCACCGCGCGCTGTATCCTCCGGGCGATCGAACCCACCAGCGGTGAGATCCTGTTCCGGACGAAGGACGACGATGTCGTCGACATCACCGACCTCTCCAGGGGCCCTCTGCGAGAGTTGCGGTCCGACATGCAGATGATCTTCCAGGACCCGTTCGGCTCGCTCAACCCGCGCATGACGCTGCTCGACATCGTAGGTGAGCCGCTCCTGGTGCACGGCATGGACAGCCGTCGCGAGAGGGCCGACAGGGTCGCGGAGCTACTCCGCCTGGTGGGCCTCAGACCCGAGTACATGAGGCGCTTCCCCCACGCATTCAGCGGCGGCGAGCGGCAGCGAATCGGAATCGCGCGCGCTCTCGCGTTGAATCCGCGGCTGGTCGTGGCGGACGAGCCGGTTTCCGCACTGGACGTGTCCGTGCAGGCACAGGTGATCAACCTGCTAGAGGACCTGCAGGAGCAGCTTAACCTGACTTACCTATTCGTGGCCCACGACCTGAGCGTCGTCCGCCACATCAGCGACCGCGTGGCGGTCATGTACGTCGGTAAGATCGTAGAGCTCGGCAACTCCGAGGACATCTTCGACTCCCCGAAGCACCCCTACACCTCGGCCCTGCTTTCGTCGGTACCAATCCCGGATCCCAGGCTCAGGGCGGAGCGTATCATTCTCAGGGGCGAGGTTGCGAACCCCGCGAATCCGCCGTCGGGCTGTTACTTCCACCCCCGCTGCGAGTACGCCGTCGACCAGTGCAAGACCGACGAGCCGGACCTCGAAGAGATAGAGCCGGGGCGCTGGGTCTCCTGCTGGCGAGCGAAGGAGCTGGATCTGCCTGGACTCATTGCCACCCACGGGGGCGCCAACGGCTCCAGCTAGCGGATCCGATATACCTATTCGAAACCGAAGCGCCTGGCCTTGAAGCCAGGCGTTTCCTTTGGGGACTATCGCGGGACTCCTCCCATGGAGCCCTTGGCCCGGAAAAACCGTTCGTCCTGAGCTTGTCGAAGAGCCTGCCCCGTACTCGATACGGGGACAGTTCTCAGCAGCGCACGCGACATTTGGGATAGTGACCTGCTCCAACCCTACGCATGGCGCTCTACAGCCAAGGCGACGAGGCAGGGGGGCGTCGAGATGAGCGACGCCGTCAGCCTTGCCAAGGGGTTCCCGCCGCAGCCTCGCTACTCGGGCGTGGTCGCCGGTATGACCCTGCCCGCACGCACTGTCGTCACAGGCTCCCAGCACCCTCCCGGCCGCTCGTTTCCGTCGACGTCTACCAGCGGCGCAGCGTCGGCGTTCCACCGTATCACCGCGAGGTCCGCCACGGAACCTGGCCTGAGCGTGCCCAGTTCGCGATCCAGGCCCAGCATCTGTGCCGGGCGCAGGGTGGCCCGCTCGAACGCCTCTGTGTCCGCCATGCCGGCTGCCATCAGCTTCGACATCGTGCGGGGCATATCGTGGCGTGGCGACGAGTGGGCGTGGCGAAAATAGAAGTCAGTCGAGATGGAGTCGGGCAGGAAGCCCTCGCGCACAGCCGTCTCGGTCACCCCGAAGTTGAAAGAAGCCATACCGTGGCCAATGTCGAACTTGACGCCCCGCTCTCGCGCTTCCCAGGCCGCGTCCTCTACCCTGCCGCTGGGCGCAAGACCTCCGGGGCCCACGTGGAAGCAGTAGGTGACCACGTCGCCCGGGCGCAGCAGGGCAAGCTGCTCATCCACCGGCCAGTCGAAGGGATCCCAGCGTACCCCGTACAGAAGGGGCTTGCCCGTCCGTTCAGCCATCTCCAGAACCCTGCCTATCACCACCCTGGGGTCGTGTCCGGCGGTGGCGGCGACGGCGGCATTCACCGAGATACCCCAGATTAGCTCAGGATCGCTCTCTATGGTCCTCACGCAGGCCTCTACGTCGACGTCTTCCAGGTTCCTGAATACCGCGCCCTCCTCCTCCTCGCCTCCTACCGCCGCGCTGATGGCCATGCGGATGCGCATCGAAGCGGGCTCGACCACGTTCCGCCTGTAGTGCTCCCAGTTGTTCGCACCCGCGTCTCCCTGGGAGAGAATCGTGGTCGTTCCCCTCGGCAGCATCAGGACGTCCGGGTCTATGCCGTACTTCCAGTGGGCCGGAGCGGGATGCGCGTGTAGGTCGACGAATCCCGGCAGCAACACCGCATCCGGGAAGTCCAGTGTTTCTGACGCCGCGCCGCCCACGTCCTGTCCCGAGGCTGCTATGCGCCCATCCTTGACCGCGACCGCCCCCGGGCCGTCCAGGCCTGTGTCGGCGCAGAAGACTCTCCCCGCGCGTATCAGGAGGTCATAGTGCTGAGATTCGGTCATCGGTCACTCCTAGGCGCCCGTTGCGCGATTGAGACTGTTGCCCGACCGGGGTTCCTGTGAACGCCGAACCTGCCTCGTACCCCGATACGGGGAACCAGAGGTGTGGGGCGGTGGGTCTCAGCTATGATAACGCCTCACTCGACCGATGCGGACTACGAAGCAGGGGCATGGCAGCCACCGCAGCTTGACCGGCCGTGCATCATCCTATAACTTACCCTCTCGACACACCAGCAGAGCCGCTGGCAACGAATCCCAGTCTCACTGCACGGAGGATTGACTTACATGCCCAAGATCAAGCATATCGGAATCTCGACCAACGACCCGGGCGCTTGCGCCGACTTCTACATCAACGCCTTCGGCCTGACCGAAGTCGAGCGCTCCCCTGACAACGACTCGGCCATTCTGAGCGACGGCTACATCAACGTCACCATTCTCAAGTTCAAGTATGATCGGTACGGTGGCGGCTACCCAGGCCTGCACCACTTCGGTGTGCAGGTGGAGGACCTCGACCAGTCCCAGGAGCTGATCGAGGACAACGGGGGAACCGAGCTCACAGAGTGGAACGAGACCTACGGCAACGCCGAAGGCACGCCCGACAACTGGGTGGGCGAGAAGAAGTTCATGAGCCCGGAGGGCGTCGCACTCGACGTGAACCCATCAGGCTGGAAGATGAGACCCGGGGGAGTCAGGGGCGAATAGGCAGGGCTAGGCGTTTGCGGCCTCGCCCGGCGCATCGACGGGCGGGGCAACTTCTTCGATCTTCCATTCGTTCAGGAAGTATAGGAACACGTCCTTCGCTACACCCGCCAGGGGCACGGCGACGATCATTCCCCAGATGCCGGCCACCTCGCTGCCGACTATCAGCACTACCATGACGACGGCCGGGTGGAGATGCACCGCTTCACCCTGGATGCGAGGCACCAGCAACGCGTTTTCGATCTGCTGTACGGCCACGTACAGGATCAGGACCCAGAAGAACTTCTCCGGCGAATTCGCGAGAGTCACCAGCAGTCCCGGGATAGCCCCAAGAATCGGCCCAATTACCGGCAGCAGCTCGGTCACGCCAGAGATTATCCCGAGCAGGACCGCAAACGGTATCCCCATCACCGTCAGCCCTGCGAACACCAGTACGCCCACGAAGAGGCCCAGGATGAGCTGACCCCTCATATACGCGCCGACCGTTTGATCCGCGATCGCCAGAACGTTCCGGACATGCCTTCGGAGGGAGGGGTGGAGCATCGAAAAGAACCCCTCGCTCAGCTGCTCCTGGTCCTTCAGCAAGTAGAAGAGGAATATGGGCATGATGGCGAGGGCAATAACGAAGGACAGGGTGTGCTGCACACCCGACGCCGTACGCACCAGGACTCCCTGTGCCGCGCTCACCACCACCCCGCTGACGCCCTCCATGGCTTCCTGGATCTCGGCCCGCACGTTCTCGGGGACTCGCCTAGTATATTCGTCGTTCAGGCTCTCGAGGGTCTCGCGGGCGCTGTTGTACAGGTCCGGGATCCCCTCGATGAAGTGGCTCGTCTCTTTTACCGCGAGAGGGATTACGGTCGCCAGGAAGCCCACTAGTAATGCGACTGCCACCGCGTTTATGAGGAATATCGCGCCCAGTCGGGTGGCCTTGGGCCAGCGCTCCCGCCAGGGAGTGATCCTCTCCAGCAGCCCGACTAGAGGTATGAGCAGGTAGGCCAGCAGTCCGGCGAGTATGAACGGGAACAGCGCCCCTCGCGCCATGTACAGGAGGGCCGCGATTATGATCGTGGCGCCGGTTATCAGGATGAAGCGATTACGCCTAGCGTGCGTCGACATGCGGAAGATGGGCCTCCAGCAGTGACGCTAGCATGTAGGCTCCCCAAAGCTCTATGGGCTTTTGCCCTTCCTTCCGCCGAAACCAGACGACAGGACGGGCGTGGCGCACAGGTATCGGCATCGAGGTCCGAGCTTTCATGCCGGAGATCTGCAACAGGGAGCGGGGCGTAAGGAAGCCCCGGGGCACTCATTCGACGGGCCATGGGGAGGCCCGGGGGATCAGGGCATCTGGTCTCTGAGGTACTTCACCAGGGCCCAGCGATCGTCTTCAGAGAGCAGGTAGAGGAACTCGGGCATGGGCGAACGCGACTCCTGGCCGGCCTCGATGAGCGCGTAGCCCTGGCGGCCGCCCTGGGAGATGAACGCGAAGAGCTCGCCCTCGGACGCCTCCACGGTGATCTCCGCCATCAGGTCCGCCGGGACCGGGCCCAGCCCCTTGTCTTCCATCATGGTGGCCATCATGCTGTCGCCCTGCATCGCCATGCCGTGGCAGACCGAGCAGTTGACGCGGAACAGCTCTTGGGCGTGCTCAGGGTCGTAGGAGTCCTTCACCCTTTGTGGGATGGTCAGCTCGCCGTACTCCGCCAGCGACCCGGGCACGATCTCCTTCAGGATCATGTCATGCTCGACCACGCCGTCCGGAGAGCCCAGCCCCCCGTAGGGAACAGCTTCCGGATTGGGCAACAGCCTGGGCGTCTCCTGCGAGCGGTATGAAGGCTGGTAGTGCATCTCAGAGAAGACCATCACCCGGTGGGAGCCTGTCTCCGGCACGACGGGCAGCTTGAACTCCGCGACGCCGTAAACGCTGGTATTGCCAGTGGTCGAGTCGTAGCACCCGGCGAGCAGTATCGCCGATGCCATGAGGGCAAGCAGCAAGAGGCCGGCCTTCCTGCCTTGAGGTAGGCTGAGGGAGCGCCTCCAACGGGTCACCAGACGGGAGATGCCCACTAGCTGGACTCCCACCCTCGCTTGACTTCCTCCGCGCCGGCCTTCTTCAACACATCCTCCGCGTCGTCGGTCCGGTCCTCAGACGTCGTAATCGTGACACCGATGTACCCCTCGGTGATGCGCGTGTCATACGCGCCCATAAAGAGCCTAGGCAGCCTGGACTCGAAGACGATACCGAAGACCGTGAACAGGATCGCTCCGAGCATCGTGCCCTCGTACATGATGATCGCCATGGGCGGGATAGAAAGGAGCGGCTTGCCTCCGGCAACGAGCGGGAAGGCAATCTGCGTGCCGGCGGTCAGGAGCATGCCTACGATGAAGCCGCACGCCGCGCCGATCAGCGGGAACCTGTACAGCTTGTGCACAGGCTCCTCCTCCCCAAACGTCCCCTCCGGGTACGGCGTGCCCGTCAGGACCTCGTAATCGCCCGGCTCGAACCCGGCCGACTTGACGCTGTCCAGGGCGTCGGCAGCGGTATCCTCGTCTGTAAAGAGTCCTATTACACTTCGTTGGGCCATCGTTCTACCTCACTCGCGGATCGAAGCGGGCACGGTCTTGCGCCCTACCTTGATCTCGTCTCTGCCCACCATCGCCTCCTTGATGTCGAAGAGCGGGATGAGCGGGAATACCTTCGAGAAGAGCAGCATACCCAGTACCACCCAGGCGAACGTCATCGCAACCATCAGTATCTCGACGATGCTCGGATGATAGGAGCCCCAGTCGAAGATCATGTGGCCGCGCCGCATCGTGCCCGGGATGATGATCAGGAAACGCTCCAGCCACATCCCCACGTTCACCAGGATTGTCGATATGAACATCGCCCAAAGGCTGCGCCGCAGGTTCCTGAAAAGCCACATGGGCACCGGGATGAAGAACGCCGTCAGCAGGAACAGCACGAACAGGCCGCTCCACGGCCATTGGAAGACCTGCAGGTCGCGCATTGCCAGCTCAGGAGATTCAAGGCTGTACAGGGCGAACACCCACTCCAGGAAGAAGAAGAAGAACCACGTCGTCGCAACGACGATCAGCAGGCGTCCGATGGCGTCGAGGTGGTCTGGCGTGATGTAATTCTTCCAGCCCCAAAGCCACACCATTAGCACCATCACCGTGGCGACTGCGGAGACTCCGGAATGAATCGCTCCGATGATGAAGTACGGCGCGAAGATGGTCGAGTGCCACGCCTCTGGCCCAATCTGCACCGCGAAGTCCCACGACACGATGCTGTGGACCGAGACGAACACCGGCAGCACCAGGGCCGACAGGAGTATGCCTGCCACCGCCTGGAGCTTCCACTGCCGTGGTGTGCCGCGCCAGCCCAGGCACATCACCGAGTATGCAGCCCGCGTGAAGCCCTTGCTGCGGTCGCGGATGATGGCGAGGTCGGGCAGGAGCGCCACCAGCACGAACAGGGTACTGGCGGTCAGGTACGTCATAACTGCGCTCGGGTCCCAGATAAAGGGAGAGCGGATGTTGATCCAGACTCCCCTCGCGAAGTCGTACGGGAAGACCCACAGGTCGGCGCGCCAGGGCCTGCCCACGTGAACCAGGGGCGCGGCCATGAGCGCGGCCATGAGCGAGAAGACCGTCAGCACCTCTGCAGCCCTCGTAACGGGCCGCCTCCACTCGGCCTGTGTCAGCCGGAGGATGGCGGAGATCATGATCCCGGCGTGGCTGATGCCGATCCAGAAGACGAAGTTGACCATGAAGAAGCCCCAGTAGACGGGGCGGTTCAGACCGGTTACGCCGACGCCTTTGTTCAGCATGTAGCCGAACGCGCCCATGCCGGTGATGAAGATGATGAAGGCGATCACCGTGGCGCTCGGCCACCACTTCGGCATCTGGAGGACGCCATTCAGCAGCTCTCTGTTGATCTGCTTCTGGTCTAGCTGTACGTGTTCTTGCATTGCGTCCCCTGCGGGCTAGTCCTTCTTACCCAGTACGAGAACTTCTTCGAGTCTGTGGAAGGGCTTGTGCAGCTTGTACAGCGTCAGCTCCTTCTGTTCCCAGATGCTGATGACCGGGACCAGCCTGGTAGCCAGGAGGTAGACCAGCACCGCTCCGGCAAGTCCCCCCACCAACATCAGAATGTCAGCCGCATCCGGCATCACCGCGGCCGGCACATCATGCATGAGGTGCTTGTCGTCGTACGATGCCACCGACCACGAGGATACGTAGAGCCTGATGCGGTCGAGGAATGTTCCAACCAGGACGCACACTGCGATGGTCGTGGGTCCCCAAATGCTCTTGCGTAGTGGGTTCCAGATCATCGAGAAGAGCGGTACTAGGAAGTTGAGCGTGAAGGCCCCCATGAACACCCACAGGTACGGCCCCACCATGAGCAATTCCAGGACCGCCTGTTCATTCGGCTTTGCGCCGTACCAGAAGATGATGAAGCTCGAGAACCAGAACCAGAACCAGAGCAGGGACAGCGCGAAGAGCAGCTTGCCCAGGCCCCAGAACTGGTCGAGCTCGATATGGTCGCCGTACCCGCCGAACCGGCGGAGGACGAACATCGTCAGCAGGACGATGGCGGCTCCGGCGTGCAGCGAGTTGTGGGCGTGGGTCGCCGGGTAGAGCGCGTCGATCCACCCCGGAACGATGGACATCGAGAAGTCCATGCTGAACAGGAAATGGGTCGTGACCAGCATCATGAAGTAGAGAGCGCCCAGGATGCCCAGCCGATGGTACTGGGTGAACCACTGGCGCGACGTGCCGTGCCATGTGTTGGCGAGCCGGGCGACAAGCCCTCCCCTGCTCGACGAATCGCGGAGTAGGGCGAAGTCAGGCAGAGCCGACATCCACAACAGGGCCAGCCCCGCTGCCGCGAGGAATATCCAGGAGAGTAGCGCCATCCAATGGGGCATGTAAGCAGGCATGTGGAGATCGTCGAAAAACCAGAGGCTGCGGCGATGGTCGGAGAGGTCCGGCAGCACGAACAGCAGCGGGATGAACAGCACGAGGCTGTACAGCACGACCACACTGAACATTTCTGAGAGCCGCGATATGGGCCTGCGCCAGTGGGCCTTGGCCAGCCGGGTCGCGATGGCGACCATCACGGCCCCGCCCCCCGCGGTAAGCAGGTACGCTACCAGGGCCGCGTAGTATCCCCAGGCGCTCGGGTCGTCCGTACCTTTGTCGGCGAGCTTCAGAATGAACCCCACAACCCCCACGACGAAGAGGACCGCCGCGGCCAGGACCGCCATCCGGAACCCGCGCGAAGACGCGAGGTGACGGGCCGCAAGATCCCGCCCTACCGCCGTCGCATCGTGTCCCTTATCTGAGTGGCCGTTATGCATGGCCCTTCTTCGCGTCCTTGTCGACCTTCTTCAGGTACAGCACGTTCGGCTCCGTGCCAAGCTCCTCGAGCAAGTGATAGCCCCTGCCGTGCTCTCCCAGCTCCTTCTCGTTCATCTTGGCGACCCTGCTATCGGGGTCGTTTAGGTCGCCGAATACCAGCGTGTCGGTCGGGCATGCGTTCACGCACGCGGGGTTGAGCTCTCTGGCTCCGTCCTCGAGCTCGCGTTCCTCCAGCTTCGCGTCCCTGGTGGACCGGCGAATGCGCTGGATGCAGAAGGTGCACTTCTCCATGATTCCGCGGCTACGGACCGTGACGTCCGGGTTCAGCTGGTTCTTGAGGCTCTCGGGCCAGCTGGGCTCCCAGAAGTTGAAGAACCGGACGTGGTACGGGCAGTTGTTCGCACAGAACCGCGTGCCTATGCAGCGGTTGTAGACCTGCACGTTCAGGCCCTCGGCGTTGTGATACGTCGCGAACACAGGGCAGACTGGCTCGCACGGCGCGTCGCTGCAGTGCTGGCAGAGCACCGGGATGAACCGGGCCTTTACGTTGGGGAACTCGCCCTCCCAGTACCGCTCTATGCGGATCCACTGCACGGCTCGCCGCTGGTTGTACAGCTCCTCCGTGTTTATGGGGATGTTGTTCTCAGATTGGCATGCGACCACGCACGCCTGGCATCCGATGCACGTGTCGACATCGATCACCATTCCCCACTTTTCGCCCGCCATATGCCGCTCCTACCGGATAGCCCTGGACTGCCTAAGAGTCCTCGGATGTGAGCTTGATGATGTGCTGGTGTTCGTCGGTCGCCAGGTCGGGCGCGGTGTTCTCGAACCTGGGCACCCGCGTCCAGTCTCCAGTCTTGGTCACATTCACGCGCGTCGCCGCCCAGGCGAGAGCGCCCGTCGCCGAGTCCTCCAGCGAGTCCAGTATGGACATCACGTTGGATCCGCGCCCGTTCTCGTACTGCCCGCCGCCCGTGTGTCCCTGTCCCATCGGAACCGCGACCACGTCCGGCGATATGCCGGGATGGGGATAGGCAAGGGCCTCGATCGACTGCCCATTGGACGCCGTCAACTTAAGGACATCGCCCTCCTTGATTCCCATCTCCTCGGCGAGCGCCAGATTGATCTCCACCCAGGTCTGCCACGAAGCGGTGGTGATCGGGTCGGGTGTGGCCTGCAGCCAGGGCAGATGCGCTCCCCTGCCATCGGTTATTCCAATGGACGGGTACGGCACCAGGGCGAATTGTCCTGAGCCGGTCGTCGGCTCTTCCGGGGTCGCCTCCAAGCGATACGGGGACGGCACAGGGCCTGAGTAGGTTGCCGTGGTGTCCCACCAGCCGCCGCGCTGCAGGGCGCCGTTCCAGAACGACTGGAAGTCGTGGGCCCTGACGGAGCCGCGGTCTCGGGCGAACAGGCTCTCGACGCCCGACTGCAGGACCTCCTTGAAGCTCTCGCCCTCGAGCTCCAGGTCGATCTCCATAGTCTGGGCAACGCCCATAAGGGCGTCGCCGAAGTTCCGGGTGCCAAGGTGAACTCCACGGCCTTCGAAGTAGGGGCGCACGACCGGCTGCCTGAGCCCGAACGTGTAGTAGCCGGGGCCGGGGCTCGGCACGCTGTCTCCCCAGTCCTCCAGGCCGTGATTCTCGGGGAGCACGAGGTCGGCCAGGCTCGAAGTATCGTCCATCATTCCGGAGAAGCTGACGATGAGCGGGACGTTGAACCCGCTGCCGCTCCGTCCGAGCAACGCCTCCCTGAATCCCGTCGCGTCCGGCATCCCATAGACGGGGTTGGCGCGGTGGACCAGGAGGGCGCTGACATTGCCCGAGCTAATCTCGCCGACGAGCCCACGCCACTCGTTGTAGGGAGACGCTCCAGGGCTTCCCGTCACGTCACGTACGGGGGACGGCGGATTGGGGATGACTCCCCCCGCCTTGCCCACGCTGCCCACGAGGTGGTTGAGGGCGAATATGGCGTTGAGGTTGGTGAGCCCGTTGGAATGGGCGCCCGCCGACCCGCCGCCTATCGCGAGCGCCGGCGGGTGGCCTGCAAAATCCTCCGCTAGCTGGCGGAGCTTCTCGGCGCTCACGCCCGCCCTGTCGGCTATGCGCTCAGGGGCGTACCGGGACAGGTCTACCGATCCGTTGCCCGTCAAGGCTGAAGCGGCTGCGGAATCCCCCAGTCCCTCTTCGACGATCACGCTGGCAATGGCGAGGGCGACGTGTCCCTCATAGCCGGGGTTGACGTAGACCCACTCGTCGGCGCTGGCCGCCGTGGTCGACAGACGGGGCTCCACGTGGACGTGAGTGCCCCTGTCACGGTCCCCCTGGCGGAAGTTGCCGTATGCCCGTGCGAAACGTACCGGAGAGCCCCAGGTGGACAGGAAGTCGGCCCCGAACGTCATCAGGTAGCCGGCATTGCCGATGTCGAAGTCGGGCATGTCCTCGAGGCCGTACACCTGCTTGATGGAGGTCCGCAGGTTGGTCTCGTCCAAAGTCTCATAGGCCATGTGCCTGACGCCGGTCTTGGACGCAAACCGCTGGACGACCTTGCCCAAGTGCCCGCCTGTAGGCTCGGTAGCCAGGACGACGGAGGAGCGGTCCTCGATCTCTCCCAGGCTATGTGCAAGGCGGGCGATGGCGTCGGTCCAGCTGATCTCCTCCCAGCGCCCCTCGCCGCGCGCGCCAAGCCTGACCAGCGGCGCGCTGATGCGGTCTGGATGGTAGAGCCCCTGCACTGCTGCTTCGCAGCGAACGCTATGCTTGCCCTGGTTCACAGGGTAATCGACGTTGCCCTCGACCTTCTTGGCCCTGCCCTCCATCACGCGGACTACGATGCCCTCCTGGCCGCTGCAGCTGAGGGTGGCGTACCAGTTATCGATGCCCGTCACCATGTCCTCAGGCATCTGGACGGGCGCCTCGACAATCAGTTCGGCTTCCGGCACGCCGCACGCCTGGAACAGCACGGCCCCAGCGGCGGAGCCGCCGACGAGGGTCATGAACTTGCGTCTGGTTAGATCCATGATCGTGTCTCTAGTAGTGGCACGTCGTGCAGTCTGTTGGAGCTTCGTTCTCGCGGTGGCAGTCGACGCAGTCGCCCATCTTCAGGGACCGGACCTGCCTGACCTTGGTCATGCTGCCCACGTCCTGGTGACAGAGCACGCACGTCTCGGAGGCGGCGATCCCGTCGCGCTCGGCAAAGTGCTTGACGTGGGACTCGTGGACGAAGTGGACGTGGTCCGGCACCCTGTGCACCCTGACCCAGTCTATGGGCCTCCCTGATTCGTGATAGTCGCGCAGCTTCTCGACTTCGGGGAGGCCGTCTCCGATCACCTTGTGGCACGACATGCACAGGCCGACCGCCGGAACTGACGCGGCGGCCTCCGTGGCCACGTTGCGGTGGCAGAAGGTGCAGTCCATGCCGAGGTCTTCGACGTGGACCGTATGGGGAAATGCGATGGGCTGGTCGGGGCCCTCATTCAGCCCGAAGGCGTCGAGCGGAAGTCCCAGCCAGGCCGAAATGACGAAGGTGCCGACGGCAACCAGGATGACCAAGCCTGCTAGGCCGGTCAGGCCGATGAAGCCGACTGCAAATACGGACTTCTTGTTCCGCTTGGGTAGACGAAAGTCGCCTGGGAGCAAGTCTATTGAACCCTACACGCCGAGGCCGATACCGCACGCAACGGCATCAGTCCACCCCGCCGTCGATCCAGTACGTCTCGAAGATGTCGGCAATCACACCGGCCGCGTCTATTGCCATGGTGAGCACGAGAAGCGTTGCCGCGAACCCCGCTATCCCCAGCGCGTAGAAGCCTATTCGCGCCTTCTGAAGCGAGGGAGGCAGGTGGTAGGACGCCACGAGCGACGGGATGAGGATGTGGCCCACCAGCAGGTTCGTGCAGAAGAAGATAACGAGGGCGACCATGAGCCACATGCTGGTAAGCACTTTCCCTATTTCACTCCACTCGGAGCTTGTAAGAGGGGTTGGGTCCATGGAGCCTTTCTGGCAGTGTAGCTGACGGTCAGCCGATGCAAACCTTGTGAAAATTAGCACAACCCCTAATACCTGTCAAGAATCTGAGACTGTCCCGGGGCGCCTCCGGGAACTACGAATGGAGGCTCCAGTACCTTATGAGATGCCCTGTGCAGCGGAGCGGGGACTGGATACCGGCGTTCGCCGGTATGACGCTTTGCGTCGAGTGGCTGCCATTACCATGATGAGGTTGCGCAGGGCCTCCCCGTGTGATCGTCACAAAGGACTCCGGATTTGGTATTGTGTGTACCCGTTTCGCCTGTACAGCACGGGCGGGTCCGGGACTAGACTGGTTACAGTCCACGTTTGCCGGGTTCGGGGAAGGAATGCGGCGACAACCGCGCCATCGCAGCAGGGACAGGCTATTCGTCAGGATCAGGCACGTAGCGCCTCCACTGGCGGACCGGCGCCTGGCGGCACGCAGCCGCAGCTACGCCTTCCAGTCCGCCCTGGCGACCCTGTCTCTCCTGGCCATAGTGGTCGTCCTGGACGTGGTCCTGAACGTCGCCATCGTGGTCGCGATGGCCTCCACGGTCTTCACCATCTTCGTCGTTCCCGACAGCGTGGCGGCGACTCCGCGCAAGGTCATCGGGGGCCACGTGGCCGGGGTCATAGCGGGATCGATAGTAGCGGCCATACTGGGGATCCCGGACATATCCGCCATCGTGGAGTCATCGCCGTCCATCCGAAACGCAGTGGCAGCGCTCACACTTGGCCTGAGCATGGTGATGATGATAATGACCGACACGGAGCATCCGCCCGCGGCAGGAGCCGCCCTCGGCCTGGTGATTCACGGCTGGAGCTGGCCGTCGGTGGGCGTAATCCTCATAGGGGCGATAGTGCTGTCCGCCATACGGATAGCCCTAAGGCCCCGGCTGGTCAATCTCCTCTAGCTTGCCCCTTCCCCCCGAGGAAACCTTTGAACACCCGTAGTTCGCGCGCCCAGATAGTCGTCGTTCCTGCGGAGGTAGGAACCCAGCAACTGTGTTTGAAGTCAAGCATACTGAGGGTCCCACCGGGTGTTGTGCTTGACCATGGCGTTCAGGATCGTCTGCAGCTTGCGCATGCACGCTGTGAGTACCACCTTCTTCGGCTTGCCCGCCTCGACCAGGCGATCGTGGAACGCACGCAGGACCGGGTTGTAGCGCACCGCGGTGAGCGTCGGCATATAGAGTGCGGCGCGGACGTTCGCTCTCCCTCCCCAGCAGGTGCGCGTGCCCCGCATCTGTCCGCTGTCGCGGGCGAGGGGAGCAACCCCGACCAGGGCGGCGATTTGTCGACGTGTGAGCGTGCCCAGTTCAGGCATCTCAGCCACCAGGGTGAAAGTCAGAGTAGGGCCTACGCCTGGGACACTGCGAAGCAGCTCCTCTGTCTCCCGCCAGACCTGACTCTCTCGTAGCCGCTTGCTCAGATCGGTATCGATCTCCTTCAGCTCCTGGTCTAGCAGCGCCAGCACTCGGTCGATACGCACCTGGACTACGGGTAGGGCTTGCTGGCGGCGCACCTGCTCGGCGGTCCTCATCCGTACTATCTGCCTACAGCGTGTCACCAAGGCATCGAGTTCGAGGGCATCCTGTGACGACACTGGCTGTGCCTCCACGTCGGCAACTTGGCCGAAGTGTGCGATCACCTCGGCATCGATCCGGTCGGTCTTGGCCAGCTTGCCTAGCGAACGGGCAAAGTCGCGGACCTGTCGTGGGTTCACCACTGCGATCGGCAACCCGGCGGCCCCGAGTGCGGCGGCGATCAGGCGCTCGTATCCGCCCGATGCCTCCATGATCACGAGGTGAGGGCGCAGCTGCTGTAGACGGCGTGTAAGTGCGGCTATACCCGCCTCGTCTTGAGAGCCCCGCCAGCTCTCACCACCCGGGCGCACCGCGACGTCGAACCACT
Source organism: Dehalococcoidia bacterium (assembly GCA_965243655.1). Taxonomy (GTDB): domain Bacteria; phylum Chloroflexota; class Dehalococcoidia; order Lucifugimonadales; family CAJWER01. Next base: position 2,260,750 of record CBDEVV010000017.1, on the reverse strand, counting down.
CCTTGGCAACATCGATCCCTACGAAGACTTCCTGAGCATCGGACACGTCATTCCTCCGTGGCCCATCCTTGCCGATTCGGGCTTGCACTTGCCCAGGCAACTGTTCGGGCTCTAGGATAGATTTGGCGGGGCGACCAAGCTGGGTTACGGTCTCTTTCACCAAGAGGTTGACGGTCTGCCCCGCCATCACCAATAAACATACAAGGGGTGGAAGGGTTGGGTCCCCTCCCCGGCGACTGCGTTACGCAAAGGTCTCCCAAGGGGGAGGGTTAGGCCTGTCCTGAGCTTGTCGAAGGGCCCACCCCGTACTCGATACGGGGGATGGGGGCTTTCGCCGTGCCTACAGGCAATGCTGCCCATGTCTCATCGGCTCTGAACGGCTATTGGCTCAGGCCTGTTGCCTGGGGGAAATGGCCGGGGGATAATGTCCCCGATGGACGCTGAGCTGAGAGAGGCTATCGAGGGTATACACGCATCGCCCACTAGGGCGGTCGTAGCGGTAACCGGGGGCGGAGCGCAGGCGTTGGCGTGGCTGTTGGGAGTGCCCAACGCCTCTGGGACCATTCTCGAGATGACCGTCCCCTACTCCGACGTGGCTCTCACGGAGCTCCTGGGCCGCACACCAAGCCCGGTCGTTTCCGAAGAGGTGGCCATGGAGATGGCGCAGATCGCCTTTGAGAGAGCCTCGCACCTGTCGGAGGACCCGTCCGCTGCCGGAGTCGGCGCTACGGCGACCATCAGGACCGGGCGAGAAAAGCGGGGCGAGCATCGCTGTTTCGTAGCATTGTGCTCTTCGGAGGGGCGCCGGGGATACGGGCTCACCATGGCCAAGGGCATGAGAGACAGGCAGGGCGAAGACGAGGTCGTGAGCAAGCTGATCGTCAGGCTGCTCGCCGAGGAGAGCGGGGTGAGCTTCGCCAGTCCGCTGGGCCTCCTCGACCAGGAACGCCTGGAGCCGTTTGAGGAGCCGGTGGTCGACCCCGTACGGAAGCTGCTGGAGGGCTCCGTCCCCTACGTGGTGGCGGACGGGGACGGGTCCGCCTCATCCGGACCTCCCTACCCTGCGGCGATGCTCCCCGGCTCGTTCCATCCGCTGCACGCGGGACACGAGGCGCTGGCAACGGTCGCCTCGGAGATACTTGGGACGGAGGTCGCCTTCGAGCTGTCGGCCGCAAACGTCGACAAGCCGCCCCTCACGTACGCGGACGTAAGCCGCCGGCTGCGCCAGTTCGAGGGTCGAGGAACCGTAGTCCTGACAAGGGCGGCGACCTTCGTCGAGAAGGCGCGAGTCCTGCCCGGCTCGACCTTCGTCATCGGGTTCGACACGGCGATGAGGCTGTTCGACCCCAAGTACTACGGAGGCAGCGTGATTGCGATGGACGAAGCCCTTGTGGAGCTGCGGAGCTCGGGCTGCCGCTTCCTGGTAGCCGGACGAGTAGAGGACGACAGGTTCCGGTCGCTGGAGGACGTGGGAGTGCCCACGGGCTACAGGGACATGCTCACGGGCATACCGGAGTCGGCGTTCCGCCGGGACGTCTCCTCCACCGAGATCCGGGGGGCGGCTTCCAGGCTATGAAGTTCAAAGACCTGCGCGAGTTCCTGGAGTTCCTGGAGGACAGGGGAGAGCTGAGGCGTGTCTCCGCCCCTGTCAGCCGCGACCTCGAGATTACCGAGATCGCCGACAGGATGGTCAAGTCTGGCGGCCCCGCGCTGCTGTTCGAGAACGTCGAGGGCTTCGAGACGCCTCTGGCCATCAACCTCTACGGTACCCACCAGAGGGTTGCATGGGCGCTCGGCGTGGACGACGTGGAGGAGATCGTAGCGCGTATCCGCAAGCTCACGGGCCTGCCGCAGGCGCCACCCAGGGGCCTCGTGGACAAGCTGCGCACGCTCGGAGACCTGGCCGGGCTCGCACGCAGCCAACCCAGGACGGTGCGAAACGCGCCGTGCCAGGAGGTCGTGCTGACCGGCGACGACGCGAGCCTGGATCGGCTGCCCATACTGACGTGCTGGCCGAAGGACGGCGGGCGGTTCATCACCCTGCCGCTGGTCATCAGCAGGGACCCGGCAAGCGGCCGCCGTAACGTCGGCACCTACCGGATGCAGGTATACGACAGCAGGACGACCGGCATGCACTGGCAGAGCCACAAGGTTGGGGCGCGCCACTCCAGGACGGGAGAGCGGATGGGGACGGAGCGGATCGACGTGGCCGTCGCGCTGGGCGGCGACCCGACGACGATGTGGTCGGGCTCGATGCCGCTGCCGCCGGAGATGGACGAGCTGGCCGTTTCGGGCGTGCTTCGCGAGGAGCCGGTCGAGCTGGTCAAGTGCAAGACCATCGACCTGGAGGTCCCCGCCCACGCGGAGGTCGTGCTGGAGGGCTACGTCACGCCGGGAGAGACCCGGGTCGAGGGACCCTTCGGCGACCACACGGGGTACTACTCCCTGCCCGACGACTACTCGGTATTCCATCTCACGGCCATCACCCACCGGCGCGACCCCATATATCCGACGACGGTCGTAGGGAGGCCGCCTTCCGAGGATTACTTCATGGGCCGGGCCAGCGAGCGCATCATGCTGCCCGCCCTGCAGCTGACGGTCCCAGAGGTCGTGGACATGAATATGCCGGCGGAGGGCATCTTCACGAACTACGTGCTCGTATCTATCAGGAAGGAGTATCCCGGCCAGGCGCAGAAGGTCATGTACGCCCTGTGGGGCATCGGGCAGATGGCGCTGGTCAAGGGGATCGTGGTCTTCGACGAGCACGTGAACATTCACGACCTCTCGGAGGTTGCGTGGCGCCTGGGCGTCAACATCGACCCGAAACGCGACATCCTGTTCGTGGACGGTCCTGCGGACGACCTGGACCACGCGGCATCGACGCCGCGGCTGGGAAGCAAGATCGGCATCGACGCCACTGAGAAGATCGCCGGCGAGGGCGCTAGCCGGGAGTGGCCCGATGAGATTGTGATGAGCGGAGAAATCAAGAGCCTCGTGGACGCCCGGTGGGCGGAGTACGGGCTGTGAGTGTCGGAGCCGCCAGGGGCGGGCTGCTCGCCAGGGGGCCGCTTTTTTTCGGCGCGGTCAGATTCCAGGAGACCATATTCGCGCTGCCTTTCGCCTTCTCGGGCATGGTGCTGGCATCAGACGGCTTGCCGGAGTTTCGCGACTTCGCCTGGATCACGGTAGCCATGGTCGGAGCCCGGACCCTGGGCATGTCGGCCAACCGGGTCATAGACAGGCACATCGACGCGGGCAATCCTCGCACGGCCATGCGCCATCTGCCGCAGGGCCTGCTCGGCGCCGGGGACATGTACGCGCTGTGCGCGGCATCAGCCCTGGTATTCTTCGTCGCGGCTTGGCAGCTCAACCCGCTGGCCCTTGCCCTCGCGCCCGTGGCCGCCGCGTACCTTGTCGCCTACCCGTACGCCAAGCGCGTGACCTGGGCCGGGAGCTTCATGCTCGGATGGGCTCTCGCCATCGCGCCCGCCGGGGCGTGGATCGGCGTCACAGGGACCATCGAGTGGGAGGCCGCTCTGCTCTCGGCAGCCGTGGCGTCCTGGGCCGCTAGCTTCGACATCCTGTATCACGCCGAGGACAGGGACTACTACGTCAAGAGCGGGCTGCACTCGGTATCGCAGCGCTTCGGAATTCCCGCCGCGTTTAGGATCTCGGCGGTGCTGGACGTTGCCGCGGTCGGGTTCCTGGTCGTCTTCGGACTGGTGACAGGCCTGTCGTTCCCGTACTACATAGGGTGCGCGGTGGTGTCCGGCCTGCTCGTCTACAGGCGGCGGATAGTTTCGCCCCACGACCTGTCGCGAATGGGGGCGGCATTCATGAGAATCAACGCCTACGTCTCGACCACCGTGCTGGTAGCGGTGGTTCTCTCGCTGGCAGTCGCATGAGCACCAAGAGGCCGGTCGTCGTGGGGATCTCGGGGGCGAGCGGGGCCGTGATGGCCGAGGCGACCATCGACCGGCTGCTGGGGCTGGGCTGGCCCGTCATAGCGACCATCTCTCCAGCAGCAAGGATGGTGTGGCGGGAGGAGATGGAGGAGTCGCTGGGCGAGGCGATCGAGCGATGGACGGACACGGGGCTGTTCACGACCTACCCAATAGGCGACCTGTCTGCGCCCATAGCGAGCGGTACGTTTCCGTGTCAGGGAATGGCGATCGTACCGTGCAGCATGGGGACGGCCGCGGCGGTCGCCTCCGGCCTGTCCGACAACCTCATGCGCCGCGCCGCCGATGTGGCGCTCAAGGAGCGGCGCAGGCTCGTAATCGTGCCAAGGGAGACGCCCGTCACGGCCGTCCACCTTGAGAACCTGGCGACTCTCGCGCGCCTTGGAGCCGTAGTCCTGCCGCCGCAACCGGCCTTCTACCTGAAGCCGGAGGGCATCGGCGACGTGGTGGATTTCGTAGCGGAGCGCGTCCTCATGGCGCTGGGCGTATCGGAGCAGCTTCCCGGACACCTCCAATACTCTCCGCCGGAGCGCGGGGACTAGGCGGCAATCTTGCCTAAGCTGATAAGGACAGAGTAAGACCGTAGCTCGTTCGCCCTGAGCCTGTCGAAGGGCAGTGCTCCGCCGATTCAGGTAATGCAGGGATGGACAGAATCAGATCGTAGTTCGTTCGCCCTGAGCCTGTCGAAGGGCAGTGCTCCGACGATTCAGGTAGTGCAGGGATGGACAGAATCAGACCGTAGCTCGTTCGCCCTTGTATCTTGAGATGGAGGGGCGTGACAGACCGATTCGGCCTTGGTCCACGAGACCGCGGCTCAGCGTGGTCGTCACGCCCCAGATCTCCCCAGAGCCCGTACAGTTGATCGGACCCAGAGTCCGGATGTGCAAGGTTGGGCCAAGGGAGAGCACCAATCTTAGTGCAAAGGGTGACAGTATGGAAGCTGACGAGAGGTACATCGGAGTGGACGTGTCAGCCTCGGAGCTGGTTGTTGGTGTCCTGCCGACCGGGGAGGTGTGGCAGTTCGCCAACGACCCTGAGGGGATCTTAGAGTTGAGGACACGTGTAGGAGAACTCTCACCTGTCCTGATAGTCATGGAGGCCTCGGGAGGGTTTGAGTCCGGGGTCGCTGGAGAGCTGGTTGATGCAGGAATGCCCGCCGTAGTAATCAATCCACGACAGACCCGTGAGTTCGCCCGAGCCACAGGCAGACTGGCTAAGACAGATACGATCGATGCGTTGGCGTTGGCGCGATTCGGCCAGGCCGTACAGCCTCAGGTGCGTCCACTGCCAGGGAAGAAGGAGAAGGAGCTGCGTGCGCTGGTAGACCGCCGTCGCCAGGTAGTCGACATGATCACGGCTGAGCGCAATCGCCGTCCCAAAGCGACGCCGTACGTGCGGCAGCAGATCGAGCAGCATATCGTCTGGCTCCAGTCGCAGCTCGACGATCTGGGCAAAGACCTCGACCAGTTCATCAAGTCAAGCCCCACCTGGCGCGCCAAGGACGACCTGCTGCAGAGCGTACCGGGGATAGGAGACGTGTCCTCCATCGTACTGTTGGTTGAGTTGCCCGAGCTCGGGCAACTCAACCGCAAAGAGATAGCCTGCCTGGTGGGGGTTGCTCCTCACAACCGTGATAGTGGCACATTTCGCGGCAAGCGGTCAGTGTGGGGAGGCCGCGCCAACGTGAGGTCGGCCCTATACATGGCGACGCTGGTAGCCTGCCGCTTCAATCCTGTGATCAGGGCATTCTACGGACGGCTGTGCGAGGCAGGCAAGCCCAAGAAAGTCGCCTTGGTAGCCTCGATGCGCAAGCTCCTTACGATCCTGAACGTCATTGTCCGCGATCAGTCGCCTTGGGACCCCAGCAGGCATCTACAGTACACAATCTCTTGACCATCAAGACAGTTGCTGAGCCTGTCGAAGGCCAGTGCTCCGACGATTCAGGTAATGCAGGGATGGACAGAGTCAGACCGTACTTCGTTCGCCCTGAGCCTGTCGAAAGGCAGTGCTTCGCCGATTCAGGTAATGCAGGGAAGGACAGAATCAGACCGTAGTTCGTTCGCCCTGAGCCTGTCTAAGGGCAGTGCTCCGACGATTCAGGTAATGCAGGGAAGGACAGAGTAAGACGGAAGTTCGTTCGCCCTGAGCCTGTCGAAGGGCGGTGCTCCGACGATTCAGGTAATGCAGGGATGGACAGAATCAGACCGTACTTCGTTCGCCCTGAGCCTGTCGAAGGGCAGTGCTCCGCCGATTCAGGTAATGCAGGGATGGCGCAGTTAGCCCTTGCCTTCTGGCGGTTGTGGTTGGCGGGCAGACCCGCGGGTCCGCCCTATGTGTCGTTACCCTTACATGCCAAGATGTCGAGTTCCTAGTAGCCCTTGGACTTGTCGATTACGCTTGTAAGCGGCTCGCCTGCGAGTAGCCTGGTCAGGTTGTCGCAGAACAGGTCTACGGAGCGGTCCATGCGGTGCGGCGAGCCCCCCGCCGAGTGGGGGGTGATGACCACGTTGTCGAACCGCCAGAGGGGGTGATCGTCCGGCATGGGCTCCTCGGGCACGACGTCCAGGCCCGCTCCGCCGATGGAACCGGTCTCGAGGGCCTCGATGAGAGCCGCCTCGTCCATGATGGGGCCGCGTGTCACGTTGATCAGCATTGCGTGGGACTGCATGCGGTTGAATGCGGCCCGGTCGAACATGCCCTCGGTCTCCGGGGTGAGCGGCGCGCAAATGGCGACCACGTCCGATGCCTCGAGCAGGTCACCGAGGCCGTCCATCCCGCGGCAGTACTCCACACCGTCGGGTAGGTCTACGTCCACCGGATCGACGGCAATCACCCGCATCCCGAAGCCGAGGGCGCGGGCGGCGACTTCGCGTCCGGTCCCTCCAAGACCGACTACGCCCATCGTACGGCCCAGCAGCTCCCACGACATGTCCCGAGTGGCTTCCCGCTGGTCCCAGCTCGGGTGCCGGATGGCCCAGGCGATGCCGCGGGTCAGGGCCAGGAGGAGGGCCATGGCGTGATCGGCCAGGTGGACGCCCACGATGCCCTTGGCGCTGGTCATGACAACGTCGCTGCCTACGAAGTCGGGATACATCATGTCGTCGACGCCGGCGCTGGTGACCTGCACCCACTTCAGCCGCACGCCGCGCAGGAACATCTCGTGGTCGAATCTTCCAAAGACTACGTCGACCTCGGGCATGAGCTCCAGGGCCTCTCCCTGGGAGTCTGCCTTAACAACATCCACAGCGTCCGAGACGGCCTGTATGCGGCTGACCTGGGAGTCGGTGATGTCGATATTGGCGAGTACTTTCATTGTGGGTACCTCCGAGTGGACTTTGTTTGGGTACGCGTCCGGCAATACTATACCGGGTGGCCGGGCTCGGTAACATGGCGTCATGTACTGGCATGGGTGATGGGACCCCACTCCATATCCCTCGGCGGGGCCTTGGGATGACATCACGTGCGGGCCGAATTATGTCATAGCAATCACAGCAAGCTCCCTAGCCTTGGGAGACGCTAGCGTATAACCTAGGGCCATGGGCAATATGCTGCGAATGGCTGTGCGGGCGGCGCTGCTGAGGCGGGACGTTGCGCGGGACGCGGCAGCCGATCCGGAGATCATCCTGAAGTCGCTTGGGGTGGTCCTGCTGTCGGCCATCGTCCTCAGCCTCGGGCTCCTCAACGTGGTGGAGGAGGGAATTACACAGCCCGACCTTTCCTGGTCGGTGGTGGGAGACCGGCTCATCTCGGTGTGGCTGGTGTTGATCACCATGCTGCTGGGGTGGGTCTTGTGGACACTGATCGTGTACCTGCTTGGCAGCAAGTTCCTGGGCGGGAAGGCCGTGTACCACCAGCTCCTGCGGGTGATCGGCCTCTGTTACGGACCGGGCGTGCTGTTCATCCTGGTGCAGGTACCCAACATCAGCTTCTTCGCGACCCCGCTCGCTGGATTGTGGGTACTGGCTGCGTCGGTCGTCGGTGTAAAGGAAGTGCAGGAGACGGACTGGATCGCCGCGGTGCTTTCAACCGTGCTGGGATGGTCCCTGTTCTTCGTCATCATGCCTTCCGTACTGCTGGGCAACCTCGCCTGAGGTTGCGCGGCTGCCCAGAGGGCAGAGCGACGGCAACCTAACCGTCGTTCCTGCGAAGGCAGGATTCCTGCCCCAGGAACCGTCCCACCCAGAGGGGCGGGGATCGGGCGGGCATTCGACAGGCCCAGGGCGAACCATTCCACGCGTACGCCTATGCCTGGCCTGTTGAAGCGCCTTCCTCGAGAAGGAGGCTCAGGGGGCTTCCGTCTCCGAAGAGACGCAGCACGTTTCGAGTCGTGGCCTCCTCGATCTCCTCCACGTCTCGTCCCTGGAGCTCCGCAAGCTTCCTGGCAACGTCGCGCAGGTGACGGGGTTCTGTCCAGTTCTCGCGCTTGGCCTTGAAGGGCTGCGGCGCGGCGTCTGTTTCCAGGACGACGTGCTCCAGGGGCAGGGACGCCGCGACGTCCTGCAGGTGGGGCAGCCGGAGAAGCGGTCTCGCCAGCGATATGAGGAAGCCGAGGTCGATGGCCTCCCGGGCGGTGCGTGCGTCGGCCTGGAAATAGTGCATCGTTCCGCCGACCTCGTAGGCGCGCTCCTCGCGAAGCACTCGGAGCGTCTCGGCGTGCGCCTCCCGGCTGTGGAACACGATGGGCAGCCGCAGGTCGCGCGCCAGCTCGATCTGCCTGCGAAACGCCCGGTACTGGACCGCCATGTCGGGCATTCCGTCCATGAAGTCCAGGCCGATCTCGCTGATGGCCACGACCTTGCCCGTCGACGACGCCATCTCGTGGAGACGGCCATAGGCCGCGTCGTCGATGGGGCCCGGGAGGTCCATGGGGTGGACGCCGACGCCGGCGAACATGTCGGGGAACGCCGCGGTGAGCTCGACGGCCCGCTGGGAGGAGGCCTCGGTCGTGCCCGCCGAGATGACGGCGCCCACCCCGGCACTCCGGGCGCGGCCCAGGATCGACGCGACTTCCGCGTCAGAGAAGGAGTCCAGATGGGTGTGGGTGTCTACCAGAAGCACTGGTGCGGTCCCCTGATTATGGCAGGTTCGAGGGGGCTGGACTATACTACACTTCATGGGGAATCCAAGCGAGGCGCCTCGCCCCAAGAGCCCGCTGCGACGCATATCGTTGAAACGTTGGATAAGCGAGGGGGCGAAGCTCACGCTTGGGTTGGCGGTCAGCGGACTCCTGGGCTGGCTGGCGATTCGCGGGCTGGAATGGGGCGACGTGCTCGACAGCCTCGCGGCGGTGTCTCCCGTGAAGCTCACGCTGGCCATCGCTGTGTTCATGTCGGCGGGCTGGCTCCGTGCGGTGCGCTGGAAGCTCCTGTTCACCAACGAAGACATACCCATACGCAGGCTGTTCATCGTCCAGCACGAGGGCCTGGGCTTCAGCAACGTCATGCCGTTCAGGGTCGCGAGCGAGGTGACGCAGCTCGCGGTGCTTACGCTGAGGGACGGCATCAATGGCGCCACCGCCCTGGCCACTCTGGGGATGGAGCGCGTCATCGACGCGGTGGTGACAACGGGCATACTCGCGGTCTGCTTCGTGCTGGTGCCCGAGATAAAGGACTTCACACTATCGATTTCGGGCAGGGAGCTGCCCGTCTCATTCTTCGTGGCGGGACTGCTTGGGTTCACTCTGCTGTCTGTCCTGCTCGTGCGCCTGTTTGCGTGGAGCGAGTCCCTGGGGTTCGTCGCAAGGTTCCGGTTCCTGGCAGCCTTCGCACAGGCTGTCGGAGACCTGGAAAGGCAGAAGAAGCGCCTGGTGCTGTCACTGGCGGTGAGCATCTGCTACTGGCTTCTGGTCTGCGCGACCGCGTGGTTGATTGCAACAGCCGTGGACCTGCGAGATGTCAACGGGAGCCCCATCTCACCGGTGGTGGCGACAGTGGTCGTTATGGCGACGATCTTCTTTGCGACGGCCGTGCCGGCCGCGCCGAGCGCGATCGGCGCGTTCGAGTTCGCAGTGGTCTACGTGCTCGGGTTCTTCAAGTTCGGGGAGAACGACGCGTTCGTGTTCGCGGTGGTGTGCCACGCCGTCTTCTTCCTGCCGGCGACGATCATCGCGGCAATATTCCTGCCCAGGGAGGGTGTGATGACGCTGAGCCGCATCAAGCGCCCCCGTAGGGCGGGAACGAAGGGGGCTTAACCCCGTCATTCCGGCGAAAGCCGGAATCCAGGGGTGGGGCTCAGCTATGAATGAATGCCAAGGTCGGTAGTGAAGATTTCTGACGTCGAGGTCATCGAGTTCAGGACCCGCACGCGGGAGCACCGCACGCGGTGGGGGAAGGAGCGTTGGGGCGAGGAGATCGACTCCACTTCCTCGATCACGAAGATCTCGACGGACGAGGGCGTGTCGGGCTACATGGAGGGTGGCAGCAAGGCTGTCATCGAGGAGACGGTCAGGCCGCTGTTGCTGGGCGAGGACCCGCTGGAGCGCGAGAAGCTGTGGGGCTGGATGGACCAGATGACTACCAGCCGCGCCAAGCTGACGGAGCGCGACATGGGGATCGTCGACTGCGCCCTGTGGGACCTGCTGGGCCGGATGACGGGGATGCCGGTCCACAAGCTGCTTGGAGGCGCACGGGAGCGGGTCAAGGCCTATGCTGTCTCGGCGTCGAACCTCGGCCCCCCGGAGGTTTATCAGGAGCACGCCATCGCCTGCAAGGAGGCGGGCTACAAAGCGTACAAGATCCACGCGTACATCTTTTGGGACCCGCACAGGTGGGAGCCCGCGCCGCAGCAACCCGGCTTCCCAAAGGAGGACGTTGAGGTCTGCAAGGCCGTCCGAGAGGCGGTCGGCAGCGATATGCGGCTGATGCTGGACTCGTACGGGGCCTACACCCTGGAGGAGGCGATCTGGGTCGGGCGCGAGCTGGAGAAGCTGGACTTCTACTGGTTCGAGCACCCCATGATCGAGACGCGGATGGAGTCGTACCGGCGGCTGACTAGGGAGCTGGACATCGCCATCTGCTCGCCAGAGTATGTGCCCGGCGGCGTGTTCTCCAGGGCCGAGTGGCTGCTGCAGGGCGCGGCGGACATGCTGCGGATCGACTACGCCCATGGCGGGGTGACGGCCTGCTGGAAGCTGGCGAACATCTGCCACTCGTTCGGTGTGCAGTGTGAGCTGCACGGCGGAGGCTGGGCCCACGCGCAGGTGCTCGGAGCGACTTCAGGCGCGACGTGCGAGTACTACGAGCGGGGCGTGCTGCGGCCGGGAGACGACTACGACACGCCCCCACCCTACCTCAAGACCATCCCGGACCCGATGGACAGCGACGGCAACATCGTGGTGTCCCAAGAGCCGGGGCTTGGCATGGTGTACGACTGGGACTACATCGACGAGCACCGGATCGAAGGGTGAGCTTGGAGCTTAGGCTCTCTTGGGTACCCTGAAGCGGCTTGCGGCCAGCCGGTTGTATGTGGTCCGGGGAGGTAGCATGATGCCGTCGCTCAGCCATGGTGACCAGGTGCTTGTAGACGTGTCGGCTTACAGGGATGGCGAGCCTGCCAGGGCCGACGTTGTGGTGTCTTCGAACCCGCGTGCAGACGGACGGCATGACATCAAGAGGGTGATCGGCCTGCCGGGCGAGCGCATTGTAATGGCGGAGGGGGGCCTGCTCATCGACGAGCGCCATGTAGCTGAGCCGTACCTGGGCGGGCTGCCGTCGTCGGTTGGGCTGGGCGAATCGGCGTGGGACTTGGGCGCGGGCGAGTACCTGGTGCTGGGGGACAACCGGGCGCACAGCACCGACAGCCGGGAGTTCGGGCCCATCGAGGGCGACAGGATTGTCGGGCGGGTGTGGATGCGCTACTGGCCGCTTAGTGCGTGGGGCGGGCTAAGTGGGGGCTGACCTTAGCCAAGACCGCACTCAGAGACTTATCCAACGATCGGTGCCTCCTGAGCACTGCCCTTCGACAAGCTCAGGGCGAACGCTCTTCTTGAAGCCTCGCCGGGGCCTTGGGACGACATGTAGGGACGGCCACACTGCATCCGACCGTCGCAGCCTTCACCTATACAACTCTCTTCCATCATCACGCCAGTGCATGGCAGCGGCCTGGGGATGGGTTCCCGCCTGCGCGTGAACGACGGGGTTGAGAGTCCGTACCTCCTACTTGCCGGCCATTATGTCGCTTAGCTTCTGGACGTTTTCCTGCCACCACTTGTAGAGGATGGCGATGTCAGTGCCGAGGGCGAAGTGACGGATGCCCTGGTCAAGGAAGGGCTTGGCGTCCTCGGGGTCGCTGATCTCGGCCCTGGGCTGGATGCCCATCTCCAGCGCCTTCTTATGGACGTAGTCGCGGGTAGCGAGCACATCGGGGTCCCTGGCTGAGCCGGGCTTGCCGATACTCATGGAGTAGTCGCTGCCGCCCCAGACGACCATGTCGATGCCGGGCACGCTGAGGATCTCGTCGAGGTTGTCGACGGCCTCCTTCTTCTCGATCATGAGGGCGATGACGCTGTCCTCAAGGGCCTGGACGTACTGGGGCGAGCCGGACTCCAGGATGTAGCCGGCGAACCGGCGGTCGCCTGAGCCGTGGTGGCCACCCGTCTGGGGGGTCTCCGCGCGGACTGCGCCAACGCACTCGCGGGTCTCCTCGGCGTCGTGGACGTCGGCGAAGAGCACGTTCTGGATGCCGGAGCCGATGGCGCGGGTTGCGGCGAAGGTGCGAGGCTCCTGGTCGAGCTTGATCATGGCGGTCATGTGGTCGAAGAGGTCGACGGCCCGGCCGAAGTTCTCGAGTCCCTCCAGGTCGTAGGGCGCGTACTCGGCGACGAATTCGACATAGTCGATGATGCCGGTGTGTCCGATGATCTCGACCATGCCGGGCCAGAAGACCATGGTGTGGGTGCCGATGCTGGGCTTTCCTTCGTCGAGCAGTTTCCGCAGGGGGTTCGGTCGCATGCGAGTTCACCTCTGGGGTATGGGCTGTGAGGACGCGGCGTACTCTATTTGTGCGCCGCGAGGTGTGTCAAGCCCGCAGATTGAGGCCAATTGTTCAGTGTAAAGGGGAGGCGGCTTGTCCTTTCTCCCGAGGAGACCCTTACGTAACCCCGTCGGTGGGGCGGACCCATGTGTCCGCCCGCTGGACGCGCCATCGCCGAGGTTTGCCCCCCACCTCTGGATTCCGGCTTCGCCGGAATGACGGAGTTATGCAAGGGTCTCCCGAGGGGGAAGGTTAGAGCCTGCCCCGTATTCGATACGGGCATGGGGGCTCTCGCGTTGCGAAAGATGAGGACAGGGAAGAGGACTAACTGTCGCGGGGGGAGGGGGTCTCGCCCATGATGTGGTCGGCGGGGTAGACACGGTACTGGTTGGGCTTGTTGGGGGAGGTGTGCTCGACGGCCCAGACGGCGTCGCCGATGTTGTCCACCTCGACGATGAAGAAGGGGCGGCAGCACTCGGGCGCGAAGTTGCTGCCAAATAGGACGAGGGTGTTGCCATTCGGCAGGCGGGTGGCACTGGAGCAGCAGACCGAGAACATGTCGGGCTCCAGGCGATACTCCCAGACCTTCGTGGCGGTCATGGAGTCCATGTCGAGCTTCAATTCGAGGGCGCGGGAGTACTGGCCCCCCTCGCTGCCGGGCCTGTGGTTGCCGTTGTCGAAGAGCAGGACGTTGCCGCCGGATACGAGGGTGGCGTCGTGGGCGTGGTAGAAGCGATCGGAGGGATCGGGGAAGTCGAACTGGCCGCCGGGTCCGCCGAGTCTCCATCGTATGGAACCGAAGTCGGGCTCGAGCAGGGCCACCTGGTCGAGGTTGCGCAGGGAGACGAGCACCGAGCCGTCCTGGGCGATGTCGAGGGAGTCGGCGTGGCTCCAGTCCTGCACGGCCCTGTCGCGGTCGCAGCCGCCCCACAGGGGATTTCCGGGCAGGGTGCGGTTGGAGTCGGGCACCGTTCGCTCTTCGGGCGAGATGAAGTCGAAGATGTCCCAGACGATCTCGTTCACGCCGGTGGCGGGGTCCCAGATGCCGATGGTGTCGCCCTCCTGGGGCTTTGGCGGGTCGCCGTAGCCGGGCCTCAGCACGCGGCGCGAGAGGTACATCACCCGGCCATCGTCCATGACATCGACTTCGTGGTGTATGGGGCCGAAGGGGCTGCACTCGTCGACCAGCCGGGCCTGCTCGACGCCGAGGGGGTCGATCTCGACGATGCCCTTGGCGGTGGTGCCTCCCTTGTGCCCGGCGATGTAGAGGATGTTGCCGTCCGGGCGCTGGGCCATGACGTAGGGCTGCTCCTCGTCCCTGGCCTCGTAGTACCAGACGACGTCGCCGCGACCGTCGAACGCTGCCAGCCCCATGAAGCCCCCCTGGCGAAACTCGAGGAACGTCAGGGGACGCGAGGGCCCGCCGACCAGCACATCAAACTTTGCGGCGGCGAGCACGTCGGGCAGCGTGCCTGTCGTGAAGCTGCCGGTTGGGCCTTCCGCCGTGCCGCCGGCGCTGTTGGTCCCGAAGACCTGGTATGAGTAGGTGGTCTCCGCTCTGAGCCTGATTGCGTGGGTTGTGTAGCGCGTACCGTCGGAGTTCTCCGTGCGGGAGCGCAGCTGCGGAACGCCATCGGCCCAGTACTCGACGTAGACACTGCCCGGCATGTCGAGCTCGCCCTCGACGCGCGCGATGAGGGCGTTGTCGTCCAGGAGGACGGCATCAGCTGAGATGGGACGGGCCACCGGAGGGGGTGTGGGCGTGGGTTCCGGTGTTGGCGTGGGCGCCGGGTCGGTGGCGCATGCGGCCACTGTCAAGATGGCTACTAGGGATACCAACCCCACCCAGTTTCGAAGCATGTCAGGAAATCAGGGCGAGAAACAGCGGGTTACGGCTTCGGCGTGGGCGCGAATCTCCGGGGCCGTGTGCCGCCTCCAGCGCCCCAGCAACTCGCGGTAGGTGCAGTGGACGAACCTGACCTCGTTCCCCTTAACTCTCCGAGAGAAGTCGATGACCTCCTCCCTATGCATGGCCTTAGCTGCTTCGTCAATCGAATCCCCCGAATTGGGCAAGAAATCCGGCTCCGCATACACATAGAAAAGGACCGGCGTCTTAGCTGCATATTTCTTGCCGGGCCTAGTTCGCGTCCGCAAGCCGAGGGCGTGCTTGACAAGCTGGTCTGCCTTCAGGTGGGAGTAGAGACACTCATTCTCACTCAGTTCGTCCCGGACACTTTCATAGCCCTCCATTCGGTCGCCCCATACCCGACGCCAGAATGCCTCCGAAAAGGAACCTGTCGGCCTATCCCGGAATGGCTCGAAGCGCTTGGACTCGATGCCTATCAGAGTGCAGGGCGTAGCTACGAGCGCATCCAGTACCGGATGAAGCCCGCCTCTCCAAGGAAAGTGAACCTTTGCCTCGAGAGACAGCGAGGCAGCGGGCCAGGTCTCGCGCTCGCATCCTGGAAGCGGAGGCAATAAGCCAGGACGGCAGAGGAAGAAGCCGAAGACATTAGCCGCGAGTGCCGCCGAAGACTCGGGGCTGTCGAACTTGCCGGTCGACATCTCGTTGCCGGGGGCGGCGTTGAAGATCTGCTCTATGCAGTCGCCCGGAACGCCGGGCAGGAACCTCCCGGTCATCGTTGTACCCGGGACTCACCGGATATGGAGTCGATAGTGTAGGCGCGGAAGCTGTTGCGAAGGGAGGGGCTGCGGAGCTCCAGGATCCAGACAGCGTTGCCGTCGCCGTCGGCCTCGACGATTACGCGGGGCGGGTCGACCTCGTTGGTCTCGAAGTTGATGATGGTGTTGCCGTTGGCCATACGGAAGGCGCTGCTCCTGCCCCTGGCGTAGAGGTCGGGAGTGTGCCTGTACTCCCAGACCTTGATGGCGGAGAGGTCGTAGGTGTTCAGGGTGAGCTCCAAGGCGCGCGAGTACTCGCCGCCCTCCTCCTCAGGCCTGCCCTGCCCATTGTCGAAGACGAGGATGTTGCCGTTGGGCATCTCGGAGGCGGTGTGCTGTCCGTAGAATCTGTCCGCCGGGTCTAGGAACTTGTAGTCGCCGTTCGGGCCGCCGAGCTTCCACTCGACCCTCTCGCCGTCCGGCGAGACCGAGATCACCTGGTTCCTGTTGGCCAGGGAGACGATGTAGTTGTCGCGGGGGCCGAGGTCAAGGGAGTTGGCCCGGAGCCAGTTCTTCAGGTCTCCGCTCCAGCGGGGCCTGACGTCGAGGGAGAGGGTGTCTATGGCCGACCAAACCTCCCTCGTAGTGTGGTTGCGCTGGTCCCAAATGCGGATGGAGTCTACGAGCACCTGGGTCTCAGGGTCGCCTCCACTGGCGGTGTCGTCGATCTCGATGATCTCGTTTGCCAAGTAGAGGACGGTGTCGTTGTCGAGAATCTGGATGTCCCGGTTGACCCACTTGTCGATCTCGTTGTTGACGAGCCTGTCGACCAGCTCGCCGAGGGGGGTGATCTCCTTCATGCAGCAGTTGAAGCGGCGCCCCAGCGGGCCGCCCTCCAGGAAGACGAGGTTGTAGTCTGGCTTTTGGCGGACGGTGCGGGCGCTGGTGAACTCCTCGGGCACGGTCATGACGTGCGGGTAGTACCAGACGACGTGCATGTCCTGGTCGAGGGCGACGTAGAAGCTCTCGGGGTTGTCCTCGTAGTCGAACAGCACCAGCTCGGAGGTGGGCCTGCCGGAGGAGGTCAGATCCATGCGCTGCAGGGCTTCGGTAAGGCCGCCCGTCGTGAAGGCGCCCTGGGCTCCCGCGTGCTCGCGACCATCCTGGTCGATGACGAGCACCTGGTACCGGTATGTGCTCTCCGGCCTAAGCCTTAGAACGGGCACGACGTGCTCTGTGTCTTCGGCCCGGGTTGGTGGGGTGCGGAAGCGGCCGGCGTCCGGGTTACCGTACTCGACGAGCACGCGGGCGGATGTATCGAGGGCGACGGTTAGCTGGGCTATGAGGGGATTGCCCGGGAGCAGCGAGGCGCTGCTGTCCAGGACTGCGGGGATGGGATCGGGTGTGGGAGTGGGCGCGGGAGCTTGGGTTGGCTCCTGGGTGACGGGAGCGGGTGTCGGCTCCGGGTCGGTGGTTGCCTGGCCGCAGGCGACGGTGGCAAAAGCCGCTACCAGCGCGAGTGCCGCGGCGAGGTGAAATGAGACGATGAATGGATTCCCGCCTCCGCGGGAACGACGATTGTGGGCGCCGGAATGACGGATATGTGCGCGGGAGTGACGGCTGTGCAAGGCTATTGGGGACTCGCGGTTGTGTCGGGCATGGCCCTGCGATAGTGTCTGCCGCCCGGGGCGGGCTTGCGGTTGGCCGGGTGGAAGTTCATCACCGTAGTATCGTAACGCACCTGGCTCATGGCCATGGAGCCGCCGTCGTCGAACTGGACCATGGGCTCGGCGCCCGGCTGTCCGGACTCGATTACCTCGGCCTTGGCGGCGGCGAGGCGATCGAGCAGTGCAGTCTTATGGGGCTCGGACGGGAGCCAGGACTGGTACTTCGCCTCCACCTGCTCCTTGTATGAGCCAGTGTCGGCGTCGTCTAGGACCCAGGGGCGGTCGCGCTTTATCTCGATGAAGAGCTTGTGGAGCTCGAGGGCGAGCTCCATGCGGGCACGCAGCTCGTGCTCCAGCGAGCTGGCGACCGAGCGGATCTCCTCGGCCAGGTCGGCTATTTCCGGAACGCCTCTGGCCGCGTAGTCGTCCTGGGAGCGGGCCAGGTCTTCGAGGAGAGCCAGGGCACGCTCGGCCGGCTTGGTGTCGGTCGACGGGGCCTCGTCCATTCGGCGAAGCGCCGAGGCCACACGGGCGCGGTAGTCGTCGTACTCGCCGATGCGCTGCTGCATGCGCAGGAGCATGTAGCGGGCATCTTCCAGCAGCGGGGGCAGGAGCGCGACGTGGTCGTCGAGGACGCGTTCGTACTCCTCGCCGTGGAGCCGCTTGAACTCGTCCATGGTGCCGCAAACGTCGCTGAAATGTGTCTGCCGGGTGACCATATCGGACCTCCTAAGCCGGGGGGCTTTCGCCGGTCAAAGCCAGATCGATCATGCGTGGGCTGAGTGAGGCACCTGCATCGTCGGGCAGGAGCCGGGGAGGGCGGGTTTGAAACCCGCCCCTACGTACGGAGTGGCTCAGAGCGCTGGTTTCATGGCAGTGGCGGTTGTTCAACGGTCTCCTTGGGGGGAGGGGGCGAGAGCGGAGTTGCCGCGCCAGAAATCGTTGTAGGCCCGCAGAGGGCCGTCGTCGTTGGGGCCGGTGCCGAGATCCATGCCCGCGAAGATGTATATGGCGCCATCGAGCGGAGCCATGCCCATCACCCGTCTCACGCCGGGGCGGGTGGCCGCGGCCGTGTAGTCCTTCGCGGCGTCGTGGGGGGCCAGGCAGGCCCACTCGCCGGACTCGAGATCGCACCGCCAGAGGTCGTTGAGCTGGGGGCCGTCGCCGACCTGGGAACCGAAGCCGCCGAACAGGTACCAGTACCGGCCTACGCGGGCCTGCCCGAGGCCGTACCTGGGCAGGGGCCTGCCGGTGTCGGCGGGATCGGTGCCCTGCAGTTGAGTCCACGCGCGGGATGAGGTGTCGTACTCCCACAGATCGTTGTGGAACTCAGGAGCCCTGTCGACGGTGTCGCGGCCGCCCCATAGGTAGAGCTTGCCATTCCAGCTCGTCATGGCAGGACAGTAACGCTTGGCGGGCCAGTCCGGCGAGTCGTCGGCGTCGGGGCCGTGATGCTCCCAGGTCTTCGAGGCCGTGTCGTAGGACCAGAGCTGGATGCTCATGTCGAACCAGCTCCAGCCGCCCGTGCCGTCGCGCTCGGGAATCTTGCCGGCCCAGCCTCCGAAGACGTACAGGCTGTCGTCGACCGCGGCGTAGCCGGCAGCGCCGACGACGGACGGGCGCGTGTCGTCGACGTGCGAGGGTGAGCGGAGGCTGCGGTGGTCGTTGGGCTCAAGCAATTCCCACGCGCCGGCGGCGGGGTCGTAGGACCACAGGTCGTTGATCAAGTGGGGGCGCCACCCTGCACCCAGAATGGTCAGGCCGCCGAACAGGTAGAGCCTGTCGCCGATAGACTCGAAGGCCGGGAGCATGCGGCCGCAGGGGCGCTCGTCTGCGAATCCGGTGCCTGCCCTGCCATCGTCGTCCTCCAGCTTAGTCCAAGCGCCCTGGCCGGGGTCGTAGCGCCAGAGGTCATTGAGCGCGCCCATCTTGGTGAGGTCGCCCGAGTGTCCGGGCGTGCCGTGGCGGGCGGTGCCCCCTCCGCAGGCGTAGAGCGCGCCGTCGTGGCCCACCAGGCCTCCGGGGAGCTCGCGGGGCCCGGGCGCGGTGTCTCCGGGATCATCGGCGTGGGGGTGCAGGAGCTCCCACTGCCACGCTGCGGAGTCTGCGGTCAACTGGAGCCCCGCCTGAGGACGCGGCCCGGTCGCGAGCCGACGTGCCTGCCGCCGTCTATCACCGAGGTGCCGTTGACGATGACGTGCTCGATGCCGACGGAGTACTGGTGCGGATCCTCGAAGGTGGCTCTGTCGATCACGGTGTCCGGGTCGAACACGACCACGTCGGCTGCCCTGCCCTCCTGGAGCAGGCCCCTGTCGCCGAGGCCGAGGCGCTGGGCCGGGAAGCCGGTCATCTTGTGGACGGCGGTCTCGAGCGTCATGACAGCGTCGTCTCGCACGTAGCGTCCAAGGATACGAGGGTACGTGCCGTAGAATCGGGGGTGGGGTTTTGCGGTCGCGTAGAGGCCGTCGGGCGACACGGACCTGCCGTCGGACCCGAACATGGCGATGGGCTGGGACATGAAGTAGCGCACGTCGCTCTCGTGCCTGTTGTGGACGACTACAGACACGACGCGCTCCTCCTCGACGTTAAGCTGTAGCACGGCCTCCTCCGGCTCGACGCCGCGGTGGCGGGCCAGCTCCCCGATGGTCATGCCGATTATGTCCTTGTTGCGGTCGCTGCCCACGTTGGCTATCTGCCAGGTATCCCACAGGGGACGGAGGCCGCCCGCGGCGCGGGTGAGCTCGTCGCGCAGGCGTTCGAAGGTCTCGGGGTCGCGCATCCGGTCCATGTACTCCTGGTGGGTGCCCTTCTGCGCCCACATCGGGATGGTCTCGTCCAGGTTGGAGCCAGCGGCTGTATAGGGGTAGATATCGTAGGTGATGTCTAGGCCGTCAGCCCTGGCCTGGTTGAGCAGGGCCAGCATCTTGGGCCCCTCGCCGTAGAAGCGGCCGTCGGTGATGGAGATGTGGGAGAACTGGACGGGCGCCTCCGACCGCAGTCCAATCTCCACGGCCTCCTCGATCATGCTGATGTGCTTGCCCGCGCCGGTCCTGGCGTGGGTTGCGAAGAAGGCGCCCTCGTAGCGCGGGATGACGCCGGCCAACTCCACGAGCTCGTCGGTCGATGCGTAGGCGGAGGGCGCGAATGAGAGGCCTGTGGAGAGGGCGAAGGCGCCCTGCTCGAAGGCCTCGCAAGCCAGGCGCTGCATCTCGCGCATCTCGTCCCGGTTGGCTGGCCGGTCTTCGGTCGCGCCCGCAGCGACGCGGAGGGAGCCCTGCCCCACCTGGGGCGCGACGTTAAGGCTCACGCCGTTGGACTCGAGGTCGGCGGCCCAGTCGTCGAGGGTGTCCCACGTCCAGCCGGCGTTGGATATGAGCAGTCCCCCGAGGTGCCGGCGCAATTCCTCGGGCCCGCCCATTCCCGTCGGGAATGGGGAGAAGCTGCAGTTGCCGGTGACCTGGGTGGTGACGCCCTGGTATGCCATGCTCTCGGCGCCCGGGTCATCGACCAGGCTGACGTCCGAGTGGGTGTGCATGTCGATGAAGCCGGGGGTGACGACCTTGCCAGAGGCGTCGATTACACGGGCTGCTTCGGCCTCCGGGAACGGGCCTGTCGCGTCGATCCTACCGTCCGTGACGCCGACGTCTGCCCGGTGCGCCGGGCCGCCGGAGCCGTCTACGACCGTGCCGCCGCGAATGAGGATGTCGAATGCCATGTTGCCCACGCCCCGAGTGTCGTTGGGCGGATTATACATGGGGATTCCGCCGCCATGCCATGCGCCGACCCTGTTCCAAGTGCGGCGTCTGTCCGAGGCAGATCAATGCATTGGAGCTGGGTTGCCTCAATTGCCCCAGGCTGGGGCGGATGTTATCTTGGGTTAGGAAGCCGCCAATGTTGAAGGTCACGCTGCTGTCGGTGTCGGCGTTCTTGGCGATAGCCTTGAGCGCACCGGTTGCCTCTGCCGACGACGGAGGGACCGAGGAAGGACTTTCGGAATCCACTACCTCAGGGATTCTGAAGGCCGCGCTCCTGGAAGCCCGGGGCAGGGGCTTCCTCGACGACGACTACATTAACGCACTGATCTTGGTTGTGGACTTGGTAAGCGCGGCTAGCTCCGAAGAAGCCCCTGCCAAGGACCAGGAACAGAGTCTCGGCTCACTGCCACCAGAAATAGCCGCCTGGGAAGGGACCTTCCCTCTCCTCCTCTCCAAGCTCGACGAGGTGTTTCGCACGGGGACTATCGACGAAAGACTAGAGAACGCGCTGGCGACACTCGTCATCCACACGATTACCGAGAATACGTGGGAGACGAGCGAACGGGTTCGGGAGCGGTTGCTGGAGAAGATAGCGGCCGGCCCAATAGCCTTTTCCGAGACGTCGGGAACGCGCGCCGACCCCATCCCGGTATACGAGACCTCAATGTACGGCGACGCGGCAATCACCGTGCTGTCGTCCAGCGTTGCGGCCTCAACCACCATCAAGGGCTGGGGCCCAGGAGATGCGCCTCCGGAACAGGGGCACCAGTACGTCGCCGTTCGCCTACGGATCGACGGCAGGGAGAGCCCCTACGGTCTGGACTACGGAGAGTTCGGGCTCCTAGCGGCCTCCGGGAGGATAATCAGGGCTGACGGCCCGACCGGGGCCTGCCCAGGCTCGGCCGGCCATGCCTGGCTGAGGGTCGATCCCGGAGAGTTGTGGGAGGGATTCCTCTGCTACCAGGTCCCCATCGGAGAAGATGGGCTTAAGCTCTTCAGGGAGACCTCCAGCTATTTGGGTCGTTTCTTGGGCGGGTTCTGGAGCATATCGCACCGAGCAGTGGCACTCGCCGCGTTCAGCGAGCCCCCAGCAATAGGTAACGGCTATGGGACCGTCGCCAACCCCGTTCCAGCGGGGCAGAGGGCGAAGGTCGACGACGGGGTGGCCTTCACGGTCCTGTCGCACGGAGACTGGGGAGTCCCTCCAACGGAAGGGCACAAGTACATCAAGGTGGGCCTTAGGATAGAGGGTGTGAGAGAGGATTTCCGGTTCTTCAGTGACGTCCGCACCGTATACGACAGCCAATTGGGCCTCGTGACAACTTCGGGGCGCATCATCGACGGGGAATCCGCCGGGTGCCGGGGCTTGCCTCGCCAGGCATATCGCGTGTTCGAGAGCGGCTGGGTGGAGACAGACCATTGTTTCGAGATTCCCCTAGAGGAACGGGCTGTCTTTTTCTTCTATCGCTCTCACCGGTCGATGGGAGTCTGGCAAATATCTGCTGATGGGCCACCTCCGGCTTCCATCGAGCCCCCGAGACAGATAGGAGAGGAATATGGGGCGCGCGGAAGTCCCGTACCCCTCGGAGAGAGGGGCCTCGCCTCCGACGGCTTGGCCTTGACAGTCCTGTCTGCAGACGCTTCACCGCACCCCAACCTGCTCAGACTGCGCCTGCGCGCCGAGTACTTTGGGGAAGAGGATGGGCTGATACCCCTGGAAGGCCCTAGCCTTGGCATCGTTACCGCCTCCGGTCTCGTTCTGTACGAGGAGTACTGCGGCCACGGCTCCTATTGGCTGGAGGAGTCGGTCTTTCGCGGCGGCTGGCGGGAAGTCGACATTTGCTTCAGTTTGCCGGCCGAAGAGGTGGGCCCCACCCTCTTCTACCTACCATTCACACCGTCTTACCTTCCAGGCGGACCGAAGGTGAGCGAAAGGGTCATGGGCTTTTGGGCTGCGTCTCTCGATCCAGTGCCACCGCCCGAGAGCGAGACTCCACGCGCCATATCCAGCGACTATGGGCTGCTTGCAAACCCCGTTTCCGCGGGGGAGACGGCCCTTGCTTCGGATAGCGTCGCCATAACCGCGGTCGGGGCGTTGAGGGATGCGAGAGTATTGGGCTTAGCGGGTACGGCGACAACTACACCCGTCATCGTGCGAGTGGGTCTGGAGAGCTTCGACGCAGATCCCTTCAAGGTGCGCCAGGTCAGCGCCAGTGATTTTGGCGTTGCGGGCGATTCGGGGCCACTCAGCGAAGAAGAAACGAACCTGACTTGCCCCTGGGGCACCGACGCCCTGGACGTACGATTATTCCAGGGGAGTAAGCAGAATGGCACCCTGTGCTTCCGTATCCCCGTCGAGGAGATGGAGCATCTGAGCATCTACTACAGGCCGGACGGGGCCGAAGAGCCGCTGGGGTTCTGGGCCGTTCCCGAGGGACCCCAGGCGATTGGGGTCCCGGCAACATCCGATACCCTGGGTACTCTCCAGAGTCCCGTTCCCCTCGGACAGCAAGCGGTCGGCCCCGGCGGGGTGGCTGTCACGGTCTTGGCAACCGACGCCGATGCCGTAAGTCCCAACAGGCGGCCGGCCGATGAGGGGAACCGATACGTCACGCTCAGGGTGCGCGTCGAGAACTTCACAGGCGTCGACGGGACCATCGAGGCGAATTATCGCGATTTCGGCCTGGTCACGCATCCGGGCGAGGTGATCTACGTTGTCGACGTTTATCACGTTTCCCAGTGCGGGGAAGTCCTGGACGAGATCGATGGGGTCCTCCCGGGCTACGGGGCCGTCGAGGGCAACCTCTGCTTCCAGGTCCCCATGGACCAGGAGGAAGGGATCAGCCTCTTCTACGCACCTGGCGGGGCACTGCAGGGCTTCTGGTCGCTTTCTCAGGACGCCCCTCAGCATGCGACACTGCCGCAAGGGACGCAGATTTCCGAGAGCAAGGGCTCCCGCGCGAACCCGGTGCCGATGGGAGAGAAGGGAACGGCCCAGGACGGGCACGCGATTACGGTCGTTTCGGTCGATATGGACAGGGAGCACGACAAGCACCGAACATACTCGCATCACGAACCCGAGCCTGCCCCTCCCGGCAAGAAGTATGCGGTCGCCAGAATCCGCATCGAGGAGGAGGCCATCCCAAGTGGCACATGGCATTGGGCCAACTGGGACGATTACGGGATCATCACTCCATCGGGCCTGGTCTTCCTGCACGAGCACGAAGGGCAGTGCCCGTACACGCGCTACAGCATCTACCGCAACGTCATGCTCCCCGGCGCCTATTCGGAAGGCGAGGTATGCTTCGTCGTCCCGGAAGACGAGACCGGCATGACCCTGTTCTACCGGCCCGAGGACCGGGCCCTGGGATTCTGGACTGCGGGCGAACCGGGAGCCGCTCTCGCGCCGCCAACTACGCTGCCGCCCACCGTCTCGGACACCTACGGAACGAGGACGGCGCCCGTGCCGCTTGGGGAAACCGCGCTCGCTTCCAACGACATAGCCATTCGAGTAGTGGAAGAAGTGGACCACGACCAACTGCTCGAAGACTTGGACGAATCCTTCCCCGACCCTGATTTCGGCAACAAGTTTGCCGTTTACCGTGTGAACATCTCAAACCTGGGGGACGACGATCCACATCAACCGGTTACGGTGACTCACCGCGACTTCGCCCTTTTGACAGCCCCCTCCGGTGAAGTGACGGAACCCCTGTCGTATGGGTGCGCCACGACTCGTAATTCACCTGTCATCTTCAGCCACCGCTTCCCTGGCCAGCTGTATGAAGCGCTCCTGTTCACGGAAACGTGGATAGAGACGCTCCTATGCTTCCAGGTACCGGACAGCGAGACCGTTCAGGGCATCATCTACAGGGACTACAGGGAAGACACCTATGAAGCAGGGCCAGAGCTGGGATTCTGGGCAGTGTCGAAGGACGACTAGGCTTGCCCATCACTCCGGCGCGTGCGATTGCATGCGGTTTGCAGTTATGATTGCCCGGCGGCAGGAGGCGGACGCATGGCAAAGATGAAGCAGCTGGTGAAGCTCGAAGGGTTCGGGAACGTTCAGATGCTGGAGGCGGACATTCCGGAGCCGGACGCGGACGGTGTGGTGGTGGAGGTGAAGCGGAGCCTGATAAGCAGAGGCTCGGAGCTATTTAGGCGGTACGTGGCCGAGGAGGCGCTGCCGCCGAGCATGATGGGTTACTCGGACGCGGGCGACGTGGTGGCCGCGGGCCCGAACGTGGACGGCTACAGCATCGGGCAGCGTGTGATGATCCAGGGCCCTCACGCGCAGTACGCGTCGGGGGCGGGAACGGGCGACCGGAGGTCGCGGGTCTCGGCCTTGCCTAGCGACATCGACTACGACGCAGCGACATTCCTGCCGCTGGCGGCCGGTGGCGTCGCATGGTCGAGGGCAACGCCGATCAAGCCGGGCGATACGGTGGTCGTGCAGGGGCAGGGGTTGGTCGGGAACCTGTACTCACAGGCAGCTCGGCAACGGCAGCCCAGCAGGGTCATCACGACGGATGCGTACGACTTCAGGCTGGACATCTCGCGGCGGTGCGGCGCAGACGAGACTATCAACGTCTCGGAGGTGGACTCGGTGGAGGCGGTGATGGACCTGACCGGGGGCGAGGGCGCGGACGTGGTGGTGGAGTGCGTGGGCGGGTTCGCGGGGGTGAAGTCGTTCGAGCAGACGATGCAGATGGTGAAGCGGGACGGTGTGGTGCACCTGATCGCGCTATACCAGCGCCAGCCCCTGCCGCTGGACAGCGGGCTGATGATGAACAAGCAGATGATAGGCGGGTATTGGAACTCGCCCGGCGGGCCCAGTGAGAAGGATATGCGAGACACGGGGGACATGCTGACGGACGGGCGCATCGTGGTGGGCCCGCTGATCACACACAGGTACCACTGGGAGCAGACGCCAGAGGCGTACCAGTACCTGTACGAGAACCCGGACGAGGCCCTGGGAATCGTCATCGAGTGGGACAGGTAGCCTGCGGGACCTGGGAGTCACCCTCACCTCAATCCTCTCCCATCAAGGGAGAGGAGGAAGAGCCGTGGACTAGATGTCCTCGATGCGTAGGGCCCGGTGGGCGGCGACTCGGTGGACGGACCAGACTACGGCGGTCATGATGGCGCCGAATACCAGCGCGATTACCGCGTAAGCGAGAGACAGGGACAGCCAGTCGACCTGCACTGCGAACGGCGGGACGACGCGGCCTCCTGTCTCGTCGTGGCCCATGAAGGGCATGACGGCCGACACGAGCCGCACGCCCATCCACGTGCCGAGGGCCATTCCGCCAAGGACCTGCACTGCCTGCTCCAGCCAGACGATGGCCGCAAGCTGACGCGTCGAGAGGCCGATGGACCTGAGGACGGCGAACTGCTGCTCACGCTCCCGGAACGAGGAGTATACGTGAACGAAGAAGCCGATGGAGGCCAGCAGCAGGACAGTCGCGAACGCGCCCACCAGGAGGGCTCGCCAGCCGGCCCTCGCCAAGGGATCGACGTCCGACTCGGCCAGTAGTCTTGCCCTGTCGTATACGAACTCAGCCTCGAATGGGCGCTCGTAGAATCGCACGGCGGGACGCTCGCTGACTTTCGGGTCCGACGCGAGGGACAGCCAGGCCTCGTTGGCCTGCAGCTCGTCGGCGAGTGGGTCCAGGTTGGCGTACCTCACCAGCGTCTTCAGGTCGGCGACGATGAACCGCTCCGACCGCGGGTCTAGGGTCGGGAACAGCTCGACGGTACGGGCGAGCTCGGCGGGAATGGTGCGGCCCGCGACCGCGAGCGAGAGCCGATCGCCGAGGCGGTAGTCGCCGGAGTCCACCAGAGAATCGCTGCCAACGACCGACATGGGAGGGAGGTCCGGGCCGAACATGATCCCGTGGCTGGTCAAGGCATCTCCCCCACCCCATGAGAACCTGACGTTGCGGGACCCGCTCAGGACGTCCGAGCCGGACTCGGGGTTGAGTCTCATCACGCTCCACTGCTCCGGGGAGTCGAAGTCGTCGACCACCTCCGTCTGGACTCGAAGCTCCTTGTAGCCCTGACCTGATTGCACCGCATCGAAGCGGCCTTCTGAGACGTGATCGATCAGAATAGACCCACGCGTGAGAGGGTCCGAGTGGTGCTCGGCATGGACGCCCATGGATACAAGGGACAGGGGGACCTGCCACCACCTTCCCGTACCGTGGAAGCTCGTGGAGCCTAGCAGCCACTCCGGACTCCTGACGTTGCCCAGGAAGTCGCTCCTCCCAAGAGGTCCGGCGGTGTAGCTGCGATACCGGTCATTGGCGTCCCTGATCCTGATCGTCAAGCGCGACGAAGGGTCGGGACGCTCGGCCTTGAAGCGCACGTTCAACACGGACGCGGTCTCGGCGAGCTGCAGGCCGACAGGGGCCGACTGCCGCGACGACCGCAGCACCTCTTCGACGTCGTCCAAGGGGAAGCCTTCCGGGAGCCAGGCGACGTCCTGGAAGCCGTCTACGTCCACTGCGAGCAGGGACAGCGTGCCGCGAAGCGGGAAGTTGGCATCCCTGGCCTCCGTCCGGTAGGCGGCGCCGGCGCCGGCGACACCGGCGTCCTTCTCGTAGGAGGCGGCTATGTCGCGCCGGGGTATGCTGAGATCGAGGCCGAAGCCCTCGACCCTGACGTCGCCGCCGGTCCTGTACAGGACGCGCTCCTGGAAGTTGCGCTCGAGGGTGGCCACGAAGCTGGCGGCGGCCACGCCGAGGCCCGCCATGAGTATAAGAAGGAGGAAGACGCGCGAGTATGGCGTGGGGTTTCGGGCTATGTGCCAGACACCGAGCATCAGGGCGGCAGGCGAGAAGCGCGACAGGAGACCGCCGAGGAGTCTCATGGCGAGGGGAAAGAGCCTCAGTAGTACCATCGACGCCGCGATGAGGGCCAGCCCGGGGGCGGCCAGCAGGACGCTATTGACGGCCGTTTCGCCAAACAGGCCCTCGGCCAGCACGGAGCCCTGCTCAGCAAGCTGCCAGAAGAGCACGACGGCAATCACCAGTAGCATGACATCGAGGTAACGGCGCTGGAAGAGGGCCAGCTCGGGCGGCCTCGCCTGGCGCTGGCGATGCTCGGCCACGTCCGTCCGGCATGCCTGCAGGGATGCCAGCAGGATGGCGCCGAATCCCAGAGCTCCGCCTATGGCGCTGAGCATGTAGGAGCCGGAGGAGATGTTCGCACCAAGGACCGCGCCGCCGCTCACGTCCGAGAGCGCAGGAGTCAGGCCCAGGACGTTGACCGCGCCCGCGGCCACAAGGGGCCCCAGGGCGACGGCCAGGGCCACCATTCCCACACCTTCGATGAGGAAGACGGCGAGGACTCCGCGCGCGTCCGCGCCCCGGGACCTGAGCAGCACGATGTCCGTCCTGCGACGCTCGATGGTGAGCGATGCCATAGTGGCGACGTAGTAGAGGACTACTATCGCCGCGGTGACGAGGAATACGAGCATGGGGACCCTGGCGAAAAGAAGGCGCTCGTCGTATCCGGAGAAGACGGCCAGGAGCGAAGTGGAGAGGCGGAACCCGGGCTCCGCGGAGTTTATCCACTGCTGCGCCTGCACTATGTCGGCGGCGGCGCGGTCCTTGTCGGCGACCGTGATCCGGCCGGTGTCGACATCGAGCAGCCACCCGTAGGTGGTCTCGAGGCCCCCGAACTCCGGCCCGGTCACGGCGAAGTATCCTCCCTCGTGGACGAACAGGGGCACCGATTCGACGGTCAGGGAAGCGCCTTTCTGGAGTACCCGGTCGTACAGGACCCAGAAGTCGTCGTTGGGGTCCCGGCGCTCGAAGAAGCCGCTCACCGTGACCCGGGCGAAGGGCATCGCGACATCGCTGAAGGGAACCACCGACAGTACCTGGCCGAACTCGATACCCAGCTCGCCGGCAACGTCCGCGGGGACGATTGCATCGATCTCCATGGGCTGGCCGTAACCCGTCAGGCGTGGAGGACGTGGGCGCGACCCTGGACGGAGAATGGTCACGTGGTCGTAGAGGCTCGGGGCGACCGCAAAGTAGGCCCTGCGGTCATCCGAGCCGGCCGACGCCTCCGCGCCAGGGGCGGCCAGGGCCATGGTCTCGGACTTGGCGGCGTGGATGCTTCCGTCGAGGAGCCACGACAGGCGGCTCTGGACGTGCGACTCGACGGCTTCGGCTACTCTCCTGTAGACGCCGTGCGAGGTTGGGCGCTGGGTATGGACAGCCAGGACGTCGAGGTCCTCGGGGGCATGCTGGACGAGGGCACGGCTGAATGCCAGGTTGTTCAGGGCGTCGTAGTAGATGGTCGTTGAGGCCATGATGGTGGACGCGAGTATGAGCCCGGCCACGAGCGGCAGTAGGCTCCTCCAGTTAGCCAAGCTGCGCTTGAAGATAAGCCAGGCCGAGGAGGCGAGCCGTTCAACCCTGCCCTGCCTCACTGGGCTTCTTCCAGGTCGAGGGAGGCATCCGACGTGGCGATGCGGCGTCCGGCCAGGAGCAGCATCGCAGCGAACGCCAAGGCCTCGACAGCCCAGATGGCGCCCAGCACGGCCCAGTCAGTGGTAACAAGGACGGGTGGGACCGGGGGGCCTGACGGCGACAGCGCGGGGACGAACAGCTCGCTCATGAGCAGCCCTGCCCAGGCGCCGAGAGCCATCCCTACGGCTACGACCACGAGGTTCTCCAGCGCGAGGCGAACCGAGCTCTGTCTCGTAGTCGCGCCAAGGGACTGGAGGAGGTCGTTCTCACGGCGAATGCGTCGGGCGGCCGATAGCAGATGGGCAGCGTAGCCCACGACGGCTGCGAAGGCGGACGCGGCCAGGGCGGCAAGGCTCATGGCCCGCCATCCCGCAGTAACGAGCGGACCGCCATCCGGCGTAAGGTTGCGGACTTCATCCGGGTCGAGCCGGTCCAGCACGCGGCTGAGGCGGGGCGCGAGGGACTTTACTTCGCCGCTGACCTGTGCGTCCGCGCCCGGCCGGAGATTGACGAGAAGCTCGTTCGGGGCGACGTGGCCACTCGCGCCCAGGGCTTCCAGGTGTTCCAGCAGTATGCCCAGATCGCACACCGCAAGGCTGCGCCTCCTCGTGTCGACTGTCGGGAAGTACTCGACGGTGTCCACGACGACGGAGGGCACGAGGTACCCCGCGATGTCGGCGACGAAGGCGTGACCGACGCCTATTTCGAGATCTGAACCGGTGGGCACGTGGACTACGACCGGCAGGGGGCCGCCGCTCGGGCTGTCATATACGCCGGGGGCCGCCCTGCTGGAACCCTCGCCGTAGAAATACTCCATGGAGCCGGCGCCTATTCGCGCATCCTCCGATATGTCCAGAGTGCTGTCGGCGAGGGACATGGAGGTGGGGACCGGAGTCCAGCGCGCGGGCCCGGCGAAGTCGTGCAGGACGATCTCGGCGCCGTCCTGCTCCGCGAACAGACTGTCCACCAGCACCGTGCCGGATATGCCTACGAGACCGGGCACAGGCAGGACCCGAAGGGAAGTAACGGTCACCGGGTGGGCCATGCCGCCGGGCAGGTCGACAACGATTCTCGTCCACTCGCGCTCATTCAGCGTACCCAGATCAATGGCTGTGGTAACGCCCTCACCGTCGCGGAGAGTTGCCGTTACCAGGACTGGGGCCGAGATGGGAGCCAGCTTCACCCACAGACCCAAGACGGACGCGCGATCGGGCACCGGCTCGGGACCGGCCCCCACGCGCAGGGACACCGACTGCATCAACTCAGACAGTGTGCGGTCGGAGAAGTCGTCGCGGTACCACGCCGTCTGCAGGAAGCTGCCTGCCTCGACGGCGAGCAGCTCGAACTCGTCACCGACCCCGGGCAGTCCCAGCACGCGGCCCCTGTATGCCGCGGCCACGCTCTCGACCGATGGGATAGCCTCGTAGCTCCGTTGCAGAGCTGCGACATCTACATATCGACCGATTTCCGAGACCCTCACGTCGGATGCGACCTCGTACCGGACTACGTCAACGTCGCGCCTGGCCAGAGTCGTCCCGACGGTGGCGGCGAAGGTGGCAAGGCCCGTAACAAGGACGAGCAGTAGGCTGAGTAGCATGTATGGGTGGGGGTTCCGCGCCATCTGCCTGAGGGCCATGACTACGGACACTGGCGCGGCCCGGGAGTAGGCGGAAAGGGCCGCGAAGCCCAGCTGCGCGGGAACGAGGGCGACTAGGCCTACAGCGGGGGCCACGCGCGGCCCTGGAGCGGAGGAGGGCTCCGCCAGGTAAACGAATGCGGCGACGAGAGCGAGCTGGATAGCCCAGGCCACGTACCGGGAGCCCGGCCTGGCCGCCATTCGCCCGGCCCAGTAGGCAGCCCCCATGCCCAGCAACACGAGGACCGACCACAGGGACTCGCCGGGAGTGTCGAGCAGGGTCAGTGCCGCGGAAGCGGCGATAGCAGCAAGGGCGAGTACGTCGATGAGGGCCGGCGACTCGCCTCCGGCGTAGCGCAGAGCCATGGGAAAGAGCCGCACAAACAGGAGCCCGGCCAGAAGGACGAGTAGCACCGGGGCGACGAACAGTACCTCGTTGACGTTGGCGTCCCGGAAGAGTCCTCCGGCTACGAGCTCTCCCCTGGAGTAGATCTCCCAGTAGAAGAGAGCGCCAAGCACGAGCAAGAACGTGTCGAGGTGGTACTTCTGGAACATGAGCGTAGCAGGCGCGCGCACCCAGCGGAACCGCCGCGAGAGCTGTCCGGCTCCCGCCCCCAGGAGCGGAGGCAGGGAGAGGATGCAGAAGCACAGCGCACCGACACCGGCAGCGCCTACGAAAGCCCAGGGCGCCCACTCGACGGGAACTGCGCTGCTGCCGCGGAACGGGTTGAATATGGGTAGCATCACCGCCCCGAGGACGACGGCGAACGCGAGGAGCGGCGCGGATACTGCTGCGCCCAACGTGACCGCCAGGGCCTCGGCGCCGTAGAGGTTCAGGATGCGCCACCGGCCGGCGCCGAGGGCGCTCAGCTTCCCCACGTCGGACCGCCTGCCGCCCACCACGTAGCTCATCATCAATGAGACGAAGAAGAGGAGCGTCAGGGCGGTCGTGGCGGCCAGGGCGATCAGGGTCAGGCTGGCGGCGAAGCGCTGCCGCTCGACCGTCTCGAGAAGAGACGACAGGCCCGATATGGTGGCGCTGCCGGGCAGAGCTTCGGCAAGCTGAAACTCCAGGTTTCGGAGCCGTGTGCCGGCCTCTGCGGGCGGCCATGACTGCAGCCGGCCTCTGTCGTAAGGCACGTACCAGACCGATCGCAGCAGCGAGTCGGGGTATGTCGCGCCGACGGCCTGGGTCAGCGCCTCGCGGCTGACGATGAGCGGAAGCGGCTGGTCGGGAATCTCCGGAAGGTCGAACAGTCCGGCAGGACCCCACTTCCAGTAGGTCTCGTCCGGGTCGGAGCGCTCGACCAAGCCCACTATCTTCGCCCGCAGCCAGACGGGCTCGTCGATGAAGGGAGTGAGGGTGAGGACGCTGCCGACCTCTATGCCAAAGGGGAAGGCACGGGGCACCGGGAGCACCGCCTCGACGACCGGCCCGCCGCCATCGTCGACTACGGCGTCGGCGGCCGCGCGGCCCTCGACCACGGACACACGGCCGTCGAGACCTGACGCAGTGGCGATGAAGGCGTGTCCGTAGGTGTAACCGGCGGGCTCGACGAGCATTTCAGGCAGCTTCGACGCGGCCTCGGGGGCGATCACGAAGGGAGCGGGACCGGGCGCGCCATCGTCTGATCGGGAGCCGAAGAAGGCGGCCGCCCTGCCCTGCCAGTAGCCGTCGCGCTCGTCCAACGGCTCGACTATACCAACCACGCTGCCGGACGCACGGACGCGGTCCCGGGGCAGGCCGACGATGAGCGTCACGGTGTCGCCAATGTCAATGCCCAGCAACGAGGCCGTGTACGTGCTCACGACCGACTCGGCGACCGGGCCCTTCTCCGCGAAATCGAGCAGGTTACTCGACACGTCGCCGCCGGGCAATCGTCCGGCGAGGAGCCGGACGTGGTCTTCGAACTCAGGGGCGTTGATGAAGTGAGCGGGCCACCCATCGTCCTGTCCGGGCAGGAGCGCGGAGGCAGGTTTCGGGGTCTGGATGATCGGGATCGGGTCGAGGAGAAGGTCGTCGGTGCGCAGGGAGCGCTCGTGGCCGGCGTACACGTCGCCAAGCCCGTCGCTCAGTCTTGCCGTCACGTCATCCTCGACGCGGGTGAGGCCGGGTTCGGCAGCAGGGACGAAGTCGGCGGAGGCGACGATGTTCAGGATGAGCTCGGGGGCTGTGCGGACGGCGGAAACGTAGCCGAGGCGCTCGATGACTCCGAGGAACATGGGGGAGGCGGATACGAGGGTCACCGCCGCGAATACGCCCGCCGCAGCCGGGAGCAGCAGGCGCCAGTCGCGGCGCACGCGCTTCAGGACAAGGTGGAACGGTGACACTAAAGGATAACCTCGCGGACGTACAACAGTTCAGTCATCGTGAGAATAGGATCTTCCCCACCTGCAAGCCGAAAGCCCCCATCTCAATCTTCCCCCTCGGGGGGAAGAGGTAAGACCGCCCGCGGGATTGCGCGGATCCAATGGCATGGGTTACAACTGCGCGCGGCGCTGCCCTATGCTACCATCCGCCCGCGGGGCGGCCGGAAGCGGCTGCACGGAGGCAGAGTATGAGCGAAATCCGAGTTGGGCTGTTCGGACTGGGCCACAGGGGGGTGCACTGGCTGCGGCTGCTCCAGCGGATTCCCGGCTACCGGATCACGGCCATCGGCGACATGTTCCCGGCGCTCCACGAGCGAGGCGTGGCCGACCTGGTCGACCCGAAAGGGGTGGCGGCGTATGCGCACTACGAGGACATGCTGGCCGACCCGAACGTCGACGCGATCGCGCTAACGGTGCGGTGCAAGGAGCAGGGCGCGATGGCCGCCCAGGCCCTGGAGGCTGGGAAGCACGTCAACGCGGAGGTGCCCGCGGCCCACACGATGGAGGACTGCTGGCGGATCGTGGTCGCGCAGGAGAGGTCGGGGCTGGTGTACCAGCTCGGCGAGCAATCGCGGTACGCGGGGTTCTTCCAGGCCTGGAAGGACGTCGTGCAGCAGGGCCGGCTGGGGCGCATCGTCTACTTCGAGGGCGAGTACGTCAGCTACAAGGGCATCCTGCGATACCACCAGGACTGGGACACGGGGCAGTTCGTCTACCCGTACGACTTGGACAAGCACCCCAACGCCAAGCCGACGTGGATCCACGAGATGGACCCGATCCACTACCTGGTGCACGAGCTGAGCCCGGTGCTGATGGTGCTGGACGACCGGGTGACCCAGGTAACGGCAATGGGCACGCGTAAGCAGAGCTATGCGCACCCCGAGCTGAAGCGGGCGGACATCCAGGTCGCGCTCATGAAGACGGAAAAGGACACGATCCTGCGGATGATGCAAGGGGGCACCCAGATGCTTGCGCCCGCGCGAGATCATCACCACTACCAGGTGCTCGGCACCGAGGGCTCGATAGAGTCGGGAAGGTCCTACGGCGACCGGCACTACCTGTGGATAGCGGACAACCAGATGCACGGCCCGGCGAGGGTGGACTGGAAGTACGAGCGGACGGACGCCCCGGCTGAGGCCGTCGACAGCGGCCACAGGGGCACGGACTACTACGTCCACATAGCCTTCCGGGACGCGGTGCTGGACGGGGAGCCGCTGGAGTTCGACGTGTACAAGGCGATGGATACGGCTGCGCCGTCGATCCTGGCGGCCGACTCCATCTACTCCGGGGCGGTGCCGATCGACGTGCCGGACTTCAGGCCGAATGGGTCCAGGAAGGCCGGGGAGATGCCGGCTGCGACGGCCTAATGGGGATGGGATCCTTTTGTCGGTATAGCAGAGGTTGGCGTCCAGGGCGAAGAGGGCGGGTTTCAAACCCGCCCCTACCGAGGCATCGTCAACACACGGGAAGATAGGACGACTGACCTGCAGGGAATCGGAGGTTAGGCAAGTGGACGAGATTCGCGTCGGCATCTACGGGGTCGGACATCGGGGCATCCACTGGCTCAGGATCCTGGACCGGTTGGACGGCTACCGGATCACGGCTATCGGCGACATGTTTCCGCAGCTGCACGAGCGGGCCCTGGGAGAGTTGAACGACAGTAGCGGCGTGGCTGTCCACACGGCCTACGAAGATATGCTGGCTGACGGCAACGTGGACGCTATCGCCCTGTGCGTTCGCTGCGAGGAGCAGGGGGCGATGGCGGCGATGGCGATGGAGGCGGGCAAGCACGTAAACTCCGAGGTCCCGGCATCCCACACCATGGAGGACTGCTGGCGCATCGTCGCCGCCCAGGAGCGGACCGGCCTCGTCTACCTGCTCGGGGAGCAGGTGCGGCACTCCGGGTTCATCACGGCGTGGCGCGACCTCGTACAGTCAGGCAAGCTGGGGCACGTGGGCTACGTCGAGGGCGAGTACATGAGCCGCAAGGACACGCGCAGGTACTGGCGGGACTTCGAGACGGCCGAGTTCGTCGACCTGAAGGACCTCCACAAGGTGCCCTGGGCGCAGAAAACGTGGACGCACGACATGCCCCCGATCCACTACCTTTGCCACGATCTGAGCGCGATGCTCAGCATACTGGACGACCGGGTCGTCAGGGTGACGGCGATGAGCACGCAGGCGGACGGCTACGCGCATGATGAGATCGTGCGGCCCGACATCCAGGTGGCCCTGCTGCATACCGCCAAGGACACGATCATGCGCATGGCGTGCGGATGGACGATCGGGCGGTCGCGCCAGACGCGGGGCCACCGGTACCAGATGATCGCGTCCCACGGCACGCTGGAGACGGGGCCGACCCTGGAGGAGCTTCCGATGATGTACCTGGCGGAGAGCCAGATGCACGAGGTGTCGCGGGTCGAGTGGCGGATCGAGCGGGACGACGCGCCCGAGGAGGCCGCACGCCTTGCCGACATACCTAGCACGGTGGCCGGCCAGCGGTCGACCGGGTACTCGGAGCCGAGCATGGACTACTTCGTGCACGCGGAGTTCCGGGACGCGATCCTGCACGGGAAGCAGCCGGAGTTCGACGTGTACCAGGCGATGGACACGGCTGCGCCCGCGATCCTGGCGGCGGACTCGATAGAACAGGGGTCACGGCCCATCGACGTGCCGGACTTCCACCCGAGCGAGTCGAGGCCTGCGGGGCAGATGCCGGGGGAGTACCTTCAGTCGTAGGTCCCCGTAAGAATTGACCCGCACCTGTGGACTTGGGGAGGACGGGTCTGGAACCCGCCCTCCGCGGCCGCTCAGCATCGCGGCCTCAGCACAGTCACGCTGGCAATCCGGTTAGCTGTGTTCTACTAGCTCTACCCAGTTGCCTTCGGGGTCCTGGATGTAGCAGATGCCGGAGCGGCCGCCGTCCGCGGCTTCCCTGAAGATGGGCTGGGTGACGAAGCGGATGCCCCGTTCGGTCAGCCGGTCGCGCAGGGACGCCAGGTCGTCGACGTTGAAGCATATGTGAGCCGCGCCCAGCTGGTGTCGCTGGAGGTGGCCTTTGGGGCTGGGCGGGTCTATGTAGTGGACGAGCTCCAGCATGTGCCCGCCGCCCGGCTTTCCTACGAACACGAGCTTCCTTCGCGCGCCTGGGAAACCCGTGTGGTCGCCCGTTGGCGGCGCGATGCTGTCGACCTCGCGGATGACCGAAAGGCCA
The DNA here is from genome assembly GCA_965243655.1 of Dehalococcoidia bacterium. Taxonomy (GTDB): domain Bacteria; phylum Chloroflexota; class Dehalococcoidia; order Lucifugimonadales; family CAJWER01. The sequence continues at coordinate 2,224,074 of CBDEVV010000017.1, read as the reverse complement.
AGGGCGTCGCTGTAGAAGGCGACCATCACGTCGAGGTCCTGCACGACGAAGCCTGAGTGGTTGAATCCGGTTACCATTCTCTGCTCCTTATTGCTCTTCACCCCTTCGCCGGGTCGAAGCCGACCCCGCCCCAGATCCCTCGGGGGAGCCTCGGGACGACATGATGGGGTATCCGGTCGCTCTTCCGGCCATGACGTTCGCTTTCAAGGGAAGTCGTGACCGGGTCATTGCGGGCGTGGGGGTTCGGTGATGGATAGGACCTGGTCGGCGTCTATGCCGGTGAGGGTCTGGGTTACGCCGCTAGGCCAGCGAATCTCGATCTCGTCTACAACCGTCGATTCTCCGAGACCGAAGTGGAGGTCGAGGCAGCTCATGGACAGGAAGGTGCCGCTGGCCGTTAGCTCGCCGACCTGCGTGTGTGTATCGCCGTCGGGGTCGGCGGTGCGAACGTAGACTCGCGCGCCCAGCCCGTCGGCGTTGCTGCCGGTGCCGTCCACAGCCATCCTTCCCTGCAGCCTGAGGGCGATCCAATGGTTCCCCTGGTTCCGGTTCATCCATACGAAGAGCGGGCCGGGCGCGAACCCTATCTCGCCGGTCTTGTCGAACAGCTCCCCGCTGCTGTTGGTTCCAATCAGGTCGACGTAACCGTCGCCGTCGATGTCGCACTTGGCGAGCCCCTTGCCGTTCTCGTGGAATCTGGGGAGGATCCGCTGGCGCTTGGCGTCGTAGGACGGGTCGGCCGGGTCGAGGATGGAGTAGTCGACGTCCTGTATGTCGAGTAGTCCGGCCTCGACGGTGATGTCCTCGAACGAGCCCTTGCCGTCGCCCCTGAGCATTCGCCCGGCACTCTGGTAGTACTCGCCTCTAGGCCCCTCTCCCCTTGCGATGAGGGAGCCGAGCCAGTAGAGGTCCTGGTCGCCGTCGTTCTCCATGTCGAAGAAGGTGACGCCGAAGCCGAGGTCATATGCGGCCAGCCCGGTGATGGGCTGCCAGGTAAGGAGGATGTTGGAGGGGTTGAGCGACGCGGGCGGCATAAGGCGGCTCGGCTTGACCCTGGTGCTGGGGGCCACGTCGACATAGGCGCCGAGGTCGCCCACCCTCGCCTCTCTCATGTCGTTGCGCAGCAGGAAGTGGCTGCAGGTGCCCCACACGAAGCGGTGGCTGTAGGCGCAGTCGCCGCCGGGGTAAGGCGGAAGGCGCAGCAGCGGGTGGAAGCCGACGTTGGTGACGAAGACATCGAGGTCGGCGTCGCCGTCATAGTCGGCGGCGGCGAAGCTCATCCACGCGCCGGACTTGTCGAGCCCCATCCTCCGTGCGACGGGAACGAACCTGACGTTGCCCTGGGTGGACTCGTTCCGGTAGACCTTGAGCCGGTCGCCGTCGTCGGCCACCCACAGGTCCTGGTCGCCGTCGTCGTCATAGTCGTAGAAGAGGACACCCCAGGTCTGCCCGCTTGGGTCCCCCACCCTATTCTCGTTCACGTCTCGCAGCCCGGGGTCGTACCCCTCGTACACCGTGCCGGGCTGCGAGCCTCCAAAGGTGATAGGCTCGCCCTCCGGATTGCGCATCACGATCGGCCCGCCTGCCACCCCGCCCTGCTCGGACACGTCGGTGAAAGTCATATCGCCGTTGTTCCTGAACAGGTCGTTGTAGTGTCCGTGGTGGGCGGGGTGGTCGAACCTGACGAACTCCATGTCGCCGTGGTTGCCGGTGTAGATGTCGAGCCAGCCGTCGCCGTCCACGTCAGCGCATGCCACAGCCTTGGTGGAGCGGATGTTGACGGCGGGGCCGAAGGCCGACTCGGTGATCTCTGAGAAGGTGCCGTCGCCGTTGTTCCTGAAGAGCCTGTCCATCGTGATCTCCCTGAGCCCAAAGGAGATGCTCACGGAGCGGTAGTCCATGTTGTCGCCGAGCCTACCCATCGACCCGACGTAGAGGTCCTGGTAGCCGTCGTTGTCGAGGTCGCACGCAACAACTGCACTGCTGTTGCTCGTAGTCAGGGCGACGCCCGCCTCGTCGGCCACGTCGCTGAAGGTGCCGTCTCCGTTGTTGCGGAAGAGGCGGTTGGGTCCGCCCTCGGCCAAGGGCTTGATAAGGGCGTCGGACTCGGCCTGGGTTATGTAGATGTCGTGGTCGCCGTCACGGTCGTAGTCGAAGATGGCCACGCCCGGGAAGCGACTCATCAGCGCAGACTTGCCTCCGAAGAGCTTATGGGCCTCGTTGGTGAACCTGACCACCCCGACCGGCCCTTCTCCTGAAACATCGACCTCCTCCTGGTCGGTGATCACGGCGGAGGCGTCCCCTATTCCGCGTGCCGCGGAGCTTGCGCTTACGGACGCGGAGGCTGTGGCATCCCACACGAATGCGCCAATTCCCAGGACCGCCAGCCCACCGGCTGCGCCCAAGAGCCAGGTCGCGGTCGCGAAAGAGGCTATCGCGCGCTTGGGGATGACCCGGGCCAGTCCCCAGAAGGTCACGGGCCCGCCGGCGGCGGCAGTGAAGAGGAGCGTGGCGGCGGGCGCGGTGCCCATGCCGAGCATCAGGCCAAGAGCCACAAGCGGGATCTCGAACAGGAGAGGCACATTTATGAGGATGCCCAGGGTTGCCGCTATGGCAACTCCCTGGAGGTCGTTTCCTAAGTACCGAGCGACCGTATCCGGGCTGATCCACTGGACCGCCAGCCCGCTGGCGAAGCCGGCCACCACCATGATCGGCCCCAAGCGCACCAGGTAGCCGACTGACGTGCGGGCCCAGTCCCGGAAGCCTTCGGACAGGGCCTCGGACCAGCTTCCCTGCACCTCGACGCCAAGATCGGGCAGCTCAACTTCGGGCTCCTCTTTGGGCCGGCGCAGCGTCAACACGACAATCGGGCCCAGTATCAGGGCGCCGATCACCGCCATGACAAGGCGGCTGGCTCCGATCATCGGCGTGAAGACGAAGAACACCATCGCAAGGGCGGGTATGTTCATAGTGGCCGAGCCCTGCACCAGCGCAATGGCCCCCTCGATGCCGCCGCCGCGGCGGTGGAAGGCGGACGATACGGGCACGATACACGCCGAGCACAGGTTCATCACGGGGCCCAGGAGGGCCCCCTTTACAGTGCGTTTGAAGGCGCTGCCCGACTCAAACCTGACCCCGCTACCCGGGGGAAACAGGAAGGACTCCGCGAGGCCCGCGACGAGGAACGCGAAGGTCATACCTATCGCGACGAGCCGAAGGTAGGTTACCGAGAAGACCATCCAGCGCTTGAGCAGACTGGACCCCGGCTCACGCTCTATGCAGAAGCCCTGGAAGCACTGGACCTGGGGGGCATTCACCACGTCGAGATCGGTCCCTACGGCGTCGAGCTTGGGGAAGCGGTTGAAGGAGAAGAAGAGCGCGAGTATGACGACGAAGAGCGCCGCCCCCAAGAGTCGCTTCTTTCCTAGTGCAGTGTCGAACACGCTTTGGGGTCCTTTCCGGCATCCATATTACACAAAGCCGTGTGAGCGGCAACATGAAGCGCGAAGCGGCTTCCCCGCGTCGGCTCGCCAGTGCCCATGGGCAAGAATTGACACTAATCGAAGCTTGCTGTAGGGTTGCCGACACCAAAGAGGAGCGACATGTCTTTAAAGTGCCTAAATTAGGCCTTTGAATACGATATTCGTCGCCATCTCTGCTAGAGGAGGAGCTAACGATGACTGGAGCGAGGAAGGCACTTGTCTGGGCGGCTCTGCTTGCCCTTGTCCTGACGGGCACAGTCGCCTGCCAGGCCGAAGAAGCAGACACCGGCCCAAGCGCGGCGGAGATCGAGAATATCGTCAGGGGCGCTGTGGGCGACCAGCTCACCGCGTCCGACGTGAGGCAAATCGTCACCGATTCGGCTGGCACCCAGCTGACTGCGTCCGACGTGAGGGGTATCGTCGCCGATTCGGCTGGAACCCAGCTCACAGCTGCCGACGTGCAGAGGATCGTCGATGCTTCGACCGGCGGACAGCTTACCGCCGCCGACGTACAGAGGATCGTCCAGGACTCGGTCGCCGGACAGCTCACGGCTGCTGACGTCCAGAGGATCGTCGACGCTTCGACTACCGGACAGCTGAGCGCGTCCGACGTGCAGAAGATCGTCAGCGATTCGACCGGCGGACAGTTGACCGCCGGTGACGTGCAGAAGATCGTCGACGCTTCCGCGGCGGGCCAGCTTACGACAGCCGACGTGCAGAAGATCATAAGCGCATCGGTCAGCGAGGCTGTCGAGGAGGCCAGGAAGGCCACCGCGGCCGCCGAGGCTGCGGGAATGGCCGCGAAGGCCGCCGGTGACGCCGCAATGGCTGCGGGCTCAGCGGCAGAGGCAGCGGCAATGGACGCCCAGAAGGCGCTCGCGGGTGTCCAGCTCCAGAGAGAGCTGGTGGCAGCCGTCACAGCCCCCGCGCCGCTGCAGTTCAACGAAGCCCCTGAGCTTGCCCAGCTCGTGCTGGGCGGCAAGCTACCGCCAGTGGAGGAGCGACTCCCCTCCGCGCCCCTCGTCATTCCGGTGTTCGACGAGATCGGCAAGTACGGCGGCGACATGAGGTCGGCGTGGACGTCCAGGTCGGTCTGCAACCTGGAGAGGTCCGCCCGCTCGGCTCTGTTCCGATTCAACACGGACGGCAGCGCGATCATCCCGAACCTGGCGCAGAGCCTGGATATTTCGCCGGACGGCCTGATCACCACGGTGAAGCTGCGGCCGGGGACCAAGTGGTCTGACGGCGCGCCATTCACTGCGGACGATTTCCTGTTCTGGCTCGACGACTACGAGAACAACGACGAGATCAGGCCAGGCAGGATCAGCGGCGCCCTGCGCGGGCTGACGGAAGCCGACGACGGGACCATCGTCAAGGTCGACGACAACACGGTGCAGTACGTATACCCAGCACCCATGACTTCGATGGCCAAGCGGCTGACGGCCGTATGCGGCAATTACACATTCACCCCGTCACACTACATGAAGCAGTTCCATGCGGACTACAACGAGAACGCCGACGCGGATGCTAAGGCGGCCGGGTACGACTCATGGGTGCAGCTGTACGGGGGCAGAGACTACCCGCACGAGAACCACGAGATACCGGTGCTGAACCCCTGGTACCCGACGGGCAGCGTCCTAAAGGATGACGTGGTCGTCTTCAAGCGCAACCCTTACTACGTAGGCGTCGATGCGGAAGGCAACCAGCTTCCCTACATTGACACATTGACCCACTTCCACCTGCCGGGCGACCAGGAGCGTCTCAACCTGATGCTGCTGGGCGGCGAGCTGGACTTCCAGGCACAGGGTATCAACAACGCAGACGTCCCACTGCTCAAGGAAGGCGAGGAGAGGGGCGGCTATCACCTGCTGGCCCACCCGGTTGCCAGGGGCATCTGGGACGGGATGTATGTCAATCACTCGCTGCAGGGGCCGTACGGGGACTTGATACGCAACGTGGACTTCCGACGGGCGCTGTCGGTGGCTATCGACCGGGACGCGATCAACCAGAACACGTACCTCGGCCTGGGCGAGGCCCGGCAGATCGTCCCGCTAAAGAACTCGCCCTTCTACCCCGGCGACGAGGCCGCATTCGCCTGGACACAGTACGATGTAGACTTGGCGAACTCGATGCTCGACGAGATCCTGCCGAACAAGGACTCGGAGGGCTTCAGGACGTTCCCGGACGGGGAACGAGTCGTGCTGAGGCTGGACGCGTGGAACCAGATCAACCACGACGCATCGCTGCAGGTGCCGCAGTACTGGGATGCTGTCGGATTGAAGACCGAGTACAGCGGCTCCACGGGCGGAGAGCAGGGCGGCAATACCGTCCGCGACCGCGTCCATGACAACGAGTTCCAGTTCCTGATGTACGTCGTCAACGCCGCCCATCCATTCGTGCAGGCCCGGTACACCGCGCCGACGCACTACCGCAGCTTCGTTGCTCCGGGCTATGGGTCCTACTACTGCCAGTGCAATCCCAGCGGCTGGGAGGGCCTGGAGCCTCACGCGGAGCTAAAGGCGCTGCTCGACCTCCATCTGAAGGGCACGACGGTCCCAGAGTCCGAGCAGGCAGCGCTGGGTAAGGAGATATTCAGGCTCTTCGGCGAGGACGTGTACGGAATCGGCCTGATCGGCAACGTGCCGCGCTACGGGGCCATCAAGAACGGCCTCAGGAACGTGCCCACCAGCTGGATGGGCGGGGCAGCCGAGCGCTCGCCCTCCACGGCGTTCCCAGAGCAGTTCTACTGGACACGGTAGTCGTAGTCTGAGGCACAGATGAGCAACCAAACGCCCCTGCGGGCTCAGGCGAGCCTGCGGGGGCGTTGCTCGTGCGGGGCCAATCATGGCCCGGCCGGCCACCAGTCTTGCCCCGCCCTCTGGAAGTGGTCTAACATCCACCCCGTCCAGATCGCGAGTCCCGGGAACTTGGCGGCATGATACAGTTCGCGATTCGACGCTTTCTGATAATGGTCCCGCTGCTGTTCCTGATATCAGCAGCGTCGTTCCTGATACTTCAGGCGCCGCCCGGCGACTATGTGTCCACCTTCATAGCCAGGGTGTCGATGTCGCAGGGGTTCACCATGACCCCCGAGGAAGAGGCCGCCCTGCGGCGCCAGTACGGGCTCGACCAGCCGATCTACATCCAGTACGTGAAGTGGCTGGGCAAGATAATGCGTGGCGACCTGGGGCTGTCGTCAGGGCGTCAGTCACCGGTCAAAGATCTGATAATGGAGCGGCTGTTCCTGACGGTCGGCCTATCCCTGATCACAATCCTCTTCGTTTGGACCCTGGCTATTCCGATAGGGGTCCTGTCCGCCGTCAAGCAGTACTCGATACTCGACTACATATTCACGTTCTTGGCCTATATAGGCGTGGGCACGCCGAACTTCCTGCTTGCGTTGTCGATCATGTGGTTGGTCCTGGACCTGGGAGGCGGCTACATCGGGGGGCTGTTCTCGCCGGAGTACATGGACGCGCCGTGGAGCTGGGGACGAGTCTGGGACGTGCTGAAGCACATCTGGGTGCCCGCGCTCATCCTGGGGACCGACGGCATGGCGGGACTCACCAGGATCATCCGGGCGAACATGCTCGACGAGATGAACAAGCCGTACGTGCTGACGGCCATATCGAAGGGGCTTCCCATGTGGCGGGTGATTGTGAAATACCCGATGCGGACGGCAATGAACCCCTTCTTCAGCGGCATAGGTTATGCGCTTCCGAATCTATTCTCCGGCGCAACGATCCTGGGTGTCGTCCTGGGGCTGCCGATCATCGGCCCGCTGATCCTCGAAGCCACGCTGGAGGAAGACATGCTGCTGGCCGGGTCGCTGATGTTCATCCTTGCGGGGTTGACCCTGATAGGGACGCTGATCTCGGACATCATCCTTGCATGGGCGGACCCACGCATCCGGATGGTGGGGTAACACCGCACGACGGCGGCAGCAAGGGCACTCCCATGCGGGGATGAGACCCCGCCGCGTATCGAATGCGGGACAGGCTCATTGCGGGAACGACCCACATGAGATTTGCGTTCAGGTCGTCATTTGACACTATTGACGGCTTGATGTAGAGTTGCCGCCACGAATGGGGGCGCCCATAGGCAATACCCCTGCGTATTCTGTTGAACGCGGCGAAATGAGTCGCGGCAAGGGCAAAGGAGGAGTGCATGATGACTCGATTAGTTAAGGTAACTGTCTGGGGGGCCCTGCTCGCCCTCGTCCTGACAGGCGCAGTCGCCTGCCAGGCCGAAGAGGCAGACACCGGCCCAAGCGCTGCGGAGATCGAGAACATCGTCAGGGGCGCCGTCGGCGACCAGCTCACCGCGTCCGACGTGAGGAAGATCGTCGCCGATTCGGCAGTAACCCAGCTGACTGCCTCCGACGTGAGGCAGATCGTGTCGGACTCGGCTGGGACGCAGCTCACAGCTTCTGACGTGCAGAGAATCGTCGACGCTTCGACCGGCGGACAGCTTACCGCGGCCGACGTACAGAGGATCGTCCAGGACTCGGTGGCGGGACAGCTTACCGCTACTGACGTTCAGAGGATCGTCGACGCTTCGACCACCGGGCAGCTTAGCGCCGCCGACGTGCAGAAGATCGTCAGCGACTCGACCGGCGGACAGCTTACCGCCGGTGACGTACAGAAGATCGTCGACGCTTCCGCGGCGGGCCAGCTTACGACCGCTGACGTGCAGAAGATCATCAGCGAGTCGGTCAGCGAGGCCGTCGAGGAGGCCAAGAAGGCCACCGCGGCAGCCGAGGCAGCCGGCATGGCCGCGAAGGCAGCCGGTGACGCCGCGATGGCTGCGGGCGCAGCGGCAGAGTCAGCGGCCATGGACGCCAAGAAGGCACTGGAAGGCGTTGAGCTCCAGAAGGAGCTGGTCGCAGCCGTCACGGCCCCAGCGCCGCTGCAGTTCAACGAGGCCCCGAAGCTGGCCCAGCTCGTGCTGGGCGGCAAGCTCCCGCCAGTTGAGGAGCGGCTTCCCTCCGTGCCTCTCGTCATCCCGGTATTCGACGAGATCGGCAAGTACGGCGGCGACATGAGGGCCGGATTCACGTCCAGGTCGATCTGCAACATGGAGCGGTACGGCCGCTCGACGCTGTTCCGCTTCAACACGGACGCCAGCGCGATCATCCCGAACTTGGCACAGAGCCTGGACATTTCGCCGGACGGCCTGGTGACCACGGTGAAGCTGCGACCCGGGACGAAGTGGTCTGACGGGGCTCCGTTCACGGTCGACAACTTCATCTACTGGCTGGATGACGTCGAGAACAACGACGAGCTCAAGCCAGGCAGGATTTCGAGCTACCTGAGGGGGATCAACGAGGAAGACGACGGTACGCTGGTGAAGGTCGACGACTACACCGTGCAGTACGTCTACCCCGCCCCGATGACTTCGATGGCCAAGCGGCTGACGAACCCGTGCAGCTTCTCCACCTTCGCACCGTCTCACTACCTGCAGGATTTCCACAAGGACTACAACGAGAACGCCGAGGCGATGGCCAAGGAGGCCGGGTTCGAGACGTGGGTCCAGTGGTACACGGCCAACGACTTCCCCCACGAGAACCCCGAGGTGCCGGTGCTGAACGCCTGGTACCCGACGGGCACGGTACTGAAGGATGACGTGGTCGTGTTCGAACGCAACCCCTACTACGTCGGCGTCGATCCGGAAGGCAACCAGCTTCCCTACATCGACACCGTGACCCACTTCCACATACCTGGAGACCAGGAGCGGCTGAACCTGATGGTCCTGGGCGGCGAGCTGGACTTCCAGGCCTTCGGCATCAACAACGAGGACCTTCCCCTGTTCAAGCAGGGCGAGGAGGAGGGCGACTATCGCCTGATCGGACATCCGGTCGCCAGGGGAATCTGGGACGGGATGTACATCAACTTCTCCCTTGAGGGCCGAATCGGCGACCTGCTGCGTAACGTGGACTTCCGCAGAGCGCTGTCGGTGGCCATCGACCGTGATGCTATCAACCAGAACTCGTACCTTGGGTTGGGCGAGGCCCGGCAAGTGGTGCCGCTCAAGGCTTCCCCGTTCTATCCCGGCGACGAGGCTGCGTTCGCGTGGACGCAGTACGATGTCGACCTTGCGAACTCGATGCTCGACGAGATCCTGCCGGACAAGGACTCTGACGGCTTCAGGACATTCCCGGACGGCGAGCGCGTGGTGCTGCTGCTGGACGCATGGAACCAGATCAACAACAGCGCGTCGCTCCAGGTGCCGCAGTACTGGGAAGCCGTCGGCATGAAGACGGAGTACGGCGGAGCGCTGGGCGGCGAGCAGGGCGGCACGGTCATCCGCGACCGCGTGCAGCAGAACGAGAACATGTTCATGATGTACGTGATCAACGCCGCGCACCCGTTCGTGCAGAACTCGTACACGTCGCCGACGTCCTGGTGGAGCTTCTCCGGCCCCGCCTACGGCTCCTACTACTGCAAGTGCCATCCTGAGGACGACCCTGGCATGATGCCCACAGGTGAGATGGAGCATCTGATCGGCCTGCACCTGCGAGGCACGACCGTTCCAGAGTCCGAGCAGGTCGAGTTGGGCAAGGAGATCTTCCGGCTCTGGGCCGAGGAAGTGTACGGTATCGGTCTCGTAGGCAACGTTCCCCGCTACGCGGCCGTGAAGAACGGCCTCCGGAACGTGCCGACGAGCTGGATGGGCGGAGCAGCAGAGCGCTCGCCTTCCACCGCGTTCCTCGAGCAGTTCTACTGGGCCCGGTAATCGACGACGAATTGGCTTAGCCCGAAAGCGCACCCCCGCGGGGTCTCTCCCGCGGGGGTGCTTCGGGCTACGACGAACAGATGGCGGTGGTTACTCTGCGTACCCAAACGGTAGGTGGAGTTTGGTACCTGTGTGGAGCAGCCGCTTCCGCCTCCTGTCGGCGATGGGACTGCCTGAACGGCTGGCCAGTATCCACGAACGTCGCACCGGCTTAAGGAACCATACATGCTGGCATTTGCCCTCAAACGCTTCCTGATTATCATCCCCCTCCTATTCCTCATATCTGCGACTTCGTTCATCATCTTGCAGGCTCCTCCAGGCGACTACGTCACCCAGTATCTCGCCAGGGTATCGATGCAGCAGGGATTCCCGGTCACCAAGGAAGAGGAGGCCGCCCTGCGACGCCAGTACGGGCTTGACCAGCCGATATACATGCAGTACCTAAAGTGGCTGGGCAAGGTTCTAAGGGGGGACTTCGGCCTGTCCACGGCCAGGGAGGCCCCAGTCAACGATCTCGTCAAGGAGCGGCTGCTGCTGACGGTCAGCCTCTCCCTAGTCACGATCCTGTTCATATGGACCCTGGCCATACCGATAGGGGTTATATCGGCGGTCAAGCAATACTCGATATACGATTACATCGCCACGTTCGCGGCCTATATTGGCGTCGGCACGCCGAACTTCCTGCTGGCGCTGGCCATCATGTGGATAGTGTTGGACCTGGGAGGCGGCTACATTGGGGGACTGCACTCGCCGGAGTACATGACCGAGCCGTGGAGCTGGGGCAAATTCTGGGACTTGCTCAAACACCTGTGGATCCCCGCCATCATCCTGGGGACCGACGGCATGGCCGGGCTGACTAGGATCGTCCGCGCGAACATGCTGGACGAGTTGAACAAGCCATACGTGCTGACCGCACTGGCGAAGGGGCTTCCGGTGTGGAGGGTGATCCTGAAATACCCGATGCGCACGGCGCTGAACCCGTTCTTCAGCGGTATCGGCTATGCCCTTCCCAACTTGTTCTCCGGGGCCACGATCCTGGGCGTCGTGCTGGGGCTGCCGATCATCGGCCCGCTGCTCCTCGAGGCCACGCTCGACGAGGACATGCTGCTGGCCGGGTCGCTACTGTTCATACTTGCCGGGCTGACGCTGATAGGGACGCTGGTCTCGGACATAGTCCTTGCGTGGGCGGACCCGCGCATCCGGATCGAGGGGTAGATGGCAGCACAAAGCATAGCACCGCCACAGCAGCTTGATGAGGATGAGATCTACCTAGCTCCCCAGTGGAAGCTGGTCTGGTGGCGCTTCAGGCGGCATAGGCTCGCCCTCGTAGCCACGGGTCTGCTCTCTATCTTCTTCCTGATCGCGTTATTCCCCAATTTTCTCGCGATTCACGACCCGAAGATCACGAACGGGAAGGACTCACTCGTGGGGCCGCAGCGGATCAACGGGCTGTGGAGGTTCGATCCTTATGTCTACGACCTGAAGACGGTCAGGAACCCGGACACGTTTGCCCTGGAGCATACGCCCGACAAGGACAAGAAGATACCGGTCAACTTCTTCCACCACGGCCAGGAATACAAGCTCCTGTGGCTGTTCAAGACGGACATCCACCTGATGGGGATAGACACGGAGGACGGCAGGCCCTTCTACCCTCTGGGGACCGACGGCCTGGGGCGAGACCAGTGGTCCCGCCTCGGACACGCAATCAGGATGTCGCTCTCTGTGGGGATGGTCGGGATGCTCATCAGCCTGGTGATGGGGATACTCCTCGGAGGCATATCCGGTTACGCGGGCGGCTGGGTCGACATCCTCATCCAGCGCCTGATCGAGTTCATCATATCGATCCCTCAACTCCCGCTGTGGATCCTGCTGGCAGCGCTGATCCCGAGCACGTGGGGCATCGTCGAGGTCTACTTCGCGATCACCACGATAATCTCGCTGCTGGGCTGGACGGGCATGGCGCGGGTGGTCCGGGGCCGGTTCCTGTCGCTGAGGGAGGAGGAGTTCATCACGGCGGCACGCCTGGCGGGAGCGAAGGAAGGCAGGATCATATTCCGACATATGCTCCCATCGTTCGTGAGCCACATAATCGCCTCTGTGACCCTCGCCGTGCCGCAGGTGATAATCGCCGAAACGGCACTGAGCTTCCTGGGCGTAGGCCTTCGTGAACCCGCTATCAGCCTCGGGGTGTTGCTGAAAGCAGCGCAAAAAGTGAGGACGATCGCGCTGAATCCGTGGCTCCTGCTGCCGGGCCTGGTGGTCATCGTCATCATCCTGGGCTTCAACTACATCGGCGACGGCCTCCGGGACGCGGCAGACCCCTACGGCGGAAGGGGCTAAGTGAAGTCGGGCAAGTTCACAACGAGAGGCAGCACTGGCAACCGCAGGGACTGAGAGCATGGTCGATTCAGCGCCGGTCGCGGCCGAGGCGATACCACCCGAGCTTCGCATTGTCGAGTGGCAGAACGAGCGGATCGTCGAGAGCGCCCACGAGTTTCTCTTCCCTGTCCCCGACGAGTTGCTGACGGAGCTACGGGAGCGTTACAAACTCGACGAGGTTGTCAGTCCGGCCAGGACGGAGTGGGAGCAGGTCCTGCTCCTGCGCGAGTGGATACACGGCAAGTGGGACCACGGCTGGAGCCTGGTCCTTCCTGAAACCACCAACGCCCTCGACATCCTGCGGGAAGTGGAACGCGGCAACGACTTCCACTGCGTCTATTACTCGATCACGTTCATGCAGTGCCTGCAGGCGCTGGGCTTCGTGGCCCGGCGAACCGGCATCGGGAAGACGGCGACCGAGTGGGACGCGCCCGGCGAGGGCAACGTGGGCCACTCGATCATCGAGGTCTACTCCCACGACTTCCACAAGTGGGTGATGCTCGACGCCGACCTGAACGTCCACTTCGAGCGTGATAGGACCCCGCTGAGCGCGCTCGAAATACACAGGGCGTGGGTGACACGGCGTTGGGACGAAGTGCGCATGGTGCACGGCGAGAAGCCGTTTGCGTTCACGCGCAAGCAGGACTCAGGCTACCTTCGGTTTGGCGACCACGATTACCACGAGGCGATGATTACGACCTTCACGTGGCACGACCTGGGTGACTACGCGGCGCACGCGAGCGTGAGACTGGACAACAGGCACCCCCAGCCCCAGCCGGCGACGATGATGCAGTGGATCGACGACGCGACGCCGCCGAAGCTGATCGACCGCAACTCGGTCAACAACAACATCTGGACCGGGAACGAGCACGACATGTACCCGACCATGGATCAGGTGCAGATCGACCTGCGCGTGGACGCGGATGCATGGGAGCGGGGCGAGGCCGTGCTGGACGTCGGGCTGAAGCACAGCATGCCGAACATGGAGAAGCTGCTGGTGCGGATTGACCACGAGCCCTGGAACGAGAAGGGGCAGCAGTTCAGGTGGCCGCTGAAGCCCGGCAAGAACGAGATCATGGCGAAGGGCATCAACGCCTTCGGGCGCGAGGGGCACATCAGCCGCGTATTACTTAGGCACCATCCCTAGGGATCACCTCACCCGTCGAGGAGAGGGTGCTGTGGAGCAGGAGATGACGACAACAGAGCGAGTTGCAGAGCCGCAGACAGCTCCGGCCGAAGCCATCGCGCCGGAGCTGAGGATCGTCGAGTGGCAGAACGAGTGGATCGTCAGGAGCTCGTATGAGCACGACTTCCAGGCGCCGGACGACTTCTTGGCCGAGCTGCGGGAGAAATACGAGCTGGACGACGTGATAGCCGGAGGACGCACCGAGTTCGAGCAGATGCTGCTGCTCAAGGAGTGGGTCCGGAACCGGTGGGACCACGGCTGGAGCACGGTCTCGAACCCGAACAGCTCGCTGGAGATGCTGGAGGCGGCCCAGCAGGGCAGCGACTTCGCGTGCGGCTACTACTCGATGACGCTGATGCAGTGCTTCATGTCGCTGGGCTTCGTCGCCAGGCGGGCGAGCATCGCGAAGCCCCAGTCGGAGTGGATGGCCCTGGACGAGGGGAACATCGGCCATTCGATCCCCGAGGTGTACTCTCACCAGTTCCACAAGTGGATCATGCTGGACGCGGACATGAACGTGCACTACGAGCGCGACGGCGTGCCTCTAAGCGCCCTGGAGATACACCGGGCGTGGGTGGACCGGCGGTGGAATGAGGTCAGCCTTGTGGAGGGCCCCACGCCATTCCGCAGGACGACCAAGGAGAGCTCGGGCCTGCTGGAGATATGGGGGACGCTGGACGAGGCGGACACGACGTTCTGGACGTTCACGCGACACGACGCGGGGGACTACTACTCGCACGTAGCTGTTCATCTCGGTAACACGCACCACTCCCGGAATGGGCCGCTTCCGGTGCTGAACTGGACCGACGCCCACACCCCTCCCCGTCTGGTGGCCGCGAACAACCCTACTAAGGACCAGTGGACCAGCAACGCGCACGACATGTACCCGAGCATCGACCAGGTGCAGATCAACCTGCGGGCCGACGCCGAGGCGTGGGAGAGGGGCGAGGCCTTGCTGAATGTGAGCCTGGAGGACAGCATGCCGAACCTGGACAAGCTGCTGGTCCGCATCGACCACGAGCCGTGGAGCGAGAAGGGGCGGGAGTTCACGTGGCAGATGAAGCCGGGCAAGAACGAGATCATGGCCAAGGGCGTCAATGCCTTTGCGCGCGACGGCCATATCAGCCGGATCCTGCTACGATTCCACCCTTAGGGATAACCCTCACCCCTTCGACAAGCTCAGGACAGGCCCAATCCTCTCCCGTCGAGGGAGAGGGGGTTAACCGAGAGGCCGTGCACGGAGGAGCACGATGACGACGACATCCCAGGCGACACAGACAGCGACGCCCGGCCAGGAAGCGATACCGCCGGAGCTGCGCATAGTCGAGTGGCAGAACGAGTGGATCGTCAGGAGCTCTTACGAGTACGACTACCAGGCCAAGGACGAGGTGCTGGTCGAGTTACGGGAGAAGTACGAGCTCGACGCAGTGGTGGCCGGGGGGCGCACCGAGTGGGAGCAGATGCTGCTGCTCAAAGAGTGGGTGCGGAACCGGTGGGACCACGGCTGGTCGCGAGAGCCTGAGGCCAGGAACGCGCTGGAGATACTGGAAGCCGCGGCGGGTGGCAGCGATTTCAATTGCGGCTACTACTCGATCACGATGATGCAGAGCCTGCTCGCCCTCGGGTTCGTGGCGCGGCGCGCTGGGATTGCCAAGGCGCAGACGGACTGGATGGCGCTGGACGAGGGCAATATCGGGCACTCGATCCCCGAGGTCTACTCCCACGACTTCCACAAGTGGATCATGCTCGACGCGGACATGAACGTGCACTATGAGCTGGACGGCGTGCCGCTGAGCGTCCTGGAGATCCACCGTGCATGGGTTACCCGGCGGTGGAACGACGTGAAGATGGTCACGGGCGCGAAGCCCTTCAAGAGGACGGAGAAGACGAGCTCGGGGCTGCTGTCGGTGTACGACACGATCGACGAGCACGACGCGTCGGGCTGGGTCTTCCGGACCAACGACGTGGGAGACTACTACGCGCACGCAAGCGTGTACCTGGGCAACACGCACCACTCCCGGACCGGGCCGATGCCGATGCTGCACTGGATCGACGCACTCACGCCGCCGCGCCTGATCTCGGCCAACAACCCCAACGGGGAGGCTTGGACGGGCGACGAGCACGACATGTACCCAAGCATCGACCAGGTGCAGATCAACTTGCGAGCGGACCCGGAGGCGTGGGAGAGGCGCGAGGCCGTGCTGAGCGTGAACCTGGAAGACAGCATGCCGAACCTGGACAAGCTGCTGGTGCGCATCGACCACGAGCCGTGGAACGAGAAGGGCAGAGACTTCACCTGGCATCTGAAGCCGGGCAAGAACGAGATCATGGCCAAGGGCGTGAACACCTTTGGCCGGGACGGGCACATCAGCCGCATACTGCTGCGGTTCCATCGATAGGAGGCCGACGAGTGAACGATAGCTATTCGACACCGATACTGGTGGTCTGGGACAGCGGCACGCCGCACCGGTTCTCGGGCTACATCACCGAGATACTGGACATCGAGGGGTACAACTGGCGAACAGTCCACGACCTGGCGAGCACGCCGCTAACGGCCGAGACCCTGGCGGACCACCACATCGTCATCCTCGCGCACATAGACCCGCCCGAGGAGGTCCAGGACCTGCTGATCGATTACGTGCGCGGGGGCGGCAACCTGATCGCGCTGCGCCCGCCGCGGGAGATGGCCGGGAAGCTGGGGCTGAACTCATCGTCCGGGCAGCGGTCGATGGTCGACCGCTACGTATCGTTCAGCAGCATCTGCGCTATCAATGCCGGGGTAGACCACGGACCGCTGCAGTTCCACGGGCGCGGCGAGAACTATACGTGGAACAGGGAGCCCAACGCGGTTGTCGCCTACTTCGCCGCCACTCGGGACTACGTGACTCCCCACCCTGCCATCGTGATGGGAGAGCTGGGAGAGGGCCAGTGGTGCGTTTTCGCGTACGACCTGGCGGAGAGCACCGTGCTGTTCCACCAGGGGCGAAGGGAGCAGGCGAGCGACGGTGCCCGGTCGGACGCCGACGGGGCGCGGCAGTTCATCCCCAACGACCTGTTCGTGGGGTTCCTGGACCCGGACCTGCGACGCTTGCCGCAGGCCGACCTGCACCAGGACGGCCTCGTCAGGGTCATGGAGTGGATGGCGTCCGTCACGAGGCCGCTGCCCCGTGTCTGGCATTTCCCCGATGGCGCGCCGGCAGTTGCGTTTCTCAACGGCGACAGCGACAACATGGATGCACGCGACTTCTGGAACATCATCGCGACGGCCGACCGGTACGGCATCCCCTTCACCACGTACCTGAAGCCGGAGCACCACGAGATAGTAGAGCCGGAGGTCGAGCGTTCGCTGAGGGCGCGGGGCCACGACTTCGGCGAGCACCCCTTCGTAAGCCTAATGCCCACCAAGGAGGAGATGCGGAACGGCCTGCGGGAGGAGATGGGAGCGTTCCGCGAGAGGTACGGCCACGACCCGGTGACGAATCGGGGACACTCCGTGGTCTGGGTGGGCTGGACGGACCAGGCCAAGTACCTCCGGGAGAACGGGGTGAGGCTGGACACGAGCTTCGCGGGAGGCAGATACCACCGCACCGCTTACGTGAATGGCAGCGGCCTGCCGGTGAAGTTCATGGACGAGGACGGCGAGCTGCTGGACATTTACGAGCAGAACACGATGTCCTCGGACGACGGTATGACCACGGACAAGTGCTTCGAGCGGGCCCTTTCCATCGACGAGTGCATCGAGGTCTCGAAGGGGCAGATCGACGCTTCAATCGACCGCTTCCACACCGTCTATCATCCCTACTTCCACCCTCACGCGGCGAGGCCTGCTCCACGGTCGATCCAAAGGTGGATCGAGGCGGCGATACAGCACTGCCAGGAGCGGGGATTCCCCTTCGTCAACGGCACAGGCTGGGTCGACTTCAACGACGGCAGGCGGTCGCTCCAGCTCACGGGCTACAGCTTCGACCAGGACTCCATGTCGCTCGAGATGACCGTGACTGCCGGTACGACGGTGGACGGGGCAACTCTGGTGCTGCCCTACGTGTACTGCGGCCTTGCCATGGGCAGCGCGACGGTCGACGGCGAGCCGGTCGCCACGGAGGCCACGTCGATGGAGGGCCGGGACCAGGTGACGCTCTCAGCCGACTACCGTGCCGGCGAGGCACGGTCGTGGCAGGTGCAGTGGGGACAGAGGTAGTAGCCCGTAGGTCTGCCGGGCGAGATGCAGGGTGAGGCGCAAGCGATGACGGACAGCGCGGCCACATGCCCGATTCTCGTCGTCTGGGACAGCGGCACGCCGCACCGGCTCTCCGGGTATATCACGGAGATACTGGACGTAGAGGGGTACAACTGGCACGTCGTCCATGATCTGGCGAGGGAGCCGCTGACGGCGGAGGTCCTGTCCCGGCACCAGATCGTCATCCTCACCCACGTCGACCCGCCTCCGGAGGTGCAGGAGCTGCTGCTGGAGCACGTAGGCTCAGGCGGGAACCTGGTCGCGCTGCGGCCGCCACGGGAGATGGCGGCGAAGCTGGGGATGGGATCGTCGTTTTACGAGCGGACGATGGTCGACCGGTACGTCGAGCTGAACGGCAACTGCGCCGTGAACGTGGGGGTCGAGCCCTACGTCCTGCAGTTCCACGGGCGCGCCGAGCAGTACACGTGGGCGGGGAGTCCCGCCGCGGTCATGGCTCGCCTGGCCGCCGAGCGGGAGTACGCCACGGAGAATCCTGCCATCGTCATCGACAGCTACGGCGAGGGGCACTGGGCAGTGTTCACGTACGACCTGGCAGAGAGTACCGTGCTGTTCCACCAGGGCCTTCGCGAGCAGGCGAGCACGGGGGTGCGGCCGGACCCGGGTGGCGAGTACCAGTACAAGACGAACGACCTGTTCGTCGGTTACCTCGACCCTGAACTGGGCCACCTGCCCCAGGCGGATCTGCACCAGGACGCGCTGGTGCGGGTATTGGACTGGATGGCGTCGCTGTCTCGCCCCCTGCCACGGCTCTGGCACTTTCCCGGCCGCTCCCCTGCCCTCGCGATGTTCACGGGCGACAGCGACGGGATGAGCATGGACGACTTCGCGAACACCATCGCGACGGCGGACCGGTTCGGCATCCCGTACACGACGTACCTGAAGATCGAGCACCACGGCGACGTGACGCCGGAGATCCAGACTGAGCTGGAGGCGCGTGGCCACGACTTCGGGGAGCACCCTTACGCCGGCGCGCAGCCCAGCCTGGAGGAGATGCGCGGAGGACTCAGGGAGGAGCTGGGCGAGTTTCGCAAGCGGTACGGACGCGATCCCATCACCAACCGGAACCACTCGGTCATATGGGTCGGCTGGACCGAGTCGGCCAAGTACCTGCGCGAGAACGGCGTCCGCCTGGACACGAACTTTACGGCCGGGCGGTTCCACCGCACGGCGTACCTGAACGGCAGCGGCCTGCCGGTGAAGTTCATGGACGAGGACGGCGAGCTGCTGGACATCTACGAGCAGTGCACGACGCTGTCCGACGATGGGTACGTCGGCGTCAAGATACTCGCACCGGCGCTGACCATCGACGAGTGCATAGAGTTCACCCAAAAGCGCCTGGACGACGCGGCTGAGCGGTTCCACTCCGTCTACAATCCATGCTTCCACCCGCTGAGGACGCGCCCGGGGGCCGAGTCGAACCAGCGGTGGTACGAGGCGGCGATCCAGGCCTGCATCGACCGGGGCTTTCACTTCTCAAGCGCGCGAGACTGGCTGGACTTCAACGACGGTAGGCGGTCGGTGCGCAACACGGAGTACGAGTTCGACCAGGGGTCGCTGACGCTCAGCCTCGGTCTGGAGTCGGGGCTGGACGTGAGCGGGGTGGCCCTCGCCCTGCCCTACACTTTCAGGGGCAGCCCGATGAGCAGCGCGACGGTGGACGGCGAGGCTGTGGACACGGCACCTCAGCGGCGCGAGGGCCGGCTGCAGGCATTACTTCCGGCCGACTACGAGGCCGGGAGGACGCGGCACTGGCGCATTCGCTGGAGTGTTGGGTGAGCGGAGAATCACGGACCTCCGCCAGAGGCGGCACCGTCTCCTGGCATAGTCGAGGCCGACCTCGCCCCAGGTCCCTCGCTGGCGCTCGGGACGACAGTGGTGGCAGGGCTGTCCTGAAGTAATTGTCGAAGGAGGCCTGAGATGGACGCAGGAGAGAACGGAGGCTGGGTGCTGGAGACTGACGACGCTCCGTGGACGCCGCGCGACTCTATGGGGCACGTGGTGTACAACGGGAAGATGTGGATCATGGGCGGGTTCATCCCCACTCGGGTGAACGATGTCTGGTCGTCGAGCGACGGGAGGACGTGGACGGAGGCGACGCCCGAGGCGCCCTGGGCTGTGCGCAACCTGCCGAACTGTGTCGTGTTCGACGACAGGATGTGGGTCATGGCGGGCGGGAGCTACGTCGACAACCAGAAGGGCAACGACCACATCGCGTACAACGACGTGTGGAGCTCGACCGACGGAGTTAACTGGGAGCTTGCCACCGACGACGCGGCCTGGAGCCCCCGGAGCGCCGCGACGGCGATAGTGTTCGACGACCGGATGTGGATCATGGGCGGTATGGGCTGGGGGCAGGGACGCCAGACGAGCCACGACGTGTGGTACTCGGACAACGGGAGGGACTGGCGCCTGGCGACGGACTACGCGCCCTGGTGCGCCCGGTCGATGCAGACGTCAGTGGTGTTCCACGGCAAGATGTGGGTGATCGGCGGGGGAATCTACGACGAGTCGGTGTACGCGAACTCGGCGATAGACTTCGGGGACGTGTGGTGCTCCAGCGATGGCGTGGAGTGGCAGGAGGTGACCGGCACGGCAGCGTGGCCGGCGCGGCGGTTCCACAGGTCGGTGGTGTACGACGACAGGATGTGGGTGCTAGGCGGAAGCCACTATGGCAACCGGCGCGACGTGTGGCATTCGACCGACGGGGCGGAGTGGGTGCGCGACGGGGAGGCCGCGTGGTCGGTGCGGCACGAGCCGGGGGCGCTGGTATTCGAGGACAAGATCTGGATCATCGGCGGTTTCGGCAAGACCCTATACAATGACGTGTGGTCGTATGGGCCGCAAATACTCGGCTAGAAGCAGGTCAAGACGGGAGGCCATCGTGAACACAAATGGACGCGCACCAATACTGATTGTCTGGGACAGCGACACGCCGCACCGGTTCTCGGGGTACATCACGGAGATATTACACATCGAGGGCTACAACTGGTTCGAGGTGCACGATCTTGCGCGCAATGACCTGGACGCGGGGGCGCTTGCAGGGCGCCACGTGGTGTTCCTGACGCACATCGACGCGGCCGAGGAGGTGCAGGACCTGCTGCTCTCGTACGTGCGAGGCGGCGGCAACCTGGTGGCCCTGCGCCCGCCGCGCGAGATGGCCGTCAAGCTGGGGTTCGGCTCGTCGGGCGCGGAGAGGTCGCTGGTCGACCGGTACATCTCCCTGAGCCCCATCTGCGCGCTCAACATGGGGGCGGAGCTGGGGCCGCTGCAGTTCCACGGGCGAGGTGAGGAGTACACCTGGAGCGGGGAGCCGAATTCCGTCGTCGCATACTTCGCGGCGGACGCCGACTACGTGACCAGCTTCCCTGCCATCACGATAGGGACGCTGGGAGACGGCCACTGGGCGAGCTTCTCGTACGACCTGGCGGAGAGCACGGTGCTGTTCCACCAGGGGCGCCGTGAGCAGGCGAGCACGGGCTCCCGGCCCGATCCGGACGGCGACCTGCAGTTCAAGCCCAACGACCTGTTCGTGGGGTTCCTGGACCCGGCGCTGCGCCACATCCCCCAGGCCGACCTGCACCAGGACGCGCTGGTGCGGATACTGGAGTGGATCGCGTCGGTCACGAAGCCAATCCCGCGCATGTGGCACTTCCCGAACGGCGCGCGCGGCGGGGCTTTCATAAACGGGGACAGCGACAACATGTCGAGGAGCGACCTCGACAACGTACTGGCGACGGCGGACAGGTACGGGGTGCCCTATACGACGTACCTGAAGATCGAGCACCACCCGCTGCTGGAGCCCGAAGAAGAGAAGGCGCTCCGCGCGCGCGGCCACGACTTCGGGGAGCACCCGTGGGTCGCACACATGCCGACGCTGGAGGAGATGCGCGAGGGGCTCCGGGCCGAGCTGGGAGCATTCAAGGAGCGCTACGGGCATGACCCGGTGACGAACCGGGGCCACTCGGTGATATGGGTCGGGTGGACGGAGTCGGCCAAGTACCTGCGGGAGAACGGCGTGCGGCTGGACACGAACTTCTCCGGAGCGCGCTTCCAGAGGGGCGGCTACGTGAACGGCAGCGGGCTGCCGGTGAAGTTCATGGACGAGAACGGCGAGCTGCTCGACATCTACGAGCAGACGACGATGTCCACGGACGATGGCTGGACCACTGGGAAGAGCTTCGCCCCTGCCCTGTCCATCGATGAGTGCATGGAGTGGGGAAAGCAGCAGGCGGACCGCGCCATCGACCGGTTCAACAGCGTCTACCACCCGTACTTCCACCCGCTTGCGACGCGACCCGCGCCCCGGTCGGTGCAGAGGTGGCTGGAGGCGATGCTCGGGCACTGCAAAGAACGCGGCCACCATTTCGTCGACGGCACGGGCTGGGTGGAGTTCAACGACGCGAAACGGGCCCTGCAAATGGCGGAGTACGACTTCGACCAGGGTTCGACGACGCTGAGCGTGACGCTGGAGGCCGATTCCGTAGTGGCGGGTGCGACGCTGGCGTTGCCGTACATATTCAGGGGCGGCGCGGTGTCGTCGGCCACGGTGGACGGCGAGGCAGTCGATGTGTGCCCGCAGCAGCTGGAGGGGCGCGAGCAGGTGCTGCTGTCGGCGGACTACTCGGCGGGCGAGGCGCGCCGGTGGCGGGTCAAGTGGGGGACGGCTTAGGGGTAACTGCCGCTTCACGCAGTCAGGCCGGGGAGGGACCCTACCCCTTCAACCCCTCTGGGTTCCCGCCTGCGCGGGAACGACGATTGTCAGGCCTCGGTGGGTAGGGTGCCGGCTGGGCGGGATGCGCTGGGGCGGAAGTCGGGGACGTCGTACGGCGCGTTGCCGTTCCTGATCGACTCGACGGCTAGGATGGCCGGGGCCGCGGTGTCCATGGCCTGGTAGACATCGAAGTCCAGCGGCTGCCTGCCCAGCAGGGCGTCGCGGAAGGCGACCTGGACGTAGTAGTCCGCGCCCCGATGTCCGCTGGACACAGCCTCTTCGGGCGCGTCGGTGCGCTCGTAGCGCCAGTCGACGTCCGCCATGTCGTGCATGTGGCTGTCCGCCAGCCACATCTTGGCCTTGTCCCTGCTGGTGCGGCCGGTCTGGAGCATGCCCCCCGTGCCCATGACCTGGTAGTGGTGATGCTCCCAGAGCGGCGGCAGAGGCTGGGTGTAGCCGCAGGCCATCCTCAGTACGGCATCCTTCTCGGTCTTCATTAGTGCAAGCTGCATGTCGGCGCGGTCGATCTCCGGGTGGGCGTAGCTCGGCTTCCTGGTGCTCATGGCGGTGACGCGGGTCACGCGGTCGTCGAGCACCATCAAGAGCGGGCTCAGCTCGTGGGGCAGGTAGTAGATGGGCTCCATCAGGTGGGACCAGGTCGGCCTGGCGTTGGGGTTGTTCGGCAGCTCGTCGGTGGGCACGAACTCGCCCGTAGTCCAGTCCTGGTGGTACCTGAGTGTGCCGGGATAGCCGATGTACTCGCCTTCGCAGTAGACGACGCGGCCGATCTGTCCGCCTTGGACCACGTCGCGCCAGGCCTGGAAGTGGCCGGCGTGGCGGGCCTGGTCGCCAAGAAGGTAGGTGAGGCCGGTCCTCTCCTGGGCCACAACGATGCGCCAGCAGTCCTCCATGTTGAAGGCCACGGGCACCTCTGAGTTCACGTGCTTTCCGGCCTCGAGGGCCTGGGCGGCCATTGCGCCCTGCTCCTCGCAGCGGACCGTCAGGGCGATGGCGTCGATGTTAGGGTCGGCGAGCATGTCCTCGTACTCGACGTAGGCCGCCACCCCGCGGCGGTCGTTCAGCTGCGCCAGCGCCCTCTCGTTCAGGGGCTCGAAGATGTCGCCGACGGCGACAATGCGGTAGCCGTCTAGGCGGTCCATCAGCCGGAGCCAGCCTAGGCCCCTGTGCCCTACCCCGAATATGCCTACGCGAATCTCGTCCATGTCTACTCCTTCGCTCTCGCGGCTCGTCACCCTCACCACAGCCCTCTCCCGTCAAGGGATAGGGGGTAATAACGGAGAAGGGTTTAGCCGGGCATCTGGCCGTGTGGGCGTGCGGCGTTGGGCCTGAAATCGGGGACGTCGAGGGGTATCGAGCCCTGGTCGATGGAGTCGGCGGCGAGGATTGCCGGTGCGGCGGTCTCAATGGCCTTGTAGACATCGAACTCCAGCGGCCTGTCGCCCCACACGGCATCCCTGAATGCAGTGTGCACGTAGTAGTCCGTGCCCCTGTGGCCGCTGGCGAGTATCTCGTCCGAGGCGTCGGTCCGCTGCCACCGCCAGTCCACGTCCGCCATGTCGTGCATATGGCTGTCGGCAAGCCACATCTTCGCCATGTCCCGGCTGGTGCGGCCCGACTCCAGGTGCCCGCGCGTTCCTATGATCTGGTAGTGGTGGTGGTCGCGCGCGGGCGGCGTGGGGATGGTGTACCCGCACATCAGGCGGAGTATTGTGTCCTTCTCCGTCTGCATGAGCGCGACCTGTATGTCGGCCTTGTCGACCTCTGGGTGGTTGTAGCTGGGCACCCTGGTGCCCATGCCCGTGACTCGGGCGACGCGGTCGTCCAGGATCATGAGCAGCGGGCTGAGCTCGTGGGGCAGGTAGTGGATGGAGGGGCAGAGCATCCAGGTGGGCTTGGCATCGGGGCGATTCCTGGCCTGCTCCGCGGTGAGGAGCTCTCCGGTCTTCCAGTCCTGGTGGTACCGGTGGTCGCCCTTGTAGCCCACGTACTCGCCCTCGACGTAGGTGATCTTGCCCAGCGCGCCCTGGCGGACGAGGCCCTTCCAAGCCGTGAACATCCCGGCGTAGCGGCTCTGCTCGGCGAGGTGGTAGACGAGGCCGGTGCGCTCCTGTGCCGCGATGATGCGCCAGCAGTCCTCCATAGTGTGGGCGGCGGGCACCTCGGCGTTGACGTGCTTGCCGGCCTCGAGCGCCTGGGCTGCCATGCCCCCCTGCCTCTCGGCCCGGACGACCAGGGCGATGGCGTCGACGTTAGGGTCGGCGAGCATATCCTCGTACTCGGCGTAGGCTGGCACGCCCGTGCCGTCCTCGAGCTGGGCGCGCCCGCGCTCGTGCAGGGCCGGAATGAGGTCTCCGATGGCGGTGATGCGCAGCCCCGGGATGGTCTGAGTGAGCCGGAGCCAACCGAGCCCACGATGGCCCAGCCCGAAGAGTCCTACCCGAATGTCGTCCATGCCGCTTGCCTCCTGGCGCTCGTTCCGAACGGAGGGGCCCTTTCGCAGGGCGCCCGCCGGAGCCGATGCACATTGTGACGCCTGGCAGCGCAGGTGGCAACCGGTGCGCCATAAGGCGGCTCCACGGCCCCTATCGGCGCCGCAGTGGGGGCTGGATACCGGCGTTCACCGGTATGACGGTGGGCGGCTATTCGGCGGCGGGTGCCTCTTCGGCGGTGCGGTCCGCCAGCCGTCCATCGAGGATCAGGAGTCCGGTGCCGTCGTCGCCGATGTACTTCAGGTAATCGACGATGTCGCGGGCTGACTTCTCTTCCTCCACCTGCTCCTCGATGAACCACTCGAGCAGCACGTGGGTGGCGTAGTCCTTGTGTTCCTGTGCCACCCTGTAGAGGTCCTCGATCATAGCGGTGACGGAGCGCTCGTGGTCGAGAGCCATCTCCATGGCGGACTGCACGGACTCGAACTCCGTCGGCGGCTGGGCAATCGAGTTGATGACCGCACGGCCGTCACGATCGTTGATGTAGTCGAAGATGCGGAGCCCGTGGGAGACTTCCTCCTGGTGCTGGATTCTCATCCAGTGGGCGAATCCCGGCAGGGTCTCGGTCTCGAAGTACGCGGCCATGGACAGGTAGAGGTGGGCCGAGTACAGCTCGCTGTTCATCTGTTCGTTGAGGGCGTTCTGGAGCTGGGCGTTCAGCATGGTGTTGTTCTCCTAGAGTCTCTAGTGGGGTATGTGTACTTCAACTATAGCACAGGGCATGACGGCCAACGTGGACACCCGTGGTTGGCTGGTGAGCACTGGCCCCGTATCGGATACGGGGCAGGCTCTTCGACAGGCTCAGGCGCAACGTACGCTGCGGGGCAACTACTGACCATCCTCTGAACAGCTGCACGACTGCGCCTGTGTCAGTGCCAGTCGTGGGATGCGGGCATGGTGACGCCGGACCGGACGGCGCGGAGATCCGTGGCGATCACGTTGGTCGTGCCGTCCCACCTGGACACGCGCCCGGTGACCTCGATCACCTGGCTGCCGAGCTCCCTGCGGCGCCTGGCGAACAGGTCGCTCCAGACGATGACTTGCACGTCGCCCGTCTCGTCCTCGATGGTCACGAAGACCGTGCCGTGTCTTCCACGCGGGTGCTGCCGCGCGACGGGCCAGCCGGCAACAGTGACCCACTCGTCGTCGCCGAGCTTCTCCACGTCCACCGTGGGGAGCACGCTGGGACCCAGTCCCGGCCGGACGAACTCCATCAGGTGACCCCTGGGATAGAGACCCATCACCCGGTACTCGCCGATCATCTTCTCGCGCTCGGTGAAGTCCGTGAGCCTGGGCACGCTGTCCTCGGTGGACATGGGCAAAGGCGCTTGGCCGTTACGACCTGGTCGAGGGTGCAGCCCCGCTTCCCACATGGCCTCCCTGCGGTTCGGCGTGATGGAATCGAACGCGCCCGCCATCGCCAGCGACAGCATGGCCTGCGGCTTCAGCCCCGTCCGGCGCACCAGGTCGCCGGCGGTGACGTAAGGGCCGTGCCGCCCCCTCTCCTCCACGATGAGCTTCGCCGACTCTGTCCCGACGTCCTTGATGAGCTGCAGCCCCAGCCGCAGCGACACCCCCTCAGGGGAGCACGCGGCCCGGCTCCCGTTCACGCAGGGGTTCAGGAAAGGCACCCTGAAGCGCCGCGCGTCCTGCTTCAAAGTCTCCACCGGGTAGAAGCCCATCGGCTGGTTGTCGATCAGCGCGACGAAGAACTCCAGCGGGTAGTAGCGCTTGAGCCATGCTGCCTGGTACGCGGTCACGGCAAATGCGTGTGAGTGGGACTCGGGAAACATGTAGTGGCCGTTGATCTTGGAGAATACCTTTGCGGCGGTCTCGTCCGGGACACCATTGCGCCGCGCGCCCTCGGCAAACCTCTCCCAGTGCATGGCGACCAGGTGGTCGTTGTTGGGCCTGGCAAAGGCGCGGCGCACCTCGTCGGCCTCCGCGGCGGTCATCCCGGCCACGTCCTCGATGAGCTGCACGACCTGTTCCTGCCAGACGATGATCCCGTAGCCGCGCTCCAGGGCGCGCCGCTCCAGCGGGTGGTCGTACTCCCATTCCGCGCCGTGCCGGTAGCGCTCGACGAACTGGGAGACGGCGCTGCCTTGCACTCCCACGCCGGGGCGGATGAGGGCGACCTGGTAGGCAAGGTCGAGGAGGTTGCGCGACCTCAGGCGCTGGGCCATCTTGAGCTGTGCCGGTGATTGGAGCAGGAAGACTCCCTTCGCGAGGCCCGCGTTGATCATGTCGTAGACCTCCGCGTCCTCCGGGTCGATCCTGCTCATGTCGATGCGCCTGCCCTCCCGCACCTCCACGAGGTCGAGGGCCTCCTCGATCTGGTCCAGCACGGGCAGGGACAGGATGTCGATCTTGGCGAACCCGGCGTCGGCCACGCTGTCCTTGTTCCAGTCCATGATGTAGCGTCCGGCGATGGCCCCTGCCCTCGTGGGCACCATCTCCGGCATGGGAGAGCTGCTGAGCACCATGCCGCCGACGTGCTGGCTCAGGCCCCTGGGGGCGTCCATGAGCTGCGGCGCCAGGAGGATTAGGTCACGCCATCCCGGCGCGTCCTCCCTGTCCCTGAAGTCCGGGAGCTGCGACATCTCGTCACGCAAGTCTGCGGCGTGGTGGGAGTGGAGCTGCTTCGAGAGGAGGGAGAGGTGCTCCTGCGGGAGGCCCAGGGCCTTGCCGAGGTCCTGGATGATGCCCTTTACCTTATAGGTCGTGACGGCCCCGGCCAGGACGGCGTACTCGGGCCCGAAGTGACTGTGGACGCGCTCGATCAGCTCGTCCCTGAGCCCCCTGGGGAAGTCGAGGTCGATGTCCGGCAGCATCGTCATGTCCTCGGAGATGAAGCGCTCCAGGGTGAGGTCCCACTCCAGGGGGTCGACATGGCTGATGCCGATGAGGTACCCGACGAGCAGGGCGACCGACGAGCCGCGCCCCCGTCCCGGCGGCCGCTCCTCCACCGGCGTCTCGGGGTCGACGAGGCCGCGCTCCTCCATGATCCGCTGCGCGAGGAGGGCGATCTCCCTGTAGAGCAGAAGGAAGCCGGACAGGTTGAGATGCTCGATCAGCCGGAACTCCTCCCGGAGGCGCTCCTCGACCTGTTGAGTCACCGAGCCGTAGCGCCGCGCCGCCGCCTCGTAGCAGAGCCGCCGCAGGTAGCTCTCAGGCGTGTAGCCATCCGGCACGGCGGGGTCCGGCAGGGTGTAGCCGAGGTCGGTGCTGAGGTCGAATTCGCACTGCTCCGCAACGCGGAGGGTGTTCGACACGGCCTCGGGCCACTCGGCGAAGAGTCTCTCCATCTCGCCGCGGGACTTCAGGTGGAGGTGGTGATTGGGGCTAAGGTGCGGCAGCGCCTGGTCGATGGTGGTGTTGAGTCCTGTGGCGACGAGCGCATCCTGGAGGCGCGAGCGTTCCGGGACGTGGTAGTGGACGTCATTCGTGGCGACCACCGGTACGCCGGCCTCTGCCGCGAGCCCGGCCAGCTTCCTGTTGCGGTCTGTGTCGCCGTGGAGGAGGTTCTGCTGTAGCTCCACATATACCGAGTCCTGGCCGTACCAGTCGACGTACCGCTCCAGGAGCTCGCGGGCCTCCCCTACCCGCCCGTCCTCCGCCAGCTGCGAGAGATGCCCGCCGCGCCCGCCCGTCAGCAGGACGACGCCCTCGGAGTGGCGGGACAGGTGTGCGGGGTCGAGCCTCGGGTCCCTGCGGTCTGCGGCGTTGGCGATGGTGAAGAGCCGGGAGATGTTGGAGTATCCCCGCCGGGTGCGGGCGAGCAGCGTGAGCCTGGATCCGTCGCCCAGGGTCAGCTCGCCGCCCGTGATGGGCCGGACGTCCAGGCTGTTGGCGAGCCGGGCGAACTCCAGCGCGCCGCACAGGTTCGTATCCGTCAGGGCCAGCGCCGGATAGCCGTAGTCCCTGGCCTGCGCCAGAAGCTCGTGCGCGTGGGACGCCCCCACCCCGAAGGAGTAGAAGCTCTTGGCGTGAAGCTCGACGTATCCTTCGGCCATCAGGCGCCCTGCCGGTACCAGTGGTCGTCCCCCAGGTCGTGAAACAGGGTGATTCGTCCGCCGACGTCGGGGTAGACCCTGTAGTACGCGCGGGTTACGGGCTCCGGGAGCCACCACAGGTCGAAGGTCCACCGGTCGTCTATGCGGGACACATGCTGCCAGCGCCTGTCGGCTCGCAGCGACACCGGCTCGCCCTCCGCACTCTCCCGCACCTCCACGGGCCTGGGCGTGTGGAGCGGCCTGATGTCGTCACGCCCGGACGGGTCGATGGGCACCTGCAGCACGCGCATTTCAGGCGCGGGGTGCCAGGGCGCGACCTCAGCGATCCTGTGGAGCGCGTGGCCGCCGCCCATGAGAGGCTGCAGCCTCCGGTCCGCCTCCACGAGGCGCCTTTGCCTGTCGTCTCGCACGTCCTTCAGCAGGCCCATCTGCGTCCCGGACTCGCCAGTGAAGCCGGACAGGGTGAGAGTCATGTCCTCGACGGGTGTGCTGGGACGGTCCGTCTCCAGCCTGCCCCGGACGACCGGCGAGGCCTTCTCCCACGAGCCGACCGGCTGCTTGAACCTGACGCTCTTCTCCCAGGACGGCCAGCCTGACGCGGCACACAGCAGCTCTGCGGACCCGGCATACCGGCCTTTCATGTCCGACCGGGCGTAGGCCCTCCTGAGAAGGGCGTCGACCGCCACGAACAGGGCCTCCACGGAGGAGGAGTGGAACGGCAGCGAGGCGTGCTCGACCACCGACTCCTCGAAGGCCAGGGGTATGACGGGGCTGTCGTCGATCCCATTGCAGAGCTCCCAGGCGCGCGCTCCCTCGGGCCCGAACCGGTCCGTGAGCATGTGCCTGCTCATTGCGGCGACGGCCCTCATCGTGTGCAGGCCGAAACGGTGCATCTCACCCTTCACGTCCCCGGAGATCGGAAGCAGGTCGATGGCATGGGGCGCGAGGAAGGCTTTCACGTCGTCCGGGACTGAGTCACCCTCACCCCTTCGACTGGGCTCAGGACAGGCCCAGCCCTCTCCCGTCGGGGGAGAGGGGGAAGAGGTCGAGGGAGAGGGGGTAAGAGCCGGGACCCTGAAGGCACCGTGAGCCGCGGACGTCCTGGCGGCGACGAACGCGGGGAACTTTGCGTCCGCAACGCCGATTCGGGGGTTCAGGTATGCGGGGATCGCGTTCAGCAGGGCGGATACGACTCCGGCCTCGCCACGGTACATCCCTTCGAGGCCGTCGATGCGCACGTATGCAGTGCCGAGATCGTCACCCTCCACACGGTCGCTGACACCCTGCAACGACGCGAGCACCCGGCCGAACACCCGCCTGTAGTGCGTCCGGTCGGCGTCCAGCACGACGGCGTTCGCATGGCGTGACACGGCCTGCTCCAGGGTCATCCCTGTCGCCACTCCCGGGGCGGCGCGAAAGCAATCGACGACCACGGGCCTCGCCCTGGAGGGGCCCCGGTCGACGATCAATACGGGGCTGTCCTCCAGGTGAGGATGGCGGGACATCTCCACCTTGGCTCCCAGATGAGTAACGAGCACGCAAGCGATTCTCATAAGCCTCCCTGTCCAGTTCGTGGGGTATCAGTACAGGAGAGTATATCGAACGTGCGTTCTGTGTGTCAAGTGTCAAGTTTTCCGCGTGTGTGGGGGACCGGGGAGGGCGGGCATCGGCGTACCCGCCGGCGCCTCGGCGTGCTTGTGGTATGCGGTGAAGGCTGGTACAACTTAGCGTGGAAGAGCTTGTTCAGAACACACCGGCGCCGAGCCGAGGGCAGCAGATGTTCACAAGAGTGTTGGTCCCGCTTGACGGCACGGAGGTCTCTGAAGGCATCGTGCCCTTCGTCACGCGGCTGGCGCGCGACATGGAGATGGGAGTCGTGCTGGCGCGGGCTATCGATGTCCAACACATGGGGGAGGAGAGCTTCGACTCGTCCCTGGGCAGAGTCCTGGAGGAGCTGGGCCGGGACACCGAGGACTCTTCCGACATCGAGCCCTGGCAGAGGGAGCTAGTCGGCAGGATCGAGCAGGAGCTGAAGGCCCCACTGGACGCTCTCGCTCGAGACATGGCCCTGGAGGGTGTCGATGCCGAGACTGTAGCCGGGTACGGCCCGCCGTCCGACACCATCATCAGGATGGCGGAGGAATCGGGATGCGACCTTATCGCGATGTCCACTCGCGGGAGGAACATCGTGGCCAGCGGCCTCCTGGGCAGCGTGACCTACAAGGTGATTCACGAATCTCCCATGCCCGTGCTGGCAATCACCCCGGAGCGCGCCCGATCACACCGGGGGATAGTCAGCAAGGTCATCGTTCCGCTGGACGGGTCATCGTTCGCAGAAACCGTGCTTCCCCACGCCACCGCGCTCGCCCGCAGCATGGACCTGGGGATGACACTCCTCAGGGTGGTGCCGGAGGATGCCCCGCTATTCGCCGACAGCGTCTCACTCCTGGACATGATGACCGGCATCCGGGAAGAGGCTGCGACGGGAGCGCGAGACTATGTGGCGAGGGTGGCTAAACGGTTGAGGGACTCGGGCCTCGACGTGCATGAGGTGATGCTCCAGGGCAAGGCTTCATCGCGAATAGCCGAGTACGCGAAGGGCGCCGAACACGGGATGATAGCGATTACCACGCACGGGCGGTCGGGAGTGAACCGGCTCCTGCTGGGGAGCATCGCCGAGGCTGTGGTGAGGGAGTCGGGGTGCCCGGTACTGGTGGTCCGACCGACCGGCGGAGCACGGGAGCTGGCGGCCTACGCGCGGCCCGCTACATAGGGGAGCCCTTGCAAAGCCACAATGTTGGCGTCAGGATGTATGCCGGGAGGGACTCGAAACCAGAGGACCCTTCCCAATGACATCACGCAGAGGAGGTCCAAACATGGGCACGATTTCCGTCAACCGGCTGGCAGGCCTGTCCCTCATATGCGGTCCGATAGTCGCCTTCGTCTTCTTTCTCCTAGAGCCGGGGGGAATGCTGATCGACAGCGCCAAGGTGTCCGACGCGGTCGGCACCATAACGGCCAAGGGGTCCAACGCCACGCTGACCAACATAACCAACATAGCGATAATCCTCGGCCTGGCCCTGATCCTCTCGGGCCTCTATGCGCTGATGCGGAACGTAACCCTGCAGGGCAACGGCAAGGCCCTGGTACAGATGGGCTTCTTCATGGTCTTCGTCGGGCTGACCGGCTGGATCCTCTCCGGCGGCGTGGACTTCATCCTGGCCGATGCCCAGACCGGCGAACAGATCGGCGGAAGCGTTCCCGTCTACTATGCCGGATCCGCCCTCTTCTACGCCGGCGGGATCACGCTCGGGTTTGGCGGCTGCATCTTCGCCCTGGGCCTCTCCACGAGGGAAGACTTCAACCAGATAGTCTCCCTGCTGGCTGCCCTTGTCAGCCTGGCCGTGATGCTCTTCTTCATCATGGCCATACTCAGCAACGACGGCCGCGACACCTTCATCACCCTGGCCCGGGGCTGCTACGTGCTCCTGGTCATCTGGTACGGATACCTGGGGTTCGGACTGATGCAGCGGCCCGATCCCGACCTGTGGCAATAGACAGGGGCCCGCGTCCCCTTCGGCCGCCGACAGCGCGAACGTAACCGGCGGGTTCACGTTCGCGCTGCCGGACCCGGGTGAGGCGTCAGCCCCTCCAGGCGGCCCTCCGCCTCAGTCCTCGGGCGTTGCAACCTGCCGCAGCGCGGAGCGCCCGCCCTCTTTATTGTAGTCGAGGGCGCGAATTCGGAAGTACCGCGTCATTGCGGGCCTGGGCTTGGGATTGCGTGCTCGCAGGCGTCGTGGCCTGCCGTAGGGGGGAGTACTTCCCCTCCCCGTTGTCGTTGAGCGCACGGACCCGGAAGTATCGGGTCGTCTCGGGTTCCAGGCCGCCGAGGGTGTACTCGGTCTGGTCGCCCGGGATCCTCAGGATGTCGATGATGGTGTCGGTGAAGTCGTACAGGTTCTCCCCGTACCGGTATATGTACAGCCAGTATTCCCCGATTTCCGAGCCGGGAGAACTGGGCCTGGTCCAGGTCAGCTTGATCTGGTTGGCATCCACGGCACGGGCCGTCAGGCCAGGCGCGGCCGGAAGCCCGGGATACACCGTGATGGAGTAGACGTATCCCCACTCGCTCCAGCGGTTGCCGCCGTTGGTCGCCCGCAGCAGGTAGTAGTAGACATAGCCCGCACTGACGGACTGGGTGTAGGACCTGACCGATGCTCCGAGAGCGATCCGGCTGTAGCCCGGCGGGTCGGCCAGCGGGTTGTCCTCATCAGGGGTTACGTCGCACGGGTTGTCGTCCGCGCCGTCGAGGACCCGGCACCAGAGCAGCCGGTACCCGGTAACGGGCGCGCCGCCGTCGTCGTAGGACGGTTCCCATTCGTAATAGATCTGGTCCGACCCGTTGGCCTCCGCCCACATGACGAAGGGCTCGTCCGGCGGATCGGGCGGCACCGACGCCGACTGCGCGCCGGACCACGGCCCGGCATCGCCATCGATCGACGCGCGGACCCGGTAGTACAGCTTGGCGCCGCGCCAGATGTCCCTGTCCGCATAGGCGCACTTCCCGGCGTCACAGGTCGAGACGGTGGCCAGATCACGCCAGTCGCTGCCGTCCTCCGACCGCTGCAGGTCGTAGCTGAATGCCGTGTCGCCGCCCGTCTGTTCGTTCCACGTCACGTTGACCTGGTCCGACTCACTGTCGTACTGCACGCCGAGACCGCTCACGGCCTTCGGCGCGTTGTCCGATGCCGTCGTCGCCGCCAGGATGTACGACCAGGGGCTCCAGCGGCCGCCGCCGTTGCTGGCGCGCACCTGGTAGTACCAGGTCTCGGCCGGCTTCAGCCCGGTATGACGCCAGGACAGGGTGGACCCCGACAGCGATTGCGGCCCGCGCCAGATCTGGGAGTCCGGGTCCTTGGCCCATTGCACCTGGTACTGGGTGATGCTCAGATCGCCGAGGAATGACGGCTCTTCCCAGGTGACCACGATGGCGTTGGGACCGTCGGCCTCCGCGCCGGTCAAATTCGGCGCGCTCGGCGGAGTGAGCTGCGTGATGGCGGAGACGGACCTCGACCAGCCCCCGTTGCCCACGCCGTTCACTGCCCTCACGCGGTAGTGGCGCCGCTCGTTGGCAGACAGCGAGGAGTCGACGTAGGATGTCGGGTCGGCGCTCACATCGGCCAGCCCGTTCCAGCTGTTCGCCGACCCGTCGGAGGACCACTCTATCCGGTAGCCCGTTATGGGCTTTCCGTTGTCCTTCGGTTCGTTCCACGTCAGCTCGATTTCGTAATCGGAGAGCGACTTGGCCTTCAGGGTGGGCGCAGCCGGCACGCCGGACACCGTCTGCCCCATCACCGGGTCCGACCACAGGCCCAGGCCGCCGCTGTTCCGTGCCGCCACCCGGTAGTACCGGACCGCTCCGACTTGCAGCCCCCGGTGCTTGAAGGTCTGGTCAGACGTGCTGCCCGCGTTGCTCCAGCCTCCCGTCCCGTCGGCGGACCACTGCACCGTGTAGCCGGTGACGGCCGAGCCGCCCGCGTCCTCCGGCGCGTCCCAGGACACGTCGATGGCGTTGTTGCCGTCGGCCTGCGTTCTCAAGTTGACCGGCGGCCCGGCCTTGCCCGCCTGCACCTCGGCGGTGCTCCGGGACCAGGGGCCGGGCACCCCCGAGGCATTCACCGCCCGCACCCTGTAGTCGCGCCCCCCGCTGGGAGCGGTGTCCACATACACGGTCCCGGTAACCCCGTCGTCCAGCGTGGTCCAGCTGCTACCATCCAGCCGCTGGACCTCGTAGCGCACCACCGGTACGCTGTACAGGTACTGGACGGGGCCCCACGTCACCGCGGTGATCCCTGTCGTCGTCCTGGGGTTGCCCGGCGCGATCGGCCCGACGCCGCGGGTGCCCCGGGCAGCGGTGATGGTTACGTCCTTGCTGTTGCTGTCGTCGTAGTCGTACACCGGGGTGGAATTCCAGCTGGCGTTGGTCACCGCCTCGCAAGCCACTTGCGTGGTGTGGGCCAGATTGATGGGATTGCTCTTGGGGCCGACGCAGACCTCGTAGTTCTTCGCGCCGGCGATGCTCACGCTGGCGGTGTCTCCGGCAGACGCGCCCAGGACCAGCGTTGGTTCGATTTCTCCGCGTGATCGGTAGTAATCCCTAGGCTTCAATTCGCCTATGTTCCACACCCCGTCGTTCGGGTCGTATTGGCCTTGGCTTTTGTAAATAACTTCCGCGCCGGTGGGCAGCCCGGCCACTCGCGCGCCGCCCGACGGTTCGTCGGGCCCGTTGTTGAAGGCGACTATCGCCAGCGCGCTCTGGTCGGCAGCGACATGAGGACTGGCACCGCCATCCTCCACCGCCAGGTCCGCCATCGGGCCGACGTGGAAGGTGTAGGTCTCGGAGGCGCAAAATGCCTGGTTGACGGGAGGAGTGCTGCTGTCGGGAAGGCAGTCTTCGTCGCCGTCTGCAGTGGTGCGAGTAAGCTTCACCGTGTATTCCAACTTGTAGGTGCCAAGTTTCTCAAATTCGGCGAAGTATTTGAATGGATCAGGTGTTGGTAGTGAACTGGGGTTAAAGCCTACCGTGTCTTCGCCAACCCACGGGGGAGTTGTAGCAGAGTTCATCTTGTAAACTAGTGGAGCAGTTGAATCTTCGAAAGCTCGAATATGAACCGAGCCAGGACGAGGGTCGTTGCCGATTTGTTTCAAAGCAAAGCCATCCGTGAGTTTACTCCAATTCGAGCGATCGGCATGTAATTTAGCAGCGTCCCAAGTAACCGGAATTCGCCAAGTAACTTTGTTATCATTCGTGCCGGTGATGCTGTTAGCATAGGCATCGTACACTCTGGCGCTTGTGGGATTGATTCGGAAAAGCGCAGTGCCTGGCGCTAGGACCCGTCCGCTTGAACTGTTGACAGCCCGTACCCGAACATCGTCCGTGCTGTCACAAGGCGAATCCGTTTCGCCAACGCAGGGATACACTGTAAAGGCGTCAAGTTGACCGCTCACGAGCGGCTCCATCGACGGGGCGCCCAGGCAAAATTCAGCCACGTTGTCCGATATGTCGTCGTCGAAGGGGCCTGCGCCTGCTGGCGGATTCCCGGTTATCGTCGCGGTCAGGCACTGTTCATTCACGGCCGCGTTGCTTGCCACCCTGATGGGCACAGTCGCGTGGAGTTGATTTAATAGCTCGTCATAACTACGCGTCCCGATGGTGAACACGCCGTTGCTGTAGTCCGGGTCATCTGACCCACTAGGCGACTTAACGTAACTTATCGCGCGGGGGGGGGTCGCGGTGGTATCTATGTCAACGGCGAGACCGTCAGTCAGTTCAAAGGCAATCTCGCTGTCGATACTAGAAACCATAGTCGCGAAAATGGTGAAATTGACGATCCCGCCCGCCGATGGATACTGGTTGTCCACTGACAGACTCTTGATTCCATAGCTTCCCTTCGCCTTACGACTGTGGTAGTTGTTATTAATCACTTCAAACCAGAACCGATCTGTGTTGTTCTCTTTGCGGAGGTCACTCTCGAAAGACGCCGTGGTCACCTCGCCGAAGAATTCGTGCGGGTATGATTCCTTATCAAATTCGTTTGGAGGATCAGGATCAGAAGATCTTACGTTTACATTGAACTCCTCACGGTGCAGACCCTTCAGCGCGGGTATGGTCCACCGGAAGGAATAGTCGTCGTCCTCCAGGGACGCGCTCCCGACCGGCACCTGTGGCACAGCAAAGTCGTGTGACCAGTGGCTTGAGTCCTCGGGGTACACGATGTCCACCACGACTTCCACGTCGTAAGCGGTCCTGGCTCCATGGTTCATGACGATAACCGTTACGTACCGCCCCGTTGTCGAAGATGCTAGGGGGGGATACTCCAATCTAAGAGCCACATCCACATAATCGTTTTCCCCGCCCTGGGCCAAAGCGACACGCTCGCCCAAGGACGCGCCGGCCAGCCCCACGCATGCCATGACAACAGCTATCAAGCAGATTAGATATTTCATGCTCTAAACCTGTTGAAACCGGCCCCCGAAAAGAGATATGCACGCCATCCAATAGCGAATAGCGGACAAAAGGTTGGTGCACAGGCGATGGCCCGGGCTGTGCCGGCCCGGGCCATCGCGGCGGTGTGAGGTTAGTTGCCCCACCTCACGGTGATGTCTTCCGCTCGAGTCAAACCCTTCTTCTCGCCTCCAACGAGATAGTAGAATTGCAGCCGGTACACGAAAGCTTCGTGTCTGCCGCTTGCGGCGGTAAACGTTACAGGATTTCCTCGGCCCGTAATGCCCGAGAACTCACTGTCGTCTTGGTTCGGGCGCTTTAGTCCATTGAAGTACGACAATTCGTTCACCGGCACCGGAGGATTTTCCAGTGTTACCGTGAACGTGACTACTTCCCTGAGAGCGGGGTTTGCATTGCTCACGGTCCAGGACACTTTGAAGTCCAAGACTTGGATCATCACATCGATGGA
Source organism: Dehalococcoidia bacterium (assembly GCA_965243655.1). Lineage (GTDB taxonomy): Bacteria > Chloroflexota > Dehalococcoidia > Lucifugimonadales > CAJWER01. Next base: position 2,186,323 of record CBDEVV010000017.1, on the reverse strand, counting down.
ATCGTCTATCGACGGGTCAGCATTGCCGTGGGCGTCTTTTCCGTCGCTTATCGTCAGGGTCAGCGCGTAAGACGGGCGTTCATCGTCGTATTCAATACTCGCGCCCTGCGCCACGACGATCTGGGCTCCGCCTGTAACGGACCGCACGTCAAAGTGCCCAGCGCCATCGCCGGTCAGGCCGTATATCAGCGTGTCGTTGGTGTTGTCGGCGTCCTTCACCTTCACCGGGTCGCACACCTTGGTTCCCGGCCTGGAGAACTCAATCACGGAGCACATGGTGGTCACAATCGGTTCCGTGTTAGGAATGCTCGTCACGGTGATGCTGGCGTCATCCTCGTTGTTGCTCGTATCCGGGTCCAACTCCAACGACTCCACCGTGCCGAATTCCTCGATGGCGTAGATATGCCCCGTCACGGTCTGTTCCTGGGCGCGGGTCCCGTTGGCCACCGTGGCCGTGATGGTCAGGGTCTTCGAGACGTCCTTGGCCAGGTCGCCGATGGTCCAGACACCGGCAGCGGAGTCGTAGCTTGTTCCGGTGACCGCATCGGCGGACGAGTAGGTCAATCCCTCCGGCAAAGCGACGTTCACCTTGGTGTCGGTCGCGGTGTCCGGGCCGGCATTTTCAGCGGTTACCATGATGGTGACGTTGTCGCCGGGGTCCAGGGATGTGTCAGCGCTGTCTGCCGGGACCGCCGTTACGTCCACGCTCAGGTCTGCCATCAGCCCCACGTGGAAAAGGTACTTCCGCACGTCGCTGGACACGGAGGCGTCCGGGCTTACCGCCGACCGGCCGCCAGCCGGGTTGCGTTCGGGTTGGCCGGTGACATGCATCTGGAATTCGTACTTGCCGCTCCTGGTGAAGAACCAGATGGGGCGTTCGTATTCTCCAGGCGTCAGCTCCACCCTGCCGTGGACCACATCGCTCGAGTCGATGAACGGGTCATACGGAATATCCGCACTTTCGCCATGGACGTCGTACGCCAGCACGTACCTCCGGCCTTGCCCGCCGGTTTCAAGCTGGTGGATATGGTCAACGTGGAACTCGACCTTCCCGTCGCCCTTTACCCTGTTGTTACCATCACCCCAGTCCGCCGGATTCAGCAGGGCGGCGGAGAAGCTGAGGCACAAACCACCGGTCGCGGGGGCGCCATCTGGAGGGCAGGCCGGCAGCGCCCACACCATGCGGTCGCCATCACCATTGGGGTTTTCCGCATCGTCAGCGTCCCAAACATCCTTGTACTTGGCCTTCGTATAGGGCGTGCCGGATGCGCTCAGATCGACCTTGGCGCTGTTGGGGATGTGGATGATGGTTTCCGCAATGTCGATGCTGGACGCGGAGCGGTCATCCCTGGCCGGTATTGCCGGACTTACCCTAGAAGCAGGGGTTTCCGGAACGTGCACCACCGTCGGCGGGCAGGAGGTGTTGGTCAGCTCGTCCTCGTCTGGGTTCCACCACACGTCGAACAGGGCGATGTGGCCGGAATCGACCACGAGGGCGGCCTGCTCGGGGCAAGCCGGCTCAGCAGGGTAGCGGGGCGTTGGTGTAGGGGTAGCGGTAGGGGTAGCGGTAGGATCTGGCGTCTGGGCCTGGGCTGAGCCGACGGTCATGGACACCGCCAGCAGGGTGATTACGAGGGCGGCCAGGGTCAAAGTGATCCCGACCGCCCTCCTGCTTGCCGGGACTTCGTTAAGCGCTTTCATGATCTCTCCTTTGTTTCTCCTTAGTTCTGAGTGATTTCATCCGTTGGTTCTGGCTTCTTGTTGATATGTCGTCTCATTTACTCGTCACGACTTAGACTATTCAGGGCATGTATTCACCTCTCCAGGGCACGACATCCATGGAGGAAAATCCGGCCAGCCGGCGTCTTGCCGGGAATCTCGGTGGGAGGGCAGAAGACGAGACCGTCATCAGCCCGGGCCTTCGAGTTAAAGCGGACGCGGCCCTACTCCACGACGTCATGCCCGCGTTATCCTGTCCATCGACCGGCATTGGCAGAGCGGGCGTCCTCATTCGAGGAGCCGCCGCCTGAATGACGGGATACGATCTGGACCTGTCTCACCTACTTGATACATGGTTTTATTATGTCTCTCCATGAGTCTACGACAACTGGTGGACAAGAGGTGTAACGGTGGTGTGACTTTCGGCCCTATTTTTGTGACCTTTCGTAACTATTCGCCGGGTCCGGCAGAATCCCCTCGTAGCGGCCTGTCCACCCGCGCTGGGGGCGGGCGAGGCGCAGGCGCCTCTGCGGGTCATACCGCCGATTGCGTTGGTCTACGGGGCGGCGCCGGTGTAACATAGGGGCGGTACGGTCAACAGGGGCAGGTCACCCCTTTCCGATGCCCCTTAGGTGCAAGGGCAGAGGACACTCAAGAGTCACCCACCCATGAGGAGGGACCATGAACGTAGAGATTCGAGACGAGCGCTTTCGGGACGTTGTTGGCGATGACGCGCCGGTGGAGGAGCTTGCGACGGGGTTCGACTTCACGGAAGGGGCGATGTGGAACCACGTCGAGGGGTACCTGATATTCAGCGACATGCCGGGCAACATCATGCGGAAGTGGACGAATGAGCGGGGCATCGAGGTATTTCGTGAGCCGAGCAATATGGCGAACGGGAACTACTACGACCTGCAGGGAAGGCTTCTGACGTGCGAGCACTCGACGAGCCGGGTGACGCGGACGGAGCACGACGGGTCGATCACCGTTCTCGCCACGCACTACGGTGACAAGGAGCTGAACAGCCCCAACGACATCATCGTCAAGAGCGACGGGTCGATCTATTTCACCGATCCGAGCTTCGGGCGGATGGACTACTACGGCGTCGAGCGCGAGCAGGAGCTCGACTGGCGCGGCGTGTACCGTCTCTCACCGGACGGCGGCGAGCTTACGCTCCTCGTCGACGACTTCGATCAGCCGAACGGCCTGACGCTCTCGCTCGATGAGAGCCTGCTGTTCATCAACGACACGATGCGGGCGCACATCCGCGTCTTCGACGTGAACGACGACGGGACGATATCGAACGGGCGCTTGTGGGCCGACGTGACCGGGGAGCGAGACGGCCTCGCCGACGGGATGAAGGTCGACACGGGCGGCTACCTCTACACGACCGGCCCGGGCGGCGTGCAGGTGTTCGCGCCGGACGCCGCCTGCCTGGGCACGATATACGTGCCGCAAGGGGTGACCAACTTCACGTGGGGGGACGACGACCTCTGCAGCCTGTACATCAACGCGGGAACGTCGCTGTACCGGACGCGCGTCAAGGTGCCGGGGCGCAAGCTGTTCTGAGCGAGTGTGACGCGGGAGCCTGGCGGTCCCGGCTCACCCTGAGCGGACGTTTGGAGTCCCGGCGGTGTCCGGTGGAGCGGGCCGGGTAAGACCGAATTGCGAGCTTACGATGGGAAGCTCCTGTCTGGGGAGTCGACCAGGCGAGCCTATGCGGTGTCCGGGGTGGACTTCGGGGAGATTCCGGGCGCTCATTCAGTCATCGCGTCCCTGATGGCGGCGACCTGTTCGCCGGTGATGCCGGTGTCCCGCAGGTAGCCCTCGACGCCTCCGTACATCCTGTCGAGGTGGTCGAGGGTGATTTGCATGCTGTGAGGATGGCAGGCGTCGTCTTGATATTCCCGCCAGGTGTATACGTCAGGATTCACGTCAGGATTGTCTTTGTAGTGGCGCCGCACCAGGTACCGCGCGGTGAGGCCGTAGTCCTCGACGATGGTCTCGCGGGGAACGCCACAGATCTCCAGCACGAATGCGGCGGAGATTCCGGCCCTGTCCTTGCCCGCGTTGCAGTGAACGAGGGCGGGGAGACCGCCCGGGCCGGCAAGAACCGAGAATATCTGGTGGAGGATGTGCTTTCTCTGTTCGAGTATGTGGCAGTACACCCTGCCCCGCCGCTCGGCAGTGTCCTCGATTGCGTCGGTCACATCCCTGTCCTCGAGGGCCACGTCGCCCACCATGTTCTGGTGGTAGTAGGTGACGGCCTCATTGCCGATGAAGGGGCTCGGCCTGAACTGCAGGTCGACGCTGCGGCGAAGATCGATGATGTTCTTGATGCCGTAGTCGAGGAGGGTGTTTACGCCCGCGGGGCTGAGATTCGCCAGGGTGTCCGCCCGCAGGTACTTGCCCCAGCGGGTCATCCTGCCGTCGCGGGTCTCGTATCCTCCGAGGTCGCGGACGTTGTATGCGCCGTCGACGTCGAGGGCGCGCTGGTGCTCAGTGTGCCTGGTCATGGACTGGGCCTCCCGGTTGGTGGCGCCCATGATAGAACACATTGCGCGCCGGCGTCCTGTCAGAACACACCACAAGTAGCGCAATAGGCGCCAACAGTGGGAGGCAACGTTCTGAGGGACCACTGACGCGCCGGCCTCTCCTGAGAGGGCGGGGCTCAGTGGCAGGCCATTTCTAGGGGAATTCGAGCCTCAGCCCAATGGTCACGGTCCAGTCGGTCTCAGACGGGCCTGTTGGGCGTGCTCAACCCGACCACGTCGTAGCTCAGGTCGACCAGTCTCCTGGCGGTCTCCATGTTCCTGGCGTTGGGGTTAGGGGTCTCCATCGGCCAACCGCCCTTGCGGCACTGCCTGTCCCGGTAGAGCACACTGCTCTGGCTGAAGTAGGCGCCCGAGTGGTCCGCCGCGGTGTCGGACAGCAGGCAGTGCAGTGTGGTCTGCGCCGATTCCTCGTTGCTGTCGGAGACCAGCCGGCTGAGGGGCCGCACTACGGCCATTGCGACCCGAATTGGCAGGCTGCCGCCGGACCCGAAGTTCGACCTGGCCCACCCGGGGTGAAGCGAGAAGACGGTCACGCCTGTGCCGTCAAGTCGTTCGGCGAGCTCCTTTGCGTAGAGGACAGCTGCCACTTTCGCCTCGGCATAGGCGGCGAAGTTGCGGAAATCCCGGCGCTTATAGTTGAGATCGTCGAGGTCCACGTTCGGCCGGTTGTTGTCGCTGCCGGCATGCACCACCGATGAGACGATCGCCATGCGTGAAGGTGCACTCGCCCGCAAGGTGTCCAGCAACAACTCTGTTAGCAGGAAGTGACCGAAGTAGCTCACGCCGATGGTCATTTCCAATCCGTCCTTCGTGTATTCGGGGCCCTTGCCCATCGACACGAGTCCGGCATTGCACGCCAGGCCGTCCAGACGGTCGTGATTTGCAGTGAACTCTGCGACGAAGTCCCGGACGGACTGAAGGTCGGCGAGGTCCAGCCGCATGACCTCGCGGCTGCCCTTCAGTCCGCTGAAGCTCCGCGCTGCCTCTTCGGCTGCGTCGGTTCTCCGGCAGGCCAGTACGACGTGTCCGCCCTGCCTGACCAGCTGGCGAGTCGTTTCGAGGCCGACACCGGAGTTGGCGCCGGTTACGATGTAGGTCTTTCCGCTCAGGTCCTTCGACCGGGTGGCTTCGTCGAGCGACAGTTTCTTGCGAAACATGGCTTCCCTTTTGGTTGAGTTCGTGCCCCCGTCCGCTGGGTGGCGTCAACAATGGGACTTCCCAAAGATGCCGTCCAGCCCCGCCCCGTGCTCGGCGGGAGAATCTGACATTGCAGTGCGCCCCGGCCTAATGAAACTCCTACACCCCCAGCCCGGAACGTCAGCGCGAGAACTCTTGACTGTGTCAAGTTTGGTGGGCCCGGCAGGGATCGAACCTGCGACCAATCGGTTATGAGCCGACCGCTCTACCACTGAGCTACGGGCCCCTCGGAGACGGGGGCGGTGGGGCGAAGTGCTGGGCTCTCCGCCAATCTGCAACCACCACGTTCCCAAGTGTAACATGAGGCGGCCTGGCATACAGAGCGGCAGCCGTTCAGAGTCGATGTGACGCCGGCCAAGATCCGTTGTCGCCAACTGCGTCCCCCTCATCCCTTCGACAGGCTAAGGGCAGGCTCCGCCTTTTCCCTCCAAGGTGAGAAGGGGCAAGACCACGACTGCGTTGACATGGGTGTGGGTCGGCGATACATTCGGCGGGCTGGGACTTACTGGAGGGCAGGTGCAGCATGGCGGTCGCGCGGAAGATTCGCAGCTTCATGGAGCAGGGCTCCTGGATCCGAAGGATGTTCGAGGAGGGGGTGGCGCTCAAGGCGCAATACGGGGCGGACAACGTCTACGACCTGTCGCTGGGCAATCCGGAGGTCGAGCCGCCGCCTGAGTTCGACCGGGAGCTGCGACGGCTGCTGGACAGCGGGACGCCGGGGCTGCACCGCTACATGCCGAACGCCGGTTACCCGGAGACCAGGGCGGCCGTCGCCGCCCAGCTGGCGGACGAGACGGGCCTGCCCTTCACCGCGAACAGCGTGATCATGACGTGCGGCGCGGGCGGGGCGCTCAATGTCGTGTTCAAGACGCTGCTGGACCCGGGCGACGAGGTGGTGATCTTCGCGCCGTACTTCGTGGAGTACGCCTACTACGCGGACAACCACGGCGGCTCGTGCCGGGTGGTGCCGCACGACGACGGGTTCATGCCGGACTTCGCCGCCCTGGAGGAGGCGATCGGGCCCCGGACGCGCATAGTGCTGGTCAGCTCGCCAGGCAATCCGACGGGCGTGGTCTACAGCGCGGATGTCCTGTCGCGCATCGGCGAGGCTATCCGGCGCAAGGAGTCGGAGCACGGCACGGAGATCTCGCTGGTGAGCGACGAGCCGTACCGCAAGATACTGTTCGACGGCGCGGACTACCCGCAGGTGTTCGACCACCACCCCAGGAGCATCGTCGCCACGTCGCACTCGAAGGACCTGGCGCTGCCGGGCGAGCGGATCGGGTTCGTGGCCGTGAGCCCCAGCTACGAGGGCGGCGACGAGGTGATAGACGGCCTGACGTTCTGCAACCGCACGCTGGGGTTCGTGAACGCGCCGGCGCTCATGCAGCACATAGTGAGGGAGCTGCAGGGCGTGACTATTGAGGTGGCCCCCTACCAGGCCAAGAGGGACTTCCTGTACGGCGCGCTGACCGGGATCGGGTACTCGGTGGTCAAGCCGGGGGGCGCCTTCTACATGTTCCCGAAAACGCCCATCGAGGACGACGTGGCGTTCGTGGACGAGCTGCGCAAGCACCGGGTGCTGGTGGTGCCTGGGACGGGATTCGGGTCGCCGGGGCACTTCCGCATCTCATACACGGTGAGCCAGGCTACGCTGGAGGGATCGATCGACGGGTTCCGCCAGGCGTTCGAGGCGGTGGCCTGAGGGAAAAGAAGATGGGGCCCCACCGAAGTGAGGCCCCATGTCGGGAGATGTTCCAGTGAACACCTACCGGGAACACCTCCTCGTACTACTACTATCCAATTGCACTAACCTCCTTTCTAAAGGCCCCGCCATAGGCTTTCTTCCACCCATCCCGGCCTTCTGACTGGGATTATACACCATGAATTTCGTAACTGTTTCCCGCCTTGCGGGATGCTCTCGGGGATGCCTTCAGTGGCGAGGGGCGGGGATCCCCACCCCAGGTCCCTCGTCGGGGACTCCTCGGGACGACTACTCGTGGGGAGTCGGCAGAATGGCTTAGAATTGGTGGTAAGCGGGGAAGCACCGTCCTGAGCCCTGGGGGATACGAGCGTGGCGTACGACACCGACGATTTCGAAAGGGATGTCATCGAGCGGAGCCGGACGATTCCGGTGCTGGTAGACTTCTGGGCGGAGTGGTGCGGCCCGTGCAGGGTGCTGGGGCCCATCCTGGAGAAGCTGGCCAGGGAGCAGTCGGACCGGTGGGCTCTCGCCAAGCTGGACACGGAGGCCTTCCCCCACATCTCAGCTCGATACGGCATCCGCAGCATCCCCAACGTCAAGCTGTTCGTGGACGGCGAGGTAGTCGACGAGTTCGTCGGCGCACTGCCGGAGCCGGCCGTCGTGGAGTGGCTGGGCAAGGCGATACCGAGCCGATACCGCGCCCAGCTTGCGGATGCGAGGAGGATGCTGTACGACGATGGCGCGGGCCCGGCGCTGGAGATACTGCGGCCCATCGTGGCGGCGGAGCCGGACAACCACGAGGCGCTGGTGTTGACCGCCAGGGCCGTCCTGCCCACCAATCCGGATGAGGCGGCCACGGTGGTCGACCCGGTAACTCTCGGCTCGCCGCACTACGACGAGGCGGAAGCGGTCAGGGCGTTGTGCTCGATGTTCGCCCGGGTCGACGATCCTGGAATTCTGCCGGGGAGCCCTGTAAGGGAGGCCTACCTGCAGGCGCTCCGCAGCGCGCGGGCCGGAGACTTCGAGGCGGCGCTGGAGGGGCTCATCGACGTGGTCCGCAAGGACCGCAGGTACGACGACGACGGCGCCAGGAAGGGCTGCGTGGCCATCTTCGACCTGCTCGGGAACGACCACGAGCTGACCAGGCGATTCCGCAGCGCGCTGAGCAGAGCCCTGTACTGAGAACCACCTCGAGACACTCTGCAATGGGGGAGAACTGGCGGAGCAATTCCCTTCGACAAGCTCAGGGCGAACGTGCCTTCCCCTACCCTGTCCAGGCTGGGATTCGCCCTGAGTCACTTGAGATAACTTCAGACCTTCAACCAGCGTGCCCAGGGAGACTCGCATGATAGACGGCCTCGCAGGCGTGATCATCTGGACGGACGACCTGGAAAAGATGCTGGGCTTCTACAGGGACGTGCTCGGCCTGACCCCGAACTCGGTCAGGCCGCACTTCGTCTCATTCAAGTGGGGCAACGTGAGGCTGGGACTGGGGACTCACGAAAGGGTCTCCGGGAGGACGAGGGAGCCGTTCAGGATCATGGTGAACCTGAGCGTCGATGACATCCACGCGGAGCATCAGCGGCTGGCGTCCAGTGGGGTGCAGTTCACGAGGGAGCCCGAGCGCGAGCACTGGGGCGGGTGGGTCGCCACGTTCACGGACCCCGACGGAAACACGATCCAGTTATTGCAGCTGCAGGGATAGGGTCTGATCCAAAGGGTGCGCCGACGGGCTCGGCCGCAACCGTTCAGACTTGGCGTTACATGAACGACTTGCTCTTAGGCAGGGCGAGAGCCCCCATCTCAATCTTCCCCCTCAGGAACCTTTGCGTAACACCTCGTCGGTAGGGGCGGACCCATGTGTCCGCCCGATGGACGCGCCGTCATCTAGGCGGGTCCCCCAGCCCCTAGATTCCGGCTTTCGCCGGAATGACGGTTATTCAAAGGCCTCCTCAGGGGGAAGAGGCCGAGCCACCCCGCCTCGACTCGGAACACCTACGCTCAGCGCGACGGGGCTGTCAGTCCTGCTTCTCAGCGGCGAGGAAGGCCCTGGAGGCGTCGAGGATCATGTCGGCGGTGCGGAGCGCGACCATATCGTCGTCGACCATCTTCTTCCCGGCGGCGTGGACGGCGTCTCTGACTGTCGCCTCGAACTCCAGCACCCTGGGGTGAGTCGGCTGGCCGGGCAGGCCCATGGACTGGGCGATGTCCTGTGGACCCGATCTGTAGTAGTCGATGCCGTCGACCGCCAGGATGCCGTCGATGTCGTCCAGCACGGCGACGTCCTCGAGCTGGGCCATCACCAGCACGTTGGCGTTGGCGTGCTCCATGTACTCCAATGTCGACGGATAGTCGCCGTGGAATGCCCCCCTGCCCGACCCCATGCTACGCGTGCCGAATGGCGCGAATTTGCAGGCACGGACGAGGCGCTCGGCCTTTTCACGGGTGCTTACGTGCGGTCCCAGGATGCCCATGATGCCGCGGTCGAGGGAGCGCAGGATGGTCGAGTCCTCGATGTCCGGCACGCGGGCCATAGGCGTCAGGCCGAGGCCGTCGGCGACCCGGCACAGGTCGTCCAGGGTATCGGGCGTAAAGGGCCCGTGCTCGGCGTCGAACTGCACGAACTCGAACCCCGCGCGGGCCATGATCTCCATGACCGGGGCCGATGGGAAGGTGATGTTGAACCCGTACGACATTCGCCCCGCGGCGACGTTATCGACAACCCTATTGCTTCGCATTGCGAACCTCCTATCCACCCTCACCCTTCGACAAGCTCAGGGCAGGCTCTCGGTCCTCTCCCATCGAGGGAGAGGAGGCTTAAGGCGCATTATACTTTGCACGGGCACTGTTGGTCAGGAAGGGGCGTCCCTGCCATGGCCGGGCGGACCCCGCCCCAGGTCCCTCGCGGGCTCGGGACGACAAGACACTATGCGCTCTCGGACGATGCCACTTGAAGGGGTGAGGTCTGCCACATACAATTGGCGCGCTAGAAGTCACCGGCAGGAGTGCGGATATGCTCTCGGGGTTGGATGCGGCCAAGGCTATAAATGACGTACGGGACGACGCCGTGGTGGTCTCGACCATGACGCCCAACCGGTACTGGAGTGGTGTCTCCGAGAGGCCGGAGCTGGACATACCGGTGTTCGGGGCGATGGGCAAAGCATCGTCCGTGGCCCTCGGCATAGCGGTGGCGCGACCAGACCGGCGGGTTATGGTCCTGGACGGCGACGGCGCGGTGCTGATGAACCTGGGGACGCTGGTCACGATCGCGGGCCAGGCCCCAGCCAACCTGGTGCACTTCGTGTTCGAAGACGGCGTCTACTACACGACGGGAGGCCAGCCAGTGCCGGGGGCAGGCACCTTCGACCTTGCGGGCATGGCGGAGAGCGCCGGATTCCCGCACAGCTTCACCTTCGACGATCTCGAGGACCTGGTGAGCGAGCTGCCCCGGATCGCGGAGCTCGAGGGCCCTGTGTTCGTGTGCCTGAAGGTGTTCAACGAGGTCCCGTCACTCGCTCTGAGGGGCCGCACCGGCGACGCCATGCGACGCGTGTCCGAGGCGCTGCGCTCGTGAAGATCGGCCTCTCGATCAGGAGCGCAGCCATCCCAGGCGTATCCCTGGGCGAACGGGCTGGCCACCTGGTGAGCCTCGCGCAGGAGGCCGAGCGGCTGGGGTTCGATTCGATCTGGGTGCCCGACCGCACGGTGTTCCCGACCGACATCGCCACGAGGTACCCTGCGCGGTTCGGGTCGGGCCCGCCCATCCCGGACAGCCAGCAGGTGCTGGAGCCGATCACGACGATGAGCTTCCTGGCCGGGGTGACGTCGAGGATACGGCTGGGGTTCAGCGTGGTCGTGCTGCCGTTCAGGCATCCGGTGCTGAACGCGAAGATGGTGACGACGCTGGACGTGCTGTCGGGCGGGCGCGTTATCTTCGGTGCGGGCGTTGGGTGGATGCCCGAGGAGTTCGAGGGCATGTGCGCCCCGTTCGCGGACAGGGGAACGGTCACGGACGACCACATCGACATGTTCAAGACGCTGTGCACAGGCTACCCTGCGAGCTATTCGGGGAGGCATTTCTCCATCGACGACAAGGTATTTTACCCAAAGCCGATACAGCAGCCACACCCGCCGGTGTGGATCGGGGGCGCTTCGAGGGCGGCAGTCCGCCGGGCGGCAAGGGCTGGCGACGGCTGGCTGCCGAACGGCATGTCGCCCGGCGACGTGGAGCAGGCGCGGGCCCGGCTCCACGCGGCCTGCGAGAAGGCAGGGCGCGACCCCGGCGAGGTAGTCATGGCGGCGAGCGCGTCGCTTCCGACCGGGGCCGCACCGGACACGCGGGACGCCCTGCGCTCATACCGCGATGCGGGGGCCGAGTACCTTGTGGGCTCGATGTCGGGGACCGAGACGGACGATGCATTGAGGGGTATGGCGGTACTCGCGGAGGCGAGAGACGCGGCTCTGTAGGGTCTCCGGCGACTCGACTGTACGCAACCGGAATGAGTTGCCCCCTCGGGAACCACCCCATTCCGGCTGCGACCGGCACACCAGGGAAAGATGTGCTGGCACCGGTTGGCATGGTCGAGGGTGGACCCCACCCCAGGTCCCTCGTCGGGGACTCCTCGGGACGACATGATGGGGTGACCGGGGCCACTTCCATACCAGGGACCAAGTCGAGCGTTCGTCAGCATTGCGGTGCATCTGATTAGCTGATATGCGTAGCTCTCCGGCTGCGCCCTGTGGCTGCGCGTCCATCTCATCACCGCAGCACACTCAGGGGGGGTTGATCGAGCACGCAAGGGGGATCACTCATGCCGCAAGACTTCACGGAACTGAACTACGACGCCATCGCCATCTGGGAACGGGTGGCCCCCTGGTGGGACTCGAGGATGGGCGAAGGCGGCAACCGGACCCACCGCATGCTGGTCGCGCCACCCTCTGAGCGGCTGCTGGGCATCTCGGTGGGCGAGACGGTGCTGGAGGCAGCATGCGGCGCAGGCATCTTTGCGCGGCGCATGGCCGACCTGGGAGCGAACGTCGTAGCATTCGACGCGAGCGAAGCCTTTCTAGAAATAGCAAAGGAGCGTACATCGGAGTATGCCGACAGCGTAGAGCTGCGGCACATCGACGCGACGGACGAGGCCGAGCTGCTATCGCTCGGAGAGCGGCGTTTCGACGCGGCGGCGTGCAACATGGCGCTCATGGACATGGCCGACATAGGGCCTCTCGCGTCCGCGCTGTCGCGCCTGCTCAAGCCCGGCGGGCGGTTCGTGTTCACTGTGCCCCACCCGTGCTTCAACATGGCGTCGGCCAAGCGCGCCGCCGAGGAGGAGGACCGCGACGGAGATCTCAGGACGGTCTACTACGCGAAGATTTCTGAGTACCTCACACCTAGGGCCGGACTTGCAGTCGGCATACAGGGCCAGCCCGCGCCACATTACTACTTCGACCGCCCCCTCAGCGTGCTGTTCAAGACGTTCTTCGACTCTGGTTTCGTGATGGACGCGCTAGAGGAGCCTGTGGCCGAGATGCGCCCGGACGGCGACCGGCCCTGTCCTGGTCGAACTTTCCCGAGATTCCCTCGGTGCTGGCCACCAGGATGATCCTGAGCGGGTAGCTGCGGCTACGACGACGCCTGAACCAGCCGCAGCCTCACTCCCGCTGCGGAGGACGGGGCTACGATCGCTGAAAGGCCGTCCTCGCACTCTACGATAGCGCCGCGGCTTCGGAACGCAGGCACGGCGGACTCGATGTCGGGCGTGGTCAGGCCAAGCTCGAAAGGCGCTTCGCCGTGCCTGTCCAGGAAACCGGCCAGCGGGCCCGGCCCGACGGGCGACTCCAGGTCGATGTAGGCGTTGTCGAGGGGAATGCGCCGCTTCACTCCGCCCTGCACCTCAATCACGTCGCTGGCTGCGATTCCGAGGACTTCCTGCCAGCGCTGAGCGGCGGCCTCCGCATTCTCGACTGCAAGCGTGACGTGGTGGATCCCGATCACGCCGTTGTCGTGCGTTGTCGGGTCTGGCGGCAGCGTGTAGCGCTGGGCGACAGTGTGATCGTGTTGAATGAGGAAGCACTCGCTTCCTGGGAGGGCGCCGCCTAGGTTCGCGCTGCGCCAGGTGTAGCCGGGGGTCTCGCCCGCGTCTCTCCGGCCCGGCACCGGGTCGCCGATATCGATGCCGCGGGAGCGCATCGCATCGACGGTCCTGTCAATGTCGTCTGTGCCCAGGGCGAACATGTACAACCCCTCCCGCGTCTCCAGGAAAGACGACATGCTCGGGCGAAACGGCGTGGTGATGGGGTCGTGGACCGCTATCAGCTCCAGGTACTCGGGACCGAACACCATCAGGCGGTTGTGAGTGCCGCGCCCGGGATGCCGCCCCTCGGGCGTGACCTTGAATCCAAGCGAACGGTACGAGTCCGCTGCCGAGGACAGGGAGCGTACGGCGATGAGCACGTGGTCGAGATATATGCCGGTTGCCATGACCGCAACAGGGTACCAGAACCTTGACCCTGCCCGGTGCGTCGCCTATGTTAGCCCGACCACACGGACGAGGTTGCTGCCATGAAGGTCACAGGGATCAGGTCGCTCCAGATAGAGGGCGGGTCATTCATCGTAAAGGTCGAGACAGACGCGGGAATTCACGGGCTGGGCGAGTCGGGGATCAGGTTCTGGGGCCCTTCGATCACCAAGGCAGTGGAGCATCTATCCGAGCTGGTGGTGGGCGAGGACCCATTCAGCACTGAGAGGCTCTGGCAGCACATGTTCAGGGGCGGGTTCTTCCCGGCCGACGGCGTCTACTCGTGCGCGATCAGCGCCATCGACATAGCGCTGTGGGACATCAAGGGCAAGGCGCTCGGGATGCCGGTGTACAAGCTGCTGGGCGGGCCTGTTCGGGACAAGGTGGTCTGCTACCCGCACTGCCAGGGGCCAAACATCGACGCACTGGTGGAGAACTGCATGAGCAAGGTGGACGAGGGGTGGAAGTTCGTGCGGTGGGGTCAGCCGGAGACATCGGGCAAGTTCGAGGCCCAGGGCGAGGCCGTCCTGGAGCCGGTCGAGTCGATGCGGCTGGCGGTGGAGCAGATGGGACGCGTGCGCGAGGCCGTCGGCCCGGACATCCAGATATGCTTCGACGTACATACCAGGCTGGACACGGCCCACGTGACGGCCATGTGCAAGGACCTGGAGCCGTTCAAGCCCTTCTTCATCGAGGACCCGCTGAGATCCGAGAACGCGGGCAGCTACAGGACGCTGGCGCGGGACGTGCGGCTGCCCATCGCGGCCGGGGAGCAGTGGTCGAGCAAGTGGCGATTCCGGGAGGTGATCGAGGAGGAGCTGATCAGCTACGCGCGGATCGACCTGTGCAATGTGGGCGGGCTGACCGAGGCGCTGAAGATCACCCACTGGGCTGAGACGCACTACATCGACATCGCCCCGCACAATCCCCTCGGGCCCGTGAGCGCAGCGGCGTGCGTGGCCCTCTGCATGGCCTCGACCAACGTGGGCGTGTGCGAGATGCCCAAGCAACCCGGCACCGTGGACACCGACCTGTTCCCCGTCCAGGTCGACTGGATGGACGGCTACGCATACGCGCCCGACAGGCCCGGCTTGGGGGTGGAGATAGACGAGGCTGTGGCCGAGTCGCGGGCCGACAGCGGCTACGGATGGCCGCCCGTGCTCAGGAGGAACGACGGGGCATTCACAAACTGGTAGACCTGCAGCCTAGCGGGGTCGCTATGCTATACTGGCGAACGAGCGAGTGCCCATGGAACGTCATTCATGACCACAGATTCCGCTGCTGCCGCCCCGCCGTCCGGCCGGGCGAGCCTTAGCGGTATTGTTCGCGGGGGCCTCTTCGTGGCGGCGGCCACGATGATGGCAATCACCCTCTACCTCGTCTTCTTCTATGCTCCGACGGACGCGAACCTGGGTGTCTCCCAGCGCATCCTCTACTACCACGTCCCCGTGGCGATTCTCGGCCTGTTCTCGATCGTGGTCGTGGCCGTTGCCAGCGCGGTGCACCTATTGGGCGAGCAAGAACGGTGGGATCGTTGGGAGACGGCCATCAATCGCTCCCTGAGAAAGCTGGTTCGCCTCGTAAGTAGGCGAGACGAGCGGTACCGCTGGGAGATTGCCGTAAGTCGCTCCCTGAGAAAGTTCGTTCACTTCATGACAAGACGCGAGGAGTGGGACAGTCTCGCCTACTCCGCGGCCGAGATAGGAGTGTTGCTGACCTCGCTGGGCATCGTCACTGGCGCAATGTGGGCCAAGCCGACGTGGGGCATCTGGTGGACCTGGGATCCCAAGCTGACGCTGACGCTCGTCCTCTGGTTCATATACGTGGGTTACCTGATGCTGAGGGCATATGGACCAAAGGGCTCGCAGGGGGCGCGGTACGGCGCCGTGGTCGCAATCATCGGGGCAATCGACGCACCCATCATCTACTACGCGGCGGAGCTGTGGCGCACGACGCATCCGTCTCTCGTGATCGGTCCGGCCGCGGAGTCAGGGGGCATGGACTCGAGGATGGCGATGGTCCTGCTGGTCTCCATGGTCGCGTTCGCGCTGCTCTATGTTTACGTGCTCGTCGAGCGGTACGCGCTGAGGCGCTCCGAGGCCGAGGCCGACGAGTTGTACCGGCGGACGGCCTAGTACCTTGCACAGAACCGCACCAATCCTAATCCTTGCTGTTGCCCTAGCCCTGTCCGTTGCCATATGGGGACAGACTGGCATACAGGCATCCCCCGACAACCCTCCGGCACATCCCGAGGCAGTAGCGCCGCAGTCCGATCCCGAGCCAGGCGACGACCCGGACCCGAACCTGGGCTACCTGTTCGGCGTGTACATCGTGACGTGGGCAGGTTTCTTTGGCTACGCGTTCATGATGTCGCGGAGACAGAGGGAGATGCAGAGGGAGATCGCCGCCCTGAGAGCGATCATCGAAGAGAAGCGAGAGCAGGAGTAAGGAGCCCAACCGGCGATGGAACAGACTACGCAGGCCCCTCCCGGCCTGGTTGAGGCACGAGAAGGGGCCGAGGGAGTACTCACGGCCCACCGTGTCAAGGTGCTCCTCGCGGCGGCGGTGTTGACGGCCGCGCTCGGCTACCTTGGGTTCCAGGCATTCCAGAGCGCCACGGCCTATTACCTGACTGTGGGCGAGTTGATCGAACGCGGCGCAACCGAGGAAGGCCGCACGGTCAGGGTCAACGGGAAGCTGGTGGAGGGTTCGTTCAACCGGCCCGACGGCTCTACAGTGGCGACATTCTCACTGACCGACGGGACCCAGACCATAACCGCCCAGCACGACGGCACCATACCCGACCTGTTCTTCAACGAGCATTCGGAGCTGACTCTCGAAGGTACATATGGGGAAGACGGGCTCTTTCAGAGCCACTTCGTGACTGTGAAGTGCCCGTCCAAGTACGTCGCCGCAGAATAGATCTGGGCTAACGTAGTCCCCTATCCCCAAGTCTCCCGCTGGATGCGGTCGCGGACGTAGCCGTGCAACGATGGCGGCGCCTGCTGCCGCTCGAAGGACCCCAGGAGGCTGATGGTCGCCTTTAGAGTCTCCACAAATGCCTTGCATGGCCCGCACTGCCCGAGGTGATCGGCAATTCGACGGCGCATCGAACCGCCAACAACGTCATCCAGGTAGTCCGACGCCAGGTCGCGCACCTCGCCGCAGTCGAGTTCGCGTCGGCCGAACATCCGAAATAGTCTCAAACTTGCAAGTCCCTCCTCAAGGGCGCGAGCGCGTGCCGACCATGCCCTTCCAATTGAGGTGGCCTTTCGTTCTATGATGCCCTTCACTACAATTGGATTCACATGGAAAGGTCGGCGCATGGCTCTGCATGATGAGACTTCAGCGGCCGAGTCGGGCAGCGACTTCGACACCTTGGTCGAGGAGCAGACCGACTTCGTGTACAACGTGGCCTACCGGATGATGGGCAACCCCCATGACGCTGAGGACGTGGTGCAGGACGCGTTCCTGTCCGCGTACAGGGCGTGGGACAGGTTTCGGGGCGAGGCGAGGCCCAGCACATGGCTCTACCGCATAACCGTCAACGCCGCGCTCATGAGACTCAGGAAGAACAAGAAGGGCAACCAGGTCACGCAGATGGGTCTGGACGACGTGGAGATCGTCGACTGGTCGCAGGTGCCTGAACGTGGAGCGGCGGACTCGGAGCTGAGGGACAAGCTGTGGGAGGGCATCGGCCTGCTGCCGCCGGACCTCAAGTCTGCCGTGGTGCTGAGAGACGTGGAAGGCCTCTCGAACGCGGAAGCGGCCGAGACGCTCGAGATCTCTGTCTCCGCGCTGAAGTCACGGCTCCATAGAGCCCGGGTTATCCTCCGCCAGCACCTCTCCAACTACCTGAAGGACGCAGGGCACGGCACCCGGATTTCGTAGCGAGCCCACTGCGAACAGACGCCTGTCCCCGTCCAGAGTCGTACGACGCTTCCCTGCATCTGCTTTACACCCAGCTTGGGCCATAGATATAATTGGAGCGCGACAGAATGAAATCCGTCTCGCTGAGACGCCTCCCGGAGCGTTGAATTTGGCCGTCAGATCCATACTGGAGTTCCCTCACCCCACCCTGAGGCGCAAGGCCAAGAAGGTGCGCAAGATCGACAAGTCCATCCAGCAGTTGGCGGACGACCTGATCGACACGCTGCACGAGGTAGGCGGGGTTGGACTCGCCGCCAACCAGATAGGGGTGCTGCAGCGGGTAATCGTCATCCACCTGCCCGAGGAAGAGGAGCCCCGCGTGTACATCAATCCGGAGATCGTACATCGCGAGGGGGAGAGGGAGATCGAAGAGGCCTGCCTGAGCGTTCCCGGGTATCACGGGTTCGTTACGCGAGCCATCTGGGTAAGGGCTAGGGGTCTGGACCGACATTCCAACGTCTTCCGCATCAGAGCGGAAGGTCTGCTGGCCCAGGCACTCGAGCATGAGATCGATCACCTGGACGGCATCCTGTACTTCGACCATCTCGAGGCCCACCAGTCATTGATTCGCAACGAGGCTCCACCTGAGATCGTCGAGGAAGAGGCGGCGGCTGTTGGAGGATAACGACCGCCGATCATGATCCAGGTATCCGAAGCCGAGCCGCCTACCATAGCTCTTCACGCGCCTCTACTGCCGGAATCAGTGGGATCCCTGCGCCGTTTCTTCGCCTCGCGGGGCCTCGAGGCATATCTTGTCGGAGGAGCCGTTCGTGACGGCCTGCTTGGCGTGGAGGGCCTCGACCTGGACATCGCCGTCCTCGGCGATGCCGGCCGAGTCGCTGGCGAGGCCGCAGCCGCTCTCGGCTGGAATGCCCACCCGCTGGACTCCGACAGGGGCATCTTCAGGCTCACCTCGGGAGACCAAGGGCCATACGTAGACCTTAGCCAGGTCCGCGGCTCTATCGAGGAGGACCTGTCGCAGCGGGACTTCACCATCGACGCGATGGCCGTGCCCCTAACGGGCAGTTCCGTTCCCGTCGACCCCTACGGCGGGGCCCTGGACATCGACAGGCGGCTGGTTCGCGCCCTCTCGCCAGGCGTCTTCGCCGACGATCCTGGAAGGCTGCTGAGGGCCGTGCGGCTCGCCTCGCAGCTTGACTTCGACATCGAGCACTCGACCCGCGGGTGGATTAAGGACAACTCCCGGCTGGTTTCTGCGGCTGCACCCGAGAGGACCAGGGAGGAGCTGCTGAGGCTCTTTGGCGGCAGGGACACAGCCCGGTGGCTAAGGGAGCTGGACGATCTGGACCTGCTTTGCCGCATCATGCCGGAGCTGGAGGAGGCCAGGGGGGTAACTCAGCCCAAGGAGCACTACTGGGACGTCTTCAACCACTGCATAGAGACTGCCGGGCAGGTGGAAAGGCTCCTGCAGTCCGAAGAGTTCGCGGGCTTTCTCGGCGACGACATCCCCGTGGACGCCCTCGACTACTTTGCCCAGCACGCAACCGACGGTCACAGCAGGCTCAATCTGCTAAAATTGGTCGGATTGCTCCATGACATATCCAAGCCCGCGACCAAGACCATCGAGCCCTCTGGGCGGATACGGTTCTTCGGTCACGATGCCGAAGGGGCGGAGGTAGCGGGCAACATACTTAGGAGGCTGAGATTCAGCCGGGCGGGAGTCGACCTCGCCAGCACGATGGTCGAACACCACCTGAGACCCGGCCAGATGGCAAAGCAGGGCGAGTTTCCAACCCGCAGGGCGGTCTACCGCTTCCACAGGGACCTGGGCGAGGCTGCGGTCGACACTGTGTACCTGAACCTGGCGGACTACCTTGCCGCACGCGGCCCGGACCTGGAAGAGGGTGACTGGGACTACCGACGCAAAGTTGCCAGGCTCATTCTGCAGGGCCGCGCCGCGCATGAAGAGGCCGCAAGACCCACGAGGCTAATCGACGGACACGACATCATGAGGGAGATGGGCATACCACCCGGCCCCAGAGTAGGAGAGATGTTGGAGATGGTGCGAGAGGCGCACTCGAGCGGCTGCATAAGTACAAGAGAGGAGGCGCTGAGCCTGTTGGCCGGCGAGCTCCAGGCCGGAGGAACGGGTGCGTAGATACGCCAGTACACTAGTCTTCATAGTCATTCTCGCGCTCATCGCGGGGCTCGGACTCGGCTTTCAGACAATAAACATCGGCAATTTCCAGCGCGGCGGCGACACGCTGCTGGGACTCTCGCTGGGCCTCGATCTGCAGGGCGGCAGCCACCTCGTCTACCAGGTAGACCAAGACAAGCTGCCGGTGAATCCCATCACGGGCGAGACGATCCAGCCCGACGAGGATCAGATGGACGCGCTGCTCAGCATTATCGAGCGGCGCGTTAACAGTGCGGGCTTGGGGGAGCCGATCCTCCAGCTCCTTGGAGACGACCGTCTCCTGATCCAGCTTCCCGGCATACGCGACCCCGGCAGGGCAAAGGCATTGATTGGCGAGACCGCGAGCCTGGTGTTCAAGCATCGCATCCGCGAAGTGGAGAAGGAGATTCCCGGGCTCACGAACGACGAGGTCATATCGTTCCAGGTAGGCACCATCCTTACTGAAGGCGAGCTGGACTCGGCTGGGCTTCCGCCCTTCCGGCCCGGCGACTCCAAGAACGCCATACCGCTTGTGCCCGAGCCGGAGCCAACACCCGAGGCAGAGACAACGCCGGCCGCGGACGGGACTCCTACCCCCGAGGCGACGCCGGCCGCTGACGAGACCCCTGCCGCCGAAGCGACTCCGGAGCCGGAGGCTACCCCCGCCCCCGAAGTAGACGAGAGCACAGCTGTACCCGCAATGCTCCTGGAGCTGCAACCGGACGCGGCCCAGGCAATGGTAGAGCTAAGGGACCGGCTGGAGGGGAGCCTGGTTGTCAATCCGGGCGGCGTGGCGGTCTACCCCGACTTCCTGGGCCTTGCGGTGGAGGGCGAGACCGCTCAGCCGGCCCTGGTCTCTTTGCAGCCCCTGGCGCCACTGCCCGACGGTACATTCTTTGTGGTACCGGGTCCCCCTCTGATCACGCCCATACCGGACACGGACAATTTCCTGATCACCCTGGGCAACGCAGCGGTACCGGTGGAAGACGTCATGGAGCGCTTCGCGGAGGGCTCAGTCCTCGTGTTCACGGAGCTCGACGGCGCGGTCGACGAGGATATCGGCCTCACAGGTGAGGACCTGGCGCGGGCTTATCCCGGGCAGCACCTTAGCTCCGGGCTTCCGATCGTGAACATCGAGTTCAACTCCGAGGGCACGCGAAAGTTCGGGGAGATAACCACAGAGATAGCGGGCACGGGCGATTTGCTCGCCATCTTCCTCGACGAGGAGGAATTGATCGCTCCCAGGGTGAACCAGGCCATCACCCGGGGTGTCGGCTACATCGAGGGCCAGGACTTCACATTCGAACGCGTCAGTGAAATCGCCCTGCTGCTGGAGGGCGGGAGGCTGCCTCTGGACATCACCCTGATCCAGGAGCGGGACATCGACGCGATCCTGGGCGCCGACTCGCTCGCCAAGAGCGTAGTGGCCGGACTGGTGGGCCTGGCTCTCGTACTGGCCTTCATGGTCACGTACTACCGCGTTCCGGGCCTCGTGGCCGCGCTGGCTCTGGTGATCTACGCGGCCCTACTGCTGGCTGTCTTCAAGCTGCTCCCGGTCACACTGACCCTGTCCGGAGTAGCCGCGGTCATCCTCTCGATTGGCATGGCGGTGGACGCTAACATCCTCATCTTCGAGAGGATGAAGGAGGAGCTGCGCGCAGGGCGCACGCTGCTGTCGGCCATCAACATCGGCTTCAACCGCGCGTGGCCCGCCATTAGAGACGGCAACTTCTCTACACTGATCACGTGCGCGATCCTCTTCTGGTTCGCCGACACGCTGGGCGCGACCATCGTCCAGGGCTTTGCGATAACGCTGGCGATCGGGGTGCTGATCAGCATGTTCACGGCGATCATAGTGAGCCGGACCTTCCTGAGGCTTATGGCCGCAACGGCCGTGGGCCGCAAGCTGGTGGTCTTCGTACCTGGCGGCTCGTCTGACCTGCCCAGGCAGCAGACGGCGCAGGCGGAATAGGAGAACGGAAAACTGCCTCCCGTAAACGGGAGTGGGACACAGGTGGTATGACTTGGACTTCGTAGGCAAGCGGGCATGGTTCTTCCTGGTTTCGGCGCTCGTCATAGCGCCCGGGATCGCCTTCCTGATAATCGGCGGCGGGCTCAAACCCGGCATCGACTTCACTGGAGGCTCGACTACCGGGCTGCAGTTCGATGAAGACGTGCAGCAGGCCGACCTTCGGTCGGAGCTCACGTCCCTTGGGTACGCGGACGCAATCGTCCAGAGGATGGACGATCAAGCCTTCTTCGTGCGGACCAAGGAGCTCCAGGAAGAGGAGAAGGACAACCTCGTGGATAGCCTGCAGGCCAGACTGTCACCAGATGGCGTGACGGTGCTGTCCTTCGACCTGGTTTCTCCGGTCGTGGCAGCGGAGACGGTTGTCAACGCCTTCTATGCCATTCTCGCCGCGTCGGTGGGCGTGTTCCTGTACGTGTGGTGGGCGTTCAGGAACATGCCAAGCCCCTTCAGGTACGGCACCGCGGCCATCATCGCCCTGCTGCACGATACGGCGGTCGTCGTGGGAGTCTTCGCCATCCTCGGCGTGCTCCTCGATGTCGAGGTCAACACGATGTTTCTCATAGCGCTGCTTACGGTAATCGGCTACAGCGTGAACGACACCATCGTCGTCTTTGACCGTCTTAGGGAAAACGTCGCCAACTATCCCAATCGCACCCTGAGGGCCAATGCTAACATCAGCGTCTCCCAGAGCTTGAGCAGGTCGCTCAACACCAGCCTGACGCTCCTGTTTACCCTTCTTGCGCTGCTCCTCTTTGGAGGCCCGACGATACGGAACTTCCTTTGGGTGCTGCTGATCGGGGTCGTGGTCGGGACCTACAGCTCGGTCGGCATAGCTACGCCGGTGCTGATGGTGTGGGAGGAGGGCGACCTTCGCCGCATCTTCAGGAGACTCAGGCCGAGCTAGCCCGGGAGGCTACTGGGCCGTGATGCCTCCATCTATCACCAGCTCGGCGCCCGTCACGTACGAGGCCTCGTCGGACGCGAGGTAGAGGATCCCGTAGGCGATCTCCTCCGCCGTACCGAACCGCTTCATAGGTGCGCTCTCGGTGCGGCGTGCGACCAGCTCGGCGTCGGTGAAGTACCTCTCCGTCATCGGCGTTGTGACGTAGCCGGGATAGACCGAGTTGACCCGGATCCCCTCGCCGGCATACTGGACGGCAGCAGCTTTTGTGAAGGAGCGAATGGCCCCTTTTGCGGCGTGGTAGGCGGTGGACGACGGACTGCCGATCATCGCGAAGATCGACGAGACGTTGATGATCGAACCGCCACCCAGCCGCCTCATCTCGGGGATGACCGCCCTGGTGCCCAGGAACACGCCCTTGGCATGGACTTCCATCTGGCCGTCCCAAATCTCGACGGTAGTGTCCTCCACGGTCGTCCGTGAGGAAGTGCCGGCGTTATTGACGAGGACATCGATCCGGCCGAAGCAGGAGACCGCAGCCCGTACGGCGTCGTCCCACTCGCCCTCACTCGTCACGTCGAGCCTGACGAACACGGCCTCGCCGCCCGCTTCGCGTATCTGGCGCGCCGTCATCTCGCCGTCTTCCTCGTCGATGTCAGCAATCACAACCTTGGCGCCCTCACGGGTGAACAGCCACGCGGCAGCGCCTCCGAAGCCCATGAGCTTGCCCCGCACGCCGTTCGCGGCGCCGGTGATCATCGCAACTTTGCCTTCTAGTCTCAAAGCTTTGCGCCCGACCGCCTCTCTTCCCAGCTAGGACTGGGCCGGTTCCAGAATCCGGTCCAGTGCAGTCCGCAGGGCTGCCGCTACCCGCGTGGCATCATCGACAGGTAAGGTGCTGATCGCCGGTCCGAGCAATGCCCCTGCATGCTCCAGGGTAAATCCTACGATGTTGCCGTCAGCGTCCAAGTCGGCGACCAAGCTCTCCGCAACATCTAGGCCTTCACTTGCCGGACGACCGTTCCAGAGCGACAGGGTGTCCGTTTCGGGGTCGTAGTTGATAGTCAGTTTCATGGCCTGCCCCACTCCTTCATCTTGCCCTGGTCGAAGAATCTATTGAACAGCTTGCCGTCGTCGACTACCACTCGGAGCCACTTCTCTACTTCTCGGATGTACCCGTAGTACCTCACCCTGCCATCTGGCTGAGTCTCAGTGTGGTAGGGAGCGGCCAGCACACGTTCTACCCTCTCTTCTCTGGGTTCCGGATGCTTCCGCCTAGCCACCTGTTCGTAATACGCAGTAGTCTCCACCTATAACCTATTCTTACTGCTTGCCACGCGACCGTCAATCGGCAAGCGAGAGCTCCTGCCAGGACTCGCCTCCATTCGTCGTGCGCAGTATCAGGCCGTCGGCGGAGCCTGCCAGCACCGTGCGGTCGGAAGCATAGCCGGGCGATATCGCGATCGAATCTATGGCGCTGTAACCCTGGTACCCCGCCCGCCTCCAGGACTCACCGCCATCGTTGGTAACGAAGAGCCCGCCCGACACTGTCCCCGAGAACAGAGTGCCGTCTTCAGCGAAAGCCGGTGAGATCGCCAGGGCCATCGTCCTCTTGCTGAGCACACCCTTGTTTGCGCCCTGCCAGGAGTCGCCCCCGTCCTTCGAGCGGTAGATGCCTCGCCACTTTGTGCCGGTGAATAGGGTCCGATCCTCGGCAAAACCGGGCGACACTGCAATGGACATGATGAAGGTATCGCCCAGACCGCTGTTCACCGCCTCCCAGGAGCCCCCGCCGTCGGTCGACCTGAACATGCCGTCCCTGCCTGAGCCCGCGAATATGGTACGGTCGGCGTCGAAGGCTGGCGAAGGCGCCGTGAGCAGGACGTTGCTCTCGGCCAGGCCCAGTCCGCTCCAGCTCTCGCCGCTGTCCTGAGACACGTGCGCGCCTCCTATGTTTGACCCGGTGAGGAGGCGAAGCCCCTCCGACGTAGAGGCTGAGGACAGGTGAGGTACGTTGCCGTCGGGAAGGCCCTGGCCCGTCTGGCGCCACGTCTCGCCAGCGTCGGTCGAGTGGAAGAGTCCCTGGGTGCGCGTTCCCGCGAACACCGTGCGGTCGGATGCAAAGCCGGGGGACACCACAATGGCGGGCACGTTGCCGTCGTATATGCCCTCGTTGAACTGTTTCCACGTCTCGCCGCCGTCGGTGGACTTAAGGACGCCGGCGTGCTCTGTACCCGCGAATACGGTCTGGTCGGAGGCGAAGGCAGGAGACACTGCCAGGACCAGGACGCGTCCCGACGTCTCGGGCCCCGCTTCGACGCTAGGTGTGGGGGTGGGGGTCGGTTCAGCCGCCGCGCCGCACGCGGCCAGGAGCGCCACCACGCAGGACGCCGCAAAGTATGCGGCTACGGTCCTGAGCCGATGTGGAAGTTGTCCGCAGTCCCGCATCAGGCTTCTTCGTGGGCGGAGACGACGAGGTCCAGCCTGTCGCCCCACTTGTCGAGGAACCGTGTGAAGTTTCTGTGGCTCGACTCCTCCCGCTCCTCTTCCGTCAAAGCGCTCCATGCACGGTGCTCGTGCAAACGAACCGGCAGGGTCGGATCGGCCATGATTCGGTAGCCCCGTTCCCTGAAGTGGAAGCTGTAGTCGATGTCCAGGTTGCGGTAGAAGCGGAAGCTCTCGCGCATCAGCCCCACGTCACGGAGGCACGATCTCCTGATGGCGAAGCAGTACGCCTGCATGGCATCCATCTCAGCAGCTTCCCCCTCCCACTCGTGGAAGTGGCGCAGGTCCGTGCTCCTCAGTCCAAACGGGCCGGCAACGCCGACTGAAGGGTCGTCCAGAATAGTGGAAATGGGGCCGAATACGTCGCCCGTCACCTCGGCACTGGTGTCGAGAAGCACTACAATCCTGCCCCGGCTCGACTTGAGCAGGATGTTGCGAGCAGCCCCCTCTCCGAGAACATGGTCGGTATGCACTACCCTCAGGCGCGGCTCGCGCTCCGCCTGCTCCTCCAGCCACGCTGCGACATCTCCCGTAGAGCCGTTGTCGACGACCATGGCCTCGACCGTTCGGCCCTCAGCTTCCTTCATGGCGCCCAGCAGACACCGCCTCACATCGTCCACATGGTCTCCCGCCACCATGCCGATCGTAAAGTCCGCCTGGTCCGGCTCGTGGACCCGGGACTCGACCTCAGCGGAGGACGACACCGAGTGCCAGACCTCCTCGTGCATCTCCCAGGCGGTCTTAGGCCGGGTGGCGGTCGAGTCTCCCTCATCCTGAAGCACGAAGCCCAGGCCGGAGATCTCCTCTCGATGCACGTCCGCGCCATCGTACTCGCCCCTGCGCCGGTGCCTCTCTCTATGTTTGACCGCGCCGATGATGTCCGCTCCGACTCTGTACCCGGAGGCAACGTCGCCTAGGCCGAGCCCGAGGACCCGGTCAAAGCGCAGAACGCCTTCAAGTTTCGTGCGCCCGTCCAAGTCCGAGTGGGCAATGTCCCATGTCAGGGCAAGGGCCCCAGGCAGGTCCAGATTGTCATTGACCCGATCGAGGAAGCTCCCTTCCCAGTCGCGCAACGCGGCCTCATCGACAGACTTGCCCTCGCTCAGCCTACTCCACTCCCAGACCCGGTTCTGCAACCTGAGCAGGCCTCGCTGCGCTGCCTTTAAGGACGCGAAAGTGAAATTGAGACGCGTGCTGTACCGAGCCGTCATGCACAAATAGCGGAGCGCCAGCGGGTCGATCCCCTGGGACTCGATGTCGGACAGCGTGAACGAGTTGCCGGCCGACTTAGCCATCTTCACGCCATCGGCCAGTAAGTGCTGACCATGCACCCACGTGGTAACTACCCGCCCTCCTACGAAGCCCTCGCTCTGGGCGACCTCGCCCTCGTGATGGGGGAACACGTTGTCCACGCCGCCAGTGTGTATGTCGAACCTCTCGCCGAGATACTTGATCGACATGGCCGAGCACTCTATGTGCCAGCCCGGGAATCCCATGCCCCACGGGCTGTCCCACACCAGGTCGCGTCCCGGCTCGCCGAGCTTCCAAAGGGTGAAGTCCCGAGGGTCGTCCTTGAGCGGGTCAGGGTCGATTCGGACGGCCTCCTGGAGGGCCTCCTCTCCCGTGTTGCCGGAGAGCTTGCCGTAGTCGTCGAAGCTCGACACGTCGTAGTACACGTTCCCGCCTGCCACGTAGGCGTGCCCACTGGTCACCAGCGCCTCGATCATTGCAATCATGTCGGCGACGTGCTCGGTGGCCTTAGGGTAGACGTCTGCTGGCAGGATATTGAGCCTGCGCTCTTGGTCGAGGAAGCGGTCCGTGTAGTGGCTGGCTATGTCATGGGGGGTCATGCCTCTGGCCAGGGCCTCCACGATGACCTTGTCCCCTCCCCGCTCCAGCGCCTCCTGGCGCATGTGCCCGACGTCGGTAATGTTCTTAATGTGCCTGACCGACATGCCCTGGACCTCAAGGACGCGGCGGATCCAGTCGGCCATCATGTACGATCTGAGATTGCCTATGTGCGCGTCCCTGTAAACGGTCGGACCGCATGTGTACATGCCGACGCGCGCCGGGTCTACCGGCTGAACTGTGGAGAAGTCCCTGCGCAGCGTGTCGTAGACCCGCAGCATCAGCCGGAGACATTCCCACCGGATATGGTGAGCACCCTAAGCAGGTTCGTCCCGCCGGGAACTCCTATGGGCAGCCCTGCCACGAGGACGACCAAGTCGCCCTCGCCTACGCCGCAGATGCGCACAGCGGCGTCCTCACCCATCCCGAAGAAGTCCTCCACCGTGCGAATCGTCGGCGCCGCTATCGGGACCACGCCCCAGGCGATTGTGAGCCGGCGCTGCACGTCGTCGCTGGGAGTCATGGCCAGGATGGGCGAAACAGGCCGGTACTTGGAGACGCGGGCTGCGGTTCCGCCGGACTCGGTGAAGGCGATTATGAGCGAAGCGTCGAGCTGGAGCGCCGTACGGCAGGCATCGTAGCTGATGGCATCGTCTGTCTGGGGCACGAGGTGCCCGCGCTTTTCGCCGAGCATCTTCTCATAGGGAAGGGCGGCCTCTGCCTGCAAGGCCACCTCGGCCATTACCTTGACCGCCTCCACCGGGTGCTGACCTATGGACGTCTCTCCCGAGAGCATGATCGCGTCCGTGCCGTCGTATATGGCATTGGCTACATCCGTGACCTCAGCCCTCGTCGGAACGGAGGAGCGGATCATCGATTCGAGCATCTGGGTGGCAGTAATGACGGGTTTGCCCGCGTGGTTGGACAAGGCGATCAGCCTCTTCTGCAAGACCGGCACGCTGGCCAGCTGTACCTCGACGCCCATATCGCCCCTTGCAACCATAATCGCGTCGCTCACGGCCAGTATCTGTTCGAAATCATCGACCGCGTCGGACCTTTCGATCTTGGAGATAATGAGTGGGCTGTGCCCCTTCCTCTCCAGGACGGCCCTGGCCGCGGCGATGTCATCGGGCCCGGTGATGGTGGACAGGGCAACGAAGTCCGCCCTGCTCTCCGCGGCGAATTCGAGCGCCTCTATGGCTTTCTCATTCGGGAAGCCTTGAGACGGGGACCTCCCGGGCGTCGCGACGCCCCTGCCCTCCGTGAGGCGCCCACCCCTTACCACCGTGCACACCACGTCCTCGCCCTCGATGCCGAGCACGCTCAACTCTATCAGTCCATCATCGAGGAGGACCGTGCTGCTTGGAGCAGCGTCCCTGTGGATGCCGGGAGGGGAGATGGAAACGAGGCCCTCGTTGCCAACCATGTCATTGCTGGTCAGCGTGAAGTCGTCGCCCACAGCCAGATTAATTACGCCGGGGTCGGTGGGGCCTGTCCTGTACTTGATGCCCGGCACGTCGACCATGACCCCGAGGGGCAGGCTCATATCCGCCGACACCTTGCGGACGACTCTGAGCGCCGCGCGATGCTCGCTGATGGTGCCGTGCGAGAGATTGAGCCTGGCGATGCTCATGCCGGACTCGGCCAGCGACCGCACAGTCTTTTCGGTCGAGGTTGCCGGGCCGAGCGTACACACGATCTTCGTTTTCGGCCTTGCGGCCTCGACACGCATGAGGACTGCTCCGCTGCCGTACAGTCCAATTATGCAGGATTCGACACGGGAAATCACCCTCGCCTACAGGCTGTGGGATCCTGCCGACGCTGGTTCGACCGTCACGCTGTCAATGTGTCACCGGGGGCCCGGCCTTGGGGTATACTAGGCCCATGTCCGGAGTGAAGCAGCTCTACGGCCTGCAGGAGATCGACCTGAGGCTCGCGGAAGAGGAAGCCCGCCGGGAATCCCTCCTGAGCAGGCTCGCCGACAGATCGGAGCTAGAGGCGTCCTCCGGGAGGCTCGAACGGCTCGAAAAGCGAAGCGGCGAGCTCTCCACCCGTAGTCGTGCGTTCGAGAGACTCGTTGCAGAGGTCGAACAGACCCTTGAGCGGCTGGATGAACGGCTCTACGGCGGCGGCGTGACGAACCCACAGCAGCTGGCCGCGGCGCAGGAGGAGCGCGCCTTCACGTCCGCCCGAAAGAAAGAGGCAGAGGACCAGCTCCTCGAGACGATGATCGACCTGGATGAGCTGGAGCCTGTCCTGGCTGAAGCGCGGGAGACGGCCGCCAGGCTCGAGGAGGAGCGTCCGGGGCTGGAGAACGCCTGGCGGGAGCAGGAAGAGGAGGCAGTCGCCCAGATCGAGGCGCTTCGAGCCAACAGATTGGCTTTGCTGCCCACGATGCCCTCGAGCCTGCTTCCCTTGTATGAATCGCTGCGAAGGAGCAAGAGCGGGCGCGCCATGGCGCTAGTCGAACGCGGGACATGCCAGGGGTGCCGGCTGTCCCTCACGACCCAGGAAACGCAGCGGGCACGCAGCGGGCAGCAGATCGTCCAGTGCAGCTCCTGCGGCCGCATACTCTACGCTCCCTGAAGCTCGCCGCGTGCGTGCTATCGGATACTTCAGGCTCGGGGGGCACGAGGACCAGTCTTCGGATTCTCTGAGGACGCGCTTCGAGGAATACTGCCACCTCAATCTCCATCAGCCCATCACCACCCTGGAGATCGATCCGGAGGACGACGGGCAACGGGCCCTTCAGCCCTTGGTCGATCACCTTGACCGCGCCGGGACGGACTTCCTGGTGGTCGTGTCCTCGTCTGCGGACCTTGGGAACGGCTTGGTGGAAGTCGCCAGATCGCTGGCTGACCTCGATGACATGGGCGTCGAGGCGGCATGTATGGACGACGAGTACCCCAACCTCCTCCAGAACGCCATTCACCTATTCGGATTCGAGGGTCTATCGGCCGACCGCAGCAGCCGCGTGAGGGAGTCTATGGGCATCCGGGCCCTCCAGGGCCGCGCCCTGGGACGCCCACCCTACGGCTACAGGATCGGTCCAAGCGGGAGGCTGGAGGTCTACCCCAGCGAGGCCCAGTTAGTGCGGATGATCTTCCGAATGTATACACGTTACGGGCTTGGGCTCAGGCAGATCGTACGAGACCTGAACCAGCGAGGGCTAACGACCAGGAGCGGCGGGAGCTGGAGCGTCGCCAGCGTTAGAGGCATCCTCAGAAACCCGGCCTATATTGGCACCTACACCAGGCTGGGTATGCGACGTCCCAACGCGCACCAGCCCATCGTCTCTCCGGAGGACTTCAGAGCAGCGCAGGATACGACCCGTTCCCGTCGTCCCTTTGGCCGGGTCAACAGCTCCAAGCCATTCCTGATGTCCGGCCTCGTTCGCTGCGCATACTGCGGCAACGGAATGATGGGTGTGACCAGGCGCCGTTCGTGGAAGCGGAAGGACGGCACGGCAGCGTCCGGCACATACCGGTACTACCAATGCCAGGCGAGGAACAACCAGGGCCGCTGCGGGTACCATACCTGGCGGGAAGCTGAGCTCGACGAGGCCGTTCTGAGCGAAGTGCGATCGGCTGCCAAGCGAAGTTCGCCGGGAGTCGAAGCAGGGAAGCTGGAGAGGGCAAGGGCGTCAGACGTCGCCAATGCCGAGAGACGCCTGAACGACGCCGTGAGACGCGCCGCACGAGAGGATATTACGTTGCGGATGCTAGGCGAATACATCGCTGAGCTGGACGCGGCCCACGAAGCTGCCTCCTCGGCCCAGGTGGATGTGGGCGAGGCGCTCGCCAGGTGGCCCGACCTCGACTTCCCAGAGAGGCGCGCCCTGGTGGAGCAACAGGTCTCCAGGGTCGTGGTAGAGGACGACCGGGTCGAAGTCTTCTCCTGACACTTGCCCCTGCCTGCAGACATCCCGGCGCTGGCAGGAGCCTGGCAGGCGGACTACAATGGTTGAGCGCAAGAGGGCCGGGCAGCCGCCGTTCCGACTCGTCGGGAGGGAGGAAAGTCCGAGCACCATCGGGCGAGGATGCCCGCTAACAGCGGGGCGGGGCAACCCGACGGAAAGTGCCACAGAAACATACCGTCCCGACTACTCGGGATAAGGGTGAAATGGCGAGGTAAGAGCTCACCGCCCCGGTGGTAACACCGGGGGTCAGGGCAAACCCCATCCGGTGCAAGGCCAAATAGAGGGATACGGCGCCCGACCAGTCCCCGGGTTGGCCGCTCGACCCCGGCGGCAACGCCGGGGCTAGATAGATGGTTGCCACCCCTGAGGACATGGGGACGAAGCTCGCCCGGCGGGCGTAAACCCTTGTTCGCAGGAGTACAGAACTCGGCTTACAGGCCCTCTTGCGCAACATCCCCTGACCGAGAGCTAGACTACGTCAGGTGTTACCCCCGCCTGTTCCTCCTGCGATGACGCCTTCGGGGCCTGGTCCGGGGGGCTGTATCCGGCTCTCCTTCCGTCTCCGGTTCTTGGGGCTGTTCGACCGGAGGATCCGACGCAGGCTCTTCCTCTCCTAAGGACAGGGATGAGTGCGGGAAGAACTCTAGCCACGCGAATGCCATCAGCAGGCAAGCCATGCCTATGGGACCGGTGGGATTGGCGTGGCTTAGCCCAAAGACAAGGGCCGCAACCACCATCAGGGCAACCGGGCCCCTGGGTGCGCCGGATCTGCGCAGCGACAACGCCGCAGCGATGACACCCACTACCCACGCGCCCGCCCCGGTGATGGTGAACACCGAGACGTTGCCGACCCAGAAACTATCCCAAAGCTGTTCTATCGCCTGCTCGACCGGGGGGAGCTGGGCGGGAGACAGGTCCCGCGCGTTGGATACGAGCACTCCAACGGCGATCCCGGCAACCGAGTCCAGCACCGTGTAGGCGACCACGAAGAGGACCATGCAGACACGGGCGACATACGCCGTTATATCGGCGATGTCACGAACCATCAGGTACACCGCCAGACCTACCAGTGCGATCAGGGGAGCCTGCAGCAGGTGGACTATGAGCCACTGCTCGGCGACTGGGGCGATGGTCCGGTAGCGCGTGAAGGGGCCGAGCTCTCCCTCGGAGTCGAACGGCAGTGACTCGAAGTGAAATACCTCGACGAAGCCGAGCGCGAGCGGCGCCCCCAGGATAACGAGCCTCGCCAGCCAGCTGTTGGAAGCGAGCGCAGCCCCTTCCGCCGGCGCGGCGCTTAAATCGTCCTTCACGGCGGACCGCGGCGTGCGCACCCCTCGTCGACGTAGAACGTCGACCCGACGGTGGACACTGTGATCGCCTGCCGGTACACCTTGCCGCCCAGTGGACGCTCTGCCCAGTGCGTCTGGGTCGCATGGGGCAGGGACTCCAGCCCTTTGTGAAGGCCCTCCTCCAGGACTCGACCGTCCACGCGCTCCAGGGGGTCGATCCCCAGGAGTCGCAGGATGGTGGGCATTACATCGACGTTGCCGGAGGGAGTGTCCACGCTGACTCCCGACTTGAAGCTGGGGCCGCGCGCGATGAAGGCGCACCTCTGCTCGTAGCGGCTCATCGACCCGTGGTTCCCCTGGCCGGGCTCCTTGGACGTGTTGAAGATACGCCCCGGATACCCATTGGCGTTGGGTTTCGAGTCCCACGCAAATGACATCGCAAGGTCGGGGGCGCGTTCGCCCTCGACACCGACGAGACTCGCGGGCAGCGTCCCCTCCGGACGCCCGGACGCCTCCGATGCCACCAGCGCGCCGCACCAACGGCTCCCCATCAGCCAAGCTGCCAGGCGGTCTGCCGTCGCCCGGTCGTGGCCTCCTACGTAGTAGAGAACCGAGCCGCCATTGGAGGCTACCATCACCCCACCCTCTTCGGCGTTGGGAGGAAAGCCCGCCTCCTCTACCTTCCTGGCTGCGTTTACGACCTCCGTCGCGGTGCCGTATCCATGGTCGGTCGCCACGAGGATATCCGTCCGGGAGAGCCTTCCCTTGCGGTCCAGCCATTCAATTAACCGGGCGAACTGCCGGTCAGCTGCTGCGAGCCCGGCGTTGCCCACCTCAGAGCCCACACCGGAATCGTGATGGCTAGTGTCGGGCTCCAGGCTCCAGAACAGCGCTACGGTCGGGTCGATCTCGTCCAGGACTCTCTCGGCGAATACCTCCACTCCGCGGGCGATGCGGGGCTCGGCAGGAAGGGGAGCCGAGCCGGGCCACTCGCCGTACTTGGCCAGGATCTCTTCGTGAAGACTCATCGGCTCGCAGAACTCAGGGTGAATGGTTGCGCCGCCCACTTCGGCAGCGTGAGGGTTGTGGATGAACCCGTTTCCGCTGGACCCGGTCGCGACTGCGACATACTGCTCGCCATGGGCCGCCAACGTCCCGGCAAGGTTGGGCACGAGGAGCAGCTTGCCGGTCGCGCCGAACATCTCCTTGAGCTCGTCCCGCAGGGCGGGAAGTACCCTTGCAGCGTCGAACCGGCGGTCGACGAATTCGTTGCCGGCCAAGCCGTGCCGACCGGGATAGCACCCTGTCGTGATGCTTGCAGCATTGACCCTGGTCACCGTGGGGAAAACTGAGTGGTGGTTCGTGAAGCGCACCCCCGCTGCGGCGAACGCCGACAGGTTAGGCATCAGGTCGGGCGTGACCTGGGACAACTGGAGGCCGTCGAATACGAAAACTATTACGCGATTCATCTGCTGGCCGCCGCTAGTACCCGAGCGCGTAGCCGTCCCGCCTGGGGTCGGCTCCGCCCTCGAAGGTGCCTGAATGCTCGTTGAACTGGATCCCGTGCGCCCCTCCGACGGTCCTGGACCAGGCGGGAAGGACGTTGACTGCGTGTCCCTTCGCTTCTAGGGCGGCACGCACGTGCAGCGGAAACCGCTCCTCCATGTCGACGTTCCGCTCCGTCGACACCCGGAAGCGAGGCGAGTCAATGGCCTGCTGCACATTCATCCCGTGGTCCAGGACGTTTGTGAGGAACTGGGGCGTGGTCTGGAGTATGCCCCAGCTTCCCGGTGTACCCATGCTCAGGAAGAACTTTCCGTCGCGGAACGTCTGGGTGGGCGCGACTACAAAATCGACTCGCTTGCCCGGCCCGATGCGATTGGGACTGCTCTCCTCCAGCTCGAAGTAGCTTGCCATGTTGTTCAGGAATATGCCGGTGCCACCGACGGCAGCGCCGGAGCCGAATCCCCCGCCCAAGGTCTGCGTGACCGATACGACATTGCCGTCCCTGTCCGCGACCGCGAAATGGGTCGTCATCCCACCGTCGAATTCCTGGGGACTTCCGGGCGTGAGCGCGCCGATGGGCCTGTCTGTCGCGTACCGCTCCCCGGGGACTATCGCCGCGCTGTCGGGATCGATGCGGCCCCGCTGACTCGCCGCGTAGCCATCTGATAGCAGCCCGCCCAGAGGCGCCGTGACGTAATCAGGGTCGCCGGCCCACGTGACGCGGTCGGTGATGGCCAGCTTGGCCGATTCGATGAACAGGTGCTGGGAACGCGCGTCCTGGAAGCGCCTCTCTTCTGGCCCGAAGCCCTCAAGAGTCTTGAGCGTCTGCAGCACCTGGAAGGAGCTGCAGTTCGGCGGCGTCGTGTAGACCCTGTAGCCCTTGTAGTCGATGCTGATTGGTTCGAGCCATTGGGCAGAGTAACTCTCCAGGTCCTCGTCGGAGTAGATCCCGCCCAGCTCCCGGTTGCCCTGTACGATCCGCCTTCCTAGATTGCCGCCGTAGAACGCTGGCAGACCTTCTTTGGCGATAGTACGAAGCGACTCGGCAAGCTGGGGCATGGTCAGGCGGTCGCCCTGCCTCGGAGGGCAGTCGTCGCTGCCCAGGATGATCTCCGCGGACGGGAATCTGCGCATCATGTCCGCCGACAGGGCAAAGACCTCGCTGTTGAAGTAGGTGACGGGGAAACCGTTCGTAGCGTAGTCGATGGCCTGCTCGAAGAGCGGCTCGCGGTCCAGCGACCCGTATGTCTCGTGCATAGTGAGCCAGCCAGACAGGTTCCCGGGTACCATCGCGGCCAGGATGCCGTCGTCCTTCGTCTCCTCCTCGAAGCGCTCCGGCTCGGCGGCGAGAGGCGCCCTGCCCGAGAAGTCGATGGCGCGCACCCTGCCCTCACTGGCGACGTGGGCAAGCGCCACCCCTATACCCCCAACCCCCGACATGTAGGGCTCGACGACGTTGAGGGTCGAGGCCGTCGCCACTACAGCGTCGAAGGCGTTGCCTCCCTGCTGCAGAACTCGCAGCCCGGCAAGCGAGGCAAGTGGATGGGCGGATGACACCATTCCGTTGGCTCCCATAGCCACCGGGCGGCTGGCGGGGGGAAAGTCGAGAGACCGCATCGCCTTCTCCTTGAGCTTAAACTAGGTAAAACGCTAGAGGCTCGGCCGCAACTTGGTCAAGGCGCATTGATAACGCATTGCGGCGTTCCCAGCGGCGCCTCAACGAGCGCGACACGCCAGTCAGACTTGCAGGTTGCCCAGCACCGGCCGGCCCCGGCACTCAGAGCTAGCCGCTGGACGCGATGCCCTGCTCTATGCGGCGGGTGTAGACCTCTTCGACCTGGAGGATGTGGTCGATCACCTGCCGCGCCGACCACTCTCCCTCGGCGGGTTCGCGGTCGAGGTCCTCGTCCGACAGGCCCACCATCATGCCCTCGAGCTCGCCCCTGGCTGCTTGCAGGCTCTTCAGGATGAGCTGCGCCTCACCCTGGGCGGCTCCCAGCATCTGCAGCGTCTTGGCAAGTTGCACGGTGTGCTCCACCTCGTGCGCGATGAACCGGTAGAACATGAAGCGCACGTCGACTTCGCGCTCACCATAGGTTGTGGGCGCGAGCATCTGCTCCTCGGTGACGTCCTCGAGCCTCTCCTGTACGGACTTGCGCTGCTCCCTCATCTGGGTCAGTACGTCGTCTACTGCAGTCATCCCTGTTCCTCCCTGGTGTAATTCGGGTGGGTCTACGACCTCGTCTGCGAGCGCTCGATTCTCCGGCCCAAGTCCGTCCTCTCCGGAACGTCCTTCCTGTGCGTCACCTCGCTCTCCAGCCCGAGGCGGTCCCGGAGTCGGCGCCTGACCAGCTTCGCCGCCAACGGAGAGATGTCTATGCCGGCCCATCTCCTTCCAAGCTGCTCAGCAGCGATGCACGCCGTAGCACCTCCGGAGAAGGGGTCGAGCACCATGTCGCCCCGGTTCGTAGATGACTCGATGAACTTGGAAAGCAGTCGCAGCGGCTTCTGCGTAGGATACCCCATTCGCTCTGATGAGTTGCCTTTGATTATGGGGACGTACACGACATCCGACTGGACCTTGAACTCCCGGTCGAAGTCGAACAACACGTCATCGTCCCGGAGGTCCCGGCCAAGCTCGCCGGTGAGCCGTTTCACCCTGCGCAATATGAGCTTGTCCCTCGACTCCCTCACCCTGCCGTACAGCACCCTGTTGCCGGAGAGGTACCTCTCATATCGCGTGCGGTACTCGGACTCGGCCCCTTTCACCGTGCGGAAGGTGTAGCTGCCAGTCTTCGTGTAGCGCAGGATGATGTCGTGGTTGCGCGGGAAGTCCCTACTGGGATTGGACATCTTGCCGTAGTGCCACACCATCTCGTTCCGGTACTGCTCCTTCCCGAAGATGCAGTCCATTGCCAGCTTCAAATAGTGGCTTGCCGTAGGGTCGCAGTGGAGGTAGATGCTCCCCGTATCGCGCAGCAGCCTCCTCATTTCCAGCAGCCTGACCGCCATCATGACGAGGTACGACTCCATCGAGTCGCCGTGCGCCTGGGCGGCGGCATCGAAAACGGAGCTGAGTGCGGGCTCCAGGAGTGCAGCCTCGTCATGCCAGGCCGGATCCAGGTCGGACGGCGTCCAGGTGTCCTCGAACGATACCTCCGCGGTTTCCGAATTACCCGGCGCGGTGTATGACTTGTTCGAATTGAATGGGGGGTCGAGATAGATGAGGTCGACGCTCGCGGAGTTCATGCCCCGCATGATCTCGAGGTTGTCCCCCGTCCACAGCGTGCGGTTGGCCCAGTTCGGCTCGCAGGCTGCGGTCATGTCCGTACGAGCCCCAACCGGTTGAGGCGGCTACTCAGAGGGGCGCCAGCGGAGATTGGGGCGGCGCGCGGCTCCCGCCTCGTCGAGGCGCGTGTTTGGCGTGTCGTGGGGTGCGTCGTGGAGCAGCTGGGGGTTCTCCCTTGCCTCCTGCGCGATGGTCCGCATCACTTCGATGAAATGGTCGAGCGTCTCCTTCGACTCGGTCTCGGTCGGCTCGATCATGAGCGCCTCTTCGACGACGAGAGGGAAGTACATGGTCGGAGGATGGATGCCGTAGTCGATTAGACGCTTCGCCACGTCGAGGGCCGACACGCCGTGCTCCCGCTTTAGAGTGCGGGCCGAGAATACGACCTCGTGCATGCAAGTCCGGTCATACGGGAGGTCGTAGCAGTCTCTGAGCTGGCTGAGCACGTAGTTTGCGTTGATTACGGCGTCCTCGCTGATGGCGGC
Source organism: Dehalococcoidia bacterium (assembly GCA_965243655.1). GTDB lineage: Bacteria > Chloroflexota > Dehalococcoidia > Lucifugimonadales > CAJWER01. The sequence continues at coordinate 2,148,788 of CBDEVV010000017.1, read as the reverse complement.
GACTCCCTCTTTACCGAGAGTCCTGATGTATGAGTAGGCCCGCACCAGCGCCCCGAAGTTGCCCTGGAACGCCCCCATCTTACCGATGGTCTGGGGCGGAGAGACGAGCTCGTAGCTCTCGTTGCCGTCCTCGTCGACCCTGCGCTCGACCACAGGGTCCGGCCGGAATGGCAGCAGCCGGTCGTTGACCATGACTGCTCCAGCGCCGGGGCCGCCGCCCCCGTGGGGCTGGGTGAAGGTCTTGTGCAGGTTCGAGTGGACGACGTCGAATCCCAGTTCTCCCGGCTTGACTCGCCCAAGGAGCGCATTCAGGTTCGCGCCATCTCCATAGAGCAGGCCCCCCGCATCCTGGACGATGCTTATCACCTCGGCAATGTGGGTGTCGAACAGGCCGAGTGTGCTGGGCTGTGTGAGCATGAGCCCGGCTATGTCTTCGCCAGCCGCTGCCCTCAGAGCGTCCAGGTCGGTGTTGCCGTTGCCGTCCGTCGGGATGGTGACCACGTCGTACCCGGCCATAGCCGCGGACGCAGGGTTTGTCCCGTGAGCACTGTCGGGAATAAGGACCGCGGTGCGGCTCGTGTCGCCCCGCGCCAGGTGGTATGCCCTGATCATCAGCATACCGGCCAGCTCACCCTCAGCGCCCGCCATGGGTGTGAGGCTCGTGCCGGCCATGCCGGTGATCTCGGCCAGGAGCTCCTGCAGCTCGTACATCAGCTTCAGTGCGCCCTGCACCGTCGCAGGGGGCTGGTGAGGGTGAATCTCCGCCATGCCGGGCAGCCCGGCCATCTCGTCGTTCAGCTTGGGGTTGTACTTCATCGTACAGCTGCCAAGCGGGTAGAAGTTGTGGTCGATGGAGAAGTTGAACTGGCTGATCTGCGAGAAGTAGCGGACGAGCTCTCCTTCGCTGACCTCAGGCATTTCCAGGTCGCCCCGGAGCAAGTCGCCCGAGGGCAGCTCCTGGACCGGCACGTCAAGGGGAGGCATCGTCGTGCCGACTCGCCCAAGCACACTGCGGTCCATCAGGAGTCTGCGGCGTCCGTCGTCGAGGACCTCGTTATTCACGACCGCCTCCGACCTCCGCCAGGGCTCTCGCCAGCCCCTCTATCTCGTCGCGCGAGTTGACCTCCGTGAAGCACAGGAGCATGCCGTTTGGGACCTGTTCGCTGACGTCCAGGCCTCCGATGATGCCGTGCTCGACCAGCCTCTCGTTGATCTCGGAAGGCGGGTCGGGGCACTCGACCACGAACTCGCGGAAGAACGTGCCCGCGAGCGGGATGGAGTAGCCCGGGATGTCCCCGATAAGGGACGCGGCGTAGTGGGCCTTGTGGTAGCACAGTTCGGCGACGTGACGGAGTCCCTGCCTACCCTGCCCCGCCATGTAGACCGTGGACATCAGCGCTATCAGCCCGACGGACGTGCAGATGTTCGAGGTAGCCGTCTCCCGGCGTATATGCTGCTCGCGGGTCTGCATCGTGAGGACGTAGCCGGTCCTGCCCCTCGTGTCCTGTGTCTTGCCTACGATGCGACCGGGCATCTGCCGCATGTACTTCTGCTTGCACGCGAAGAAGCCGACGTACGGCCCGCCGTAGGTCGGAGCAACCCCAAGCGCCTGCCCTTCAGCCACGACGATGTCCGCGTCGAACTCGGACGGCGGCCTGAACATCGCGAGGGAGAGGGGGTCGCAGGTCACGATCAGCAGCGCGCCCTTCGAGTGCGCGGCCTCGGACAGCGCCGCCATGTCCTCCACGTAGCCGAGGAAGTTGGGCTGCTGCACCACCAGACACGCGACATCGTCCTGTAGGTCGATATTCCGGGAGCTAACGACGTCTATCTGGAGCCCGGGCGCCTCTACGTAGGCCTCGATGACCCTCCGTAGATACGGCGAGACCGTGTCGAGGATGGCCACTCGGTCGCGCCGCGTCACCCTGGTCGCCATGAGGACGGCTTCAGCGAGCGAAGTCGACCCGTCGTACATGCCCGCGTTCGCCACTTCCATGCCCGTGAGCTGGCAGACCATGGACTGGAACTCGTAGTGGGCCTGGAGCGTGCCCTGGGCAACCTCAGGCTGGTAGGGCGTATACGAGGTCATGAACTCGCTGCGGCCCGCTATCTGGCGCACTATCGCCGGAACGAAGTGGCGGTACGAGCCGGCTCCCAGGAATGAGGAGTACTTGCCGGGTGTGAGGTTCATCTCGGCCATGGCCTCGATCTCCCGGCGCAGCTCCAGCTCGGAGGCGGGTGGCGGCAGGTCGAGGCCCGGGCTGCGGTTCTCAGGCGGAATGTCGAGAAACAGCTCGTCGACCGAGTCGACGCCTATGGCGTCCAGCATCTGCCGCCGGTCTTCGTCGGTATTGGGAGTGTACGGGGAGGTGAAGGAGTTTCCGTCCATCGGAGGAGCTTGCTAGGACTCGGATGCCAGGAACGAGTCGTACTCCTCCGCGGACATCAGGTCATCTACTTCGCTGGGGTCCGCCATCTCCACCTTGAGCAGCCATCCATCGTCGTAGGGCGAGTCGTTGACCAGCTCTGGAGCGTCCACAACAGCGTCGTTGCGCTCGGCTACCGTGCCGCTCACGGGCGCGATCAGGTCCGACACGGCCTTGACCGACTCGATCTCCCCGAAAGTCTCGGACTGGGACACTTCCGCTCCCGGCTCGGGGAGCTCGACGAATACCACGTCTCCAAGGCTGTCCTGGGCGTAGTCGGTGATCCCGAACACGGCCATGCCGTCGGCGCCGACTTGCACCCAGTCGTGGTCCTTGATGTAGCTGCGGTCGGCAGGGCTCGTCATACGTTCGTTCTCCGTGCAGGCGAAGACTCGGCCCCGCCGCGATTCAGTAGTTTCGGTCAGCCAACGGGCGCCAGGATGGGGACCTGCCGCTCCGCATAGAAGGGCAGCATTTCCACTTCGGCATCCACCATGCGGCCGCGAATGTCCACTTGCAGGGGATCCCCAAGGCCCGAAAATGCCTCTCGAACATAGCCCATGCCTATAGCCATGTCAAGCGTAGGTGAGTAGCTTCCGCTGGTAACTTGGCCGACCTGCTCGCCGCCCGAATAGAGGTCGTGGCCGTGCCTGGCGATTCCCCTTCCCACCATCCTGAAACCGATCAGCCGCCGCGCCGGCCCCTCGTCCCGGATGCGTATCAGCGCATCCCTGGCCACGTACTCCTCGCGGTCGAGATGGACGAACCTGTCCAGCCCGGCCTCGAACGGATTCACGCTGGCATCGATGTCGTTCCCGTGGAGGGGCAGTCCTGCCTCGAGTCTCAGCACGTCCCTTGCCCCAAGCCCGCAGGGAGCGGCTCCCGCATCGCACAGGGCCTGCCACACTGCGGGAGCATCGGCGGAAGGGACCATGATCTCGAACCCGTCTTCACCGGTGTAGCCGGTGCGGGCCACAATGGCGCTGGCCCCCGCGACCTCTGTTTCGACCGTCCGGAACAGCCTGAGCGTCGAGACGTCGTGGTCGGTCAGGGACAGCAGCATCATCTGTGCCGCGGGCCCCTGGTGGGCGATCATCGCCAGGTCCTCGGTGACGATCGAGACTTCCACGTCGTCACTCGGCCTGCGCCACCGTTCCACCCACTCAGCCACCGTGTCGGCGTTGGAGGCGTTGGGGACGAGCATGTACCGCTCCCTGCCGAGGCGGTAGACGATGGCGTCGTCGATGATGCCCCCCTCCTCGTTGCATATCAACCCATATCTCGCCCGCCTGATCCTGAGCTGCGGAACATCGGGGCTTAGCACCCTGTTCAGAAGCGCGCAGGCATCCGGCCCGCGTATCAACATGCGTCCCATGTGCGAGACATCGAACACGCCCGCGTTGGACCTGACGGCCCGGGCCTCATCCAGGATGCTGGTGTACTGCACGGGCATGTCCCACCCCCCGAAGGGCACCATGCGCCCGCCAAGGGATGCGTGAATGTCGTATAGCGGTGTACGTCTCAGACCCATCTTGACTCCAGGATTCCGTTCGTCATGTGTTACCCGCTGCGGACCTCACCCGCCGACTCCATGAAGCGGCGTATGGCGTCGATGTGGTCCTGGGGGGAGCTGAGCCCGGCCCGCATCGTGTTCACCGAGACGTGGGTCGCGCCCACTTCGGCCCAGGCCCGGGCGGACCCGGCCGGGTCGCCCCCGCGCATCGACGTCCAGCCCTCTATCCCGACCTCCTCGATCGGGCGGCCGGCCGCCTCAACGTATCCCCGCAGGCTGTCGACTATCCGCCGGGCCGTGTCGTCCGGCTGGCGAAGATTGGAGATCCACCCGTCCCCCATCTTGGCTATCCGGCGGAGCACACGGTCGTCGCTCCCGCCGAACCAGATCGGGATGGGACGCTGCACGGGCAATGGATTGATCCCCGCGTCCGTGACCCTGTGCCAGCGGCCCTCGAACGTGACCAGCTCGCTGTTCCACAGCGCGCGCATCAGGTCGATCTGCTCCTCTGAGCGCCTTCCCCGGTTGCCGAACTCCTCGCCGAGGGCCTCGAACTCCACCTCGTTCCAGCCGATGCCGATCCCCAGACGCAGCCGGCCGCCGCTCAGCACGTCCACCTCCGCCGCCTGCTTCGCCGCCAGCACCGTCTGCCTCTGCGGCAGGATGATGATGCCCGTCGCCAGCCCGATGCGCTCCGTGGCAGCCGCCAGGTAGCCGAAAAGCACGAAGGGCTCGTGGAACGCGTCCTCATGACTATAGACGCCGCGCCAGCCGGGACGGCTCGCGGGATTCGCGCCCAGCACGTGGTCGAACGCCAGTATGTAGTCGTATCCGAGGGACTCGGCGGCCTGGGCATAGTCCCGTACCGCCGAGGGGTCGGAGCCGATCTCCGTCTGCGGGAAGATGGCTCCGAGCTGTATCTGTCCTGTCACGCCTCTCCGCTCCTCGAGTATGCAAGGCCCTGCTTCCATTATACGCCACTGCACGGGCTGCCCGTGGCAGGGACCGGCCCGGCCGGCGGTCTGATGGGTGGCCCGGGGGCCAGGAGTTGGGGCCGCGTGCCGCACTCCGGGTGCGGTCGCTTATCTAATGGTGGTCGGGGTGACTGGACTTGAACCAGCGACCTCGTCGTCCCGAACGACGCGCGCTACCGACTGCGCCACACCCCGACTGACTATCCATTGTAGGCAGACTCGCCCCAGAGAGCAAGGCCGTACCGCGGTCGAATCAGTTGGCTTCCCGTTCCAGACCTCTCGGGTGCTTGTCCGTCCTTCTTGGCCGGCCTAGCAGCCCCACAGCAAGCGAGGCCACCAAGAACGCACCTACGGCGACCGTCCAATTCTCGTACCACGCCCCACCGCCGCCGTTCGCTCCCTCGCCAGGCGTATCGACGTCAGGCGCAGTCTGCAACGGTATCGGAGAGACAGGAGGCTGTGCCGTCGAAACCAGTGTGGAAGCGGGTGTGCTGGTGGCCGTCGATGTGGGGGTGCTGGTTGAGACGGGTGTGGACCTGCTCGTCGGAGTTGGCGTGACCGTGCTCGTTGGTCTGGGCGTGGACGTGCTGGTGGCGGTGGGCGCGGGTGTGCCCGCCGGCCTCGGAGTGGGGGTGCTCGTTGGAATGGCTGTCGGTGTGTTCGTCGCCGTGGGAATGGCCGTGCTCGTTGATGTAGGTGTGGGTGGGCTAGTTAGTGACGGCATGGCCGTGCTCGTTGGTGTGGGTGCGGATGTACCGACCGGCGACGGCATGGCCGTGCTCGTTGGCTTGGGTGTGGGTGCGCCGACCGGCGACTGCATGCCCATGCTCGTTGGCTTGGGTGTGGGTGTGCTGGTCGCTGTGGGAGCAGCCGTGCTCGTTATTCTGGGCGTGAGGGTGCTCGTCGCCGTCGGAGTGACCCTGATCGTTAACCCATGTGTGGGTGTGCTAGTCGCCGTCGGTGCCGGCGTGTTGGTAGCCGTTGATGTAGGGGCACTCGTCGCCATTGGCATGTTTGTGCTGGCCGCCGTCGAAGTGGACGTGCTCGTTGACCCGGATGTGCTGGTCGCCGTCGGAGTGGACGTGCTCATTGGCTTGGGTGTTGGAGTAAGCGGAGGCTGGATGACCGCGATCGGCAGGGACGGCTGCGGCGTTGGCGTAGCCGTGCCCGCCGGTGTTGGCGTTGGTGTTGGCACGGCCGTGGGAGTCCTCGTCGGCGTTGGCGTTGGCGTTGGCGCAGCCGTGGGAGTCCTCGTCGGCGTTGGCGTAGGAGTGGCCGTGGGAGTGCTTGTCGACGTAGCCGTTCCGGTCGGTGTTGGCGTTGGTGTCGGCGTTGGCGTAGCCGTTCCGGTCGGTGTTGGCGTTGGTGTCGGCGTTGGCGTGCTCGTCGAATCGCGCCTCCCGACAGTGATCGTGTCGGAATAGAGCTCGGCTCCTCTATCTCCGTAATAGGCGATCGTGAGTTCGTCACCCCCCTTCACCCACACGCTGCCGTCCCCCGAGGCCTCGGCGATCCGATCCGTGCTAGGCATAACGTCGCCCCTAAACAGGCCCGATGCTGCTTGGGGAGCAGCGTCGTCAGTTCCGGCTACCTCTGAGAATGCGACCCACTCGCCATCCCTATCGGACGTGCTCGTTACTCTCACACGACGGCTCTCCGCCGTGTACGTGTCCACGATGTCGAAGGCGAACGTGACCACCAACGTACTGTCCGCATTTACGTCATAGAGCAAGGAGAAGCTGCCGTCTCCCTGGTCCAGATCGCCGACGAGTTGTGGAACCCCGTTAACCCGTGCCATCGGTGGTGGGCTCAACGCCAGGGGCGTGCTTGCGGGGACGTCTCTATCGAATGTGCCGGCGGATAGGGTGAACTCGGATGGATGAGGTTCGCCTGTCGCCAGACTCCACCGCTCATTCGCGGACACCTCTGCAGGGATGGCCGTCCACGTTGCCGTGCCGGATCTCGATACGCTCAAGGTTGGCTCGTGGAGGTAGAACACGACCGGTTCGTTCAGGGGCATAGTCCCGGTGCTGTTCCCTCCTCCGTAATGGAACGCGATCTCGCCACCACCCCCGGTCAGCGTAGGTGTCGGCGTCGGCGTAGCTGTCGGTGTAGCCGTGGCTGTCGGCGTCGGTGTAGCCGTCGCAGTTGGCGTGGCTGTCGGAGTCGCAGTAGGCGTAGGCGTAGGCGTGGCTGTCGGAGTGGGCGTGGCCGTCGGTGTCGGCGTGGCTGTCGGAGTCGCGGTGGGCGTAGCCGTCGCAGTTGGCGTCGGTGTCGGCGTGGCTGTCGGTGTCGCGGTGGGCGTAGGCGTAGCCGTGGCTGTCGGAGTAGGCGTGGGCGTGGCCGTCGGTGTCGGCGTGGCTGTCGGAGTCGCGGTGGGCGTAGCCGTCGCAGTTGGCGTCGGTGTCGGCGTGGCTGTCGGAGTCGCAGTAGGCGTAGGCGTAGGCGTGGCTGTCGGAGTCGCAGTAGGCGTAGGCGTAGGCGTGGCTGTCGGAGTGGGCGTGGCCGTCGGTGTCGGCGTGGCTGTCGGAGTCGCGGTGGGCGTAGGCGTAGCCGTGGCTGTCGGAGTAGGCGTGGGCGTGGCCGTCGGTGTCGGCGTCGGTGTAGCCGTCGCAGTTGGCGTGGCCGTCGCAGTTGGCGTCGGTGTTGGCGCGGGTGTCGCTGACGGCGTAGCAGTCGCGGTGGACGTCAGTGGAGGCGTAGTGTCCACCACAGTAACGGATGTGACTAGTGGCTCGCCAGCGGTGATCTTGCGGCTGGTCGAACGTAGCGTAAGTTCGACCAAGGCATCGTTCGAATCGTCATCTTCGACCCCTGTCACAGAGAAGGTGACGCGTTGGCTCCCACGGGGTATGGTCAGCACGCCGCCGTCGTCGAGCCCTGACACCATCACGCCATCCCCAGTAACCGAGACCTCCACTTCATCGTCCCTGTCCGCGGGGGGTGTGACCAGGACAGTTATCGCCGCGGAAGCGCCTTCCCCCACTTGGTACCCCTCCGCACCGAAGGCCACCGTGAGCTGGGCCGCCACCGTCTTGGCCTGGACCGGAGTTCCCGGAGCCCAGGCACTCTTATCCTCGTGATTCACAGCGCGCACCTGTGCCTCGTAGAAAGTGTTGGACCTGAGGTCGACTATGGCGGCCTTGAGGCGTCCGGGTGCTCCTGGCGCTTTACTCGACTCAACGTCCGTAAGCTCGAACCAAGCCGCTTCCGGTGTCGTCCTCTCCCTATAACGTACGTCGTACGCCGTGATCGATGGCACACCCGGCGGCACGCTCGGCTCGGGCCAGAGGATAGCGAGCTTGCTCTCCGGGCTGTCGTTTGTATTCGAGCCGAATGAGAAGTCACCTGAAGGCGCCGGCGGAGGCTCTGCGACGTCCTTCACCGATACGGTTACCGCGATCGTGTCCGATGCCGAGAGTGAGTCGGTGACAGTGACCGTGAAGGTGTGTGCCGGCATAGACTCATGGTCGAGGCCGGGGCGAGACACGAGGCTGATCTGACCCGTACTCGAATCAATAGAGAATGGGGTGTCATTCGTGGACTGGACGCCGTAGCGAAGCGTATCACCGGCATCGGAGTCGGTCGCGGAAACAGGAGTGCCGACCAGCGAACCTCCGGCGGCGCCTTCCGCTATCTCTCGCTCGGCTGTCTCGCCCTCGTCGAACGTGGGCGCGGCGTTGTGCCTGGGACTAACCGCACTCATGGGCTGGGTGGGCTCGCCGGTGCCGAGTCGATTTGTTGCAGCCACGCGGTAGTACCGGGTGGAAGCAGGCCCTACCGAAGAGTCACTGTAGGTGGTGGAAGTAGCAGTGAAGCGGTTCTCCTCTGGCCATGAGATTCTGTCCTCAGACCACTCGATGCGGTACCCGGTAACCGGCGCGCCTCCATCCGATGCAGGTGCCTCCCATCGTATGTCGATACGCCTGGGGCCGGATGCTTCCACCGCCAGGTCCCCAGGGACTCCGGGGGCGCTTACTACGTCCTTCACAGTAATGGTGGCGGACGCCGGCTGCCCAATCTCCACCATGTCGCTGGTAGTGAGGCTGAGCGTCAACCCGGCTGACGCGTCGTTCGAGTCGGCATCCTCGACGCCTGAGATCGTGAACTCCGCCCGATCCTGCCCTCGCGCAATGGCGAGGACTCCCTGTGTGGAAAGTCCCAATAACCTGGCTCCGGTGCCGGACGCCGTTACGTTGACACTGACGTCCCGATCCGCGGCAGGAGTAACGAGCACGGTAGCGGCCGTGTTTGCGCCTTCGTCGACGGCGTATGAGCCATCACTGAACGCTACGGTCAGCTGCGCCTTTGCTGTGGCGGCGCTAAGCGGCGTCTCCGGGGCCCAGGCGCTGACACGAGCACCGCTTACTGAGCGCACCTGTGCTTCGTACGTCGTGTTTGACCTCAGACCCGTAATGGATGCCTCGATGATCGCCGGGACGTCCGAGGTGGCAGCGGTTGCCGCGCCCTCCAACTCGGTCCATTCCTGCACCGGAGCCGACACCTCCCTGTATCTGACGTCGTAGCCGGTGATGGCACGGGCGCCGTCAGGCAGAGAGGGCTCGTTGCAGCGTAGGATGAGCTTGGTTTCAGGGCTGTCCCCGCCATTGCTGCCGAAGGAGAACCCGCCTTCAGGCGCAGGAGGCGGATCGGGAGGCACGGCCTCCGTGATATTAATCGTGAGGGTGATGCTGTCCGATGCCGACAGGAAGTCGCTGACGGTGACCGTGATGGTGTAGGTCGGTGTCGACCCACGGTCGAGATCGGGCTGGGCGGCCAGGGTGACCTGGCCCGTCCCGGAGTCTATCGAGAACGGGACCTCGTCATCGCTTACCAGGGTGTATCGAAGTATGTCGCCCGGGTCAGGGTCGGCTGCTGTGACGGGTGAGCCAACCTGGGCTCCACCGGCAGCATCCTCGGCAATCGAGCGCTCCGCAGCCCCGCCTTCGTCGAACGAGGGTGGCGTGTTTGGTCCTATGGCGAGCCGGAAGACATCGGAGGCCGGGCCCTGGTTGCCGGCATCGTCGGTCGCCCTGGCAGTGAACGCGTGCACCCCCAGCGAGAGCTCGGGCACCTCGAAGCGCCAGTCGCCCCTGTGGTCGGCATCGGCCGTACCTATATTGTTGGCCCCGTCGAAGAGCGTGACAACCGCGTACGAAATGGTCGTGCCTCTCAGCCTCAGCGTGGTATCGTCCGTCGCCGGTTCCGTCTGCGGGCCACGGTCATCCTCGTAGCCGGTAATCACAGGCTTTGGAGGCGGCTCGGTATCTACTATGACGACAAGGGCGTCCGAAACTCGGCCGACATTGCCCGCCGCGTCTGTGGCTGACGCAGTCATCCTGTAGTGGCCGTCCTCCAGCTCTGCCGTCACGAAGCTCCAGGCTCCAGAATCATCAGTGGCAGTCGAGCCGAGCCTTGTGCCGTTGCCGAAGACCCCGATGCTGCTCAGGGCTTCCGCCCTGCCCGTCAATGTCAGCGTTGTGTCCTTGGTGGTTCTGTCTTTGAGCAGCCCTGTATCGTCATCGAATCGGACTATGACTGGTCTGCCGGGAGCGGTGGTATCGATAGTCAGGACGTAGGGCTCGGACCGACTGCTGACATTTCCCTCATCGTCGGCAGCGGTCGCGGTGAAGTTGTGCAGGCCATCGGGCAGCGAGCGCCGGAGAGTAAGGCTCCACGATCCGTCCATGCCGGAGTTCGCTTCACCCAGAACCCTGGCAACCCTGTATACCCGGACTTTCAGGTTGGGGCCAGCTGTGCCAAGCAGCGTCGGCAGATCGTCGCTGGTAATGCGGTCCCCCTGGATCCCTGTGTCGTTCTCGAAGCCCGAGATGACCGGTACATCCGGAACCGTCGATTGGGCATGGGCGTGGGGCCCGAAACGTCCTAACAGCACTAGACCGCCGGCTACTACTAGAAGCGGAAGCGATGTGGTCAGCCCCAGGATCAGTGGCGCGTGAATCGGTAAGTCCAGCACCGTCCAGGGTTCTGAGGCCCGCCGCCCGACTGCAAAGCTCCGTGACATCTTCGCCCAGCACATGCCGAGTAGTGTAGTGATATACATCTAGTTTTGGCAGCATGTTCATACTATCTGCACGTTCCAATGTCAACCAGAGCATCTGTACGCCCTTGCAGAGCAGCCTTACATACGCGGAGCCAGGGAACACATATGTAGGCAAGATCACAAGTAGGTCCGTTGGCCCGATCCATGGGAAGACTTGCACACGCCCAGGCGTTTGCGCCAAGCTTACTCAGACCCTCGCTAGGATTCAGGCCCCCTCAAACCCAGCCCAGTACAAGCAATTGAGCAGGTACAGACACTGGCACAGCATCCACCGCACGGGCTATACTTAAGGGCAACAGTTCACGGAGGGTTGAGATTTGGCGTTCGTCACACTGCGCGAGGGTGAAGGCGGGGAGCAGCTCCTCAAGAGGTTCCAGTCGTCGATGCAGCGGTCTGGAGTGCTGAGGGAGCTGAGGAACCGCCGGTTCTTCAGGTCCAAGGGCGAGCAGGCTCGCCTCGACAAGGCCAGGAGCCTTCGCCGCATCCGCCGACGAAGGAACCGGTAGCACACAGGCCGGGCTACCCCAACCAGGGGACGCCCATCAACTGTCTCCGACCTTCGACTCAGCCCCGAGGCATGACGGGCAGGACCAGGCGCGATGCCCGGGGCCCGTCGTGGTATACGGACTGTCTGGCTATCGCCACATCCGCGTCGAGCCCAGGCTGCGAGCCGGTGTTCTGGTTGCGCTCGTAGCGCGGGAAGTTGCTGCTCGACACCTCCAGGCGGATCGCGTGACCGGCCCTGAACAGGTTGCCCGTCTCCCACATGTCCACGGTTATCTCGTAGACCTCACCGGGCTCCATCAACTCCGGCTCCTCGATAGACTCCCTGAACCTTGCACGCGCGATGCCCTCGGTCAGCATCACAGCCTTGCCGTCGGGATAGACGTCCGATAGCGTGCCAGTGAAGTCGGTGTCCGGGGCGCTCGACGAGATGTGTAGGACCAGCGTGACGGGCCCCACCACCTCCAAGTCTTCCTCGAGGGGTCCGTAGTCGTAGACCAGCACGTCATCCCGCCGCTGGGCGGGGCGGCGATCAGCCGGCCCTCCCATCTCCATCATCATGAACTGGCCCCCGATAGTGGGGACCGGGTCGTTCGGGTCGTAGGTGAAATGGTCGGGCGACTCGTCGTCGGGCCCATCGTCGCTCAACCTGCCGTCGCCGTAGATCGAGTTGGCGCCCCCCTCCGACCGCAGATAGAAGTCCCTGTACTCGACCCCCTCCAGTGGCCACGTATCGCCGGTGCGCCACCTGTTCGCTCCCATCACGAACACGCGCACCCTGGGTTCGTCGTCGATGCCGTTGTCGAATCCCCTGAGCCTCCTGTCGTTCCACCTGACCTGCTCGGCGACGATGTCCACGAAGGCGTTGCCTCCGAAGTCGACGCTGCCGAAGCGCTCGCTCGAGCCGATGTTGCGGTGGCTCCAGGGTCCGATCAGCAGCTTGGTGAGCTGCCGGGCCTCCTCCGTCCTGGCCCCGGCTGTCCAGCCCTGGAATAGCCTGCACGTCTCGTGGACGAGGTTGTCGTACCAGCCGGTGATCAGGTAGGCGGGCACGGCAACCTCGCCGTACTTGTCCCGCATCGAGTATGACTTCCAGAAGTCGTCGAACGTGTGGTGCCGGACGACCTCGCGGTAGAACTCCAGGTCGACGATGTCGTCCACAGCCGACACAAGCGGCAGCCGGTTGTAAATCTCGTCCCAGTCCATCATGGCGGTCGACGATCGTTTGTTGGTCCGTCCGGCCATGTTTATGAAGAACTGGGCCACGTGCTGCTGGAGCACGCCATCGACGCGCTGATGGCCGAAGTTGTCCTGCTGCGACGCAATGGGCGTGATGGCCTTGAGGTACTTGCTGCGCCGCCTCGCCGGCTGGTGCTGGGTAAAGCCGACATAGGAGATGCCGTACATGCCGACGTTGCCGTCGCACCAAGGCTGCGCGCCTATCCACTCGATGGTGTCGTGCCCGTCGTCCGCCTCGTGTATGTACGGCTCCCATGCGCCGTCAGAGTCGTTGCGGCCGCGGCAGTCCTGCATCACGCACGCGTACCCGGCCTCGACGAACCGCTCGGTCCACTCGACGTAGCGCTCCTGCTGCTTGTCGTATATGGTCCTGACGAGGAGCACGGGAAAGGGCCCGTCACCCGGCGGCGTGTAGATGTCGGCGGAGAGCAGGACGCCGTCCCGCATGGGAATCTTTACGTCCAGGCGAATGTTCACTGGCTGTCCGGTAGCGCTCACGGCTTCACCTCCAGGGGCCCGGATTCTATCGCGCCATCACGACCAATCTCAATGCACTGGCAGTGCTGCGGGCTCTCGTTCAGCGGTACCAGTCGGCCTGGATGGAGTAGAGCCTGGCGTATGCGCCGTTCAGGGCCATGAGCTCGTCGTGGGTGCCCTGCTCCACGATCCGGCCGTCCTCCAGGAAGACTATGCGGTCGGCGAGTCGGGCTGAGCCCAGCCGGTGGGAGATCAGCAGGACCGACTTGCCCTGTGACATATCCCTGAACCTCCTGTACACCTCCACCTCGGCCTTCGCGTCCAGCGCCGCGGTCGGCTCATCCAGCACCAGCACGGATGCCTCACGGAAGTAGGCCCGGGCGCTCGCAAGCCTCTGCCACTGGCCGGCGGAGATGTCCTGGCCGTCCTCGTCGAACGACCTGCCCAGCATGGTCTCGTAGCCATCGGGCAGCTCCCTCACGAACCCGTCGGCGCCGCCCTTGACGGCGGCAGACTCGATCGCAGGCCGCTCGTCCATGCGAGGTAGAGCGCCGAATCCGATGTTCTCCCTCGCCGTTAGCTCGAAGCGGAAGTAGTCCTGGAAGACTGCGGCCACGCGACTGCGCCACTCGGATGGGTCCATGTCGCGCAGATCGACACCCCCTACCATGACGCTCCCCGCCGTCGGGCGGTAGAGTCCGAGCAGCAGCCGAGCCAGTGTGGACTTGCCTGCTCCGTTCCTTCCCACAAGCGCTATCCGCTCGCCGGGCGCGATGGCCAGGTCCAGCCCATCGAGGACCATCACGTCGGTGCCCGGATATGAGAACGACAGCCCTGAGAACCTGATGTCGGGCGTGTCGTGCCAAGTCTCAGACGGCCGCGCCGTTGCGCCCGTGCTGACCTGGAGCGCCGAATCCAGAAGGTCCGGGTCGTCGATCTCCAGGTAGTCGATCAGGTCGGTCAGGTACCTGAAGTCGGCGTCGAGGGTCATCAGGTAGAAACCGAACAACGACATCGTCTGGCGGAACCTCTCCGCCGCCGACAGGTAAGCCGCAAAGCTGCCCACGGTGAGGCTCCCCCGGAGGATCATCAGGCACACGCCGCCTATCACGGCACCATAGGCGACCTGGTCGGTCACGTTCATGAGAGAGCCTCGTCCGGCGTGCTCCCGGGACAACTCGTACCGCTCCAGGCGCAGGCGCGTCGAGAGCTCCTGTCGCCTGCTGCGGAGGTAATCGCCCAGGCCGAACAGGCGCACTTCCGCTGCGGCGTCCCTCTTGGTCATCAGGTCGCTCAGGTAGGTCAGCACTCGCTCCGACTGGGTCTGTGCGCGCGTGAGTATCCACACCTTCCTGAACAGAGCCAGGGTCACGTAGTGGAACGGCAAAAGTCCTGCGAGAAGCACCAGTGGGAGGACCGGGTGCGCGGTAGCGAGGAACAAGAGCACGCCGAACCCTGTCACCAGGAGCGAGGGAGACCTGAAGAGCGCGTGGAGGGTGGAGTCGAGCCGGCTGTCCAGGGCCTGACGAGCGCGGTGAAGCTGATCGTACAGATCTGGACGCTCGAAGGCAGCCAAGGAAAGAGTACCCGCACGGTCCAAGAGACGCTCTTCCACCCGGGCGGAGATTCGATCGCGGACTTCTCTGGACAGCCAGTCACGCACTTCGCCGAGTACGTTCTCAACCAGATAGATTACGATGAGAGCCGCCGCCCATGGCAGGGCGGTGCCTAACTCGCCCTCACCAGTTATGAGATCGACGGTACTGTCTACCAGCCCCCGCAATGTGAGTACGGCCGCCAGTGGAACGAGGCCCGAAACCAAAGAAGGAACGCCGATCAGGACCACGTCGGAGGGCGCGACTCTCCACAGCAGGGCGATGAGCTTCGGCAGGTACCTCCATCGCCCTGCGATCGAATCCAGGGACGTGACAGATGCGCCGGTCGGAGTTCTGGTCATTTGTACCACTCCGCCTGCATCGCGAAGAGCTCGGAATATGCGCCGCCGGCCGCGACGAGTTCGTCATGCGCGCCCTGCTCGGCTATCTCGCCATCGCTAAGGAACACGACCCTGTCAGCCAGGCGCGCTGAGCCCAGCCGGTGGGATATGAGCAGGACTGCCTTGTCGTTCGAAAGATCCAGGAACTGGCGGTAGACCTCCACCTCGGCCAGCGCGTCGAGTGCGGATGTGGGTTCGTCCAGCACAAGAAGCTCGGCGTCCCGCAGGTAGAGGCGCGCTATGGCGAGTGACTGCCACTGCCCCCGGGACAGGTCCCGGCCCCCCTCGAACTCCCTGCCCAGGAGCGTCTCGTAGCCATCGGGCAAGGCTTCGATCGCAGTGTGGACGCCGCTCCTTGCGGCGGCGTCCTCTATTGCGCCAGTGTTGCCCAGCTCGCCGACCCGGCCCATTCCGATGTTCTCTCGCGCCGTAAACGCATAGGTCATGTAGTCCTGGAAGACTGCGCCTGACCGCTCCCTCCACGATTCCAGGTCGATCTCCCTGAGGTCAGTGCCGTCCACGGTCACGACTCCGGCGGTCGGCTGATAAAGCCCCAGCAGGATCTTGGTGAGCGTCGTCTTGCCCGCGCCGTTCTCACCCACGAGCGCCACCGTCTCTCCGGGACGAATCGCCAGGTCTATGGAGGACAGGACCGGGGCGGTCCCGCCGGGATAAGTGAAGGAAACGTCGCGCAGTTCAACTCCCTCGCGGATGCTCGCCGGCGCCGGCGCGCCTCCCTGCCGATCGGTCTGCCCAAGGGCCAGGAACTCCGGAAGATACGACAGCTTGACTGCGAACTCCTGGAGCGAGCGGATTCGCCAGTGGAGGTCCGAGACCCGTCCAATGTATGTCCAGGTGATGTAGACATATGCGACCACCGCGCCCGCCGTGACGACTCCCGCGTCCGCTGCCCAGACCAGCGACAACAGCACGATCCCGAACAGGGCGACGGTCGCCAGTGAGGAGGGAATGATGAGGGACAGGTTCTTCAGTCGCAGGGCAGTCTGCTCCCTCAGCATCGCGTCCGTCGTGCTACGCCACGATCGCCTGATGTGGTCTGCAAGGCCGAACAAACGCACTTCCGGCGCCGGACTGCGCTCCGTCAACAGCCTGCGCCAGTACTCCTGTCTCCTGCGGGCCATCGTTTGGGAACGGTTCACGCTCACGTACCGCCTGACCTGGATCGCATGGGACAAGAGAAGGACTGCGCTAACCGTCAGCATGGCCAGCGGCACGCTCCAGTGGACAGCCGAGAGGGCTATCAACACGCCCGCCGCCTGGAACACGGTGACGAGCACATTCTGTGCCTGCAGCAGCTGCCAGCTCTGCTCCATCTCGTTCATAGGCCCCCTGGGTTCCGCCACGCGCTGAAGTCCGTCGTAGTAGCGCGGGTACTCGAACCACTCCAGCCTGAGGCTCGTGGCCTTTTCGTACAGGAGGTCTTCCAGCCTTGCCATACTGTGCAGCCCGAGCTTCTGTCCCAGGAACCTGTGGAGAGGGTCCAGCTGGAGCAGGCCTTCGGAGGCACGGGCCGCAAGCAGGAGGGCCAGCCAGGGAAGCACCGGTCCCAGGAGCTCGCCCAACGGCGCTTCCTCAGGACTCGCTCCCACCGACCTGGTGATCGCGTCTATCAACCCGCTGGTCGCCCGCACGATCACTGTAGGCGTAACCACGGCGACAATGGCTGAGGCCGCCATGAATATCGTGAACGGCGGCCACGGGGCCACGAAGGTGCGGTACCAGAAGACGGCAAGCGCCCAGGAGCTGCGTAGGATTTCGGTCCACATCTTCATCTTCAGTCAGTCTTTGCTGGGTTCGAGGATGGACGAAACCCCGATTGTAGCAGGAAAGTTGCCTGCCTATAGTTGGGGAGGTGCCGTGAAGAGATGCTCGGGGATGAAGCTCCCGGTCGCCGTAGAGTGCAGATGGTCGAGGCCTAGTGTAGTGACGACGCCCATGGCCGTGTAGTGCTTGCTCTCGCCGCTCGTGCCGCTCTTGTTGCCGCCGCTGTGACCACGCACCCACTCGGGCCCCAGGACTCGTTCGCCTTTCCAGGTGCCGCCTGTGGCGACGAGGTGTCCGAAGCGCGCCAGATCGGATGCGTTCATGATGACCCACCCGGGGGCGCTGCGGACGACGTGGCCTCCTATCTCATACGGCGGGTCCAGGTACGTGTAGGCGTCTGGAATTGTGGGGTAGAGGTACTTTTGGTCCTTGATCCAGCCTCCCGCCGGCCACTCCCATCGGTCGGCGGGAACCCCGATCCTGCCGAAGAGCCGCTCGTCGAGCACGTCCTTCAGATCGCGGCCCCAGAGGGCCGTCAGCGCCTGGCCGAGCCGCCAGTAGCCCGCGCTGCTGTAGATGGCCTGTGTGCCCGGCTCGACGTGGGAATAGCAGTCGTAGAAGGGGTCGCCCGTCCAGTTTGCCCAGTCAGGCACGCCCGGGAGTGCGTCGGCCGCCTCGAGCCCGTGGCGTTTCTCGCTCCACCTGATCCCCAGCTCGATGGCAAAGCCGCCGTAGTGCTCGCTCTTCTCGCGGGAACCCAGCAGGTGGCGCCAGGTCAGTGCCCGGTGGTGGCCCGCGTTCATCACCTTGTGCGGGTGGGAAAGCTCGCCCTCACCCGTCCAGGTCTCGTGGATCGGCGCGTCCGGGTCGACCAGCCCGTCCTCCACTGCGAGGCCGAAAGCCGCCCACGCGAAGGCCTTGCCTACAGAGGCCGTCTGTGCGCGGTAGTGCCGGTCGCCCCACGACTTGAGCAGGCGGCCGCCGCGGGTCAACACGGAGCCCCATCTACCGTCGCTGTGGTCCTCCCCGCCGAATGCGGCCTCCCGCACGTCCAGCCCGTCCAGGAAGGTGCGGAAGCCATCCGGGTCCAGGCCGGCGTCCTCGGGAGAGATTTCCACCCAGTCGTCTTCGGGGTACGTGACCCAGTCAGGGACCATTGAATGTCTCCGTCCATAAGCGGCTGCGTCGAGTGATGATCATAACAGGCTGCTAGAGGTGGCGGGGGTACTGAGGGGCGCGCCATAACTGCGAACTCCGCCTCCCAGCCGGGTAAGCATTCCCGCCGTCGAATTTGACCTGCCGGAGTTGCCTCGTATAGCTTAGGAGCACGGCACCCACTGATTTACGTAGGACAGTTTGCTATGGATGAGCCGAACCATGAGATAGAGGTAAAGAACCTCTGGAAGGTGTTCGGCGCCAACCCCGAAAGAGCGCTGGACCCAGCCCTGGCCTCATGGAGCTGTGCCGAAATACAGGAGAACCTCGGCCTGGTGCTGGCGCTCCGGGACATTTCATTCAAGGTAAAGGCTGGCGAGGTGTTTGTAATCATGGGCCTGTCCGGCAGCGGCAAGTCAACACTCGCCCGCTGCCTCATCAGGCTCATAGAAGCCACCAAGGGACACGTCTACTTCGGGGGCGACGACATCCTGACCTACTCGCCGGACCAGCTCATGGAGTTCCGGCGCAGCAAGGCCGCCATGGTCTTTCAGCACTACGCCCTCTTGCCCCACCGCCGGGTGCTTGACAACGTTGCCTACGGCCTTGAGATCCGGGGGATGGAAAAGGAGGACAGGTACCAAGCGGCGATCGAGGCCATCGAGACCGTCGGACTCAAGGGCTGGGAAGACTACTATCCCAGGGAGATGAGCGGCGGCATGCAGCAGCGAGTTGGGCTCGCGAGGGCATTGGCTGTCGATCCCGATGTGCTGCTGATGGACGAGCCATTCAGCGGCCTGGACCCGCTCATCCGGCGGGAGATGCAGGACGAGCTTGTCTCCCTCCACTCGGGGCTGGGCAAGACCATCGTCTTCATCACGCACGACCTGAACGAGGCCCTGAAGCTGGGCGATCGTATAGCGATCATGCGGGACGGGGAGATCATACAGGAGGGTTCGCCTGAGGAGATCGTGACGCTGCCGTCGGATGAGTACGTGACCGAGTTCGTGCGCGACGTGTCCAGGGCCAAGGTCATCCAAGCGAGTGCGATCATGCAGGAGCCCGACGCCGTGGTCCACGAGTGGCAGGGTCCCCGGGCAGCGCTGCACACCATGGACAGCCACGGCATCGACGAAGTGTTCCTGATTGCGCGCGACCGCAAGCTTAGAGGGATTCTGACGGAGGAGCGGGCGAAGGCACTTGCATCCCAGGAGAAGGCGTCACTAGAAGGGGAGCAGGTCACACCGGCGCTGACCACAGGACCCGATACCTACATCGAAGAGCTCATCCCGCTGGCAGCGCAGTCCGAGCACCCCATTGCGGTGATAGGCGATGACGGAAGGCTGCTGGGAGAGATTCGGAGGGGTGCGCTGCTCACTGGAATCTCCGACAGAAGCTAGGAGGCTCGACATGGACCAAGTCCAGGACGCTCGATCCGAGGCGAGATCATCGCATCTGCTTGGCAGACTGGACACCCTACTGCCTCTCCACCGCTGGTTGATGGGCATAGCCGTGCTCGGAATAGTGCTGGCGGCCAGCATCCTGGTTTGGGGATCGGCGATGGAGTTCCCGACCACCGTTTCACAACGAACTTCCACAGACGGCTCCGTAACGCTCGACAGGACGGTCCGCCAGGTCACCAGCGAAGCCATAGATGAGACCGTAAGCTGGATGACCAGGGAGGGCGCCTGGCTGTTCGACGGGCTGAGCACGGGAGTAACCCACGCGCTCGTTAACATCGAGAAGGTGTTGAAGTGGGTCCCGTGGCCGGCAGTCGTGGTCGGCCTCGCGATGCTCTCATTTGCCGTGGGGCGCTGGAGACTCGTGGTATTCACATGCCTTGCCCTGCTCTTCGTCGGGTTCATGGGCCTGTGGGCGAACACCATGGATACCGTTGCGCTGATGATAGTAGCCGTGGCAATAGCGGTATCGATAGGCCTGCCGCTGGGTGTGGTCGGCGCCCGCAGCCAGATGGCCGATAACCTGATGCGCCCGATCCTGGACGGGATGCAGACCATGCCCAGCTTCGTCTACCTGCTCCCAGGCATCCTCTTCTTCGGCCTTGGGAAGCCGGCCGGGATCTTCGCCACCATCGTCTACGCCGTCCCTCCGGTGATACGGCTGACCAACCTGGGTATCCGGCAGGTATCCCCAGAGACCGTGGAGGCCGCCCGTTCCTTCGGGGCGTCGCCGACTCAGATACTCACCAAGGTCCAGATTCCAATGGCGCTGCCCACGATCATGGCCGGAATAAACCAGACTACGATGATGGCCCTGGCGATGGTAACCATCGCCAGCATGGTTGCCGCCGGCGGCCTGGGCGACAACGTCCTGCGGGCACTGCAGAAGAACCAGCCTGGGAACGGAGCAATTGCCGGGCTGGCGATCGTGTTCCTTGCCATCATAATAGACCGCCTCACCCAGTCGGCGGCCCGCAGCCGACAGGAAGCCATGAGAAGCGCGGGATGAGGGTCAGACGATGAGAGCCCCCCTCTCGTGCGAAACGTGATAGGCTTACGGTCAGTATCAATAGGAGGCGTAGCCATGATACCCAAGATCAGGATCCTAGCCTTGACGGCAGTCATAGTCTCCATCGCGACTGCTCTGGCCTGCTCGCAGCCCGAGCCGGAGGTAGTCGAGAAGATTGTCGAGGTCGTGAAAGAAGTCGAGGTCGTGAAGGAAGTCGAGGTCGTGAAAGAAGTCGAGGTCGTGAAGGAAGTCGAGGTGGCGCCGTCTGAAGGGCCCAAAGAGACCATCATCTTCAGCGACTTGAACTGGACCAGCGCCCAAGTCCAGGACCGCATCGCCCAGTACATAGTCGAAAAGGGCTACGGCTATCCCACCGACGTCGTGTTCGGCGCAACCCTCCCCTTGTTCCAGGGACTGCGCCGGGGCGACAGCCACGTGACCATGGAGATCTGGCTTCCTAACCAGGACGAAGCATGGATGGAAGCACAGGCTGCCGGTGAAGTCATTCCCGTAGGCGAGAGCCTCGGCAAGGACTGGCAGTCGTCCTTCGTGATCCCGGCCTACCTG
This sequence comes from Dehalococcoidia bacterium, assembly GCA_965243655.1. Taxonomy (GTDB): domain Bacteria; phylum Chloroflexota; class Dehalococcoidia; order Lucifugimonadales; family CAJWER01. The sequence continues at coordinate 2,127,619 of CBDEVV010000017.1, read as the reverse complement.
CAGCAGGAGCACCCCGATCTGGACAGCGTTGAGGACCTGAAGGAGGACAAGTTCAAGGCGCTGTTCGCCACCGCGGAGACGGGCGGCAAGGCCCGCCTGGTGTCCTGCGTCATCGGCTGGGCCTGCGAAGAGGTCAACGCGAAACAGATCGAAGGCTACGGCCTGGCGGACCACATTCACATCGTAAACCCCGGGGACGGAGCGGCGGGCAACGCCGACCTATACGGCGCCTACGAAAAGCAGGAGCCCTGGCTCGGCTACCAGTGGGGAACGAACGACCCAGCGCTGCTGCTGGACCTGGTCCGGCTGGAGGAGCCTCCTTACAGCGACGAGTGCTGGTTCACCACCAAGGCATGTGCATACGAAGACGCGACGATTCTCATCGCCGTCAACCCGGAACTGTACGACAGGGCGCCGGATGTCGTTGCCATGCTTCGGAAGTGGGACTTCAACATTGGCGTCTATAAGGGCGTGGCCGCATGGCAGAGCGACAACCCGGATGCCAGCACCAACGACGCCGCCCTGTGGTGGCTGAAGGGCAACGCGGACCTGTGGTCCGGCTGGGTGACGTCAGAAGCCGCCGCATCCATCAATTCCGCGCTCGCAGCCAACGAGACTGCTGACGGCTGGCCGACCGAATAGCGAATAGGACGCCGACCTGCTGCCGCGGCTGCGCAGACCCAGCAGGCGTGGCGCGGTTTGAAGTCCGGTGTGCACGTAGATAGCAGACGGCGCTCTCACAGGCCCATAGTGAATGGGCAAGTGGGAGCGCCGATTGGTTCCTGAGAGAACGCTTGCAGGGTTTACACCTTAGACCCACTTGCTAGAATGGCTAGAGCTTGAGTCCAGATTGGCGAGTACTTCAAGCCCTCTTCGTACAGACTGCAGCGTAATCAAGAGCAGATGCCCCTACCTCTAATACTCGTGCCGTTGGCGGTGGCCGGCGGGTCGGCGGTCGCCCAGACCGTCGCCAAGCTCAGGAGCCACGCCAAGCTCAACGAGCTTCGTGACGAGCTCGAAGAGCTGGAGTCGCGCCACCGTCAGGAAGTCCAGCAGCACTACGACAGGCACGTGGACCTCTGCCATCAGTTGGGCTTGCCGGAGCCGGAGCTTCCCCAGGCCCTCCATCAATCCGAGCAGCCGGCAGCCGCCGAGACACCAACGCCGCGGTGGCGGCGGCTGCTACGGCGGCGTACGCGTACGCTAGCCGATGGCTCCCCTCATTCCAGGCTCGGCATCATAGTGCGCCACGCAGGCAGCTTCGCCGCCGGCGCGGTGTGGAGGACTTTCGGTGCGCCTGTCATGAACATCCTCCGCCCAATACTGACGTTCCTGCCAAGGCTGGCGGCGTTTGGAGGCACCGGCGGCTCGATAGCGGCCTCCACAGGCCTGAGGTTCGCCCTGGGCGCATTCACCATCGTCGGCATCATCCTGGGGCCAGTATTTGCGGCCTGGGCGATCGTGAGCGAGATCAGGAACGTCCGCAAGGCGCGACGGGAACTGGAGGCGACTCGTGCCGAACGCCAGGCAGAGTTGACCCGCTACGCCACGACCACCCGTCAGTTGCAGATGCAGTTGGCGGCCGCCCAGGACTCCGACCCAGCCTGACTTGTGCCACGACCTGCGGACGCCGTCACTGTGAGCCCGACGGGTCGCCCAAGAGCCGCCCCGTCCCGCGTCGCTCAGGGAGACTAGGGCCGGCCCAACCTGCGGTCTTCCGCCTCCAGCCACTCGTAGTATGGGCGAGGCATCGGGTCAGGGTCGCCGAGACCATTCTCGCGGCGCCATCTGAGGAGCGGGTGGTCGCGGCCGGCCTGGGGCAGCTCTATAGCCCGCCCGTAGGCCGCCGACTCGAAGATGCCCATCATGATCTCCATGACGTGCCTTGCCTCGTCGCCGCTGGACTCATGGGCGCGTCCCTCGTCGAGAGCCGCAACGTACTCCTCGACGAACCAGTAGTCATCAAGGTTCGCGTTTCCATCCGGGTCGTAGCCCACTGGTATCTCGGCTTCGAGAGCACTCCATCCGTCGTGCTCTCCATCGGGAAGGAACCAGGGGCCATCCATGAGCCAAGCCCCACGCGTCGTACTCAGAATGATACGGCCGTCGGTGCCTAGTACCTCCATCGCATGTCCCGTCGCGTCGACGACCGGCAGCCTGTGCTGTAGCAACGTGCCGGTCACACCAGCGTCGAACTCGAGGTGAGCGCTAATCGATTCTCCGGCGATGGTCCCCATTCCGCTGGGTGAAGGAACCACACCGTCGGGCGTAATCGGGCGACCGTCCGTGATCGCGGTCGCGAAGACCCGGCGGCAGTGGCCGGCGAACTTCATCATCGAGTTGAGCGAGTGAGTGCCTATGTTCATCAGCCCGTAGCCGCCATAGTAGCCCTTGCCGCTGGCATTGACCTGACGCAACCCGCCGATGCGCCCTTCCTCCACCGCGCGGGCCGCGGCCCGCGCGAATCCGCCCGAGCGGGTCTGGTGATGCACAGCCACGCGTACGCCCTTCTCCGATGCCTTCGCCAGCACCTCGTCCGCCTGCTCGAGATTAAGACAGATCGGCTTTTCGACTTCGATGTTCACGCCATGCTCGAGTACCCGCATAGAGAGGGGGTGGTGGAATTCCGTGCCGGTGGGGATCGCGACGATGTCGGGGCCTGTCTCCACGATCATCGCGTCGAGGTCGTCGTACCTCGCAGTGACGCCGAGCTCGTCTCCCAGCGTGTCCAGAAGTTCAGGCACCAGATCGCAAAGGCCGACGATCTGTGTGCGGGGGTGCATGTGGTAGGCGCGCGCTGCCGCCGTACCCCTGCCGCGACATCCGAGTATCACCACTCTGTACGTCTTCATGGGTAGAGCCTCCGTTGGCAAGTGTCAGGGACAGTCGATGGTCAGATCCGCCATTCAGCCCTTTCGCAGCAGCGGCAATCGCCCCGGGTGTTGCAGCGAAACATGAAGGAGGGGCCGCTGGCGTGAATATTACAGCATAGGGGGAGCGGAGGCGTTGAGTGCACGGTTCGGGCAAAGTGGTGTGGTGGAGACGGGGGAGGGTCGAACTCCCCGTCCAGAGGGCTGTCCGGCTGAGATCTGCTACAGGCATAGCCGGCACTTGGTTCTTGTCTTTCGCTGGCCCTGGCCGGCGGGGCCTCGCGAAGACCAGCCGATTGTCTTAGGTCCCGGTTATCGGCGTCACCCGGACAGCGCCCCGAATTGCGTCGCTCAACTCGCCTCCCTCGGGGTAAGGAGTGCGGTGAACGCGCTGCCTATTTAGGCAGCGACGGCCAATGCTTCGTTGCCAGTTACTGTGGTGCCACCTTGTTGCGAGGTGGGTGGCGCCCCGGCCTGCAATCCCACGGAACCAGTCCCCTGTCGAAACCACGCGTCCCCACAAATCACGCTGTCATTGTAACACGTAGGGGGCTCGTCCCTGCCAGACCACGTGTGGACGAGATATGGTAGGGACGCAATTCCCCTATGTTCATACACAATATCTGGGGGGTTGACTGAGCGCCAATCACGGGATGTCGTACTTGACCCGTCTATAGTCTCAAATCTATACTTAGGCCTAGAATTAACTGGGGGTAGGTTGCATGCAGGTGTCTTGTCTACAGGAGAACCTGAGTCGCGGGCTTGGTGTGGTCGGCAGGGCCGTAGCCACGAGGAGCCCTCTCCCCATCATGCAAAACGTCCTGATCCAGACTGACGGGTCGCGCTTGAAGCTGGCCGCCACCGACGCCGAGATAGCCATCACAACCTGGATCGGCTGCCAGGTCGAAGAAGAGGGCGGGATAACCGTTCCGGCGCGACTCCTCACGAATTTCGTCAACTCCCTCCCTGCGGAGCGCATAGACCTTGAGATCGGTGAGAGCTCAACGGGTCTTGCGCTCCGGTGCGCCCGGGTCGACGCGAACCTGAACGGCATCGCCGCGGACGACTTCCCCCCCATACCGACGACCGACGAAGGAGTCGTGGGCAGGATCACGGCCTCGGACCTCGAACGGGCCATAACCCTCGTTGCGTTCGCAGCCGCCACCGAGGACAGCCGGCCGGTGCTGACGGGCATCAAGGTCGAGATAGAGGGCGACGAAGCGACTTTCGCGGCCGCAGATGGCTTCAGGCTGGCCGTATACAAGGGCAAGCTGGCCGATCCGCTGTCCGAAGACTTGGGATTCATCATACCCGCGAGGGCGCTCAGGGAGATTAGCAGGCTCGTCGCCGGGCGAGACGAGGACGTCGAGTTTACGGTCAGCGCGTCGAAGAATTCCGCACTGTTCCGGCTGTCCGATACCGAGATCGTCACTCAGCTGCTCCAGGGAGCCTTCCCGAATTACTCCCAGCTGATTCCCCAGTCCTTTGACACCAAGGCAACCGTAAGCAGGGAGTACTTCTCCAGGGCGACCAGGACAGCGGCGATCTTCGCCCGCGACGGCAGCGGCATACTCCGGCTGGCGGTGGATGGGAGCTCGGAAGAGGAGCGCAGCAAACTGACCATCGCTGCCAAGGCCGAAGAGGTTGGAGAGCACACGGAAGACGTCGACGCGCAGATAGAAGGCAACGATGCCAAGATTGCCTTCAACAGCAAGTACGTCATAGACGTCCTGGATGTCCTTCAGTCCGAGGAAATCGCCCTGGAGGTCACCAGCCCTTCCAGCCCGGGCGTCGTCAGGCCGGTCGGCGACGACAGGTACGTCCACGTTGTCATGCCGATGTTTGTCGCCTGGTGACTGGGCCGCACTTCCCAGGCCAGCGTCGCCGCCCTCTCCGTTGCCTAAAGCCGTCCCGACTCACCCATCGGGTCTCAAGACACTACCGGGGAGCCCCTTGAAGTGTCTGCCAAGAAAGTGACGCTGCGCAACGGGGAGTCCGTCACGGTGAGGGTCATAAGCCCACCAATGGGACCGTACGCGGACAAGGTAGGCTGCTGGGCCCACGTTCGCGACGAGCTCCTGGGCGGCGCAATGTCAGACACGCTCAGTACCCGCTACTTCGTCGCCGAAATGGGCAGTGAAGTCGTCGGCAGCATGGGTTGCTACACGCCCGTGGACACCCGCGACGTTGGGCTAGTCGAGTACGTCGAAACAGACGAACCGCATCGCCGAAAGGGTATAGCATCCCTCCTGCTGGCCACGCTCATAGCCGACTTTCGCTCCGACGGCGGCATTGCGCTGCTCTTGTGCACGACGAACCCCGTCGCCGGGTCTCTCTATGAGAAGCACGGCTTCTGGTACACGGTTGGGGACGGCATGATGTACCTGGCCCCGGGCGCACACGACTTGGCGAACTCCTACTTTTCCCATGCCGGGACGGCGAAGGTTCGCGAAGCCGTATGGGGCGATCTACCCCGCGCCTCCCTGCTCTACAATCACCCGGAGCCGGACTGGCTAATCAAAGACTACCTCACAAGCAGCTTTAGGGACACGCGATTTGAGCGCCACTTCACACAACTGATGAACGACTCCAGGGGACGGCGCGGCAGCGTCCTTGTACTGGAGAATCCAGCCAAGAGGGTGGTCGGACTTGCAGCGCTGCAGAGGACCGAGACCTACTACGAACAGCATGTGGCTACACTCTCATTCCGTGTTTGTCCGGGGTACTTCTCGCAGTCCAGAGACTTGCTCCGACGAATGCTGGAGGTGGCGGGCCAACTCTCCGTGGGAATCATTCAGGTCCATGTTGCGGACGTGGACGAACAGCAGAAGAAGCTCCTACAAGACGCCGGTTTCTCGGAGACTGCCCGACTCCCGGGGTGGATCAGAGACGAGGACCGGAGCATAGATGTGCTCCTCTACATGGCCCGTACTGGGGCATCCACTGAGACCGTTCATGAGCGTGGTGACTACTATGCTGGACGCCAATCCTGGCAAGACGACCGGGTCGGCGCCAGGGACGTTGGGTGAGCTTCGACGCACTTACGCGGCTCCACTAGGAACCTGACTTCCCTCCTTGCTATACACCCGTTTGCCTATTCCCATAAGCTGTAGTAATCTTGATGGGAAATCATTGGGAGGGCCTCTAGCCAATGGCGAAGTTTCAGAAGATATCTCAGACTCGGGCTGAATTGGACTCGGCAACCGGCAAGCGCGCCGAAATAATGAACGAATACCTCGGTTACTTGAACCAGTTGAAGGACGGTGAGGCTGGCAAGTTGGAGGTCTCTGAAGAAGGCGAAAGCCCCACCGCCCTTAGGCGGAGGATTGGAAAAGCCGCCGCGTATGTGGGCAAGGAGATCGTCATCAAGCGAAAGGATGACGTGATCTTTTTCTGGCTGTCTCCAGGCGGGAAGCGACAGAGGAGACTGCGGAGGAGCAACCCCGCCAACTCCTGACCCTCCCTAAGCGTCTAGTTTAAGGTCAAGGGACCGGGTGCCAGTGAGTTAACTTCCCGAAATGGAGACTCGCTGGTAGCGTTGCTTGGTTCATACCGTTCCGCTGTGGGGCCCGGCCGACTCCTCGTTTCTGCGGGTCACGCGGAACACCCTTACAGGCTGCGGCGAACGGTGTTGAGTCACTGCTTCCCCTAGGCTGCGTCTGAAGCCGCGAGGCTTCAGACGATCTCTGCCACGATACCCTGGGCAAGTTCCTCCGTACACGCAGCTATGAAGAACGGCGCCCTCCCGTCACTACTGCCTGGAGAGAGCTTGTATTCGGCGAGGATTCCATCCGGGCCGGCTTCGAAGAGACACACTCCCGATCTGGCCGCAAAACCCATGCCTGGGTCTACCTCCGAACGAGGCTCGTCGAACATCAGGTATGCGTCTACCCTCCCTCGCGCCAGCCATGGGTAGATGCACGCCCCTCCGTTCGGCCAAACGCGCAGCCCGGGGTACCGCGCCAGCAGGCTCCTCATACGGCCCACCCATTCACTGATATACGACGGCTGCATCAGGTAAGCCGCCAGCGTCACACCTTCATCGAGGGCCCTCCTGTCGGATGGCGCGACTGGAACCCTTTCGTCACCGTTCACTGCCGCCACCGTCACTCCCTCCTCGCCGGCGACATACAACTCGTCCCTGAGAATGTCGACCGCTACGCCGCCCAGCGGGGTGCCAGCGGCGTCGAAGTAGCTCGCCACGCTCCACCATTCGGCGGGAATGCCCCGCCGGTAGAGTCCAGAGCCGTCGAAGGGATCGACAGCGACAATGAACTCAGGCTGGCCGCTGCCCACGATGTCTGCGCCGTGCTCCGAGTAGACCTGTGCGGACACACCGGCACTCGACAAGCACTCGAGCAGTATCTCGTCGCAGCGGCTGTCGATCCCGATCTCGACGTCCTCGCTCTCAGGCCTGCCCGGAACGGCCCCCACGACCTCGCGGCCAAGACCCTGACGGGCCTGCTCGAGGACTTCCCCGGATACTCGCCTCAGCGCCGTCTCCAGCGCGTCTCCAATCGCGCTCACCAGACACCCAGCCGGCCCGACGCTCCGTCGCCGCCCAGGAACGCCCGAATGTCACTCGCAAACCTGACCTCCGAATCGTCCTCGGGCTCGTAGCCGAGCGCAGCCCTGGCGTTGGAGAGCGACCAGAAGGCGCGGGTGTTACCGCTTATCCCATAGACGACCTGCCAGGGGATGCCGTGCTCGTTCTCGATGTCCGGTGTCTCGATCGCCCTTCGGAAGAGCTGCGCCAGATCCCTGCCGCTGACGTACGCTCCCAAGTCCCTCTTGTATCCGGCTGGATCGCCCTCGAAGTTGCTGGCAGAGATCTCCCTCGGCGCGCCTATGCGGACGTTAACCACTTCCAGGCGCCGCGGCCCGGGCTTCGGCGAGACGTGTATCTCCCGGCCCGACGCGTCCTGGAAGACGGGAAACCCGCAGGCGAACAGGAAGCCCAGATGCTCGTAGGACGCTTTGGCCCAACCGTAGAAGTTGTCCGAGAGTGGATGGGAGTATGGGTCAAGCACTTCCAGCTTCCGTTGATGGATCAGGAAGTGCTCGTACCAGTCGGAGGCGTGGTTGGAGCTGCCGACCGCCACTCTGGGCACTGATGCGTCGTACGCGCAGCGCAGGACGTTGTACACCATGCGCACGTTGTCCATCTCATCGTGGAAGTCGTCCAGGGGCTGGCCGCCCCGGCTCTTGTGGCCCAGGTGAATGACCGCATCGATGCCCTCGAAGTGGTGCTGGTAGCCCGAGCGGTCGGGGTCGGTAAGGTCGGCCGTCATCACGCCCTCCACACGGCGCCCCTCGCGATCTACTTCCCGCACGTCCAGCAGTGTCAGTTCGTACCTCCCCCTGAGGCCGGGCATGATGTAGCCTGCAATGTAACCGGCAGCCCCCGTCACCAACACCCTACGCACGGCCATTCAAACCTCCATAGTCCTCAAGTGCACCGCCACAAGGCCCTGACTGCAGCTACTCTGCTCTGCCGCGGCCCGACGCGCTCACTAGCTGTGTCTGGACCAGTTGAGCGTACAGGCCGCCGCTGGCGAGAAGCTGGCTATGGTCGCCCTGTTCGGCAAGACGCCCCGAGTCCAGCACAACGATCCGGTCCGCGTCCCTCACGGTCGACAGGCGGTGAGCGATAACCACCGTCGTCCGTCCCTCCATGATCTGTTTGAGCGCGCCGCGCACCTGCTGCTCGTTCACGGCATCCAGGTGCGAAGTTGCCTCGTCCAGGATCAGGATCGGCGCGTCTTTCAGGGCGGCCCTCGCAATGGACAGCCGCTGGCGTTGTCCGCCTGAGAGCTGCATTCCCCGCTCTCCCACCGTCGTCTCATATCCGTCGGGGAACGACTCTATGAACTCGTGAGCGTTGGCGAGCCTCGCCGCGTCTTCGATCTCCCCGTCCGGCGCACTCGGTTTCGCCATGCGCAGGTTCTCGCGGATCGTCGTGTTAAAAAGATAAATGTCCTGCGAGACCAGCGCCGCCTGTCTCCTGAGCCCATCCAATTCGAACTGACGCAGGTCATGAAGACCGGCCTCGATCCAACCTTCGTTTGGGTCCCAGAATCTCAGGAGCATGTGCGCCGACGTAGTCTTGCCCGCACCCGAACGGCCCACGAGGGCCACAGTCTGGCCAGGCTTCACATCGAACGTGACCCCGTCGATGGCCCTCCGGTCCAGTGACTCGTACGAGAATCCAACACCATGGAACGAAGCTGAAGGCGCGGCAAGCAAGCCCCTGTCCGTAAGACCGTCCCTTACGCCCGGTCCGTCCGTCACCAACACCCTCTCGTCATGCACGTCGAATATCCTGCGGACTGCGCCAAGCGTGTCCATCAGGGCCTTTAGAGTATTGGCCAGCTCCGTGACCGGAGCGAATGACGACAGCGCCAGGAGCGTAGCCAGGGGAAGGTCGGCCCGGTCCATCCGGCCCTCCACGACCAGCCATACGCCCGCAGTGAGAACCGCCAGCCCTCCCAGCGCCGTGACCGCCTCGATCAGCGAAGCGTGGAACGCCTGCGTGTCCAGGAAACGAATGCGGCGGCCCGCATATGCGCCGCCCCTCTCGGCCATCTCCCTAACTCGCACCGGCCCGTAGCCGAACGCAGAGACCTCCCGGATCCCCTGCAACCCGTCGACGACGTAGGCGTTCAGCTCGCCCAGGTCGTTGCGCATCTCTGTGCCAAGCCTTTCGGTGCTGCGCTGGGCATGGAACGGACTGACTGCCGCCACCACTAGGAAGGGCAGCAGGACGAGCGCCAAGGGCCACGACAGGACCGCGAGTACCGCGAGCACCACGGCCGGGGCTAACACCGCCACGAAGGTTGGAGCGATCACGTGGGCGAAGAAGTTCTCCACCGTCTCCACGTCGCTTCCAACTACACCGGTCAGGTCTCCGGACTTGCGGCGCACCAGGTACGCCGGGGCGAGGGGCTCCAGCTTCTCGTAGAGGCCAATGCGCATCTCGGCCAGTATCTTGTATGCGAAGTCGTGCGACGACCAGTTTTCTCCCCACCGGAACAGGGCCGTCAGAGGCGCCATTACAGCCAGCAACATCAGGTATGGGAGCAATTCGTCCCCGCGGAAGACAGCCGCCACAAGCAGCGCACTGGCCGCGCCAAGGGCCACCACCGAAGCGTGATGGGCCACGCCCGTGATGAGCGTGAGGGCGAGCCTGGGCTTCCACCGGGCCGCAACCCGCATCAGCCGGGACCACGCCTCCACAGACCCGAGCCTCGCCCGGGCCGGGATGTCCGGCTCCGCCTCAGTCGACTCAGGGCCTGCCACCCCAGCCCGGCCTCGGTCTGCACGATTGGGTTCGAGCCCAGTCTCGATGATGTCTTCGCCTTCCGACGCCTGCTGGTTGGCCATTAGGGTCGTGTACGCGCCGCCGGCCGCCGATAGCTCGGCATGGGCGCCCGACTCCACGAGCCGCCCGTCCTCGATTACCAGGATCCGGTCGGCCCCAACGACACTCGACAGCCGGTGTGCGATGACAAGCGTGGTCCGCCCCTCCATCAGGCGGTCCAGGGCCTGTTGAATCGCAGCCTCGTTCGCCGCATCCACGCTCGACAGCGCCTCGTCCAGCACCAGAATCGGCGCAGCCTTCAACAGGGCCCGCGCGATCGCGATCCGCTGCCTCTCCCCACCCGACAGCTTGATGCCGCGCTCTCCCACCACCGTTTCGAAGCCGTTGGGCAGCGCGGATATGAACTCGTGGGCGTTGGCGGCCCGCGCGGCCTCCTCCAACTCGGCCTGGGAAGCGTCGGGCTTTCCGACACGCAGGTTCTCAGCCACGGTCCCGTTGAACAGGTACGTCTCCTGGGTCACGACCGAAATCCTGCTGCGAAGGAAGTCGGTGGGAAGGTCGCGAAGATCGTGGCCGCCAAGCCGGATCGTGCCGGCGTTGGGATCGTAGAACCGCAGCAGAAGCCAAACTATGGTGGTCTTCCCTGCCCCGCTGGCGCCAACCAGGCCCAAGGTCTCTCCCGCCCGCAGGGTGAAGGACATGTCGCGCAGGGCGGGACGCCTCCCGCCCTCATACGCGAAGTCGACCGACTCGAACGTCACCTCTGGCGCTGGGTCCGTATCGTCGACGCGCCGGTCTTCCGCCGGCTCCTTCACCGTGACGGGCGTGTCCAGCAGCGAAAAGATGCCCTCGGCGGAGGCCATCGCCACCATCCCCTGGTGGTAGAGCGAAGCCAGCTCGCGCACAGGGCGAAAGACCTCGCCCCCAAGCATCAGGACTATGACCAACGTGCTCAGTTCCAGCTCCCCGTTGCTGACGCGTACGCCTCCCCAGACCAGGGCGGCAGTGGCCCCAACTGAGATTCCCAGAACCGTGGTGGCGCTCGATATACCATCGACGGCCACGATCCCCATGGTCGACCTGTAGAGGTGGCGCGCCTTCTCGGCGAGCAGACGGCCCCGGGCCTTGCTTTGCCCGAACGCCTTCAGCGTAGCCAGTCCCTGCACGCTGTCCAGGAACTCGGCCCCAAGCTCCCCAAACGCCTTCCTGCGTCTCCGTCCTGAAACATTGGTCCAGTTGCGGAGCATGAAGGGGATGAACAGGGTAAAGAGAGCGAACGAAAGGAAGATCAGCCCCGTCTGAACGTCCAGGAAGGCTACGAACGCGAAGATCAGCACCGGCGCGGTCAGCGCCACGATGAACTGCGGCAGGTACTGTCCGAAGAAGGTCTCCAGGCTCTCGACGCCGTCCACCAGCGACATCAGGATGTCCCCGGTCCGGCGCTGGTCTACGAAACCGGGCCCCAGCGCCAGGACGTGCTCGTATATCATGCGCCGGACCGAGATCTTGGTTGCCGTCGCCGTGCGGTAGCTCACCGCATCTCGGGCGTACTGAAGGCCGGCGCGCGCCGCAATCAGGCCTGCCAGGACCACCAGGGGGCCGACCAGCTCAGCCGCAGGCGCCCCCTCGAACACTCGGGCTATCACCCATCCGGTCAGCGCCAGCCTAGCGATGCTTGCACTGAGCGCAAGGAGCCCCACCACCGCCGCGAGGGCGATCCTCCCACGGAGGCCACGGGTCATCGCAAACAGGCGAGGGCTAAAGTACATGCGAGTTTCCTGTGTTCATATCAGGCTCCACCGCGCAAACTTAGGCCACGCATATGACGCGCGCCGCCTTGATCGCCATGGCCGGCACGGGTCCCAGCAGACGCCGCAGACCGTATGCGGCCAAGGCTGCGGCGATGCCGATCATCGCCCCAACTGCTATGTCCGAGGGGTAGTGCACGCCCGCGTAGACCCTCAGGAACGCGTGCACCCCGGCCACTGCCAGCATTACCGTTCCTGCGCGCCTGTCGAAGGCCCACACGGCCGCGGCCAACCCCACGAACGCCGCCGCCGAATTGGACGGCATCGATGAGTCGGTCGGCCGGTAGAAGAGTAGCGTAACGTCCAAATCCGCAAAGGGCCGGTCCCGGAAATAGAGGGCATTGACGGTGATTACCACGAGATTTGCTATGGCCAGCGCACCCAACGCGGTGAGCACCCCTATCTGCCTTTCAATGCGAGCCGCGTTCGCCGCAGAGCCGAACCATATTGCCAATAGGCTCAGTCCCAGGACCACCGTTACGAGATAGTCACTCACCATCCACTCCGCGAGGCGGTCCAGGGCGGCGATGTTCCCAGCGCCGGAGTTCAGCCAGAGGGCTATTCCTCGGTCTACCTCCGCCACTGTGCATACCAGTAGCGTAGATTGTGCAACACCGCGCTGAAGTATGTCGCGCTGGACAGCGAGTCCAGCCCGTCTCCAGAGTCCGGAGCCTGCTGGTCAATTCCCCGGTTCAAGACAGACGTGACGACGACGGTCAGGACCCACGCCGTGACTACGCCAACGAAGAAAGCCAGGGCTATCTCGTTGGACGACAGGCCCCCGAGGTGGTCGCTGATCTTCCGGTCCTTGGTAACGAAGAACCATACGACCGCGGCCAGGGGAAACGCACCCCACAACAGCGCCGATACGCGCGAAGGACGGAACACCATTATCCCGCGAAGGCCCCCGTGCATAGCCACGAGCTGGAAAACGCCAACCGCCGAAACCGTGACGAGTATGTAGTAGTCGATGGAGAAGGCCTTCATCGAGCTCTCGCGAGAGCGAAGCGCAGACCGGAGACCGCTCCGGCCCTACCCCTAGCCACCGCCTGGAACTATGGCGGTCGTCCAGTGCGAGTATTTGGGATTGTCGCCCCGGATGATGCCTAGGTAAGACTCTCGCAGCGCGTGGGTCACCTCGCCGACGTCGCCGGTGCCGATGGCCCGGTTGTCGAGCTCACCAACCGGCGTCACATGAGCCGCGGTCCCTGTCAGGAAGATCTCATCGGCCAGGTATATCTCACTGCGCCTGATCCGCCGCTCGACCACCTCCAGTCCCATCTCGTCCTCGGCCAGCCGCCAGACGGAGTCGCGCGTAATTCCGGTGAGGTTGTTCTCGCTGACCAGGGGGGTGTGAAGCGTGCCGTTCGTCACCATGAACAGGTTCTCGCCTGAGCCCTCCGAAACGCTGCCGTCCTGGTTGACAAATATGGCCTCGTCGAACCCTGCCAGCACCGCCTCCGTTTTGGCGAGAATGCTATTGACGTAGTGGCCGGATATCTTCACCCGCGGAGGTATGATCGTGTCGTCTATCCTGCGCCATGACGACGTAGTGCACCGAATCGCGCCCTCGGCCTCGATGTAGGATCCGAACGGCACGGTCACTAGGGCGAAGTCGCTGGCCAATTCGTGGAGCTTCAGATTGGCAACCAACTCCTCGCTCTTGTAGACGATGGGGCGTATGTAGACGTCCTGACGGTAGCCGCACCGCTCGATCAGGTCGACCGTGATCTGCATCAGGTCGTCCACCGAGTAGGGAATGTCCATCAGCATGATCTTGCAGCCCTGCAGGAGCCTCTCGTAGTGCTCCTGCGCGCGGAAGACGAACATCTTACCCTGCTCTTCGTTCCAGTTTCCGCGGATACCTTCGAAGACGGCCGTCCCATAGTGCAGGGCGTGCGTGGTTATGTTCACGTTCGCCTCTTTGAGAGGTACGACCTGGCCGCGGAAGAACGCGAGAGCCTCGGGCATTGGGGACTCCTTCAGAAGGTTGCGCCGCATTATACTGAACCGCCGTATAGCAGCACAACATAAGACAGCCTGCCGCGGGTAGCCTTGCTCGGGCGCGGTGCATAGCTTTACACCCGGCCCCCAATTGACTAGACTAGCTTGAAAGATCAGGTTCCGTGCGGGCCCGAGGGAGGTGACCATCATGCCCAGAGGACACGCCGCAAAGCGAGAGAAGAAGAAGCCCAAGAAGAAGACGCAGAGTACGGACTTCTTGGCCAGTCCTATCGTCGCAAGCACCGAGGTCGAGATCGTTCGGAAGAAGCGCAAGCCTCGCGACGAGGACTTCTAGCCGATACCACCCGGCAACACGGAGGAAGTAATGCCGTTCAATCTGGGCCCGACCGAGTTGATCCTCGGCCTGGTGATCGTATTGATCATATTCGGCGCCGGAAAGCTCCCCGAGATAGGCGGAGCAATGGGCAAGGCAATCCGCGAGTTCAGGGGCTCGGTGACCTCCAGGGACGAGGAGACCAAGGCCATCGAAGGCGACGACGCCGACACGAAGAAGGCCTAAGCCCCCGGAACAGGGGCATCGTTCGCCCTGAGCCTGTCGAAGAGCCTGCCCCGTACTCGATACGGGGGCAATTCTCCCGTTGACGTTGGTCTTAAGACAGGGCCGCTCAGGCAATCATCCCCTCTACGTCATTGGTCGGCGAACAGCTACGAATACGTCACTTCTAACCCGTCGCTCGCCTGCCCCTGCCGCCCAACCGCGCCAGCCATATGCCCACTTCGTAGAGCACGATGATCGGCAGCGCCACGATGGTCTGGTTGACCGGGTCCAACGTCGGAGTGATGATCGCTCCCAGGATGAAGGCCACGACTACGGCGTACTTCCGCCACCGCGAGAGTTGGCTGTAGGACACGACCCCAATCCTCGACAGGAAGAACAGTACCACCGGGGTCTCGAAGACTATCCCCATCCAGAACAACAACGTTAGCATCAGGTTCGTGTAGCTGCCGATCCTGATGAACGGCGTGGCCACGTCGGCGCCGAAGGTGCAGAGGAACTTGAACGCCGGAGGGAAGAGTACGAAGTACCCGAAGGCAGCGCCGAGGGCGAAGGCCGCCAGCGACACAGGCAGCAGTGCGAACAGGTACCGCCGCTCGGTGCCCGTGAGCCCCGGGGCCACGAAGAGCACGATCTGGAGCAGCAGGAATGGCAAGGCCATCACGAAACCGGCGAGCAGCGACACTTTGAATGCTATGCCGATGAACTCAGTCGGCTCGGTGAAGATGAGCTGGTTAACCGGAACCCCCGAGCACTCGGGGGCCGGGGCCTGAAGGAGCCTGAGGATCGGCCTGTGGAACACGAAAGCGACCATCATGCCGACCGCGACGGCGACAACGGAGAATGTGACGCGCTTACGGAGCTCGACGAGATGCGCGCTCACCGGTTTGGGAGTGTCGTTCACGGCTTCCTTTGCTCTTCCGCGTCGCCCTGGGTCGCGGAGCCTCCGGACTCTCTGGACGCGGCCTGAGGCGAGGTCGGATGAACTTCAGCCCCCGCGTCGCCCTTCTCCCTAGCGGTGTGGCTGCCTGGCCTGTGAACCCGCGGCTCTTCCATGCTCTCGTCGAGGACTTCGGTGAGCCCCTGACTCATGCGCCGCACCTCGCGCGTGGCCTTCCCCAAGAGTTTGGCGGCGTCCATCATCCTCTGGGGGCCTAGCACGATGAATGCGACGACGAGTATGATCATCACCTCCAGCGGACCCATGCCAAGGAACATTAACCTCTCCCCTCTCCCACTCCGTCGCCAAGGCGGCAGCCCGGACAGCGGCCACTCTGGTCGCCAATCCGCTCCCGGACACAGCGCATGCCAACGCGACCCAACAGATCGGTCGCCGAGCATAGTGGAAGTCCAACCACGTTCAGATAGCAGCCCTCCACCCTCTTGGCAGGCTTGAACTGGGGGTCCTGGACAGCGTAGCCTCCGGCCTTGTCGAACGGCTCACCAGACGCCACATAGGCCGCGATCTCGTCGTCATCGTATGGCCGCATGTGCACGGTCGAGGCCACAGCGGCTGTCCCTGCTCGCCCCGTCTCACAGTCCATCACCGACAGGCCGGTGGTTACTTCATGGTCCCGGTCCCGGAGGCGACGCAGCATCTCCACCGCTTCCGCCGCCGACGCAGGCTTGCCCAGTATCGCCCCGTCCAGCACCACCACCGTATCCGC
This sequence comes from Dehalococcoidia bacterium, assembly GCA_965243655.1. Classification (GTDB taxonomy): domain Bacteria; phylum Chloroflexota; class Dehalococcoidia; order Lucifugimonadales; family CAJWER01. The sequence goes on along the minus strand of CBDEVV010000017.1, from coordinate 2,111,432 downwards.
TCCCAGCACTATGCCATTGCATAGGTTTGCGGAGACAGCCTCAGCTTTCAGGCGAGCCATCCGCGTGGCGTACTGCCCGGCGCCCTCGTTTGGTGCTGGCGGGCCTTCGGTCACCCGAGAGAGCACCACCTCGAACCCCAGCCCGGCCGACTCCAGGATCTCACGCCTGCGGGGCGATCCGGACGCCAGCACGAGTCCTGCGACGCCTGCCGTACCGGTCATCCTTCAGGCCGCCGGTCGCAATGCCGCGACGCACTCGACATGGTGAGTCTGCGGGAACATGTCAACAGGGTCGATGGACTCTACGACGAGGCCCAGCCCAACCATGATGTCCAGGTCGCGGGCCAGGGACTCCGGGTCGCACGACACGTAGCAGACTCTCGATGGCCCCCATCGCGCCACCGCCTCCAGCACCTGGGGCTGGCACCCCGATCGCGGCGGGTCCAGCACCACGGCATCGGGCGAGATGTCCAGGTCGTCGATCACGTCTTCGACCTTGCCCAGCACGAGCTCGACGTTGTCGACGCCGGCGATGTTGACCCTCCCGTCGCCTACGGCGGCGTCCGACTCCTCGACGGCGACCACCCTCTCAGCACTGTCTGCCAGCAGCACTGCGAAGGTGCCGACTCCCGCGTAGGCGTCAACTACCGTCTCCCTGCCTCTCAGATGCAGCCTCTCCTTGACAAGCTCTACCAACTTTTCCGCCTGGCTCGTGTTCACCTGGAAAAAAGAGGGAGATCCAATGCGGAAGCTCCTGCCGGACAGATCCTCCGTGTAGTGGGCCTGGCCAGTCTCGAGGCCGATCTCGTTGACGCTCAGCCTGGGCTGGATCAGCCAGTCTCCGCTGTTGACCCCGTACCGGATGGACAACTGGCTCGTGGCGCCGCTGCGGCCCTGGAGTCTCTCCAGTAGCTCGTTGATGCCCGGTGCCATGAGCAGACACTCGTCTATCTTCACGAAGCGACGCGTTATGCGGTTGACGAAGCCCAAAGAGCCGCGGCGCCTCACCGTGAAGCGCGCATGGTTCCTGTAGCCAAGGACGCCATCGGAGGCCAGGGTTTCTCCCACCTCCAGCCCTTCGAGGGAGTCGTACTCGTCGACAGCCTGCCGGACGGCCTCGCGCTTCAAGTCGAGCTGGTGGGCATAGTCGATGTGTTGCCACTGGCACCCGCTGCATGGGCCGAAATAGGGACAGGGAGGCGCAACCCGGTGGGGCGACGGCTCCAGGACATCCAGCACGATGGCCGACACGATAGACTTCCGGCGGCGACGATAGCGGACTATGCGGCACACGGCTTTCTCGCCAGGTATGCCTCCGAATACGCTGATCTCCCGTCCCTCGAACTCCGCTACTGTATCGCCCAGCGTTCCGAAGCGCTCCAGGGTCAGGCAGGCCATCTCCACTTCGGAGTCCCGTAAAGGGTCCTCCGCCAATGCATGCGCCCCGTGTGTCACGGCAGAGCCCCGCCGCGCCGGGAATACGCTAGGGCTTCAGCCTCACGAGCGGGGCCCAGGGCCGACCTGAGCGCACGAGTCCTCACTGTCACGTAGCTGCCTTGCATATGGGTAAGTGGCGAACCCACTATAGCACCTTCTGCTATCATTGCTTCCAGCAATCGAGAGCGGAGGTCGGATGAAACAGCGCCGCAGACTCCCCGAGTGGCTCAAGGTTCGCATGCCCGGGGGGCCCAGGTACATCGAGCTGAAGAACCTGATGCGCGACAGTGAGCTCCACACCGTGTGCGAGGAGGCCCACTGTCCCAACATCGGTTCATGCTGGGAGCGCGGCACGGCCACCTTCATGATCCTTGGCGACATCTGCACAAGGGCGTGCGCCTACTGCGCAGTCACGACCGGTCGCCCGGGGACTCTCGACCTCCAGGAACCGGTACGGCTCGCCGAGACGGCACTTCGCATGCGGCTGCAGTACGCGGTCATTACGTCGGTGAACCGCGACGACCTTCCTGACGGCGGCGCCTTCATGTTCGCCCAGTGCATTGCCCAAATCAGGAAGCGGCTGCCCGACTGCAAGATCGAGGTCCTGATACCCGACTTCCAGGGCGACCGCGGCGCTCTGGAGACCGTAATGGAAGCAAGGCCGGATACGCTGAACCACAACATCGAAACGGTCCGCCGCATCTTCCACAGGGTTCGTCCCAAGGGGGACTTCGACCAGTCGCTGGAGCTCCTCGCGCGAGCAAAGAGCATCTCCCCTGACGCGGTCACCAAGTCAGGGATGATGGTGGGTCTGGGCGAGACGTGGGGCGAGATCATCGAGAACATGCGAGAGCTGCGCTCGGTCGATTGCGACCTGCTTACCATAGGCCAGTACCTGAGGCCCTCGGAAAAGCACATCGCGCTCGCCAAGTGGTACACGCCTGAAGAGTTCGAGGAGCTGAAGCGTGAGGGCGAGGCCCTTGGATTCAGGCATGTCGCCTCGGGACCGCTGGTGCGCAGCTCCTACCACGCCGACGAGCAGCATGCGGCCGCCGCTGCAGTCCCTGTCCTCAGCCCTTCACTGTCTGGATAACTCGCCGGGCCGCTTCGTAGTCCCGTCTTCCCCCGCGCAGGATAGGAGGGACCAGGTATATCGACCTGAGTCCATGTTCCACGAACCCCTGAAGCACCTCGATGGCTATGTCAGCCCCGGGCCTTCCTCTGTCGAGGTCGCGGGTCACCCAGTCAGGCACCTCTCCAAAGGTCACGTTACCCGGAGCCATCACCTGGACACCGCAAAATAGGGGTTGCGTCAGCGCCTCGTTGTACCTCTTCTGATACTCGTCCTGCATCTGGACGACGCGCAGGGGGTCGAAGAGGGGCTGCAGCAGGAAGAATTGGGCGCCGGCCTCGATTTTGCGCCTCGTCAGCCTTAGCTCCCTGTCGAAGTCGTTCCCCAGATCGATGGCCGCGCCAACGCACAGATCCGTCGATGCTCGGAGGCTGCGCCCCCGGAAGTCTACCCCGGCGTTGAGTCCCGCTATCGACGCGATCAGGCCGGTCGGTGTGAAGTCATCGACAGGCTTCGTCACACTCAACTCCCGCTCGGTGAAGGGGTCTCCTTTCACCACCACGACGTTCTCCAGTCCATGGAGCGTGGCGCCAAGCAGGAGGCTCTGAAGGGCAACCTTGTTCATGTCCCGCGTTCCCACGGTGAACACGGCATCCGACGGGGTAGTCTGCTGTACCCACAGTGCCCCCAGGACGGAGGCTACTCTGACGGACCTGCCGGGGTTGTATGCCACAGAAACGAAATCGGCGCCGAGCCTCAAGGCCGGCGCCATCAATTCAGCCTCTCCTCCTCTAGGCGGAGAGAAATCACACACTATGAGGATTTCGCTCTCATCCTCTGCCCTCCTGTCCAGTATCCTCGTCATGGATCAGGAAGCGCAAAACGTGAAGAGCGCTCTAGTCGAACCCTTCGTGGAACTGCCTGCCTCCAGCAAGGGCGCCGCCCCTAGGCCAGGTCTGGCCCTGGAGCGGAACGCCCTGCTAAGCTCGGGGCCTTCCCTATGCCCAGACCGGCATTCCGTTTCTGCCGGGCATGATGGACACGCGGTGCCCGTCGCTGCACTTGAACCTCTGCTCCTGAGGCTCGGCCCGCTTGCCGGACAGGGACGACTCCTCCATCGAGCCCTGGCAGAAGGGGCACGTCACGTCGTAGATCGCCCTCGTGCCCTTGCGCACGAGCGTCATGTGGACGACCGTGTGAGCCAGCCGCTCGCTTGCTCCCACATACCTCGCTACCAGGCGCGTCGCAGAGCTGAGGATGCTATTCCTGGCCCATCGCGGCGCCATGTCCCTGCTGTACGTGTAGTCCGCGTACCCGCAGGTTACGCACTCCGGCTCGTCCCGTCCCATGAACATTCGCGACCCGCATCTCGCACACCGGCTAGGCCTGGAGGGTAGTACCTCCGTGACTGACCTTACCGGCCATTCCGCTTCATCGAATACCGCCGTCGTAACCATAGCCTCCCCCCATCCGGTAGTAGCTCCACACGGGGAAAGCAGAAACGACGGTATGCCAGTCCCCACCCGGCCTGCGCAACCCCAGCGCAGACTGATTCGGGAGGGTCCGGAGCCCAGCTTGGCTACTTAACCGCGCTGAAACTCCGGCTAGGCATGCACCGCCATGAAGCTTACCCCCAAAGCACGGCACTATTCTTATACTAGTCTAAGAACTGTTGTCAATACTTTTTTGACGACAATCTAGACCCAGTCATAACCTGGACACAGAACGGCTGCGCGATGAGGACATGCAAGTGAGGGGACTCGGCCGTGGGACTGGGGCTACAGTCTGCTCTTGACGAACCTGTCGATCCGCTCCAGTGCCCGTTCCAGGTTCTCTGCTGAGTTTGCGAACGAGAATCGGACGCAGCCCTTCCCATACTTCCCGAAGGACTCTCCCGCAAGACAGGCGACCCCGCCCTCCTCTAGCAGGCCGTCCGCGAACTCGCGGCTCGTCATGCCGGTACCTTCTACGCTGGGGAAGGTGTAGAAGGCCCCCTTCGGCATCGGGCACCTGATGCCGGGTATCTCATTGAGCCCGTCCACAATGATCGCCCGCCGCTTCTTGAACTCTTCGACGATGCGATAGGCTTCGTCCTGGGGCCCGTCCAGGGCTTCTACAGCCGCCATTTGGGTGAAAGAGGCCGTGCAGGACACGCTGTTGGTGCCGAGCCGGGAAATCGGCTCCACCAATTCCACCGGCATGACGCCGAATCCGATGCGCCAGCCGGTCATCGCGTATGTCTTCGAGAAGCCGTCGAGGATGATGGTGCGGTCGCGCATACCCTCGAACTGGGTGATGCTGTGGTGCTCGCCCTCATATAGGAAGCGGCTGTATATCTCATCGGAAAGCACCATGACGTCATGCTCGCGGGCCATGGCCGCCAGCACCTCCAGGTCATCCCTCTCGATGATGCTCCCGCACGGGTTGTTCGGCGAGTTGACGATCATCAGCTTCGTGCGTGGCGTGAATTGTCCCGCCACCTCGTCCAGGTCTATCCTGAAGTCGCGCTCGGCCAGCAGCTTCATTGGTACCGGTACGCCGCCCACGAAATCGATCATGGACTCGTAGATCGGGAACCCCGGGTTCGGGTACAGCACCTCGTCGCCCTCATCCACTAGGGCAAGGATCGCGAAGAACATGATTGGCTTGCCGCCGGGCGTGACGATTACGTTTTCCCCGGTCACTGAGATACCCCTGGTATCCACCATCTCCTGGGCTATCCGGTCCCGAAGGTCCTGCATGCCCGGAGACGGGCCGTAGTGAGTGAACCCGTTGTTGAGCGCATTCACGCCTGCATCGACTATGTTGCTGGGCGTCTCGAAGTCGGGCTCGCCGATCTCCAGGTGTATGATGTCCGCGCCCTCGGCTTCGAGCCTCCTGGCCTTCAGCAGGACCTCGAACGCCGTCTCTGTGCCGAGGCGGCTCATGCGCTTCGCTAGCTTCATTCCTCACTGCCTCCTGTGGTCTGTCACAGTATAGCGCGGGCCGAAACGACCGCATAGCAAAGCCACGCCGGAACACAAGCAGTCCCATCCCTGCACGCCTGCGTGTGCTATAGTCAGGAAGGTAATGGACCCGCTACGGAGGTCGCCGAAGCCGAAATGAAGGTATACCTGGGTGCACCGCGGGGGTACTGCGCCGGCGTTGTCAGGGCCATCGACGTGGTCGACATAGCCCTCGAAAAGTATGGCCCTCCCATCTACGTCAAGCACGAGATCGTCCACAATTCTCATGTCGTCAATGCGCTCGCGCTCAAGGGGGCTATGACCGTCGACAACGTGGACGAGGTCCCTGAGGGCTCGACCGTAGTCTTTTCTGCCCATGGGTCGCCACCCGAAGACTTTCGCAAGGCCGAGGAGCGGGACCTCAAGGTCATCGACGCGACGTGCCCGCTGGTAACGAAGGTCCACAATGAAGCCCACAAGTACGCCAGGGACGGCCGGAAGCTGATGCTCATAGGGCACGAGGGTCACCAGGAGGTCATCGGCTCGATGGGACAGCAGCCGATGCACCTAGTCGACGACAGGGGGGAGATGGACCTGCCGGACTGGGACGACGAGACCCCCGTGACAGTGCTCTCCCAGACCACCCTGTCCGTCGACGACACCCAGAGGGCTGTCGAGGGGATACAGGACCGCTTCAACAATGTCATCGTGCGCAACGATCTCTGCTACGCGACTACTAACCGCCAGGCGTCCGTAAAGGAGATGTGCCGGAAGGTCCAGCTCATACTGGTGATCGGGTCCCGCAAGAGCTCGAACTGCAACAGATTGCGGGAGGTTGCCGAAGCCAACGGCGTGGAGGCGCATCTCATCGACGGCCCTGACGAGATCGACCCAAACTGGCTCGAAGACGTCGACAATATTGGCGTTACTTCCGGCGCGTCCACTCCGGAGTGGCTTGTAGAGAGAGTGATCGACGCCCTCGCTCCGGAAGAGGTGATCACTCTCACCAGCGTCGAGGAGGACATCACTTTCTCCCTTCCTAAGGACATTTGATACTTCTGCCAGGCCGTGTCCACCAGCCTCAGGCGAGGCGTGGACGTAAGAGCACACCGGTTTCGTTGTAGGGTTTCAAACCTGTGTGCTATAATGCCGCCAACACAAAAGAGAGAGAGAAACAAACAGAGCATTGGGGCTCAGCACGACTGAAAAAGAACCGATAATCCAGGAATACCAAGCCAGCAGCGACGACACAGGCTCCACCGAGGTCCAGGTCGCCCTGCTGACCACCCGCATCAACGGGTTGACGGAACACCTCAGAGTCCACAAGCACGACGAGTCAACCCGCCGAGGCCTCCTGCGGCTTGTAGGGAGGCGAAGACGCCTCCTGCAATACCTCAACCGCGAAGATGTGGGTCGTTATCGGACCCTAATCGGTAAGCTCGGACTTCGAAGATAGTCCCGCAACGTCGGGACTTTCTTCTTGTTGTTTGCTTCCCCTCCAGGAGACAGATTTTCCTATGAATTCTTCTTTTCAGCGACGCATTGGACAAGCTGACGTTCAGATCGAGACGGGGAAACTTGCCCTTCAGGCAAACGGAGCCGTCGTGGTTCGCCGCGGCGACTCTATGGTCCTGGTCACAGCAACTATGGACAAGCCCAGGGAGGGCCTTGACTTCTTCCCATTGACCGTGGACTTCGAGGAGAGGCTCTACGCCAGGGGCCGCATTCCCGGCGGCTTTCCCAGGAGGGAGGGCCGGCCCAGCACCGACGCGATACTGACGAACCGGCTCACCGACAGGCCACTGCGGCCGCTCTTCCCGAAGGGATTCCGCAACGACGTGCAGATAGTGGCGACGGCCCTCTCGGCAGACCAGGAGAACCCTCTCGACATCCTTGTGATAAACGGCGCCTCGGCTGCACTCACCATTTCAGACATCCCATTCGGCGGACCCATCGGGGCCACCAGGGTGGGCCACGTCGACGGCGACTTCATCCTCAACCCCACTTACGGTGAGCTGGAGCGCAGCAGGCTCGACCTCGTCGTGGCAGGCACCGGCGAGGGAGTACTCATGATGGAGGCGGGCGCCAGCGAGATCTCGGACGACCTCATGCTGGAGGCCATACAACTGGGGCAGTCGGCCAACCAGGATATGATCGCCATGCAGATCGAAATGGCCGAAGCCGTTGGGCGCCCGAAGATAGCGGACTTCGAGACCTCCGCCATACCTGAGAGCTTGTCCGAGCAGGTGGACGCAGCGGTTGGAGACGGACTCAAGCGCGCCTTCTCGGAGAGCGACGGCAAGGCCGACCAGGCTGCCCGGATCAGCTCGGTCAAGTCGGATGTCATGAGCAGGCTCGCGGACTCCTGGGAGTCCTCCGACGTCGCAGAGGCCTTCGAGGCACTCCTCGAATCTGAGTTCAGGGCGAGGATACTCTCCGCAGGCACGAGGCCAGACGGCCGGGGCACTAGGGAGCTCCGGGAAATCGAGTGCGAAACCAGCATCCTGCCCAGGACTCACGGCAGCGGTCTGTTCAGACGCGGCGAGACGCAGGTACTGGGCGTCACCACCCTCGGAGCAACCAGCGATTCACAGAAGCTGGACACGCTGAGCCCGCAGGATAAGAAGCGGTTCATGCTTCACTACAACTTCCCGCCATTCAGCACGGGCGAGACGGGACGCATCGGCTTCACCGGCAGGCGAGAGATCGGCCACGGGGCCCTCGCCGAACGCGCCCTTCTGCCCGTGCTGCCGGACGAGGAGGAGTTCCCGTACGCCATCAGGATCGTCGCGGAGGTGCTCGGCTCCAACGGCAGCACCTCCATGGGAAGCGCGTGCGCGGCCACTCTGGCCCTCATGGACGCCGGAGTGCCTATCAAGAGGCCGGTCGCCGGTATCTCCATAGGCCTGGTTACGGGTGACAACGGCGAGTTCGCCACCCTTACAGACATCCAGGGGATGGAGGATCACTTCGGCGACATGGACTTCAAGGTCGCCGGGACCACAGAGGGAATAACCGCCATCCAGCTCGACATCAAGGTCCAGAACATCAGCCCCGAGGTGATCGAGACCACCCTGGAGCAGGCCCGCAAGGCGCGAATGGAGATACTAGACCGCATCGGAGAGACGATCGCGGAGCCGCGGGAAGAGATGAGCCCGTACGCGCCGCGGATGATCAAGATACAGATCCCCGTCGACAAGATTGGCGCCGTCATAGGCCCAGGCGGAAAGACGATCCGCAGCATCGTCGACGAGACGAAGGCCACGGTCGACGTCCAGGACGATGGGACCGTGGTAATAGGCTCCCCCGACGAGTCGGCAACCAAGAAGGCCATAGAGATCATCGAAGGCCTCACCAAAGAGGCCAAGGTCGGCGACATCTACACAGGTAAGGTCGTCAGGGTAATGAACTTCGGCGCGTTCGTGCAGATCCTGCCCGGCGTCGACGGCATGGTGCACATCAGCGAGCTGGCGAACGAGCACGTTCCCACGGTCGAAGACGTGGTCAGGGAGGGCGACGAGGTCACCGTCGAGGTAATCGGCGTAGACCCATCCGGGCGCATATCGCTCTCACGCCGATCCCTGCTTGACGGCGGGGAAGCACGCCCGCGCGAACGCGAGGGCTCCGGCGATCGGCCGGGCGGCCGCGGGTTCGGCGGAGACGGCAGGTCACGGCGAGACGGTCGCGACGGGGGACGCTCGGGCCAGAGACCCCGCGGAGGCCGCAGGCCCGGAGGACAGGGAGGCCCCAGGTCCGGTCGGAGATTCGGCGACGGAGGGAGGTAGGCCATGGCTCCCATCAATGTTGTCGTAAACGGCGCCCTCGGAAAGATGGGGCAGCAGGTGCTGTCAGCAGTATCCGGGGAGCATGACATGCGCGCCTTGGGCGGTGTGGACCACGCTGCTAAAGACGCCACCGTGTCGACGCCCGACGGAGCCGTGTCTGTGCCACTCTCGTCGTCCCTATCCGATGTCCTGGAGGGAGTAGACGTGGTGGTGGACTTCACCAACGCCGAAGGCGCCTCCGGCGTGATCCGGGAAGCGGCCCCTCGCAAAGTAAGCGTCGTCGTCGGCTCCACGGGAATCCAGGATGACACCCTCGAAGAGGCCGCCGGGCTTGCCGATGAGCACGGGGTAGGCATCATCATCGCCCCCAACTTCGCAATGGGCGCGGTTGTGATGACCCATCTCGCCAGGGTCGCCGCGCCCCACTTCGATTATGCCGACCTGACCGAGATGCACCACGAGAACAAGATCGACGCTCCATCCGGCACTGCCATTGCAATCGCCCAGGCGGCCGCCGAGGGCAAGGGCACAGACTTCGAGGCACCCGAAGCCGAGAAGGAGATCGTCGCCGGCACTCGCGGTGGAACGCTGGACGGGGTTACCATCCATTCGGCAAGGATGCCCGGTCGCGTCGCCCATCACGAGCTCGTATTCGGGGCGCTGGGACAGACCCTCACCCTGCGCCACGACTCGGTCAGCCGCGAGAGCTTCATGCCGGGAGTCCTCCTGGCAATCCGGGAGGTGGGAAGCCGATCCGGCCTCACAATCGGTCTGGACAAGCTACTGGGCCTGTAGACCTGACATCGTTCGAGCGCGTAGCCTGGACTCGACATGCTATGAGGCATCCAGTCCCCCATCCCCATAGAGGAGCAGCCCCTTGAACGGCTTGCGGGTCGCTGTTGTCGGCGCAACGGGAGCCGTTGGAGGCGTGCTCCTGCGGGTCATCGAAGAGCGGGGCCTCCCCGTCGACCAGATACGCCTGTGCGCCTCCGAACGTTCCCGGGGCAGGAAGCTCACCTTCCAGGGACGCGACGTGATTGTGGAGATGGTCACCCCGGAGCTTCTCTCCGAAGTCGATCTGGTCTTCATCGCCGCTGGCAGCGGCATCAGCCGCGAAGTCGCGCCGCTGGCCGTAGAACAGGGTGCATTCGTAGTGGACAAAAGCTCCGCTTTCAGGATGGACCCGGAAGTCCCCCTCGTGGTGCCCGAAGTCAACGGCGAAGACCTGGCGGACCACAAGGGCATCGTGGCCACGCCAAATTGCTCCACCACCCAGTTCGTAATGGCCCTCAAGCCCCTCGACGACGCGAACACGGTTACCAGGGCCATAGTCGACACCTACCAGTCCGTCTCCGGCACCGGGGCCGCCGCGATGGAGGAGCTACGGCTGCAGTCGGGCGCGGTCCTGGATGGCGGCTCCGCCCAACCGTCAGAATACCCCCACCAGATAGCCTTCAATGTGCTCCCGCAGGTCGAAACGTTCCTTGAGAACGGGTACACCACCGAAGAAATGAAAATGGTGGAGGAGACCAGGAAGATCATGCACAGGCCGGACCTGCCGGTGTCGGCTACCTGCGCCCGCGTTCCTGTAATGGTGTCGCACAGCGAGGCCGTGCACGTTGAGTTCGAACATCCCATGACCTCCGCGGAGGTACGGGAGATACTCTCGGACGCACCCGGCGTAGAGGTCGTCGACGATCCGGAGTCAGCCATATACCCTATGCCCATCGACGGAGAGGGTTGCGATCCCGTCTACGTCGGACGAATACGCCAGGACGTCTCGCACCCCAACGGCATAGCCATGTGGCTCGTGTCGGACAACCTGAGGAAGGGCGCCGCGCTCAACGCCGTCCAGATAGCCGAGGAGGTCATGCGCAAAGACCTCCTGCAGCCTGCAGCCACCCGTTCTATCGAAGAGCCGCGCTCAACTGCGACCATCAAACCGTAGGGGTAGGTTTCAGACTCGCCTTATCCGTCGGGCCGAAGGAAGCGTGATTCGATCGCGAATATGTACCCGAGTGATTCGGGAGAAGGAGAGGAGCCAGCCATGGTAGAGATTGGAAGGGTACTGACAGCTATGGTCACGCCGTTCGATGAGGAGGGTGAGCTGGACTACTCCCAGGCCCGGAAGCTCGCACGCGCGCTGGTGAACTCGGGCTCGGACGGCCTGGTCATCGGTGGGACCACGGGCGAATCGCCCTCCATGTCCGACGACGAAAAGATCAGGCTCTTCGCCGAAGTCAAGGAGGAGGTCGGCAGGAGCGCCTCCGTCGTAGCCGGCACCACGGACAACAACCATCGCAACTCCATCGAGTTGTCGAAGGAAGCCGAGAAGGTCGGCGTTGACGCCCTGCTGCTCACAGTGCCCGCGTACAACAAGCCTCCCCAGGAGGGCCTGTACCAGCACTTCAAGGCGATCGCCGAGGCGGTGCCCCTGCCCGGCCTGCTCTACAACGTCCCCGGGCGTACCTCCCTGAACATGACGGAGGACACGACCCTGCGGCTGGCCGAAATCGATAACATCGTCGGTGTCAAGGAAGCGTCCAGCGATCCCGTCCAGATCACCCGGATCGTGGACGGCGCGCCCCCGGGATTCAGGGTCTGGTCGGGCAACGACGACGAGACCTTCTCCATAGTCTGCGTGGGCGGATTCGGAGTCGTCAGCGTCGCTTCAAACATCATAGGAAACCAGGTGAAGGCCCTGATAGGCATGGTCCTGGAAGGCAACCTCGAGAGCGCTGCGGCCGAGCACCGCAGGCTGCTGCCCATATTCAAGGCCCTTTTCTGGGTCACGAACCCCATCCCCATCAAGTACGCGGTCAACCGGGCAGGGTTCGACGCGGGAAAGCCGCGTCTCCCCATGGTGGAGGCCGACGACGACTTCAGGGCCAAGTTCGACCCGGTGATGGACCAGTACGACATCGACCTGCCTGTCGAGGCCTAACGACTCGTACAGCCCTGTTCGTACTGAGCAGCGCTATGCCCGCGCATGGGCCGTGCCGGGGTAGTCAGTAACTTGCCGCGCATCTACTTGAGAGTGCGTTCGGCCTGAGCCTCTCGAAGGCCGGTGCTCACCAACGCGACCATGATGTGGAGCAGTCCCTTGAAGGCCCGTCTGTGCTGGGCCTGCCGAAACACTCTTCTTGAGGTGCCGCTTTGACCTCAATTCTGGCAAGACACCTGCGCTAGATGGTGCAGCCACCCTATCTCTTTCTGTGAGTAAAGAGAAGGCCTGACCACGTCTTGTCGATGGCGCAGATCTTGTAGTCGACGAGGCCCGCTGCCAGCCCCAACGCCCTCACGTCGCCCTGGGTCACGTCCGTCTCGACGCCCGACGCCTTCTTGGGCCACGCAACCCACATCGACGCCTTAGGGCCCAGCGACATAGCCATGTTACCGACGCCGCCTTCCAGGTCCCCCAGCGACATGGTGAACCAGATAACCAAATCGCCCTCGTCTGGACCGACTACGCCCAGCGAGGCGCCGTCCGGCAGAGTGCCAAGTGTGTGCCTGAAGTCTTCGGGAGCGTCTACCAATGCGACCGCCGTGCCTGGCTTGATCCCCAGCTTCTTGAAGAGCGGCGTCCCAGAATACCCTGCAAAGGCCGAGTCCGGCACGGCTGGGGCCGCGGGCGGCGCCGCGATGGCCGCCTCCAGGTCCCCTTCGATCTCATCCCATGACGTGTAGACGGCGTCGGGGATGACCTGGCGCGTACGCTCGACCTTCTCGGTCTCGCCGCCTACGAACACGATGGGGACCCTGCGCGTCGCCTCACGCTGTCGAAGCAGGACAGCCAGATCGCGTCCCTGTGACGGCATCCGGCTGAGATCGATCGCGAAGGCGTCAACTTCGCGGCCCGACAGCTTCCTCAGGCTCGGAGGTGACGGCACCCGGTGCTCCACCTCGTATCCTGCTGTCCGCAGGCGCTCGCCACGCTCAGCCGCCTCTGCCTCGTTCCAATGTATCAGGCGTACCCGGGCCATTCGCTCCTCCATCAACTCAGCAGATGGCAGGATGGCGCAAGACAGCGCAAACTACGAGATTCAGCTTGGTGGCAATGGGCCGGCGACCACCTCAACTGCACACTCATGGTGCGCCATGTTTGCCACCTCTCCGTTCATCGGCAGACCAGGAACCCCGAGGAGTCCAGGGCTTAATGACATACCGCCTTAGCAAATGAACTGCATATGCCGCCAGGAGCAACACGCCAATAGTAATGGCCATAAACAATCGGTATTGGTACGCAAGACCCAGGAGAGAGACTACCACCAGAAAGAGCGCAATCAGAGACGGCACAAGTGCCACCAGGAAGGGTATCCAAAAGAACTTCCTTCGGAACAACAGCCGCTTGCTAGATGACTGGGCGCACAGGAATCGTCTCGTGACGGTACGGCCCGGTCGAGATGATATCGATGGGCAAGCTGGTCAGCTCCTCTAGCCTGTGCACGTACTTGCGAGCCCCATCCGGCAGGTCGTCGATGTTCGTCGCGCCCGAAGTCTCGCCGTCCCAGCCCGGGAAGTCCTCGTAGATCGGCGTGCAGCGCTCCAGCACGGCCGCGCTGCCGGGGAAATCCTCGACGCGCTTGCCGTCCAGCTCGTAGGCAACGCATATCCTGATGTTGTCCAGGTTGTCCAGCACGTCCAGCCTTGTCAGCACGAGCGATGTGTAGCCGTTTACGCGGGCGCTATACCTGGCGACGACCGAGTCGAACCACCCGACTCGCCGCGGCCTGCCCGTCGTCGTGCCGAACTCGCCCGCCAGGTTCCTGATCCGGTCGCCCGTCTCGTCCAGTAATTCCGTCAGGAACGGGCCGCTTCCGACGCGCGTGCTGTATGCCTTGAACACGCCCAGGATAGAGTTGAAGTCCCTTGGCAGGAGGCCCAGTCCCGTCGACGCACCCCCGATCGTCGGATGCGAAGACGTAACGTAGGGGTACGTCCCATGGTCCAGGTCCAGCATCGCTCCCTGTGCGCCCTCGAGGAGCACGGTCTGGCCGGCGTTGACCGCGTCGTATACCACGTGCTCGACCGCTCCGACGAACGGCCGCATCTCGCGCGCCGACTCCTTGCACCCCTCGAACACCTCCGCGAGGGACAGGGGCTCAGCCTCGTATACCTTCTCGATGATGGCGTTGTGGTGCCCCATCACCCGCTCCAGCCTGGGGTAGAGGGCTTCCAGGTCGAACAGGTCCGCCACCCTGATCCCTATGCGGGCTGCCTTGTCCGTATACGCCGGCCCAATGCCCTTGCCCGTCGTGCCTATCGCCTGGTCGCCTCTGGCAGCCTCGGCCAGCTCGTCCAGCTTCACGTGGTACGGCATCACCAGATGGCACCGGTCGCTTACAAGCAGACGTCCTTCGAGATCTATGCCCCGTTGGCGCAGTCCCTCGATCTCCTCGAGCAGTGCGTCGGGATCGACCACGACGCCGTTGCCTATCACTGAAATGCCGTCGGGCCAAAAGATGCCGGAGGGCACCAGGTGCAGCTTGAAGGTCCCCCCCGGGTTCATCACGGTGTGTCCGGCGTTATTGCCGCCGGAAAAGCGCGCGGTCACGTGGGCCTTCTCGGCAAGGACATCTACGATCTTCCCCTTGCCTTCGTCACCCCACTGGCCGCCCAGCACCGCGCACACAGGCATCCTAAGTCGCTCCTAATCGGGAATCCGGCCCGCGAAGGGCCTCGGAGAGTATAGCACAGGGTAGGCGTCGGCTAGGTGTGTCGAAGGAGTGCGGGCACCCCTCCACACGTTTAGGTGAACGACCTATGCCATCGGCCCGAAGATCTCGTCCACTTCGATGCGCAGCCCATCTACGCTTGTGGACACGATCGTCTCGCCCCGGGCGGCCACGCGCTCTTCCCCGTAGCCCGACGGCCCCGGCTGCGTAAACACCCTGACTACCTCGGCCACCAGATCGACGACCCATACCTCGGGGACCATCGACCGGGCATACAGCGGCGCCTTTTCGTGAAGATCGTAGGCTATGGAGGAGTCGGCAACCTCGATTACCTGTAGCGTGTCTCCCGGTTTGGGGTGCCCAGCCGTGTAGTAGTCGTCGCGCGGGGCCAGGACGGAGATGTCTGGCTGGGGTTCGTTGTTCAGATCGAGTTGAACCGGGTTCTGGACTCGAACGATGGCCGAGCGTCCCAAGAGTTCGACGAGCATCACGGTCAGGCGGTCAACGATTCCGGCATGCAGTGACCCAATCGGCGCCATTTCCCGTATCTCCCCATCGATGAGCTCTACCCTATCGTCCTCGGTGAAGATGCCAGCCTCGCCCATCTTCGCGAACTCATCCACGGTGAAGCTGTGCCTGCGGACCTCTACGACCATGGGTATTCTCCTGTTGGTGCCGCTCCCGTCAGCCTACGCCTCACCATCCTAGCACAGGTTCCCGGCCGCGTACTCATGCCGTGTGTACTCCTCAAGGGCAGGCTTCCGGGAATCTTTGCGTGGTACTATGTTGGCCTATTTGTACGCACCACGGAGGATGGAATGGTCGTCACCCAGAGATTGAGCGTCGCAGAAGTCGAAGGTGTGGACGACCTGTTCACCCCAGGATTTCAGGAGTACCTCCTGGCCCTCCACGACAGGTTCACCGCTCGCGTACACGAGCTGCGGGCAAAGAGGGCCGTCGTGCTGGAGAGGGCACTGAAGGACGGCGTCCTCCCGGGACATCTGCCTCCCTCCGACGCGACAACCCTCGACTGGCAGGTGCCCCCGCTTCCCGAAGACCTGAAGAGGCGCGGTATCGAGATAACCGGCCCTGCTCATGTCACCAGCATGTTCATCAACGCCCTCAATCCCGGGCCGGACGGCACGCGCGCTGAGGGCGACCTGGACGACGACGAGGACGCGGCTGGGCACCGCTTCATAGACACTGTGACGGCGGCGCGGAACCGTCTTGCGGCGGTCGAGCGCAGCCTGGAGTTCACCAACACGTCCACCGGGCGCCACTATTCAATCAAGGACGGCGAGATTCCATTCTTCATGCACAGGGAGCGCGGCCTCCACCTCGACGAGCAGTCGGTCAGCATAGATGGCGCCCCTGTGCCCGCGGCCATCCTGGGCATGGGCCTGACCATGTACCACGCCGGCAGGGCACAGATCGAGCGCGGCCAAGGCCTGTATTTCTACCTCCCGAAAATGGAGTCGGCCGAGGAGGCCGCTCTCTGGCGCGACTTCTTCGACTTCTCGGTCAAGCACCTCGACCTGCCGGACGAGGCAGTGATCAGGGCGATTCCCCTGGTGGAGTCCCTGCCCATCGCCTACCAGATGGAAGAGACCCTCTACGCCCTCGGGCCCTACGCAGGCGGGCTGAACGCGGCCCGATGGGACTTCAAGGCCAGCATCTTCGAGTACGTCATGGCCGACCCCAACTCAGTGTGGCCGGACAGATTCGGCGTAGACATCAAGACGACCCACTTCATAGCCAACATATTCAGGCGGCTCGTCGCCACGTGCCTCAAGCACGGCGCGGCCCCCATAGGCGGCATGGCCACCGCCCTGCCCAGCAGGGACCCGGCAGTGAACGAGGCCGCCGCAGCCACCATCACGGCCGACAAAGAGTGGGAGGCGCAGCAGGGCTTCTTCAGGGGATGGGTCGCCCACATCTTCCACATGAAGACGGCTGCTGACCCATTCAAGGAAGTACAGGCGGCCGGCTGGAAGCCGACTCCTGAGATGGCCGATCCCGACAACTACCCCATCCGGATCGAGGTCCCCGAAGGCCCCGTCACGATAGGTGGGACCCGCCGCAACGCGCGCATGGTTATCGAGTACCTGGAAGGCTGGCTCAACGGACGGGGCGCGAAGGGCATCGACAGCCTGGCCGGACAGCCGGGAACGCACGGACCCCTGATGGAGGACCTAGCCACGGGCCGGATGTCGGTCGCACAGATCGCCCAGCGGCTCATACACAGCGCCAGGGACTCGGAGACAGGGGAGGCGCACGACTTCCCCCTCGTCAAGCGGGTCCTCCAGGAGGAGCGAGACGACATCGTCAGGCTGATGACCGAGGAGGCGGGAGAGCTGGACGAGTCGGGGCAAAGGGCGCTGGCCGCGGCAACGGAGCGCTACCACAAGGCCTGCAAGATCGCCCTGCGTTGGGTCAAGAACTACACCGAGCTCGACTTCAGGAGCCTGGGCTCATACACCCACGATCAGCTCCACGAGATCGCCGCGGCCCCCGACGCCTTCTAGCACGGCTTGCCGCTCGCCCCCGGCGGGGTCGAGCGCTAGAGCTCAGGTCTGAGCTTGTGCCACTCCGTGGCCTGCTCATAGGCATGGGCCGCCCGCAGCAGCGTCGCCTCCCCTAGATACGGCCCCATCAGCTGCAGTCCCACCGGCAGACCGTCGGACATCCCGCCCGGCACCGACATGGCCGGGATCCCGGCGATGTTGGCAGGCTGGGTGAACACGTCGTTTAGGTACATCTGGACTGGATCGTCCATCTTCTCGCCTTGTTTGAAGGCAACGGACGGCGACGTAGGCGCGACTATCACGTCCAGCGTCTTGAAGGCTTCGTCCAGCTCCTGCCTTATCAGCGTCCTCACCTGCTGGGCCTTCAGGTAGTAGGCGTCGTAATACCCCGCGGACAGCGCGTAGGTCCCAAGCATGATCCGGCGCTTCACTTCCGGCCCGAAGCCGTGCTGACGTGTCTTCTGCAGCGCGTCCCACATGCTCTCGGCGTCCTGGGGCGAGAAGCCATACTTGACGCCGTCGTAGCGCGCGAGATTCGCGGACGCCTCGGACGGAGCGATGATGTAGTAGACGGCCAGTGCGTACGGCGTGTGAGGCAGCGACACCTCCTCCACGACTGCGCCCAGGTCCCCGAACACGCGGATGGCGTCGCGGACAGCCTGCTCGACGCCCGGCTCCATCCCTTCCACGAAGTACTCGCCGGGCACTCCCACGCGCAGCCCCTTCACGTCGCCCGTGAGGGCACTCGTATAGTCCGGCGTGTCGACGGCGATAGAGGTAGAGTCACGGCGATCGTGTCCCGCTATCGCGTTGAGCACGATGGCGGCGTCCCTCACGTCCTTGGTGATTGGGCCTATCTGGTCCAGCGAGCTGGCAAAGGCGATGAGACCGTACCGGCTCACGAGGCCGTACGTAGGCTTGAGACCGACCACGCCGCACAGTGCTGCGGGCTGGCGGATGCTGCCGCCCGTGTCCGAGCCCAGCGAGAAGATGCACTCGTCCGCCGACACGGCCGCGGCGGGACCGCCGCTGCTCCCTCCAGGCACCCGATCAAGGTCCCAGGGATTGCGCGTCGGGAAAAAGGCCGAGTTCTCGGTCGACGAACCCATCGCGAACTCGTCGAGGTTCCCTTTACCGACGAGCACCGCCCCTTCATCGTACAGGCGGCTGGCGACCGTCGCGTCGTACGTGGGCACGAAGCCCTCAAGCATACGCGACGAGCAGGTCGTACGTACGCCGCGCGTGCACATGTTGTCCTTCAGCTGCATGGGCACGCCGGTGAGGAGCGCCGCATCCCCGGAGGCAATGCGCTCATCTGCCGCCCTGGCCTGATCCTGGGCCCTCTCGCCCGTTACGGAAACGAATGCCCCGGTACGGTCGTCCACCGCCTCGATGCGGTCGAGTACAGCCTGGGTGAGCTCTACGGACGAAGCGCGGCCGCTCGCGAGCAGCTCTGCCGCTTCGTGGATGGTCAGGCGTGCGAGCTCGGTGAGGGGTTTGGGACTACTCAAGAACAGCCCTGACCCGGATCAGGTCTTCCTGCCGGCGCGGGGCGTTGGACAGCACATCGTCCCTGTTAGCCGAAGGCTCCACGCTGTCGTCGCGCATGACCGTCTGGAGACCCGCTGAGTGGCCTGTAGGCTCCACGTCCTTCGTATCGACCTGTGCCAGGACATCGAACTGCTCGAGGATATTCGACATCTGGTCGCGCATCCGCTCGACCTCGTCGTCGGTCATCCCAACCCGCGCCAGGGTGGCTATGTGCCGGACCTCTTCCGTGGTGATTCTCAAGGCTACTCTCCGCTTCGGGCCGCAGGGGTAATTCTAGCAGAGGAGATTGGTCGCTCCCAACCTGCCGGCCGGGAGCGTGCCGGTCTGGCCGCGTCACCGGCGCAATACTGGTGGCGGCCTGCCTGGAAGCCTGCCGCACAGTGTTCATCGTAGGCCGTAGGGGCGGGTTTCAAACCCACCCTCCTCACGGCCGCGCCGTCGGGAGTGGCATTGGGCCCCTGAGAATCACACCTCCTTTCATTCCGGCTTTGTCAAACCGAATAAGTAGCGCGTGGCTCCCGACCACGCCGCCCTCCTTGTAGAGAGACTGTGAATCGGGTAGGCTGGACGAAATGCTGCACCGAAAAGGCCTGCCTGCGCATACGACAGGACATCGGGCACGAGGGGTCGGCGCACCCATGCCTAAAATGGCGCTGGCAGTCATGCTGGCCGCCTTGGCGCCGGCCATGATCGCGTGCGGGCTCATTGGGTCCTCCGAAGAAGGCCCCGAACCTCAGGGTCCTCCGGTCCACACGGAAATTAGGCCGTCTCTGCAGGCCCGCGACGCTCACACCGCAACCCTGCTGCAGGACGGCAGGGTCCTCGTGACAGGGGGCTTCGACTCGAACGTCTGGCCGCGCGACACGGTCGAGGTCTTCGACCCCAGCACCGGCGTCTGGAGTGCGGGCGCCAGCATGTCGAGCTCGCGAGCATTCCACGCCGCAACACTCCTGGGAGATGGCAGGGTCCTCGTAACGGGCGGCCTCGGGCCGGAGCTCAAGCCTCTTGCTTCGGCAGAAGTGTGGGACCCGGAGACCGAGCTCTGGTCTCCCTATCTGAGTATGGCCGCCCGGCGGCGGGGACACACCTCCACCGAGTTGAACGACGGCCGCATCCTGATCCTTGGCGGAGTGGGCCAGTCCGGTCCCCTGGCCCTGGCCGAGATATACGACCCGAGCGACGACAGCGGGTGGCTGACCAACAACATGCTAGAGCCCCACAGCGACCATACGGCGCTGGTGCTGCCGGACGGCAGGGTGATCGTGGTCGGGGGTCTAAAGCAAGGGGCGGCGCTGGCGCGCGCGGAGATGTACCACCCCGACACGGAAGAGTGGGCCTACACCGGCAGGCTCAGGCGCCGCACATTCTCCCACTCCTCCATCCTGCTAAACGACGGCAAAGTCCTGCTGATCGGAGGATTTGGCGCGGGAGCGGGTCCCTACTCCGTGGAGATGTACGATCCCAACCAGGACACCTGGTCGAAGATGGAGACCGGCATGAACGACGGCCGGTCGCTTCACACGGCCACGGTGCTGCCTGACGGCCGGGTCCTGGTCGTGGGCGGCTCCAACGAGGAAGGCAACATGGCCACCACCGAGGTGTACGACCCATCGACCGGGTTGTGGACCCCGGCGGGAACGATGGTAGCCAGGAGGGCTGTCCATACCGCCACCCTGCTGCAGGACGGCAGGGTGCTTATAGTCGGCGGCGGGGTCTCCGTGGTGGAGATGTTCAACCCAGTCTCAGGGACATGGGCATCCAGCCCCCAGTAGCTGTTGGCGGGTCAACGTAGAGTGTCCAGGACGCTAACAGCAGGGCCTGCTTTCCGCGGAGTGGGTTTCCCCCGCAATCCCGTATGCCGTCTGGCTGCCTGGGCTCTGCTCGCTGCTTGTCTCGCCGCAGCGGCCCTGGTCGCGTGCACATCTGAAGAGACGCCTCCAGCCGAGACACCGGCCCCGGCAAAGTCGGAGCAGGCGACTCCCGCCCCAACTGCCGAGGTCGAGACGTCGGCGAGGCATATGAACTCGAGCCGCCAGGGGCACACGACTACCACGCTCCCGGACGGAAGGCTCTTCGTGGTCGGAGGCTCCGACGAATTCGGCGCATCGCCCCATGGGGAGATATACGACCCGGCGGCGGATGCGTGGGCGCCCATAAGGGCCATGCGCCACGCCAGGACACTCCATACTGCGACCCTGCTGGACGATGGCCGGGTGCTGGTGGCGGGCGGCGAGGACAGCGCCGGGCGGATGAAGAGGGTGGAGATATTCGACCCCGCATCCGGATCCTGGACGGACGGGCCGGACCTCCTGTCGCTCAGGGGCGGGCACACTGCAACCCCGCTGGGTGATGGACGCGTTCTGCTGACCGGCGGTGTAGCGGCCTCGGCTGTCAAGACCGCCGAGATATACGACCCTGTGGAGGAAGCATGGTCGTCCACAGGGGCCACTTCGAGGGCCCATGCATTCCACACGGCTACGGTGCTGAACGACGGCAGGATACTGATAGTCGGCGGCGACCTACTCACAGGCGACCCGGAGCTGACGGCAGCCGAGGTGTACGACCCCGCCTCCGGGGAGTGGTCGAGCGCAGGGGACCTCGAGACCGGGCGGGCCTTCCACGAGGCCACGCTGCTGAAGGACGGACGGGTCCTCATCACGGGGGGCCACAAGCTGGTCGACACTGCCGAGATATACGACCCAACCACCAACTCGTGGACGACGGCCGGCGAGATGGAAACTCCCCGCAGGAAACACTCGGCCTCCCTCTTGCCGGACGGCAGGGTCATGGTTGTCGGAGGAGCGGATTCTGAGGACTTCCCAACCGAGACGGCGGAGATATTCGACCCGGCGACCGGGAGATTCTCCCCCGCCGGAGACATGGACCTGGCGCGCCAGCTTCACTCCGCCACCTCTCTTGCCGATGGCCGGGTCATGATTGCCGGGGGAGGCGGGCACGACGGCGTCCTGCGATGGGTCGAGATGTACGACTCCGGCCATGGCAGATGGCTGACGCAGGGCTCGTCCGGCTCCTGGACCAAGTCCGCCGACCTGAACCAAAGCCGGACAACTCACTCGGCGACTCTCCTTGGCGACGGCCGGGTGCTCGTCGCCGGAGGCCGCACCAAGATCGTCGATGAGGGCGAAGACGCCCGCGCCGGTGAGACGCTGTTCCTCGACTCCGCCGAGCTGTACGATCCCGACGGCGGGCGCTGGAGCGAAACAAGCGCTCTATCCCATGAGAGGGGCGACCACTTCGCAGTCCGGTTGGCGGACGGGCGGGTGCTCGTATCGGGGGGCCAGTTCCTCGGGAGCCCGGGCGAGGACGGCAAGCGGAGCATCGAGGTGCTCTCCTCGTCCGAGATCTACGACCCCGGTACGGGAAGCTGGAGCCCGGCGGCAGACATGACTTCTCCGAGGCAGCGGCACTCGGGCGTGCTTCTGACCGATGGGCGCGTCATCGTGGCCGGGGGGGACGGGGGAGAGGGCGCACTGGCTTCGGTCGAGTTGTACGACCCCGCATCTGACACCTGGGAAGCCGCAGCGCCGATGGCCAACGAGCGTTCGTTTCCCGTGGCCTTCACCCTGAAGGGCGGGGGTGTGCTCTTGATGGGAGGGGCCGGAGGCACAGCTGAGATATACGACCCTGCTACGGAGGCGTGGACGACCACAGGCAGCCTCTCCACCCGTGTGACCCAGGCCGCGACCACGGTGTTGGCAGACGGGAGGGTACTCGTGGCAGGGGGCTTCGGCCCACAGGGCGGGCTGAACTCTGTCGAGGTGTACGACCCTGCGTCCGGGGTATGGACGATGGCCCAGCAATTGAGACGCAAGAGGATAGGACCCACGGGTTCTCTATTGCCCACGGGTCGCGCGCTCCTCGTGGGAGGCCGGACCTCCAGCACTCTGCTGTTCGATCCCGATGCCCTGAACTGGTCCCCGGCGGGCAAGCTCGCCGCGGGACGAAGGGGACACACTGCCACCCCGTTGCAGAGCGGCGATGTCCTGATTGCCGGCGGCGAGGGGCGCAACTCAGCCATCCTGGCAACCTCCGAGATCTACGCTCCCTAAGGTCAAAGCCCCTCGTCACTCTCGGACCAGGGAGTCGTAGGGACAGGACGTTCGCCCTGAGCATGTCGAAGGGCAGTCCCTAGCGGATACGGCTTGGATGGGGACATATTCGTAGCCGGGAGTACCCAAGGTCCCAGTTCCGGACAAGGATGTCGCGCTAGCCGAGTCGAGATTCAGCCCTACGACGTCGGGTTGACGTTGAACCGGTTCATCGCCTCCACCACGCCGTCACTGAGTACAGCCTCGATGGCCCCGGCAGCCCTCGACACGGCGTCGTTTACACTGGCGCTATCCTGGCGGGGGATGGCGCCCAGCACGTGGCCCACCTCGTCGCCGCTCCGGGCCGGACGCCCCACGCCGATCCGCAGCCTGGGAAACTCCTGCGTACCCACAGCATCGATTATCGACCTCATGCCGTTGTGGCCGCCGGAGCCTCCGCGGGCCCGGAGTCTGATGCTCCCGACAGGCAGGTCCATCTCGTCGTAGACGATTACGAGGTCGCCCGGAGTGGCCCTGTACTTTGCCATCAGCGAAGTGATCGCCCGTCCGCTCTCATTGACGTAGGTCCGGGGCTTGGCCAGCACGACCCTGCGCCCTCCGATCGTCCCTTCGGCAGCCTCCACGAGGCGCGACCGCCTGAAGCGGCCGACCGAGTGGAGGTCCGCCAGCCGGTCGACGCACCACTGGCCCACATTGTGACGAGTGGAGGCATACTCTCTGCCGGGATTGCCGAGCCCGACTACGATCCTGGGAGTCGGAGCCTCTTCGGCCGCTCCCGAGAGCAGCCCGCCGACTATAGGCCAGCTTTGCAGCTTCACCGGGCCTGCTCGACCACTCCACGTGTCATGCGAAACTTCCTATCCGACATCTTCCAGTGCCTCTTCCAGGGCCGTCCAAGCGAGCAGAGCGCACTTGATGCGCACGGGAAAGGCCCGGACGGTTTCGAGGGCCGTCAGATCCGATAGGGAGTCGCTCTCCTCAGCGGAAAGGGGGTCGCCGTCCATCAGTCGGCGGAAGCGCCTTTCGACCTCGACGGCCTGCACACGAGACTTCCCCAGCACCGCCTTCGAGAGCATCGAGGCCGACGCCCTGTTGATCGAGCAGCCCACCGACTGGACCCCTATGCCCGCCACCCTGCCCTCATCGAGCGTCAGCTGGATGTGGGCCTCGTCGCCGCAGAATGGATTGATCGCGTCCCCTTCGGCGTCAGGCGCATCAATCCTGTCAGCGTGACGCGGGGCCCGCGCGTGGTCGAGTATCCGTACGTCGTACAGTTCGTCCAGGTCGCTAGGGCCCATGACCGAAGTAGCGAATGGCCTCCTTGAGAGAATCGACCAGGTGGTCGATCTCGTCTTCGGTGTTGTAGATGTAGAAGCTGGCGCGCGCCGTCGCGGGCACACCCAGCCGGCTCATCACCGGCATGGTGCAATGGTGACCGGTCCTCACCGCGATGCCCTGGCGGTCCAGGAACGTGCCCAGGTCATGAGGGTGCAAGTCAGAGCAGTGGAAGGAGACAACGCCTCCACGGGCGTCCAGTTCCTTGGGGCCGAAGATGTCAATCTCCTCCAGCTCCCTGAACCGGTCGAGGGCGTAGCTTGTCAGCTGCACCTCGTGCTCCCTGACCCTGTCCATGCCAACGGACTCCAGGTAGTCGATCGCAGCCCCGAGCCCGATGGCGTCGGCAATGTTCGGCGTCCCTGCCTCGAACTTCATGGGCAGCTCGTTCCAGGTGGCATCCTCCATAGTCACCGCGAGGACCATCTCGCCGCCCCGCAGGAACGGCTCCATCCCCTCGAGGACCTCTCTCCGCGCGTAGAGCGCTCCAATCCCAGTGGGGCCGAGCATCTTGTGGCCTGACAGCGCCAGGAAGTCGCAGTCGATGTCTCGCACGTCGACCGGCATGTGGGGCACGCTCTGCGCCCCATCCACCATCACCGTCGCCCCGACGGCTCTCGCCCTCGCCGCCAGGTCCTTCACAGGATTGATGGCGCCGAGGGAGTTGGAACTGTGCACGACCGAGAGCAGTTTCGTCCGCTCGTTTATGGTCGTGTCCACGTCGCTCAGGTCGAGAACGCCGTCGTCCCCGATCGGCAGGTATCTCAGCCTGGCGCCGCTGTCGGCCGCCACCTTCTGCCACGGCACCAGGTTGCTGTGGTGCTCCATCTCGGTAACGACGATCTCGTCTCCGGGGCCAATGTTGCCCTGGGGCCACGAGTTGGCGACGAGGTTTATGGCCTCGGTGGCGTTGCGGGTCCAGATGATCTCGTCCGGCGATTCGGCGTTGATGAAGCGGGCGACCTTCGACCTCGCCTCCTCGAACTTGTCCGTAGCCTCCATACTAAGGGCGTGCACGCCCCTGTGGACGTTCGAGTTATACCCCTCGTAGTAGTCGACGAGGGCCTGGATTACGCTATTCGGCTTATGTGAAGTCGCGGCGTTGTCCAGGTAGACGAGCGGCTTCCCATAGACGGTGCGGTGCAGGACCGGAAAGTCCTGTCTGATCCTCTCCGTGTCGATGCTGTTCGTAGTCATAGCGCTCATAGGTCCACTTCGATCTCGTCGCCGTTGAGCCGGGCGGGGAACGTCTCTATCGGCAGGAATGCGGGGCCTCTCCGTACTTGTCCATTGCGGACGTCGAAGCGGGCAAGGTGGCGCGGGCACACGACCTCGAAGCCGTCCAGTTCTCCTTGGTCGAGCGGCCCATCGTCATGCGTGCACAGGTTCTCGAACGCGTACAATTTGCCGTTGGCCCTGCAGACGGCGATCTCCCTGTCATCCGCGTCTCGAATTTCGACCGCGCCCTCCGGTACTTCAGACGCCTTCCCTACGCTAACGAACGCCAATTGCGTCTCCCTTCCTCACTGCCGGCATCCGGCTTGCTGCGGCTTCACGCTCCACGAGGTCGGCTATCGTCGTGGAGTCGAGAACGCGCCATATGGCCTCCTCCACGTCGAGCCATACGCTGCGTTGCCCGCAGCCGGGTGAGTGGTCGCAGCATCCCGCGTCGTCCAGGCAGCTCATGAGCGACTGCGGCCCATCCAGGTACCGCATCACCATGCCCATGGTGATCGCACCCGGCTCTACAGCCAGGCTGTGGCCTCCCTGGGGCCCGCGCTGGGCCGTGGTGAGGCCGTGCCTCTGGAGCGAGTGGAGGACGTGGGCGAGATAGGACTCCGGGATGCCCTGCCTCTTTGCAATATCCGAAGCGCGCACGAGACCCTGCTCCCGGCGTGCTGCCAGCTCCACCAGCGCCCTCACCCCGTAGTCGACCTGCATCGGCACATACATCGGTCGCCTCCCCGAGCCGCCTACTCGGTCTTGACAGTATCTCCGCGGCCTTCGAGAGCCGCCTTCAACGTATGCCACGCCAGCGTGGCGCACTTCACCCTGGTCGGAAACTCCGATACGCCAGACAGCACCGCCAGGTCGCCCAGCTCCTCCGGCGGCTCCTCGTCGTTGTCAGGCGCCCCGACGAGCATCTCGTGGAAAGCGTCGAATATCCGCCGGGCTTCCTCGTCGCTCCTGCCCGTGACCGCCTCCGTCATCATCGAGGCGGAAGCCCTTGAGATAGCACAGCCTGACCCCTGGAATCCGACTTCGGCAACGTCCCCTCCGTCCATCCTCAGGTACAGCGTCACGGTGTCTCCACAAAAGGGGTTGAAGCCATTCGCCTCCCTGTCATGGTCCTCGACTCGCCGAAAGTTCCTGGGCCTCCGGTTGTGGTCCATGATCAGCTCTTGGTAAAGCTCGTCGAGGTCCGACATCATTGTCTGTGTCCCCTACCCCGGTCCATCTGTCGATTGGCCCGAGAATACGAGGGCCGCGTGCTCCCGCAGTGCGTCGAGCGGGATTGTGTCCAGGATTTCTGCCGCGAACCCCGAAACTAGAAGCCTCCGGGCCGTGTCCTCATCGATCCCTCGGCTCCGCATGTAGAACAGCGCGTCATCGGCGACCGCTCCTGCCGTCGCTCCGTGTGTGGCCTGTATGTCGTCGGCATATATCTCCAGGCTCGGCTTCGTATTGATCCTAGCGCCCTCGGACAGGATCAGGTTCTTGTCCGACTGGTGCGCCTCCGTATTCTGCGCGTCCTTCCTGACCAGCACGCGGCCGCTGAACACAGCCCGCGACCTCCCGTCGAGTATGCCTTTGAAGTACTGGTCGCTCGTGCAGCTCGGCTTGGCGTGGTCGATGTCGATGTGATTGTCGATGTGCTGGTTGCCCGACGTGGAGTAGAGCCCTCGCAGAACGCACGATGCTCCCGGAGCATCCATCAGCACGTTCAGGTCGTTTCGCGCGATTCGGGCGCCCGTCGCAACGCTTGTGCTTGTATACGAGGCCGCGGCGTCCAGCCTCGTCCTCGTGGCCCCGATGTGGAAGGCCTTTGTGCCTTCGCCAATATAGCGATAATGCTCGACCTCCGAGCCCTCCGATGCTGCGATCTCCACAACGGCATTGGTGAAGTAGCGGCCCTCGGACGGACCCACGTAGCTGTCGACCAGCGTAAGCCGGCTGCTCTGGCCCGCAAGCACCAGCACCCGCGGATAGGACACCCTGTCCGGTGAGGCGCCGCTGGAAACGAACACGAGATGCACAGGCCGCTCTACGTCCGTCTCGTCGGGGACCTCTACCACCGCCCCGTCGTGGGTGAAGGCCGTGTTGACAGCGATAAACCCATCCTGTATCGAGGCGTACCGGCCCAGGTGCTCGCCGACAACTGCCCCGTCCGAGGCGACCGTGCGGGCCATGCTCCGCGCGACCAGCCCGTCGCCCCGCGAGAGGGCCGGATCATAGACGCCGTCCACGAACACCAGCGTGGTCCAGTCATCGTGCCACGGAGCGAGCGCCTTCACCTGTTCGAGAGATACGCTCTCGGAGTCGACGTCCAGTGAGTACGAGAACGTGGCGCGTGCGAGAGGGCCGACGTTGGTGTACTTCCATCTCTCGTTGCCCCGGGTCTGCGTTGGAAACCCCACCCGGCCAAAGGACTCGATGGCCTGCTGTCTCAGACCTCCCAGCCACTCGGGACCGCCGCCGCTCCGCGATGCCACCTCGAAGTCCGCCAGATAACGTTCGTAGCTGTCAGTGCCGGCTGCCATGGCTCAGAACGCCGCCTTCTCCAGGGCCGACTTCCTGACCCACTCGTAGCCTCTGGCCTCCAGCTCCTCCGCGAGCTCACGCCCTCCTGACTGGGCGATCCTGCCGTCCAACAAGACGTGTACGTAGTCCGGCGTGATGTAGCCGAGAATGCGCTGGTAGTGGGTCACCAGCACCGTCGAATTGTCGGGCCGGCGGCGCTGGTTCACGATGTCAGCGACCAGCTTCAGGGCATCGATGTCCAGCCCTGAGTCCGTCTCGTCGAGAAGCGCCAGCCTGGGGTCCAGCAGCGTGAGCTGGAGCATCTCGCTGCGCTTCTTTTCGCCGCCGGAGAACCCCTCGTTCACCCCGCGCTTCATCAACTCCGCTCCGATGTCCACGGAGCTGACGGCCGACCTGTACATCCTGTCGAATTCGCGTGCGCTGAGGGCCTCTCCCCCTCCATGCTCGCGCAGCGCGTCCATCGCGGACTTCAGGAATTGGCGGTTACGCACCCCCGGCAGCTCCACGGGGTACTGGAACGCCAGGAAAATCCCCGCCAGCGCGCGGCTGTCGGGAGTCATCTCCAACACACTCTCGCCGTCGTAAAGAATGTCCCCGCCGGTCACGTCGTAGCCAGGCCTGCCGGCGATCACGTTCGCCAGCGTGCTCTTGCCGCTCCCGTTCGGGCCCATGATCGCGTGGACCTCGCCGGCGTCGACGGTGAGGTTCACACCCTTGAGAATGTCGGTATCGTCAACCGATACGTGTAGGTCTCGGATTTCCAGCATGCTTCTAGTCGTCCTCGTCGTTGATTGTACTTACGAGTCCCAACTCAGCCACCTCTCCCTTGACAGGAGAGGGCCGGGGTGAGGGTGACTCTTCCTCTTCTCCCTTGACGGGAGAGGGTTGGGGTGAGGGTGGGAAGCCTGCGCCACTCCAAAGCGGACAGGTCTGATGGTCGCTTTCAGATATAGCGGGTGCCTGGGTTGGTCCTTCTTGGTCATGCCAAGGTGGGACATCCTGCCCGACAGTCCGTCGTTTTCGAGCATCCGGAGGACCCGCTCTCCCCTGCCGCGGTGCAGCCCATGGTTCCCCCACGCGCACACGATCCTGTCCGACTCGCGGGCGTGCCTCAGTATCTGGCGGTCGTTCTCCGGCCCTGAAGGGTCGGGACTTGCGAGAAGTGCATCGGGCCTCGTGGAACGCAGGGCAAACAGGTTGCACACCCACAGGGAGCTATATCCCCATCCGAGGGCAAAGCCCTTGCACCGAGTCACTGTTGGGTCGGACCGGACCTCGTCCGCGGTGCTGGGATTCAGCATCAGGAACATGCAGACGCCATCGCCGCCATCACCCAGCTTCGACTCCAGCCAGTACCGGTATCGCCGGTCGGGAGAGAAGGACACGCTGTGCACTTGTCCTGTCCCGTTCAACGGGGACTCCGATTCGCTTGCCAACTATCCCACTGCCCCTTCCAGGCTCACGCGCAAGAGCTGTTGTGCCTCCATGGCAAACTCGAACGGCAGCTCCTGGAAGATTCCCCGGCAGAAGCCGTTGATGATCATGTAGTGAGCCTCCTCCTCGGAGATGCCCCGCTGCATGCAGTAGAACAGCTTGTCGTCGCTTACCCGAGACGTAGACGCCTCGTGCTCCATCCGCGCCGTGGCGTTGCGCACGTCGATGTACGGCACTGTATGCGCGCCGCACCGGTCGCCGACCAGCAGAGAGTCGCACTGGGTGAAGTTCGTGGCGTTTGCGGCCGACGGCATGATCTGCACCAGCCCACGGTACGTGCTCTGTCCCTGCCCGGCCGATATGCCTTTCGCCACGATGGTACTCTTCGTGTTCTTGCCCACGTGGATCATCTTCGTGCCCGTGTCGGCCTGCTGATGATTGTTGACCAGGGCAACCGAGTAGAACTCGCCCGTGGAGTCGTCGCCCTGCAGTATGACGCTGGGATACTTCCAGGTAATCGCAGAGCCCGTCTCCACCTGCGTCCATGAAATCTTCGAGTTCCTGCCCGCACACTTGCCCCGCTTGGTCACGAAGTTGTAGACCCCGCCCTTGCCATCCTTGTCGCCCGGGTACCAGTTCTGCAGCGTCGAGTACTTGATCTCGGCGCCTTCAAGGGCCACCAGCTCGACCACCGCAGCGTGAAGCTGGTGGGTCCGGCGCATGGGCGCGGTGCACCCCTCCAGGTAGCTCACGTACGAGCCCTCGTCCGCGATAATCAGCGTCCGCTCGAACTGCCCGCTCTCCTCCGCGTTGATCCGGAAGTAAGTCATCAGCTCCAGCGGGCACCGCACCCCCGGCGGCACGTATACGAACGATCCGTCGCTGAAGACCGCGGAGTTCAGCGTTGCGTAGAAGTTGTCGGTGTACGGCACGACCGAGCCCAAGTACTTCTCGATGAGCTCGGGATGCTCTCTGACGGCCTCGCTGACCGAACAGAATATGACGCCCGACTTCGCAAGCGTCTCCTTGTAGGTCGTAGCCACCGAGCTGCTGTCGAAGATCGCGTCCACCGCAACGCCGGTCATCCGCTTCTGCTCTTCGATGGGAATCCCCAGCTTGTCGAACGCCTCTATCAGCTCGGGGTCCACGTCGTCCAGGCTTTCAGGCTTCTCGTCAACGAATGGCGACGCGTAGTAGTGGATGTCCTGGTAGTCGATGGGCGGGAAGTCCACCATCGCCCACCTGGGCTCCTCGTTATCGAGGGTCTTCCAGTGCTCGTAGGCCTTGAGCCGCCAGTCCAGGAGGAAATCAGGCTCTCCCTTCTTGGCCGAGATCATCCGGACCACGTCCTCGCTCAGCCCCTTTGGGGCGATATCGGACTCGATCTCCGTAGTGAACCCCCACTTGTATTCGGTGTCGAGGTCCTGCGAAGTTCTGGACACTACCTTAGGAGTAGTCACTGGTTCTCCATCTATTGTTGATTGAAGAGGTCAACAAACTATTCTATCCAGTCCAGGGCCCCGCCGTCAACGAAACTGCCCCCTCTTTGTGGGTCAGTGCAAGCACATACGCGCACAGCTACCCGCAGATCAGGCCGGTGATCAGCGACGCCGCCCTCTCGGCATCCACCTCGAGTGCCGCCCGCACAGGCCCTGGCCCGTATCGCGCCGTGGTCTTCCCGAAGCGCTCTCCCGGCCGGGTCTCCACGCTGACCCTGCCCTCGCGGCACGACAGCAGTCCCGGGTCGATGGCCGCAGCAACCGCAAGAGGGTCGTGCAGGCCGTACGGCCCCCGGTCGGGGTGCAGCGCAAACCATGCCGCTAGCAGCCGGTTCGCCAGGGACGCGCTCGCCGAGTCGCCTTCGATCCACGGCTCGCCTTCTCGCGGCACGGCCACCTGCTCCGTGACGTCGAGCCCCACCAGAGTCACAGGCGCGCCGCTGTCGAACACCACCTCTGCCGCGGAAGTGTCGTTGTAGGTGTTGAACTCCGCGTGTTCGGTGATATTGCCAGGTGCCTCCACAGCGCCTCCCATCACGATGATCTCGGCGACCTCCTCGGCCAGCCTGCGCTCCCGCTGGAGTGCCTGCGCCACATTGGTCAGCGGCCCAAGCGCGATCACCGTCAGCTCACCGGGGCGCTCCAACACAGAGCGTACTATCGCGTCGACCGCCGCCTCCGACTTCTCGCGAGTCGTGGGAGGGTCGAGCCGGATGCCCACGCCCGCTTCGCCATGATAGTCGTACCCGTAGCGATACTCCCCAACTAGCGGTCGACCGGCGCCCCTCCAGACCGGCACGTCAGACCGACTGGCTATCTCGAGCACCGCCAGCGCATTCTTCGTAGTGTCGTCAATGGTCGCGTTGCCTCCCACCGTCGTCAGCCCTACAACATGGAGATCGGGCGAGTTCAGGGCGGCCAGTATGGCAAGGGCGTCGTCGGACCCGGGGTCGCAGTCGATCAAAACAGGTTTCATCGCTTGCCTCCATCCCTGACATGGGCCTCCCACGCTTCTCTCGCTGAGAACCGCGGCCTGAACCCCACCTCACGCTCGATCTTGCCCGTGTCGGCAATCCAAGGGTACCGCACCATTTCCAGTCCGAGCGCGGGAGAGTCCGACTGCACTCTCAGGGTCCACGCGAGCTGGGTAGCCGGATAGAGCAGCCACGCCGGCATCGACAGTACCCGGCGGCCGCGGGCGGATGCCATCTCACCCCAGCTGATGGACCCGGAGCCGGCCACGTTGTAGAGGCCGTCCGCGTCCCGCAGTACCGCCAGGGCCAGGCATCGGACCAGGTCATCCTCGTGCATCAGCTGCATGGGCGGGTTCGCGCCGGACACTGCAACCAGGAATGGCTTGTCGAACGCCCCCGCGATAAAGTTGTCGGCGTTGGCCCCCATGACCGGGCAGCACCGCAGGACGCACGCGGTCACGCCGGCCGAATCCTCGGCGAACCTGGCTATGAGCTTCTCCGACTGCAGCTTGTCCTCGCTGTACTGGAATCCGGCGACGGGCCGGGCCGGCATATCTTCGCTAAGGGCTTCCGGGTTGTCGGGATGCGCGCCGTACACGCTGGTGCTGCTCAGGTACACCACCCGTCGCACTCCAGCCCTCCGGCTGGCCTCGAGCGTGTGAGTCGTCCCGTCCACGTTGACGCGCCGGTTTGCCTCCCGGTCCCTGACCTGCCTTAGCACGTATGCCAGGTGCACGACGGTGTCGACGTCGTGCTCGGCAAAGAGTTCGGGAAAGGGCTGCGACACGTCCTGGCGCACGAACGACACGCTGTCGCCGAATGGTGGGTCGGGCTCCCTCACGTCCAGGGCCAGGATGCTACCGACGGCGTCGCTCTCTTCCAGCCGCCGGACGAGCATCGACCCGATGTACCCGCATGCACCCGTTACCGCAACTCTGCGGGGCGGGTCAGCCATCCGCAACTTCGTCGGAGAAGTCGAACCTCATGCTGCCGAGCCCCGGCACGTCGAAGCCCATCTCGATCTTGTGTACTCCAGGCTCCAGCGACGCAGCGTCCGCCCAGATCGTGATCGACTTGTTCACCTCCAGGGCGAACGTGTTGTCCGGGGATACGTCGCCGAACCGTGTCTCCTTGTCGTCCACAATGAAGTAGGTCTGCCCCAAAGGAATCTCTTGCCCGTCCACCGTCAGCGGCCAGACCTTCGTCGAGTAGCCGGAGCCCAGGCTGTTCATTAGCTGGAACTCGAACCCAACAGGGGAGTTCTTCAGGCTGCCCTTGACGTAAAGCCGGCGAAGGAGAAATCCAGGTACGGAGACCATGTGCCAGTCCTCGAGTGATGTGGAGTCGTCCCTACGAGTCTAGCGCATTTTGACGGATGCGGGACTGCCTCCTCATCTCGAATATCGCCATTTCGGCCTCGACGATCTCGTCCGGCAGGGTGGCGGCCGCTCCCAGCATGGACGACAGTACGAATATCCTGGCGGCCCTCTCGACCAGCATGGCCGTTTCCAGCGCGGCCCTGGGGCTCTCCCCCACGGCTACGGCCCCGTGGTTGCGAATGAGCGCCGCGTCGCGGCCTCCCAGGGCCGCGCATACATTCTCTGCGACTTCCTCCGAAGCAGGCGGCGCGTACTCCGACACCCTCACCGCACCGCCTAGGGCCACCACCATCTCATCCACTATCGGTGGGATCTCCAGCCCGGCCACCGCCGCCGCGCTTGAATAGACGGCGTGGGTATGCACGATGCCCCCCACGTCAGGGCGCGCTGCGTAGACCGCGGCGTGAAGCAGCGACTCCGACGACGGCGCCATGTCACCCTCGACCGTGGCCAGCCCGGCATCGACGACTACAATCTCCTCGGAGGACGCCTGTGCGCAGCGCGCACCCATTGGCGTGACCGCCATCTTGCCTCCGGCCAGTCTGGCGCTTACGTTGCCGCTGGTCCCAGAGACCAAGCCCGTCTCGGCCATCTTCCTGGCGACATCCGCGACCTGTTGCCTGGCAGCGTCGTATCTCATTGCCCTCTCGCTATGCGCCCGCCGATTCGAGGACGCGGGCCATCTCCGTCCAGCTCGCGTAGTAGTCCTCGTACTCCGCCGAGTCGACGGCCCTTGGCTCGATTGTACGCGATGCCGCCACAGACTCTGCGTAGCCCACGAGAGAGGCCGCCCCATCCAGGGCCGCCTGTGCCGTGATTCGCGCTCCCGCCGCCGTAACGTCAGGCTCCAGGGCCATCTGGACCGGGCGGCCGAGCACGTCTGGCAGCATCTCCACCCATGTGGACGAGGCCGTCATGCCGCCCCCTAGGGCAATCGAGATGGCGGGTGCGCCGCTCACGGCCTCCAACTGCTCCAGGTTGGCTCGCACCGCAAATGCCATCGACTCGAGGGCCGCCCTGGCCATGTGCTCCCGCCCGACTCCGCCGAAGGTAGTGGGCACAGGAAAGACGAACCCGCCCGAACGCAGGCCTAGTCTGCTCATGTCCATCCGCGGGGGCCCAAGCAACGCCAGCACGCCTTCCGACCCTGCCGGAACATCGCGGGTGGCAATGTCCATGCGGTCGAGCGGACGCGCCTCACCGGACCACATTGCGTCGGCGAGCCACCCGTACGAGTTGCCCGCGTCGCCGCATGTGCTCTCCAGGCTCCAGAGGCCCTCCTCGACGTAGCAGCTAGTCCAGGTGCGCTGTCCGCTGTCGAACTTGGGGTCGCCCGTAAGCATGAGCAGCGGAATGCTCCACCCGGCGACGACCCCTACCTGCCCGGCGCGGCCCGCCCCCAGGCCAAGGAGACCGCACTGTGTGTCGGCGGGTGAAACGACAACGGGGACTCCTGCAGTGATGCCGGTCTTGTCGGCGGCTTCCGCCCGGACTCCGCCCGCTACGGTCCCAGCCGCCTCCACGGGAACACCCCCGCTCGGCTGGATGCCGAGGTCCTCCAGCAAGGGAGTGCACCATCGGCGCTCGCCGACGTCCAGGAGTCCCGCTTCGGCTGCCAGCGTGGCCTCGCTGACCAGCTCGCCGCACAGCCGCCACCGCAGCCAGTCCGCAAGCGTCGCGACCCTGTCGATCCTGTCGTAGACCTCTGGCTCATGCCCCATGAACCAGCGGAGCTTGGCAGGCGCGAACAGGAACGACGGCAGCCGTCCCGTCGTCGCGAATACGCGATCCCCCATCTCATCGTCGATCGCGGCCCCTTCGAAGACCGCCCTGAGGTCTATGTTCGGGCCCGCGTACAGGACCTGCCCCTCCCTGTCCAGGAAGACCGCCCCCTGTCGCTGGCTCGTGACCGTCACAGCCGCGACACGCCCGCCCTCGACGCGCTTGTCGCCTAAGCAACCGGCAATGAGTTCGGACGTCGATCTCCAGGCGGCCTCGGAGTCCAACTCACGCGCATACGGCGAAGTGCTGCCCGTGTCGAGGTAGCTCCATGGAGCCGAGCGCCGGACGACCACGCGGCCCTCTTCGTCGAAGACAAAGCAGCGAATCCGGGTCGAGCCCGCGTCCACGACGACGATGGACCTGCTCAACGGTCCTCCCAGGCAGCCGGGTTGGCCAGGTTCGCGGGCCTCTCCCCGTCCAGGAACCGCAGAATGTCGGAGGCCATCGATTCCGAGTGGCGCTCTATCGTCTCGTTGGTAGCGCCGCCCAGGTGGGGCGTGAGGATCACGTTGTCGAGTTCCAGCAGCGGGTGTCCGGGGGTGATGGGCTGGGTCTCGAATACGTCCAGCGCAGCTCCCGCGATCGTCCCTTCCTCCAGTGCGGACTTGAGGCCATCTCCGTCCACGATCCTCGCGCCCGAGAGATTCACGATGTACGCAGTGGGCTTCATGAGCGTGAGCCTCCGGGAGTCTACCAGCCCCTCTGTCTCGGCGGTCACGGGTGCGTGGACCGAGATGAAGTCGGAGCACGCCATCAGCTCGTCCAGTTCGACCAGGCGCACTCCCGCCGGGCCGCTGTCGACGTACGGATCGTGCGCGACGCACTTCATGTCGATGGCGGTGGCTATCTGGGCCAGCCTGCGCCCAATGGTCCCAAGCCCCACGATGCCAAGTGTCTTGCCCGCCAGCTCTAGCCCGCGTAGCTCGACATAGGGCGCGGCCGGATTGACCCAGCGGCCCTCTGAGACGTAGTTGTGACTCTCCGGTATGCGCCTCGCCAGCGCCAGCATCAGGCCCAGGGCGTGCT
Organism: Dehalococcoidia bacterium; assembly: GCA_965243655.1. Lineage (GTDB taxonomy): Bacteria > Chloroflexota > Dehalococcoidia > Lucifugimonadales > CAJWER01. Next base: position 2,075,181 of record CBDEVV010000017.1, on the reverse strand, counting down.
CGGCAACGGCCTGGGCGTTCCTGCCCGGTGTGTTCACCACTACCACTCCATGGGCCGTGGCCGACTCGACATCGACGTGATTCGTGGCGGCCCGGCAGACACCCACGAACGCCAGGCCCGGAGCCGCCTCGAACACCTCTTCGAAAACGAAGTCCAGCTCGATCACAAGAATGGACGCACCCAGCTCGTTCAGCTTCGCCGCAAGCTCCTCGGGGTCGTGAAGCCGCCCGGAGTCCATCCAGCTCTCATAGTCCACGTACACCCTGCCCGCCAGCCGCTCTAGCCCGGCGCTGGAAAACGGCGCAAGGACCAGTGCCCTGGGCCGGGTGCCTCCTTCAGTCTCCGGCCTCACGAAAACTACGAGCGACCGCGCCGGGCCTGCGTCAACAACGATGGCACAAAGCTCACCGCCCATAGCCTCGCCAGCAGGAACAGCTTTTCGTGTGTCGCGAGCCCGACTCTGCCGCTGTATACGTCGAACCCCGCCGCCTCTATGCGGTCCAGTATCCGGCTGTATAAGCCGTGCAGCAGTGCGAGGCACGCCCTGGAGTCCGCAGACAGAAGCGGTACGATCCTGCGGCCACGCTCGAAGTGCTCTCGAGCGCGTGCCGCCTGGAACTCCATCAGCCCGCGGAACTCCTCGTTCACCACGCCCTTCTCCAGGTCCTGCTCCGTATACCCGAACCTCCTCAGCTCGTCCAGCGGCACGTAGATGCGACCCCTCAGCGAGTCCTCCCGCACGTCACGGACTATGTTCGTGAGCTGCATCGCCAGGCCCATGTCGACGGCGTAATCCCTCGCTCTCTCATCCTTGTATCCGAATATCTCGATGCAGACCAGCCCGACCGCCGAGGCCACACGATAGCAGTAGACCTTCAGCTCATCGAATGTGCCGTACCGTGTTCTGGTGAGGTCCATCTCGACGCCGTCGATCACCTCGTGGAAGTATCGTACGGGTATCTCGAACGAGTCGATGGTGTCGCGCAACGCCAGGAAGACAGGGTGGCCGTCGGCGTTCGTGTCCGAGCCCAGGCGACCGCGCGTATCCTCCAGCAGGCGGCTCTTCTCGTCCAGCGGCAGGTCGCCGTCCGCTATGTCGTCGCAGAGACGGCAGAATGCATATGCGGCATAGATGGCGCGCCGCTTCCTGGCGGGTAGAGTCCTGAAGGCATAGTAGAAATTCTTTGCCTCAGCCCTGGTTACCCGCTTGCAGTGGTCGTGGGCAGCTTTGAGTTCTCTCTCCATTTGCCGCAGGCCGAGAGTGGTGGGCCTAAACGTACCACACCGCGATAGTCAGCGGGTCTCCCCGTGCCGAGAACCAGTCACTCGATCTGGAAGTAGGGATTCCAGGCGACTTCCCACAAGTAGCCCTCCGGGTCCGCAAAGTACCCGGAGTAGCCGCCCCAGAAAGTGTCCTGCGCGGGCTTCACCAGGGTTGCGCCTGCGGCCACGGCGGCATCCAGCACGGCGTCCACCTCCTCCCGCGAGGAAACGTTGTGCGCCAGGGTAACGCCGGAAAAACCGCTGCCCTCCGTGGGGACGCCGGCATCCTCAGCGAGGGCCTCCCTCGGGTACAGCGCCAGCCAGGTGCCCCGGCACTTGAAGAAGGCGATGGACTCGGTGTTCTCGTCCACGAGGGGCAGCCCCAGTCCGTCCCGGTAGAACCCCACCGAACGAGGGAGGTCGGTAACTCCAAGGGTGATGATGCTGATACGAGGTTCCAAGGTACCTTAGTGTACTCCCCTCAGTGTCCAAGCGCTAAGGCTGCGACATTTCCCAGTCGGCCGGCGCCTAGGCTATGAGACTGATTGCAGCGCTCGCGATCCCCAGGAACAGCAGGAAGCCGAACACGTCCGTCACGGTGGTAACGACCACCGCGGAGGCGACCGCCGGGTCCTGTCCGATCCGGCGCAGGAACAGCGGAACCGCCGCTCCTACAGACCCGGCAATGACCATGTTGCCCAGCATCGAGACACCGAGAACGAGACCCAGGGCCACGTTTTGCTTCCACAGGATGGCTATGACCGCGACCAGTACGCCCAGCCAGACCCCGTGAACAAGGCCGAGGAAAGCCTCCCGAATCAGCAAGCGCTGGGCCCCAACTCCCACGAGCTCGCCGAGCGCAATCGCCCGCACAATGAGCGTCAGGGTCTGCGTCCCGCCTATGCCTCCCTGCCCGGCTACGACCGGAAGGAATGCCGCCAGCACGACTATCTGGGCCAGCGTCGATTCGAAGAGCGCCACGGTAGCCGCCGCGACGAAGGTCGTGCCCAGGTTGACAGTCAACCAGGGCAGGCGCGTGCGGATTGAGCCGGACAGGGGGCCGTCCACCGTCTCACCGGCAACGTTCGCCACCTGCTGCATCTGGAGAGTGTCCTGTTCGACTGTGGCGCTCAGCAGCGACTCCGCCAGGATGACGCCCGTCAACCGGTCGCCGTCCACTACGGGGATCTGCGTCAAATTGTAGTGCCGTTCGAGCCGCGCGCACTCCTCGGCCGGCGTGTCCGCAGTAACGGCGGCCACTATCGGGGTGGCGACATCCCGAACAGGAGTCTCTTCGTCCGCCAGCGCGAGGTCCACCATGCTGATCTGGCCCAGGAGAGCTCCGCCTTTACCGGTGACGTAGACGTGGGTGAGCTTGTTCCGTACCTCTCCTGCGTCCCTAAGGCTCTCCCTTGCCGCGCCGACCTCGGCACCGACATCGACAGTTGCGAACTGTGTGGACATGAGAGACCAGGCAGTGTCCGGCTCATGGGCAAGCAGCTCTTCCGTCTCCTGGTGCTGGTCCAGTGACTCTGCAACCTGCTGGGAACGCAGGATCGGGATCCGCCGCAGCGTCGCCAGGGCCTGGTTCGGATGGATCTGGCCAAGCACGAACCCGATCATCCGCGATCCCAGGCGAGTGCCCACACGCCCGGCCACGACGGGGTTCATCTGCCCCAGCATCCACGCCACTGTTGCCGGCGACATCACGTGCAGCATGGCGTCCCGGCTGGTCCGGGGCAGCCCCGCCACGATGCTCCCCATGTCGGCAGGGTGCAGGTACCGGATTAGTTCCCAGGCGGAGTTCGCCTTGCCCGCCCTGAGCAGCTCCTGGACCTCTCCTGCAATCTCCGCCGCCTTGTCCAGGGAGATCGCTTGCGCCTGCTGTATGCCCCTGCTAAGGCCCGGTCGAATCCCTGCATTCATCGGATCGCCTTCCATGGGTCAACTCCCTTGCACGTGGTCCTTATTGCCGGATTGTAGTCGACGGCCGCTCGCACCAGCGCCCTGACAGACCGCGTGAGCGGCATTGGTTGCGCTTGGTGAGAGTCGAGACTGCCATTTGAGGGGTACCCTATCCCATGCCGTCACTCAGACGGGATTTGGGATGCAGCGGGTGCGTTCCTGGCGATGTTGGTTACAAGAACTTACATCTTTCAGTCGATTTTCTCACACTTATCTCACATCGGTGCTATAGAATGTAGGGCGGTGCGAGTTCCCGGGTTAGGTTGAGTAGGGAGGGCGTGGAGGAATACGACAGTGACACATGAGCAGTCAGCGACCCCCGACTACACGATGGGCTTCAGCGAAGAATTCCTCGAGTCTCTGCGGCGATACACCGCGGAGGCCAGCGCCGCGTATCTTCTCCCACACCTCAGACCGGGCCTGCGCATCCTCGACTTCGGCTGTGGACCGGGCACCATATCGGTTGGGCTGGCCAAGGCGGTCGCGCCCGGAGAGTTCCACGGCGTCGATATGGAAGAGTCCCAGATCGAGCTGGCAAGGTCGGTGGCCAAGGTGGGCGGACACGACAACGCGACATTCCACGTCGGCGACGTGACAGGCCTTGACTTCGAGGACGGGTTCTTCGACGTGGCGCACTGCCACAACGTTCTCATGCACGTCCCTGACACTGCCGCCGTGCTTGCCGAGGTCAAGCGCGTCCTGAAGCCCGGCGGCATCATCGCCTGCCGTGAAATGATATCCGGGTCGAGCTTCACCCATCCTGACTTCGGAGTCATCAGGAGAGCTTGGGACATGTTCGAGGACCTGGTGGCGGCTGACGACGGGCATCCGCAGATGGGCAAAGATTTGAAGGGCCACATCCTCGATGCCGGGTTTACCAACGTCAAGATGTCCGCGTCTTTCGACATCTACAGCACACCTGAGGATGTTGCCTTCATCTACCGCCTGGCGCACATGTGGTTCTTGTCACCCGAGATTACGGAGGCGGCCATAAAATACGGGGCCGCGACCGAAGAGCTGTGCGACGCCATAGGAGCTGCCTACGACAGGTGGAAGGATCACCCAGGCGCGCTCTGCGGACTCGCCTTTGGCGAGGCGGTCGCCGGCAAGCCTTAGGCCCCGACCTGACCCGGGCCGGCCCCATGCGGCCCGCTGTGCGCTACCCGGACCCCTGGGCAGCCTTGGCATTGGCTACTATTCTGGAGGCGACAGACGCGAAGACGCGCATCTCCTCATCACCGATGCCTTCCGTAAACGTGGTGAAGCGGCGCTGCATGTTTTCGAAGATCTGGGTAGTGAGCTCCAGCCCCTCTTCGGTCAGCCTGAGCATCACGATGCGCCGGTCGTTGCGCAGTCGCCGCCGGCGCAGGAGCCCCTTGTCGACTAGCACCGTGACTACGCGGCTTATGCGGGAACCGTCGACCGGCAGGACCCGCGCCAGCTGAGTAGCTGTACGTTCCCCATCCAGGCAATACCAGAGGAGGCTGTACTCCAGGGCGGTGACGCCGCGGGGCGCCACCTCTTGGGTCATTGCCTTGTCGAGCGCGTTGAACAGGTCGGATATATATATACCGAGGTAGATCGAAAGATCTTCTGTCTGTGAGCCAAGGTCGTCTTGCGAGTTGGGGTATGTCATCTTCAACTGACCCTACTGGGCTGGCCCTGATGCGGTAGTGCGCTCCGGCTTTCCTCGTCGCCGGTAATCTGCCGGGCTCCCGAAGACTCCCTGTGGTAGACCGATCACGGCTTCCGGTTCAGGAACACCGGGCACCCTAACAACTAATCTTTGCTGCCATCATTCATTGCTCACGACAAGTATAGCCAGCATGTCTTGTATCCGCAACCCAGTCAGCCTGCATCTTCGACGTCTGCATCTTCAACCACTGACAGCGACCGCTCCTTAAGCCCACGTTGCCGTGGCAGAAAATGAAAGCTCGGCTCCACGCACCGTCAGATGATGATTCGAGCACCTGTGAAGGCTTACACCAAGTTGCTGCGGCGCAAGAAGCTCGAGCTCCCTCGAACAACAGCCAGAAGCGTGGTGGAGCTGGGGGGACTCGAACCCCCTACCTCTTCAATGCCATTGAAGCGCTCTCCCAGATGAGCTACAGCCCCGTACCATTCGGCAGCCGGGAGGACGGCTGCGGCAATCGAATATAGCAGACGTACCCGCCCTCCGCAATCCGCCCCCGCGGGCTCCCGTGGTGACGGATGGGCGGCTCCATGTGTGCGTCCGGTGGCAACGTGCCTGTCGCCCCGGTTCGCGGAGGCTCGGTCAGGTCGTTTCCGCAGCCACAGGCGAAAGATGCCCCTTCAGGTAGCGCCCCGTGTGAGAATGCTCCATCTCCGCAAGCTCCTCAGGCGTCCCTTCCGCTATCACCTGCCCTCCGGCGTCGCCGGCGCCCGGCCCCAAGTCTACGATCCAGTCGGCGCTCTTGATCAGATCCAGGTGGTGCTCGATGAGTATGACGCTGTTGCCGGCGTCGGCCAGCCGGTGAAGTACCCTCAGCAGGTACGCGCAGTCCTCGAACGACAGGCCCGTGGTCGGCTCGTCCAGGATATACAGAGTGCTCCCCGTCGCCCGCTTCGACAGCTCCGTGCTCAGCTTCACTCGCTGAGCCTCTCCGCCGCTCAGGTGCGTCGCCGGCTGACCCAGCCGGATGTATCCCAGGCCCACGTCGTACATGGTCTGAAGCCTGTTCCTGATGCGCGGGATGTTCGTGAAGTGCTCCAGCGCCTCCGTCACCGTCATGTCCAGCACCTCAGCGATGTTCTTGCCCTTGAACCTGATCTCCAGCGCCTCGCGGTTGTACCTGGCCCCCTTGCAGACCTCGCATGGCACCGTCACGTCCGGCAGGAACTGCATCTCGATGCTGATGTGGCCGTCCCCCGAGCAGGCCTCGCATCGTCCGCCCTTGACGTTGAAAGAGAACCGACCCGGCTTGTACCCGCGCGCCCGCGCCTCGGGCACGGTGGCGAATAGCTCCCGCATTGGTGTGAACGTCCCTGTGTACGTGGCAGGGTTGCTGCGAGGCGTCCGGCCGATGGGCGACTGATCGATGTCCACCACCTTGTCGATATGATTGACGCCCTCGATCGCGTCGCTCTCGCCCGGCCTGTCCTTCGCCCGGTAGAACTGCTGCGCCAGCTTCTTGTACAGCACCTCGTTGATCAGCGTGCTCTTGCCCGACCCGGACACGCCAGTCACGCAGACCAGCCTGCCTAGGGGTATGTCCACGTCGATGTCTTTCAGGTTGTTCGCGCGCGCTCCCCTGACCACAATCGACCGGCCGTTGCCCGCCCGCCTCTCAGTTGGCGTGGGGATCTCCCGGATGTGGCCGAGATACTGCCCGGTGATCGACTCCGGCGTGTCGATGATCCCGTCGATGGTCCCGGTGGCGACGATGTGGCCGCCATTCTCTCCGGCTCCGGGCCCCAGGTCGACGATGTGGTCCGCCGCCCGCATGATCGCCTCGTCGTGCTCGACCACGAGCACCGTGTTGCCGATGTCCCGCAGCCGCGACAGCGTCGAAATCAGCCGCGCGTCATCCGCCGGATGCAGCCCGACGGACGGCTCGTCGCACACGTACAGCACGCCCATCAGGCCCGAGCCTATCTGCGTAGCGAGCCGGATACGCTGCGCCTCGCCGCCGCTCAGCGTCCCCGCCGTCCGGTCCAGCGTCAGGTAGTCGAGCCCGATGTCGATCAGGAACCGCAGCCGCCCCTCGATCTCCTTGATGATCTGGCTCGCGATCGTCTTCTCGCGCTCATTGAGCTGCTCGGCCGCGTCCACGAACTGGGGCCGCGCGCCGTTTTCCCCGGCCTCCGCAATCCGGCCCTCCAGAGAAGCGAGAGAGGCCGTGCTGCCCGCCCCATTGGTGCTCCGCCTGGAACCGTTCCCGGCCACAGCCGCCATCCAGCTCTGCGCCTCGGAGATCGACTTCGACGTCACCTCGGTGATGTTGAGCCCTCCGACGGTCACGGCCAGCGCCTCCGGCTTGAGCCGCAGACCCCCGCAGGAGTCGCACGGCCTGGAGGCCATGTACTTGGTCTCGATGTCCGTCCGCACGTTCTCCGACTCGCTGTCCCGGTAGCGCCGCGCCAGGTTGTTGACGACCCCCTCGAACTCGGTCGCCCACTCGTACACATTGCCCCGATTCGTCCGGTGTTTCACCCTCACCCGCTTGCCGCGAGTGCCGTGCAGGATGATGTCGACTTGCTTCTCCTCAAGGTCCTTGAATGGCATGGTGACCGAGATGCCGTACGCCTTTGACAGGGCGTTCATCTGGCTCTCCCACCATGGCGAGAAGGCGGTGCGAACCCACGGCTGGATCGCTCCTTCGGCGATGGACAGGCTCTTGTCGGGCACCACCAGCTCTGGATCGACCACGTGCCTGAAGCCGATGCCGGTGCAGTCCGCGCAGGCCCCGTGCGGGTTGTTGAAGCTGAACGTCCGCGGCTCCAGCTCGCCCAGGCTGATATTGCAGTGCACGCAGGCGAACTGCTCGGAGAACAGCGTCTCGTCGCCGTTTGTGTCGGCCACCAGCACCGTGCCCTCGGCCATCCTCAGCGCGCTCTCGACCGAGTCCGCGACCCTCGTCGCTTCTGCGCTCGCGCCGACCACGAGCCGGTCCACCACGACCTCGATGGTGTGCCACTTCTGCTTGTCAAGGTCCATGGTCTCTGATAGGTCCCGCACGTCGCCGTTGACCCGCACACGGACGTAACCTGCCCTACGCGCGTCCTCGAAGACCTCCCTGTGCTCGCCCTTCCGTCTCCGGACCATCGGCGCCATGATCTGGATCCGGCTGCCCTCATCCATCGACAGCACGGCGTCCACAATCTGCTGCACCGTCTGCATCTCCACCCGCCGCCCGCACTTGTAGCAGTGCGGCCTCCCCGCCCTCGCGAACAGCAGGCGCAGGTAGTCGTACACCTCCGTGACGGTGCCGACTGTAGAGCGCGGGTTGCGCGAAACGCCTTTCTGGTCGATGGATATGGACGGAGACAGCCCCTCGATGTAGTCGACGTCGGGCTTCTCCATCCGCCCCAGGAACTGCCGTGCGTACGCCGACAGCGACTCCACGTAGCGCCGCTGCCCCTCCGCGTAGATCGTGTCGAACGCCAGCGAGCTCTTGCCCGACCCGGACACCCCCGTAACGACCACCAGCTTGTTGCGCGGTATCGTTACGTCGATGTTCTTCAGGTTATGCTCGCGTGCGCCCTGGACGACGATGTTCTCCAGCGGCAATCAGGGCCTCCAGCAAAGGGCCAATTGACTCCGCCTATTCTACCATCCAAACAAAGTTCCGTACATCCGTTCAGTCGAGTGCGAAAGCTCAGGGAGAGGGCTGGAGTGAGGGTAATCCCTATCCAGAAGCACGCCGGTCGACATAGTATCGTTCGTCCTGAGCTTGTCGAAGGACAGTGCTCCGCCGAACGACTTCCCCCTCTCCTTGACGCGAGGGAGTTGGGGTGAGGGTGAAAGCTGGTAGACTACCGGCACTCCGCACCAGAACCGCCCACAAAGGAGCACAACCTTGCCCCTCGTAACAGCCGACAAACTGACCTGCGTCGTCGAAAGCATCCTCATGGCTGCGGGCGCGGACGCCGACAACGCCCGCAGGGTCGCGCACGCCCTCGTCCTATCCGACCTCAGCGGCGTCGCCACCCACGGCACCCAGCACGTGGCCGGGTACGTCCGGTCCATCCAGGACGGCGAGGTGCTGCCCGCCGAAAAGCCTTCGGTACTCTCCGAGACCGATACATCCGCGCTCGTCTCCGGCAACTGGAGCTTCGGATTCGTGGCGGCCAAGTTCGCCCTGGACATCGCCATGGAGAAAGCGCGGGCGCACGGCATGTCCACCGTCTGCGTCGTCCAGGCGAACCACATCGGCCGCCTGGGCGAATACGCCGAGATCGCCGCCGAGAACGACATGGTCTCGATCACCTGGGCGTCCGGCTACGGGAAGCTCAGGCCCGTGGCGATCCCCTACGGCGGCAGCAAGCCCCTGCTGTCGACCAACCCCATCGCCATCGGTGCGCCCGCCGGGGACGGCCCTCCGATGGTCTTGGACTATGCCACCACCAGCATCGCCCAGTCCAAGGCAATGATCGCCGTCCGGGAGGGCAAAGACCTCGCAGAGGGCCTGATAGTCGACCTCGAGGGCAACCCCGAGACCAGCCCCCAGGCCCTGTTCGACGGCCACGCGCTCCTCCTGCCATTCGGCGGCCACAAGGGTTCAGCCCTCATGCTCGCGTGCGAGGTCCTGGGCCGCGTGCTGAGCGGTTCGGATGCCCATGCCGAGCCCGTCCGCGGCGGCGACGCCATGAGGTACCAGGGCGTCACATTCATGCTCTTCCGCGCCGACTTGTTCCAGCCCATCGCCGGCTTCACCGGCGCCATGACCGCCTTCCAGCAGGAGGTGCGGGACATCCCGCCCGCCAAAGGCTTCGACGAGGTAGTCGTGCCGGGCGACCTCGAGGCCCGAGCCCGCGCAGACAGGCGAGCCAACGGCATCCCCCTGCTCGACGACGTCTGGGACTCCCTGGTCGAAACGGCCAAGTCCCTGGGCGTAGACGTGGATTGAACCCGGTCGCCGTCGGTCGAAATGGCACCGCACGCCCCCACACCGTCGTTCCTGCGGAGCCAGGAACCCATCCCCTGCCGCTGCCACTAGTCAGGTGACGATGGGAGGGGCATTGCCATACGTAGGGGCGGGTTTGAAACCCGCCCGTCCCAGGGCGCGGCGCCCGTTGGCTTGTCCCGGCTTCCCTCCCTATCCCATCCCCAATCTGCGGAACGCACCGTCGGTGCTTCGGCATTTGCCAACCGATGGGGCCGCGCTATCGTTGTAATCCACATGGGCCCTCTGACAAATAGAGCCTTCTATCTGCTGCTGGTCTTGGCGGCCCTGGCCGCCGTCGCCTGTGGCTCGGACGCCTCTCCATCCCCGACGCCTGCGGCGCAGGCCCAGGCTGCCGTCGCTCCGACTGCCGAGCCAACTCCAGTCCCCGCTCCCACGGAGGCAGTCCCCATTCCGACTCCCGCTCCTCGAGTCGAGCCCTCTCCCACCCCATCGGCGGCGCCGGTCCCCACAGCCGTCCCTGAGACGACTGACACCAACCCGGAAATCTCTCGGTTCGCCGACGAGACCTGGGCATTCCTCGAGCGGTTCACGGAGGAGATGAGTCCCAGGGAGAGCGCCACCGACGAGGAGGAAGCCGCAGCCGAGTACCTGGCGAAGGAGCTGGAGTCCCTCGGCTACGAGGTCGAGACCCAGCCGTTCACCTTCGATCGCATGGCGCCTGAAAGGTCGCTCCAGTTGCCCGATGGCGAGACCATGATAGGCATACCCCTTCGCATGTCGGGCCTGGGAACGATCTCCGGATCGCTCGTGCACGTAGGCTTGGCTAAAGACGAAGACATCCCCGCCGGAGGTCTTGCCGGTCGGATTGCCCTCATCCAACGGGGCGAGATACTCTTCGAGGAGAAGGTGGCCAGGGTCGCCGAAGCCGGTGCAGGCGCAGCCGTAATCTACAACAATTTCCCCGGGCTCTTCGCGGGCGTGATGGAGAACCAGGCGGACATTCCCGCCATATCCTTGTCCGGGGACAACGGAGAGCGGCTGTTGGAGATGATGTCTGCAGGCTCACTGGAGGTCACCATTTCCCTGGAGGAGAAGGCCTACTCCTCCCGCAACCTGATCGCCGAGCTTCCGGGCGACTCCGGCAAAGACCGAGTGATGGTCGTAGGTGCCCACTACGACACCACCCCGAACACGCAGGGCGCCAACGACAACGGGTCCGGCGTCGCCTCGCTCATCTCCATCGCCCGTGAGCTGGCCCAGGACCCGCCGGAGGCCTTCCGGATGCGATTCCTGCTCTTCGGCGCGGAGGAGGTCGGCCTGTTCGGCAGCCAGCACTACGCCGCCAACCTCGACCAGGACGAGGTCGACTCCATCGTTGCCATGATCAACATCGACGTCCCGGGCAGCGGGCACTCCCTCCAGGTCATCGGCGACACGCTACTGACGGCCGAGGCCGTCCGTTACGCCAGGGAAAATGGCATCCTCATCATGAGGGAGCAGGGCCTCGACGGCGCGACCAGCGACCATGCCCCGTTCCGCGAGAGGGGCGTGCCCGTCATGTTCATCCTCGCCGACGACCTGTCCCGCATCAACTCGCCCCGCGACAACTTAGAGTTCGTGGACCCCAACCGCATGGGCGAGACCGTCGCCGTCGTCCTTAATTCCATCGACGCTCTAGCCAACCGTAACTAGCCTTCGCGCTGCATGCGTAACGAGACCGTCGTTCCCGGGTAGCCGGGATCTCCATCACCGGTCGTGGCGCGGGACTCTTCCACCTTCTCCCCTGGCGGGAGAAGGCTGGGATGAGGGGGAATCTTACCTCCACACCGTAGGCGCGGGTTTCAGACCCGCCCTCGCCTTGCCGTAGGGCGGCCCGCCGGTACTAAGGCGGACGTGCCTCCGACCACCTCGGTTGACACCGCGACTCCCAGCCGTCCATAATCGCGGCACGGACGGGTGTGACGGCACCCCGGCTGGCCGAACGTTGGAGAGCGGCTATGCTCGGCTACCTCGTAAGGCGCGTACTGCTCGGCCTGTTCACCATCTGGGTGATATCGGTCTTCGCCTTCGTCGTCATCGAGATTCCCCCCGGCGACAAGCTGGAGAAGTGGTTCGACTACCAGACCACCTGGGGCCAGACCTTCGACAGGGACCAGATCCTCGCCCTATCGTCCGAGTTCGGCATGGATCAGCCATCCTACATCCGCTACGGAAAGTGGATGTGGAGCCTCCTCCAGGGTGACCTCGGCATCTCCTTCGTCTCCTGGGATACCCTGACTTCCACCAGGGAGGTCATAGGCGACCGCCTCTGGCTCACTGTGGTGCTCACCGCCTTCACTGTCCTGTTCACCTGGACCCTGTCCATACCCGTCGGCATCTACTCAGCCGTCAGGCAACACTCGGTCGGCGACTACATAGCTACCTTCGTCGGCTTCAGCGGCCTCGCCGTGCCCGACTTCCTGCTCGGCCTCGTCCTGATGTACCTCGCGTACGCCTACCTCAACCAGAGCGTCGGTGGCCTCTTCTCCGCCGACTATTCGAATGCGCCCTGGGACATGGCTAAGGTCTGGGACCTCATCAAGCACCTCTGGATTCCGGCCCTCGTCCTCGGCACATCTGGGACCGCCAGCCTCATCCGCATCATGCGCAACAACCTGCTCGACGAGCTCGGCAAGCCCTACGTCGTGACGGCCAGGGCAAAGGGCCTATCCCCGCTCAGGCTCATCCTGAAGTATCCCGTGAGGGTCGCCGTCAACCCCCTCGTCAGCACAATCGGCTACCTTCTGCCCAGCCTGGTGAGTGGAAGCGTGATAGTCTCCGTCGTCCTCAGCCTGCCCACGATAGGTCCCGTGCTGCTCACCTCTATCCAGATCGAGGACATTTACGTCGCCGGGTTTATAGTATTCATGCTCGGAGTCCTGACGGTGATAGGCACGCTGATCTCCGACATCGCTCTCGCCATCGTCGACCCGAGAATCAGGTTGGGATCGAGTTAGGGCGAACCCATGGTTGCATATATAGCCCGCCGCATGATTCTCGCGCTGTTCACCATCTGGGTGATCTCGATCCTGACCTTCGTCATCATCGAGCTGCCCGAAGGCGACGCGGCCGAACGGACGATCAGCGACCTGATGGCAGGCGGAGGCGTCCACGGCCACGTCGGCAACCCTGAGCTCCTCGACCGGCTGCGCGATTACATGGACCTGGACAAGCCGCAGTACGTCCGCTACATGAAGTGGATCTGGCGGATGCTCCATGGCGACCTGGGCTTTGCATACACCGCAGGAGAGGCGGCCGGGTACCAGGGCACCATAAAGAAGATCATCGGCGACCGCCTCTGGATGACCGTTGCGCTCACCAGCTTCACCATCATAGTCACCTGGACCTTCGCGATCCCCGTAGGCATCTACTCCGCCGTCCGACAGCACTCCATAGGCGACTACACCTTCACCCTGCTCGGGTTCACGGGCCTTGCCGTGCCCGACTTCCTGCTCGGCCTCGTGCTCATGTACCTCGCATACGCCTATTTCGATCAGAGCGTCGGCGGCCTCTTCTCCGCTGACTACGCCAACGCCGACTGGAGCGTGGCCAAGGTCCTCGACCTTATCGAGCACCTGTGGATACCCGCCGTCGTGCTCGGGACTTCCGGTACGGCGGGCCTGATCCGCGTGATGCGCAACAACCTGCTGGACGAGCTGGGCAAGCCCTACGTGGTCACCGCCCGCGCCAAGGGCGTGAAGTCCGCAAGGCTCATCTTCAAGTACCCGGTGCGAGTCGCCATAAACCCGCTGATCAGCACGGTGGGCTACCTGCTGCCATCGCTCGTCAGCGGAAGCGTGATCGTGTCCGTCGTCCTCAGCCTACCCACCCTCGGCCCTGTGCTCCTCACCGCCATCCAGCGCGAGGACACCAACGTCGCAGGCTTCATCATCCTCATGCTGGGCATGCTCACCGTCATCGGCACGCTGATCTCCGACCTGCTGCTCGCTGTCGTAGACCCCCGCATCAAGCTCACCGCCTAGACGCTTACCCCCTCTCCCTCGATGGGAGAGGGCCGGGGTGAGGGTGGAACTAGAACCCCGCGCGCTTGTCGCACACGTACAGGAACGGCTCGCCCGCCAGGAACCGGCGCAGGTTCTCCTTGAATATCTCCTGCCGTCCCCGCCACATCTCCGGCGTCAGCGCCGACGCGTGAGGCGAGATCACCACGTTCTCCATGTCCCACAGTGGGCTCTCGTCGGGCAGTGGCTCCACGGCCGTCACATCCAGGCCCGCGCCGGCCACGTGGCCCGACCGCAGCGCGTCTATCAGCGCGTCCTCATCGATGATCCCGCCCCTCGAGATGGCTACGACGTGCGCCCCGCGCTTCAGGGCGGCCAGCCTCCCAGCGTCGATCATGCCCTCGGTTTCGGCCGTGAACGGGGCCGTAACGACGAACCAGTCCGATATCGACAGCACATCGTCCAGCCTGTCGAGTCCCCAGACCTCCTCGACGCCGGCCGGCGCTGCTCCCGGATACTTGTCCACGGCGTAGACCTTCATCTCGAATCCCAGTGCCCGCCGGGCTACCGCCATACCGATGTCGCCGAACCCGAGGATGCCCATCGTCGTGCGGGCCATCTCCACGAAGGTGCCGTCGTACTTCTTGGGCAGCCACTGGCGCGCCCGCTGGTCGTCCCGCATCTCCCACAGCCTGTGGGCAAGGCTCACCATCATGCCGATGACGTGGTCGGCCATTGGGTCGGCGTGCGGCCCCCGGCAGTTGGTGAGCACCACGTCGCTGTCGACGAGCTCCGGCAGGTCGAGCAGCCAGTCGACGCCAGTGCCGATGTGCTGCATCCAGCGCAGCCGCCTGGCCGCCGCGAACGCCTCGCTGGAAGGAGGCGGCCCGTAGTATGCATCCACCTCAGGAATGCGCTCCACAGACTCCTCGGGCGAGCCCGCGGGCACGAACTCCACGTCCGCAAACTCCGCCCTCAGCTCCTCCAGCAGCGCATCTTCACCGGTTCCGACCAGTACCTTCATGTCGACCTCCTCGCGAGCGGCGCCCAGTGTACCACCATCCCAGCAAGCTCATTGTGGGGGATCCCACGCGTGCAGAACGTAAGGGCCGTACACCGCCTACCCGCGCATAATCGTCGTTCCCGCGCAGGCGGGAACCCAGGGGGTGGGGTTCCTCTCAGCGGCGCCTGTGCTTCGCAGGTTCTCCTGCGTTCGCAGGTTCTCCTGCGGAGGGAAGCCATAACCCTACCAAATGCTAATGTTCAGGAGCATTACATCAAAAGACCTGTGCGATCTAGCGACTCCCCTCACTGCCGTTGTTGAGTACTCGCACCTCTGAACACTGGGACCATCCATCCCTGCATGGGCTAGAATGGCGTCGCCCTGCGAAGTACCTCCAGTACCGCATCGCTCTAGAGGTGACGTTGCCCCATCTGGACATCGAAGCCGTACGCCGCGCCCTTGCGGGCAGGACCATCGGCCACCGGATCTTCCACTACACGTCCCTCGACTCCACCATGAACGAGGCGGCACAATTCGCTGCCGGAGGGTGCCCCGAAGGCCTTGTAGTAGTGGCGGAAGAGCAGACCGCCGGCCGTGGGAGGTTCTCCCGGTCGTGGATCTCCGGGCCCGGCGAAAGCCTTCTCCTCTCGATCATCCTCAGGCCCACCGCCTGCCAGCTCCCTCAAGCAAACATGGCCGCGACCCTTGCCGTCGCCAGGACCGCCGACCGACACGCCGGCGGCCGCGTCACCATCAAGTGGCCCAATGACGTACGCATAGACGGCCGCAAGGTGGCAGGCATTCTCGTTGAGGCGGACTCCCAGGCAGGACAGATTGTCAGCGCCGTTGTCGGGATAGGCCTCAACGTCAGCGTCGACACACGTGCCCACGCGGAGATAGCGGACACGGCCACCAGCATCGCCGAGCAGGCGGGAGCCCCCGTGGAACGCAATGGAATCCTGATAGACCTGCTGCACCGGTTCGACGACCTCTACGCCCGGGTGCGCACCGGCGATTCGCTCACGGACGAGTGGTCATCTCGACTGGACACCCTCGGCCTTGATGTAAGGGTGCGCCGGGGCGACGAGGTGCTGAGCGGCACCGCCCGCAAAGTAGACGACCAGGGCAACCTGATACTCGAACGCCCAGATGGCTCCACGGTCGTAGTAGTGGGGGGCGAGGTAACGCTTCAAGTGTAGGGCGGTCAACCCAGCTATGCGCAACGACGATGCGTCACTACCACAGCCGGCGCACGCCGTACTGGTCGAAGGGTGACTCATTCGATACGACGACGTGGTTGCGCGACAACGCCTGCGCGATGAGCATCCGGTCGAACGGATCGCGCAACGGACCTGGAAGAGCGCCGGCCCGCGCAGCGTCATCTACACTTACCGACAACTCCGCAAAGCGTTCAAGAGCTATCTTCTCAACTATATTCTCGGCCAGTGCCTCGGCTGCCGGCAGTTTGCCGATCCGGTGCTTGATCGCAATCTCCCAGGCGGACACTGCGCTTACCAGCACATCGTTCTCGTCGTCCGCTATCGCCCGCCTGGCATGTTGCGACAGCCGGTCGTCATCAATGACCCACCACAGAAAGGTATGGGTATCCAGGAGGAGCTGCATCTGCTACGCATTCCCCTCCCATGCGGCCAGCTCCTCCTCGGGCAGGGGATCGAAGAAGCTGTCAGGCACCGTAAAGAGCCCTGCCATCGAGCCAGGCTGCCGCTTACCTCGCCGTGTGCAGCTCACCAGCCGGGCCACTGGGTTTCCGTTACGGGCGATGACTACCTCCTCCCCTGCCTCGACCTGCGCCAGCAGACGCGACAGGTGTGTCTTTGCTTCATGCACATTCACGGTTACCATCGCCGGCTCCTGGGAGGTGATCTTGACTAAATAGTATGACTAAGGGACTCCGGCCGTCAAGTGGATGATCGGGCAGCAATCACACATCCATGTCGCATGAGGCTTGATATCGTAGGGACTACCGCATCTACTCGCTCAGGCATTATCATCCCTGCATGATGGAGCCTGTACTACAGTCCCTCAGCCTGGAGGGAACCGTTGCCATCGTCACCGGGGGCGGCTCCGGTCTCGGAAGGGAGATGGCCCTGGCCCTCGCCCGCGCCGGCGGCGATGTCGTTCTCGCCGGGCGCAGGGAGAGGCCGCTTGAGGGAGTGGCTGACGAGGTCAGAGCCATCGGCCCCAGGGCGCTCGCCCATCCGACAGACGTCACCGACGCGGCCCAGGTAGACAGCCTCGTCGAGACGGCAGTGAGAGATCTCGGCAGCGTGGACGTGCTCATAAGCAACGCTGGCATGGTCGGGGGTCAGGGCGGCAAGCCGATCTGGGACATAACAGACGACGAGTGGCGTACGGTGCTGGACGCCAATCTCTCCGGCGCCTTCTACTGCGCCAGGGCCGTCGCCCGCCACATGGTCGAGCGCGGCGGCGGCAAGATCGTCAACGTATCGTCGGGGTTCGGCCTCCGCGGGGGTCGGGACAACTACATGTACGCCTGCTCAAAGGGGGGCGTGATCCAACTGACGCGGGCCCTCGCCACGAGCCTCGGTCGGCACGGCGTCACCAGCAACTGCATCGTGCCCGGCTTCTTCCCCACCGAGGGCACCGAGGCCTCCCGCGAGAGCCTGCCAACCGCAAAGTTCGTCCCCATGGGCCGCGTGGGCGACCCGCGGGAGCTGGGCCCGGTCGCGGTCTTCCTGGCCTCGCGCGCGTCCGACTACATGAACGGCGAGATGTTCGTGATCGACGGCGGCGGCCTCGCCGGGGGCTACGCCCCGACCGGGCATGCCCCAGTCATTCCGCTGGAAGGGTAGCGCCATGCCGATTCCCGCCGAGTGGAGCCTGGCCGGCAAGACAGCCATCATCACCAGCGACAGGCGCGGCTGGACTCCCTACCTCGCCGCCGCCCTCGCAGAGGCCGGCGCGAATGTCGCTATCGCAGGCGCCCAGACCTCCGACATGTCCGAGGCAGCAGATGCCGTGCGCACCACCGGACGCCGGGCCTTGGAGCTGGAGGCCGACCTCACTGACACGGAGGATGTCGGCGCAATGGTCGACTCCGTGGTGCGAGACTTGGGTCGCATCGACATCCTGGTCAACAACGCAAGGGTCGAGTTCGGCAAGCCCTTTGTCGAAGTAACCGACGAGGAGTGGGACGCCGTCATGGCCTTCAACCTCAGGTCGATGTTCCTCTGCTGCCGCGCTGCCGGCTGGGTGATGCTCGCCCAGGCCGGCGGGCGCATCGTGAACGTCGGCACGGGGCTGGCGGAGCGCGGCCTGTGGAACTCCGCTGCGGCCTGCGCCAGCCAGGGTGCTATCCGCCAGCTTACCGCCGCCCTCGGCCTCGAATGGGCGAGGAGCAATGTACGCGTCAATGGCATAGGCGCGGGCTGGGTGACCACGGAGCTCCGCGACCCTCGCGCCGAGCCCGAGCTGCTGGAGCGCTACATACCCTCGCGCCGCAAGGGTCACCCGACGGACCTCGCCGGGCTGCTGGTCTACCTGGCTTCGGACGCCAGCGACTTCATGACCGGCCAGACCGTATACATCGACGGCGGCGCGATGGCCCACGCCTGATGGGGGACGCCGAAGCCGCCTCGCCGGGCGCGGTCTGCCCGCGATGTGACCGCGTGAACCGGCTGGCAGCCGCGTACTGCGGAGGCTGCGGCTCGGGGCTGCCGGGAGAACGGCCCTGCCCGCGGTGCGGGTCCCTGAATCCGCGGCGTCATCGCTACTGCGACTTGTGCGGGGCCGCGATGCTGGCTCGCACAAGTAGACCTGCGCCCGCCCGCGCCGGTGTCGCCCGTGCCCCGGCCGCAGCCCCTGCCGCGGCGTCCGACTCTGCTGGCCTGCGAAGCGCCGTATATGTCGCCGTCCTGTTCGCGGCCGCCTCGGCGCTTCCCAGGTCCCTCCAGCTCGACTCTATCCCAGGCCAGGTCTCCGTCTTCGAGGGGCTGTTCGTGTCAGCCGCTTCCCGGGTGTCTCGGGAGGGTTGGATTGGCCTGGGCCCCGACGCCGTCGCGGGCGAGCCCTCCGGATTCGCCTACCTGCTGGGTGCCTGGTCGCTGGTGGCCGGGGACTCGACCCTGACCCTGCGGATACTCCCCGCGGCCCTGGGCGTCGCGACCATAGCCCAATTCTACCTGCTGACTCGGCGCCTGCTGGGCGTCCGCCCGGCGCTATTCGCTTCGGCCATGCTCGCCCTCTCGATCTGGCACCTCCAGTTCAGCCGTCTCATACTCCCCACGACTCTGATGCTCGCTGCCCTCCTGGCCGCCGCCACTCTGCTAACCGCGTCCCTCGACGAGACACGCAACGGAGGTCACCGCAGGTCTCTCGCAATTGCCGCCGGGCTCGTCGTGGGGTTGACGCCCTACATCGACAGCAGCTTCCCGATCCTCCTCGCTGCGGTCGCCCTCTTCTGCCTCGCGCAGGTCGCGCTGGAGCGTGAGCAGGCCGGAGAGGTCGTCGCCGCCCTGTGGATCGCGGCCGCCGTTGCCGCCCTGCCCTACCTGTTCATCGCGGCTTCGGACCCCGGAGCCGCCCTCGACCAGTTCACCGTCTACTCGATCACAACCAGCCAGGAGTACCAGGCCGTCCAGGGAATCACCGAGCAGACAAGGTACCTCGCTTCCAGCGTCGCCAGCATGGTCGGCCGCGTATTCTTCGGCGCGTTCGGTGGAGAGCCCACCAGGCTGCTGGACGTCATCTCCGGGCCGCTGGCGCTCCTTGGGCTGCTAATCGCCGCAGTTCGGTGGCGAGAGCGGGGCCACATGCTCCTGCTGGCACTCTTCGTCGTAGGCGTCGTACTGGCAGGGCTGACGATCGAGCAGGGTGTGTACGGAAGACTGGTCGTGGCCGTGCCCGCCGCAATGGCTGCTGCCGGCTTCGGACTCCACTGGGCACTGACCTGGATGGAGGGCAGGTTCTCGGACCGCGCCATCTACGGGTTCGCCGCCCTGCTTGTTGCCCTCATCGCGTACTTGAACCTGAACGCATACTTCGGCGGCGGTCCTGCAGCCCCGTGACCACCCGCCTGCAGGTCCGCGTAAGGCCCAGGGCCCACGTCAACAGCGTCGAGGTCACGGACTTGGGTGAGGTACGCGTGTACGTGACCGCAGCGCCCGAGGGCGGTAAAGCGAACAGGGCTGTCATCGCAGCCGTCGCAGGGGCGATGGGCGTGCCTAAGAGCAGCGTCGCCATAGCTCGGGGCAGGACTTCCAGGGACAAGCTGCTTGAGATAGACGGCGTTGAGTCCGTCGCCGAGGCCCTCAGAAGGATTCGCGGTTAGGGCCTGGGGCTTCAGCCGATGCTCAGGAGGACCCTGCCTATCAGCTGCAGCACTATGATGGCGATGATGGGCGAGAAATCAAGGGGCCCCTGCGGCAGGAACTGGCGTATGGGCGCGAGTATCGGCTCGGTTATCTGGATCAACACCATCGACACCGGGTCCTCGCCGCGTGGCGATATGAAGGACAGGAGAGCGCGGCCCACGACCGCTATGGTGAGGGCCCACGTGAGGAGATAGACGAACGTGCGGAGAAGCTCCACGTGACTACCCGCCCAGCGCCTTGGACTTCTCGTAGGCGGCATTGACCGCTTCGATGACCAGGCCTTTGAACGCGCCCTGCTCCAGGGCCAGCAGCGCCTCAGCCGTCGTGCCGCCGGGCGACGTCACCATGTTCGCGAGTTCGGCTGGATGGTGGCCCGACTCGCGGACCAGCTGCGTGCTGCCCGCGACCGTCTGCAGAGCTAGCTGGGAGGCCATGTCGCGAGGCATTCCCACGTACACCCCCGCGTCGATGAGAGCCTCGATGAACAGGAACACGTAGGCGGGCCCGCTCGCGCTGAGGGCCGTCGCCATGTCGATGTACTTCTCGTCATCGACGTACAGTTCTTCTCCCAGCGGCCCCAGGATGCGCCGCGTGGCCTCGACCGCGCTCCCGGGCACGCCGGATGACGCCGTCCACACCGACATACCAGCGCCGATCTGCGCCGGCGTGTTGGGCATGACCCTGATCACCGAGCCGTGCTGCAGGCCGCCCGTCAGCGTCTCTAGGCGGGCCCCCGCGATGATCGAGACGGCCGTCTGCCCGGCAGCGAGGGAGCCTCCCATCTCGGCCATCACGTCAGCGAGGTTCTGGGGCTTGACGGAAAGCATGACGATGTCGGCCCCGTCGAGTACTGCCATGTTCTCCCCGTGGCAGGCAGTCCCGTAGTTCCCTTCGAGGTACTCGCGGCGCGACTCCACGGGCTCGCCGACCCTGATGTCCTGTGGAGCAGCGATCTCGGCTTCGAGTATGCCCCCCAGGATGGCCTCGGCCATCGCGCCGCCGCCGACAAACGATATCTTCATCCTAGTGCCTGCCTCAGTCTCTCGCCCGGTCCCGGGGGACAGGCGGCATACTCGATGCTACCGGAGCCTGCTCTCATTCGCCAGGTCCACGGCAACCCCGATCGCCTCCATCATACTCTCGTGGTCGGCCACGCCCTTGCCCGCTATGTCGAAGGCCGTGCCGTGGTCTACCGACGTCCTGATAAAGGGCAGCCCCAGGTTGACGCTTACGCTCTTGGCCCAGTTGTGTACCTTGATGGCGATGTGCCCCTGGTCATGGTACATCGCGAGCACGACGTCGAACTTGCCGTCGATGGCCTGGTTGAACACCGTGTCCGGCGGCACCGGCCCGGTGGCGTCGACGCCCTGGGAACGGGCTGCATCGACGGCCGGCGTTATGTGCTTCTCCTCCTCGTCGCCGATCAGGCCGCCGTCGCTGGCGTGTGGATTCAGCGCCGCGATCCCAATCCGGGGGGCAGGGAAGCCCCATCGCGTGAAGTGCTCGTGCGTCAGCATCGTCTTGGCGAGCACGTTGTCCTTCGTCACATAATCGCACGCCACTCGGAGCGACCGGTGGGTTGTCAGGTGGACGACCCGGAGCTCGTCGGCCATCAGCATCGTGGCGACCTCACTGGCCCCGGTCTGGCTCTGGAACACCTCCATGTGCCCGACGTCCTTGTAGCCAGCCAGGCTTGCCGCTTCCTTGTTGATGGGCGCTGTGACAATGGCGCTGATGCGCCCGTCCTTCGCCAGGCTGCCCGCCTCCAGGACCCACTCGATGGCGGCCCGGCCCGCGGCCTCGGACACCCTGCCCGTCTCGATGCTGGCGTAGTCGAGGTTCTCGAGGTCCAAGACATCGACACCGCCCGCGTCGCCGCGGACCTCGTCGACCGACCGGACGGCCCTCGTGTCCATGCCGGACCCGGCCAACTCGCTTGCCGCCCGCATGGCGTCAGCGTTACCCACCACGAACGGCCTGCATTTGTCGTACACGCTGGACTCGCGCAGGGCCTTCACCGTCACCTCGGCCCCGATACCCGCGGGGTCGCCCATCGTAATGGCGACGAACGGCCTATCACTCATGACTCAGACCGTTGCCCGACACACTCTCGTCTCGTTTGACATCGACTTCCTTCGCGACAGCCATGTATGCCATGAGAACGGACTTCCACAGAGATTCTGCGTCAAAGATACTCTCCAAGTACTCAGGAGCATCGAGTATCTCCACCATACGGCCGAGCGACTCGAACGCCTCTCTGGATCCCTTGCTCTCGAGCAAGTGCCTTCTCTCGGACAGCAGCGCTTGGCGGTCATCGTCACTGATGGAAGCTTCTCCATTGAGGCAGTCGAAGATGCAGTCCACGGCCTCGCGTATGTCTTCCGTCGTCCTCATAGCTTCATGCCTGAGTCCCGTTCATTGTGCGTCTGTAGTATCCCGGTCTCACGAAATCGACGATTCCGACGTTTCTCAGCAATTGTAGCTGCTGGCGTAGCTTGGCATCCACAAAGTTATTCTTGGGGTACTTCCTGGCCGCCATAGGTCCGCACACTCTCAAGAGGTCTTCCATACGGAAACCACTCTCCGGCATCGCCAGTACACCCTCCAAGGTGAGTCTCCGCCAACCCGTGAAACCTCTCACCAGCATCTCCGTGTCGGATATCGAGTATGTCATTTCACTGGAGGGGGGCTCATCGCCGCCTGAGGCGATGTCGGGTGGCTCAGGCAAGGCTACCTTGATTGCTTCTACTGCTCCTTGCAGATTCTCCAGTTCATTGGGCTTCACCTTGGCGGGCGGCTTCTCGGCGCCGAGCCCACTCGTAAGGGACTGGGCAAGTTCTTCCACCAGACTCCTGTCGTTGGTGGTCAGTCCGCATTCAAGGTTGTGCCGCATCCCTGCATTGGTGGCGTTCGCAGAAGTCACAAGGGCGGAGGAGTCGTCAAAGATGTACATCTTGGCATGAAGATGGCTCAAGCTGTAGATGGCCACCCCATCCCTAGCGAGAGTGCAAAGGGTATCCAAGTTGGAAGACCGAGTGGCGAAATCTCTCAGATCGGTTCGCGTGATCAAGATACGCGAAGCGGCCTTCGATACCATATCGGTCAACTCGATGATGCCATCATTAACATACGGACTACCAACAAGCATCCGTGAACTGCAAGCCCGGGCCTGTCCAGCCAATCAAGAGTGGGCGTAGTGACTATATGTAGACCTGTCACCTAGCCTGCAGCCCCCTGCGGCAAGAGTGAGTACTGCCCCTGCCAGAACCTCTGCTGTCGGCAGGCGCTAGTCGCACTTGTTGTAGCCGCACTCGAGGCAGCTATGGCAGCCCTCCTGGTAGATGAGCGTGCCGATCGAGCACTCCGGGCACCCGTTGCGGTTCGTCGGGACATGGCCGTTTGCGCCGTTGGTCTGCTTTTCTACCGGTATGAGCATCCCGGGCTGAATGGCCGAGTCTTCTGTTTTGGCGGGCGGGCCGCTGAAGTCCTGCTTGAGATGGCGTCCCAGCACGAGGGCGAGGCCGTCCGGCGCCGACCTGACCAGCGTGCCGTCGTCCCACGCCGGGCAGCAGGTGATGCCCTGCAGGTGCTTGATCACCTCCGTGGGATCGATCCCGGCGCGGAGGGCCAGCGTCGCCAGCCTGGATATGCCCTCCAGCTGGGCGGAGTCGCATCCGCCCGCCTTTCCGACGGCGATGAACACCTCGAAGGGCTTGTCGTTCTCGTCGTAGTTGATGGTCACGTACATGTTGCCGTGCCCGGTCCGCACCCTCTCGGTGATTCCCCTGATGACCGGGGGCCGGTAGCGCTCGACCAGCATATCGGCGGAGGCGGGCTCGTCTTTGCTCTCATCGGCGGCCTCGTCGGCGGAGGTCTGCTCCTGGCCCGCCGTCAGCACCTCGGCCTCCCGGCTGCCAGCCCTGTACACGGTGATGCCCTTGCAGCCCAGCTCCCAGGCCAGCATGTAGGCGCGCTCCACGTCGTCTTCGGTCGCGCTGTTGGGGAAGTTGATCGTCTTGGATATGGCCGCGTCGACGCTCTCCTGGAACACCGCCTGCATTCTCACGTGCATCTCGGGCGAGATGTCGGAGGCCGTCACGAACAGCTGCTTGGCCCAGTCGGGCACGTCGTCACGCTCCTGCAGGGACCCGCCTGACGCCAGGAACTCCATCAGGTCCTCGCTGTAGAACCCTCCCTCCCGCGCGGCCTCCTCGAACTGCTCGTCCACGTAGATCAGGCTCTCGCCGCCCAGGATGTTGTGCTTGTGGTAGCTGAGGGCGAACAGCGGCTCGATACCGCTGGAGCAGCCGGCGATCATCGAGATCGTGCCCGTCGGCGCGACCGTCAGCCTGCAGGCGTTGCGCATCCTCGGCTGGCCAGGCGCGTCGTAGATGCTGCCCTTGAACCCGGGGAAGACCCCCCGGCTCTCCGTCAGCTCCTCGGACATCACGTCCGCCTCGTCCCGGATGAACCGCATCACGTCCCGGCCCAGCTCCAGGCCCTTCTCGGAGTCGTAGGGCACCCGCATCTTGATGAGCATGTCGGCGAAGCCCATCACACCCAGGCCGATCTTTCGCGTCGTCCGCGTCATCTCCTCGATCTTGTCGACCGAGTACGAGTTGGCGTCGATGACGTTGTCCAGGAATCTCGTCGTAGTGTGGACCACACCCCTGAGCCGCTCGTAGTCGACCTCGGGGCCGTCCAGGCCGTCGATCACGAAGTTGGCGAGGTTGATCGAGCCCAGGTTGCACGACTCGTAGGGCAGGAGCGGCTGCTCACCGCACGGGTTGGTCGCGGTCATACGGCCGATGTGGGGCGTCGGGTTCTTGTGATTCACCCAGTCCAGGAAGATCATCCCTGGCTCGCCGTTTCGCCACGCGCCGTGAATGATCTTGGCGAACACCTCGCGGGCGTCCAGCCTGCCCTTTTCGACTATGGGAGAGCCGGGGTCGCTAGGGTTCTCCGGCGCCCTCAGTGCGTAGTCGGTCCCGTCCCTCACGGCCTCCATGAACTCATGGGATGCGCCGACGGAGATGTTGAAGTTGTGGATCTCTCCCTCGACCTCCTTGCTGTCGATAAACTCCAGGATGTCCGGATGGTGAACGTCCATGACGGCCATGTTCGCGCCGTCGCGCTTCCCGCCCTGGGTCACCAGCTTAGACACGGAGGACAGGTGGCGCAGCACCGATATGGGGCCGCAGGCCTGGCCGTGAGTCGTCGAGATCCCGGAGCCCTTGGGCCTGATGGGAGACAGCGCGAACCCCGTGCCGCCTCCGAACTTCTGGACCATGGCCATCTCCTTGGCCGTGGTCATGATCCCGTCCATCGTGTCCTCGAGACCCATGACGAAGCAGGCGGACAGAGTCCCCGTGCCGGTCCCGTCCTGCAGGCCTATGCCGGCGTTCATCAGCGTCGGCGAGTTGGGCACGAAGTCCAGCGTCGCCATGACGCCGTAGAACTCGTCCTCCCAGTGCGCCGCGTCCGCCCTAGTGCCGTATATCGTCTCGGCCTCCGCGATGGCGCGGGCCACCCGCCGGAGCATCAGCTCCGGCGTTTCGACTATGTTGCCGTCAGCATCCTTTCTGAGATATCGCTTCTCCAGCACGACGAGCGCGTTGTCGCTCAGGTCGACCTTCTGCTCGGATGATTCGGCCGGGTTCGAGGCGGTGGCTACGATCGGTCTCTCTTGGATCAGCATTTTCTCGCTCCAGTCTCGTTTCAGTTTGGAATGACATAATCAATAGTAGCGCAAATCGAACATTAGGTCTAGGCCGACCGGGAGGCTCAGGCCCCGGCCGGCCTCCCGGCTTCGGTGAGCTTTTGGGGCCTTCCCCGGCGTCGGGGCCTCTGGACGATCTCCTCTTCCAGGTAGGTCAGCTGGCTGCTCGCCTCGGCGGGCTCCACGGGGGGCTCCAGGAGAGAGTCGATCTCTTCCCTGAAGGTCTCCACGTCTTTGAAGTCCCTGTAGATGCTCGCGTACCTGATGTAGGCGACGCGGTCCATCTCCTTCAGCTTCTCCATCACCAGTTGTCCTATCGCCTCCGACGAGACCTCGCGGCGGCCCGATTCTATGACCGCCATCTCGATCTCCTGTACCAGTTTGTCAATGCTCCCCGTCGGGAGAGGCCTCTTGGCGCATGCCTTCGTGATGCCCGCAATCAGCTTCTCCCTGTCCAGGTCCTCGCGCCTCCCGTCTCTCTTGACTACCATCAGCTCTCGGACCTGGACTTGCTCGTAGGTCGTAAACCTGCCGTCGCAACCGAGACACTCCCTGCGACGCCTTATGCCATCTCCCGCATCGCGGGAGTCGATGACCTTCGAGCCGTCGTGGCTACAGTGCGGACAGAGCATACGACCACCCAACGAATTAGGGCCCAAAGCACAATTTATCGTGGGGCCAAGGGAGGATAATACTATATATAGTGGCCTGTCAATAGCTGAAGTCTAAGACTTTGGACAAAGATTCTTGCAATTTTGGGCCGGTCGACGGCGCCTGCCCCCACCCCGCCGTTCCATCCCAAATGAGCGACCCTGCACAACCGTCATTCCGACGAGAGCCGGACTCCTGCGAGCAGGAACTGTCCCCAATACAGAGTCTCCGCGCGGGGCAGCGCCGCCGCCGTCAGGTAGTCGATTTTACGCCGCCATCCGGTTGTTAAGCACGGGGCTAGCCCGTATCATGGAATAGCGTCGGGGTGTGGCGCAGTTGGAAGCGCGCGTCGTTTGGGACGACGAGGTCGCTGGTTCAAGTCCAGTCACCCCGACCACTCCTCCCCTCAGCATCAACCAAGCACTCCCGTAGGGGTGGTTTGAAACCCACTCTCCCCGCGATCTGGACCTCAAGAGGGCATCGCGTTCCTCGACCCGTAGGCTCTAAGCCGCGAGCACCGTGTTCCTGCCCGTGTACTCGATCCTCTGTGAATAGTCGGTAACGTCGACCCGGTCGCCGCCCGTTCCGACGGCAACCGGCTTGCGCAGGATCAGCTCGCCCCTGTCGAACAGGTTGTAGACCACGTGGGCCAGGTCGAACCGGGCGACAGCCAGCTCGGCCGTCGACGCGAAGTCCGGCACGATGATGGGGCCCGTGTCGACCTGGAATCTCACCGGAGCTCTCAGTACGTTCATGGTCTTGACGGGGTACTCCAGCACGGCCCGGGTCCTCGATGCTTCGTCCTGCAGCTCGGTCCTGGAGACGAGCGGCCTGTTCTCGATGGTGGCGTCGACGACGGCCTGGTTGTCCTCCAGCTCGTTGAAAACCTCGAAGCGGGGCACGTCGAGCCTTACCTCGTCCCACTTGCCGGCGTGCAGTCCCGGCTCGTCGAGGACGCGGCCTCCCGTCGTGTCGAGGCCCCGGTCGTCCAGGTAGTCCGGCTCGCTAACCCAGTGGGTGCGGAGGATCCGGTACTCGGTCCGGCCGAATATGCCACGGAAGTCGTAGTTGGGCATGACGATGAGCTGCCCGTCGGAGTGGGTGTGCTCCGCCCTGCACGGTGCAATCAGGTAGAAGGAGTCCTCGGCGCCGGATGCGTCGACCAGCGTGCAGGCGGCCTCTATGTCAATCCTCGAGATGCTGCCCCCCGCGGCGCCGAACCAGGTCATGTACGAATTGGCGAAGTCGATCATTGTTGTCCTCCCAGGGCGCAGATGCCGCTCTCTGTGATGATACACGCCCTCCACCACTGTCATTCTGAGGAGCGCAGCGACAAAGAATCTGAGGCCCATACATAGCATCCGGCCCTCCAATAGGAGTGCACCATCCGCAGACTCTAGATTCCTCGCTGCGCTCGGAATGACATCCTTCGGGAGGTCTCCACAGTTCAAGTAATGAAGACTGAACAACCACATGGTCGCCGAGCACGCGACGGCCGGAGACCACATGTTACGATAGCGGTACGAATACCCACACCCCCCGCTAGGGGATGGAGCCGGAGGTTGGAAATGACGCTGGCAAGAGAGAAGTGCGTGGCCTGCCGGCGAGACTCGCCGCGGGTGACCGACGACGAGATCGCGGAGCTGCACCCTGTAGTGCCTGACTGGGAGCTGACCGAGGACGACGGCATAAAGCGGCTCGACCGCTCCTTCAAGTTTGCGGACTTCATCCAGGCGATGGTCTTCGCGGACTCGGTGGGAGACGCCGCCGAGGAGGAGGGCCATCACCCCCGGCTGACGGTCGAGTGGGGGCGCGTCAACGTCGCGTGGTGGACCCACAAGATCAGGGGCCTCCACCGCAACGACTTCATCATGGCCGCCAAGACCGACGACCTGTACGCCGCCCTCTGATAGCAGGCAGCCAGGACCGGCGGGGGCCTCCGCGGAGGCCCTGACATAGCCCCCGCCCTCTTGCCGCGGGCTCTTCGTGGTGAGCCGCTAGTCGGGTAGCTCCGCGACGAAGCCGGCCTCCACGAGCATGCCGCGCTGCAGATCGACGCCGTAGCACCGGCGGTTGGGCGGATGGTCTCCGAAGTACTCCACCCAGGCCTCGTTGACCTCGGCTACGTCCCGGTTCACATGCTCCAGATACAACCTCGCCGAGCAGATACTCCGCCTGTCGAGGCCCGCCTCGGCTAGGATGTCGTCGAGCTGCCTGAAGATCTCTCGCATCTCTGCCCCGGCGCCGCCCTCCACGGGCTCGTCGCCGCCCTCGGGCATCCCGGTAAGCACTGTTTCCAGCACCCTGCCACTGTGTATGACGGCCGAGCTGAAGGGAAAGCCTTCTGTGGTCCTGATGAATCTCACACCAGTCCTCCTGTGTTGGGTTGGCGCTGACCTGACGCGCCGCTCTGGAAACGACGCTGGCATCATACACTCTTGCTACCCACTGAACACGAGGATGTGGGGGCCGGATGTGCTACGGTTACTGGCCGAGGGCCGGGTTTGCGGGCCGTCAAGGAGATGGAGAGGAGGGAGCTCCGGCATGGCTGAGCGGCGGGACGTGCTGATCATAGGCGGCGGCGTCATCGGCGTATGCGCCGCCTACTACCTGGCGAAGGCGGGCCGTTCGGTCACGCTGATCGAGCGCGGCGAGCTGTGCAGCGGCAGCTCCTACGGCAACGCCGGCTGGGTGGTCCCGAGCCACAGCTTCCCACTGGCGGCCCCGGGCGCGGTGATGCAGGGGCTGCGGTGGATGTTCAAGCCCGACAGCCCGTTCTACATCAGGCCCCGGCTGGACCCGGACCTCTTCAAGTGGCTCTGGTGGTTCAGGAAGGCGGCGAACGCGAGGTCGTTCCACGACTCCATACCGATCATCGCGGAGCTGGGAAACGCCAGCCTCTCGCTGTACGACGAGCTCATCGACGCCGAATCGATCGACTGCAAGTACCAGCGGCGGGGGATCCTGGGCGTATTTCGGAGCCGCGAGGCCCGCGAGGCGGCAGAACAGGAGGCCCCCCTGCTCAACGAGCACGGCATACCCTCGCGCATGCTGACCCCGGACGAGGTGCTGGAGCTAGAGCCGGTGGTCAGGCCGGACAATCTCGGAGGCGTCCACTTCGAGGATGACGCCAATCTGAAGCCGGATGAATTCGTGGTGGGCCTTGCGTCGACTGTGGAGAGGCTCGGCAGCATAATCCAGACCCACGCCGAGGTGAGTTCACTGGAGATACGCGGGGACTACTGCTCGGTCGCAACGTCGCAGGGCGTGTTCGAGGCCGATCAGGTGGTGCTCGCGGCGGGCTCGTGGACGCCCGGCCTGGCGAGGCAGCTCGGCATCTCCGTCCCCGTCCAGCCTGCGAAGGGGTACAGTGTCACTTTCGACCGCCCGGACGACTCGCCGACGCGGCCGGTGATGATGTTCGGCGCAAGGTGCGGGCTCACTCCGATGGGACCGTACATGCGCGTCGCCGGGACCCTGGAGCTGTCGGGCATCAACGACAGGATCCGCCAGCGGAGGGTCGACGCGATCGTGAATGCCGTCGGCGAGTACTTCACGACGAGGATCGATCCCGCCGAGGGGATCGTGTGGAGCGGGCTGAGGCCGCTCAGCCCGGACGGCCTCCCGGTGATCGGCTCGGTCGACCGGCTCCCGAATGTCGTGGTTGCGACGGGCCACTCGATGACGGGGGTAACCCTGGGCCCTGTGACCGGCAAGCTCGTGTCCCAGTTAATTGCGGGAGAGGCGCCGTTGGTGGACCCCGCGCCGTTCAGTCCTGCCAGGTTCGAGTAGCCGCCGCCCCAGGTGAGTTCCCGCGCCACGAGGGCGGGATGACGTCAAGGTTGCGCTGGTGAGCACTGGCCTTCGACCCTTCGACAGGCTCAGGACAGGCAGGCTCAGGCCTAACGTACTCTGTCTGCACGGCTGATACTGACCACCACTCACGGCCTGCGGGCGGCGTAGCCCGGCTCAGGTCCCTCGTCGGGGGCTCCTCGGGACGACATTGTGGGGGGTCGCAGCTGGTCAAGGGTGAGGCGCCGTTGGTGGACCCTGCGCCGTTCAGTTCTGCCAGGTTCGAGTAGCCTCGCCAGAGTCGCCATGGCCTTGCGGAGGCACGCTAGTATAGGAATGGCGACGTCTCCGTCACACCAACCTCGGCCGTTGTCAACGGGGCC
Source organism: Dehalococcoidia bacterium (assembly GCA_965243655.1). GTDB lineage: Bacteria > Chloroflexota > Dehalococcoidia > Lucifugimonadales > CAJWER01. The sequence goes on along the minus strand of CBDEVV010000017.1, from coordinate 2,044,460 downwards.
GGGGACTGGATACCGGCTTTCGCCGGTATGACGGAGTTGGGCTGAGCTCACTTCTGGCGCTCGGCTACGCCTATGCCGGCGAATGTGTCGCCGCAGTAGTAGAGGAGGTCCCGGTCGGGTAGCTCCACGATGCAGGGGTATTCGGTCATCACGGCGTCCCAGCCCGAATCCGAGGGGTCGACGACCACGTTGGGGTCGACGTCGAAGTTGATGCCGTCGCGGCTCTCCGCGTACCGCAGCCGGTACTTTAGCCCTGCCGTGTTGTACCAGAGCTCGTAGTGATCGCCCTTGTCATAGATCGCGGGCTTGGAGCAGCAGAAGTCCTCGAGGGGATTCTCCAGGTCGGGCTCGAGCAGCGCGCCCGCCTCGTGAGGCGTAAAGTTCCATCCGTCGGGCGACGTCGCCAGGGCGAGGCTGATGTACAGGCCCCGGGGGTAGCCCAGGCCCTCCCTGAGCGCAGTGTAGTACATCCAGTACTCATCGCCGACCCGCACGACCGCGCAGGAGCCGCTGGCAGCCTCGTGGGGGGCGCGCTCCTCGCCAACGTCTATGATGGGACCCAGGCCGCTGCGACGCCAAGTAACGCCCGCGTCGTCGCTGACAGCGAGCATCGTGTACCAGATCTTCTCTCCCGGACGCCAAAACTCGCCGCCGAAACCGGCGTAGTACATGTGCCACCGCGTCTCCGTGACCGGGACCACCCAGGGATACGCGCACCACTCAGAGTCCGGCTGTCCTGCCTCCGCCAGATCGAGGACCGGGTTGCCCTCGTACTTGGTCCAAGTCAGAGGGTCGTCGACCGAGGCCTCGGCGAACCCGATGCGGATCCTGCCGTCCAGCCGCCCGTGGTAGTACATCCTGAGCGTGTCGCCCATGCGAAGGATGTGCGGCGCCGATGGGTCCCTGTCCCACTCGTCGGTCTCCCCGCACCTGAAGAGCCCGTCGGGCGTGATCTTCCGCCATGTGCCTGCGTCCGCCATTGGGTCACCTCGCCGGTAGAGATCGGTCTTCCGTCGGGTTGCTCCACGCATCATACAGCAGCCTGTAAACGTTCAAGGTCGATGTAAGGCTGGCAGGGACGATCTGTCTGAGACGGCATCCCCTTCGTCCCAACCTTCTCCCGCCAGGGAGACCTTTGAGTAACCTCCCATTGGTGCCCATACACTGCATCGGAGGCATTGTTGTCATAGCTGAGCCCCGCCCCTGGATTCCGGCTTTCGCCGGTATGACGGAGTTGTGCCCGGCAGGTTTGACAGGGCATCGGCACAGCCATACAATTTGGGGCCGACTATCGCGAGGAAGGACTGCACCGTGAAACCTCCGCCCGAAGAGTATGTCAGTAAAGTCGAGAAGCCTGGAGACTTCGATGAGTTCTGGGACGGTGTGCTGGCCCAGGCAGCCAGGGTCCCGCTGAACGCCGAGACCAACTATTCGGAGCTCCGCAGCGATGACGAAGTGGAGGTCTACGAGACCTTCTACGACAGCATCGACGACGTGCGGATTGCCGGCTGGTACTGCGTGCCCAGGGAACGCGAGGGAAAGCTGCCCGCCATCCTCACGCTGCCCGGCTACCAGGGAGAGCCTCCGATACAAAAGGGGTGGGCGCGGAAGGGCTACGCCGCTTTCTCGGTAGCCCCCAGGGGCAAGCTGCGCAGCAACAGCCAGTTCAACCCGGGCTACCCTGGCCTGTTGACCCACAACATAACCGACCGCAACACGTACTCGTACAGGGGCTTCTACGTCGACGCCTGGCGGGGGATCGACTACCTGCTGACCCGCGACGAGGTCGACGCCGACAGGATCGGGGCGACCGGGGGCAGCCAGGGAGGCGGGCTGACCGTCACGACCTCGGCCATGCGCCCCGAGGTCAGGGCGGGGATAGCCGGCGCGCCCTACCTGTGCGGCTACGTCGACTCGATAGAGCTCACCCGCACGTACCCCTACGAGGAGATCAACGACTACCTCAGGCTCCACCCCGACAGCCGGGACGAGGTCGTCGAGACGCTGGCTTATTTCGACGGCATCAATTTCGCGGACAAGATCACCTGTCCCTTCGTCATCTACGTCGGTCTGCAGGACAACGTCTGCCCGCCCGAAACCGGGTATGCGTTGTTCGATGCCGTCGGCAGCGCGGACAAGAAGTTCTACGCGGCAGATGGGCACGGCCACGACGCCGGCAAGCACAACATCGAAAGCGAGCTCGACGCGTTCTTCGAGAAGCACCTGAAGGCATAGCCGATGAATGACAACAGGCCCGCAGGATTCGACGGTTACTGGCAGGGCGTACTGGACGAGCTCGCTCTCTACCCCCCTAGGGTCGAGGTCGAGGCCATCCCGATTCGCAACAACGAGTCCGCCACAATGTACGGGCTGCGCCTCACGAGCTCCGATTCTTACCGGCTCTTCGCATACCTGAGCATTCCTGACGGCGACGGGCCCTTCCCGGCCATCTACTGGGTGCCGGGCTCCGGCAGCGTCATCTCGCCCATACCCCAGGGCTCGGCAAGCCAGCTGAGGAGCCGCTTCGTCGCCTTCACGCTGGCGGCCCGGGGATTCCGCAACGCCGACAAGCCCTACGCCGCGGCGTTCCCCGGTCTCCTAACCGACGGCATCGAGGACCCCGCCGCATACAGGTTCAGGGGCATCGCCGCGGACTGCGTACGGGGGCTGGAGGTGCTGCTCTCGCGGCCCGAGGTCGACGCAAGCCGCGTGGTGGTCCATGGCGGCGACCTGGCGATCTTCGCCGCGGCGCTCGGTGAGGGTGCGACGCACCTCGTGTGCACCCCGTCGGCCTTCTACAGGGCGCTGGATGGGGCGAAGGGGACGGACAGCGAGATCGCCGACCACCTGAGGCATAACCCCGACTCGGAGGCAGCGGTCGCCGAGACCCTGTCGTACTTCGACCCGCGCTGGTTTGCGCCTCGCGTGACCGCCCGGACGCTGGTACAGACGGCTCCTTCCGGCGGCTTCCTCGACAAAGACGGCCTCTCTCCGCTGCTGAATGCGTTCCCGGAGCAGCCGGACGTGTACGAGTCGCAGCAATCGAACTACAAGGACGGCATGTTCGTCGAGCACTGGGTTGCCGACCAGCTCGGCTTCGACGCGCCCATACTCCCCGAGCACTGGCGAGACTAGATGGTCGAGAGAGTCGCCGTCCTGGGCGCCGGCACCATGGGCTCCCAGATCGCGGGGCTCTTAGCCGACAAGGGCATCCCCTGCGACCTGCTCGACCTGAGGAGCGAAGGCGAGCCTGACCGCCTTGCCCAGGCGGCCATCGACCGGCTCAAGACCCTGAGACCCGCGCCGGTCAGCGATGCGAGCGTCCTGGGGCTAATCACGCCCGGCAACTTCGACGACGACCTCGACCGCCTGTCCGGCGTGGACCTGGTGATCGAGGCCGTCTCCGAGGACCTGGAGATCAAGCGGGCGATATGGTCCCGAGCGGCCCAGCACGTCAGCCCAGACGCGGTTATCAGCACGAACACGTCAGGGATTCCCGTGTCGTCCATAGCCGAGGCCCTGCCGGAAGACCTACGCTCGCGGTTCCTGGGCGCCCACTTCTGCAACCCGCCGCGGTACCTGCCCCTGCTGGAGCTGATATCGACGGCGGACACCGACCCCGCCGTTGCATCGACCGTGTACGACATCTCCGCCAACGTGCTGGAGCGCGGGGTAGTACCCGCGCACGACGTGCCCAATTTCATCGCCAATACCGTCGGCGTTTACGCGCTCATGGCAATCGTCCACGCCGCCGGGGAGTTCGGCTGGGGCTTCGACGAGGTGGACGCAGTCACCGGGCCCGCGATGGGCAGGCCAGTGAGCGCGACCTTCCGCACCCTGGACGTAGTGGGAATCGACGTGTTCACTGCTGTCGCCGACAACTCCCACGGGGCGGCGGTGGACGAGAGTGAGAGACGGATACTCGCGGTGCCCGGCTACATGCGAGAAATGGTCGCCAGAGGCTGGACGGGCCAGAAGGCCGGCCAAGGCTTCTACCGCCGAGTCGAGACCGACAGCGGCCGAGAGATACTGGTCATCGACCCAGACACCCTCGAGTACGGGCCGCGATCGGGCCGCAAGGCCGCGCCGACGGACGGTGGCGATTCCGCGGACGATCCGCGCGTGCGATTGGCAGCGCTCGCCGCATCGGACAGCGACGCGGGGCGCTTCGTCTGGCGTGTGCTGTCGCAGATGATGGTCTACTCGGCGAGCAAGCTGGGCGAGGTAGCCGACGACATCATCTCGATAGACCGGGCGATGCGCTGGGGCTACGCCTGGGAGCTGGGCCCCTTCGAGACCTGGGACGCCATCGGGCTCACGGGCTCGCTGGCCCGCATGGAAGCGGACGGGCTGGACGTTCCCGGGTGGGTGCGCGACGTGGCCACGGCCGGAGGGCGCTTCTACAAGGAAGGCCCGGAAGGAAGGCTACAGGCCATGGAGTCCGGCGGATACGTCCCCGTCCCGGCGCCAAGCATCCCGGAGTAGGCTCCTGCACTGCTCGAATGGGAGACTAACCGGCAACCAACAGCGGTCTCCGAGCATCTAATGTACATAAGGACAAACTGAGCCGGCACTTCCCTGCCTTCGATTCCTGCTCGATTCTGGTCCCGGGGTGACAAGATGCTCTCGATCGACGTACCGCTGTACTTCGCCTTCACTGCCGGAATCCTCGCGGCATTCAACCCCTGCGGGGCCGCGATGTTCCCGGCTTACGTGGGCTACCAGCTGGACACCTTCAAGGATGAGGAGCAGAACCTCCTGGCTTCCGGCGCCCGTGGGATTCTCCTCGGACTGGCCGCCACCGGGGGCTTCATCGTGGTCTTCGGCTCGGTCGGCCTGATTCTCGCGGCCGGAGGCAGGGTAATCGGCAAGTTCCTGCCATTCGCGGGACTGGGAGTAGGGGTCATCATCGCGGGCGCAGGGCTGTACTTGCTGCTCTCCAAGCGCAAGCTGGGGATCATGGCCGCCAGCCGGGTCAACCTGGGCCAGGGCAAGGGTCTCCAGCACGTGTTCCTGTTCGGCATAGCGTACGCCATCGCGTCGCTGAGCTGCGCGCTCCCCATATTCCTGGCGGCCATCGGCTTCGTCGCGGGCCAGTCTCTCAGCGCGGGGGCCATCCTGGAGCCCATCATCGGCTCCATCAGCTACGGGCTCGGAATGGGTGCGATGCTGGTGCTGGCGACCCTCGGCGTGGTGCTGTTCAAGGACCTGGTGCAGCGCGGGCTCAGGGCCGTCTTCCCGTACATCGAGCCCATTGGGAACCTGGCGATGGTGGGGGCCGGGCTCTACCTGGTCTACTACTGGGCATTCGGCACCGGGAGCGAGCTACTTGCGCTGAGGGTCGAGGAGCTCTTCTAACCCTCCGCCAGGCCGCCCACGTTTAGCCCGGCTGTGGCGGCGCTTCAGCGGGCGGCCGGCGCGCTCTCGCCGTGGCGAGCCGTAACGACAGTATGGAGCCCGCCCCGCACGTTGTAGTCGAGCGTGACCGTCATGGACTTTGGACCGCAGGCAGCAACTAGGTCTTCGAGTATCCGGTTGGCCGCGTGTTCCTGGACTATCCCCACGCCGGTGTACGAGAGCAGGTAGTACTTGAGTGACTTCAGCTCGAGGCAGGTGCGCCCAGGCACGTAGCTGATTGTGAGCGTGCCGAAGTCCGGCAAGCCCGTCCAGGGGCAGACCGCGGTGAATTCGGTACTGTCGATCACGACCTCGGCCTCGCGCCCCTCGTATTCGTAGTCGAAGGCCAGCAGGCAGTCAGCGTCGATACTCGCTTCGGGCCGCGTCTCCATTCGCCGGTCCATCTGCTCGTACCTGGTCTGCAGCGCCTCTATCTTGGCCATATCACCCCTGCTCCTGATTGCCCCTGCTCGCCCATCTATACTACAGTGGCAGACTGCCCATGAGAAGCTACGGCAAAGACCCAGACCCTGCCCAGAGCAGCGCAGCCCGCTATGCCGTGGAGGCGTGCGGCGTTGTCAAGTCCTTCGGCAGGAACGAGGTCCTTCGGGGCCTCGACTTGGCCGTCGACTGGGGCGAGGCCGTCGCAGTGCTCGGGCCCAATGGCTCCGGAAAGTCGACCCTGGTCAGGCTCCTGGCGGGGCTGTCCAGGGCCGACTCGGGACACGTCAGCATTGCCGGGCTCGACCCTGCCCGGTCCGGGGAGACCGCGCGCCGCACGGTCGGCGTAATGACCCACGAGCCCATGCTCTACGATGACCTGACCGGCTGGGAGAACTTGGAGTTTGCGGGGCGCATGTTCCAGGCGGACCGGATTGGAGAGCGCATCGAAGCGGCGGCCGAGCGGATGGGAATTCACGCCAAGCTCCACCAGCGTGTCGGCTCCCTGTCCCACGGCCTCCGCAAGCGCTTCTCCATCGCCAGGGCGCTGCTCCACGAACCGCGAGTGCTCCTGATGGACGAGCCCGAGAGCGGCCTGGACGGACGGGCTCTGGCCATCCTGGAGACGGTCCTGGCTGATCGCACCTCGACCGGCGGGGCGCTGCTCTTCACGACCCACGATCTCGACTGGGCTGCTGAGCGGGCCGACCGTATTGCGATCATTGAAGCAGGGCGGGTTTCACGCGTCCTCGCGGGCGGCGACCCCACGGCGGCCAGGGAAGCCTACAGCGGTCACGTCAAGGGGCAGCTTTGAAGCCATACTTGGGCGCAATCTGGGCGGTTGTCCGCAAGGACGTGATGCTGGAGCTGAGGACGAAGGACTTCGTGGTCTCGGTCTTCGTCTTCTCGCTCCTCGTCATCGTGATATTCAGCTTCGCCATCGAGCCGTCACCGCAATTGGTGGAGCGCGTGGCGCCGGGGGTATTGTGGACTGCCTTCATCTTCGGCGGGGTGCTTGGGCTCACGAGGTCATTCGCGCTGGAGCGGGACGGCGGCAACCTGCGCGGCCTGCTCCTGGCGCCTGTGCCCCGCGACGCCATCTATGTGGGGAAGATGATGGCCTCGTTCACGTTCATGCTGGTGGTCGAGGTCCTGGTTTACCCCGCATTCGGAGTGCTCTTCGACCTGCCACTGTTTCAGCCAGAGCTGGTACTCGTCGCGGTGCTTGCGACGCTGGGAATTGCCGCGGTCGGCACACTCTTCGCGGCGATGGCCGTCAACACCAGCGCGCGCGAGGTCATGCTACCTCTGCTATTCCTGCCCGCAGTCGTGCCGGTGGTGATCGGGGCAGTCGACGCGTCCGCTGCCGCTCTCGGAGGCGGGGACTCCGGCGAAGTGCTCCGGTGGCTCCCCCTGCTCGCCGCCTACGACGCAGTGTTCATCGTCGCCTGCGCGTTTGCCTTCCACTTCGTGGTCGAGGAGTAGAATCTTGGGCCCTCTAGCGTGGTCTCCGGCCCCTCGACGAGTGGTGCGGTGAGCCGGCCCGGACGCCCGCCTTCGACGCCACAAAGCACTCTCTTTCGTGAAGCAAATTCAATTGCCTTGCCCAATTTGCCTATGCTAGCATGAACTTATAGCAGCTTTGCGAAAGGACGCGAATCGCCGCCTTGACTCTGGGAGAATTCGCCGACATAACGGGCATAGTCAGGGACATCCTTCTCATACTGATTTTCCTGGTGTCCCTCTTCCTGCTCGTGGGCATGTACAGGAAACTGTCGGCGGTGCTCGAGTCGGCGAAGCGTACTGCCGCAAGCGTAGATGAGATCGTCGAAACGGTTTCGGAGAGAATCGTCGGGCCCGCAACTGCGGGTTCCGGCGTGGCCTTCGGCCTGGGTAAGGCGATGGCCTATTTCGCAGGGAGGAAATCCAAGAACCGAAAGGAGGAAGACTGATGGCAAATGGTGAAAACGGAGGATCGTTCGTAACGGGGTTCTTGCTGGGTGGAGTCGTCGGGGCAATCGTGGGTATCCTGGTTGCGCCGAGGTCAGGGGCGGAGACGAGGGCGCAGCTCCTGGACCAGAGCGAAGTCCTGCGAGAGAGGGCAGAGGAGATGGCTGCCCGGATGCGGGACAACGTGGGACCGACCGTGGACTCGGTCCGCGAACACGTCAATCCCGCGATGGAGACTGTGCGCGACCGCGTCGCTCCGATGACCGAGGCCGTCGCCGCGCGCGTCCCCGGCCTCAAGGCCGACTCAGTCGACGGGGCGGAGTCTGCCGCGCAGGCGGAAGAGAAGGCCTGATCGAGAGCTGAACGAAGCCGGCACCCTCTCAGGGGGTGAGAGCTGAATTCGCAGAGGAGAGGCGTCTCTTTCGCCTCTCCTCTCGCTTTTTCCGTGCCTAGCTCCCGGGAGGCGGCATCACGTATCGAGGGTAGGAGCCGAAGACCTTCAGAGTAGAGGTCAGTCGCTCTATCTCCTGCAACGCGTGCCTGACGATAGTGTCATGCCTGTGCCCTTCCAGGTCCACCAGGAAGATGTAGCGGCCCAGGGCTTCCCTCGTCGGCCTGGACTCTATCTTCGCAAGATTGATTCCCCTCGTAGCGAACTCCCCTAGCACCGAGTAGAGAATGCCGGGCGCATCGTCGTCGAACGAGAAGCAGACGGAGGTCTTGTCGTCCCCGGTCTGCTCATGGTCGGTAGCCGCCAGCACGACGAACCGCGTCATATTGTTTGGGAAGTCCTCAATGCCTCGTTCCAGGACATGCGCCCCGTAGAGCTCCCCGGCGTGCTCGGTGGCAATGGCGGCAGATGGGAGGTCTGCGACAAGCATCTCCTCAACCGCCGCGGAGGTGCTCAGGGAGGCCACCGGCTCCGCGTTGGGCAGGTGGGCGGCGATATACACCCTGCACTGCTCCAGGGCCTGGGGATGGGAGTATATGACCCGGACATCGCCGAGCCTTGTCCCTTCTCGCCCAAGCAGTGAGTGGGTGATAGGCGAGACGAGCTCGTTGCGAATCGCCAGCCCGGACCCATGAATGAGCAGGTCCAGCGTGACGCTCACCGAGCCGCCGACGCTGTTCTCGATCGGCACCACGCCTTCATCGACGCTCAACGACTCGACCGCCCCGGCCACGTCGGGGATGGATGGGTACGGAATCCTGGCCGCGGCACTGTCGTATGCCAGGCAGGCCAGCTCGGTGTTGGTGCCGGCAGGACCCAGGTAGCCCAGGCGCCTGGGGGGCATCACTCTTCCACCCTTAGAAGAAGGTGGCTGAGCGTCTCCCTGTCCTCGTCGGTCGCCACTGCGATCACCTCGTCCCCTGCCCTGATGGTCGTATCGCGAGTCGGGATGACGGCTGTGCCGTCCAGAGATAAGACCAACGATACCACCACGCCCTCGGGCACGGGGAGATCGCTGAGCCGCTTGTCGGCCGCGGGCGAATTCGCCGGTACCGTGAAGTTCAACAGCGATCGGGCTCCATGACCCGGAACGGGCAGCAGGCGGCTAAAGCCCTGGGGCAGCACGCCTCTATGCAGCTCCTCAACCAGGAGGTCCGTAACGTCCACCCCCGCATCCACGCCCGCAAGGCCGAACAAATCGATCAGCTCGGGGTCGTTCACCAGGGACGTGGCTCTCTCGACGTTGAACCTTATCTTTGCGAGCCTGCATATGACCAGATTGACGTCATCCCTGCTGGTTGTTGCCACCAGGAGATCCGCCCGGGTTATACCAGCCTCCGTCAGCGCCACCGAGCTGGTCCCGTTCCCTCGCACCGCAACGCTGCCGAGCGCCTCCTCGAGCCTGCGGCAGCGCTCCCTGTCCCGCTCGACTACGGCGATTTCGTGCCCGGCTGAAAGCAGGAGGGCCGCGAGTCTCGACCCCACTGTTCCGGCTCCTACGATCACAACGTGCATGACGCCCTACCGCAGCGCAGCTTCCACGGCCATGTCCGAGAGGAGCTGCGCGGTCCCGATAGCCGCAACTCCTATCTCGTTATACGTGGCCTGGATGGAGGGGTCTTCCATCCTGCTCACCACCACAGGAACCTGGAAGAGGCTGCTGGCAATCTCTGAAGCCAGGGCGTTCATCGTGTCGGACTGGGAGAGGGCCATAAAGACGTCAGCGTCCCGGATCGATACCTTGAGCAGGTCCCTCTGCGAGGTCCCGTCGCCAATGACGGGAACTATCGCCCCCGAGTCACGCTTCGCAGCGGGGATCCTCTGGAAGGAGCTCCCATCCTGGTCGATGACCTGGATTGAGTGGCCCCTGTCGGACAGCGCGACGGCCGCCGACGCTCCAGTTTCGGTGCAGCCGTATATTACTACGCGCTTGGGACCAACCCGGGTGTGCTGGTGCATTGGACTGACGGCGTGAGGCGGCCGCCCTGCCTACCCCGATGCTCCCGACGGCGCCACCCCGTTTCGCCACAGGATCACCTTGCAGGGAGCGTTCTCGAGAAGGTAGGGCACTGTCGCTCCCAGGGAGAAGGAGCCGTAGCTGGTGGCATAGTCCGCGCCAACCACGATGGCATCGACCTGCCTGTCGGCGCTCGCCTGGACTATCGCCGGCCCTGCGCGACGGGACTGCAGCATCTCGGCCTGGACCTTGCATTTGTGCGGCTTGGCCACATCCTCCATGGCGGTCAACACTTCCTCGGCCCTCATGGCGGCGTCGGGGAGCTCGGCGTCCAGGGGCAGACTGCGCTCTATCTCGATGACATGGAGCACATACACGGTGCCCTTCCACACGGACGCGAGGTTGCAGGCCAGCTCGACCGCGGCCTGGTCGGAGGAGGTCCCTTCGACGGGAACCAGGACTGAAGAGAATCTGCCGTTCTTGAGTTTGCGTGATGCCAAGAGGTCCGATTCCTACGACGGCAGCCCTTCGAGAAGCTCGTCCCGCCCGGCCAGGATCAACACGTCGTCTCTCCTGAGGGTCTCCTCGGTGTCCGGGTTCAACGTGACCTCTCGCCCGCGTCTGACAGCAAGTACCGCCAGCCCGTACTTGTCCCTGGGGCCTGAGAAGCCAAGCTCACTCAGCGTCTTGTCGACGAACTCCTCCGGGACCCTCATCCGGCTCAGGCCGAAGTTGGGGGCCATCTCAAGGTACTCCTGGAGATTTGGGTTGAACAGGTTGTGGGCAAGCCTGGTCCCGCCTTCTGACTCGGGCTGGATCACCTTGTCCACGCCGATTCTGTCCAGAGTGATCCCATGAAGGTCATTGTTGGCGCGGGCCACGATGTAGGCGATGCCCATCGTCTTGAGCAGCACGCAGGCCATGATGCTGGCGGGTATGTCTGAACCGATTGCCACGATCGCCGCGTCGTAGTCCGGCACTCCAAGCTCTCGCAGCACGTTGTCGTTCGTGGCGTTGCCCGCTACGGGGTACGTCACCTGCCCCATCATCTCCTGTATTCTGTCGGTGTTCGAGTCGATGGCGAGAACGTCGTGCCCGAGGTTGTAGAGCGACCTCGCGACACCGGCGCCAAATCGGCCCAGCCCGATCACTACGACCTGTTTCTTGGCCATGGCTTCCGTCGAGGAATTATACAGGATACCCCCGCCCGACTTCTACCGCGCCGCGCGGACGTGACTGTTCAGTACTGGTGGAAGGGTGCGCGGCTCCGATTCGCTCGCGGCCCAACGTGGAAGGGCGACTCGGCGAGTCGCCCCTACATGCGACCAACATGCGACTGCTTGCGTCGGGCTCCCGTCTCATCAAGCCTGAGCAGATACGCTCGGAGCGCAATAGGCGGGGTCAGCCTACTGTCACGCGCTCCCGGGCGTACCGGTACAGGGACTGCTCCCCCCGGGTGAACATGAAAATGTCGAGCGTGAACGGGCCGACCCTTCCAACGAACATCGCCGCCACCAGTATCAGATGGCCCCATATGGACATAGTCCCCGCAAGGCCTGAGCTGAGTCCCGCCGTGCCCAGGGCGGACACCGACTCGAACAGGACGTCGATGAAGGGCGCCTCAGCTTCCGTCAGCGTGAGGGAGAGCGCTACGAACAGCACCATGACGAAGGCTGTCGCCCCGATGGTCATCGCCCGCTGCACGTGCTCGTGACCGATGTAGCGGCCGAAAGCGGTCGCTCTCCTGCGTCCCCGCAGGGTCGAAAGCACGGCAACAGTCCCGATGGCCAGCGCATTCACCTTCATCCCTCCGGCCACGGACCCGGAAGCTCCGCCCACCACCATCAGGCCGGCGAAGACGTACTTGGTCTCCTGCTCGACGCCCCCAGCGCCCCAGCCAACAGTCGAGAATCCGGCCGTCCGACCGCTCGTCGACTCGAAGAGGGCGACGAGTATCCTCTCGCCTACCGGCAGCTCGCCTAACGTCGCCAGGTTGCCCTGCTCCGACACGAGAAACGCGATCGCCCCGCCGACAATCAGGCCGATGGTAAACGCGATCACCAGCTTTGAGTTGAGCATGAGCCTGGAGAAGCTGCGCTGGGTCGCGACGTCCAGCATCACCCAGTAGCTGATCGCGCCCAGTACGATAAGTACCGCCGACGTACCCAGTACCGCGGCGTCAGCCCGGTACGCCGAAAGGCTGCTCGTCTCCTGGGCCGCGACGAATCCGGCGTTGTTGAAGCTGGACACGGAGTGAAATGCGGCCTGGAGGAATGCCTCGCCCGGCGGAAGTATGACGAGGAATCGCGCCAGGAGCGCCAGGAAGCCAACGAGCTGGATGCCCACGACCACGGCTGTCATTCGCACTGCCAGCCTCGCCAGTCCCGCAAGGGGATCGATCTGGAGTCTGCCGCGGTCCAGCCTGTGGCTGAGCCGGGTAAGCCGCTGCCCAGCCGCTATCGACAGGAATGCCACGAGGACCAGGAAGCTCAAGCCGCCGACGAATATCATGCCGAGGATGAATACCTGGCCCGTCAGGGTCCATTCGGCAGCAGTTTCCCCTACGGTCAAGCCGGTAAGCGTGACAGCCGAGACCGCTGTGAAGAGAGCGTCCAAGAACGTCGCGGAGCCTGGCCCGCTGTGCATGAACGGAAGCATCAGCAGCAGGGTCGAGACCACCGCCAGGCCGAGGAACGCGTACGTGAGCACCAGCGGAGAGACTAGAGCCTGGGAAGAGGACCTTGGTTCGGCGACGGTGAGACTGAGAGGGGTGATCTGGCTCGCCCTGGGGTGGCGAACGATCCTGTCACCGGGCCTCGGCTGCCACGGTCGACCCGGTCCACCCGTCGAGCCGGTCGGGCCGCTGTTCGATGTCATGCCGGGATTGCGGACTCCAAGCCACACGCCGTACGAAGTATCGCCGGGATTCTAGGTTAGGCCCGAATGAAGTGTCAATTGCGCGGCCTTCCCGGCATCTCGACTCATGCGCCGCGTTTGACTTGACTGCCGCATTGTGCTACAAGGGCCCTATCTTGCGGCGTAGACCGCAATACTAGGAGGAGGAAGATGTACATTACGAAATTCGCAAACCGCTTAGTGCTCCTTCTCGTAATTGCCGCGGCAATGATGACAGTGCTCGCGTGTGGAGGCGCCGACGAAGCAACGACAGATACCACCGAGTCCACCACCACTGCCCCGTCCACCTCCGTTGCTCCGGCGCCCACGGCAGCGCCTGTCGCCAAGACGGAGCCGACGAAGGCGCCCGACAACATGGCCGGCCAGGCGGCCGTGGCCCAGCCAACCGTCGAGGTAAAGGCTCCGTCGCAGCCCGTCGTGATGGAGAAGCCGGAGGAGGCCTTCAAGTACGAGGCCCCGCCGCAGCAGCCCGGAGTCTACTGGGACTACGTGTACCGGGGCCCGAGGCCCACAAAATTCAACGAGAACCCGCGCTTCGCAGAGATGGTGAAGGCCGGGCAGCTTCCCCCGGTCGAGGAGCGCCTGCCCGAAGAGGTCAAGGTCGTACAGGGGCCTCATGGCATCGGGGTGTATGGCGGCCGCCAGCGCATCACCTCCACCGGCGGCGGCCCCAGCAACAGGATGTACTGGGACAAGAAGAATGCCAATGAAATCGAGCATCTTCCCCACGTGGGCTTCTACGAGATCAGCGACGACGGCAGGGTCTACACCTTCCGCAACCGGAAGGGCCTCCACTGGTCCGACGGAACACCCATGACCATGGAGGACATCCGGTTCGCATGGGAGGACGTGAACCTGAACAAGGAGCTCCACGAGACTCCCCAGACCCAGTGGATAGACTCGGTGACTGGCGAAATCATCAAGTTCGCCATCATCGACGATGAGAAGTGGACGCTCAGCTGGGACACGCCCGACTTCACGCTGATGGAGGGCGAGGTAAGGCCCGGTTCCCGCTGCACCTCGTTCTACTTCTGCTTCTACGCGCCGGCCCACTACATGAAGCAGTTCCATAATGACCACGCCGACGCCGACAAGCTCAAGCAGATGATCGCTGAAGAGGAGACAGGGGACTGGATCAGGCTCTGGGGCACAAAGAACAATCACGGCACTCACGTCGAGCTGCCGGTGATGGCGCCCTTCGTCCTGACCTCCCAATCCGACACCCTGTCCACCTGGCGCTCCAACCCGTTCTTCTTCGAGGTCGACCCCGAAGGCAACCAGCTCCCATACCTGGACGGCGCTGACTCCCTCAGGGTGGAGAGCCGAGAAGTCGGCGTCTTCCGCAGCATGGCGGGCGAGACCGACCTCCACGGACGCGACTTCAGGCTCGAAGAGCTGCCGCTCTACCGGAGCAACATGGGGCGCGGCGACTTCAACATCAAGCTCTGGCCTCTGCCCGGCCCCGGCGACATGGGTATGATCATCTGCCAGACGTGCAACCAGGACCCCGAGACCGGGAAGTGGATGAGGACGAAGGACTTCCGGAACGCGCTGTCCCTGGCGATGGACCGCGGGGCAATCAACGACACCGTATTCCTGGGCCTCGGCGTCGAGAAGAACTGGGTGCCTCATCCCAGCACTCCCTACTACCCGGGCGACGAAGCGGCCTTCCACAACACGGAATACGACCCTGACAAGGCCAACGAGATCCTGGACAGCCTGGGGCTGACCGAAAGGGACGCCGAGGGTTTCAGGCTCAGGACCGACGGCTCCGGCGAGAGGCTCAGCTTCCTGAACCTGGCAGAGTTGAACAACGGAGACAAGGCAGCCGAGCTGATGGCCGATTACTATGCCCAGGTTGGGATCGAGATGCCCGCCAAGCCTATGAACGCCCCTTGGACCCTGACGTATCCCGGCAAGGAGGCCATATCCACGCTGCGGGTCGTCGGCAACTACGGAGCGAACCCCTGGTTCTCCAGCTGGACCCGGTGCTGCGCGACTGGGTCAGGCCCGGCTTTCGTCCCCGACATCGGCGACCTGCCTCGCAGCATGAAGCGCGGGCCCAACGGGGCCGTCCCAATGGAGGGCGGTTACCAGCCTCGCTGCGACTGCGAGCAGAGCACGGTCTGGGAGCCCAAGGCGCCGGCCAGCACCTACCCGGCCGACCCCACCGGCACGATCGACTGGCTGAACCAGAGTTGGCACAAGGGCAAGGGCTTCGAGCGGCTCTCGCCGGACAGGGTGGAGATCGGCAAGGAGGTCTTCCGCCTGCACGCGGAGGAGAAGTACTACAACATCCTGATAGCCCACTCCGGCTTCTGGCGCGGCACCATCATCAACAAGAATAACTTCAGAAACGCGCCCGAGACCCACGTGGCCGACGTGGTGGGCTGGTACGGCGAGCTCTACTTCTTCACCGACGGCATAGACAACATCCGCAACTAGGGCCGGAGGGGCATTCCCCCACCCGCTGGAGTAGAAAGCGCGGCCCTCCCGGTTAACCCCGGGAGGGCCGCAGATTGTTTTGACCGGCGATTTCGCTCGCGGATACGATACACTGGCTGTCAGAGACAGGGGTGGACCGCCGGTGGAACCGATACAACTTGACGCGCCAACGGCCGCAATCGAGACCCACGGCTGCAAGCTGAACCAGGCCGACTCGACGGCGCTGGCTGAGGACTTCATCAGCCAGGGCTTTCAGCTGGTCGGGCCGGGCGAGCGTGCGGACGTCTATGTCGTGAACACCTGCACGGTCACCCACGTCGCCGACCGGAAGGCCCGGCAAGCCCTCCGTTCGGCCAGGCGGCGCAACCCACGGGCGACCGTAGTGGCGACCGGGTGCTACGCCGAACGCGACCCAGCCGCGCTCGACGCCCTCGCCGAGGTCGACGTCGTGATCGGCAACCGCGGCAAGCTCGACCTGGTCCGGAGAGTGGCACAGACGAGGCGCGAGAACGGCGTGCCGTGCTCAGAGGGCACCGACGAAGGCACAGCGTCTCCAGGGACCTTGCGGACCCGGGCGATGGTCAAGATCCAGGAGGGCTGCGACCAGGTTTGCGCATACTGCATTGTGCCCAAGGTCAGGGGACGGGAGCGCAGCATCCCGCCTGAGGTCATCACGGCCCGCATAGACGGGCACGCGGCCGCCGGATACAGGGAGGCGGTACTGACAGGCACGCAGCTGGGTTCATACGGGTTCGATCTGGACGGCATCGACCTGTCGGGGCTCATCGCCAGGGTACTGACCGAGACGCGGGTCTCGAGGCTTCGCGTCTCGTCGCTGCAGCCACAGGAGATAGGCCCGGGCCTGCTCGACCTCTGGTCGGACCCGCGCCTCTGCCCACACTTCCACCTTCCTCTGCAGAGCGGCAGCGACGCGGTGCTGGGCCGGATGAGAAGGCGCTACACTGCGGAGCGCTACCTGGAAGCAGTCGAAGAGATCAGGTCGGCCGTGCCGGGAGCGTCGGTCACAGCCGACGTGATCGTCGGCTTCCCGGGGGAGACTAACGAGGACTTCGAAGAGACGTACTCGGTGTGCGAGCGGGCCGAACTCGCGGCCATGCACGTCTTCCCTTATTCGGTCCGGCCCGGAACGAGCGCAGCACACTTCGAAGGCAAGATCGACCCGGCTGTGAAGTCCGCCCGCATGCAGCGGCTCCTGGAGCTTGCCAGGCGGCAGGCGAGCGCGTTCATGAACAACATGCTGGGGTCAACGCGACCGGTGCTCTGGGAAGAGGAAGCGAGCGGGCCTGGCGGACGGGCCTGGCATGGCCTGACCGACAACTACGTGAGGGTCGCGGCCTACAGCCGGGAAGCGCTTCGGAACCGGATCACGCCTGTACGGCTGAAATACGTGGATGGCGAGACGGTTTACGGGACCATCGCCGGATGCGAGGAGGCAACCCTGGACGGCATCGAGAAGCGATCCCGAGCGAGGGAGGGCTAGAGCTCCCTGACCGAGAAGTGCGACTTGCCGTTCCGTTGCTGGAGGTAGCCAGACTTGGGTTCCTGGGAGTGTCCGAACACGAGCAGGAGCCCATCATCGACGGCCATCTTCAACAGCGCCTTCTTGGCCTCCAGCGTATCTCCGGGCGAGTAGTCGAAGGCGGAGATACTGACGAGGGGGAGATGGAACGGGGTAGGAATCAGGTCACCGGCAAAGGCGATCCGCTCGCTGCCCGTCTCTATGAACACGATCTGGTGGCCCCTCGAGTGAGAGTTGGTCACCTGGGTACGAATGCCCGGGGCAACCTCGCTGTCACCGTCCAGGAGGCGTAGCACCCCGGCCTCCTCCAGCGGAACGAAGTCCTGCGAGTAGTAGGACGCCTGGCTGCGTTCGTTGGGGCTCCTCGCCTCGTCCCAGCTTGCCTTCTGGACTACGTACTCCGCGTTGGGGAACGTCGGCACCGCGCGCCCTGACCTGTCGAGCTTGGTGCTTCCGCCAGCACTCTCGAAATGGAGGTGTGTCAGTATCACCGTATCGATCTCACGGGCCGTGAGTCCCAGCTTCCTCAGCTCCTTCAGCAGCTTGTTGCCGTTGAGCCCGTGGGCCTCGCGCATCCTGTCTACCCGCTTGGCCCCCGCCCCGGTGTCTATGAGCACGTTCCGGTCGGGAGACTGCACCAGCAGGCAGTTCAGGCCCATGCGGATCCGATTCTTGCGATCGGGCTTGAGCCGCTGCTCCCATTGCACCTTGGGTATCGGCCCGAAGACCGCCCCTCCGTCCTGAAGGATCGTGCCGTCGCTGATGACGTTTACCGATACGCTACCGAACTTCACCTGACTGACCCTCTACCAGCGTTACCGATGATACTGGGCTGGTATCGAGAAGTTGTCAAGTCAAAGTTCGATTACTTTTCTTAGACTTTGTCCAAGAAAGGCAGCCGGGAGATGGACGAAGCTAGGGCAGATCCGGCCCAGCATGTGTGGGACGACTAGCCGAGTCGCCCCTACAAGCGACAGGTTTAGGGCGAACGGTCTTCCCGGGGCCCAGAGCTCGCCTAACGTAGTGCGTGCTGCTGAGAATTGCCCCTTCGGCAAGCTCTTCGACAGGCTCAGGACGAACGGCTCTAAGGAAGACTCGCGCGGGGCGGCAGCGGCGGCTACAGCTCCTCGAGGGCCGAACGCCAGGCCGAGACGGTCTCTTCGACCTCCGCGTCGCCGTGGACCGTGGAGACGTAGTACTTCGAGTTGTTCTTGAAGACTCCCCTGCCCCGCAGCAGCTCGTTGAAGCGCAGGAGCTTGGCCTGGTCGCGGTCGAGCGTGTCCCGATAGTCGCCGATCTCGCGATCGGTGAACATGATGTCGAACATCGGCGGCTCTCCCACCACCTGGGCCGGCATTTCCGCCTGGTACAGCAGCTCCCTGAGAGACTCCATGAGCCTCGTGCCCGTGGCGAATAGCTTTTCGTATGTCCCCTCCCGACGGAGTACTTGCAGCGTCGCGAGGCCCGCCGCCGCGGCGACGGGATTGCCGTTCAGCGTTCCCTCCTGCATCACGAACCTGTCGCCGTGAGCCCCGGGAGCGAAGTAGTCCATGATGTCCGCGCGGCCGGCGACGGCGGAGAGGGGGAACCCGCCCGCGACCGCCTTGCCAAGCGCGCAGAGATCGGGGACCACTCCGTAGTACTCCTGAGCGCCGCCGTAGGCAAACCTGAACCCCGTCACCACTTCGTCGAAAATCAGGGGTATGCCGTACTGGCTCGTCACGTCGCGAAGCCCCTGAAGGAAGCCGGCCTTGGGCGGGATTATCCGCTGGAGGGGCTCGACGATGACGCCGGCGAGCTCGTCATGGTGCCGCTCGATAATCGCCGAGGTCGTCTCGATGTCGTTGAAGGGCGCTACCAAAACATCGCCCTCGAGCGACGCCGGTATGCCCATGGCGTCCGGCGCTGGGGCGGGGAATTCGGGAGGTTCGGCCGGCGACATGCTCATCAGGCCGTAGTCGTTCATGCCGTGGAAGCCACCCTCGAACTTCATGATCTTGTCTCTGCCGCGGTAGGCCCTCGCCGCCCTCATGGCGAAGAAGGTCGCCTCGGTCCCGGTGCTGGCGAAGCGGACCTTCTCCGCACACGGCACCGCCCGCACGACCTCCTCGGCAAGCAGAATGGCGCTCTCGTTCAGGGCGAAGAATGTCGTCCCCTTCAGCACCTGCTCCTGGACGACGGCAACGACCTCCGGGTGGGCGTGCCCTATCAGCATGGGACCGGAGCCAAGGGCATAGTCGACGTACTCATTGCCGCTCAGGTCCCATACGCGCGGGCCCAGCCCACCGGCAATGATAGTGTCCATGGTGACCGTGTTGCCGTTGCTTCCTCCCGGAAGAAGGCTCCCGGCCATGTCGAGTATCTGCTGCTCCCGGTTGCTGACGTTGCTCCGCGCCATCTCGTCCTCCAATGGGCAAGGCTAGACATATAGATTACATGGGATGCGCCCCCAGGCCAACCCGCCCGAACGATCGTCATTCCGGCGAAAGCCGGAATCCAGTCCTGGGCCCGTGGACTGCGGAGTCCATGGGGGCACCGGGCCAGGTTGAACCGCGTCGTTCCAAAGCCCTGGCGTGCCGCATCCAGATGCAGCACACACGAGCTCTGCTATATGATTGGATGGGGGAACGGCTTTCCATAGGAAGCTTTCCCTTCGTAATACCGGAGGACATAAATGGAGATCAAGGTCGAATCGAATAGCATCGCCGAGGTAGAGGCCGGCGCCATCATCGTAAACCTGTTCGAGGGTGTGACCCACCCCGGCGGGGCGACGGGCGCGGTCGACAAGGCCCTCGACGGCGCCATTACTGCGCTGATAGCCGACGGCGAGATCAAGGGCAGCCTGGCCGAGACCACCGTCATCCACACCCTGGGCAGGATGCCTGCGGCGAGGGTCGTCGTAGTGGGACTGGGGAAGTCCAAGGACTTCGACCTGGACCGCGCGAGACGGGTCTCCGGGACCGTCTGCACCCGCCTGCGAAGGATCGGAGTCAAGGATGCGGCGACCATCGTTCACGGCGCAGGCATCGGCGGGCTGGATCCCCGGGGCGCTGCCCAGGCGTTGGCCGAGGGGGCGCTGCTTGGCCTCTATCGATTCGACAGGTACAAGTCCGGTGGCGACGATAAGAGAGACCTGGACACCCTGTGTGTCGTGGAGTTCGACGCCGCCAAGACGCCCGACATCGAAGCGGGCGTGGAAACCGGCACGATGCTTGCTGGGGCCGTCAACCGCTGCAGGGACATGGTGAACGAGCCAGCCAACGAGATGACGCCTGCCCAGATGGCGGAGGGCGCGCTGGAGGTGACCCTTGCGGGCGGCCTGGAGATGGAGGTGCTCGAGAGGGGCGACATGGAGGAGCTCGGCATGGGCGCCCTGCTCGGAGTCGCCCAGGGGTCGGACGTGCCGCCCAAGCTGATCGTCATCCGATACAAGGGCGACCCTGACGACGACTCGAATGTCCTTGGGCTGCTGGGCAAGGGCATCACCTTCGACTCGGGCGGTCTGGACCTCAAGCCTCCTGCCGGGATGCGGCAGATGAAGCGCGACATGTCCGGCGGGGCCGCCGTGATCGCGGCGATGGGGGCCATCGCGAAGCTCGGCCCGAAGATCAACGTCACCGGCATAGTGGCCGCAACCGAGAACATGCCGGGCGCCAACGCTCAGAAGCCCGGCGACGTCGTGAAGACGATGAGCGGCAAGACCATAGAGATCGACAACACCGACGCGGAGGGCCGGCTCGTACTCGCCGACGCCATGGCTTACGCGCGGTCGCTCGGAATAGAGCGCATCGTGGACACGGCGACGCTCACCGGCGCGATCCTAACGGCCCTCGGCAAGGTGCGGATGGGCGTGTTCGGCAACGACCAGGGGCTGGTGGACCACGTCCTGGCCTCAGCCGAAGAGGCGGGAGAGCGAGCCTGGCAGTTCCCGATGGACGACGAATACAAGCAGCAGTACAAGAGCGACGTCGCGGACATCAAGAACACGGGTGGGCGCGACGCCGGGTCGATCACCGGGGCTCAGATCATCGGCGAGTTCGCGGACGGCGCCGCGTGGGTGCACCTTGACATAGCCGGAGTCGCATACGGCGAATCTTCCAGCGGCTACAAGCCTAAGGGGGCGACGGGAGTACCCGTCCGCACACTCGTGAACCTGGCGGTCAGGCTAGCGGGCTCCTAGCGGCCCAGGGTTGCCGAGAAGAGACAGTGAGCCTATTTCGCCGGCAGCTGTTCAGTATTGATATGCCAGACCCGACTCGCTCGCGCCCGCACGTGCGAGGGCGACTCGGCGAGTCGCTCCTACACGAGACGCCTCTACCTTCGTGCTACGGGCGTTCCATCTCGTCAAGTCTGAGCAGCTAATTCGGCCGTTTGATCGTTGTACGAAGCTCAGACAGTGTGATAGAATCTGTCCAAATACACTCGCCAGGTTCGCCGTTGATTGAAAGAACGCCCAAGTGGACATTCATCACCAATCACGGGCTGGTGTTGAGCTACATCTTCCACAATCCAAGCCACACCGCCCGGGAGATAGCGAACCACGTGGGCATCACCGAGCGGACGACTCACAAGATCATCTCAGACCTCGAGGTCGGCGGCTACATCATGCGTCGGAAGAGCGGGCGCCGCAATCTCTACAGCGTCGACCCGGCGCAGCCTCTACGCCACCATACCAAGCAGGACGTGCTCGTCGAGGACCTGCTGCACGCACTGACCTCCCGTCGAACTGACGACGCCGGCTCCGCATAGACGGCGTCCGCGCAGCGGCCCAACCTCCCTCCGGTTGGCTCGCGGCCTAATGTCCAGGGGCGACTCGGTGAGTCGACCCTACCAGCAAGCGACGGGCTTCCCATCTCATCACCACGTAGCAGGTACCTAGCCCTGTTTCTCGTTGACCGCCCATTTGGCCGGGTGCTAGAATCGATGTACTGCGGTGAGCGTGGCCAAGTTTGGTTAAGGCGCCAGGTTGTGGCCCTGGAGATCGAGGGTTCGAATCCCTTCGCTCACCCCACCAAAGCCGTCCCAACGGCGCCTGTGCTTGCCGAGTCAAGACGGGCGCCCCTCAGGCCGGGAAGCGCGCGCCCGTAGCTCAGGGGACAGAGCATCGGTCTTCGGAACCGAGTGTCGCGGGTTCGAATCCTGCCGGGCGTACTCTTTTCTGACCTAACCTGACTGTGGATGAAACCGAGCCGCGACCACCATGCAGTGCCCGCCTGGAATGCCGACTCTCCTGGCTTCGACTAGTCCTCCTCCCTGTCTCTGACGCTCAGGTCCACGCCCAAACGCTGGCAGCCAGGGATGCAATTGTCTCTCTCGATGCAGTGTTCAAGGGTCTGCAACTCCGGGACTCCGTCTGGCGTCGACAACTGATGCTCAGCGAGCTAGTCTTGGCACGATTCAGTCGGCAATCCAGAGATAGGTGGAAGACTCAGTCCGCGGCAAACAATATCGAGCATGAATGACGAGACTCATGACACGGGGTTGTACGGAGTTTAACCCCATGTTGAGCCGCTTGCACAAGACTGTGTGGTTGCCGCACAGGTGCCCGAGCACGATCGGTACTTCTTCCACAGATCCCTGAGATACCGGGCGTCCTGACTCGCAATCTCTACCTGGTCGGTGAGAGCCTCCAGCTCTACCGGGGAGCCGACACCTCGTCGCTCTGGCTGGAGCCGAATACGGTGGAAGTGACGGGACATATCCGGGTATTCACGAGATGCGTTGTCGACGACTACTCCTCTGGCTCCGCGAAGCAATAGCGTAGGCACTCGGGTCTCTCTTCACGGCGTCGCTGCGCCTAGACCGGCTCACCTCTAAGGAAGGCCATCGGCTGCACCACCATACGCCCCGTTCCGTGGCACTGTAGCTCTTCACACCGGTGTGCGCCCCAGCTCTGCGGAGGTTTCCGCTGTCCGCGTCAAGAACCGTAACTGGACGGTCGATCTGACTTCACCCAGCAAGCGTAGGTGGCAGATGTTGACATAGCCAGTGACGAGGAGTAGTATGCGACGATATTTCGGTTCAAGTCGTCGATTTTCGAGGAGGTGGACATGAACTTGTCACGAAAAGGTCTTAGACTAGCGCGAATACCGTTGCTTATCGTGCTCCTCGGAGTTGGCCTCGCCTGCGGTGCGGCAGAGCCTGCGCCGACTCCTGTCCCTGCATCTGAGATCGCGGCCATGGTGAGGGAGGCGGTCTCCGCCTCCGTGCCCGAGGCGACTGACCCCAAAGAGATCCAGCAGATGGTGCAGGCAGCTGTCGCGTCGGGCCCTGGAGTGTCCAAGGCGGACCTCGAAGCGGCCATAAGGGCTCAGGCGGGCGAACAGATGAATGCGGCCGACGTGAAGAGGGTCGTCGACGCGGCTATCGCAGCCATGCCGGCTCCCAAGCTGGACACCGACGAGATCAGGCCGCTGGTCGAGCAGGCCGTGGCACGATCGGTGCCTGAAGGGGTCAGCTCTGCGGAGATCGCGAGGATGGTAGAGGCCGCGGTCACCGGGGCCACCCAGAACGTCCCAACGAGAGGTGAATTGGAGGCTTCGATCGCCAAGTCGGTCCAGGATGCAGCCCAGGGACAGCTGACGGCGGCGGACGTCCAGAGGATCGTGGACGCATCGGTCTCGGCTGCCATGGCCGAGACTGTCGAGTTGGCGGCGAAACAGGCCTCTCTCGAAGCCGCCCAGGCCGTCACAAAGGCTGTGGCCACGCTGCCACAGCTGGCAGCGGGGGACCGCGAGGGGTTCAAGAAGGTGATACTCCCCGTCCAGGAGGTCCCTGACATTCCCCAGGACGTACCGCTTGCGGAGGTACAGGAGATGGAGTTCTCGCTCCACTACGGCCTCCGTGGAGAGGTCAGGCCTCCATACGTTTGGGGAAACATCGACTACATCATGAGCAGGTGGGTCTTCGCGCCGCCTTTCCGCTTCGGCAACAAGTCCACCGGCTATGCCCTCAGGCAGGGCTTTGCCACCGGATACTCAGTCAGCGACGACGGCCTGACTTACCTGCTGCACATCAACCCCGATGCCATACTCCAGGACGGCACGCCGATTACGGCGCAGCTTGTGAAGCGGATGTGGGAATTCTCGGCACGGCCCGAGGAGCAACTTGCCTGGGGGGCCATTCTGAACCATTCCAAGTATATAGACGGAATGGAGGCGCTGATTGCCGGAGACGCCACCGAGGCGTCAGGGCTCAGGGCTATCGACGACCACACGCTCGAGATGAAGATGGCCCAGCTGAGGCCGACATGGCCACTGGAGCTGGCACTCTGGCTGTTCGGGGCATTCTCCGTCGACCAGGCCGAGACCGATCGCGACGGGTTCAAGATAGCCCCCATCGGGGCCGGACCGTACAAGGCCACGTACAACGTCGCGGACGGTGCGGAGACTTTTACGGCTACGGCCAACTGGTGGGGACCCGAGCCTTACATCAAGAAGATATACATGACGCTGATCCCGGACAGGCAGGTCAGCTTGATCCGGTACGAGAACAACGAGACGGACTTCCTGTTCGCGGACGCCGGAAACATACCCGCGATTTGGGACCCTAGCCACGCGAGGCACGGCGATCTCCACGACATGGGCGGGTTCGGCCTCTGGTGGTACAGCTTCGTCCAGGACCACGAGCCCTTCGACGACATCAACGTGCGCAAGGCCGTTGCCCATGGCCTGGACATCTCGTCGGTGATGACGGCCGTTATGGGACCCCTGACCGTGTATCCTGCCGGTATCACGCCGCCAGGCGAGGCTTGCCATCAGCCCGGCACGCAGTACGACTACGATCCCGATCTGGCCAGGCAGCACCTGGCAAACTCGAGATATGGGTCCGGCGAGAATGTGCCGGCAGTCACGGTTGCCGTGCCCACGGGGTACGCGACGTATGTGAGGATGTGGGAGTTCCTGCAGGAGCAGATGAAAGAGAACTTGGGCATGACGCTCAACATCATCCGGCTGGAGCCGGGGCAGGACCCGCCGGAGACCGTCGAGCTCCAGCTTGGAGCACTAGGTAAACGCATCCCGGATCCCAGCACGATGCTGGCCGACTTCGGCAGCAAGATATACAGAGGAGCCAACGGCAACGAGCATCTCCCCTGGAACGACCCGATACTGGCCGACCAGCTGGTGAAGGCCCAGACGACCGCACTGGACGATGCTGACTACTGCGCCAACTGGCAGGCAGTGGAACGCACCCTGATCGACGCATATGCGTATCTGCCGTGGGTAACGGCGGACCCCAGGGTGTGGTTCATGCAGCCGTGGATCCTGGGACCCGAAGCCTCCTGGGCGTACACGTGGCCGGGCCTTCCCTACTGGCGGCTGGGCGTGAAGGACAGGTCGCTCTACGAATAGCATCCTTCGTCCCAAGGGGCCGCATCTGAACACCGATCGAGAAGGGCCGATTCGTGGGGCTCTCGGGTATTGAACCTGGGAGCCCCACGTTCCCGGCCTAACCCCAATCCCTTGACCCGGCCTAGACGGAGGAATCTCATGCCCGGCTTGCATACGAGGTGGCAATGCTCGTATACGTACTGAGACGGGTGCTGCTTTCCATACCCGTCATATTCATAGTGCTGCTCATCACTTTCACGCTGGGATTCTTCGCCCCGGGCGATCCTCTAAAGATCCAGTTCGATCAGCAACAGTACCAGACCGATCCCGTCATATTGGCGCGCCTACGGCACCTCTATGGATTGGACCGACCATTCTGGGTCCAGTTCGGAGACTACGTATGGAGCCTGATGCGCGGAGACTGGGGGGAATCGCTGACGCAGGGAACTGAGGCGGTCTGGCCTCAGGTCAAGCGGACCTTCCCCGTCACGTTCCAGATCGGGGCGGCAGCTACATTCCTGCTCATCGCAGTGGGAATTCCCATGGGAGTGCTCGCGGCAGTCAAGCAGAACTCGTGGGTCGACTACTGGATCGTGAGCTTTTCGATCGCCGTTCGCTCCGTCCACATCATCGTCCTCGCGCCGATGCTGATGATCATATTTGTGCTGTGGCTGGGAGTCATGGATACCCCAGTGGGCTGGAAGGGCATATTCCATACCAATGCCATTATGCCGGTGGTGCTCATGGCGCTGGGCCCGCTGCTGATCGTCGTTCGACAGACCCGCACCGGAGTGCTGGAGGTAATAGGCGAGAACTACGTCCGGACGGCCAGGGCCAAGGGGCTAAGGGAGCGGCGGGTCATTTCCGGCCACATGATGAAGAATGCCCTGACCCCCGTGGTCACTTCCCTGGGTCTGATCTCCAGCGGCTTGGTCACGGGTTCGCTGTTCGTGGAGTTGATCTTCGCGATCCCCGGATTTGCGGGCATGGGGATAGCGGCCTTCCGTGCGCGGGACTATCCGGTCATCCTGGCTACGACCATGGTGGCCGCAACGTTGATTATCGTCGCCAACTTAGTAGTGGACCTCTGCTACGGGCTGCTGGATCCCCGAGTACGGTTCGAATAGACGCCGGATGGCGACTTAGGACTTCGGGACACTACATCTCTGCCTTAAGAGGTTGAAGTCGTGAGACAGCAAGGCGTAACGGACGAAGCGTTTGAGTTCGAGGAGATAAGGCAGCGCAGCCTTTGGCTGGACGCCTTCGAGCGGCTGATAAGGAACAAGACCGCAATGATGGGCTTGGTCATTGCGATAGCTGTCATCCTCGCAGCGCTTCTTGGAGGCTGGATCGCGCCCAAGGACTACCTCAAGACGAACATCAATCGGATAGCCGAGCCGCCAAGCGGCGACCACTACCTGGGGACCGACCTTGTTGGCCGCGACGTATTCAGCCGCCTGCTGCACGGCGCGAGGACGGCCGTCTTCGTTGCGGTGGTGACCATAGTCATCGGCAACGCCATCGGCATCACCGTAGGGGCGGTCTCGGGCTATGTCGGGGGTAAAGTGGACGACTTCCTCATGCGCGTCACAGACGTCCTGTTCAGCTTCCCGGACCTCTTGCTGGCCGCCTTCATCTCAGCCACTGTCAGGAACCCTGTGGTGGAGCAGATGTCCAAGCTTCGCGCCGCCACCGGATGGGCCGTGCTGGATGAGACAATATACATAGACTATCTGATCCTCTTTGGAGCCCTGGCAATGGTCAACTGGCCCGGGACTGCGCGCCTCATTAGGGGTCAGATACTGTCCCTCCGGGAACGGGACTTCATCCGGGCCGAAATAGCCCTGGGAGTATCCGGCTGGCTGATCGTCAGAAAGCACCTCATACCCAATTCCATCGCCCCGGTTATTGTGGGGATCAGCCTCAGCGTCGGCGCGGTCATGCTCTCCGAGTCCTCGCTGAGCTTTCTTGGCTTCGGGATCCAGCCTCCCGGTGCTAGCTGGGGCAACATGATCAACAGCAACCTGGCCCTCTGGCGCATATATCCCTGGCTGGTTGCCATCCCCGGGATATGGCTCGCAATTGCAGTGTTCGGGTTCAACTTCCTAGGCGATGGGCTCAACGACGCACTGAATCCCAGGCAGATCAGACGCTGATCTGTTGTGTGACGACAGCAACGCGTTTACGCGAGAGGTGCTCAGGCCCCGCCAGATGGCAACGCCCGGCCCGTCCATCAGCAGTAGCAGGCTGCCATCTACCTGAAAGGTAAAGCCGGCAACTCGCTGGCCCTCGTATATCGTCTCGTGGCTGCCGGACGCTGGATCGTAGCGGTACAGATGGCCCCGTGTGTATTCGAGCCAGTAGAGCCGCCGTTCACACACGGGTGTCACAAGGGACCCTCCCGAAGTGGGCATTGCAGGTCTGCTACAACCTCAGGCCCAATGTCGCTAAGTCCCCAGCGGGTAGAGGCGAGCGAGATTCTCCCCCATGATCGCGTTGAACTGCTCTTCGGACAGGAAGTCGCAGCGCGACCGGAAGAGCACCATGGATTGCTTGAATGTAACGGTCCGCTCGCACGCGGGCATGTCGGACCCCCACACAAGCCGGTCCGCGCCCACGTCCTCGACTAGAGATTCCACCAGCTCCGACAGGCCGTCTTCGTAAGGAGGGAACTCCAGGTCACCGGCCATTAGATGCAGCATCAGCTCCATGTGCCAGCCGGGAAACTTCAGAAGAGTCGATATCTCCGTCGGCACGCTGAATCGGTCCGCCTTGCCCGCGTCGTAGTGGACATTGTTGAGCCCGTGTGTCAGGACCGAGGGTATCCCGGGGTGCGCCTCCGCCCAGGTGATGAACTCGCGAAGCTCCTCCAAGTAGTCCTCCGCGAGAGGCTGCCTTATCTTCGCAGCGTACCAGTGGACCGTGATGCCCAACTCCCTCACAAGGTCCCAGAGAGGTTCGAGGCTGGAGTCGTTCAAGCCGATCTTGAAGTCGTCCTGAAAGAAACCGCCCGTGGAGAAGTAGAGTCCCGAATGGCCTAGGTCCTCGACCTGCCGACGGAGCCTCTCAAGCTGGTCGTCCCGGCCACCCACCCACTCGTCCACCTGTGCCAGCGCGACGAAGCGGTCGGGGTAGCGCTTCACGCAGTCGCCCAGGAACTCGTCCAGCTTCCCGTAAATCCTGTCGTGCTGCAGGACGGCGCGGTCGACGCCCACGTAGTCCATCTGCGCGATCATCAACTCTGGGGAGCATGACATGTCCTGGAGTACCGGAGGCATCCACTGGATGAAGTAGTCCTCGCCATCATGGGTGAACTCCAGCCTTCCAAAGGGGCCGATTCGGAAGTCGACGTCGGGGAGAAATGAGATCCCGTCGCCGTCGCCTACGAGCAGCTGCTCCGGAATCCTGACCCCGTCACTGAGCCTCCGTATGCCCTGGCCGTGAAAGCGCACGTGGTGCTGGTGCTCGGCCAGCCGCCTCTTCTTGATGCCCCGGTCCTCGGCTAGGGGCGGGAAGCAATGAGCATGGTTGTCGAATATGACACTCATGTATTTCCTCCTGTATAGCCGATGCTGTTCTAGCGAGCCTTCTCATTGCCACTATCCCCAGACACCTCCAGGACATTGTGCGAGTTGGCCAGACCGCTCCCCTACGGCCTACTCAGTTACCTCGAACACCACACCCTCGATGTCGCAGTTGCCGTCTACGAACTCGGTGTAGAAGGAGCAGAAGACCCGCCCGTCATCCAGCAACGCCATGCTCGGGTATGAGCAGTCCCTTATGTCGTTTGGCGCCGTGTAGATGTCGCTCAGCTGCTCCCAGCTCTCCCCTCCGTCCCTCGATGCAATCAAGCCGCAACCGTGGGGTCTGGACCGGTCGAGCTGACGATGACCCAGCAGAAGGGTGCCGGACGGCAGCACCAGGAAGCTTGGACAGTGGCCCAGCATCCCTGAGTTCACAGGGCTGCTCCAGGTCCGGCCGTCGTCCTCAGAGTATGACCGGTGCAGATAGTGCGGCGGCTCGAGGTCGCGCACCATGGCGATCCATCTCCCATCCGGCAGCGGCGCGAGATCGATCTCGTCTGCCAGCCCGTGCGCGACGGTGACCCGGTCCGGGAAGGTGTGACCGCCGTCGTGAGACACGAAGTAGCCGCTGTACCACGGCTCCTCTCCAAGCTTCTGCCCGCCTCCGGGGATGAACACGCGTCCATCCGGCAGCTCGCGGACGCGGCCATAGTTGTTCTGCCAGTACCATCCCTCCATGGGGCCGATCTGGGTGGGCTCGGTCCAGGAGCGGCCTCCGTCCGCGGAGCTGATGACATGGGTCTCAGACCTATAGTGCCCCCCATACTTTCTCTTGGCGATATCCTTGATCAGGGTCATGGGGACGATGAGCCTGCCGTCGGACAGCTGCGCAGGGGCGTGGTGGGCTCCGCAGCTCATTTCGGGGTCCGAGAACACGGTCTCAGGGTCCGACCAGCTTTCGCCGTCGTCTGAAGACCGGACCATCTTCACCACGCCGTCGTCGGTGACCCAGTGGTCCGAACCCTCTCTGTAGAAGATGAGAATCTCCCCAGTAGACAACCTGACCGTGCCGTTGAACGCCCTGTGACGCGCCTCACCCGTCGCTATTGTGGACCTACGGATTACGTCAATGCCAATCGGACTCATTGTCTCCCCCTTGTACGTATTCCCTCAGATATTCGGGCCCGTTTGGAAACAGGCCATGAGACGCTATGCCGATGCCCTTCGTAGACCCCGAATCCGTCGGGGCACGTCGTCGCCTTCCATCTCCCCGGCAATCATCTTCAGGCTACGGTCCTCCAGTGGAAGAGTGACCCTGGCGCCCCCGCGCCGATGTGACTCGCGCATTGCGATGGCTATCTCCAGCGCCTTCAACCCATCCTCTCCGCTGCAGAGGGGGGCCTGCCCCGTTTCGATGGAGTTGACCAGGTCCTCGACGGTGGTGAGCCCGGAGCCCTGCGTGTTCTTTGGCCACGGGAATGGGTACCTCGCCGAGAATGGAGTTGCCACACGGGTAGACATGGGCCTGACGGCGCGGCTGGCCCGATCGTAGTCTTCCGAGAGGATCAGCTCCATCTCCTGTGCGTTACCCAGCGAGCGGATTCTCCCCTGCTCTCCGATGACGTCTGCTTCCCAGTACGCCGGTCCGCAGTTGGTGGTCCGCAGGAAGCTCCTGACACCATTGTCGAAGGCCAGGTAGCCGGTTCCTCTGCCCTCCCGGTCTCCAGTCTCGTCATCGTCTTCGATTTCGCCCATGACCCATTCCACATCGCCGCCGGCCCAGTATCGTATGAGGTCGATGAGGTGGCTGCCGTTCGAGGACAGGCCGCACTCGGCGTACACCGTGATCTGGAGAAGGGCTCCGAGGTCGCCTGCATCTATGATGCTCTTTGCTTCCCTGATGAGCGGATTCCAGCGGCGCCCGCAGTTGATCGCCAGCTGCACGCCCTCTTCCCGGCAGACGCGCACCATCTCATCCCCCTCCTCCAGGCTAGGCGAAATAGGCTTCTCGGCCCAAATGGCCTTCGCGCCGCCCCTGGCGAGGTCCTGCACGATGCGAGAGCGATGCCTGGAGGAGGTGCAGACGCTGACGACATCCAGGTGCTCCTTCTCCATCATCTCGTTGTAGTCCTCGTAGAGATGTTCAGGGCCCACATCCCAGCGCTCGCCGAATAGGGACCGCTGCCCAGCATCGAGGTCGGCTCCGGCAACAAGATCGACCAGCGGGGAATAGAAGTAGCTCGGGGCGTGGCAATACGGCAGGAAGACCATCCCTCCGCGCTCTATCTCGTCGTCGAACGTGCTCCCCATACGACCGAGACCGACGACACCGGCACGATACTTTGCCACGTTCATCCTCCTAGATGGCCCTCGGGACACTCACTCGATCACCTTGGGGCACAATCCCTCTATGTCTCTGTCGCCGTCGACTCAGGCGCTGCTCATCGATAGTCCTCAGAATAGACGCTGCCGCCGATGTAACGAACACCGTCTTCAGTGTGGAAGTAGTAGGCGGTGAGTATCCGGTCGTCGTTCAGCTGGACCGACGCCGCATAGCCCAGGTCCCGATGGAGCCCGTCGTCGCGAATGACGATCTCGTTGTCCATGTCCCAGGTCTCACCATCGTCTTCACTCAGGACGGCTCGGACTCCGAAGGGCTCGCGGCGGTACCCGTAGCTGCAAAGGATCCGGCCGCTGCGGAGCCGTAGCAGGTGGGCCGGCTGACCCCAGATAGGCGTGCGCCGTATTCCCTCCCACGTCCAACCGTTATCGGTCGAGAAGGCCTGGTAGAAGTACCCGTCCGCGCCCGACGTGCGCACCATGCTGATCAGCCTGCCGTTCGGTAGGCGTATCATTGCCGGCTCCCAGAAGTCTATGCGTCCATCGATGTCCTGGGCGGCCGTCGAGGGTTGCCCCCACGTGCGGCCACTGTCATAGGAGCGAGCGACGAAGAAGCGAGAGCCCATACTCCTGTCAGGCCCTGCGAGGCTTGCGTCGGCGGCAGTCCACCCGTCGAAAGGGGCAATCAGGGTGCCATCGGGCAGTTCTACGAACCCGGTCTTGCCGACATGGGTGCTGTAGGCCAGGGCCGAGATACACACTGGCTCAGGCTGGCCCCACGTCCAGCCCATGTCGGCGGAACGCATGAAGTACAGCTTGTCGGAGACCGCGAGATCGAACGGAAACGAGTCGGAGTCATGGGGCGGACGCACCCACCGGTCGGTGCGCAGGACCGACGCCCGCTGCTCGGTCTGATTGACGAACCAGCGGTGGTTCGTGACTATCACCTCGCCCGACGAGAGCTGAGCAATCGCGGGCATGTTGATGTCCTGCGAGCCATCGGATGAGTCAATCACGACGTGGCTGCTCGAGTCCCAGGTCGCGCCGTCGTCGGTGGAGCGCACGAGGGAGATTCTCGAGTCGGGATCTAAGTGGTGGTGAGCTAGCCTCTCACCAGGATCGCCCGCCCTTCCATTGCCGGGACGTGCCCGGGCCTCCCTGAAGGCGACGATCAGCTCCCCATTCTCTAGTCGGGTGATGTCCGGGAACGCAGCCTGGTATTCGCTGTCTCCATATAGGACGAAATGGTCGATGGTCATGGCTATCTCCCAGCCTTACGACCCCGATGGCCCAACTCCCGACTAACCGGTTACATCGTTTACGAGCTGTCGAGTCTCCCGATGCGACTGGCCTGTTCAATGGACTAAGGCGCTGGAAGGAACCGCCGATCCAAGTGTGCCCTGTCGGCCAACCTACCGTTCCCATTCTGTGCCGAGTGGATGAACCTGTCTTCAAGCAGAGTGGGCCCTGTCTGCGGCAGGTCAGCAATTCTGCTACAAGGACCAAGAGTGCTAGGCCGCTTCACTCTTGCAGCGTCGGTCAGTGTATCACAGCAGGGCCACAAGTAGCGCTTGTCATAACGAATGAGCAGTTCCGAGTAGGGAATTCGTCCATCAGTGCATCCTTCTTGTCGGTGAATCGTATAATTGGCGTGAGCCCACGTTGGAGGCGGGGGACTGTGCAGACCTTGCTCATCGAGAATAGCCTTAGACAGGTCACTCACGGATTCATGCTGGCGCTGGGAGTGGCGATACTGGTGACCGCAGCCAGTTGCGGGATAGATGAAGCGGCGTCCGGTAGCAGAGTGGCCCCAGCGGAGACCCCACCTGCACCCTTTGCGGCTTCCGGTTTCACACAAAGCCCCCCTCTCACAGATGCCGTGATTCCTCCAAGGCTACCAGGAATGATAGGGGCCAGCAGGCCCATACACCTGGAGAGCAGGTCGATTGCACTACATCTCGTCGACGTCCTGTCCAGGGACTCGATCACAGCCATAGACAACCCAACGTTCCTCTCGTCAGGCGAAGCCGCCCCGCACTTGTCCGGGGACGACTTTGTGATTGGGTTGTCCGTCGCCAATGAGCAAAGGGCGTATCCCACCGCATACCTGAGCAGCTACGAGATCGTCAACGACGTTGTGGGGGGCATGCCTGTAGCAGTCACATGGTGACCGCTGTGCTATACGGGCATAGTGTATGCCCGAGAGATCGACGACCGGGTGCTGACCTTCGGAGTGTCGGGGAAGCTCATACTGAATGCTATGGTCATGTATGACCGGCAGACGGACTCTCTCTGGAGCCAGTTCCTTGGCGAGGCCGTCGAAGGACCGCTCGCTGGCACTAAGCTCAAGTTCGTCTCGTCGCAACTGACTACGTGGTCAGCGTGGAAGGGGGAGTACCCAGAGACACTTGTGCTCGACACTCGGGGACCAGTTTCCGATCACTACACTCCATACTACAGTGACGGGCGATCTGGCGTGCTGGGCCAGTCGCACTTCGACGGCCGGCTGCCCAGCAAGGATCTGGTAGTGGGCATCTCCGGCCAGTCTGGCCAGAAGGCATATCCCCACAGTCATTTAGTGGAGTCTCCAGTACTGAACGACGAGTTCGAGGGCACAGACATCCTGGTAACCTTCGACGTGTCCGCACGCTCCACCAGCGTCTTTAGGAGAAACCTAGACGGCATGGAGCTTACCTTTAGCCAGGCACCCGGGCCAGGTGAAATGACGGACGCCGAGACCGGGAGTGTGTGGAACAAGCTGAGCGGTGCCGCTATTGCAGGGCCGTTGAAGGGGAGCAGGCTGCCTGCATACCCGAGCTTCGACGCGTTCTGGTTCGCGTGGACCGACTTCTATCCCGATACAGAGCTGTTTGGACCCTAGCAATGCCCTCCAAGGCGCCGCCATACGACAGAGACTCCCGTCACCCCACCACGCGCATGCGCTCACCAGACCTCTCGGAACAGGCGCAGCCAGTTGCCTCCCAGTATCTTTGCTACGTCATCGGCCCCGTAGCCCCGTCGCAGCAGTGCGGCTGAGAGGTTGGGCATCTCGTCGGGCGTTTCGAGACCGACGGGGTAGAGCTGCATCTCGTCGAATTGTACTTCAGGATCTATGAAGGACGATGGGAATTTCGTCCCCTGTTGAGAGTTGATATACCGCCAGAACGGCTTCGGCTGGTCCTGTGTGAAGTCGGTACCTATGCCCACGTGGTCGATGCCAATGAGCTCCACCATGTGGTCTATGGCGTCGACGTAGTCCTCCAGGGCGGAGGACACTCCAGTGCGTAGGAACGTCGTGATCGCGGTCGCGCCCACCACGCCACCCCTTTCGGCCAGCAGCTTCAGCGCTTCGTCGGCTTTGTTCCTGGGCACGTCGTAGTAGGACTTCGCATTGGCGTGGGTACACGACACCGGCTTGACTGAGTGCTCGATCGTCTCCAGGGTCGTCCTCTCTCCGACATGGGACAGGTCGACCAGGATTCCGACGCGGTTCATCTCGCGCACGGCGTCCAGACCGAAGTTGCTGAGGCCCTCGTCCGTCCGCTCGAAACAGCCGTTGCCCAGGAGGTTCCGTTCATGGTAGGTGACCTGGATGATGCCGACCCCTAGCTGCTTGAAGATCGAGAGGCGTGACAGATCATTCTCTATTGGGGACGCATTCTGGAACCCGAGGATTACACCGACCAGCCCCTCTCGCTTGGCCCTCAAGATGTCTTCGACGGTCCGCACCTGGAGAAGCGTGTCCCGGTACTGCTCGAATCTCTCGACCCACCCGGCGATGTGGCCCAGGGTCTCCTGGAAGTTCTCCCAGGTGGCGATGGTCGCGTTGATGGCAGTGATGCCGCTGTTGCCAAGGCTCCTAAACACGGCGGGGCTGTCCCAGTTGCTCACATTTAGGGCGTCTATTACGACCGAGTCGTCGTAGATGCTGCGAGCCTCTTCCGTATTCCTCATCTCTGCTCCATTCCGCTGCGTGTCCCCGTATGGCCCCACAAGAGGCTCTCGCCGCAGCCATAGCTGGCGTTTACGACTGATCGAAGAAGCCTACGATCTCTAGCGATCGCCGCAGCGTGGCTGTCTCGTCTTCGGTCAAGGGCCGTAAGGGTGTCCGGGGTTGGCCGTTCCCCATGCCCATCCACGACAGGGTCTGCTTGACAGCTACAATCGTGTCCACCACGAGCAGCGCCCTGATGATCTCGTTGATGCGGAGCTGTAACGCCGACGCCGCGTCCGTGTCCTTTTCCTGCACTGCATCCCAAAGCTGGACGAACAGGCTGGGCATTACGTTGTAGGAACCTCCTATGCCTCCGCTCGCCCCTGCCAGCAGAGCCGGCAGCAGTACGGCATCATCACCTTCGAAGATCACGGGGTCGTTTCCAATCGTCAGGAAGTGTCCTAGCGAGAATATGTCCCCGCTCGAGTCCTTCATGCCGACTACGTTGTCGAGCTTCAGCAGGCGCTCGAACAGTCCCTCGGTCATAGCAATGCCAGTGCGCTGCGGAATGTTGTATACCAGCAGGGGCAGCTGTGACGCATTGGCGATCTCGCCATAGTAGCGCAAGAGTCCCTCGTCGTCCGGCTGGTAGAACCAAGCCGGGGGCAGCGCGGCAACGGCGGCGGCCTTCGTTTCGCTCGCGTGCCTGGCCAGCGCCACCGTGTCCTTCGTGCTGAAGCTGCCGATGTGGGAGATGACGGCCGCCTGTCCATCGACTTCATCCAGGACCACTTCAAGGGCTTCCTGGCGCTCGTCTACCGACATCAGCAGACCCTCACCAGTGCCGCCGCATATGTATAGCCCATGTACGCCTGCATCGATTTGGTGAGCGACGATCTTGCGCATAACCCCTGAGTCGAATCCGCCGTCATCGCCGAACGGACTTACGATAGCCGGGAAGATTCCTCTCAACGCCTTCAATCCGTCCTCTCCTGTGCCCAAGGATGCGAGGCACTTCACTGCCGCAGTATATCATTTCGTGATACGTTCACATGCCTCTTCCAGGCTCCTGGTTTCGACGCGTTTTCGATCTGATGGACACTAACGCGTAGCCGGGCCTTGCACATTTCACGCGCCCTGGGATACTTTAGGGACGGTGGAGGTGCCGGGCAGGTGGACGCAACTGGCAAGAAGAGACTAGTCGGGCTGGTTCTCCTCGCGGCAATTCTGGCCGTCTTTCTCTCCCTAAACCGTTTCCCGAAGCTGGACACGGTGCGCGAAGATCTCGACGCCGTAATGGCCCCCCGAGTCGAGTGCTTTCAAGGCTTCTGCATAGAGACCGAAGACGGCTCCACACTACTTACGAGGTGGTGGTCTTTCTCCACAACGTATCTGCGCCTCGTTGCCGCGGGCATGATCTTCGCCTTCACCGTGGCCGGCCTCACAGAAGGGTTCCTCTTCCCGGGGAGAAGTCGGCGAGAAACGATCCTTTCAGGTAGCAGGCTGACCAGGACCCTGAAGGGCCTTGCCGTCGGTCCCGTAATGAACCTGTGCTCCGCATGCATCGTGCCTGTCGCGGCATCGTTTAGAAGGCGAGGGGCAGGCATTGAGGGAGCGATTTCCATGGTCCACGGGTCGTCCACACTCAACCTGCCTGCGCTGATAATGGTTGCCTTCGTATTCACACCTCTCTTGGGATTTAGCCGCCTGCTGTTGAGCATAGTCGCGGCGCTGGCCGTGGGGCCCCTGGTCGCAATGGTCGCCGCAAGGCGAAGGGGAGAATGGGACGGGGAGGCGCCTCCTGTCGATGTCCCGGCGGCAAGGGACGACAGGCCGTGGGCGCCAGTGCTCAGAGAAGCATTCCTAGACTGGGCCCGCTCGAGCC
This sequence comes from Dehalococcoidia bacterium, assembly GCA_965243655.1. Taxonomy (GTDB): domain Bacteria; phylum Chloroflexota; class Dehalococcoidia; order Lucifugimonadales; family CAJWER01. Next base: position 2,007,350 of record CBDEVV010000017.1, on the reverse strand, counting down.
TGGGATTCCTGATCCGCATGGGGCCGATAATGATCGTCGCCGGGTTCGCCAGCGGTCTCGTAATACAGTTCATCGACCCCGGCTCGGTATCGACCTATCTTGGAAACGACGTTCCTGGCATCCTCGTGGCCGCCACCCTTGGCATCCTGATTAATGTGCCGCTCCTGTTCGAAATCCCACTCGTGGCGTTACTGCTCCTGCTCGGAATGGGAGTCGCGCCCGCGGCGGCCCTGCTGTTCACGGCTGCCGCGGGAGGGCCCGTTACGTTCTGGGGCCTAGCTGGCGCAATGCCGAAGCGCGCCATCGTAACTCTGGCGGCCTCGACGTGGGCAATCGGCGTTGTTGGAGGCCTGGGCCTCCTGGCTTACGATCTTCTGGCGTCCGAGCACGTGGGCGGGCTGGCTGTAGAAAGGGTTGAGGCAGCCATCGACTCACGAGTTGAAACTGAGGACACGCCGTTCATGGATCGCAGCGGCGCGGCGGGAGTCGATTTCAGTCACACCAGTTATCCGGGAGAGTTCTTCGCCATAGGAGGAGGCGTCGTTGTTCTGGACTACGACAACGACGGCTTCCACGACTTCTATGTCTCGAACTCAGTGGGCCCTAACGCGCTGTACCACAACGATGGCGGCGGCACTTTCACGGACGTAGCAGTTGCGGCGGGCGTCGACGATCCTGTGGGCAGAGGAAACGGCGGCTGCGCCGCAGACTATGACAACGATGGAGACAGCGACCTGTACGTCACCAACTACGGCCGCAGCAGACTCTTCAGCAACAACGGTGACGGGACATTCGCAGACGTTTCGGCATCAACCATCGAGGACTACGAGACAGAAAAGAGGTACACGGGATGCGCATGGGGCGACTACGACCGGGATGGCTACCTCGACCTGATCGTGGTGAGCCACGTGTCCGAGAACGCGGATATTGTCACAACGAGGGCGTTCTTCCTGGGGCTTGCCGGCCTCTCCCTGTACCACAATGAGCGGGACGGCACACTCGCGAACGTCACCCACTTGCTGGGCGACACTGCCGCTCGGCCTATTGACGGCAATGCCGGGAACATATTCGGAGCGGGATTCCAGCCTGGATGGATAGACTTCGACAACGACGGCGATCTGGATTTGTACGTCGTAAACGACGTGGGCAGAGAAGTCCACCCGAACGTCCTCTGGCGGAACGATGGGGCCGGGCCGGGGAATGAATGGAAGTTTACCGATGCCTCCACGGCTCTCGGGGTTCAGGCCAGAATGGACGGCATGGGTCTGGCCGTAGGAGACTACGACCTCGATGGGTCTCTGGATATGTTCATGACGAATATCAACGACAACGTTCTGCTCAGGAACAACGCGGACGGAACGGGATTCACTGATGTCACCGATGACGCCGGTGTAGGATCGGGCAAGATCGGATTGAAGATCAGGATCTCATGGGGGACCTTCTTCTTCGACTACGACAACGATGGGGATGAAGATCTGTACGTTGCCAGCGGCTATCTCGGGGAGGACCTGCAGCCTGCGAATCCCCTCCAACAACCAAACCTACTGCTCAGGAACGAGCGAAACGGGACATTCCTCGACATCTCATTAGGAAGCGGGACGGACGATCCAGGTGTGGGACGGGGCGCTGCCTTTCTCGACTACAACAATGATGGGTGCCTCGACCTCCTGCTTGCCAACTACGGTCAGGCGTCCCGGCTGCTCCAGAACAGGTGCGACTCGGGGAACCACTGGCTCATTGTCAACGTCCGAGGGACTGTCAGCAATAGGGACGGCATCGGCTCCAGGCTAACGCTGGCCGCCGGAGACTCGGTTCAGATCAGAGAAGTGTCGGCTGGAGGCAGTCAGATGGGACAGAACATGCCGGGGGTCCACTTTGGACTTGGCACGGCTGACACAGTGGACTCGCTGACCATAAGGTGGCCAAGCGGTAGCACGCAGACTATTGTCGATGTGCCTGCCAACCAGCGTATCGAAGTCGTAGAGAAGGACTTAGAGACCGAATAAAGAGCTTGGCTGCCTCTCTTGTTTGGGGAGGAGCTGATGCTCTCAGTTCGTACTGGCCATCTGGCCTCGGTTGGGTTCGGCACGGATCTGCTGGCAGACTCGTGCTCCCGTGCAGCAGCAAGTATCGGGTGAGTCCTTATGGAGCTCATCTGGGTTGGGCTTCATTCTGAGCCTGTCGATACGGCAGGTCGGTGAGCACGCCAGGTTGGTCGAGGGGCCCTGCTAGGACGGGCGCAATGCTTGTTTACGTCCTTGGCCACCAGGCTGGAACAAGGGGTGTAGGCCGTACCATCCTGTAGTGAGACAACTAGAGTGAGACAGCTAGCTCGAAAGTTCGGTGTACGGTAAGGTCAGGGGTGCCAGACTCCACCTCCCACGCACCCCTCTTGTGCGACCCTCGCAGCTCTCGTCCGCTACCCGACCAGGTCTGCCCGAACAGCCGTCTGTTATACTCCCTCCCATTCAGGTCGCAGTGAGGCACAAGGCTATGGGAGTACCTGTATCGCAGGCCCTTACAGTTGCCTTCCACGTGATGAAGCACCGGCTGGCGCGGCGCAAGCGCTATCCGCTCGTGCTGATGCTGGAGCCGCTGTTGCGCTGCAACCTCGCCTGCGCGGGCTGCGGCAAGATCCAGTACCCCCCTCACGTGCTCAAGCGCGCGCTCACGGTCGAGCAGTGCATGGCCGCGGTCGAAGAGTGCGGCGCGCCCATCGTCAGCATCCCCGGCGGAGAGCCGCTGCTCTACCCGCACATCGGCGAGCTCGTGGAAGAGCTCACTCGCCGCGGGAAGTACGTCTACCTCTGCACCAACGCGCTGCTTCTCAAGCAGAAGCTGGAAGAGAATGTGTTCACCCCCTCCAAGAGGCTCAATTTCAGCGTGCACATGGACGGCCTGCGAGAGGAGCACGACGCATCGGTGTGCAGGAACGGGGTATACGACATCGCCGTCGAGGCGATTCGCGAGGCAGTCGAGCGCGGTTTCCGGGTCACCACCAACACCACGCTGTTCAACACGGCTGAACCGATGCGTGTCCGCGAATTCTTCGATGCCATGATGGACCTGGACGTCGAAGGAATGATGGTGTCCCCGGGCTTCAACTACGAGAAGGCGCCAGACCAGGACTCCTTCCTGGAGCGGGAGCGCACCCAGGAGCTCTTCTCGAGCATCCTCGCGGGCAGGAAGAAGCACTGGCGCTTCAACCAGTCGCCCCTGTTCCTACAGTTCCTCATGGGCATGCGCGATTACGAATGCACGCCCTGGGGCAACCCGCTGTACACGATATTCGGCTGGCAGCGCCCGTGCTACCTCCTGCAGGACGGCTATGCCGCGACTTTCCAGGAGCTAATGGAAGAGACGGCCTGGGAGGAGTACGGCCGGGCGAGCGGCAACAGCCAGTGCCAGGACTGCATGGTGCACTGCGGATACGAGCCGTCGGCTATAGACGCGACGTTCACGACCTGGCGCGGTCTGCGGGACTCCACGGTTGCTACGCTTACCGGCAAGCTGTGAACATGAACGAGCAGCAGTCCCATGCTGCGCGCCAGGGACCCGGCAGCGACGTCGAAGACCTCGTCGAGCGGGCCTTCCACTACCGCGGGGACGTTACCGTCCATACGAGTGAGGGCGGCACCCTGACCGGCTACCTCTTCAACCGAAACGGCCGCGCCAGAGAACCGTTTGCCCAGATGTTCGAGACCCAGACCGGGCGCGAGGTCTCCATCCCCTACCGGACCATCACCCAGGTGCTGTTCACCGGGCGCGACACCGCAGCGGCATCCGTAGAGCGCTTCGAGGCCTTCCAGCACCGGCAGGAAGGCCCCGCGCGGGCCGACTCCCACCCGCCCAGCGCGCTTTAGGAGTGAAATGGGCACCGGAACCGTAGCCGCCCCTCTCCTGACGATCGCCCCTACCCAGCGTGAGCTGGGAGGACTGGGCCTCGGCAACGAGCGCACTCGCGCCAGTGTTGTGGGAATCGGGCGCGAAGCGGGCCAACAGCTCACGGCCCTCCTGGACGCCGCGCCGTGCCGACTGCTCGTATCCCTAGGATACGCAGGCGCGCTCGACCCTCACCTTCACCCGGGCGAACTCGTAGTGGGGACTTCCTACATGCATGGCGCGAGCGACGCGGTCCCCGGCGCTCGTCATACGACCCGCGCGGCAATGCTGTTGCGCCAGTCGGGGCTCTCGGTGCTGGAGGGAGCAATCCTGACAGTGGACGAACCGCTCCTTACGCCTCGGGCCAAGCGCCGCGCACACAGCGGCAGCGGCGCGCTGGTGGTGGACATGGAGGGACGCTGGATAGCCGACGTAGCAGCGTCGAGGGACATCCCGCTCATCGGCATCCGGGCGGTGCTGGACGAAGCCTACTACCCGCTTCCCTCATTCATCGCGACCATCATCGCCGACGGAGGCCGGCGGGAGTGGGCGCATGCCATCCGAGCGATAGCGCGTCCTTCGGCGGCCAGGAGCTTCCTGCCGCTCGCGCTGAAGTCGCGCAGAGCCTCACGCGCCCTGCAGATGGCGGTAGAAGGCATCTTGCCCGCCATCGCCCGTCAGCTGTGACCGGCGCCGTGGCACACTCCGGCCGGCGCGCGACATAGCCGGGGTGTCGAACTTGGCCGAACAGGGCATGGAGAGCCGCCTCAGGGAAGCGTTGGAAGGGACCCAGGACTACTTCTTCCGCACCCAACACGAAGACGGGTACTGGTGGGGAGAGCTGGAGTCCAACCCAACCATGGAGGCTGAGTACGTCATGCTCACGCACTTCATGGGGTCGGACGAAGGCGACCGCATCCCGCGCATAGCAGAGGACATCCGCCGCAGGCAGTCGGCCGATGGCTCGTGGCGGATGTACTACGGAGCCCCGGGAGACCTCAGCACCTCGATAGAGTGCTACTTCGCGCTCAAGCTCGCCGGCGACTCAACTGAAGAGCCTCACATGGCGAAGGCGCGGGACTTCATCCTCGAACGCGGAGGCGTGCCCAAGGCGCGGGTATTCACCAAGATATGGCTCGCCCTATTCGGCCAGTGGGACTGGAAGGGAACGCCCGCCATGCCTCCCGACATGATGCTCCTGCCGAAGTGGGCGCCCTTCAACATCTACCGCTTCGCCAGCTGGGCACGGGCGACCATAGTGCCCATGACCATCATCCTCACGCTCCATCCCACGCGGCCCCCACGCGAGAGCGCATGGGTAAAGGAGCTCTACCCCGAGGGCCCCGTCACCTTCACCCTTTCGCGCTGGAAGGCAAATCCATTCTCCCTCAAGGGCGGTTTCCTGGTGCTGGACAAGGCGATCCGCATCTATCGCAACCTGCCGTTCATCCCCGGCAGGGACAAGGCAATCAAGGCCGCCGTGGACTGGATCGTCAGTCACCAGGAAGCAGACGGCTCATGGGCGGGGATACAGCCCCCCTGGGTGTACTCGCTCATAGCATTGAGCGCCCTTGGCTACCCACTCGACCACCCCGTCATCTCGAAAGGGCTGGAGGGCTTCAGGCGGAACTGGAGCCTTCCCTCCGAGGACGGTGACGCCCTCAGGGTGCAGGCCTGCCTCTCGCCGGTGTGGGATACGTGCCTGGCGATGCGCGGCCTCCTGGACTCGGGCGTCCCGTCGAGCCACCCTGCCATCAGGCGCGCCGCTGCCTGGCTCATCCAGGAGGAGATCCGCGTCAAAGGCGACTGGGCCGTGTACAGGCCCCATCTCGAACCCAGCGGCTGGGCCTTCGAGTTCGACAACGTCCACTACCCTGACATCGACGACTCAGCCATTATCGCGACGGGCCTCGCGTCCGCCAGGATGGGCGACGAGGCCGGAGAACGGGCGCGCGCGGCGGCTGTCGACCGCGCCGTCAACTGGCTGACAGGGATGCAGTGCTCGAACGGCGGCTGGGCCGCATTCGACTGGAACAACGACTCCAACCAGCTGGCTAAGATCCCGTTCGCGGACTTCGGAGAGCTCCTCGACCCTCCCAGCGTCGACGTGACCGCACACGTGCTGGAGATGTACGCCAGGGTGGGCCACTCGGCGGACCACCCGGCCGTTCGCCGGGGGCTCGCGTACATCTGGGAACAGCAGGAGCACGACGGCCCATGGTTCGGACGCTGGGGCGTGAACTACATCTACGGCACTGGCGCTGTGCTGCCCGCGCTCGAGGCGCTGGGAGTGGATATGGCCCAGCCCCGAGTACGCCGGGCCGTCGAGTGGCTCCTGGCACATCAAAACGCGGACGGGGGTTGGGGCGAGACCTGTGTCAGCTACGTCGACCCCTCCCTGCGCGGGCAGGGAGAGAGCACCCCATCGCAGACTTCATGGGCCCTCATAGCGCTCCTGGCGGCTGGTGAGGCTCGGCGCGAGTCCGTGACCCGCGGCGTCCAATTCCTTCTCGAACGCCAACGGGAAGACGGAACATGGGATGAGCCGCAATTCACGGGATGCGGCTTCCCCGGCTACGGACCAGGCGAGAGGCCGGATAGCTACGAACCGCTCGACGGGGCAAATTCGCAGGGCCCGGAATTAGGCGCCGCCTTCATGATCAACTACCACCTCTACCGCAACTACTTCCCGCTCTGGGCGCTGGGGCGGTATGCGGAAGCGCTGGGGAGTTGAGCGCCGTCCCGCGATCAGCACGGTCCGGTCCGGGGCTCGAGCAAGCTTGATTGCACCGTCGCGTTGTGGGAAGCTCACCGCGAACTTGAGCCTGACCCGAGAGGGTTCCCGATGCGCAGCGAATACTCTCCCTAGTATGCTCTATGGCGCGATAGAGACGGGCGGCACCAAGGTCGACTGCGCTGTGGGCACATGGCCGGACGGCGTCCGCGACCGCATCCGTATTCCCACGACGACACCGGGTGAGACCCTGTCAGGCATTGTTGGCTTCTTCGCCCGGCATCACCGGGAAACACCCATTTCAGCCATCGGCATAGGCTCCTTCGGGCCAATCGACCTGCGTACCGACTCGCCCACCTACGGCTACATCACGTCTACACCCAAGCCCGGCTGGCGGTACGTCGATCTCGTGGGCCCAATCGTCCAAGAGCTTGGGCTGCCGGTCTCGTTCGACACCGACGTCAACGCGGCTGCCCTGGGCGAGTACCGCTGGGGGAAGCATGGCGTCGCCGGCAGCCTGGTCTACATCACCGTTGGGACCGGCATCGGAGGGGGAGCAGTCATAGAGGGACGTCCGCTTCACGGCGCAAGCCACCCGGAGATGGGACACATGCGCATCCCGCACGACCGCCAGGCCGACCCTTTCGACGGGTCGTGCCCATACCACGGCGACTGCCTCGAAGGGTTGGCCTCCGGGCCCGCGATGGAGGCCCGATGGGGCGCGCCCGCCGACTGCCTGCCCGAAAACCATCCCGGCTGGGACCTCGAGGCGGAGTACCTGGCCTACGGTGTCGCCAACATCACGGTGACCCTCTCGCCGGAGCGGGTCGTCATGGGTGGAGGGGTGATGCAGCAGCGCCACCTCTTCCCGAAGCTCCGCAGCCGTGTCATCGACATAATGCAGGGCTATGGCGTCGGGGAAGGCGTCGTGGATGCCATCGACGACTACATAGTGCCGCCCGCCCTCGGTGACGACTCCGGCATCGCGGGAGCCTTCGCACTGGCGCAGATGGCTTTGGGCAACCCTGCCTAGAGCCGCGCGGCCTGTCCGGTAACTGCTCAGTATTGATGAAGGACGTCCCGGCTCCTATTCGCTCGCGGCCCAACGCGTGAGGGCGACTCGGCGAGTCGCCCCTACCTACCTGAGACGGGCTTGCCATCTCGCCAAGTGTGAGCGGGTACCCTGGTCGGTTGCGGAATGGGAGCCAGGCGCGGTTCTGTTAGAATCCCTTGCGTTGCCGCAGGGCCCGACAACGCGTCCTGCTCGCCTACTCTCATTAGGAGTCGTGCAATGTACCTGGTGCCCAAGGTGATGAGCACGCAGCATCCCGACAACGCCACCCCAGCGCCATTCGCCGACGACAGGGGCGTGGTCAGGGGCCAGGGAGAGGTCGATGAGGCAGTCAATGTATTCGACATGGGCTGCGACGAGCAGATGTGGGACTCCGAGGGCAAGGAGGCCGACACCCAGGTCGTTCGCAAGCTCCTCACCGGGTACCCAGACTTCTTCCGGGACGAGCACCAGCTGGGCAGCGACATAGCCCTGACCCTGCGCGTGCCGAATCCGAGCATCGAGCGGGGCATGAGGAAGTCCCTGGTCGAAGCCCTGCAGAGCGTGCCCTCCGCCATGGACATGGCCAGGAGCTTCTACGGCGATGAAGACATCGCTCCCATCCAGGAGGTCATCCTTCCCTTCACGACCTCCGCTGAAGAAGTGTCCCTCGTCGAGGCCTACTACCGGAAGGTCGTCGTGGGGCAGGAGGACCAGACCCTGCTCGACGGTCAGTCCGTCAAAGATTGGGTCGGCGAGTTCCTGCCGAAGCGCATCCGGATGATCCCGCTCATCGAGGACAGGGAGAACCTGCTCCGATGCGATCGGATCGTCGAGGAGTACGTCAGGGACAGGGACCTGCCCCACCAGCGCGTCTTCTTCGCCAGGAGCGACCCGGCTCTCAACTACGGAATAGTCGGCGCGGAGCTGGTCCTGAAGGAAGCCCTGCTGCTGCTTCACAACCTCGAGACCAGGCTGGGGCTGCCTCTCTACCCGGTCATCGGCGCGGGGTCCGTGCCCTTCCGGGGCCACCTGACCCCGATCAACGTGAGCCGCGCAGACGTCGAGTACCCCACTGCTCAGACCCTCACCGTCCAGTCGGCGTTCAAGTACGACTACGACGAGGAAGTGGTCCGCAACGGGATCGAGCAGATCCGCGCCCGCGAGCGGGGCGAGCCTGTGCCCATAGACAAGGAGCGCGCCGGCGCGATAGTCGACAAGACGACCGAAGAGTACCAGGCGAACGTCCGCCGCCTCGTCGACGCCATCAGGGCCGTGTCGGCCCACGTGCCCAGGCGGCGCGAGCGCAACCTGCACGTCGGGCTGTTCGGCTACGGGCGCACCCTCGGCGGAGTGGGCGGAGTGACGCTGCCGCGGGCCATCAGCTTCACCGCCTCCCTGTACTCCATCGGCGTCCCGCCCGAGCTGCTGGGCCTGGCCTCGCTGAGCCAGGACGACCTGGCCTACGTGCGCGAGGTGTACCCGAGCCTCGACGGGGACCTGCGGGCTGCCCTGCGCTTCGCCAACGAGCGCCACGTCAGGGAGCTGCTGGGCGAACCCTATCTCGAGCTGGTCGGGCAGTTCACAGACGAGCTGGACCGGGTCCACGAGGGGCTGACCAGCGCCATCTGGGCAAGCCTCAATTCCGACAACACCACCGTGCACCTCGGCCACTTCATCGAAGAGGCCGCCCACCTGCGCCACTTCCTCGGCTAATAGCCCCAAATTCTCCTTCGTCCTAGATTGGGGAACGTCATTCGCGAGCGGCGCCGCTTCCACGCCAGGTTGTTGGACCGCTAGCCAGGCCTCGCGTTCTCGCAGAAGGCGACCAGCATCTCCCTCGACTGCGCCTCGTATATCGGGGCGTAGCCCGCGAACTCGCGCAGGTTCGCGTCGGCCTCGAACGCAGGATCGAACAGCGGCCCCATCTTCTCGTAGTCGTCCGCCAGCTCCCGGTTCCAGACCCGCAGCTCGTCCAGCGTGAGCTGAGGCTCGAACTGAAATGCGTACGAAGTACCGAATCGAAACGCGAGGCTCTGCCTCCTGAAGGTGCCGTCCCTGCACAGCATGTACCCGAACGCCAGCTCCACCGCGCCCGGCGGCACGGTGAAGCTCTCCCCGTGCAGGGTCGGGACCAACGGTACCCTCAGCTTGCTGAATACCGGGTCCCGACTGCCCTCCTCGGTGACCCACATCTTGCGAAGGCCGAACTCGTACCCGCCCGTCGGGCTCACCTGCCCGCCCAGCGCCCGGGACATCAGCTGCGCGCCCAGGCACACCCCGAACACCGGAACGCCCGACGCCATCGCGTCGGCGAAGAACCTCCGCTCGTCACGCAGCGCCGGGTAGCGGTCGTTCGCCGACTGGGGGCCGCCAAGGGCGATGATCAGGTCGATCTCCTCGAGGCAGGGCGGCTCGAAATCCTCGAACCCCGGCGCGCCCTCGAACAAGTTGAGCGGACGCAGCTCGAAACCGCGTTCTACAAGGGTAGAGGTGTAGTTCCCCGCCAGCGTCTCCGGCCCGGCGTGGCGGATAATCAGCGCTAACTTACTCATCTGGCCGTCACTGCTTTGAGAACAGCCCCCCGGCCACCCCCGCCATGTCGTCCTGAGGAGTCGCCGACGAAAGCCTGCCCTGAGCCTGCCGAAGGGGACCTGGGGCGGGGTCGGCCCCACCCATGCGAAGAGTCGACCTTCACCCTCAGTCCGCGGCTCCGGCTCGCTCGGTCAGCAGCTCGGCGGCCGCTTCGATCGTATCCTTCAGTGTCCTGCTGTGGTCGATGTCCTCGGGGCTCTCGTCGGCAAACGGCGTCGACGCCAGCAGCCTGAACATCTCCGCCGCGCCCTGGTGGAACCCGGGCGTCACCCCGGCCCCCTCGAACGTCTCCGCGATCTCCTCCATCTCGCCGATCCATCGCCCCGAGTTCGCCGGCAGCCCCGGTATCCCCGACTCCATCGCCGAGAGCGCCTCACCCTGGCTGAACTCCAGCTCCTCGATCAGCTCGTCGTACAGCCCCAGCGAATACGCGGCCGTCAGCATCGCCACCCGCAGCGTGTTCGTCCCCTTCGTCATCGACGCGTAGCACATCTTCATCCCCGACGCCCTATCGATGGCAGGCCCCAGGTTCCTGATCGCGATGCCCTTGCCGTCGATCTCGTCCATCAGCCCGGCGCGCGGTCCCGACGTGTAGATGCGAGGGACAGCGCCCCTCGCCGGCGACCCGCCGACGATCCCGCCGTCGATATAGTCCCCGCCAGCAGCGCCGATGATCGATGCCATCTCCGCCGCCGACCTGGGCGACACCGCGTTGCAGTCCGCAAACGGCCGTGATACTCCGGCGGCCCGCATCGCCTCTGCCACATCGCGCGCAACACCCACAGCCTCTGCGGGCACCAGGATGGACATGACAAGGTCTGCCTCCCGGGCCATCTCCTCCAGGGGTTGAACGTCCACGATGCCCGCGGTCGCCGCAAGGTCACTGGTGCGCTCGCTCCTGCCGGCCAGGCAAGTGATCACCCGGTACCCATGCTTCACCAACGCCTTCCCGACACCGTGGCCCATGTCGCCTGGGCTAAGTATGGCTATCGTGTCGAGTCCCATTCGTCCTCTCCCTTCCTGCAGCCTCGTGGCTTATCCTGCGTCGGCTATGACGTCGGCGAGCAGCGCGATGCCCTCCCCTATCTCTTCCTCGCTGTTGAAGCTGAAGCACAGCCGCGCCTTATTGCGCCCTGGGTCGTCGCCCGTCGCGAAGTTCGTACCCAGGTCGTAGGTGACACCGCGCTCGGCCGCCGCCTCCGCGGCATCGACCAGGTCGACGTCGTCGGGCATCGTGAGCCACGTGTAGAGCCCGCCCTCCGGCGTGCCCCAGGTCGCGGTCGTACCGAAGTTCTCGGCCAGTGACGCAAACATCGCGTCGCGCCTCGACCTCAGCACCCCATTGAGCCTTTCGAGGTGGTCGTCCAGTCTTGTCGCTGCAAACCTGTGGACGGCCAGCGCGCCGTACTGGGTGACGCCCCGTGACCCCTTGATCGGCATGACCGTCTCCAGGAATTGGCGCTGGGCTATGAGATAGCCGATCCGCATGCCGGGCACCACAATCTTGCTGAAAGTGCCCGTATGGATCACGACGCCGGAGTCGTCGACGGAGGCCATCGCGGGCACATGCTCGCCCTCGAAACGGAATTCGGCGATCCCATCGTCCTCGAGTATCGGCACACCCTTCCGTGCGGCCACTTCGACGATCTCGCGGCGGCGCTCCACCGGCATCGTCCAGGTCTGGGGATTCTGGAACGTCGGGATCAGGTAGATCATCTTGGGGTGCTTGCCGTCCGCTATGGACTGGTCGATGGCCTCCTCCAGGGCGCCCGGCGCCATCCCGTCGTCGTCGCTGACCACGCCCCTGATGTCCGCGCCGAACCGTCTCAGCGACCAGAGGGTGCCGCCGTAGACGAAGTCGTCGACTATGACCACGTCGCCCGGGTCGACCAGCGCCTCGGTCACGAAGTGGATGGCCTGACCGGAACCCTCAGTTAGGAGGATGTCGTCGGGGTCCACCGAGTAGTCGCGGCGCTCCCCAAGCCGCTGCGCGATGAACTCCCTGAGCGGCGGATAGCCCTGCGTATCCGGATAGACCGAGTCCGTGGACCCCACCTCGGCCAGTGCCTCCCCCATCGCGGCGTGGGCCTCCATGATGGGCAGGTTCGCCGGGTCCGGGTAGGACATCACGAACGGGTACTTCGGCATCTCCTTCCTCGCCCCGGGGAGCGGGGTGGGCTCAGGCGCGGTCCTCGCCCTGAGCGGCCCAAAGTCGAGCTGCGAATCGTTCACTGCGGTGGCCTCCTATATTCGCCGGTCACGTAATGTACCACACCGCCCTCTTCATCCCTCTGCATCCCCGGTGCGGCCTCAACTTATCGGCGGCAGTCCGGTACGTGCCACCTAGCGGCGCCTATCTGGTATAGTTCGTCGGTACGTCCAGATACTGACCCATCAGGAGAGTCGATTCAATGGCAAGCCTGTCGCTTAAGGATCTCAGGGACCAGGTCCCTGTAACGAACGAGGTTGGGTACTTCCAGACCGGCACATACGGGCCGGCGCTGATGTCGGTGGTGAAGGCGGTCCGGGAGTCGATGGAGTACGAGGCCATGCACGGCCCGGCCCGGCCCGCAACCAAACAGGTCATCGTGGAAAAGGAGGAGGCCGCGAGGGGTAACCTTGCCGAGCTCCTGAACGTGCAGCCCGACGAGCTGGGCCTGGGCTCGAATACCACCCGGTCCATGCAGCGTGTACTCCGAAACGTCGACTGGGAGGAGGGCGACGAGTTCGTTACGACAGATGTCGAGCACGTCAGCACCGCCGACGCCTCGCGGGGCCTGGAGCAGGAGCGCGGGGTTGTCGCAAAGGTCGTCGACTCAGGCGACAGCGACGCCGAGTTCCTCGAGTCCCTGGACGGCGCGGTCACCGAGCGCGCCAAGCTCATGCTTATCAGCCACGTGGCCTCGCCGAACGGCCGAATCATGCCGGTCCGCGAGGCCGTCGACATCGCCCACGACCGCGGCGTGCCCGTCCTGGTCGACGCGGCCCAGTCCGTCGGCCAGATTCCCGTTGACGCGCAGGCTCTGGGCTGCGACTACCTCATAGGTTCGGGGCCCAAGTGGCTGCTCGGCCCCATGGGCAGCGGCTACGTCTGGGTAGCCCCGGACCACACCAACGGCTTCCGGCCCTACTTCACGCCCGACGTGGGCTCATGGAGCATGCCGGGCGCGCCGCCGGATGAGCCGACAGCCCGCGCCAGGGCCGAGTTCGGCACCTACAACCACCCGCTCGTGATCGGCCTGGGCACCGCCGTGAGGACGCTCATGGACGTCGGCCTGGACGTAATCCGGGACCACGTCGCAGGGCTATCCAGGACTCTTCGGGAGGCGATGATCGACACGCCCGGCGTCAACGTGCTGACGCCGATGGAGCCCGGCAAGTCGGCGGGTGTGACCACACTCACCTTCGACGGCTTTAGCGACGAGGACCTGCAGGGCCTGGTCGCATGGCTCGACTCGGAGAAGAACATCCTCGTCAAGGCGCAGTGGCTCTCCGCGCCGCTGCGCATAGGCCACTCCGGCATGCGCATCTCCGTCGCCGGCTTCAACACCGAGGACGAAATACACCACCTGATCGACTCCCTGCGCGAGGGTTACAACAGGTAGCCTACCGGGCCACGCCGTAGGGGTGGGTTTGAAACCCACCCTCCCCGGCTCTATCCGTCGAGGGGGTTCGCCCGGTCAGCCCTGGCGCCCCCTCAGCCTGGGGTCCAGGATGTCGCGCAGCCAGTCGCCCAAAAGGTTCGCGGCAAGCACGACCAGCATGATGGCGACGGCCGGGAAGCTCAGGTGCCAGGCTACCGTCATGTAGTCGCGGGAGTCGGCGATCATCTTGCCCCACGTCGGCACCAACGTGTTGACGCCTAGTCCAAGGAAGCTGAGCGCCGCCTCGGTGAGGATGACACCCCCGAATGACAGGCTCGCGGCGACGATGACCGGCTGGATGGCGTTGGGCATGATATGACGCAGCATGACCCGCATGTCGCCAGCGCCCAGCGAACGCGCCGCCTGCACGTAGTCCCTCTCCCGCAGACTCAGCACCTCTCCGCGTATCAGCCGCGCGAAGCCGACCCACCCCCCTATTCCCAGGAAGACGATCATCTTGGCCAGCTCGTTCTGGTCGGATGGGACAAATGGCAGCTGGAAGTCCCGGAGAAAGGCAATGACCGCGATCAGCAGGACGAGGAAGGGTATGGCCGTCTGCGTGTCCGCGATTCGCATTATCACGTCATCGACTAGCCCTCCCCGGTATCCTGTCAGTAGCCCGAGGAATACCCCTGAGGTCACTCCTATCACCACTGCCGAGAACGCGACGATCAGCGACAGTCTGGACCCTACCAGCATCCTGCTCAGCACGTCCCGGCCGAGGTTGTCGGTACCCAGGATTCCAACGCCTTCCACAGGATCGATCCAAACAGGCTTCGCCAGGACCTTCTCTTTCCGGAGGTCGATAGCGACGGGGTCCTTGGGAGCAAGCCACGTGCCGAAGAGCGCTCCGATTACGAAGGCGAGCATGATGGCTATGCCGACGATGCCCATGCGGTGCACCCACATCTTCCGCCACACGCTCATGCCGTGCGCGCGGCGCCGTTCGGCGATGGTATCGAGTGTTCCTGCCAGCTCGCTCATGACGCTACCTGTGCCGTATCCGTGGATCTACCACAGCGTAGAGTAGGTCCATTATCAGGAATACGAGGACCGTGAGCGTCCCAAACAGCAGGACGTCCAGGAAAACCACGGGGTAGTCCCGGTTGTTGACTGCCTGCGCCATCAGGTTGCCCACGCCAGGCCATGCGAACACCACCTCGACGACCACAACTGTGCCGAGCAGGTGCGGCAGGGAGGACACTACTACCGTGATTACCGATATGCTCCCGTTCCGCAGGGCGTGCCTGAAGACCACAAGCCGTTCGCTCAGGCCCTTGGCCCTCGCCGTCCGTACATAGTCCTGGCTTAAGGCCTCCAGCATGCCAGACCGGCTCATCCTCGCCACCGTTGCGACCAGGCCCAGCGAGAGCGTGAACGCCGGGAGGATTATGTGCTTCCACGAACCCGTACCGGACGTCGGCAGCCACCCCAGGTGCACCGAGAAGATGATTATCAGGACAATCGCAAGCCAGAACTGGGGCACCACGAAGCCGAACACGGATACGCCCGTCGCGAGGTTGTCGATTATCGACCCCCTGTTCAGGGCCGCGGCTATACCGAGAGGAAGCCCGGCAACAAGGCCGATGACCGCTGCCAAAAGCCCAAGCCTGAGGCTGTTGGGCAGCCGGTCGATAATGAGCTGGGTCGCCGGGATGCTATACCTGAACGAGTAGCCGAAGTCTCCCCTGGCGGCACGGCCCCAGAAGAGCACGTACTGTATCAGGATGTGCCTGTCCAGCCCCAGCTGCTTCTGAACGCGCCTGTACTCGGCCTCGATCTCCTCCTGTGTCCGGTTCTCCTCCAGGCTAACTCCAAGGCTGGCGGGATCGCCAGAGACGCGGATCAGAAAGAAAACTAGGGTCACAACGCCGACAACCACGAGGGCCGCCTGCAGGAGGCGGCGCACTATAAACGCAGTCATTCTAGGAATATAGCCTCACTTGACCGTTCCGGGGCCTCTCTCCGCTTCAACTGAGAGAGAAGGTGCGTTGGGAGCCTCTCGCCCTCGCGGGGGAGAGGCAGTTTTCTGGGAGGGCGGAAGCCACATGGCTCCGCCCTCCCAGATCTAAGCTATTCCTGCCTGGGCCTTACTCGGACGGGATCTTCAGCTCGAAGGAGATCGAGGCGGTTATCCCCGGCATGTTCGGGCCGAATGCCAGCACCGACGGAATCGTGTAGGCGTGCAGCGCCTGCGCGTTGTCGCAGATGTGCGCCGCGATCCTCTTGACCTCCGCCTCGCGAGCTACCGTGTCGGTCATCACCCGCTTGGCGTCGACCATCTCCTTGAAGGCAGGGTCGGCCAGGCCGTTGCCCCACATGCTCGTCGTGTTGTCAGCCAGGTACCAGTTCAGGCCGATGTTCATCGCGCCGTCCGGCAGCGTCTGGTTGATCAGCTGCTGGAGCCACTCGGACGACTCCAGGTAGGCAAGGTCCACTGTTACGCCGACCTGCGCCCACTGGGACACGATGGCGTCCATCAGCGGCCTGTCCCTGAAGTAGCGGGCGTTCGTCACGGAAGCCGGAATCGTCAGGCCGTCTGCGTAGCCGGCCTCGGCCAGCAGCTCGCGGGCCTTCTCAGGATCGTAGTCATACCGGCCGACCAGGTCCTCGTTGTAGCCGAATCCGCCCGGCGCAACGATCTGGCACTGAAGTCTCGTTCCGTATCCACCCGCGATCGTCTCGTACATTGCGTCCATGTCCACGGCATACAGCAGGGCCTGCCGGACTCGCACGTCCGCCATGGGCTCGAAGCGACCGTAGATGTTGAAGCCGATGTACATGCTCTGCGTGCTGTCGCCAACGAAGATCTGGAAGCCCTCGGAAATGAGCCCAGGTACGTTTTCGGGCGGAGCAGCCGTGATCACGTCGAACTCACCCGCCCGCAGACCGGCCACGCGGACCGCCGCCTCGGGCACGTGCCTGATGCGGATGTCCTTGATTACCGGCTTCGGACCGGGATAGTCGTCCCAGCGGGTCAGCTGGATGTAGTTGTCGCGCTCCCACTCCACGAACTTGTATGGGCCGGTGCCGACCGGCTGCTCCGAGTAACCGGCCGGGCCAATTGCCTCCAGGTGGGCCGGGGGAAGCGGCATGTAGGTGAAGGCGTTTGCCCACCTGTCGACCGGCTGCCGCAGCTTGAAGTGCAGAGTGTAGTCGTCGACGACCGTAACTGCGTCGTGCAGCGTCCCGATCCTGTCGGCCGGGTCCACGAAGTCGTCCAGCCCCCGGAAGGACCATGCGACCTCGGCGGTCTCGGACATCATCAGCTCGTAGCTCTTCAGCAGCCCGTGCGCATCGAGATGCTCGCCGTTGTGGAACATGATGTTCTGCTTGAGCTTCAGCTCGACGGTGTCGGTGCTGCCCGGCACGAAGCCATAGGACTCGGCGAGCTCGGGCTCGATCTGGCCCGTCGCGTCGTTCAGGGCCGCCAGCTGACCGTAGATCAGCCGCGACGTGATCCGGCTCTGCAGCGAGGGAATCACGTTGGCGACCAGGTTGGCCGGCAGTGCGCCGACCGCGATGGTGATCGACTCGGGATAGCCCGCGGCTGCCGCTGCCGCCTGGGCGTCCTTGGCAACCATGACCGCGTCCTGCGCGGACATCTGGGCTGCCGAGGCTGCCGTCTGGGCTGCCGAAGCTGCCGCTGCAGCCTGGGCGGCCTCGGACGCCGCATTCTCGATCGCCTGGTTAGTGGCGACGAGGGACGCGTTCACGATGTTCGTCACCTGGTCGGCGGTGAGCTGGTCGCCCACCGCGTCCTCGACGGCCTTGGCAACCAGGTCCTCGACGTCGCCCCGTGTGAGTGAGCCGGCAAGTCCGGCGCTCACCTGGGCCTGGACGATGCTGCTGATCTCGTCAGCACTGACGCCCTCGGGCACCGCATCGGCAACCGCTGAATTGACGAGGCTGCTGAGCTGGCCCACGTCGATCTCAGGTGCGGGCAGTGCCCGTACGGACTGGTCGACGATGGCCTTCACGTCGGCGGCGGAAAGCTGACCTGCCGTCGACTGGCTCACTATGGCCTCGACGTCCGCACGCGTCAGACCCGCGGGCTGTGCCGCGATGGCGGACGTGACGGAGTCCGAGACCAGGTTCTGTATCTCAGCCGCGGTCGCGCCCTGGGGCTGCGCAGCCATGGCCGCCGCTACCGACTGCTGTATCTCGGCGGCGCTGGCGCTCTGCGCGCTCGCGACTGCGTCCTGGATCAGCTTGGCCGTGTCGACCGCTGGGGCCGGCTCCGGCTCGTCGCTGCCGCAGGCGACTGCGAAGACCAAGGCCGCAATCGCTGCGACTATGGCCACTGACCTCCACTGCAATAGATTGAGTCCCATCTTCTCCTCTACCTCCTAAGTTTTGCGGGGATTACCCGGGACTTCTCCAATATTTTTATTGGCTCTGTAAGCTGTGCACCTAGTCCTCCTAACCGCTGATGGGGAAGGATCGGAGGCGCGCGATTTGCTACATGCGGCCGAACTTCTCCAGTACGTGCCAGAAGTCCAGCTGCTCGACCCCGTGAGTCCTGTATACGCCCACGGCATCAGCGCCGTTGTCCTTTGCAATGCGCCCGGCCTCCAGCATCAACTCGGGCTTCTGGAAGCTGTTCGGGTGGTAGCAGGACAACTCGGCGATGACCCTGCAGCGGCCGTTTACGACATCCGCCGCGTGCTTCATCTGCCTCGCCAGCGCATCCAGGTCATTGTTGGTGCGGAACCAGAAGAAGAGCTCGTCGAACGCTCCGGCGTCCACCCAGGCCGGCCAGTCGTGGAGCAGCTTGACGTAGTCGCCCGGCTCGCCCGCAATCATCGTCGCGGAGAACACGGCGTCGGGCCTCGCGGCCTTGACGGCGTCGCGCGCCTCCACCATGTAGCGGGTTACGTAGTCGGCCCGAAACTGCACCCAGTCAGGATCGTCGTTCGGGATCTCCTGTGGGTTCTTCCCGTGCGCCTCCTCGAACTTGGACGCGACGGCTTGCTCGTAGCCGTATGTAACGACACCGTTCTCGTCCTCGTTGCCGAGCACGAACTCGACCTGCACTCCGCTCCCGTCCGCCTCCACCAAGGCATCCACGAACTGCTTGCTCTGCTCAGCCCTGACCTCGGGAAATGCGAGGCTGAGATAGAGGTCCTGTCCGGGCTGAAGGGTGTAGGAACGGTCCCGGGTGAAGCTCCTGTACTCAGGATGCGCCCGGGCAAAGTCGGTCATCGAAGTGTCGACTTTGGGGTTGTCGTAGATCGGGCTGTGGGCCTCGAGGATAGCCCTAGCCTCAGGTGCGTCCACGGGCGGGCGGAGAAAGTCGAGCGACCAGCCCCAGGTCACCCGTGCCCAGCCGTGGCGAGGGAAGGAGTTGTAGTTGACGTAGGGGTGAACGTCGATGCCGTTCTCGCGGGCTACCTCGGTGAGAGTGAGGGTCCTGTCCCCTCCAATTATCCTGGATACGCCGGCATCGACGCACTTGCGCATCCAGACCTGTATGTCGTCCCTGAAAGACTCATCCAGGGGACCGCTGGGAACTACGGGCGGCCCCCACAACATAACCTCTGTTGCCAACTCAGCCTCCACCGAAAAGCGACGATATTGCGCACACAAATACCGGCACGTTCAACCGCCCCATTCGTGCGGTGAAGGCCGTGCCGGATGCGCACAATCAGCAATTTTAAGGGCCTCACGCCCGAACTGTCAACCGACACATACGGCCGGTGAGAGGTCGCCCATAAGGGGCCCACTCATGACCCACCCTCGTGGCGTCTTGGGCAGCGCCACTAAGGATGTACCAACTCGGCGTGGCTTATATTAGACAGTTTAGCTATATTCTGTTAGGCTTATACCGCATCCACAATCCAGAGCGGAGGGAGACACAGATGGAAATAGTCCAGTTGATAGCGATAGTTCTTGCGGCAGTCGGAGCGTTGAACTGGGGCCTGGTGGCGCTGTTCAAGTTCGACCTGGTGGCCCTCGTGGCAGGTGGGCTGAAGTTTGGCGAGGTGAACATCTTCTCGCGTGTAGTCTACATACTCGTCGCGATCTCAGGCATCATCAGCCTGACGGTGATCGGCGAGATAATGTAGCTGCGGGCGCCTGGCATCGTCCCTCATCCCGCCGGGCCCAAGGCGTTCGGCGCCCGGCGGGACCTCACCCGTTCAGAGCCCCGCTGGGGTACGCTCAACAACGAGGCTCTCGGTCGGTCTTGCTGAGCTTGCCAGGCCCTCCATCTCTGGGTTACCCCGTATCGAGTACGGGCAGACTCTGTCTTCTCAGGAACCATCCATGCCGGTTGCGACCGGCACACCAAGGGATAGAAGTGGCTCCGCCATCGCCACCTCGAACTGGACGACGGCGGCCGGGGACTGGATTGGGGACAGTTCCTGGGCAGGAATCCGGCTCGGGGGCCGGAATGACGGATTGAGCCGGGGCTAAATTCGTACCAACTCCAGGACTTCAGCCCACGAACCGCGCCGCGGCCATGGTAACCACGGCGACGGTGACCATCACCGCCGTCACGCGCGCCAGCGTCGTCGCCCGGTCCAACAGCCGTCCCGCGTCGCCTTCCTCCTCAGCGCCCCGCAGCTTCTTCAGCGACGACAGCGCCAGGACCCCGGTAGTGTGGGCGATGACCGACGTGACGAGGCCGATCGTGATCGCCCAGCCCCAGTTGGTGTCGAGCAGGTCGTCGAGCCGCTGCAGCCTGAACACGAGGGCTATCCCGACCAGGATCGTGATGGCCCCGCCTCCCTCGAGCACGAATCGAAGCGGCAGGTAGAGCGCCTCCGTCACTCTCCGGTGAACGTCGGGCCCAAGGGCCCTCAGCCGTGGGTCCAGCACCGCCGCCATGAAGATGGCGGACCCGGCCCAGATCACCCCGACCAGTATGTGCACCACCCGAATCGTAACCAGCTCGAAGTTCATGCTCTCTTTCCCTCTCCGGTCGTCTTCCCCCTCTCCCTCGACGGGAGAGGGTTGGGGTGAGGGTGACACTCCCGCCGTAGCGGACCCGCGTGCCCCGCAGCCAGGCCGGTAATGTCCCTCCACCCATAGGATACCTCTACCAGCGCCGCGCCACCAATCTCGATGCTCTTCCGGCCTACGACGACGCCCCCCAGCGACTCGTACAATCGGCGGGCTCGGTGGTTGTCCTCCAGCACCCACAGCAGCATCGACTCGAACCCCGCCGACAGCAGCCCCTGGGCCACAGCGCAGGCGAGCCGCCGCCCGACTCCCCGGCGCTGGTGTGACTCGAGTAGGTATATGGCGTAAAGCTCGCCCCTATAGACTTGGTCGCCCTCGCGCTCCGGCCCGCCCCCGGCGAAGCCGACGATCTCTCCGCCGTCGGTCTCGGCCACGAAGTTGTGCTGAGTGTGCCGGTGCCTTGTAAGGATCTGGCCCCAGACGGCCTCCCGGTCGTCGTACGAGAGCCCGGCCAGGTGCTCGTCCGGCACGATGCCGGCATACGAAGTCCGCCACGTATCGACGTGCACCCGCGCCATCGCGCCCGCGTCCGCCGGCACGGCCTCCCGGATCCGTATGCCCATACGGCCGCTAGTCCGCCGCCTCAGCCTCCGGGCCGTCGACCTCCGCGCCACGCTCCAGCGCGACGCCGATCAGGTCCACCAGCCGGCGCGCCGACTCGCGCGTGAGCTCTACCGCCACGCGGTCCCCGAGCGTCCCTGACTGGTCGACGAAGTCGATGTTCAGCGTGTGCTCTATCGTCATGTGCGCCGGGTGGTCGTACGACACGTTCACCCGGTCCACCCTGATCCACCCGGGCGTGCCCTTGCCGCTCCCCGTTATCCCAG
Source organism: Dehalococcoidia bacterium (assembly GCA_965243655.1). Lineage (GTDB taxonomy): Bacteria > Chloroflexota > Dehalococcoidia > Lucifugimonadales > CAJWER01. Next base: position 1,985,651 of record CBDEVV010000017.1, on the reverse strand, counting down.
CCTGCTCAGTAATCATCGTACACATCGCCGTCCTCCGTGGGGGTGTTTCCGAAGTTCCTTCTCCCTTGGCGGGAGAAGGTTAGGATGAGGGGGAGTCTCGCCGTCCTTTCACCCTCACCTCAATCCTCTCCCGTCAAGGGAGAGGAGGCCATAGGGAAGCCCCTACCCCAGATGCTTCTCCAGGAACGCGAACACCTTCTGCCACCCGTCCACGGCCTGCTCCTGGCAGTACACCGCCCGGTCGTAGTAGAAAAACCCGTGACCGGCGTCCGGGTACATGTGGAACTCGTACTCCTTGCCGTGCCGCTTCAACGCCTCCTCGTGGGTCGCGACCTGCTCCGGCGACGGCGCCGCGTCCTCCTCCCCGAACAAGCCCAGCACCGGACTCGACAGGTCGGCGGTATAGTCGATCGGCGCGACCGGCGTCTTCGGCGTCAGCTCCGCGTCCGACATCACAACGCGCCCGCCCCAGCAGTCCACCACCGCGTCGAACCCCGTGACCCGCGACGCCGCCAGCAACACGTGGCGCCCGCCCGAGCACGTCCCGAACGAGCCGACCTTCCCGCTGGAGTTCGGCAGCGAGCGCAGGTAGTCCATCGCCGCGGTCAAGTCGCCCACGATCTCCTCGTCGTCAGCCCCGCCCTCCGACCGCGCCCTGGCGGCCACGTCATCCGGGGTACCCTGCCCGACGCGGTGGTACAGGTCGGGCGAGATGGTCGCGTAGCCGTGATGCGCGAACTTCCGTGCCGTCTCCCGGTACCACTCGTCCCACCCCGGCATGTGGTGCGCCAGCACCATGCCCGGGTGCGGCCCCGGGCCCAGCGGCCTCGCTAGGTACGCGTTGATCACGGCCCCGCCGTGGCCCCTGATCGTGATCGTCTCGGCAATCATGCCCTCATACATATCGGTCGTGTACATGGAATGCCTCCAGTATTTCCCCCAAGAATGGCCTAGAGCGTGCCGCCCCAACGATGCTATGTCAAGAGCGCGCGCTACGGGAGACACCTCTCCCTCGGCTGTAGACTGGGACTCGAACGTCGTTCCTGCGAAGGCAGGAACCCAGAGGGGCGGTGAGGTGCGGGGGCTCTTGCCCCCTCTCCCTTGACGGGAGGGGATTGGGGTGAGGGTCATCGGCTACCGCCGGAAGTTCCGCCTCAGCTCCGACACATACCGGCGCCCCAGCGCGTCGGCGTTCTCGTCGAGCCACTCGCTGATGCTGGTCGCGCCCGTCGACGGCCCGTCGGACGTCAGGAGGCTCGCCGAGAGCCCGTCGATCTCGTCCCGCGTGAGCACGACGTCGCGGATCAGCATGCCGACGAGCCCCGTCAGCGCGAGGCTCACCGCTGGGGACGTGTGGACGAACCTGCAGCTCGACCCCACCGCCGCCGCCAGCAGGTGCAGCAGCGCCTCGAAGGTCAGGGTCTCGGGACCGACAGCGTCGGTTACCGAGTCCTCGGTCCGGGAACCTGTGTCCACCGCCAGGGCGGCAAGGTCGTCCACGTAGATTGGCCGTACGAGGTATTGGCCGCTGCCGACGATTGGGAAGAAGGGGAAGCGCCTGATGGCCCACGCCATGTTGTTCAACAGCACGTCCTCGGCGCCGAAGACCAGCGTCGGCCTGACGATGGCATAGGGGACGCCTAGGCCCTTCAGCGCCTCCTCCACGCGCCCCTTGCCGCTGAAGTACGGCAGCCGTGACCCGGAGTCGGCGTTGGTGATGGACACGTGGACGATCCGCCCCACCCCGGCATCCCTGGCGGCCTCGAACAGCGCCCTGGAGTTGTCGACCGCGCGCTCGAAGGTCGTCTCGCCCCGCGCGAACCTGACCCAGTATGTGTTGCACAGCACCCCCGCGCCGTCCATGGCCCGGCGCAGCCCGTCCCCGTCCGCGAAGTCCAGCGGCGCGACCTCGACCGCGCCTCCGAACGGGTCCTCTCTGTCCGGGTGCCCGGTCAGCGTCTTCACCCGCACGCCCGCGTCGAGCAGGCGGCGGGCGATGTACTTGCCGGTATAGCTGAACGCGCCTGTGACGACGGCTGCTTCGGGATGAGACATTGTCCTTGGGCCTCCTACTTGTGCCCTTAGTGAGTTTGGGTTGTCATGGTGGCAGCTTCCGACTTGTCAACTCCCATCCGGAGTCTGCGCCAAGAATATCTGCTGTGGCGCATCCTTCCGTCATGTTCTGGAATGTTGCCTGGCCCAACACTTGTCCAAGGCCAGTGCCAATGAAAGCTTGATACCCCCTGAAGTACACTGTGTCGATTGGTCTGGCGATGCTTGACTTTCTCTCCCACAACATACACTAGACTCGGCTGATGCTGCCTGCTGCGTGGGCCATCTTCTTGAATTGCTGAGGGACTTTGTGATGTCCCCTCGCCGAAACGTGCTTGACCAATGGGAGATGAGTTTCGAGCCAGGCCGATCCCTCAGGCTTCCATAGTCAGCAGGGGAGCTTTGCGAATTCTGTGCTGGGTTGGTACTCTACCGTCATGCTCAGATTGTCGGACTCAAGCCTTGAATGGTCCCTCAAGCAAGCAGAGCGCTTGGGTGACACAAACATCTTCCCACGACCCTTTGAGTATTTGGCGATTAGGCACGACTGGAGCAGGCTAGTCGATTTCCTTAGCTCCGAAGATGTGCTCAAGTGGGAAGTGCGCCCAAATCGAGAGTGCCTCAGCCCGAAGAGTGTCCACGGCTTCAGGATAGCCACGCAGTTGGATCCCCTAGACTGGCTCGTCTACAACGCTCTGGTCTACGAAATCGGCGCCGACCTTGAGTCCTACCGACTGTCTCGAGACGAAGGAATCGTGTTCTCCTGGCGATTCGAACCTCAGGCCGATGGCGTGATGTTCAGTCGCGATAGCGGCTATAGCCAATTCCAGGAGCGAACGCTAGAACTAGCTGAGACCTCCAAACAGCAGTATGTGGTAGTTACGGATGTCGCAGACTTCTATCCTAGATTGAATCATCACAGAATTGAGAACGCCCTCAGATCGGCGGCTCCGACCAAGATAAACCACACGAAGGGAATCGTCCGGCTTCTGGGGGCGTGGAGAGAGAAGCAATCGTTCGGCCTGCCAGTGGGTCCCATAGCCTCTGGGCTCATTGCCGAGGTCGCGATAAACGACGTAGATCAAGCCCTACGAGGGGAAGGGTTGGTCTTTACAAGATATGTTGATGACTTCCGAATATTCTGCAGGAATCGCACAGACGCCTTTAGAGCATTGGCAACGCTAGCCACAATCCTATGGAAGAGTCATGGATTGACACTCGCAGAGCACAAGACCAAGATTCTTCCGGTCGCGCAATTCCAGCGACGGTATTTTCGCACCGGAAGGCAAGCTGAGTTGGAGAACTTGTCAAAGTCCTTTGCTGAGATTGTAGACTCCCTGGGTCTCGACAACTGGTACGAGGAAATAGAGTATGAAGATCTGGATGATGTGCAGAGGGCCAGCGTCGATGCACTCAACCTGAGGGGTTTGCTGCGAGAGCAACTGGAACGCGAACACGTTGACATCCAACTGACGAGATTCATTCTGCAGCGACTAGGTCAACTCCAGGATGTTGAAGCAGCGGACGAGATTCTGACGTCCATAGACAAACTGTATCCTGTTTTTACAAATGTCGTCGCCTATCTCGGTAGCCTTAGGACCCTTCCCGAGAACCATCGCATTGAGGTAGGCAAGATGATCCTCAGCCATATGAGCGACTCCGTAGTATCGCACATCGAATACCACAGACTACATTTGCTTAACCTGTTCGCGTCTAGTGCCGCGTGGGGTAATGTTGACAAGATCATGGGACTGCTTCCAAAGTTCCCCGACTACTTCACCAGGCGCAAACTCATCCTAGCACTAGGAAAGGCCGAACAGAACTATTGGTTCAGACAGCAGAAGACAGATTGGCAACAATTCTCACCGTGGGAGCGAAGGGCACTCCTTCGTGGGGCGAGTTCACTAGAGGGTGACGAAAGGCGCAATTGGTATGACTCTATTCAAGGACGACTGGACCCTTTAGAGGCGGCCATTGTTAAGTGGTCACGACAGAATCCAATCCACATTTCATAGAAGACCCCACAAAACGACCACTAATCGGCAAAGCCGCATGAGGACGCATAGTGGGGGTCCCTCGGGTCACCAGTTCTTACGCCGGAACACGCTAGGCTGGCTGACTAGCGGTCAGACCCCTTCCGCATGGGCTGAGTGGAACGTGTCCACGCCGGCACGGAAGCCTGCTTCGTCGTCATGGACGATGGCCACCGGGCTCGCGAACCCGGCGAAGCCCCCCTGCACGTGGTCGTCGCCGATGACGTAGATCCGGTGGCCGCGCCCTTCGAGGGTCGCGATCACATCGGACGGCATACGCGGATCGACGCTCGTGACCGCCAGCGAGCAGTCCACGCGCGGCGAGTCGATCGCTTCCTGCGGCCCCATGCCGAAGTCGACCACCTTGGAAATGAGCTGGGTGACGCAGTTCGTAATCCGCCGTCCGCCCGACGCGCCGACGGCCATCCGCACCCCGTCCGGCCCCAACACCAGCGCCGGGGTCATGTTGTTGAGAGGATACTTGCCCGGCTTGATCGAGTTGACCCGCCCCGGGACCGGATCGAACCACATCATCCCGTTGTTCATCACCACGCCGGTGCCCTTAGGCACGAACCCCGAACCGAACCCGCCCATCAGCGTGTTGGTGAGCGACACCGCGTTGCCCTCGGAGTCCATCGCGCACAGGTGCGTCGTCCCGGAGTCCAGCGCTGGCAGGCTGCCCGGCAGCCTCTCGCCCGGCTTGCCGGGGTCGAAGGCCCACGGGTCGCCCGGCTCGATGTCGCCCAGGCGGTCCGGGTCGATGAGGCCGCGCCTCATGTCGGTGTAGCCGTCCGACACCAGCCCTGACCACGGCACGCCGACGAAGGCCGGGTCCGCCATGTATTCGAACCGGTCCGCGTACGCCAGCCGCGCGGCCCAGATGTAGGCGTGCAGCGCGTCGACAGAGTTGTGGCCCATCGCCCTCACGTCGAAGTCGTCCAGCACCCTCAGGGTCATGGCCGAAGTTGTCCCGGCGCATGCAAACGGTGGCACCCGCACCGTGTGCCCTGAGTAGGCGAACTCCAGCCCTCGCTCCCACACGAACGGTCGGTATTCGGCTAGGTCCTGCTCCGAGACGATCCCGCCGCTCGCCCCGATGTCGGACGTGATCGCGCGGGCGACGTCGCCGGAGTAGAAGGCCGGGGGCCCCTGGCGTCCTATCGCCTCCAGCACGTCGGCCAGCCCCGGCTGGCGGAGGAGAGCAGGGGTGGTGAGGTCGCCCGACGGGAACTTGCCGTCCGGCATGAATATGCTGCGCAGCTCGGCGAACTCGAACAGCCTCGGCGCCATCAGCCCGAGCGAGTACATGCAGTGCCAACCGGGCGAGTGTCCGTCCCGCGCCAGCGACACTGCGGGGGCGACCACGTCTCTGAGCGGCAGCCTGCCCAGCATACTGTGGGCCTCGCAGAGCCCCGCGACCGCACCGGGCACTGCTATCGACCGTGGGCCGTCCAGGTTCTCGTCGCCCACGACTCCGGCCCATCCGAAGTTGCCGACCGAAGTCTCCCCCGAGAGTTCGTACATGTCGGGCCGGGCCGCCAGCGGGCCCTTCATCGGGAACCCGACCACGCCGCCCCTCTCGCCAACCTGGTAGACCAGGTAGCCCCCGCCGCCAATGCCACTCGACGCCGGTTCGACCACCCCGATTGCAAAGCAGGCCGCCACCGCGGCATCCACCGCGTTGCCGCCCATCTCCAGCATCTGCACGCCCGCCCTCGTCGCGTAAACGTCCTTGGTCGCGACCATGCCGTTGGCGGCGCGGGCCTCGGTTTTCGTCAGGGTCGTGCGTGTGGGTACAGCGTTCATCTCAGCACTCCAATGTTGATTGTGGTCCAGCCTTGCACGCGCTACGCGAGTACGTGCTACCGCCCCCTCACGTAAGTCACAGTATCGAGCTCTTCGATTCGTCCGTCGGACGTGAAGCGCCACGTCCCTATGTAGCCACGGCTGAGGTCGCCGTTCTCATCCCAGTCCAGCGTGCTTGCAGCCCCGTCATAGTCGATCTCCTGCCCCTCGTCAAGCGAGGACAGTCCATCGGCGACTCCCGCAGGCGTACCTAGAACGACCCGGCCGGGTGACCCTCCGACTTCCCGCAGTCGATCGCGGATTGCAGCCCCGTCGACACTGCCCGCAGCCTGGGCGGCGAGGGCTATGGCGATCGTCGCATCGTAGGTCTCCTTCACGTAGGCGAGAACGGGCAGCTCCCCGTACTCGGCAACGAAGGCTGCCTCCCAGGCGGAGGTAGCGGGGTTGTCTGGAGCGGACGCGCCCGCCGTCCCGTGCATGCCGCCCAACTTGTCCCCGCCAATCTCCCTGACGAGGCTTATCCGCTTGGACGCATCGCCAAAGACGAACTGGCTGTAGATACCCTCATCGAGGGCCTCGCGCACCATGGACAGGGCCTGGCCCTCGAAGGCTATGACAACCAGCGCCTGCGCCCCCGCGCTCGCGCTGCGCTCCAGCGCCGAAGTGTGGCTCGTCTGGGACGTCTCGACGGGTACGACCTGCAGCGTCCCATCCCAGGACTCCTGGAAGGCGTCAGCCAGCCCCTTGCCGTAGGCGTCGTCCCGGTAGATCAGGCCAACGTTATCGAAGCCTAGGTCCCGGGTCACACGCGCGAGGAACGGACCCTGGGCGGCATCGGAGAGCGCCGTGCGGAAGAAGTAGTCATCGTCCTCGACTTCGGTCAGCTGCGGCGAGGTGGCGGAGGGGCTGATTGTGGGGATGTCGAGTACTGCAGAAACGCTACGCGCGACCGGCAGTGCAGCCGCGCTGGCGTTGGGGCCCACTATCGCATGGACACCCTCGACCTCCACAAGATGCCGGGCCGCCTCCACGGCAGTGGAAGGGTCTCGAGTGGCGTCCGCCACGGCACTGCCGACCGGCATACCCAGCACGCCTCCGCCCTCATTGACGTGCCGGATCGCCAGATCGAAGGCCCTCTTCCTGTCCGCTGATGCCTCAGGCGACCCGGTGAAGTCGAGCAGCAGGCCGATCTTCAGCGGGGTCGCTTCGGGCTGCTCCCTCGATAAGAAATCGCAGCCCGAGGCAACGACGATCAGGGCGGTCACCGCCGCCAGCAAGGCCGTGCATGACCTGGTCGAGGAGTATTTGATTCTACGGCCTCGGCGCGGGTCCAAGGACCTTGTACTTCCGGTCCGCCGTCCGCTCCGCTGCCGGCAGCACCTCTACGACCACCCTGGACAGTCCCACTACTTCGCCGTCGGAGTCGAAGCTGTAGTTGTCGCCGATCGCGCCGCTCCAGGTGATCTCGTACATGCAGTCGCGGAAGCCGTCCGCGTCCTGGTCGTCGTTCGTCTTCTTCAGGCACTCGGCCGTGATGTACACGTCGTCGTACGCGGACCCCAGGTGCCACGGCAGCGTGACGTAGTTGTACCGCTCCCTGAAGTTCCTCAGTACCTCCTGCGCCTTCTCGTTGTCCGGGTCGAGGTCGGCGGTAATGGCCTTCATCCCCGTCGCCGCGTCGCCCGCGATCTCCAGAGCCGTCGTCCCCACCGAGACCGTCTCCGCGTATATGGGGCCTTCGTAGCCAAGCTCGCGGGCCTGCTTGATGATCGTGCCAGCCGAGAACTCAGACTGCGGCGCGATGTGCAGCGCGTCGGGACTCTCCGCGAACAGCTTGGTAAGCTGCGACCTGAAGTCGGTCACCTCAGGCTGATACCGCTCCTCCGCGACCAGCTTGCCGCCGCGCTCCTCGAACTGGGCGACCGAGGTGCGCCTGACGCCCTCCGCGTAGTCGGTCGCCTCCGTGATGGTGGCCAGCGTGCGGACCCCGTCGGCCCACAGGGAGTTGCCGGTGTCGATCCCGACCTGGATGTCGCTGATCTGGGTGCGAAAGATGTAATCGCCGGCCTTCGCGATGTCAGGATTGCTCGCCAGTCCCGAGAACAGGATGGTCCCATCGGCCTCCGCCAGCGGGGCGGCCCCCAGCATCGCGCCGCTGCACGACGTGCCCAGTATGATCTTGAGCTCTTCGACCTCGGTCAGCTTCTTGTATGCAGCTATCGCGTCCTGGGCGCCGCACTTGGAGTCCTCGACCACCAGCTCGATCATGCGGCCGTTGACCCCGCCCGCGGCGTTGATCTCGTCGACGGCCATCTGCTTGGCCTGGCTCGCCACCGTGCCGTAGGTCTCGCCGGGCCCCGTGAGGGACTCCATCACGCCGACCCTGAACGGGGTTTCCTCTTCGCCGCCCGAACAGGCCAGGACCGCCAGCATCAGCAGCGGCGCCAGCCAGAGCAAGAGGACTCGCCTGTTACAGGGTCTTGTCACGATGCGTGCTCCTAGCTGTCCTCTATGCGCTGTTCGAGCCTGCGCAGCGCGTCCCGCGTCGTGCGGATCTCGCGCAGCAGCTCCTCACGGGAGACCGGCTGTTCCAGGTCCTTGAGGCGATCGAGCTTCTCCTCGTCCAGGTTGTTGATGATGATCGCGATGAACAGGTTGATTACCACGAAAGTGCCGATAACCACGAAGGTGACGAAGTATACCCACGCCATCGGGTTGATCTTCATCGCGGTGGCCATGACGACAGTCCAGCCCTCCAGCGTGAGGATGTTGAACAGCGTCAGGACCGAGATGCCCAATGTCCGCCAGTTCTCCGGGTCGTGCTCGCTGAACAGGTGGTAGCCGATGATGGCGTAGATGTAGACGATGATGCTCATCAGCATGAGGACGTGCCCCACACTGGGAATCGAGCGCACCAGAGCGGCGACGATCAGCCGCAGGTCCTTGATTGCCGAGACCAGCCGCAGAACGCGCAACAGCCGGGCGAGCCGCGCGACCATGGCCAGCTCTCCGGTCGCCGGGATCAGCGCGAATACGATGATCAGGAAGTCGAATATGTTCCAGCCATCGCGGAAGTACCCGGCCCCCCGCGGCGACGACGCGACCATCTTCAGCAGCGCCTCGGCGATGAAGATCCCCAGCGCCACGTGGTTCCCCATGGCCAGCAAGTCGCCGTACTGCCGTTCCAGCGTCTCGGAAGTCGCAAGCCCGAGCAGTATCCCGTTGATTATGATGATGGCGATTATGGCGGACTCGAAGGCCGGAGCCTCGGTCAGCCGTCTCGCCATTTCGGTCAGCCTTGTGATTGCCGTACGCATTGTCTCCCTTGCAATATGGCCGTTTGCGCCTACCCGCAGCCTGACCCGTGTAGGTCGGGCCGCCGATACATTACCGCAACCCGGTCGAAACGGCTAGAGCTTGAGCAACCGGGCGGCGTTTCCGCCCAGCACCAGCCGTTGCTCGTCCTCCGTCAGGTCGCTGTCCAGCACGAACCCCCACCTGTGGGCGAAGTCGTCCAGCGGCGCGTCGGTACCCCACAGGACCCTCTCTGGTCCGAGTGCTGCTATGGCCTCGGCCAAGTACCAGCGGGTGTTCTGCGTCGATGCCGTCTCGATGTGGAAGTTGGGGTAGTGGGCCATCTTCCAAAAGGTCCCGGGGCTGCTGCTGCCGTGCGCCATCATGAAGGGCACGCGGGGGAACCGTGCGATGACCTCCTCCGATACCACGCCGTGCCAGAGGACGGGCAACTCACACTCGTTCAGGTACGCCCACACCTTGGTCCACTCGTCGTCCAGCGGGTCGATCGGGAACGGTGTATATCCGGGCGCGGACACCATCTGGTGCACCTTCAGTCCCCTCATCCCAAGCTCCTCGATGCACCGCTTCAGCTCGTCCACCATCGGCCTCGGCTGGTACGGGTTCAGGGCCGTGATCCCGATCAGGTCGTCCGGGTGCCGTCTCACCGCCGCGGCCACCTGGTCGTTGCCCTGCGCGACGTCCGGGTTGAGTATGCCGTTGATGCAGGCCTTGGAGACTCCCGTCCGCCTCATCGCCGCGACTATACCTTCCTCCGCGGCGGGGAGGTGCATCGTCAGCCACTTGCCCCAGTGGACGTGCACGTCGATGATCAGCACATCCTCCAGGAGGTCCCCCGCCAGGGCCCGCTGCAGAATACCGCTCTGTGTGTTCACAGCGTCACGTCCTTCAGGAGCGACCTCATGTTGTCGCCCGCGATCTTCCTCTTCGCCTCCTCGTCGATTCCCGCGTAGATGATCTGCAGCATGCTCTGGAGCGGCGTGAAGTAGGGGTAGCGGGAGCCGTAGACGACCCTGGTCGGCCCGAACCGCTCGACGATCTTCTCCAGCGTTCCCATCGTCTGATTGCCAGCCAGCTCCAGGAAGAAGCCGTCGTACCGCTCCCACAGGGCGTAGAAGTACCGCTCGTGGTACTCCAGCTTGGGCAGCACCAGCACGACCTTGATGCCCGGCCACCCGTTCAGGATGTCCACTATCCAGTCGAACTGCACCTGGTGGATGTCCGCGTAGTCGAGTATCAGCAGCGGGCGATGCTCGTCGACGCGGTCGAATATCGGCCCCATCAGGAATGGGTCGGGGCCGGGCACGAAGGGCTGCACCCCGAAGAACATCTTGAGGATGCGCGCGTCGTTCCGGCGCATGAGCCCGACCACCTCGTCCGGCGAGTGGGCCTCGCCCGTATGGTGAGGGCCGACCATCAGCACAGGGTGGAGCCTGTCGTGTTCGGCGACCTCGTCCAGCAGGACGGCGTTGCCCTCCCTGAAGTCGTACTGCTGCGCCTTGAAGTGGTACGTGGCAGCCTCGGCAATGCCGACCTCGTCCATCTTTGATAGCAGCGCGAGGGCGCTGGGATCGTAGCCCGGCGGAGGGTTGTAGTACTGTCCGAAGCCGCAGTTGGCGTCGAAGAACTGGAGCGGATGTGTTGGCAAGTCGCCCTCCGGGTCAGGAATTGTCGCTTTGCCGCGACTCGGCAAGCTCGGTCAGCCGCGCCCCGTTGGCGGCCACCTTCGAGAATGCCTCGGCGACCTGCCTCACCCACTCGGGGCTTGGATCGACCGGCGTCGTCAGCCAGAAGCGGGTCTGGTGGATGCTCTCGCTGACCGGCAGCGACCCCGGCCCCATCGGCCTCCGCGTGCCTTGCGGCAGGTCTGCCCAGGGCCCGCCCACGCCGTCGAAGTCGAAATCGCCGAACAGCGGCTCCAGGTGCATCGCCCCGTAGCCGTACGGCGTGATCTCCGGCGTGGTCGGCACGCCCTCTGCCACCAGGGCCTTGAGGACCATCGACACCGGCGCTCCTATCGCGTCCCCGTCGATGGTGCCGGCGTAGAGCAGGAGCCCGCCCCGGGTGGCCTTGGGATAGGTCGCCTGGGACTGCACGCCCGGTATCTCGTACAGGGCGTCGTCGAGCTGCTGGAACCACCTGCGTCTCGCCTCGTTCAGCCCGGGAAGCCTGGTCATCTGGGCGCGGGCCATCGCCATGGCCAGCGGGTTCGCACGGTACTTCACGCCGAGCCCCATGTTGTGGAGGTCGGCGAACTCGTCTGTCTGCGCCAGCTTCTCGACGCGGCCATACTGCCCCAGCGCGAGCATCCTGTCGTACAGGGCAGCGTCGTCGGTCGTCGCCACGCCCGCCTCGATGCCCGAGACCGCCTTGCTGGACTGCAGGCTGAAGCACCCGATATCGCCTATCGAGCCGACCTGCCGCCCGCCCCACGTCGCACCGTGGGCGTGGGACGCGTCCTCGATCAGCTTGATGCCGGTGCCGTCCACGATGTCGAGAAAGCCGTCCATGTCCGCGGGGTTGCCGTAGGTGTGGGTTACGACGATGGCGCAAGTATCAGGCGTGATCTTCGACCGCACGTCGGCCGGGTCGGCGCAGTAGGTGTCCGGGTCCACGTCGCAGAATACCGGCGTCGCCCCGCAGTGGAGGATGGGCGAGATGCTTGCGTGCCACGTGACCGAGGGCACGATCACCTCCCGGCCCTGCCGTGCCCCTGCTGCGAAGACGGCCGAGTGGATGGTCGCCGTCCCGTTGCACATGGCAACGGCGTACCTGGTGCCGACGAACTCCCGGAACTCCTCCTCGAACCTGTCGATCTCGTCGTACGCGCTGTCGTAGTTGTCGACGACGCGGTTGACATACTCCTTCTCCAGCGGGCCCACCTTCGGCCACGAGTCGCCGACGGACGCCGTTACCGCCCTGGGGCCGCCGTCTATTGCTAGTGTTGGATTGGTCATTGGCTCACCTTCCTCCGGCTCCTGCAAGCTCACGGGCGCCGGTCCACCTGCTTACGAACGGCAGCGCCGCCTCGAAGTGGAACTCGTGCGCTCCGGAGAACTCGTCGTATTCCAATGCTCCAGGCTCTGCGCCGCTCAGCGAGTAGACGCGCCGGAGCATCGCATGCGTATCTCGCGCGAGATCTAGCGGGATGTAGTCGACGTCGCCGAACTGCAGCTGTATGGGCCGGGGCGCTATGAGAGCGGTGATGTCCGGCCAGTCGACCTCGTTGAAGATGCCGGGCGAGAAGAGGCACGCGCACCAGGAGATGTGCTTCGCGTCGGGGATTATAGCGCGCGGGCCGCAGCTCAGCACAGTTGCCCGGACCCGCTCGTCCAGGGCCGCGACGTACATCGCGTGCTCGCATCCCATGGACAGGCCGGCGACCGCCATGCGGTCCGACTGCACGTCCGGCCTGCAGGCCAGGTAGTCGAGGGCGCGAAGGATCTCCCACACCCGGATGCCCTGCAGCGACATGCCCAGCGACAGGGCGTTGACGCACAGGTGCTGGCAGTTGTTCCCCGCCTGTGCCAGCGATGCCTCTTCGACCCGCTCGCCGAAGCCCGCCGCGTCCGGCGCGATCGCGAGGTAGCCGGCCCGGGCGAACTTGGCCGCGAAGTCTCCGCGAAGCAGCTCCATGCGCTCGCGCTCAGCATCGTCGCGCGGGACCCCCGCCAGGATGTCCTTGCTCATCCCGTGGCCGTGGAGACACAGCACCGCCGGATAAGGCGGAGGCGTGTTCGGCACCAGCACCAGGCACGGCATCCACACGCCCCTTAGGGTGGGAAGCAGCACCCGCTCGATCCTGAAGTCGGGCCCCTCAACCCGCGTCGAAACCTGGGCGGGTGGCGAATCGGGCCAGCGATGCTCCTCCACCGTATTGAGGGCGAGCAGGTCCCTCAGTCCGCCGTCCGCCTCAGAGCGCCATGTACGCCACTCCTCTGACGTTTCGGCCTGGAAGCGGTGCCTGGGAGGCTGCCTGTCGTAGAGCTCGTTCAGGAAAGGCAGAAGGTGTACGTTCGCCATCAGACTCCCGCCGCACCGCCTGCCCACAAGTCACCGGTGCCCATCAGCCGACCACCTCCCTGAAGATGCGGACGTAGTTGAGGCCCAGCAGCTTGCGAAGTTCCTCTTCGTTGAAGCCGCGCTCGACGAGCTTGAGAGTGATGTTGGGCCAGTCGGTGAACTGGTCGAACCCGTCTATCCGGTGATCGTCGCTGAGCCTGTGCTCGGGCCTGAATCCCGACCACGAGAAGTCTCCCTTGGTGCTCCTGGGGTCAGGGTCTGCCTTGTACAGGAACGACGTGTCGAACGGCCCCAGCTCATCCGGGAACTCGACGTTCGACTCGGTGCCCGGGCCGGGCCCACACTTGTCGCAACCGATGCCCACGTGGTCTATGCCCATGACATCGACAAGGTGCTCGACGTGGTCGACGAAGTCGTCCAGCGTCGCGTCGGTGCTCTCTCGAATGAACCCGCCAATGGCGGCGACTCCGAAGAAGCCGCCGCGCTCCGCTATCGCCCTTGCCAGGTCGTCGTCCTTGCCCCGGTCGTGGTAGCAGATGGCGTTGCTGGTCGAGTGCGTGACGACGACAGGGCTGCTCGAGACTTCGAGCGCGTCCCAGCCGACCTTCTGGCTGCAGTGGCTGACGTCGACCAGCATGTTCAGGTCGTTGAGCTTCTCCACGACCTGGCGCCCGAAGTAGGACAGGCCCGTCTTGTACCGCTCAGTGCAGCCGTCGCCAACCAGGTTGCGCAGGTTGTAGGTGAGCTGGACGACGCGCAGGCCCAGGTTGTGGAACAGGTCGATGCGCCCCAGGTCGCTCCCAAAGGGCGTCGTGTCCTGGAAGTCGAATATGACGCCGCGCACGCCGTCCCGGTAGACCTCCTCGATGTCGTCCGCAGTCAGGACGAGCCGGAGCTGGCCGTCGAGTGCGTCGATCATCGCCCGGGCCTGCGATATGGCGTTCAGCGAGGTCTCGAATGCGGTCTCGGGAGCCTCCGGCCCGGCGTAGGTCCCGCTGGCAACGTCGACGCCCGACGCCTCCCACAGGCCCATGTACTCGCGGCGCGCCTCCGGGGATGTCTGCACCTCGCGGGCGGCAAGCGGCTGCATGAGCTTGCGTATCTCGCCCCTGGTCTTGCCCTGGGCGACGTACTCGCCGAGGGCCTCGCGCATCACGTCGTTGAACAGCAGGCCCGACGTGGCGCCGGGCTGCTGGCTGTCCACCACGAGCACTTCGTCGTGGAACTGCCGCGCCTCGCCGGGCGTCATCACCGGGCGCCGTCCCGGACCGGCCATGTCCTGGCTCCATTCGTGGGATGGCGGAAATGTTATCCCGGCAGGGCCCCGGATTCAATCACTCAACCCCCAGGCGAACCTCGGCCTGTAGGGGCGGGTTTGAAACCCGCCCTCCCCACGGCCGCAGAATCAATCATCAGCAGCAGTAGGTACGTCCAAGAGTGGGGTACGAGACTAGCCCTCCCGTATAATTCCCGCGCCCTAACGTGTATGCCAATGGCCCAGAGGTGAAGAACAAGTGATGCGCTTCATGACTTTCGCGATGGTAGCTGCAGTGGCCTTGGGCTGCTCGTCCGGTGCGGCGCCGACGCCGAGCCCCGGCCAGACGCCCATGCTTAACCCCACCGCAACTCCAGCGCTGACCCCTACGCTGATACCTGCCACAACACCCACGCCTAGACCCACCGCAACCCCGGCGCCGACCCCTACGCCGACGCCTAAGCCAGACCCGGCCAAGGCCAAACTGGAGATCGCCAACGCATGGATCGACCAGAACCGGTCTGTCGTGGAAGACCTGGTAGCCGACCTGGTACTGAATGCGGATTTCTCCCTGCCCGTCGGGAACGACCTGGTCAAGCAGGCCATCGAGGCCGAGGTCATCGAGCAGGTCCGCAGCGGCCTGGCACTTGAACTTACGCCACCGTCAGACGACACCGCAGTCCTGATTGTGACGGCTGTTGTCGAGGTGGACTTTCAAACGGAGCCTCGGGACACGCTGGGGGGACTGGTTACACTACCAGGTGTCAAGGGCACGGTCAGGGCGTCCAAACCCATCGCCATCACGGTGGATCTGGAGACCCGGTCCGCAGAGGCCGACATGAGCCTTCCTCCCACGGTCAAGGTCGTAGACATCAGTCTGGTATCGGAGTCCGAGTAGGGTCAGTCAGTCCTGGACATCAAGAAGGCCCTGCGCCAAGTTGCGGAGCCTTCTCACTTGCGTCTACTTCTTCGACCCATGGCTAGGCAAATGATCCAGCGTTCGCCGTGCTACCGGTCTGTGCGGTACAGGTAACGGGTGTCCCAGAGCGCGTACAGGGTTGGCGTGAGGTTGCCGAATACGTTCCGGACGGCGCTGAGCCGCTCTGAGAGGGTCGTGTAGATGACGGGCACGTTCTCAGCGGCTATCTCCTGGGCCCGGTGGTAGTACTCCACGCGCCTGTCGCGGTCCAGCTCCTGGCTGCCCTTGATGTAGAGCTCGTCTATCTCGGCCTCCCACTCCGTCGCCGGCTGGGGCTGATTCGGGTGCCATAGGTGCAAAGCCTCGCCGCTGTGCCAGAATGTGATCCCGCTGTAGGGGTCCGAACCTCCCGTGAAGCCTATGATCATGGCCTCCCAGTCGTAGGTCTGGGTAAGCTGCCCGACGAGATCGCCGAACTCGATCAGCCTGTAGTCCACCTGCAGGCCGATCTCGGTCATGCCCTCGTGCACTATGCCTCCAACCCTCGCCCGGACGGTGTTGCCCGTGTTGGTCACCAGCGTGAACGCAATCTCATTGCCCGCGCCGTCTTCCCGGACCCCGTCTCCGTTTGTGTCCACCCAGCCCAGGCCGTCCAGGATCTCGTTCGCCTTGTCTACGTCGTACTCGTACTTCCTCACGTTCGGGTTGTGGAAGTCGCCGGTAGCTGGGCTGATGGATGACCACTGCGGGTAGCCGACGCCGTTCTGGACGTCGGCGATGATCGTGTCCTTGTCTATGACGTGCGCGACGGCCTGCCGGAACTGCTTGTTCCTGAACCACTCCAGTTTCTCCGGTGAGACATAGGGCTCGCCCGTGCCCGGTTTCTGGCCTGGGTTCATGTTGAATCCCAGGAACGTCGTCCCGAATCCAGGGCCTCGCTGGAATATCGTGAAGTTCCCCTCCTCCTGAAGCGGCTCGAGCCTGGCGAGCTCTTCGCCAAGCACTCCATGGACGTCCGCCTCGCCCGCCAGGAACTTGTCGAGCTCGACCTGCAGGTCGGGGACGATGGTCTGAACGATCCGGTCCAGGTACGGCAGGCTGTTGCCCGCATCGTCCTTGAGCCAGTAGTCCGAGTTGCGCCGCAGGACGACGCGCTCGCCCGCGAAGTAGTTTTCAATGGTGAAGGGACCGGTGCCGATCACCTCCGCCGGGTTGGTGTTGATGTCCCACGTAGAGTTGAACGTGCCGTCATCGACATGCTTTTCGAGGATGTGCTTGGGGTATATCGCGGTCCCCATCGAGCGGAGAAACGGCGCAAAGGGGAGTGGCAGGACGCACTCGACGGTGTAGTTGTCCACGGCCGTCACCGTCATGGGCGCCTCTTCCCACCTGCCGGTCGACTCGTTCAGGAAACGGAACTGGAACGCCGGCCTGCTGCTGGCGGGGATGTCGGGGTTGTAGATGATGCGGTTGAACGTGAAGTCCACGTCGTGGGCGGTGAAGGGTTCGCCGTCATGCCACCTCACGTCCCTGCGAATGCGGAATATCCAGGTAAGGCCGTCCTCCGAATGCTCCCATGACTCTGCCAGCCTGGGTTCGATCTCGTCCGTAAGCCACGAGGTCTCGGTCAGGCCCTCGAAGAGGTAGCCCAGGACGCCGGACGACGAGGCATCCCTCGCTATGGCCAGGTTGAGAGTAAGCGGCTCGGAGATGGTCGCAAAACTCAGGTTTCCGCCATGCTTTCCAATGGAGTATTCGAACTCCTCGGCGTTCCTCCTGAGCTGCTCGACTGTCGCCGCCCGGTCGACGGATGCAGGTCGAGCGACAGGCGTGGGCTGTGGCGTGGGTGAAGCCTGAGCGGTAGCAGTAGGTGCAGCTTGAGCGGTGGGCGAGGGTCGAGCTGTAGGTGAGGGCTGTGGCGTGGGTGAAGCCTGCGCGGTAGCCGTAGGTGCAGCTTGAGCGGTGGGCGAGGGTGGAGCTGTAGGTGAGGGCTGAGCCGTCGGCACGGGCTGAGCTGTAGGTGAGGGTTGAGCCGTCGGCGCGGGCTGAGCCGTGGGTGATGGCTGAACGGTCGGCGCGGGTCTAGCCGTAGGTGCAGCTTGAACGGTGGGGGCGGCTCGAGCGGTAGGTGAGAGCTGAGCGGCCTGAGCAGGCTCAGCCGTAGCCGTGGGCTGCGTACCGTCTGAGCAGGCCACAGCTAAGAACATGGACGAGACAAGAAGAAGGACCAGGCGGCCTGATAGAGTGGCCCCGCGTGAAGTCATACTGTGGCTCCTGGATGGTGTATGAGATCCAATGTCAGTCGGAATCCCGCCGCTCACACTTCCGATTTGCGCTGCCAGCGCCTTGATGGGCCCTTCGAAAGAAGGGGCGACGTGGCCAGGGTGTTGCCGGCCACGCCGCCGCGAATACTATGCGTCAGTTGCTGGGCGTCGGACGCTAGCGCCAGGAGCAGGAGACTATCTTGCCCTCGAGGCCCTTGACGATCTCCTCGACGATCTCCGACACGTCGTTCTTGTTGACCGAGTTGGTCATGATATATGCGAGGTCTTTCTCGATTGCCGAGATCCTGTTGTCGAGCCTGGTCAGACGCTCGTCGGCACTCGCCAGGTTCTTTCCCGCGCCCTGGACCGTCTGGCCCAAGTGCATCAACCCCTCGTCTACCCGCTCGAGCCGGCCCTCAAACGCTCTCACCCTGTCTATCGTCGCCGTTGTCATAACCTCACACCTCGATCAGTTTGGGTTACGGCTGCCCCACCCCGCACTATGCAATCGTCGGGCGAGTAGCAGCCTCGGGCGACTGTACCACGCACCCGGCCGTCTATGCAATTTCTTATACTCGTTCAATTTCGGCAATTTCCCGAACCGTCGTGGATCCGCGGGGAGTACTGTGCCCATTGAATCTCTTGATTGTCCGGCATGATTCTATGAGAATCTTGGGGAGCCGTGAGGAGGAAGTTTGGCATCGACACATAAGGATGGCGGGCGGGCATCGGCAGAAGGGGGCAGCACGCGGCATCTCAAGGTTGCAGTCGTCGTGCCCACCTACAACGAGGCGGAGAACCTACCGGTCCTCGCCCGCCGCCTCTTCGCCCTGGACATCCCAGGTTGCGCCCTCATCGTGGTGGACGACGGGTCCCCTGACGGCACCGGAGACGTGGCCCAAAGGCTGGGAGGAGAGTACGGCGGCCGTATCGAGCTCATCCAGCGGGGCAGCAAGCAGGGACTCGGCACGGCCTACGTCGACGGACTGGCTCGCGCCCTCGAAACGGGGGCAGACTACATAGTCCACATGGACGCCGACCTCTCCCACGCACCGGAGTACATCCCCGGATTCCTGCAGGACCTGCGGGAGGCCGATGTCGTGGTTGGTTCGCGGTACGTTGAGGGTGGGGGCTCGGAGGAGGAGTGGGGCCTGAGGCGACGGATCCTCAGCATGATCGGCAATGCGGGCATACGCGCCGTTACTGGCATCAGCACGAGGGACGTCACTTCTGGATTCAAGGGGTTCCGCAGGGAGGTCGTGGCGTCACTCGACATGAGCGAGTTCAGATGCCGTGGATTCGCCTTCCTCCCGGAGGAGACCAGCGCCTGCCAGAGGCGCGGCTACCGCGTCGTCGAGCACCCCATAATCTTCGCCCAGAGGGTCAGCGGCGAGTCGAAGCTGAGCGCAGCCATCGTGATCGAGGCGCTGTGGAAGCTGCTCCCCATCAGGTTCACTAGGCTGTCGTCTAGTGAGGGTAGCCGCGAATCGTTACCCAGACGGAGGCCGCCAGCAACTTGAGGTCCAGCAGCGGGCCCATCTTCTCGATGTAGAGGCAGTCGTACCTCAGCTTGTCGCGCGGCGGCGTCGAATACCTGCCCCGCACTTGGGCCAGGCCGGCCAGGCCGGGCCTCACCCGGAGCCGGCGACCGAACCCAGGCGTCGTCCGCTCGAACTCGGCGTGGAGCTCGGGCCTCTCCGGCCTTGGGCCCACGAGGCTCATCTCTCCCCGCAGCATGTTGATGACCTGCGGGACCTCGTCGATCCTGTAGCGCCGCAGTAGCCTCCCTATCGCAGTCTGCCGCTCGTCCTCGCTGCTGGCCCAGACCGCGCCCGCTCCCGACTCCGCCTCCACGACCATCGTCCTGAACTTCAGCATCATAAATGGCCGCCCGTCCTTGCCCAGCCGGGTCTGGCCGTACAGCACGTGGCCCCTGTCCCCGAGCCATATCGCAAGGGGGACCGCCGTCCACAGGACGACCCAGATGGGAAGCAGCAGGATGTGCCCGGCGATCAGCAATGCGAGATCGAAAGGTCGTTGGTAGCTGTCTTTGGGAGGATTGTCACTCATGCGACCGCCCTACGGCGTATCAACCAGGAGCCGGCTGGCGGCCTCGGACTCCACGATGCGATACACATCCAGGATGGGCAGCCCGGTCTCCCGCGCAATCCTGCGGCAGTCCTCGTACTCCGGCGACAGCGACACGCCCCTGCCCTCCAGCCGCTTGACCTTGACCGACAGCGCTCCGATGCTCGTCTCCACAGTAACCGACTCCCGGTCCGCCTCGAAGCGGTCTACGGGGCTGACCCGGACGCCCAGCGTAGTAGTCTCCCGCAGCACCAGGTCTACCGCCTGCCGTTCTATAGCAGGGTCGACGAGCGCGCTGAGCATCGCGCCCGCACGCCCCTTCTTCATGTTGATGGGAGTCAGCCATACGTCCCGCGCGCCAAGCCCGAACAGGCGCTCGGACACATAGGGGAACGCCTCCGGGTTCATGTCGTCGATATTTGTTTCGACGAGGCTGAGCGTCGTGGCTCCGGGCGCATCGCCGCCCTCCCCAACTCGCAGCCCGATCACGTTGGGATAGCCGCCTGGGTCCCTGGAGCCAAGCCCGTATCCTGACTGCGTCACCGTCATGGCGGGCTGCCCGAACTCGGCAAGCGTCGTCACGATCGCCGCACCTGTCGGAGTGACCATTTCGCCGGCTTCGACAGCTCCGCCAGGGGGCGGAACAGTTGGGGCCCCGACCATCGCCAGCATGGCGACAGTGGCCGGCGACGGCGCAGGCAATGGGCCGTGGTCGCTCCTGAACATGCCCGACCCCGTCGGGAGCGGTGACGAGTAGAGCCGCTCGATTCCCAGCATCTCGAATCCCAGTACCGAGCCCACCACGTCGATGAGCGTATCCGTGCTGCCAAGCTCATGCAGGTGGGCTTCCTGGTCGCCGTGGACGGATGATTCCGCCGCGCCCAGCCGCTCGAGGACCTCCCGTGCGCGAGCCGCCACAGGCTGATCTAGGTCTGACGCCTCCACCGCCTCCACCAGGTCCGGGACGGTGTCGAACCGCGGCGACGAACCCGGGGCCACGGACACGAGGGTGCCCTCGACGCCGCCCCTCTTGTCTCTCCGCGCCGAGATTGAGAAGCCGCCGAACCCCAGGCCGTCCAGCCGGGACCGCAGCTCTTCGATAGAGACGCCCGCGTCCACGATAGCCCCGAGCAGCATGTCGCCGCTCGCCCCACCCACGCATTGAAGATAGCCGACCCTCAATTCTCGGTCGTCTCCGCATCCGGCGCACTCAGCCAGTCACGGATGTGTGCGGTATGCTCAGCGTAGTGGGCGTAGGTGTCCACCCGAATTCGCTTCTCGACCTCCTCTCGGGCAAGATCACCTTCGGGTAGTCCGGACAGTAGTGCGATTAGCTGCGCATGCGACTCTTCGAACTCTCCGCGAAGCTGGGCGAGGCTGAGGGCGCTCTTCCTGCGGGATTCCCGGGCATTGAGCCCATCGACGTCCGTCCAAGTCACGACGGCCTTTAGGTCGCGGTCGGTGAGGAATCGGCGCAGTGCTTTGATTGCCTCCTGTTCCCAGGTCGCAACGTGTCCCACCAGGTCCCTGACCGACCACTCGGCGACGACACCCTCCTCGTCGATGCTGCCGTCCGGCACGCAGGCTATGACATCTTCCAGGTCGCGCCTCGCGTACCTGAGGGCATCCAGGATCTCCTCTCGGCTAGCCATGCCTAACCCCTGGACACGCCCATCTCGACTTCAGGAGCTGACCTGCGCGATGAGCGGGGAATCGCGTACGACAGGGCCTCGCCCAATGTCCCCACGGACCGGCCGGCGCCGTTCCCTGACACGTGAGCGGATACGTGTCCCGTGAGTCCCAGCCGCTCTGCCTCCGCGATCCGCCGCTCGGCCTGCGGCACGGTGCGAATCTCACCCGCGAGGCCGATCTCGCCAAAGGCGACGAGCCGCGACGGTATAGGTGCGTTCCTCATGCTGGACGCCACCGCCAGCGCGATCCCCAGGTCGGCTGCGGGCTCGCTGACCCGTAGCCCTCCGGTCACGCTGACCACCACATCCTGGTCAGCCAGGGAGATGCCCGTCCGCCTGGTGAGTACGGCGCACACCAGCAGCAGCCGGTTGAAGTCCACGCCGGTCGCGACCCTGCGAGGAGCGGGCAGCAGCGACGGGTTGGTCAGCGCCTGCACCTCGACCAGCAGGGGCCGGGTGCCCTCGATGGTGGCTACCACCACCGAACCCACGGAGTCTTTCCTGCGCTCCCCCAGGAAGACGTGCGAAGGGTCGGGCACGTCGACCAGGCCCTCGCTTCGCATCTCGAAGACGCCGAGCTCGTTGGTGGAGCCGAACCGGTTCTTCGCCGAACGCAGCAGCCGCCAGGAGCTGATGGGGTCGCCCTCCATGTACAGCACAACGTCCACCATGTGCTCCAGCACGCGCGGACCAGCTATGTCGCCGCCCTTGGTGACGTGCCCGGTGATGACCACCGGCACACCCGCGCCCTTGGCCCATTCCAGCAGAGCCCGGGTGCACTCCCTGATCTGCGTCGTGCTCCCCGCACTCGATGACGAAGCCTCGTCGGATAGAGTCTGTATCGAGTCCACGACGACGAGGGGAGGCCTACGCCTGTCAAGCTCGGCCCTGATCTCTGCAAGCTCGGTGGCCTGCAGGATATAGAGGCCACGGCCGGCCAGGCCGAGCCTGTCGGCCCTCATCCTGATTTGCGATGCGGACTCCTCTCCCGTCACGTAGAGGCAACTACCGAGCGCATCCGCCGCGTCAGAAGCCAACCGGAGTAGCAGTGTCGACTTCCCGATTCCAGGGTCGCCTGCGACAAGCGTGACGGAGCCGGGCACGATGCCTCCACCGAGGACCCTGCCGAGCTCCTTGGAACCCACCGCGATACGGGGCGCGTCGTCCGCCTGTACCTCGGACAGCTCGACGGCCGGCGCGGACGCCCCAGTCCAGTGGCGGCTGTCCCGGGCACTTTGCCTGAACTCCGCCAGTGTATTCCACTGCCCGCAAGCCGGGCAGCGGCCCTCCCATTTGGGGCTCTCGGCGCCGCAGCTGTCGCACACGTACACGGTCTTAGTCTTCGCCAAGTGGCTCCTCGCGCATCGCAGGGCTGGGGAGGTCCGCCGCAAGTGTAGCAGGTATGGAGATGGCGGCGATTCGACCGGCTGCCTGACGTCAGGAAGCCCGGGGCCTGCCCCGGGCTTCCTGCTACCCTCAATTGAGCATTACGAAAATGTGTCGGCTGGCGGAGCACTGGCCTTCGACAGGCTCAGGCCGAACGTGCCTCAGCTACAAGGCAGTTACTGACCACTCATGCACGACCCTCGCGCGGGCATAACGCTGCTCAGGGCGAACGTTCTCGCTAAGCTCGCCAGGGCCTACTGCGTTGTCCTGCCAACTGCCTTACTGCAGGATCAGACGGTGGCCGCGGGCAGCGGCGACCTCGACTCCACCATAATCTTGTCTTCGTCGTCGATGTCGACCACGGCAGTGTCGCCGGGGCTGAGCTCGCCAGCCAGGATAATGTCGGAGAGTTTGTCCTCGATGCTCTCCTGGATGAACCTGCGGATGGGCCTCGCGCCGAATACCGGGTCGTAGCCCTTCTCCGCCAGCCAGTTCTTGGCCTTGTCCGTTACTTCCAGGCTGATGCCTCTCTCCTTGAACAGGACGCCGTTCACCTCGTCCAGCTGCAGGTCCACTATCTGCGTAACGTGCTCCTTGCTCAGGGCATGGAAGACGATGCTGCCGTCGATCCTGTTCAGGAACTCGGGCTTGAAGAAGCGCTTGATCTCCTCCAGCACGTTGTCCTTCATCCTCTCGTAGTCGGCTGCCTTGTCCTCGCTGGTGCTCTTGGCGAATCCGAGGCTCCTGTCCTGCTGGATGAGGTTGGAGCCGATGTTGCTCGTCATGAAGATGAAGGAGTTGCGGAAGTCCACCCTGCGCCCCTTGGCGTCGGTCAGGGTCCCCTCATCGAAGATCTGGAGCAGGACGTTGAAGACCTCTGGGTGCGCCTTCTCTATCTCGTCCAGGAGAATCACGCTGTATGGCCTGCGGCGCACCGCCTCTGTAAGCTGGCCGCCCTGTTCGTAGCCGATGTACCCGGGAGGAGCGCCCACGAGCCTTGCGACCATGTGCTGTTCCTTGAACTCCGACATGTCGAGCTTAATCATCGCGTCCTGGCTGCCGAACATGAACTCGGCGAGCTTCTGCACCAGGTAGGTCTTGCCCACGCCCGTAGGCCCGGAGAAGATATACGCCCCCACCGGCCGCCTCGAGTTCTTGAGCCCGGCGCGGGTCCTCCGCACCGCCCTGGCCACCAGCTTGACCGCCTCGTCCTGGCCCACCACGACCTCGTGGAGCAGCTCCTCCATCTTGACCAGCCGCTCCGTGTCGGTCTCAGACAGGCTCTTGAGCGGGATCCCCGTCCACATGCCGACCACTTCGCGGATGTCTTCCGCCGTCACCAGCGGCTTCTCGGAGCCCATTTCCTCCTGCCAGTCCTTCTCCAGCTCCTCCAGCTTCTCAGAGAGCTTGGACTCCCTGTCACGAAGCTCAGCGGCGTACTCGTACTGGCGGCTGGAGATCGCCTCGTCCTTCTCCTGCCGCACGCTGTCGAGCATCCGAGAAGTCTCGCTAACGGACAGCGGGGCCGTGCTGAAGTTGATCCGCACCCTGGATCCCGCCTCGTCTATCAGGTCGATCGCCTTGTCGGGCAGGAACCTGTCCGGAATGTAAACCGACGCCAGGTTCGCAGCCGCCTCAATCGCCTCATCGGCGATGTCCAGGCCGTGGTGCTCTTCGTAGCGGCCCTTCACGCCACGGAGGATGTCTATGGTCTCCTCGGTAGTGGGCTCGTTCACGTCCACCGGCTGGAACCGCCGTTCCAGGGCGGGATCTCGCTCGACGTACTTGCGGTAGTCGTCGTGAGTCGTCGACCCTATGCACTGCAGCTCGCCACGGGCGAGGGCCGGCTTCAGGATGTTCGCGGCATCCACCGCCCCCTCGGCGGCTCCGGCGCCGACCATGGTGTGGACCTCGTCTATGAACAGGATACAGTTGCCGCTGCCGCGGATCTCGTCCACGACCTTCTTCAGCCTCTCCTCGAACTCGCCCCTGTATTTCGTGCCGGCTACCAGCGCGCCCATGTCGAGCGTCACCAGCCGCTTGCCCTGGAGCGTCGTCGCAGCCTCGCTTCTAGCTATGCGCTGGGCAAGCGCCTCCACGATGGCCGTCTTGCCGACGCCCGGCTCTCCGACGAGCACCGGGTTGTTTTTTCTGCGCCGGCTCAGTATCTGCGTTACTCGTTGGATCTCCTGCTCGCGTCCCACGGTCGGGTCCAGCTTTCCAGCCCGCGCCGACGCCGTAAGGTCGATGCCAAGCTGGTCGAGAGTGGGAGTCTTGGTCTGCTGGCTGCGCCCACCGGCGCTGGCCTGTCCCTGGGTGGGGTTCTGGCTTAGGATGCGCCCCGTTTCGGCTCGCACCTTGTCCAGGGTTACCTGGAGGCTCTCCAGCACGCCGGCAGCGACGCCCTCGCCCTCGCGCAGCAATCCGATGAGCAGGTGCTCGGTGCCGATGTAGTGATGGTTCAGCCTCCTCGCCTCGTCCACGGCGAGCTCCACGACCTTCTTCGTCCTGGGTGTGAGGCCCTTCTCACCAGTGGCGGCACGCTCCCCACGGCCGATGATGAATTCAACTGCAGAGCGGACCTTGGTCAGCTCCACGCCGAGATTCGTCAATACCTTCGCGGCAACCCCGTCGGTCTCCCGGACGAGGCCAAGCAAGATGTGCTCCGTGCTGATGTAGCTGTGATTGAAGCGCTGGGCTTCTTCGTTCGCCAGGGAGAGCACTCTCCGCGCCCTCTCAGAGAACTTCTCGAATCTGCTGCTGCTCGTCATGTGAGTCTCCTGGTAATTGGAACGCCTAGTAGTAGCCTTCCTGCTCGGCCTGAACGAGGCTCAGGCCCAACCGCCGCCGGTCGGGCTCTATGCGCAGCACCTTGAGGCGGACCTCGTCGCCCTCACGGACGACCTCCCTCGGGTGCTGGATCATCCTCGGGGCCAGCTCCGAGATGTGGATCAGTCCCTCGACCGACCCTTCCACCCGGGCGAAAGCCCCGAAGTCCGCCAGCTTGGTCACCGTTGCGTCCACTATGTCGCCCACGTTCAGGCGCTCGTGGATCGTCTCCCAGGGCTCGGGCTGAAGCCTCTTGATGCTCAGCGCGATCCTGTTGTTCACGTCGTCTATGCTCAGGACTTGGACGTCGACCTCCTGGCCCACCTTTACCACATCCTCGGGCGACCGGACGGGCGTCCACGACAGCTCGGAGATGTGTACCAGGCCGTCTGCGCCTCCCAGATCGACGAATGCGCCGAAGCTGCTTATGCCGGATACCGTGCCATGCCGGCGCTCTCCGACGATCAGCTCGGCGATCAGCTTCGCCTTGCGCGCTTCCCGCTGCCCCTGGACGGCCTGCCTCTCCGACAGAATGGCCCTGTTGCGACTCCGGTTCAGCTCCAGGACCTTGACCTCGATCTCTTTGCCTATGTGGCGCTTCTCGGGCGCCTCGGGCGGGTCCTGCGAGTCCTGCGTCTCCGCAACCGGAGATTCAGCGTCCTGAGTTTCGGCTTCCTGGGCTTCCTCGCCCTGGTCTTCCTGGGCGTCGGGCGGCCTTTCCCTGGCTTCCCTGATCCGGCGAAGCTCGTTCCGCGAAACGCTCATCAGCTGGGACATGGGAACGAAGGCCTGGATATTGACTACGTCTACTATGCAACCCCCCCGGTTGAAGTCGACGATCTTGCCCTTGAGGTTTTCGCCGCTCTCCAAGGCCTTCTGCAGGGTCATCCATCCCTGCTCTCCGATGGCCTTGTCCAGGGACAGTATGGCTGCTCCCTCGGCGCTCTCCCCTCTAATGACGTAGGCGACTATGTCGTCGCCTACTGCCGGCATCTCGGCGTCGTCCCGGCTCAGGGACCGCATCTCGCCGGGGGGGATGATTCCTTCGGCCTTATGGCCCACGTTGACCAGGATGCCTTCGGTGTCGGCCCGCATCACCACGCCCTCCACCACATCCCCTCGCACAAGGGGCTTCATCGGCTCGATGGAGTCGAGCAACTCCTCCATGTCCTGGGGTGCGGCGGGGTCCGGCTGTTCAGTGGTCACGTTAATAGGCCTTCCGTGATTCACGACTTCCGATTCAGGAGTCTCGGCACTCTCGCAGCCATTCTAGCACATGGCAGGTACAGGATACCGGCCTGGGTTCGTCCCTATGCAATGCAAAAAGCCCCCTGGCGGTGACCTATTTTCCCACACCCTTGCGAGTGCAGTATCGTCAGCGCTGAGACGTTTCACTTCCGTGTTCGGGATGGGAACGGGTGGGTCCGCCTCGCTAGAACCACCAAGGGGCCTCTGTTGCTTCGTTCTGCGACTAGGCTGGCTCGAACCTGCCTTGTTTTGTACAAGTATACAGTCGCCCTTCCAGCTAGTCAACGGGGAACGGCCGGTCGCACCGCATACTTCGAGGCAGACTCATGGCCTGCCCAGCGACAGGGAGCGGTCCTCCAGCGGCAGGTCGACCCTGCTTCCACCCCGCCTGTGGGACTCTCTGAGTGCGATGGCGATCTCCAGGGCCTCCCTGCCGAACTCCCCCGGGCACACCTCTTCCCGCCCCGCCTCTATCGAACGGGCTACGCCCTCGATGGCGTCCACCATGGAGCTGCGGGGCCTCCACGGGTAGGGGAAGAGCTGGCGCGCCTCGTACCTGATGCTGGTGTCGCCCAAGGCGCGTCCCTGCGTCCACAGCTCGAATTCCGCGTGGTGCTCCCGGGAGACGATGCGCCCCTGCTCGCACAGGAACTCGACGGACCACGTCCGCGCCGGCGCCCGGGAGTTCAGGATGGCCGTGACGCCGTTCTCGTAGCAGACGTAGCCGGATCCGGACAGGTCTTGGTCACCCGCCGCCGCGTCGTCGTCGTCCATGTGGCCGAAGACCCAGCTCGCGGGAGCCCCGGCGAACAGCCTGATCAGCGCCAGCGAATGGCTGCCGATGTTGGACAGCGTCATAGGCGTGTTGCAGACGATGGAGCGCAGCGGGCCGATTTCGCCGCGCCGAATCAGCTCCAGTGCAGACGTGTAAGGGGCGTACCAGTTGAGGTGGCAGGCGACCGACAGGATGGTGCCCGTCCGCCGGCACGCTTCGATCATTGCGTCGGCGTCGGCCAGCGACCTGCACAGCGGCTTGGTCGCGAAGATGGCCCTGACGCCGCTCTCGGCCAGCGCCGCGACCACCTCGGGGCGCTCCCGGGGGCGGGTGGTCACGCTCACGATGTCCGGCTTCTCCCGCTCGACCATCTCGCGGATGTCCGTGTACAGCCCGGCCACCCCCCAGCGGCGCCCGAAGTCCTCGAGCCTGGCCCTGTCGACGTCGACTCCGGCAACCAGTTCGACGCCGGACGCCTCGATCATTGCAGGGGCGTGCGCCCAGGGCCAGGGGTAGTGGGGCATCCCCACGTGCTCGTCGTCGATGGTGCTGCCCATGCGCCCGCAGCCCACGACCGCGCCACGGTAGGTCCCCGCGGGCCGGGATTCCTCGACGACCTGGTATGCGTGCCTGTCCGGCATAGCGCCCTGCCTAGTCGTAGTTGCTAGGCGTGTGGTCGCCTAGCAGGCGGCGCTGCCTGGGCGTGCACCGGGCGATGATATCGGGGTCGAACTGGAACTTGTTGAGGTAGGGCGGGTATTTCTGGGTGATCATCCGCTTCGCGTAGTGCACCTGCAGCAGGTAGCGTTCCTCGTCGCTGCGATTCGAAGTTCCCCGGTGCCAGACCTCGCACCGGAACATCACGGCGTCACCGGCCTTGCAAAGGACGCTCTTCTCGGTGATGCCGTTCCACTCGGTGTCGCCCATGGGGCGCCGGCCCGACTTGTGGCTACCGGGCACGAACTTGGTCGGGCCAAGCTCCTCGTACATGTCGTTGAGGTAGTAGTGGGCCGTCGTGATGAAGACGGGCATCTTGACGCGGGGGTCGGAGAGCACGTCTTCGGGAAGCTCGACGGGGAGCCAGTCGCAGTGGAGGTGCTGGTCGGGCCGCCCGGGCCCTGTCACCCAAGCCGTCATGCCGATAATGTGGCAGTCGTCGCCGTGTATGGCCTCGGCAAGGTCGATCACACCCGCATTATCCATGTACTGCAGGAAGATCGGGTCGCGGTTGAAGACGTTGTTGATGTGCTTGTTCAGAAAGCCGCCGTTGTCCGGCGTGGTGTACCGGTTGAAGCTGGCCTCGATGGGCGTGAGGTGCTTCATGACCTCCCTCAACTCCGCCACCTGGTCGGCGCTCATCGCCCCTGGAAAGTACGCGTAACCGTCCTCTTCGATCCCTTTCACGCGGCTGGCAAGGTCGGGCTGCGGCTTCAATTCAAGCGCTTCAACCATGCTGCTCCTCCGGCGCAAGACTCCCACTATGGAGGCTCTTGCATAACTTGCCATCAACATGTCATTCCGACCGCAGGGAGGAATCTATGGTGTTCGAGGTCGAGTCAAGGTCTCGTATCGGCTACGAGACCCTTCTCCAGAGCAAGGTTTCCTAGATTCCTCACTTCGCTTCGCTGCGTTCGGAATGACGGACGCCGAGGTTACGCAGAGTCCCCGATGCGGGTAAGCGGATGGTAGGCTGGCAACCGGGCAGTGTCAACAGGAGCAACAGGGCCGCATCCAGGCAGCCCGGCTAGGGCTTATAATGCGCGGAACTTCTCCAGGACAGGTAGCACATTGACCAGGATGACGGGAGGCCAGGCCCTCGTGCAGTCGCTGCAGCGCGAGGGCATCCGCACCGTGTTCGGGATACCGGGGGCGGGACAGTACGAAATCGTGGACGCGCTGTGGGAGGCGGACGAAATCAACTACGTCTCCGTGCGCCACGAGCAGGCCACGACCTACATGGCCGACGGTTATTTCCGGGCGACGGGCGAGCCCGCAGCAGTGGTCGTCGTGCAGGGCCCAGGGTTCTTCAACGCCACGGCAGGACTGGCGACGGCCTACGACGTGTCGTCGCCCCTGCTGGTGGTGACGGGAACGCACCTATACAGCCACGATGCTGGCAGGGTCGACTCTGACTGGCTCATGCCCCTGGTCAAGTGGCAGGGGCATGCCGATTGGCCGGCCGAGATCCCGGGGCTGGTGAGCGAGGCGATGGTGGAGATGCGCAGCGGGCGGCCGCGCCCGGTGTTGCTGCAGGTGGACCAGCCGGTACTGGCCCTGCAGCAGGATATAGACCTTCTCGAACCTGAAGCGCATGGCCCTATAGCTCCGGACCCGGCCGAGGTGGAGCAGGCCGCACGAATACTTGCCGGGTCCCGGTCGCCGGTGATCTGGGCCGGAGGAGGGGTGCACATCTCGGGAGCCTCCGAGAGCCTGACGCGGCTTGCGGAGTACCTGCAGGCGCCGGTCGTGACGACCGCGGGCGGCAAGGGCGCCATCTCCGACCGTCATCCTCTGTCGATGGGCTTCGCCGAGACGCGGTACGCCCCGATGGCTATGTGGCTGGAGGGCCGGGACGTAGTTCTCGCAGTGGGCACCCGGGCTCCCTTCCCCGACTCAGAGGGAAGAACGGTGATACGCGTCGACGTGGACGCTGCGGAGACGTCCCGCCAGGGCCACCACACCCATGGACTGACAGGCGACGCCGGCGCCGCGCTAGATGCGCTGCTGGAGGCGTTGCAGGATTCGATGGGGCCGCGGGAGAACAGGGAACAGGCGGGCATCGCGGAGCTGCTCAGGGATAGATTCGCCCGACACAATCAGCTGGAGCCGCAGATGTCTCTGCTGGATGCTGTACGGCGGGCGCTTCCGGATGATGGGATCATCGTCCAGGGGATGAACCAGCTTGGCTACTACAGCCGGAACTACCTGCCCGTGTACGACGGTGGTCGCTTCCTGTCGGCGTCCCATCACGGCACGCTCGGACACGCGTTCCCGGTGGGGCTGGGCGCGAAGATTGGCGCGCCGGACAGGGCGGTCGTGGTGATTTCAGGCGATGGGGGATTCCTGTATAACTCGCAGGAGCTTGCGACCGCTGTCCAGTACGGGATAGGCATCGTGGTTGTGGTGTTCAACGACAACGCGTACGGCAACGTGCTGAGGGCGCAGCAGGAGCAGTTCCAGGGACATGTCCTGGGCACGAGGCTTCACAACCCGGACTTCGTGAGCCTGGGCCTGGCGTACGGGGCCAGGGCAGTAAGGGCACACGGGCCCGACGAGCTGCACCTGGCGCTGGAGGGAGCGCTGGAGATCGGCCTACCGACCCTGATAGAGGTGCCCGTTGGCGAAATGGAGCGGGTCTACTGACGGGGGGCCGGTTGCCGGACAGGTACTTCACTCTCGACGAGGCCCGCGGGCACGTCCCATGGCTGGCGCAGATCTTCGCCGACCTGAAGCCGCTGCGCGGGAGGGCGCAGGAGCTCGCAGGCGAAACCAGGGTCCTGGAACAGCGCATAGGGAGCAATGGCGGGAGCAAGACGCGCGACCGGCTGGAGCAGCAGCGCGCTCTCTTCGATGAGGTGGCGGCCCAGATCAACCAGAAGGCAGACGCCATATCCGAGAAGGGCATCCTCGTGAAGGGGGTCGAGCCGGGGCTGGTCGACTTCCCATCGCTCAGGGAAGGGCGCGAGGTCTACCTGTGTTGGCGTGAGGGGGAGGCGCAGATCGACTTCTGGCACGAGGTGGACACGGGATTCGCAGGACGCCAGCCGCTGTAGCCAGGCCCGCCTCACTGTTTCCTGGCGAAGACAAGGGGATGCGTCTCAGGGGGCGTGTCCTGGGCTTCGGTATAGCCATGGCCGATGGAGGAAGTCGTCAGCAGCCTGAACCCCAGTCCTTCCAGGATTTCGTTGTAGTCCTCCAGGCCATAGTTGCTCCAGTACATGGTCTCACCGAAGAAGTCGTCCTCCGTGTATGCCGCCTCGCTATACCGGGTAAGCGTACACATAAGGTAGCCGCCCGGTTTCAGCCAGCTGCGGACTCGGCGCAATAGCTCGGGATGTTCCTCCCTCGGCAGGTGGAATATCGAATAGAAGGCTACGACGGCATTGAAGCTCGAATCCGGGAAATCGACCGAGGTGATATCTCCATGAATGAAGCTCGCTCCCGGGACGTTGGCACGGGCCCGCCGGACCATCTCGCCGGAAATGTCCACGCCTGTGACGGCGAACCTGCCGGAGAGCGCCCGCGTTACCGGAACGCCTGCGCCGCACCCAATGTCCAGCACGGAGGCTCCGTCTTCCAGAGACTCTAGCAGCAGGTCCAGCTCAGGGTGCGCCTCGGCCATTCGGGACTCGGAGTACGCGGCGGCGCAACGGTCGTACGCCACCCGGACGAGGGCTCTGTAATCGATCGATGGGTCGTTGGCGGGCCTCAGTGTCATCCGCTATGCCTCTCCGATGCTTATCCTGACCTTGTGGCGCCCGGTCTTGCCGTCCGGGTAGACGCTCTTCTCGACCGGGGTCTGTACGACACCCTGGCCGTCCACCGCCCGGACGATCAGCACTAATGGGCCTTGGCGAGGAGGCTCGACTGTCGCGTCCCAGCTGACCCATGTGAATCGCGACAGGGGCTCGCTGAGCCTGTCTACGGGCGACCAGGTGCGCTCGCCGTCGATGCTAAGCTCGACCGTGGCGATTCCCCTATCGCCCGAGAAGGCCACGCCGGAGACGGCGAGCGGTCCCAGCGGATGGCTGGACCCATCTACCGGTGTCACCATCTTGGACATGGTCTTGATGATGGGGTTGTCGGTGCGTCCGCGGGTCTCCCAGTACCCCATGAAGTCGTGGTCGACGGGCTCGATCTTCGTGAGCCACTTGACGCTCTTGTACCCGTAGAACCCCGGCACGACGATGCGCGCCGGAAAGCCGTGCTCTGGCGGCAGCGGCTGGCCGTTCATCTCGTAGACAACGAGCACGTCGCCGCTCATCGCCCTGCCTCGCGAGACGGCATTGGTGAAGCCGTCGGCGGCCTCGAATGCGATGTCGACGGCGTTGGGCCCGAGACCGGCCTCTCCTAGCAGCGCGCTAAGGCGCACGCCCTTCCACTTCGCGTTGCCTATCAGGTCGCCGCCGACCACGTTGCCGATGCACTCCAGTGTCACGTACTCCTCGACCGGTAGTGCGCTCTTCAGATCGTCGTAGGTCAGCGTCATGGGGTTGTCGACGAGTCCGGCGAGTTCCAGCCGCCAGTCGTTCGCGTCGACGAATGGGTCGACTTCGTTCTTGGAGACCACGTAGAAGAGGCCGTTGGGCGTGACCTCGGTCGCAAGGCCTCCTGAGGGCGGGCGCACGAGTGATGCAGTTTCGTGGGATTCGCCGCCGTCCGGCAGGAACCGGAGGCCTACGGCACCGGCGAGGGCGAGGACCCCCCAGCCGGCGACCCGCATGAGGAAGGACCGGCGCGCCGTCCATTCGAGGCGAGACTCCGACGCAAGCTCCGAGTGCAAGTATGCGAACGTAGCCGCATAGGCAAGGCTTCCAGGCAAGGCGGAAAGGACGGCGCGCGCATCCACGCCGATCTCGAGAACGGCAAGCGCGGCGACTGCAAGCCCCCACACTATGAACGCGACCAGCGCGACGGAGACGGACCTTGGCAGCATCGATGCGGCCCGCGAGAACGGGATGCCCGCAAGGCCGCCAACCGCGATCTGCACCGCCAGCCCGGCCACGTAGATGGCGATGTGCGCATCCCCGGCGACCATGCCCACGATGGAGGTAGTTCCCGACAGGGCTGCTGCGGCCTCGGTCACTGCGGTCAGGGCGAGGCCCGCGCACAGACCGGCGAGAATTCCGAGTATCACTCCACGCAGAGTTACCTTCATTGCCGAAGGGTAACGGAATCGGGGCTCGCCGTCCCTAGCGGTTCATTCGACTGTCTCACTAGCTCAGAATCTCCGACGGGGGAGGTTCTGAACCAGTTGAAGGGGTGGACGTGGCGGCGAGAGCGTCGGCACGGCTTTCCCCCTCAACCTAACCTTCTCCCGCCAGGGGAGAAGGGACGTCACTAACACCGTCCTAGATGTAGGCGGGGCTGTTGTCGGCGTGGATGGGGTTGCCCCTGCGCCACGCGATGGCGGGATAGCGGTCCAGGGCGTCCTCGTCGATTTCCAGTCCCCAGCCGGGCGCATCGGGAATCGCGAGGTGGCCGTCCACGGGCGTCCAGGGGTTCTTCACGAGCTCGCGCCAGCGGCCCCTGTCGTGCGCCCTGTACTCCAGGATGAGGAAGTTCGTCGTCGAGGCGGCGAAGTGGAGGTTGATGGCCCCTGCCAGCGGCCCCATGGGATTGTGTGGCGCTACCACCACGTCGTGGCCCTCGGCGATGGCGGCGATCTTCTTCATCTCCATGAGCCCGCCGCAGACGCACACGTCGGGCTGGATGATGTCGGCGGCCTGCTGGCGCACCAGGTCGTTGAACTGGAACTTGGCGTAGAGGGCCTCGCCGGTGGCGATGGGTATGGGCGACCTGCGCCGCAGCCAGGCCATCTCACGCATGCCCTCCGGGCGAATGGGCTCCTCGAAGAAGAAGGGGTTGTACGGCTCGACGGCCCTCGCGAGCTCCAGGGCTCGCATCGGCTCCAGGACCTTCGCGTGGACGTCCAGGCCGATGTCGACGTCGTCGCCCACGGCCTCGCGCACGGCGGCCATATGCCTGGGGCCCTCGCGCAGGACCTCGTTCCACGGCCCCAGGTGGTCGTCGGGCGGGAAGGGGCTCATCTTGAACGCGGTGTATCCGTACTCATCGACTAGCTCCAGCGCTTTCTCGGCCGCCGCCTCGGGCGTTGGGCCGGTGCAGCCCTGGTAGACGCGGACGCGGTCGCGCACCCGCCCTCCGAGCAGCCGGTACACGGGCAGCCCCAGGGCTTTCGCGGATATGTCCCACAGCGTGTGCTCGATGCCGCTGATCGCGGCCAGCCCAACCGAACCTGGAGGAAAGCGGAGCCCCTGGTACATCGTGGCCCAGAGGCGCTCGATGTCCCGCGGGTCGTCGCCGAGAATCCAGTCCTTGAGGTAGTCGATGGCGGCGGCGACGGCCAGGTCGGGGCCGACGCTGAACGACTCACCCCAGCCGACTATGCCGGCGTCGGTCTCGGTCCTGACGAGGACGATGTTCCGCCCGCCGCCGTCGACGATGTGGCACGTTGTGCCGGTGATCTTCATGCTAGATGAACCCCGGGCTGCCGTCTGCGTATTCGGGGAAGCCGCGGTTCCACTCGACTGGCGGGCTGCTCTCGATGGCGTCCACGTTCAGGTCCATGCCCAGGCCGGGCCGGGTCGGCAGGGGCATCCAGCCGTCGACCGGCTTCCACGGGTCGTCGACGAACTTCGCCTTCCCTGGCTTGGCGTGGTCGCCGTGGTACTCGAGGATGACGAAGTTCGGGGTGCTGGCGGCGAAGTGGGTGCAGACGGCCGTCGAAAGCAGGCCCAGCGGGTTGTGGGGCGCTATGGTGACGTAGCTCGCCTCGGCCACGGCGGCGATCTTCCTGGCCTCGAGCAGGCCGCCCCCCGAGCAGAGGTCGGGCTGGATGATGTCGACGCCGCCCGCGTCTATGAGCGATACGAAATGGTCGAGGCCGTAGAGGTTCTCGCCGGTCGCGAGTGGGACGTCGATCTTCTCCCGCAGCCTGGCGAAGGTCGGGAAGTGCTCGGGCCTGCCCGGCTCCTCGACGAACATGGGCCTGTACGGGGCCATGGCGGCCACGAGCTGCTCAGCGCGCATGGGCTCGACGAGGGTCGCGTGGACGTCCACGCCGATGTCCACGTCAGGTCCGACGGCGTCGCGGAGCGCTTCCAGTCTTGCGCCCGCGCCTCGGACCACGGCGTTCCAGGGTTCTGCGCGCCACTCACCGGAGTAGGGCGAGGTCTTGAGCGCGGTGTAGCCCTCCTCTACCAGGGCCCGGGCGTTGTCGGCGAGCTCCTCCAGCGTGTCGCCGCTGACACCGTGGTAGACGCGGACCTTGTCGCGGTGCCTGCCGCCCATGAGCATGTAGACGGGCAGCCCGGCGGCCTTGCCGGCGATGTCCCACAGGGCGTGGTCGATGCCCGAAAGGGCGGACCAGCCGACGGGGCCGATGGGGAAACGCATGTTGTTGCGGGCGCGCCGCAGGAGCCACTCGATGCGCGACGGGTCCTGGCCGATGAACCAGGGCTTGATGGACTCGATGAGGGCGATGACGCCCTGGTCGGGCCCGACGGTGTACGGCTCGCCGGCGCCGGCGATGCCCTCGTCGGTCAGTACCTGCAGGAAGATGTTGTTGCGGACACCGTCCGAGCAGTGGAAGGTGCGGATGTCGGTGATCTTCAAGGGGTTACAGGGTAGTCGCCGGGCTCCATCGTCTTGTAGAGGTCGCTGGGAAGCTGCGTCAGGTAGTTGTTGCTGCCCGCAGGGGCTTGCCCGGGCGCGGAGAACGTGAAGCCGTGCTCGCCCTTGATCTTCTTGTCGTTCGGGCGACACAGGACCACGCCCGCGGCCATCCTCGCGTTTAGGGCGACGTTCATCTTCCACACGAGGTCGAGGTCATCGACGGGCAGGTCGACGGTGTTGAAGACGACCTCGTGGTACTTGAGGCGGCGCTTGATGACGACCGAGTTGGCTTCCCAGGTGTCGGACCCTGCGACCGGCTCGTCGAACTTGACGCTCACTGCGCCGGCTTCCCTGTCGAACAGGAGTGATGCGCCGTGCACTCCCTTGTCCCCCGGCAGCGTTACCGTACCGCTGAGCTCGACAGGGCTGTCCTTCGTCGCGTCAGTCATGGGCTGCAACCTCTCTGGTGTGGTGCTTCTGCTAAGGTACTCGCAGTGCGGCTTCTCTGCAAGGGGATACGCACCCCTCTGCCCCGTTCACCCTCACCCCAACCCTCTCCCGTCGAGGGAGAGGGGGAAGAGTTACGCCGTCTCTACTGTTCCGTTGGGGGATATGCGGGTTACGGGGGTGTTGCCGGTGTAGGCTATTGCGGCGTAGGAGGCCTCGACGCGTCCGCCGGCCTCGATGGTCAGGGCGGTGCCGTTGTCGATGGCCTGGGCGAGGCCCATGTTGGTGTAGCTGGTGAAGGGCTCGAGGCCGATGTTGTAGGTGCGGCCGTACCAAGGGTAGCCGAAGCCGCCGCCGTAGGACTGCCAGAACCAGAGGAACTCGAACAGGTTCTTGGGGAAGGAGACGCCGAACCCGACGCCGCGCTTCGTGTCGCGGACGGAGTACCAGCCCTCGGGCATGTCGGTCACGTAGGCCATGTCGTATGACCGGTAGTCCTTGGGCGGTATGATGCTGGCGTCGATGCGGTTGCCGTCCTCGCCTTCGACCCACGGCCAGGGGCCCTTGAAGCCCGGCTTGAGCTTGCTGTTCGGATGGAGCTTGTCGGGATGGATGAGGATGGTGCCACCGGGCAGGTCGATCACGCAGTCCTCGTTCATGAACGGCTCGCCGATGGCTATGTGCTCGCCCCAGACGGCGTGGGCCGTCTCCTCGCCCTCGTTGACGAGCAACTCGTCGGTCATGAGGACAGCCGAGCCCGACTCGAGTGTCAGGGTCTTTTCGAAGTAGAAGGGCGTGCGCGCTGTCCTGACCGAGCACTTCAGGGCGACGCGCTCCGGAGAGTCCTCTACGACTGCGGCGTCCCAGGGCACGGTGTTGACCTCGGCGTGGAGGCCCAGGTGCGTGTCGCCGTACTGGGACGGAAAGCCTCCGCCGGGCAGGACGGTCTGCCAGCCGCCCTCGTACTGGTCGAGCCAGAGCTCGGCGTGGGAGCCGGTCGTCGGCACGAACTTGGACGGGTCGCGGACGCCCCAGGGGGAGCGCCATACGAAGTCGGTGTCGGTCGGCTTGTGCAGGAACTCGTAGACGTCCGCGCCCTTGTCGATGAGCACGGCGACCCTGAGCAGCTCATTTTCGAGGACGGCGGTCCTGAGCCCCCTGTAGGTCCAGGAATCGCTGATGCGGCAGCCGTAGTTTCGCTCGTTCCTGTAGTGCATTTTCGAGACCTCCCAGGTTCCCTTCATTGTCTTGGCGGAAGTGTGCTGCCTAGCCGATGTTGCTCGTCTCGCGTCGCGGATTTGGAAACCCGCTCCTTAGCCCATCTATGTGTTCTAGGAGATCAGGTGACACATTCTGCCAAAGAGGGTCGAGGATGAACCTTGCTCCCTCTCGCCGGGCCAGCT
Organism: Dehalococcoidia bacterium; assembly: GCA_965243655.1. Classification (GTDB taxonomy): domain Bacteria; phylum Chloroflexota; class Dehalococcoidia; order Lucifugimonadales; family CAJWER01. The sequence continues at coordinate 1,947,759 of CBDEVV010000017.1, read as the reverse complement.
TCGCCGCGGGAACGAAGTCGCTGTCCCCCGAGACAAGGATGATGGTGTCCGCTTGCTTCTTGAGGGTAATGGAGGCTATGTCAAGCCCGATCCGTATGTCGACGCCCTTTTGGTGGAGGTTGGGCGCAAAGTCTGAGTCCCTGAGATCGGACACTGCCACCTCTCCGTTCAGGAGACTTCTTTGTGGCTTCGGTTTCAAAATCCAAGAGCTGTCGCCGGGCTTCTCGACTTGTCCGAGTCTCAGGGCGAAATTGGGACGCGCACGGAGAGCATCGAAGAGCTTATTGCGAAAGCACGCCACGTCCGACTTGGCGTAGTCAATGCTTCGCCTACCTATAGGACTGTGTCCTTTCTTGGAGTACGGCAAGGCGTCGTAGTAAAAGCACCGGTACAGGAGCTGGAATGGGTTTGGGACTCGAGAAACGTCGTTCAATTGTTTCAGGTGATTGCCAACCAGTCTGTCAATCGCCCTGACAACCTCTTCCGGGCTCGCTGTGTCGATATCGCTCCGAACGGACGGTAGGCGTTTGAGGAAGTAGCCACCGTCAATCAGTATCGCCGCCTTGTCAATCACCTAGTTCGCCTCTGTTAACAGGCAAGGAAAAAGCCCCGAGGGATAGGCCTCGCTCATGATCTCCAGCATGCTGGGAGCGAGGCGTACTGCCACGGGGCGAATGTATGTACAGATTAGGACATAGGACTAGCGATGTCAATTTCGCCTAACCGGGCAACTGGTCTACTCCTCCACTGCGGCTGCGCCGGCGGCGCCGGCCCAGGCTCCGAGGGCCATGTAGCCGCCGTCGATGTTGACGTGCTCGCCGGTCATGAACGAGGCCTTGTCGCTGGCCAGGAAGAGCACGACGTTGGCGATGTCGACCCCCTGCCCGATGCGGCCAATAGGGTGGCTCTTGCCCCACTCGGCGATGATCTCGTCGGGGTCGCCCTCCTCCAGGCTCGCGGCGTTGCGGACCATCTTGGTGTCGATAGCGCCGGGGCAGACTGCGAGCACGCGGATGTTCTCGCTTGCGTAGTCGAGGGCCATGTTCCTGGTCAACGAGAGCACGCCGCCCTTGCTGGCCGCGTACGCCGGGACGAGGGGCTGGGACTGGAGCCCCTGTACGCTGGCGGTGTTGATGATCGCGCCGCCGCCGCGCTTGCGCATCTCGGGGATGGCGTACTTGGCCATCAGGTAGTAGCTCTTGAGGTTCACGTCGATGATCTGGTCCCACACCTCCTCAGGCGTGTCCTCGACGTTCAGGTAGGAGCTTGGGGACTGGATGCCGACGTTGTTGAAGAGGACGTCGACCGCGCCGAAGGCCGCGACCGTCTCGTCGACAACGCGCTTGCAGGCTTCGGCCTTCGACACGTCTGCCTCTATGAGCAGGCCGCCCGGGCCGGCGCTCTTCAGCTCGGCCTCAACCGCCCCGCCCGCCTCCATGTCGACATCGGCGATGGCGACGGATGCGCCGTGCCTCGCGAACTCGATTGCGGTAGCGCGCCCGATGCCGTGGGCCGCGCCCGTGATGATGACCACCTTGCCGTCGAAGGTACCCATTGCTGCTCCCCCCTGCTGTCTGTGGGCGTAGGATAGATGGGAGGCGTGCGCGGGGCAAGCTGCCGAGAGGGGAGACTTCACCACAGAGGGCACGGAGAGCACAGAGGTAAAGACAGGGGTTGTGGGCCCTTGCCTCGGGCCAAGTTAGCAGAGTGGCGGAGCACTGCCCTTCGACAAGCTCAGGGCGAACGAACTGCTGCCCGGGCTCGCCCCCCGTCATGTCGTCCCGAGGAGTCCCCGACGAGGGACCTGAGGCGGGGGCTACGCGGAGATGGGGTGGATGGCGTATTGGCCGGGGGCGGTTAGGACGCGGGTGTGGCCGGCGAGGTCGGAGTCGAGAGCGGGGTCGCCGGTGTCGACGAGGAGAGGGCGGCCGCGGATGGATGCGAGCTTGTCGCGGGTGGCGGCGACGATGATGTTGTCGAGGCCGGCGGCGCGGACGACGCGGGGGCTGATCTGCTGGTTGCCGCGCCCGAGGATGTGGCCCTGGCCGCCTATGACGGTGACGACGATCCTGGCGTCTGCGCCGTCGACGAGATCGAGGACCTGGCGCTCGCCCGCGTCTGAGGCGATGAGCCGTCCGTCCCGCACGACGTCGACGCCGAGCAGCGTGCACTCGAGGCCCAGCTCGTCCATGACGGCGGCGATGGTGCTGCCCGGGCCCATGACGTACGTGACGCCGGGCCGCATGATCGCGGCTACTGCGGATGCGAGGGCTCTGACCGCGCCCTCGCCGGACTCGACGCCGCCATCCTTGGCGGCCTGGAGGCGGGCGGTGTCGTCGGGCACGCGCAGGTAGCCGTGGAGGCGGGCGTCGGCGACGCCCCGGCGGACGGCGTCCTCGTCGACGTCCATCACCTCGGCCATGCGGGTCGCGCCCGTGCCGTCGCGCAGGAATGCCAGGGCAGCGCGGCCGGCCTCGCGCGGGGTTGAGCCGAAGACGGCCGAGTATATCTTCACGCCGGCGGGTATGCCGAGCACGGTGACGGCGTCGCCGGCGGCGTCGAGGATGTCGCGCGCGGTGCCGTCGCCGCCCGCGAAGAGGAGGAGGTGGACGCCGCGGCGGGCCATCTCGCGGGCGGCCCGGCGGGTGTCGGCGGCGGTGGTGGGCCCGGCGGGCGGGTCGACGATGACGGAGGGCGAGAGGCCGGCGTCGCGGGCCTCGTCCTCACCCATGGCGGCCGGGCAAGTGAGGATGCGGACGTCGCCGGGCGCGGACGCGAGGAGACGCAGGGCCTGGACGGCGCGGGCCGGGGCCTCCTGGGGGGCGTCGAGCCGGCGGGCGCGTGCGAGGGCCGCCTCGCCGTCGGTGCCCTTCAGGCCGACGCGGCCGCCCATGCCGGCGATGGGGTTGACGATCAGGCCGACCTTCATGTCCACGGCAGTTTACCACCGTGGGGACTGCACCGCGGAGGGCGCAGAGCTAAGAAATGCTAAGCCATTGCTACGTTGTCGTCGTTCGACGATTGGGGTTGCCGCGTGTCAGTCGGGTTGAGTTGCCCCCGGCCCCGCCCCTCTGGGTTCCTCTGCCTGCGCAGGCACGACGATTGGGGCGCTCCGTTTGGGTGTCGTCGGCTTCAGACGGCGGCCAAGTGACGGCGGGCCAGGGCCAGGTCATAGTTGGCCTGACGGCGCATCCAGAAGTCGGCATCGCTCCATCCGATCCGCTCCAGGGCGAGGGCCACCGGCGGCGAAACCCCACAGCGCCCGTTCAACAGGCGCGAGGCGGTGTTCCGGCTCACCCCGAGGCGGGCGGCGAACTCATTCACGCTCCAGCCCTCGGCCTCCAAACTGTCGCGCAGACTCGCGCAAGGATGGGTTGGATTGGTTGCGGTCATTGGCTCCTCAACCTGATTGTACATGGCGCGTCGGCCTTGTGGCAGGTATGGCCGGGTATGGCGAAGCCGGGACGGGCACCACGTATTCGTCGTTCCTGCGCAGGCAGGAACCCAGAGGGGTGGGGAAGGGGGCAAGGTTGTGCAGAGTCTAGGTCTAGGGAACGACGGCTGACTGGGCGGGGAGGACATGAGGCCTAGTCACCAAAGCTCCTCGTAGAGGTCCCGCCAGAAAGGATTATCCTCCTCGATCAGCCTCACCTTCCAATCCCGCTTCCACCGCTTCAGCCGGCGCTCCCGGGTGATCGCTTCCACCATGGAGCTATGCACCTCGTACCAGACCAACGTCTCCACTCCGTGTTCCTTGGTGAATCCGTCGGCGAGCCCACTCTTGTGCTGCCACACCCGCTGCACGAGGTTGGAGGTCACCCCGAGGTACAGAGTGCCGTTCCGCTTGCTCGCCAAGATGTAGACGCAGGGAGTCTTCATGGTGGTCGGCGCTATCTTAGTCCACTCTGGATGCCTGGATGACCCTGCACCTGCGCGTTCGCTGAGTTGCCCCCTGCCCCTCCCCTCTGGGTTCCTGCCTCCGCAGGAACGACGATGGTGTCGCGCTCCGGTTGCCATCCCCTGCCCCTCCCCTCTGGGTCCCTGCCTTCGCAGGAACGACGATAGTATCGCGCTCCGTGGGGCGGCGGTATTGGCGATTATGAGGTGGTCATTTCAATTGACATAATGCTGGGGGCTGGGGGTAGGCTAAATCCACTAGGGCCTCCATGTAAGTCGCGGCTCGGCTCGGGCCGTGGCGGGGAACGCAGCTTCCCCAATCGGGGCCCCACGGGGGAATCGATGAAACTGAACAACACCGTCCTAACTCTGGCCCTGGTGGGCGTGCTGGCCCTGGCGGCCCTCGCGGGGGGGCTGCTCCCTATGGGGAACGTGGTCCACGCGGTCGCTCCTTCGTTCGTCGACGGCAGCAGCAGTACAAAGACCGTGCCTGAGAACACGCCGCCGGGCGTCAACATCGGCACCCCGGCCTCGGCCACCGATCCTGACGAGGCCACCGAGGAATTCGGCAACACGCTGACCTACAGCCTGCGGGCCAACGCCGGTACTGCCGATGCCCGCGCCGAGGCGGCGGCCTTTGACATCGACGCTTCGACTGGCCAGCTCATCACGAAGGCCCCGCTGGACGAAGAAACGAAGTCGAGCTACACAGTAGTAGTTAGGGTGACCGATAGTGAAACGCCCGCAAACACCGCTGACCAGACCGTGACCATCACGGTCGGGGACGAGAACGAGCCTCCGGAAGCCCCATTCCCTCCGACGGTGGTGTCATGGGACGACCCCGACACGACCGCGGACGACGAATCAACCACGAGCCTAAGGGTGGTTTGGCACCCGCCCGTGAACATGGGCGACAACATCAGCGACTACAACGTGGCGTACAAGAAGAGCACTGAGACCACCTATTACACCAGCGACAACCCCGACACCGATTCCACTGAGGTCGTCACAGAGCCGGGCACGGGCACAACGGCTACCATCACGGGGCTGGAAGCGGACACTTCCTACGACGTGCGGGTGGAGGCCACTAACGGGGAAGGTACGGGCCCCTGGTCGCTCGTGGGAACCGGCTCGACGAACAAAGAGGGCAACAGCCCACCAGTTTTGAACGATGACACACCGGCTACACCGGGCGTCGACGAGCGTGAGGTGGCTGAGAACACCCCCGCGGGGGAGAACGTTGGCAGCCCGGTCACGGCTACTGACGGAGACACGACGACTCTTACCTATGGTCTCGGAGGTCCCCACGCGGACCTGTTCAACTTCAACACGCGGTCGGGGCAGATACGGACGAAGACCCCCCTGAACCACGAGGACCCGCGATGCTACGACAACCCCGCCACGACCAATATTGCCGAGTGCTTCTACGTGACGGTGACGGTCGTCGATGGGGCGGGTGGCAGCGATGCGATTGGCGTGGCTATCGAAGTGAACGACAGGACCGAGGCCCCGTCGGCACCGGCACGCCCCACCGTTCGTGCGACTGAGAAGTCGAGCACGAGCCTAGACGTGAGTTGGAGCGCGCCCGCGAACACTGGGCCCGCCATTACCACCTACTCTGTGCAGTACCGTAAGGGCAGCGACCCATTCTCAGACGACAACTGCGGCGAAGTGACCGACGACAATTGCGGAGCGATAACCGACACCACCGTCAAAATCCTAAGTCTCGAAAACGACACCAGCTACGAGGTGCGGGTACAGGCGACCAATGGCGAGCGCGCGAGCGCCTGGTCAGGGACGGGCATGGGCAGGACTAACAAGGCCAACCATGAGCCGATATTCGACGACAGGCCCGGCACCGGCGCGGGGAGCACGCACAACTCCGACTACACCATCTCTCGGACGATAGACGAGAACCCCCGATCCGGTCAGTCTGTGGGAAGGATATTCGCCGACGACGCAGACAACGACAGGCTGACCTACAAGCTGGTCGCGTTCGACTCTACAGACACTGCATCCGTGGCAGAAGCGGGCAAGTTCACAATCAGCGAGACCACCGGCGAGGTACGGACGAAGGCGGGAGAGACCTACAACTACGAGGCTTTGGCCGAGACCGGTACCTGCGGTACGCTCTCTGAGCAGGAGGCTGGGAGCGACAGGTGCTACACGGTGAAGGTGGAGGTCCGAGACGGCCTGACGACTGACAGGGTCGAGGTGGAGGAGGATACGCCCGACGACAGCATCACCTTGCGGATCGGGATTCGGGACAGGGCCGAGGCCCCAGAAGTGCCGACGGTGACCGTGACGTCGCCCGCCCGCGATACAAACCAGGATCCGGTACCTACAACGCTGATAGTGACTTGGCACGCCGAGAACACGGGACCGGACATTACCAGCTATGACTTGCAGTACCGAAAGGGCGGCGGCACCTTCTCAGACGACAACTGCGGCGAGACAGGTGACAGCAACTGCACCGGACTAGACAACGACACCGACGACACGAATCTCACCACGATCACCACCACCACGATTGTGGACCTGGAAGAGGACACTTCCTACTCGGTGCAGGTGCGGGCGAAGAATGCAGAGGGCACGAGCGCATGGTCAGCTGCGGTCACGTTGAAGACGAACAAGGGAGCGAACGCGCCACCGGTATTCACTGACACAACACAACAGGAACGGACACGGGAAGTTGCAGAGGACTTGGGGTCGACGCGGTCCACCCGTGATGTCGGGACGTCTGTGAGCGCTACTGACGACAGCTCGACCACGTTGACCTATAGTCTCGGAGGCCCCGACGCGGCCTTGTTCACTATCGTCTCGTCATCCGGCCAGATACGAACGAGGTCGGCACTAAATCACGAGGATCCGGCGTGCGGATACGATAGTGCGGATGTCACAACCGAATGCAGCTACACGGTGAGGGTGAAGGTCGACGACAGGGCCGGCGGCAGCGCTTCGATAGAAGTGACAATCAACGTCACTGACGAGCCGGAGCCTCCGTCTGCGCCGTCCGCCCCGAGGGTTACCGCGACGAAGGACACTGGACAGAGCCTGGACGTGAGCTGGAACGCGCCCCAGAACGCGGGCAAGCCTCCCATCAACGACTACGATATACAGTACCGCGAGGTCAAGACGGGGGCCTCACAGGACGCCTGGCAGCTTTGGCCCCACGGTACTGACATTACAGGCATTACTGACACGAGCACCAACACCAAGACGAGCACCAAGATAACAAGGAGGCTCCCGGCCGAAGACGCCGATCGCCTGAAGCCGAGCACCCAGTACGAGGTGCGGGTACGGGCTAAGAACGGCGAGGACGATACGAATACGAACTGGTCGCCCGTGGCCAAGGCCACGACCGGCAAGAGCAACAGCAGGCCATCATTCGACATAAGCGATACGCGCATAGTGCTTAGGGTGGACGAGAACACGCGGGCCAATCAGAACATCGGTAACGCGGTCTCGGCCTCGGACGCAGACAGCAACAGCCTGACCTACAGCCTGGAGGGCCCGGGCAAGGACTCGTTCACCATCGTCTCATCATCGGGCCAGATACGGACCAGGTCGGCGCTGGACCACGAGACGAGGGACAGCTACTCGGTGACGGTGAAGGTGGACGACAGGCAAAGTAAGAGCAACAGCGTCGCGGCGAAGTCTGTGACGATCACGGTCGACGACGTCCTCGAGCCTCCTCCTGCTCCAGCCGCACCGACGGTTGCGGGGATACCCGGATCGACAAGCAGCATACGGGTCACGTGGGCCGAGCCCGCGAACACTGGGCCGCGGATCGATGGCTACGACGTGAACTACCGCGAGGTTGGGGACGGCCCCACGAGGTGGCCCCACACGGGCGCGGACAGGAGCACGATCATCACGGGCCTGAAGGCGGGTACCCGCTACGAGGTGCAGGTGCGGGCGAGGAGCGACGAAGGCACAGGCGAGTGGTCCCGCTGGGGGGCTGGTATGCCGAACCCGGACGTGGCCAACAGGAACCCCACATTCACGGGCGCTTCGCGTTCGCTGAGCGTGCCCGAGAATACCTCGCCGAACACGGACATTGGCGACCCGATCGCCGCCACCGACCGGGACGGCGACACGCTGACGTACACACTGGAGGGGGCCGACGCGGACTCGTTCGACATCCTGTCGACCTCCGACGGGGGGCAGATACGGACGAGCGCGGAGCTGAACCACGAGGAGAAGTCGAGATATACGGTAACGGTCCGCGTGAGAGACGGCCGTGGCGGCACGGACGCGGTGAACATAACGATCAGCGTGACTGACGTCGACAACGAGGCGCCGGACACGCCGTTCGCGCCGACGGTGACGGCAGTGTCGAGCTCCAGCCTGCAGGTGACCTGGGACGCGCCGGCGAACGCCGGGCCGCCCATCACCGACTACGACTACAGGTACCGGGAGCCGGGAGGTTCCTGGACCGAGGAGACGACCTCGACGATAACGGCGACGACGGTGACGATCGATGGCCTGGCGGCGAGCACGTCCTACGACGTGGAGGTGCGGGCGAAGAACGCCGAGGGCACGAGCGACTGGTCGAACCCGGGGATCGGGGCGACGAACGCACCCGGGGCCAACAACCCGCCGGTGTTCGACGAGGGCGCGACCGCGACGCGGGAGGTGAGCGCAAGCGCGCAGGCGGGCGCGTTCATCGGCGAGCCGATCAGGGCGACGGACGCCGATTCGGACGACACGGTGACCTACGGGCTGGAGGGCCGGGACGCGGGGCTGTTCGACATAAACGACACGAGCGGCCAGCTTCTCACCAGGTCCGGCGTATCGCTGATCCTTGGGGAGACGTACACGGTGATCGTGACGGCGGACGACCAGACCGACGTCGCGAGGATCAACGTTTCGATCGAGATTACCGCCGCGCCGCCGAACAACCCACCGGTATTCTCAGGCGGGGCTCGCTCGTTCAGCATACTCGAGGGCACACAGGCGGGCAGGAACGTCGGGTCACCCGTGACGGCGACGGACGCGGACACGGGCGATACGGTGACGTACAGCCTGGAGGGGACGGATGCGGCTTCGTTCGACATCGTAGCCACCAGCGGCCAGATACAGACGCTGGCGGCGCTGGACGCGAGCACGAAGTCGACGTACTCGGTGACGGTGAAGGCGACGGACAGCAGGGGCGGGGCCGACACGATCGCGGTGACTATCACGGTCACGGCCCGGCCCACCTCGTATGGCTGTGCTACCAGGGGCGCGGTGACTGACACGTCGAACACGGGCCTGGTGGCGGACTGCGAGGCGCTGAGGGCCTCGCGCGACAGCCTGGAGGACGGCGGAGCGAGGCTGAACTGGCACGAGGGCACGCCCATCAACCGGTGGGATGGGATCAAGCTGGGCGGCACGCCAACGCGCGTGGTGGAGGTGGACCTCACGTCCTACCGTCTCGCGGGCACACTGCCGGCCGAGCTGGGCAGCGTGTCCATGCTGACGGCCCTGAAGATGCGGAACAACCAGCTGACAGGGTCGATCCCGCCCGAGCTGAACCGGCTGACGAGGCTGGAGACGCTGCTGCTGCACGACAACGAGCTGAGCGGGGCGATTCCGGACCTGAGCAACCTTCGCAACCTGAAGATGCTGTGGCTCTCGGGCAGGGACATGAACCTGACGGGCGGGCTTCCCGCGTGGATGGGCAATATGAGCAGCCTGGAGTCGGTGAGCCTGTGGGGCAACAGCCTGGGCGGGTTCATACCCAACCTGACGGGGATGACCAGCGTCCACCTGCTGAAGCTGCAGAGCAACGGGTTCAGGGGCAACGTGCCGTCGTGGTTCGCGGACATGCGGAGCCTGCGGACGCTGTACCTGCACGACAATGCGCTGGCGGGCTCGATTCCGTCGGCGTTCGGGCGGCACACGCTGCTGCGGAGGCTGTGGCTGGACAGGAACCAGCTGACGGGGTCGATCCCGGCCGAGCTGGGGAATATGACGAACCTGCGGACGCTGAACCTGCGGGACAACCGGCTGACCGGGCCGATTCCGCCGGAGCTTGGCAGGCTGAGCAACCTTCAGCACCTGCGGCTGCACGACAACCGGCTCACGGGGTCGATCCCGACGGAGCTGAGCAGCTTGAGCAACCTGATCCAGCTGTGGGTCGCGAATAACGAGCTCAGCGGGTCGATTCCGTCTGAGCTGGGCGGCATGATCAGCCTGCAGGACCTGAACCTGCGCATGAACAGCCTCTCGGGCAATATCCCGTCCGAGCTGAGCCCGCTGAGCGACACGCTGACGCGGCTGCGGATCGGCGGCGAGCAGGTGAAGGACGACAACGACGTGGTGATCAGTGAGCTCCGCGGCAACGAGGGGCTGACGGGCTGCGTGCCAGCATCGCTGCGAAGCGCGACAGACGACGACGACCTCCGCCTGGCGGGCGCGAACGGGATATCGATCTGCCCGTAGTGAGTCAGCGGAGCACTGCCCCTTCGACAGGCTCAGGGCGAACGATCCTAGAGTGAAGCGAAAGATATGAACGGCCGGGCCGGATGCGGCCCGGCCGTTCTGTGTTTGAGGGCATGCCGCATTGGACATCAAGGGGTGAAGAAGGGCGCCGAGTTCTTCCGCTGCGGCATGGTCCTGGCAGCGACCGGGGAAGGGCGGGTTTCAAACCCGCCCCTACAGACCCGGTACAGGTGTCGCAGCCCTCAGCGAGATGTTAGAGTAGGCCCTGTAGAGGAGTGATTAAGAGGAAGTACGCATGAGAGACGCGGAGACTACGGCGCCCACTCGAGGGAGGGAGTCCGCCATGCCCCCACGCCGTCCACGCGAGGTGGCGGCGCGGCTCGGAAAAGAGATTTACGAGAGGGACATCCGCCACCTTGTTGAGACAGACCACCAGGGGGAAGTCGTCGCCATTGACGTCGACAGCGGGAGCTATGCACTGGGCAAGAATGCCATTGTCGCCTCTGAGGGCCTGCGGGACCAACGCCCGGACGCCCAAATCTGGCTGATGCGGGTTGGTCATCGAGCCTTGTATCACTTCGGCGGCAGCTCCCTTCGGAGAGCAGAGTGATCGAGGGGTCCGTGAACGCCCACCTCGAAGCCGTCGTGACCCTTCCCATACTAGGCCCAGCGGGGCAGACGCGGGAAGTCGACGCAGTGGTCGATACCGGCTTCAACGGCTACCTGGTCTTGCCGCCGACGCTGGTGGCGGACTTGGGACTGCCTGTGGTGGGTGACGGCGAAGCGGTCCTGGCCGACGGCAGCGAGGCTGCCTTCGACGTGTATGGCGTCACTATGCTCTGGGACGGACAAGAGAGGTACGTCGAGACCGGAGCGGTTGGAGTAGACCCTCTCGTGGGCATGGCTATGCTCGACAACCATGACCTGAGCATCCAGGTCCGGGACGGCGGGCGCGTGGTCATCCAGGCGGGGGAATAGCCGAGCTCCCGGCATGAACGCCGGACATACCGCCACGCGGGCAGGCACTCGTGTCCGCCCCCACGCCACCATGGGGCAGGAACGACGAAGTGGGCCGGCTGGGATTCGAACCCAGGACACTCGGATTAAAAGTCCGATGCTCTGACCAGACTGAGCTACCGGCCCGCAGTCAAGAGGGAGAGTTGGATGGCCCGGCGCTTTGGGGCGCCGGGTTGTTTCGTTTTCTCTATGTTGACTATACACGAAGGATTGGGGTGGCCGCGCCGTTTATGGTGGATGGTGGGGGTAGCAGCCGTGTTCCCCCTAAGGTCCCCCTCATCCCTTCGACAAGCTCAGGGCAGGCTCCGCCTTCTCCCGCCAGGGGAGAAGGGGTAGGAGCCCGCCCCTGCGGCGTTCGGGAACGGCGCGTATGGGCGGTACGGCTACGGTGGTATTATGCGGGCCTTGTGAAGGGGGTGGCGTTGTGCCTTATGTGAAGCTGAGTACGGGGATCGAGGCTTTCTATGAGCGGGAGGGCGAGGGGCCGCCGCTGTTGCTGATCATGGGCACGGGGCTGGACCTGGGGTGCTGGGACGGGCAGGTGGCGGAGTACCGCCGGTCGTTCGAGTGCGTGCGGTTCGACAATCGCGGCACTGGCAGGTCGGGGAGCGGCGACGGCGAGGTGTCGACGCGGCTGATGGCGGAGGACACGGCGTCGCTGATGGACGAGCTGGGAATCGAGCGGGCGCACGTTTCGGGGCTGTCGATGGGATCGTGCATCGCGCAGGAGCTGGCGCTGTCGCGGCCGGACCTGGTGGAGACGCTGCAGCTTCACGGCACGTGGGGCCGTGCCCACGGGTACGCCAGGCGCAAGTTCGCGGCGCAGGTGAGGCTGCTGGAGACGTTCGACCTGCGCACGGCATATGAGATCAACGTGCTGTGGTTCCTGACGCCCGACTTCATGCACCGTCACCCGGAGCGGGTGGAGGCGCAGATCGACGCGATCGTGGGGTCGAACCAATCGAGCGAGAACCTGGCGCGGCTCTACAGGGCGAACCTGCGACATGACGCGCTGGACCGGCTGCACCGCATAGCCGCGCCGACGCTGGTTACGGTGGGCACGTTCGACCTGGCGCTGCCGCCGATGTACTCGCGGGAGGTGGCGGACAGGATACCGGGGTCGGAGTTGGCGCTGTTCGAGGGGGGCGGGCATCTGCACAACCTGGAGGAGCCGGGGGAGTTCAACGCGGTGACGCTGGGGTTCCTGGGGAGGTATACGGGGTAGGCCGCCCACAAACTGTCATCCCGAGGAGTCCCCGACGAGGGACCTGGGGTGGGGTCCCCCAGCCTCGCGCAGCGCCAGGGTGTCCATCGTCTGACCCTCTATGTATCCCAGCGGGCACCAGACACGAAGCCGACCAAGCGACAGTAACAGGAAAGGGCGATCCCGAGTGCGCGACTACTACGTCTACATCATGGCCAGCTATAGGGGAACACTCTACGTTGGAGTGACCAACAACCTCATCCGCCGGGTTCAGGAGCACCGGGAACACCGGGCCGATGGATTCACATCCAAGTACAATGTCACAAGGCTAGTTTACTTCGAGCAGACAGTGGACCCCCGAGCCGCCATTGAGAGAGAGAAGCAGATCAAGGCATGGCGGCGGAGCAAGAAAGTAGACCTGATCGAATCAGCCAACCCAGCCTGGACTGACCTGTTCGAGGACTTCGAGCGCGAATAGCACATAGGACAGAGTCGCACCCTAGCTTTGTTGGCGGGCTATAGCCACCTTGACGCTGGGCAGGGCGAGGGAACCCCGCCCCAGGTCCCCTTCGACAGGCTCAGGGCAGGCTCTCGTCGGGGACTCCTCGGGACGACAAGTTGTTGGAGAGCCATGGCCACCTTGACGCTGCGCAGGGCGAGGTGACCCCGCCCCAGATCCCCTTCGACAGGCTCAGGGCAGGCTCTCGTCGGGGGACTCCTCGGGACGACAAGTTGTTGGAGAGCCATGGCCACCTTTGATGCTGGGCAGGGCGAGGTGACCCCGCCCCAGGTCCCTCGTCGGGGACTCCTCGGGACGACAGATGTGTGGTTGCTCAGCGCGAACGGGCTTACTCAGGGCGCTCTACGAAGTGGCCGGAGTCGCGGAGGACCTGGACGCCGGATGTCATGAGCGATACGGGGAAGTGGACGGGGACGCAACCCTCGATCTGGGACTGGTATATGCCCATGACGATTTCGAGGGACTTGCGGCCGACCTCGCCGTCGCTGCGTAGGGGGTTCTTGCCATCGAGGGCGCCGGCCAGCTCTTCGAGGGCCGAGACGTAGGTGGAGGTCGGCGGCGGCAGGCCCATGTCGCGGGGCTGCAGGGTGCTCCACTGGAAGCCGCTGTCGGGCTCGTAGACGTCGAGCTCGGTCTGGAACAGATCGAACCCCGCCCTGCCGTATCGTATGACTCCGGTGGTGCCGCGGAACTCCATGCCGCTGTCGTCGTACTCGGTGAGCTCTGCGCCGGATGCCAGGCAGGTGACGCCGTTCCTGAACTTGATGAAGGCGGCGGAGAAGTCCTCTACAGCCCAGGGGCGGCTCCGCTGCTCGGCCATACCGCAGAGCCAGTCGACGTCGCCCAGGTACATGTCGAGCAGGTCGAAGTAGTGGGTGAAGTCGTGGAGGAGCGGGCCCTCGTTTTCGGCGCGCCACCAGGGAGCCGGCTTGCCGCCGTCCATGTAGCAGTAGATGTGGTTCAGGTCGCCGATCGCGCCCTCGTCGAGCAGCTCCTTGACGCGCAGCCAGCCGCCGTCCCAACGGCGGTTGTGGTTGATCTGCAGCAGGACGCCGGCGCGCTTGCAGGCGTCGATCATGGCGTCGCACTCCCCGAGCGAGAGGGCCATGGGCTTCTCGCAGATGATGGCCTTCGTCGTGGACGCGGCGGCGCACCCCTCGACCATCTCGGCGTGCAGCTCGGGGTGGGTCGCGATGATGCATACGTCCGGGCCGACCTCGTCGAGCATCCGGAGGTAGTCGTGGTAGAGGGCGTCGATGCCGTAGCGCTCGCCGAACAGGTCCAGCTTCTCGCGGCCGCGGTTCACGCCGGCGACGAGGGTGAACGAGTCGTTCACTGTGATGGCGTCGGCGTGGTTGTCGGGGCTCCCGGGGTCGAAGTCGAACTGCGCCCCCACCCTGCCCGTTCCAATGATCGCGACGGTGTATTTGGACATGCGGAACCTCCGGTCGATGCGGCTTCGGCGGGTGGCATATTAGCATGGCATGGTGGGACGGCGTGAGCGCGACCGGCCAGTGTCTAGAGGAAGATTTTTGTCGCCAGCTCGCGGTAGCGGCAGAAGGCGTTGGCTAGCTGCATCTGCCGGGGGGTGCGGCACTCGGGGGCGAAGAGGTCCGGCGAGCCGACGAGGATGCAGACGCAGCGCGCCCTGGACGTGGCCACATTGAAGCGGTTGAGGCTGTAGAGGAACTCCATGCCGTGAGGGGCCTCCTCCGGCGTCGAGGTGGCCATGGAGTAGATTACGACGGGGGCCTCCTGGCCCTGGAACTTGTCGACCGTGCCCACCCTGGCGCAGGGCAGGCGCTCCTGGATCTTGAATACCTGGGCGTTGTAAGGCGCGATTATCAGTACGTCCTCCGTGCCAATGGGCTTCTCCTCGCCCTGCTGATCGATCCAGGAAGCGCCGCCGTCGACCAAGCTGCGGACCAGGGCGGCGACGCGGTCGGCCTCCTCGTCGGAGAAGCTCTGGTTGCCCCTGTGGGACACGGGGAGGAAGCGGAGCCCGGTCCCCGACACGGGGCCAGATGATACGACACCCTGTTCTTCGAGACCGGGGCGGGAGTTGAGCTTGTCTTCGTAGAATGCCTCCGAGGTGAAGGCGCAGATATCGGGGTGGAGCCGCCAGGTCTCCTCTAGGAACAGGCCCTGGTCGCGCCCGATGGTCTGGCGGTCCCCGAGCAGGTGTGCCAGGGCCGACACGCCAGTGCCGTCGGGATGGGTGCCCTGGGTGGGCTGGTCGAGCTGCTGTGGATCGCCCAGGAGGACAAGGTTGGGGCCGGCGTGGGAGATGGCCAGGACGTTGGCCAGTGACATCTGGGCCGCCTCGTCCACGAACAGCACGTCGACTGTATCGAGGGCCTCCTCGCGGGCCCAGAGCCACGCAGTGCCCGCGCCCACCTGGCAGTCTCCTCCGAGCTGGGCGAAGACCGCGGCATTGTTGGACTCCAAGATCACCCGGTCGTCGCCGGAGTCGTCGGGCGGGCCGCCGCTGACCTTCCGTACTGCTTTGAATTCCAGACGCATCTCATCTGCAGCGTCGAGGGCCGCATCGAGGAGATTGGTGATTACTTTGTGGCTGTTGGCGGTGATGCCGACGCGCCTGCCCCTGCGGACGAGCTCGCAGATCATCCTGGCCGCCGTGTAGGTCTTGCCCGCGCCCGGCGGCCCCTGGATGGGCAGGACTCCGAATCCGCCCCTGGAGGCGATGCGGAGCGCGGCGTTCAGCGGCGTCTCGCCAAGCATGCGGACCGGGTCGCCGCCGAGCCGGGGACCCTCGCGGAGCAGGAGCGAGCGGGCCGCGCCGTATGGGCCATCGCCGGCGATGCCATTGTCGGCAGCGTGCTGGCCGATTCGCACCAGGGCGCTGCTCAATACGTCGCTTCGTACGAGGTCGTGGGCGAACGCCGCGTCCGGGTGGCTGTCGACGGCGGTGCCGCGCTTCTTGACGTCGACCGTGCGATTCCGGACGTCGATCGCGGCCAGCGTACCCAGCGCGTCGCCCCCAGGCATGTGCAGTGTCTCACCACCGCGGAGGGTGGTCTCCTGCACTGGGAAGCTGTAGCGATGGGTGGGTAGCCTGCCTGCGCCCTCCACTTCGTCCATGAACCTGAGCTCCGCGACGGCCTGGCGCTCGTCGAGCAGCTCTTCGACCGTGCTCTCGCACAGGCGGAAGTACTCCCACCAGGCAGCCTTCTCCTCCCGGCGGTGCCATTCGAGCATGTTTGCCAGCAGCCACCGGGCGTGCTGCTCGGGGGTCCGGTCGTCCTCGAGGGTGGGGACATCAGCGGACAGGCGCTCGGCCAGGTCCCTGACCAGCTGCTGCCGCTCGCTGAGCTCTTCCTCCTGCTCGTCGCTCGGCTGGGGGCGCTCGATCACCGCGCCGTCGTCAAGCATGCCCTGGCGGATGCCCTCCAGCCAGTCTCGCAGGCGGAGGGTGGAGACGCAGTCGTCGCGGTTGTAGCCCTCGACAACCTGCTTGTGCTCCTCACGGATGGACCCGGGGTCGCCCAGCTCAAGCGGCGCGGAGACGCCGTAAAGCGCGGAGTTCGCGTCGCTGAGCGAGACGTCGCGGGTGTACCCGAAGAACCTCTCGAGTTCCTTGATCGAGTAGCTCTCGACGCTGGCCCGCAGACCACCCCGCACGACCCTGTGGAGGTCGACGAATAGGCCACCCCGGAGCATCCGGTCGACCTCGTCCTCGCGGGTGGCATGGCGGCCCATCATCCGCTTCATCGCGCTGGGCTCGTAGGGCGCGAAGTGGTAGATGTGCATGTCCGGGTGGGCTTTCCAGCGGTCCATCACCCAGTCGACGAACTGCTCGAAGCAGCGTTTTTCGTCCTGGTACGAGAGGGCCCACAGCCCTGTGTACTGCTCCTGTTTGTCGCCACCTAGCTCGACATATCCGAAGAGGTATTCGAGGCCGCCGGGCCCCACGAAGGGGTCGCCCTCGAAGTCGAAGAAGATGTCGCCGGGGGACGGCTCCGGGAGGAGCGCGAACCCCGTTTCGGGCTCGGGCTCCAGGGTCTCGTAGACGGGCTCGCCGGTCTCGCGTCCCTCGACCTGGACGCGGGCCTGCTCGCGGACCCTCTCGTAGCTGGCCGCCGCGCCGCGGTCGGGTCTCCATTGCAGGGGAATCGGCATCGCGGCCAGGGCGGAAGTCGTCGCGACTCCCCTGCCCTTCAGCTCGTCGATGTGACGGCCCGATATGCCCGCCACCAGGCATGGATGGTCGTCGCCGCGCCTGCGCCCATCGCACTGGCGGCTCCAGCGGCAGACGAGGCAGTGCTCCTTCGGATCGGGGTAGGTCGGCTCGCGGGCCCGGTCAGAGAGGGACGATTCCAGCCATGACTTCACGAGGCGGTAGTACGCGGCGTAGTCGCCGGTGCGGTAGACCTGGGGCTCGAACTCCGTCCAAGGCGCGACGACGTACATGCACTCCGGGGGCACGCCCTGCACCGAGCGGACAAGGTCGGAGTAGAGGGAGAGCTGGAGGATGGTGCCGCTGCGGGTCTCACGGGCCAGCTTCGTGTCGATGACCTCGTACGACCAGCCGCCCAGGTCGCTGGGGACCTCGACGCGCCTGAGGATGTCGGTGCGGCCGCTCCATCGCCCGTCGGCGAGCGCGCCCTGGACGATGATGTCGTGGCCTGATCGCATCGCCTCGACGGTGGAGGCGACCTTCTCGTCGTCGACGCCCACGCCGCTGATCGACGTCACCTGATGGCCAGCGTCCTGGAGGTGGGCGATGTAGTCCCGCTCGTGGGCCAGCCCGCGCTCGCGCAGCAGCTTCAGCATGGGGTCCCAGTGGCTGGGCGCGGCGCGCTCGCCCGCCGCCACCTCGAAGTTTAACTCGGTCAGGTGGCGACAGGCGAGGTGGTTGACGAGGTCGCTGGCGCTCAGGTGGAACTTGCCGTTAGTGGTGTGCATTCAGTATCCAACCTTCTGGACATCGGCTTCCGCCGGTATGACGGCGATGGAGTGGACTTGCTGCGGGGGATACTACACCAAGCACGGGTGGGCGGGGTGGGACATTGTGGTATCTTGGGGCGGCCAAATACGGGGAAGGATTCGGCCCGGAGGAGCAGGGAGATGGTCTCGGAGTTCGAGAAGGCACAGACGCGTCCGGAGTTCTACATGCCGCCGCCGATGGAGTTCCCTGACGCGGGGGCGTCGGAGGAGGATGTGCTGGACGGGGTGAGGGAGATTCTGGGCTCGATCCCGTACGAGATCGAGAACAACTTCGGTGTGAGCTACGTGGGGCCCCCACACCCGATCACACGGAAGGTGTACGAGCTGACTTTGGGCACTTTCTTCGTCGAGTGGGCGCGCGAGCTGCAGCCGGGCCCTTACGAGCTGGAGAAGCAGGCGGTGCGGATGATGGCGTCGCTGCTCGGTAAGCCGGACGCGGTCGGGTTCATCACGAGCGGGGGCACGGAGTCTAACATCTCCTCGCTGCGCCTGGCGCGCAACCTCTCGCCGTCGGTGTCCGCGCCCGAGGTGATCATGCCGGAGTCGGGGCACTACAGCTTCCACATCGGCGCGGAGATGCTGGGCATCACGCTGCGGGAGGCGCCGCTGGGGCCGGACATCCTGCCCGACATGGACTACGTCGAGAGCCTGATCAACAAGAACACTATCGGCCTGGTGTGCTCCGCGCCCGGCGGGGCCTTCATGGTGATCGACCCGGTGGAGGAGTTCGCGGACCTGGCGCGGCGCAAGGGCCTGTTCCTGCACGTCGACGCGGCTTTCGGGGGGTTCATACTGCCGTTCATGCGAGAGCTGGGGTACGACGTGCCGCAATTCGACTTCAGCCATCCGAGCGTGAGCACGATTATGACTGACGGGCACAAGCTGGGGATGATGCCGGTAGCGACCAGCTTCTTCATGGTCAGGGACGAGGAGATGCTGCAGGCCATCCCGACAGAGCGGACGGTGATCCACACCGTGACGGCCACCAAGCACGGCGAGCGCGCCGCGTCGGCGTGGGCCGTGCTGCGCCACCTCGGACGCAAGGGCTACCTGGAGTCGACCCGGCACGTGCTGGAGGTGGTGGACTTCATCGCGAAGGGCATCGAGCGCATCGACGGGCTGCGGCTGGTGGTGCCGCCGTCGATCACGCTGGTGAGCTTCACGTCCGAGGACTGCGACCTGGGCAAGGTGCACGAGGGAATGGTCGAGCGCGGCTTCGGGCACACTTATGGCACTGTGAGCGGCATCGAGTACATACGCCTGTCGATCCACCCGCACCGCGACCTGGAGCACGCCGCGTTCTTCCTGGAGGCGCTGGAAGACTCGGTGAGGGCGGCGCGGACCTGACGGCGGGCAGTTGACGACAAGGAGAGCGCATATCGTGGAACTGACCCAGGACCTCTTGCAGAGCTTCAGGTGGCGCAATGTCGGACCGTTCAAGGGCGGGCGTTGCGTTGCAGTTAACGGGCACCCGACGGAGCCGATGGTCTTCTACATGGGCGGCGTCGGGGGAGTGTGGAAGACTGAGGACGGCGGGGCCTACTGGGAGAACATCTCAGACGGGTACTTCAAGACCTCGGCAGTGGGCGCCATTGGGGTATCCGACTCGGACCCGAACGTGATCTACGTGGGGATGGGCGAGTGCAACGTTGCGGTGCCGAGGCTGCAGTGGACGGCGCAGGCGGACGGCGTGTACAGATCCACCGACGGCGGCCGTAGCTGGGCCAACGTCGGGCTCAAAAGCACGCAGCACATCGCCCGCATCCGCATTCACCCCGAGGACCCGGACCTGGTGTACGCAGCAGTGCTCGGCCACCTGGAGGGCGACGACGACGAGCGAGGGGTGTACCGGTCGAAGGACGGCGGGGAGAACTGGGAGCGGGTGCTGTACAGGCCGGACCGGGCCGGTGCGATAGACATGTCGATCGACCCCAACAACCCGCGCGTGCTGTACGCGTCTCTGTGGGACGTGCGGCGCAGCTTCTGGTGGAACCAGAGCGGCGGCCCCGGGACCGGGATATTCAGGAGCGACGACGGCGGCGACACGTGGACCGAGCTCACGGGTAACCCCGGCCTGCCGGAGGGCCCGATGGGCCGCATAGCCGTGGCGGCGTCGCCGCGCGAAGGGAGGGTGCTGGCGCTCATCGAGGCCGAGAAGAGCGGGCTGTACGGGTCGGACGACTGGGGAGAGTCGTGGGAGCTATTGTCGGACAACCCCGAGCTGACCAACCGGCCCCACTACTACAACCACCTGTTCGCCGATCCCGTGGACCCGGAGACGATGTACATCCTGAACTCGAAGATACACCGCTCGCTGGACGGCGGGCGCACCTTCCACGACGTTACCGGGACCCACGCCGACCACCACGAGCTGTGGATCGACCCGCGCAACCCCCGTCGGATGATCAACGGCAACGACGGCGGGGCGTCGGTGTCGTTCAACGGCGGCAAGTCGTGGTCGAGCATCTACAACCAGCCGACCGGCGAGTTCTACCACATCACGACCGACACGCGGTTCCCCTACCGGGTCTACGGCACGCAGCAGGACAACTCGGCGGTGTCCGCGCCGTCGAGGTCGAACCGGGGGGCGATCCAGTGGTGGGAGTGCTACAACGTGGGCTCGTCGGAGAGCGGGCATATTGCCGTGAGGCCCGACAACCCGAACATCGTGTACGCGGGCGCGTACGGCAGCAACCGGGGCGCGGGCCCGGTGACGCTGCTATACGACCACAGCTCCGGGGAGGTGCGCGGCATATCGGCCTGGCCGGACGCCATGTCGTTCACGTTCGAGGACCGCGAGTATAGGTTCGCGTGGGACAACCCGCTCGTCATCTCTCCCCACGATCCGGGCGTGCTCTACGGCGCGGCGAACGTCGTCTTCCGCACGGAGAACGACGGCGCGAGCTGGGAGGTGATCAGCCCTGACCTCACGCGGAATCAGCTGGAGGAGCCGGGTGACTACGACCCGCTGACGGACATCGCGACCTTCGAGCGGTGCACTATCTCGAGGTTCGCAGAGTCGCCGGTGACGCCGGGTGTGTTCTGGGCAGGGTCCGACGACGGGCTCATTCACGTCTCGACCGATGGCGGCGAGTCGTGGACGAACGTGACGCCCGACGACTTCCCTGAGTGGTCGATGGTGAGCAGTATCGATGCCTCGCACCACGATCCAGGGACGGCCTACGTAGCGACTACGAGATACCAGCACGGCGACTACCGGCCATACCTGTACCGGACCCACGACTACGGCGAGACGTGGCGCCTGATCACTGGCGGCATCGCGGACGTGGACTTCACCCGGGTCATGCGGGAGGACCCCGCGCGTAAGGGGCTGCTATACGCGGGCACGGAGGGCGGGGTCTACGTGTCCGTAAACGACGGGGAGTCGTGGAGCCGGCTGCAGACGAACCTGCCGCCTGTGCCGATACACGACATGGTGGTGAAGGCCGACGACCTGGTGGTGGGCACTCACGGGCGGGCGTTCTGGATACTGGACGACGTGACTCCGCTTCACGAGATGTCAGACCGGGTGGGTGATTCGAGCGCGTACCTGTTCAAGCCGAGGGACACGCACCGCTTCCTGATCGAGCCGAACCCGTACGTGACGCCGGAGCCGGGGCCGGACAAGTTCTACTGGCTCTCGCTTGGGATGCCGGCGACCTTCTACACGGACGCGACGCCGGAGGGCGAGCACGTGCGGCGCTACCTGGACGCCGGGGCGAACCCGCCGGACGGCGTGGTGGTGACGTACTACCTGCGGGAGCAGGCCGAGGGCGAGGTCAGGCTGGTCTTCATGGACAGCCGGGGCAACGAGATCGCGACTGCCTCCAGCGAGCCGGAGGACCCGGCCGAAGTGCGGGTGTCGACGAGGCAGGGCGCGAACCGCTACGTGTGGGACATGCGCTACCCGCGCGGGCTGCGGCTGCCCGACGATCGGATCGAGGAGCGCCCGTTCAAGGGGCCGCTCGCGCCGCCCGGCGAGTACCAGGTGCGGATCGAGGCCGGTGGCGAGTCGCATACGCAGACGTTCCGCATCCTGCGTGACCCGCGGGTGACGGCCACGGACGCCGACCTGCACGAGCAGTTCGCTATGCTGATCGAGCTACGCGACAAGCTCACAGAATCGCAGCGGGAGGTGCTTAGGGCCAGGGCCGTGCGCGACCAGGTCGACCAGTGGGTGCGGCGCGCAGAAGGCATCGCGGGGAGCGAGCGCGTGAGCGAGGCTGCTTCCGACCTGAAGGACAAGCTGCTGGCAGTCGAGGGCGAGCTGGTGAGCCGGCCGGACATCGGCTGGGTCGAGAGGAGGAACCGGGGCACGCTGTTCCCGAAGAGGCTGAACGGCCGGCTCGCCGACCTTATCGACACGGTAGCGATCTCGTATGCGGCCCCACCCAGGCAATGCCTGGAGGTGCAAGCCCTGCTCTCGAGCGAGGTCGACGCGCGGCTGGCGCGCCTGAACGAGATCATGGACGGCGACCTGGAGGGGTTCAGGTCTATCCTGGAGGAGCTTGAGGTGCCCCCCATCGCGACGTAGCTGGGCGGTACAGCCAGACCCCGACCTGTTCAGGCCGAGCCAGGTACCTGGAGCCTACTGCGAGCTTTCCACCTGGCCCATCATCGCAGCGTCGGTATTCTGCTTCAGATCGGCGAGGGTGATCTGCGCCTCGCTGATGATTTTTCGAACATCCTCGATGGTAAGCTGTCCCGCGATGGACGCGTCGACGATCTTCTGCACGTCGTCAGCGGTCAGCTCCTCGCGCGCAGAGACGAGCTTCGCTACGTCCTCAACCGTCAGCAGAGCCTGGGTAGACTCGTCCACGATCCTCTGGACATCCGCCACGGTCAGCTGGTCGCTCGTGGCCGCATCTACGATGCCATGGACATCCGCGACCGTCAGCTGGTCGCTCGTAGCTTCATCGACGATTCTCTGGACGTCTGCGGTAGTCAGACGGTCACTCATAGCGGCGTCTACGATCCCCTGAACGTCCGCCACGGTCAGCCGGTCACTCAAGGCGGCGTCTACGATCCCCTGAACGTCCGCCACGGTCAGCCGGTCACTCAAGGCGGCGTCTACGATCCCCTGAACGTCCGCCGCAGTCAGCTGGTCGCTCATGGCGGCATCGACGATCTCCTGAACGTCGCCGGCCGTGAGTACTGGGCCGATCTGGGCCTGCACTTCCCTCGCGACGTCCTCAGTAGACTCGTCAGAGCCACAGGCGACTGCGACGGCAATCACAGTCGCCGCCAGGAGCAATGTCCAGGGCACTGCCCTGTTCGATGCGGGCTTCATTCCCAAGCCTCCCTGGGCTTCCAGGGGGAAGGCTATCGACTGGCTGGTGGGGTGTCAATCGGGGCGTTCCCGCCCCTTGCGTCGCAGCTATTGCGATGCCTAGAATCGGGTGCCTTCACGGGGCCGGGGACTGGATACCGGCTTTCGCCGGTATGACGGTGGAGAACATCTACTACCTGACAGGGCTCGACCATCAGGCCGCTGCCAGGTAGGCCCTGCTCAAGTCACCCGTGCCTGCCGCTGAGAACTGTCCTTCGACAAGCTCAGGACGAACGGTCTTCCCGGGCCGGTGGCTCTCCGGAGGAGCTTAGATTGTTTCTGAGAGCCCGACCTGCCATGTGGTCCGTCGCTCCCTTCGCTCTACGTGTCAGCGAACTCCCAGCTTCTGGGCCAGTTCTGCATTGCTGGGTTCGACCAGGACGGACCCGTCCTCGAACACGATCGTCGGGACGCTCCGGTACCCGCCGTTCAACTCCATGACTTTCAGTGACGCATCGGCATCATGCTCGATGTCGATCCAGTCGTAGCCGATGCCATGGGTATCGAAGTA
This sequence comes from Dehalococcoidia bacterium, assembly GCA_965243655.1. Lineage (GTDB taxonomy): Bacteria > Chloroflexota > Dehalococcoidia > Lucifugimonadales > CAJWER01. The sequence continues at coordinate 1,923,884 of CBDEVV010000017.1, read as the reverse complement.
GAGCTTCGCGCGCTTACAGTCGCCACACCAGTCCGTTCCGTATACGGTAAGTTGTTGTCCCATGTGATGCCCCTTGAAGCGGTAATAGCCACGCCTTCCTACTACCATTCTACACTCCAGCGGACAGCCAAGTTGACCGCCTTTGGGGGCTCGGATAGACTCACGCCCGTTCGAGGTCGCGCGAAATCTCCTCGATGGAGAATGAGCAGTGGAATCACCCAGGGGAGGCTGGTCGGACGCGGTCGGCGGGGAAGCCAGGACGGCGGCGCAGCACGATCTCCGCTATGGCAGCGGGCTGCTGGCAGGCGAGAGCCGCGGGTGGCCCGCCTATTTCGCGGTGACTTCGCCGAGCGCATATGGCGCGGCGAAGCCGTTCCTGGAGCGAGAGCCTGAGGCCTACGGCTACGCCCGGCTGCTCGACTGGGCGCACCTCCAGGACATCACCGACACTGTCCCGGAAGGCGTCGAGCTCATCGTGGGGCTGGGGGGAGGCGTCGCGGTCGACGCGTCAAAGTACGTCGCCCTGAAGAGGGGGCTGCCACTTGTGCTGGTCCCGACCATCGTGTCGACCGGGGCCATCATCCACAGCTTCTTCGCCAGGTGGGAGGGACACAAGACCGTCGGTTCGGTCGAGACGTGGCCGTGGCTCGACTTCGACCACGTGCTGATCGACTTCGACCTGGTGTTGAAGGCGCCCTACTACCTGAACACGGCGGGCCTGGGAGACGTGCTTTGCAGCTATTCGGCCTTCTGCGAGTGGCGCCGCAACTCCAGGCTGGGCATCGGTGAGCCCTACGACGAGTCGGCGCTGTCCGTAACGTCCGACCACTTCCGCCATATCGTTACGGAGTTTCCCAAGACTCTGGACGAGGCCGGTGAGCTTACGGCCGACAGCGTCTACCTCATCATGGAGGCGGTCCGGAACAGGGACGAGCGGAATGTCCGGCACCCCGCGGCGACGGCCGCCGACCATCCTCTCTGGCTGGCTGCAGAGGAAATCAACGAGAGGACGTGGGTACACGGGGAGTTCGTTGCGCTGGGCGCGGTCGTCATCGCGTGGTACTGCGAGGAGGACGCCCCGACACTCATCAGGTGGCTCGACACGTGCAGGGTGCGGTGGCGCCCTGACGACGTGGACGTGTCGCGCGAGGAGCTTCAAAGGGCGCTCGAGCACGCCCCCACCTTCATGTCGGACGCTTCTCGCGGCAACGACACGAACTCCATCCTCCGGCACGAGCCGCTGACCGGAGCGCCCTTCGACGCCCTCTGGGCTTTCCTCCAGCGGGCGTAACCGACCCGGATGCCGGCGCGGAGCTACCCGCCGGACCCGGTTTGTTGGGACTCAACGAGGTCGCGGGTGAGCTGGGCCTGGCCAAAATGCTCGGCCGCGTGGCAGGCGACCGAGACCAGGACCTCGCGGCCGGTGATTACTCCGCGGTGGGGGTGGTCCTTTAAGCGGTCCAACTCGGCCATTGGCAAGTTGTCGACCGCGTTCGAGATCTCGTCCTTCAGATTGTTCCAGCTTGCCCCGACCCCTTCCGAAGAGCCGCCCACGACAACGAACTCGGAGTCGCGGTCGCGGGTGACGGGCAGCCCGCACAGCACGTTCAGGACGTTGTAGCGCACGTTGCCCATGGTGTGCGTGGCCAGCACGTAGAGACTGTTGGCGTCGCCGAGAGGGCTCCAGTCCAGGGAGTCGCTGTCGAGCCCCTCGAGGCAGCCTACAAGCCCGTCAACAGTGTTTCTGATCTCGCGCCAATACAGGTCGATCTCCGTGGAATTCGACATCGGGTCCTCCTAATCGAGAAGTGGAAACGATTTAGTCAGCCCCAGCCCAGGTACCTGGCGGCTTGCTCTCCGCCCCAGGCGAGAACATAGTATCGCGGCACTCGTCCGGCGAATACGGCGGAGACGTATCGGAAGCCCGGATAGTCGTACAGGGGAGCAACGATGCGGATCGGGTAGAAGGGAATCGGGCTGGCGGCAAAGAACACCACCGTCCACCAGGGCTGGATGGAAAAGGCGCGCTCCGTCAGTCGAGAAAGACGTGTCTGCCTGATCTGCACCAGCGGCCTGAGCTGGAACGCCATGCTGAATAGCTTGTAGTCGAACGCAGAGGCAGGGATGGTGGCCAGCCCTCCCACGATGGCGACGAGCAGCGGATTGTATAGCGTCCCCGCGTAGATGACCGCGGGCTCGTGGGGCAGGAGGATGAAGCTGTTTCCTGGGATCGAGTACCAGAAGTAGGCAGACAGCTGCCACCACCCGGGCAGGAATGCCCAGACCAGCAGCGTGCAGATGGAGGCAGGCAGAAGCAGGAGAGCCAGCCCCCACATTGCCTGGCTCCGGGTCAGCTCCTGCCTGGCGAGCGCATCGATCAAAGCAGGCTCCGACCGAATTGAGGCATCGTCAGGGAGACCCCGAGTCCCTCGGCGATAGTCGGGAACAGGTCCACCGTGCGGGAGCCGCCCTCCCGGGCGGAAGGCAGGGGAACGCTGCTAAGGATGGGCACGGCCATATGCTCCCTGCGGAGCGCGCCGTGCGAGGACCGGTGTTCCGGAAACTCTCGCCAGCCACGCAGGTCATACCCGGGCCTGGCGGTCACGACGATGTCCCCGGTGCGGTCGCTCCGGAAGATCTGCCATATCTGCTCCAGCGCATCAGGGAAGTCCGACTCACACGTCTGGGCCAGCGAGTCGCCCTGCCTGACCCGGTTGTGCCGAAGGCCCAGCCTGAGCGGATCCTCGCCGTCGAACGCGTACGTATAGTGGCCGTCTTCCAGGTCAAGCAGGCCCTCGCCTAGTCCGGACACGATCTTGATGCCCCGGCTGCCGTCCCTGTGGGCGAACCACTCGACCTCCTCGCGCTGCCTGAGTGCTTGCAGAACTCTCGCGTGCTCTCCCTCCAGCTCCTCCGACGTGAGCGGGGACTCCCACCTTCCCCCGGAGGCCAGGTAGATGTTGCCGAAGGAGTTGCCCGAGATCATGACGGCGCATTCGACGCTCCTCCGGTAGACGTTGGGGTGCTCGAACACACTGTATCCCAGCTCCGAGATAAGGCCCGTTACGTCCAGGTGCTGCCTCGTTTCTGTGTGGCCGTGGTCGCTGGTCAGGATCAGGTGCGTGCGATCCCACATCCTGCTCTTTCGGAGGTACTCCACCAACACACCTACAAGCGAGTCCAGTCGCCTGTACGAATCCACGGTGCGCTTGTGCTCAGGGCCGAAACGGTGCGAGACCTTGTCTACGTCGACCAGCGGCAGGAAGGCGAACCTCGGCTTCCGGTCTCCCGTCTTCGACAGCCACGTTATCGCCTGGGACATCACCGCCCTGTCTACGAAGTCCGCCCTTCTCAAGTACTGGGCGACGAACATCTGCGGCATGTGGGCCAGCTGGGAAACCTTGCCGTCACCGTTGGACAGCCCCCGGCGCACGTCGCAGCGGATCCCCAGCGACTCTGGGTTCAGCTGGAACAGCGTCTCGAGGTCCGGGGAAAGGTCGCCGTCCAGCCTCAGGATAGTCGGTGCGACGTACGAGCGGTGGCCCTGCACGAACAGCCGGCCGCTGGTGAAGCTGGCCTTGTCTACCCAGCGAAGGCCGGGCACGTCGGCAGTTCCGGGGTATTGGCCCGTGAGCATGGGGACGTACGCTATGCTGGAGACGCTGGGCAGCACGGTCACGCCGTCGTAGTTGTGCCCCCCGTCGAAGAAGCTCCGGGCGATGTGGGGCAGCTCCCCGGCTTCGGCCAGCCTCTTCAGCACGTCCGGCCTGACGCCATCCAGCAGGATGATGATGGCCAGCTCTATGTCAAGGTGCTTCGTCAAGCCCTGGACTCCCGTGAGCCCCCTTCATTGCCACTCATCCGGTCGGCGCGCCCACTTTCCGCTATAGCTGCCAGTCACATTGGCCGAGCACTGCGCGGTATCCTACTACACGTGCCGCTCCTTGTACCGCAGCGGAAGCGCCTTAGACGGAGGGAGGGTTGGTGCAGCGGGCTGGCGGCCGCAGCTCGAACATCTTCTGCAGAGGGGCTGGGTGGTGGGGAGTACCCCTGCCCGGACTCGAACCGGGGCACACGGTTTAGGAAACCGTTGCTCTATCCGCCTGAGCTACAGGGGCTTGTGCGCGGGACAGACTCTATTGTAGCGCGGACAGCGACTCCTCGCATCTGCTCACGTTCGGAGCGGCTGCTCAGGCTTTGGCTGGCTCCTCCCCCCAAGGGGAGCTATTGAGCCTGTCCTGAGTCTGCGGGCGGACATGGGCCCGCCCATACGTCTTGACGCTCACGCTTTCTGAACAGCTACCGTTTGGAAGAGGGCGAGACCGCTAGCCGCCGCCGGTCGCATCAAGGGCAACTGGGGACCTGATAGCGAGGATGATTTGCGGCGCCGGACGTCCCCTGCCCTACACCTTTAGCTTCCGGGCTCTGCTGAGCACGCGGGCGCGGCCGTTCTCCATGACCACTATGTCCTCGATTCGCACGCCGCCCCAGCCGGACAGGTAGATGCCGGGCTCGACGGTGAACGCCATGCCGTCCTCGATGGTGTCATCCCCCGTCGGGCCGACGCGCGGGTATTCGTGGACGGCGAGCCCGACACCATGACCGAGACTGTGGCCGAAGTTGTCGCCGTAGCCCGCATCGGCGATGATGACGCGGGAGATGGCGTCGACCTCCTGGCCCGTCATCCCGGGCCTGACGCGCTCCTCGGCCTCGATTTGCGCCTCCAGCACCTTGTTGTAGACCTCTGCGAACTTATCGTCGGGCTCTCCGACGACTATCGTGCGAGTAAGGTCGGCGCAGTAGCCATCGTACTTGGCTCCCATGTCGATGACGACGGCATGACCCTCCTGGAGCGGGGTCTCGTCCGCTAGGTGGTGAGGGAGAGCGCCGTTAGGACCCGCCGCCACGATGGTTTCGAATGCCAGGCCCTCGGCCCCCTGCTCCCTCATCGACTTCTCAATCTCCCACGCGATCTCGCCCTCGGTCACACCCGGCTCGACCGCGGCCGACACCTCTTCGAAGGCCCTGTCAGTGACCTCCACAGCCTTCGTGAGGATCTCCAGCTCGCCGCGGTCCTTCACGGCCCGCATCTTGTCGATCAGCTCGCTAGTCTCGACTAGGTCCGGGCCGGTCGATTTTTCGTGTTCGGAGATCGCCTTCCTGAAGGCGGAGTGGGCCGCTACCGTGACGTCGCTAGCCTCGAAGCCGACCCGACTGATCCCAGCGTCGTGCGCCAGCTCCGGCAGCCACTTCCATCCCTGGCCGGCCGTCATCCGTTCCACCCGGTAGCCGGAAGCTTGCTTCTCTGCCTGCTCCGTGTACCGTGAGTCGGTGATCAGGACCTGGGCACTCTCGCTGATCAACAGGTACCCGGCCGAGCCCGTAAAGCCCGACAGGTAGCGGCGGTTCTCGGGGCTGGAGACGAGCATCGCGTCGATATCGTTTTCGCCCAGCGCCGCCCGCAGCCTTTCAATCCTCGCTATCGTGTTCATCTATCCAGTCCTGCCTCCGCCGCGTTCTCCACCAGGAACCTGAGCCCATAGATGTACCCGCGCCATCCCAACCCGGCGATCTGGCCGATCGCCAGCCGGGCTATGACCGAGCGATGCCGGAATCTCTCACGGGCGTGTATGTTCGATATGTGCACCTCGACCACCGGAAGGTCCGCATCGGCCAAGGCATCGCGCATCGACAGCCCGTAGTGGGTCAGCGCCCCTGCGTTTATGAGTATACCTGACGCGCCCGGGGCGGACTGCTGCAGGAAGTCCACTATGGCGCCCTCGTGGTTGCTCTGGAACAGCTCAACCTCCACGTCTAGCGCCTCCGCGGCTTCCCTGATCCGGTCCTCGATCTCCGCGAGCGAGGTAGTGCCGTATCGACCGGGATCGCGTCTGCCCAGCATGTTCAGGTTCGGCCCGTTTATGACGAGTATCTTCATGACTCCGGCTCTACCTCCGCGCCAGCGCTGGCCCTCGGGTGCGTCGACAGGTACACCTCTCGCGCCTTCGACTGTGTCACATGAGTATATATCTGGGTGGTCGCGGGGCTCGAGTGCCCGAGGAGCTCCTGGACGACACGCAGGTCTGCTCCGCCGTCCAGCAAATGAGTGGCGAAGGAGTGGCGAAGCGTGTGCGTGTGCACTCCGGACGCCAGGCCCGCCCTCGCCGCGTAGCGCCGTACCTTTTCCTGGATGCTGCGCCGGCTGAGCCGCGCGCCAAAGCGGTTCAGGAAGAGCGCCTGGCCGCTTCGGGGCTGCGACAGCTTGGGGCGCACGTCCCGCAGGTAGAGGGCTATGGCGTAGTGCGCTTCCGATCCGATGAGCACCGCGCGCTCCTTCGACCCCTTGCCCACCACGCGCACCTCCCTGCTGTTCAGGTCCAGGTCATGCACGTCCAGGTCGTGCACCTCGCTTACGCGAAGCCCGGCGGCGTACACCAGCTCCAACAGGGCGCGGTCCCGCACGCCCAACTCTTCGCTCGTGTCCGGCGAGGATACGAGAAGCTCGGCCTCGTCCTGGGAGAGAAAGCGCGGCAGCCGCTTGTCCCGCTTCATCACGCCGCGGCGGGGCAGCGGGTCCTTGTCGATCAGCTTCTCGGCGAGCAGCCAGCGGAGAAACGAGCGCAGAGCACTAAGCTTCCGCACGACACTCGACCGCTCGTACCCAAGCTCTACGAGCCACGCCAGGTATGCGCGCAACGCGTACCTGTCTAGGGCCTTCAGGTCCGAGATCCCACGCCCGTCCATGTAGTCGAACAGGGGGTTGAGGTCGGTCCTGTAGTTCCTGACCGTCAGCGGTGCAAGGCCCCTCTCGGCCTCGATGTGTGTTGTGAACCGGTCGAGCAGCGAAGCTCGTTCCACAGCGTCCATAGTGGGTGAGTTGTACACCGGGTCCGCCCTTCCTTGGAAGGCTAACCGGGCGCACTTTAGCCCCAATGCCGTGATTTAGCTTCTCCGCCGAAGCGAGTGGCAGCTAGGGCGCCAGCTCGACGACCTCTTCCGGCTGGGCGCCGAACCGCGGGGGCCGGCCGGTGAACCCGCATTCGTCGTCCAGACACCGGGCGTTGCGGCGGTTCCTTCCGGCGGCGACCAGGAGCTTTCCGCAGTCCGGGCACGGCTGGGGAAGGGGGTTGAGAGTGTGCGTACACCCCGGGTAGTCGATGCAGCCATAGAACGTCCGGCCGTCGCGCTTGCGTTGCTTTCGCTCGATCATGTCGCTGCCGCACTGCTCGCATTCAACACCCACACGCAGAGGCGCGACGCCCTGGCATTCCGGGTAAGACGTGCAGCTCAGGAAGCGTCCTCTCTGGGAGTCCTTGACGACCATCCTCTTCTCGCACTTGTCGCACAGCTCGTCGACGTCCTCGCTAACCAACTCCTTGACGGCGCGTTCCTCGGGTGAGTCCGCGGGGCGAGTGTACCTGCAGTCAGGGAACCCCGTGCACGCTATAAAGCGGCCAAACCGACCGGACTTGATCACCATGGGTTTCCCACACTTGTCGCAGTCCTCGTCGGCGTCTTCGTCGATCTGGTCGCGCGGGACCCGTTCCGCCTTCTTGAGAGCGAGTTCGACAGACTCGGAGAAGGGGCCGTAGAAGTCCTTCAGCACCGGAGTCCACTCCCTCTCTCCGCTGGCTATCTCGTCCAGCTTGTCCTCCACACGGGCCGTGAAGCCTACGTCCATGATGTCGGGGAAGTGCTGGGTGAGCAGGCCGCTGACGGCGATGCCGAGCTTGGTAGGAGTGAGCCTGCCCTTGGCCTGCCGGGCGTAGTCCCTGGCAAGCACCGTTGCAACGGTGGGCGCGTAGGTGCTAGGGCGCCCGATGCCCTGCTCCTCCAGCGCGCGGACTAGGCTGGCCTCAGTGTACCGGGGCGGGGGCTGGGTGAAGTGCTGAGTCGGGGTGACGCCGCGGGAGTTGAGCACGTCGTCCTTCTCCAGCACAGGGAGGGGAGTGTCGGCGTCCTTGTCCTTCGCGACATCGTCCCGGCCCTCCAGGTAGAGGCGGCGGAAGCCTGGGAACTTTAGGACCGAGCCCGTGGCACGGAAGTCGTACACGGTCCCCGAACGCGTGCCAGCGGCCTCGATGTCCACTGTCGTGCCGTCCAGAAGCGCGTCTGACATCTGACTCGCCACCATCCGCTGCCAGATCAGGTCGTACAGGCGGAACTGCTCCGAGGTGAGGTTTCCCCGCAGGGAGCCGGGCTCGCGCCGCACCGACGTGGGCCTGATCGCCTCGTGGGCCTCCTGTGCGCCCTTGACCCTCTTGGTGTAGAAGCGCGGCTTTTCCGGGGCATAGCCTGGGCCGAACTTGTCACGGATGTAGTCCCTGGTCTCGTGCACGGCGCTCATGGCGACGTTCGTCGAGTCGGTCCTCATGTAGGTAATGAGCCCCACGGACCCCTCGCTGCCGATGTCGATGCCCTCGTATAGTTGCTGGGCGAGCGCCATCGTGCGGCGGGTGGTAAACCTCAGCTTCCTGAACGCTTCCTGCTGAAGCGAGCTGGTAATGAAGGGCGGGGCCGGCCGGCTCTTTCTCTCCCTGGTGGCTACCTTGGCTACGGTGAATCCGGCGGGCTCCAGGTCGGACGTTAAGCTGGCAGCCTCTTCGCCGTTGGGTACGGCGATCTTTCCCCGCTTGCCCTTGATTGCGCGGAGGTCGGCCTTGAAGGACACGGGCTCCGCGCCGCCGTCGGCCTTTGAAAGCAGCGCCTCTATGGTCCAATACTCCTCGGATACGAAGGCTTGTATTTCTTCCTCTCTATCGACTATCAGCCTCAGGGCGACCGACTGAACCCTACCGGCAGACAGCCCGCGGCGGACCTTCTTCCAGAGCACTGGGCTCAGGTCGTACCCGACCAGGCGGTCGAGGACCCTCCTGGCCTGTTGAGCGTCGATGAGCCTTTCGTCGATGGTCCGTGGGTGGTCGAAGGCGTCCCTGACCGCTGGCGCGGTGATCTCGTGAAAGACGACGCGCTTCACCTTCGACTTGGCGATCTTCGCGGCTTCGATGAGGTGCCAGGCAATGGCCTCTCCTTCCCTGTCGGGGTCTGTCGCGAGATACACCGTGTCGGCCGCCGCGGACGCCTTTTTCACCTCGGCCACCACCTTGCGCTTATCAGGCAGCACCGAGTACTTGGGCTTGAATCCGTTCTCGACCGCCACGCCGACCTCCCGCTTCGGCAGATCGCGGACGTGCCCCATGGAGGCCATCGCGGTGTACTGGCCCCCGAGAAAGCGCCCGACGGTCCGGGCCTTTGCCGGAGATTCGACTATTACAAGGTCTTTTGCCATTTCGTAATCAGACGGCCTGGTACTCTACAGGCTTCTCCTTAATTCTGATGTAGTTCATGCCGCCCACCTGCCGGACCATTCCCTTCAGCTCCATCATGGCGAGGGCGCCGCTCACGAGGGAGATGTCCATGCCGCTGGAGCGGACCACGTCGTCGATGTGCACAGGGTCGTAGGTGACGAAACCCAGCAGGGCCGCTTCGTTCTCATCTTCAGGGAAGTGGGCGGCCATTTCGATCTGTTCGCCCGCGTAGGACAGGTTTAATTCTTCCAGTACGTCCTTGTAGTCTATCACCAGCTTGGCCGCAGAGTCCCTGATGAGACGGTTCGTTCCAAGGCTGGTGGGCGCAAAGACGTTCCCAGGCACGGCGAATACCTCGCGGTTCTGTTCAAGGGCGTGGTGGGCGGTCAGAAGCGCGCCGCTCTTCTCCCCAGCCTCGATGACCACGGTGCCAAGGGTCATGCCGCTCATTATCCGGTTCCTGCGAGGGAAGTGCTGGGCGCTGGGCCGGGTCCCGGGCGGGTGCTCGGAAACGAGCGCCCCGTTCTCCACAATTTGCTCTGCAAGCCTGCGGTGACCGGGCGGATAGATGACGTCGACGCCGCTTCCAAGCACGGCCAGCGTCCGGCACCCCGCGTCCAACGCCGCCTGGTGGGCCACCCCGTCTATGCCGAGGGCAAGTCCGCTGACTATCGTAACTCCAGACTTGGCCATGTCCTGGGCCAAATGGTATGCGACCTCGCGACCATATGCCGATGCCTTGCGCGTGCCCACCACGGCAATCGAGCGCTCGTCGTCCTGATTCAGGCTGCCCCTGATGTAAAGCACCGGCGGCACGTCGTAGATTTCCTTGAGTCTTGCCGGATACTCGTCGTCGTGCCACGTCAACGCCGTTATGCCGGCCTTTGCGACCCCGTCAAGCTCGGCGTCCGGGTCGATGCCGAGCTTCCGCGTGGCGACCGTCGTGGCCGTCCTGTTGTCGAGTCCCGCCTGCTTGTACTCGGCGAGGCCCGCCTTCCAGGCCTGTTCCAGGGCGCCGAAGTGCTGCTCCAGCAGTCGGATTCTCACCCTGCCGACCTGGGGGATGCGATTGAAGGCCAGCCAGTATTTGAGCTCGTCGGGCTTCATGCGGCGACAGATTCTAGCACAGAGAAGGGGCTTCTTTGTCAAACAGACGCCCTCGGGCCGCCAGCCGGGGGCGCGGCTTACCTGATGCTCACGCTGGAGAATCGGGCGTCGATCTCAATGTACACCCTGTCCTCGGCGGCGCGATAGCCCGGGGACTCGTAGTAGCTCCCGGGATCGCGTCCCCCGACCGTCGCGCCATCCGCAAGGGGGGGCCTTCTGTGGAAGCGGCCCCCCACCTCAAACGACGAAAGCGCCGAGTCGTTCACTATGAGAGCCTCCACCCCATCGGGGACACGTATGTCTATGCTGGCGCCTATGGCCTCGATCAGGGCCTGGACGTGTCCGGCATCGGATGGCACTTCGATTTCGACGCTTCCCAGGTTGACGTCGACGAAAAGCTCGGTAACGCTGATGTCGGCCAGGTTGAGCTCGACCTCCGCGACGTTTGCCTCGACATCCACGACGACCTCTGGCACATCCGGAACAAGCACCTTCCAGTCGGCCCCCCACAGGCACATGGGCGAGCCATCGGCCCTCTCCACGTCAAGGGATGCCACATCGCGATACCGCCCAACGAGGGTCGCGGCTCCCCCGCACGGCGAGGTGAACGAGCCCTCCAGGTTCCGTGACCCGTAGGCCGAGTCGACCGTGAGGCTCCCCACTCCCAAATCCACCCAAATGTCCAGACGGTCGACCCCGCCAACCGGCTCAGTGACCCTCTCGACGACGTGCTCGCTGTTGTCTTCCGCCATTAGCGCGGCGCCCGTGAAGGCGGCGGCGACCAGCGCGGCAAAGACCAGTGTCGAGAGCCAAGGGAGCCGCCTTCCAAGTACCAGGCTCACCCCAATCGCGATCAGCACCAGCGGCCAGAACCGCCAGATCTCGAGCCACAAGCCCCAGCTGACGATGCCCATATTCTGCAGCAGCAGGGTCACTCCGGCTGCGATCAGGAGCAACGCGGCGATGGGCACGCTCGAGAATCGGCGCTCGCTCATGTCAGCTCCGGTCGAACCTTCGTACGATCAGGAGCACGCCAAGGAGTATGAGCAGCGCCGGCCAGAACTTGCCCCAGTCGAGCCACTCGAACAGGTCGAGGTTGTAGCCCAGCGCCAGACCCCCGACAACCACGAGCACGATCCCGATCACCACGCTGCGCCGGCGCTTCCGGCCATCGCCGCCGCTGCGCCCGGCAGCGGAGTAGGCCTCACGATGGAATGGCGCGTCTTCCTCGATGTCATCGTCGATGTCATCGTCTTCGATGGTACTGGGAGGGATGGGAACGGGCCTTGTGGGCACGATAATGACCAGCGCGATGTATGCCAGCAGGCCAAGCCCGGCTGACATGATGGTGACTATGACCCACGCGATACGGACGAGGGTGGAGTCCACGTCGAGATACTCGCCGAGCCCACCCGACACGCCGGACAGCATCCTGTCGGACGTACTCTTGTACAGGCGTTCCTTCATGGCACTCCTCCGGCTCGGCGCTTTGTCGGCGCCATGATAGCATATGCCTCGTCACTATGATAGTACCTATCATTGTAAGTATCTTGCGCCGCAAGTCCATGGCCGCCAGCGAAGGACCAGTAGAGTACACTGCGGTTTCCACGCTGGCAGCATGGTACTGCAAGCTGCAGACTACTCATGCTGGGGGAGATTGGGTCGAAATAGACAGACTTGCGACCTTGACTGCCTGTAGGGTGTAACATACGCTACGCATAGAAATGCCGTCATGGACAGGGTTGTTCCCACTAGCCGGAGGTATCTGATGGCTACCCGTATCCTGGACCGCATAGACGAGCCAAGCGGTCTTAAGGCGCTTACAGTCGACGAGCTCGAGCAGGTCGCCCAGGAGGCGCGCGACACGATCATCTCCGTAATAACGGAGCGTGGCGGCCACCTGGCTTCGAACCTGGGCGTAGTCGAGCTAACGCTGGCGCTTCACCGTGTTTTCGACAGCCCGAGGGACAGTATCGTCTGGGATACGACCAACCAGACCTACACTCACAAGCTGGTTACGGGAAGGCGCGACGAGTTCCAGAACATCCGGCTGGAGGGCGGCCTTTCAGGATTCGGGGAGCCCATGGAGAGCCCCCATGACACGCTCTGCGCGGGCCACGCGGGCACGGGGCTCTCGATCGCGCTCGGCATCGCGGAGGCTGCCGGGAACCGCAAGACAGACTCGTGGACCATCGCGGTCGTAGGCGACGGCGCGATGACCTCCGGCTCCAGCTTCGAGGCGCTGAACAACATCGTCCACCTGAACCCGGAGAAGCTAATCGTCATCCTCAACGACAACGGGATGTCGATCTCCGAGAACATCGGCTTCCTCACCAACTGGCGCAAGCGCCTGATCACCCATCCCGAGTACAACGCGATGGTCGGGCGGATGAAGGCCCTTTCGAAGAAGGTGCCGACCGGAGAGCTGATGTACAGACTGGCCAAGAGGGTCAACACCGGGCTCGACGGGCTCATCGTCCCCACGACGTTCTGGACGGAGATGGGGTTCCACTACCTTGGCCCCGTGGACGGCCACGACTTCAAGCAGCTGGAGGAGACGCTCCGGCAGGCAAGGAAGCCCTCAGGCTCGGTGCCGCTGATCCACGTGGTCACCCACAAGGGGCGCGGGTATGAGCCCGCCGAGGATGACCCCGTGAAGTTCCACCAGCCCAGCTCGCCACTGGGGGACTCCTCGGGCGCCCCGACGTATTCAAAGGTCTTCGCCCAGACGATCACGGAGCTGATGCGACGCGACCAGTCGGTAGTCGGCATCAGCGCGGCGATGCTCGAGGGCACTGGTCTCGCCGAAGTGAAGGGCGACTTCCCTGACAGGGTCTTCGACGTTGGCATAGCGGAGCAGCACGCGGTCAGCATGGCGGCGGGCATGGCCTCGAACGGGCTCAACCCCTTCGTATCTATCTACTCCACGTTCATGCAGCGCGCGTTCGACCAGGTGGTTCACGACATATGCCTGCAGGACCTGCCCGTCACGCTCATAGCGGACCGCGCCGGAATCGTCGGCGAGGACGGCAAGACGCACCACGGAGCGTTCGACATCTCGTACCTGCGGTGCCTGCCAAACGCCGTCGTTACGGCTCCGATGGACGAGAACGAGCTGCAGCACCTCGTCTACACGGCTTACAAGCACAAGGGGCCCTTCGCCATACGCATCGCTCGGGGAGCCGCAGTCGGCGCTCCGCTCGACAGCGATCTGCGGGAGCTGCCCCTCGGCAAAGGCAGGGTCGTCCGGGAGGGCAGCGACGTGGCAGTCTTCGCCCTGGGCAAGCCTGCCAGCGCGGCTGTCGAGGCGGCGGAAATCCTCGCTGAGCACGGCGTCTCGTGCCGGGTGGTGAACCCGATCTTCGTCAAGCCGCTGGACCTGGATCTGCTGCATGACGCGGCGCGAACCGTCGGACGCATAGTGACGGTGGAGGAGAACGTGCTGGCCGGAGGGTTCGGCTCCGCCGTCCTCGAGGCCCTCGCGGAGGCTGGGCTGGAGGACGTGGCCGTTCACCGCATCGGAATGCCCGACTCCTTCATCGAGCACGGGACCGCGGCCGACCAGCGCCGCCACCTGCAATTGGACGCCCAGGGCATCGTGGACCAGGTGCTGAGCGTCTTCTTCCCCGACGCGGCTTCCCGCACGGGCGCCAAGGAAGCGGCGGCAAGGACCTAGGGCTTAACTCGAATCGGCGCGGCGCCGTTCCGAACGGCAAGTCGGCGGTCGAGCGGAGTATCCGACCTCAGCCTAGGGGCTCCTCGCCCACTTCGCCAGCGCCTTGCCGGGAGCGGCTATCTCTCCCACAGACGTGTAGTAGTAGTCTTCCCAGCCGTCCTTGGGCAGCCCGGTGAACAGCATCAGGTTCAGGGGGTACGTCTCACTATCCGTGGCGCGGCGAAAGTCGTCTCGGAACAGGAACGTAGGTTTGCCCAACGCGATGGCCATGCCAAGCTCGACCATGACGCCCTCATCCGGGGGCACGCCGTTGACGATGGCGAAGATGGCGTCGGCGCCCTCCACATCCCTGAAGTCGCTCTGGCCGACCCTGTAGGCCCAACCCGCCTCCGAAAAGTCGACCTGATTGTTCCTGCTAAACGGCTCCCAAACCTCAAGGCCGAGGCCCTCCAGGGCAGCAATGATGGGCGGCAGGAGGAGTTCCTTCTGCTGAGTCGAGAACCCGTAGGGATTTGCGAGATAGACGGACTTGCTCATGCCATCATGCGTTGAAGGGCGAACAGCCGCGATCCCCCAGCAGGTCTCGCGCCCGTGCCGCTGCGGCTAAACGTCGAGACCGTAGAAGTCTATCGCGTTGCCACCCATGAGCCTGGCTCGGTCTCCATCCGGGATGTCGCCGACGGCCTCCAGGGCAGAGTTCACCACGTCGTCGTAGCTGGAAGCGAGCAGGCACACGGGCCAGTCGCTGCCGAACATGAGGCGGTCGAAGCCGAAGATGTCGACTATGTGCCGGACGTACGGCTTCAGGTCGTCGTACTTCCAGTTGTCATGGTCGGCCTCTGTCACCATGCCGGAGACTTTGCAGTAGACCCCCGGTATCTCGGCCACCCTGGCTATATCTTCGGCCCAGGGCTCCATCCCAACACTGGCTATCGGAGGCTTGGAGATGTGGTCGATCACCATCTTCAGGTCCGGGATCCTGTCCGCGAGGGGCGGAACCTGCGGCAGCTGGTGCGGCCTGGTCAGCACGTCGTACCTGATGCCGCGGTCGGCCAGCTCCTTCAGGCCACGAATCGACTCGGGACGTGTCAGCCACTCCTGGTCGGGGTCGTGCTCGACGCCGTGGCGTACACCGACAAGCCCGGGGCGCCGCATGAGCTCGTCGAGCACGTGTCCGACGCCCGGGTCCACTAGGTCCACCCACACGACCGCCCCGGCAATGAAGTCGCCGGACTCCGCGAGGTCGATCAGCCACCTGGCCTCGTCGAGGGACTCGTGGGCCTGCACCAGGACGGTCCTGTCGATGCCGTTGCGCTCGAGGAGCGGTCGCATGTCGTCGGGCAGGTAGTTCTGCTTCAGGACGTTGTCTCCAGGCGGCATCCAGCCATAGTGGAGCTTGTCTATGTCCCACAAGTGGTGGTGGCTGTCTACGGTAATCTGGGCCATGCGGCTAGTTTCCGTCGAACCAGTCGATGTCGAAGGCCTCATCCATGGAGGTCCACCACTCGCCGGGCCTGGCGGCCGGCGCCCTCTGCTGGAAGGTCCGCATCAACTCGTCCCACTCCTTCGCCCTGCCCGTCTCCATGTACTTGGCGAAGTCGCGCACGGGCTCGAAGTCGTCCGGCGTCTCGAGGTACATGAAGAGCCGGTTGCCGCTGATGTAGATCTTCATCTTCGTGATCCCGAGGCCCCTGAGCCCCTCGATCACGTCGGGCCACACAGCGCGGTGATACTCCAGGTACTCCTCAATGACGGCGGGGTCATCCTTAAGGTCCAGGGCCATGCCGTATGACTTCATAGGTGTGCTCCCGTCTAGCGGTAGTGGCCTCGGGCGGGCAGGTCCCAGATGGCCTCGAGCGCGCCGTCGCGTATGGCGAACAGGTAGTCGTGGACATTGACCGAGCCGGCGACGTCCATCGGCACGCACCAGATGCGGTCGCCCAACTCCAAACCGTGGTCAGCGTCCTCAGGCACCGATATGCCGCCGTGCTCGGCGCTGAGCCCGCGGCAGACCGCGCCCTCGACACCCTCAATGCCCGGATTGCCGGCGTCGCCGCCGATGGCCTTGCGGCCCCCGTCCGTGATGATGTTGCCCGGTTCAGGCATGCTGGTGACGCAGGTCATCACCCTGCCGGCGCTCTCGAACTGGGGACGGTGTGCCCGGTACTTCTCGTCCATCAGCGCATACGACCCTGCCGGCACCTCGGTTACGCCGTCGACGGCTCCAACGATTTCGTAGTTGTGGGTGCCGCCAATGCTCAGGACATCGACGCCAAGCCCGGCGGCCTCGACAGCTTCCCTGGTGTCGACCATGACGCCCGCCCACTTGAGTGATGCCGCCTCCAACTCGTCCCGGCTGCCGCAGAGCATCGTGCCCTCGTAGGTCATCAGGCCGGCGAAAGAGAGCCCCTCGGCTCCATCCACTACCCGCGCCAGCTCGACCGCGTCGGACGGATCCGCACCCATGCCGTTTTGGCCCGTGCGGACGTACACGACCACGTTGAGCGTGACGGACGCCGCCGAGGCCGCATCCGAGAGAACGCCCACCCCCGCAGCACTGTCGGCAGCCGCAGTAACCTTCGCCGTCCGGGCCAGCGCGGCCAGGCGTCTTGCCTTCAGAGGGGTGGCAACCACGTTCGCGATGAGGAAGTCGACGAACCCGTATCTGGCGAACACCTCGGCCTGGCCGACCGTGACCGTGGCAAGGCCTCCAACTGTGCCGCCCGCCGCAAGCTGCTTGTGAGCTATTGCCGGGCTGCCGTGACCGCTGACATGAGGCCGCAGACTCGCGGCGCTGTCGCGGAAGAACTCCGACGCCGTTTCTATATTCTTGTCCAGCTTTTCGACGTCGACTACGAAGGCCGGGGTGTCGAGCTCCACCTCCGGTGTTCCGATCGGCTTGAATATCGGTCGTTCCATAAGGTTGCTGCTCCGAGGAGAGTTCACACGCCCTGTCCGTGTGGGCCGCAGGGCGGGCTAGAGAATAGCACACCGGATTCGGGCCAGTCTATCGCGACAACCCAATTGGAGCGGGCATCTCCGGGGTCGTTTGGCCTGCACCTTGCAGCGTGTTACCATCCAATGACCGGACAGGCGCGGAATTCTCTGCATTGGCACAAGGCTCACACCCTACAGAAAGCATCTCCCTAATAGAAGGCGAGCGGGTCGACTCGACCATCAGCCTGGACGGCATGCGCGGCAAGGACCGCTCCGCCACGCTGGTACTGACGGACAGGCGCCTGATACACATCGGAGCGGCCGGACGGAACCGCCGCGCGTCCTTCGTATCCATCGCCGACGTAACCTCGGTGGAGGTGACGAATACGAGGCGACGAAGTCTGATGGGGCTTGCCTGGGCCGCGGCCGCCCTGCTAGTCGCGGCCGTTGTGTGGTCAATACTGGACCATGCGATATTCTCGCCCATCGCAGGCGTAGTCCTGGCGGGCATGGGTGTTTACCTGGCCGCCGACAGACTGCTGGGCTACGACAGCGTCCGGGCCACATTCCGCTCGGCCCAGGAGCAGATCGGCATCTCAGTGGAGGACGCAGGGGGCGAGGCGAGCGCCCAGATCGACACCCTGACGGCCCGGCTCTTCGAGATGAAGAACGCGGCTGGAGTAGGCGGCCGCAAGTTCGCCCCGCGCTGAGGGAGACCTCTGAATGGCCTCCCATGAGGGCTCATACACTGCATGGTGGCTTTGCCTTCATAGCTGAGCCCCACCCCCTGGATTGGGGACAGTTCCTGCTCGCAGGAATCCGGCTTTCGCCGGAGTGACGGAGTTACGCAAGGGTCTACTGAGGCGGGAACGAGCGTTTCTCAGCCCAGCCGCAGCCGGGGCTCCACGTCCATCGCCCACTGGTGTTCCAGGCCGCCACGCAGATGGAACCAGCCGGCTGCTCCTATCATCGCCCCGTTGTCGGTGCACAGCGCCGGAGCGGGGATGACCGCCGGCACGGGCGACGCCGCGAGCAGCTCGCGCCTGAGGGCTGTGTTAGCCGCGACGCCGCCGCCGAGCACGACGCCCCGGACGCGGTATTTGCGCACGGCTTCGACGACACGGGCCACGATGGAGTCGACCACGGCATCCTGGAACGCCGCTGCCATCTCGGCCACCTCCCCCTCGTCCAGCTCAGAGCCTTCCGCCGGCGGGTACCAGCCCCTCTCTTCCGCCCTCCTGACCA
Source organism: Dehalococcoidia bacterium (assembly GCA_965243655.1). Classification (GTDB taxonomy): domain Bacteria; phylum Chloroflexota; class Dehalococcoidia; order Lucifugimonadales; family CAJWER01. The sequence continues at coordinate 1,905,611 of CBDEVV010000017.1, read as the reverse complement.
GGGCCGTCTTGAGTCCGCTGAAGCTGAAGTCGAGCGAGTCCTTGACGCGCGGCCTGGGCAGCTTCGGCTCCGTACCACGACTCGACTCAGCTGCCTTCTGAATGTACGGGCCTCCAGGAAATCCCAGTCGCAGCACGCGGGCAGCCTTGTCGAAGGCCTCACCTGCGGCGTCGTCACGTGTCCGCCCCACGAGCGTGTACTGCCCGTGTCCGCGCATGAGGACCAGGTCCGTGTGGCCGCCGGACGCAATCAGGCAGAGCAGCGGGAAGCCGGGCTCGACCTCGGGGTTGGCATCGTCGAGCCAGGCGGCATAGACGTGTCCCTCCAGGTGATTGATGCCGACCAGAGGCAGTCCCTCAGCCAGTGCCAGCCCCTTCGCGGCGTTGACTCCAACCAGCAGCGACCCGGCGAGCCCGGGCCCGTTGGTCACTGCAATGCCGTCCAGCTGGCCAAGGCGCATCCCCGCGTCGTCCAGGGCCTGGCGAACGACCGGCACAAGCGTCACCAGGTGCTGCCTGGACGCCACCTCGGGGACTATGCCGCCAAATTGTGCGTGAAGGGTCGCCTGGGAGGCAACGACGTTGGAGATCACGCTGCGGCCGTCCTCCACCACGGAGGCGGCTGTCTCGTCACACGATGTCTCAATGCCCAATATCCTCACGTGTCAATCCGAGTCGACGGGGTGGATTCAATGGTAGTCCACGCGGCGCCCGCAGTTCCACCCTGTTACCCCCGCGGCATCCGGCCTGCGTGAACTATGGTAGGCTGTGCTCCTTGCTTCTCGGTGTGGAGATGCAGGGTTCCTGGGGAGCGAAGGCCCTGCAGCAATTGGGAGTGTGCAAAATGAAGCTGCTAATCGTTGGGTGCGAGTACGCCGGGACGACGACGCTGGCCCACGCGATCGACGACTGGATGGCCGAGGCGATGGGCAGCCGCATGCGGCTGATTCACGACCACTGGAAGATCCCGTATACGGTGGGGCACCCGGCGAACATCACGGAGGAAGAGGAGCAGCAGTTCCTGGCCCTGAGCCCATGGCTGAAGGACAACGTCCAGAGGCACAACCTCTACTACCACGCGCCCAGGCAGAGCTCTTCGGGAGACTCAGCGGACAAGATGGTGATCGGGATGCACGTGGACGACGCCATCTACGGCCCGCACTACTTCGGCTACGGGGCCCCGGGGGAGCAGTTCGATCGCAGGGACGTGTCGAGGAAGATCGAGCACATGATCGTCAGCTACGAGCCTGAGACGGTGCTGGTGCTGGTGAAGGCGTCCCCCGAGGTGATCGCCAGGCGCATGGAGGAGGCCCCCCGCAGGAACGGGGTTCTGCGCAAGGGCGACGTGGAGTACATCCTTCGCAGGTTCGACGAGGAGTACGAGGCGTCCCAGATCGCCAGCAAGATCACGCTGGACACGAGCGACTCGACGGTCGAGAGCACGGTGGCCGAGTTCGTTGGGAAGATGGAGCCCTACTTCACACCTGGCGATAGGCTCCGGATGATCTCGCGCCGGCTGAGCTAGGGGCAGCATCTTCGCGGCAAGGCAACTGTTCAGAGTCGCTCAGCCACGTGCAGCTTTGCCATTCGGCATGCTCAGGACGGTGCCTCCTGCAGCGCGAGAGCCCCCATCCTAACCTTCCCCCTCGGGGGGAAAGGGACAAGCCCTCTCCCCTCAACTCTGAAAATTTTGCGCGCCGATCGGGGTTACAGGTCGGCCACGACCGGGTTCCTGAGTGTGCCTATTCCCTCGATCTCGACCTCGACGGTGTCGCCGACGTTGATTTCTCCCGTATCCGGGCAGCCGCTGCAGATGATGTCGCCGGGGTTGAGTGCCATTATCTCGGACACCCAGCTGACCAGCTCCGCCACGCCGAAGATCATGGCGCTGCTGTTGTCGTCGACGTCCGTGCGGCCGTTGACCCTGCACCGAATCCGCAGGCTGTCCCCGTCCAGCCCGGTGGCGATGACGGGACCAAGGGGGCAGAACGTGTCAAACTGCTTCCAGCGCATGGTGCCGCCGCGCCCGATGTCGCTCACCGTCATCTCGGAAGCGCTGACGTCGTTGGCGCAGGTGTAGCCCAGGACATAGTCCAGCGCGTTCGCGGCGCTGACGTGTCTTGCGGTCCTGCCGATGACGATGCCGACCTCGGCCTCGTGGATCACCTTCCGGCATGTTCGGGGGTAGACGATGGGGTCCAGGTGTCCGATGTTCGTGCCAGGCTGCTTCATGAATATGCCGGGGCCGTCCCGGTCGTCCTTCTCGCCGTAGTTAGCGGCTATGCCGATGACCTTGTTGGTTGGCTCCAGGGGCGCCAGAAGCCGGGCTTTCGAGAGCGGTCCCAGGTAGGACCCGAGACGGGCGTCCCCGTACAGGCCGCCATTGATCTTCCGCACATCCTCTCCGTCGATCGCCCCCCAAAGGACGCGGTCTCGCCATAAGAATCGAGCCAGGTGCATCTCTCACCTCCCAAGGCCTCTGCGGGTGCACTGCGGGAGAGTCTATCAGCCATGCCACGGCACTGCTCATGGCCTTGGGTCTGCGTCCGCGCTCACATTGACCCTTCGAAGCGCCCAATGTTAAACTTCCTCTCGCGCCCGGAACCCGACGTAGTACCCGGCGCGAGCTACAGAGCGCAGGTGCGCCAGGGGAGACCTAGATGTCCAGAGTTCTCGTAATCGCTGTGGCGCTGATCGCGCTCTTCACTTTGGCCTGCGGCTTCACAAACGAAAAGCCCACCCCGACGCCCAGTCCGACGGAGGTGCCGATACCGGCGGGAGCGAACGTGGTGGACCTCGTCATCGAGAGCTCGCCAATGTCCCACTCGGAAGCTTCCATAGGCGCGGGCGATTTCATCAGGTGGACCAACAACTCGAACCTGGCGCACACTGTTTCGCACACACCGACTGTGGGCGGCGTGACCAAGATCTTCGATACCCACCTTCAAGCCGGCGACTCATTCGTCTTCCAATTCAACGAGCCGGGCGAGTACCGGTACGCCTGCCTGATCCACCCCGTACAGATGTGGGCAGTCATCACGGTACAGTAGTCTGCGGCCCGAGCCAGGCTCGCTCCTCGGCAATGCGCTTTACCGGGCTGAAAGGCGGTAAGCGTCAGCCCGCGGCGGAAGAACGATGAGAGCCGTCATCCGAGAGCTGTTCGAGACCGTCATCCTCGCCCTCCTCATCTTCCTGGGATTCCACCTGAGCATCGGGAACTACCGCGTGGAAGGCTCGAGCATGTCGCCGAACCTGGAAGAGGGCGAATACGTCGTCGTAAACAAGCTCATCTACGCCCGTCCGCCGATCGACCTGATTCCGTTCTTCCCGGAGCCGCAGGACCCGTACCTCTTTCGCTCCCCGCGCCGCGGCGAGGTGATAATCTTCGAGTTCCCCAGGGACATGGAGAGGGACTTCGTCAAGAGGGTCATCGGACTCCCTGGGGACACCGTTGAGATCAAGCGGGGCCAGGTCATAGTCAACGACATCGAGCTGAACGAGCCCTACATAACCCATGAGAGCACGGGGAGCTACCCGAAGAACACCGTGCCGGAGGGATCGTACTTCGTCCTGGGTGACAACCGCCGCGCAAGCAACGACTCGCGGGACTGGGGACCGGTGTCCGAGAGCAGAATCATCGGGAGGGCATGGGTCAGCTTCTGGCCCCTGGACCGCTGGCAGGCCATCGACGTTCCCGAAACGTGGGCCTCGGTACCCGACTAGCAAAGGCAGGAGAGAACATGACGACCACCGCCGACAGTACGAAGACATACAAGGTGATAGGCACCAGGCCCGTGCGGCACGATGGCGTTCCCAAGGTGACCGGGGAAGCCCAGTATGGGTCGGACGTCCGCCTGCCGGGAATGCTGTACGGCAAGGTGCTCCGGAGCCCTCACGCCCACGCCGTCATCAGGTCGGTCGACACCAGCCGCGCCGAGGCGCACCCGGACGTCCGTGCCGTGGCCACGGCGGCGGACCTGGGCGCGGAGGTGGGCAGCATCGGCAGGGAGGTCGTGCTGGGAGCGACGCAGACGGACAACGTCCTGGCCAGCAGCAAGGTCCTGTACAAGGGCCACGCAGTCGCCGCAGTCGCCGCCGGCAGCCTTCACGCAGCCGAGGAGGCCCTGGCGCTCATCGACGTGGACTACGAGCCGCTCCCGGCCGTCACCAACGTCGAGGACGCAATGAAACCTGACGCCCCGTGGCTGCACGAAGACTGGGCGTCGGACGGCTCAGAGACGCCGAATGTCGCCGGGCACGAACAGCACAAGTTCGGCGACCTGGACGGCGGGTTTGCGTCCGCTGACGTCACCATAGAGCGGGAGTACCGGACGCAGACCGTCCACCAGGGATACATCGAGCCGCAGAACGCGACGGCCTCCTGGTCTGCCGACGGCAGGCTGACCATCTGGTGCAGCAGCCAGGGACACTTCGGCATGCGAGACAACGTTGCCAGGATCCTGGGTTTGCCCGAGTCGGCGGTGAAGGTCATCCCCATGGAGATCGGCGGCGGGTTTGGCGGGAAGCTCAACGCCTACCTGGAGCCCGTCGCCGCGGTGCTGAGCCGGAAGAGCGGCCGCCCCGTGAAGATGTGGATGACCCGGGCCGAGGTGCTGGAGTCAACGGGCCCGGCGGCCGGCAGCTACGTGCGGGTGAAGATGGGAGCGACGCGCGAGGGCCGCATGACCGCGGCCCACGCACACTACGCGTACGAGGCCGGGGCATACCCCGGCGCTCCGGTGGCAGCCGCCGCGGCCGCCGTGTTCGCCCCCTACGCCCTCGAGAACGTACAGATCGACGGATACGACGTCGTGGACAATAAGCCCAAGACCTCGGCATACAGGGCGCCGGGTGCAACCGTTGCCGTGTTCGCGGTCGAGACGGTGATCGACGAGCTGGCCGAGCGGCTGGGATTCGACCCCGTGGAGCTGCGCCTGCTAAACGCCGCCGTGGAGGGCACCAGGCGGGCGGATGGGGTGATGAATGTCCGCATCGGCGCCGAGGAGGTGATGGAGGCGGTCAGGGAGCACCCGCACTACTCCGCCCCGCTTGGGGCCGCGGCCGAAGGGAAGCTGAGAGGGCGCGGCATCGCCATGGGGTTCTGCCGCAACAACACCGGTATGGCCTGCGTGGTCGCGAACGTCCTGGACGATGGGCGGGTGAGCCTTGTGGAGGGGTCCGTGGACGTAGGAGGCAGCCGGACCGCCGTCGCCCAGCAGCTTGCGGAGGTGCTTGGCCTCCCGGTCGAGGACATCATCCCCCAGGTGGCCGACACGGACACCATCGGCTACACGTCGAACACGGGAGGAAGCGGGGTTGCGTACAAGTCGGGGTGGGCAGCCCACGACGCCGCCAACGACATCATCCGCCAGCTCGTCGAGCGGGCGGCCCTGCTGTGGGAGGCTTCGCCGGACGACGTCGAGTACGTGGACGGCGTGCTGCAGCACAGGTCGGACCCCGAGCTCAAAATGGGGTTCGGGGAGATAGCCCCTCTCCTGCCGGATACGGGTGGGCCCGTCGTCGGCCGGGCCAACATCAACCCAGGCGGGATGCACGGCTCCTATGCCGCGAACATCGTGGACGTCGAGGTCGACCCTGAGACGGGCAAGGTCGACATCCTCCGCTACACCGCGCTGCAGGACGTGGGCAAGGCCATCCACCCGAGCTACGTGGAGGGCCAGATCCAGGGCGGCACGGCCCAGGGCGTCGGCTGGGCGCTCAACGAGGAGTACTTCATGAGCGAGGACGGGCGGATGCTGAACGCCTCCCTGCTCGACTACCGGATGCCCACCTCGTACGACCTTCCCATGATCGAGACGGTCCTGGTGGAGGTGCCCAGCGCCCTCCATCCGTTCGGGGTAAGGGGTGTGGGCGAGGCCAATATCGTCCCCCCGCCGGCGGCTTTAGCCAACGCTATCCACAGCGCCGCCGGCGTCAGGATGAACAGCCTGCCGATGTCTCCAGGAGCCGTCCAGAAGGCCCTGGCGACAGCGGCTGCCGGACACAGGTAGCACGGCTCGGAGCCAATCAGCGCGGGCGGCCCTTCGGCCTGCCCAGAGACCCTGGAAAAGCCGCGACCCAAGCGGAAGTATGGTTCGCCTCTCGCGTGTCGAAGGACAGCTCTCCATGCAATCCAGTCGACGTTGGACGGGATGGTAGAGAGGCGCCCTACTTCTTGGGCGGGATGCTGCCGTTGCGCTTCCCGTTGGCGGAGACCTTGACCTCGCCCGTCGCGGACTCGGGTATCTCCAGCTCGCCCACGCAGGCTATGGAGGCCACAGAGTCGCCCTGTTCCAGCTTGAATATCGTGACGCCCTGCGCGGACCTGCCCGTGCTGCGGATCTCGGATAGGTTCGTCCTCAGCACCTTGGCCTTCGAGGAGACCACGTAGAGCTCATCGCTCTCGGTAATGACCTGCGCGGCGGCGACCTGTCCTGTCTTCCTGGTCACTTTCAGCGTCTTGACGCCCTGGCCGCCCCGGCCCTGTGGACGGTACCGGTTGAGATCTGTCAGCTTTCCATAGCCCTTCCTGCTGATCACCAGCAGCTTGCTGTTCGGTACGACTACGTCCATCGCTATTACGACGTCCCTGTCGCGCAGCTCCATGCCCTTCACGCCGCCGGCCGCCCTCTGGCGCGGTGTGACCTCCGTGATCGCGAACCGGATGGATTGTCCCTGCCGGGTGACCATCATCACGTCGTCTTCCTCGGTCGCGAGGCGCGCCGTCACGAGCTCGTCTCTATCCCGAAGGTTCATGATGATCAGGCCGGCGCGACGCACGTTGGCGATCTGATCGACCGTGACCCGCTTGACCAGCCCCTTCCTCGTAGCGAGGACCAGGAAGCGTCCCTCCACGCCGAGGTTCGGGACCGCTACTACCGCATTGACGTGCTCGGTGTCGGTCAGGGGTATGACGTTCACAACCGGCACGCCGCGCGAGTTCCTCGACGTGTCGGGCCTGAGCTCGTACGACTTGAGCGGCAGCACGCGCCCCGTGTTCGTGAAGAAGAGCAGCGTGTCGTGGGTGTCGCAGACCAGGATGTGCTCGACGGGATCGTCCTCGCGGGTCGTCATGCTGACGACGCCCTTGCCGCCCCTGTGCTGGTTGCGGTACGTGCTCGCCGGGATGCGCTTGACGTATCCGCCCTGGCTCAGGGTTATGACGATCTGCTCGTGGGGCTCGAGGTCCTCGCGCCTGAAGTCCCTGGCGTCCTCGCCGATCTCCGTGCGGCGCTCGCTTCCGTGCTTCTTCTTGAGCGCCATAGTCTCTTTCTTGATTTCGGCGTCGACCTTCTCGGGGTCCTCCAGCAGCTCCTCCAGGCCCTTGATCGTGGCCTGGAGCTCTCTATACTCGTTCTCGATCTTCTCGCGCTCCAATGCGGCGATCCGCCTCAGCTGCATGTCCAGTATGGCCTGAGCCTGGAGATCCGACAGGTCGTACCACTCCATGAGCTGGGTCTTGGCCGTCTCGGCGTCGGGCGCGCTCCTGATGAGCGCGATAACCGCGTCGAGGTTCGCGAGCGCGACCCTCAGGCCCTCCAGTATGTGGGACCGCTCCTGGGCTTTTCGCAGCTGGAACTGCGCCCTGCGCCGTATTACCACCCGGCGGAAGTCTATGTACTCCATGAGGGCATCGCGCAGGGTAATCACCCTGGGAGTGCCGTCGACCAGTGCGAGCATGTTGGCGGAGAAAGTGCTCTGCATCGCGGTCAGCTTGTAGAGCTTGTTGAGTATCACCAAGCCCTGAGCGCCCGAACGCAGCTCCATCACGATCCGCATGCCACGGCGGTCCGACTCGTCTCGGATCTCGGATATGCCCTCCAGCCGCTTGCTCTTGACCAGCCCTGCGATCTTCTCGATCAGCGTGGCCTTGTTCACCTGGTATGGGAGCTCGGTGACGATGATTTGGTACCGGCCCGACCGTTTCATGGGCTCGATGGTGGCAGTTGCCCGCACGACTATCTGGCCCCGGCCGGTCTCATACGCCTCGCGGATGCCTTCACGGCCCATGATCGTCGCGCCTGTTGGGAAGTCCGGCCCGTGGACACGCCGCATGAGCTCGGGAACCGTCGGATCGGGGTTCCTGAGCAGCAGGTATACGGCGTCGCACAACTCAGAGAGATTGTGAGGGGGGATATTCGTTGCCATGCCCACCGCGATGCCGGATGCCCCGTTGAGCAGCAGGTTGGGAAGCCTGGAGGGCAGGAGTACCGGCTCCTGCAGGCTCGCGTCGAAGTTGTCGACGAAGTCGACCGTCTCCTCGTCCAGGTTCGCCAGCATCTCTTCCGCCGGCGAGCTGAGGCGTGCCTCGGTGTAGCGCATCGCCGCGGGCGGGTCGTTGTCTATGCTTCCGAAGTTCCCCTGCCCGTCTACGAGCTGGACGCGCATGGAGAAGTCCTGGGCCATGCGGACCATGGCGTCGTACACGGCGGCCTCACCGTGAGGGTGGTACTTGCCGAGCACCTCGCCAACGAGCCTGGCGCTCTTCTTGTAGGAGGAGTTGGACCTCATGCCCAGCTCCTGCATGGCATAGAGAATCCTGCGTTGCACAGGCTTCAGCCCGTCACGGACATCCGGCAGGGCCCGGGAGACGATGACGCTCATGGCGTAGTCCATGTAGGACGTGCGCATCTCCTCTTCGAGCCTCATCGGCATGATGAAACCGTATTCGGTTTTGTTTACCATGTAGCCTCCCGTTAGAGGTCAAACCGGCCGCTGGCGGTACTGTGCAACGCACGTACGATTATACCATATTCTTGACTTGTACTAAGACAAAGACCAGACCTCCGTCTCGCCTCGTTGACAGCCGAATCGTCCCGACATAGACTGCCACGAAGTCTGGCCAGAAATTGCAGCGACGGGGCGCCCACAGGAGCGGCCCAGCGAGGACCAAAAGTCATGGACCTGTACGTGCTCAGGCACGGCCTGGCGGGGGACCGCAGCAGCACGGAATACACGACTGACGACGAGCGCCCGCTGACCGACAGGGGCAAGCGGAGGATGGCGCGGCAGGTCAGGGGGCTCAGATCACTGGGGATCTCCATCGACGTCGTAGTGACCAGCCCCCTTGTGCGGGCTCTCCAGACGGCCGAGATAGTCCATGAAGGCCTGCGGATGACCGGCGGGCTGGTGACATCGAACTCCCTTGCCCCGGGCGGAAGCCCGTCGCAGCTAATCAGCAACCTCGCCACCGGATACTCGTCGACAGGCGACGTGATGGTCGTGGGCCACGAGCCTTATCTCAGCAGCCTTGTTTCCGTCCTGACGACAGGCGATCCCGAGCCGGTGGTGCGGCTCAGGAAGGGAGCCCTCTGCAAGCTGCGTATTCCGGCGCCCAGGTACGGACGATGCGGCTGGATCGAGTGGTCGATGACGCCGAAGCAGATGGTGAGCCTGGCATGACCAAGGACACGCCGAACGAATACGGCGGGGGCTGGGGCCAGCCTGTCGGACTTATCGCCTCGCGCGCGGTCGAACGGCGGCTGAAGAGGGTTGCCAGGCTCCTGCCTCTGGCGGCCAAGCACCCCGAGAGGGACGTCGAGTACGTTCACGACCTCCGTGTGGCCTCTCGCCGGGCCGCGGCGACCCTGGGGCTCTTCGAACCGTGGCTGCCGCGGGCCGCCTCCAGAGAGATGGAGTCACGCCTGAACCGCATTCGCAGGGCCGCAGGTCCCGCGAGAGACCTGGACGTCATCGAAGTGAGGCTCTCCCGCCTTGCGGCTGCCGGGGGCGCAACCCCCCAGCTCGCGGTTGCGATCGACCGCATACGAGTCCAACGGGCGAAGGCCCAGAAACCAATCCGAAGCTCCTACAGGAAGGCCAGGAAGCAGAAGTGGCTTGGCCGGCACTCGCGGTCCCTGTTGAAGCAGGTGGCGTGGCGCGGCGATGGCCCCGAACCGCTGCTCAGCGACTGGGCCGGCGGCGCCCTCATCCCGGCTCTCCGGCGATTCGCTGACCGCTCATTCGACGACCTGACCGACACTAGAGCCCTGCACAGGATGAGGATTGCCGAGAAGCGGGTCCGGTATTCCCTGGAGGTGGTCGGAGGCGCACCCGACTCGCCCCTGGGGAACGTGATGCCGGTGCTTGTGGACCTCCAGAGACGGCTGGGGGAGATAAACGATCACCATGCCGCCTGCTCGCTGATGCTGCGCTGGCGCGACAGGTCGAAGGATGAGGGGACGAGGGAAGTCTTCGCCCATCTGGCAGCCTTCGAGCGGTGGCTGGGCAGCTACTCACACGACAAGTTTCTCGAGTGGTGGACGCCGGCGAGGCGGCTCGAGTTTCACGTGCAGCTCAGCTCGCTCTGCAACAGCATGGCCGGCTCCGGCGTTGATTCAGGGCGAACGTCGGCGCTACCATATCCCCTATAGCGCTTCGACAGGACAGCCGGGTTCCCGCAACCATGGCGCTACGAGTAGAGTCTTCGAGACAACGGGGACTCGACATCCTCACACTGGGATACACCTAAGCCATTGCAAGCCGACACACCCGACATACTGAAGAAAATCGTCGACGTGGAGCGCAAGGACCTAGAGCGCCGCAAAGCCGCGGCGTCAGTCGGCGAGCTCGAGCGGCGCGCCAGGGACGCCGGACATCCGCCGCTCAACCTCGCAGGCTCGCTGATGGGCACGGATACCAGGGTTATTGCCGAGGTCAAGCGCGCCACGCCCTCGAAGGGCGTCCTTCGCGACGACATCGACGCCCCCGCGCTTGCGTCGACGTACGCCGACAACGGGGCGGCGGCGATATCCGTCCTTACCAACGGGCCCTTCTTCCAGGGCAGTCTCGAAGACATGGCGTCGGTGCACGGCGCGGTGCGGCCGCGGCAGGTGCCGGTGCTGCGTAAGGACTTCCTGTTCGACCCGTACCAGGTTGTAGAGGCCCGGGCCCACGGCGCCGATGCCGTACTGCTGATCGTAGCCATGCTCCCTCCGGCCCTGATGTCCGAGCTCACGGACGCCGCCAGGCAGCTCTGGATGCAATGCCTCGTCGAGGTGCACACGGAGGGGGAGCTCGAAGCGGCCGTCGAATCGGGCGCGGAGATCGTGGGAATCAACAACCGGGACCTGCACACGTTCGTCACCGACCTTTCGGTCACTGAACGCCTCGCTCCGAAGCTGCCGCCGGACCGCATCGTGGTCAGCGAGAGCGGCATAAGCTCCAGGGAGGACGTGGCGCGGGTGGCGCGGGCGGGGGCGCACGCCATACTCGTAGGCGAGGCACTTGTCACGTCGGACGACCCTGGCGCGCGGCTTAGGGAGCTGGTGTGACCAAGTTCAAGATTTGCGGCCTGCGCGACGCGGACAACGCGCTGGCCGCGGCCAACGCCGGCGCCGACTTCCTGGGCCTGAATTTTGTGCCGGGGGTGCGGCGGCGCATAACTACGGAGCAGGCCGGGGAGATCGTCGAGCGCCTTCGAGATGGGCTGGAGCGGGTGCCACAACTCGTGGGCCTGTTCGCCAACCAGCCCGTCGACGAGGTCAATGACATCGTGAAGCTCTGCGGCCTCGATCTAGCGCAGCTCTGCGGCGACGAGCGGCGGGAGTACTGGATACAAGTCTGCGTGCCCATCATACGGCAGGTCAAAATACGCGACGACGTTCCAACGGAGGCCGCGATCGAGGCGGCTGCGGGGCAGATAGAGGAGGTAGTTGGCTCCGGCTACACGCCTATGCTCGACAAGTACCAGCGAGGTCATCTTGGAGGGACGGGCCACACCTTCGACTGGCGCGTGGCTCGCGAGCTCGCCTCGCGGTACGGTCTCATCCTCGCCGGCGGGCTGACACCGGACAACGTGGCCCGCGCCATAGCGGAGGTGGCTCCGCGGGTCGTCGACGTGTCCAGCGGCGTCGAGACCGACGGCGTGAAGGACGCCGCCAAGATACGCCGCTTCGCCGAGGAGGTGAGAGGGGCGGGCTGAGGGCCGGCTACTCACCCACCCACGGGATCACCACCGTCAGCGGCTCCCCCTCCGGCAAGTTCGGCGTATCGCGATGGCTGACCTCCCTCAACACCCAGGCTCCGCGTGGAGTCAGCCGGACGACCCTCAGATCACTGCTTCCCAGCGATCCCTTCTCCAGCCTCAGCTCCATGGGACCGCGAAGGGCCGCCTCGTCGACCGTGTACTCGACCTTCATGCTAATCCTGCGACCGCCCTCCGCGTCGCCCCTCGCCTGGCTGAGGACCATACCGTCGATCGACGCCCCGTATTCCGTCGGCCCACCTGTCGTGCCGTCCAGCGCCACTGTCAGGATGTTGCCAAGGGTCGAGATTTCGACCGATGCCCTATCCGACGTGGTGCTGAATGTCATCTCGACGCGGTTCCGGGCAGCGTCGGGAAGCTTGGCGGGTATGTTTGGCAGTGCCGACGACAGGGGTATCTCGCGCCGCAGCAGCCTGCCCGACTCGCCGCCCAGTCGCAGGAACCAGTCGCTCGGCAGGTCGTACCCGTCCACGTCCAGGGACAGGAAGTTGCCCCCTACCGGCAGGCCTCCAATGCGCGGGACGAGCTTGAACATCGCCGTCCCGTCGTCCATCCCGTCGAACGACACGACGTACAGGGCGTTCGAGCCCGCCGACACCGCTTCGAACACCTGCCTCCAGTAGAAGTCTCCACCGTCGCGCGGGACTGCATTCAGACCAGAGCCTTCGCCCCCTGAGACGCCGGGCCAGACCACAGGGGCGTAGCCCACGCCTGCAGCGGCAGCTTCCACAGCGCCGGATGTGAGGGCGGTGACGCCAGCGCCTTCAACCTGGTTCCCGGCCTCACCCACACTCCAGGGGCTGATGTATTCGACGGCCTGGAGCAGATCGCCCCACGACCCACCTGCTTGCGTTCGCCAGTGTGCGGGCACTACCGCAAAGAGCGCGAACTCCTGCGCCCCTGCGGACTGCCTCCGAAGTTCCGTCGCCAGCTCGAGCAGGTACGCGGGCCCGGCGGGGTCCTGGGCGAACTCCGACGCGTCGATGCCCAGAACGGGGTTGCCGCCGTGATGCAAGTACCGGTCGCTGCCCACCAACCCGAGCTCATCGACGACGTAGCGCCAGTCGCCGATCACGCTTTCGGCAGAAGATCGGCCCAGGTCGTAGATGATTGCGAAGACACGGCCGTGGGCCTCCGCTCCGGCTCTGACGTTTCCAGCCACCCGGTTGTGGAAGTCCACAGCCGCGCCATCTCCCGGGTCCCCGACAGCACGCCTCAGGAACACGCCGTCCAGCCCATGGGACACCATCCACTCGAAGTGACGATCGACGGTCCGGCGGTTGGCGCTGGAGAAGAGGCGCACCCTGTCTCCGTCCAGCAGCATCATGTCCGTGTGACACAGCTCGCCGTCCGCCAAGTCGGACACCTCGGGCAGATACGCAACTGCCGCGTGTTCGGTGTCGGCGGAGTCGCCCTCGAACCAGCCGAGCCAGCCGGACAGACCGGCCTCGTCGGCGGGGCAGCCGTAGCCGCCCCTGTACTCGAACATGACCTTCCCGTCCAATGTGGCAGCATCCACCAAGCCGCCGGCTTCCGGGGCAGGCTCGTGGCTTGGGGTGGGCAACGCCGGGGAACCATCACCGCACGAGGCCGCGAACAGCAGGAAGGCCGCGTAGACGATGACGCTCAGGCGGTACATGTGCCGATTCTAGCGGATAGGGGGCTCAGCCCCACACGGGCGGGCTTTCAAGTTACTGCTCTACATCATGGTTGCGACGGTGAGCACTGGCCTTCGACAAGCTCAGGCCGAACGCATTACACGTAGCTTCGCTGAAGCTGACCATGCCCGGACGGCCCGCGGGCGGGCATAACGCTGCCCAGCCAAACCGGCGCATGCCTCGCAGCATGCGCCGCAGGGTCACGTCGACGACCCTTGGGTCTCCGGGATCTTCTTGACCCGCAGGCGCTTGACCCTCCTGCCCGCCGTGGAAAGGACTTCGATCGTCAGACCGTCGTGGGCGACCAGGTCGCCGGTCCGTGCTATCCTACCCAGCCTCTGGTACACGAACCCTCCCAGGGTGTCGAAGCCATCGCCCACGAGCTCGGTCGAGAGCACCTCGCCGGCTTGGTCGATGCCGATGCGGGCGTCGAACGTGAACTCGTTCTCGCCTACCTGTTCGAACCCCGGCTCCGCAACGTCGAACTCGTCGGTGATCTCTCCGACGATCTCCTCGAGCAGGTCCTCGATCGTTACCAGCCCGGACACGCCCCCGTACTCGTCCACCACGATGGCGATGTGGCGCTGGGTCTCCTGAAACTCGGTAAGCAGCTCCTCCAGCGTCTTGTACTCCGGGATGAATAGCGCCTGCCGCACCATGTCCATAGTCAGGGTGTTCTGTGTCCCGTTCCCATCGCCCAGCAGCCCAAGAATCTCCCTGGAATGGACGATGCCCTCGATATGGTCCGTGTCCCCGCCGGTAACGGGGATGCGGCTGTGACCCGATTCCATCATCGTCCGCACGACTTCCGGCATGGGCGCGCCGAGCTGGACGGTAACCATGTCCACCCTGGGCACCATGACTTCGCGGGCTATGGTGCGGTCCAGGTCCACGACCCCCCGAATCATTCGCGCCTCGTGCTCGTCGAGGGTCTCCTCGTCTTCGTCGATCCCGAGGCCCTCGGCCGGTCCATTGGCTGGCGGCGGGATCTCCTCGCCAAGGGGGCTCGTCAGGCTCCGCACAGCCCTCTCTTCAAGAGTGAGCAGCGGGGCAAGCAAGTTCGCCATCAACCGGACCGGCCTGGCCAGCTTGAGGGCCGCCCGCTCGCCGTAGAGCCTGGCCAGCCCCGCGGCGGCGACGTGCACGATGCCTATCGCGACGAGGGCCACGGCGCCCGCGAGGTATGCAAGCGCCCAGCTGCCACCGAGGGCTATCGCGAGGGCTACGCCAGATACGATGGTTGCGCCGAGCGCAACGTACTTCAGGAGTGCCACCGAGCCCGAAGGCCCCAGTGGAGTCGAGCGGAGCGCCTCGAGAGCGACGGCCCCTGGCACCTCGTGGACGACAAGCCACTGGACGCGCTCTCGTCTCACCGAGGCGATGCTCGATTTGGCAAAGGATGCCAGGAAGAATCCTATCCCCGAGATGGCCAGGGCCACCCAGGGTAACGTACTGTCGCTCTCCAATTAGTGTCTCTTCAAGTCACTTGCACGGGCCGGAACTCCCATGAACAGCGCCCCCTCCGGCACGTCTCGCGTCACCACCGCACCTGCGCCCGTCCGTGCTTTCGCCCCCACGTCGACCGGGGCGACCAGCATCGTGCCCGAGCCGATGAACGCCCCATCGCCGATTCTCGTCCTGTGCTTCTCAGTCCCATCGAAGTTGCACGTAACCGTGCCCGCTCCTACATTGACCTGGGAGCCCAGGTCGGCGTCTCCAATATAACTGAAGTGATGGACCCGCGTTTCGCTGCCTATGCGACTCCCCTTCACTTCCACTGATGTCCCCACTTTGGCACGAGTCTCGACGCGGGTACCCTCCCGCAGGTTGCTGAAGGGTCCTACCTCGACGTAGTCTTCGAGCTCCGCGCCGGCTACAACGGAGGACTGGACCTCGCAGTCGTCCCCGATCGTCGAGTTCTCAACCACGGTGTTGGGACCTATTTTACACCGGCGTCCGATTCGCGATCGCCCGGTTACGTGGGTGTTGGGCAGGATCACCGTGTCCTCACCGATCTCGACCTCCGCGTCGATGTAGACCGACTCCGGGTGCGGCATCGAGACCCCGCGTAGCATCCAGCTCTCGCGCAGACGCTGGCGCATCACAGCCTCGGCCTCCGCTAGCTGAACTCGGTTGTTCACTCCCATCACTTCCGAAGCCTCCCCAACCACGGCCGACACCCGGCCTCCTGACTCGACCGCCGAGGCTACCAGGTCGGTCAGCAATACTTCGCCACTTTCCGAGGGTGCGACAGCGTCCAATGCGGGCCAGACCCACGACGCGCGCATCCGGTATACGCCGCTGTTGACCTCGTGAATCGCCAGGGTCTCGGGGTCGGCCGATTCGTGCTCGACGATGGCGCTGACGCCGTTGCCGTTCCTTACGATCCGTCCCAGGTCGCCGGGGTCGTCCAGCATGGCGGTCAAGAGAGTTAGCGAAGCCTTGGTTTCGCGGTGCTCGGTCGCCACCAGCTCGAGCGACTCGGGCCGGACGAGAGGCGAGTCGGCAGTCATCACGGTGAGCTCTTCGACACCTTCCAGGCAGTCTCGCGCCTGGAGCAGGGCGTGGCCCGTACCCAGTGGCTCGGCCTGCTCCACATAGGTGACGCTATTGCCAAGCAGGTCCTTCAGGGCGTCTGAGCCTGGAGCGACTACGAGGACGACGCGGTCGAGTCCTGCGGCTCGGGCCGTGTCGGCCACGAGGGCCACCATCTCCTTGCCGCAAACACGGTGCAGGGGCTTGGGCAGCCCGGACCTCATCCGGTTGCCGCGTCCGGCGGCCAGGATAACGGCAGCCTGTCTGTCCATTGTCATGAGTGAGCGGAACCCATCGGCGTTCCTCAGCCATGCTAGCAACGCGTACGAAAGAGTGTCAAGGTAGGTAACAACCACCATGAGATTCGTTGTCACGCCAACGGATCGGGAGTATACTCCGCGAAAACTTGGCGGCTGAGAGATCGAGTGGCCAAGCCCATGAGGCATTCCGCAGCGAGAGCCGCAAGGAGGGACGGGACGGATGAGTCGAGAAACCCTAGTGATGGACGGGCTCAAGCGGCGCCGACTGCCGATCAACCTTAGGCAGAGCGGCAACAGCGACGCCAGGATGCTGATCTCGACTCGTGTCAGGAAGTCCCCCTGGTGGCACCTGTCGAAGGCCGCCGGCTGCTGGGCGTACACGACCTACAACCACATGTACCACCCCAGGGCGTACATCAAGCCCGAGGACGGGGGTTTGATGGCCGAGTACGAGTACCTGACCAAGCACGTCAGCATGTGGGACGTGGCAGTCGAGCGCCAGATCCAGGTCAAGGGCCCCGACGCCGCGGACTTCGTGAACATGCTGATCACCCGCGACGTCCACACCCTCATCCCGACGATGCAGGCCCGCTACGTGATCCTCTGCAATCAGTACGGCGGCGTCATCAACGACCCTGTGCTGCTTCGAGTGGCCGACGACGAGTTCTGGCTCAGCATCTCGGACTCCGACCTCCTCCTCTGGGCGCAGGGGGTAAACTCCTCAGGAAGATTCGACGTCGACATCCATGAGATCGACGTCTCTCCCGTACAGATACAGGGGCCCAAATCGGCGTTACTGATGGAGAAGATGTTCGGCCCCCACATCAGGGAGATCCCCTACTACGGCCTGATCCACGACACCCTGAACGGCCATTCAGTCACGATTTCGCGCACGGGCTTTTCCGCCGAGGTCGGATTCGAGATCTACCTGCACGACGCGATGCTCAAGGCGGACTACATCTGGCCCCACATCCTGGAGCAGGGCGAGGAGTTCAACCTTGGTGTCATCGCCCCCAGCCACATCCGTCGACTCGAGGCGGGAATTCTGTCCTACGGCCAGGACCTGGATATCGAGAACAACCCGTTCGAAGTCCGGCTCGGCTGGCAGGTGGACCTGGACAAAGACGACTTCATAGGAAAGCAGGCCCTGACCAGGATCAAGGAAGAAGGAGTCCAACAGCGCCTCGTCGGTCTGAGGGTCGGCGGCGAACCTATCGTCTGGTACAACGAGAGCTTCTACCTCGTCAAGGACGACGGCTCGGGCGACGACGTGGGGTATGTCACCAGCGCGTTCTGGTCGCCGACCCAGGGGTCAAACATAGCGCTGGCCGTCATGCCTCGATCTCATTGGAAAAGAGGCACCCGCGTCAAGGTCCAGCTGCCCAAAGATGGCATCGTGGACGCCGAGGTGGTGCGTGTGCCGTTCGTCGATCCTACCAAGGAACGCCCCAAGACAGACCTGGAGTAGCTCCGCTCCCAGGGACCCAGCCTTCCATCCAGACTGAGATTGAGACATGCCGTCCCGCTGAATCACAGTGGCCTTGCGAAGGCCACATAAGGGATGCAAGTGGCGTCGTCTGGCATTAGTTTAGACCCTGCCCCAGGTCCTTCGTCGGGACTCCTCAGGACGACATGGTGGGGTGGCCGGGCGGTGTCTTCAAAGCAATTCCGGTGGGGACACCTGTGTTACACTCAGACCCGGCGGAGCCGTTCGGCAGGCGCGCCCGAGGGCTCGTAGGACGAACCCCGGCGCCCGACTTCACCAGCGGACCTCAGCCTCGACTACGAGTATGAACTGGCTCGATATCGTTCTGCTTGGCACGCTGGCGGTGTGCGCCGCCGTCGGCCTCAGGTTGGGCCTGATCAAAGCCGTCCTTGTAGCCGCCGCGGTCTACGTCGGCGGATTCGTAGCGGGACGGTTGAGTGGCGGCGTCGGCGACTTCCTGAGCGGCCTGGTCTCATTGGAAGGCGACATCGGCGACGTGCTGGACAGCACGATACAGAACGAGACGATTCTGACCGTCGCCACCTACGCCGTCATCATCGTCGCGTTTCTTCTGATCGCTCGGCTGCTGTCCAAGATGGCGTTCGTGCTGAAGCTGGCAACTATGGGCCTGTCCAGCGCTGTGGACCGGGGGGGAGGGCTGCTCCTCGGGTTCCTCATAGGTGTTGGGCTGACCAGCGCCGCGGTCCTCGGACTGGCCGCGCTCGCGTACGGGACAGCCTACGACGACGATGTCGCCGGTGTCGCATTCGAGCAAGTCGAGGGAGCGGTCGAGAGCCTCGAGGGCACACTGGTCGGCTCCCAGCTCGTTTCGGTACACTTGGAAGTGTTCGACCTGCTGCCCGGCAACGCCCTGGGCTATGTTCCGCCGAGCTTCAGGCAGGCGGTATCAAGTCTTCAGTCGGAGATAGATCGAACCCAGCAGCAATGACTACCATGATCCAAGCGCCGGTACTGGTCCTGAACCAGAACTACCAGCCCCTGAACATATGCAACGTGCGCCGCGCCATGGTACTGGTGGGACTGGGGAAGGCGGAGCTGATGTCGAACGGGCGCGGCGACATTCGCACGGTCTCGGCCAGCTTTGCCGTCCCGTCGGTGATACGCCTGGTCTACATGGTGAAGCAGCCCATTATCCGCCGGCGGCTCTCCCGGCGCGCAATCTTCTACAGGGACGGCTTCGTGTGCCAGTACTGCGGCGCAAAGGGCAAGACCCTGACGCTGGACCACATAGTCCCCCGGTCGCGGGGCGGCGCCCACGAGTGGGACAACGTGGTCAGCGCCTGCGTGCAGTGCAACCACAGGAAGGCGGGGCTAACGCCCTCGGAGGCGCGCATGCGACTGCGCCGGAAGCCTTCCGCGCCCAAGCCGGAGCCATACGCCCTGTTCCGCCACCGCCCGATACTGGACGAGTGGCGCGAATTCATCCCCTGGGTGAGCTAGGGCCGCCTACCCCTCATACAACTCGGGGTTGACGCAGGTCAGCAGCCTCTCGCCCTTGATCCCATTCAGCAGGTTGGTGGCCGAAATCCGCGACATCTCGCGGCGCGTTGCGACGCTGGCGCTCGCTATGTGGGGCACTATGACGCAGTTGTCCAGGGTCAGCAGCGGGTCGTCCATGGGAATCGGCTCCGGGTCGGTCACGTCCAGCCCGGCGGCGGCGATCTGGCCGTCCACCAGCGCCCGGTAGAGGGCGGCGGGATCTACGATGGGCCCCCTGGCGGCGTTGACCAGCACCGCGTTGGACTTCATCTTGGCCAGGGCGTCGTCGCTGATGAGGTGATGGGTCGAGTCATTGAGCACGGTGTGCAGCGACACGAAGTCCGACTCCCTCAGCAGCGTATCTAGGTCGACGTACGTCATTGGGTACTCGGCCTCGAGGTCCTTCCGCTGGTTGAGGTCGTAGTAGAGAATCTTCATGTCGAACCCAAGGCCGCGCTTGGCGACCTCCAGACCGATGCGGCCCATGCCTATGATCCCCAGGGTAGCGCCGTAGAGGTCCTGGCCGAGGAAGTGGAGGGGGTGCCAGGTCCGCCACTGGCCGGCCCGTACCGCCCGCTCGCTCTCGGTAACGCGCCGCGCCGCCGCCAGCATGAGGGCCAGGGTAGCGTCGGCCGTCGTCTGCGTCAGCACCTCGGGCGTGTATCCGACCGGGATGCCCCGGCTCGTTGCCTCGGCGATGTCGATGTTGTTGTATCCGACGGCAATCTGGCTGATTACCTTGAGCTGCGGCCCGGCCGCGTCCATCAGCTCAGCGTCTATCCCGTCGGTCAACAGGCAAAGCAGCCCGTCGATCCCGCGCACCTTCTCCAGCAGCACGTCACGCGGCGGCGGTAGCTCGTCCTCCCAGATGTCCGCGTCCGTCTGGCTCCTGATCTGCTCTATGTACTCCGGGAATATCTCGCGCGAAACGAACGTGCGGGCCATGTTGGGGTTGCCTCCAGTTCAATCGTGTGCGGGCGCATCGCCCACTACAAAGTCATGCCCCCAAGCCAGCTTAGGGGCGGGCGTATTGTAGCACGCCGACCCTCGCCGCCGTCGCACTTTGCGACCAGCCCCGTATCTGTGCCTCCGATTGACATGACGGGACAGCGTGCTACCGTATCGTCGACTTCATGCGGGAGGATGCCGATGTCCGGAGCGAAAGCGGCGGTGCACTGGAGCAAGGTGATATGCAAGCAGCCCGAGAACTACCTGGGCTGGCCGACCATCGGGCGTACGGATGACGGGGAGCTGCTCGTGGTGTTCTCCGGCGAACGGGAGACTCACGTCTGTCCCTACGGAGTGAACCAGCTGATACGGAGCAGTGACGGCGGCGAGACGTGGACCGAGCCCGAGACCGTCAACAGCTCGCCGCTGGACGACCGCGACACGGGCCTGCTGGTCACGCGCACGGGCGCCCTAATCATCACCTGGTTTACCGGCACGTCGTACTCGGACCCGGCCAGGTACAGGGAGCAGTACCCCGACGAGTACATGTCCTGGGTGCGGCACTGGCAGAAGATCCCGCAACGGGACAGGGACAGATACCACGGCCACTGGTCGAGGCGCTCGACCGACGGCGGCAGGACCTGGGAGCCCCAGGTCGACACCATCGTCACCGCGCCCCACGGGCCGATACAGCTCCGGGACGGCCGGCTGATGATGGTCGGCAACGAGAGAATCGACGGCAGGCCGACGGTGGCCGCGGTGGAGTCCAGGGACGAGGGCCGCTCATGGCAGCTGGCCGGCATCATACCCATACCTGAAGAGAAGCTGCCGGACGCCAGGCACTTCAACGAGCCCCATCTGGTCGAGCTGCCGGACGGCCGGATCGTGACGATGATCCGCTACGAGCCGACAAAGGAGCGGTACGACGAGTGGTACATGCACCAGTCCGAGAGCCTGGACGGCGGCAGGACGTGGACGTCCGCCCACGCCACGCCGATCTGGGGGTGGCCGCCGCACCTCATCCTGCTGGCGAGCGGCGACGTGTTGGTGACCTACGGGTTAAGGAGAGAGCCCTTCGGGGAGCGGGCCTGCCTCAGCCGCGACGGCGGCGTCACATGGGACATCGAAAACGAGATCGTGCTGCGCGACGACGCGCCGAACGGCGACCTGGGCTACCCGGCCACTGTAGAGATGGAGCCGGGCGAGCTGCTGACCATCTATTACCAGGTCGAGAACGAGGGCGAGAAGACCTGCATGATGGCCACGCGATGGAGCCTCCACTAGGAAGGAGCGGCTATGTATTTCAAGAGGGAAATCCCCGTATCGAGCACCGTGTACCGGCCGCTGGCGGTGAAGCGGTACGTAATGACGACGATGGGAGGGTTCTGGCCCGCGCTTCAAAAGCTGCCGAACGGGCACCTGGGCGTGGTGACGAGGGACGGCGACTTCCACATAGGCGCACGGGGACGGCTCGTCTTCGTCACCTCGCCCGACGGGGGAGAGTCCTGGAGCCACGCGTCCGTCATCTCCGACGTGGGCCCGGACGACCGCAATCCGGCCTTCGGCGTGGCCGCGGACGGGACCCTGCTGGCCTGCTTCATCAGGGCTGACAGGTACGTGGCCGGCAACTGGACGCCCGAGAAGGACAAGGGCGGCTACACGGCCATGTGGATGTCCCGTTCGACGGACTGCGGCGCGACGTGGAGCGAGGCGGAGCTCGTGGATGGCCAGGGGAACGAGGAGTGGAGCTACGCGGGCAGGACCGGGCCGGAGGACGACCACCGGTACGCGTCCGCATTCAACAAGATGCTGACCCTCGACAGCGGCGAGATGCTGATGGGATACGCGATCAGCACGTCAGGGCGGCCGCGCCAGGCGGGCGCTTCGTTCCTCGTCCGGTCCAGCGACCACGGGCAGACGTGGTCGGACTGCGTCACGCTTGGCGAGGGCACCGGCGAGCCGGCCCTGTGCGACCTGGGAGGGGGCCGGCTGATGGTCATGCTCCGGGGAACTGGCGAGGACCGCACCGGGTTGTGGCAGACCGACTCAAGCGACAACGGGCGAACCTGGACCGAGCCCGTGCGCGTCACGGACAACAACGAGCACCCCGGCGACGTGATCCGGCTGCAGGACGGCCGACTGCTGCTGACGTACGGCCGCCGCCTGCCTCCTTACGGCGTGCAGGGGATGCTGAGCAGCGACGACGGCAGGACGTGGGACAGGGACAACAGGCTCATGCTCGTGGGCGACGTGGGGGACGCGGACTGCGGCTACCCCAGCTCCGTCCAGATGGACGACGGACGCATCGTCACCGTCTACTACGCATGGGACATCCTGGGGAACACGAGACTTGGCGTGTACGGCGGCTCGCTCGTCTACCGCCCCGAGGACCTGTGACCGCTACCTGAGTTGGCAACCCCTGCCCGGCCCCGTCCGGCCCTTCTGTGCTAGGATTCTTATAGGGCCCGTGGCCGGGCGGCATGCTTGCTCAGGCGATCCGCGCGACCCTTGACCCGTATCCGCCACAGCCCCTCCATCCATGCACGAATCCCAGAATCGAGGTGTGATCTGTGCTGAAGAAGCTTGGCAAACTTACCCGAGTTAAGCCCAACCCGGACGGCGTGGACGCGCCCCCCGGGCAGTACGTTACGGAAAAGTTCCCGGTCCTGACGTTCGGGCCCACGCCCCACATCAGCCTGGACGACTGGCGCTTCAGGGTCTTCGGTCTCGTCGACAAGGAGATCGTGCTGGACTGGGAGCAGTTCACCGGCCTGGAGAAGACCACGGTCGACGCGGAGTTCCACTGCGTGACCCAGTGGAGCCGCCTTCAGAACACCTGGGAGGGCGTGCTATTCGGAGACGTCCTGAGCTTGGTCACGCCAAAGCCCGCGGCGACCCACGTGATGGTGCACTGCTACGGAGGCTACACCACCAACGTGGAGCTGATCGTGCTGCGGGACTCGGACGTGCTGTTCGCCTACCGGCACGACGGTGAGCCGCTGGCTCCCGACCACGGCGGGCCCATGCGCCTGGTCGTACCGAAGCGGTACGGATGGAAGAGCGCGAAGTGGGTGAACGGCATAGAGTTCATGGCGGGGGACGCGCCGGGCTTCTGGGAGCAGCGGGGATACCACATGGAGGGCGACCCCTGGAAGGAACAGCGCTTCTGGGACAACCTCAGGTAGACCAAAAGAGGGGCCCCCGCTCGGGAGCCCCTCTCTGACAGTCAGGGATGGGTGACAGCAGTCAGGCGGCTTCGACCCCACTCGCCTTCACACCCGCTTCTTTGAGCAGCCTGGCCCGCTCGGGGCTCACGATGTCCTCCATGAGCCCGCACTGCAGGCACTCCCTGTAGTCGCCGTAGAAGTCTCTGTTGACGTGCATGTCTCCCCTGCATCTCGGGCAAGCCTTGAAAAGCACCATCGGCATACCTCCCTTTGCGGGTCCTTAGCCCGCTGTTGTTGTCTGGTTGGGGAACCGGAACAGCGCCCCCATCGGGTAGGTGCTGCCGGCCGTGACATGGGCTATTGTGTTACCGAAGTTGACACGCCCTGTATCAATCTGTACACTTGTATGTGGATCGTGAATTCGCAGTTGGTCCCACCGGATTAGTTTGCTTTGTTGTTACCTATAACGGCAGAAGCCAGCCGGAGGTTAGGACTAGATGCAACGAGGTCGCAGACTCATACAAGAGGGGGCCCCGGGACAGATCGAGGGCGTCTACATAATCAGCGTCGCCGCCCGGATCCTGGAGATGCACCCCCAGACCCTCCGCAAGTACGAGAGGGCCGGGCTGGTGCGCCCGTCCCGCACAGTCGGAATGCTGCGGCTCTACTCGGAGGAGGACATAGCCCGGCTGCGGCTCATCAAGCACCTGGTGGGAGAGCTCGGGCTAAACGTGGCGGGCGTACAGCTCGTCCTCGGGCTGTTCAACAGGCTGCTCGAGGCTAAGGCCGGCGTGGCGGAAGTAGACGACGCGAGGCTCCGGGAGTACGTTAACGAGGCCCTCGATGAGCTGTTCGAGGCCCTCCACGTGCAGGTACGGTGACAGGGAAGAGACATGGAGACGAACAAGGCATGAGCAAGGACGAAGAGGCCGAACGGGGGCCGATTGAAGACGATGCCCAGGTGGAGGAATCCCCTTCCCTGGATGACCAGCTAGCTGAGGCACTCAGGGAGAAGGACCAGTTCAGGCTGATGGCGCTGAGGGCCCAGGCGGACTTGGAGAACTACAGGAAGCGGGCCGGCGAGGAGCGGGAGGAAGCCAGGCGAAGCGCGAACACGGCTATCCTGCTCAGGGTCCTGTCCGTGATCGACGACTTCGAGAGGGCCATGGCGCTGGTGCCGGACGACGCCGTCGCGCCGGGCTGGCTGGAGGGCCTCCAGCTCGTGCACAAAAGCATGTCCGCGCTGCTGGAGTCCGAGGGCGTCAGCAGGATCGAAGCGGTCGGCAGGCCGTTCGACCCTCACGAGTCGGAGGCCATCCTGTACCAGGAGTCGACGTCCGCATCGGACGGCGATGTGATCAGCGTGATACGAGAAGGATACATGCAACGGGACCGGGTGCTGAGACCGGCGCAGGTCGTCGTTGCGAAGCGAGTTGAAGAGCAAAGCGAGGAAAGCGAGGTAGCAGAGTAATGCCGAAGGTTCTGGGAATAGATCTGGGTACGACAAACTCCTGCATGGCCGTCATCGAGGCCGGCGACCCCCGCGTGTTGGAGAACGCGGAGGGGGCGCGGACGACCCCCTCGGTCGTCGCGGTGAACGACAAGTCCGGCGAGCGTTACGTGGGCATGACGGCCAAGCGTCAGGCAGTCACGAACCCGGACAACACGGTCTTCTCGGTCAAGCGCTTCATGGGACGCCGCTACGACGAGGAGAACGTGCAGAGGGACATCAAGCTGGTGCCCTTCGAGGTCGAAAAGCACTCCAACGGGGACGCCCACGTGAGCATGGGCGGCAAGGGCTACGCCCCGCCCGAGGTCGCCGCGATGATCCTGCAAAAGATGAAGGCGGACGCCGAGGCCAAGCTGGGTGAGCCCGTGACCCAGGCCGTGGTCACCGTCCCTGCCTACTTCAACGACAGCCAGCGGAACGCCACGAAGGACGCGGGCTTGATAGCGGGCCTCGAGGTCCTGCGGATCATCAATGAGCCGACGGCCGCTTCCCTGGCCTACGGGCTGGACAAGAAGACCGACGAGAAGATCGCCGTGTATGACCTGGGCGGCGGTACGTTCGACATTACGATCCTGCAGATCGGAGACGGCGTGTTCGAGGTACTCGCCACCAACGGCGATACCCACCTGGGGGGCGACGACTTCGACCAGCGCATCATGGACTGGATAGTCGCAGAGTTCCTGCGGGACCAGGGCATCGACCTGAAGCAGGACCGGATGGCGCTCCAGAGGCTGCGCGAGGCGGCTGAGCGCGCGAAGGTCGAGCTCACGACGTTGACCGAGACAGAGATCAACCTGCCCTTCATAACGGCCGACGCTTCGGGCCCCAAGCACCTTGTGATGACCCTGTCGCGCTCCAAGCTGGAGCAGCTCGTCGACGACCTGGTGCAGAGGGCCATCGTGCCCTGCAGGCAGGCCCTCGAGGACGCGGGCACCGCAGCCGGCGACATCAGCGAGGTCATCTTGGTCGGCGGCATGACCCGCATGCCGGCAGTGCAGAAGGCAGTCGTCGACCTGTTCGGCAAGGAGGCCCACCAGGGCGTGAACCCGGACGAAGTCGTGGCGGTCGGAGCGGCCATACAGGCGGGCGTGCTACAGGGCGAGGTACAGGACCTCCTGCTCCTGGACGTCACCCCGCTTACACTCGGAATCGAGACGTTGGGGGGCGTCACCACGTCGCTGATACCCAGGAACACCACGATCCCAACGGCCAAGACCGAGACGTTTACGACCGCCCAGGACGGACAGACCAGCGTGGAAGTCCACGTCCTGCAGGGCGAGCGGTCGATGGCGCAGGAGAACAAGACCATAGGCCGGTTCATGCTGGACGGGATCCTTCCCGCCCCCCGCGGCGTGCCCCAGGTGGAGGTGACTTTCGACATCAACGCCGACGGCATCCTGGAGGTCTCGGCCAAGGACAAGGGGACCGGCAAGGAGCAGCGGATCACCATTACGGCCAGCTCCGGCCTCAGCGAGTCCGAGATCGACCAGATGGTCAAGGACGCCGAGGCCCACGCTGAGGACGACCGGAAGAAGCGGGAGGAGATCGAGACCCGCAACGCCGCCGACAGCGCAACCTTCGCGGCCGAGAAGCTGCTCAAGGACAACGAGGACAAGGTTCCAGACGACCTCAAGGAAGAGGTGACAGCTAACGTCCAGGCCGTGCGCGACGCGCTAAACGGCGAGGACATGGCCGCCATCACCGCAGCCGTAACGGCGCTCCAGGCCTCGGTGCAGAAGGTAGGCGAGGCCGTGTACGGCCAGCAGGGCGGCGGCCAGGGACCGACCGAGCCTCCCGAAGCCGGCGGTGACTCCGAGGGGACCGTCGAGGGCGAGTACAGGGAGGTCTAGCCACGGAGGCCTGAGATGGACCGAGCGCGTAACCTCGGCGAGCTGGAGGGCCGCCTGGGCGTCGCATTCCGAAACATGGAGCTGCTGCGCCTCGCGTTGGTGCACAGCTCCTACTTCTACGAGAATCCCGGCGCATTCGCCGAGTCGAACCAGCGGCTCGAGTTCCTCGGCGACGCAGTGATAGGAATCGCCGTAGCCGAGCAGCTCTTTCGCCTCAACCCGGGCTGGTCCGAGGGAGAGCTGACCCACGTCAGATCGACCCTGGTGAGCGGCGGGACCCTCTCGGAAATCGCTCGCGGGCTGGACCTGGGCCGCGAGCTGTACATGGGAAAGGGAGCCGAAGGGGTCGGCACCCGTGACCGGAGCAGCTGCCTCGCCGCCGCACTTGAGGCCGTAGTGGGCGCTCTCTTCATGGACCAGGGGTACGGTGCGGCGCGCGACCTTGTGGCGGAGCTCATCCCAGTAGAAGGCGGCCAGGCAGCTGAGGAGGCCGTACCTCAGAACTCCAAGTCGGCCCTGCAGGAGCTCCTGCAGGGCCGGGGCAAGGCCGCGCCCTCATACCTCACCGCGAAGTCCGGAGGCTCGGACCATGAACCCGTATTCACCTCCGCGGTCAAAGTCCGGGGAGAGGTGCTAGGCCGGGGAACCGGATCCAACAAGGCCGATGCCGAACGCGAGGCCGCTGCGCAGGCCCTCGAAGCCCTGGAAGGCCGGTAACCAGCTAGGCGAACGACCTCTTCAGGAAGTCGAGGTCAAGCTCCGGATACACCGGGAATCGCCGCAGCAGTTCGCCGATACGCGACTTCGCCTCACCCAGGGCAGTCTCGTCGGTCCTGTAACGCGCCTTGCTAAGGGTGCCCGCGTTCCGCCCCCTGGTGATCCTGGTCGGGCGGCTGCTCGACAGCAGCAGCCTGAACACCGACGCGATCTCGGCCATGTCGCTCTCGCCCATCCCCAGGGTGGTGAGCGCCGGAGTACCGATCCTGAGCCCGCTGGTGTACCAGGGGCCGTTGGCGTCGAAGGGCAGCGAGTTGCGGTTGAGCGTGATTCCCGCATCCCGCAGTATCGACTCGGCCTGGCGCCCCGTCAGCCCGAACGGGGTCACGTCGATGAGCATCAGGTGGTTGTCCGTACCACCCGTGAGCACCTCCAGCCCCTCATCTCTGAGGGCCGAAGCCAGCGACGCCGCATTGGCAACGATCCTGTGCGCGTAGTCCCTGAACTCCGGCCCGCTCGCCTCCCTGAACGCCACCGCCTTGGCGGCAAGGGCGTGGGGTAGAGGACCTCCGAGCACGAGCGGACAGCCCTTGTCCACGTACTCTGCGAACTCGTCGGTGCAGAGCACCATGCCGCCGCGAGGACCCCTCAGCGTCTTGTGCGTGGTCGACGTGACGATGTCGGCGTGCGCAACGGGATCGTAGTCCCCCTCAAAGACCTTGCCGGCAACCAGGCCCGAGAAGTGGGCCATGTCCACCATGAAGACAGCGCCTACCTCGTCGGCGATCTCCCTGAATGTCCTGAAGTTGATCTTCCTGGGATATGCGCTGTATCCGGCCAGCAGTATCAGCGGCCTCACCTCCCTGGCGCGTTCCCGGACCTGGTCGTAGTCGATCAGCCCCGTCTCGCGGTCCACGTTGTATGACGACGCCTCAAAGAGCCGGGACGAGATGTTGTGCCGGTACCCGTGAGTCAGGTGGCCGCCTGAATAGTAGTCCATGCCAAGCATGCGCTGGTTGCCGAGGGAGGCCCGCAGCTCGGCCCAATCGGACTCGGACAACGCGGTGACGTCCTTCGCCTCCATATCTTGCAGAAAGGGCTCCTGGACGCGGGCCGAGAGCACCGCCGAGTAGGCCACCAGGTTCGCGTCTGCACCGGAGTGGGGCTGCATGTATGCATGGTCGGCGCCGAAGATGTCGACTGCGAGCTCGGCGGCAAGACTCTCCACGGCGTCGACGTTATCGCAACCGGCATAGAAGCGGTGGAACGGGTACCCTTCGGCGTACTTGTCGGTGAAGAGGTTCCCCTGGGCGAGCTGGACCGCCAACGACGAGTAATTCTCGCTTGCGATCATCTTGAGATTGCTGCGCTGGTCGGCAATCTCGGACACAATGCTCCGGGCTACCCCGGGGGCGACCTCGCATATGCTCTGGAGCGATGCGAGGTAGGCGACGAACGAGGCGTCGACTCCTTCTGGAGGAGCCGACGCCAGGTATTCGGCAAGCGGTGATTCCTTAACCATCCTGTCGATGGTGCTCCTGGGGAGAGATTATCGGCGGCAGCAATTCAGACCGACCCATCGATCACCACGTCAAGGAGCGCCGGCTTGCCCAGGTCGAGCGCATCCTTCACGGCCGGCCCCACTTCGACCGGGTCCTCGATCCTACGGGCGTGCACTCCCATGCCGCCGGCGATCTCCGAGAAGTCCGGCCTGAGCGGGAAGTCCATGCCCATGTACCGGCTCACCGGGGTCTCTTCCTTCATGATGTGAGTCTTGTACAGGTTCATGTTGAGCTTCAGGACGCGGTAGGTCGAGTTGTTGCAGACGATGTATACGACGGGCAGGTTCTCGTTCGCCGCCGTCCACAGCCCCTGGACCGTCATCATCGCGCTCCCGTCGCCGTCCATGGCTATTACGGGCCGGTCGGGGTTGGCCAGCTTAACTCCGAGGGCGCCGCCCATACCCCATCCCAGCGCTCCGCCCCTCCCGCCGAACACGCTGCCCGGCTCATCGAAGTCGAACGAGTCCAGGAGCGCCGCGCCGGAGGTCACCGCGTCGTTGATGATGACTGCGTCGTCGGGGGCGACCGCGGCGACTTCGGCCATCAGCCTCTCGGCAGACATGGGGCTAGCGTCCCACCTGGCCTTCCGTCTCCGCATCGCCCTGTCGATAGCCGCGCTCTTCTGTTCCGCCACTCCCACCGCCCGGACCTTCGCGGACTCCCTCTCGGATCCCGACATCATGCCGTCAAGCGCCTCCGCCAGGGCGTCGAGACCGGTCTTGGGGTCTGCGAGAATGCCCACGTCCGTCGGCAGTGACGTGCCCACACCCGCGGAGTCGACGTCCAGGTGCACCAGCTTCGCGTTGGGGTGGAAGAAGCGCATTGCAGGTTCCGAGAACATGTAGTAGGCGGACATCATCCTGCCCACGGCGAGCACAACGTCCGCCCTGCCCACGGTGTCTGCGGCCTCGGGGAACCCAAGCCTCACGCCGCCCAGGTACTGGGGGTGCGACGTGGGGAAGTTCATCTCCGAGTAGGAAGCCGAGTAGACCGGGGCGCCCGTGAGCTCAGCGACTCGCAACGCCTCGGCGCTAGCGCCGGACTGCGCGACGCGGTCCCCCACAACGATTACAGGGTTGTTCGCCCCGGCGAGTATCCGCGCTGCGTCCTCCACGGCCTGGGCATCCGGGGCCGTCCTGAAGTAGCCCCTGGGCGACGGAAAGATGTCCATCTCGCCCTCGTCATCCAGGGAGTTGGCGGAGAACGCGACGAACGTCGGGCCGGTGGGCGGAGTCTTGGCTTCCTGGAAGGCCCGCCGCATAAGGCTGGGAACCTGCTCCGGGTGTGTGGCCTCGGCAGTGAACTTGGTGAACAGGCGCACCATCTCGGCCAGGTCGGTGCGTCCCCGCGCAAACTCGCGTATGTCCAGGTTGCCGGAGCTGAGCACCAGCGGGGTGCCTCCCTCCTTGGCGTTGTGCAGCAGGCTGATGCCGTTGGCAAGGCCTGTTTCGATGTGCAGGTTGATGAACACGGGCTTCCCGGAGGCACGCGCGTAGCCATCGGCCATGCCCATCGCCACACCCTCTTGCAGCACGAGCTTGTAGTCGAGTTCGGGGTGCGCTTCCAGCTCGTCCATGATGGCCGACTCGCTCGTGCCGGGGTTGCCGAAGATGTACTCGACGCCCTCGGCCTTGAGCATCTCCATCATCGCCCGCTTACCCGTCATCCTAGCCATGTTCAGACCTGTTTCGCTCTCAGAAGTGGGCTGTCCGTCCAAGGCTATTCTATCACTCTGACATGGATTCCCGCCCAGTTACGCGGCATGGCACAGGCAGGCGAAACAGGGCGTGTCACGGCGTGGCTGGCAATATATAATGAGGCCTAGACTAAGGCCCAAGAGGTGATGCGTGGTACGTGCGTACGTTTTGATCGAAGTGTCCGCGGGTCGGTCGCAGGAACTTGTAGGCGCGCTGGCGGCGCTGGACGGGGTGCAAGGCGTCGCCCGGGTCACGGGGCCCTACGATGTCATAGCGGAGGTTGCGGCCGACAGCGTGGAGTCCGTCGTGGACATAGTGGAGTTGCAGATTCACTCGATGCAGGGCGTTACGCGCACCACGACGTGCGCATGCATGGCCGGCTAGCTCGGCGTATTATCGGGCGCCCGGACCTCTTCGAGACCCTCGGCCTCCACGCTCACCCGGCGGCGGCGGTGCCCGTTGAGAGCGTGGGCGAGTACCAGCGCGGATACGCCGCTAATGCCCAGCGCCGTCGCCACGTTCCCCTCATCTACTATGCCCGCCATGTAGACCGACCGGCCTTCATAGGCTACGTTCAGCAGGGCGAGGGTTGCGTTGCCGAATACTATGCCTAGAAGAGACGTGTACGGAAGCTTCTGCCCACCCAGGGACACGACCATGGCAACGGCTACCGCGATTATCCCAAATATGGGGAAGAGCGCGACTATCGTCCCCCCCAGTGTCGCAAGGCCGTCACCCCCCCGGAACCTCGAGAAGATCGAGCGCCAGTGACCCAGCACGGCCGCCCCCGCAGGCAGTACGAGGAGAGGCTCCTCCAGCCCTAGATACATGGCGACGACGACCGCCAGGGCGCCCTTGGCCATGTCTCCCAGCAGCACCAGAACAGCCGGCGCGCGGCCAACGTTCCGCATGACGTTCGATGCGCCCGGCAGGCCCGTGCCGACCTCGAAGATGTCGACGCCGGACCTCCGGCTGAGCAATACCGCTATGGGAAGTGAGCCCAGCAGGTAGCCGATGACTACGGCCAGCATGGTGGCAAGGAGGAGGGAGCCGCTCAACGAGTGTTGCCTCCATCAGGTGCTCTTGAGCACATTATAGCGGCGCATTATGCGCGGTGCCACAGCTAACCGGCAGAACTTTTCCATGAATATTGGACATGTGCCGGCCAAGGCAGAGAGAGATTGTGCTGACCTGGCGCACCGGGTATAGTCTTCCACACAATCTAAGAACGAGGTCAAGAATGGGAAGCGAAGGCAAACTGAAGGCAGGAGTGATCGGGGCGCGGCTGGGCGCCAGCCACGCGTACGCATACGCGAGCTCGCCGGAGTACGAGCTGGCGGCTGTGTGCGACCTGAGTCCGCAGACAATCGACGAGATGTGGGACCGCGCGAAGCTGCAGAGAGGCTCCGTCGCGACCTACGGCCACTACCAGGAGATGCTTGAGGCCGAGAACCTGGACGTCGTGAGCGTGACGGTGCCCGATGACATCCACGCAGACCCGGTCTGCGACGCCTCCAACGCCGGTGTCAAGGGCATCTTCTGCGAGAAGCCTCTCACCGTCAGCCTGGAGGACGGCGACCGGATCGTGGAGACGGTGGAGCGCAACGGCACCAAGATGTCCGTGGACCACACGCGGAGCTTCGTCCCCAACTACCAGGCAGCCAGGCAGTCCATCCGAAACGGCGATCTTGGAGGACTCACGCGAATCGTGGCCCACATGGGCGGCCACCGTTCGATGCTCTTCAGAAACGGCACGCACACCGTCGATCTGATCAGCTTCTTCGCCGACGCCAGGCCTGTGTGGGTCATCGCGGCCCACGAGCGCGGGTTCGAGGACTACGGGATCGTCTACAAGGGCGAGGGCGGCAAGGACCCCGCCCTGGACCCCGGCTCCACCCTGATAATCGAGTACGAAAACGGCGTGCGGGCTATCCTCAATTCCGCCAAGATGACCCCGGCCTTCGGCGAGATCGATCTGCAGGGGCCAAGGGGCAGGATCAGGCTCGACGACTCGTCGTCGTCACGCTGGCTGGCCGACGAGGTGGAAGGGCCGCTGACACACGACCCCACCTTCGACCATCCCGGGTACCCCGAGTTCTTTGGCGACGCGCTCATACCCGCAGTGAGGGAGCTGGCCGCGATGGTGACGGGCGATGCCGTCAGCAGCTCGCCGCCGCAGCGGGCGCGCGACACCCTGGAAATCATGCTCGCGGCGCTGCTGTCCCAAGACCGTGGTAACACGAGGGTCGAGCTCCCTCTGCCAAGGGGATAGCCCGCCCTTGTGGTTGAACGGGGACGCTTCGCTCTCGTAGAGGCGGGTTCGAAACTGGTTGGGTGGGGCGCTCCGCTCTTGTGGGGCGGGTTTGAAACCGGTTGGGCGGGGACGCTCCCTTCTCGTAGGGGCGGGTTTGAAACCCGCCCTCTTAGGACTTTGATTCAGCCATCCGGTACCGGCCCCTCAGGAGCCGAGCTGTGCTCCTGCAATAGACCCGTGGCCCTGTAGAAACTCGCGGGCGCTCGCCGCTCGCCGCCCCTCCAGCTGCAGGCGGCTCACACTGAGGGCGCCGTGGCCGGTCGAAACGCCGATCACGTCTCCCGCACACGGCTTGACCACCGTGCCGGGAGGGTCGGTGACGCCCCCTGCATCGTGAGATGCCTCGATGATCTTGAGCGCTTTTCCGGCCCAGGAGGTGTGCGTGCCCGGCCAGGGCGCGTATCCGCGGACTTGGCGGGCGATCTGTTCGGCGCTCATCCTCCAGTCGATCAGCCCATCGTCCCTGGTCAACATCCTGGTGATCGTGGCGTCCGATTCGTCCTGTGGCCGCGCCCGGATGCGGCCCTCCGCCCAGTCCGGCAGGATCTCGACGAGAAGCCGTGCCCCCATCTCGAACAGCCTCGAAGTCAGCGCCTCGGCTGTCTCGCCCTCCCCGATTGGGGTCCGGCGCTGGGCCAGGATGGGGCCCGTGTCCACGCCCTCGTCCATCACCATGATCGTCACGCCCGTGCTCGTCTCCCCGTCGACGATGGCCGTCGATACCGGCGACGGTCCGCGCAGCCTCGGCAGCAGAGACGGGTGTATGTTCAGACACGAATGCCGCGGCAGATCCAGCACCTCCCCCGGCAGGACCAGCCCATACGCCGCAACCACGATCACATCAGAGGACAAGGCCTCCATCTCTCGCTGGACCTCGGTAGATTTCAGCGACGGCGGCTGGTAGACAGGGATGCCCATCGCGGACGCCGCTGCCTTGACGGGCGTCGGCGAGGTCCTCTTCCCCCTGCCCGATGGCCTGTCCGGCCTGCTGTAGACGGCCGCAACATCATGCCCGGCGCATACCAGCGCCTCCAGCACCTGAACGGCGAAGCCGGGCGTGCCCGTGAAGACTACTCTCATAGGGCATCACTCCTCAAACTGCCACAGTGAGACGGGCAGGGCGTTCCCGCATCCCGGAAGTGGCGGTCCCCAGCCAAGACCAAGGCGGTTGAACGTACTTGAACCCGCTCCTATACTATCACCCGACACAGCTACGACTGCGAGGGAGCCTCAGTGCCGATAATCGACCACCGGTCCGTGCCCGAAGTGCCATGGCGGCCCAACTATCGGAAGTGGGACATCGTGGGGCCGGAGACAGGCATGAGCACGAACCTGTCGTACTCCATAGCGCAGGTCGGCACAGGCGCGCCACTCCATCTACACGAGGACGACGAGCTGATCGTCATCCTCAAGGGAGAGCTGGAAGTGCGGCTCGGGGATGAGACCCGAGTCGTAGGACCCGACCACACCCTGGCGATACCGCCAAACGTGGAACACGGCTTCAGCGTCGTCGGCAACGGCGAGGCCGAGCTATTGATCTTCTTCCCTGTGCCGAACCCTTTCGACCGCACTACGTATCTGGAAGGGAGCGCCCCAGCCCAGTCTTGACGACGCCGGCGCTTCGCTTCTGATCTACTCCTCTTGACCCTATGATATGCCCCTGGTGCGGTTACGAGAATCTCTCGAGAGCCAGGTTCTGTGGGCAGTGCGGTCGCGGACTCGAGCTCGACGTTGTCTGCGCGTCGTGCTCGACGCGAAACCCAGCCGACCACGGATTCTGCGACACGTGCGGCGCGCCGATGGACGCTCCTGCGAGACCAGCACCTCTCGCAGGGGAGCCCACGGGCGAACTCGATGCCCCTCAGGTGGGGAGCGACACCGCGCACGCCCCCGCGAGGCGGCCCCGACCTTCCTTAGGGTGGCCCAGACACGTCAGGCTTCCGAAGCCAGGTCTTGCCTGGGAAGGCCCCCCGAGGGAGTGGAGATGGAGCGAGGCTTTGGCCTGTACCAGTCGCAACAGGCTGGAGCTCGCAGCAGTTGCAACGCTGACGATCTTGGCCGCGTTCGCGCGCCTCTATCGCCTGGCTGAAGTACCGGAAGGGCTGCACGGAGACGAAGCATGGACGGGCCTGGACGCCATGCGCATTCTTCAAGAGGGCTGGATCGGCCCGTGGAGCGGAAGCGCTCTGGGGCAGCCCAGTGGGGCATCGTACTTCGCTTCATTGGTATTCGGCCTGTCGGACCCCACTCTGTTCACCCTGCGCTTGTCGATGGCGCTGCTGGGAGTCGCCACAATCCCCATCTCCTATGTGTTGTTCCGAATCGGCTTCGGGCGCTGGGTCGCACTGTTCGCCGCAATCGCGCTGACTTTCTCGTTTTGGCACGTCTTCTACAGCAGGGTGGCTCTTCCGGTCATCGCCATGCCCCTGGCGACCACAATGGCGTCCGCTGCCATTCTTGCTGCACTCCGATCGTCGACTAGATGGTCTTGGGCCTTGGCCGGGGCGCTCCTCGGCTTGGGCATATACACATACACGGGCTATGTTGTATTCCCGGTTACGATCGCGATATTCCTCGCCCTGGTGCTCGTTCTGGGCCGCGACAAGCTTCGTTACTATGCGGTAAGGGCTGCTATCCTAGCCATGGCTTGCTTCATAGTCGCTCTCCCAATGATCACCGTCGCCTACTCCGATCCGGGCTTCCTCTTCCAGCGCTTTCGGACGTTGACCGCCGCCACCCAGTCCGAGTATCAGGCCTCCGGGTCTCTCGGGACTAGTCTGCAACACCTGGCCTCGCGCTCATGGGCTACCGCGACCCTGCTGGTGCGCCACTCCAAAGTTGACGGTTCCGACGGTATGGGCGGGAGAGGCGTCCTGGACCCAGTCCTTGCTTTCTTCGCATACGCCGGCCTGGCTGTGTCCATCTTCAAGTGGCGCAGCCCGCCCCACCTGTTGCTGGCCATAGCATTCGTGTCTGGCCTCGCCACCAGCATTGTCAAGCCAACAGACTGGGGCGAGCTGAGGCAAACATTCGTCATCGTCCCCTTCGTATATGGGCTCGCAGGCGTTGCCGTCGTGGAGACGAGCCGCTGGCTTGGGCGGCGGCTTGAAGGAGGAGCACGGCGCATCCCTTACGCTGCGGGGACGGCCATCCTGATCGTGGCAGCCTCACTGAATGTCTCGGCCTACACGGAACATGTCCAGAAGCAGGACTTGGACTGGGTCTATGGCTCGGACCTGGTGGGGGCCCTGCAGTCGGCCCACGCATTTGGCGAACCCGGAACAGTCTACTTCTATTCCAATCGCTGGTCGTACAACTACGAGACTCGACTCTTCCTGTATCCGGACACAACCGGCATCGACAGGTCGAGTGAGTTTGGCGATTACTCCCTCGAAA
This sequence comes from Dehalococcoidia bacterium, assembly GCA_965243655.1. Classification (GTDB taxonomy): domain Bacteria; phylum Chloroflexota; class Dehalococcoidia; order Lucifugimonadales; family CAJWER01. Next base: position 1,869,026 of record CBDEVV010000017.1, on the reverse strand, counting down.
GACTCCACGGAGGGCCGGTAACCTACGTTCTGCTGCCCCCATACGACCAGGAGATCGAAGCGCTCCGCCGGCTGTACCCGGGTGGGGAGACCATCGAGGAGTATCGCCCAGACGGCAGCAGGCTGTTCAGCGTGTACCATCTCCCGTAGGGCGGTCCTAGGTCCTGAAAGCAGCAGGGCCCCGGCAATGCCGGGGCCCTGTTCACTTAGCTGAATTCTCGGGAGCTAGCCCGCTGCCGCGTCCAGCTTCTCCCTGATTGACGTCCTCATGATCTTGACGCGGTCGAGGTTCGGGTGACCGCCCTCCTCCGCCTTGTCGAAGATCATGTCCCCGTCCACAATCACCTGCAGAACGCCTGCGTCGCCGGGGGTGATCGTCGTCGCTATGTCGGTGCCGCCTTCGGCAAAGAACTCGTTGGCCATCCAGGCCGCCTCAGCGTGGTACCCTCAGGGTACGCAGTAGATGATCTCGACGTTCAGCTTGCCTTCCATCGCACAACCTCCATCACGCGATTATGTCGCGCTGAATCTAGCACAGGGCACTCCGCCTGTCAAAGCGAAGGCCGGAGCATCTGCCGCCTAGTTTGTTGCGGCCTGGCGCTCGGCGATCCGCCCTATTACCTCCGGGTTCACCAGCGACATCGGCCAGGAGCCCCGAAGTACTCGCGCGACCTCCTGCCCCATCTGGATGTAAGCGTCAGTGGCCGACACGGAGGACGTTCCTGCAGAGTGGGGCGTGACGATTACGTTGTCCATCTTCAGCAGGGGATTGTCGGCGGGCGTCGGTTCCTGTTCGAATACGTCGAGCCCCGCGCCGGCGATCTCGCCGTCCTCCAGCGCCCTGATCAGCGCCGCCTCGTCCACTACAGGCCCGCGGCACGTGTTGATGAAGTACGCCGTCGGCTTCATTGCCTTGAAGAAGCTCTCGCCGATCAGCTTCCGCGTGCCGTCGTTGAGGGGCACCAGCACCGACACGAAGTCCGAGCGGCTCGCGAGCTCCTCCAGGCTGTCGACCAGCTCCACCCTGTACTCCCGGGCATGCCACGGGGCGACAAACGGGTCGTACGAGATCACGTCCATGTTGAACGCCGACGCCCTCCTGGCCGTCGCCCTTGCTATGTTGCCAAGCCCCACTATGCCGAACACCTGCCCGTCGATCGTTGGATAGGTGGCGGCGCCAGGAGCCGGTTCGACCCCCCACTTTCCCGCCCGTATGTGGTTGTGCAGCACGGTCAGCTTCTTCGCGCAGGCTAGCAGCATCATGATCGTGTGGTTCGCCACCTGCTCGGTCACGAATCCAGCCGTGTTGACCACCATCACGCCGTGCTCGGCAGCGGCCTCGTGATCGATGTGGTCGAAGCCGTGGCCCATGCTCACGATCGCTCGTGCCGTGTCGATCTCCTGGATCACCTCGCGGGGCAGTCTCACACCCTGGTTGATCACGACATCGGCGCCCCTCATGGCCTCGATCGCCTCGCCGCTGCTGTTGCAGACGTGGATACTGAGGTCGTAGTCCAGGCCCGCAAGTTGCTGCTCGATGACCTCGGTGCTCGGCTCGGACGGCGAAATAAGCGAGATGGTGTGTTTCGACATTGGTCCCTCGTGGCTACTTGATGGCGGGTCTGACGGGCTAGCGAGCTGAGGTCAGCACCCGGGGCAAGTCGGACGATCCCATAAGGTACTCGTCGACTCCGCGGGCGGCTTCCCTGCCCTCTGCGAGCGCCCACACAACCAGGGACTGGCCTCGGGCCATATCGCCGGCAGCGAATATGCCGGACATGCTGGTCATCCTGTTCTCGTCGGCCCTGACGTTACCTCTCCCGTCCAGCTCCACGCCGAGCTCGGCCAGCATGCCGTCCTGCTCGGGGTGGAGGAACCCCATCGCAAGGAGGACGAGATCGGTCTTGAGCTCGAACTCGCTGTCCTCCAGCTCGATCATGGTGGGCCGGCCCGTCTCGTCGGGCGACCCCCAGTCGACGTAGACGCCGTGCAGGGTTTCCACCTTGCCGTTCGACCCGGAGAACCTCTTGGTCAGGACGTTGTAGTCCCTGATCCCGCCCTCTTCATGTGCTGCCGACGAGCGGAGTATCAGGGGCCACTCCGGCCACGGGTTACCGGACCGCCGCACTTCGGGAGGCTCCGGAAGAAGCTCCAGCTGGTACACCACCTCGGCCCCCTGCCGATGTGCCGTACCGAGGCAGTCCGCCCCAGTGTCCCCGCCACCCAGGATCACCACGCGCTTGCCCTCAGCGGTAATGCGCTTGGCGGGGTCTATCGTCTCCCCTTCCAGGAGTCTGTTCTGTTGGGGCAGGTACTCCATGGCGAAGTGGATGCCGTCGAGCTCGCGGCCCGGCACCGGCAGGTCCCGCGCATGGGTGGAGCCTCCGGTCAGCACGACCGCGTCGAACTCCTCGACGAGGCTCGCTGCCGGATAGCCCTTGCCGACGTGCACGCCCGTCTTGAAGTCCACGCCCTCCTTCGCCATCTGGTCCACCCGGCGCTGGACGATCCGCTTCTCCAGCTTGAACTCGGGGATCCCCAGGCGCAGCAAGCCGCCAATGTAGTCGGCCCTTTCGTACACCGTGACCGAGTGGCCGCAGCGGTTGAGCTGCTGGGCAGCTGCGAGTCCCGCCGGGCCTGAGCCGACGACCGCCACGCTCTTGCCCGTGCGGTGGCTGGGAGGCCGCGGCACGATCCACCCCTCATCCCAGCCCCGGTCGGATATGGCCTTCTCGATGTACTCGATGGTCACCGGGTCCTGGTTGATGTTGAGGACGCAGGAAGCCTCGCAGGGCGCGGGGCAAATCCGGCCCGTAAACTCGGGGAAGTTGTTCGTCGAGTGCAGTACCTCGAGTGCAGTCTCCCACTGGCCGCGATAGACCAGATCGTTCCACTCGGGGATCAGGTTGCCCAGCGGGCAGCCCTGGTGACAGAAGGGCACGGAGCAGTTCATACACCGGGCTCCCTGGCCGCGGGCCTCCTGCTCCGTCCAGTCCTGGTAGAACTCCGCGTAGTCCTGCACCCTGTGGACGGCAGGACGCTTGGGAGGGGGCACTCGGGTCAGCTCGATGAAACCTGTCGGTTTACCCATGAGGAATGCCGCCTAGTTGCACAGATTCCACTTTAGTACCACACTGCGACATAAACGTAGTACACGTACTCCTCAGATACGCCGCCTCCCGCGTGGGTCGCGTCGTTGTCGCACTTAGGATGCGAGATGAAGGTCCTTATCAGTTCCGTCTCAACTTCAGATGCGTGGCCTATACTTGCTGTCTCGTAGACTGGGAGAATATCGTCACATCCGTGGCGATGATAGGTCGCATCTAGATCGACAGTCCTCCCGATGTAGAAGGCGGAGACAGCACGTCTTCTTGATATGCCGCGTACTCGCGCCTTCAACTTTGACATTTCACTTGATGGCCATCCCCTGAGTGGCATCATCTGGCCGCGATCTCCAGAGCCTTGCTTCTCGCCCTCTCCGCCAGGACACGCTTGTAGTCGCGGGGCATCACCTTGACGAACCTTGGCAGCATACCGTCCCAGTCGTCGAGCACGCGGCGCGCGTTCGCGCTGCCGGTCTGATGATGGTGGGCCTCGACGAGCCGCCTCAGCGCCTCGATGTCCCCGGCCGACTCCACCGGATCGAGGTCCACCATGTCAGCGTTGCAGAGGCTCTCGAACACGCCGCGCTCGTCCAGCACATATGCTTCGCCGCCGCTCATTCCGGCAGCGAAGTTCCTGCCGGTCGGGCCAAGCACGACCACCCTGCCTCGCGTCATGTACTCGCACCCATGGTCACCGACTCCCTCCACCACGGCCTCTGCGCCGCTGTTCCTCACTGCGAAGCGCTCACCCGCCATGCCGCGAATGAAGGCGGAGCCACCCGTTGCGCCGTACAGCGCGACGTTGCCGACGATGATGTTTTCCTCAGGAACGAACGTGGAGCCCGCCGGGGGCACCAGCACGACGCGCCCGCCAGACAGGCCCTTGCAGAAATAATCGTTCGCGTCGCCCTCCACGAACATGGAGATGCCCGCGTTCATGAAGGCCGCGAAGCTCTGGCCAGCCGATCCCCTCAAGTTGATCTGTATCGTGTCGTCCGGGAGGCCGTCCTTCCCGGCGCTCTTCGTCAGCTCATAGCTCAGCATCGCGCCGACCGTCCGGTTGGCGTTGCTGATCGGCAGGTCGATGACGGTCGGCAGACCGGACTCGATGGACCTCTTGCCCATCTCGATCAGCCTGTTGTCCAGCGCCCGCTCGATGCCGTGGTCCTGGTCCTCGCAGCAGTAGGTGGCGACGGACCCGGGTACATCGGGGCGATGCAGCAGCGCGGCGAAGTCCAGCCCCCTGGCCTTCCAGTGGTCGACGTCGGCCGGCGGCTCCAGCTTGTCCACCCTGCCCACCATCTCGTTGACAGTCCTGAAGCCTAGCCGCGCCATGATCTCCCGCAGCTCCTCGGCCACGAAGAAGAAGTAGTTGATGACGTGCTCCGGCTCCCCGGCGAACTTCTTGCGCAGCTCCGGGTTCTGGGTGGCGATGCCGACTGAGCAGGTGTTCAGGTGGCACTTGCGCAGCATGATGCAACCCATGACTATGAGGGGCGCGGTCGCGAACCCGAACTCCTCAGCCCCCAACAGGCACGCGACGGCAACGTCGCGCCCCGTCTTGAGCTGGCCGTCGGCCTGCACGACTATGCGGCCGCGCAGGTCGTTCATCACCAGCACCTGCTGGGTCTCGGCGATGCCCAGCTCCCATGGACTCCCGGCGTACTTGATCGACGACTCCGGCGACGCGCCCGTTCCCCCGCTGTCCCCGCTTATCAGCACCACGTCGCCGTGCCCCTTGGACACGCCGGCGGCGATGGTGCCCACACCCGCCTCGGCCACGAGCTTCACATGCACGCGCGCCGACGGGTTGGAGTTCTTCAGGTCGTGGATGAGCTGCGCCAGGTCCTCGATCGAATAGATGTCGTGGTGCGGCGGAGGCGAGATCAGCTCCACGCCCGGCGTCGAGTTGCGGATCATTCCGATGTACTCGTCGACCTTGTGCCCGGGCAGGCGTCCGCCCTCGCCTGGCTTCGAGCCCTGCGCCATCTTGATCTGGAGGTCGCTGGCGCTTGCCAGGTAGCCGCTCGTCACGCCGAACCTGCCGGAAGCGACCTGCTTCATGGCGCTGTTGTGCGATTCGCCGTACCGCGCGGGATCCTCGCCGCCCTCGCCCGTATTGCTGCGGGCCTGGATGCTGTTCATCGCGATGGCCATCGTCTCGTGCGCCTCGCGGCTGATTGACCCCAAGGACACCGCGCCCGTCGCAAACCGCTTCACGATCTCCGAAGCCGGCTCAACCTCGTCCAGGGATATCCCATCCCCGTCGTCCTTGAGCTCGAGCAGCCCGCGGATGGTGCACAGCCGGCGGCTCTCGGAGTCCACGTGGCTCGTGAACTCGCTGAACGTCTTGGGGTCGTTGAGGCGAGTCGCCTTCTGTACCTTGGCGATCGATTCGGGGTTCCACATGTGGTACTCGCCGTTGTGGCGCCACTGGTACTGCCCGCCCACCTGCAGCGCCGATGCTCCCGCGACCTCATGATCAGGGTAGGCGATCGCGTGGCGTCTCCTTGACTCGGCCTCTATCTCCTCCAGCCCGATCCCTCCGATGCGCGAGGGGGTCCAGGTGAAGTGCCGGTCGATGAGGTCCTGCCTCAGCCCGACGGCCTCGAAGATCTGCGCGCCCCGATAGCTCTGGAGCGTCGAGATACCCATCTTCGACATGACCTTGATTACGCCCTTGTGTACGGCCTTGATGAAGTTCTTCTCCGCCTTCGCGTAGTCCGAAATCTCCATGCTGGCGTCGCTCGAAGCCATTTCGTACAGCGTCTCGAACGCCAGGTAAGGGTTGACTGCCGCCGCGCCGTACCCCAGGAGCAGAGCGCAGTGGGCCACCTCCCGCGGCTCACCCGACTCGACGATGATCCCGACGCCTGCCCTCTTCCCTTCTCGGATCAGGTGGTGGTGCACGGCTCCTGTCGCCAGGAGGCTGGGAATCGGCGCGTGGGTGTTGTCGACACCCCTGTCCGAGAGGACGAGAATCGTGTAGCCCTGCTCGACCAGCCGGGAAGCTTCCTCGCACAAGGCGCTCACCGCCGACTCTAGCGAACCGGCTCCCGGCTCGAAGAGCGTCGACAGCGTGACTCCCTTCAACCTGCCCGAGTCGACGTTTCGGCATTTCTCCAGCTGGAGGTTCGTGAGCACGGGCTCGTACAGCTTCAGCTGGTTGCAGTGGCCCGGGGACTCGTCGAGCAGGTTGCCTTCCGGCCCGACGAAGGTCTCGGTCGATGTCACCAACTCCTCGCGGATGGCGTCAAGCGGCGGATTGCTCACCTGTGCGAAGCGCTGCTTGAAGTAGGAGAAGAGGAGCGGTCCCTGGTCCGAGAGCACGGCCAGCGGCGTGTCGTTGCCCATCGAGCCCTCGGCCTCTGTGCCGCCGGCCCCCATGGGCTCGATGATCATGTTCAACTCTTCGCGCGTATAGCCGAAGGCCGCCTGGCGCTCCACAAGGGTGTCCAGGTCCGGTCCATGTACGTGGCTGGGCTCCGGCAGATCGTCCAGCTCCACCTTGTTGTCGGCGAGCCACCGCCCATAAGGCCGCCTCTCGGCCAGCGACTCCTTGATCTCGGAGTCCTCGACGATGCGCCCTTCCTCCGTGTCCAGCATGAACATGCGCCCTGGCTGGATCCGCCACTTGAACCTGATGTTCTCGGGCGGTATGTCGAGCACCCCGGTCTCCGAGGCCATCACGAGAAGGTCGTCCGTCGTAATCAGATAGCGGCAGGGCCTGAGTCCGTTCCGGTCCAGGATCGCGCACACCTTCGTTCCGTCGGTGGCTATCACCAGGGCGGGCCCGTCCCACGGCTCCATGAGGCAAGAGTGGTATTCGTAGAAGTCCTTCTTGGACTGCTCCATCGGGATGTGCGCGCCCCATGCTTCGGGAATGAGCATGGCCATTACGTGGGGCAGAGAGCGTCCGGAGGCGAGGAGTAGCTCGATGGCGTTGTCTAGGGTGGCGGTGTCGCTCTGGCCCGGCGTGATTAGGGGAAGCAGCTTCTTCACGTCGTCGCCCAGGGCGTCCAACGAGAGCATGGACTCGCGGGCGGCCATCCAGTTTTCGTTGCCCTGCAGGGTGTTGATCTCGCCGTTGTGTATCGCGTGCCGGTAGGGGTGCGCGAGCTTCCACGAGCCGAGGGTGTTGGTGCTGAAGCGCGAGTGGACCATGGCGAACGACGTAGCCATCGACTCGTCGGAGAGGTCCGGGTAGAAGGGCTCGAGCTGGTGGGCCAGGATAAGTCCCTTGTAGACGATGCGGTTCGACGAGAGGCTTGGGATATAGAAGTCCGCGCCGTCAGGCAGTCCCATCGCGGCCACGGCCTTCTCGACCCGCCGCCTGATGACGAACAGCTTGCTCTCGAACGGGTACGTCCCTGGCAGCTCGCCGCGACCCACGAAGAAGTGTCTTATGCGGGGCTGTACCCGCGCGGCCAGCGTTCCAATGTGCTCGGGCCTTACGGGCACGTCGCGCCATCCCAGGAACCGCTGACCTTCCTCGGCCACGACACTCTCTATGGCGTCCTCGCACCGGCGTCTCTGTGTATCTTCCTGGGGCAGGAAGGCGACTCCAACGCCGTAGTCGCCCTCCGCCGGCAGATCGATGCCCTCGCGAGCGGCCTGCGAGGCAAAGAACTCATGGGGCATTTGAAGCAGGATTCCGGCCCCATCGCCGGTCTCCGCATCCGCCCCCGATGCGCCTCGATGCCCAAGGTTTATGAGCGCTTCGAGGCCCCTCGTGACGATGTCGTGAGACTTCAGTCCCCTGGTGTGGGCGACGAATCCAACGCCGCAGGCGTCGTGCTCGAAACGGGGGTCGTACAGCCCCTGCTTGGTCGGCGATGGGAGGTCCCGGGTTTGGTAGCTACTGCTCAAGATAGCTCTCGGCTGGTTTCCGTCCCATCCGGCCCCTGATGCAAGTCGAGCCTTCTCTCACTGTCCCCTCCAAACCGGGGCCGATGCCGGGTGGAGGTCGCGATGAAGGAAGGCCCAACCGCTCGACTATCGTGGCTCGTTTCCAGGGTGTCCGAGTAGTCGGCGTACACAGGACTACCGCTACGAATTCTAGCTGGGAAGCATAGCACAGCAGCCATATAGTGACAAGGCATTTGAAGCGTCTCCGCACGCGATCGGGACGGCTGTCTACAGCACCTTCAGATAACGTTCGATCTCGTAGTCCGTAACTCGGGTCCGGTAGCGGTCCCACTCCAACCGCTTGTTACGAAGGAAGCTCTGGAAGACGTGCTCGCCCAGTGCTTCGCGCACGAGGTCGCTCTGCTCGGTGAGACGCAGTGCTTCTCCCAGGCTGTCGGGGAGCATCTCTATGTCCAGCTCCTGCCGCTCCTCTTCAGTACTCGCGCGAAGATTGAATTCGGCCGGCGGCGGCAACTCGTACTCGTTCTCGATCCCGTTCAGCCCGGCAGCCAGCATCACGCTGAACGCCAAGTATGGGTTGCAGGCTGGGTCGGGAGCCCTGTACTCGATCCGGCGCGACTCCTCCCGGCCCTGTCTGAACGACGGCACTCGCACGAGGTCCGAACGATTGACCTTGGCCCAGGACGTATAGACCGGCGCCTCGTAGCCGAGCGGCTCGCCCTCGGGGCTCTGCACCAGACGCTTGTAGGAATTCACCCACTGGTTCGTCACGGACGTGATCTCCCGCGCATGGCGGAGCAGCCCGGCGATGAAACCCTTGGCTATGGGCGAGAGGTTGTCAGCATCGTCCTCGTCATAGAAGGCGTTGCGACCGCCCTCGAACAGGGACTGGTGGGTGTGCATGCCGCTGCCGTTTATGCCATAGATCGGCTTGGGCATGAAGGTCGCATAGCTGCCGTGCCTTACTGCGATCTCCTTCACGACCAGGCGGTAAGTCATTACCGTATCCGCCATCGTCAGCGCGTCGGTGTGCCTGAGGTCTATCTCCTGCTGACCCGGCGCGACCTCGTGGTGACTGAACTCTACCGGTATGCCCAGCTCTTCCAGGGTCAATACCGTCTCCCTGCGCAGGTCAGTGGCCGTGTCCTGCGGGACCTGGTCGAAGTACCCGCCGTCGTCCAACGGCTCGGTGCCGTCCGGGCCCCTGAAGTAGAAGTACTCGATCTCGGGGCCGACGTAGTAGGTCAGCCCAAGCCGTGCGGCCCTCTCCAGGTTCCTCCGGAGGACGAACCGCGGGTCGCCCTGGAATGGCTTGCCATCGGGGGTGACGATGTCGCAGAACATCCTGGCGACCGCATTGGTTCGCGGCCTCCACGGGAGAATAGTGAAGGTCGTCGGGTCCGGCAGGGCGTACATGTCGCTCTCTTCGGAGCGCACGAAGCCCTCGATGGCCGACCCGTCGAAGCCCATCCCGCGCGTCAGGGCGCTCTCGAGCTCCTCGACCGTGACAGAGACACCCTTCAACCCGCCCAGTATGTCCGTAAACCAGAGACGTATGAACTTGACGTCGTTGTCCCTGGCCTCATGCAGGACGAAATCGATTGCTTCCGAGTCTCTGTGGATCATGCTGACCTTGATACGAATCCTGCGGTGGCTTACGGGCTAAGGTAGAGCAAAGGGCCTGCGTCGCCTGTGGACGCAGGCCCTCTCTGCCTTGCGAATACCTGTTTAGGACGCCGCTCCGCACACCGTGTTCAGGATCAGCCGCGTGACCCTGTACGGGTCGCAGTTCGCGTTCGGCCGCCTGTCCTCGATGTATCCCTTGCCGTCGCGCTCCACCTGCCAGGGGATGCGGACGGAAGCGCCGCGGTCCGACACCCCGTACCGAAACTCCCTGTACGAGCAGGTCTCGTGCAGGCCCGTCAGCCGTTCCTCGATCCTGTGGCCGTACTCGGCGATGTGCGCCTCGTGGTTGCCCTTGAGGGCCTCAGCCGCGGCGATGCAAGGATCGTAGCTCTCGCGCATCTGCCTGGTCGAGAAGTTGGTATGGGCGCCCGCGCCGTTCCAATCGCCCTTCATGGGCTTCGGGTCCAGCGTGGCATTGATGCCCTTGTTGAGCACGTCGCCGACGTGCACGTCCTCGCCGATGCGGTACAGCAGCCAGCGTGCTATCCATAGCTGGTCGGCTACCAGGGGCGCTCCAACCGGCCCGACCTGGAACTCCCACTGCGCCGGCATCACCTCGGCGTTGATGCCAGAGATGCCCAACCCGGCCTCGATGCATGCGTCCATGTGCTTTTCGACGATTGGCCGTCCGAAGACCTCGTCCGAGCCCACTCCGCAGTAGTACCCGCCCTGTGGTGCCGGGAACCCGTTGTCCGGCCAACCCAGCGGCTTGATGCCGTCGAAGAACGTGTACTCCTGCTCGATCCCGAACCACATGTCGAAGTCGGCGTACTTCTCGGCTGCCTCTGCACAGGCCGCCCTGGTGTTCGACGGGTGTGGGGAGAGGTCCGTCAGCAGGACCTCGCACATCACCAGTATGTTGTCCCCGCCGCGAATCGGGTCCGGGCAGGTGAACACGGGCCGCAGTACGCAGTCCGAGTTCTCTCCCGGGGCCTGGTTCGTGCTGGACCCGTCGAAGCCCCAGATCGGTGGCTCCTCCCCTTTCGGCACTATCTTGCCCTTGGACCGGAGCTTCGACACAGGCTCCGACCCGTCTATCCAGATGTACTCAGCCTTGTAAACGTCCATCTATTCCTCCATCTGGGCCCGAGGCCCACTTTCGTGCTCTGGAATCTGCTGTAGCGGCTCGCCGGAACCGCGTAGGCTGAGAAGGAATTCTACTGTCCCGATGTTTCGCCCCTGTTTCTTACTTGTTACAAATGTGTTACACGCTTCCCCCTGCACTTGCGGCGCTGTTCTGATAACTTGGCGCAACGCAACGAATCCATCGAGGAGGCTGTCATGAAGCGTCTGAAGGCGGACGTATATTCCGACTACAATTGACCCTTCGCCCACAGTGCGGCGGTGTTGCTGCACAGGGTGAAAAAGACCTACGGCGACAGGCTGGACATCACCTGGAAGCACTTCTCGCTTGAGCAGGTCAACTCTTCTGAGGGCGCCTCGAAGGTGTGGGAGACTGCAGACATCATGGAGGCCCAGGCGCTCGTGGCCCAGGTGGCCTCGGAGGCGGCCAAGAGGCAGGGCACTGAGCTATTCGAGCCCTTCCACCTGGCCCTCATGGAGGCCCGCCACGGCGGCAAGGGCCGTATCCGCCTGAACGACCCCGCCCCGATACTCGAACTCGCGGCCGAGACAGGCCTGGACGCCGCCAGGCTGCGCGAGGACATGGCCGACCCCGCCATGACCGAGGCGGTCGGACGCGACCACACGGAGGCCGTCGACGAGCACGGCGTGTTCGGCACGCCCACCTTCGTCTTCGAGGACGGCTCGGCCATCTACCTCAAGACGCTCGTCCCGCCCGAGGAAGACTCAGTCCCCTTCTTCGAGCACTTCGCAGCCCTCGCCGCCGGCCGCCGCTACATGGGCGAGATGAAGCGCCCGCAGCCCCCCTGGCCCCGCGGCGCCTAGGCCCCTACTTAGCCAAGGCTCTCCTAGATACGTCCGTGGTTGCACTTGTCGACTTGAGCAGCGTTAAGCGCGCTCCGGGGCCGTGCTGGGATGGCCAGTAGCTGCAGAGCGCCTCCTTGAAGGTACGTTCGGCCTGAGAATGTCGAAGGCCAGTGCTCACCAGCACAACCATGATGTGCGGCAACTGAAAGCAAGGCGGAGAGCTTGCCCCGTACCTAATCGGACCTTAGGCGGGGTTCCATCAGGCACCACTGGAAGTTCGCCTGACCCTTACCCGGGACGACTCAGCACTGGAGTCGCCAGCACCCGGCTACACCGCGACTAAAGCCGGCTCACCGGCCTTCGTGAAGATGAGCCCGTCCGGTCCCTCATCAACCTCCACCGTGTCGCCCTCGGCGAGCTCTCCGGACAAGATCCTGGTCGACAGCGGGTTCTCGATATAACGCTGCACCGCTCTCCGCATGGGCCTCGCTCCGTAGACCGGGTCGTACCCCTTCTCGCCAAGCCAGTCCCTGGCCGCCGTCGTCAACGTGATCCCGATGCTCCTCTCCTTCAGCCTCTCCTCCACCTCGGCGACGACGAGATCGACCACGCTGTGAACCTGCTCCCGGGTGAGAGCGTCGAACACGACGATCTCGTCGATGCGGTTCAGGAACTCCGGCCTGAATGTCTGCTTGAGCGCGTTTTCGATGGACGCACGGCCCGCCGCCGATTCGTCCGAGCCCATGGTGAATCCGAAGGTCCCCCTGGGCGTCATGCCGGTACCCACGTTGCTCGTCATGATGATGATCGTATTCGTGAAGTCGACGGTCCGCCCCTGCCCATCCGTCAGGCGACCGTCGTCCAGCACCTGCAGCAGGGCGTTGAAGACATCCGGGTGCGCCTTCTCGATCTCGTCGAACAACACAACCCTGAAGGGCCTGCGCCGCACAGCCTCGGTGAGCTGGCCGCCCTCCTCGAACCCGACGTAGCCCGGCGGCGCGCCGACGAGTCTCGATACGGCATGCCTCTCCTGATACTCGGACATGTCCACGACGATCATGTTCTGTTCATCGTCGAACAGGTACCGTGCCAGCGCCCTGGCAAGCTCGGTCTTACCCACTCCCGTCGGCCCCAGGAAGATGAAGCTGCCGAGCGGGCGCCTGGGGTCGCCTATTCCCGCCCTCGCCCGCCTGACGGCATCGGACACAGCCTTGACGGCCTGCTCCTGGCCCATGATGCGCTCGTGCAGGCGCTCCTCCATGTGGATCAGCTTCTCCGCCTCGTCTTCGAGCAGGCGGTGCACAGGTATGCCCGTCCACAGCGAGATCAGGCCGGCTACGTGCTCTGCATCGACCACGACAGCCCCATCGACCTCCACCGCTTCGCTCTGCGCCGTCGCTTCGTACTCCTCTATAAGCCGTAGGCGCTCGGCACGAAGCTCCGCCGCCCTCTCGTGCTCGTCGCGCCGGGCGTGCGCCTCCTCCTGGTCGCCCGCCTCGCGGATGCGCCGCTCCAGGTCCTTGAGCGCGTCCGGCATGACCTGGCCGTCTATGCGCAGCTTGCTCGCCGCCTCGTCGATGAGGTCTACGGCCTTGTCTGGCAAGAGGCGGTCGGTGACATAGCGCCTCCCCAGCCGCACGGCCGCCTCCAGCGCGCCGTCGGTCACCCGCACCTTGTGGTGCGCCTCATACCTGGGCCGCAGCGCCTTCAGCATCTCGACGGCAGTCTCCACGTCAGGCTCCTCGACCAGCACCGGCTGGAACCGGCGCTCCAGCGCGGCGTCCTTCTCGATGTACCTGCGGTACTCCCTCTCGGTGGTCGCGCCAATGACCTGAATCTCGCCGCGGGCGAGGGCGGGCTTCATCATGTTGCCAGCGTCGATGGCCCCTTCCGCAGCACCCGCGCCCACGACCGTGTGAAGCTCGTCGATGAACGGGATGACTTCGCCGTCCGACTGCGTGATCTCGTCGAGAACGGCCTTGAGGCGCTCCTCAAACTCACCGCGGAACTTGCTCCCGGCAACCATGCCCGCGATGTCCAGCGCCACCAAGCTGCGCCCCTTCAATTCCTCGGGTACGTCGCCCGAAGCGATGCGCTGGGCGAGCCCCTCTGCGATGGCCGTCTTGCCCACCCCTGCCCCGCCGATCAACACGGGGTTGTTCTTGGTGCGCCTGATCAGCGTCTGCATCGCCCGCGCGATCTCGGCGTCCCTGCCGACCACCGGGTCCAGCTTCCCATCGCGGGCAAGCTGCGTCAGGTCGACGCTAAACCGCTCCAGCGACTGGTAGCGGGACTCCGCCCGCGAGTCAGTCACCCTGTGCGAGCCCCGTATGCCGGCAAGCGCCTGGTAGACCTTCTCCAGATCGACTCCGAACTCGGCCAGCACCCTCGACGCTTCCCCCTGCTCTTCCTGCACCACCGCGACGAGCAGGTGCTCGGCGCTGATATAGTCGTCATTGAGCCGCTGCGCCTCGCCCCTGGCCCTCTCGAGCAGGGCCTTGGCGCGCGGGGTCACGAATATCTGCGACGACTCGTAGGCCACCTTCGGGGCCTGCGCAAGCAGCGCCTCCACCTTCTCGCGCATGGCCGCCTGCGGAACGCCGGTCTGCCTGAAGACCTCAGCCGTCACGCCCTCCTCGTCCTCAAGGATCGCGCTGAGCACGTGCTCCACGTCCCACTGGCTGTGGCGATGGCGCCGGACGGCCTCGTGCGACCTGCCGATGATCTCCCTGGCCTGCTCGGTAAAGTCCTCCGACCTCATGACCATATCTGTCTCTCCCACGTCGACCGGCCCGGGCCTCAGCCCGTCCCGAATATTGGGGGTCGCAGACAGCCTCTGTTGTAGGCCTACGAAGCCAGCTCCGTAGGGGCGGGCTTGAAACCCGCCCTCGCCACGCCTACGGCGAATGAAGTGTTACTGCCTAACCCCTTATGACATGGTCGAGTATATCAGTCTGAGTGCCTTCAGTCAAGTTTAGTTGAGTACTAGCGTATCAACTACGGCTAGTCCCTGAATCGCAGCGAGTAGACGTGCGCCTCTTCGAGCGCAAGCCGCAGCCGCACCGGCTTCCCGGCCAGGTCGGACACGCCGCTGCCTCCCGACCAGCTCACGACCCGCTCGATCTCGTCGCCGAATATCTCGGCGCTTTCGGCCAGCGACCGGCCTTCGAGCGGCCTGCCATCCATGTCCTGGATCTCTACCCTGAGGCTCCCTGCTGCCGAGGTGGAGTAGTTGAGGACGAGCTCGCTTCCGCTGAAGGTAAGCGGCTTCGTGAGGACCTCGCCGCCGCCGAATGGCGCATAGGCCGAGACGAACCCGTCTGTCCGCATCGACCCTCGCTTGAATCTGGCCGTCGGGCGCAGGTTGTGTTCCTTGTAGTACAGCGAAATCTCCGCGGGCCCCGTCGGCACCACGCCAACCCCCGTCGTCATGTTCCTGTCCGTCCAGTTGTCCGGGTCCGGACCCGGCGGCAGGAACGGTTCCATGAACCGCCGGTCCCACCGGATGCCGTCACGGCTAGTCATGAAGACGCCGTCGGACGCCCCGTTCGGTATCGCCTCATCGTGAAACTGCCGCTCGGGCACGAAGCGGCGCGGGAACATCATGTAGATGTGCGGGGCGCGGAAGTACTGGACGCATGCGTTCGTGTACAGGTGCTCCCGCGTCGAGTCGCCCAGATCGATCTGCTTCGGAGGCTCCCAGTCCAGGAAGTCCGGCGAGGTGCTGCGGCGAATCGACCTGAATCCCCCACCCCGGTACGAGTCTGCGTCCGGTATCCAGCTCCGCATGTACATCACGTACTGCCCCGCCAGCCCGTCCCAGAGAGCCACGTTATGGGAGTCGAATATGGGTCTCGTCCCGTCATCGGGCGCGACCAGCATGGGGTCCTTCTCGAAGGTGTGCCAGGCGATGCCGTCGGCTGAGTAATGCCCCCGAATCGCGTCCCGCTCGCCGTCGATGTGTCGTATGCGCGAGATCGCCTTGTACCGCTGCTCGTCCGTCGCGGCCGGGTTGTCGTCCTTGAAGACCGCCATCTGCTTGGCGACCGAGCCGTCCAGCAGGATGTTGTTCTGGGTCGACCCTTCGAACTCCACCAGTCCAGTCGTCACCCGCTCCCAGTGAATGCCGTCCTCACTCTCCGCGTAGGCAACGCGCTGGACGGCGTCGGCGCCGGCCCGGTACCACATCCGGTACCGTCCTTCGTCCAACAGCACCGTCGAACACGCGCTGACGGGGGACTCCCAGGGCCTGTCGAACTCCAGCACGACCTCGCGCGGTATGGGCTGGTGCAGCCGCAGCGTTACCCCGTCCATCTCCTCGATCAGCCAGTCGTCGACGAACAGCTCCAGCCTGGATCCGATATTCCGCACGTCGTCCATGTCCGTTCTCCTTTCCTGGAGCGAAAGCTCGCCCCTGCCACCACTATGTCGTCCCGAGCCTCCTGGCGAGGGACCTGGGGCGGGGTCGGCCTGACCCATGCCAAGAGATGACGCCATTTTCATCCCCTTATGTGGCCTTCGCAAGGCCATAATGATTCTGGCGACGCCGGATTCCTGTTCGCAGGAACCGTCTCCAATCCAGTCCCCGGCTATTGCCATCGGCTCCCGGAGCCGCCAGCATTCTCCGTTGACAACCCCGGTAACCGCAAGTAGACTCCCGCCGACCGGAAGTCCCTCCCTTAGCCCATGATCGAGCGCATAGACACGAGCCGCCTCGACGCCGCGCGGGCCGTCATCGAGTACGTCCTGCCCAGGGTAGACGACAGCGGCCTCTTTCGCCCTGAGGAGTCCCTGTGGGCCGAGAGCGGCGTATACCGGGCACAGCTTGCAGGGACACTGGCTGTAGTCGGCGGACTGCTCGACGACGAGCGTTGCCTCGACGCGGCCCGCCGCATCCTGTACAGAATGCTGGATGTCAGGCTTGGGAAGCTGTGGGGACTGGACTGGTGGTGGGACCACCCCATCGCAGTGCAGCCGCCCGCCGACTGGGAGCGCCAGAACCGCACCGTCGACGAGGGCTACGAGGCGCCCACCAACCTCTTCGACCTCGGCCTCTACTATCGCGTCACGGGGGACGAAGCTGTCCTGGAGCCCGCCAGGGAGAGCATGGCCGCCATGTTCGACCGCTGGGACTACACGTCCAGGGACTTCCACCACATGACCGCCGAGCACGCGGCCCTGGCGGCCTGGGCCTGGGAAGACGCGCTGCCGGAGTTCGCGCCGAAGAAGGACCCCATCATCGAGTGGGTGGTCGACAGGTTCGTCGAGGATGCTCCGCACGACTTCCCATTCATGAGCGCGGTCAGGATGACCCTGCTCCTTGCGGCGACGGGCACGGAGTACCTGGAGTCGACGATCAGGCCCGGCATCGACGCCCTGCTCGCCGGGCCCTCCCGCAGGTACGAGCACAATCCCAACGACTTCCGCCACAACGCGTCCACGTCCGACCACGTCAACTGCCGCGCCAACATCGCCGTGGCCATCATGATGAAGCACTACGACCTCGCCGCCGGCGAGCAGGTCTACACCTCCACCCCGCTCTACGAGTACCTCGCCGGATGGATCGACGGCATGCGAGCCCCCGGCGGCAGCTACTACGAGTGCAAGGACATCGCGACGGGCCGCAGGTACGGCCAGGGGTCGCCCGCCCACTACATACCCCTCTGGTGGATCCTCGGCGCCCGCCTCCCCTGAGCGACGGGCCGCAAACTCCTCTATACGATGCTCGCTCATGCGGATGGGCTATACTACTGACGTTCCAGAAGTGTAGGCGACACTACCCTGAGTGCCAGGAGTAATCGGATGACGATCGCGCATACCCCAATAGAGAGTCACGAGACCCACAGCAGGAGGCTGCTGGAGCACGCCCAGGAGCAGCTGGACAGGGGTGATCGGCTCCAGGCTTCCGAGAAAGCATGGGGAGCGGTTGCGCATCGACTCAAAGCCATCGCGGGGCAGCGAGGGTGGCGCTATCGCTCGCACGCAGATGTCAACAGGGTCGTTGGACGACTTGCCAGGGATATGAAGGAACCGAGACTGAATACTCTGGTGTCAGTTGCTCACAGCCTGCACCAGAACTACTACGAAGATGCAATGTCCGAAGAGCTAATCCAGCACAACATTGACAACATGAGGGAGATGCTGGACATACTCGCGAGGGCGCTATGAATTCGACGATTGCGGTACTGCCGGGTGACGGTATAGGCCCCGAGGTTACGGCCGAGGCCATCAAGGTCCTCGACGCCGTCGCTTCCAGGTTCGGGCACGACTTCGACCTGCGCTACGGGAGGATCGGCGGCAACGCCATCGACGACTTCGGCACCCCGCTCCCGGACGAGACGCTGGAGGTCTGCGACGGCGTCGACGGCGTGCTCTTCGGAGCGGTCGGCGGCCCCAAGTGGGACGACCCGAACGCGGAAACCAGGCCCGAGGACGGAATCCTCGCCATCCGAAAGGGCCTCGACCTGTTCGCGAACCTCAGGCCCGTCAAGGTCTTCCCGGCGATCATCAACTCCAGCCCGATCAAGCCTCACCTATTGAAGGGCGTAGACATCATGGTCGTGCGGGAGCTGACGAGCGGGCTCTACTTCGGCAAGCCCAAGAAGCGGTGGGACACCTCCCGCGGACGCCGCGCCGTGGACACTCTGAAATACACCGAGAAGGAGATCGAGCGGATCCTGCGCGTCGGTTTTGAGCTGGCCAGGGGACGGCAGGGCAAGCTCACCTCGACCGACAAGGCGAACGTCATGGCGACCTCGCGCCTGTGGCGGGAGATGGCCGGCGAGATGGCATCCGAGTACCCGGACGTCGAGCTGGAGCACATGTACGCCGACAACCTGGCGATGCAGATCATCAGGGCGCCGGCGCAGTTCGACGTGATCGTCGGCGAAAACACCTTCGGCGACATCATCTCCGATGAGGCTGCGGTACTCGCAGGGTCGCTGGGCATGCTTCCCTCGGCCAGCCTCGCCTCCCTGCCCGCTAGCGGCGGCCGGCGCAGGAGGGTTGTCTCCCTATACGAGCCCATCCACGGCAGCGCCCCGGACATCGCCGGGCAGGGGATTGCCAACCCCATCGGCATGGTACTGAGCACGTCGATGATGCTCCGCTACTCCCTGGGTATGGACGAGGAGGCCGACGCCGTGGAGCGGGCCGTCGATGGAGTCCTGGCCGAGGGCTACCGCACCCCCGACATCGCCGCGGACGGCGGCGACGTGGTGGGCACCACCCGCATGGGCGACGTAGTCGCCGGGCTGGTATGATTGATGCTGGCTGAAGAGGTGCACCCCGCTCTCGAAGCTAGAGCAGCCACACCTCGGTGAGCCAGGTGAGGTCACATGCTAATCGCTGATCATGTCGAGACTGCACACGACTTCCTGGATGCTGCCGCCCGCGAGTTCGACGCTGGCGACGTATTGCAGGGCTCGGAGAAGCTGTGGGGCGCGGCGTCACACGCAGTCATGGCTGCCGCGCAGCAACGAGGCTGGCCCATGGGCAGCCATCGCCAGCTCAAGCTAGCAGCCGACAGACTCGCGGCCGAGTACGACGACCAGAGCATCAGTGCAGGATTCGCACTGGCCGAGAAGTTCCATGCCAACTTCTATCACGGGTTCATGGAGGACTGGGAAATCCGCCCTGACAGGGACATCGTGCACGACTTCGTCAAACGAATGACCAATGGGAGGCAGGCATCTCAAAAGGATTGATGCCGCGCGACGGCGCACAGCCTCACAGAAAAGTTGAGTAACGCCCGGCCCCCGGGTCAGCGGCTGGGCCTAGGCTTCCTCGCCTCCCATGGGGGGAGCAACATGCAGGCGATCATCGACGCCTGCCGGGAAGGCCAAGTGAACGCCGACCCCCGCGTGGTCATCAGCAACAACTCCCGCTCCAGGGCCCTTCGGCGCGCCGCAGACGCCTGCATTCCCCGCTACCACGTCAGCACGGTGACCCACCCCGGCGACGATGCCCGCGATCTCGCCATCGTAGACACACTGGAGAAGCATGGTGTGGACCTCGTCGTGCTCGGTGGATACATGAAGGAGCTCGGCCCGCGGACAATCGCCCGCTTCCGCAACCGCATCGTCAACGTGCATCCGGCCCTCCTGCCCAAGTTCGGCGGCCGCGGCTTCTTCGGCCTCGCCGTCCACGAGGCCGTGCTGGCATCCGGCGACGCGGTCACCGGCGCGACCATTCACCTCGTCGACGAGCAGATCGACCACGGGACAGTGCTGGCACAGCAAACGGTCGCCGTGGAAGAGGGCGACACGCCTGAGACGCTGGCCGAGAGAGTTCTCGCGGTCGAGCACAGCCTGTACGTCGACACCCTCCGCCGGATCGCCTCGTGCGAAATCGACCTGGACGCGGCGGGCAGCGACACAGCTTAGTTGGCTTTGAGAAACCTCAAGGGCTGATGGGAGATACCGAATATGGAACTTGGCGCCTTTTCAGTTAGCTTGGCAGTCAATGACCTTGCTGCTTCGAGGGACTTCTACGAGAAACTCGGGTTCAGGGTTGTGGGGGGCGACCCTTCACAAAACTGGCAGATCCTCAGAAACGGCAGTGCCACTATCGGGCTCTTCCAGGGGATGTTCGAGCAGAACATCCTGACCTTCAATCCTGGTTGGGACGGAGAGGCTCAACCACTTGAGTCCTTTACCGATGTACGGGACCTGCAACGGAGGCTGAAGGCAGAGGGGGTCGTTCTGCAGAGTGAAGCGGACGAAGACAGCACCGGCCCCGCAAGCTTTGTGGCTTTGGACCCGGACGGGAACCCGATCCTGGTGGACCAGCATATCTAGAGCCGAAATGTGGGAGAGAACAATGTTCGAAGGCTTTAGCAGGACAGAGATCGAGACCTCAGGCACCACCATCAACCTGGTCCATGGCGGCAGCGGCGATCCGGTGCTGTTGCTGCACGGCTACCCGCAGAACCACGTCATGTGGCACAAGGTCGCCCCGCCGCTGGCCGAGCGTTTCTCCGTGGTGGTCCCGGACCTCCGGGGCTACGGCGACAGCGGCAAGCCGCCGTCCGACGGCGGCCTCGAGGTTTACTGCAAGCGCACGACGGCGCAGGACCAGGTCGAGGTGATGGACTCACTGGGCTTCGACTCGTACCACGTAGTCGGCCACGACAGGGGCGCAAGGGTCGGCCACCGCATGGCCCTCGACCACCCCGAACGCGTCCGGACCTTCACCTCGCTCGACGTCGTCCCCTCCCAGGCGGCATTCGAGAACATGGACGCCTCCCTGTCTTTCGCCTGGTTCCACTGGCACCTCATGCGCCAGCCGTCTCCCCTCCCGGAGACGATGATCGGCAGCAACGCGAAGCTGTACCTGGACTTCCTGCTGGAGCGATGGGCAGCTGTGGAGGGCGCGATAACCCCAGAGGCATACGCCGAGTACCTTCGCTGCTTCTCCAACCCCGAGACGGTTCGCGCCACCTGCATGGACTACCGCTCGGTCGAGCTGGACCTGGTGCACGACGAGGCCGACAGAGGCCGGAAGCTCACGTGTCCCATGCTCGTTCTATGGGCCGGCAACATGGCCAAGCGGCGCGGGTGGCAGACGGGCGCGAAGCTGCAGATGCTGGATGTCTGGCGCGAGAGGGCCGAGAGCGTCCAGGGCCGGGCCATCGACTGCGGCCACTTCCTCCCCGAAGAGGCCCCCGACGAGGTGACTGCCGAGCTCCTGGCCTTCCTGTCAGCGAACTGACACCGCCCGTCCCACTGCGCCTCCCGGCTGCCAGGACGGTAGGGGCGGACCCGCGTGTTCGCCCGCAGATCGCCCAGCTGTGCGAGCACGTAGGGGCGGGTTTGAAACCCGCCCTCCCCGTCGTCACCAAATGCCTATACAACATGGCTGTGGTACACTTCGCTCCTGCCCACTGCCCAAGGTGACTCTTGATAGTAGTCAGGGACATAGGCCGCCTGGTCTGGATGATGCGCGTAGCAAGCTGACTCCGCGCGCCCTGTGCAGGTGCGTCCTGCGAACACGAACAAGTGTTCCCTCCCCGACTACCTCGACGGCTTATCGAACGACACGACTCCTGAGCTGCGCCTGACCGCAGCTCCCCGCTTCGACTCCCCGGCATTGGCGGTCCGGGACGGGAACGATCCCTGGCATACAGAGGAGTTCCCAACATGCGGATAGCCAGCCTTCACAACGTCACAACCCACTACGGCGCCCAGCCGGTCCTTACGGGCGCGTCCTTCGAAATCAACTCCGGCCAGAAGCTCGGCCTCATCGGGTCTAATGGCTCCGGCAAAACGACCATCCTGAAGGTCCTCACGGGCCGCGAGCCGGTGACCGGCGGCTCGGCCTACCTCGACCCGGGAGTCCGGGTCGGCTACGTGCCCCAACACTTCGAGCACGACACCGACTCGACCGTCACGGACTGGCTCCTGCGCGAATACAGGCCAATTGCCGATGCACTCCACGCCCAGGAGGATGCGCTCGCGCGCTCATCCGCCGCCGACATGGACGCGGCGCTGCGAGCCTACCAGCATTCCCGCGACGCGTACGACCGCATAGACGGCGACTCATGGCCGCGGCGCGCGCAGGCGCTGCTTGACGCCTTCGGACTCGGCGGCAAGGAGCGGCAGCGGGTGACTTCGCTGTCAGGCGGCGAGAAGAATGTCCTCTCGCTGGCCCAGGCCCTCCTGTCCGAGCCCGACCTGCTCCTCCTCGACGAGCCCGCGAACCACCTCGACTACCTGGGCGTCGCGTGGCTCGAGGACTTCCTGGCCAAGTTCGGCGGCACAGTCCTCATCGTCTCCCACAACAGGTATCTGCTCGACCGTGTCGTTGGCGGGATTCTGGAGCTGGAAGGCGGCCGCATCCAGGTGTACAGCGGCGGGTACTCCGACTATCGTGGAGAGAAGCTGCGCCGCCTGATCTCGCAGCAGCGAGACTACGTCGTCAACCAGAAGCGCCTCGCCCAGCTCGAGGCCCTTGTGAAGCGGTTCGAGCAGATCGCCAGATCGAAAGCCGACCCCGCGTGGGGCCGACGCCTCCGGGCGCGCAGGTCCCAGCTCGAGCGGGAGAAGAAACAGGCCGTCGAAAAGCCCGTGTTGAGCCGGAGCGCCGTAAACGCCGACTTCAGGACCGAGGCCACCCGGTCCGACATAGCCCTGCAGGTGCGTGGTTACAGCAAGTCCTTCGGCGACCGGCAGCTCTTCGACGGCGCAGACATGCACATCTCGAGCGGCGAGCGCGTGGCGCTCGTGGGCCCCAACGGCGCGGGCAAGACCACGCTGCTGAGGGAAATCGTAGAGAAGGGCGCCTGGGACAGCCGCACCCTGCGAGTCGGCCCTAGCATCCGCCTCGGATACGCCGCCCAGGAGCAGGAAGTGCTCAGGCCCGAGCGCACCATCCTGGAGGAGGTCGGCGCGGGCGCGGCCATCAGCAGCAACGAGGCGTTCGGCCTGCTCAGGCGGTTCCTCTTTGGATGGGAGGACCTGGACAAGAAGGTCGCCGACCTGTCAGGCGGAGAGCGCAACCGGCTCCAGCTCGCGCGCATCATGGCCGTCAGGCCCAGCCTCCTCGTGCTCGACGAGCCCACCAACCACCTGGACATACCGACGCGAGAGGCGGTCGAGGAGGCCCTGGAAGACTACGCCGGCACCATCCTGGTCGTGTCCCACGACCGATACTTCCTCGACAAGGTAGTCGACCGGGTCGTCGAGCTGCAGGACGGTAAGCTGGTCTCATTCGACGGCAACTTCAGCGAGTTCTGGTACGCCAGGCAGGCCCTGGAGAGCCCCGTGCGGGGACGCGTAAAGACCAGGGAGCGGAGCAGGGTTCGGGCCAGGGTCGAGCGGGCCCAACAGAGGGACAGGGTCTCGTCACTGGAGCGCCGGATACAGGAGGCGGAGGCCGAGAAACTTGACCTGGAGCGCCAGGCGGCCGACGCCTTCAACCGGGGCCAGCACCGCCAAGGCCGCCGGCTCGGCAGGCAGATCGAGCGCACCGCATCCCTGCTCGAAGACCTCTACGACCAGTGGACAACCGAGAGCCCGTAGCGGTTCGGCCCCCTCTCCCTCGATGGGAGAGGGTTGGGGTGAGGGTGACCCTCCCGTCGTTCCTGCGCAGGCAGGAACCCAGCAACTGTGTTTGAAGTCAAGCATACTGAGGGTTCCACCGGGTGTTGTGCTTGACCATGGCGTTCAGGATCGTCAGCAGCTTGCGCATGCACGCTGTGAGTACCACCTTCTTCGGCTTGCCCGCCTCGACCAGGCGATCGTGGAACGCACGCAGTACCGGGTTGTAGCGCACCGCGGTGAGCGTCGGCATATAGAGTGCGGCGCGGACGTTCGCTCTCCCTCCCCAGCAGGTGCGCGTGCCCCGCATCTGTCCGCTGTCGCGGGCGAGGGGAGCAACCCCGACCAGGGCGGCGATTTGTCGACGTGTGAGCGTGCCCAGTTCAGGCATCTCAGCCACCAGGGTGAAGGTCAGAGTTGGGCCTACGCCGGGGACACTGCGGAGCAGCTCCTCTGTCTCCCGCCAGACCGGACTCTCTCGTAGCCTCTTGCTCAGATCGGTATCGATCTCCTTCAGCTCCTGGTCTAGCAGCGCCAGCACTCGGTCGATACGCACCTGGACTACGGGTAGGGCTTGCTGGCGGCGCACCTGCTCGGTGGCTCTCATCCGTACTATCTGCCTACGGCGTGTCACCAAGGCATCGAGTTCGAGAGCATCCTCTGAGGACACCGGGCGCGGCTCCACGTCGGCGGCCTGGCCAAAGTGTGCGATCACCTCGGCATCGATCCGGTCCGTCTTGGCCAGCTTGCCTAGCGAGCGGGCAAAGTCGCGGACCTGTCGTGGGTTCACCACTGCGATCGGCAACCCGGCGGCCCCGAGTGCGGCGGCGATCAGGCGCTCGTATCCGCCCGATGCCTCCATGATCACGAGGTGAGGGCGCAGCTGCTGTAGACGGCGTGTAAGTGCGGCTATACCCGCCTCGTCTTGAGAGCCGCGCCAGCTCTCACCACCCGGGCGCACCGCGACGTCGAACCAGTCCTTGGCAACATCGATCCCTACGAAGACTTCCTGAGCATCGGACACGTCATTCCTCCGTGGCCCATCCTTGCCGATTCGGGCTTGCACTTGCCCAGGCAACTGTTCGGGCTCTAGGATAGATTTGGCGGGGCGACCAAGCTGGGTTACGGTCTCTTTCACCAAGAGGTTGACGGTCTGCCCCGCCATCACCAATAAACATACAAGAGGAGCGGGGTGGGCCTCGCTGGCCCTACACAACGTTGCGCCTCATGCGGGCAAGAATGTCCGGCTCGATGCCGGAATGGCGGACGAGAAGGAGGAGGTAGACCTCCCTTAGAGGTCCGCCTCCGACGGCAGCCACTTCTCGAAGAACCGCTGCCAGTTCCGGTACATAATATTCTCGACGTCCTCGGTGCTGTAGCCCCTTCGCTCCAGCACGTCCGCCACCTTCAGGTAATCGACCACGGTGTCGATCTCGTAGGGCGCTTCCGGCACGCCGCCCTGGCCGTCCGTGTCGCCGCCTATCGCCGCGTGGCGTGAGTTGCCCGCAAGCTGGCAGACGTAGTCGATGTGGTCGACGTAGTCCTCGAGCGTCACCGACTCGCGGGGGAAGACCTCCCACGGATTCGGGATGTGGCCCATCCAGTCGAGGCCGCCCTTGTATATCATCCAGGTGTCCATCGAAGCGCCGATTACGCCTCCGCGCTCGATCACCGCCGTCAAAATGTCGTCGGGCTGCTGACGCTCGCCGGGTGTAACGGCGCGGCAGTTCTGGTGGCTCGCGAGCACCGGTCCCTCGAACACCTCCAGCTCCTCTCGCACCGACGCGTCCGACGTGTGGGTTACGTCCAGGATCATGCCGAGGCTGTCCATCTCCCGGAGGAGCGCCTTGGCAGGAGGCATCAGGCCGCCGTCCGTCCCGGTCGCCGTACCGTGCGAATACGCGCTTACGCCGTAGTGCGAAAGGCTCACGACACGCAGGCCGTTGCCCCACCACTCGTGGATCTGCTCCGGCCAGACCACCGCGTCGGCCCCCTCCATGCCGATGACCATCCCGACCGGCAGCCCGTCGAAGGAGTCGGCCGACTCCCACTTCTCCATCAGCGAGCTGAACGCCTCACGCGTGGCGAGTATGGATGCCTCGCCGAGGGACTCCAGCAGCTGGTAATAGGCAAGCTGCCCCATGGACGACGCATACGCGATGTTCTGGGTCCTGTACTCACCGTATGGGCTCCCCGGCCTCTTGACGTCCGAGCAGACCTTGACCAGGGCCGCGGCCATCCCGGCCTTCCGCATCTCCGGAACGCTGGCCATCGTGTACGCGTCGGGCCAGGACCCATGTTTAACCGTGCCCTCCTCCGCCGTGCGAATCCGGTTGAGTTCCCACGTATGGTCCCTGTCCCAGAGAAGCGCGCCAACGGCCATCGGATAGTCGCCGTCAATTATCAGCATGGGCTTAGTCCTTGGGTGAAGTGTTGGCGGGAGCGACAGGACTCGAACCCGAGACCTGCAGTTTTTGGTCGTATCCGCTCACCTAGGTATACATTCTATAGTTGAAAGGACTGGTTTGCCAGTATCAAGACCCATGATTTTGGGGCGGGCGAAAGACGCATTGACGGTTCAGGGGGCTTGTTATACGATTTTTTTTGGCTTGTCAGTGCCAGGGCCCAGCAGCGCGAGTTGCGATAGAGGCGGGGTTTATAGCCGCTAGGAGGGCCAGGATGAGCAGCGAAGACCTTGCTTTGATGGCGCATCTGATGCGTCGCGCCGGCTTTGGGGCCACACGCGACGAGCTTGAGGCTCACGTCGCCAACGGGTACGAGGAGACCGTAGAGGACCTCCTCCACCCTCGCGACCGCGGAAACATCCCAGACGATGTCATTCGTCGCTACCACGTGGCGGCGGACGAAGGGGTCTACGCTGGGACGAGAGATTGGATGTACCGGATGATTACCACCCGTTGCCCGCTCGAGGAGAAGCTGACCCTCTTCTGGCACGGCCTCTTCGCCACCTCCTTCTTCAAGGGCAACCAGGCCAGGACGCAGATCAACCAGCTCGACACCTTCCGCCGGCACTCCCTGGGCAGCTTCCGTGACCTGCTGGTGGAGCTCTCCAGAGACCCCGCGATGATCTTCTGGCTGGACAACAGCGATAACCACGCCGGAGCTATAAACGAGAACTACGGTCGGGAACTGCTGGAGCTTTTCTCGATGGGGACGGGCAGCTACACCGAGCAGGACGTCAAGGAGTGCGCCCGCGCCTTCACCGGCTGGACGATCGGGAACGTGGACTACATGACCGCCAAGGGGCTCAAGGACTCCTTCTCGCCCTACGGACGGATCGCCTGGCACTACGAGTACGTCCCAGAGGACCACGACGACGGGCAGAAGACCTTCCTCGGCGAGACTGGCCGATTCAATGGCGAGGACGTCATCGACATCATCGTTCGCCAGCCGGCGACGGCTCGGTTCATATGCAGGCGGCTCTTCCAGTTCTTCGCGGCGGACGAGGTCGATGAGGAAGGTGAGGAGGCTGTCGAGGCCATGGTGCAGGCGTATTTCGATTCGGGATACGAGATAGGCTCTGTGATGCACGCTCTGTTCAGCTCACACTACTTCAAGTCCGAAAAGCCACGATTCGCGCGGGTCAAGGCGCCAGTGGAGCTCGTGGTTGGGGCAGCCCGCCTATCGGGAAGCTACCGGGAGCCCACGCTAGACATGGACAGGGTGGAGCTCGAGACCTCGTACATGGGGCAGGCGCTCATGAGGCCGCCCGACGTCTCGGGGTGGCATGAGGGCGAGGAGTGGCTCGATAGCGGCACGATGATGGAGCGGGTCAACTTCGCGTCCAAAGAGCTGGGCGACGTGTCCAAGCCTGGAGTCCGCGCGATCATCGAACGCCTCTCCACGGACAATGGCGGCACTCTGTCTCCCGATGAGCTCGTGGACCGATGTCTTGACCTCGTGGGGCCGCTTCCCGTGTCCGAGGAGACACGCGTCTCTCTGACCGGCTACGTGGCCAAGCGTGGGGACCTGCATCTCGCGGGGCGTCGGCGGGGAGATGAGTCCGAGCGGAGGGTCGGCGAGCTCCTCGGCCTGATCGCGTCGACCCCGGAGTTCCAGTTCGCCTGATCGGCACTCTATGTCGCGGCCAAGCGTGCCTTCGTGAGCGGGGCCGCCACATCTTTCACGGTCGTCAGTCCGCCGTCGAGAATGGAGTCCGCGATGAGTACGCAGCCTGCCACGAAGTCCCTCAGCCTGGAGTACGTCAAGACGATTGGTGTGATCAGCCTCGGAGGAAAGGGGGCCGGGGGTCGCGGCTTCCTCAACCCGGTGGGACTGGACGTGAGCAGTGACGGGCGGATCTTCGTCGTAAACCGGGGGCAGATCCGGGTCTGCGTCTGTAATATGGATGAGGAGTTCCTGGGCTTCTTTTCCGGCGGGCCGGGCTCCGAGGACGGACAGCTCCGTCTTCCCACGGCCATCGCTTTCGACAGCAAAGACAGGCTCTACGTGACGGACGAGTTCAACCACCGCGTCTCCATCTTTGACACGGAGGGCAACTTCCTGGGCAACTGGGGTGCACAGGGCGACGGGGACGGCCAGCTCAACAGCCCCTCGGGCATCGACTTCGACTCCGAAGACAACGCCTACGTCGTAGATCAGCGTAACCACCGGGTGCAGAAGTTCACCCCTGACGGCGACTACCTGCTCGGGTGGGGCGAGTTCGGCGATGGCGATCGCCAGCTCAACCTTCCGTGGGGCGTGGGCGTCGACGGCCAGGACAACGTCTACGTGGCCGACTGGCGGAACGACCGCATCCAGAAGTTCTCCCCTGATGGCCGGTTCCTGGCCAGCTATGGCGAGAGCGGCGACGGGGACGGCCAGTTCAACCGGCCGGCCGACGTGGCCGTGGACAGGGGCGGCTATATCTATGTGGCCGACTGGGGCAACGAGAGGGTGCAGGTGCTCGACCCCGATGGCGTTTTCCAGCTAAAGCTGCGGGGACAGGCCACCTTGTCGAAGTGGGCCGAGGAGTTCTTTGCCGCCAATCCGGATGAGGGCGAGCCTCGGTCCAGGTCGAATCTGACCCCAACTATGCCGCCTCACCTCGACACACCTTACAATGCGGCGTCCCAATCGGAGTCTCTCTTCTGGGAGCCCGTCTGCGTTACCCTGGACCAGCAGGGTCGGCTCTACGTCACCGAAAGCAAAAGGCACAGGTTCCAGGTCTACCAACGGGGCTAGCCCACGGCGCCGCGGCGCTTGCCCGTCGAGCGCGTGGGCTACAACTGGGCTCGCTCGCACGACTCCAATAGAGTGGGAAAGGAGTTAAGAATGAGGACGGCCGATGACTGAACCCAAG
The DNA here is from genome assembly GCA_965243655.1 of Dehalococcoidia bacterium. GTDB lineage: Bacteria > Chloroflexota > Dehalococcoidia > Lucifugimonadales > CAJWER01. The sequence continues at coordinate 1,840,117 of CBDEVV010000017.1, read as the reverse complement.
ATAACGAGGCTGGAGGTGCACCAATTCCAGTTCGAGCTGGCGGCGCCTATGGCTGGAGAGGGGCGCGCTGTCTACTCACCTGGCGACCGCTACTCGCGCTCGGCCTACGCGTTGAGGATTCTCACAGATATAGGCGTCACGGGGGAATATGTAGGGGGGAGCGCGGCCGACTATGCCAATCTACCAAGCTTCCTCCATCACCTGATAGGGACAAACCCACTGGAGAGAGAGCGCATCTACGTCGAAGCCAAACGCGCGACACGAGTGCGGGCACGCATCGGTACGGCGCCAGTAGACATTGCCTTATGGGACCTGGCTGGCAAGTACTACAACGCCCCTATCAGCCAGCTCCTTGGAGGGTACAAGAAAAGCCTCCCCACATATGTCGCCACCGCGCGTGGACAGGAGAGCAACCATAGCGGCGGGTTGAACAGTTCGGAGGCCTACGCGGATTTCGCCGAGCAGTGCCTTGAATTAGGCTATGCCGGCTTCAAGATCCACGGCTGGGAGAACACGACCGCTGAGCGCGAGATAGCTACCGTCCACGCCGTCGGAAAGCGCGTGGGCGGCAAGATGGCGATGATGCTGGACTGCTTCAATGCGTTGACGACGTTCGCCGAGGCCGTCGCAGTCGGGCGCGCGTGCGACGAGGAGGGCTACTTCTGGTACGAGGACCCTTACGCCGATTGCGGCATATCCCAGTTCGCGCACCGCAAGCTGCGGCAGCTAGTCAAGACACCTTTGCTTATCACGGAGAACGTGCGCTCTCTGGAGCCTCGGGTGGACTTTATCGTGGCCGGCGCCACTGACTTCGTACGAGGGGACGTGAATTACGATGGCATCACAGGTTCAATGAAGCTCGCCCACGCTGCTGAGGGACTGGGCATCGACATAGAGTTCCACAGTCCCGGCCCGGCTCAACGGCAGTGCATCGCTGCCATTCGTAACACTAACTTCTACGAGTTGTCGGGCCATCCGGTGGCCCCCAACACAAGCTACGTCTCAGTGTACAAAGACGGATATAGCGACAAACTGGACGCCTGCGATCAGAACGGAGAATTCCCTGTGCCGCAGGGACCTGGACTCGGAGTCGAGTACGACTGGGACCTGATATCGAAGTGGCGCACAGGGCTGGTAGAGTACGAGTAGTCCCTGTCACTCGCAGATCGGGCCGCCTACCCACCGCCCTCGCGCTGCCAGGGCCAGTCCTCCATCACGGCCTGCAGGTCCACCGGTACCGGGACCCCTTCGCTCCACTCCAGCCCTGCGATATACAGCCCCCTCCATGGCCCGGCCTTGGGGGGCCTGGTCGAGAGCTTGCCGAAGGGGTTGTACGAGTGGGTGATGTACCAGCGGTCCTCATCGTCGTTGAAGATCACAGGAGCGTGCCACGGGCCCACGAAACGCCACGGGCCGAAGTGGAAAGGATCGTCTCCAACCGTATAATGCAGGCCGCCGGGGAAGTGCCTCGCGAACACATAGACCTTGCCGTCACGCTGCACCGCCCTTGGCGTCTCGAAGCCCGGTGGGCCCGCGAGAGGGTTCCAATTATATTTGTCCTCGATGACAGGGCCGTGATCCTCCCAGTGGATCAAGTCTGTGGAGGTCGCAAGGTTGATGCCGGCGCGGGTCTGCCTTTCGGCCTCGTCCATGACGGGCTCTACGAACTTCCGGCAGCAGTAATACATATGGTACCTGCCGTCCTGGTAGATGATAGAAGGGTCCTTGCACTCCATCACCCCCTCTTCCCGCCAGCCAGACAACTCGCGGTCGGGGATGAAGGTGGGAGAGCCGTCGCCCGGGTACTTGGACCAGTTCCATAGATCATCGGATACGGCCATGGCATAGCGGCGGCTGGCGCCCAGATATGGCCTCGCCTGATAGACCAGATGCCAGCGCCCCTCGTGCTCGATGATGCAGCCGTCCCCTACCTCATAGGCGTCGCAGTCGCCCGGGCCTCCGGCCTCCACCACGGTCCCGTGGTGTGTCCAGGTGAGCAGGTCTTCGGAGGTCGCATGGTCATATGAACACGGAGTTTCGCCTGGATAATCCGGCTCGTAGAACAGGTGCCATAGGCCATCAGGCCCCCGAACGATGATGTGGCCATTGACGTAGTGGCCGTCGGGCACGTAGACCTCTTTGGCCGCGCCGGGCTGGGCGAATAGCTCTCGCTTTCGGTCTTCAGTTGTCACTTGTCACCTTCCCCGTGACGGCAGGCCCACTATGCTCGTTCACTCCCGCTACCCACCACCCTCACGCTGCCAGGGCCAGTCCTCCATCACGGCGCGCAGGTCCACCGGTATGGGGACTCCTTCGCTCCACTCCAGCCCTGCGATATATAGACCCCTGAATGGCCCGCCCTTGGGGGCCCTGGTCGATAGCTTGCCGAAGGGGTTCATACCGTGGGTGATGTACCAGCGGTCCTCATCGTCGTTGAAGATCACGGGAGCGTGCCACGGGCCCACGACTTGCCACGGGCCGAAGTGGAAAGGATCGTCCCCGACCGTATATTGCAGGCCGTAGAAGTACATCACGAACACATACATCTTGCCGTCATGCTGCACCGCTCTTGGCGTCTCGTAACCCCACGGACCGAACATCGGATTGGTGATCCACCGGTCCTCAATCACGGCTCCATGATCCTCCCAGTTGACCAGATCGGTCGAGGTCGCCACGTTTATGCCAGTATGGGTCTGCTTCAAGGGCTCGTCGACGGGCTCTACCAGCTTCTGGCAGACGTAATACATGTAGTACACGCCGTCCTGGTAGATGATAGATGGGTCCTTACACTCCATCATCCCCTCTTCCCGCCAGCCGGATAACTCGCGGTCGGGGATGAAGGTGGGAGAGCCGTCCCCCGGGTACTTGGACCAGCTCCACAGGTCATCGGATACAGCCATGGCAAAGCGCCGGCTGGCGCCCAGATATGGCCTCGCCTGATAGACCAGGTGCCAGCGTCCCTCGTGCTCGATGATACAGCCGTCGCCTACCTCATAGGCGTCGCAGTCGCCCGGGCCTCCGGCCTCCACTACGGGTCCGTGGTGTGTCCACGTGAGCAGATCTTCGGAGGTTGCGTGGTCAAATGAAGTCGGAGGCTGGCCCCGATAAGCCGGCTCGTAGAACAGGTGCCATAGGCCATCAGGCCCCCGGACAATGATATGGCCGTTGACGTAGTGGCCGTCGGGTACGTAGACCTCTTTGGCCGCGCTGGGCTGGGCGAAGATCTCGCGTTTTCTCTCTTCAGTTGTCACCTGGTCACCTGCCTCGTTTGCTGCCGGCTGGTCCTGTGCAAGGGGAAGAAATCACATCTGGGAGACACCCCTTCGGCTAAGCTCTCCGAACGGTCCGGAGCAGGCATACAACGCTCTCGGACTCCCGGCCCCGATGTGGCATCGGGGCACACCCCCTATTCCATCAGCCGGCTAGAGGGCGGTGACGTATTCCAACTCCTGTTCCAGTTCCTCGATGGTGTAGAAGTGCTCCAGAAGTATGACGGCGTCGAGCCTCTTGACGCCCCTGTGCAGCTCGGTGGGCAGAGAGCCCCTCCCGACGGAAACGTGGGAGTCATTGCGGCCTCGGGCGTCGTAGAGGTAATTGTCGCTCCAGTGAACGTGCCGTATCAGGTGAGGCTTGGCCAGGAAGGCCAGCATCCGCTCCGTGCGCCGGTCCTCCGGAAAGATATGGGCATATGTACAGGCGTGACTTGTGTCAAGGCAGAGACCCACGTTGGGACGGTCGACGTCCTCGCATATCTGCGTCCACTCCTCGGGAGACACACCGAAGTACTCGTTCTTGTCGGCCCAGTCCATCTCCTCTGCCGGCACGTCGTCCGCGATGCCGTTGAGTTCAAAGTAGGCGCAATTGTTTTCCAGGACTATCTGGATTCCCCGCCGTTCGGCGAAGGCGGCGATCTGCCTTACCGCATCGATGAGGCGATCATAGGTGCCTGTCTGGTATAGGTCCAGCGTCTCGTCGATCCACCTCTTCGGCGCGAAGTGCATATTGACCAGCTTCAGATGAGGATAGCGCTGGGCCACGTCCACGTAGTCGAGGATGGTCCGGATAGACGTTTCGCGAAACTCGTCGTCCGTAGACGCGACATTACCCCGGATATTGCTTCCGACTAGCAAGCTACTGGGGGCGTGACCGCTGACCAGCACCTGGGAGAAGGCGTCCATCGCTTCGACCTCGTTGGTCAACGTCGTCCCGGCGTTGCCCTTCAGCCCCAGGCGCTCGATGTGGTCAAATGCGTCTGCCGTCGCCACCAGGGGGTGCCTGAAACCTGCATGCTCAACCGTCATAGGGGGCTTCCGGCGGCCCCGAGAACGTTCACTGTCGGACGTCTCCCTTAGTGAGAGTTTTCCGCAAGATGTCGAAGAGAGTTTCCCGCAAGATGTCGAATCCCGCATCAGTGGTGACCATAAGGGCTGGCAAGCCAGATGTCAATTGCATAGAGTTTCCTGAGGTGGAGACACGATCAACAACAATAGAGCGTGTAGGAAAGTAAGAAGCGGTTACTGATCGAGGAGACCATCGTTGAGCTGGTGACGCTGGTCGCCCGAGGAGATCGACGCCATGGCCGGGGAGCTCTACGACAGGCTGGAGGCCATTCAGACGGAACTATCAGACGTGCGGAAGCGTCTTGAGAAGCTCTACGAGGTCTGGGCCCTTCGTCTGTAGGCTTCACGCTACAGGTCTACGGCCACCTGATGCAGGGGATGGACGAGGAGTTGGCGGACGCCACGGACAGCGTTTCGGACCTGACTCTCCCAAGTCTCTCCCACGCGACTCCGCCGCGGCGGGACTGAAGTCCCAGGAACCGCAAGGGCATGGGGTGAAGTGTTGGCAGGAGCGGCAGGATTCGAACCCGCGACCTGCGGTTTTGGAGACCGCTGCTCTACCAGCTGAGCTACGCTCCTGCGTCGGGGCATCTTCGATTCTAATACGGCAGTCCCGTGCGGTCAAAGGGCATCCACACTTGCGAACGCCAGGATTGTCCGCTTCTGTACCTCTTCAGGCCATGTCATTCCGAACGTAGCGAAGCGAAGTGAGGAATCTAAACACGCCGGCTTGATGAGATCGCAGGCCCTCCGCACGTCGTAGGGGCGGCTTGCAAGTCGCCCTTCCACGTGGGGCCGCGAACGAGTCCGGTACATCCTTCTGATCGAGCCTGAACAGCTGCCCGCTTCTCGCCAAAGTGTCGCGCGCGGCTGCCCCGTGATAATCTGTTGAACGTATGACTGGTTCCCTACCGGCCATCTCCATCCACGATCCAGGCTTTCGTGCCAGGGACACACGAGGTATACGTTGCACTTAGCAATCGACGGCTACGGGGCCGACCCCAAGATTCTGGAGGACACCGACCTCGTCCGCCGTTTCCTCGACGAGTACCCAGACGCCATCGGCATGACGAAGATCTCGCCTCCACAGGTCTATACCTACAGGGGCAAGGTGCCGGAGGACTGGGGCGTGTCCGGGTTCGTCATCATTGCCGAGAGCCACATCAGCATCCACACATTCCCCGACAGGGGCTACGTAAACATCGATGTCTTCTCCTGCAAGGACTTCGATGCCGAAGCGGCGCTGGCTGACGTGAAAGGGTTCTTCCAGATCGACGAAGCGAAGTCCTGGACGATGGAGCGCGGCGTCGAGTACGCCTCCCCCCGTGAGGCGCACCGTGAGATGGTCAGGGAGCGTGTGACGATCTCTTCCACGATGCACCGCAATGGCTGAGAGCCCCCCGGAGTCCGGCGGACCGCCCCGCGCCTGGGACACCTTCCTGGGCGTCCCACCTGATGAGTCCAGCCGTCCCGCCGTCACACTGATCCCTGTCCCGTACGACGCTACGACCTCCTACCGCACCGGCTCCAGGGACGGCCCCAGGTCGATCATCCGAGCATCCCGCGAGCTAGAGGACTACGACCTGGAGCTGGACCGGGACATCTCCGCCGTGGGCATACAAACGGCGCCCGAGCTCGAGCCCTTCGCCGGAGGACCCGAAGGCATGATCGACAGGGTCGACCGCGCCGTGACCGGGACGCTGCTCGACGGCGCCATAGTCGGGCTCCTGGGCGGCGATCACAGCATCACCGTGGGGGCCGTGCGGGCCTACGGGCGCCGGCACCCAGACCTGTCGGTACTCTACCTCGACGCCCACGCCGACCTGCGGGACGAGTACCAGGGCAGCCCGTGGAGCCACGCTTGCACGGCACGCAGGGTCCTGGAGTTGTGCCCCCTCGTCGAGGTGGGGGTCCGCAGCCTGAGCCACGCCGAGCGTCGATTCGTCGACAGCGAGAACCTGCCCGTTTATTTCTGGCCGGACGAGACGACCGACGCAGGCGGCATCCTGCAGGAGGTCGTAGACCGCCTCACCGACACGGTCTACGTCAGCATCGACCTGGACGTCCTGGACCCATCGATCATGTCCGCCGTGGGGACGCCGGAGCCCGGCGGCATGTCCTGGCGTTCGGCCACGAGGCTCCTGAGGCACGTCGCCGAGCGAAAGCGGATAGTGGGGTTCGACGTCGTGGAGCTGAGCCCGGGCGAGGGCCCTGAAGCATGCGCCTTCACGGCCGCCAAGCTCGCCTACAAGCTGATCGGCTATGCGACCTCGCTGGGACCGGGCAGCTTCGACAACGGCTAGCGCAGTAACGGCGTGTCGTTGTCACTGGACTCGACGGTCCAGCGCAAGGATTGCGGGCTATGGTCTACCCGCCACGACCTCGCCGTAGGCGAAGGCAATAGCCGCGTTGGGGGATCTCTTCCACTCGTCGATGGCGGAGTCGACCCTGTCCCACAGCTCATCCGTGGGCATGCCGTAGGCGGTGAGCCCATCTCTCATTTCCCGCGACAGGAACCACTGCTTGGCGATAGAGTGAATGAATTTCACGTCCGTCGGCAAGCTGTAAGTGTCAAAAGAGGCGGTTACGCGTAGGTTCGCGAACCCGGCCTCCAGGATCCTGCTCTTCAGGTCCTTCCCCGCCTGGGGATGTCCGCCGTCCAGCAGCAACACGTCCTCAAACACGTCCCATGCGATCCTCAGAGTCCCCTTGCTGTCGGGAGAGAAGAAGCTCGATCCCGAAATCATCTCTCCGCAGGCGAGTATACCGCCGGGTTTCAGCGTTCTCTTCACTTCTGCCAGCGCGGCCTGGATATCCGGGACGCCTATCAGTGCGTTGTGGCAGTGGGCCACGTCGAAGAAGCCCTCCGGGAAGGGGAGATCCGTCAAGTCCCCGACGTGGAATACGGCGTTGCTTATACCGGCCGAGCCGGCAAGGGACCGGGCCGCTTCGATTAGCGCCTCGTCCGTGTCAACCCCGTGCAGCTCCCCGGGCGCGATGGCCTTCGCCAATCCTGCCGATATGCTGCCACCGCCGCAGCCAAAGTCCAGCAGGCGGAGTCCCGGCCTCAGCTGCGGAAGCAGATAGGCGGCATTGGCCTCGGCAGTGTGCAACGTCCGTAGCTGCACAAGCGCTTCGCCATAGCTCATAGCGGAATAGGGGGTTGGAGACTGCGCCCGCGCCAGTTTCTCTGCTCCTTTGTCTCGGTGGTGTCCGGTTTACGGCTTGCTGGCGGCTACTTCGCCTAAGGTTGAGGAGCACAAGGCCCGGCTCAGATACTTGGGCAAGTGGGCCAAGCTTCTCGTTGGAGTCTACCACAGTGTACCCCCTGAGGAGCTCCCAGCGTCTCTTCACTGAAGCCCATCGCATAGTGGGGTCGCATAGCTGTGGGTTGCATAACGGATTGACCTGGGGCGCACTTCTCGGCTATACTTTGACCCAGGCTACTGCTGGATTTCCGGCGTGTAGCCGTGTTTTGTGTTTGCCGAGGCCCATGCCCCAGTGGCGCAACAGGCAGCGCAGCCGATTTGTAATCGGCAGGTTAGTGGGTTCGAGTCCCCTCTGGGGCTTTCTCACTTTCGGGACCGGCGCCTTGCCCCCTCTGGATTTCAGGCGAGTCGAAAGGGGTGCGCGGATTGGAATGGCGAAAGGGCTTGTGCTACACTGGATTGTTGGTACGAGGAGGGATGGGAGAGTGGTTAAATCCACCAGACTGTAAATCTGGCGCCCGGAAGGGCTACGTAGGTTCGAATCCTACTCCCTCCACCAATTAGGACTAGGCCCGGAAGCACGGCTTGAAATGCCCTCATAGCTCAGGCGGTAGAGCGCGTTCTTGGTAAGAACGAGGTCAGCAGTTCGAGTCTGCTTGAGGGCTTTCGCAAGGAAACTTTATAACTGAGGAGCGAGAATGGCGAAGGAGAAGTTCGTACGAGATAAGCCCCATGTAAACGTCGGCACCATCGGTCACGTGGACCACGGCAAGACGACCCTGACCGCCGCGATCACCAAGACGCTGGCCTCGGCGGGAATGGCCGACTTCCGGCCCTTCGACAGCATCGACAACGCGCCGGAGGAGAAGGAGCGAGGCGTCACGATCGCCATCCAGCACGTGGAGTACCAGACCGATGGACGCCACTACGCGCACGTGGACTGCCCCGGCCACGCCGACTACATCAAGAACATGATCACGGGCGCCGCCCAGATGGACGGCGCAATCCTCGTGGTCAGCGCCCCTGACGGCCCGATGCCTCAGACGCGCGAGCACATCCTCCTGGCCCGCCAGGTGGAAGTGCCCGCGATGGTGGTCGCCCTGAATAAGGTCGACGCCATGGACGACGAGGAGCTCCTCGAGCTCGTCGAGCTAGAGCTGCGCGAGCTGCTCACGGAGTACGGGTTCCCCGGTGACGACATTCCTATCGTCCGCGTCAGCGCCCTCAACGCGCTGGAGGCCGAGGACTCGTCCAGGGACTCCGAGTGGGGCAAGGGCATCTGGGAGCTGATGGACGCGGTCGACGAGTACATTCCTGTGCCCGAGCGCCCGCGCGACCAGCCGTTCCTCATGCCGGTCGAGGACGTGTTCGGCATCAAGGGCCGCGGCACCGTGGTTACCGGCCGCGTCGAGAAGGGCATCGTCCACGTGGGCGACCAGATCGAGATCGTGGGCATCAAGGATACCCACCAGACCGTGGTCACCGGCGTCGAGATGTTCCACAAGACCCTGGACGAAGGTGAGCCGGGAGATGCGGTAGGAGTGCTCCTGCGCGGCATCGAGCGCGATGGCATCGAGCGAGGCCAGGTGCTCGCCGCGCCGGGCAGCATCACGCCGCACACCGATGCCAAGGCACAGGTGTATGTGCTGACCAAGGAAGAGGGAGGCCGTCACACGCCTTTCTTCACCGGCTACAAGCCCCAGTTCTACATACGGACCACCGACGTCACGGGCGAGATCAAGCTCCCCGACGGCGTGGAGATGGTCATGCCCGGCGACAACATCGAGATGGACATCAAGCTGATCATGCCCGTGGCGCTGGACGAGCAGCTCAGGTTCGCCGTGCGAGAAGGCGGGCGAACCGTCGGCTCCGGCGTCATCACGGAAGTGGTCTCCTAAGGTCTAGGCGAACAGGCCATGGCCAGAAAGGGCGACAGCAGGGTCCTCATCAATCTCGGCTGCACCGAATGCAGGGAGAGGACGTACCACACGTCCAAGAACCGGCGTAACGACCCTAACCGGTTGGAGCTGAAGAAGTACTGCCCCCGGTGCAAGACTCACAAGCTCTACCGAGAGGTCCGGTAGCGGTGGTAAACGAGGCTAGCCGGCGCGTATTCAGCGTGCGCTTCATCGGCGAAACCATAGCCGAGCTGCGGCGAGTCACTTGGCCGACGCGCGAAGAGACCATCCGGCTATCGATCATGGTGATCGTCGTTGCCTCAGCGGTCGGAGCATTCCTGGGCCTGGTGGACCTCGGCTTCACCCGGCTCTTCGAGATAGTCCTCCGATGACAATGACGTCCGCAACAGACATAGAGCCGCGCTGGTACATCGTTCACACCTACTCCAGCCAGGAAGAGCGTGTGAAGAAGAACCTGGACCTGCGCATCGAGACCATGGAGGTCAAGGACAAGATCTTCGATGTCGTGGTCCCGACCGAGGAAGAGGTCGAGATCAAGGACGGGCGCAAGAAGCCCCGCAAGAACAGGGTCTTCCCTGGCTACATCCTCGTCAACATGAAGATGGACGACCAGAGTTGGTACGTCGTGCGTAACACGCCAGGCGTCACGGGCTTCGTTTCCGCGGAGGACGAGAACGACCAGCGGCCCAAGCCCGTCCCGCTCGAAGATGAAGAAGTGGACAGGATTCTGAACCTGATGTCCTCGCCGCAGCCGCGGGTAAGCCTGGGGCTGGAGAAGGGCCAGTCGGTGAGGATCACCGACGGCCCGTTCGTCGACTTCATAGGTGTGGTCGACGAGGTGTATCCCGACCGCGCAAAGGTGAAGATACTCGTGTCGTTCTTCGGAAGAGAGACGCCGGTCGAGCTCGACTTCCTGCAGGTAGAGAAGGAGGGCTAGTTGGCGAAGAAAGTCAGGACGGTCATCAAGCTTCAGATCGAGGCCGGCAAGGCGACGCCGGCCCCGCCCGTAGGAACGGCCCTCGGGCCCCACGGGGTCAACATCATGGGCTTCGTCAAGGAGTACAACGAACGCACTTCGTCCCAGGCGGGCAACATTGTGCCCGTGGCACTGACCATATACGAAGACCGGTCATTCTCCTTTGAGCTTAGAACTCCCCCCGCAGGCGCCCTGCTGAAGAAGGCCGCGGGCATAGAGAAGGGAAGCGGCGAGCCCCACGTTGAGAAGGTCGGCTCGGTCCCCGAGTCCAAGGTGAAGGAGATCGCCGAGCAGAAGATGAAGGACCTGAACGCCATGGACATCGAGGCCGCCATGCGGATCGTCGAAGGCACGGCGAGAAGCATGGGCATCACGGTGGACCGCGGCGCATAGCCATCCTCAAGGACTGATTCATGGCAAGTCGAGGCAAGAGATACGGACAGGCCCATGCCCTGCTAGAAGAGGGCCGCGAGTACGAGCCCGAAGAGGCAATAGCCTTGGTCAAGAAGACCGCCACGGCGTCGTTCGACGAGACCGTCGAGCTGCACCTGAGGACTGGCGCAGACCCCAGGCACGCCGACCAGCAGATCCGGGGCATCGCGGTGCTCCCCCACGGCGTGGGAAAGCCGGTACGAGTGCTCGTCTTCGCCCAGGGCGAGACGGTTTCGGCAGCGCTGGAGGCCGGCGCGGACTTCGCGGGGAACGACGACATCATCGCCGAGATACAGGGCGGCTGGGTCGACTTCGATGTCTCCATCGCCACTCCGGACATGATGGGCAAGGTCGGCCGGCTCGGACGCATCCTCGGCCGACGGGGCCTGATGCCCAACCCGAGGACGGGCACCGTGGTGCCCGCCGAGGACGTGCCAAGGGCAATAGACGAGGCGAAAAAGGGGCGGGTCGAGTACCGCCTCGACAGGACCGCCCTGATGCACATGCCCATTGGCCGCGCCAGCTTCGAGGAATCGATGCTCGTCGAGAACATGGCAACTCTCGTCAGCAGCATCGTTCGCTCCAGGCCCGGAGGAGTGAAGGGCCAGCTCATACGCTCGGCATTCCTCACAAGTACGATGGGGCCGAGCGTGAAGCTCAATGTTGCCAGCACGAGCGCACTCAAAGTAGAATAGAGACGGTGCGGGTTCGTCCCGCCCCACGCCGCAGACAGTGGGCTCCGCCGCAAGGCGGACGAAGACATCAGCCCACCGAGGCAACAGGTCGCTAATGGGCGCATGCCGCCCTTGCCGTTCCCTGGGTCTGCGGGCTCAGGGATTTTTTGTTGGGGAGATAGACGTGCCAACGGAAGCGAAAATAGCGCAGGTAGAAGCGACACGCGAGCTCATAGAGAGCTGCACGGCCGTGGTCAGCACCGACTACACTGGCCTGACGGTACAGGACATGACGGATCTGCGGAGGTCCCTCCGCGGGAACGGCGTCGGGTTCCGGGTAGTCAAGAACACCCTGACCCACCTGGCGGCGGACGCAGCCGGCAGACCTGGAATGAAGGAGATAGTCGAAGGGCCGACGGGCATCGCGTTCAGCCTCGAAGACCCGGTTGCCCCGGCTAAGGCCATTCGCGAATTCGTCCGCAGCACCCGTTCCCCGCTGACCATAAGGGGCGGACTCCTCGGCGAACAGGTGCTGACGGCGGAGGATGTAGAGAAGCTGGCGGACGTGCCTTCCAAGGACGAGTTAATCGCCAGCCTGATGGGCCAGCTCCTGGCTCCCATCACCAGCCTGGCGTACGTGCTCGACGCCCCCGTCGCTTCCCTGGCACGGGTGCTCCAGCGCAGGATCGAGGAATCCGGCGAAGCCGCGGCCTGACGACACGAAAACGAGACTGCAACGCTCGAATAACAGGATCGAAGGAGTAGAGAGATGACCACCAAGGAAGAGGTACTGGACGCGATCAAGGAGATGTCGGTACTCGAGCTCGCCGAGCTCGTGAAGGAGCTCGAGGATGCCTTCGGCGTCAGCGCAGCCGCCCCGGTTGCGGTTGCCGCGGCCCCGGCAGCGGCCGAGGAGGCAGTCCAGGAGGAAGAGGAGCAGACCGAGTTCAACGTCGTCCTCAAGGACTTCGGCTCCAACAAGATCAACGTCATCAAGGCAGTCCGGTCCATCACCACCCTCGGCCTCAAGGAGGCCAAGGACGTGGTCGAGGGAGCTCCCGCGACCATCAAGGAGTCCATCGGCAAGGACGAAGCCGATGAGGCCAAGAAGGTCCTGGAGGAAGCCGGCGCCGCCGTAGAGGTCGAGTAGAGGGGGGAGCCTCCTCCACAAGCCGCAGCCCCACCGGCGCCTGGTGCAGGGCTGTTGTGCTTTCCAAGTAGACAACCCAGCAGGTCCTTGTATGAGCAACGGATCGCTGGGTTGTATGCGTTACGCGCCGACGGGGCGCTCAGTCCCTCACATAGGGTATCGTCTGCGGACCCTGGGGCAGCACGCAGACCCTTGCCTCATTCCCGCCGTGGCGGTCCAGCGACTCCTCGATGACCGACTGGATGTCCTCGGCCGGCCTGAAATGCGCCGCCCTGACCTGCTCCGGCGACAGGTAGCCTGACTTCAGGTAGATCTCGTGCCGCATTAGAAGCTGCGACTGGATCTGCACCTGCCACTGATCGTGGTGCCCCTCCCCCCACGAGTCGATCATCTCCAGCAGCTCCTCGGGCGAGTCCCGCGACGTGAGCATCCTGCCATACTCGCCGTGCTCCGGTATGCCGTCCATGCACTCGGCGGCGCAGATGATAGTGCCGCCCTCCCGCGCAACCAGCGCGGCGGCGGACATACCCTTCACCGCTTGGTAGAGGTTCAGGTCCAGGGGGTAGCCGCTGTTCGTCGTAATGACCACGTCGTAGGGCTGGGGCACCGGCCGCATGGCGTTCCGTCGTGCCCCGTCGCAGGCTGCACGGTGCACGGCGAACAGCTCCCCCGCATACGCGCTCGTGATCTCGTGGTCGCGGTTGATGGTCACGTCCAGGCTGAAGTGGACTCCGGTCAGAGCCGCTATCTCGCGTATCGCGTCGTGGATGGGGTTCCCCTCGGTCACGGCCCAGGTCGCCCTCGGGTCGGCGATCAGCGGGGCGCTGTGCAGGTCCATGATGGTGTCGAACCCGGCCAGCCCGGGCGCAACCATCTTCGGGCCGCCGCTGAAACCCGCGAAGAAGTGTGGCTCCACGAACCCCGTCGTGATGCGGATGTCGGCGCCCACCCAGTTCGAGTTCAACCATATTGGGAAACCGGCTGCCGTGCTGCCGAGGTGCGTCAGACCATCGCCGTCGAAGGCCGAGTGGTTGACGACCCGGTAGTCGCGTACCACATCTGCCCCCAGCATCTCCTCCAGCTCCTCACGGGTGTTCGCCCGGTGAGTGCCGGTGGCGATGAGTATCGTCACCTGTTCCCTGGGCACATGCCCCAGCTCGCCCAGCAACACCGGCAGCACCGTGGCCGAGGGCATGGGTCGCGTGATGTCGCACACCGAGATGGCGACCGTATGACCGGGGTCGACCATCTTTCGCAGGCTGTCCGACCCCACGGGGTTGCGCAGCGCGTTGACCAGGGCAGCTTCGACATCAGGCAGGCCCGGCATGTAGGTCGGCTCGACTACAGTCGTCTGCCCGTCGGGGACTTCGACCGTAAGCCCGGTGCGGCCATATGCCAGCTCGACCTGCATGGCTCAGGTTATCGTGTTCGGGTCGATGGGACGCTCGGTGTCTGACGACCGGTAGGCGGCCAGCGCGGCCTGCAGGACCTTCTTGGCCATGCTTGCGTCCATCATCGGCTGCCGCCCTTCGATGATGCCGTCGATAAAGTCTCGCGCGGCCCCGTCGAATCCGGTCAGCCAGTCCATCGGCACCTGGTAGCTGACCGACTCCGAGCCCCTGTGAAGCATCACTGGAGGCAGGTCGAGCATCTCGCCGCTGCACCGGGTCACCCAGATCGTGCCGGCTGACCCCTGGATCTCAAAGAAGTCGTCGATTGGATAATACGGCGCCCTGATGTTCATTTCGGGGGCCGCCGCGGACTCGAACACGCCGAGGCAATCGACGTCCCTGAACTTCCAGGTGATGACGCTCGGGGCCTCGACCATGAAGTCGTCCGTCTTCGTGACCATGGCCGATACCCTCTCGGGTTCCCCGACCCACCACATGGCTGTTGCGTACTTGTGCACACCCTCGTCGTAGAGGAGCCCGCCCGGGTTGAGGGCGGCGTCCCTCCGCCAGGACAAAGCGTCGTGCCCGATCTGGAACGACCCGGAGTCGGACTCGAAGTCCGTCAGCACGACGCGCATCCGCACTATCGAGGGCTCGCCTATCGCGCCGCTGTCCAGCAGCTCCTTCGCCTTGACTAGCGGCGGGTAGTAGAGGAAGTTCTCCGTCACCCTGAAGATCGGGGCGCCGCCGGCGGCCGCCTCGACGACTCGGTCCGCCTCTTCGACAGTCGCCGCGACCGGCTTCTGGCAGGAGACATGCTTGCCGGCCCCTAGCGCGGCGATGGACTGCTCCGCGTGCAGGTGCGTCGGAGTCAGCAGCTCTACCGCATCGACGTCGGGGTCTTCCAAGACCTGCTCGTAGCGCGTGTATATCTTGGGAGCGATTCCCCACTCGGCCGCCCTGCCCTGGGCGCGCTCCCACACCGGGTCGCAGAGGGCAACGACGTCGCACTTCTCGTACTCCAGATAGCCCGGCGCGTTGAGCTGGGAAATAGTCCCGCACCCAACGATGGCCAGCCGGACTCGATCCTGCTGCGAATGGCTCATGGCGACGGGCGTCCCGGGAGTCTAGGCCTTCCTCAGCATGGCCTCACAGAGGTGGGCCGCGTCCACGAGGTCGGGGATCGTCACGTACTCATCCACCGTGTGCATGTTGTGGTCGGCCATGCCCACCACAACTGCGTTGATCCCGTTCTGGTTGAAGATATTGCCGTCGGAGCCGCCGCCCGTGGGCTTCATGGTCGGCTCCATTCCAAGGCCCCGAATGGCTCCCTGTATCCGTACCATGAGGGGGTTGTCGTCAGTGATCCTGTAGCGCTCGAACTCGGTGACATAGTCGGCGTCGATGGCGGCCTCGGGGAACATGCCCCTCACCTTGTCGAGCACCCCGTCGATCTGCTGGTGGATGTCGTCGATCGCCTCGATGTTCAGGCTCCTGAACTCGCCGACGACCGTCGCACTCGCGGGCACGGCATTCCTCACTGAGCCGCCTTCGATAGTGCCTACGTTGAAGGTGGTCTCGCCGTCGAGCCTGCCCTGGGGCAGCCTCGTGATCATCTCCGAAGCGATGCGGATCGCCGAGAGCCCCTTCTCCGGCTCCACCCCGGCGTGGGCCGCGCGGCCCTCGATGGCGAAGCTGAAGCCTATGTAGGTCGGCGCTGCGTTGGTGATCCGGCTGGGCGGCCCCTCGCCGTCGAATACGATGGAGTCCTTCGCCGTAATCATCGAGTAGTCCAAGTTGCGCGCGCCGAGCAGACCAGGCTCCTCGGCCCGTGTGAAGCACAACTCGATGGGAGCATGATCGCCGCCGTCTTCCCGGATCGACTCCAGCCCTTCGAGTATCGCCGAGACGCCGGCCTTGCAGTCACCCCCGAGGATCGTCGTCCCGTCCGACACGATCCTGTCCCCAACGATCGATGGCTTGACGCCCCGCCCCGGCTCCACCGTGTCCATATGCGCGGACAGGAGCAGCGGGTTCTCGCCGCCGTCCCCAGCGATGATGTTGCCGTAGCTGTCAGTCTGCACCTCGAGCCTGAGCGCCTTGAGGCGCCTCACCAGGTCCTCGGCGATCTCGTCTTCGTGGTGCGACGGGCTGTCTATCTTGGCCAGCTCGATGAACGTGCTGACCAGCCGGTCTCGATTGATCATTCAGCTCTCCAATGAGTAATCGCGTTTCTTCTTGACGAGAATGATATGGACACCCAGAGCATCAGCCAACTCCAGACATTCAGGATCAATGCGATAGCCCTGTACGGCTGCCTCTGAGTCTTCGTGGAATACTACACTCAGCGCTTCGGCGCACTGCTGGACTAGCTCTATCTCGCCCCGCTCAATATAGTTGGCAAGCGCGACAGCTACCCAAACCGGCGAGCCGTCGTCCGCGCGAATGCCGCGATAGATGGTTCCCGTTGCGGCGATTCGATCCTCCTGCTCGTCAGAGATGACACCAGTACGGAGTGCCTCCTCAACCGTCTCGACAAGATGGGGGTGGTCTTGCTGCGTGTAACTGGTCATCATCCGTGTCTTGCGAAGGCCGATCCTCCGGGACACATTGAGACGAAGGCTACGGTAAAGGTCCAAGTCCGGAAACTTGACGTAGTGCACTCGGCCTACATCGGGCTCGGCAATGTCAGTTTCGCTATGCCCCATACGATGGATTATATCACTGAGGCTATCTGCTCCATGTAGACCCTACCCGACGGCGACCGGATTGCCTGTGCGGCCGGACTCGATGGCGGCCTCCACCGTCGCGGCAATTGCGCGCCCGGCCCGCGCGTCCAGGGGAGTCGGCCCGTCCGTGTCTATGGCGTGGGCGAAGCTCTCAACCATCAGGAAATCGCCCTCATTGGCGACCCGCCGGTTGTACGGCCCCTTCACCTGATCGCGGTGGTAGACGGCGACCTCAGGGCGCGACTCGTTCACGACCAGCGCGCCCTTGGAGCCGAGTACCGAAATCTTGATCATGGCGCCGTCCGTATGGCCGCCGCGCCCTATCCTGCCGATGGTCAGCGACCCGACTATGCCCCGCTCCATCTCCAGTGTCACCGACGCCAGGTCCTCGACGCCGTTGTCGACGTTCACCTGGTGGAAGTGAGAGGCTGTGCGGGCGAATACGCGCTCGACCTCCGCGCCGATCAGCATGCGAATGTACGCCAGCGGGTATATCCCCTCGATCTTCAGCTCGCCCATCGGCTCCGATCCCACGCCACCGTCTCGTCCCGTCGCGTGCGCCTGCTTCTGGTACTCGTACCAGTCGATGGGCGGATCGCCCGGCTTCCGCGAGCCCTTGGGCGGGCCGGCGTCCGAGGCGAAGTAGAAGTCCACGTGGATGGCATGGGGCAGACCGATCTCACCGCTCTCGATGGCCTCCCGCGTCTGGACGAGCGACGGCATGAAGTTGCGGCTCCACATCATGAACTTCACACCGTTGCGCTCGACGGCCTCGACGGCCCGGTCGCACTCCGCCACGCTCGTGGACATCGGCTTGTCCTGGATGACGTGGAGGCCGGCCTCTGCCGCTCGCACGGCCAGGTCGCAGTGCCGCTCGGCCTGCGAGCTGATGACCGCCACATCCGCCCCGTAGTCGCTGAGCGCCTTCTCGACGTCGCGGATGTAGGGCACCCCCAGGTCCCTGGCAAGCTGCGCATTGCGCTCGTGCGCCCACTCGCCCTGGTCAGCGTCCTCTGCAACGACGACAGGTTCGAAGCGAGGGTGTGCTGCGACGCCCAGGGGCACATACTCGTGCTTCACGGCGCTGAGGGCGGCGAACCGGAAGACGGCGCCGTCAGTCGAGCCCATACTGACCTCCAGCAAGCCTCGCGGTCCTGCCGCTGCACATCGACTCCGCTGCGGCCTCCGCGACAAGGACGGCGCTCCGCCCGTCGACTCCGGTCATCGCTGGGTCGCGGCCCTCGCGGATCGCGTCGGCGAACTCCTGCAGCTGGGCCAAGATGTGGCCCGCGCCGTGCCCGGGACCGAGGGCTTGCGTGCCGCCGCTCCCGTAGACCAGGTTCACGTTGTGGTGATCGTCCGCATAGGCGGCTCCCTTCGAGCCGATCATCGACATGAAGTGGTAACCCTGCCCCGGGGGAAGGCTGACCGAGTAGTCGATGACCGACATCCCGTCCCCTTCGAAGCCGAGGTGCACCTGCACGTAGTCGGGCTGGTCGATCCCCCCGTGGGAGACCCTCCGCCCGGTGGCGTAGACCTCCGTGGGCAGGCCGCCGAAGAGCCAGATCGCCAGGTCGATATCGGCGGAGAGGTTCCGCGCCACAACGCTCCCCTGCTCCTGACCGAGGGCGGGCCAGCTTCCTGTCTCGAGGGCCTCCCAGCGGTGAATGCGGAGCAGCCCCGGATCGCCTAGCTCGCCCGAGTCCAGCGCCTCCTTCACAGTCGCACCCGCAGGGGCAAAGCGGCCCAGGTTCCCCGCCATCAGGCGCACACCGGACTCCTCGGCGGCGCCCACGACCGCATCCGCCTCTACTGCAGATGTGGCAATCGGCGTCTCTACGAGCACGTGCTTGCCAGCCTCTGCCGCCCTGGCAGCCAGCTGGGACCGGCAATCCACTGGCGCGTCCACCACGACGGCGTCGAACGAGTCTCCGCTACCGGCGAGCAGCCCATCGAGCGAGGCTCCCGATGCCGTGGCACCGAGCGCGATCCGCGCCGCCTCCGCAGTAGCAGCATCGCGATCCGCCACAGCAGTGATAGTCGCCCCGCTCAGGCGCGAGGAGATGGCGGCGTATGACGCCGCGTTGCCACAGCCTATGAGAGCGAGGCGCATCACTCTTCCCGCAGCTGTATCAGCTCGATCCAGTTGCCGTCCGGGTCCTGCAGGTAGCAGGCGGTCCGGCCCGGGGCCACGTCAGCAGGCGGGTTCATCGTCCGGGCGTCGCTCTTCGACACCCTGTCGAATGTGGCCTCGATGTCGTCCACCAGGAAGCACAGGTGGCTCCCGCCCAGGACGCTGCGCTCCTCTGTAGGTCGCTCGCCGGGCGACGGGTTCAGGTACTGGATCAGCTCGAATACGTGCTCGCCGCCCGGCGCTCCGAGCAGCGCTATCTGGAGGTGGGCTCCGTCATATCCTACGACCTGGTCGATACCGGCGCCGGTGCGCTCGTACCGCCTCTGGACCTCCAGCCCAATGACACCGCAGTAGAACTCCACGGCCTTGCCGAGGTCGCGCACGACGAAGCCGGTGTGATGCAGCCGTTCAATCATTCGCAGCTCCTGTGTGGATCACGTTAACTCCCCTGCGACAAGCGGTCGATGGCCGCAAGTGTCTCCCCCACGCGCTGCCGGAGAGCCGACACGGCCTCCTCGTCCCACTCGTAGAATCCCCTGCCCGACTTCACGCCAAGCTCGCCGCGCTCGACCATCTCTTCGATGATGGCCGGCGAATCCCCCGACGACTCGATCACCGGGAATAGCTGGTCGATGATGTGCGAGATGGTGTCCCAGCCCGCCAGGTCGAACACCTCTAGCGGCCCCGCAACGGCGAGCCTGCGCCCGAAGCTGCTGGTCACCACCGTGTCCACGTCCTCCGGGCTGGCGATGCCCGCTGCGACTATAGACAGTGCCTCCCTCAGGAGCGCGAACTGCAGCCTGTTGCCGATGAACCCCAGCGACTCCTTCTGGAGCACGACCGGCTTCTTGCCGATCCTCTCGAAGATGCCTGTGGTGGTCGCCAATGCCTCGTCAGAGGTATCGGGTCCCCTCACCACCTCGATCAGGGGCAGCAGGTAGGGCGGGTTCCACCAGTTGGCGACCAGCACCTTGTCCGGGCGCTTAGTGGCGGGGGTGAGCTGGCTCGTCATGAAGGATGACGTGTTGCTGGTAAGGACCGTGTGCTCGGGGCAGGCCCTGTCCAGCGCCTCGAACACGCTCAGCTTCAGCGGCATGTCCTCGAACACGGCCTCGACGACGAAATCGACTTCGGCCATGCTCTCTTCCAGTGACGTGCTCGTGTGGATCCTGGCGGGCACCGCCTCCTCGTCCTCTTCGCTCGCCAGCCCCAGGCCGCGCAGCACCCCCAGGTTGATCTTCACGTTGGCCAGGGCGTCGTCGAGCGTCCCCTGGTCCAGATCATTCAGCATGACATCGAGGCCGCGAAGGGCGAACTGCAACGCAATGCCGTGGCCCATCAGGCCCGCGCCGACTATTCCGATCTTCGTGATGCTGGAAGCGTCCATGCCGACTGGGAGATTATCGGGGATAGCCTGTGGTGTCAACGTGCACGGACAACCCAAATCCCCGACCCCGTCATACCGGCGAAAGCAGGTATCCAGTCTCCCGCCGCTCGCCTCAGTGCGGATTGGACGGCCCGTCTACTCGACTTCCGGGTCTATCCCCATACTCTCCAGGAGTCCGAGAAACTGCTCGTAGCTCGAGACCTGCTCGACTGCCTTGATGAACGAAGCCGTGTCAGGGTGGGCAGCCCTCAAGGCCCGGGCCTGCGGGCCTATGGGGCTGACCGACGCGGGCCCATCGTAGCGCCCCCTGAAGGCAAGGTAGGCCTGGTTGATCTTTCGCAGGCCGTAGCCCCCAAGGCGCAGCCGCCACCACCTTTCCCTCATATACTCCTCCGCCTCCTCCACCTTGCCCTGCTCGAGGAGCTCGTCCACAGTGCGCCGGGTCTCACGCATCTCCTCGGTGAAGAAGGGGTTGAGCTCGTGGCGCGGCACGTACCGGCTCGCCGCGACCGACAGGTCGCCGCCCATGCGGACGTACGCGGCGTCGCCAAGCTCGTTGCCGACCAGGTCGGCAACCGCCTCGTTCAGGCTTGACATCTCCGGTGTGCTCCAATAGTTGCGGCCAAGCGGCCTGAAGAAGAAGTAGACGTGGAGCCACTCGTGGACGGCCGTCCGCAGTACCGACCGCAGCGTCGTTTGGTCGGTGACGATGGTCGGATAGGTGGAGAGACCGGCGAGATTGTCCACGAAGGCCGACAGGTCGTGCCTGTCGAGGATCTCGCCCTCTATCCTGTCACGCTCAAGGGGGGGCATATCAGGGACCATGAAGAGCGACCGCACCACTTCTATATGGTCGCGGCGTGACATATTCAGGATGGTTGGGGGCATCTGGAAGGTCAAGTCGACCGGGGGG
This sequence comes from Dehalococcoidia bacterium, assembly GCA_965243655.1. GTDB lineage: Bacteria > Chloroflexota > Dehalococcoidia > Lucifugimonadales > CAJWER01. The sequence continues at coordinate 1,818,863 of CBDEVV010000017.1, read as the reverse complement.
AACAGGAGTCCGAATCTCGAGCCTAGCCCTGCGTCGACCAGCGCCGCGTCCAGATCGGCCTCCACAATCTCTTCTGCGAGAGGCCTGAGGCTGTCCCGGCTGGTCGTGTGCTCTCTGAGATGGGCACGGGCCGCTTCCACACGCTCGCGGCCCCCGCCGCCCGCATCCGCGCCTCCCACACTGGCCTGAATCCCCTCCAGTCTCCTCTCCTGCCGCCAGGCAAGGCGCGTCGCCTCCAGGTACTCGTCTACGACTTCCAGCTTCTGCACCCGGTCGAGGTCCCGGCCCTTGGCGAAGCCGTGGGCGATGTTCACCCACTTGGCCGGCAGGTTCGACACCTCCCATCTCGAGACCGAGTACCTGTACTCGAGCAGGGCCTCTATTCCAAGCGGCGGGTTGAAGACATCCGGCGTCAGCCAGACGAGCAGTATGAAGAGGAAGGCGACCCCGACGTTTCGGCGGGAGAATATGCGGAGGGCGTAGACGCGGAGGGCGAAGATGCGGCCTAAGGCATCCCTACCCTGCTCCAAGGTCATGGTTCATTATGCGAAATTCACGAACTTGACGCAGGTGGGCATCCGGACATCCGCCGCGGGGCAGGCCTGCTCCAGGTCCCCTGAGTCGGGATCGACCCTGAAAGTCACGATCGTGTCGGTATCCTGGTTGGCGGCCAGCAGGAACTCGCCCGTCGGGTCTATCCCGAAGTTGCGCGGGGTCTCGCCCTGCGTCGACGTGTGGCCGGTCGGCGTGAGGCGCCCCGTCTCCTGGTCGACGGAGAAGCGGGCGATGCTGTCGTGGCCCCGGTTGGACCCGTACAGGAACCGCCCGTCAGGCGACACGTGGACATCCGCGCAGGTGGTCACCCCGTCGAAGTCGTCAGGCAGCGTAGTCACGGTGTGAATGGGCGCAAGCGTACCGGCATCCGCATCGTAGTCATAGGCGGTGACCGTGGAGTCGAGCTCGTTGATGGCGTACGCGAACCTGCCGTTCGGGTGGAAGTCGAAGTGGCGCGGGCCTGCGCCCGGGGCCGCGGCCACGGAGGCCGCGTCGTTGGGCACGAGCCTTCCGCTGTCGGCCTCGAACCTATAGGCCACCACGTAGTCGGTGCCCAGGTCGGGCGCGAAGGCAAACCGGTTCGCAGCGTCTAGATTGATCGAGTGGGCGTGCGGGCCCTGCTGCCGCTGGGGGTTGACGCTGGACCCCTCGTGCTGGAAAAAGCTCACCGGCTCGTCCAGGCCGCCATCGCTCCGTATCGGGAACGAGGTCACGCTGCCGGAGCCGTAGTTCGCCAGCACGAGGAAGCGGGCCGCGTTGTCCACCTGGACGTGGCACGGGATCGTGCCGCCGGTCTTCCGGGTCCCGACCAGGCTGAGCTCGCCCGTCGGCCGGGCTATCGAGTAGGCCGCGACAATACCCGTCGCTTCCCCCTCGTACTCGCTAATCTCGGATATGCAGTAGAGGTAACGCTGCCCGGGGTCCACAGTGAGGAACGAGGGGTCCTCCAGCCCGGTCGTCTTGCTGGAGTACGTCAGCTCACCCGTCTTCCCGTCCATCGAGTAGACGTAGATTCCCTCACTGTCCCTGCGGGTATACGTCCCCACGTAGACAAGATAGTTCGGAGCCATCGCATATCCTCCCGTCCCTTTCCCCTCCTCTCCCTCTTCCTAGCCCCTCTCCCTCAAGGGAGAGGGTTGGGGTGAGGGTGAAGGAGGTGAGGGTGACTTCTCACTTGTTTCCCTTCCTCCCCCTCTTCCTGGCCCCCTCTCCCTCAGGGAGAGGGTTGGGGTGAGGGTGAAGGGGTGAGGGTGATTCTCCCCGTTCCCGTTACTCCACCGTCACAGGATTGGTGAGCACGCCGATCTCGGGGATTTCGATGTCCACCACGTCACCCTCGTGCAGGTCGACCTGCGTCCCGCCCGTGCCGGTGTAGATGATGTCGCCGGGTCCTAGCGTGACCGACTGGCTGATGTAGCTTATGCAGGCCGCTGTGTCGTGCACCATGTTCGACGTAAGGCAGTGCTGCACCTGCTCGCCGTTGACCCGGGCGAATATCTCCAGCTCGTTCGGGTCCAGGCCGGTAACTATGTAGGGGCCGATCGGGGAGAAGGTGTCGGACGCCTTGGCGCGCCAGAACGTCGGATCGCTGGCCTGCCAGTCCCGCGCGCTCACGTCGTTGCCGCACGTGTACCCGAACACGTAGTCCAGGGCGTCTTCCTCCGACACGTTACGGCAGGGCTTGCCGATGATCGCCACCAGCTCCGCCTCCTCCTGCACGCTCCCGGCCCGGCCGGGCACCACGATCGTGTCTCCCGGCCCTACGATCGAGTTTGGAGTCTTCGTGTAGACCTGCGGGTACGCGGGGGGCTCCCCGCCCGCGAGGTGGTCCATGTAGTTGCCGCCCATGAAGAAAACGATGTACGGCGAGACCGGCGCAAGCAGCTTGACGTCCGAGACTGCGCGCACGGGCCCGACGGTCTCGTACTCCTCGAACGGCGCTGCGCTTATCTGGTTGACCGCGTCCCCTTCGACTATCCCGTAGGCTATCTCCCCATCAGCCTCGAACCTGGCGAATTTCATAGTGTTACCCCCTTTGCCTCAAGCCGCAATCTACCCATAAGGGCTCCCAGTGTCAACATCCGGTGGGGTCACCGCAGGCCCTTCCACCATAGTTCAACAGGGCCCGTACCCCAATTCTTCCAGGGGTCGCGAGCCCCGAACAAGCTAGCACCATTCGTGTTGACTACGCCGTGAATTGATCGTGACTTAGTTCGCAATCCGTCATTCCGGCCTTGAGCCGGAATCCAGTCCCCGGCGACTTGCACACCGACCGGGTGGCTACGGATGAGCTATGCCCTCTTTCAGCCCTATATGGCACACAGCGAATCAGTATCGGTATGGCCTATCGAAGGGCACATAAGGGAATGAACGCTGAGGTACCGCAGTCCAGTACTCTGGGACTGGATACCGGCTTTCGCCGGTATGACGACGTCGGGCGGCTTTCTCATAGTAGGCCGGCGCACCCGACAGGGTCCTGATGTGGCAGACGCCGGTCGCTAATGCGCGGCGGAGCCGTTGACCGAAGCCGGGTCGTCTGCAGGGGGACGCACGAAACGCTTCCCTGCCAAGTAGTCCAGGACCAGGCCGGCGTTGTCCCGCACAGACATGCGTACGGTATCCAGCGTGATCTCCGGGTTCTCCGGGGCCTCGTACGGATCGTCGATTCCCGTGAAACCCGTGATCTCACCCCGGCGCGCCATCGCGTACATGCCCTTCGAGTCGCGCTCTTCGCAGACTTCGAGGGGCGTGTCGACGAACACCTCGATGAAGTGCTCGGACCCCACCATGGCGCGCACCTCGTTCCTTGCGGCGCTGTACGGGCTGACGGCTGCGCATATCGCCACGCCGCCATGCCGGACAATCTCTGCGGCGACGAAGCCGATCCTGAGGATGTTCGTGTCCCTGTCTTCCCTGGAGAAGCCGAGGCCCTTCGAGAGGTGCGTGCGCACCACGTCTCCGTCGAGTACCGTCACCTGCCGCCCGTGCTCCATCAGCAGGTCGGTCAGAACCTCGGCCGTCGTGGACTTGCCGGAGCCGCTGAGGCCGGTGAACCAGATGCACACGCCCTGCCTGTGCCGGGGGGGATAGCTCTCGCCCAGGATGTCGGCGACCTCGGGCCGGGTGAACCATTCGGGAAGTGCCCGCCCCTCGCCCAGGTACTCCTCGCGCACCTGCGTCCCCGAGATCGAGGCCGTCTGCGCGCCCTCAGGCAGGGCCGTGACCTCCTCGTACCGGTCGTCGTCGGGGACGTACACCATCTCGTGGAAGGTCACCGTCTTGACGCCTGTCTCATCGCTGTACCGGTCGACGATCTCCTGCGCGTCGTACGGGCCGTAGAACGGGTTGCCCGTCGAGTCAACCCCGGGGCTGGCGTGGTCCCGGCCGACGATGAAGTGGTTGGCGCCGTAGTTGCGCCGTATGATCGCGTGCCACAGCGCCTCCCTCGGCCCCGCAAGTCTCATCGCCAGTGGCAGCAGTGACAGGAGAACCCTGTCCCTCTCGTAGTAGTTCTGGGTGAGCGCCCGGTAGGTGCGCACGCGGGTGTAGTGGTCCACGTCGCCAGGCTTGGTGAGCCCCACCACCGGATGAAGCAGAAGAACGCCGTCGACGCTGGCGGCCGCTCTCTTGGTCAGCTCCTCGTGGGCCCTGTGCAGGGGGTTCCGGGTCTGGAAGGCCACGACGTTCGAGTAGCCGAATTCCGCCAGGCTCGCGCGGGTCTCCGAGGGCGTCTGCCTCAACCCTGCGAAGTCGTGGTGCGGCGGGAGCTGCAGCACCTGCAGTGGGCCGGATATGTTGACCCTGCCCCAGCGATGCATCTCGGACACGAGGGGATGACGCACGTCCCGGGTGCCGAACACGTGGTCAGCCGCCTCCTCGAGGTCCCACTCATACGCCTCCTTCACCGTCATGACGGCCAGGAGCTCGTTCCGCGAATCTCGCAACGCGACCTCAGAGTCAAGCTCTATCACTGACGGGTCGTCCACCGGCAGGGTCACGGGTATGGGGAAGACCGTGCCGTCGCCGAGCCGCATCTCCTCGACCGTGCGCCGGTAGTCCTGCTCGCCCATGAAACGGTCCAGCGGCGAGAAGGCCCCGGTCGCCAGGAGTTCCAGGTCGCAGGTCGCGCGGTCCGACAGCTGTATGCTTGGCAGTCCGCTGGCGCGAGCCTTCAGGTCGTCGGCCTGCTCCGCCGGGACCACCAGGTCGACCAGCTCGCCGCCATAGGGCGGGATCAGCGTGTTTGTTTCGGTTTCTGTTGTCACTCCTGTGTCCTCCAGATTCACTCGCGGCCCATCGACCGCATAGTTGGTTTTCTAGCTACCGTGGCCGTTTCGGCCGTTCAACGACGCCGTTGTGTTCGTGTGGATGCCGCACTCGCTGGGAACCCCGTTCTCCCACCACCAGCGGCCGGCCCTGAGGTCTTCGCCGGGCTCGATGGGGCGGGTGCACGGAGCGCATCCGATGCTCGTGTACCCCTGGTCGTACAGCTTGTTGTAGGGAACGTCGTTGTCGCGAATGTACTGCCACACCCTCTCGTAGTCCCAGTCCGCCAGCGGGTTGAGCTTGACCATACCGCCGTGGGCGCCGTCCAGCTCGACCTTCGCCACGCTGGCCCGCGTCTCGTTCTGGCTGCGCCTCAGGCCGGTTATCCAGGCGTCATACCCGGCCAGCGCCCGGTTGAGCGGGTTGACCTTGCGTATCTCGCAGCAGCGTAGGCGCAGGGCCACGGCCCGGTAGAACGGGTTGACACCCTCCCGGCTCACGAACGGGGTGAGCTCCTCGTCGTCGGGGTGGTAGACCTCGACCTCCACGCCGTACCGGTCGCGTGCGGCGTCGACCAGGTCGTAAGTCTCCTGGGGGAGCCTGCCCGTGTCGATTGTGAACACGCGCGGCTGTGCCGGGAGCCTCGAAGCGATGTCCAAGATGACCATGCCCTCGGCCTGGAAGCTCGTACACAGCGCCACACGGTCCCCAAACGCCTCGACGGCCGCCTCGATCACGTCCCGCGCGCTCGCGGTCTCTAGGGTGGCCTGAAGCTCGATGAATCGTGTGTCGACTCTGTCCTGCACTACCATGTTCGCTGCTCCGGTATCCGACTGTGTTTCCTTCCTACGGCCAGGTCTCGCCCACAAAAAAAGACCCCTCGAGGTTCGTCGCACTCGAGGGGTCCTGGTTCTCTAGTTCTCTAGACGCTTATGCCTGCACGCCTCCACGCGCAGGGAACCCGGGACGCAGCCCGGCCCCCCAGTAGGATATACACAGACACTTGCAGGCCAATGCGCTAGTTACACTTTTCACAATCAACAATGTTAAGGGCATGTCTGACTCGCGTCAAGGGCTGGGTAGTTGTCAAGTGGGCGAGTCCACCGCGGAGGGTACTGAGAGCGCAGGGCGGGCTCGTTTGAGTCAAGACACGGCTCCGGCGAGCCCAGACAACGAAAGACCGTTCGCCCTGTGAGCTTGTCGAAGAGCCTGCCCCGTACTCGATACGGGGGCAGTGCTCCGCCGGTCCATACGGTTCTCACACCGCCAGCCCTAGTGGAGGTCCAGCTCGAGGGCGCGGTCGGAGCCCGTGATTGGCAGCGCCACCGGGCTTCCGCCAGCCTCGGAAGAGAGATGGAAGGCCACGACGATCTCCAGCGCCTTCATCCCGTCCACCCCCGATGACGTGGGAGTTCCCCCGCTCTCCATGCACTCCATCAGCTCGCGGTATCCGTTCTTCTCGCCCTCGTCTTCGACCCCGGGCGGCGCGCCCAGGTCGCGGGGAGTCGCGGCCAGGCCGCTACGCATGTCGCGCGTGTCCACGTCCCGCGCACGGTACAGCACGTCGCTTCCGCCGCCCTCGAACACGTCGATCCTGCCTCGGGAGCCGCAGAACATGTGCGTGTGGGTGAGAAGCACGTCGGGCATGCAGTTGATCATGTGCCGGTAGCCGTTTGCATACGTGATGTGCCCAAGGGCGCCGGGATCCCGGGCCATCCAGGACTCCAGGGACTCGTTGTAGTCGGTGTTCTCCCGGTCGGTGCCGTAGTGGACCGTACCCGAAACCTCGACTGCAGGGCTGTCGATCAGGAAGTTGATCGCGTCGAAGAAGTGGGTGCCGTTTGAGCCGATCCGCCCCGCGGTCCAGTAGGACAGGCCGTGGGTTGGGCGCCCGATGGCCCCGTCGGCGATGGCGTCCTTCACGGCGTGGAATCGGGGCGTCCAGCGGCGCTGGTGGCCGATGGCAAGCACGGTATTTCCCACCCTGCACTGCTCGATCATCGCGTCGGCCTGGACCAGCGAATTCGCCATGGGCTTTTCCATGTAGATGCCCCGCACGCCGCTGGCTGCAAGATCCCTCACTATCGGCGCGCGGAAGGGTGCGGACGTTGCCACCACCACGATGTCCAGGTCCTCCGCGTCCAGCATCTCGTCGTGCTTGGGATAGATGGAGATGTCAGGGGACTCAATCCGCGCGTCCTCCAGGTGTTCGGGCACCATGTCCGCCATGGCGACCAGCCTTGCCCCGTCGACGTCTTGCCACATTGGCGCAAGCTTGCGCCCACGTCCCCGGTAGCCAATCTGTCCGACCCTCAATTCAGCCATTGGTCCCTCCTAGTCGAGTGTGAGTACTGTTCGAGTATCGCGGCTCTCATGCTTCACCAGGGCAGGTCGACGCCGAACTCCGCCGCGACCTCCTCCAGGTCGCTTCTATGCACGGGGCCTACGGGGATCCCATGCTCCCGGAACTCGCCCTCGCGCTCGCCCTCGACCCCGCCCGCATAGCTGGCCGTCTCGAAGCCTTCGAGGGGCGCAAGCTCCCTGAGGCGTCCGGCGAGGGCGTCCATCTCGCGTCCATACTCGTCCGGGTCGATGAACAGGCCAACTTGGAACATCATCGCAAAGCCCCGTTGGCCCGTGGCCCGATAGCGTCCCGGCCGCTCCTGTCCGCCGGTGTACGGAGCGCCCGCCATGATGCCGCCCCACGACTGGGCGATCATGCCCAGGCCGATGCAGCGGAATATCGTGCCCGGAATCCACTCGGCGAGATCGGGCCAGCGCGGCGAGATCCGCAGGTCGTACACCGGGGCGCAGTCGACGACGATGGGAGGCTCGCGCCCCGCCGGCGCGCTGATCGCGACCGGCGAACCGATGGCGGGCGTGTAGACCGGCTGGCCGGGCTGGAGCCTAAGCTCGCCGCCTGCCGTCACGAACGCACCCATCATGTGCTCAGTGGGCATGCGGGCGTAGATGCCTGCGGCGCCGATGTGCCCGTGGTTCTTCGTCTGCACGACGGCCACGCCCAGCTCCCTGGCCTTCTCAATGGCGCGGAGGGTGCCCTCGTGCATCGGGAAGTAGCCTAGGCCGCCGTCGCCGTCCATCACCACGCTCGTGGGGCCTTCCTGGATGACCCTCACGTCGGGGGCCACGTTCAGGTCGCCGTCCCGCATCATCTGGGCGTACCGGGCGATCTGGCGGGTGCCGTGGCTGAAGACCCCCCGCAGGTCGCTGCCGGTGAGCAGCTCCGCTAGGAGGTCGGCCTTGTCCGACACGAGACCCGACGCCCGGGCCACGGACGCCACGAAGCCCTGCATGTCGCCATGCGAGACCCGCACGAAGTCCTCATCAGGCGGCAGGTTCAGCTTGTAGACGGCCCCGGTCATCCGCGTGCTACTCCTAAGTCCTCCTTAGAGTGCTCAGAAGAGTTCCCCCCGAACGAGCAATGGGTCCGGAAAACCGTTCGCCCTGAGCTTGTCGAAGGGCAGTTCTCAGTTGGTTCACCTTGTTCCCCGGGGGATCCCTACGTGACGTACTCGACTTCGACCCGGCTGCCCGTGCGCGCGGACTCGTAGGCCGCGTCGATGGTCTGCAGCACCTTGAGGGCGTCGGCGGCCCCAAGAGCCGGTTCGCGGTCAGCACCTATGTCGTCGAGGAAGTCCTGGACCCAGTTGAACATCCACAGGCCCGAGCCGGTGTATCCCGGCGGGCTGGGCGAGAAGTCGTAGTCGATGGTCCTATCGGGCGCGTGGGCCCAGTCGGCAGATGCACTCTTGACGGTGAGCTGGTGCCCGCCCGTGGGTGTCCAGTGGGCCTCGCCCTCCAGGCCGCGGTAAACGAGGGCGGTGTCGTACACGCCCTTGGCGCTCTGCAGGTACCCGGCGTGCATGGAGCCGAACGCGCCGTTCTCGTACTCGAACGCGGCTATCGCCACGTCCTCGAGCGGTTCGTCGATCGCGCCCACAGGGCGGCCAGTCATGGCCTGCACGGACTTGACGTCGCACCCCATCAGGAAGCGCATCACCTCCAGATAGTGGCCGCCGAGCATGTGGAGGATGCCGCCGCCCTCGTCGGCGTTGGTATACAGGAAGCTGGACGGCTCGCGGAGGCCGGGCCTGACCTGGCCGGTCACCATCCGCATCTCGATATCGAGGGGGCGCCCGAAGACGCCGGCGTCGATCATCCGCTTCAGGTCCTGGGCCACGGGGTTGAACCTGTGGGGGTAGCCCGGCAGCACCTTCACGCTGTTGCGGCGCACGGCACGCACCATTTGCAGGAGGTCTGAGGACGTCCGCGCGAACTGCTTTTCCATGTAGAAGTGCTTGCCCGCCTCAGCCAGCTTGGTCCCCGCGCCCGGCACCTCCGCGGCAGGAAGGACGATCCAACCCACGTCGAAGTCCTCGTTCGCGATCAGGTCGTCCAAGTTGTCGTAGAGCGCGGCGCCGGGGTCGTGCTGCCCGGCCAGCGCCAGCAGGTCGGCGTCAGAGTCCTCGCAGTATGCGACGACCTTCGCGCCCCGCACGTGCTTCAACGTCTCCAGGTAGCCGGTGCCCTCTCCGGGCTTTCCAACGTGCCCGTGGCGCATTCCCACAATGGCAATCTTCAGCTCGCCGCTTCCGCTCATGTCGTCCTCCATCGTTTTCCGTGTGGCGGGCATAGGATAGCCTGTCGGCAGTTCATTGCATAGCGCCAGAGCAATTCCCTGCACATACGATTACGCTAACCGTCATACCGGCGAAAGCCGGTATCCAGTCCCCGGACCCGGATTCCAGTCTGCGTTGGAGCAACGAACTGCCCAGTCTTCAACCCCTCGTGCGGCCATGATGATTCCAAGCGCACGAAGAACCCAAGGATTCCAGGGTGTCGCCATGAGCTCCGTCACAGTTGAGGACGACCCCGCTCCAGGTCCCTCGCTGGCGCTTCGGAACGACATGCTGTGGTGGTCGGCGCTGTCTTTGAAGCATCGGATGCGATTCCGGGCGATGTGATAGAATGTGTGGAACGCCCCCGACACGTCGGGGCCGTTTTCGCGTAAGGCGCATCTGAATTCTGCGAGGCCCGTCATGGAAACCCCAACAGTTACTCTCTCGCCCCGCTCGGTGACGGGCAAGAAGGTCCGGTTCCTGCGACGCGAGGGCACGGTCCCTGTCCACTTCTATGGACGCGGCGTGGACTCGATGTCACTGCAGGTCGAAGCCGCGACCCTCCGCAAGGTGATCACCGCCGCGGGCCGCAACGTCCCGGTTAAGGTCAGCATAGACGGGCGCGACGGCGAGGAGATCTGCTTCATACGCGACGCCCAGCGCCACCCCGTGTCGGAGGACCTGCTCCACGTCGACTTCTACCGAGTGGACGTGGACCGTCCGGTCAGGGCCGAGGTGCCGGTCATCCTTGATGGGGAAGCTCCCGCCGTCCGCAACCTTGGCGGCGTCCTGCTCCAGGCGTTCAACAGCCTGGAGGTCGAAGCGCTGCCTCTCGATATGCCTACGGCGTTCCACGTGGACGTGACAGGGCTGGAGGACTTCGAAGCGGCCATGAGGATCGGCGACATAGCGGTCGCCGGAAACGTCACCATACTTCGCGGCGACGAAGAGGTGATCGCCAGGGTGGCCGCGCCGAGAATCGAGGAAGAGGAAGAAGAGGTCGTCGACGAGCTTGAGGAAGGCGTCGAGGGCGAAGAGGGCGAGGGCGAAGAGGGCGAGGGCGGCGGAGAGTCTGCCGAGTCCGAGGAGTAGCGGACTTCGCAGGCTGCCTGCTTCGGCGGAGCACTGCCCTTCGGCAAGCTCAGGGCGAACGCCCGGAACTGCTGACGCAGGGGCGGACCCATGTGTCCGCCCGCCGGGTGAACGACGAGGACTCTCGGCTCCAAGGGTCGTGTTGCACGACTACGCGAGGGGCTTCACCCTCACCTCAATCCTCTCCCGTCGAGGGAGAGGAGGCCCGAGCCCCTAGGCGACGCGGTAGCGGCTGAGCACCTCTTCGTTTGGCTCGATACCGAGGCCGGGCTTGTCGGGCGGGCTGACGTAGCCGTCCACGACCTGCAGATTGTCGACCAGCATCTCGGTCCTGAGCGGGTCGGTCGACGTGCTGTAGTACTCCAGGATCAGGCCGTTCGGTATGGCCGTCATCAGGTGGATATGGACGTCCTGCGTGCCGTGGGAGGCCAACGGCAGGTCGTGTGACTGGGCCATGGCCGCCACCTTCATGAACTCCGTCACGCCGCCCATGATCAGCGCGTCCGGCTGCAGTATCGCGGCACTGCGGCTCTCGATGAGGTCGCGGAACCCGTAGCGGGTGTACTCGTTCTCGCCGGTGGCTACTGGTATGGTCGTCGCCTCGGTGATCAGCTTGTGGCCCCTGTAGTCGTCGGGGTTGACGGGCTCCTCGAACCAGAATATGTCGTAGGGCTCCATCTTCCGCGCGATCTCTATCGCCTCGTAGTACCTGTACGCGCAGTTGGCGTCGACCATGAGCTTGGCGTCCGGGCCGATGGCATCGCGAACGACCCGGACCCTCTCCACATCCTCCTTGATGGAGACGCCGCCGATCTTCATCTTGACGGCGGTTGCGCCTGTTTCAAGTGCGACGAGCATCTCCTGGGCCAGGTCTTCGAGCGTCTTGCCCTCCTCGTAGTAGCCGCCCGCGATGTAGACGGGTATGCTGTCGACGTAGCCGCCTAGCAGCTTGTAGACAGGCTGGCCCGTCGCCTTGCCCTTCAGGTCCCAGAGGGCGATGTCGATGCCGCTGATGATCCGGGTGGAGAGGCCCCTGCGGCCCACCAGCTTGGGCTGCCACATCTCGTCCCAGATGCGCTCGGTATCGAAGGGGTCCTGGTCGATGACAAACAGCTTCAGGTGTTCGACCAGCTCGCGCCCGATGCCGACCGACCGGTCCACGCCACCTGCGAGGCCAAGCCCGGTCACGCCCTCGTCGGTGTCGATCTTGATCACGTCCAGGCCGGCAGTCGGGTAGACGTAACGCCCGTTGCGGATGGGCTTGGCCCTGGGCCAGCGATAGGACTCCAGTCTGACATCGGTGACTTTCACGATTGCTCTCCTGTGTGTGGGGACGTGCGCCACGTGATTCTAGCATGGGGTCGTTGGCACGGCTGTAGGGCGGCGTTGTATCATGGCCTGTGGTAGCAAGGAGGGGCAATGAGCTGCGTCGGGCAACTCGGCACGGCAGCGGCAAGACCCCCATCCCCGCCCCTCTGGGTTCCTGCCGTCGCAGGAACGACTGATACTGAAGGAGCACGACATTGAAGAAGCTGGTGGCGGTGGAGCCTGACAGGGTCGAGGTAGTCGAGGTGGAGACGCCGAGGCCCGCCGACGACCAGGTGCTCGTCAGGGGTGTGCGGTCGCTGCTGAGCCCCGGCTCGGAGCTGAAGCGGGTGCGGCCCTGGGACTCGTACGGCATGGACCGCTGGCCGAACCACGACCTGGGGTACGCGATGACCGGGGTCGTGGAGGAGGTCGGGTCCCAGGTGGTGGGCGTGGAGCCGGGCGACCGGGTGATGACCAGCGGGCACCACCAGCAGTTCGTGCTGGCCAGCGGGCCGCTGGTGCTGCCAGACCCTGTCACTCCCCTGCCCGACGACATGGACTGGGACATCGCGCCGTTCACCCTGTGGAGCCGGTCGTGCATCAACTGGGTGAGCCGCGCGGCGATCCGCCACCACGAGAGCGTTGTGGTCGTCGGATGCGGGTTGGTCGGGCTGCTTATGATCATGTGGTCGAGGCTGTCGAACCCGCGCCAGATCATCGCCATCGACCTGTTCGAGCGGCGGCGCGGGCTCGCGGGACGGGTCGGGGCCGACACAGTGCTGGACCCGGCCGAGGTGGACGTGATCGAGGCGGTGAAGGACCTGACCGGCGGCGGCGCGGAAGTTACGCTGCACTGCGTCGGCGGGATGGGCGGCAAGGCGTTCGAGACTACGCAGGAGGTGACGCGGCAGGGCGGGCGCGCAGTGCTGATCGGGCACCATTCGGACAACCTGACCATCCTGCCGCGGAACTTCAGCGGCAAGGACCTGCTGGGGGCGGGGGTGGGATACAACCGCGACCCGCGACTGTTCCTGGACGGCGTCAAGCTCATATCCGAGGGGAAGCTGCCTGTGGGCGAGATCGTCACGCACAAAGTGCCGTACACGGAGGGTCCGAAGATATACGACATGCTGATCAACTCGCCGGACGACTCGGGGGCGATACTGCTCGAGTGGGACGTGGAAGCATGAGTGCGACGGAAGCGGCACAGCTGCCCGACTCGGCGGGGCGCTTCGGCAAGTTCGGCGGGCGGTTCGTCCCCGAGACGCTGATGCACGCGCTGGACGAGCTGGACGGGTTCTACGAGTCCGTGCGGGGCGACCGCGAGTTCGAGGAGGAGTACGCCCGGCTGTTGAAGGAATACGTTGGGCGGCCGACGCCGCTGTACCACGCGGCGAACCTGAGCGCCGAGCTTGGGGGGGCGCAGATCTACCTGAAGCGCGAGGACCTGGCGCACACGGGCGCGCACAAGATCAACAATGCGCTGGGCCAGGGGCTGCTGGCGAAGCGGATGGGGAAGCGGCGGATCATCGCCGAGACGGGGGCGGGCCAGCACGGCGTGGCGACGGCGACGGTGTGCGCGATGCTGGACCTGGAGTGCATCGTCTACATGGGCGAGGAGGACATCAGGCGGCAGGCACTCAACGTGTTCAGGATGAAGCTGCTGGGGGCGCAGGTCGAGACGGTGACGTCGGGCAGCCGGACACTGAAGGACGCGATCAACGAGACGATCCGCGACTGGGTGACGAACGTGGAGACGACGCACTACATCATCGGCAGCGTCGTGGGGCCGCACCCGTACCCGAAGATGGTGCGGGACTTCCAGGCGATGATTGGGCGGGAGGCGCGGTTGCAGCTCCTGGAGGAGACGGGCAGACTGCCGGACTACGCGGTGGCCTGCGTGGGCGGCGGCAGCAACGCGATCGGGCTGTTCTACAGATTCGTGGACGACGAGAGCGTGAGGCTGGTCGGCGTCGAAGCCGGCGGCGAAGGCGCGGAAACGGACCGGACGGCCGCGACTCTGACCTCGGGCGAGGTGGGGGTGCTGCACGGGAGCATGTCGTACCTGCTGCAGGACGACGACGGCCAGATCCGGGAGGCGCACAGCATCTCCGCGGGGCTCGACTACCCGGGCGTGGGTCCGGAGCACAGCTACCTGAAGGACATCGAGCGCGCGGAGTACTACAACGTCACGGACGCGGAGGCGCTGGAGGGGTTCGAGCTGCTGTGCCGGACGGAGGGCATCATCCCCGCGCTGGAGCCGGCCCACGCGATCTACCAGGTGTCGAAGCTGGCGCCGACGCTGGACCCGGAGCAGATCGTGCTGGTGGGGCTGAGCGGACGCGGCGACAAGGATATGGGGACGGTGGTGGACGCGCTGGGTGTGGAGTAGGGTTGTTCCACCCTCACCCCAACCCTCTCCCGTCGAGGGAGAGGGGGTAAGAGCCTCACCCCAGCCTCTCCCGTCTAGGGATGGGGTCAGAGCCCGCGCCCCGACTCTCTCCCGTTAGGGCCGGACACCACCCCGCCCCTCTGGGTAGGGGACGGTTCCTGGGGCAGGAATCCCGCCTTCGCGGGAACGACGATTATAGCTCCCTCACCTCAGCCCTCTGCCAGCCTGAGGGAGGGCCCCCAAGCCCCAACCCCTCTGGATAGGGGACGGTTCCTGGGGCAGGAATCCGGCTTTCGCCGGAATGACGGTTACCAAGCTATTGTGTAGCCTATGTTGCCCTTGGGGGAGGCGGCGCCGGAGATGGTGGCGCGGTCGGGGTCGCGGAGTATGGCGAGGACTTTGCCGTTGGACCAGGGGCCGGTGAGGGGTGACGTTGTGGCCGCGGGACTCGAGGGCGGAGATTACGTCGAGGGGGATGCGGCTCTCGGCGACGAGGCGGCCGGGGAAGGACTCGCGGGGGTAGAAGGACGAGGGGAAGTGCGTGGTGTGGACGGTCGGGGCGTCGAGGGCCTGCTGGAGGTCCATGCCGAAGTCGACGCAGTTGAGCAGGAACTGGAGGGTCCACTGGTCCTGGCCGTCGCCGCCGGGGGTGCCGAAGACCATGTAGGGCTCGCCGCCGCGGGTGGCGAGTGACGGGGTGAGGGTGGCTCGAGGGCGCTTCCTGGGGGCGAGGGCGTTGGGGCGGCCGGGGTTGAGGTAGAACATCTGCCCACGGGTGCCCATGGGGAAGCCGAGGCCCTCTATGACGGGCGAGGTGCCGATCCAGCCGCCGCTGGGGGTGGCCGCGACCATGTTGCCCTCGCTGTCGACGGCGTCCAGGTGGGTGGTGTCGCCCATGTGGGCGTGGCCCAGGCCGAGGTCGCGAACCTCGCGGGCGTCGATTCCCAGGGCGCGGCGGTTGTCGTCGGCGACGGGGGATGGTGGCGTACTCGGGGATGCCACTGCCGGCGTCGCCGGGGCGCATGTCCATCGACGCGGTATCGCCGATGAGGTCGCGGCGGCCGGCCGAGTAGGAGTCGGACAGCAGCACGTCCATGGGGACGTCGTCGAACTTCGGGTCGCCGTAGTAGGCCTCGCGGTCGGCGAAGGCGAGCTTGGCGGACTCGGTGAGGGTGTGGAGGTAGTCAGGGGAGTTGTGGCCGAGGGCGCGGAGGTCGTAGCCCTGCAGAATGGCGAGCTGCTGGAGGAAGACGGGGCCCTGGGTCCACGTGGGGCACTTCGCGACGTCGAGGCCGCGGTAGTTGTAGGTGGCGGGCTCGTCCAGTTCGGCGTGCCAGTCGGCCATGTCCTCGTATGAGAGGAGGCCGGTGTGGGCTGCGCCGCTGGCGTCCTCGACGGAGTTGTCCTGGATGAAGGCGACGATGCGCTCGGCGATGGGGCCCTTGTAGAAGGCGTCGCGGGCGGCCTCGATTCCGGCGACGCGGCCCCTGCCGGCGGCGGCTTCCTCGGTGCGGCACATGGTCTTCAGCATCTCGGCGAAGTCGGGGTTGCGGAGGACTTCGCCGACCTCGGGGACGCGGCCGTCGGTGTAGTAGACCTGGCCGGTCGTCGGGTAGAGGTCGGTGTACTTGGCCTGGCCGGACGCCAGGGAGTTGTGGAGTCCTTCGTAGACGGGGAAGCCGTGCTCGGCGATGTGGATGGCGGGCTCGAGGACCTGGGAGTAGCTCATGGTGCCGAATCGGGCGAGGGCCAGGGCCCAAGTGTCGACTACGGCGGGCACGGTGATGGGCAGATAGCCGTCGCCGGGGATGAGGTCGATGCCGTTGTCGCGGCACCAGTCGATGGAGAAGGCCTTGGGGGACCAGCCCATGCCGCTGATGGCGTAGGTCTTCCGCTCCTTCGCGGAGTAGACGAGTGTGGGGACCTCGCCGCCAATGCCGCAGCTCTGGGGCTCGAGGAGGTTCAGGCAGATGCACATGCCCGCCGCCGCGTCGACGGCGTTGCCCCCCTGCTCCATGATGCGGAAGCCGGCGGCTGCGGCCAGGTAGTGGCCGGCGGTAACGACGCCCCTTGTGCCCATGACTACGGGCCTGGTGGTGAAAGGCAAGGTTCCAGTTCCTGGTTGTTAGTTGTTAGTGGGGAGGCTGATCTTCCCCCTATCTTACACCCATATCTTGGGTGGGGAGCGGCCTGGGGCGGAGCGGGGGCTGTCCATCACCACGGCGAGAGGGGGTTTGCGGATGGCGCGTTCGTAGCCGACTACGCGGCTGGGCGCGATGCGGTGGACGCCGTACTCGTCGGCGGCGACTGGGCCGAGGTCGTCGTAGCCGTAGATGCCGCCGGTGATCTCGTCGCGGGCGAAGTTGTAGAGGGCGACGTGGTCTCGAGTGAAGTCGAAGCGCTTGAGTTCTTCGATGGTGATCGGGGAGAAGGCCACCGCCGCAGGGGCGACCGGGGAGTCACCCTCACCCCAACCCTCTCCCGTCGAGGGAGAGGGGGTAGAACCCGACCCCACCTCGCCCCTGTCCTCTCGCGTCGAGGGAGCTCGTTCGGCGGAGCACTGCCCTTCGACAGGCTCAGGGCGAACGATCCTGTGCTCTGCTTCCGGGGAGTCACCCTCACCCCGGCCCTCTCCCGTCGAGGGAGAGGGGGTAGAACCCGACCCCACCTCGCCCCTCTGGGTTCCGGCTTCCGCCGGAACGACGGTTGGGTTGCCGGGCTCCTGGGTTCCTGGCTCTGTGGCGGCGGCCGGGGAGTCACCCTCACCCCAACCCTCTCCCGTCGAGGGAGAGGGGGTAGAACCCGACCCCACCTCGCCCCTGTCCTCTCGCGTCGAGGGAGCTCGTTCGGCGGAGCACTGCCCTTCGACAGGCTCAGGGCGAACGATCCTGTGCTCTGCTTCCGGGGAGTCACCCTCACCCCGGCCCTCTCCCGTCGAGGGAGAGGGGGAAGAGGGGTACAGACCGCGGAGATAGGTAACACCTAGACCGGGCACATGGGTAACACATTTTGGGATTGTAATAGGCAATCCCGGAGGAGGAGGATGTGTTGCCCTGGCAAGAGACGAGCGTCGAGTCGGAACGATTACGGTTTATTGAGTGCCACGCCGCGGGGGAAGAGACAACGGCTGAGCTGTGCCGCAGGTTTGGGATCAGTCGCAAGACCGGCTACAAGCTGATCAGTCGGTATGAGGCTTACGGCGAGGGCGGGCTGCTTGACCGGAGCAGAGCTCCTCATCATCACCCCAACGCCACACCGAGCCAGGTGGCGGAGCGGATTGTGGAGGCTAAGCGCGAGCGGCCCACGTGGGGTCCTAAGAAGATCGTGGCCAGGCTGCGCTCCATCGAGCCGGGGGCGCCCTGGCCGTCGGCGAGCACGGCCAGCGGGATACTGGACCGTGCGGGTCTGGTGAGACGACGCAAGCGGCGGCGTAGGGCTACAAGTTGGGGCGAGCCCTTTGCCCACGCCCAGCAGCCGAACGACGTGTGGTCCATCGACCTGAAGGGCTGGTTCCGAACGGGAGATGGGGAGCGCATCGATCCCCTGACGGCCCAGGATGCGATGTCCCGATACCTGCTGGTGTGCGACGGTCTGGATCGAGCCACCGGCCCTGAGGTCAAGCGCTCACTGGAGCGGGCCTTCAGGGAGTACGGTCTTCCACGGGTCATCCGGACGGACAACGGATCGCCGTTCGCCAGCGTCGGCCTGGGGAGCCTGACGCCGCTGTCGGCATGGTGGGTCAAGCTGGGGATAGTGCCAGAGCGGATCGAGCCCGGACACCCTGAGCAGAACGGACGCCTGGAGCGGCTTCACAGGACGCTGAAGGCTGAGGCTGCCAGGCCGCCTAGGGCCAACCGGAGACGCCAGCGGCGAGCCCTCGACGGCTTCAGGCACAGCTACAACAACGAGAGACCGCATGAGGCTCTGGGGCAGCGACCTCCGAGCCTGCTGTACACGCCCTCGTTCAGACCCTACCCTGCACGTGCCAGCTCGCCGGAGTACGGATCAGGAGTCACCGTGCGTAGTGTCCGCAGCAACGGCGAGATCAAGTGGAAGGGGGACCTGGTCTACGTGAGCGCGTCCCTGAGGGGCGAGCCCATAGGTCTAGTCCAGCAGGACGAGCAGACTTGGTCCATCCAGTTCGGCCCACTACTCATCGGCATACTCGATGATGCCGAGAAACGGATCGACAAGACACCCGTGAAAGTGTTACCTATGTCCCCGGTCTAACTGTTACCCATGTGCCCGGTCGCACAAGGTGATGTAGGCGGCTAGCTCTCTGGCGGCTTCGAGGCGGTGGTGGGGCTTGAAGCCGGAGAGGGTGCCGTCCATTACGCCGATCAGGAAGACGACGATGTTGCGGCCATCGGCGGTCTCGTTGCGGACGTGCTGGCGGAGCCGTCGCTGGAATGCGTTGGGTCCGCGGCGAGCGGGTTCGGCGCTCTCGGTCTGCATGGGCTCGATGCGGCCCATGGGGAAGAGGCTCCTGGCGTAGTAGTCACGGCATTCGGTGTTGTGGTACTTGTGCAGGTACTCCTTGACGAGGTCGGGCGCGATCTTGTCGATGCGCCTGGCGGCTGCCGCGCGGTGGTGGTCGCGGAAGCCTTCGATGTCGCCATAGGCGACGCCGAGGTAGAACTGGACGATGAGTCGTCCGCCGTCGGTTTCCTGGCGGACTATCTCGGCCAGCGATGGGTATTCCTTTTGTGTTGTTGCGCTCATGGGTTCTATATTAGCACATGTGTGCAGGATGTCAAGAAGGGGTGGGGGGAATGGTGAAGGGTGATTCGAGTGATTGGGATGATGGGGATGATTGGGAGGGAGAGGGATGAAAGCGGCGGCGTCCCTTGGCATGGTTGAGACCGACCCCACCCCAGATCCCTCGTCGAGGACTCCTCGGGATGACAGCCCCCAGCCGCCCCTCTGGGTGGGGGACGGTTCCTGGGGCAGGAATCCTGCCTCCGCAGGAACGACGTAGGGCTAGAGGGATGTGGTTATTGGGGGTTGGGGCGGTTGAGGTCGGGGAAGTAGGTGGCGAAGAAGCCCCTGTCGCGGGTGAGGAAGGCGTCGGCTGTGGCGGCGGCGTGAGCGCCGATGAGGAAGTCGGTGATTATGCGCTCTCGCGGTCCGGCGGCGGCGCGGTACTGCTTCCAGCGCAGTCCGGCTTCGTAGGCGATTGCGGAGTCGATGGGGGAGAGGGCAGCCCCAATCTCGCGCAGCGCGCCGTCGAGGGAGGAGCGATCGGGGAAGGCCGGGGCGAGCTCGGCGTACACGAGGTCGCAGACGGTGACGGCGCCCCTGTCGTAGGCGGTCCTGAGCCACTCGCGCGACTGGGAGTGGTGGGGCGAGTCGGTGCGGAAGAGGTCGAACAGGACATTGGAGTCGACGGCGGTGATCACCTGCCCCTGATCTCCTCGATGTACTCGTCGACGTCGAAGTCTGCGCCGTCCAGGACCCCGGCGACCCGGTCGACGGGATGGAGGGCGGCGGTGCGCTTCTGGATGAGCAGGCCCTGCTCGGTCGGAGTGATCTCGACCTCGACGTCCTGGGTCATGCCGAAGCGGTCCCTCAGGTGCTTGGGGATGGTGATCTGTCCTCGCTCGGATACTCGCATGATGCACCTAGTATGAATAGCTGATGCGTATAATCATACTTCTCTGTACATGGTGAGGGCAAGGGAGGAGATCGTCTGAACTGTGATTCGTGGGATTGGGATGATGGGGATGATTGGGCAGCTGGAGGGCTGAGGCGCGTGGTGTTGCGGGCTGTGGGCAGTCGGCGGTTATTCGAGGTCCTTGGGTGGGATGGAGGTTGTCAGGAGGGGGCGGATGCGGTCTAGGAAGGCGTTGGCGCGGTTGCAGGCTTCCCGGGCGTCGGATTCGTCGAAGTGCAAGGTTACATCGTAATCGGCGTCGAAGCGCAAGTCGGCCATGTCGCCAATCTCACCACCCCACTTCGGTTCGACAAGGTTGGCCACTACGATATGAAGGCCGAACATGCTCCTCACCCCGGCGTGGCTCTCGGCACTGATGTTGTACACATGGAGCACAGCCTTAGCGGCGTGGAGAATGGAGTAGTATGACCGGGATATTGCATCCGCATAGAGCCCGTTATGGAGGCATAATTGGCCCGCGCGAAGGCTCTCTCTCCCACGCTTCCACTCTGCGGTCACGAGGTGTCCGGTCACGCTACGCTGACACCGTCACGCGCGGCCATCTTGTAAAGTGGGTCGCCCATGGTCCCGCGTCTGGCCCACTCCGTCCTTGTATATACCTTGATCAGTGGGACGGCATTGGCTATCGCCGCCTTGAGGTGACCGAGGTACCTGATCGCCTTCTTTGTGCCGGCATCCCCGTCGCGGATGATGACGAGCGTATCCAACTCGATGTCCGGGTCGGTGACGCCCCTGGCGTGGGGACCGTAGATGATGATGTCCTCGACGAGGCCAGGGTAGTCGTTCGCGAGGGTCTGCCGGTATTCGTCGAGCCATGCCTGTTCGGCGGGGGTTAGTTTCAACATGGGGTTGACCTTTCGGGGATGTGTTGCACCAATATAGATTACCAGAGGCGGTGCCCTTCGACAGGCCCAGGATGAACGGGTTTCAGATAGAGACTTCCTTGAATTGTCCCGGCCCTGCTTCCTCAATGGCTCTTCGGATCACTTCAATTCGGTACCGCACTCTGGGCCATGCTGTCGATAGCAGCACTACGAATGCTATCCTGCTGCCGGTGAGGTTCTGCTGGTACCGGATGGTCGGTGGGTCTTCGGAGGGGCGCCGGGGTTCCGTGGTCGAACAGTATCTTCATGATTGGACTGGGACTTTGAGGCTCTCCGCTTCGTGGTCGAGGACAGCCTTGACCTGCCACCCCTTCACATCCGGGAACCACTCCAGGAACTGATTCACGGTGGCCCCGCTCTCCAGGTTCTCGAAGAGGACGTATAGCGGGACTCGCGTCCCGGTGAAGGCCCAGGCTCCACTGATCTTCCCGGGGTTGCGCTCCACTGCCGGGCACGTCTCCCAACTCATCATGGGGCTACCTCCTCTTCAATTCCAGGCGTATCGATGTCCGGGTCGGTGACGCCCCTGGCGTGGGGACCGTAGATGATGATGTCCTCGATGAGGCCCGGGGTAGTCGTTGGCGAGGGTCTGGCCGTATTCGTCGAGCCATGCCCGTTCGGCGGGGGTTAGCTTCAACATGGGGTTGGCCTTTCGGGTGTGTGGGTTCCAGTTTAGATTAGGGGACGGGGAGCGGCAAGGCTAGGAGGGTTCACCGCAGAGGAGGCGGAGGGCGCAGAGGGAGAATTCAGTATAGTGACCAGACGACGCCAGATTGAGCCAATACCCAGAGTCAGGTGTATACTCCGGCGAGCACGGTTCGTTCAGGTTGGGACTGTCTCGTGGATTTCGACGGGGATTATGACGCGAGTATTCGGGCAGCGGCCTTTGACTGGCTTGCCGCGCAGGTCGCGATTCATGGGGATGTTCTTCCACGTGCCACTCTAGCCCAAGGGTTTGAGTTTAGCGGGCGGCGCGTACCTGTGATCGGCCCGCAGGGCATCTTCAAACCTGCTCTGATGGACATACCCATTTCGATTACCACGTCCCCAAGCGGACCGT
Organism: Dehalococcoidia bacterium; assembly: GCA_965243655.1. Lineage (GTDB taxonomy): Bacteria > Chloroflexota > Dehalococcoidia > Lucifugimonadales > CAJWER01. The sequence goes on along the minus strand of CBDEVV010000017.1, from coordinate 1,796,992 downwards.
ACGAGGACACGATAGGCTCCGACGACCTTCTCCGGTACCGCTATCGGGGGTCCGATCCAAGCCACAGAGACAATGTCGGAGTGCGGACCGCGATGAACTATGCTCTCCCTCTGGTCTACTTCCATGGGATCGTCCCGGGCAGGTATCTGGCGATGTGGCCCGTGTATGTGGTTGGCGATGCCCCCGAGACCCTCACTTTCTCGGTCGCGATCGACGACGCGGTCCACGCTGGTCTATTTCCAGAGTCTGCAGGGAGCACAGGCGGGATTGCTGAAGTCCGTCGCGAGTACGCGACATCGTTGGCTAGGCGCCGGCTGCATCAGAGGGCGTTCCGCGAGTTTGTTCTACGCGCATACCGAAATCAATGTGCGCTCTGCCGGTTGCGGCACAGTGAATTGCTCGACGCCGCGCATATAGTCCCGGACACCGAGCCTGAGGGTGAGCCTGTCGTACAGAATGGGATCGCGCTGTGCCGATTGCACCACGCGGCCTTCGATCGGTTCTTCCTGGCTGTGCGGCCGGACCACATTATTGAGGTCCGGCCCGACGTTCTGGAGGAGGCCGATGGGCCGACCCTTCAACACGCGATTCAAGGGCTTCACGGGCAATCTATCGTGTTGCCGAGGAAGTCGCTGGAGCGACCATCCGTCGAGTTTCTGGCGAAGCGGTACGACCGGTTCCTTGAGGTTGTGTCGGAGCGGCCGGGGAGCGTCTGAATCAGGATTCGCTGGTTTGGGGATTGGCAGGATTGGTAGAGGGCCTTGCCACAGGCCGCAGAGTCTACGCCTTGGGACAGGCAGAAGGTTGATCTGTCGGTTCCACAGGTAGAAGTGACGATTCTTAAGCAGTAGCCTAGCACGGTAGCTCGGCTGTCTATAGCCCTGTTCTCCAAGAGTGAGGCCAGGGCCGTTGTGAATTCAGGAGACAGCATTTCGATGGAAGGACAGAAGTGCTTAAGTGATATGACACCTGAGGCCTTTCGGCTTCTGGCGTCTGGACTTACCCCTCTCAGTAACCCCAAACGAACCTTTACAGACGAGGAGTTTCTGGATCACTTTCCACTCGAGGAGCGCGACGAGTGGCAACGCCGCATTGAAGAGGCTCCAGCTCGGATACTTAAGTACAATGAGTCTAGTCTAACTGGAATGGACATATGCAATGCTCCATACGTGGCAGTAGGATTCCGACCATGATGCCACAATCTTGACAATGAGGAAAATACAGTGATAGTCTCCGCTCGCCCACGTGAAGTCGCAAGTTTCATCACCAGGCTACTGGCAGAGAACTAAGTCGGAGGAAAGAAACATGGATACTGACGACCTCGTACTAGCGGTTGAGGAAGCGGCCACCGAGGTCTACGAAGCCCTAGGAGATGGTCGTCTCGAAAGCGTGTACGAGCAGGCTATGGCTGTAGAGCTTCGACTGAGAGGCATACCGTATAGGACGGAGGCCTACACAGAGGTCTTCTACAAAGGCCACCGAGTAGGAGCAGTCGCCCTCGACTTCGTTGTGGGCGACAAGCTAGTAGTAGAGCTAAAGGCGACGAAGAAGATTCAGGATGGGGCCATTTCCCAGGCTGGAGCCTATATGAGAGAGACTGGCCTATCAGCTGGGCTGGTGATTACGTTCCCGAGTCCCTTACAAACGAGTCCTCAGTTTGAGAGGCTCCCTTGACCCTCTCTTAAAGAGTTGACATTTGATACATTAGTCCCGGATAGTCGGAGAGTCGGATGCCGCCATACTGCAACTACCCCATCATAGGCCCCTTCATAGAATTGCCAGCCGTTGCCCTACTCCTTGCAGCTGTGGTATCCATCGGGATGCTCTTTATTATGGGCAAGGCTCTTGGCGATGCAATGACGGAAGACCCCTTCAAATGGATAACCTTCATTCTTGCAGCCGTCTTTGCTCTTTCTGTTGTCGCTTTAGTCTTGCGATGGTTTTGCCCATAGGCAGGAATGGAATGCTAGCATAAGCAATCCGTACCCCCACCCCACATTCTAGGCATCTATTCTCATATGTCGGCAGCCAGATCCTTGCCTTAGACGCTAGGCTTCTGAGTGCTCCAGCCCATCTGCGTACTTGAAACCTTTGTGAGTAACAGCGAATACCGTACCCTGCTCACCCCTAGCTTCAACTAAGTCCTCGTAAACGAGTGTCTCCAGAGCGCCAGTCCATGCCGCTTCTGATCGTGGGTCGCGCGACTCACAGAACTCCCTGCCATTCGTTTCAATACTCAAGCCGCCCATCGTTGCAACTCTGGTTATTAGGCCCCTGCTATCGTTGGTGGCTTCCAAGAGGAGAGTTGTTGCCTCATTGGGGAGCTCTTGGTCCTCGACGTTAGCGTCGGTAGGTGCTTGCAATGGATTTGCTACCGTGCTCTCGAAGTCACCGGCAGTGTGCCAGTCCCTACCGTTCAGATTGACGGGGCAGCCGGCGATCTCCAATCGTTGCGCCAAGTCTTGCCTCCGTGGGGTTGAATTGTCCATACGGATAGCATGACGGCCCGCAGTATCACTGAACGGTCGTAAGGTACCGAGCTCCACCAAGACTGTTCGGTCTTGATGTCGGGCCATGGCCATGCCCGCTTCGAACAGCACATTCGGTCGTGCCTGGCCTGTCAATTCAGTTTCATGGGGAGGATCACTGTCAGCGCGAAACTGTTCTTTGAGCCTTGCCTCGTCGTCAGGCGTGAAGAGCACTACCACGGCGTGTGCGCGGGAAAAAACAGAGTTTAGGATATCCCCGATGTAAGGGGCAGGCTTGCCCGTAGACTTCACAGCCTCTGACCACTCGAGAGGATGCAGGCCGATGGATCTCAGAAACTCGAAGAGAGCTTTGCGAGCTTCGACATTCCGCCCATGAACGACGAATACTTCGTTGGAACCATCCGGGGCATCGGAACGTGTGTGCGATAAGCCAACAGGTTCCCTGTCATCCTTCCAGTACTCGTTGATCTCTTCGATCATTGATTCAAGAAGCACTCTCGCTTCTTCGAGGCCACTGTCATACGCCTTTTGGTGGTCGGACTCAGCGGTAAAGATATTGTACGCGGCTGGGATGTAGCGGATTCGGGAGAAGTCCTCGACATAGGTTTCCTGATCCATAAACGTATGGGAGATAGCAATCTTCGTGCGTCTACACCACTTTTCCAATTGAGGCGAGCCATACCTCAGTTGCTTTAGCCCGGATATCTCGTCGAGAGAACGCTTCAGACGCTGTATGGCATTTTCTTTGCTAACGTGTTCCATTTTGCTCACTGGGTCTCCCAATCGAACAGTACTGAATAGGCCCCTTTATGAGAAGGCCGGGTGAATGCCTACTCCTAGGTGCTGAGCATGTTTAGGGCGGAGCCGGCTTGGAACCAGGGGATTTGGTTGGCGGCCATGGAGTGGTCCAGGTGGATGGTGTCGGTTGTGCCGTCGGCGTGGTGGATGGTGCACTGGACGGGCTTGTTGGGGGCGAGGTCGGACAGGCCGGTCAGGCTGATGCGGTCGTCCTCGCGGATTAGGTCGTAGTGGGCGGGGTCCTGGAAGGTGAGGGGGAGGAGGCCCTGCTTTTTGAGGTTGGACTCGTGGATGCGGGCGAAGCTGCGGGCTATGACGGCAGCGCCTCCGAGGAGCCTGGGTGAGAGGGCGGCGTGCTCTCGGCTGCTTCCCTCGCCGTAGTTGTCGTCGCCGATTACGACCCAGCGCAGGCCTGAGTCGCGGTAGTGGGCGGCGGTCTGCGAGAACGCGCGGCCCGTCTCGCCGGTGATGACGTTCTTACCCTTGCCGGCCTCGCCGGTGAAGGCGTTGGCGGCGCCCATGAACATGTTCTCGCTGAACTTGGTGAGGTGTCCGCGGTACTTGAGCCAGGGCCCGGCGGGGGATATGTGGTCGGTGGTGGTCTTGCCCTTCGTCTTGGCGAGGACGGGCAGGCGCTCGTAGTCGCCGCCGTCCCAGGCGGGCCAGGGGTGCAGGGGCTCGAGGCGGTCGCTGGCGGGGTCGATGGCGACCTTTACTCCGCTGCCGTCTGCCGGCGGGGCGATGTAGCGGGACTCGCCGGGGTCGAACCCGGTTGCGGGGACCTCGGGGGCCTGTTGCGGCGGGTCGAGCCTGAAGGTCGAGCCGTCGTCGGCCGTGAGCTCGTCGGTCAGCGGGTTGAAGGAGAGGCTGCCGGCGAGGCCGAGGGCGGTGACGATCTCGGGGCTGGCGATGAAGTTCATGGTCTCGGAGCGGCCGTCGTTGCGTCGCGGGAAGTTGCGGTTGTATGAGGTGACGATGGTGTTGGGGGTGCCGTCGAGGAGTTTTTCGCGCCTCCACTGGCCGATGCAAGGACCGCAGGCGTTGGCGAGGACGGTGGCGTCGATGCCCTGCAGGGATGCCATCTGGCCGTCGCGCTCGATGGTGGAGCGGACCTGCTCGGAGCCGGGGGTGACCATGAGGGGCGTGGCAGCGGACGCGCCGCGGGCGCGGGCCTGGTCGGCGACGTCGGCTGCGCGGCTCATGTCCTCGTAGGAGGAGTTGGTGCAGCTGCCGATGAGGGCGGTGTCGATGGTGTCGATGAAGCCGTTGGAGTCGTCGGCGACCTCGGCGGCGAGCATGGATATGGGGCGGGCCCTGTCGGGGGAGTGGGGGCCGACGACGTGGGGCTCGAGGGTCGAGAGGTCGATCTCGACGAGGCGGTCGAAGTATGGCGCGGGGTCGTCGGCGACCTCGGGGTCAGGCGTGACGAGGGCGGCGTTGGCGTTGGCGAGGTCGGCGAGGTCGCCGCGATCGGTGGCGCGGAGGTATCGCTCCATGCGCTCGTCGTATGGGAATACGGAGGTGGTCGCGCCGAGCTCGGCGCCCATGTTGGTGATGGTGGCCTTGCCGGTGCAGCTAATGGAGGCGGCGCCGGGGCCGAAGTACTCGATGATGGCGTTGGTGCCGCCGGAAACGGTTAGCTCGCCGGCGAGTCGGAGGATGACGTCCTTGGGCGCGGTCCAGCCGCCCATCTCGCCGGTGAGCCGGACGCCGATGTAGCGGGGATACAGGAGCTCCCAGGGCAGGCCGGCCATGACCTCGACGGCATCCGCGCCGCCGACGCCGACGGCGCAGGAGCCGAGGCCGCCGGCGTTGGGCGTGTGGGAGTCGGTGCCGATGATCATGGCGCCGGGGAAGGCGTAGTTCTCGAGCACGACCTGGTGGATTATGCCGGCGCCGGGGCCCCAGAATCCCGCGCCGAACTTCGCGGCGGCGGAGCGGAGGAAGGAGTAGACCTCGTCGTTCTCCTCGATGGACTGGACGAGGTCGATGCCGCCCTCGACGCGTGCCTGGATGAGGTGGTCGCAGTGGACGGTGGTGGGGACGGCGGCGGAGTCTCGGCGGGTCTGCATGAAGTTGAGCATGACGGTCTGGCCGAGGACGTCCTGGAGTGCGACGCGGTCGGGCCTGAGCGCGAGCTGGCTCTCGCCCTGGGCGAGGTCCTGGCCGGCGGGGTCGTCGAGGTGGCCGAGGAGGAGCTTGTCGGCGAGGGATAGGGGCCTGCCGAGCCTGCGACGGATTACGTCGAGGTTATTCGCGGTGGTGGAGTAGACGCGGGCGACCATTTCGGGGGTGGACTCGATGGCGACCATATCAGCACCTCAATGTTTGTTGCGTGGGGATATTGTACAGGGTGGTGTGTGTGCGGGAGCCGGGGAGGGCGGGAAGATCACCCTCACCCCAACCCTCTCCCTGAGGGAGAGGGGGCCGGACCGTCGAGGGAGAGGAGGCCCGAGGGAAGAAGATGGCCCGGCGGGTTGGGCCGCGCCGGGCCGCTGTGAGTGTGGGGGTGAAGGGATCACCCTCACCCTCCCCTCTCCCGTCAAGGGAGAGGGGAGAGAGTCGAAGGAGAGGGGGCCCGATGGCCCGGGACTATCGGGAGAGGCCGAAGTACTCGTAGTTGAGGTCGATGTAGCTGTCCCACTCGGGGGGCGTGTCGTCCTCGGCGAAGATGGCGGTGACGGGGCATACGGGCTCGCATGCGGCGCAGTCGATGCACTCTTCGGGGTGGATGTAGAGCATGGGAGGGGCATTCTTGACTTCGGGGTCGTAGTGGTTGGGGCTGTCCTCGTCGGCGACGTAGATGCAGTCGACGGGGCACACATCCACACAAGCCGCGTCCTTAACGTCGACGCACGGCTCTGCGATGATGTAGGTCATTCTGGGGGACCTCCTTGGGAAGGTGGCGTATTACTGTGAGTAATATATCACTGTCGGTAATTATACGGGTGTGTTGGCGGGCCTTCAAGCAGAAATGGGAGAGTTCACCACAGAGGACACTGAGAGCACAGAGGGTGGGGATTGTGGGGAGGGACAGCGGTTGGTCGTCCGTCAGCATGGTCGAGGCCGACCCCGCCCCAGGTCCCTCGGGGCTCGGGACGACATGGTCCATGGGCCGTGATGTTCCACACCAGCAATGTATCGCCAACGCGTCCCGAGCCCCCGCCGCCCCGCACCTCTGGGTCCCTGCCTGCGCAGGGACGACGAGTTATGGGGCTCCGAGAAGGCGGTGGATTTGGGGGCGGGTTGGGATTGTGGAGGTGGTGTGGCCGCGGACCGAGAGGCTGGCGGCTGCTGAGGCGAAGCGGGCGGCCTGGATGGGGTCGCGGGCCTGGCGGAAGCTGACGGCGTATGCGGCGGCGAATACGTCGCCCGCGCCGGTGGGGTCGACCTCGCGGGCCGGGAATGGGGGGATGTCGTGCCAGGCGCCGTCTGCGTGGAGTCGCGCGCCGCGGTCGCCGAGGGTGACGATGAGGACGGAGGCGAGCTCCGCCCAGCGGTCGATGGCGGCGGGGTCGGCGGTGTCCTCGGCCGAGACTACGGCGGCGTCTACGTGGGGGAGGACATCGCGGCCGTCCCAGGTCTTGGGGGTGACGATGCCGGCGGAGTCCCATTGCCTCAGCCAGCCCTGGAGGGCCGCGACTACGACGGAGCCGGGGAAGAGGCGGGCGACGGCGGGGTCGATCTCGCCGGCGAGGGGGCCTATGAGGACGTGGGGGGCGTCGCGCCATTCGGTGGGCACGTCGCCGGGGCCTATGGGGCCCGCCACGGCCTCGATGGTCTGAATACGGCGGCCGTCGCGGTAGGTGTTGCGGAAGGTGGTGGTGGCCGCGGAAGGGACTACGTGGGCGGCGACGCCGGGCATGGGCTCGAGGTCGCCGGGGCGGGCGCTGGTGACTATGGCGGCGGTGAGTCCGAGAGCGCGGGCCGTGTGGGAGGCGTAGGTGACTGCGCCGCCGGGGACTGCGCGGTCGCCGACGAGGTCGCGGGCTACGTGGCCTATGGCGAGGAGGTCCGGGGGGTTCACCGCTGAGGGCTGGGAGTGGGTGTTGGTCATCGTCGTTTGCCGTGTTGGTCTTGCCGGGCCGGGGAGTTCACCCTCACTGTGCGACCGGGCACATGGGTAACAGTTAGACCGGGGACATAGGTAACACTTTCACGGGTGTCTTGTCGATCCGTTTCTCGGCATCATCGAGTATGCCGATGAGTAGTGGGCCGAACTGGATGGACCAAGTCTGCTCGTCCTGCTGGACTAGACCTATGGGCTCGCCCCTCAGGGACGCGCTCACGTAGACCAGGTCCCCCTTCCACTTGATCTCGCCGTTGCTGCGGACACTACGCACGGTGACTCCTGATCCGTACTCCGGCGAGCTGGCACGTGCAGGGTAGGGTCTGAACGAGGGCGTGTACAGCAGGCTCGGAGGTCGCTGCCCCAGAGCCTCATGCGGTCTCTCGTTGTTGTAGCTGTGCCTGAAGCCGTCGAGGGCTCGCCGCTGGCGTCTCCGGTTGGCCCTAGGCGGCCTGGCAGCCTCAGCCTTCAGCGTCCTGTGAAGCCGCTCCAGGCGTCCGTTCTGCTCAGGGTGTCCGGGCTCGATCCGCTCTGGCACTATCCCCAGCTTGACCCACCATGCCGACAGCGGCGTCAGGCTCCCCAGGCCGACGCTGGCGAACGGCGATCCGTTGTCCGTCCGGATGACCCGTGGAAGACCGTACTCCCTGAAGGCCCGCTCCAGTGAGCGCTTGACCTCAGGGCCGGTGGCTCGATCCAGACCGTCGCACACCAGCAGGTATCGGGACATCGCATCCTGGGCCGTCAGGGGATCGATGCGCTCCCCATCTCCCGTTCGGAACCAGCCCTTCAGGTCGATGGACCACACGTCGTTCGGCTGCTGGGCGTGGGCAAAGGGCTCGCCCCAACTTGTAGCCCTACGCCGCCGCTTGCGTCGTCTCACCAGACCCGCACGGTCCAGTATCCCGCTGGCCGTGCTCGCCGACGGCCAGGGCGCCCCCGGCTCGATGGAGCGCAGCCTGGCCACGATCTTCTTAGGACCCCACGTGGGCCGCTCGCGCTTAGCCTCCACAATCCGCTCCGCCACCTGGCTCGGTGTGGCGTTGGGGTGATGATGAGGAGCTCTGCTCCGGTCAAGCAGCCCGCCCTCGCCGTAAGCCTCATACCGACTGATCAGCTTGTAGCCGGTCTTGCGACTGATCCCAAACCTGCGGCACAGCTCAGCCGTTGTCTCTTCCCCCGCGGCGTGGCACTCAATAAACCGTAATCGTTCCGACTCGACGCTCGTCTCTTGCCAGGGCAACACATCCTCCTCCTCCGGGATTGCCTATTACAATCCCAAAATGTGTTACCCATGTGCCCGGTCTAGGTGTTACCTATCTCCGCGGTCTGTACCCACCCCAGCCCTCTCCCGTCGAGGGAGATGGGTGATTCCGCCCTCACCCTAGTCCACTACTTGAGAAAGAAGTGCGGCTGAGCACTGCCCTTCGACAAGCTCAGGGCGAACGATCCTTCCCCACCCCGGTTTCACCCTCACCCCAGCCCTCTCCCTCGACGGGAGAGGGGGAAGAGCCCTGCCCTCTGCCCCCGCCCGGCTGGATTGGGGACAGTTCCTGCTCGCAGGAATCTCTAGACTCACAAACGAAGTGCAACACCTGGTTAAGGTGTTGCCATGGGAAAGCGTTATGGACATGTCACCATTGAAGAGCGGTGTGAGATTGCCCGGCTACAAACCGAGGGTCGCTCGATCCGGCAAATCGCTGCAGGTCTGGATCGCTCGCCATCAACAGTTGCTCGGGAGCTGAAGCGCAATGGGTCACAGACCGGTGGGTACAAGCCAGTGTATGCCGACCAGCAGGCGCGTGCCCGAAGGTGGCGCGGTTCGCGCATGGAGCGGGACGATACTCTCCGTTCACGAGTGCTCTCACACCTCGCACAGGGCTGGTCTCCAGAGCAGGTCGCCGGTCGGCTTAAGTTGCAGGCTGGCAGAGTGGTCATCTCTCATGAGAGCATCTACCGGTTCATCTACGGCCAGCTTGCCCGCACGCAGGACTATGCCTGGAGACACTACCTCCCTCGTGCCAAGTCGAAACGGGGTTGGCGGGGACGCAAAGGTGGCAGTCCTGCATCCTTCATTGCTATGCGACGACCCCTCGCCGAGCGTCCACGAAGCGCCGCAGACCGCCGCACTCCTGGCCACTGGGAGGCGGACCTGATGCTGTTCAGAACCTATGGACATGCGGTGTTGGCCATGCACGAACGCCACTCGCGTATCCTCATTGCGGTCCGGCCACCCGGCAAGGCATCCGGCCCCATCGCCGACGCTATGGCCCAGATCCTAGGCCAGCTGCCACCCCATTGTCGAAGGTCCGTTGCCTTCGACAATGGCACCGAGTTCGCCCTCCATCACCAACTCCACGATCTGGGCATCGAAACCTTCTTCTGCGACATCCGCTCTCCCTGGCAGAAGGGAGGCATCGAAAACGCCATCGGCCGGTTGAGACGAAATCTGCCCCGCAAGACAGACCTGACGGCTCTGCCAAACGACCAGTTCACAAACTTGATCCAAGCCTACAACAATACCCCGCGCAAGTGCCTGGGTTACAAGACCCCGGCAGAAATCTTTATGCACCAAGTGTTGCACTTGAAATGTGAATCCACCATCCGGCTTTCGCCGGAATGACGGTTGTGCGGCTAGTCGTAGGCGGGTTCTACTACTACTCGGCGGCCTTCGCCGGAGCCGGTGCTGCCCGTGTCTACGTCGGGGTTGTCGGCGAGGGCGAGGTGGACGATGCGGCGCTCGTTGGGGGGCATGGGCTCCAGGGTGATGGGGCGGCCGCTGGAGGCGACCCTGCGGGCGACCTTCTGGGCCAGGCTCCTGAGGGAGTCGTAGCGGCGCTCCTGGTAGCCGGCGACGTCGACGAAGATGCTGACGCGGTCCTCCATGATTCGGGATGCGATGAAGGTGGTGAGGAACTGGAGCGAGCGCAGGGTCTCGCCGCGGCGGCCTATGAGGAGCCCGGCGTCGTCGCCGTCGATGTCGAACACGGGGCCGCCCACGTCATCGCGGTGGGCGTGCCTGAGGTTTACGGTGACCTCAGCGCCGGTGAGGGACACGATGTCCTCGAGGAGCTCGGTGGCTACGGTTACGATGTCGGAGGTCTCTTCGAGTACGGTGACGCGGACCCTTGCGGGCTCTGCGCCGATGCCTAGTATGCCGGCCTTGCCGTGGCTAACGACGTCGATTTCGACGTCCTGGCGCTCTACGTCTAGCTCCTTTAGGGCGATTTCGATTGCTTCGTCGGCGGTCTTGGCCGTCATCTCGATCGTCGTCATCGCTATCTGCCTCCCGGGCCGGGGTCTCTTCATCCGAAGAGTCCTCCGCGCCCTCGGCGGCCGGCTCCCTGTTAGTGGCGGACCGGCCTAGATTGACAATAGATTTGAAGAGGTCGACAAGGGGCGTCCAACCGGTTACGAACCCCTGAATCACTATACCCACTATGTTGGAGACAATCCAGTAGAGGGCGAGACCCGCCTCGAAGTTGAGGGTGAAGACGCCGAACATTCCGGGCATGAGCCAGAGCATCATGCGGTTGGTCGACTCCTGCTGCGGGGTCGTCGAGGGCATGGTGGTCATCTTCTGCATGACGAACATGGAGACGCCGACCAGCACGGGCAGGAGGAACGGAAGGGGGTTGGCGCTGGAGTACTCGGCGAGGTTGAGGAACAGGAAGGTGCCGTCGAGCGGCACGGCCTCGTGAACCATGGGGAGCCACGAGTAGAGGTTCTGCGAAAGGTCGGCCAGTCTTTCCGGGGTCGACGGGAGGGTGCCGCGCAGGGCCCAGAACAGGCCGAGGAAGATCGGCATCTGCACCACGAGGGGGCCGAGGCAGCCGACGGGGTTTATGCCGTGCTCGCGGTAGAGCTTCATCGTCTCCTGGGAGAGCTTCTGGCGGTCGTTCTTGTACCGCTCCTGCAGCTCCTTCATTTTGGGCTGCACGGAGGTCATGGCCTTCATGGAGCGGCTCTGCTTGACGGAGAGGGGGATCATTCCGGCACGGATGATGACCGTGAAGCTGATGATGGCGAGCCCGAAGTTGGAGAAGAAGGAGGCGTACAACAGCACGAGGCTGTTGATCATGGGGCGGATGATTACGCCGTTCCAGATGTCGCCGAGGATTTCCATGTCAGCGTGTGTTCTCGTGGGGGGGAGAGTCACCCTCACCCCAGCCCTCTCCCGTCGAGGGAGAGGGGGTAAGAGTCGAGGGAGAGGGAGGTCGTTCGGCGGAGCACTGCCCTTCGACAGGCTCAGGGCGAACGATCTTAGGCCCTGCGCCGCCCCTCTGGGTTCCCGCCTTCGCGGGAACGACTACTTTGGATCGGAGGGTTAGCATGCTTTTTCTTCTCCGCTGGAGAGGGGGTTGCCGCGGTTGGAGAAGTGGGCCCACTCCTCGTCTGCGCCGCTTGGCGTGACGGCGAGGGCCCTGATCGAGTGGTCGGTGACGGCCACGAGCAGCACGTCGCCATGGGCGGTGATGGACGACCTGATCCTGGATCCGATGTCGCAGGAGCGCACGTCGTCGCCGCTGCCCAGCTCTCTGAGCCACACGCGCCCGTCCAGGGACCCGGCGGCGAGCCGTCCGGACACGACGGCGGGAGCGCCGATCACGGGTCCTCTTGTCGGCAGGGCCCACACGAGGTCGCCCGAGAGGCGATCGAGGGCGTAGACGTTTCCGTCGAGGGATGGGGCGAAGACGAGCTCGCCGTTGGTGGCGGCGCCGCCCCAGAACCAGTTGCCGGCGCCGTCGAAGCGCCAGACGACGGAGCCGGTAGCGGCATCCAGGGCATAGAAGACGCTGGCGAAGGAGCCAACGTAGACACGGCCGTCGTGGAGCAGAGGCTGAGCCGTCACGCCGCCACCGGCGTTGAAACGCCACTTCTCGGAGCCGTCGTCGATGTTCAAGGCGTAGACGTAGTGGTCGAGGGAGCCGAAGTAGACGACGCCGTCGTCGGCCACGGGGGTCGACCAGACCCTGTTACCCGTGGGGAAGACCCACTCTCGCGAGCCGTCGTCAGCATCGAAGGCGTAGAGTGTGCCGTCGGAGGAGCCGATCATGACCACTCCGTCGGCAACGACGGGACCGCCTACGAGGGGCGAGAGGTCGCCGACCTCCCTGTCCCAGATGCCGCCGCCGTCCCGTGTGAGGGCGTACATGATGCCGTCGTAGCCGCCGAAGTAGACCTTACCCTCCAGGACGGCAGGCCGGCCGTAGACCGCGCGGCGGTCTTCCTCGCCGACCAGGTCGAAGTCCCATATCTTTGCTCCGCTCTCCAGCTCGATGGCCCTGAAGTCACCGTCCATGGTGCCGACGTAGAGGATATCGCCGTCCACCGCGGGTGAGGACCAGCCTTCGGGTATACCTATGCGTGTGCAAGCAACCAGGAACAGGGCGGGGACCAGGAGGACGAGGAGCAGCCGGGCGCGTGTCGAAGCCAGGCTGGTCCACCGCCCCCTGGATTCCGGCTTTCGCCGGAATGACGGTTGTGCAGAGCTCCCTCTTCGCGGCAATGACGGGCGTAGTGGTCTTGTTGTCACGTTCATGAATTCAGGTCGGCGCTTAGGGGACAGGGTCGTATCCCCAGGTGCCGAGGGGCTGGCAGCGACTGACTCTCCTGAGACCCAGCCACAGGCCCTTAGAAGCGCCGTAGCGGACCACGGCCTCGCGAGTGTAGCTGGAGCAGCTGGGGAAGTGCCTGCATGAGCCCCGGAAGTAGGGGGACAGGGCGACCTGGTAGATCTCTATGGCCTTGACTACGAGGCTACGCATTCTCTTCCCCTGGCGGGGGCGGTAACAGGCGCGCCCTTCTGCACAGGGACCTAAGCGAGCGCTCGAGGGTGTGGAAGTCCGTGTCTCCGGCTCCTTTCCTTGCAATCAGCAGAATATCCCAGCCGTCCCGCAGATCGAGACGGCGAAGGGCCTCGCGGAGTCTGCGCTTCACGAGGTTCCGGACGACGGCCCCGCCCACGCGCTTGCTGACCGACAGGCCGACGCGGCTGGTCTCGAGCGAGTTGGGTCGCGCGACGAGCACTAGGAGCTTCCCGGGCCAGGCCCGACCATGCGAGCGGAGGGCCTCGAAGTCACGCGGGCGCGTAAGTCGGCGCTCTCTGAGCATCGGGGCGAATCTCCACCCCGCCGCATAGGACAGGGGCAAGGCTTGCGTGAGACTGTGGGACAACAGGGCCCTTAGACGGTCAGCCGGGTGCGGCCCTTGAAGATTCGCCGCTTCAGGATACGTCGTCCGCCGCGGCTGCTCATCCGGGATCGGAAGCCGTGGACGCGGGCGCGCCGCCGTTTCTTGGGTTGATATGTTCTCTTTGGCATATTGAGTCCGTAGATTCGATTATCGCATTGGCTAAATGGGGGTGTCAATTTGGCTACGGGAGAGTCTCACCGCGGAGGGCGCAGAGGAGGGTTTAACCACAGAGGGCACGGAGAACACAGAGGTAAGGAGTTATGAAGAGATGGGACGGGTCTCACCACGGAGACGCAGAGGGGAGGAGTTTATGGTGAGAGGCGGGATCCTGCCGGATGGGGGATGGGGATGTTGGGTTCGGTATGCGGGGTGGGGTACACTCGTTGGAGCCTGGAGTCCGACAGGGCAACGATGTGGCCCTGCCGCATGCCAAGAGGGCTCGATGAGGCCGTGGATGGGTATTCGGGCAGTGGCCCGGCCGGGGACGGGCGGGTTTGAAACCCGCCCCTACGGATGAGGGTTTGCCGGGCAGTCTGCGGCGGGACACGTGGGTCCGCCCCTACGGTGTGGTGGGCGGCGGTGGGCCAGGTGCGCTGCCGTAATGTATTGGTGACAAGGTGAGGGGAAATGACAGAGGCGAATGATCCGGCGGGGGTTTACCGAGCGCTGGGGGTGCGAACCGCCATCAATGTTTCGGGGACTACTACGGCGTACGGCGGAACGAAGCTGCGCCGCGAGGTGATGGATGCGATGAACAGCGCGGCGAGCGTGCTGGTTGACGTCCACGAGCTGAACGCGCGGGCGGGCGAGATCATCGCGGACATCGTGGGGGCCGAGGCGGCTTTCGTGTCGAGCGGGTCCGCCGGAGGGCTGGTGCTGCAGGCGGCGGCTGTGATGGCGGGAAGCGACCCGGCGAAGATGGCGCAGCTGCCGGACACGACGGGGATGAGGAACGAGATCATCATCCAGAACTGCCAGCGGTTCGCGTACGACCAGGCGTACCGTGCTGCCGGGGCGAAGCTCGTGGGGGTCGGCGAGGGCCGGCGGTGCCACCTTTGGCAGCTCGAGGCGGCGTACAACGAGCGGACAGCGGCGGTGGCCTACCTGTTCGCGCCGTTCTACTCGCGGAAGGCGCTGACGCTGCCGGACGTGGTGGAGAGCGCGCACGCCCACGGCATCCCCGTGATCGTGGATGCGGCGTCGACGCTGCCGCCGCGGGCCAACTTGAGCGCGGCGTTGAAGCAGGGCGCGGACATGGTAATCCTGAGCGGCGGCAAGGGGGTGCGCGGTCCGCAGGGCACGGGCATCCTGGCCGGACGCAGGGACCTGATAGAGGCGGCGGCGGCCAACGCGAGCCCGAACCAGTTCATCGGCCGGGGCATGAAGGTGGCGAAGGAGGAGATCGTAGGGCTGGTGGCGGCCCTGCGGATATTCGCGGACGAGGACGAGGAGGCCGAGACGGAGCGCTACAAGGCGATCTGCCAGCGGGTCGTGGACGCCCTGATCGAGGTCCCAGGGCTGGAACTGTCGGTGAGGCACGACCGGACCGACTACCTGATCCCGACGGCGGTGATCCGGTTCACGCCAGAGTGGAAAGGGGCCCCGCCGAGCGAGGTGTTCGACAGGATGGCGGCTGGGGACCCGGCGATCTTCATGCACACGCTGGGGAACCCGGACGAGCTGGGAGTCGATCCTATGAGCATGGACGAGGGGGAGCTGGAGACGGTGATACAGCGGCTGGGGGAGGAGCTAGGGGGGTAAGGCTCTTTGCCGTTGCTCTTGCGTGCAGGGACTGCTATTCCCTCAGCCTTATGGTTCCCAGCTCTCGACGGAATCACCATGGCGTTGCGAAGGCCGGATAAGTGGATGAAAGTGGAGTCGTCCGTTGGCATGGTTGAGGCGACCCCGCCCCAGGTCCTTCGTCGGGGACTCCTCAGGACGACATAGTGGTGGCCGGGCTATTCAATCGCAACGATTTGCTGGAGTCTCTTCGGTGGAAGGAATGGACCTGCGGGGGTATTGTCGCCAGGCCGGGGCGTGAGCCCCCATCCCCGTATCGAGTACGGGGCAGGCTCTAACCTTCCCCCTCGGGGGAAGGGACAAGGCCAACCCGATGGTGCAGCCCGGCGTTACTATAGAGTGAGAGACATGGGTAACCTGGATTGGCGGAGAACTGCCCTTCGACAAGCCCTTCGACTGAGCTCAGGAGAGCCTCAGGGCGAACGTGCGCATAGCGCGGCTATAGAGAGCTTCATCGGACCGGCGCCGGCGGGAGGGCGGGTTTGAAACCCGCCCCTACCCATTTGCGAAGGTGGGTTCTTGCCGCGGCGTGCGGTTCGCTGATGGCGTTTGCGGCGGCTTGTGGGGGCACGGGGGGAACGGAGACGCCTACGCCGGTGGTGGTGCCGACCGCCGCGCCTGTATCCCTCGATACGCTGAAGCTGGCGGAGATCGTGACTCCCACTCCCCTGCCCCGCGCTCCGGAGCCGAGCCCGACCGCGGTGACGGCGGGGACGCCGCAGGCCGGGTACAAGCCCGAGACGAACATGTACCGCTTCTTCTCGCGTGTCAACCACCCGGTCAAGGTGGCGCTGGAGGGGCTCGAAAGGGCCCGTACCCACAAGGACAAGACGCAGGTGCCGATTATCCTCGAAGTGCTGCGGTTCTTCCCCTCGCAGCAGTTCCAGCAAGACGCGCTGGAGACCCTGAACCAACTCACTGAGCAGCCTCCCGAGGGGGAGGAATGGACGTGGAACCAGTGGATGACCTGGCTGTGGGCCAACTCGTCCGACTACCCCGTCCCGGACAAGTACGCGACGTGGAAGAGCGTGTTCCTGACCGGCGGCATCGACCAGCGGTACCGTGAGTTCCTGCCGACGGACGGCGGCAAGGTCGCGCCGGACATAGACCTGGCAGAACTGATATGGGGCGGCATCGCGCCCGACCAGACGCCTCCGCTGGTCGACCCGGATGTGATAATGGTGGAGGAGGCGGACTACCTGCTCTCCGACGACAGGGTGTTCGGGGTGTCGATCGACGGGGAGCACAGGGCGTACCCACTACGGATCACGAACGTCCACGAGATCGTCAACGACGAGCTGGCGGGGCGGCCGATCGTTCTCGCCCAGTGCGTGCTGTGCGGTTCGGGAGTCATCTACTCGGCGGAGGTGGGAGGCGGCAAGACGCTGTTCGGCACGTCGGGCCTGATATACAAGAGCAACCCGGTGATGTACGACCTGGAGAACAAGACTCTGTGGCACCACTTCTCCGGCGGTGCAGTGGCAGGGTCTGCTGCCGACCCCGGCGCCAGCCTGGAGCCGGTGCCGTCGGTGGTGACGACGTGGAAGGAGTGGTCGGAGCTGCATCCCGACACCACGGTGCTCGCCGTGCTGAACGAGATCTACCCGCCCGAGGCCTACGTGCCGGAGTCGACGCCGGGGTCGCCGCTGGAGACGTACCTGAACACGGACGAGATAGTTTTCCCCTTGTGGCCAGAAAGCGATGCACTGGGGCGCAAGGAGACAGTGCTGGGCGTGCGGTCCGGGGGCGAGGCGAAGGCTTACACGGTAGCCGTGCTGCAAGAGCGCAGGGTGGTCAACGACGAGGTCGGGGGGACGCTGATTGTCATCGTGGCTTCGTCGGAGACGGAGGCGGCACGGGTGTACGAGCGGGGGAGCGTGAAGCTGTCGCTCGGCGACGATGCGGAATCGGAAACGCCAGCGGAGGTGGTGGACGCGGACGGCGGGGTATGGAAGGTGACGGAAGACGCGCTGGTCAATGAGGAGAGCGGAGAGGAGCTGGCTAGGATGCCGGGGCAGATTGCGCTGTGGATGTCGTGGTACGCGTTCTATCCGGATACGGGGCTGGAGAAATAGTGCTAGAGTGGATGTGAAGGCAATGAGGAAGGTGTGGTGCAGACAACCCTGACGTTTGACAAGGAAGAGGGCGGGTTTCAAACCCGCCCCTACAGTCTGAATCGGCTATCCGGCGTTCTGGCGGCGGTCGCGTTTGGGCTGATTGCAGCGGCGGCCGTGGCGTGCTCGGGGACGGGGGATGAGCCCGAGCCGACTGCGAGCGTTCCGACGGCGGCGCCCACTGAGGCGGCTACGGTTGCGCCCGCTCCGACGGAGGCTCCCGCGCCGACTGCCACTACCGCACCGCCCACGCCCGAGCCTACTGGGACGGCGGCGCGTGAGCTGGGCCCCAGCGACGACTACGACTCGACCGAGAACATGTTCCGGCTGTTCTCGGGCCGCGACCACAGCCCGGACGACACGCTGGAGGCCATCGCGCAGGCCGTCGCGAATAACGACAAGTCGATGGTCCCACTGCTGGTCGAGCTGCTGCGCTTCTTTGCCAACCAGGCGCTGCTGGTGGAGGCCAGCACGGCGATCCAGGAGATAACGGGCCGGGAGTTCAGGCGCGAACAGGGCTCGTGGAACGAGTGGATGGAGTGGCTGGGCAAGAACGCGGAGGAGTACAGCCCTCCCGACGGTTATGTGCTTTGGAAGAGCAGCCTGATGAGCCTGATCGACCCCAGGTTCGCCGAGTTCCTGGCGCCGGCCGAGCAGGGCTCGCGCATCAACTTGTTCGAGGTCGCGTGGGGAGGCGTGCGACCCGACGGCATCCCGGACCTCCAGAACGCGCCGGTGGTCGCGGCGGGCGAGCAGGAGTACCTGCAGCCGAGCGACCGGGTCTTTGGCGTGTCAATCAACGGGGAGCACCGGGCGTACCCGTTGCGCATAGTGAACGCCCACGAGATGGCGAACGACGTGCTGGGGGGCGAACCGATATCGCTTGCGTATTGAACGCTCTGCGGCACCGGAATAGTGTATTCCGGCAAGATCAACGGAGAGACAACCACGTTCGGCACGTCGGGGATGCTGTACCGCAGCAACAAGGTGATGTACGACCGGCTGACGAACTCGCTGTGGAACCAGCTGACGGGCGAGCCGGTGATCGGGCCGCTGTGGGACTCGGGGATCAAGCTGGACTTCTTCCCGGTGATCCTGACGACGTGGGAGGAGTGGCTGGAGCTTCACCCTGACACGACTGTGCTGGAGCAGGACACGGGGGTGTATCCCGCCGAGTTCTACTACCCCGAGGAGGACCAGCGGGCGATCTACTACGCCTACTTCAACGACCCGGAGACGATGTTCCCGGTGCCGGACAGGGACGACCAGCTCGACACGAAGGCCGTTGTGCTGGGGGTGCAGCTGAACGACAGCTACAAGGCGTACTCGTCCGAGGCGCTGCGGGAGCACCGCATCGTGCACGACGTGGTGGGCGGCGAGCAGATCGTGGTGCTGGGCTCGGCAGCGAGCCAGGGCGCGCGGGCGTACTACAGCGGCGGGAAGACGTTCGCGCTGGTACCGGCGGAGGATGGCAGCCACCTGGGCCTGCCGCCGGTGGTCGTGGACGCGGACGGGGTCACGTGGCAGGTGACGGAGGAGTTCCTGGTCAACACGGCGGACGAGTCGGAGAAGCTGGCGCGGATCCCGACGCACATGTCGTTCTGGTTCGGGTGGTTCCAGTTCCGTCCGGGTACGGAGCTCTATACGGGGCCGTAAACGCTGTCGGCGGGGCACTGCCACTCCGGCGAATTCAGGCCAGGCTCTTCGACCCTTCGACAAGCTCGGGAGAGCCAGGCTCTCAAGTGACTGCTCCTCATCATGGTGGCGCTGGTGAGCACTGCCCTTCGACAGGCCCTTCGACTAACTCAGGAGAGCCTCAGGGCGAACGTACTTCATCGGCACGGCAGATATTGACCGCCAGGCAACGCCCGTGGGCGGGCATAAACTGCGCAGGGCGAACGTGATGTCCTCGTCCCGACAGGGTGGCACTCGCTCCACGGCACGTGGCGTTGTTCCATCGCATCGCCGAGGCCGACCCCACCCCAGGTCCCTCGGCGGGGCCTCGGGACGACAATGTCCCGTACCCGGACATGGACTATGAGTCAACTTGGGAAGTGGAGGTGTGGCGATGGGTGAGGTGAAGAGCTGGGCCAGCATCCTGGATGAGGCGACGCGGCAGCAGGCCGAGGTGGTGTCGCGGGCGCCGGGGTTGGCGGGCCACGTGGCGCTGATGCCGGACGCACACCTGGGGATTGGGGCGACGGTGGGGAGCGTCATCCCGACGTGGTCGGACACTATCATCCCGGCGGCGGTGGGCGTGGACATCGGGTGCGGCATGATCGCGGCGAAGACGGACCTACCGTCTCTGCCCGACGACCTGAGGCCGCTGGTTGGCATGCTCGGGCGGTCGATCCCGGCAGGGGTCGGCGGCGACCACTCGCGGGCCAGCCGCCGGGCGGAGGAGTGGTTCGAGGCGGACCCTGTGCCGGACGACTCGGTGTTCGACTCGGCGCCTGTGCAACGACGGCGCGGGCGCGGCAGGAAGCGCGACGCGCGGTCGATGATCGCGAGGGGGAAGAAGCAGCTGGGCACGCTGGGATCAGGCAATCACTTCGTCGAGGTGTGCCTGGACGAGGCCGGGGCCGTGTGGGTGGTGCTGCACTCGGGGTCGCGGGGCATCGGCAACGCGATCGCGGAGATCTTCATAGAGGTGGCGAAGGCGGAGAACGAGGAGGATCTGGAGGACGCCAACACGGCGCGGCTGAGGGGCAGCTCGTTCACGACGTACGTCGGGATGATGGAGTGGGCGCAGCGGTACGCGGCGACGAACCGCGTGTTCATGATGGACGCGGCGATCGCGGACCTGCGGCAGCACGCGGGTGAGTTCGAGGTGGATGAGACGATCAACTGCCACCACAACTTCGCGGCGCTGGAGGAGCATTTCGGGCGCGAGGTGTGGATCACGCGGAAGGGGGCGATCAAGGCGGACACGGGCGACCTGGGCATCATCCCGGGGTCGATGGGCACGTCGACGTACATCGTCGAGGGGAAGGGCAACGCGGACTCGTACAGGTCGAGCGCGCACGGCGCGGGCAGGATGTACAGTCGCGGGAGGGCGCGGAAGACGTTCACGACCGAGTCGCTGCGGGAGATGATGGAGGGGAAGGCGTGGAACGCGAACAGCGCGAAGAAGCTGCTGGACGAGCACCCGGACGCATATAAGCCCATCGAGCAGGTGATGGAGGACCAGCGGGACCTGGTGTCGGTGAAGAACAGGCTGACGCAGGTGGTTAACTATAAGGGGACGTAGCGAGGGAGATCGCGGCAGGGGCATACCGATGGGTGATCCAGGCTGGGGGACCCCGCCCCAGGTCCCCGTATCGGGATACGGGGGCAGGCTCTTCGTCGAGGACTCCTCAGGACGACATTGCCGGGCTGGCTCTTGGGTTCTCGCGCTGGAGGGAGTCCCCCCACCCCTTCACCCTCACCCCAGCCCTCTCCCGTCGAGGGAGAGGGGGTAAGATCCGCCACCCCTCTGCAGCCACAGTAGTGGGGAATGAGGGGTTGTGTCGTGGTAGAATCGCGGGCGGGTTTTGGGGCTGTCTACAGATGCGCGGCCTGGGACGGGGGTAGCAATGCTCGAACGATTCAAGGTGCCGGAGCCGGACAAGGTACGCGTGCCGGAGGAGTCCCTCCGGGAGACGGTGACCGCGATATTCGAAGCGATGGGCGAGACGCCGGAGGACGCGGCGCTCGGTGCCGACGTGCTGGTTACGGCGGACCTGCGTGGCGTGGAGACGCACGGCGTGTCGAACATGCTGAGGGCGTACGTGCAGCTGTACGGCGACGGCACGCTGAAGGCGAACGCGGACTGGAAGATCGTGCGTGAGAGCCCGACTACTGCCGTGATGGACGCGGCGGGAGGGCACGCCATCATCCTCGGCCCGAAGGCGATGCGGATCGCCATCGGCAAGGCACGTGAGATGGGCATGGGCGCGGTGGCGATGTTCAACGCGGGCCACTCAGGTCCCATCGGCCATCATGCGATGCTGGCGGCCGAGGAGGACATGGTCGGGATCACTATGACGTCGGCGGGGGCGAAGATCGCGCCGACGTTCGCCGCGGAGCCGCGGCTGGGCACGAACCCCATCGCCATCGCGGCGCCGGCGCGGAACGAGGCCCCCTACCTGTACGACGCGGCTACGAGCGCAATCGCCGGCAATAAGATCAGGCTGGCCCAACGGGTGGGCGCAAAGCTGCTGCCGGGCTGGGTCGCAGACCGGGACGGGGTGCCGAACGAGGAGCCTGTGTCCGCCATCGACGTCGAGGAGATGCTGATGCTGCCGCTGGGCGGCACGCGGGAGCAGGGCTCGCACAAGGGTTACGGCTTCGGCATGATGGCGGAGATCATGTGTAGCCTGCTGTCGGGGGCGCAGCCGCCGATGCTGGGTGGCGAGATGTCGCGCCACTTCTTCTCGGCGTTCAACATCGACGCGTTCACTGACGTGGACGAGTTCAAGGACACGATGGACGGGACGCTGAAGACGCTGCGGACGACGCGGCCTGCGCCTGGGCACGACCGGGTGATGTACGCGGGGCTGTCGGAGCACGAGGAGATGATAGAGCGGCGGGCGAACGGGATACCGCTGCACAGCGAGGTTGTGGAGTGGTTCGACCACATCACCGGGGAGCTTGGGCTGGAGCAGCTGGAGAGGAAGTGACCGCTGAGGGCGAAGAGGTTAAGAGTCTTGGGGAGGTGGTTCTGACCGAGCTGTCACGATTCCAGGGCGGCGGCCGGGGAAGGGCGGGTTTCAAACCCGCCCCTACAGAGTGGCGCTTCGCGGTGTGAGGGTGTGCGGTCCCATTTTCGTACCAACGACGGATTTCTTCAATAGTACGACAGGAGCTGGTAGATGCCGAATTTGAGCAGGGACAGGATTGTGAGGATCGGGGAGGTGATGCTGGAGGCGGGCGGGGCGCTGCCGGGGCATGCGTCGATCGTGGCGAACCACCTGGCGGAGGCTAACCTGGCGGGGCACGATTCGCACGGGTTCATACGCATACCGCAGTACCTGGAGGGGATCAAGGCGGGGAAGCTGGACCCCAAGGCCGAGCCGGAGGTTGTGCGGGAGCGCGGGAGCATGCTCCTGATCGACGGGCACTCGACGTTCGGGCAGGTGGTAGCAACGCGGGCGACAGAGATGGCCATAGACAAGGCCCGCGACCACGGCATCAGCCTGGCGACGATGGGAAACCTGGACCACACTGGCCGGATCGGGACATACCCGGAGATGGCGGCGGAAGCCGGTATGGCGGCGATCATGTTCACGGGGTTCGCTGGGGGGACGTTCGGCAACAACGTCGCGCCCTTCGGAGGCCGGGCCCGGCGTCTGGGCACGAACCCGATAGCCATGGCATTCCCCCACAGGGACGGCGCGCCGGTGCTGCTGGACTTCGCCAGCTCGATGGCCGCTGAGGGCAAGCTGCGTGTCTACCGGAACAAGGGCGAGGAGCTGCCGGACGCGTGGGTGCTGGACAAGGACGGCGTCCCGAGCAGGGACCCGAACGCGTACTACGAGGGCGGGGCGATCCTGCCGGTGGGCGGCATACAGGGCGGACACAAGGGGTTCGCGCTCTCAGTGATGATCGCCCTTTTCGGCGGGATGCTGGGCCACATCGCCTCTCCGAGCGGCGAGACGAACACCTGGACGGGATCGACTATCGCGGTGATGGACCTGGGCGGGATGGCGCCGATCGACGACGTGCGGTCCGAGATCCAGGCGATGATGGCGTACGTGAAGGACACGCCGCTGATGGAAGGGGCGACGCAGGTGCTGTTCCCGGGCGAGATCGAAGCGGTGACCCGCGCGGACCGGCTGGCCAAAGGCGTGTACATCGACGATACGACCTGGGGGCAGGTCGAGGGGCTTTTCGATGAATATGGGGTTAGGGAGGAGTTGGAGGGGGGCGAGTAGGCTGTAGGGTCTTGGATGGGAGGAACTCGGATCGAGAACCTCAAGGCCCAGCTGCACGGCGTAGCACTGCCCCCGTATCGAGTACGGGGCAGGCTCTTCGACAGGCTCAGGGCGAACGATCTTGCCCTGGCGGGAACTTGCTGGAGACCCTCGAGATAGTTTCAAACGGCACCCGTATGGCTGTACATCAAGTAGCGTCTTGCGGGGGAGGGGGGAGGGCGGGTTTCAAACCCGCCCCTACAGGACGCAGCCCCGGAACAGGGCGTGAACAGGACGGCGGGAATGTAGTCCGTCAGAGGCAAGTGGAGGTCTGGCTAGCGTGAGAGCGATTAGGGGTAGCGCGCCGCAGATTATTGTCGAGCAGCTGGCGGCTTCGGGGGTGAAGTATGTCTTCAACAACCCGGGGTCGCGGGAGGCGCTGTTCTTCGACGCGCTGGGGTCGCACCCGGACATTCACGGGATAATGTCGCTGCACGAGGGCACCGTGGCCGCGATGGCCGGGGGCTATGCCCAAGCGAAGATGGACACGGCGGTGATGTCGGTCCACCTGGGAGCCGGGCTGGCGCAGAGCCTGGGGCAGATGATCAACGTGTGGAACGGCAGCCTGCCGGTGGTGGTGATCACTTTCGCGGGGGACACGGGCAGCTTTGGCGACAAGGTGGGGCTCGACCTGAGCCACTCGTTCGGGCCCACTTCGATAGCCGCGCCTTTCTGCAAGTCGACGTGGGCGTCGATCGAGCCCGAGGGGCTTCCGCAAGCCATCGACCGGGCGCTGCTGGTGGCCGGCGCGCCGCCGGTGGGGCCTGTGCACCTGGCGGTCTACGACCGGGTGCTTACATCCGCGCAGGTGGACACGTCGATCATCGAGGGCCGTCCCGCGGCGGGCCGGGCCGGATATCCGGCCGACTCGGACGTGGAGGAGCTGGTGGACGCGCTGGCAGGGGCGGAGCGGCCGCTGCTGTACGCCGGCGACGGGGTGTGGAAGAACGGCGCGGAAGAGGGGCTGGCGGCCCTTGCCGAGAGCCTGGGTGTACCCGTCTCGGGAGACTACCGCGCGATCCCCATACGGCACCCGCTGAACTGCGGAGGGTTCGAGGAGGCCGCACGGACGCTGGAGCCGGACGTGGTCGTCTGCGTCGGGGTCCGGCACCACGGGCTGGGGCAGGCGAAGGACTACGCCGGGTTTGCCGGGCGGCCTCGGGTCCTTGCGCTGGGGCACGACTCCGGGAACCTGAAGAACATACCCGGGCTGCATACGGCGGTCCTGGCCGACGAGTCCCGCGCCATCGAGCAGATGCTGGAGACCGTAGAGGAGCGCAACGGGTCGTTCGCAGATCGGCGGGCGTGGGCGGCGGAGCAAGCGAGTATCCTGCGAGGACGGCGGCGGCAGGCCGTCGAGAACGCCGCGGGGCCGCATGAGGGTCTGGTGCGGTCGTGGGTGCTGGGGGACGCGCTCGACGACGCGCTGGAAGACGCGGGCGGTGGGATGGTGATGATCGAGCAGTTCGCTGTGCCGCTGGAGGCGGCGCGGGAGTCGAAGGACCATACGGGCAACGTATACGTGCGGCCCGCGGGCGGCTCGGAGGGGTATGGCATCGGCGGGACAATCGGGCTGAAGCTGGGCGCGCCGGACACGCCGGTAGTGGGACTGGTGGGCGACGGGTCGGTCTACTACGCGGACTCGGGCCTGTGGTCGGCGGCGCACCACCGGGTGCCAGTGCTGTTCGTGATCCCGAACAACCGGGCGTACGGCATCGTCGCCAACTCGTACCAGCGCGCGGGCGGAGCCATGAGCGACGCGGGGAACTACGCCGGGGTCGCGCTGGAGGGCATCGACATCGTGAAGCTGTCGGAGAGCTTCGGCGTGGAGGCGCGGGACGTGACGGACGAGGCGTCCGTCGAGGCGGCGATTGCGGAGGGGCTGGAGACGGTCGAGCGCGAGCGTAGGCCGATGCTGCTCAATGTGCACCTGCCGCAGGGGCTGCCGGCTGGCGGGCGGGCGGTGGCGCCGTTCAAGCTGGGGTAGTGAGTCTGGGGGTCCGGGCGCATCCGGCTCAGCTAGCTCTATCAACTCTCACGTCGACCGGCCTGCTCATGAATTCCCCCCGCGTCCTGGCCCCTCTGGGTTCCTGCCTTCGCAGGAACGAAGTAACCCTTCCAATCAACTGGGCACAGGGGTAGGCGCATGGGGTATGGGCCGCATGTCTTTGCGGGGAATCCCTTTGACCGAGGGGACAGGGAGCGGCGGGACGAGGGGTGGCTGGCGGCGCGGGCCGTCGACCCTGGCAGCAGGTTCCTGGTGATGCCGGATCTGGACGTGCCGGTGGCCGATGAGGGCAGCGATGAGCTGACGTGGCTGACCCATGAGGATGTGCAGGGGTTCGGGGTCGACGGGGCCGAGCCCGTTTTTCTCGGAAAGCGTGATGGCGTGGCGCATTTCGCGGTGCTAGTGCGGGCTACGAGCGGGGCGGCAGCGCGGCTCAGGAACGACGACTCGCTGAGGTTCGTTGACGCGAGGTCAGCGGCGGGGTTCCTGAGCGGCCCGGAGACGGGCATCGTGGCGCAGGCGCGGTCGCTGCTGGACTGGCACAACCGGCATGGGTTCTGCTCGGTGTGCGGCCACCGGACTACGATGGGCCGGGGCGGGCACGTACGCAAGTGCACGGAGGACTGCGGGGCCGAGCACTTCCCGCGCACGGACCCGGTGGCGATCATGCTGGTCCACGACGGGGAGCGGTGCCTGCTGGGCCAGTCGCGCGGGCGGCTGTCGCGGATGCGGATGTACTCGGCGCTGGCGGGGTTCATCGACCAGGGCGAGTCGGTCGAGGAGGCGGTGGCGCGGGAGGTGCGGGAGGAGGCTGGTATCGCCGTCAAGAATGTCAGGTATCACTCGTCGCAGCCGTGGCCCTTCCCGTCGTCGCTGATGATCGGGTGCCACGCGGAGGCCGTTACGACGGACATCCACATCGACGACGTGGAGATGACGGACGTGCAGTGGTTCGAGCGGCGGGAGGTGCTAGATGCGCTGGAGGGCCGGAGCTATAGGCTGACGGTGCCGCAGCCGATTGCGATAGCGCATCACCTGATCAGGACGTGGGCGCGGGGGGAGATCTAGCGAGGCGTAGTTTCGAGGTGCTGCAGAGGGAGGGCGGGTTTCAAACCCGCCCCTACCAGGCCGCAACCAAGACACCCAGTGAATAGCAAGGGAGGTTGTTCCCAGGGGTCACATGCACTGGTGAGCACTGGCCTTCGACAAGCTCAGGGCGAACGGGGGAGCACTGCGCATCATCTGATCAAGGTTTGGGCGCGGGGCGAGACCT
Organism: Dehalococcoidia bacterium; assembly: GCA_965243655.1. Classification (GTDB taxonomy): domain Bacteria; phylum Chloroflexota; class Dehalococcoidia; order Lucifugimonadales; family CAJWER01. The sequence goes on along the minus strand of CBDEVV010000017.1, from coordinate 1,770,292 downwards.
AGGGGGCCCAGTTTCGAGGTGTTGCGGGGGGAGGGCGGGTTTCAAACCCGCCCCTACCGGGCCAGGGCGAACGGCGGGTCCGCCGCGCACCACCTGATCAAGGCTTGGGCGCGGGGAGAGACTCAAGGCCCTAGCCGATGTACCTCTCGACGAACCCCTGCGGAAAACCGGCCACCTTGTCGAGCACATACTCCGGGGCTACCTCGCCACGCGCGCCGGGCGGGTAGGCCGCCTCGAACATGTAGTAGCCCTGGTAGTCGATGTCCTTGAAGGCATCGAACACGCCCGCCCAGGCAATGTCCCCATCCAGCGGGGAGAAGTGGTCGCGGTCAACCCAGTCGTGCAGGTGCAGGTGGACCAGCCGGGGTCCGCATTGCGCCATCGTCTCGCGGGCGCGGTCGGCCTTTATGAACGGGTTTACCTCGTCGTCGTCCCGAGTATGCCCGATATCCACCACCATCCCGAACCGGTCCGAGCCGAGCTTGTCCACGAAGGCCGTGTAGTCGGCCAGGTCCTGCCCGTTCTCGATGGTCAGCTTGATCGAGGTGCCTTCAAGCTGATCGAGCATCTCGTAAATGCTCTTCTCGGACTGCTCCTCCGGCCGGAAGTGGCACACCATGACTCCGGCTCCGAGCTCCTCCGAGTTCTTTGCCGCCGCCACGCCCTGCTCGACGGCCTTCTTCCGGTTGTCCTCATCATCCGAGTTGAACAGGTACCCCGGGCAGTGTGTCGAGACGATGGATATCCCGGCGCTCTCGCACTCGGCCCGCAGCCACGACGTGTACTTCGAGTCGGCGACGTCCAGATGCCCAGGATTGCCGAGACCGCATACCTCGATGTGGCGGATGCCCCGCTCGGCGATCATCTCGATGTCCTTCGACTGCAGCAGCCGGTCACGCTCGAACACAATGGTTGAAGTGCCCAGCCGCTCCGTGATCTCGTCCGATGTCCAGCCGTATGCTGACATGCCGTTTGTCTCAGTCATTGGGGCTCCTCAAATCGCGGATTTGACGGCCTGCATCGGCCCGCCATCAGGAACCGTACTTGGGGCTCCATGACGGAGTCAACACGAACCGAAGGCGACTGCGTTAGTAGAGGTTTTTCAAGCGTTACCCGAGCTGGCGGAGCACTGCCCCTTCGGCAGGCTTTCAAGTAACTGCTCCACCAAGCGGGGAGGGAACCCTGCCCAGCCACCCCTCTGGATTCCGGCTCAAGGCCGGAATGACGGAGTGGGAAACCTGGTCGCAGTTACTGACTACCCGGCACGGCCCGCATGCGGGCATAGGCTGCTCGGGGCGAACGGTGGGGGCACTGCATCACCTGACCAGGACGTGGGCGCGGCGTGAGATCCAGGAGGCAGGTGCAGCTGCGCGGCCTTTCACCCTCACCCCAGCCCTCTTCCGTAGAGGGAGAGGGGGCGGGCAACGCGAGGCGGGATGGCTCCGGCTGTGGTATACCTAGGGACAACTAGAGAGAGGCCGATGAAGGGGGACACCACCTTTGCCGCTGGACAAGCCTCCATGTCGGCGACACTCGAATGTGCATCGGGCTCGACAGGAGACGTAGATATGTCGGCATATGTGATAACCGATGTTGAGATAGTGGATGCGGAGCTCTACGGGCAGTTCATTGAGCGCGTAACAGCTACAATCGAGGCTCACGGCGGCAAGTTCGTAGCGCGTGGCGGACAGATCGAGGTGAGAATGGGCGATTGGAATCCCAAGCGTCTCGCCATTCTCGAATTCGACAACCTCCAGCAGATTCAAACCTGGCTTGAATCGCCCGAGTACACCGCACTCGACGACATCCGCTCCAAGTCCTCCAACATCAACATGGTAGTAGTCGAGGGCTTGTAGTCCTGCCTCCCTATCCGCGACCGGGGAGGGCGGGTTTCAAACCCGCCCCTACAAGACGGGCTCAGGGTAGGAAGCCCTGGTCGCGGAGGAAGGTTACTACGGTCTCGTTGACGTGCATGGGTGGGCCGCCTGAGTGGCCGGGGATTTCCATGGGGGTTAGCAGGAGTTTTTCGCGGGCACCCGTGGAGTCGTAGGCCTCGGTGAGGGCGGACGCGAGGCGCTCGTTGTGGTGCTGGCCTATGCGCTTGTCGTCGTAGCCCATCTGGACCTGGAGGGGCCTGGGCGGGAGCCTGTCGACTAGGTCGTAGAGGTCGTGCTTCCTGATCAGCGGGATGTCGTCCATGCCCTCGAACTCGCGCAGCCAGGGCCATGAGATGACCGGGCCGATGACGACTGCGGCGTCGAATCGCGGGTTGCGCGCGGCGGCGAAGAGGACGGCGAAGCCGTGGCGCGAGCTTCCCATGAATACGATGCGTCCTGGACTGCCGAGGCCGCGGTCGAGCACGTGGTCTACGACGCCATCGGCGCGGCTCTGCCACATCTCGAAGTCGTCGACGCCGTTCGCCAGGTTTTCGGCGAGCTCGCTGAACTTGTCGAAGTAGCGGCCGTGCATGAGCAGAATCTTCGCGCCCGCCATAGTGAGGAGGTCGAGCCAGGGGGTCATGACGTTGGGCTTCTCCAGGGTGTTCATGGGATTCCTCACGGCGTCGAGGGCCTGGGTGGGGATGATGCAGAGGGGGGCGTCGCCGGGGACCTGATCGTCGCAGCCGAAGTTGCAGAGGACGGACTGGCCGTTGGCGTCGATGGTGATGGGGGTCCAGAAGTTTGGATCGTACTGCTTGGAAGGCAACAGGGAGGGCTACCGTTTCTGACGAGGAGTCTATTCGAGAATGGAGAAGCCCAGGTCGCCCACAACACCGTCGACGTTCTGAGGCAACTATACCTCGATGTATGCTGGAAGCTGACTGCGTATCCGTCCGGTCAGCGGTCCGTCCTTCGTCACAAAGAGATCACACCCCTGTTCCTTTGCGGTCACGACATGTATTGCATCAGCCGCGTCGATATCGGTCGTGCCGGCTATCCGTACGGCTTCTTCCCAACCCTGGTCGGTCAAGTACGGGTAGGCGATGAAGGGGTATCGGATATCGAGCCGTCGCATTACCTGGTCGTAGATCTGATTCAACACATCCCTGTCAATCGTACGTCCAGACATTTGGCGATAAATCGAGCGAAACTGTTCGCCCGCTCGACGACGGTCGTCCACGAATCTCTCCTCTTGACGATCGTCAAGCAACTCCATTACTGCAAGTACAGAAGTCGAACAGCGCCAGCCTCGGTTACGTACTGACTCCACAAGCTCTATGGAGTCATCTCCCCTTGGCCGGTCGAACAACGTGTCCATGATTACGTTGGTGTCGAGGTACAGGTGGGGGACAACAGCAGTCGCGGGATGCCGGGTGGTCATTCGGGCTGGCTGGCACCAACCAGGGGAGCTTCCGGCTTCTTCCTAGGAAAGACCTCTTTCCTTGCCTGTTTGACCTTGGACGACGGCTTCTTGCGGGTAGTTGTGGAAATGGTTGGCTTATCTGAAGTACTTTGCGACGCCTTGTTCATACCGGCCCGTCCTCCGTTGGGATTGCTCCATGTTACATGATGTGGGAGATCACGGCTGGAGGGGGAGGATGACGTGGGAGGGGTGGGCGGGGTCGTGGTAGATGGTCTGGGTGGCGGTGGTGTAGGCCCTGTCGATGCCGAGGGGGCCCCCGGTGTTGGGGTTGACGTCGAAGCGGGGCCAGTTGCTGCTGCTGATGTCGAGCCGTATGCGGTGGCCCTTGCGGAAGATGTTGGACGTGGGGTAGAGCTGGAATACGAACTCGTAGGGCGTGCCCGGCTCCAGGTCCTCAGGGCTTTCCCAGCCGTTGCGGTAGCGGGCGCGGATGATGGAGTCGGTGATGTTGAAGGCGAGACCGTCGGGGAAGTTGTCGCTGGGCGGGTAGACGTCGATGAGCTTGGCGGTGAAGTCGGTGTCGAGGGCCGACGAGGAGGCCCAGAGGCGCATCTCGATGGGGCCGGTGACCTCGGTGTCGCGGTCGAGCTCGGGGGTCTGGAAGGTGAGGACGTCCCGCCGGGCGTTGAGCGGCAGGGTGTCGTGGCAGCCGATGACGCCGGGGCGGCCCTTCTGGTCGAACGAGCCGGGGGCCATGACCATGTCGGCGGCGGAGATGCCGCCGCCGAGGGTCGGCACGGGGTCCATGGGGTCGTAGGTGTAGCTCGTCGTGCCGCACTCATCCGTTGCGGGCGCGTCGGGAGACAGGGAGCCGCCGGCGTGGAGGTAGTACGAGGTGAAGGCGGTGCCGGACAGGGGCCAGTCGGGCTCGCTGCGCCAGTAGCCGCCGTGGTGGACACGGCCGGGGTACTCGGAGCCGTCGCCGGGGGACCCCAGGACGGCCCTGTCGTCGCTCCCCTGCCCCATCGTGAATATCCTGACCGGCTGCCAGTCGGAGGTCTCGGTTCGGAGGTCCTTGAGATGCTGGTCGAACCAGGCCAGCTTGAGGTCCATGTAGGTGACCTGGGCGTCGACGCCGAAGTAGAGATCGCCCGAGTAGGGGGTCTCGTACTTCCCGTGGGTCCACGGGCCCATGAGCAGGTGCTGCGGGGACTTCTTGGTGCGGCTCAGGGCGACGTAGGACTCGCAGGTGTTGCGCGCGTAGGAGTCGTACCAGCCGCCGAGGTACAGGGTCGGCACATCGGCGTGCTCGTCGTAGTACTCGGAGATGGCGTAGCCGCGCTGCTTCCAGTAGTCGTCGTAGTCGCCGTGGGTCTGTATGTCGATGGCCCACCGCTCGTATGACGGCAGCCGCCTGAGTACGGTCGCCCCCTCCCGGAGGGGGTACTGCTCAATTAGCTCGTCCATGTAGGTCGTGTAGGCCTTTACGATCTCGGCCTTCAGGCCGGGGTCGGCCTCGGCTTCCTGGCTGGTGGCGGCCATTCGGAATACGTAGACGAGGAAGCGCTGTTCGAGGGCGCCGTTCTGGCGCATGGAGCTGTGGTAGTAGTTGGACGCGCCGACGCCGACGATCATGGTCGACAGGTGCGGCGGGTCTAGGGTCGCGAGGGCTGCCTGGTCGCTGCCGGCGTAGGAGTCGCCCATCGTCCCCACGCGGCCGGTGCTCCAGGGCTGGGTGCCCAGCCATTCGACGGTGTCGTAGCCGTCGGGGGCCTCCTTGGCGAAGGCGTACCACTCGCCCTCGGACTCGAATCGGCCTCGGACGTCCTGCATGGCGCAGACGTAGCCGCGCCGCGCGAGGTACCGGGCGTCGAGTACGGCGCCCGGGGCGGCCTTGTTGTATGGGGTGCGCACGAGGACCACGGGGAACTTGCCGTCGGCACGGCGTCCGCCGGTCGCGGGGAAGTATAGGTCGGTCGCGAGGCCCACGCCGTCGCGGGCCGGGATCATGACGTTGCTGTCGGCTACTACGTCGTACTGCTGGTGGGAGCCCTGGTAGTTCACGGAGTCCTCCGATGTTGCTATGGGATCAAGTGAGAGGGATTTGAATAGGGGTGGGATAAGGCTTGATGGACATGGGCAGGCAGTTCTTTGGTGAGGCGAGAGCCCCCATCTCGATCTTCCCATCAAAGGGGGGAAGATGGGGAGTCACCCTCACCTCAATCCTCTCCCGTCAAGGGAGAGGAGGGGGAGCCCCCGACCCCCCTGGGTTCCCGCCTGCGCGGGAACGACGGTACAACAAAGGCCTCCTCGAGGGGGATCAGTTGGTGCCGGTCATTACGTAGTCGGTGTCTGTTGCGGCTCCGTGGCAGGTCTGGCAGCCCTCGACCTGGCCCTCCTTCTCGACTGTGTCGTCGGCGAGCACCTTGGCCCAGAACCAATCGTTGTGGTCGGGGTTGTAGCCGGCCTTCTTGTACATGATGGTGGTCGCCGCGAGGACTCCCTCGGGGGTGAAGTTCTCCTTGACGAGGATCGCGCCGTCGGGCATGGAGCCGCCACCTGCCTTCACGACTTCGAGGGCGGCCGAATTGAGGTAGGTGGTGAGGAGCATCCCGTGGGGGTCCACTCCCTGGTACTGCTTCGGGAGGCCGGGCCATGTTTCCCAGGAGTCCTGGTAGTCGACCTCAGCGAGGTATGCGACCACGGAGGCAGCGGTGGTGTCGGGCAGGTCAGGCTCGTCAGAGCCGCCGCACGCAACAACGGCAACAGACGCGATCAGGAGGAAAGTCAAAGGAAGCCAGATGCGCATCGAGCGAGCGAACATGAGCATCTCCACAGTGTCCAGAGTGAACGAAGTCTATCACCTGTCCGGGAGCCGCGCCAATAGTGATGGCGGGGTCCGGTAATGCGGTTGAGGAGTCACCCTCACCCCAGCCCTCTCCCGTCGAGGGAGAGGGGGCGTGGGAGCGCCGCTGGCGGACACGTGGGTCCGCCCCTACGAGCGAGGAGTCACCCTCACCCCAGCCCTCTCCCGTCGAGGGAGAGGGGGTGGGAGCGCCGCTGGCGGACACGTGGGTCCGCCCCTACGAGCGAGGAGTCACCCTCACCCCAGCCCTCTCCCGTCGAGGGAGAGGGGGTATAGGTGCGGGGCCGGCGGACACGTGGGTCCGCCCCTACGAGCGAGGAGTCACCCTCACCCCAGCCCTCTCCCGTCGAGGGAGAGGGGGTATAGGTGCGGGGCCGGCGGACACGGGTGTACGCCCCTGCACGGGTGGGTCAAGCGAGGGTTGATCTGACCCGGTCCACTATGGCCGCATAGTCAACCGCCTCGAAGTCGGTGGTGTCGATGATCACGAGGCCGTTGCCATCGGTCACCGGTCCGTAGTGCCGGTAGTTGTCGCGCAGCTCTCGAACGGCGACGTCTCCGGGGCCGTGGCCGCTGTGCCTTTCGTCGGTACCTGCCCGGCGGGCTACCCTGGAGAGCACCGTATCCATGTCTGCATGGCAGTAGAGCTCCAGGACGCGGGCGCCGTAGCGCGCTTGCATCTGGGCTACCCACGGCCCCTCATGGCGGCGCTGGAAGTTGGACTCGACCAGGACGGACCGGCGAGCCTTCAGGTGCGACTCGACGAGGTGGCGAAGCAGCGCGAAGGTGGCCGTTCCGAGCATCCTCGACCACTCGCGGTCGTCCTCGCCGAGGGTGTCGAAGAGGGTCTCCTTGATGTCGTCCTTCCGAAAGACGACGACATGCAGGGAGTCGGAGAGCAGGCGCGCGAGGTGGGTCTTGCCGGTGGCGGGGGCGCCGGAGATCATGACCAGGACGGGGTCCTTCATGGTGCGTATCATATACTGAGCGGGAAGTGGAGTGGACTAGGGGCGAAAGGGAGCCGGGGAGGGCGGGTTTCAAACCCGCCCCTACAGCGGGGCGATTACGATTGGGTAGCGGTCCCTTAGGGGAAGAAGCAAGGGCCCGGATGGAGTGGTGATTTGGGCTTGGAGTTTGTGGCGGACGCGACGGATGAGCAGGCGGCACAGATCGAGTACGGGCTGGTGGAGTTCAGCGCCGATTTTGCGTCCTCCCGAGACCCTGTCCCGGTGCGGGCCGTGTTCGTGGAGTCGGGCCGCGTGGTGGCCGGCGTGGTCGGCGCCGAGTACTGGCGGAAGCTCCACGTGCGGCGGTTGTGGGTGCATGCCGACTACCGGTCGATGGGACTGGGGAGACGGCTGATGGGGTGGGCCGAGGAGCGCGGCCGGGAGCTAGGGTGCACGGGTGTGGTGGTCGACACGATGTCGTTCCAGGCGCCGGGGTTCTACGAGAGGCTGGGGTACAGGCGGTTCGGGTTATCCGAGGGGTATGAGGGAGGCGCGAGCCGGCACTATTTCGAGAAGGGGCTGTAGTGAGCTGTGCCAAGAGGGCGGGTTTGAAACCCGCCCCTACGAACCGGGCGCTCGAGCTGGCGAGACGGTACATGGAGGTGTTCTACTCGGGCCTCGACGCGGAGGAGCTTCGCCCCGTATTGGCTGAGGATCTGGTGTTCGAAGGGCCGTTCCTGCGGTGTGAGTCGGCGGATGCATATATCGAGTCGCTGCGCGGCGACTCCCGCGATGGGTTGTCTTTCGAGGTGCTTTACGAGTTCGAGAGCGAGGCGTCGGCGTGCCTGGTGTACAGGTTCTCGAAGCCGGGCGTGGAGGCTGTGATGGCCCAGGTGTTCGAGACCAGGTGCGGGAGGATCGCGAGGATCACGCTGGTGTTCGACACGGGGGCTTTCGTGTAGCGGGGGCCTCGAGGTCACCCTCACCCCAGCCCTCTCCCGTCGAGGGAGAGGGGGTAAGAGGCCCGAGGAGGCCTTAGAGCTGGCCGATCGCGTGCTTGTGGAAGTATTCCCAGTCCCACTCTGCGCCCCAGCCGGGGCCTGAGGGCGGGGCGACGTGTCCGTCTACGACGTCGAGCGGGTTGAGCATGCCTATCTCGGTGGATGACCGCTCGGTGTGGCCGCGGAACTCGCCGAAGGTCTCGTAGTAGCTGGTGTTGGAGATTCCGGCGAGCAGGTGGGCGTGGACGAGGCCGTATAGTCCGCCGTAGCCGTTTAGCTCGATGTTGGCTCCGTGCAGCTCGGCGAGGTGGGCGAGCTTGAGGATGGCGGTCGTGCCGTGGCGGGCGTTGGCCCGGATCATGTCGGTCGCGCCAGAGATGAGCCACTGGGCCTGCAGGTCGACGTCGTTCATCATCATCTCGGGGGCTAGGATGGGGACGTCGAGGGCGTCACACAGGGCCTTCATCTTGTTGTGCTGGCGCTCAGGCAGGGGCTCCTCGAACCAGCGGTAGTCGAGCTCCTCGAGGGCGCGCCCGACGCGCAGGGCCTCCTCGAAGGTGTATATGCCGACGGCGTCGTGCATGATCTCGATGTCCGGGCCGACGGCGTCGCGGACGGTCTCGAACCACTCGAGGTTCTCGCGGACCGAGTGGTAGAAGTGGTCCTTTATGGCGGGGAAGCCCTCGGCCACGGCCTTGCGGGAGTCGTCGGCGGCCTCCTCCTTGGTCTCGCCGCGGATGTTCATATAGACGGGCGCGCGTTCGCGGACGCGGCCTATGAGGGAGTAGACAGGGAGGCCGGCGGCCTTGCCGAGTATGTCCCAGAGGCAGTTGTCGAAGGAGCCGAGCCACCCCGGCGGCTGGTAGAGCCAGCGGGTGCCCGTGTGGAGCGCCTGATATAGGCGCTCGCGGTCGAGCGGGTCCTTGCCCACGACGAGATGGCGGAGCTGTTCGAGGGAGGCCGAGGTGAGGTCGGCGGAGGCGCCTGCGTCGGCGGTGCACGCGCCCACTATGCCCTCGTCGGTCTCGACGCGCATCACGGGCATGACGCCGGGCTCCGCAGACGCGAGGTCGTGCTTCCAGCGGTCGCGCCTCATGCCGGGGAGCAGGACGAGGTCGAATGTCCGGCTTGCGCCGGCGGCCGGGAGGAGGTGGATGGTGACGTTGGTGATTTTCATGGGGGCATGATAGGGGAGAAGCGGTATTGTTGCCATAGGTATGGGAGGCCAGTAGAATCGCGCTTAGGAGATGCACAATGACCCTCGAGATATCCGCAAAGCCTGTACCCGTGTCGCTCGACGGTGACGACGTGGCCCGCGTTGGTGGGACCCGCGTCACTCTCGATACTGTTGTCGACGCATTCAAGCGCGGAGCCACTGCCGAGGAGATCGCACAGCAGTACCCGACCGTGGGGCTTTCAGACGTGTATTCGGTGCTCGGGTACTACCTGGATCAGCGCGAGGAGATCGAGGCCTACTTGGGAGAACGCTCAGCCAAGTCGCAGGCGGTACAGTCCGAGATCGAATCGCGGTTCGACCCGGATGGGATTCGTGATCAGCTGTCGGGCGGTCCCAGAGGCTGGGGCGCCGCCAGTTCGACAACCTAAGGGCACCCAGTGGTGTCATCAGGAGGACGTAGTGTCTGAGACAGCGATCACCTTGGAGAAGCTGAGAGACGAGGCGTACGTCAAGGAACTTGTCGGGGGGATGGGCGGCCCTGAGGCGATTATCGCGGGGTTGCGCGAGTATGGCCTGATCGTTGAGCGCATGTGGGCTGAGCGGACCGCCCTGACGGAGGCACATCCGAATCGGTGGGTGGCGATGGGCAAGGATGGGGTTCTGGCAATCGGCGACTCCATCGATGAAGTACTCGAAGAGGCGGAGAGCCAGGGCGCTCGCGGCGGAGACACCGTAATCGAGTTTCTCGATACGGACCCTCCTGTGCTCATCCTGTGATCACAGGCAGGTTCGACGCACTTGGTAGGCCCTTTGTGGAATGCCGACTTAGCGTCCCACGGGTAGGGATCGATGAGAGGATAGTTCTCCTCGTGGACACGGGAGCAGATAGGAGCTGTCTGCATTCACGAGACATCCACAGAGTGCGAATGCCCATTGAGAAACTGGAGAACCGCACGGAGTACAGGGGGATAGGAGGAAGGTCGCGGTACTACCGTGAACCGGCCCTCTTGGGCTTCGACGATCAGGCTTACACAAGACACTATGTGATCGAGTTGCTCATAGCGGAGCCGGCTCCCGACAACGAAGGATTGCCCTCGCTCTTAGGCAGAGACATTCTCAACCGCTGGTACATGCAGTATGACCCGGGAAACTCAAGGCTAGAGTGCACCGTTCGACACGCCGACTTCACAGTCAGAGCCATATAGTCACCCACTGCCGCATAGCCCAGACTCGCTAGGGAACACACCATGACGGTTTCGCATTGGCAGGAGACGGCGGGGGGGCAAGATCGGGTCAGCCATGACGTGGTCGTGGTTGGCGCGGGGCTGATCGGCTCGTACATGGCCGGGCTGCTGTCGGATTCCGGCAGGGACACGGCGGTGGTGGAGAAGCACTACCCGGCGTCGGGCGCCAGCGGCAGGAACGCCGGCATGGTGCTGCTGGGGATGCGGGACACCTACAACGAGACGACGGAGCGGTTCGGCCGCGACGCCGCGCTGGAGATCTGGCGCATGACCGACGCGAACGTGCGCCGGATGCGCGACCTGTCGCAGAAGTATGAGGTGGAGCACGAGGAGATCGGGACGTACTACTTCGGGGGCTCGCGGGAGGGCGACGAGGACCTGCGGCTGAGCGCGGGGATGCTGGAGCGCGACGGGTTCACGACCGAGTACTACGGCCGGGACCCGCTCGACCGGGGGTTCGGGCCCGCGATGCTCCAGCCGGACGACTTCGCGACGCACCCGGCGCAGCTCACGCAGGCCCTCGCGCGGACGTGCGGGGCGGCGTTGTACGAGAACGACGAGGTGTTCGCTATCGAGAGCATCGGCGCGGGGATGCGAGTGGTTACGCGCAGCCACGTGATCGAGTGCGAGAAGGTGATGCTGGCGGTCAACGGGTACGCGGGGCTGGTGGACCCGTTCTTCCTGCCGTACGTGGCCCCGGCGCGGGGGCAGGTGCTGCTGACGGGGCCCGCGCCGAGGATGCTCGACGTGATGTGCATGAACTACAAGGAGTGCTACTACCGGCAGCTACCGGACGGCAGGCTGCTGGTCGGCGGCGGCAGATGGCAGCACGTGGAGCAGGAGCACACGTGGTCGGACGAGGTGACGGAAAACGTCCAGCGGTTCATCGCGAGCTTCATCAGGCGGCACTTCCCGGAGGGGTCGGAGGCCGGGGTGAGCCGCAGGTGGGCGGGCATCCACGGGATGACGGAGGACGGGCTGCCCATCCTGGGGAGCCTGCCGCACATGCCTAACGTCTACTTCTGCGTGGGGTTCACCGGGCACGGCAATTCCATGGGGCTGGTTGCGGGCGAGCGCGCGGTGGACATGATGCTGAACGGCACGGACCCGGGGGTGCTTGGCATCGAGCGGATGGGGTGAAGGAGGAATGCTGGCTCGGCTCGCCGCGCATTCACCCTCACCCCAGCCCTCTCCCGTCGAGGGGGAGAGGAGGGCGGGTTTCAAACCCGCCCCTACAGGACACCGGTCTTTGCTCTGCCGGGGTGCACGGCGTATGTCACCCTCACCCCAGCCCTCTCCCGTCAAGGGAGAGGGGGTAAGAACATCGCCCCTGTCTCTCCTCGTTGAGGAAAAGAGGAGGGCGGGTTTCAAACCCGCCCCTACAGGACGACAAGCCTCGCCCGCACCGCCTAGTCGCAAGCACTATGTCACCCCCACCCCTGCCCTTTCCCCTCTAGGGAGAGGGGCAAGAGGGCTCCTGGCATGAGCGCGGTTGTGGATTTTCATACGCATGTTTACCCGGAGTGGCTTCGGGATGGGCGAGAGAGGTATGCGGCGGTGGATGCTACTTTCGGGGAGCTGTTCGGCGACCCGAAGGCGCGGATGGCGACCGTTGAGGAGCTCGTCGCGGCTATGGACGAGGACGGGGTCGAGCGGTCGGTGGTCATGGGGATCGGGTGGACGGATCGGGGGCTCGCGCGGGAGGCGAACGACTACATCATCGAGTCGGTCTCGCGGTACCCGGACCGGATCTGCGGGTTCGGGGGCGTGAACCCTGTGTGGGGCGAGGACGCGGCGCAGGAGGCGGAGCGGTGCGCGTCCGCGGGGCTTGTGGGCATCGGGGAGCTTCACCCCGACACGCAGGGGTACGACATGGGCGACCAAGGCACGATGGGGACGCTCATGGAGGCGGCCGGGGCGCTGGGGCTGATCGTGCTGACGCACTCGTCGGAGCCGGTGGGGCACACGTACCAGGGCAAGGGAGAGACGCGGCCGGAGGTGCTGTGGCAGTTCATCCAGAACTTCCCGGACGCGACGATAGTGTGTGCGCACTGGGGCGGCGGGCTGCCCTTCTATGCGCTGATGCCAGAGGTCAAGGAGGGGATGGCGAACGTCTATTTCGATACGGCTGCTTCGCCGTTCCTGTACGACCGCCGGGTGTTCGAGGCTGGGGCGAAGCTGGTCGGTGCTGACCGGATACTGCTGGGGAGCGACTACCCGCTGCTGAGGGCGAGCCGGCTGCTTCGGCAGGTCGAGAGGGCGGATCTCCCGGAAGCGGACAAGGATGCAATCAGGGGCGGGAACGCCGCGGGGCTGCTGGGATTGGTTGCTTAGACGCCGTTACCACCCTCACCCCAACCCTCTCCCGTCGAGGGAGAGGGGGTAAGAAGACGCTAGGGGCGTTGGGGGACCTGGACTGGGGTGCCGGGTGAGACGAAGACGACTACGTCTTCGCTTCCCAGGGGCGCGGTGAGCTCGCGAAAGAGGAAGTAGTCCATGACCGTGCGCCAAGAGTCGCGGTCTATGGCTGAACGGGCGAGCTTTCCGGGGGTCAGGCCGCGATAGTTCTCGGGGAACCACCACCTGTGAGGGATGCGCACGCCGCGTTCATATTGCCCTGCCATGACGTCGTCGGACAGGGGCCTGTTGTTGGCGTGGAGGAGGAGGATAGAGGCGTCGGGGGCCTCCTTGACCCGCTCTGAGTAGCTCACGTATCCGACGCCTGAGCGGCCCCGGAGGTACCAGGCCCAGGGCCAGCTGAAACCGCCGGCCCCGTCGATGGTAATGTTGGTCTGCCCATCTGCTTCGTCGAGGTTGCTGACGATCTGCCTGGAGACGCTGGCGAGGGCCGGGGAGGTCTGGGTGTAGACGAGCATCTCGACGGGGGTGTCGCCGTTGCGATACGCGGCGTACCAGGTCGCCCTGACGGTGAGGGCCAGCAGGAGCAGTGCGAGAGACACCGCCGCGACCGACCAGAAGTTGCGAGGACCGACGACCCTGGATATCCAGTATCCCAGGCCTGCCAGGCAGACAAGCGCCGCCACCATCCCGGCCAGGACCAGGTAGCCGTCCCTCCCCTCCGGTTCGGCGAAGGCCAGGAGCCAAAGGGACGCGATGAACAGGAGAACGCCGGGGACGATCAGCAAGCCGTACCGCCAGACGCGCCTCCACTCAATCCCCTCAACGACATCGCCGAGGAACTTGCCCGCGAGGACCACCAGGGGCAGGGCGAGGTTCACGAGCAGCCAGGGCATCTTCTCCGTGATGTAGGTGTAGAGGAGGAACGTGGCCACGCACCAGAAGACGAGGAACAGGCCGAACCGGTCGCGGCGGCGCCAGTAGAAGACGCCGCCAGCGATGGCGAACACGAGGGGCAGAAACTCGTACAGAGGGGTGATGACCAGGTAGTAGTAGAGGGGCTGGTTGCCCCTGCCGACGTCCTGCTGCACCATCCAGTAGCCGAGGGACTGCCAGATGCCGCTGCCGATGCCGAGCGGGTTGGTGAAGAATGTCGAGTAGAGCAGCACCCACACGACGCCGAATATCGCGGCGCACTTCCACCAAACGATTCCAGCCCACTTCGAGCCGATGGTCGCGGACACCCACAGCAGGAATCCTATGGTCACCGCTGCGACGACTATGCCGCCTCGGCCATAGGGCGCGCCTATCAGAGGGCTGCCAATCGGGCTGGTAAGGACCACGTCTGTCCAGTCCAGTAGGGGCGTGTCCTGGAGTATGCTGACCAGGGCGGCGCCGAGCGGCAGGGACAGGGTGAAGAGGAGTACGAAGAGGCCGGCCTGGCGCGAGGGATTCTCGAAGCGGAGCCCTCGCTGGAGTGTCTGCCAAGCGCCCTCCACGAGCTGGCCCAGCGCCTGGAGCGGGTTCACCTCCCCTACCCTGACCAGCCCCGTAATCGAGGCCCAGCTCGCCGAGAGTATCTCGATCAGCAGGTAGCTGCCGAGGATGGTGGTGATGACGTAGGCGCTCTCCTTGGTGGCGAACGCGAGGGCGAGGAGTCCCGACGTCCAGTAGAGGTGCTTGGTCTTCCCGTCGTCGAGGAAGCGCCACATCGCTATGACGAGGCCCAGGGTCCAGACGGCTACGAGGATGTCGTTTCGTGCAAAGCGGCTGAAGTAGAACATGGCGGGCGACGCGGCCAGCATCACGGCGACGAGGAGGGCCCCTGTGCGCCCCAGCCTGTTCCTCAGGAAGAAGGGCAGAGCGACAAGGACCGTTCCGGCAAGGGCGTAGAGGAGCCGGGCGGTGAAGTCGCTGTCGCCGAGCAGGAGGAATATGCCCGCCGTGGCCTCCATCTGGAAGGGGCCGTGCATCATGGGGTCGTGGCGGTAGCCGTCGCCCGCTGCCAGGTTGTAGGAGTAGAGGGCGTGCAGGCTCTCGTCGTGGTGCATCGCGCGGGAGCCAAGGTCCCAGAGTCGTGCAACCAGTGCGGCGACCACGAGGGCGGGATAGGCTACAAGCTCGACCAGGCTGATGGTGCCGCCTGCGACGCCGGCCCTGAGACTGGCTGGGACTCCTCGGATTGCGTTCCACATCGCCGGGGGACCGACGGCTGCGGGCGCGGCTGTATCTGTGTGTTCGGATCTCATGGGGCAGGGTTCATTTTAGCAAAGGGGGGTAGTTGGTGTTCTTGGTAGGGCTAACTGTGGCTTGGGCGGGGGAGCCCCAATCCTAACCTTGGCCCAAATGGAGAGCTTTGAATAACATCCCATGAGGCCCCCTACGCTGCATGGGAGACATTGCATTCATAGCTGAGCCCCACCCCCTGGATTCCGGCTTTCGCCGGAATGACGGGCTTATGCAAGGTCTCCAAATGGGGAAGGGACCAGCTGTCAGTAGAAGGTGCCGCTTTGCCAGCGGCGGAAGACCAGCCACATGAGGAGGAAGACCGCGAGGATGACGAGCGCGCCAGTGAAGTCGTGGGCAAGAGCGGCGTTCTTCGCGTCGCCGAGCATGGGCCTGATTGCCGCGGCGCCGTACACGCCCATGAGGATGGCGATGGGGGCGACCAGTCCAAGGGGGACGTAGACCTTGCGCCGGAGCCTCACGACCCTGAAGAAGGTGGCGTTCAGCATCGCGAAGAGTACGCAGACGACGTATGAGAGCACCCCTATCGTGCCGAGCCTGTCGAAGACGAAAGGGACGAGGAGGTAGGCTATGGCAAGACCGAGGGCGAGGTATATGAAGCGGAGGCCGCGCACGGGCTCGCGCCAGGCGGCGGACCATGCTTTCCTGGTGCTCCGCCAGCGGGAGGCCAGCAGCCTGCCGGGGAGGTCGAGGAGTTTTCGTGTGAGCTTGCGCATCGTCTGCTAAGGGGGCATGACGTCAACCCGCATCCTCATGAACACAGCATCGTCTATTGGCCAGGCCGACCCCGCCCCAGGTCCCTCGCCAAGGCTCGGGACGACAGTCGTAGTGGCCCGCGATGTCCCATATTGTGTGAGGGGAGAAGGGTCAGTCACCCTCACCCCATCCCTCTCCCATCAAGGGAGAGGGGGTTGTCCGGCTAGCGGCGGGGTATGAAGTACCTGCGGGCTACAAAGAGGGCGAGGGAGCCTGCGAATGCCAGGAGTATCATCGGCATGTTGCTGAGCACGAGGCCGATGATGAAGACGGCGACGGTTGCGACGAAGATGCCCAGGAAGATGTAGTACTTGCGGTCCATGATCGCGATGCTCCTGTCTACCCGCCCTTCAAGAGTATCTCATAACCGTTTGCTCTGTCTGAGCACTGCCCTTCGACAAGCTCAGGGCGAACGATCCTCACTCAGCCCTCCGGGTCCTAAGTACCGCCCTTCGACAAGCTCAGGGCGAACGATCCTCACTCAGCCCTCCGGGTCCTAAGTACCGCCCTTCGACAAGCTCAGGGCGAACGTACCTGCAAGTAGCCCTCCGGGTCCAGAGCACTGCCCCTTCGGCTGGCGGAGAACTGCCCTTCGAATGAATGCTCCCAAGCCGGGGAGGGAACCCTACCCAGCCACCCCTCTGGGTTTCCGCCTCCGGAGACCTTTGGGTAACCCCTTATCGGTAGGGGCGGACCCATGTGTCCGCCCGCTGGACGCGCCATCATCGAGGCTGGCCCACCACCCCCTGGATTCTCTAGACTCACAAACGAAGTGCAACACCTGGTTAAGGTGTTGCCATGGGAAAGCGTTATGGACATGTCACCATTGAAGAGCGGTGTGAGATTGCCCGGCTACAAACCGAGGGTCGCTCGATCCGGCAAATCGCTGCAGGTCTGGATCGCTCGCCATCAACAGTTGCTCGGGAGCTGAAGCGCAATGGGTCACAGACCGGTGGGTACAAGCCAGTGTATGCCGACCAGCAGGCGCGTGCCCGAAGGTGGCGCGGTTCGCGCATGGAGCGGGACGATACTCTCCGTTCACGAGTGCTCTCACACCTCGCACAGGGCTGGTCTCCAGAGCAGGTCGCCGGTCGGCTTAAGTTGCAGGCTGGCAGAGTGGTCATCTCTCATGAGAGCATCTACCGGTTCATCTACGGCCAGCTTGCCCGCACGCAGGACTATGCCTGGAGACACTACCTCCCTCGTGCCAAGTCGAAACGGGGTTGGCGGGGACGCAAAGGTGGCAGTCCTGCATCCTTCATTGCTATGCGACGACCCCTCGCCGAGCGTCCACGAAGCGCCGCAGACCGCCGCACTCCTGGCCACTGGGAGGCGGACCTGATGCTGTTCAGAACCTATGGACATGCGGTGTTGGCCATGCACGAACGCCACTCGCGTATCCTCATTGCGGTCCGGCCACCCGGCAAGGCATCCGGCCCCATCGCCGACGCTATGGCCCAGATCCTAGGCCAGCTGCCACCCCATTGTCGAAGGTCCGTTGCCTTCGACAATGGCACCGAGTTCGCCCTCCATCACCAACTCCACGATCTGGGCATCGAAACCTTCTTCTGCGACATCCGCTCTCCCTGGCAGAAGGGAGGCATCGAAAACGCCATCGGCCGGTTGAGACGAAATCTGCCCCGCAAGACAGACCTGACGGCTCTGCCAAACGACCAGTTCACAAACTTGATCCAAGCCTACAACAATACCCCGCGCAAGTGCCTGGGTTACAAGACCCCGGCAGAAATCTTTATGCACCAAGTGTTGCACTTGAAATGTGAATCCACCTTCCGGCTTTCGCCGGAATGACGGTTATTCAAAGGTCTCCCTCCGCGGGAACGACGGAGTTCAGGGCAACCCCCTACTGGTCGACGACGGAGCCGTCGATGTGGAGGCGCGCGCCAATTTCACCATGGGCGACCGGCGGGCACTTCTCCTGAGCGTCGTCTGCCAGCTCGATTCCGATGCCGGGGGCGTCGGGGATGATGAGGAAGCCGTTTTCCTGGCGGAGGGGCTCCTTCACCATGTCGATCTTGGGCGACTCGAGCTCGCCCTTGGGGTATTCCTGAATAGTGAAGTTTGGGATGCAGGCGGCGAGCTGCAGGCAGGCCGCGGTGCTGATGGGGCTGAGGGGGTTGTGGGGCACGACGCCCACGTAGTGTGCCTCGGCGACGGAGGCGATCTTCTTGCCGTGGGTCAAGCCGCCCACGAGGCAGACGTCCGGTCGGACGTACTGGACCGCGCCGGTCCGCAGCAGGGACTGGAACTCGTGGATGGTGTGGAGGCGCTCGCCGGTGGCGATGGGGATGTTGACGTTGCTGGCGACGAGGGCCATGGCCTCGAAGTTGTCGGGCAGGATGGGATCCTCGTAGAAGAGGGGGTGGAATTGCTCGATCCCCCGCGCCAGGGTGATGGCCTCTGTGGGGGTCAATCGCCGGTGTATCTCGATGCAGAGGTCGACCTCGGTGCCCGCGGCCTCCCGGTATGCTGCGACTGCGTCGATGGCGTCGGCCATCTTGTCGGCGTGGGTCTTGAAGTAAGGGACGGAGCGCTCCTCATCGAGGAAGGGCGTGAGGTGACCCACCGCGGTGAAGCCGTCGGCGCGGGCGTCGCGGACGCCCTGCACGAGCTTCTCCCTCGTGTCGCCGATGACGTGGTAGTAGACGCGTGCCTTGTCGCGCACGCGGCCGCCCATGAGCTGGTATGCGGGCACTCCGAAGTGCTTGCCGGCGATGTCCCACAGGGCGATGTCGATGGCGCTGAGTGCGCCCATGATGGCCGCGCCGCGGAAGTGGCTGGTGCGGTACATGTTCTGCCAGTGGTGCTCGATCAGCAGAGGATCCTTGCCGACGAGATAGCGGCCGAATTTGTCGATGGCGGCGGCGGACGCCTCCAGGAAGCCCCACGCGCCGGACTCGCCGTATCCGACGATTCCGGCGTCGGTGTGGACCTTCGTGAAGAGGTAGCGGTCGACCGGGAGGGTTTCTACGGCGGTGATTTTCATTTGTGTATCCTTATTGCGGTTCGTGGGGAGGGCGGGTTATCGACCACCTCGTTCCACATCCATGCCGTGGGGAGGGCGGGTTTGAAACCCGCCCCTACACCACATCAATTATGTGCGTAGGGTGGCCAATCACCCTCACCTCAATCCTCTCCCGTCGAGGGAGAGGAGGCTCTCGCCAATCACCCTCACCTTAGTCCTCTCCCGTCGAGGTAGAGGAGATCAGCCCCTCACAACGAAGTGACATCACTCGGGGGTGACTACGGCCAGGGGGGCCTCGCCGTTTACGACCCGGATGGCGTTTTCGAGGGCGAACCTGCGGCTCCGATCCGAGGCCTCCTGGGCGAAGGACGCGTAGTGGGGAGTCACGATGACGTTGTCCATCTGGAGTAGCGGGTTGTCGGGCGGCGTGGGCTCCTCTTCCAGGACGTCCAGGCCCGCGCCGGCTATCTTGCCCGCCCTCATTCCCCTGATCAGGGCAGCCTCGTCGACGACGGGGCCCCGGCAGGTGTTGATGAGGATGGCCGAGTCCTTCATGGCGTCGAGCTCGGCGTCGCTGATCATGCCTCGGGTGGCGTCTAGGAGCGGCACGTGCAGCGTGACGACGTCGGACCGAGCCAGCAGGTCGTCCCTCGACACGCGGGTGACGCCGAGCCTGGCCTCGAGGTCGGCGGGGCGCTCGACGGCGTCCTCGTACAGGAGCTCGCACTCCCAGCCCGCGAGGCGTTGCGCCACGTTCTGGCCGATGTGGCCGAGGCCGATGATGCCGACGGTCTTGCCGGTGAGCTCGTGGGCGGTCCCCCACCACTCCTGCCGGATGCCCTCGGCCCACTTCCCGGCCTTGGCGGACTCCATCTGGACGTTCAGCTTGCGGTAGACGCTGAGCATGAGCGCGATGGCGTGCTCGGCGACGGCGATGGCGTTTCCACCGCCGCCGTTCGACACGGGAATGCCGAGGGCGGCGAGGCCAGCCACGTCGAGCCTGTCGGTGCCGGCGCTGGACACCTGCACGAGCTTGAGGTTAGGGCAGCGGCGCGCCACGTCGACCGTCCCGACGCCAAAGATGACGACCGCGTCCTGCATGAGGGCGGCCTGCTCTTCGATGCCCAGGTTCGAGTCGACCCAAGCGACGTCGGCCTCCGGCGCGAGTGCGCGAAGGTCTTCCATCTGCCTGTCGTCAGGTTCGAGATGTGCGATCTTGGCTCCCATTCGTTCTCCTGTGTCAGTCAGTGGGATGGCGGGGGAGATTATATCGGCGGGCCTCTTTGCCCACAAGATGAGGTGGAGAGAGAAAGATACGACTGCAAGGAGTCGTTGGGTCACTGGCGGCGTGCCCCAGCGAGCGGAGCATCCCCCTCATCCCAACCTTCTCCCGCCAGGGGAGAAGGGGTAAGAGCCGCGCAGCCTTGCGCGGTAGAATGGATGCCAGTAGATTACGCGACGCAGGTTGGACACGGCCCAGACCTTGCTTCGGCAGGGCTGGGAATGGCGGTCCACTGGAGGACTATTGACCATGCAGGTGTATTGGCGTGAGGTTAGGAAGGGACAGAGGCTGGTGCTGGAGATGGAGGACGGGAGCGAGCAGGAGGTCGGCGGGGTGCGGACGACGAAACGGGGATTCGACGCGTTCGCCCAGACATTCGGGTATGACCCCGGGCGGGCGCAGAAGGGGATCGGGTCGATGGAGGAGGCGAAGGCGTTCGTGGAGCAGTTCCGGCCGTGGGAGCTTCACGGGGCTATGGGTGTGACGGTGGAGGAGGAAGTGCGGCCGCAGGCGGAGTAGTTTCAGTAGGCAGTCGCGGAGGTCGTTGCCGGAAGTGCGGGCACGTCGACATGGTCATGGTTGCTCATGGGAGAGTGGCGACTGTCGGCACGGTCGAGGAGGACCCCACCCCAGGTCCCTCGGGGCTCGGGACGACATCGACGGGCTTCGGGGTAGTTCACAGCAATTGCCATGTCTCGCGAAAGCCGCGTAAGGGGATGAAGGCGACGGAGTTTGGATTGGGCGACGGCCTCTACAAACAGGAGCCGGGGAGGGCGGGTTTGAAACCCGCCCCTACAGGGTGGCCCAGCCGGCCATCCTTATGGTAAGGATGGTTGCGGCATGATCGGGTTCGTTGGGGGGACTGGGCCTGAGGGGCGGGGTCTGGCGGTGCGGATGGCGCTGGCGGGCGAGGACGTGTTCATCGGGTCGCGGGATGCCGGGCGGGCCGCGGCGGCGGCTGATGAGGTGGCGGGACTCGTGCCGGGCGCGTTCGTGGAGGGCGGACTGAACGAGGAGGCCGCGGCGCGGGCCGACGTGGTGTTCGTGGTCGTGCCGTATTCGGCGCAGAGGAGCACGATCGAGCCGCTGGCCGAGCATCTCGCGGGCAAGGTGGTTGTGGGGGTGACGGTGCCGCTCCGGTTCGGCAAGGGCGGGGCTTCGATCGAGCCTGTGGCGGACGGGTCCGCCGCGCTGGAGCTCGGGGCGCTACTTCCGGACTCGAGGGTCGCGGCGGCATTCCAGACTATCAGCGCCCACGACCTGCTCGACCCTAACAAGAGGGTGGACTCCGACGTTGTAGTATGTAGCAGCGATGAGGAAGCCAGGGCGCAGATCATGGAGCTGAGCGGCAGGATCGATGGGATTCGCGCGGTGGACGGAGGGGAACTCGCGAACGCCGGGTACGTCGAGGGGATGACGGCGCTGATCCTGAACCTGAACCGGCGTTACAAGGCGCGGGCGGCGTTCAGGATTACGGGCATCTAAGAGGTGGAAGGGTTGAGAGAGATGGCGGGGCAGGGGGAATCACCCTCACCCCAACCCTCTCCCGCCAAGGGAGAGGGGGCCAGCCACCCTCACCCCAGCCCTCTCCCATCGAGGGAGAGGGGGCCAGTCAACCTCACCCCAGCCCTCTCCCGTCAAGGGAGAGGGGGCTTGGAGCAGGAGACTAGATGAGGGCTAAGGCGGTCGGGGCGATTGTTGGGGCGGCGATGCTGGCGGTGCTGGCTGTCGGCGCAGTCGCGGCGGACGTTGCCGTGCCCAAGGACACGATCCGCGTCGTTGCGGCCGGGCACAGCATCGAGTACCCCGACCAGATGGTCTTCCGGCTCCAGGCCGAGGGGGACGCGACGATAACGGAGGTCCGCCTGTTCTACAGCGTCGCCGGTCGGCCGGTGCAGGTGTACGGCTATGCCGACTTCGAGCCTGGACTGAAGGTGTCGGCGGACTTCACCGTGGAGACGTCCGGTTCGAGCTACATCCCGACGGGGGTGGAGATCGAGTACTAC
The DNA here is from genome assembly GCA_965243655.1 of Dehalococcoidia bacterium. GTDB lineage: Bacteria > Chloroflexota > Dehalococcoidia > Lucifugimonadales > CAJWER01. The sequence continues at coordinate 1,748,122 of CBDEVV010000017.1, read as the reverse complement.
TACCAGATCACGGACATGAACGGGAACACGGTAGAGACGACGCCGTGGTCGTTCGAGTACCGGGACCCGCGATACCGCTGGGAGTCCCTGACAGTCGGCAGCCTGACGGTGCTCTATCACGACATATCGGAGCGGCGGGTCGCGCAGGCGGCGCAGCAGGTGGCCGCGCGGATCGAGGAGATCAAGCCCGTCTTCGGAATCGAGGACGTCCACATGATGAAGGCGGTGATAGTGAACGGCTCCAGGGAGGCACGGCGCGCGTTCCCCCTGATCAGCCAGGCATCGCAGAGGGGCCACTACTTCGCCGGGTTCGCCTTCGACGAGTACGACCTGTTCCTGATGCAAGGGCTCGACACGGACACGATGATCCACGAGGCGACGCACCTACTGGTGCACCAGGCGACTGAGTCGGCACTGGCGCGGGTGCCGACGTGGCTGAACGAGGGCCTGGCGATGCAGTTCGAGGACCGGTCGATCGTCCGCAGCGCGACTGTGAGGAGCGCGGCGCGGGCCGGCCGGCTGTTGAGCCTGAAGAACATGGGCTCGGTGCCAGGGAGGGCGAACGACATATCCCTGTTCTACGCCCAAGCGTGGAGCGTGGTGGACTACATGGTCGACACGTACGGGACCGAGCGGATTCCGGTCCTGCTCGGCACGCTGAACATGGGTAAGCGGATCGACGAGGCGCTGCCGCTCGTCTACGGGCTGACGGTCGAGGAGCTGGACGAGGAGTGGCGGAACGACCTGCTGGGCGTCACGCCTATCGCGCCCAGGCCCGACCCGGGCACCGTGGCCACCTCGGCGCTGCTGACCGGGGCAGCCACAGCAGCCGTCGCGGCATCGGCGTGGCCGTGGATATGGCGGTGGCTCAGGGGGCCCGGACAGTAGGGCCAGAAGTGAGGGAACGGGAGGCGTCATGCCTGTCGACGTGCCCTCGAGAGATACAGTCGCCCGGGTGAGGGGAACCCCGCCCATGCGCCGTCCCTGGATACGCCGCATGGAGTACGGGGCCGGCGTTGCCTCCGCAGGAGCGACGATCGAAAGGCAGGGTATTCACCCTCACCCCAACCCTCTCCCTGAGGGAGAGGGGGTTACGCAATGTTCTCCTCGGGGGGAAGGGGTGGAGCAGGTGAGCGAGGGCATGTTGGCGGGGGCCAGCCGGAGCGGGCCGACGAGGCCCGTTGCTTTCGTTTACAGCGACGCCCTCACTCGGCACGTCCTTAGCGACGAGCATCCCCTGAAGGCGGTCAGGCTGCGGCACACGTACGACCTGCTCAGCTCTTACGGGGCTTTCGAGGAGCCCGGCGCGCTGCTGGTGGAGCCGCGCGATGCCACCGTGGACGAGGTGATGCTGTACCACACGCCGGAGTACATCGACTGCGTGCGGCGGGTGAGCGGCAACGATTTCTCCGTATCGCCGCTGGCGTTCGGACTGGGGCCGGGCGACAACCCGATATTCGAGGGGATGTACGAGGCCGCGCTGCTCTCGACAGGGGCAACCATGCGGGCGGTGGATATGCTGCTGGCCGACGAGGTGGACGCGGCGATCAGCATCTCGGGCGGGCTGCACCACGCGATGCCCGGTTACGCTGCGGGGTTCTGCGTATTCAACGACCCGGTGGTGGCGATCAAGGCGATGGTTGCGAAGGGGCTGAAGGTGGCGTACGTGGACATCGACTGCCACCATGGCGACGGGGTGCAGCACGCCTTCTACGATACGGACTCGGTTCTGACGATCTCGGTGCACGAGTCGGGTGCGTTCCTGTTCCCGGGCACGGGCTTCGCGCAGGAGACGGGCACGGGCAGCGGGCGTGGGTTCTCGGTGAACCTGCCGCTGTACGTGTACACGTCGGACGAGGTGTACGCGTGGGCGTTCGACCAGATCGTGCCGCCGCTGCTGGAGGCGTTCCAGCCGGACGTGCTGGTGACGCAGCTCGGCATCGACACGCACTTCCGCGACCCGATCACGCACCTGGCGCTGACGGTGCAGGGGTTCAGCCGCGCGGTTAGCAGCTTTGCCGGGAAGGCGCCGAAGTGGCTGGCGCTGGGCGGCGGGGGCTACGACCTGCAGGCGGTGGCGCGGGCGTGGGCATCGGCGTACGGGGTGATGCTGGGCACTCCCCTGCCCGACGCGATACCCGAGTCCTACTCAGGCGTGTGGAGGGTTACGACGCTGTCGGACCCGGCGGAGGTGGCCGAGGCGGTCGAGCCATACCAGAAGGACGCGCGGAGGTTCGCAGAGGCGAGCGTCGACACGGTGCGGAAGCTCATATTCCCGACGCACGGCATCCGGATTCCCTGAGGCATCGGCGGAAGAGGGCGGGTTTCAAACCCGCCCCTACGGCATCGGAGGCCTACCCGTTGTAGGAGCCACCGGCGGGTTGACGGGGGTTGCGGATTGGGATTAGTCTCAGGGCTGCTTTGGGGAGGTCGCTGTGGCAGAAGAGAAGCAGGGCGGGTATGAGGAGGTCGAGGGGGCGCTGAGGCGGCGGGCGGTGGAGTTTTGGGGCGAGGAGCGGGCTGCGGAGATCGAGGGGACTATCGAGGACGCGGCGCGGTCGATCTGGCTGGTGGAGAGCAATGAGCCACCGGCGGACGAGGAGCCGGCTCAGTACCCTACGTCTAGCAGCTAGCGGGTGGTCCAAACTCACTGCATCGAGTGGGCGGCGGCCGCGCAGTCGCAACCCTTGCCCTAGAGTTGCCCTAGAGCTTTGGCTCAGGTCTATTAGAACTGGTGGAGCACTGCCCTTCGACAAGCTCAGGGCGAACGATTCTTCCCGGCCAGAAGGCTCAGTGGATAGTCTGAGATAGCTGCAGAAGCCTATCTCTTCACAGCGAGAGGCACCCCGCCCCAGGTCCCTCGTCGGGGACTCCTCGGGACGACGGTTGTGCCGCATTTCGTGAGAGTAGGGAGCGCCAGCGGGAGCGTAGTGGATGTCGAAGATCGATGTGTTGACTTATGGGTTTGCGCTGGTGACGGACCAGGGCAACGTGGGGTATTCGACGGTCTCGCTGGTGGAGACGGACGGGCGACACATCCTGATCGACACGGGGCCGGCGTCGCGGCGGCTGTGGCTGCTGAAGGCGCTGGAGAGCCGGGGGCTCGGCTTCGAGGACATCGACACGCTGATCCTGACCCACCTGCACTGGGACCACTGCCAGAACGCGGACCTGTTTAACCATTCGAGGGTGCTGGTGCATCCGAGGGAGATCGACTACGCGCAGAACCCGAACCGGCACGACGTGATGTCGGCGAGCTACTTCGCGGACATGCTGCGCAAGCTGAAGGTCGACCCGATCTCGGATGGGGACGAGGTGGCGCCCGGGGTCTCGATCATCGACACGCCGGGGCATACGCGAGGGCACATCAGCATAGTCGCGGAGCACGACGGCGAGCGGGCGCTGGTGGCCGGGGACGCGATGCCGGACGGCGGGACGGTGCGCCGGAAGCTGCCGTACAATGTGTTTTGGGACGTGAACGACGCGACCGAGAGCGTGGAGAAGATGCTGGCGGCGTCGGACGTCTTCTACCCGGGGCACGACCGGCCCTTTAGGCTGGAGGGCGAGGACCTGAACTACCTGCACGGGCCGATGGGGCTGGAGGTAGAGGCGAACGTCGAGGGCGGCGGCTCCAGCTCGCTGACGTACACGGTACACTCGCACCGGAAGCCGACGATCGACCTGATGCAGCGGTAGTGGCTGCTCCGCAACATGGTTGTGCCGATGAGCACTGCCCCCGTATCGAGTACGGGGCAGGCTCTTCGACAAGCTCAGGGCGAACGAATGGGATTCACGCGACCTTACCTGGCTGGGTCTTGGGCACCCGTCGCCCGGGGAGGGCGGGTTTGAAACCCGCCCCTACCAACTCCGAGCTGCGCGTTAGACGATGAGCATGGCGTCGCCGAAGCTGTAGAAGCGGTAGCGGAGGTCGGCGGCCTCGCGGTAGGCGCGGAGGATTAGGTCGCGTCCGGCGAAGGCGCTGGTGAGCATTAGCAGGGTGGAGCGGGGCAGGTGGAAGTTGGTGACCAGGGCGTCGACGACCCTGAATTCGTAGCCAGGAAGGATGAAGAGGTCCGCCCTGCCCGACCCTGGCTCCACGACGTTACCTCCCTGGTCGTCCTGGAGCGCGGCGGCGTGCTCGAGGAGCCTGACGGCGGTGGTGCCGACGGATATGACCCGGCGGCCTTCCCCCCTGGCCCTGTTGATGGCGTCCGCCGCTTCCTGTTCGAGCTGCCAGTACTCCGAGTGCATGGCGTGGGAGGCGATGTCGTCGGAGTCGACGGGCCTGAAGGAGTCCCAGCCGACGTGGAGAGTGACGAAGGCCAGCTCGGCGCCAGCCTCGCGGACCCGGACGAGCAGGCCCGGGGTGAAGTGGAGGCCGGCGGTGGGCGCGGCGACGCTGCCGGCGACGCGGGAGTATACGGTCTGGTAGCGCTCCGGGTCTGCCAAGGGCTCGTGGATGTACGGGGGCAGCGGGACGATGCCCATTTCGGCCAGGTGCTGCTCGTCTGAGAGGGCGATGTCCCTGGAGCCGTCGGCGTTGACCGCGGTTACCCTGCCCGTGACGGCGCGGCCCGCGCCCTCGACCGAAAACTCCGCTCCCTGCCGCATGCGCCTGCCGGGCTTGACCAGCGACCGCCACGAGCCGCCTCCCAGGCGTTCGAGGAGCAGAAGCTCTATGCGCGCGCCGGACGGGACGCTCGTGCCGTAGAGCCGTGCCGGGATTACGCGGCTGTCGTTGAAGACGAGGAGGTCGCCCGGGCGCAGGTATTCGGGCAGGTCGTAGAAGCGCGCGTGGCTGATCCGCCCATCGGCCCGGCGCACCACCATGAGCCTGGAGTGGTCGCGCGGCTCGACGGGAGTTTGCGCGATCAGCTCCGGCGGCAGGTCGTAGTCGAAGTCGCTGGTCTTCAGTCTCGTTCGACCGTCCACCTGGCGGCGTTGAGGGTGTTGCGGAGGAGCATGGCGATGGTCATGGGTCCGACACCACCGGGTACGGGCGTTATGGCGGATGCCTTTTCGGAAACGGCGTCGAAGTCGACGTCGCCGACGAGCCTGTAGCCGCGCCTGCGCTCAGGGGCATCGACGCGGTTGGTGCCAACGTCGATGACGACGGCGCCAGGGGCCACCATGTCGGCGGTGATGATCCTGGGCTGGCCCATGGCGGCGACGAGTATGTCGGCCTGCAGGGTCATCGCCGCCAGGTCCTTCGTCCTGGTGTGGCATACGGTTACGGTGGCGTTGGCGGCGGGCTTGCGCTGCATGAGCAGGATGGAGAGGGGCTTGCCTACTATCTCGCTGCGCCCGCACACGACGACATGCTTGCCCTCCGGGTCGCGGCCCGTGCGCAGGAGCATCTGCTGGACGCCGGCCGGAGTGGCGGGCACGAATCGCTCCCTTCCCTGGACGAGCAGCCCGACGTTCGCGGGGTGCAGGCCGTCCACGTCCTTGTTGGGATTCAGCGCTTCTATGACCGTATCGACGTCGACGTGGTCGGGCAGCGGGAGCTGGACGAGGAGGCCGTGTATCTCGTCGTCCTCACCCAGCTCGGCCACCTTGTGGATGATCTCGTCCTGGGAAGTCGAGCCTGGCAGGCTCACGTCGCGGGCGGTCATTCCGGCCTCGGTGGCCGCCTGCTGCTTGCTTCGTACGTAGACCGCCGATGCGGGGTCGTCGCCCACGAGGACGACGGCGAGGCCTGGCGTAACGCCGTGGGCAGCCTTCAGCTCGGCCGTCTCAGCGGCCACCTCCGCCCGCACCTCGGCAGCGATTTTCTTTCCGTCGATCAGCTCCGCCTTCAAAGCGCTCTCCTTTCGCTTTGGGGTCCACGGCTCGCTTGGACATTGGAGCCAACCTGGCAAATGCAGGCATTCACCCTCACCCCAACCCTCTCCCTGAGGGAGAGGGGGTTTACGCAAAGTCTCCAATGGGGGAAGAGGAAATGTGAACCCAATTCTTGTTGACGGCCTTCTGGAACCGCTCTCTATAATACCCCACAACCTTCGTTCGAAGGCCCGTACCTGCTCAAGGAGTCCCCCTTTGCCCGTCGACATAGTCGTCTGCGTCAAGCAGGTGATGGACCCAGAGATCCCACCGTCGGCGTTCCAGATAGACCCCGATACGAAGAGGGTGCGCGAGGCGCCCGGCATTTCGCCGGTGGTCAACGGGTTCGACGAAAACGCAGTCGAGGCCGCCCTGCGAATCAGGGAGCAGGCCGGGGGTACGATCACGGTGCTTTCGGCCGGCGCAGAGTTCGCAATGGACGTGATGAAGAAGCCCCTGTCCATGGGCGCCGACGAGCTCGTGCTGGCCCAGGACGACGCATTCGCGGACCTGGACGCGCGGGCTACGACCCGGGTGCTTGCCAGCGCGATAAGCAAGATCGGCCGGTTCGACCTGGTGCTGTGCGGCAGACAGGCCTCGGACTGGGACAATGCGCACGTGCCGCTGGGACTAGCAGAACTTCTGGACGTGGCCTGCCTGACCGTGGCGCAGGGCATAGAGGTGGTCGGGAACGGCGTGGTGGTACACAGCGTGACGGCGGACGGGTACGACGTGATCGAGGCGGACTTGCCGGCGCTGGTGACGGTGAGCAACGAGCTTGGGGAGCCGAGATACCCGACGCTCCGGGGCATAATGGCGGCGGGCCGGAAGAAGCCAACGACGTGGTCGGCAGCCGACCTGGGAGTAGAGCCGGAGATGCTCGAGCCGGGCCTCAGCATCATCGACCTGTACGTGCCGGAGAGCGGCGGACAGGTCGAGATGGTCGAGGGCGAGGACGAGGCGGAGGCAGGCCGCAACCTGGCCCTGAGGCTCCGCGAAGAAGGGCTTATCTGACCGCGGAGGGCGCGGAGGACGCAGAGGTCAAGAATGGGTACTGGAAGAAGGCATCACCGTGGCGTTTCGAAGGTCACATAGGGGGGCCAGAATGGCGTCGCCCCTTGGCATGATCGAGGCCGACCCCGCCCCAGGTCCCTCGCCAGGAGGCTCGGGACGACATGGTGGTGGCAGGGCGCCGTTTTCCTAGCAAGGATGGACTGGAGGCTTGTGGGTGGTTGACGTACTGGTGCTGGGCGAGGTTGGGGATGATGGGCTGGAGCCTGTCACGGGCGAGCTTATCTCGGCGGGCCGCGCCATCGCGGGCAGCGTCGGGGCTGCTTTGCTGGGCAGCGACCTCAACGACGCCGCACGAGAGGCCGCGTCGCTAGGGCCGGATTCCATCCTGCTGGCTGAGAGCCCAGCGCTGGACGGCTCGTCCATCGACGCATACGTCGCCAGCTTCGAGCAGGTGTGCAGGGAGGCCGAGCCGCAAACAGTCCTGGTGGGCAAGACGCCGCTCGGGCAGAACGTAGGGCCGAGGGTCGCCTCCAGGCTTGGCGGGGCCCTTGCGCAGGACTGCATATCGGTTGGCTGGGACGAGGGCAGCGGGGCGGTCGTTGCCGAGAGGCCTGTCTACGGCGGCAACGCCGTGGCCAAGGTCTCATTTACCAAAGGCGGCCCTGGATTCATAGTGCTCCGCGGACGCGCCTACGAGGCTCCCAAGCCCGACCCGTCGCTGACAGCCGACGTGGTCAGAATCCACGTGTCGGTGGAGCCATCGGACGTACGGGTACGGCGCGTAGAGAGCGTCAGCCAGGCCGTGGAAGGTGTGAGGCTGGAGGACGCGTCCGTCGTGGTGGCCGGGGGCCGCGGCCTGGGCGGCCCTGAGCCGTTCGACAACCTCCGGGAACTGGCAGACTTGCTCGGCGGGGCAGTCGGGGCATCACGCGCGGCGTGCGACGCGGGATGGGTCGACCACTCGCTGCAGGTCGGCCTGACGGGCAAGTCGGTGACACCCGACCTGTACATCACCGTCGGCATCTCGGGGGCCAGCCAGCACATGGCGGGCTGCTCCGGGTCGAGGAGCATCGTGGTGATCAACAGGGACGCGGACGCCAACATATTCAGGGAGGCGTCCTACGGTGTGGCGGGCGACTGGCAGAAGGTGTTGCCCGCCTTCATAGAAGCGGTCAGAGAGCTCGTCTCCTGACGGGAACCGAGAGGGGAGCAATGGACGGCGACTTCGTAATCGACCTGGACGAGGTGATGGACAGCCTAGAGAACGGCGAGGTGATCTCCCTGTCGTTCCAAACGTTCAACAAGGCTCTGGTGATCGACACCCGGTCCAACGAGCGGGAGGGACCGCTGGTATGCGTGTGCCCGGTCGTGGAGTCTCCAAGGGAGCGGATCAGGGTCCTACGCAAGATGAGGCCAGCCTTTACCCGGGCAAGCAATCTCACGGTCATACCGTGGCCTAAGTCAGTGGCCAGCCTTGTGAGCCTGGGGGTATGGGAGAAGCTGATAGCCCGCTTCGAGCGGGAGGGGCACGACGAGGCAGTAAGGGACTGCGCGATTGTGCTTGCCGAGCTCAGGTCCCTCGAGAGGGAAGAGGTCGCAGCCGTCCTAACGGGCGAGAACTATCACACGATCTGGTCGGCCACCCCGTAAGAGAAGAGGGCGGGTTTGAAACCCGCCCCTACGAGGTCGAGATGGCTGGCCCTATGCGGGCGGACGCGTGGGTCGTTTGAGACCCCCTTCCTAACGGGCGAGAACTATCACACGATCTGGTCGGCCACCCCGTAGGAGAAGAGGGCGGGTTTGAAACCCGCCCCTACGGGTCGAGATGGCTGGCCTTATGCGGGTGGACACGTGGGTCCGCCCCTACGCGGTTCGATCAGGTCACTCAGCAGCGCGATGGATCGCGAGGCAGGTGATGTCGTCGGACTGCGGCGTTTCTCCAACGAAGTCCCTGACGGCGTCGAACATCGACTGGGCCGCCTGCTCGGAGCCTTTCGGGGGGCTGGCCGAGAGGACATTTCGCATGCGATGTACCCCGAACTGCTCGCCGTTGCCGTCCATCGCTTCCGTTATGCCGTCGGTGTAGAGGAGGACGGTGTCTCCAGGTTCGAGCTGGACGGTCCGGCTTGGGAATCTCTGGTCCGGCGCGATGCCCAGAGCTACACCCCCTGTTAGAGGAAGGAGCTGCGCCGTGCCGTCGGACCGGACCAGGAGCGGAGCATCGTGTCCGCCGCTGGAATACGTAAGGACGCCGGTGGCCGGGTCGTAGATGGAGTACAGGACTGTCACGAACATCAGGGACTCGTTCTCTTCGTAGAGGAGCTCGTTGACCTCGTGCAGCGCGTCGCCGGGATCGGGGCTGCCGATGGCCGCTCCCTTCAGCAGCGTCCGACTCGACATCATGAATAGTGCGGCGGGAACGCCCTTGTCGGACACATCGGCTATGGCCAGTCCGACCTGCCCATCCTCCAGGCGTATGACGTCGTAGAAGTCTCCGCCGACGTTGCGGGCGGCCTCCATGTTGGCGAATACGTCGTAGTCGGATGTCTTGGGGAAGGCCTTAGGGAGGATCGACTGCTGGGTGTTGCTCGCCAGGTCGAGCTCGTTTTGCAGCGCCGTCAGCTTGTCGCGCGCCGAGAGCGCCTCGCGCCACTCCTCGAGGTGGCGGAGCGTCCGCTCGATGGTTACCTGCAGGTCCTCGAAGTCGACAGGCTTGGTGACAAAGTCGAAGGCACCCCTGTTCATCGCGGTGCGGATGTTCTTCATGTCCCCGTACGCCGATGCGACGATGCAGCGGATGTCGTCACCCGCGACGTTCGGTATCTGTTCGAGCAGGGTCAGGCCGTCCATCTGCGGCATGTTGATGTCCGTGACGACCAGGTCGATGTCTTCGTCCTCGGCCAACATCTCGAGGGCCTCGATACCGTTATGGGCAAAGAGGAAGGTGTACGTTCCCGCCCTGATCTTGCGGCGCATGCGCAGCTTGACCAGCGGCTCGAGATCCGGCTCGTCGTCCACCATTAGGATCCGGTACGGTTGTTCCACTGTCGCCTCCCAGCTATTGTCGATGTGTGCGAGCCGGCGCCGTGACCTCGGTCCGGTCGGCTCGTCAGTCAGAGCCGCACCTACCGGGCGCTCGCGGACACCGCCAGCCCTTCGCACCAGCCCAGCGGCAGAAGCCCGCCGGGAATCGCCTGTACATATTCTAGTGCTATTTCAACAAAAGGTATAGATGGTGAGCAGGGTCCGATGGACTGACTGAGGGCCGGTCCCCGAGGGATTATTCCTTCGCGGAACCCAAGGGTGTGCAGTTTTGGGCAGGACGGGTGGCGGAGCCAAGGAACAGGGTAGTTCTCGCGCAACCCTCCAGACGCAGGAAGTGCCCTGTGCACCTATCGTGCGCACCGGGCACTTCTGTCCAGTCCCTTATGTCGTGTATCGCCGCCTAGTGGCCGTGATGCTCGTGGTCGTCGCACTCGTGCTGGTCATGCGTGTGGGCATGGTGCTCATGCCCGTCGCACTCATGCTGATCGTGTTCGTGACCCGGCTCGTCGCCATGGTGCTCGTGGTCGTCGCACTCGTGCTGTTCGTGCTCGTGTGCGTGGTGTTCGTGCTCGTCACACTCGTGCTGTTCGTGCGTCATGAATCCCTCCCCATAGGCCCACTATGTCGGCCCATCTGTAAGTGTATGAGGCTATCTTGACACATTGCAGTCGATTTTAGCAAGTGCAATGTTTGCGGAACTATAGGCGGTATTTCGTTGATATACCGTATCATTCAGTTGATGAAAGTGCGACCTACTGGAGGCTATTGGTTTGCCTTTAAATGATATGAGAGTGCGTATCAATCCCACAGCAAATCGCCTAGGATAGAACGCCCTTTGGGGCAGGAAGTATGGCAATTGACATCACGTATCAGTTTGAGCGAATTCCAGCTATTTGGACGTTTGTGGGGGTATTAGTGAAGCACTAAAAGGCGACTCGATGCCATCAATTGCCCCGCTTTCGATGACGCCAATTGCAGAATCACAGGCAGTGGCGCTCTCAGAGACGGGGCCTTCACACAGACTACGCAGGCTTACTGGACGACTAGGGAAGTCTAACGCCTCCGGAAGACCAGGTACGCAAACACGCCTAGGGCGAGGATTCCCGTCAGGACCAGGATGATGATTAAGGTGGCGCGCTGCCTGGGGGCATTGACTACGCCGGTCAGCGTGCTCCTGACACGATCTGCCGCTTCCCCGATGACTGGCACGGACGGCAGCTCCAAGCCAGGTAAGAAGCGCGGGCCGGGCCTGGGTGTCGGAGTAGCGGTAGGCTGCGGTGTCGGCGTGGGGGTTGCCGTCGCCGTGGGCTGAGGCGTCGGCGTCAGCGTGGCGGTCGACGTCGGCGCCGACGTGGATGTAGGCGTAGGTACCGGTGTTGGCGTCGATGTGTATGTGGCCGTGGGCGTTGGGGTTGGAGTCGACGTGGCGGTCGGCGCCGGAGTAGGCGTAGCGGTGGGAGTGTGTGTCGGCGTCGGCGTCGAGGTGGCGGTGGGCGTGGCCGTAGGCGCCGGAGTGGCAGTCGGCGTTGCCGTGGGGGTCGGTTGAGGCGTCGGCGTGGCGGCCGGTGAGGGCGTAGCCGTTGCGGCCGGCGGGAGGGTGGGAACGACTGCGCGAGCCGGTCCCGGCGTAGGTGTAGGCGTTGACGCGGGGCTGTGCGTAGCCGTCGGTGTCGGCGTGGCCGTCGCAGTAGCCGTGGGCGTAAAGGTCGGTGTTGGAGTCGCCGTTGGTGTTGCCGTGGGTGTTGGAGTCGCCGTCGCAGTAGCTGTGGCCGTAAGGGTCGGTGTTGGGGTCGGGATGGCAGTCGGCGTAGATGTTGGACGAGGCGTCGACGGCGGCGGCGGAGGTGGCGGTGGTGGGGGAGGTGGGGGAGGTGGGGGAGGCGGCGGAGGGGGAGGCGGTGGTGGCGGCGGTGGGGGAGGCGACCCCGGTGTAGGCGTGGCGGTCGGCGTTGGTGTGGGGGTCGGCGTGGGCGTGGGTGTCGGCGTGGGGGTGGGCGTGGGTGTGGGCGTGGGTGTGGGCGTCGGCGTGGGGGTGGGCGTCGGCGTAGGCGGGTCAGGCGGCGGTGGCGGTGGGGGCGGAGGAGGCGGTGGCGGTGGTGGGGGCGGTGGTGGAGGCGGTGGTGGAGGCGGTGAGGGGTTTCCCGAATCCCCGTGAGGGCAGTACCTTTCTGTCGGGTGGCCGTTTTGAAAGTGTTCGTCCGGATGTTCGCCTGGACGATGGTCGCCGCCGTAAAGCGAGCCGTAGTGATGGTCGTGGCACGATTCGCCGCTCGGGTGGCCAGGAGGCACTCTGTGCGCATGGGAGTATGAGGAGGTCTCTCCCGGCAAGTGCGACTCAACCGAGGAAACTGCGAGAGCCAAGACTGCTGCAAGAGCCGCCACCGCGAGGATGCGGAACAGCGTGTTCGGCCGGCCCACGAGTTTCGTCGAGAGCATGCTGACCGCGCTGGGGTGAGAGGGTGGAGCGGTCTCGTCCAGGCCTTGCCCCTCCTCATTGCACGATTCGAAGCAAATGAGGTCAACGTCGGCCCTAACGATACCCTCTGTACAAGAAACGGACAACTCTTCGGGCGTCGTCAGGGCGACTTGCTTCGCCAGATTCAACACCCAGGCTGGCAGGGCTGTGGCGACACCGCAGCGTGCAATTGACGGAGGCAGGCGTTTGCATGGCACCAGGCAGGGCATCTAGGCATTCCGGTTCGTTGACAGTGGGGAAGGTCGTGCATACACTCCCGCCAGCGACCGGCCAACGACGAACGAGGCAACGTGAGATGGAATTCGACACGCTGATAGCGAACGGGGAGATCGTCGATGGGACGGGGCGTCTGCGCTACGCGGCTGACGTCGGCATCACCGGAGACAGGATCGCGGCCATCGGCAATCTCGAAGAGGCGGTAGCAGCCCGGGTCATCGACGCGTCAGGGCAGATCGTGGCGCCCGGCTTCATCGATATGCACTCGCACTCGGACCGGACGCTCCTGGACGACCCGGGCGGCGAAAGCAAGGTGTACCAGGGGGTGACAACCGAGGTCGTCGGGAACTGCGGCATCTCGCCGTACCCCGTGGGCGCGATGGGCAGCGAGGCGGTGGACAAGTCCCACGTCTCATCGGTGGAGTGGGACTGGACCGACCTGGACGGATGGGCGAACCGGCTCGAGGAGAACGGCCTGAGCATCAACGTCGCGCCGCAGGTCGGCCACTCGGCCCTTCGGTTCGCGGTGGGACTGGCGGACTCACGTGCGCCCACCCCGGACGAGCTGGCTGAAATGCGCAGGCTGACCGCGGAGTCCGTAGAGCAGGGCGCATTCAGCATGTCCACGGGGCTCACCATCTCGCCGTCGATGTACGCCGACACGGACGAGATCGTCGCGCTGGCGGAGTCCTTCTCCCAGTACGACGGGGCCTTTTACGCTACCCACGCGCGGGTGTGGGCGGGCAACCACGTAGGCTGTATAGAGGAGGCGATGGAGATCGGGCGGCGAGCGGGGGTGCCGGTGCAGTACTCGCACATGGCGATCATAGATCCACGCGCATACGGCGAGGGCGAGCGCATGACCGGCGTCATCGAGCAGGCGCGGGCGGAAGGACTAGACGCGACGTATGACGTGTACCCATACACGGCGGCAGGCTCCCACCTGTCACAGAGCGCGCCCCAGTGGCTGCAGGAAGGCGGCGACAGAGCACTTGTAGCCCGGCTGCGCGACCCGGTCCAGCGGCGCAGGGCCCTCGATGACATGCGGGAGAACGGCCACTTCGGCGGGCTGCCGTGGAAGCTGGACAGCATAGTCATCTCGTACGTGCAGTCGGAGAGGAACCAGGGTTTGGTCGGCAAGAGCGTGGAGGAGATAGCGGCGGAGCGGGGCGAGGACCCCCTGGAGACATTCCTAGCGCTGATGGACGAGGAGGACAACCAGGTCGGATGCGTGGCACACAACCGGGTGGAGAGCGACGTGCGCTACTTCCTGACCCACCCGCTCGCGATGATAGGCTCGGACGGCAACGCCATCTCGCCGACGGGCGTCTACGCGAGCGACAAGCCGCACCCGCGCTTCTACGGCACTTACCCGCGCATCCTGGGGCGGTACGTTCGGGACGCGTCGCTGATGTCGCTCGAGGCGGCCGTATACAAGATGACGGAAATGCCCGCCGAGCGTCTGAGGATTGAGGACAGGGGGCGGATCGAGGAAGGGCTGGTCGCGGACGTGGCGGTGTTCGATCCGGCCACCGTCATCGACCACTCGACCTTCGAGGACCCGCACCGGCTCTCGGAGGGGATGTCGCACGTCCTGGTGAACGGCCACGCGATCATCGCCAACGGCGAGCACACCCAGTCGCGCGGGGGCCGTGTCCTGCGGCGCGGCTCCTGACCTGCAGGCCTGGCTCAGAAAAGACAAGACTCTTTCCAGTGATCGCAGCGGTCAATCGCAGCCGGACGTGGGCAGGTCGGGTCTGAAACGCGCCCATACGGCGCAGGGGAAGCTCCAAACGGCCCATCCGCCGAGCGGGAGCCGGCGTATACCTGTTATAGTCGGGCGGGCCAAGCCTGCATCCAGCCTTAGTTCGAAGGAGTCCAAGTGACACAGGTGAATGGAACGGTCGATGAGGTCCGCGACCTGGCGGCCAGGATTCGAGAGAACGTCCAGCGGGTGATCGTCGGCAAGGACGAGGCGATCAACCTGGCGCTGGTCGCCCTGCTCTGCCGGGGGCACATCCTCGTCGAGGACGTGCCGGGCATCGGCAAGACGACCCTGGGGAAGGCGCTGGCCGCGTCGCTCGGCTGCAGCTTCAAGCGGATCCAGTTCACGCCGGACCTGATGCCCGGCGATGTCCTCGGGGTGAACTACTTCAACCAGAAGTCCTCCGAGTTCGAGTTCAGGGCAGGACCGATCTTCAGCCAGGTGATCCTAGCGGACGAGATAAACAGGGCGACGCCGCGCACGCAGTCGGCGCTCCTGGAAGCAATGCAGGAGACCCAGGCGACCATCGAGGGGGTGACGATGCCCCTGCCGGAGCCGTTCCTGGTCATCGCTACCCAGAACCCCGTAGAGCTGGAGGGCACCTTCCCGCTTCCGGAGGCGCAGCTGGACCGGTTCATGGTGCGGGTGCTGATCGGGTACCCCACGCCCCACGAGGAGGGTGAGATATACCTGCGCTTCGAGCGGAGCTCGGATCTCCCCGAGCTGGAGGCGGTCGCGGGCGCTGAAGACGTGCGACGGGCCCAGGAGATCCCTCCAACGGTCAAGATCGACACCCCCATACGTTCATACATCGTCGACATCATCAACAGGACGAGGAGCCACGACGGCATCTCGCTAGGCGCAAGTCCCAGGGCGGGGCTCGCCCTCTACAAGACGGCCCAGGCGCGGGCGGCCGTCGACGGGCGGGACTTCGTGATCCCGGACGACATAAAGCAGCTGGCGCCGTCGGTACTGTCGCACCGCATGATACTGAGCTCCACGGCGCGGCTCCGGGGCGCGACAGCGGAGCAGGTACTGGAAGAGATCCTCGCCGAAGCGCCCGTACCCATCAGCAAGTAGCGGCGGGGCAGCGCTCATGGAACGGACGCGGGCCCGGACGAGACCGCCAGGAAAGCGCCGATGAGACGCTCTCTCCTGTCAGGGCACTTCTGGCACGACATCTGGATCGCCTTCTTCATCATCATCGTAGCCGTGGGCATCTTCATGGGCCAGGGACTGGTCATTGCCTTCGGGGTGATGGGAATAGCGGCGGGCGCAATCTCGCTGATCTGGAACCGCCTGTCACTGGAGGACGTAACGTACGAGCGTGACCTGTCGGAGCGCCGGGTCTTTCTGAATGAAGAGGTCACGATGACCCTGGCGCTGACCAACCGCAAGCCTATTCCCCTCGCGTGGATCAACGTGGAGGACGAGGTGCCGGACGACCTCCACGTCATCAGTGGGGATGTTGCCTCGAACGTGAAGCCGAACATCCAGACCTTGGAGCACTCCACGTCGATGGCCTGGTACGAGCGGATCAGGTGGAGGTACAGGCTCAAGGGAGGGCGGCGGGGGCTGCACAGGATCGGGCCCGCGCGCATCGAGAGCGGCGACCCTTTCGGCTTCCTCCGGAGCAGGGCTAGGAACATGGACGACGACACCGTGACGGTGTACCCGCCGATATTCCCCCTGCACGACCTGGGCATACCCGCCGCCAGGCCCCTAGGCGACGTGCGGAAGGGCCTGCCGATATTCGCCGACCTATCCAGACCGGCCGGCATCCGCGAATACGTCCTGGGCGACCCTCTGAAGTCGATAGACTGGAAGGCCACGGCGAGGAGTGGAGCGCTGCAGGTCCGCGTCTACGAGCCCAGCTCAACCTACACGGTGGTCATCGTGGTCGCCGTGGACACGGCCGCTCCGCACTGGGACTCATACGACCCGGAGAACCTGGAGCGCGTGATCACTGCAGCGGCCTCGGTGGCAGCTTTCGCCACCGACCAGAGGTACGGGGTCGGGCTGTTCAGCAACGACATGCCCATCACGGCGAACAAGCCGATGACCGTGCCGCCCAGCCGTGGGCGCGAGCACCTTGGAACGATACTCGGCTCGCTGGCTACAATCCGCACGTACGCACTCGCGCCAATGTCGAAGCAGCTCCTGGAGTACGTGCGCAGGTTCCCCCTGGGCGCGACGCTGGTGGTGTGCAGCAGCTTCATCCACGACGAGTTCGTTGCCACACTGGGCGCGGTGCGGGAGCAGGGCTTCAGGATCGTGGTGCTATACGTTGGCGAGGGCGAGTGCCCTGCCCTGCACGACGGCATCGTCGTACACGAGCTGAGGCCGTACATGGACGAGCTGGAGGCAGCAGGTGAGCCGGTCGCAGGATAGGTGGGTCCTCGCGGCCACGGTCGTGGTCGAGAGCGCCTGGATATTCGCGTCGCTGGGGGTCCTGGGAGCGATTCTGGGACTGGACGCCAGCCCCATGCGCTGGCCCACGGTCCTGATCACTCTGGGCGCTGCTCTGCTGGTCTCGAGGCTGACGCCATCGTACGTCACGGCCGCGGCGGCAGCCGGAGGCGGCGTGGTGGCTCTCGCGTGGCTCGGTGGCCCAACCGGCTGGACCCTGTTCGTTGCGGCGACGGGCGTCGCGGCGGCACTGGCATACTTCAGACCGGTGGGAGGCCTGTCGGAAGAGCTCACGTACCTCGTGCGGCTGGCCGTCGGACTGGCCGTCGCCTACCTGATGATCGCGTCGAACGTGACCGGGGCGGAGGGCGGGTTCGACTTCGCGTGGCCCAGCCTCGTGTTCGCCGAAGAGACCCCCCAGCACTATAGGCTCGCCGCCCTGGCGGGACTGCTTGCCGGGGCGGTGCTGTGGTGGCGGGGCGGAAGCCTTGCCTGGAAGGAGTTCCCCATCGAGAGCCTGAACTTCAGCTTCAGGCTGGGCGTATTCTGCCTGTTCCTGGCGGTGACCGTCGACATCCTCCACCCGGCGCGGCTCAACACGTTCCCGATGATCTTCCTGTTCTTCGGGGCAGGACTGGGAGGGCTCAGCGTCGGCCACCTGCTGCCGGAGTCGAAGCAGTCGGAGGAGAAGCGGGCGTGGCCCAGGGTCATAGGAGGCGTAGTTGCCTCGGTGATCGGGGTGGGGCTGATCTTCAGCTTCCTGCAACGGGACATGCTGTCGGTGCTGTCGCGCCCCGCACTGTCCCTGCTGGACACGGTCGTGACGGGGGCGTTCTGGGGCCTGATCATCCCGATTTCGACAGCATGGACCGTGTTCGTAGAGGCGGTCCTGGGCATCTTCGAGGCGGCATTCGGCGGCCTGCGAGACAGCGAGTCGAACAGGCGGCTGCAGGCGACGGCAGCGGAGCGCGCCGAGGCGGCGGAGCAGGCAGAAGAGGAGAGCGGGGAGCTCCTGGCCTTCGTGATACAGCTAATCGAGTGGGTTGTGCTGGCGATCGTAGTGATGATCCTGCTCTACGTGCTCTACCGCTTTCTGCGCAAGCTGCTGGCGCGGGGCCCGAAGTCCACGCTGGGGCAGCGGGACTCCCTCAGGGAGGACTCTGACCTGACGTCGGACGTGGGCAGGCTGCTCCTGCGGCTGATACCGAGCTGGGTCGGGCCGAGGAGGGCCAGCCCTGGGTTCCGAATACCCGATGGCCCCCCGGGCGTGGTCGACGCGCTGGTGCTGTACTACGACATGCTGACGGCGGCGCAGCAGAAGGGGCGGGGCCGCCACGACCACCAGACACCCCACGAATACGAGGACACCCTCGCCGACCTATTTCCTAGAGGGCTTGTGTCGAGAGCGACCGATGCGTTCATCCGCGCGTGCTATGGGAACCACCCGGCCGACCGGGACCAGATCGAGGAGATGTCGGCCACGTTGAAGAGCATCACCACCGGCACGCCCGTACCCGGCTCCCAGCCAAGGGCTTCGGAAGACGATGCCTCCCAGTAGCCAGCCCCCACGGTTACCCGCCTCCAGCGCCAGGTGGATTCTCGCAGCCACCGTGGTAGCGGAGAGCGCATGGCTGTCTGCCCTGTACTCGATCATCGGGCTGGCGTCCGACGCGCCCGGCGCCGCCCTGTCCTGGCCCGCCGTGCTCATCATCATGGGAGTATCGCTCGCCATCACCTACCTGAACCCATCGACGAACCAATGGATCACCCGGGCGTACAGGTTCAGGATACCGATCGGCCTGGCGTTCATCTACGCGGCAGCGGCCGCCCAGCTGGGCGAGGGCCGGTCGGTCGATCCCGGATGGCTATGGACAGTCATAGTGGGGGATGGAGGAGGCGGATACAGGCTCGCCGCCGGGATAGGCTTCGCCCTGGGGATAATCGCCTGGTGGCGGGGAGCCAAGCTGGCATCCGCCGAGCTGCTGAACGACAGCCTGAAGTACACGATGGGGTTCGGCGCAGTGGCGCTCGCCTTCGCAGCCCTCGTCGACATCGCCCACGAAGCGGACCTCGACACGGCGGCCCGCATCTTCGTCTTCTTCGCGGCCGGGCTGAGCGGTCTGGGCTTGCACCGCCTGCAGGAGGGAGCCCACAGGACATCGAAGAAGGGAGGCTGGCAGAGCGTCCTGCTCGGTCCTGTGTCCATCGTCCTGACACTGGGGATAGCGTTCAGCCTCGTGAGCCGGGGGGTCCTGTCCGGCATCTCCGGGCCCGCCTCGTCGCTGCTGGAAAAGGTCGCGACGGTCGTGTTCTGGGCCATCGTCGCACCCATAGCGACCCTGCTCAACCTGGCAATGGCAGGGTTACTGAAGTTCTTCAGCAGGCCCTTCGACCCGGAGGCGTTTCAGCAGTCGGAGATCACGGTAGAGGAGGTCCGGGAAGGAGTCCAGCTGGCCGCAAACGAGGAGGCCGAGCTCGCCGAGGAGGGCGTGCAGACCGGCTACGCCCTACTGCTGCAGATCATCGAGTGGGGGGTCATCTCCATACTTGGTGCAATAACCCTGGTCGTGGCCGTGTTCCTGTTCAGCCGCGCGTACAGGCGCATGCTGAAGCCCCCCGACGGCAAGGAGGGGCCGGACCGAGAATCGGTGCGGGAAGACGCCGACCCGCTGTCGGACCTGGGAGAGCTCCTGTCGAAGCTCGGGGGGCGCTGGGCCCGGCGGCGGAAGCGGGAGCAGATGCCGCTGCCCGACGGCCCGCCCGGGATAGTCGAGCCGATGCGCCTCTATTACCAGATGCTCGACGCGGCCGAGAGGCGCGGCGTTGCCCGCCTGCCTCACCAGACGACCCAGGAGCACCGCGGACCGCTCTCCCGCCTGTTCCCAAACGATATAGTCGCGGCGGTCACACACGCCTTCGACCGGGCCTTCTACGGGAACCACCCCGCGGACGCGAACCGGCTGGCGGAGATCTCCAGATCGGTCGAAGGTCTCGATGCACAGTCCAGGCTGCGTCGCGATCCCTGATTTAGCGACTGTCCGCACGACTTAGAGGTCGTCAGGCCATCTTGTACAATTGGGCGCAAGGCTACGACAAAGGAGAACCGCGTGACGCTTACTATCTATCTCAATTTCGACGGGGACTGCCGGGAGGCGTTCGAGTTTTACCGGTCTGTGTTCGGGGGCGACTTCGACGTCATCAACACGTTCGGGGAAGGTCCGCCGGACATGGGCATGCCGGAGGACGAGCGCGACAGGATCATGCACGTGTCGTACCGGATAGGCTCGAGCGTGTTGATGGGCAGCGACACCTCGGCCCACTTCGGGCCGCCGTTCAAGCAGGGCAACAACTTCTCGGTCTCCTACTCGGCCAAGAGCAGGGAGGAGACGGACGAGTTGTTTGCCAAGATATCGGAGGACGGGGCGGTGATCATGCCGCCGGCTGACATGTTCTGGGGGTCTTACTTCGGGATGTGTACGGACAAGTTTGGGGTGAACTGGCAGTTTGCGACGGACCACTAGCGGTGTGGCGGACTGTGGTGCCGGGGACTTCACCCTCACCCCAACCCTCTCCCGTCGAGGGAGAGGGGGTAACTCACCCTCACCCCAGCCCTCTCCCGTCGAGGGAGAGGGGGTAACTCACCCTCACCCCAACCCTCTCCCGTCGAGGGAGAGGGGGTAACTCACGCCGGGAGTAAGGCATGACCGATGACATTCGCAACATAGGAACCGACCGGCAGTTGTTCGTGGACGACTTCTGGATCGCGGAGTCCGAGGGGATCATACGGCGGCTGCATGAGCCGGACCGGCGCGACCCGGTGATCGTGAAGGACTACCCGTGGGAGGCCGGTTACGTCGGCACCTCGACGACGGCCTTCGACGGCGAGAAGTACCGGATGTGGTACGCGTGCGACGACGCCCGGGTGATCGGCGTTGCCGGGGTCAACTACCTCCGCAAGGCCTACGCCGAGAGCGAGGACGGCATCAACTGGACCAAGCCGTTCCTGCGCCAGGAGGAGTTCGAGGGGTCGCGGGAGAACAACCTGTTCTCGACGAATCCCGGGTACGCGAACATCGACGCGAACCCCGATGCTAAGGAGAGCGAACGCTTCAAGGGTTTCAGGTCGATGGGGCGACGGGAGAAGTCAGCGATCTACGCGATGGGATCGCCCGACGGCATCAACTGGCGCCAGCTGTACGAGGAGCCGATCCTGACGGGCTGGCCCTTCGACACCAAGAACCTATTTTTCTGGGACGAGTGGACCGGCCAGTACCGGGGCTACACCCGCGGGATCGCCGGCAACGACCCCGGCGTGGACCCCGCGTCCGTCGACCTAGAGTCGGTCAGGGGCCAAAAGGGCCGGGAGTTCTTTGGGGGCGTCCGGTGGATACGATACGCCACCTCAGACGACTTCCGCACTTGGACGCCGCTCAGAAGCATCGACACGGGCGAGACTCCCTACGAGCACCTCTATACGAACGAGTGCTGGGCATACGACAGGGCGCCCGGTACCTACCTGATGTTCCCCTCCAGATACGTGGCGCACAGGACGCCCGACCCCGACTGGTACGACGGCCCGGGGGTCAACGACATCGTGTTCATGTCGAGCCGCGACGGGGTCCACTGGGACAGGAGCTTTATGGAGGCGTTCATGCGGCCCGGGCTGGACAAGAGGAACTGGCACGAGCGCGGCATCTACCTCCAGCACGGCATCTACCAGACCTCGCCGACCGAGCTGACGATGTACGTCACCGAGAACATCAAGACGCCGGGCGTCCACATACGGCGGTACACGCTGAGGCCCGACGGTTTCGTGTCAGTGAACGCGGGCTATGCGGGAGGCGAGCTCACGACGGAGCCCTTCATCTTCGAGGGCGACGAGCTGGAGCTGAACTACTCTACGTCCGCCGTCGGCACGGTGAGGGTGGAGATCCAGGACGGTAAGGGGAACGCTATCCCCGGCTACGGGCTCGGCGACTGCCCGGAGATGTTCGCCGACGAGATCGAGGGGGCCGTCAGGTGGCAGCAGGGCGGCGATGTGGGCAGGCTGGCCGGCAGTCCCGTGAGGCTCCGGTTCGCCCTCAACGACGCGGACCTCTACGCCTTCAGGTTCAGATAGCTACCGCCGTGCGGAGTAGTAGTCCGACACCCTTTTCATCGCGGCTGCTATGTCGCGGGCGTCCTCCTCGGTGTAGGAGTTGCGGAAGAGGATAGAGCCCGAGTTTGGCAGCTCGCGTTCTATGACGGGGAGGCTGACCTTGGAGTAGTCGATGCGCCGGTTGCCCTGCTCGTCGACGAAGGGGAAGCGCGACTCGCCATAGGTATTTCCCTCCGTGAACATCGGGTACGTGTGGAGCGCCCGCCCCTCGATATAGGGCCCGTTGCAGTCGGAAATGCCTTCGGCATTCACGGCGGCGGCGAAATCGGCGGAGGAGACGCCCGCAGCCTCCGGGTCGATCCTGTAGGCATAGACGTAGTAGGTGTTGACGTCGCCTGGGCGCACCTGCTGAACCCGGAATCCCGGCAGGTGCGGCACCACCTCATTCAGTATCTCGGCCGTGCGAAGCCGCACCTCGGTGGCGTCGTCCCACCGGTCGTACTGGGCCAGGCCCACGGCAGCCTCGAGGTCGGTCATGCCGTAGGTGGTGCCCAGGAAGGCCGCGTAGCCCTCGTCTCGACCGGCTCCGGCTCGGGAGCGTGGGAGCTGCGGAACGGGATGGCGTTCTCGGAGCCCTTGCGCACGAAGTTGGAGGCGCGCATGGCGTACTCCTCGTTGTCGGTCATGAGCATGCCGCCGGCACCCGTGGTCAGCGTCTTGCCGCCGAAGGACAGGATGCCCATGTCGCCGATGGTCCCCACGAGCTGGCCCTGGTGCTGGGCCAGGTGTGCCTGGGCGCAGTCCTCGATGACGGGGATGTCGTGCATGCGGCCGATCTCCATGATGGCGCCCATGTCACAGGGGTTGCCGTGGAGGTGGGTGGCGATGATAGCGCGGGTCCGCTCGGTGATGCGCCTGTCGATGTCGTCGGGGTCGATGTTGAAGGTATCGCGGTCGGAGTCGGCGAACACCGGGATGCAGTTCTGGAGCATGATGCCCAGGATGCCGCCCGTGTCGGTGACGGGAGTGGTGATCACCTCGTCGCCGGGCTCGGGATTGATGGCCGCAATGGCCGTGTGAATGGCGGAGGTGGCCGAGTTGGTCGGCACAGCAAAGCCCACTCCATGGCGCTCGGCGATGGCGCTGCAGAAGGCGTTGACCTTGGTGCGCGACCTCCATCGCTGCCGGTCGGGCGTGTCGGCGGGCTCAGCTGCCTCGTCGATCACATCGGCGAGGTGGCGCTTCTCCTCCTCGCCGAAGAACCAGCGCGGTCCGAAGGGCCCCGCCCGCAGGGGCTCGCCACCGTGTATCGCAAGCTTTTCAGGAGCCGACATCGCAGTCCTCCTCTACCCTGCGTCAAGGACAAGGCGGCGGACTGCCTGAATGCTGCGTGGGCCCGATACCTACTGCGTGCAGCCCCTGCCGGGTATGTCCCAGACCTGCTCCACAATCCCGTTTCGGACGGCTATGTACTGGTCCCAGCGGTTGACCAGCATGTCCTGGTAGGACGGGATGATGTTTATCTTGTCGCCGACCTGGAGGGTGGTGTCGTCGCCGGTGTTAAGGACAATGTGGTCGTCCTGGACCTCCTCGATCGTCACGCCCGGCATGCCTTCGACGTGGTTTGCGCCACGTACGGAAAGGGCCAGCATCCCGGCGTCCGCGACAGCGACTCCGGCCCTCGGCGTGCTGATGACTGTGCTCAGGACCTTGTTCGCGATGAGGTAGTCCTCCATGTAGTGGTACATGGTACCGCCGAGGGCGTAGGTACCGCCCTCCACCTCCGTCACTTCCGGAATCTCCTTGGCGACGTCGATAGTGAAGGTCTCGCCGCTCGAGACCTCCGGCACGTCGATGCCCTCGGCCTTGATTGCGTTGCCCACGTCGACACAGGTCTGGATGGTCTCGCGGCCCACTTCAAAGCGGTCCTCGTGGGTGGTGAATTCCGACAGGCTCTGGTGGCTCATCACACCCCGGAACTCGACGCCGGGGAGCGAGTCAGCCAGCTTGGCGATGGCCACGCCCTGCTCGGCGCTCCTGACGCCGCCCCGGCCCATCTGGGTGTCGACCTCGATAAGGACGCCGATCGTCACGCCGTATGCGTCCGCGATCTCGGAGATGGTCTGCACGTTGTCGAGGTTGTCGACGCAGACCTTGATGGTGCCGCGCTTGGCCAGGGCGCACATCCTGGCGATCTTGTCCTTGTGCGTGACCTGGTTGGGGATCAGCACGTCCGTGACACCGCCCTCGAACATCACCTCGGCCTCGGAGAGCTTGGCGGTGCATACACCGCCGACGGTGCCGCCGGCCTCGATCTGCATCTTCGCGAGCAGTGGGCTCTTGGTGTTCTTGGTGTGCTGGCGCATCTTGACGTGGCTGTCGCGGTAGGTCTCAGCCACCTGCCGGAAGTTATGCTCGACAGCGTCGAGGTCCACGAGCAGGCAGGGCGTGTCGAGGTCTTCTATGGGGGTACCGGGTACCGGTCGGTATGTGTCCATGCGGCTCCCTTCGCGATTGCTGAAAGCGACTGGGAGAATAGCATACCGCCGCGTTCAAATCCATCTGCGGGCCGCCGGATTTCCAGGCGGCCTTATGGGGGACAACACCACGTCTCCCGTCATCATGTCAGCCCTCGCGCAGAGGCTTACTCGCAAACCGGGCCTCGCGGGATGTAGAATTGAAGGAGCACAGTAAGGAGCCAATCTCGACACGATGCGCCTGAGTCACGTCTTGCAGATACTATTCACGGCCGCGACGGTCGCCGCGTTCGTGTACGCGATGCGCACGAGGCAGCCGAGCGGGCGAATCCTGGAGGTGCCCTACGAGTTTCGCGCGCCGACGTCTGACCGGCTGCGGGACCGCCTGTGGAACCCGGACGACCCCAGGCTGTTTACGCCGCCGGTCCTTGGCATCGGCTGGTCGATAAACTTCTACCAAGCGGCCCTTAGGGCCCAGGCGCTCCTGGCACGTGCGACGGAGCGCCGCGAGGACGCGTAGTCTCCACCCTGCCCGGTGGTGTAGTGGTAGCACGAAGGACTTTGGATCCTCAGACCCAGGTTCGAATCCTGGCCGGGCAGCCACCAAACACTCAGGGCGAGCGATGTTCCCCAAGTCGTGTCCGTAAGGGTGTCCGTAGCCGTCTTGCAGCGTCTGTTACCGTGTGATCCTATCAAGAATGTATTGGAGCGATGCCCGCCCACAGTTGTGTCTAGACGCACGATCATGCGGCGGACTCAGGCCACCCAGATGTCGCGGCTTAGCATCGAGTCCGGGGACAGCACCTCGTGGCCGGTCTCTGTGACAAGCACCATGTCCTCCAAGCCGTACTTGTTCTTCACCTCCGAGATGGGGAAGCGGCCGTGGTGGAAGAAGTACGGCTCGATGGAGATGACCTGGTTAGGCTGCAGGACCTCATCCGTGCTGGAAGAGATGCCTGGCATCTCATGAATGTCGAGCCCCACATTGTGACCTATGGCGGACAGGCCAGCACTCATGCACCAGTCGACGAAGTCGCCGTATCCCGCGTCGCGGAGCACGCGCTGGGAGGCATGGTACACCTCGCAATATGGCACTCCAGGGGCCACCGCGTCGATTGCGGCCTGCTGGGAGGCCCGCGCCAGATCGTAGTACCGCTGTTGGTCGGCGGTCGGCTGACCCAGAGAGGCAAAGCGCTTGATGTCAGTGAAGTATCCTTCGTACGTGCCGCCTCCGTCGAACTGGATGAGGCTGCCGGG
This sequence comes from Dehalococcoidia bacterium, assembly GCA_965243655.1. Taxonomy (GTDB): domain Bacteria; phylum Chloroflexota; class Dehalococcoidia; order Lucifugimonadales; family CAJWER01. The sequence goes on along the minus strand of CBDEVV010000017.1, from coordinate 1,722,542 downwards.
ACGAATTATCATCTCACGCCGCGGGATGGAATCTGCCCACAGGGCGCGGTCCGGCCCGGCGTACAGGATCAGTGACCGGATCTCGCTGCCGCCCTGGGCGTGCATCTCCTGGGACATGATGCTGGCAACCTCGCGCTCGGATATCCCATCGCGGATGGCCTCGAAGCCGGCCTGGATTCCAAGGCAGGATATGCGCACCGACTCCCGAAGCCGCCGCACCTCTTCATCGGACTTGACGCTGCGCACGGGCCAGATAACCCCTCCGCAGTCGCTCCAGCTGGCCCCGGGCAGGGCGGCTCGGAGCGAGTCGAACATTTCCACGGACATTCCCATGCGGAAGTGGGCGCCCATCTCAGTGGCTATGTGGGACTCGCTCAGCCCCAGGTCTTTCACCAGGTCGACCACGGCATCCACCGTCGCCCCGCCGACGTTGCCGGTGTAGAAACCGACCGGGTATTCCCACACGGCCAGCGTCTCGATCCAGCTTGCCTGGGTCTGGTTATGCCCGCCACTAGGGATTATCAGCACTGGCGGCAGATCCTCGTCCCGTGGGATGAAGGCCATCCAGAAGTAGGCCTGTATAATCCAGCACACCTCGTACCAGCCAGTGGCATAGCGCACGTTGCTCTCCTGGGTAAGCAGAAGTCCATCGACACCGGTGCGGGCCATCTCTTCACGCAGGCGACGCAGGCGACGATCGAACTCCTCTCGAGTGCAGTCCGGTAGGACGCCGGTGTTCAGCTGGCGCATGGTCTTTGCTCGGGTTTCCTCCCTAAGTGCCGTCAAGATCAGCCTCCTTTTGGCCCAAGAACTTCGACCCGGCGGTGCGTGTAGCAGGCCTGAATGCCCAGGCTAGATCAGCGCCCCCGTCCCAAATCCTCACTCCGTCATTCCCGCAACGGCGGAAGTCCTTCCCCGGCGAGTTGTGCTGTTGTGACCCTTGGAAGCAGCCATCACGCCGCCGCGCCCCAGTCAGCTGGGCCGTCCGGCTTCCTTGAATTCGATACCCCATGTCGCTCCACCCTCGAAGCTTCCGTCATTCTACGCTGGCCGCGTCCAATCGTGGAGGTCATCTTTCTTGCTGCGGGGATCCATCGCGTCCCGCAGCCCGTCTCCGACCAAGTGAAGAGACATCACCGTCAGGACAGAGGCGTTCCCCCCGAGTAGCCACAACCAGCCTTCCGTGAGGCGTTGTCGCCAGCCCTCGAGGGCATCATCGAACACCATGTGGACCTGTCGCTGCCAGTAGTGATCGAGTGGGACGGGATACTGCCGTCCCTGCTGCTCAGACCGCCGGTGGTCGAGCGGAGTGAATCGGTAAGGGCCGTCTTCCTCATTGAACCCGAGGAGACGGAAATCCTGACCAACATGCTGGCACGTTCCCGGGCCATCTCCGACAGAACCGAGGAACAGCTTCGCAACGAGGCTCATGCCAAGTGGCTTCATGGTCAGTGGCTATTGAGTGCGGCCACCAAGCGCGGGCTACCGATCGTCAATCCTCGCCCCTGGGCGACACTGGTAGAACGAATCCTCCAACATCTGCCCTGACTTCAGACGAGAAACGTATCGGAAGGCTGAACTAAGGCGCAGACCCCCGCAGTGGGTTAAACTGTCACCAGCAGTGAACTGCCCCTGGCAGCGAGAGTGAGGAGGTTGGGAGATGAACAAGACCACAAAGGTACGATTCTCGATCCTGATTCTGTCGGTCCTGTTGGTCGTTGCGCTTGCGGCGTGTTCTCAGGAAGCGGAGCCCGTCACCATCGTCAAAGAGGTAGAGGTCATCAAGGAGGTCCCTGTCGAGAAGGTCGTAGAGAAAGTTGTGGAGAAGGAGGTCGTCAAGGAAGTCCCCGTCGAGAAGGTGGTCGAGAAGATCGTCGAGGTAGTCAAGGAGGCGCCTCCCACCCCGGAGCCGGAGATTACGGCGGGGCCTCCGATCTACCAGATGGGAATCTTCGAGGAGCCCATCTCCAGGAACTTCTGGAACTACTACGGCGGACCTGCCGGGTCAGTATGGACAGGGTACGTCCTGAACGGCCACTCGGGTTCGATGTACGGGTACTCCGACCAGCGGTTCGACTGGGTCCCGGGGCTGGCGGACGACTTCCCTACCGACCTGACGAAGGAGACCGTCTCCGACGGCGAGTTCTGGACGGCCGAGGTACCGCTCAGGACCGGCGTGATGTGGAGCGACGGGCATGAGCTGGACTCCGGCGACTTCCTGTTCACCGTCAACACGGTGCTCGACCTGCAGCTCTCGTCCAACTGGGCGTCGGTGGTCGACAAGGCGTTCCTGGAGCGAGTGGAGGCACTCGACAGCCATACGCTGAAGGTGTACTTCAAGACCACGGACGCCGAGGGCAATCCGCAGACACCGGGGCTGAGCGTGTGGCAGTTCGGCCTGGGCTTCATGCCCGTCATGGCGGAGCACTACTGGGCGCCCGTCATCGAGGAGGTGAAGGCCGCGGGAGAGATCGAGCAGCAGCAGGAAGCGCTGTTCGCGCACGTGCCGGACGGAGAGCCGACGCTCGGGGGATTCACCTTCAGCAAGTGGGAACCCGGGGCATTCTACGAGAACAACACCGATCCCGGCTACTACAGCATGGGCACGGTGATTACCAACTACGCAAATGGGGCTTTCTCCGAGTCAAATGACCGGACAGGGTATTCAGCCACCTACTTCGGGAACGCCACCGGAGACAAGGTCCTGGAGTACACGGTCGGACCCCACATGGAGTCCGAGATATTCAGCATCTACGGCAACCAGGACGCGGCCATTCTTGCCCTCACCAAGGGTGACATCGACTACGTCTTCAATCCCCTGGGGCTGGAAAAGGGCTTCCTGGACAGGGTGAGGAACACGCCCGACCTGCAGATAGCGGCGAACGCCAACAACGGCGTGCGTTACATGGGGTTCAACGTCCGCAAGGCCCCGATGGACATAACGGAGTTCAGGCAGGCGGTCGCCACGGTAATCGACAAGGAGTTCGTGGCGAGGACGGTGCTGCAGGACGCCGCGATTCCGGTCTACGCGATGGTGCCGGAGGGCAACGAGTTCTGGCACAACGCGGACGTCCCGAAGTTTGGGCAGGGCCTGAGCCGGGGCGAGCGCATTGCCGAGGCCGTAGAGCTTCTAAAGAGCGCGGGGTTCACGTACGAGGAGGAGCCGGAGATCAGCGAGGACGGCAACTTCGTAGCGAAGCAGGGTAAGGGACTGAAGATGCCTGACGGCTCGCCCGTTCCTGAGATGACGCTGCTGGCTCCTAGCGCCGGATACGACCCCATGCGCTCCACCTTCGCCATATGGGTGGACCGGTGGCTGAACGACATCGGGATACCGGTGCGCGCCCACCTGACGGGATTCAATGTGATCGTGGACGCGCTGTTCAGCCCCTCTGTCGCGGAAGACCTCGACATGTGGATACTCGGATGGGGTCTGTCGATCTTCCCGGACTACCTGGAGAACTTCTTCCACAGCAGGCATTCGCCCGAGATCGGCGGAGGGTACAACTGGGGCGGGTATGCCAACAGCCAGTTCGACGAGCTCTCGCTCGGGCTGCTGTCCGAAACTACGATAGAGGGGGCGCAGGACAAGGTGTACCAGCTCCAGGCATTCCTGGCAGAGGACCTGCCCTACGTGCCCCTGTTCACGACGCCGAAGCTGGACGCGTACCGCCCGTCGCGGATCGAGTTCCCGTACACGTCAGTACTGGGCGGGCTGGAACAGCAAGGAGGGATGCAGCACGCGGTGCTGATCAAGTAGGAGGGCTCCTGGCAGGGGCGCCCTCTGAGTAGCCCGCCAAGAGTGTCACTACTATGAGAATAGCTCACCCACCCTGTCGTCTCGAGCCCCGAGGGACCTGGGGCGGGGTCGGCCTCGACCCTGCCACGGGAAGACGCCGCTATGGGTTGCGCGTTGGTCCAACGTAGACTGGGATCCAAGGCGCTGGGACTGGATGGCGGCTTTCGCCGGTATGACGGTGGAGGCGCCGGGTGACTTCGTTCATAGTAGTGACAGACCCAGGGGTTGTGCGAGGGTTTCCCAGGGAGCCTAACGATTACGTGGTCCTGGCGGTTCATCCTCACCCCAACCCTCTCCCATCAAGGGAGAGGGAGTGGATGCTGGGGACCGGTTGATGGCCAGGTACCTGCTGAAGAGAACGGCGCAGATACTCGTCACGCTGTTCGTGTTCCTGTCGCTGGTGTTCTTCATCGTCAACGCGCAGCCGGGTGACGTGAGCAACTTCTACGCGCTGAACCCGGACGTGCCTCCCGAGACCAGGGAGAGGCTGCAGGACCTTTTCGGCGTCAACGAACCCCTGTGGAAGCAGTACCTGACCCACCTCAGGAACACCTTCACGGGGAACTTCGGCATTTCGTTCAGCCACTATCCGAGGTCGGTTGCCGACGTCATCAAGGAGCGGCTGCCGAGGACGGTTGTCCTGTTCATGACCGCGACCGTGCTCTCCTTCTACCTCGGATTCGCGCTCGGGAAGGTACTCGCGTGGCGCAGGGGAGGATGGTTCGAGTACACGTCGACCGTGGGCGGGGTGGCGCTATACACGGTGTTCACTCCCTGGTTCGGCCTGATGATGATCTGGCTGTTCGCCTTCAAGGCTGGCTGGTTCCCGATAGGCAAGTTCCTCGACCCAGTCCTGTGGCGGGACGCGCCCGTCGACGCCAACACCATCTTCAACCGGATGCTCATCACCGCCTTTGTGGTATCCATCGCCGTGTTCGCCGTGTTCGTGATCACGGCACGGAGACGGATGAGCAGAGCTCGGCTCGTCAGGGTTGCCAGCATTGTGGTCGCGTCCCTCGCCGTCATCGGCGCCTGGCTCGCGTCCGGAACGGCAGTGTTCGCCTGGGACATCGTGAGTCACATGGTGCTGCCCGTGCTGACCCTGACACTGATCAGCTTCGCGGGCACGATGCTGCTGACCCGCAACAGCATGCTGGAGACGATGCGCGAGGACTTCGTCATGGCCGCGCGGGCGAAGGGGCTTCCCGAGCGCGACGTGCGGGACAAGCACGTGGCTCGAAACGCGCTGCTGCCGGTCGTCACCAGCTTCATATTCAGCCTCGCGTTCGCGGTGGACGGCGGCGTAATCACCGAGTCGATATTCTCGTGGCCAGGCATGGGGCAGACGCTGGTCTCGGCGGCGCTGTCTGAGGACCTGCCGCTGGCGGTGGGCGCGTTCGTGTTCGTGGGGATGTTCGTGCTCGTCGCCCACCTGGTCGCGGACATCCTGTACGCCTATCTCGACCCCAGGATTCGCTACTGATGACGCCGGACTTCATCCAGCAGGCGGCGCCGGCCGCGCTCTGGCGGGTCCGACTCAGGCTGGCTTCCCGGAGCCTGGGGGAGAACTGGTCGCTGTTCATAAGGACCAGGATCGGGCTGATAGGGCTGGTGATAATCGGCCTGTATGCCCTGCTGGCCGCGGCGCACCCCATCCTGATGAACACGGTCTGGGAGCCGCGGATCTACGACCCGGTGGTGGGTTACGCCTTCGACGAGACGCGGCAGCCCGCCCCACCGAGCCTGAGCCATCCACTGGGGACGGACCCGCTCGGCAGGGACATCCTCAGCCAGCTTATGTTCAGCGCCAGGTCGGAGTTCCTGCTCGGCCTGCTCGCCGCGACGGTCACGGTCGTCATAGGCACGACCGTGGGCGCGGTCTCCGCGTACTTCGGGGGCGTCGTCGACACGATCCTGATGAGGCTGGCCGACATCATGATCATGATGCCGGCCATCAGCGTGCTGATCGTCCTGAGCGCGCTGATCGGCGTCGAGCACCTGGAGCTGGCGCTGCTGATAGGCATCTTATCGGGCTTTGGGGGCACGGGCGTGGTGCTCAAGTCGCAGGCTCTGTCGGTCGTCGTGAAGCCATACATAGACGCGGCCAGGAACGCCGGCGGGGGGCCCTTCCACATCATCTTCGTGCACGTCGTGCCAAACCTGCTACCCCTCTCGTTCCTGTACATGATGTTCACTGTGACCAGCGCGATCTTCTCCGAGGCGGTGCTGAGCTTCCTCGGGCTCCTGGACGTGCGGATGAGCTGGGGGCTGATGATCCACACGACCGAGTCGGCCGGGTACCTGCTGCAGGTGGGCGAGTACTGGTGGCTGATATTCCCGGCCAGCCTGTCGATCACGCTGCTATGCTCGTCCTTCTACCTTGTCGGCCGGTCAATGGACGAGGTGGTGAACCCCAGGCTGAGGAGCCGATGACCACCGAGCCCGTCCTCGTAGTCGACGACCTGAGGATGCACTACACAACCCGGGCCGGAGTCGTGCGGGCGGTCGACGGCGTGTCGTTTTCGGTGGAGCGCGGGCAATCGCTGGGACTGGTGGGCGAGTCGGGCTGCGGCAAGTCGTCGATCGCCATGACCCTGCTGAAGCTGCTGCCGGACAACGCCAGGCTCGTGTCGGGGAGCATCTCGCTGAACGGCGTCGACCTCGCTCCCCTGGGCGAGGAGGAGATGCGGACCCACCGGTGGGACAGGATTTCGATGGTATTCCAGGCGGCTATGAACTCGCTCGACCCCGTCTACAGGGTGGGAGACCAGATCATAGAGGCGCTGGAGGCGCACTCCTCGACGGCGGACCGGGACGGGATGGAGCGGGTGCGGGAGCTGTTCGACCTCGTGAGCCTGGACCCGAGCTTCATAATGAGGTACCCGCACGAGTACAGCGGCGGCATGAGACAGCGAGCGATCATCGCGATGGCGCTGGCTTGCGAGCCGGACATCATGATCGCGGACGAGCCGACCACTGCGCTGGACGTGATCGTGCAGGACCGGATACTCAGGGAGATGCAGGCCATCCAGCGGTCCCTGGATATGAGCATGATCTACATCTCCCACGACATGGCGGTGATCGCAGAGGTCTGCGACGTTGTGGGTGTGATGTACGCGGGGAAGCTGGTGGAGTTCGGGCCGACGGCCGAGGTGTACGCCAGGCCCATCCACCCGTACACGAGGGCTCTGATGTCGGCGTTCCCGAGCGTCAGGGGCGAGAAGCACGACCTGGCGACGCTGCCGGGGGAGCCGCCGGACCTGCTCAACCCGCCGGCCGGCTGCCGCTTCAACCCACGATGCGAGTACGCAACGGACGAGTGCCGTACGTCCGAGCCGCCGGTCGTGCAGCTCGGCGGCCACTGGGCGGTATGCTGGAATCCCCCGGGCGGGTGATGACGTGAACCACGCCGCAAGCACTGCCAGATCCTCGGCCCGCGCTCTTGTGCGGGCGGTGGGCCTATCCAAGCTCTACCCGCTGTCCTCGGGCTGGTTCCAGCGCAGCCATAGCTTCGTCCACGCCGTGGACGGCGTTTCCTTCGACCTTGCGGAGGGCGAGACCCTCGGGCTTGTGGGCGAGTCGGGCTGCGGCAAGACTACGACCGGCAGAATGCTGGTGCGGCTGGCAGAGCCGACGAGCGGCCAGGTCCTGTTCGACGACGGATCGGGCGAGCTGGAGGACATCGCCCATCTCAAGGGCAAGCCGCTGAAGGCGTTCAGGCGCAGGGCCCAGATGGTGTTCCAGGACCCGTACGAGTCGATGAACCCCAGGAGGACGATATTCGATACGGTCGCCGAGCCGCTCAAGGTGCAGAAGATGGGAGGACCGCTGGAGAACATCGAGCGAGTCTCGGAGACGCTGGGGCTGGTCGGGCTCACGCCGCCCTCGACCTTCCTGTTCAGGTTCCCCCACGAGCTGTCGGGAGGCCAGCGCCAGCGGGTCGCGATAGCCAGGGCCCTGGTGATGAACCCGTCATTCGTGGTCGCGGACGAGCCCACGTCGATGCTGGACGTCTCCATCAGGACGGGCATCATGCAGCTCATGGACGAGCTGGCGGACCGGCTGGGAATCAGCTACCTCTACATCACGCACGATCTCGCGGTCGCGCGGTACATGTGCAGCCGGATCGCCGTCATGTACCTGGGCAAGATCGTGGAAATGGGGGAGACTGAGCAGGTCCTGCAGGACCCCGCGCACCCGTACACCAGGGCCCTGCTGTCGGCGGTCCCCGTGCCCGACCCTCAGGCCACCCGGGACGAGGTAGACATCAGGGGCTCAGTCTCCGTGCCAGTCGACCCGCCGCCGCGCTGCAGGTTCTACGACCGCTGCCCCGTCGCCGACGACTTCTGCCGGAACAACGACCACCCGCCGCTAGAGGACAAAGGCGGCGGCCGCCTCGCGGCCTGCTACAAGGCGTAGGGTTCGAGGAGAGAACCATGGCAAAGGCCAGGATGGGCGTGATCGGTGCGGGGTGGTGGGCTACGCAGTTCCACATCCCCAGCCTGAAGGCGTACGAGAAGGCGGACCTTGTGGGCATCGCCGACGTTAAGCCTGAGAAGGCCGCCGCGGCCGCCGACTACTACGACATTGGCAATACCTACGGCGACCACCGGGAGCTGCTGGCGGCGGGCGTCGACGGCGTCGTCATCGCGGTGCAGCACGCGTACCACTACGAGGTCGCCCGGGACGCGCTGGACGCCGGCGTCCATGTGCTCGTCGAGAAGCCGATGACGTTGACCGCGGCCGACGCCTGGGACCTGGTCGACCGGGCGAAGCGCAACGGGCTGCACCTGATGGTCGGCTATACGTACCAGTTCACCCGGCACGCGCAGGCGGCGCGGGAGATCGTCCAGTCGGGCAGGATCGGCGAGCTGCAGCTCGTGTCGGGCATATTCACCTCATGGGTCGAGTCGTACCTGCGCGGCAGGCCCCAGGACTACGCCGAGGCGTTCGGCTTTCCGGTCACAGGGCCGGAGCCTGACAGCTACTCGGACCCCAGGCTGGCCGGGGGCGGCCAGGGCCACCTGCAGGTGACGCACCCGATGGGCATGGCGCTATGGGTCACCGGGCGGCGGGCCGAGGAGGTCTTCGCGTACATGGAGAGCTACGACCTGGACGTGGACCTGGTCGACTCGTTCAGCTACAGGCTGGACAACGGCGCCTCAGGGACGATGGCCTCGACTGGCGCGATGCGTCCCAACCAGACGCTCGACCAGGGCTTCGTGTACGCGGGCAGCGGCGGGTTCATGCGCCAGGACATGGCCGGAGGACGGCTGGAGGCGCACTACAACGACGGCACGTCGGAGCAGTTCGAGGACCTCTCGGAGGAGGAGCTGTACCCGGCGCACCTGCCGTCCCGGACGTTGGCGGACCTGGCGCTGGGCGAGGGCGAGAACCGCGCTCCCGGCGAATTCGGCGCCAGGGTAGTGGAGTTCCTCGAGGCGGGCTACCGCTCGGCAGCTTCCGGGAGCCCCGTCAGGGTGGACTCGCTGGTCTAGGCGGGGGGTTCCCCCAAACCGGAACCGGCGCGACTGAAAGGCGGGACGGGCGGACACGCGGGTCCGCCCCTACGTTCACCAGCGACATCGCGTTTGCGCGAGGGAGTGCGCCGGGGTACGCCCCTACGTCATCATGAGCGACCAGGGCTTGAACTGGGTGGCGAACATTGCGTCGGCGCGGGAGAGCGCGCCGGGGGTGCGCTCCTCGACGCGGCCTGCGAGGGCGAGGGGCGTGAGGGCAGGGCCTCCAAGGTAGGGTACGGCCAGGGCGTCGACCGAGAGAGCGAGGTCCGCCTTCCTGGTCGTCGGCCTGCAGACGGCTCCTGACGGGCCGCCGGCCAGCTCGTAGACCCCATCGTTCCACGGACAGAAGTCGTCGCGCACCTCGAATACGATCTCGCCATCAACCGCGTATTTCCTCGAAGACAGCGCCTTCGGCACGTCTACGAGCCGGAGCCACGTCGCGTCCTGGGGCGTACGCTTCAACGCCCGCGGATCGTGGAGCATCCAGACAAGGGGATCGTCGACCGGCCTTGCCCAGACCTTGGCGGTCTTCATGAGGTCGATGTCGAAACAGTACCTCCAGAGAGCGGCGGCGGCGGACTGGGTGCAGGCGAGGAGACCGTGTACGGTGACGGTCCCATCCTTGATGCGGTACATGGCGCAGCCCTCGACCTCGTCCTCCCGGTACTCGACGTAGAAGTTGGCAGGCTTACCGTTCTCATCCTCGGACCAAACTCCGAAGATGTCATCCCACCAGGGCTTGGGCGGCTGAATCACGCCGGCTCTATTGGCCGTCGCGCTCCGGTAGACCGCGGGAAACACCTCCTTGGCGCGCTCGGTCTTGACCATCCTCAGGGAGCCGTCCCACCGGTAGTCGTGCCGGAAGGCCGTCCGGTGAAGGTCGATCTCCCAGTCCTCGTGCTCCGCCGCGATGCCGTACCCGAAGCGGCCATAGATCGGCGCCTCCGAAGCTCCGAGCGTCGACACCGGCAGGCCAAGTTCGCGGGCATCGGCCAGCCAGCGCTTCATCATCTCGGTAAGCAGCCCTCGCCGGCGGTGCGTAGGCAGGACGCTCACGCCGCCGATGCAAGCTGTGGTCACGGTCCTGCCGGGGACGGTCATCTCGAAAGGGAAGCGTTCGGTCACACCGACGAGGTCCGGGCCGTCGAAGGCCCCAAGGTAGTCCCCCAGCCCGAACCACTCGCGCGCCTGCGGAAGTCGAGACGGCTCGAAATGGCCCCCGAAGGCCGACGACTGGACCTCAGTGGCGGCCTGCACCTCGTCTTCGGTTATCAGGCGGTACTCTATGGCCACTGGACGCTGCCTCAGCTGCCCGGGAGCCTGGGCGTGAACTGGCGGACGGCGTCCTGCTGTACCTCGAACAGGGAGCGGATGCCGGACTCGGCGAGGGCGAGCACCTCGTCGAGGGTCTTGCGGGGGAACGCGCCCTCCTCGGCTGTCCCCTGCACTTCCACGAAGTCGCCCCGGTCGGTCATGACGACGTTGAAGTCGACCTCGGCGCGGTAGTCCTCCTCGTAGTCGAGATCGAGGAGGGGCTGGCCGTCGATCACCCCCACGCTGGTTGCCGCGACGGCCCACTTGAGCGGGACTTCGCGAAGCCTGCCCGAACGCACGAGGCCGTCGAGGGCCTGGTACAGGGCTACGTACGCGCCGGTTATCGCCGCGGTGCGAGTGCCACCGTCGGCCTGGAGCACGTCGCAGTCGACCGTTATCGTGACCTCGCCGAGGCTCTGCATGTCGACGGCAGCCCTGAGCGACCTGCCGATGAGCCTTTGTATCTCCTGGGTGCGGCCCCTGGGCCTCCCGCCCTCGCGCGGCGTGCGGGTGGTCGTGGCGCGGGGGAGCATGGAGTACTCGGCGGTGACCCACCCCTGGCCAGATCCCCTGAGGAAGCGCGGCACGCCGTTCTCGACTGACGCGGCGCACAACACGCGGGTGTTCCCGGTCTCGATAATCACGGAGCCTTCGGCGAACGCCTGGGCACCGATCTGAATGGTGGTCTCGCGCAGCTGGTCTGGTCTTCGTCCGTCGGAACGTGACACGTGGGCTTCTCCTGGCATCAAAGTGGGTGAAGTCATGCTATACCATCGACCACCAGGCGGCCACGTATTCTCGATTGCGCCAGCAACATGGGCAGACCGGCTTAGTTGCCGGGAGGGCGGGTTTGAAACCCGCCCCTACGACCCGGCTACGATAACGGACAGCAGGGTCACTCGTGTAGGTCGCGGAGGTACCTGAAGCGGATCTCTGAGCGGCGGCGGCCGTCCTCCATGCCGTAGACGACGGCGATGCGGCCGTCGGGCACCTGGAGGGCAGACGCGTACATCATGTCGCCGTCCTTCCTGTCGATCACCGTCTCACCCAGGTCGGCGGTCCACGTCTGGCCCCCGTCGCGCGACACCCGGAGGGCCGGGAGCCCGTAGTTGCGCCCGATCTTCGCCCTGTAGATCATGACGATGCCGCCCGAGGCGAGCCTCGTCACGCTGGGGGTTCCCGACCCCTTGAACGCCTGCTTTGGCTCGGACCACGTTTCGCCCCGGTCCTTGCTGACGCTGGTGTGGATGATCAGGCGCTCGCCGTCCGACCGGATGGTCGCCAGGATGTCGCCGTTCTCGAGGAGCAGCAGGTTCGGCTCCTGGAATGGCTTGGCATAGGCGGGCCCGCTGGCGATGACGGTCTCGCCTGCCCACCAATTCCCGCCGTCGTCGGAGCGATTGACATACGCGGTAGCGTACCTGGACCCTTCGTGGGAGCCGTAGTAGGCGATGAGTATGTCGCCGTTGGGCAGCTCCAGGATGGGCGCGGACGTGGCGACGTACGAGCCCGTGCCGACCAGCACGGGCTCGCCCCAGGTCTCTCCCCCGTCGTGCGAGTGGACGACCCTGAGGCCGTTCCGCACCGTGCCGGGCGACTCGAGGCCGTATTGGAAGTAGTTGACGATGAGGGCGCCGCCGGATAGCAGCGCAATGTTCGGGTCGCGCAGGTCGAGGTTGGGATTGTCGGCGACGACCATCTCATCCGACCAGGTCTGCCCGCCGTCCGTGCTCCGCTTCGACACGATGTAGCCCCTGTCCCCGACGTGGAGGACTCCCTTCCGGTACACGGTGACGAGGGTGCCGTCGTCCAGCCTGGCGAGCCCGGGGAAGGCATTGTAGTACTCGTCGTTCGCGACCTCCACGTAGGACTCGTCCGCGACCACCACCTCGGGAGTCGGCGAGGGCTTCACCTCGAACATGCGGACCGGCGTCTGGATCGAGAAGGGCCGGGGAGTCCGGGTAGGCCTAGGTCGAACGGCTGTGGGATCGGACGCTGCCGCGGCAGTTGTTGGAGCGACCGTCGCCGGAGGCTCGTCATCCATCTGCCCGCCGTGCCGGACACAGCCCAGGACGGCGACGGCAACCGCACATAGCAGCACCATGCGTACGGTCCTATTCACGGCTGGGCTACCTCTCCTTGCTGACCGTCAGGCTGCGGCCGTCGCTCACGAACTCGACTGTACCACTTTCGCTCGTAAGGATGACGTTCTCCGCAGCCATCCTCGCCTTCAACGCGGCGACGACCTCGGCGTGCGGGTGACCGTGCAGGCTCTCGGCATCGACGGAAATTACGGCGGCAGCCGGACTCACCGCGTCTAGGAACGCGGGCGACGAGGAGGTCCTGCTGCCGTGGTGTGGCACCTTGAGGACATTGCTGTCGATGGACATGGTCTTCACGAGTCTGGCCTCTGCATCGGAGTGGATGTCCGCAGGGAGAAGAAAGCTGGTCGCGCCGTAGGATACACGCAGCACGACCGAGGCGTTGTTCAGGTCGGACGATGTGCCCGAGAGCAGCTCGCGAGGCGGCCACAGCACCTCAAACAGGACCCCGTCGAGGGTGAAGTGGGCGCCCTGTACGGCCTGGAGCTCCGCTGCGCCCTCAAGCGCCACCAGCCTGCGCCACTCGTCGTAGGCCGCCCCGTCGTGGTCCAGGTTGCGGTAGACGATGTGCTCCACGTCGTACCGCTCGATGACCTCGACGAGCCCACGCACGTGGTCGTCGTGGGGGTGGGTCAGCACAACGGCGTCCACCGACCTGTCCCAGAATGGCAGCGCCCCGCCAACCAGCCTCGCGGCGGCTTCCCTGTCGGGACCGCCGTCGACGAGCACGCTGCGGGCGTTGGGCGTGACGATCAGGGTCGCATCGCCCTGCCCCACGTCGGCGAAGATCACGCGCATCCGCCCGTCGGGCATCGCCAGCGCGACCGCCCACACCACGCCCGCCGCGACCAGCGCCGCGGCCATACCCCACCTCAGGCTCGAACCCGGCATCCCTGACGTCCCGCCCTTCAGACTCAGAGCGGCCGTCGCGAACCACTCCGGGCGCCGGGAGAGCACATACGCTGCAGCGAGAACGGCGCAGCTCAATCCGGCCACGTAGGGGCTTGCCCTACCCATTTCTATGGACGCGGCCGGCAGCTTTGCGAAGGCGTCGGCGACCGCGATCACGTACGACGAAGTGAGCCATGCGGCCCAGCCGAACGGCACGCCGAGCCAGCCGGCAGCGGCCCCCGCGAACGCCGCGGCGGCATGGGAGACCAGCACGGCCGGAAGCGCCGGCAACGCCAGCATCGTAGCCGGCACACCCACGAGCGGCATCCGCCCGAAGTAGTGGACGACCAGCGGGAGCGTAGCCAGTGTCGCGGCCACCGTCATCGCGGTCGAGTATGCGACGAACCCGGCGACGGGGCTTGGCTCGCCCCGATTCGCGGAGCCGGGGTGCATCACAGCGATCAGGCGGTCGCCCAGTGGCCGTGCGATGGTGGCGATCCCCGCCATCGCCGCGAAGCTTAGCTGGAACGCAACACTGGTGAGCACCATGGGATGGACGGCAACCATGACCGCCGCCGCAAGGCCCAGCGCGGGCAATATGGCCCGGGGTCTGCCGAGGGCCAGCGCCGCGAGGTACACCGTACCCATGATGGTGGCGCGAACCGCGGACGGCGACATGCCGGACAGGAGGGCGTATGCCCATATGAGGGCGAGCGGGGCGAGCAGGTAGTAGTGGCGCCTTCGTCCCAGCATCCACTGGCTCGCCGCCAGGGCCATGCCCAGCAGGATTCCGACGTGCATCCCTGAGATGGCGAGCAGGTGCGACGTGCCGGTCTGGCGGAACTCCTCCACCATCTCGTCTGGCAACCCGTCGCGCATCCCGAGCAGCAGAGCCTGCCCTAGGGCGGCCTGCGGCTCGGGCACGGCACGGGCCAGGGACCGTGCGAGGGTACGGCGCAGGGCGTACACGAGGCCCATCGCGGAATTGCCGTTGCCCTCGTCGACAAGCTCGACCCCGGGGAGCCACATCGTGGTGCCTATGCCCTGTGATGCAAGGTAACCCGGGTAGTCGAACCCGTCGAGATCAGGCGGCGGCAGCAGCGACCCGGTGAGCCGAAGCCGATCGCCGTAGCGAATGTGAGGCGTATCCCTCGCAACGATGAGGGACGGAGGGACTCCGAGCGTCACCAGCACCCTGCCCGACGCGCCCGTCCGTACCCCACCGACTTCGATGCTCTCCACCTCCAGCACGACCCTGACAAGCGATCCAGCGGCCGAGGGTTCGTCTGCGACAATGCCAACGACCTTCGAGGGTACGTCGTGGTAGGGCCTCAACTCGTCCCCAGGGAGGGTGTGCAGGGACTCGACCAGCAGGATGCCGCCAGTGGCAGCAAGAAGCAGCACCGAGGGAAACACGCTCCTCCGCAGTACCCTCGAGAGCATGGCGAGCAGTACGGCGGAGGCGACCAGGAGGGCGACTGCGACCGGGGGTACTTCGGCCCCCAGCGCAAGGAAGACCCCTGCAACGAAGCAGGAGGCCAGCAGGAGCAGGGTCACGTAGGGCCGGCCCTCACCTGGCCTCTACCAGGTCCCGCAAAGCGGCGAGTGTCTCCGGGCCTATCCCGGACACCAGGAGGAGGTCGTCCACGCCAGTGAACGGGCCCCTCGTCTCACGGAACGTCACTATCGCCTGTGCCCTCACTTCGCCGATGTTGGGCAGGGTGCGAAGCCGCTCTACCGTCGCGGAGTTCAGGTCGATCCTGTCCTGGGACACAGCCTGGGAAGCTGTCGAATGGGCCAGCGGCGTCTCCCCTCGCGCCGGGATGCGCCAGTGGTCCTCGTCCTGCACGCGGGCCGCCAGGTTGATGGCGTCGAGGTCGGCGTCCGACCTGGCCCCGCTCGCGGCTTCCACCAGCTCGTGAAGCCTTGCGCCCTCTCGCAGCGAGTACACGCCCGGCATGACCACGGCTCCAGTGACGTAGACCTTGATCTCGGCGGTCGAGGACGGCGGAGCGGGCGTGGGCAGCACGAGCTCGATTGGAGCAGCGCCGCCGGCCGTGGCGCGCCAGGTGAGGAAGGCCGCCCCGGCCAGCGAGGCTGCGACGGCCAGGACTAGCGCCCCCTGCATGATGCGGCCTGCGAGCATGCCGATACCTTAACATAGCGTGTGAAGCCAGACACACGTCACTGCCCGGCGTACTCCTCTAAAGCCGGGTGTTCTCCGAAGTCCTCTATCCCCACTTGCTGGAGAGGGCTGGGGTGAAGGGGATTCGGAACGGCCCAGCGAGGGCCAGAGCTTGTTGACGGCCCCAGGAGGCCCGGCTAGAATCGGCTGCGGAGGACACAATGGCAACTTACATTCTGCTGGGCAAGCTGACGGACGAGGGCAGGAAGACGGTCAAGCAGCGACCGATGCGGATCGAAGAGGTGAACCGCGAGGTCGAGGTCTTCGGCGCGAAGGTGATCGCCCAGTACGCCACCATGGGCCCCTACGACTTCGTGACCGTCATACAGGCGCCCGACAACGAGACTGTGGCCCGGGTATCGATCGAGTTCGGGTCTAGGGGCACGCTGGAGCTGATGAGCATGCCGGCCTTCGACACGAGCCTGTTCGTTCACCAAATCCTGGAGAGCGAGGCGGAAGCGGACACCTAGGCCCAGATACGTGCGGGCCGCAACCCTTCGGTGCGGCCCCTAGTACTCGCCGGACCCGCGCGCCAGATGGGCCCATGAGCCCCACGGGCGCGCGTCACCCAATCCACGGCTGTCAGCGTGAATGGTCGTACGTCAGCCCTGCAAAGTCCTCGTACCGGGTCACTGCGCCTCTGCGCTCCGAGCCAACGTAATACCCCGTGAGCACCCTCACTTCGCCCTCGTGGGACTGGTCCGGGCCCAGGTCGATGGCCCCTACCGGGAACTCCACGTCCTCCCAGACCTCCAAGACCCTCTGGCCGTTGACGCGAACCCAGGCATAAGGCCCGTCGACCCACAGCTCCAGCTCATTCTTCTGGCCCCTGCCCATCAAGAGCTGGGGCGCCAGCCCCTCGTGTATCCCGTGGTACTCGCCGTCACGATAAGCACGGACGGTCCATTGACCGCGGGAGTCCACTACGAAGTACATGAACGATTCGTCGGAACCTCCTCCGTCTCCAAACCTGAAGCCGTAGCTCCACAGGTTTGCGCTACTACCGTCATATGGATTGAAGAAGGTCGCACGGAGGGCGAACTCGTCTCCGGTCGCTTCGAACTCGGGAGTGAAGGACTCGAAGTACTCGTCGACGACGTGCGGCAGACTTCCGGCCTGCGGCCCGAAGCTCGCCGAAGGCCCGAGGTCCCAGAGCCTGATTCTCTCCTGCACGGTGGTCTCTAGTAGGGCGAAGTGGAGGCCTTCTATGTCCACCCTGACATACCTAAAGGTGTTCACGCCGACCACCTTGCCATCGCGGGAGAGCAGGGGACCTCCGCTATTGCCGCCGTTGATCGGAGCATCGTGCTGGATCAACTGTGCGTCCATAGACTGGCTGTATCGGAAAGCCGAGATGATGCCCCGGGTGATCGTGGCCGCGCCGTGAACGATGTCCCTCCCCGGCCTGAATTTGTAGGGTCCAAGAATGTCGGGCATAGCGTACCCGATGGCTATGACCTCGTCCCCCGCGTGCATATCGTCGGTGTCCTTGAATTCGATTGCCGTCCACTTGGTGCTGCAGCAGATGCGAAGCATCGCCAGGTCACGTCTTGGGTCGGTTGCAACGACAGTGGCGCGCTGGTAGGCGGTGTCTCCCACCCAGACCCGCAGGTCGCCGATCTCCTCGATGACGTGGAAGTTGGTCATCACGTAGGCCGCGCCCTTGTCGGCGCCTTTGTCGACGGTGCGGAAGATGAAGCCGGTCCCCCATACGTTCAGGCCATCCGACACGCCGACGACGCTGGGGCGCACGCGGCGGATCATCTCGCTGAGGGTCTCGTTCTCCGGGGTAGCAGGTGCATCCACGTCACTTGGCGTTGGGGGATTGGACTCCGCCTCGGCCGTTGGAATGGCTAGCAATGCGAAGGCTATGGCCCCGAGCAGCACCAGCACGAATGTCTTTCTCACTGTTTCCCTCCTGGGATGGCGGCTAGCAGGGATGGGTGGGCAGAGCCTTCCCTGTGCTATGTTGCCGAGCCCAGATTGTAAAGGAACCTGAGTGAGAAAGCTGTGAGATATAGCCCAAAAACCGTTATTTCTTATTAGCTTCTGTTTTGAGAGCGCCCGAGGATGAGTCGGAGGCGGACACTTACCCCCAACCTGCGGGTGACCGCAACCCTGTCGGACAGCCTCTGCTACTGCTCGGACCCGCTGGACAGCCGCCGCGCGGCCACCATCAGGATCACGGCCATGACCAGGGCAACGACGAACGTTATGATGGCGTCGTTCGGCCGCCTCTCCGCCTCCATTGCCTGGAAGAC
Source organism: Dehalococcoidia bacterium (assembly GCA_965243655.1). Classification (GTDB taxonomy): domain Bacteria; phylum Chloroflexota; class Dehalococcoidia; order Lucifugimonadales; family CAJWER01. Next base: position 1,704,468 of record CBDEVV010000017.1, on the reverse strand, counting down.
GCGCGTCATCGAATTGACGCAGCCGCCCGCCATCACCAGTACCGCCAGGAGAGTCAACACTATGCTCCCGGCCGTTCGGAGCTCCTTCATCGAGTTCTCACTTCGCCTATCGCGTTAACTAGGCCTGGTCAGTCCCGACCTCCGCTCTTACCCCTAGCTGTCAGCATCTAACCTTCGCAGCCAATCCTGCTCCAACTCCTCCAGGCTCCGACCGTAGACGGCCTGGTAGTCGGGCATGGGCGGCCTGAGGGCATGGGCGGGCGTCGGCGTTGGAGGGGCCGGTCTGACCGTAATCGTGACTGTGAGAATCGTGTCTGCCAGCTCCTCGAACCGGTCCAGGCCGTACTTGTCGATCAGGAACCCCACGAACGATGCGTACTCCGTGTATAGGGTGTCACGCCTCGCCAGGCACTCAGCGTCGGAAACTCGACCCTGGCTTTCGCCCCGCTGGGCGAACAGGATGTATGTGCCTGCCGAGCGGAACCCGCGGACCGCCTCGTCGAGCGAGTGCCACCCATGCCACTTGAGCCACGACTCTTGGGCAAGCCACGTGGCGAGGCCTTCTGCAAGGAGGCTGTCGCCGATGCCTCCGAATCTGGCCCATCCAACGTGATGCGCGATCTCGTGCGCCGCGACGGCAATGACCTGATCCGCCGGCGTCTCGTCGTCGGCGACTACCCAAGCTTGGAGCGGGCCCGACACCCTCCCTGTAATCGCCAGGCCGCGCACGGGGCACTGCCCGGGCCCCAGCTCCATTGGGCCCACACGTCCGCTCCTGGGCGAAACGAAAGTGATGATGAGCTCCCCAGGGAAGGCGCTCGAGAGATCGATGCCCACCTTCTCGGCGATCTCAGTCAGGTCGGCCTCGACATGCGGCGCGTACTCGCGAAGCTTGGACTCGGACAGAGAGCCGGGCGCCAGATAGAACTTGACGTTGTCGGTACTGAGGACCTCCCGCCTCAGGGTGATCCCGAACGGCAACTCCACTGTGGGGGCGGCGGTGTTGCCGGGGCTCGGATACACCTGCGGTGTAGCCCGCACTGCCGTACCAGGGGACACTCCCCTACCCTCGCCGGCCCCGGCTGTCGCGGTGGGGACGGGTGTGGGTAGAGCGGGTGTCGAAACCACGTCGGCCGCTACTGTCGGAGTCGGGGTCGCCTCGGCGCTCTTCGGCAGGCCCTGCGCCCCGTCGGAACAGGCAGACATGAGCAGCATGGCCGTTGCGGCCCAGCCAACGACGCCAAAGCGATTCTGTGCAGTCAGGCGACCCACTATGAAGTCGATTCTAGCCGACCCAGCTCGAGCCAGTCATCGGAAGTTGCCGCCCGCTGCGCTGGGTTTCTACTGCCACGCAGGTTTACCTCCGCTTCTGCCCAAGGGACGACGACCTGCCGAATCTGAACCTTACACCCAAGACCCCGACTGCGCTGCTTACCTGGATGACTCCTGCGTCGGTGTGCTGGGTACAAAGGGCAGGTCCAGGCTAAAGACATACGGCCCGATCACACGGACGGTATCGCCGTCCCGCATAGACTCGTCCACATTGACAGTAAACCGCAATCGCATGCCGGATGCGTCCGCCTGCACATCGGTAACGTCGACGGCGATAACCTCTTTAACCGTGCCCGGGGGAACCTCCATGCCATCGAGTGGCGAGCCCGCTCTCACTCCGCTGCCGCCGGCCATGCGAAACAGGCGGTTCGCTCTGTCGTCCATGATTCGAGCCCAGGGTCCGAATTCGCGAGAATCTTCGGATGGAGACTGTGGCAAGCCGGTAACTGTGAACTCGATCCCAACCTTGTTGCTGTAGAAGTAGGCACGGTCCACAGTGACGGTGATGCCCTCGATAGTCTCGTGCACGCTGATCTCATGAACAGAGTCCGCACGGACCTCAGCAGAGTCCGGACGGTAGTCCAGACCTCCTGGCCCTCCTCCACCCCAGTTCCTCACTACTTCTGAGAATAGCTTCTCCCCCAAGGTCAAGCCTGTTGTCGCCCCGGTGCCGGTGGACTGTGTGTCATTCGGCTCTGCGGCCGTAGGCTGGCCCTGCGCCCCTTCGGAACAGGAGACGACAACTATAGCGGCCATCGCGGTCCAGACAATGGCGACGAAGCTATTCTGTGCGGTCAGGCGGGCCACTATGTAGCCGATTCTAGCCTACGCAGATCGAACCAGTCGTTCGGAAGCTGCGGGACCGGCCACCTCGGATCGGGCCTCCAATGTTCCCATCCCTCGCAGAATGGCGGCGCGAGGCTCTCGATCCTGCTGACCATTCGGGCTGCCTCTGCTCGTACCGCCGATACCTGTTCGACGCTGATGAGCCCCCTGGAGGCCAGTAGCTCGAACTCATCCTCGTCCTTCCACGACCATGACATGTCCGGCTGCACGACTAGGTCGAGTGCCAGATCGTGAACCTGGATTCCGTGACTCACTCGACGAATGGGCGACTGGAGATTGACGTACCAGAACTTGAACCGCCACTCCGAAGACCAGAACAGCATCACCGAATGCCAGGCACCCTGCGGCGTGAGGGTCAGGACGTGATTGTCGGGCGTCGTCGCTTCCCTGAACTCTCCCACTCCGGGGTCGAGCATTCGCATTCTCAATTCGATCCGCTCGGACAGCGCGAGCGATCTGTAGTTGTCGACGCCACGAGTGACCATCGGGGTGCCGGGATGGGAGTATAGGACGATCTGACCCGGCCCATCACCGACGACCGTGACAGGCCGGGCGAGGCCGATTCCCCTACCCAACATCTCGTATTGGACTATCTGAGAGCCGGGTTTCCAGCGCATCAGGCCCTGGTCAGGGAGAGAGTTCCTTGCTTCGGCCCCAGCGAAACTCGACCTGTGACCGGACCTCTTCCTGGCCTTCGTTGACCGCCGCGCCCGTCAACGGCCCCTCTCCTGGGGCATAGACGACCTCCACCTGATGCCTGATCGTTGTGGTCACCGTGCCCCACTGTCGGTTGGCAGATAGACGCCCCCGCACCGACTCTTCGAAGTCCCGCCCCTCCTGTGCCAGGTTGTACTTGAGCCCATCTCGCAGCTCCCCCACCGTGCCGGAGTACTCCACCATAGTCGCTGGCCGCGCTTGCGACTCGCCCTCGACTTGGAAGAACCTGACGAGCGTCACGTCTACCTTCGCGTCGTCGGGTAGGTCGGTCTCTATGCCCAGGGTCACAGACATCGCGCCTGAAGGCATAAATGTTGCCTCGAACTCATCGATAGGGAGGGATCCGCCGCCGCAGGCCACCGACAGCAGGACTAGCAACACATAGAGGAGAGTACGCTTCATCCACTCAAGGCGGTGTTTCAGCATGCGGAACTCCCTTCGCCCCGCACAACACGAGCGACCAACGGCCAGCGCGACTGTGGCCGCTACAGGCGTACGCGGGTTTACCCCGTGCGGAGCATAGCCCCTAGGACTCCTCGCCGAAGCGGTTGATCTCGTCGATGACGGCTTGCGGTATGTCCTTCGGGACCTGGCCCGCCGCGACCTTGGCGCTCTGTACGGCCTGCCGGATCTCCTCGACCACCTCGGGGTTCGCCAGCGTCGTCGTGTCGCCGACGTCCACGAAGTTGGAGATTGCAGCCGTCACGCGCCTCATGATCTTGCCCGAGCGGGTCTTCGGCAGGTCGGCGGAAACCCAGACATGGGCAGGGCGTGCGATGGGGCCGATTATCGTGGCGATGGCGCCCTTGACCTCGTCGACTACCTCCTGGGTGTCCTCGTAGCCGGGCTTCAGGGAGATGTACATCTCCGGCACGCGCCCCCTCAACTCGTCCACGGCGGGTACTGCCGCGGCCTCGCTGACGGCCTCGACGGTCAGGGCGGCCGACTCCAGCTCCTTCGTCCCCAGGCGGTGTCCGGCGACGTTGATCACGTCGTCGACCCTGCCGACGATACGGTAGTAGCCGTCCTCCGACTGGGTCGCGCCGTCGCCCGTGAAGTAGGGCCAGTCGCGCCAGTCCTTGCTGTCGGGGTCAGTGTTGAACTTCCTGAAGTAGGTCTCGACGAACCGGTCGGGGTCTCCCCAGACGGTCTGCATCATGCCGGGCCAGGGCCTGGTGATGCAGATGTTGCCGGCCTTGTCGGCCCCGGGCTCTATCTCGTTGCGGTCCTCGTCGTAGATGACTGGCACGATGCCGAGGGCGCCGGGGCCGCAGCTGCCGGGCTTCATGGCCTGGAGCGCGGGGAGCGTCGCGCCAAGGAAGCCGCCGGTCTCGGTTTGCCAGTAGGTGTCGACGATCACGGCCTCCTTCTTGCCGACCTCCTCGTAGTACCAGCGCCAGACCTCGGGCTCGATGGGCTCGCCCACGGTGGTCATGTGCTTGAAGTGGTAGTTGTACTTCTTGGGCTCGTCGGGGCCGACCTTTCGCAGCATCCTGATCGTCGTAGGCGCGGTATGGAATATGTTGACATCGAGCCGCTCAGCTATGCGCCACGCCCTGCCGGCGTCCGGGTAGTTGGGAACGCCCTCGTACATGACGCTCGTCGCGGCCACGGACAAGGGACCGTAGACGATGTAGGAGTGGCCGGTGATCCAGCCGATGTCCGCCATGCACCAGTAGACGTCGTCGGGGTGGATGTCCTGGTAGTACTTGGACGTGCCCGCCACGTAGGACAGGTAGCCGCCGGTGCTGTGCTGCGCGCCCTTCGGTTTGGCGGTCGTGCCGCTCGTGTACATCAGGAAGAGCGGCGCCTCGGCGGGCATGGAGACGGGATCGACGCGCGCGCCCTTGTAGTCCTCGAGAAGCTCGTCGACGAAGAAGTCGCGGCCCTCGACCATGGGAGTCTTGGACTGGTACTGGCCCTTGTAGCGGCGCCACACCAGGACCTTGTCGACCTTCTGGCCGTTCGCCTCTGCCTGGGCCACCGCCTCGTCGGCCTTGACTTTGTGGTCGAGCATGTCGCCGCTGCGATGGTAGCCGTCCATGGTGATAAGGACGTTGCTGCCCGAGTCGACTATGCGGTCGCCGCACGCGTTCCCGCTGAAGCCGCCGAAGACCTGTGAGTGGACCACACCCAGCCGCGCGCACGCGAGCATGGTCACCGGAAGCTCCGGCATCATCGGCATATGGAGGGTGACCCGGTCGCCCGCCTTCAGTCCCGCGAAGTCCCTAAGCAGGGCCGCGAACTCGTTGACGCGGACGAAGAGCTCCTGGTAGGTGATTACCCTGTCTTCCTCGTCCTCGAGCTCCGAGACCCAGATGAACGCAGCCTTGTTCTTGTGCTCCTCGAGGTGCCGGTCGACGCAGTTGTAGCTGGCGTTGAGCCTGCCGCCCACGAACCATTTCCAGAAGGGCGGGTTCGAGGTGTCGAGGGTCGTATGCCAGTACTTGTCCCACGTAAGCAGGTCGGCGTACTCGCGGTAGTAGTCCGGGAACTTGTCTGCCGTGAACCGGTCGTGGACGGAAGGGTCGGCCATGTTGGCCTGCGCTATGAACGCCGTATCAGGATAGATGCGCTCCTCTTCGCGCCAGTGTGAGGCGATCTGCGCCTCGCTGACTTCGGCATTCTCATTGGACTGAGTCATTGCCGGGGTCCTCCTCGAAGTAGTCTGATGGACAGGCGGGCCGGAAGCGGCCCACCCTAGCTGGCAGAGAAGGATAACAGCGGGAAATGGGTGTTTCAAGCCAAGCTAGAGAGCCCGAGTCCACCCCTAGCTGGCAGCGCTGCCTCACGGCACGGGCAGGGCGGGTTTCAAACCCGCCCCTACAAGGTGACGCCCAACAGAGCCGGGCACACATTGGAGGTTGGGACAGCCTCCTCAGGCGGCCAGGGCCTCCAATGCGGCGGTGGCAATCATCGCCAGGCCCACCAGCACGACGAATAGGCCGAAGTTCACCCGCCGTGCCAGCTCCAGCATCGCCCGGATGGCCGCTATGCCGACCACGAAGGCCACTGCCGCCGCTACGACCGCCTCTGAGGAGAGGGCGAGCCCGCCGCTGACCGCGGCAAACAGGGCGGCCGCGGCGCTGGCGGGGATGCTCATCAGGAAGCTGATCACTAACGCCTCGCGCTTTTCGACTCCGCGTCCCAACAGCGCAGCGACGGTCAGCCCGGAGCGGCTGATGCCGGGCAGGACCGAAAGACCCTGTGCGAGCCCGGCCAGCAGCGCGTCGGGCAGAGCAAGGTGTGTCCGGTCGCGTTCGCCAAGCCGGGGACCGCGTACCTGCAGCGCCCCAGTCACCAGCATCAGTAGGCCGACGAGACCCATCACGGACGCGCCAACGATACCCGACAGCTCCCCCAGCACGAGCACGAGGGGGAGGGCGAGCATCATGCTCAGCGCCGTCGCCACTACGAGGAACAGGAGCAGAGACGAAGGCCTTCCCGGACGCTGCCGCACCCTGCGGGCGAGGGCAGCCACGTCGTTCCGCAGCACGACCAGGGCGGCGGGCATGGTCCCCACGTGGAGCCACAGGGCATAGCCTACGGCCTCGTCTAGGCTCTCGCCCTCCAGCTGTGAGTAGGCGGCGACCACCAGGCCCTCGGAGCTCACCGGCAGCCACTCCGCGACGCCCTGCAGTACGCCGAGCAGGACCGCGGTCGTCACCTCGTGGTTGACCGCCAGTCCACCACGCAGCGAAAGCCCGTGTTGCCTGTCGAGCTGTCTGGGGTGTTGGCGGTACGTGCGGCGACGCGGTAGCGGTTGCAGTAGGACTCGTGGCACAGGTAGGAGCCTCCGCGAGTCACCACAGCCGTGCCCTGGTCGGGGCCGGTCGGGTTGTCGCGCGGCCCGTCGAAGTGATATGTCGGGCTGAACCAGTCCGCCGTCCACTCCCACACGTTGCCCGCCACGTTGTAGAGGCCGAAGCCATTCGGCGGGAACGCCTTTGCCGGGGCCGTCCCGGCGTAGCCGTCCTCGGCGGTGTTGACGTCCGGGAACGTCCCCTGCCAGATGTTGCAGAGGTGCTCGCCGCCCGGGGTGAGGTCGTCGCCCCAGGGGTAGGTGCTCTGCTCCAGCCCGCCGCGGGCCGCGTACTCCCACTCAGCCTCCGTGGGCAGCCGCTTGCCGGCCCACTCGCAGTACGCCATCGCGTCGTTCCTGGAGACGTGAACGACGGGATGGTCCATCCGAGCCTTGACGTCAGAGCCCGGCCCGTCGGGATGGCGCCAGCTCGCGCCGTCTACGCGCACCCACCACGGGGCCTCCGCCACGGCCTGCTGGGCCGCGCGCCTCGCCCTCGGTGTGAGGAGCAGGTGGAACACGAAGGACCAGCCGAATCGCTCGGCCTCGGTCACGTACCGGGTCGACTTCACGAACCGGGTGAAGTCCCGGTTGGTGACCGCCGCGGCGTCGACGTGGAACGGGTCGACGGTGACCTCCCTGATGGGTCCCTCGCCGTCGGCCGGGAAGCCCGACGCGTCCTCGGTGCCCATCAGGAATCGACCGCCTGGCAGCTCGACCATGCCGCGGGTCGGTCCGCCCGTTCGCACCACCTCTCGCCGGGCCGCAGTGGGTTGCGTCCGGTGAGAGCTCGGGCCGCAGCAAGCGCCGCTATGTTCCTGGGCTCCACTCATGGGCCCAATATAGCCGACGCGGGGCTCCCCTACCAGTTGGGCGTGCTGTCCCACGGGTGGGCGCGGGCCACATCCTCGTTGAGAACGGTCCCCCATCCGGGCGCGGTCGAAATAGTCTCTGCATGCCGGAGGACATCATTCACCCACGTCTGTCACGGTGATCTGCACCGTCGCGGACGACGTGCCGCCAGCCTTCCCGTCGCGTGCCTCCACGGTCAGCGTGTACGACGAGGCTGTCTCGTAGTCCAGGGCGCCCCAGAGCAGTATCTGTCCCCCGCTGTGGCTGCTGCTCATGATGAATCGCCCAGCCTCGTTCCCAGCGGTTATGTAGTACAGCACACTGTCTCCCTCGTCAGGGTCGGTCGCCGACACGATTCCCACGACGTGAACCGCGGGCCACACGGGTGCATCCTCAGGGACCGTGAAGGTGAAGGTGTCGGAAGCGAACAACGGCGGGCTGTTGCACGCTCCCGTCGTGTGCGATGCCGGCTTGGACGGATCACCCCACTCGGCGGCGTAGGTCGTACCGTCCCCCCGCGCCTGTACGCGGAACTCGTAGGTCGTACCGCATGCGGGGCCGCCCTCGGGGCTGAACGCCTGGCTCGTGCCTGTCGTCGAGGCCAGGTTCGTCCAATCGCCCTCGGACCCGCCCGTGCGGTACCCGACCCGGTACTGGTCTGCGCCGGTCACCGCGCTCCATGAGATCGTGAACGAGCCATTGGCGAGGGATGCGCCCAGGCCCTTAGGCGCGGGAGGCGTAGCCTTCTGAATACGCAGCATCAGCTTGTCCCCGTCATCCCAGGGCTGCGACGCTACGGACCAGCTCAAAGTCTTGCTGGCGGCGTCGACCGCAGCGTCGGCAACCCTCAGCGACAGCGACACCGAACCGTCCAGCTCGATGAAGTCCAAACTGCGGCCCACTAGACCCGTGTGAGGGTCGACCTGCAGCTTCACCGTGCCATCCCCCGAGCCTGCCGGGGGCTCGTATGAGAGCGATTGCAGGGTCGCAGACGCACTGTTCGCGTCGGTGAACGACGCAGGCTTCAGCACCCCGTTAGACCCGTCGGCCTTCACCGCCGTGCCAACGGTGACGGGGTCAAAGAACGCCTCGTGCAAGACTCCGGGAGGGGAAGTCACGGTCACCGTCCACTCGTACCGGAAGACCCAGCCCTCGCATATGACGTAGTACGCGCCCCGCTCGTTGAATTGGAACCTGTACACGTCCGCGGGCAGCGGCCGCGTCGAAACGACGTGCCGGTCGAACTTGACGTTGTCGGCCGTGCCGTCCCCGTCCTTGTCGACCCTCCTGTCGGGGCCTACAGTCACGGTGAACAGGTCTGAGTCCCCACCGTCCAGCCAGAGCTGAGCCTTTAGGCCGTCCGGCAGATAGCCGAATCCTCGACTGTCCTGCCAGATCACACCACCCCTGGCCTGGCCCGACGTAAGGGTGTGGGTCGGGTACGTTGGATAGCTCAGGGTTGGCTTCTGCTTGTACCGGGCCCGCCGCTCCAACTCGTAGGTGGCGCGGACGCACTCCTTATGCCTCTCGGAGCCCCGCATCCTCGCTTCGACCGTCGCGATCAGCTCTTTCAGGGCGCTGAGCGCGATGGTCGGGGCGGAGGCGCCCGACGCCGCGCCGCTTACCCCGCCGCCTTGAACGCCCGGGGCGGCCAGCAGGAACTCCTGGGCGTCTCCTTCACCTTCGCTGCTCCCGGCACCCCCGCTCTTCATTGGGGGCGGGCTTGCAGACGGAAGCCATTGCTTGTTGCTCCGGCTGGCCAAGCTGTAATAGTCATACACCCCATAGCCTATCCTGGACAGGTAGTAGTAACCGCTCTGCTCTGTACGGGGTACGGTGTCGTATGAATCCTCGAGGAAAATAATCGCCTGCCGGTCCTCCCACTGCTGACCCTTCCGGTTGGCCAGGAGGGTCGGGAGATATGTCTGGGCTTCCTCCCGGGTATTGAAGCCGTCCCCCGCCCAGACCACGGCAACCACATTATCCGGCCCGCTTCCCTTCAGGTACTCGTGGACCCTCAGGCTGAAGTCGATGTGAGTACCAAAGGGAAAAGCAGTGTTCCTGAGAACGTCCACGGCCCCGGCGACGGACGTGACACTGGCCCGTACTATGATGTTGTTGTTGGCTATCCTTTCCTTCAGTGTACTCTCTCCCTCAAATGAGGGCCCAGTATCGCCCAGGATAGCCTGCCTGTTCGAGGCGATCGGTACCGGGGCGCTGGTGGCTGTCGGGACCGGCTGAGTGTCGACGGAACCTGAAGCGCTCTCGGGTGTTGCCACAGGCGGCAGCAGGTTCGCGGTCTCTGGAGTGTTCTCGGCTGTTGGAACAGGCGGCAGGCTGTCAGTCGCTGAGGCACTGCCGGCTGCCGGCGACGGCGGGTCGACGGGCATTGGGGTGCTGTCGGCCGGAGTCCCGCACGACGCCAGGATGATCCAGGCGATGGCGGTCACCGGCAGGCAGGCGCGCTTCCGTCGCATGGGCGTGTACACCTCCCGCTCAGTCATGAGGGTGCTTCGAGTGGCCCCTGTAGATCTTCCAAAGCTGCGTCAAGTCAGCCGTTTGCGGGCTGTGGTAGTTCAAAGAGTCCCTCATGATGGCATCCACCTCCTCGGGGTCGCACGTAATGCACGGCCTGTACCAGGAAAGACTCGGGTGCTTGTAGAATTCCGGCAACCCCAGGACATGCCCAAGCTCGTGGACCATGGTGGCTACTATGTACCGGTACTTGCCAACTACATTCAACTCGTCGTCATAGACATCCTCGTCCTGCTTGTCCGGGTCGAGAGTCCAGTAGGCAGCAACGCTGTTGTCTTTATCATCTAAGAAGAAGGCCGGTTCCTCGAAGACTATTGTAGAAGATTCGATGTGCCTGTCAGCTGATTGCCCCTTGACGCACGCTGTGGCCTCCCCACAACCGTGCTCGGCGTTCTGGTCATGAGGGCCACGTTCGTTCGTCTTCAGCGTGGCAAACCTTATTTTCACGGTGTGGCCGTCGTGGTTGGCACCGGCGGGACAGTTGATGCACAGCCGCAGCCCGGCGTCCCGCAGCCCATCGTGGCCGCTGATCGCCAGGACCCAGGCGGCTGCACCCTGCCCTATGGCAGATGACAGGGTTGATGAGGGTGTCCCCTCTCCGGGAGGGTCGTGTGCCCAGGTCGTGGGAACCGAGCCCATCTCGTATTTTACGGTGTGGTCTTCCTGGTGGCCTGCGTTAATCGCGGGCCACAAGTACGTGGTGCGCGGATCCGACCATTGGGAGTGACCCTGGGCGTTCACGGCTCTGACCCGATGGTCGTAGAACCTGCCGTATGGCAGACCGCCTACCCAGGCATTGAAGCTGTCGAACCTGATGGAGAAGCCCCCTCCCGGCAGGTCCAACCACTCTGTCCACTCCCCATCGTCATGATAGCGACTGTCATGGTAGCGCTGCTGAAGCTCGTACCGGTCGGCCCCGGTCACCTGTCTCCACCAGATTCCTATCTCGAAGTCGCCCGGCCCCTCCTCGCTGTGGTAGATCTCGGGCCTGGCAAGTGTGTTACCCGGGGGTTGCGTGGACGCAGGAGTCGGCGTCGGTGTGGGCGTCGGTGTTGGTGTGGGGGTAGCAGTGGACGTCGGCGTGGGGGTAGGTGTAGGCGTGGGTGTGGGCGTCGGTGTCGGCGTGGGAGTAGGCGTAGCAGTAGGCGTGGGTGTGGGTGTAGATGTAGGCGTCGGCGTGGGAGTGGGAGTAGCCGTAGGTGTGGGGGTAGGCGTTGGCGTGGGAGTAGCAGTAGGGAGCCTGAGGGGTGTGGGCGTAGCGGTCGGTACGTCCGTCACCGTGATGGTCACAGATGCCAGGCGGTTCCCTGTCCGACGTGACTTTACCTCCACCGTGCCTGAACCCTCTGAGCAACCGCGTACCGTGATGCTCGCCGTCTCCGGTATCTGCGTGTCACCCTCCGCTCCGGGGAACTGATTAGGGTCGCAGGACCCGGACGATATGTTGCCGATCACCACCCACCGGAACCTCAGCCCCTCGCTCATGGCGTACGCCGTCACCGTGGTTGTCTCATCCACTCTGATACTGCTACTCGCCACCCGCAGACTCGCATATTCTGGTACGGGAGTCGCTGTCGGCCTCGGGGTGCGGGTCGCAGTCGGCCTGGGGGTGCGGGTCGCAGTGGGCCTGGGGGTGTGAGTCGCGGTCGGCGGGGGCGTGGGGGTCGCAGTCGGCAGGGGGGTGGGAGTCGCAGTCGGCAGGGGGGTGGGAGTCGCAGTCGGCAGGGGGGTGGGAGTCGCAGTCGGCAGGGGGGTGTGGGTCGCGGTCGGGTTCGGGGTGTGGGTCGCGGTGGGCTTCGGTGTGTAGGTCGCGGTCGGCCTTGGGGTGTGGGTCGCAGTGGGCCTGGGGGTGTCGGTCGCAGTGGGCCTGGGAGTTTTGGTAGCGGTGGGCCTGGGTGTGGGCGTAGGATCACACCAATGCGGCGGGTTGGGATTCAGGAAGGGATCGCACTCCGGATCATACGGAGACCTCTTCTCGGCATCGTCATCAGCAGACTCCTGCGCCGCTACTGTAGCCAGCAGGGAGACGAAGAAGAGGCAGGCAAGCCCAAAGGCTACGAAGCCTGGGGCCAGCCTCCTGGATTCGGCAGAGGCACTATTGATCGTCTCTCCTGCCCTGTCGATTGCCTTGCTCCCATGCCAACTCTCAAGACCTTAGCAGAAGTACACGGGAGGGATGTGAGTTTACTATGAGAAATGTGCGCAACTGCATTACTTCTTATGAGTTTCTCGGCAAATGGAGTTTCTCGGCAATGAGGGACGCGCCGGCAAGTAGTAGGCACGCAGAATTCCTACCTGCTGCGGCGAGTGCAGCGATGGGAGCGATTGGTTTGGCACGTCGGAGGCAGATTTGACCAGTATGGCGATTCCGCGCTAACATATGGCGAATTTCGTTTAGGAGGGTCGTGACATGAGACTGGCAGTGATACGAAGAGGGGTGCTGTGGACGGCGCTCCTGGTAGTCTTGGTCGCCGGCGTCATCGCCTGCGGCTCGGATGAGCCGGCTCCGGCGCCACAGCCGACGGCCGTCTCCGCCGAGACGATCGCGATGATGGTTGGCGAGGCCGTGAAGGGCGCCATGCCCGAGGATACGGGCGCAAGCGCCGCCGACATCGAGAAGATGATCGACTCGGCGATGATGGGCATGGACACCGGCGCAAGTGCTGCTGAGATCCAGCAGATGATCTCCGCCCAGATGAGCGAGCAGATGGGCGACCAGATGACCGCATCCGACGTGAAGGCGGTTGTCGAGGCCGCAATCGCGGCCATGCCGGCGCCACAGGTCGACGCGGCGGCGGTGAGGCCGCTGGTCGAGCAGGCAGTCGCGGCATCGGTCCCCGAGGGCGTCAGCGCCGAGCAGATCTCCAAGCTCGTCGAGGCCGCGGTCTCCGGAGCGACGGCTAACGTGCCGACCCGCGGAGACCTCGAGAACTCCATCGAGGCAGCCATCACCGAGCAGATGGGCAGCCAGCTGACGGCAGCCGACGTTCAGAAGATCGTAGACGCCTCGGTAATGGTGGCGGTCGAGGAAGCCAAGAAGGCGACCGCCGCGGCCGAGGGCGCAGCCATGGCCGCCGAGGGCGCGGCGATGGACGCGCAGAAGGCGACCTCCGCGGCCGAGGGCGCGGCGATGGACGCCCAGAAGGCGCTGGCGGCCGCACAGGCCCCGGCAGTAGCACCGCCCTCCTCGGACTCGGTGCTCCGCATCGGCAACTCCGGCGAGGTGCAGTTCCTCGACGCGGCCAAGAGCCAGTCGGGCACGGACATCATCTTCTCGGAGATGATCTACAACCGGCTGCTCCAGTACGACGCCACGATGATGGACCCGAAGCCTGACGTCGCGTCCAGCTGGACGATTTCCGACGACGGCTTGACTTTCGTGTTCACCCTCCGCGAGGACGTCAGGTTCCACAACGGCAAGGGCCTTACCGCCCATGACGTGGTCTACAGCTGGAACCGGTGCCAGTTCGAGATCATCGACAGGGGCCGGTGCAGGGGCGAGCTGAACGACGTGGTCTCCTACGAGGCGACGAGCGACTACGAGTTCAAGGTAGTGCTGGACAAGCCCAGCCCAGTGTTCCTGGCATCAATGGCCCACTGGTCCCTGGCCATCGTCGACGAGGGCAGCACCGACAAGCAGGACACGAACCCGGTCGGGACGGGCCCGTACAGGTTCGTCGAGCAGGTCCCCGGCGACAGGGTAGTGCTAGAGAAGAACGACGACTACTTCGACAAGGAAATCCTGAACATCAGGCCCGAGAGGGTCGTCATCATCCCGATCAAGGACCCGCAGACCCGCATGGCGGCGATCCGGGCGGGTGAGATCGACTTTGCGGTCGACGTGCCGCTGGAGCAGGTTGCCAGCATCGCCACGACAGAGGGCGTGGAGCTCCTGCAGCAGAGGGACGGCATCACGGCGTCCTACATGACGGTCATCTTCAACTACCGCGAGGGCCCGATGGCGGACCTGCGGGTGAGGAAGGCTGTCGCCCTTGCTATCGACAGGGACGCAATCAACAGGGCCATCTACTTCGGCCTGGGCGTGCCGAGCTGCAACCCGATCCTGGAGTCCCACTGGGCGTACCTGCCTTATACGTGTGAGCCGAGGGACGTGGAGAAGGCGAAGGCGCTCCTGGCCGAGGCCGGATACGGACCCGATAACCCGCTCAAGATCAAGTACATGCCGGAGAACATCCCGGTAACGCAGAAGATGGCCGAGGTGATCCAGCAGAACCTGGCCGACGCGGGCATTGAGATGGAGATCGTGATCGTCGACAGCCCGACCTGGCTGGACAAGGTCTGGTTCGGCGTGGACTGCGACACCGCTGACTGGCCGGCTTCGCGCTGCTGGGCGGGCACCCACAAGGAGTTCGACCTGGGCGACGCCTGGTACACCCGCGAGCCCGACCCGGACGGACTGATGCAGAGCCTCTTCAGGGCCGACTCCCACACGAGCGGCTTCAAGGGCAACAACGGCATGAGGTACTACAACCCTGAGATCGAGCGTCTGTTCGACGAGGCCAAGAGCACTTCCGACCGGGCCATCCGGGCAGAGCTCTACCGCCAGATCGTCGACATCGTCGTGGCCCAGGACGTGCCGTTCGTCAAGCTGCAGAGCATGCCCCGCTTCTTCGCGGCCAACAGGCACGTGCAGGGCGGGTACGTGAACCCGAAGGGCTACTGGAACGCCAAGGACTGGACCTGGCAGGAGTAGTAGCGCAAGGCTTCGAATAGAATGGGGCGCGGGGACAAGTCGGATCGACTATCCCCGCGCCCCATAGATTGTCAGACAACGTGACCCTGAACATGCGCACCGGGGGACCAACCCAAAGTGCCGTGTGGGATGCTGGTCTGATGGAGCAATGAGCCAACTCATCTGGGCCCGGAGGCCGGTCAAATCCAGGCATACATAGCCCGCAGACTCATTCAGACCGCCTACGTGGTAGTTGTCCTATCGGTAGTGGTATTTGCACTCGTACGCTTCGCACCTGGAGACCCGGCGGTCACCAGGCTCGGCATGGAGGCCACCCGCGAAGCCCTCGAAATGGAACGGGAGGAACTGGGCCTCAACAAGCCCCTGGTCGTCCAGTACGCCATCTGGGTAGGCAAGGTGCTGAGGGGCGACATGGGCGTCTCCCTGTCATACAGCGCCGACCATCCCGTGTCCTCGCTGGTCTGGGAGAAGCTCAAGCGGACCCTCCCTCTCGCCGTGTCGGCGCTGACCCTCGCCGTCGTCCTGTCGATACCAATCGGCATAATCGCCGGACTGCGCCCCTTCACGTGGTTCGACAACTTCATCTCCGCGGTCTCGCTGTTCGGCGTGGCTGCTCCGAGCTTCTGGATCGGCCTCATGCTGATACTGTTCTTTGCAGTCCAACTGGGCTGGCTGCCCACGTCGGGCTACGGCCCAATCGGCGAGGGCTTCCACTGGAAGTACTTCATCCTTCCGACCATAACCCTCGGCATCCAGTACATGGGCGCGCTGACCAGGTACATGCGCTCCGGCATGCTGGACGTGATGAGCTCGGACTACATTCGTACGGCGCGGGCCAAGGGGCTGGCCTACAAGATGATCGTGGGGCGGCACGCCCTGAAGAACGCGATGCTCTCGGTGGTGACAGTAATAGCCCTGGACATGGGTTCCCTGCTGGCAGGCGCCCTGGTAACCGAGACAGTATTCAGGTGGCCTGGCGTCGGCCTGCTGCTGGTGGAATCTATCAACGGTCGGGACTACGCAATAGTGCAGATGGTCGTCCTGATCGCGTCGGTCTTCTACGTGACGGTCAACCTGCTGGCTGACATCGGGTACGGCTATCTCGACCCAAGGATACGCTACGAATGAGCGAGCCAACCCAGGAAGGTACCGGGGTCCTGGCAATCGAGGAGGCCGCAGTGCGGCGCCGGGCTGGATTGCTCCGCGTCATGGTGGACAGCTTCCTGCGCAACAGGACGGCGCTGTTTGGAGTGGTGGTCATCTTGGTATTCACCCTGGCCGCCATAGCCGCTCCGGTGGTGACCGAGGAAGGCTCAGGCCTAGCAATGTGCAAGATCCCGAGCAGGCCCTGGCACCACCTCGCGGATTGGCTGGCTGCCCCCTGCTACCAGGACTACGACGCACTTAGGCAGCCCCCGTCGATTACTTACCCCATCGGGACCGACTCCCTGGGCCGAGACAACCTCAGCCGCGTAATCTATGGCGGCAGGGTGTCCCTGCAGGTGGGCCTGCTCGCCACGGCCGTTGCGGCCATCGTCGGCATCACCATGGGCCTCGCCGCAGGCTACTTTGGCAGATTGACCGACAGCATACTGATGCGCCTCGTCGACGCGATTCTCGCCTTCCCCGGGCTGCTCCTGGCCATCCTCATGGTTGCCGTGCTGGGGCCGTCGCTTCGGAACGCGATGTTCGCCATAGGCATAGGCTTCATCCCGTCGTTCGCGCGGATCACGCGTGCCAACGCGCTTTCCCTGCGCGAGAAGGAGTTCGTGGAGAGCTCGCGGGCACTCGGCGCCGGGCCTTGGCGCATCATGTTCAGGACGATACTGCCGAACACGATGTCGCCGATCATCGTGCAGGCATCCCTAGTCATGAGCTACGCGATCCTGATAGAGGCCAGCCTCAGCTTCCTGGGCCTGGGCATCCAGCCGCCCACGCCGTCATGGGGCTACATGCTCGTCGCAGGCCGGGAGTTCATCGAAATAGCCTGGTGGCTCACCACGTTCCCCGGCCTCGCCATATTCCTGATCGTCCTGTCATGGAACTTCATCGGCGACGGCATACGCGAGGCCCTCGACCCCCGCCAGCAACGTCGCTGACCATCGCTGGCTAAGCAGGAAAGCCGCAAGGCACGGTAGCCCCGCAGTTCGTTCGCCCTGAGACTGTCGAAGAGCAGCTAGGCGCACTAGTCCCGCAGTTCGTTCGCCCTGAGCCTGTCGAAGAGCAGCTAGGCGCACTAGTCCCGCAGTTCGTTCGCCCTGAGCCTGTCGAAGGGCAGTGCTCAGCGTCAGATAGTTGCAGTCCGTCCGGTTAGACGTCGTCCCCCCAGGACGACATCTCTGCCCTCAGCTCCGCGTTCAGGCCCATCTCGAACGCCGCCAGGGCGTTGTCGACGTGCCCGGTCTCCCTCGCCCCCACCAGCACCGCGGTGATCGCAGGGTGGGTCATGGACCACGCCATCGCCAGCCTCACCATGGGCACGCCCATCTCGCCGGCCTTCTCTCTCAGCCTTTCGATGATCCTAAAGTTGCGGTCGCTGAAGTAGATGTCGGCATGGGCCGGCATGATGTCGAATCGGGTGCCCTTCGGGATGTCCCCGCGGTCCGGCGTGTACTTGCCCGCGAAGAACCCGGCGCCCATCGGGCTGAATGGCGTGACGGAGATCTCCTCCTCGATGCAGAGGGGCAGGAACTCGGCCTCGTCATCCCGCAGCCCAAGGTTGTAGCCGGGCTGGGTAATCTCGTAGCGGGGATAGCCCTTCGCCGCGCTGGTCGCGAGGGCCTCCCTGAGCTGTTCGGCGCTGTGCTGGCTGCAGCCGATGACCTCGGTACGCCCGGCGGCCACCTCGTCCGCCAGTGCCCCAAGGGTCTCGTCAACCGGCACGTCGGGATAGGGCCGGTGGAGCTTGTAGATGTCGACGTGGTCGGTGCGCAACCTCTCCAGGCTCTCCGCGAGCGCCCTGTGGACGTTCTCGGCGGACCCGCCCGTGCTGAACTTGGTCATCAGGATGATGTCGTCCCTTATGCCCCGCTTTTCCATCCACCTGCCGACGATGTTCTCGGACGAGCTCATCTCCGTGGTGACCTCGCGCTGGTCGTCGACGCCCATCGTCTCGAGCCTCGTCCGCTGCGAATTACCGCCCCCGTAGGCCTCCGCCGTATCGAAGAAGTTCAACCCCTTCTCCATCGCGTAGTCCATCACGCGGTACGAGTCGTCCTCGCTGATCTCCCGGCCGAACGTGACGCACCCCAGCGCGATGGCGGGGATCGTCCGGCCGGTCCTTCCCAACGGTCTTTGCTCCACTTGCAGCTCCTGTCCGATTGCTCCGCGCAGATTAGCCTACACAGGACGCCAAGTCCAGCATCGCCGGACGACCGAGCACCGTAGACGTAGGGGCGGACCCCACGTGTCCGCCCGCTGGTAGCGACGTGTCTGTCGGCCCCGAACGGTCACGAGTCCCTGCCCGCTTCTTGAAGGCGCGGGGCGGTTCGGCATATCCTTGAAACAGAACATACGCGGACGAGGAGCACCCATGACGTCAATACCTCCCCAGCGTTACCTGGGACTCGAAGGCAGTTACAACACGCGCGACATAGGCGGATACCCCATCGAGGGCGGCGGCTTGACCAACTGGGGGAAGTTCCTGCGCTCCGACGGGATGCACCGGCTGACCGATGGAGACCAGGCGAGGCTTAAGGACTACGGTGTTCGGGCCGTGATCGACCTGAGGACCCCGATGGAGACTGTCGAGACGCCGAACGTCTTCGCCGGGTCGAGCGAGGTCTCATACCATCACTGCGACATCATCGGAGACGCCCCCGTGCTCATCACGCCGGATGAAGTGACGTCCGGCATTCCGGCGGCCAGGATCGCCCACAGCTACACGACGTGGCTGGATCACCGGCAGGCCCAGTTCGCGGAGGTGCTTGGGAGGCTGGCCGAGCCGGACTTCGTACCCGCCGTGTACCACTGCGCCGGTGGCAAGGACAGGACCGGCGTCATCAGCGCCATCCTGCTAGACCTTGCCGGGGTTGGCCGGGAGACGATACTGGACGACTACACGCTGACCTCGATATTCCACTTCAGGCGGTCGCTCATGGGCGGCGCCAGCGAATTCGAGCAGCCCATCCAGTCGGCCGGCGAGTACGAGGACGAGTACTGCCCCCGGGCCGGCATGGAGCGAACGCTCGCGCACCTGGACGACAACTACGGTGGCATCGAGGCCTACGTGCGCGCTATCGGGCTGAGCGAGGGGCAGATTGAAGAGCTGCGCCGGATGCTGACCGAGTGAGGAGCGCATGATCGAGATTACGGACAAGGCAAAGGACGAGCTTCGCAGGATGCTGGGGGGCTACAGTCTCGAGGAGGGGCAGGCGTTCCGCCTGGCCACGCCGCCGGTCTGGGAGGGCCAGGGCGACTTCGGCATAGTCATCGACGTGGGGCGCGATCGAGACCACATCGTCGAGCACGAGGGCGTCGAGCTCCTGCGCATCGATCCCGGCACAGCCGAGCACCTCGCGAAGGCCGTGATGGACTTCAAGGATTCGCGATTCACCCTTGATGTGTACTAGGCCCGCATGAGGAACTTCCGTGGAATGATCGCGGTGCCCGTCGTCGTTCCGTCCCCTCTTTGCCGGCTGCCTGGGCGGCTCGAAGTCAAACTCCCGTGACCGTCCAACCATTCACCTCATGGAGCGCCCACGCTGAAGTCGGATAGCGCTGTACTCACCCAGCGGAAGCTCGGCCCGGTCGGATACGCGGCCGCACTCGACCTGCAGCGTCGCTTGCACTCCCGCGTCGTGGATGGCGAGCTGAGTGGCGCACTCCTGCTCCTGGAGCATTCCCACGTCTATACCCTTGGCCGCCGGGGGACGCTCGATGACATCCTCGCACCGGCGGAGGCGTTGTCGTCCCTCGGCGCGGAAATCCACCACGTAGACCGGGGCGGCGAGGTGACCTACCACGGGCCCGGGCAGGTCGTCGGCTACCCCGTCGTGGACCTTCGGCGGCTCCGCATCCGGCCGCTGGAGTACGTGCGCTCCCTCGAGCGGCTGCTCATAGGAACGCTGTCGGACTATGGCATCGCCGCTGAAGCGGAGGGGCACCCGACCGGCGTTTGGACCGGCGAGGCGAAGATAGCCGCCATCGGCGTGCGGGTGAGTCGAGGCGTCACGACCCACGGATTCGCCCTGAACGTGTCGCCCGACCTGGGCTACTTCGATCACATCGTCCCCTGCGGAATCGAAAACTGCCGGGTCGCGTCGATGGAGTCCGAGGGCGTCTCGGCGGAGGTGGACGAAGTAGCATCATCGCTGGCAGACCGCTTCGAGAGCGTGTTCGGTGTGGAGCTCGAACCCTTGCCCGAAGTTCCAGAACCCCCGCGCGCCCATAGAGTCGTCGGCTGTGGGGAGTCGTGAACATCCCTCTTTGGCTCTTCCGGATCGCTCTCGGCAGAAGGCTGCCGACCGTGTCTGGGGAGATAGAAGTAGCGGGCGCGGGGTCGGCAGTCACCATCAGGCGGGACGACTACGGCATCCCGTACATCGAGGCCGGTAGCGACGAGGACGCCTGGTACGGGGTCGGGTTCTGCCAGGGGCAGGACCGGGCGTTCCAGTTGGAGATGCTTCTGCGTGTGGCCAGGGGCACGGTGAGTGAAGTCGCCGGACCGGCCGGACTCGGCGTCGACCGGCTGGCCCGGCGGATCGGCTTTGCCGAGGGTGCGGAGCGCCAGACCAGGCTTCTCGATCCCGACATACTGGTGAATCTGGAAGCTTTCGCACGCGGAGTCAACGACGGCCTGGGGCTGGGCTGCCGGCGCCGCCCGCACGAATTTGCGCTGTTGCGAATCGAGCCGACACCCTATTCGCTCGTCGACATAGTTGCCGCGGCCAAGCTACAGGCCTTCGTGCTCGCGTCCAACTGGGACATCGAGCTGGCCCGCTACCACATACTCCTGTCCGACGGGCCCGAGGCCCTGGCTGCCCTGGACCCGGCATATCCCGCCGATCATCCGGTCTCGACGCCTCCCGGAGCCGCGCAGGGAATCGTCGCCGACCGGCTGGCCGAGGACCTCGCGTCGCTGCGGGAGGCCACGGGATACGCGGGCGGGTCGAACAATTGGGCCCTTGCCTCCACGAAGACGGCTACAGGGAGGCCCATCCTGTCGAACGACCCCCACCTCCGCCCCACCATGCCGCCCCACTGGTACCTGGCACACATCCGCACCCCCGATTGGGCCGCCGCCGGGGCCACCTTCATCGGCGCGCCCGCCATGCCGGCGGGGCACAACGGCGCCGCCGCATGGGGCGTGACCGCCGCCCTGGTGGACACGACGGACCTGTTCATCGAAGAGCTCGGCGAGGACGGACGGAGCATCCGGGAGGGCGACGGCCTCGCAACCTGCGAGGTGAGGGACGAGGTGATCCGTGTCAAGAGCCAGGACGACGTGATCGAGCGAGTTGTCGTTACGCCGAGGGGGCCAGTCGTGGCGGAAGGGCCGGGCGGAGAAGCGCTCTCACTGAGAGCCATATGGCTGGACACGCTGGCGGTCAGGGGGATGCTGGCGATACACAGGTCGCGCACATTCGAGGAGTTCAGGACAAACTGCGGGGACTGGCCGCTGTCCTCCCTGAACATGGTCTACGCAGATGCTTCAGGCGACATCGGCTGGCAGATCATGGGCACCGTGCCGGTGCGCAAGAAGGGCTGGGGCACCATCCCGACGCCCGGATGGGAGGCCGGTGCGGGCTGGGAGGACGAACCGGTCCCGCACGACGAGATACCCCACGCTTCCAACCCGCCGTCGGGGATCGTGGCGACCGCCAACAACAGCCCCACAGATGGGAGCGGCCCCTACCTGGGCATCGACTGGCTGGACGGCTACCGTGCGGCCCGGGCATACCACGCGCTTGGGGAGAGGGATGACTGGGACGTGCCGAGCACGATGGCCCTCCACCTGGACGTGGCATCGGAGCCCTGGCGCGAGATCCGCGGCGCGGTCCTGGCCGTTTCCGCCCACAGCCGGGACGCCCAGGAGGCCCTGGACCTGCTGGGGTCGTGGGACGGCAGGATAGCTGTCGATTCGCCCGCTGCGACCGTCTTCGAGCTGTTCATGGCCGAGATGGCAAGGGCGATCGCGCAAGCCAGGGCTCCAAGGTCCGCGGGTTGGGCGCTGGGCAGGGCATCGAGCTCCATAGTACCGTACACACTGCTCGCGGCCCGGCGCACAGGGCACACGTCAAGGCTCATCCGAGAGCAGCCCGACGGGTGGTTCGAGGAGGGATGGTCCGCAACGATTTGCGGGGCGCTGGGCGCCGCCATCAGGACTCTGCGGGACAGCTACGGGGACGACCCCGGCGAGTGGGCCTGGGGCAGGGCCAGGAGCCTCGTCCTCAGGCACCCTGCAGGAGAAAAAAGGCTCCTGCGCGGCATTTTCAACCGAGGCCCCTTCCCCCTGGCCGGCGACGCCAACACTATCTCCCAGGGCGCTCCGTCTCTCGACCATCCGACGGCCGGCCCTGCCGCCATACCGTCGCTCCGGATGGCCATAGACGTGGGCGGGTGGGAGAACTCTCGCTTTTCCATACCCGGCGGCCAGTCCGGCAACCCCGCCTCGCCGCACTACGACGACATCCTTCCCCTATGGCTGCGGGGAGAGGGCGTCCCCATAGCGTGGAAGCCCGAGACCATCAGGCGTTCCGCCGTGCACGAGCTGCGGCTGATACCTGCGGGTGGCCGCGGCAGCTAGAGTCACGCGAGCCCGCACCGACTCAAGGTGGCTCCCAGGACCTGTCCTGATCTCGACGCCTGCTGCGCGCCGTGTCTCCGAGCGGGGGAACCGTAAGCCCAGCGAGGCCGTAATATACGGTGTTGGGCCGCCGCACTCGCAATGAGGACGTGGGCGGGCGATAATACGCCCATACCTCCGGGCTGGGGACCATGGAACCGTCCGTATCGTTCACTTCCCTGGTGTTCAGGCGCCTCCGCGCCGACTGGCGCGCGCTGGCGGGCGTGTTCTTTGGAGTCCTGGCAGCCGCGACAATCGCCGCCACCGCCCCGATGTACGTGTCGGCCCTGGAACGGCTCGGCCTCAACCTCGTGCTCGACCAGCTTGTCAGGCCGCGCTCGAACATCAACGCCTTTGCGTTCAACCTTCACCTGACCCACGAGCGCCTGGGGGAGACCGACGAGGCGCTGGACAGGGCTATCGAGGCCCACATAGGGCCCATCTACGACGGACGACAGCGATATCTGCTGACCGACGAGTACTCCGCCCTGCTTCCGAGGGTCCCCGGGTGGTTCTTCGGCAACGTCACGCCCGGGACGTTCAGCGCGTACTACAGGTCGCTGTCGGACATCGAGCATCACGTCACGTTCGTGGCCGGCCGCATGGCAGGATCGGAAGTACGGGGAGAACCCGGCGCGCAGCGCTTCGAGGCCATAGTCAGCGCAGCTACTGCCGAGCTGTTCGATTTGCGAGTGGGCGACGCGGTCTCCACCGCGCCGGATCCCGGCTACCCGCTGTGGGTGACGGCGGAGATCGTCGGCATCGTCGTGCCGACGGACCCGAACGACCCCTACTGGGACCCGCATCCAAGCCTGTTTCTGGATCCTGCGCCGTTCGAGTCGGAGACCCCCGGTGACGACTTCGAGTCCCAACTGCACCCACCCGTCCCAATCTTCATCACCCAGGATGCGATGGTCGACTCGCTGGGCGTGGCATACCCAACGTCCCTCGTCAACTCGATCTGGATCATGCTTGTGGACAAGGACGCGCTGAAGAGGTGGGGACTCAGGGAAGTCCGCCAACGAATGGACGAATTCGAGAGCGAGTTCTCCCGGCTGGTCCCCGGCTCAGAGGTCGCGGCCGCGCTGAACAGGTCGGTGGACCAGTTCGCGAGCAAGGTGTTCTTCTCCAGGGTGCCGCTCCTGCTCCTGCTCAGCATTACCGTCGTCACGGTACTCTTCTACGTGGCGGTCATATCCTCCCACCTGGTTCAGAGCCGGTCGGGAGACGTGGCGATGCTGCGAAGCAGGGGGATGGCGACCCAGGGGATGTTGCGCCTCAGCGTATACGAGGCGCTGGCGATGAGTGCCGTCGCCGTCGTCGTTGCGCCGCTCGCGTCCCTTGCCGTGGTCTCGCTGGCAGGACTGCTGCCCTACCTGAGGGACGTAACGGACGGTGGGCTGCTGCCGGTCAGGCTCAACCTTGTTGTGCTGGCGGCTGCCCTGTCCACAGGAATAGTGTCGGTGGCGGTTATCGTGCTGCCGAGCGTGCTGGGCTCCCGGGGCGGCCTGCTCGCACAGAAGCTGCAGTCGGGCCGGCCTCCCGACGCACCGTTCTTTCAGAGGTTCTACGTGGATGTTGCCCTAGTCGTGCTCGGCGGGGTCGTCTTCTGGGAGCTGCGATCACGCGGCCACCTGGTTTCGGGAGGGCTGTTCGGGGACTTCGGCGTTAGCGAGACACTGATGCTCGCGCCCGTGCTCTTCCTACTGGCGGTGGCCCTGGCGTTCATGAGGCTGTTTCCCCTGGTCGTGAGCTTCCTGAGTGGAGAGTCCCGGGCGCTGGTCCACTCGGTGGCCGCGCTGGCCGTGGCGAGCGCGGGGTCGGTACTGGTCGTTACGGGCATCTTCTGGGACCGCCCGGGATGGGCCACCACCTTCGCATTCTCACTCGCCATCGGGTTCATGTACTGGGCCACGACGCGGGCACGGATGGCGAGGTATGTTGTCGGGGGTCTGGTAATCCAGGCGGCGCTCGTATACGGGTTCGTGCTGTCGGAGCCACTCGAAACCGGCGACCTGCTCTTCTTCCCTTCGGTCGGGCTGCTCATCCTCGTGCCCGCACAGGTGGCCGCTATCCTGCTCGACGCGCTCAGGAGGATCGCGCCCGCCTGGCTCTCGATGGGCCTGAGGCAGATGGCGCGAGACCCCTTCCAGTACACGGGGCTGGTGCTTCTTATTGTGCTCGTCTCAGGCGTGGTGGTCCTGTCGACGACGGTGGGAGGCACCCTGGAGCGCAACCAGGAGGACCGCATCCGATACCGGGTGGCTACGGACATACGCGTCGCGAACATCCCCGCCAGGGTGTCCGCCACCCCTGGGGGGATGAAGAGCAGGTACGAACGGATCCCGGGCGTGATGAACGCCACCGTCGCTCTCAGAGCGGACGGCAGCGCAGCCGCATCTAGCGCACAGGTACTGGCACTGGAATCGCGGGAGTTCCCCAACGTCACCTGGTATCGCGACGACTTCTCGGACCTGGACCTCGGTGCGCTGATGAGTGCCCTGCGGTCTGGCAACCAGGTGGAGCGCGCCGAGATTCCCGACTTCGCCACCCTCATCGGCCTGTGGGCGAAGTCGAGGGACCCAATGCCCGGGCTCACCGTGTGGGTTGTCGTCGAGGACTCTCGCGGCTCGATTACCTCCATTCCCCTCGGGACACCCGGCAGCGAGCAGTGGACCCTCCTGGCCGCCGAGCTGCCCGCCCGCCTGCCCCGGCCTCTGCACCTGGTGTCGGTGCAGATATCCGAGCCCGGGGTGGGCACTTCACTCACACCTGGGCAGGTCCTCTTCGACGACATACACGGCATGTCGAGCACGACG
Source organism: Dehalococcoidia bacterium (assembly GCA_965243655.1). Taxonomy (GTDB): domain Bacteria; phylum Chloroflexota; class Dehalococcoidia; order Lucifugimonadales; family CAJWER01. Next base: position 1,679,065 of record CBDEVV010000017.1, on the reverse strand, counting down.
AGGCGAGCCGAGGTGATCGAGGACTTCGAGGGACAGAGGAGGTGGTTTCCGATTGTCACTGCCTCGCTGTCCCCGGAGCGCATAACGACGACGGGCCGCGAAGCCCACTCAGGCCAGCGCGCCGGGGTGTTCACGTTCACCAAGGAGAACCACTTCGGGGTCCGAGGCTTCTACCAGAGCCCCACGGGCGGGCCGGTCCCGGTCGTGGTGAGTACGGCCCTCGCCCGGGAGGGCTTCATATCCGAGGGCGAGATCTTCGTGGCGGGCCTGGAGGACAGGTTCATCCCCATGGTGGTCCGCGGGACCGTCGACTACTTTCCAACTATGGAGCCCATCGGCGGGCGCTTTATCCTGGCCGATCTGGACGCGCTGCTCGGCCACCTGAACATAATGGGACACATCCCCAGGACGAGGCCCAACGAGCTGTTCATTACCGGGGCGCCCGGAGCCGAGTCCACGATAGAGGATGCGATGGAGAGGGACTTCAGGTACTGGGGGACCGTGCATTACCTCGACTCGCTGCTAGAATCCGCGGGCCGCGACCCGCTCACGACGTCGGGATGGAACTCGATGGTGCTGATGGTCCTGGCGATGGCGGTCGTGATCGCAGGCCTGGGCTACCTGGCCTACATCGCTGCGTTTTCCAGGAGGACGCGGAACCAGATCGGGTCGCTCAACGCCGTTGGACTGTCGAAGAGCCAGCTCATCGGGCTCCTGGGCTTCGAGCACTCCGTCGTCGCCATCGTGGGGATAGTCTTGGGAGCCCTCGCAGGGCTTCAGATGAGCCGGCTGATGGTCGCATCCGTATCTTTCACCGAGACCGGCCAGAGCGCGGTGCCGCCGTTCCTCCTGGTGACGGACTGGGCATTGATGGCGCCCGCCTACGTCGCTCTATGCGCCGTATTCGTCGTGGCAGTCGTTTCGCTCATCAGAAGGGCATCGGGAGTGGAGACCCGTACGACCGCGCGTCTGGAAACGGACTAGCGCCCAGTACAACTCACTCGCCGTGCCGGCGGAGCCTTCCCAGCACTCGACGCGGAGCTAAAGCTCATCTCATCCGCTCTTCGCCCAACCTAACGGACGGGACTCCGCCCCTCGGCACAAACTGGCGTAGGGCGGGTTTCTAACCCGCCCTCACCGGCCCTGGCGCGAGCTCAGCAACCCAACTGGCTGTCGATGAAGGCGTAAGCCTGCTCCCGGACTTCGGTGGGAAAGTCGTGACCCGCGTCGGGATGGACGGCGACCAGGCGGTCCCTAACTCCCATCTCGTCGAAGACTGTTTCTGCAGCCTGAGTGCAATCGCGCACTCCGGACACGTCGAAGTTGGCGTCTCCGAGCGGCGAGTTGGTGAAGAAGGCCCGCGGCGCCAGGGCGCCGATGACCTCGGTGAAGTCGAAGGGCATCCTCGAGGGATCGCCGCCGAACACCTCGGAGATCCTCGGCATGTATCCCTTGTGTGACCATCCAGAGAGGTCGCCGCCCTTGTACTTGGCGAAGGAGGTGAAGCCGCAGCTCGACACCGTGACCTTGACGCGGTCGTCGAAGACGCCGAGGAATATGGAGTTATGGCCGCCCAGCGAGTGGCCGATGCAGCCAATTCGTTCTGAGTCGACCTCGGGCAGCGCCTGCAGCAGGTCTACGCCGCGCATGTGATTGAAGACGCCCTTCATGGACGCGCTGGCGTAGCCGTTCGAGTATGGGTCGAACTTGTACTCGCCGAAGTTCGGATAATCGGGAGAGAGAGTGACGTAGCCGCGCCGGGCCAGCTCGATGCCGTAGCGCAGGTTGGGCTTTCCTCCGAGCCCGACGGGCTCCTCCTTCCCGATAGGCACCGTCTGGTGGAGGCACATCATGGCCGGACAGGATCCGGAGACATCCTTGGGGATCATCAGGTAGGCGGGTACGGGGTCCCCATGCTCGGCGAGATACGTGATCTTCCGCCGCAGGACATCCCCCACGTACTCTTCCTCGGCCACCTGTATGTCGACAGGCCCCGGGTTGGGGCGATCTGGGAGCGGTCCCATCACCTGCTCCATTCGCTCCAGGACCTGGCCTCGATCCAGTGCTCCACTTAGCTTCATATCCACCACTTGTTCCACCTCTCTCGCTTGGACACCATGTTGGTTGTCAGTCTCAATAAGCGGGCCGTGCCATTGCGATCTTATTGAGATTGTAGTACTGTACGTCCAGCCTGCGGAGCCATTCTACAGGACTGAGGCGCTGACGTGACAACCCCAGAACATCATGCTCACGAGTGCGGCGACCACGAGCACCGCGGGCACGAACACCACGATCATGACGACCATGATCGCGACGACCACGACCATGACAACCATGATGGACACGACCACCACGACCATGACGACCACGATGGGCACGATGGGCACGATCACCATGACCATGACGACCATGGACACGGCCATCACGACCACGCGCACGACTTCAGGAGTGCGAGCCGAAAGAACCTGGTTATCGCCCTGACACTGATCTCGACCTACATGCTGGCCGAGGTCGTCGGGGGCATCCTGTCGGGCAGCCTGGCCCTCATAGCCGACGCCGGCCACATGCTTACCGACGCCCTGGCCATCGCGATGGCGCTGGCGGCAATGTGGGTTGCGGAGAGGACTGCAACCGCTGAGCGCACCTTCGGCTACCAGCGCACCGAAGTGCTGGCCGCCATGATCAACACGATCGCGCTATGGCTGATCGCCGGATGGATATTCTTCGAAGCCTACCACCGAGCCTTCACGGAAGACGTCCACATCGATGGCATGCCCGTGCTCATCGTCGGCACGGGAGGGCTCCTGATAAACATCGCCGCCGCCTGGGTCCTGCACCGTTCCTCGGAACACAGCATGAACGTCGAGGGCGCATTCCAGCACGTCATGGCCGACCTGATGGGTTCCGTGGGCGTGATCATCTCAGCCATAGTCATCATGACCACCGGCTGGAACCTCATCGACCCGATCCTGAGCGTCCTCATCGCCCTGCTGATCCTGTGGGGCAGCCGGCACCTGATGACCACCGTCACGAACGTGCTTCTCGAAGGGACTCCCCAGCACATAGACGCATACAAGCTGTGCAACGACATCGAAGAGGTGGAGGGCGTTACCCTCATACACGACGTCCACGTCTGGACGATAACGTCGGGGAGCGAGGCCTTTACGGCACACATACTCGTGGACCCATCCTATGAAGGGGGAAGGGATCTGATCCGCACGCGGGTACAGGACGTCGCCCACAACCAGTACGGGATCGCTCACGTCACTGTTCAGCTGGAGAATACGGCCTCCACCTGCCAGGAGGACCACCACGTCGACCACCTGCTGCACGCCAGCCGGCCCGGAACAGCCTAACTCTGCGGGTCCGGCTCCCACTACGACCTCGTATCGTCCCTGAGTCCATCACGAGGCTCCGGGACGTTTCATGTGCGTCACGTCCGCCTTCATGCTCCTTCCCCGCGGGGTGCAAGCCTGCATCCGCTCAAGCTTCCCTTGCTACGCCCAGCCGGTGTACATAGAATACTGTGAGCAGGCCGCCGGTTGGGCGGGAGGAGAGCATGATGGGCAACGTCAAGTCTTGGCAGGAATTGGGCCAGCAGCTTCGCGTGGACTCGGTCAGGTCCAGCGACGCGGCCGGGTCGGGACATCCCACGTCGTCGATGTCCGCGGCAGATCTCATGGCCGTACTGCTCTCCGGCTACCTGCGATACGACTTCGACAGCCCGGATGACCCCAACAACGACCACCTGGTCTTCTCCAAGGGCCACGCCTCGCCGCTGCTCTACGCCATGTTCAAGGCCGCCGGCGCCATCGACGACGAGGAGATGCTCACCTTCCGTAAGTTCGGGAGCAGACTGCAGGGACACCCGACTCCGGTCATAGAGTGGGTGGACGTGGCGACGGGCTCGCTGGGGCAGGGCCTGCCCATCGCCGTTGGCACCGCACAGGCGGGAAAGTATCTCGACCGCCTGGCCTATCGCGTCTGGGCGCTGTGCGGCGACAGCGAGATGGCCGAGGGGTCGATGTGGGAGGCCTTCGAGCACGCCTCCGATGCCGGGCTGGACAACCTGACGGCCATCATAGACGTCAACCGGCTTGGGCAGCGTGGCGAGACGAGGCACGGTTGGGACCTGGGCAAGTACTCGGCTAGGGCGCGGGCGTTCGGCTGGCACGCTATCGAAATCGACGGGCACGACTTCGAGCAGATCGACGCAGCCTACGCGGAGGCGGTCCGGACTACAGGCAGGCCTACGGTCATCGTCGCCAGGACAGAAAAGGGCAGCGGCGTCGCCGCGATCGCCAACCAGGACGGGTTCCATGGCAAGCCCCTCGACGACCCGGATGCCGCAGTGGCCGAGCTGGGCGGGGTACGAGGCTTGGCAGTCGACGTTTCGAAGCCCGAGGGAGGACGCCCCCCCCACGTATTCGACTCGGCGCCATACGAGCCCCCAAAGTACGAGGTGGGTGAAAGCGTTGCGACGCGGCGGGCCTACGGCGACGCGCTCGCGGCCCTCGGCGAGGCCCGGGGCGACGTGGTGGCCCTGGACGGTGAGGTTAGCAACTCCACCTACGCGGACGCGTTCGCCGAAGCCCACCCCGACCGTTTCTTCGAGATGTATATCGCCGAACAGCAGCTCGTAGCGTCGGCAATCGGGATGCAGGTGCGCGGCTGGACCCCGTTCGCGTCGACGTTCGCGGCGTTCTTCGCGCGGGCCTACGACTTCATCAGGATGGCGGCTGTCAGCCACGCGAACATCAGGTTGGCCGGATCCCACGCTGGGGTGTCGATAGGTGCGGACGGCCCGTCGCAGATGGGCTTGGAGGACCTGGCGTCGATGAGGGCTGTTCACGGGAGCACCGTGCTCTACCCCTCGGACGCCAACCAGGCCGCGGACCTGGTTCGGCAGATGGCAGACCGGACGGGCATCGTCTACCTGAGGACGACCCGCGAGCCCACTCCGGTAATCTACCCCGCCGGGGGCGAGTTCACGATCGGCGGCAGCAGGACGGTGCGGTCGTCGAGCGGCGACGACGTGACGATCATCGGCGCGGGCATCACCCTGCACGAGGCTATGAAGGCCGCGGACGGGCTGGAGTCGGAGGGCATATCGGCCCGTGTGATCGACCTTTACTCCATCAAGCCCGTGGACGCCGAGACCCTGGTGTTAGCGGCGGTTGAGACCGGCCACATAGTCACGGTAGAGGACCACTGGCCCGAGGGAGGCCTGGGGGAGGCAGTGCTCACCGCGCTGGCCGGGGCCGGTGTGAAGCCGCGGGTGCAGATGTTAGCCGTTCGCAGCCTGCCCACTTCAGGCGAAGCTTCGGAGCTCATGGCTGCGGCGGGCATAGACGCCGAGCACGTTGCCGCAGCGGTCAGACGGCTACTGGCCGACGACATCCCCTCCAGTTAGCCATTGAAGTCCGCGCGGGTGATATACTAGGCCCCAAGCGAGGGATTCGATGACTGCACCCACAGCCACCTACCAGGAAGCCGGACGCCGACTGCTGGCCCAAGCTCGCGCCGAGCTTGACGCGGGCGACCTGCGTCAGGCCTCCGAGAAGGGCTGGGGTGCAGCCGCCCAGACCGTCAAGGCTGCCGCACAACAGCGCGGCTGGCCCCATAACCATCACCGCGCTCTCTTCGTGGCCGTCAGGGAGCTCTCCAACGAGGCCGGGGACCCGGAAATCCACGACCTGTTCATGTTTCCAAACGGCCTTCACGTCAACTTCTACGAGAACACCTTTGACGCCGACAAGGTTGCGCGGAATCTCGACCGCACCGAGCAGTTCATAGCTAGGCTGGAACAGCTCCCCGAAGCATAACGCTGGTCAGGAACGAACCTGATTCGCACTTTCTCGCGAAGTCTGAACGGTTGCCATCCGCGCGCTTGGATGGGGTGGAATCGGATCTACTTCAGGACGGCGAGCGCTGGCTTCAGGAGATCAGCGTCGGGGGAGAAAATGACCACGGTGCGATTGCCGTCGATCTGCATGAAGATGGCGCCCCCGCTCTCGAAGTCGATCCTCTGGGCGGTCCGCCAGTTGCCGAACCACGTCGAGTCTGCATCGTGGGGGCTCCACTCCAACCCCGTCCGGCCGGCCGTGAGGGCCCCAAAAACCTCGTAGTACTCCTGGGCGTCCTTGTTGGTGTCCCACACATGCGACAGGACAAAGAAGGCTCCATCCTCGGGCCCGTGGAACAACACGTATGAGTCGCCTCCCCATCCCTCCGCCGCCGCCATCGCCTGCTCGCGCGCCGTTCCCATCTCCAGGTAGGACCTGAGGTAGAACTCCCCCAGGGTATCCCGGACCACGAGCTCCCAGCCTTCTCCGAGGGTGGGAAGCAGGTCGGGAAGGTCGACGACTATGGGCTCGTCGCCGGCGAGGTACTTGTCAGGATGGAGGATGTGCTCGGTGGAGCCCGGCGGGTTGGAGAATGCCATGTTTATGGCGTCCCAGCCCCCCTGGCTGTTGTACAGGCCGATGACGAAGTTTGCGCCGTCCTGGTAGGGGAATCCATAGGCGCGCTGCACGATGTAAGGCGCAGCCCGGAAGGCGTCGATGAGTGCCTGGGTTGGGGTCCCCTGGGACTCAGCCTGCTCCCCTTCCGTCAGGAACTGCTGCATGTAGAGTAGCTCCGACACCCGGGCATCGCCCTCCACCAGCGCCCTCAGTGCAAATGAGGCGTCGGTGTTGTCCTCTATAGCGTCGAACTTGGCGTCGAAATCGAAGTGCAGCTGCTGCAGGGCGTGGGTGAACTCGTGAACGTAGATCATCTCCTCCTGCGGCCCAAAGCCGTCCGGGTCCCCCAGGAGATAGAACTTGTTCTCCTCCGCACGGTACAGACCCAGGACGCCTCCCGTGTATAGGCCGGTCAGGATCTCATACAGGTCCTGCTCAGGCCGGAGGATACCGAAGATCTTGAAGAGCTCCTCTTCCTTCTCGATATCCTCCCTGTCCTCCTCAAAGAGCTCAAGCACGAGTTCGGTAAGCTCCTGCTCGGTCAGGAGCTCGTGCTCCACGACCGAGTCCTCGCTCGACAGGTCGCGCGTAGCGTTGACGCGAAGCGCTATTGCCTCCAGCCGCTCGTCGAAGGGCAGGTACTTGAGCGGCGCCGGAGTCACGATGGGCGCAGGGTCGGAGGGCAGTATCACCGTCGCCGGTGCGAACGTCGGCGTGGGGATTGGGGTTGGAGTCGGGGTGGGAGGGACAGGCGTGGGCGTTGCGGTAGCCGTGGCGGTGGGAGCGGGCGTATGGGTAAGGGTCGGGACCGGGGTAGGCGTCGGAGTCGCCTGCCCGCAGGCGATGCTCGCAAGCACCGCGGCTGCGACCAGGAGGGCAATAGCTATGCGGGTTGCCTTCATGTCTCTCACCTGACCGCGCCAGATTCTCTCAGATCGGCGATCTCATCCGGGCTGAAGCCGTGCTCGGCGAGCACCTCGTCCGTATGCTGGCCCAGTACCGGCGAGGGCTTCCTTATCGAGCCGGGCGTTGCCGACAGCTTGAGGGGGATGCCGATGTGCTTGGTAACTCCCGCCAGGGGATGCTCCATCTCTTCCATCATACCCCTAGCCGCGACCTGGGGGTCGTCGTATACGTCCCTCATGTCGTTGATCGGCCCGTTAGGCACACCCGCATCGTCGAGGACTCGGAGCCAGTGCCCGGTGTCGCGGCCGGAGAACGTCTTCTCCAGGTCAGCAACGAGCACAGCCTGGTTCTCCCTCCTCGTGGCGTTGTCCGCATACATCGGCTCTTTCAGCAGATCGACGCGGCCTATGGCCCGGCACATCCGCTCCCAGTTCCGCTGGTTGGCTGCGCCGATCATGATGTGGCCGTCACGCGTCGGGAAGGCCTGGTACGGCGTGGACAGGAGGTGCCCCGAGCCGACGGGGCCTGGCGGCTCTCCGGTTGCGAAATATGCGGCCGACTCCCATATCGTGTAGGCGATGCCGGCCTCTAGGAGCGAAGTCTCGACATGCTGGCCCCGGCCGGTCTTCAGGCGCTCCACGTATGCGGCCAGGATACCGAAGGCGCCGTAGATCCCGGCGGCGAGGTCCGTTACGGGCACCCCATGCCGCAGCGGAGGGCCGCCCGGCTCGCCGGTGATGCTCATCAGCCCGCTCATGGCCTGCGCAACAAGGTCGAAGCCTGGCTTGTCACGATAGGGCCCGGTGGTGCCGAACCCGGAGATCGTGCAGTAGACGAGGCCCGGGTTGGCGTCCGCAAGGTCCTCGTACGCCAGTCCCCTGCGCCGCATGGAGCCTGGGCGCATATTCTGCACCAGCACGTCCACGCACCCGGCCAGGCGGCGGATGGTTTCGACGCCCCCGGCAGTGCCTAGGTCGACCACCATGCCGCGCTTGTTGCGGTTGATGCCCAGGAAGGCGGCGGACTCGCCGCCTATGAAAGGGGGCCCGGACCGCCGGATGTCGTCGCCGTCAGGCTTCTCGACCTTCACCACGTCCGCGCCCATGTCCGCAAGGAGCATGGTGCAGAAGGGCCCGGCCATCATCTGCGTCAGATCGAGTACCTTTACCCCGGCCAGGGGGCCGTCCTGGTGCGCGCTCAACTCAACGCCCCTGGAAGACGGGCTTTCGGCGCTCCAGGAAGGCCCGCCTTCCCTCGCCGAAGTCTTCGCTGTCGAAATTCACAAATGGGAGGTCGCGCTCCTCCTCGGTTAGGCCGGAGAGTAGCGGGTCCTCGGCCGCTCGGCGCATGATCTGCTTATGTTGCCTGTGGGACCGCGGGGCCAGGCGGGACATCTCCTCGGCGAGGTCTGAGACGTACTCGTCCACCTCGCCCAACGGAACGACCTGGTCGACGAGGCCGAATCGCGATGCCTCCTCCACCCCAACTATGCGCCCGGACATGAGCAGATAGGACGCCCGCCCCGGCCCAATCAGCGCGACGAGGCGGCGCATCTCCTCGTAGCCGATGACTATGCCCAGCTTCGCGGCGGGAATGCCGAACCTGGCGTTGTCGGCAGCGATACGTACGTCCGCTGCCAGAGTCAGCTCGCAGCCGCCTCCCACGCAGTAACCCTTGATTTTGCACACCGTCGGCACTGCCAGCGACTCGACGGCAGCCACAGCGTCGTCGAAGGCCGCCTGGTACACCCGAGCCTGGTCGGAGTCCGTGCGGAACCTGTCGAAGTCCTTGATGTCCGCGCCGGCAGAGAACGCCTCGTCGCCGCTCCCGGTCAAGACTACGACGCGGGTCCCGGCATCTTCGGCGAGGGAGTGCGCGATGCTGCCGAGCCTCAGCCAGCCTTCGTAGCTGATGGCGTTGCGGCGCTCGGGCTTGTCGATGACTATGGTGGCGACGCTGCCGCGCCGCTCCAAGCGTATGCCGTCGGTCATGGCTCAGAGTGACAGGATGCTGCCACAAAGCCTACCACAGCGGCAGTGAAGCGGGCGACTCGGCGGTAACTGTTCAGACCCCGTGTGACGTGGGCGCAACTCTCTACGGCAGCGCGATAGCCCCTACCCCAACCTTCCCCCTCGGGAGACCTTTGCGTAACCCCTGTTGGTAGGGGCGGACCCGTGTGTCCGCACGCTGAACGCGCCATCGCCGAGGTTGGCCCCCACCCCCTGGATGGCGGACGGTTCCTGGGGCAGGAATCCGGCTTCCGCCGGAATGACGGAGTTATGCAAAGGTCTCCTCGGGGGGAAGGGACAAGCTCGTTCTACGACGAGAGGGCCTGGGAGAGCGCCTTCGAGTCGGCCCCGATGACTAGGGTGTCCCCGATTTCAGTCATGGGCCGCCGGATGAGCCTGGGCTCCTCCAGCATCAGGGCGATCATCCTGTCGTCGTCCAGCGAATCGCGGTCGATGCCCAACTTGCGGAAGGATGGGCTCTTCCACGAGAAGATGTCGGCGGGGGAGCGGTCCCCGATCACGTCGCGCAGCTCCGCCTCCGAGAAGGGGTCCTGGAAGAAATCCCGCTCCTCGACCTCAAGGCCTGCCTGCAAGAGCGCCGCCCTCGCCTTACGACAGGTGCTTCACCTCTTCCACCAGTACAGCCGGGCGAGTTTGGGAGCCAAGAGCGCCTCCGGAAGCGAAGGACAGGGTGGGGTTGGACCCCCCTACGGATAGCCTGTTTGCCTGACTATCGCGGCCTTCTGCTGCGGTAGCTGACTGCCATGGGGGCCTTCAGGTGGGTGCGGCTCGCGGGCAGCATGGCCAGGTAACGCGCCCGCTTGACGGCCCGCGCGAGCTCACGCTGACACTTCGAGCAGACGCCAGACTTCCGCCTAGACTCGATCTTGGTCTGGTCGGAAATGTACCTGATCAGCATGTCCACGTCCTTGTAGTCGACGTGTTTGATGCGGTTGGCGCAGAAACCGCACACCTTGCGCCTGGTGTAGAAGCGGCCCCTGCCGCCCCTACGGGGTCCGCCCCTGGGCGGACCTCCGGGGCCTGATCGCGGAGGGCCCCCCTGGCCCATAGGCCTCTGCCCTGGCCCTGTACCCGATAGTGGAGCGGAAGGCGGTGTGATAGCTGGTGCGGTCGTCAATGCAGATATCCTCGTTCTCTATAGGGTTACCAGGGCAGGTCTTCGACGTCTCCGGGCGATCCACCGGGCCCTTCGCCCTCACTGGGCTGTCCAGCCCGGCTAAGGAACTGAACCTCGAATGCGTTGATCTCGTTTCCGGAGCGGGGTTCTCCGTCGTTGGTCATCCACGGCCTGCTCTGAAGCCGCCCCTCGACGTACACTTTCATCCCCTTGGTCACGTACTGGTTGCACGTCTCAGCCAGGCGGTTCCACGCATTAACCCGGAACCACTCAGTCTCCTCGTGCTGTTCGCCATCTGCAGAGGTCCAACGCCTATTGGTGGCTACCCTGAAAGATGTGACTGCACTGCCGTTGGGTGTATAGCGCATTTCGGGATCGGTGCCAACGTTCCCTATGACGATCATCTTGTTCATACTCATTGCTGTTCACCCCCGCCCTCTTCAGAGGTTGTCTCCGCCGCGGAAGACGCCTCAGCCGCGGGGACGGGCGCAGCTTCGGGTGCAGGTCCGGCCTCACTGGATGGTCCGGCGTCGCTGTCCTCCGGGGACTCGTCTGCCTCTTTCGCCTCCTCCTTGGTGGGCGCGGGGAATTCCTGCCTGGTCAGGAGGAACCTGATGATGTCCTCGGAGGCAGTCAGGGCGCGGTTCAACTCCGCAACACCTGCGGCGTCCAGCGAAAACCGGGTCAGGAAGTAGTTGCCCTCGCTGAAGTCTTTGATCTCATAGGCGAGCTGCTTAAGCCCCCAAGTCTCGTGGTCCGCAACGGCGCCGCCACCGTCCTCGATCAACCCATCCACCCGCTCGACGGTAGCGGCGAGCTCGTCCTGGGTAGCCTCCGGGCTCAGGATCATCACCATTTCGTATTCGCGCATTCGCTCTACTGCCAAGTCTGCTCCTCATCAATTCAGCATCCGGCAATTATAGCACGACCGGGGCCGGGTGGAAGATTCGGCTGTTCTGTTGTCGTAATCGGCCTGTGGGCGCCTGCATCGCACGCCTGTTCTATCATACATGTGGGCTGGGTTGGTGTCAAGAGGCGCCTCTCCGCGGGCTCAGGATGCTGTGGCCTTCGGCGGGCTCAGCACAGGCCGGACGGCCGAGGGCTGTCCTCGTGGCGGGGGTGGAAGTCGAGTACGAAGTTGTTCCTTGAGCGCCCTGAGACAGCCTCATTCCCTATTGACCGGGAGGCGGGGTGGTCATAGTATTGGGCTGGGGGCGTCCGAGGGTCGTCGAAACGAGGGCGCCAGGAGAGTTACACATGGCTCACGGCAACGGAACGAACGGCAAGAACGGGAACCACCGGTCGCTGGTCGTGCTACAGCTTGGCGGGGGCAACGACTACCTGAACACGGTGGTGCCCTACGAGAACGGGCTGTACTACGACAACCGCCCGGCGATAGCCCATGACCCGGAGCGGCTGCTGAAGATCGATGACGAGCTGGCGTTCAGGCCCGACCTGGAGCCGCTGAAGCGGCTGTGGGACGAGGGCAAGATGGCGATCATCCACGGCATCGGATACCCGGAGCCGAACCGGTCCCACTTCCGGTCGATGGACATCTGGCACACGGCGCTGCCCGAGGAGATCGGGACGGAGGGCTGGCTGGGCCGGGTTATCAGGGAGCTGGACCCCAAGAGCGAGAACGTGCTGACGGGTGTGAACTTCGGCCGGGGCCTGCCGCGCTCCATGGGCGTGAAGGGCGTGCCGGTCGCCTCGGTCGGCAGCCTGGAGACATACGGGCTGTACCCGCACATCCAGGACGAGGAGCTGCGCAAGTACGCCCTCGAATCCTTCGGCATGATGTACGGCGCGCAGGGCAAGGACGCCGTGATGGACTTCCTGGGCGAGACGGGGATGAACGCCCTGAAAGGCGCGGACATCATCAGGACAGCGCCGGGCAAGTACCAGTCGACCGTCGAGTACGCCGAGAACCCCATCGCGCAGGACCTGAAGAACGCGGCCAAGGTGATGTTCGCCGACCTGGGCACGCGCATCTACCACACCAGCTACGGGAGCTTCGACACACACTCGGGCGAGATATTCAAGCACGACCTGCTGTGGCAGGACACTGCGCCCGCCGTCGGGGACTTCTGGGACGACGTTGTCGAGCACGGCCTGGACGACGACACGGTCATCTTCATGTTCACGGAGTTCGGGCGGCGGGTGAAAGACAACGGCTCCGGCACCGACCACGGGTCGGGCGGCGCGGCGTTCGTGATCGGCAACTCGGTCAGGGGCGGCCACTACGGCGAGTACCCGTCGCTGAAGGAGGAGGACCTGCTGGAGGGCGACCTGCACTACAACAACGACTTCCGCATGACCTACAGCACGATCCTGGAGCAGTGGCTCGGGCTTGAGGCGGCGCCGATAGTGAACGGCCACTTCGAGCAGTTCCCTATATTCAAGAACTAACCACAGAGAGCACGGAGGTCACAGAGTTTTAGGAACCGACGACTCTCCTCTGTTCTCTCTGTGAGTTCTGTGGTGAATCCCAGGAGGGAAGCTATGAGTAGTGACATTGCGTTGATGGCGCACCTGATGCGCAGGGCGGGGTTCAGCGCCACGCGGGACGAGCTGGAGCGCTACATGGCGCAGGGGTACGAGGCCACGGTCGAGGAGCTTCTCAACCCCGTCGACCCGCAGGTGATGCCCGAGGACATCATCCGCAGGCTGCACAGCTCCCTGGACGAGGGTCCGGAGGGCGCGGCGGCCAAGTGGCTCTATCGGATGACCACAACCCGCTGCCCGCTGGAGGAGAAGATGCCGCTGTTCTGGCACGGTCTCTTCGCCACGGCGTACTCGAAGACCAACAACTCGCGGTCGATCCTCAACCAGTTCGAGATGTTCCGGCGGATGGGCCTCGGCAGCTTCAAGGACCTGCTGGTCGAGTTGTCGCGGGACCCGGCCATGATCTTCTGGCTGGACAACAACGACAACCACGACGGCGCCGTCAACGAGAACTACGGCCGCGAGCTGCTGGAGCTCTTCGCGATGGGCGTGGGCAACTACACCGAGGACGACGTGAAGGAGGCCGCGCGCGCCTTCACGGGCTGGACGCTGGGCAACGTGGACTACATGCGCGTGAAGGCGAACAAGGACTCGTTCTCGCCCTTCGGCCGCATCGCGTGGCACTTCCAGTACGACGCTGCCGACCACGACGACGGAGTCAAGACCTTCCTGGGCGAAACGGGCAACTTCAACGGCGAGGACATCGTCGAGATAATCGCCCGGCAGCCGGCGAGCGCCCGGTTCCTGTGCACGCGGCTGTTCCAGTTCTTCACCGCCGACGAGGTGGACGAAGAGGGCGAGGAGGTCATCGACGACATGACACGGGCCTACTTCGAGAACGGCTACGAGGTGAGGTCGGTCCTGCGGACGTTGTTCAACTCGGACTACTTCAAGTCCGAGAAGGCCCGGTTCGCGCGGGTCAAGAATCCCGTGGAGCTGGTGATAGGAGCGATCCGGCAGGCAGGGGACTTCCAGTCGCCCTCCCTGGCAATGGAGTCGGTCGCCAGCGTGTGCAACTTCATGGGCCAGGGCATCATGCGCCCGCCCAGCGTCGAGGGCTGGCACGAGGGCGAGGAGTGGATCGAGAGCGGAACGCTGATCGAGCGCGTCAACTTCGTCGCCGAGGAGCTGAGCAACGTCAGTCTGCCCGGCATCCAGCGCATCATCGAGCGCATCGCGGCCTCGAACGGCGCGACCATGAGCCCGGATGAGCTGGTGGAACGGTGCCTGGACATCATCGGCCCGATCGAGGTGTCGGAGGACACGCGAAGCGTCCTGATGGCCCACGCGGGCAGGGGCGGCGACATCGACCTGGGCGGCCGGGAGGCAGGCGGCGACGCGGACAGGCGCGTCGGCGACCTGCTAGGTCTGATCGGCTCGACCCGCGAGTTCCAGATGGCGTAGTGTCTATATCAAAAACCGTGTGTGCTGCTGAGAACTGTCCTTCGACAGGCTCAGGACGAACGATCCTCCCTTCAGAAGTGAGAATGTAGAAGCGGGGCTGTCGACATGACCACTGACACGAAGACATCGGCGATGGAGTACGTCAAGACCATCGGCATGATCAGCGCCGGCGGCCGTTTCACGGCGGGCCGGGGGTTCACGGGCCCCTACGCGCTGGCCATCAGCAGCGACGGGCGCATATACGTGGTGAACCGCAGCCAGCTGCGGATCTGCGTGTGCGACTTCGAGGAGCAGTGGCTGGGCAGCTTCAGCGACGGCCCCGGCATGGATGACGGCCAGATCTACCTGCCGACGGACCTGGCCTTCGACAGCCAGGACCGTCTCTACGTCACCGACGAGCACCAGCACCGGGTCTCGATGTTCGACACGGAGGGCGAGTACCTGGGCAAGTGGGGCGAGTTCGGCAGCGGCGACGGGCAGCTCAACGGGCCGTCGGGCATCGCCTTCGACTCGCAGGACAATGCCTACGTGGTCGACCAGCACAACCACCGCGTCCAGAAGCTGACGCGCGACGGCGAGTACATCTCGCAGTGGGGCGGCCTTGGAGACGGCGAGGGCCAGCTCAACATGCCCTGGGGCATCGACGTGGACTCGAACGACGACGTGTACGTGGCCGATTGGCGCAACGACCGCATCCAGAAGTTCACGGCGGACGGCGAGTACATCTCGCAGATGTGCGGCAGCGGCGAGGAGCCGGGCAAGTTCAACCGGCCGGCCGACGTTGCGGTGGACTCGAAGGGCTATGTGTACGTGGCCGACTGGGGCAACGAGCGCGTCCAGCTGTTCGACCCGGACGGCCAGTACCAGGACCTGTCCCGAGGGCAGGCGACGCACACCAAGTGGACGGTGGACTTCTTCGAGTCGAACCAGGACGAGCGGGACACGCGGGCCATCGCCAACATGTACCCCGACCTGCCCGACCACCTGAACGACCCCTACAGGGCGTCGTCGCAGACCGAGCCATTCTTCTGGGAGCCTGTCAACATCCACGTCGACAAGCAGGACCGGCTCTACGTCACCGAGTCCCGGCGCCACCGCTTCCAGATCTTCCAGCGGGCTTAACCGCCAAGGGCGCGGGGACCGCAGAGACCCCGCCCCAGGTCCCCGTATCAGGGTACGGGGCAGGTCTTCGTCGGGGACTCCTCAGGACGGCAGGGGAGCACTCCAAGGCCTCTCTTTCCAGCGGGTCGCCCCTGCGTTGGGGGAGTCACCCTCACCCAGCCCTCTCCCGTCGAGGGAGAGGGGGTGCTGGCTGGCGGACACATGGGTCCGCCCCTAGTCTGGACCAAGCAGGCGCGCCGCCTGTGGCAGGTTGACGGAAGTTGACCGTGTAGTGGTATGATGGGCCAATTCCGAGCAAGGACATGGGAAGGTAGAGCCTTTTTCGTCCTTGAGCAACGATCCTGTAACGGCAATTCGCTCCTGAGGATCACTTATGCTGCAGTACCTCGTCCGTCGTATTGTTCTTGGCCTCTTCACTATCTGGGCGATCTCGGTCATCTCGTTCATCGTAATCCAGCTCCCCCCGGGAGACTTCGTAACCACCTACATACAGACGCAGGTGGGCGGGCCGTCGATGATGGGGACGCCCGCAGGGCAGGTCGTCGCGAAGACGCTGCGGGACGAATACGGCCTGGACCAGCCCATCGTCGTCCAGTACGCAAAGTGGGCGTGGAAGTTCGTCAGGGGCGACTTCGGGATCTCGCTCGAGTACAGGAGGCCCGTCCGGGAGGTTGTGGGCGAGCGCCTGCTGATGACCGTCATCCTGGCAGTGAGCACCGCACTGCTCGCGTGGGGACTGTCGATACCCATAGGAATCTACTCCGCCATGAGGCGGTACAGGTGGGAGGACTACACGGTCACATTCATCGGCTTCCTGGGTCTGGCTACGCCCGACTTCCTGCTCGCGTTGCTCCTATTGTGGACCAGCTTCCGCCTGTTTCCCGAACACAGCATCGGAGGGCTCTTTTCGCCGGAGTACAGGGTCCATCCGTGGACGATTGGACGGGTGGTGGACCTCCTGTCCCACCTGTGGATCGCGGCCTTCGTGGTCGGCACGGCGGGCACCGCCGCCCTCATCAGGGTCATGAGGGCGAACCTGCTGGACGAGCTCAACAAGCCCTACGTCGTGACGGCGCGAGCCAGGGGCCTCAGGGAGTGGAAAGTGGTCCTCAAGTACCCCGTGCGGATAGCCCTGAATCCCCTGGTCAGCCAGATGAGCTACCTGCTCCCCTTCTTCATGTCGGGCAGCATCATCGTCTCGGTGGTGTTGAGCCTGCCTACAGAGGGGCCGCTGCTGCTCAAGGCGCTGATAGGGGAGGACATGTTTACGTCGGCGGCCATCCTATTCATCCTGAGCACGCTGACGGTCATCGGTGTGCTGATCTCCGACATCCTGCTCGCGATCCTGGATCCCCGTATCCGTTACGTGAGGTAGGTCCATGGTCGTCGAGGAATACAAGGGCCTAAGTCCAGGCGAAGGAGGGAGACAACGGGGCGTCCCGTCGGCGACCGACGAGGCGGAGCACGTCTTCGTCGCCACGCAGTGGCAGCTGATGTGGTGGCGGTTCCGCAAGCACAGGCTTGCGGTGGCCTCCGCGGTGGTTCTCGCGATCTTCTACATGTTTGCTGCGGGCGCCGAGTTTCTCTCCAGCGCCAATCCAGAGATCTCACACGTCGACGTCGCATACCTGCGGCCCCAGACCATTCACTGGTTCGACGGGGGCAGGTTCAGCCCCTACGTGGAAGGGGTTACGGGAAGCCGCGACCCCAACACCTTCAAGCTGGTCTATGAGACGCACCCGGACGAGAAGATACCTGTCTCGTTCTTCGTACGGGGCTGGGAGTACAAGCTTTTCGGCCTGATCGAGACGGACCGCCACCTGATCGGCATCAAGGGCGGCCATGAGGGGGAGCACGGGCGGGCGGCGCCATTCGTGCTTGGGACCGACATCCTGGGACGCGACATGTACTCGCGCATAGTAACTGGAACGCGGATCTCGCTGTCCATAGGGCTGGTCGGGGTGGTCATCAGCTTCGTGCTGGGCATCGTCCTAGGCGGCCTCTCCGGCTACTACGGCGGCTGGGTCGACAACGTAGTCCAGCGCATCATCGAAGTCACGCGCTCGATGCCGACGATACCCCTGTGGATCGCGCTGGCGGCGTCCGTGCCCAGGGACTGGACCATCATCCAGATCTACTTCGCCATCACCATCATCCTGTCCCTGGTGACCTGGACGGAGCTTGGCCGCGTCGTTCGCGGCAGGTTCCTTGCGATGCGCGAAGAGGACTTCGTCATGGCGGCCCGCATAGCGGGGGCAACCGACCTGCGCATCATCTTCCGGCACATGATCCCATCGTTCACTAGCCACATCATCGCCGCCGCGACCCTGGCGATCCCCTTCATGATCATCAGCGAGACGGCGCTGAGCTTCCTCGGGCTGGGGCTCCGTCCCCCGGCGATCAGTTGGGGCGTGCTGCTGCAGGCGGCGCAGAACGTCCAGACGATCGCCGTCTACCCGTGGCTCATGATACCGGCGTTCCTGGTAGTCATTGCTGTGCTGGCGTTCAATTTCTTCGGCGACGGGCTTCGCGACGCGGCGGACCCGTACTCCACGTAGGCGGATACGGCGGCACTGCCATACCTGGTGGCCGCACTCCCCCCCGGTTCCCGCCCCGTGTCGAGTACCGGGCAGGCTCTACGCGGGAACGACGTTTTGGACGTTGTGTCCGGGGAGTCACCCTCACCTCAATCCTCTCCCATCGAGGGAGAGGAGGAAGAGCCGCGTCCCCTAGCCCCTGAATACTTGCACGCGATCAGGGCGAGTCCGGCGCGAGGAACTGGTCGAACCACTCCACCACCCACTCGAAGTACTGGGGCAGGAACGTGTGGATGCCCGGCGGCCGGTGGACCCTGAAGAGCTCGGGATGTCCCGCGGACTCGTACAGGGGCGCCACGACCCGGATGAGCTCGTCGACGCCCTCTCGCGGCATGTCGTCGTCCTCGGTAGGCGCGACCATCATGAACGGACGCGGGGCGATGCAGGCCGCCACGATCTCCGGGTGGTCGAAGTACCGCAGCATATGGGGGATGAACAGGAACGAGCTGTGGCGCTCGACATTGCCGTAGTGGATGACCTGCTCGAGGGAGCCGACGACGCCGCAGACAGGCGCCGCGGTGCGTATCCATGACCCGCACGACATTGCCATCCATGATGCCAAGCCCCCCAGCGACATGCCCGTGAGCCCGATGCGGTCCGGGTCCACGCCGTCGATGGCCGCAAGAGCGAGCGACGCCCTCAGCGCCTCGTCCGTGAGCACGCCAATCTGGGGTCGCGCGTAGGGAGCCAGGAGCTTCGCCTCCTCCTCCCACCGGTCCACGGTGCCGCGGCGGACTACCGTGCCCTTTGGCGAGAAGGAGAGCACCGCGTACCCTCGTTTCGCCAGCTCCCGGCCCCATCCCAGGAGGGTGCCGTGCTCATCAGGCGGCTTGGTCCGGTACATCCGCTTGTCGAGGACATTCTCCCTGGAGCTGTTCGTCCCAGGCATGCAGACGACCCCAGCCAAGTCGCCACTCCCACCGTCCATCGGCTTCAGTACCGTGACGGAGACGGTTTCGCCCAGGATGTTGGCGAAGCTGCAATCGGTGAAGCTGAGCCCGTCTTCCTCACGGGTCGACTCGACGGTGAAGTCGGCCTCGGTGGGGATTTCATCGAGGCCTATGAGCTCCCGGAACTTGGCGGGCACCTCACTTCTGGGAACTTCGACAGGAAAGGATGGGCGGATGTCCTTCGGTATGGTGTCTGGCATCAGTCCTCCAGGTAATGGCGGCTCTCCGTCACGCTGGCCCCGTCTGCTGTCCACGGGGGACGGGAACTGGATACCGGCTTTCGCCGGCATGACGGTGCAGGGTGGCTGTTTCAGTTGTCATCAGCGAAAAGGGCGGCGGCGCACCCTGGGCGTGGAGTGCGCCGCCGGTCTACTTACGACTCACGTGTGGCTGCGCGGGCCTTACTCCGTCTCGTTCTTGCCGCCTTCCATGAAGAACTGCTGTGTCCGCGCGATCCCTGGGTTCTGGAGTGCGGACTGGTTGGGCGCCTTGTCGGGCACGTTCCTGAAGTAGTTCTTCTTTACGATGACGCCGTTGAAGGCCCCTGAGTATCCGACCAGGCCGATGATCCACTGGTTGTCGATCAGGATCTTCTGGGTCTCCTTGTAGTTCTCCCCGCGGTCTTTGTAACGCAGGTTCTTGGCCTCATCGGTCAGCTCGACCATTCGCAGAATGTCCGGGTTGGTCGGCTCGGCCTGGGCGTTGCCCGTGAAGGTACCGCCTGCGACGTACCAGTTCCTGTAGGCCGGCCCCACGTCGTACCACTCCAGGATGTTGGCGGCATAGCGGTGCGCGCCCTGCCCCCCGGCGTACACGACCAGCTCGTGCGAATTCGCCTGGCGCATCGCGCTGAAGGGACCGATCGCCATTCCCTTGGGCAGCACCTCGATGCCGACGGCGGCCAGGTCTTCGCGCAGCAGCTCGACTACGGACTCGAAGTCCAGGATGTAGTCCTGCAGGAAGGCCATCGTGAAGTTGATCCTGCCCTCGCCGTCTTTCCTCAAGCGGAAGCCCTCGGAGTCCTTCTCCGTATAGCCGAGGCCGTCGAGCAGGCGGTTTGCCTCGTCCCGGTCCTGCGCGACGTACTTGGACTCGTACTCCTCGCCGAGGTAGAATGGGTGGTCGGAGTTGAAGGTCTGCTGCTTCGGCTTGCCGAGGCCCAGGAAGACTACCTGGTTGATCCTGTTGCGGTCCGCCGCCAGGGACATCGCAATCCGGAAGTCCTTGTTGGCCATCAGCGCCTGTCTCTCCGGGTCCACGTCGTAGTCGACATCCCCGAGGCCGTAGCTGATGTTCGCGGTGATTCCGGCGACCGTGCCCTGGGTCTCCCAGAACATGATCTTGTAGTTGCCCTGGTCTGCGTTCTCCTGGAACACCGGGACCTTGGCCATCTGGATGAGCGCGTGCTGGAAGTCGATCTCACCGGCGATGGCGCGGAGGTTCAGCACTTCCTGCTCCTCGGTGAGCTGCATCTGGATCCTGTCTATGTACGGAAGCTGGTTGCCCTGCGGGTCCACCCCGTAGTAGTAGGGATTCCGCTCGAACTCCAACAGGTTGGAGGTGATGGGGCTCGTCATGACCCATGGAGCCTGGGTGGGGACTTCCTTGGAGCGAAGGGGGTCTCCTCGCTCCTTGAAGTAGAGCGGCCAGCTATCGAATCCAGCCGCCTGGACCTTCGCGTCGTAGGCGTCCTTGTCCTCGGCAAAGTCCCTGTGGACCGTCTTCAGGAACTCAGAGGGGCCGAAGAGCCCGTCGGCGATGCGGCCGTGGAGCGTGTAGCCACCAGTGCGGTAGGTCCCGAGCATGTCCAGGAAGCCCGCTCCCGGGTCAGGCAGAATGAGCTGGACTGTGTAGGTGTCCACCTTCTTGACGGCGGGGTGATAGCCGGACCAGCCAATCTGCCCTTCGCGGCCAGGGTTGATCTCGTCGTTCCAGATCACGTTTTCGTTGTACCAGACCCAGTCATCGGCAGTGAAAGGACTGCCGTCCGACCATTTCATGCCCTCACGAAGGTACAGGGTGTAGGTCAGGCCGTCGTCGCTGATATCCCAGCCCTTGACGACATTCGGGATGACGTCGATGCCGTCCAGGTCGAAGTGAAGGATGTGGTCGCTCATCAGGCGGTCGGCGTTCTGGCCGTTTCTTGGGCCGGTGAACGCCCTGCGCCAGGTCCCGCCATAGTCGCCGATACGCTCGACGACCGGGATGACGAGCACGTCGGAGGCCTTGGGCAGCCTCTCTTCGACGGGAGGCAGGGTGCCGGCCGCCACCTGCGCGGCCAGCATGGGCGCCTCATTGAACTGGGTGGGCGCCGGCATGTTGTAGCTGCTCCAGTCGAAGCTGCCGTTGAACGTGAAGGCCTTGGAAGGATCGTCCGCCATCGCGGGAGCGTCGGGCACGGAGGTGGCGACGGCCTTGGCTGCAGGGGCCTCGGTAGCGGCGGGCGCCGGCGCATCCGTCTTGGCTGCCGGAGCAACCGTAGCCTCGGGCTCGGGTTCCGCCTCCGGCTCGGCGCTGCAACCCAGGGCGGCGATCAACACCACTGAGAGCGCGAGGAAGCCTATGAATCGTAGAGTTTTGTTCAAGATCTGCTCTCCTTTCTTCCCTTCAATACTGTCAGGAACTCTGGGGCGGCAGAAAAATGTGGGCAAGGCGGTTTGAATTGCGGAATATTTTACGTAGCCCAAGAGTGCATGTCAATTCTGGCGCATCATCCAGGCAGGATTACGTTTAGTGCGCAAAGGGATGCGCAGCACCGCCATGGAGAGGGCTGACAGACACATCTTCACCCGGCGGGCGGACACGTGGGTCCGCCCCTACGTCAACTGGCGCGCGAGTCTTGACACTGCCCGGAGCGCCGTGCTATCAAGTGCAGCCACGCTCCCGCTGGCATTGAACGAGCACGCCTCTAGTCTCTTCGCCCAGACCTCCTCGCCGGTTTCAGCACTTAGTCTCGCTCCGAGTAACGAATCCGCTCTTGGCTGCCGACTCATCAGGCTTCTCAATAGACGACCTGGTCTAGGGAGGACTTACCCAGGACATGGTGCCTACTGAAACTTCCGCCGTGCTGGTGGGGCCGCGCCGGATTACTATGCAGGAGTTTCCCGTGCCGCAGGCGGGCGAGGACGACGGCGTGCTCGAGGTCGAAGTGGCGGGGGTCTGCGGCAGCGACGTGTTCCACTACAACGGCAGCAACGTGCCGATCATCATGGGTCACGAGATCGTGGGGCGCGTCTCGGACATCGGCCCCGGGGCGCAGGACGCATGGGGTGTCGCCGCGGGCGACCGCGTGGTCGTGGAGACGACGTTCGGGTGCGGGCGGTGCGAGCGGTGCCGCATGGGCAGGTACCGCGTCTGCAACGTGTCCAGGGGTTATGGGGGGGCGGTGAGGTCGGACACGCCTCCCCATCTGTGGGGCGGCTACGGCCAGTATATGTACCTGCCGCCGACCGCTCGTGTGCACCGCATCTCCGAGGAGCTTCCGGGCGACGTTGCGGTGCTGGTTTGCGCGGTGCTGGGCAACGGGGTGCGCTGGCTGCGCACGATCGGCGGCGTGACCATCGGCGACACGGCGGTCGTGGTGGGGCCGGGTCCGCAGGGCCTGGCGGCTACGGTCGCGGCCAGTGCGTCCGGCGCGAAGGACATCGTCGTGGTCGGACTCGCGCGCGACGAGGCGCGGCTGTCGATGGCGCGGCGGCTGGGCGCCACCCACGTAGTCGCGGCGGACCGGGACGACCCTCGAGCCGTGGTAGCCGATCTCACGGACGGCGCGATGGCCAACGTTGTCATCGACGTGACGAATACGGCGGACTCGCCGCCGCTGGCGCTGGACCTGGTCGGGACGGCTGGCACGCTGGTGCTTGGGGGCGGCGCGGGCCAGCAGCCGAGCCCGCTGATGACGGACAGGATCACCGGCGAGGAGATCACGATCCGCGGGGTCAACACCCACGACAGCCCGGCGGTGAAGCAGGCGATCAGCATCGCGGAGGGCGGCCGGTACCCGCTGGACGAGGTGGTGTCGCATCGCTTCGCCGTGGAGGAGGCTGAGCGTGCCATCCAGACAGTTGCCGGGGAGATTCCGGCCGACGGGTTCATCAAGGCCGTGCTGTACCCGGACAGCTAGGAGGAGGAACGATGGGCGCTGCGAGCCTGCAACACAAGATCGCCCGTTACGAAGAGGTAAAGCGGCGGGGCGTCGACTACATCCTCGGGCACGAGAACCCGGACGGCTCGTTCGGGCCAGTGGAGAACGGTTTCTTCTTCTACCGGCTGCCGTGGACATTCATGGTGGCGGGCGAGACGCGGGCGGCCCTGGGCATCTGCAGGTGGGTGCGCGAGAACATGCTGACGGAGGAGGGCGATTTCGACCGGGGCCTGCGGAAGCTGACGGATGCATACGCGTACCGCAACGGGACCTTCATATACGGCGCGCACATGGCCCGGCAGTACGACCTGAGCGTGGGGTGCATGCCGTTCCTGCTGACCCTGCGCGACCCCGCCACCGGGGGATTCTCGAAGGACATGACGCCGGACGGGCCCAGCGACGACATGGACGTGCCCTACACCGTCGGGTCGGGCCTGGCCTGCATCGCCACGGGCGACATGGAATCGGCCCTGGGGGTCTACCGCTACCTGGTGAGCCTGTGGGAGCAGCAGGACGAGCTGCCCGACCGCCTCTACTACAACATGTCCAGGCGCACCCAGAAGGTGATCAGGGAGTTCCCACCGGAGGAGCGCCTATGGCACGTCGTCGTCGCCCAGGACGCGGTGATGCAGAGGTGGACGGTGGGCGGCATAGCGTCGGCGTTCCTCTCCCGCCTGTACATGTCCGACCCCAACCCCGACTACATCGACCTGGCCCGCCAGTACATGCGGTTCTCGATGGAGAGCACGGACGGCCAGTTCGCGTTCGCGCCCGTGTGCAAGTCAGGCTGGGGTTCGTCGCTGCTGTACCAGGTGACGGGCGACCTCCAGTACCGCGACTGGACGGTGCGCATGGGCGACTGGTTCGCCGACACACAATCAGCCGACGGGAGCTGGGCCGACAGCTTCCCCTACGACGGCAAGGTGTCGAGCCACATTCACCTGGTCGCGGAGTTCGTGGCGCACGTCGACAACATCATCGCGGGGTTGTCGTCGCGCTAGGCGCTGAACTCTAAGTCAGATAGCTTCCTCTTCTGGCGGCGATGATGCTTGGTCCTGTGTTGCTGGCGGTGCTCCTAGATTATCTACTAAACCCTTGATAATGATCCCTATAAAGGTCAGTAAAGAGGACACGGCACCAGCCAGTGATGTCAAGACTACTCCCAGAATAAACTCATCGTCCACTTTCTGAAGCAGATATGCACTACCAACTAATGCACCGGATAGAGCAACTATTCCCCCAAGTAGCCAATAGAACATTCTATTGACTATGTTGCGCCGATGAGTGTTGGCGTCTACCGCTTGCTGCTTCTCTTCCACTTGCTTCTGTTGCTGGATAGCACGTTCCTCTCGTCTAAGTGCCAAGTATTGAGTGGCGGCACCTATCAAGATCACAAACGCCGCACCCACCAAGATGTACCCAAGCTCTTTGCTGATATTCGTGGAGGATAACCATGCGACATACGTACCCGAAATTCCTGCAATCAATCCGAGTACGACCAAGGCCTTGACGAATCTTATGTCTTGCTTCACTTTTGACGCTGTCGTGACTTATTCTGTAGCTTGGCCAATCCTGAGGCGGCATCGACCATTCATTCTTGTTGCCTCTGCCCTCTATACACTCCAAAGCCCTGACTGTACTATGGTAAAGCCATGACTACATTTGAGTATAGCATCCAGACCGCTGCAACAGTACCGCAAGAACTCCTCGCCACTGCCGAGGTCCTAAGCGACCCGGAGTTCGTGGAGCAGATACGGCAGGGCGAACGCGAAATCGAAGCGGGCGAAGGCATCGCGCTCGAGGAATTGGAGGCGCTGATCGCCCAGGACATCGAACGAGGAGATTCCTAAGACTCCCCCTCATCCTAACCTTCTCCCGCCAGGGGAGAAGGGAACTCGGAAACAACCCCTAAGCTTCACGGCCACGTGCTGCGTGTACACTACCTGAACTTGAAGGCGTAGAGGTCGGCGTCCTGGAGGGCGAAGCGGAGGCGGACGGGTTGGCCGGCGAGGGCGGCCAGGCTGGGGTTGCCGGTCCAGCGGGCGGTGCCGTCGATCTCGTCGCCGAAGATTTCGGCGCTGTCGGACATGGACAGGCCGGGCTGTGGGCGTCCCTCGGCGTCCTGCACCTCTACCCTCACTGAGCCGACGGCTGACGTGGAGTAGTTGATCTCCAGCTCGGAGCCTGCGAACACGAGCGGGTGCGTGGTGAACTCGCCGCCCGCGTAGCCCGTGTTCACGGACACGAAACCGTCAGTGCGAAGTGCGTAGCGACGGATGCGCATGGTCGGCAGGTCCTTGTGCTCCATGCCGTACAGCGAAATCTCGCCCGGCCCGGTGTCGAGGATGCCGCGCTCGATGTAGATGCTGCGCTCGTGCCAGTTCTCCTGATCGAGGCCCGGCCGTACGAACGCCTCCTTGAAACTGCGGTCGAAGTTAAGGCCGTCCCGGCTGGACATGAAGACGGCGTCATCCACGCCGGCGCCGCCGGGCCAGTCGGCCGTGGGCGTGCGCTCGTACACGAACCTGGACGGGAACATGAGGTAGGTGCCGGGGGACCGCTCGTACTGGACGCAGGAGTTGGTGTAGAAGTGCTCGTCCGGCGTCTCGCCGGTGTCGATGTCGACGAGTTCCGACCATTCGAGGAAGTTATCGGATGTGGCCCGGCGGATCCAGCGCACGCCGCCGAGGAACGGACCTGTTCCCGCAACGCCGCGAGTGTACGCCACGTACTCGCCCCGCCACGTGTCCCAGAACGGGATGTTGAGGGAGTCGAAGGGCCAGTCGGTCAGGACCGGCTCCTCGCGCATCTTGCGCCAGCGAATGCCGTCCGGCGACGCGATGGCGAACAGCTCCCGCTTCACGCGCACGATGGCCTTGTACCGCTCATCGTCACTGGCGGCGGGGTTTTCGTCGCGGAACGGCGCGAGGTTGATGCCCGGCCCCGTCCAGACCAGGTTGTTGTCCTTTCCGCCCTCGAACTCCAGCACTCCCTGATTCGGCTTGCGCCAGTGGACGCCGTCGTCGCTCTCCGCATAGGCGGTGAATGAGGCGTCGTCGGAGCCGCGGAAGCCCACGGGGTCGCACCTGTACCAGCCCCTATACTTCCCCTCGTCCGGGAAGGTGTTGAGGTAGCTGACGCCGCCGCGCTCCCAGGGCTTGTCGATCTCGATGGCCGTCTCCCGGGCAATGGGCCGGTGGAGACGCCGCCGCGCCCCGTCCATGCGGTCGATCCAGTAGTCGTCGACGAATAGCTGCCGGTCGCTTCCAATGTCTATCGGGTCACGCATCATGTTCCTCCGTTCGTCATTCGGGCGAGCTGCCCGGGAAGGCCCACTGCTTCAGGGCCGGCTCCGCCTCGTCGCAGTCGAGCAAGTACAGGTCGCGCCGGAGATGGCTCGGCCCGCCGGTCGGCTCGCCGTCCTCGGGCGACACGACCATGCACAGGCCCGCGCCCGCGAGGACGAGGCCGCCGTCCGAGTCGAGCTCAAAGCGCTGCATCTCGGAGTCGGAGCATTTTCGCAGGTAGATCTGGACGGTGGAACCCGCCGCATCCGCCTCCATGCACAGGTCGTACGCGGGCATGGATAGATTGCCGGGGCCGGGCCGGTTTACCGCGAACATCTCATCGTCCGCGCCGGGCTTGCAGGTGTGGGCCATGAGGGCCGCGTCCAGTTGCAGGCTCCTGCCGAAGCCGGGCACGTCCACGCAGTAGTATTCGGGCTCGTCGAGCGCGTCCACGAGCTGTACTAAGGTCGCCTCAGCCTTCGAGGGGTCGACGTCGATCCCCGCGTTCGATGGGGCAACCGGTGCCGGTGCGGTCGTCGTTGGAGTAGGCACTGCCACGGTCTGGGTTGGCGGTGCGGTGGTTGGGGCCGCAGCGGCCCCGACTACAGGGATTGGGGAGGGCTCGGGTGTGAGGGCGGGATCGGACGTGCCGCATGCGGCCGCCGCGACAACCAAGAGGAGGCCCAGGGCGCATAGGTGTTTCCTGGCATGGGTCAGGCCGACCCCGCCCCAGGTCCCTCGCCAGGAGGCTCGGGACGACATGTTGGGTGACAGGGCGCTGTTTTCATAGCGATGACGGAAAGTGATGCGGCCGCCCCGCGTCATCCAGCGCGTCGTCCTCAACGGTTTGTCACCTGGAGCCAGGCTTCGTTGAGTGTAACGGCGTCCCTCGCTTGCGGGGACCGCTCGTCGATCCACAGGGTAAGCGTGTTGTCGCCCGGGCTGACGGCATCGGCGGGCACGTCCCAGTGCAACTGGGTGGAGCCGTCGACGGTGTCCGGCGCTGCGCCGGGTTCGTCTGACCGCGAAAGGCTCACGCCGTTGACTTGGACTCCGAGCGAGTCGCCGGGCATCACGCCGCCGAGGTCGAGCGTGAGCACGGCCCTGTCCAGCCTGCCGTCGCGCAGTGCCGCTCCCAGGTCGTCCCCTACTCGTAGCCGGAGCGACCTGACGACCTGCAGGGCGCGGCTGCCCAGGTCGAGGGGAAGCTGCGTCGGGTGGCTGGCGATAGCGTAGGGGCCGACCCGCTCCACATTCTCGACGCCGAACAGCTTGTCCCCGCCGGCGAGCGCCTGGGGCGACGCCAGCTCCCGCAGCAGCTCGTAGACGGAGGGCTGAGGGCGACCGTACCCGATGCGAGGCGCGTGCCTGTACTGGTAGTTCCACAGGTATATGCCGTCGCCACCGGCATGGTAGACGTTGGAGGCTGCGCCCCTGAACGCGGCGTCCGACCCGAGCTCAGGCAGCCCGCAGTTAATGCAAGGATAGACGGGCACGTCGCGGTCGTGGCCCATCTCCACGAGCTCCTCGTAGGGGCTGGAGTAGGGCTCGTAGCCGCCCCCCACGAGCAGGCGGTCGACCAGGTCCTCTCGCAGCCACGTCTCGATGTCGATGCCCACCCGGGCACATATCTCGACGGTGCCCGGCACCCTCACCCCCAGCAGCAACGGCGTGCCCTTACGCTCCGACACTTCGTCCAGGATGCGCCGGGCGCCGCGCACGAGGTCGGTCATCAACGGCGTGCCGGCAGCCTCCCGGCCGCGCCTGAAGAACCAGGGCATGCGGAAGAAGTTGAGGTCTACCCCGTCGACGTCATATCTCTCAGCCGAGCGTTGGACCCACCCGAGCCTGTCGTCGCGCACCTGCGGCACCTCGAAGTCGAGGCCCGACCACATGAGAGCTTCCGGCGCAGCCTTGAAGTCGCCCTTGCGGCTCTCGTCGCCGAGCAGCCACTCGGGATGCTCCAACTTCAGCGGGTAGTCGAGCCGTCTGTGTGGCTTCCCGAAGGCGTCGTGGGTGTCGTTCATGCGTATGGACGCGAACACTTCCATGCCGAGACGCCGTGCCGCCTCAGTCATTACCGGCGTCGGGTCGGGAATGGCTGGGTTCAGCGGCATGCCGAGCTGCTGGGTCTGCCAGTAGGACGTCTGCCCTTCGCCCACGGCTATGCCCCACATGACGCACCATGCGACGCTCTTCACGTCGACCGCGTCCAGCGGGTAGAGGCGCTGTTCCAGGAACGGCACCGGGCCTGCCGCGGCGGCCTCGGTGAACACCAGGTCGCCATCGTCGTCCACGATGAGCCGGCCCCGCGTCTCCGCTGCCTTCAGGCGGGCGTCCCGACGGCGGACCCGGAGTTTGCTGGAGGACTCTGCCATACTCGCGGATGGGGCTACGGGCCGAACCGGGTGAGCTTGCCGGCGTTGGCGAGGGCCAGCATCATGACCGCCGACGCGGGAATACTGCCGATGGACCCGGTGCGGCACGCCCGCTCGGTGAACGACTCCACACCGTCCCCGAGCGTGTGAGCCGCGTGGACAAGCAGGGGCACCGGATGCCAGCTATGGGATGCCAGCAGCGCGGGCGTGGAGTGGTCGCCCGCGACGACCAGGGTGTCGATATCGAGGTCGAGGAGCCGGGGGATTCGCCGGTCGAGCTCCTCGAGGGCGGCGACCTTTGCGTCGAAGTCCCCGTCCTCCCCGGCCCCGTCGGCGGGCTTATAGTGCAGGAAGAAGAAGTCGTGATCGCCGAAGCTGCTCTCCAGCGTCGAGAGCTCGTCATCGAATGTCTCGCCCGTGGGGATGACCTGCATGCCGAGAATCTGCGCCAGCCCCCTGTACATGGGATACGCGGCGATGGCGACGGGGTCGAGCTTGTAGACGTCGCCCATCTGGGGCCAATTGGGCGCCTGGGAGAAGCCGCGCAGCAGCACCATGTTGGCCCGGTCGCGCCCAGCAAGCACTCGCCGCGCCTCCGACGCGAAGGCATTGGCGGCTGCGGCGGTCGCCTCTGAGCCGGGGGCCAGCGCCTCGGCGGGCGACGGGCTCAGGCTGGGGGGCCTGGGCTCGGTGTCGCGCACGTCCGCGCCGAGTCCTTCGCCCCGTATGACGAGCACGAACCGGTAGTCCTTGCCCGGTTGGACGGCAAGCTCGACGCCGGGTACCTCGATCTCGTCCAGCATCGCGGCCAGCGGGGCACTCTCCGCAGTCGGGATGCGGCCCGCCCGCCGGTCGACCACGTCGCCAGACTCGTCGACCGTGCAGAAGTTCCCGCGCACGGCCACGGCTCCCCCGGCAAGGTCCACCCCAATGCCCAGCGCCTCCAGCACCCCCCTGCCGACGATGTACTTGAGCGGGTCGTAGCCGAACAGCGCCGTGTGGCCGGGGCCGCTGCCGGGCGTTACACCCGGGGCGACGGGCGTCGTAAGCCCGGCCGCGCTTTGCCGCGCCACGCGGTCCAGGTTCGGTAGGCTAGCCGTCTCGAGCTCAGACATGCTGGTGCCAGGGTGCGGCATTCCGCCGAGCCCGTCGACGACCAGCAGCACTATCTTGCTGGGGGTGGGCTGGAAGATGTCGTCAGGGAAGTCGATCATCGCATCAGCGCCTCCACGCCCGGCAGGGTCCTGCCCTCCAGGAACTCAAGCGACGCGCCGCCCCCCGTCGACACGTGGGTCATGGCGTCCACGAGACCCAGTGCCTGCACTGCCTCCGCCGTTGATCCGCCGCCCAGCACAGTCACAGCGTCGTCCAGGGCAGCCAGGGCATTGGCGAGCCGCTCGGTGCCATGGGAGAACGGAGCCCACTCGCTGACGCCCATCGTTCCATTCCATACAACCGTGCCCGCGCCCTGGACAGCAGCCGCGTATGCCGCCGCGGTCTTGGGGCCGATGTCCATGATTCTCCAGCCGGGTGGGACCGAGTCGACCTCGACAGCACGGTGGGCGGCTGACTCCGAGAAGTCGTCGGCGACCACCACGTCGGTCGGGAGTAGCAGCTGCACGCCCCGCCGGTCCGCGGCGGCGCATATCTCTCGCGCGGCGCCGAGGCTGTCGTCCTCGACAAGGGACGCGCCCACGTCGAGACCGTTCGACTTGAGGAAGGCTGCGCCCATCCCGCCGCCGATCAGCAGCTTGTCGACCTTGGTGGTGAGGTGTTCCAGGACCTTGATTTTGTCCGACACCTTTGCGCCGCCGAGGATGGCGACCAGCGGCCGCCGGGGGGCGTCCAGAGCTGATCCGAGCACGTCGACCTCCCGCTGCATCAGGAACCCAGCCCCTGATGGAAGCAGCCTCGCCACCCCCGCAGTGGAGGCGTGGGCCCTGTGCGCCGCGCCGAAGGCGTCGTTCACGTACACCTCGGCGAGCGCCGCCAGCCCCCGCCCGAACTCCGGGTCGTTCGCCTCTTCGCCGCAGTGGAAGCGCAGGTTCTCCAGCATCATCACGCCGCCGGGGGGAAGCGCGCGAGCATGCGACTCGGCCTCAGGGCCCACGCAGTCCGGCGATACCGGCACCGGGCGGCCCAGAAGCTCGGCCAAGCGTGCGGCCACCGGAGCGACGCTCAGCTCGCTCACCACCCTGCCCTCCGGCCGGCCGATGTGACAGCAGATAACCACCCGGCAACCCCGGGCAAGCAGGTATTCGATGGTCGGCAACGATGCGCGTATGCGTGAGTCGTCAGAGATCGCGGTCCTGTCCGACGTGAAGGGCACGTTGAAGTCGACGCGGACCAGCGCATTCACCCCGTCCAGTTCGAGATCGTCGAGTGTGGTGAGTCTTGGCACGGTCAGCCGAGCAGGCGGTCCACGAAGTCTCTTGCGGGCCCGATGTCGCCCGCCTGCGCGCCCTCTTCGAGCGCCTCAAGCGCCTCGGCCCGGCAGGTTGCGGCGAGATCCTCGCAGAACTGCCTCGAGCCCATCTCGTCGAGCACTTCTCGCAGGGCGGTCACGTCCTCGGGCCCCAGCACGCGCTTGAAGTAGATGTCGCCGAGCCGCCGCTTCTCGGCGATGGTCGCCTTGCCGAGGGCGTGTACGACGGGCAGCATCTTCTTCTTGTTCAGGACCTCCGGGCTGAGGTCTCCTCCCCACAACTCCCGGACGTCACCCTGGACCTGGAGGGCCAGCCCGAGCTGCCGCCCGCACCGGGACATCGCGTCTACGACCTCCTGCCCTGCGCCCGCAACCAGGGCCCCGAGGCCCATGGCGCAGGCGTACAGCGCGCCCGACTTGCTGGCCGCCATCTCCATGTAAGCATCGACGTCCAGGTCGATGCGCTCCTGGGCCTCGATGTCTCGGAACCGGCCTTCGCACAGGTCCAGGGCGGCCTCGTCAAGCATCTGCACGGCCCTGAACGTGACATCCGCGGGCGTCCCGTTCTTGTGAAGGTCGAACAGCGCGAGCCGGGCCAGGGAGTGGAAGCTGTCGCCCACGTTGATGGCCTGGGCAGGGCCCCAGACCCACCACACGGCGTCCCTGTCGTCCCTCTGCGGCTGGCCGCCCTGAACGTCGTCGTGGACCTCCAGGAAGCCGTCCACAAGCTCCACCGCGGCGGCGGCCGGCAGGGCCGAGTCCACGTTCCCACCTGCCGCCAGGCAAGCCACGAGGCATGCAAGGCCGTGGCTGCGGTCGCGGCTGACCGGGGCCGCCTCGATGCCGTGAGCGCCGTTCCAGCCGAGGTGGTAGGACATCATCCGGTACAGGCCCAGGCTCCGGTCCGTGAAGGCGTCCTTCAGGGCGGCCTCGACGCGGTCCGTGAGGTCTTCGATGGTAGGCGCGGCGTAGGTGGACATTGGTGCGAGTGTATCATATGGAAGATGGCTCATAGGCTGGCGGCGGCTGGACTCTCGGGCTTGGGGCTGGGGCGGCGCGGCGGCGCCCTGGCCGTGGCCGTTCTCGCACTGCTCTCGGCCGTCGCGTGTGAGAATTACGGGAGCGTCGAGGGCACGATGACCGGCCACGTGATCGACGTGAGCGCGAAGTCGCTGCTGGAGATCGACGTCCTGACGGTAGCGGACGACGAGGGAACGGAGTGGCGGTTCTCCGGCCGTGGCTACCGGGGAGTCACGCCTTCGCACCTGCGGCAGCACATGGTCCAGGTCTTTCAGGTCGTAGTGACCTACCGGGAAGAGGGGGATGAGCTGATCATCGAGGAGATACGCGACTACACTCCCGGAGAAACCCCGGCGCCCCACGAGTGACCGCAGCTACCTGTTACTGCTCAGAGTTGAGTGCGACAGAGAGGATCGGCCTCTTCCCCCATTTGGAGACCTTTGCGTAACCCCCCTTTGGTAGGGGCGGACCCGTGTGTCCGCCCGCTTGACGCGCCGTCGCCGAGGTTGGCCCCCACCCCCTGGATTCTCTAGACTCACAAACGAAGTGCAACACCTGGTTAAGGTGTTGCCATGGGAAAGCGTTATGGACATGTCACCATTGAAGAGCGGTGTGAGATTGCCCGGCTACAAACCGAGGGTCGCTCGATCCGGCAAATCGCTGCAGGTCTGGATCGCTCGCCATCAACAGTTGCTCGGGAGCTGAAGCGCAATGGGTCACAGACCGGTGGGTACAAGCCAGTGTATGCCGACCAGCAGGCGCGTGCCCGAAGGTGGCGCGGTTCGCGCATGGAGCGGGACGATACTCTCCGTTCACGAGTGCTCTCACACCTCGCACAGGGCTGGTCTCCAGAGCAGGTCGCCGGTCGGCTTAAGTTGCAGGCTGGCAGAGTGGTCATCTCTCATGAGAGCATCTACCGGTTCATCTACGGCCAGCTTGCCCGCACGCAGGACTATGCCTGGAGACACTACCTCCCTCGTGCCAAGTCGAAACGGGGTTGGCGGGGACGCAAAGGTGGCAGTCCTGCATCCTTCATTGCTATGCGACGACCCCTCGCCGAGCGTCCACGAAGCGCCGCAGACCGCCGCACTCCTGGCCACTGGGAGGCGGACCTGATGCTGTTCAGAACCTATGGACATGCGGTGTTGGCCATGCACGAACGCCACTCGCGTATCCTCATTGCGGTCCGGCCACCCGGCAAGGCATCCGGCCCCATCGCCGACGCTATGGCCCAGATCCTAGGCCAGCTGCCACCCCATTGTCGAAGGTCCGTTGCCTTCGACAATGGCACCGAGTTCGCCCTCCATCACCAACTCCACGATCTGGGCATCGAAACCTTCTTCTGCGACATCCGCTCTCCCTGGCAGAAGGGAGGCATCGAAAACGCCATCGGCCGGTTGAGACGAAATCTGCCCCGCAAGACAGACCTGACGGCTCTGCCAAACGACCAGTTCACAAACTTGATCCAAGCCTACAACAATACCCCGCGCAAGTGCCTGGGTTACAAGACCCCGGCAGAAATCTTTATGCACCAAGTGTTGCACTTGAAATGTGAATCCACCTTCCGGCCTTCGCCGGAATGACGGAGTTATGCAAAGGTCTCCATTTGGGGGGGGGAGATTGAGCCTGTCCTGAGCCCAGTCGAAGGGTACGCTACCTGTGTCGGACTATGGAATCGGTCTCGCCGATCTTGCGGGACTTGTTCCACAGGAAGAGCACGCCGCCGATCAGGGCCACGAATACGAGGATCCATACGAAGGTGCCCGCCTCGCCGGCAGGCAGCGCGGGCTCGGCCACCAGTACCGGCACCTCGAACGTGGTGGGCTCCAGCCCCTCCTTGTCCACGTCGATGACGAACGTCCACACGCCCGACTCGATCAGCGTCATGTTGGCCTTGTAGGCCTCCTCATCGTCGGGGGTGTTCAGGGCGCGGACCTCGATGGACTCCTCCTCGTCGTGGTCCGCCCTCACCTTGACGACCGCGCCGTCCACCGGCTCGCCGGTCGCAGCCTCCCGGAGCTTGACGGTGATGTGGACCTGCCCGACCGCGGTAAGGAAGGGCTCAGTGATGAACACGACCTCAAAGGGCCCTACCCGACCCTCGAGCTTCGGACGGACCTCGAATTCGTCCTGGGCGAAGGCGACAACCGGGACCGCAAGCGTCGCGACCAGCGCGAGCGCTACGACGGCCACCAGCCCAATACGGCGCCTCATGAATTCGATGCTCTTCATCCCAGCACTTCCTTCAGGGCAGCCTCCAGCTCCTCTTCGGTCACGAACCCCTCGAACTTCGATTTGATGACGCCCTCGCCGTCCAGTATAAACGTATACGGCTCGGATATCAGGCCCCACTCCTCCAGCACCGGCGAGATGCGGCCCTTCGAGAAGTCGCCCCGCATCTCCACGGGGTTGTCGTACACCTCCACGTGAATGAAGCTGGCCTCATCCCCGTAGCGGTCCTTCAGTGCGGACACCACCTCGACCTGAGGTCCGCACGTAGCGGTGCTGCAGAATGCGGGCGTCGCGAAGGTAACGACGGTGGGCCTGCCGGCATCTATGGCGTCCGCTACGGTCATCCGGTAGAGGTCGGGGTCCGGCTCGGGGGAGGTGGTGATCTCCCTGTAGTCCGCACCGTCGCCGGCGGTCTTGTTCATACTACGCGGCGCGAGGGAGCCTATGGCCGGGGATGCGCTGGTGAGCTTGACCTCGAAGCCCAGCTGTCCGACCGCAATCACGCCGTCATCGGTCTCGACCTCGACGACGAGGCCCCATCGCCCCGCCTTGTCCAGCTCGATGCCGTCCACCACGTAGACGCCCGCGCGGCCCGTCGGCCACGTCACGAAGGACGCCTCGGCCTGCGCACGGACCTCGTAGGGCGTCGTCCCGATGAACATGAAAGTCGCCAGCGCCTTTGGAGTACGGACGGGGCTGGAGTCCGCATCGCGTATTCCAAACGCGAAGCGGTTGAGCCCAACACCGATGTCGACGGTCGCCAGGCCGAGTCCCACCTCGGGCGGGCCTGCGGCGGAAGGAGGCGTGGGAGTCGATGGGGCGCTAGGAGACGCAGCGACGGGAGCCAGCGTGGGCGGCGATGCCGGGCCTGAGTCCGAGGAGCAGCCCGCCACGGCGATGCCGAACACGACCAGGGAGATACAGACGGCCATGCTGAGGAGCCGTGCGATCATCTCACTAGCTGCCCCTAGCGGAGGTAGCTGCAATTGTCTCCGAAGTACTAGTCACTAACGTCAGGCGCCTGTGTGACTGCTCAGAGTTCGTATGGCTTGGGCAGCTTTGATCTTCGGCAAGGGCGGGAGCCCCCATCTCAATCTTCCCCCTCGGGGGGAAGAGGCCGAGCCGCCTCCCCTCGACGCTGAACACCTACGCCTGCGCTGCCGTGTAACGTCCGGCAACGCAGGCGACCATCATAGCCTATTCGTACCTGTTCCGCCGAATTCGCTGCCTCGCAACGAGCATTGAGCCGGAGAGGACAAGGAGAGCCCCGGCGAGTCCGGCAGCCAGTATCCAGGCGACAGACGGCGCGTAGTCGCCCGTCACCGGCAGCGCCGGCTGGACACTCCCGGGTATTGCGGGAACCGGCCTGGAGACGGGGATCGGCGGAGGGGCCAGCACCTGCGACCTGCCCGGCTCGTGGATGCTGACCCTGGCCGTCGTCTCGGCAGTCCACCCGTGCTGCATGGGGTCCAAATCGGCCCCGCCGATGATGCCGGCGTGGATCGACCTCGAACCCTCGCCCAGCCCTGGCGAGAACGCCGCCGGGCCGCCGCCGAGGCATGGCACGGTGGCCACGGTCTCGTCGTTGGCCTCGGACCCAGAGTCGATTACGGTCGCGACCGTGGCCGCCTGGCGTACCTCACTCGCCGTCCCTTCCACCGGGAGGGCAGCGAGGATGTAGGCGTCGTTGGTGCAGGCGAACATCCCGACGACCGACACGTGCGCGCCCAGGACGCCGCTCGCGTCGGCGATCAGCGACGTTCCCGCCGGTATGGGGCCGACCGCGTCAAGATTCTTCACCGCCACGACGCCTGGCCGCGTGCGGAGGGTAGCCGCCAGGGCATCCCGAGCGCCTCCCTCGGCCAGGTCGGCGATGCCCTCGAGCTCATCAGGGCTGTCGTACACGAGCACGTCGACGTTGGGATCGTGCACCACGGCCAGCGGGGGCGTAATGGGCTGCCCGAGCGTCAGGTTGTCGATGGTCAGGCCGAACTCGACCCCGGCGGGGACTTCGTCGGTGTCCGACAGGAACAGCTGCATGGCGACGTTGTCCCAGCCATGCTCAGCCCGGGTGAGGTCGGCGCCTCCCGCGATACCCGGGTGGTGGGCGACCCGGCCCTCGCCGTCGGGCGAGTTAGGGCCCGACACTCCGGCGCTCTCGCCTCCCAGGCACGGAACCGTGTCTGCGGTCTCGGTGTTGTCCTCGGTACCCGCATCATAGACGCGCCCGGAAGACATGGCCTGCCCGGAATCCGACACTACCAGGGTGCCGATGGTGATGGCGTCGTTGGTGCAAGCCAGCATCGCGATTACGCTGACGTGGTCGCCTGGAGACGCAGTGATGGCCATGGTGACCTCGTCGCCCGGCGGAATCGGAGGCGGGTTGAGGCTGAACACGTCCTTCACACCATCGAGCTCCGCAAGGGATGCCGCCAGGGGAGACTGCGCGCCGGCCTCGGCCAGCTCCTCCAGCCCGTCGAGGGAGCCGGCGCTCTGCGGGAGCAGCGACGCGCCGCTGTCGTGAACTACCGCGATAGGCGGCGTTATCGGCTGGCCCGGCGTGACGTTGCGGACCGTCAGGTGCAGATTTCCGCCTACGTGGGCTTCGGCAGGAACGGAAGTCGGAAACATGGCCACCGCAGCTACGGTCGCCACAATCAATGCGGCTATGATCCTGGACATCGGTGGTGCCTCCTCGTCTGATGCTGTGCTGGATGTTTTCGATTTGGCCAAATCGAGGCGGCTGCGTATGTTCAGCTGCCTACTTCCACGCTAACATTTTTCCCGCGGCCGGGGCCGGCGTCGAGCCGAGAGTCCGACGACCAACTGCTATACTCTGTCCATTCCAATTCCCTACGGAGATTCAATGGACCTCGAATTCATCAAGTACGAGAAGCGCGGGCGCATCGCGTACATCACAATCGACCGCCCCAGGAGCCTGAACGCCATTCACCCCCCGGCGAGCCACGAAATGCGAAGGGCATTCCTGGACTTCCGCGACGACCCCGACGTGTGGGTTGCCGTCCTCACGGGGTCCGGCGAGCGGGCATTCTGTGCGGGCAACGACCTGAAGTACCATGCCGAGCACGGCGCCGCGGGGCAGGCCTATCCGGAAGCATCCACAGTCCCCTTCGGCGGCATAACCAGCGACTTCGAGTGCTGGAAACCGATCATCGCCGCCGTGAACGGCTACGCGGTCGGCGGCGGGCTGGAGATCGCCCTTGCCTGCGACCTGATCGTCGCGGACGAGTCGGCCCAGTTCGGAGCGCCCGAGGTCAACGTCGGCCTTGTGGCTGCGGCGGGCGGCGTGCACAGGATCCCAAGGCAGCTGCCGCTGAAGATCGGCATGGGGATGCTGCTGACGGGCAATCCCATCGGCGCGGACGACGCCCACAGGTGGGGACTCGTCAACGAGGTCGCGCCCAGGGGACTGGCCCTCGAAGCGGCCAGGCGGCTGGCGGGCGAGATCGTCGATGGCGCGCCTCTGTCCGTGCGCGCCAGCAAGCAGATGGCGATGATGGGCCTGGAGACTTCGCTGGAGAAAGCGATGTCGGGCAGCTACAGCGAGTACGAGACCGCCGTCGCCTCCGAGGACTTCGTCGAGGGCCCGAAGGCCTTCGCCGAAAAGCGCAAGCCCAACTGGAAGGGCAAATAGACTAGCCTACTACTGGAACAGGCGCCTCAGGTTCTGACTGCCGTGGCGGACGTGAATAATCTCGACGCCGTCCTCCAGTGGCTGGTACACGATGATGTAGTTGGTTTCAGGCACTACGAAGCTGCGGCAATCCTTCCCCAGGTCCAGGCGAGCTATCCCGATGTAGGGATTCTCCGCGAGCAGATAGCACCGGTCCTCGAGGCGCTGGACGAAGCGAAGCGCGCTTGCAGTGCTGTGTTCAGCTATGTAGTCGTGAATCTGCTGGAGATCTGCACGGGCCGTCGGCAGTATGCGACAACGGCTCATCTCTTGGCGCGGACAGCCTCGACATTCCTCTGCCGAAGCTCATCGAAGACCTGGCTTGCCGGGACCGCCAGCCCCGCCTTCGACTCCTCCAGCCCCTTCCGCACCTTCTCACGCATGTCCGCAAGCTCGTTCTCCAGGTCGTCGTCGCGTTCATCGAGCAGCGTGAGGGCGTTAGCGAGCACCTCATCGGCAGACGAATATACGCCCGACTCGACCTTGCGCCGGATGCGATCCTGGTTCTGCTCGCTGATTGCAATATCCATGCCCGCACAATACCATACCGGGATACCGTAGCCAATCGCCCGTAGGCGTGCACACTTACCGGCAACCGGCTCCTCTACCTTACTGAAGACCCCGCCCCCCTTGCGCCTCGAACCGCATTGAAGCACCAACGAAAGGACCACAATGACTGAATCGAATGCCGTCATGCTCCCGAAGGATGTCAGGCCGAGCAAGTACACTCTGACGCTCCGGCCCGACCTGGAGTCGTTCACCTTCACGGGCAGCGTCGCCATCGACATCGAAGTGCTCCAGCCCACCGGCTCCATCATCCTGAACGCGGCGGAGCTGGAGATAGCCTCGGTCCGGGTCGAGTCTTCGGCTGGGAAGCCGCTGCCGGGCAGTACGACGTTGGACGAGGAGGCCGAGACCGCCTCGTTCGCATTCGACGAAACGCTGCCTGTAGGACCGGCCCGCCTGGAGATCGAGTTCACCGGCGAGCTGAACGACCGGCTCCGGGGCTTCTATCGCAGCCGGTATACAGACGTGAACGGCGAGGAGCAGCACCTGGCGACTACCCAGTTCGAGGCGACCGATGCCCGCCGCGCATTCCCCTGCTGGGACGAGCCGTCGATGAAGGCGACGTTCGAGGTCACGCTGGTCGTCCCCGAGGAGCTGGAGGCCGTCTCGAACACCATGATCGCCGAGGAGGCCGCAGTGGACGGCGGGCTGAGGCGCGTCAGGTTTTCGGAGACGCCGGTGATGTCCACGTACCTCCTCGCCTTTATCGTGGGCGACATCAGGTGCGTGGAGCGCACGGCGGACAACGGCACCCTCGTGCGGGTGTGGGCGACGGCAGGGAAGGAGTCCCACGGCGAGTTCGCGGCTGAGACGTCGGTCAAGCTCCTGTCCTTCTTCAACGACTACTTCGGCGTCCCCTACCCGCTTCCCAAGCTTGACCACATCGCCATCCCCGACTTCGCGGCGGGCGCGATGGAGAACTGGGGCGCCGTCACCTACCGCGAGGTGGTGCTGCTGGTCGACCCGGAGCGGACGTCCGTGCAGGTGAGGCAGCGGATCGCGGCCATCATCTCCCACGAGATGGCGCACATGTGGTTCGGCGACCTGGTGACGATGGCGTGGTGGAACGACCTGTGGCTCAACGAGAGCTTCGCGTCCTGGGTGGGCGACAAGGCCGTCGACTGGCTCTTCCCCGAGTGGGAAATGTGGACGCAGTTCGTCTCCAGCGACACCAACAGCGCGCTCAGCCTGGACGGGCTGCGCAGCTCCCACCCCATCGAGCAGGAGGTGAAGGACCCGGCGGAGATCGGCCAGCTCTTCGACGCGATCAGCTACAGCAAGGGCGGCTCGGTCCTGCGCATGCTCGAGGACTTCCTGGGCGAGGAGACGTTTCGCGAGGGGCTGAGGCGGTACATCTCGCGCCACCAGTACGACAACGCTGTGACCCGCGACCTGTGGAACGCGCTGGGCGAGGCGTCCGGCAAGCCCGTCGCAGAGATCATGGACACGTGGGTCCAGCAGACCGGCTACCCGGTGCTGGACGTCGAGGCGGCCCATGCGGACGACGGCATCGAGCTCCACGCCTCCCAGTCTCGCTTCGTCTACGAGCATCTCGTCGACCCCGACGCGACCGAGGACACGACGTGGCACGTGCCGCTCAAAGTGTCCGCTCAGGACGGCGCGTCGGCGTCCGCGCTGATGGACAGCCCGCAGGCGACGATCAGGCTCGCGTCCGACGCGGGTGGATGGGTCAAGGTCAACCCGGACCAGGTCGGCTTCTACCGGGTCAACTACGGCGGCGACGGCTGGGAGCGGCTGCGGCCCGCCTTGGAGGGCATGGAGGTCTCGGCCATCGACCGGCTGGGGCTGCAGAACGACGCCTTCGCCCTGGCCCGCGCGGCCTACCTGCCCGTCACGCAGTTCCTGTCGCTGGCGCAGTCGTACGTGAATGAGACGAACGCCATCGTGTGGGAGGACGTCTCGGCCAACTTCGGCAAGATCGACCTGCTGGTCGCCGACGAGCCCTACTACGACAGGTTCGCCGCGATGATGCGGTCCGTATACGGCCCTGCCGGCGAGCGCGTCGGCTGGGAGGCCCGCCCGGGCGAGAGGGAGCTGGAGGCGCTGATGCGCTCGACGATCCTGGGCCAGCTCGGCAAGTACGACGACGAGGCGACGCTGGACACGGCCGCGTCGCTGTTCGAGCGATACGCGGAGGAGCCGGCAGAGGTTCACCCGGACATCCGCGGCGTCGTCTTCAACTTGGCGGCCCAGCAGGGCGACGAGTCCACCTACGGCGCCATCTGGGACCTGTACGACGGCTCGCCCCTGGAGGAGGAGAAGATGCGCCTCCTCATGGCCCTCGGCAACTTCAGCGACACGGGGCTGCTGGGAGAGACGCTCGACCGGTCGCTGTCGGACCGGGTGCGGTACCACGACACGATACAGGTCGTGTCGGGAGTCGCGGCGAACCGGCTGGGCAGGGACATGGCATGGGACTTCGTGAAGGAGAACTGGGACGAGTTCAGCAGGCGGTACAGCGACGGGCTGTTCGCCCTGTCCCGACTGGTCGCCATCACCGCCCGCTTCACGACGCAGGAGAAGCTGGACGACGTGGAGGGGTTCTTCGACGAGCACCCCACGCCGGCCGCCGACCGCGCCATCAGCCAGTCCCTCGAGACGGTGCGCCTCAACGTAGCCTGGCTAGCCCACAACCGCGCAGACCTAGCGGGCTATTTCGGGGAGTGAGCCCGAATAACTTCGAACTGCTTCTTGTATGTGAAGATCAGCTGCTCTTTGGACGTGGACAAGCCTGATGGCCATTGGCCAAGCTCCTCAGCCTTGAACGCCGCAAAGCCCTCCTGATCGTCTGCTGCTTCGCGCCCGCGGTGAGGGGCAGCGTTGTTTGAGTAATGCAAGACGCTGTAGAGTTGTCGGCCTGTCTTCTCCTTCAGGTCGTGCTTCCTGAGAAACTGCTCCACCTTCGTGCCAATGGCGATGACCGGTGCGCCGCACTTTCCTACGATTTCGATCTCTTTCAGTAGCAGTGGATACCACTTTTTGTACCTGCGGTCACGGTCGAGGTCCGCCACCTCAACAGGCATCGCGCCTTTCGATATGTCTGTCAGGTGATAGGGACTCCCCTGCTTGCAAAGGAACCGCTCTATGGAAGATATGAAGAGCGCCAGCGGCTGCCTGTCGTCGCGGGGCCGTCGGAAGTTGTGGTAACCCCTTGCTATCTTCGCCTCCGCTTTTTCAATGCTATTGTCCTTAACCCAGTTGAAGCTCGGCTCCATGCCTACGAACATGTAGTCCACTTGGCCTTCCGGCTCCTTACAGGGCAGGTAGACCCTCCCAAGCTGCTTCGCCCGTTCGATGGCATGGGCCCTGTCCATTTCAACCTGGTCCCTAAAGCACCTCTCCAAATCTCTATACCTGGACTTCTCGAACGTCATCCTTCTGCTCCTTTCCGTGCTTGCTCCGCGTCCATCGATCCGGCCGACTCACTGACTAGCTTTGCCGCTTTTCCCGCCGTGGACGCGCAGGGACTCCCTGCAGTATACCCCTGGCGCTTATGTCCTCGTCGACATCCGGCCAGTGGACTCCTTCACCTTCACCGTTGACCTCGAAGTTCTGGCGCTGCTCAGGAGTGGCACCAGACAGCCTCCAAGACCAGGCCAAGGGGACACTGACCACCCGGCCATCGACGAGGGCCGCCGTGATCAGGTCGTCCGAGATGTCTACCGAGGCGATTCGCGCTTCCATAGCCCGTCAGCTGCGTCTCCTAGCACGGCCGAGGCCGACCCCGCCCCAGGTCCCTCGCCAGAGGGCTCGGGACGACATGGTGGGTGGCGGTGCGCCATTTTCATAGCAATGACACGCTGTCAACACTGCGTAGTTTCCATAGTGTTCATCCCGCTTGGTCACCGGCCTTCGTATAGCTCGTCGTTGAGGCGGCTTTCCTGGAGGCCCAGGTAGGCCTGCTTCGTGAGGGGCGGGGTGCTCTTTGACAGCACTTCTAGGCCCTTTGCCGCGCCGTTCGCGAGGAGATCGATGGCGGCCATCGCCATGGCCTTGGCCGGGCGCATCACCGCCTGCTCGTAGTCCCGCACGACGTAGTCGGTCCCGTGCCCCATGCCGACCGCGCCGCCGGTGTACGGATGGATGGCGGGCATGATGTGGCTCAGGTCGCCCATGTCGGTAGAGCCGCCGCGCACCACGTCGCGCCGGTGCTCGACGAATCCTGACCCGCCCACAAGCTCGACGGCGTTGTCGCGGAACACCCCCATCAGCGCCGGGTCGTGTCGGATTGGCAGGTAGCCGGGTATCGACACGATGCGTACGTCGGCTCCCAGGGCCAAAGCACCGGCCCGCAGGCAGCGGTCGACCTTGTTTGAGGCGTCGGCTATGGCCTCGAGTGACGCGCCGCGCACCCTGCCCTCGTAGCGCACGTCGGCGGGCGTGGCGTTGGCCGAGTCGCCGCCCGACGTGATGATGCCGTGCAGCCGCACTGAGTCGCTGTCCCTGAGAGTCTCGCGCTGGGTGTTGACGGCGTTCAGCGCCACGATCGCGGCCTGGAGCGCGCTCACGCCCCTGTGCGGCGATCCCCCGGCGTGGGATGCCTTGCCAATGAACCGGACGTACTTCACGAGGTGGCCGTTGTTCCTGCCGCCGCCGGAGAAGCGGGAGTCCCCGGGACTGGACGAGGTGTGAACCATCATCGCCATGTCCACGTCGTCGAACGCGCCCAGTCGGATGAACTCCTGCTTGCCGGAGAGTAGGCCGAGCTTCCCCTCCTGCCACAGCCC
The DNA here is from genome assembly GCA_965243655.1 of Dehalococcoidia bacterium. Lineage (GTDB taxonomy): Bacteria > Chloroflexota > Dehalococcoidia > Lucifugimonadales > CAJWER01. Next base: position 1,635,475 of record CBDEVV010000017.1, on the reverse strand, counting down.
CCAGCGGTACTCGACGTCGATGAACTCCTCGGCGGGCACGGCCATGAGCACGACGCGGCCCGAGAGCGCACGCAGCACCTCGGGGGAAGACAACGCCGCCGCCGCGCCGAGCATCATCCCAAGCTGGGCGTTGTGACCGCACGCGTGGGCGGCCCCCGTCACCGGGTCGGCGTGCGGATGGCCCGGGGCAGTGATCGAGTCCATCTCGCCGATGATGGCGACGGTCGGTCCGGCGCCGGCCCCGTTCAAGGTCGCCTTCAGCCCCGTGATCGCGATGCCGTTCTGGGCGGGGATGCCCAGCTCTGCCAGCCTCTCGCCGACGAGCTTTGCAGTCTTGTACTCGCGGAATCCCGTCTCGGGAGCGGCGAGCACGTCGTCGACCACGGAGGTCAGCCAGTCCCTGCGCCGGTCCACCGCAAGCTGGGCGACGGCCTTCAGCCCGTGCAGGTCAGCCACGGGCGGCTCGCGCGCTGCCATGCCCTACGCGGACCTGCATTCGCCTACTCCTCGTAGGTCTCTTCGCTCGTGACGCTTCGAAGTGTCGCGAGGTACTCGTCCTTGGTCATGGGCGCTCTGAAGGAGCCCTTTATCTGCAGTGCCTTCGCCGCGCCGTCCGTCAGCAGGTCGATGACCGTCATCGCCATCGCCTTGCCCGCCGTCAGCACGGCGGTCTCGTAGTCCTCGATCACGTAGTCCGCGCCGTGGGCCCTCCCGGTCGCCGCGACGACGTATGGGTGAATGACCGGCATGATCTGCGACACGTCGCCCATGTCCGTCGAGCCCGGGCGGTGCCCGAGCGGCACGACCTTGTCCTCGCCCACAAGCGCCGCCGTGTTGGCCGTGTGGAGGTCGACCATCGTCTGCTCGCTGCGGATTGGCATGTAGCCGGGCAGGGTCGTTATCGTGACGCTGCCACCGACGGCCATGGCGCCGGCCCTCAGCGCGCGGTCGACCTTGCGCGCCGCCATGGTGAACGCCTCGACGCTGCGGCCGCGCACGAACGTCTCCATGCGCACGTCCGCCGGCACAGAGCTGACCGCCGAGCCGCCCCTCGTGATGATCGGGTGAATCCTGATGGTGTCCTCATCCCTATGCGTTTCGCGCTGGGCGTGTATAGCCGACATGGCGATCATGGCGGCGTTGAGGGCGTTCACGCCCGCATGGGGGGCAGCGCCGGCATGGGCCGCCGTCCCCTTGAAGGCGATGAGCTTGGAGAGCATTCCGTTGTTCGTGCCGCCGAGGGCGAACTTCGCGTTCCGCGGGGCCGCGATGGTGTGCGTCATCATCGCCATGTCCACGTCATCGAGCTTGCCCAGCCTGATGAATTCAGGCTTGCCGCCCAGGAACTCGATGCCGCCGGCCCTGCGAAGTTCGTCCCTGTACTCGATCTCGATGTACTCCTCGGAGGGCACGGCGAGCAGCGCGACGCGCCCCGACAGCGCCTCCATGACGCCGGAGGCCTGCAGCCCCATGGCCGCCGCGATCATCGAGCCGATCTGGCAGTGGTGGCCGCAGGCGTGGGCCGCGCCGGTCGATTCGTCGGCGTTCGGGTGGCCGGGCACGATCAGCGAATCGAGCTCGCCCATCACCGCCACCGTCGGGCCCGCCCTGCCAGTGTCCAGCACGGCCTTGGAACCCGTCAGCGCGATGTCCCTCTCGACGGGGACGCCCAGCGACGCCAGCTTGTCGGCGACGACACGACCGGTGCGCTCCTCCCTGTACCCGGGCTCCGGGTGAACAAGGATGTCCTGGGCAATCCCCACGGCCTCTTCGCCCCTGCGGTCGATCTCTGCGCAGGCAAGGGCCTTCAGCTCGTCGACGGTCAATTCAGTGCTCCTATCGTCGAGGCCCGATTCTACCAGAGCAGCCACGCGCGATGGCCGGGGCATGGCAACGCACCCCGGTGGCCACTATCTCGTATGGTAGAATGGGCTCCCCAATTGAGAGGGGCACGTATGCCGCAGGACTACACGAACATCATCACCGTCGATCCCGGAAAGCGCGGTGGGAAGCCCTGCATTCGCGGTCTCCGCATCACCGTATATGACGTGCTCGAATACCTTGCGTCGGGCATGTCCGAGGACGAGATCCTGGCCGACTTTCCGGACCTGGAACAGGAGGACATCCGGGCGTCCCTGTCGTTCGCGGCTGACCGTGAGCGTCGGCTAGTATCTATCCCTCCTGCATGAGGCTGTTGTTCGATCAGAACCTCTCGCCCCGTCTGAAGGAGACATTGCGGGGCATCTATCCGGAATCACTTCACCTCCGAGACGTCGGGCTTGAGTCTGCCGATGATGTGGTGGTCTGGGCGTACGCCAGGGACCACGGGTTCGTGATCGCGTCCAAGGACTCCGATTTTCGGCAATTGAGCTTCGCGTTCGGACATCCGCCAAAGGTCATCTGGATTCGGCGCGGGAACTGCTCGACCTCGGAAATCGAGTCAATCCTCCGCGACCGGTACAACGACTTACTCGCCTTCCACTGGAGTGAACAGGGTGCCTTCCTCGCGCTGGGCTGAACTCCTAACATCCAGTCTGGGACTCGCATGGCCGATGATATAATCGCGCCGCCGGCTCACCAGAGGACTCCCAACCATGAAGATCGTAATCGCTCCCGACAGTTACAAGGGCAGCATCTACGCCTCCGACGCCGCCAGGGCCATGGCCGACGGCGTGCGCCGGGTGCTGCCGGATGCCGAGGTCGTGCTGGTCCCGGTCGCCGACGGCGGCGACGGCACGCTGGAGACGCTGGTCGAGACGTCGGGCGGGCGCATCATCACGTCCGACGTAACGGGGCCTCTGGGGGAAACCGTCTCGGCCGAGTGGGGCGCGATGGGCGACGGCGTCACGGCCGTTGCCGAGATGGCGCGCACGTCCGGGCTGGCCCTGGTACGCCTGGAGGACCGCGACCCCCTGAACGCGACAACGTACGGCCTGGGCGAGGTAATCCTGGAGGCGCTGGAGGCGGGATACCGGCGCTTCATCCTGGGCATAGGCGGCAGTGCTACGAACGACGCCGGCGCCGGCATGGCGCAGGCCTTGGGCACCCGGCTTCTCGATGCAGACGGCGCGGACCTCCCGCCCGGAGGCGCGGCGCTCGCGAGACTCGACCGTATAGACGCGTCGGGGCTCGACCCGAGGGCGGCCGAAGCCGAGTTCGACGTGGCCTGCGACGTCAACAACCCGCTCACCGGCCCCGAGGGAGCGTCGGCGGTCTACGGGCCACAGAAGGGCGCGACCCCCGAGATGGTGGAGCAGCTCGACGCGGCCCTCGCAAACTTCGCAGAGGTCGTGAAGCGCGACCTGGGCGCGGACGTGAACGACGTGCCGGGCTCCGGAGCGGCGGGCGGCCTCGGCGGCGGCATCATGGCCTTCCTGGGCGGCAGGCTGCGCCCCGGCGTCGACATAGTCCTCGACACGGTCGACCTGGCTAGCCGCCTGGACGGCGCGGACCTGATCATCACCGGCGAGGGCTGCATGGACTTCCAGACCGTCTATAACAAGGCACCCATCGGCGTGGCGAGGCTGGCCGGAGAGCGGAACATCCCGGTGATCGGAGTCTCCGGCTCGCTGGGCGACGGGTTCACCGACGTCCACGAGCACGGCATAGCCGCGGCGGTTGCCATCACTCACGCCCCCATGACGCTGGACGAGGCGTCGGACCGCGTCGCCGAGCTGATCGCCAGCGCCACCGAGCAGGCCGTCCGCCTCATCGGGGTCGGCGCGGCTGGTCGATGAGCGAGGGGGACCCCGAGGCCCGCATCTCCGAGCTCGCCGCCTGCGTCCAGGCCTTCCACGAGCGCTTCGGCATAACCGATGTGGCGTCAAGTGACGACCTGCTGGCCCGAATCCTCATCCAGGACGAGGAGGTCCGTGAGCTGCACGACGCCATCGTCGACGAGCCGGACGAACGGGTCGCCAGCGAGGCTGTCGACGTGCTGTTCGTCGCCATTGGGACGGTGCTGAGGCTCGACCCTGCCCTCGCCGCCGAGGCCATCCGCGAGGTCATCGAGAAGAACGACGCCAAGACCTGGGACACGCACCACATCAACGCCGCCGGCAAGATAACCAGGCGCTAACCGCTGCCCGAGACCGTCACAACGCCTTCGTGTGAGACGCACTTGCGAATTGGTGTACCATACATCCTTGAGAGGAGAGCCCGTATGGTCACGACAACGCGACCCGTCACGGCAGAAGAGTTGCAGCGGATGCCCGCCGACGGCTTCCGATACGAGCTGGTCAGAGGTGAATTGAGGAAGATGCCACCTGCCGGACAGATCCACGGAGGGTACGCCGCCAACATAGTTGCATCGTTAGTGGTCCACACAAGGACGAAGGGGCTTGGCAAGGTCTACACTGCCGACCCGGGCTTCCTGATAGAGTTGGACCCAGACCACGTTCGCGCTCCGGATGTTGCTTTCGTCTCCAACGATAGGCTCAAGCAGATCGGGGAGTCCACAGGGTTCGCCCGAGGTGCACCCGACCTCACAGTGGAGGTCATATCCCCCAACGACCGCTACACAGACGTGGATGAGAAGGTGGCCGACTGGCTCGAAGCCGGCACTCTGGTGGTCGTCGTCGTGAGTCCTCGTAACAGGACAGTGAAGATCCACCGTTCGCCGAACGACATCACGACCCTGGAGGAATCGGACACCATCGATGTCGGCGACGTTCTTCCCGGCTGGCGGATGCCCATCAAGGACATCTTCCAGTAGTCCCGCGCCGTCTTACGGCCGATCAGCGCCCATGCCGGTCGCTACTCCAGAAGCACCATGTGCACGTCGCCCGGGCCGTGGACGCCCGTCACTAGCGTCTGCGCTATGTCCGCAGTGCGGCTTGGGCCGGTGATGATGTTCAGGTAGCTGCCCAGGTTGTCGAGGTAGAACTCGTCGCGGCGCAGGGTGAACAGCTCGTCCAGCGACGGCAGGACCTTGCCTCGCTCCACAATCGCCACGTAGGTAGGGGGCAGCAGGGCCGGCAGGCGGCTCACCTCGGACCGAGCGAGCAGCACGACGCTGCCCGTCTCGGCCACGGCGTAGTCCACGCCCGTCACCCCAATGCCCGCGTGAATCGCGGTCTCGCGCAGGGCGTCGCGCTCGGCGTCGGGGTCGTGCCCCGCCAGCGTCATGGTGTGCGTGGCTATGCCCGCTTCGCCTAGTGCGGCGTCGATCTCCATCCGAGCGAGGACCTCGTGGGCCGACCTGACCGCCGTCCGGGCCTCCACATCTACCCCGACGGCCCTGACGTAGGCAGCAGCCTCCTCGGTCGACCCCGCCCGGACTACCTTCCATCCCGCGGCCGACGCAGCGGTTTCCAGGTCCGCCAGGAGCTCCGTCGACCGCTCGGAAGCCTCATCTAGCACCGCCCAGGCGCGCCTGCTCACGTCGGTCGCATCCAGGGAGAGCGCCGTGTCGCCGGGAATCTGCGAAGGCTGGAACGCCCTGCTGCGGCCCAGCGCGTTACGGACGCGGGACAGGAACTCGCTGCGGTCAGTCATCCCGGACTCCCTCCTCCCATCGTTCCCTGAACGAGCGCGCGGCTATCGTCGGGAACGTCCGGTGGCGCGTCCAACCGGACAGGGGCGGAGGAAGGCTACGCAGCCTGCCGTCCTTAGCCAGGGGCTTCTGCGCCGCCTTGCCAATACGTGACGCCAGCCTCAGCATCGCTGGTCGTCCGACCGTCAGCCGCCACGCCTTCATCATCAGCCACTCGATGGGCGACGCTCGGCGCCCGCCCGAGTGCCGGCCTCCCTCTGCCAGGTCGCTGCGCAGGTGCAACAGCATCCGCGGGATGTCGATCCTCACCGGGCAGGCCTCGCGGCAGGCGCCGCACAGGCTCGACGCGTTCGGCAGGTCCTTCGCGTCCGGCAGGTTCGTCAGTATCGGAGACACGACTGCGCCGATGGGGCCCGAGTAGACCCAGCCGTAGGAGTGGCCGCCGACCTTGCGGTATACAGGGCAGGCGTTGAGGCACGCGCCGCACCTGATGCAGTAGAGGGCTTCGCGCATCTCCGGGTCGGCAAGCATCTTCGAGCGGCCGTTGTCGACGATCACGAGGTGGAATTCCTCCGGGCCGTCCACGTCGTCGCCGCGACGGGGTCCGTTCACCATCGTCACGTAGCTGGAGAGCCGCTGTCCGGTCGCCGACCTGATAAGCAGCCGCAGGAACATCCCCATGTCCTCCATCGAGGGGACGACCTTCTCCATCCCCATGATGGCCACGTGGACGCGGGGCATCGAGGTGCACATCCTGCCGTTGCCCTCGTTGGTCACGAGCACGAGCGTGCCCGTCTCGGCGACCAGGAAGTTCGCGCCCGTGATGCCCATGTCCGCCGCGATGAACTTGCCGCGAAGCTCGGCCCGGGCGGCGGCTGTGAGCTCCTCCGCGTGTTCGTAGCGCGGCCCGCCCAGCTCCCCCTGCAACAGGTCCGACACCTGGTCCTGTGAGAGGTGCACGGCCGGCGCGATGATGTGGTAGGGCGTCTCGCCCCGAAGCTGGATCAGGTACTCGCCCAGGTCCGTCTCAACAGGCTCGATGCCGGCGCGCTCCAGGTGTCCGTTCAGCCCCATCTCCTCGGAGATCATGGACTTGCTCTTGATCACCGTCCTGACGCCGCGGGCCTTCGCCAGGTCCAGCACGTACTGCGTCGCCGAGGCCGCGTCCTCCGCAAAGAACACCTTGCCCCCGGCCTTCTCGACGTTCGAGGCCGCCATGTCCAGGTAGTGGTCGAGGTGCTCGACGGTGTGGGCCTTGACCGCGCGGGCCCGGTCACGAAGGTCCTCCCATCCGGGCGTCGCGTCGCCGGCGCGCTCGCGGCCCTTGTGGAAGTTGTCGTACAGCCCCTGCATGTTCCGCTGGACTACGGGGTCTGCAATCGCCGTCGCCGCGCCCTTCCTGAACGCCCTCGTCTTCAGGTCCATCTCAGGCCGTGGCCTCGTCGAGGAGCTGGGCCACGTGGAGGGGTCTCGCGGCCATGCCCTGCTTCTCCAGGCCGCCGCCGATCTGCATCAGGCAGGTGCTGTCGCACGAGACCACCGCATCCGCGCCCGTTGCTTCGACGCTGCGCACCTTGTCGGCCAGCATCGCCCCTGAAATGTCGGCGTATTTGACCGCGAAGGTCCCGCCAAAGCCGCAGCAGACTTCCGCCTGCTCCATCTCGACCAACTCAACGCCGGGCGCGGTCTCGATCAGCGCCCGGGGCTGGGTCGTGACGCCGATCTCACGGCGCAGGTGGCAACCCTCGTGGTAAGTCACAGACCTATTGGGCGCGCCTGAGCTCTTAGGAAGCTGGGTGATTCCCAGCACATCGACTATGAACTCCGTCAGCTCGAAGGTCTTGCCCGCCACGGCGTCGACCCTGGCTGAGAGCGCGGGATCGTCGTGGAACAGTTCGGTGTAGAAGGCGCGTACCATCGCCGTGCAGGAGCCGGATGGGACCACGACGGCCTCGGAATTCTCGAACGTGTCCAGGAAGCGCCGGGCCAGGGGCTTGGCGTCCGACCGGAATCCCGAGTTGAACGCGGGCTGGCCGCAACAGGTCTGGTTCTCGGGAAAGTCGACGTCCACGCCGAGGCGCCTGAGGACGCGGACCGTGCTCTCCCCGATCTCCGGGTAGAACTGGTCGACGACGCAGGTGACGAAGAGGGATGCCTTCAACGGCGGATGCCGCACTCGTCAGACAATCAGTCCGCGTGCGACGAAGCCCAGCATCCAGGCCATCATGAACGCGGGCCCGGAGGCGAACAGCATGCCCTCGCTCTCGTGCTGTGCGGGGCCCCTGTAGCGCAGGTAGAGGAGGTGTCCGCCCAGTACGATCGCCACGACCCAGGCCGACACCGTGGTGACGCCAAGGGCCGCGCCAATGACCAGCCCCACAGCGCCCCACAGGAACGGGGAGTCAGTGATTCGCTGAATTTCCATGCGGTAGAGATTACACAGCGACAACCCACATTGCAAATGGCAGACCGGCACTTCCGCCTCCCACCGCTGCCCCATTCGCCTTGTTAGTCCTGATGGCAGATATAATGTCCGGCAGTCCAATGGAGCCGCACACGACGCATAGATAGGTGGAAAAGCCGCTTGCCAATGCCGTGAGGGTCGTTCTGGCCCTCGTGCTAGCAGCCCCGCTGATCGTCACGGCGGACCCCCTGCCCTCGACGATCTTCCCGTATGTCGTGGGCAAGGCGGTCTACACCAGGCTCCTGATCGAGCTGGCCTTCGCGCTGTGGCTCGTCCTGGTCCTGTGGCACCCGGCCTACCGCCTGCCCAGGTCGCGGCTGCTACTGGTGCTGGCGATCTACGTCGGCGTCGTGCTCGTCGCCTCGTTCGCGGGAGTCAGCCTTCAGCGTAGCCTGTGGTCGACGTACGAGCGAATGCAGGGCTGGGTCGGGCTGCTCCACTACGCGGCCTTCTCCGTGATGCTCGCGTCGGTGTACAGGGACTTCAGGTCCTGGTACATCGTCCTAAACGTCAACCTCCTGGTGGGGTTGCTGCTGGGCTTGTTGGGCCTGTCCCAGATGGCAGGTCTGGACCTGCTCGCCTACCTGGTCGACGCGCCCAGGATCAGCATAACCCTGGGCAACGCCACCTACGTCGGGGCTTACATGCTCGTGAACGCCCTGATCGCCGCGGCGTTCCTGGCCCACTCACTCGCGTCTCCAAACGACGGTCCCGCCGGTACGTCCCGCCGGGTGGAGCGAAGAAGGCGAAGAGGCCGCGGGCAGCATGCGGAGTCACAGTCCCCGTCGTGGGCCTCCTTCGACACGCTGATGCGCGCCTTCTGGATCGCGGTGATCCTGCTGGACCTGCTGATGCTCTACCAGAGCGGGACAAGAGGCGCGATCGTCGGCCTGGCCGCCGGGCTGGGGACGTTCGTCGTGGGTTACATCCTGTGGGGCAGGCTCAGGACCGTCAGGGTTGCGTCCATTACACTGGCCGCTGCCGGGGCGGTGCTCGTCGTTACTTTCCTGCTCGTCCGGAACACCGAGGCGTTCGAGAGTGTCGCCGAGTCCAGCCTGACCCTCCGGCGGCTCGCCAGCCTCGGCCCCGAGGACCGGTCGGTGCAATCCCGCTGGACCTCGACCCAGATTGGACTGCAGGGGTTCGCCGACAGGCCCGTCCTGGGATGGGGGCCGGAGAACTACACCGTCGCATACGACCTTCACCTTGCGGAGGAGGACGCGGTCGACTCCTCCCTCCTCACCTTCGACCAGGCGCACAACAGGGTTATCGAGGAGATGGTCACGACGGGCGCGCTGGGACTCGCCGCTTACCTGGCGATCTGGCTCGTCATGGCGTGGGTCCTCGCCAGGCGAATCCGGGAGCTGCAACCGGATGCGCAGCTCTTCACATTGATGGTCGGGGCGGCGCTGACGGGCTACTTCGTCCAGAACCTTTTGCTGTTCGACACGCCCGGTACCGTCATACAGCTCCAGCTCCTGATCGGGTTTGTGCTCTACCTGGAGACTACACCCGCGGACGCGGCATTCGACCCGGCCCAGGCCAGGGGACCGGCTGCCGGCCCCGGGACGGGAGTCCTGGAGAGGCTGGGAGGGCTCGAAGGTCCGGTCAAAGCTGGGACGGCGGTCGTGGGGGTCACCGCCATGCTGGCGCTCGCATACTTCGCGGTCATTGGCCCGCTGTCGGGATCTCGTGAGGCGGACGCCGCCCTGGACGAGCGTCGCTCGGGAGCGGAGCGGCTGGAGAGCCTGCTGGCCTCCGTCGAGGCCGCCCCGTGGCTTGAGGTATACCCGCTGAGGTTCACTCTCACCAGGCTTAACTCGGAGTGGGCTGCGCTGACCGGCCAGGATAGGCAAGCGACGTTCCAGGTCGCGATGAACGAGGGAGAGGCCGCGCTCGAGAGCGAGCCGCGCGAGTGGCGCCTGCACCTCGCGCTGGCCCGCATCTACCAGCGGGCGTCCCCCGACAACAGCGCCACGATGAGCCTGGCGCGGGAGCACACCGACCGGGCATTGGAGGCCGCGCCGGGAAGAGTGGAGGTCCTGGAGCTGCAGGCCACACAGCTATTCCACGAGGGCGATGTCAGAGCGGCGCTCGATGTCATCGACGCCTACATGGAACGCAACGAGGACAGCCTCGAAGAGAACCCGCGCATCAGGCGGCGTCTCGTCGAGGTAAGGCGACAGATCGAGGAGCTAGGCAAGGAGGACCAGTAGTGAAGATACACCCCGTGATACTGGCCGGGGGGTCGGGCACGCGGCTGTGGCCCCTCTCGCGCGAGTACCTGCCCAAGCCCTTCATACCACTGGTGGGCGACGGCACCATGTTCCAGCAGACCCTGAGGAGGGTCGCCCCTCTCGACAGTGCTCGACCGGTGATCGTATGCAACGAGGCCCACCGCTTCCTCGCGCTCGACCAGATGAGGGAGTCCGGCATGGAGGGGGCCGACCTGGTGATCGAGCCGGTCGCGCGAAACACGGCCCCCGCACTCACCCTCGCCGCCCTCAACCTGCTGGAGGCAGGGAACGGCGAGGACGATGCGCTGATGCTGGTCCTGCCCGCCGACCACCTTATGCAGGACGAATCGGAATTCCACAACGCGGCCCGGAGCGCAGCCAGGATCGCCCAGCAAGGTTACGTCGTCACCTTTGGAGTCGTCCCCACAACCCCGCACACGGGCTACGGGTACATCAGGAAGGGCAAGGGGATGGACGGAGGAGACAGCGGCTTTGCGTTGTCAGAGTTCGTCGAGAAGCCGGCAGCCGAGGTTGCCGCCCAGTTCGTCGAGTCGGGAAAGTGGCTCTGGAACAGCGGCATGTTCATGCTCAGGGCATCGGCCTGGCTGGCCGAGATCGACCATCACAGGCCGGACATCGCCGCAGCCTGCAGGGCAGCATACTCGAACGGACACAGGGACGGCCTCTTTTACAGGCCCGGCGCTGCCGAGCTTGTCGACTGCCCCAGCGAGTCCATCGACTACGCGGTGATGGAGGGCGCCGCGAGGGACGACACGGACCCCCACGCCCGCAGGGGATTCGCAGGATGCGCCGTCGTCCCATTGGACGCGGGCTGGTCGGACATCGGAGCGTGGTCCGTCCTATGGGATCAGCAGGACCGCGACGAGAATGGCAACGTGACCCAGGGCGACGTGTACGCCGACTCGACCGAGAACTCGCTCCTGATCGCCCAGCACCGCCTCCTTGCCACCGTGGGTGTGAAGGACGTCGCCATCGTCGAGACGCCCGACGCCGTGCTGGTCGCCGACAAGACCAGGGTCCAGGATGTGAGGCGCATAGTCGACCGGCTCAAGCGGGACGGCCGCACCGAGCACGTCAACCACCGTCGCGTCCACCGCCCCTGGGGCACGTACGACACCCTCGACTCCGGCCCTGGCTTCCAGGTCAAGAGGCTGACTATAGACCCCGGCGCGTCCATCTCGCTGCAGATGCACCGCCACAGGGCCGAGCACTGGGTAGTCGTGGCCGGCACGGCGCGCGTCACCCGTGGCGAGGAGGTGTTCATGCTGCGTGAAAACGAGTCCGCATACGTCAGCCATGGCACCAGGCACCGCATCGAGAACCCCACGGACGACCCGCTCCATATCGTCGAGGTCCAGACCGGCGATTACCTGGGCGAGGACGACATCGTCCGCTACCACGACAACTACAACCGCTCATAGGAGACCCTTCACAAACCGTCATTCCGACGGAAGCCGGATTCCTGCGAGCAGGAACTGTCCCCAATCCAGTGGGGCTGAGGCCGGCTTCGATGGCGTCACTCCTGGTCCGTTACGCTGCTCCGGCGTGGAGTTACGCAAAGGGTTCCTCTTGGCGCGAACGACGCCGGTCCCTCCCATCCGGGCCTGGCCGGATTGCGTGCCGACGGGAATCAGTTTCGCCGGGATATCCTGTCCTGCGGGCCCGGGGCGACCGGGCTGGCGGCGGAGAAGTACGCGACCAACGCGTCGAGATCGATCATCCCGCCGGTGCGATCCGTCCCCTCCCTCAGCACTGTGAAGCCGTCGCCTCCGCCGCCCAGGAAGCTGTTCACCGTCACCCGGTACGTCGCACCGGGGTCGACCGTGACTCCTTCGATGGCGATGGTCGTTGGATCGACCCTCTCGCCCGGAGGGCGTGCCGCATCCCACGCGTAGCTGAATCCCCTCGAGACCTGGAGCACCTCTCGGGCATCGTCCGTGGGTTCCTGAAACTGGGCCTCGAGCAGCGCATCGATCTGGGCGCCCGTGAGTGAAATAGTAACCAGGCTGTTGCCGAAAGGTTGGACCGAGAAAGCCTCTCCGTAGGTCAGCTCCCCGTCGGACTCCGGGCCAGTGCTTTCGAAGAGCACGTTCGTACGGATGCCGCCGGGGTTCATGAAGGCCACCACCGCGCCGCCTGCGTCCGCGGCTCGCGTCGCCTCCAGCTGAGCGTCGGCGATGACGTCTCCCAGGGCGGACTCCCCTGCGGCGTTCTGCTCGCGGGAGATGTCTGCAGTTATGGAGCCGATGACAACATTGGCACGGGGGGCCGATAGCGCTTCGTACCGGTCGATGAGGGCTGTGACAGGGGGGGCGGGCGTGACTCCGGCCTGGGCGTTGGGCCGGTTCTCGATGGCCTTCACTGTGAGGTCCCTGGTGGCCCGGCTCAGGGTAACATCGATGACAGTGAACAGCCGCCCCCGGGTGTCGGCCATGGTGACCCACTTGCCATCGACCTCGCATACGAACTCGTCGTTCGTATGGCCCGCGATGACTACGTCCACCGCGTCGTCGAGGCTGGAGGTGATCTCGGCGGCGGCGCCGGTCAGACCCGTGCCGCAGTCGCTCTGGCCGCCGTCCGACCTCCCACCCTCGTGGAGCAGGACTACGATGGCCTCGATCCCCTCCTCCCGCAGGCTGGGAACGAGAGCGTTGACCGTTTCGGCTTCGTCCAAGAAGGTCAGCCCCGCCACCTCCGCCTGGGACACTATGGTCGGTGTGCCTTCGAGGGTTAGTCCGATGAATGCGACGCCTACTCCCCCGTATTCCCGGACGGTGTATGGAGGGAAGATGGTGGCGCCCGTTGACTCGTCGATGACGTTGGCGGCCAGGTGCTCGAAATCGGCCCCGCTGAACGGGTCGCCGTCCAGGTCGCCGTCGACCGGGTGGGGTCCCCCCTGCTGCATTCGACGGAGCTCGGCGAGGCCCTCGTCGAACTCGTGGTTGCCCACGCTATTGATGTCCAGACCCATCAGGTTCATCGCCTCGATGGTTGGTTCGTCGTGAAAGAGGGCGGAGATTAGCGGCGACGCTCCGATCAGGTCCCCGGCAGAAACGAACACGGAGTTCTCGACCTCGTCCCGGGCGGCGCTGATGTTGGCGGCCAGATAGTCGGCGCGGCCAACCCCGCCGAACGAATCGGATGAAGTGGCGATGTTCCCGTGGAAGTCGTTTATGGCCAGGATGCGAAGCGGTATCTCATCCGGTTCCTCCGGAGCAAAGCAGCCGGACGCCACCGCCAGCAGAAGAGGGACCCAAACGAACCGTGTTATTGCTCGCACTACATTCCCTGCTCTCATTGATCTCTGTTCGCACCTATCTACTTGTTCAGGCAAGGGGCAGCCGGTCGTGACCTACACCCCCGTCTAATGGTAGCCCCTGTGTCCATTGCGTTGACAGCCCCCGCCTGTTGCCATAGTCGCCCGAATTCGCAGCCTTGCCCTCGAGCATGAAGGTGCGAGGCCGCTCTTCAGAACGGCGCCCCACAGCCCCCGCAACACGCCTCTTGACAGCGGGGCACCAGGTGTGCAATACTTAGCGTGATGCTAATAGTTAGGATGCTCCAATGCAATCACGGGAAGAGCTAGTTACAAAGCTGGTCGAGCATATGGGGCGCATGCAGGGCGGCATGCGCGCCAGGCCCTCGTCGGCTTGGACCGGCCTGGACCTGACCATGCCGCAGGCGAAGACCCTCTTCTACCTGGCCGACGGCCCCCGCCGCATGTCCGGCATAGCCGGGCGGCTGGGCGTCGAGATGCCCTCGGCCACCACGATGATCGGCCGCCTGGTGGCCAAGGGTCTGGTCGAGCGCATGCAGGACCCGACGGACCGGCGGGCCGTCGTATGCTCCCTCACCCCGGCGGGCAGGGACGCCGTCGAGAAGTTCTGGTCGCTCCGCGCGGCCAGGACCGAGGCCCTCGCCGCCGTGCTCACCACCGAAGAGCTCGAGATCGTAGTCCCGGCAATGGAGATCATGGCAGACGCCGCCCGCAGGCCGGAGTTCAGGGACAGGGTCGGCGAGCAGGCGTCGATTGACCAAGAAGGCCAGACCGAGGAGGCCAGCATATGAGAGTTGCGTTCCGCCTGACGAAGTACGCTTTCAGGCACAAGTGGTACCTGATCGGCGCTTACGTCACCATGATAGCGTCCACCCTGTCGGCGCTGGTGGTGCCGAGGATGCTGGGGGAAGCGATCGACACGGCCCTCGCCAGCGGACTCCAGAGCCGCCTCCTGTTGCTGGCGGCGGTGATAGTGCTCTTCAGCCTCCTCCGGGGCGTGTTCTCCTACGGACAGCGGTACCTCTCGGAGTCCCTCTCCCAGAGGAGCGCCTACGACCTCCGGGAGGAATTCTTCAAGAAGCTCCAGGGTATGAGCTTCGGCTTCTTCGACAAGGAGCAGACCGGCAACCTCATGTCGAAGGCCACCCAGGACGTGGAGGCCGTCCGCATGTTCATCAGCATGGGCATGGTGCGGGGACTGTCGATCTTCGTGATGCTCGGGGCGGTCTCGGTACTCATGGCCGTCGAGAACTGGCGCCTCGCGATCGTCAGCATGGCCTTCGTCCCCCTCATCCTCTGGAGGGCCCTGGAAATGTCCAAGGTCCTGCGGCCGACCTGGATGAGGGTCCAGGAGGAGACGGGCGCGCTGACCACCGTCCTCCAGGAAAACCTCGCCGGGATGAAGGTGGTCAAGGCCTTCGGCGCGCGCCGCTTCGAGGAGTCGAAGTTCAACGCGAAGGCCGATTCCGTCGCGAATCTCACCTACTCGGCCACGCGGCTCTTCGCCTCCCAGGGGTCCCTGATGACCTTCATCTTCACGGTTGCCACGGGCGCGATCCTCTGGTTCGGCGGGAGGGAGATCGCGGCGGACAGGCTCACCGCCGGCGGGCTTGCCTCCTTCATCTTCCTGATGGCCCTCCTCGGGATGCCGATAAGGATGAGCGGCTGGATGGTCAACACATTCTCGCGCGCCTCTTCGGCGGGACAGCGAATATACGACGTGCTCGACGCCGAGTCGCCGGTAATGGAAAAGCCGGATGCCGTGCCCCTGCCCCGGGTCAGGGGCCGCGTCGCCTTCGAGAACGTCGCGGTCAGCTACGACAACGGTGTCAGCGCGGTCCGCAATATCGACTTCGACGCCAGGCCGGGCCAGGTCATTGCCCTGCTCGGCGGACCTGGCTCCGGCAAGAGCACCATAGCCCATGTCATCCCCAGGTTCTACGACGCGGCGCAGGGCCGCATAACCATCGACGGCCACGACGTCCGGGACGTGACGCTCTCGTCCCTGAGGCAGAACGTCGGCATCGTCATGCAGGACGTCTTCGTCTTCGCAGCCACGATGAAGGACAACATCGCTTACGGGCTCGACGACGTGGACATGGACGAGGTCGTGAAGGCGGCGAAGGTCGCCCAGCTCCACGACTTCATCGAGGGCCTTCCCGACGGCTACGACTCGTGGGTCGGCGAGCGCGGCATCACTCTCTCCGGCGGCCAGCGCCAGCGTCTCGCCATCGCCAGGACAATTCTCCTCGACCCGCCTGTCCTCATCCTCGACGACTCGACCTCTAGCGTGGACATGGCGACCGAATACAGGCTCCAGCAGGCCCTTGACGACGTGATCACAGGCCGCACGACGTTCGTCATTGCACACAGGCTCTCGACCGTCCGCAAGGCCGACTTGATCCTGGCGCTGGACGACGGCGAGATCGTGGAGCGCGGCACCCACGAGGAGCTGCTGGAACGCGACGGCTTCTATCGCAGCATCTACGACCTGCAGCTCCGTCCCCAGGAGGACGAACCCGCCGCTGAAACGCCTGACCCCGGAGGTGACACACGATGATGTTCGGAGGCGGCGGCGGAAGCTGGATGGCCCGCGGCGGTAGCGGCAGCTATGGCCGGGGCATGGCCGGGCGCCTGGGTCTGGACCAGGAGGAGGAGGACGGACAGCTATACGACCACGCCGTGGTCTCGCGACTCTTCAAGTACCTCCTTCCCCACTGGCCCAGGCTGCTGCTCACCCTGGCGGCTGTGATCGTCTACACGGGGACCGTGATCGCCATCCCCTGGATGGTGGCCCTCATAATCGACGACTACGTGCGCGCCGGCGACCTGTCCGGCCTGAACATCGTCGTCCCGATATTCGTCGGGCTGGCGCTGCTCCAATTCGGCAGCCAGTACGTGCACCTCAGGACCATGGCATTCGTCGGGCAGAGGGTGCTCTACACCCTGAGGGTGGGCCTCTTCGGCCACCTCCAGGGGCTATCGATGAGTTTCTACAACAGGAACGAGGTCGGGCGGGTGATGTCCCGGGTGCAGAACGACGTGCAGCAGCTCCAGGAGTTCCTGTCCATCGTCATCATCACCGCCGCCGACATCCTCAGCCTCGGCGGGATCATCGGCGTGATGTTGTATATGAACACGCAGCTAGCGGTGACGACCCTCCTGATCATCCCGCTGCTATTCGTGATGATGGCGATCTGGCAGAGGTTCGCCCGCCGCGCCTTCATGAGGGCGCGCAGGGCCATCTCCGCCGTCAACGCCGGGCTCCAGGAGAACATTTCGGGCGTCCGTGTCGTTCAGAGCATGAACCGCGAGGGCGCGAACATCCGCTCCTTCGACGCGGCCAACACGGAGAACCTGGGCGCGAATCTCGAGGCCGGCCGCATGCAGGCCGTCCTATTCCCGGCGGTCGAGTTCATGTCCGCATTCGGGCTCGCCCTGGTCGTCTTCGTAGGGGGCTCCCTCGTGTTGGACGACGCCCTCCAGGTGGGGGTGCTGGTCGCCTTCGCCCTCTACATCCAGCGCTTCTTCGAGCCGGTCCTGAACCTGACCATGCAATACGGCTCCCTCCAGCGCGCCATGGCTTCGGGCTCGCGCATCTTCGAGCTGATGGACGTGGAGCCGGAGGTGGTAGACAGGCCAGGCAGCGCGAGCGTCGAAACTGTGACAGGCGACGTGCGCTTCGAGGGCGTCGAGTACCACTACGTGAAGGACGAGCCCGTCCTGCAGGGCGTGGACCTGCACGTCCCGGCGGGCAAGACCGTCGCCCTGGTTGGGCCAACCGGCGCGGGCAAGACGACAATCGTCTCGCTGCTGATGCGCTTCTACGACGTGACCGAGGGCCGCGTCCTGATCGATGGTGTCGACATACGCGACATCACCCTGGACTCCCTCTCGAAGCAGATCTCCATCGTCCCGCAGGAGCCGTACCTCTTCTCCGGCACGATACGCGACAACATCCGCTACAACCGCACCGAGGCGACCGACGAGGACGTAGTCCGGGCCGCGACTGCCGTCGGCGCCCACGACTTCATCACGAAGATGGAGAACGGCTACGACACCCCGCTCCAGGAGCGGGGCGGGAACCTCAGCGTCGGACAGCGCCAGCTGATCAGCTTCGCCCGGGCCCTAGTCGCGGATCCCCGCGTGCTGCTGCTCGACGAGGCTACGGCAAACATCGACACCTACACTGAGATGCTTATCCAGCGAGCCCTCGACGAGCTGCTCAGGGGGCGCACGGCCATAGTCATCGCCCACCGGCTCTCGACCATCAGGAACGCCGACCGCATCGTCGTCCTGGATCAGGGTCAAGTCGTGGAGGAGGGCAGGCACGCCGACCTGCTGGAGCGAGGCGGACTGTACCACCGCCTACACTCCTACTCGACTGAGGGCGCGGAGCCCGAGCCCGGCGCCGAATCGGCGGGCCTGGGAACCGCGTCGGTGGGCGTCGAGACCGTCCCGGAGAGCCCGTCTGGCGTATGGAATGTGAAGCTGGAGTCGCCCCGTGGCACACGAGAGGCTACTCTGGAGCTAGACGTGGACGGCTCGTCCCTTTCCGGGACCTGGACCGGCGAGCGGGGCACGCAGCAGTTCTCGGGCGGGACGGTCGAGGGCCCGCACCTCTCGTGGGAGCTCCAGATGTCTGGGCCGATGGGCCAGATGTCCCTGCGCTTCTCGGGGCTGCTCGCCGACGGCGTCATATCGGGCGAGGTCGAGTTCGGCTCCTTCGGCAAGGGCACCTTCGAGGCAACCCGCGCCTGAGCCGTCCCCGAGGCCGACTCTGCTATAATCCCTCCGGCTTGATCCATGTCCCTTCCCCCCGAGGGGGAAGGTTAGGATGGGGGCTGATGCCGCAGGGCTCACCCTCACCCCAACCCTCTCCCGTCAAGGGAGAGGGGGTAAGACAGAGCCCTCTCCCATCGAGGGAGAGGGGGCCACACGGAGGCCGTGAATGGCCGTGCTCGTAGTAGTATCCGACTCGCCCGGCGCGGGCAAGACCGCCGTTTCCTCTGCGCTCGCCCGAATAGCCCGCGACGGCGGGAAGACGGCGGCAGTCTACAAGCCCGTCGCGCGCCCCGACGACCACGACGCCAACGCATACGAAAAACTCCTCGGCCAGGCCATGAACGGCGCCGCCCAACTCACCGAGGGCGACCCCTTGGACGGGGCCATCTCCGGCATACAGTCGTCGGCCGCAAAGCTGGCCGAAAGCAGCGATGTGGTGATCGTCGAGGTCTCGTCAGCCCTCTCGAAGAGCGACTCCGCACGTCTCGCGGATGCCCTGGACGCGACCGTGGTGGCCGTCGCCGGCTATCGCCCGGACCTGCAGGGCTCGGACCTGGCTTGGGCGGCGGGCGCATACGGCAACAGGCTGGCCGGGGTGGTGATCAACGGCCGCACCCGGTACAAGGGCCACGACACCGAAACGACCCTGCTGCCCGAAGCCGAGGAGGCAGGGGTGAAGGTCCTGGGCGTCGTGCCCGAGGACCGCGCCTTGCTGGGAGTGACCGTCGCCGACATAGCGGCCCACCTGGGGGGTCGAAACATTACCGACGTGGAGGGCATGGACAGGCTGGTCGAGCACTTCCAGGCCGGCGGATTCGGCCTCGACAGGGGCAGCGAGTACTTCGGCATCCTGGACCGCCAGGCCGTCATCATCCGGGGCGACCGCCCGGACGTGCAGATGGCCGCGCTAACCACGCCCATGGTCTGCCTGATGCTCACCATGGGCATCGAACCCATCGAGTATGTCTACTACGAGGCCGAGGAGCAGGACGTCCCCATCATCCTCGTCGACCAGGACACCATCCCCGCCATGGAAGCTCTCCACGGCATCCACGAGCGGGCCCGCTTCGACCACCCCGACAAGCTAACCCGCTTCACCCAGCTGCTCAGGCAGCACACGGACCTGAGCTCCCTGCTCTAAGGCGTAGGACTCTCCCAACAGTTGCTGATGAAGGGAAGCCGCTCGCCCTGAGCCTGTCGAAGGGCAGTGCTCCGCAGGTCGGGTTTGACTGAGACAGGCCCACTCACCATTGACGGAATAGAGTACGTGCCCATGGAGTCTGGGTGACCCGGCCCGAGCGCCACCGAGTGGGGCAGGGCTGCCGACCCTCAAGGCCCCAGGCTATCCTTCCCATTTCCCGGTCTGGGTCACCTGAATTGCATGAGCACTGCCCTTCGACAAGCTCAGGGCGAACGTGCTGTGTCCAGTCTGGGCTCGTAGCCTGGGCTCTTAAGAGCCAGGAGTGCGTCGCCGCAGGGTATTCTGGCGCTAGGTGCCTACCCTGATGCCTGGGGTTGTGGCGGCGCGCAGGGCCTCGACAGCGGAGACGATGGCCAGGAAGCTGGTCTTGGGGTTCCGCTCGTGGGGTAGCAGCTCCATCCTGAACCGGAGCGTGCCCAGCCCGCCCACCGCCTCGATCTCGTGCACGTTGATCGTGGAGTTGGGGTCGGCCACGACCTTCACCCTCGTCTCCTGGGCGCCGAGGCCCGCAAGGCTCAGGGTCGCGGCTACGTTCACGTTCGCCGGGAAGAGCTTGACGGCCTCGACCGCCGGCCCTTTGAACACGACTGTGGGTTCGCTGATCTCCCTGGACTCCCACTCGGCGAATCCCGGCGCTCCTGCGAGCCCCTTGGGAGGCTTGGTGGTCGTCAGCGTCACCCGGTCGAGGCGGCCCCTCGCGGCCCTTATGGCATCGATGCCGCCGAGGGCGCCCGATGGCACGATAAGCCGCCTCTGCTCCCGCTCCGCGAGATCGGCCAGCCGCTCGGCCAGCGCCGCGTCGGCCAGCGCCCCGGAGCTCATCATCAGCAGGTCCTTGCCGGCGGAGAGCACGGCCTCGGCGTGGGCGCGCACCGCGTGCGGCGAGGCGCACTCCACCACCAGGTCCAGCCCAGGCGCGGACAGGAAGTCCCCGATGGAGTCGGTTCCGGGGATCCCGCCGTCCAGCCCGCCGGCCACCGTCGCCGCGAGTCCCTCCACCTGGTCGAACACCGCTGCGATGCTCGCGTCTCCCGCCTCGCCGGCCTGGATGGCACGGGCCATCTCCTGCCCTATTGCGCCACAGCCGAGCAGTCCTACGCCAGTCGCCACGACGCGCCTCCCTTCGTGTCTCGCAGCCGGAGTGTATCGGCAGGCAGCATAGCCGTCAAACCGGCCTTCTTTCTTCGCCCAAAGGAGACCTTGCACGATCCCGCAGATGTAGTTGCCGGCACCGTAGGGGCGGGTTTGAAACCCGCCCTCTCCACGCCTTACGAAGACTGGACCGGTGCCTGAACGAGCTCAATTGAACCTCCCCCATCTTCTGTGGTGGAAAGGGCGCGAGGCCGTGTGTACAATCGTTTGCACGGCATGATCTGGAGGTGACGACTTGAGCGATGGCCCAGCTCTGGGCGGGAGTCCGCCGGATGCCCTTGGCACGCACCTGCTGCTCGAGCTGAACGACTGCGACTCGACCCTGCTCGATGAGCTGGGCCTCATCGAGACTGCCCTGGTCGAAGCGGCGCGAGAGGCGGGAGCCAGCATACTCGGGCAGTCCTTCCACAAGTTCACCCCGCGAGGGGTGACCGGAATAGTCGCCATCGCCGAGTCCCACCTGGCTATTCACACATGGCCCGAGCACGGGTACGCCGCCGTCGACATCTTCACCTGCGGAGAGTCGTTCGCGCCCGACAGGGCCGCCCAGCTCATCATCGGCAGCCTCAGGTGCCGCAACCCAGTCACCACCGCCATCAGGCGAGGGCCCGTCTCGTCCGGCGCCGCGGCCGCCTTGTGATGGTAAACGGCCCTCCCGGGGACTGCTGGCACTACGAGCACATCACGCCCGACCTCCTGCAGGCCGAGCGGGTCGAGCGGGTCGTGCACTCCGGCAGGACCGCCTACCAGTCGGTCGTGATCCAGGACACCGTATGCTTCGGCCGGTCCCTGGTCCTCGACGACAAGACCCAGTCGACCGAGGTCGACGAGTTCGTGTATCACGAGTCCCTCGTCCAGCCACCCATGATCGCCCACCCGGGCCCGCGCAGCGTCTTCATCGCCGGGGGCGGCGAGGGAGCCACGGCGCGGGAGGTGCTGCGTCACACCTCGGTCGAGCGCGTGGTGATGGCCGACATCGACGAGCAGGTCGTCGACCTCTGCCGCCGACACCTGGGCGCCTTTCACCAAGGCTCCTTCGACGACCCGCGGCTGGAGCTTCACCACAGGGACGCGATGGCCGTCCTCGACGAGTCCCAGGGCGGATTCGACGTGGCTGTGATCGACGTCCCCGACCCCCTCGAAGAAGGTCCGGCCTACCTGCTGTTCACGGCCGAGTTCTACGAAATGACCCGGTCAAAGCTCGCGCCCGGCGGCCTGCTCGTTGCCCAGGCGGGGCCCACCGGGCCGGCATTCTACGAGCAGTGCTTCTCGGCCGTGGCCAACACCGTCGCCTCGGCGTTCCCCACCACGTCCGCCTATGAGGCATTCGTGCCGTCCTTCGGCGCGACCTGGGGCTTCGTCGTCGGATCGCTGGGCTGCGACCCGGCCTCCCTCGCCGGCGCGGACGTTGACTCGAGGCTCAGCGATAGAGGCATAGTGGGACTGCGCCACTACGACGGCGAGACCCACACCGGCTTGTTCGGGTTGCCAAAGTACCTGCGGGCGGCGATGCGGGCCGAGCGCAGGATCATCACCAGGGCCAACCCTCTCTTCGTCACGTAGCTCCCCACGGAGGTTTCGATAATGCAGCTAGGAATCGTCGGACTCGGAAGAATGGGCGGGAACATGGCGCAGCGCCTGCTGGGCGGAGGCCACGAAATCGTCGTGTACGATCCCAACCCCCAGGCGGTCGAGGCCCAGACGAGCGCGGGCGCATCCGGCGCAGCGTCGCTGGCTGATCTCGTGTCCGCCCTCAATGCTCCCAGGGCCGTGTGGTCGATGGTGCCATCGGGCGAAGCCACGGAGGCTACGATAGCGGCCCTTGCGGAGGAGATGGACCCGGGCGACACGATCATCGACGGCGGCAACGCCAACTACAAGGACACCATCCGCAGGGCCACGACGCTGGCCGAGAAGGGAATCAGCCTCCTCGACGCGGGCACGAGCGGCGGAGTCTGGGGCCTGGCCGAAGGGTACAGTCTGATGGTCGGCGGAGACAGGGACGCCTTCGATCGGCTGGAACCGATCTTCCAGACCCTTGCCCCCGGCCCGGACAGGGGCTACGGACACGTCGGCGGGCCGGGCGCGGGCCACTTCGTCAAGATGGTCCATAACGGGATCGAGTACGGGATGATGCAGGCCTACGCCGAAGGGTTCGAGCTGATGGCCGCCAAGGAGGAGATGGCCCTGGACCTGTCCCAGATCGCCGAGATCTGGAGACACGGCAGCGTCGTGCGGTCGTGGCTGCTGGACCTCACCGCCGCCGCTCTCGAGGAGGACCCGGACCTGTCCGGGCTCGAGTCGTACGTGGAGGACTCTGGCGAGGGCCGGTGGACACTGCAGGAGTCGATCGAGCTGGCCGTGCCGATACCCGTGATTGCCCTGTCGCTCCAGGCCAGGTTCCGATCGCGTCAGGACTCCCCGCTCGGCCCCCGGCTCCTCGCCGCCATGCGCAACCAGTTCGGGGGCCACGCCGTCAGGAAGACATGAGGCCGGCGGTCACCTACCATGTCGTCCCGAGCCCCGAGGGACCTGGGGCGGGGTCGGCCTCGACCCTGCCACGAGAAGAAGCCACTTTCATCCACTTATGTGCCCTGCGCCAGGCCATAGTGATCTGAACACTTACGAGGGCCCGTCGTTCACCAGGAGGGTTCGGTGTCCTGGGCCTCGTTGCTCGTCAGGCGCTGCTGGTTGCTGCCGTCCGCCGACATGACGAATATCTCGGCGTCGCCGTCCAGGTATGACACGAAGGCGATACTCTTGCCGCTCGGCGACCAAACCGGCTGGGCGTCGCGCACCGTATTGTGGGTCAGCCGCGAGGTGTTGCCCGAACCCGCGTCCATTACGTAGATCTCCGGGTTGCCGTCCAGCTCGGAGACGAACACGAGGGTCCGGTTGTTGGGCGACCAGGAAAGGTCGTACTCGGGCGAGTCGTTGTTCGTCAGGCGCTTCTGGCCAGTGCCGTCCTCGTTCATGAGGTAGATCTCAGGCGTGCCGTCGCGCGTCGAGATGAAAGCGAGCCTCTCACCGTCCGGCGACCAGACGGGCGCGGAGTCCGGCGTCTCAGTCAGCCTGAACTCGTTCACCCCGTCGGGGTTGCGAAGGTATATGCCCCTGCCGGGATCTTCCCTAACGGCGAACGACACGGCCGTCCCTTCAGGGGACCAGCCGCCTACCTCGTGGGCGTCGACTGTCGTGAGCGACATCTGCCGTTCGCCGTCGACGCCCTTGAAGTAGACCGATTCGCGGCCATCGACCCCCGCCACGTAGGCGAGGCGAGAGGAGTCGTGGGACCACCGGTGGTCCCGGTGTACGCCAGGGGAAGTCACGCTCTTTCGCGAATCGCCGGCCACAGTTGACACGTCGATTGTCGGACTGCCCGCAGGACCGGCCAGGAAGGCGACCAGCTTGCGGTCGGGCGAGACCCGCGGAGCATATTCATCCGCTGCGCTCTCGGTCAGGTTCGTCTCGGCTCCGTCGCTGGGCGTGACGGCATATATCTCCAGATTGCCGTCCCGATCGGATGTAAACAACACCGCTGGCTCGTCCGAGGTGCACCCAAGCACCAGCACAAGTAGAAGTAGAACGAGAAGTGGAATCGCCAAGCCGGTACCGCACTTCGCCCGTCGGGGAAATCCCCGCGAACTGGGGCGGCATGACTCTAATCTGATTTGCGTCTGGTGGGGGGGAGCCACCTTGATAGTTAAGAGGCTTTGCCCATCCTGAAGACCTTCGTATCGCACGTCTTGCAGGTTCCCTGGGTAGCAGAGCGCCCGTTCCTAGTCGTGACCGACTTAGGACTCTCGATGTTGACTTTCGCCCTGCACCTGAAGCAATACGCCTCCACCCGGCGCCTCCCATGTTGGCTCAGCTAGGGAATCACCATAGGGGCTTGCGAAAACCAGCCCCATACCCGTGTAGGCGACCTTGGTCTAGCTCTTCTCTTCTTCGATTCCCGACGCCCGAAGCTTGTCGGCCTCTGCGGCGCTCAGAATGCGGAACAGGGAAGTGTCGGGATCCTCGTCTGCCACGCCGCGAACGGCGGGGCGCCCGTTCTTCAGAATCACCAACCTGGGATTGCGGATCACGACGTTCTTCCGGAGCTTGAACGAGTATGCGGTGAGTTCGGCCATATCAATCTCCATTGCCCAAGATGTACTGATCTGTGCGGCTCGTGCGGGGAGCCGCACCGTCGCTACGGAATCCCTAGAAACATAGGGCTTGCAAGCGCCGTTGTCAATCCCTAATCAAGCATTTGTCTCAAATTGCGCCTTGCCGATTCGGCGATTGCCCGGACGTTCGCCTCGGGGGTATGCGGTGGGAAGGTGCACCCCGTTCCCAGCATCCAGCCCCCGGTTCCCATCACCTCTGTCGTGCTCTTTACTTCCCGGGCCAGGTCTTCAGGCGTGGCGTCGACCAGGCCGTCCTTGTGCGGCAGCCCATCAACCACCACTCTCGGTGCGAGGGTCGCCAGGCCGTCCGCCAGCGAAAGATTACCCTGCCCGCGGGCGTCCCAGTTGAAGGCGTGCACCGGATAGTCGCCCAGCTCCGCAAGCATGTTGTTATCCCTGCAGACGTGGAGCAGGTTGAACTCCGCGCTCGATGCAGCCTCCAGGACCCGTAGATCGTACGGCTTGGCGAAAGTGGCGTACTCGTCCAGGGTCAGGCTGTCAGTGGTGGCCCACGACGTGGTGGCATAGAAGAGCCCGCTCGCGCCCGCCTCGAGACAGGCGCTCGTGTACCGCGCGAACGTCTCTGTGACTACCTCCAGCGCATGCCTCACCTCATCCGGGTGCTCCCTCAGGTGCCGCACAAAAGTCTCCTCGGACGGCACGAGCCGCGCGGCAATCGACAACGGCGTGAACACTGTCATCAGGAACGGCACCTCGCCCTCGAGGCCATCGCCTATGAGCCTCAGCGCCGCCAGTTGCTCGCCAAGGACGCCCGACGACGAGTCCAGCACCTCGAGCCGCCCCCAGTCCGCCGCCTCCCTGACCGGCCACGAGACGGGCTCTGGCGAGCCGTCGCTGCCTGTGCGCATCGCAAGCCCCCAGTCCTCGGCGTGGTACGAGGCGCGCGGGTTGACCTTCATGAAGTCCCAGTCGTACTCGCGCTGGAATCCCAGCATCGCTTCGGCCAGCGTGTCGGGCGCCGTCTCCTCGGCGTAGAAGTGCCGCCACATGCTCGCCGGCGGCCTGTCAACGTCCTCCCCGGCAAGGCAGGCCAGTACGCGCTCCCGGTGGTTCATCGACTCACTCATGCTCAATACCTCCGTGAGGCTTAGGTGACTTGGCAACCAGGGAGTGCGTCCCACGTCGGGGACTAGCCCCAATCCTAACCTTCCCCCTCTGGAGACCTTTGACCAACCGTCATTCGCGCGCCCAGATAGTCGTCGTTCCTGCGGAGGCAGGAACCCAGCAACTGTGTTGAAGGTCAAGCATATTGAGGGTCCCACCGAGTGCTGTGCTTGACCATGGCGTTCAGGATCGTCAGCAGCTTACGCATGCACGCTGTGAGTACCACCTTCTTCGGCTTGCCCACCTCGACCAGACGATCGTGGAATGCCCTCAGCACCGGGTTGAAGCGCACGGCGGCGAGCGTCGGCATATAGAGTGCGGCGCGGACGTTCGCTCTCCCTCCCCAGCAGGCGCGCGTGCCCCGCATCTGGCCGCTGTCACGGGCAAGGGGAGCAACCCCGACCAGGGCGGCGATCTGCCGACGTGAGAGCGTGCCCAGTTCAGGCATCTCAGCCACCAGGGTGAAAGTCAGAGTAGGACCTACGCCTGGGACACTGCGGAGCAGCTTCTCTGTCTCCCGCCAGACCGGACTCTCTCGGAGCCGCTTGCTCAGATCGGCA
The DNA here is from genome assembly GCA_965243655.1 of Dehalococcoidia bacterium. Classification (GTDB taxonomy): domain Bacteria; phylum Chloroflexota; class Dehalococcoidia; order Lucifugimonadales; family CAJWER01. The sequence goes on along the minus strand of CBDEVV010000017.1, from coordinate 1,608,987 downwards.
TCGATCTCCTTCAGTTCCTGGTCTAGCAGCGTCAGCACTCGGTCAATACGCACCTGGACCACGGGGAGGGCTTGCTGGCGGCGCACCTGCTCGGCGGTCCTCATCCGTACCACCTGCCTACGGCGTGTCACCAAGGCATCGAGTTCGAGGGCATCCTGTGACGACACCGGCTGTGCCTCCACGTCGGCAACTTGGCCGAAGTGAGCAATCACCTCGGCGTCGATCCGGTCGGTCTTGGCCAGTTTGCCCAGTGAGCGGGCAAAGTCACGGACCTGTCGTGGGTTCACCACTGCGATCGGCAACCCGGCGGCCCCGAGTGCGGCGGCGATCAGGCGCTCGTATCCGCCCGATGCCTCCATGATCACGAGGTGAGGGCGCAGCTGCTGTAGACGGCGTGTAAGTGCGGCTATACCCGCCTCGTCTTGAGAGCCCCGCCAGCTCTCACCACCCGGGCGCACCGCGACGTCGAACCACTCCTTGGCAACATCGATCCCGACGAAGACTTCCTGAGCATCGGACATGTCATTCCTCCGTGGCCCATCCTTGCCGATTCGGGCTTGCACTTGCCCAGGCAACTGTTCGGGCTCTAGGATAGATTTGGCGGGGCGACCAAGCTGGGTTACGGTCTCTTTCACCAAGAGGGCGACGGTCTGCCCCGCCATCACTGCTAAACATACAAGAGGGGTAGGAGGGCAGAGTCCCCTCCCCGTCGCGACTGCGTTACGCAAAGGTCTCCTCGGGGAGAAGGGACAAGAGCCCTCAACCGAGCGACTGGCTCAGCTCGACCAGCGTGTCGAGCCTCGCCCTGGCTGCGCCGCTGTCGATGGACTCGGCGGCCAGGGCTGCCCCTTCCCGCAGCGTCGCGGCCCTGTCGGCGGCGACGAGGGCCGCGGCACAGTTGGCCAGGACCACGTCGCGCGCGGGCCCGGCCTCGCCGCCGAGCACCGACCGCACGGTCGCCGCGCTCTCGGCCGGGCTGCCGACTCGCAGCGAGCCCACCTCTACGCTGCCGAGCCCAAAGTCGTCTGCGGTCACCGTGTAGGTCGATACGCTCCCGCCCTGCACGTCCCACACGTCCGTAGGCGCGGCTAGGCTGACCTCGTCCAGCCCGTCCTGCCCGTGCACCAGCAATGCATGTGCGACCCCCTGGGTGTGCAGGAACTGTGCCACCGTCTCGGCCAGCCCCGGGTCCGCCATGCCGAATACCTGCGCCTTCACCCCGGCCGGGTTCATGAGCGGCCCCAGCGTGTTGAAGATCGTCCGTATGCCGATCTCCCGCCTCGGCCCGGCGGCGAACCGCATCGCCGGGTGGAACGTCTGCGCGAACATGAACCCGAACCCGGCCTCATCGATGCACCGCGCGACGCCCTCCGGCCCCAGCGCGATGTTCACCCCCAGCTCCTCCAGCACGTCCGCGCTGCCCGTCGAGCCGGACGCCGCTCGGTTGCCGTGCTTCGCGACCTTCACCCCCGCTCCTGCGGCCACGAGCCCGACTGTCGTGGATATATTGAAGGTGTGGGACGCGTCGCCGCCCGTCCCGCACGTGTCGACCAGCGGCCCCTCCACATCCACCGAGAGTCCCTTGCTCCGCATCACTCCCGCCATGCCGGTGATCTCGTCCAGCGTCTCGCCCTTGACGCGCAGCGCCGTCAGGAAGGCGGCAAGCTGGGCGGGAGTGGTCTCGTCCTCCATGATCTCGCTCATCACCTGCGCGGCCTCGTCCGCGCTCAGGTCCTGCCCCTCCACCACCTTCGCGATAGCTTCTCTAATCATGTCGCCCTCACTTTGCCAGGAAGTTCCGCAGGATGTCGTGCCCCACGCTGGTCATGATCGACTCCGGGTGGAACTGTATCCCCTCGACCGGATAGCGCTTGTGGCGAACGCCCATGATGATACCGGCGTCCGTCCAGGCCGTCACGTCCAGGTCGGCAGGCAGGTCCTCCTTGTACACGGCCAGCGAGTGGTACCGGATCGCCTCGAACGGGTCCGGCAGCCCCTCGAAGATGCCCTTGCCGTCGTGGTGCACCATCGAGGTCTTGCCGTGCATGATCTCCCCCGCACCCCCGACCGTGCCGCCGTACGCATACCCGATGCACTGGTGGCCCAGGCACACGCCCAGCGTCGGCGTCCGCTCGCCGAAGCGCCGGATGACGTCGTTCGATATGCCCGCCTTCTCCGGCGTGCTGGGGCCGGGCGAGACGACGATCTTCTCAGGCGCCATGGCCTCGATCTCCTCCAGCGTCGTCTCGTCGTTCCGCACCACCCGCACGTCGGCCCCCAGCTCGCACAGGTACTGGTACAGGTTGTATGTGAAGCTGTCGTAGTTGTCCATCAGCAGTATCATGGCGCTCTCTCCTCGTCACTCCGGCCTTGAGCCGGAGTCCAGTCCCCGGCCTCTGATGTAGGCTGGGGGGCTATGGTCAGGAAGCCGGGCCATCCCTTCGCCTTCACGTGACTTCTCCGTATCATGGTTGTGCAGGTGAGCACTGGCCTTCGACAAGCTCAGGCCGAACGTACCTGCAAGCAGCCGCCCGGCAACTGTTGCCCATCCCCTCACGGCCCAGGCGGGCACATCGCTGTCATGGCTCGCTGGCTTCCCACTATGCTCTCTCCGCCTGCTCTATGGCCCGCAGCACCGCAGACGCCTTGTGCACCGTCTCCTCGTACTCCAGGTACGGCTGGCTGTCGTAGACGATGCCGCCGCCGGCCTCCACGTAAGCGACGCCGTCTTTGACGACCATCGTCCGTATCGTGATCGCAGTGTCCATGTTCCCCATGAAGTCGAAGTAGCCGACCGCGCCTGCGTACGGCCCCCGCTTGTCCGGCTCCAGCTCGGCGATGATCTCCATCGCCCTGATCTTCGGCGCGCCCGACACCGTCCCTGCGGGGAAGCAGGCCCTCAGCACGTCGTAGCAGGAATACCCCGTCTGCAGCTTGCCCTTCACGTGCGACACCAGGTGCATGACGTGGGAGTAGTGCTCCACGTCCATCAGCTGCGTGACCTCGACCGTGCCCGGCACGCTGACGCGCCCGATGTCGTTGCGGCCTAGGTCGACGAGCATGATGTGCTCGGCTCGCTCCTTCTCGTCGGCGCGCAGGTCCGCCTCCAGCTCCAGGTCCTCGCCCGGAGTGTCGCCGCGAGGCCGCGTCCCTGCGATGGGGTGCGTCGCCACCTCGCCACCCTCGACCTGCACCAGCAGCTCGGGCGACGCCCCGACGATCTGGAAGCCGTCCAGGTCCAGGTAGTACATGTACGGCGACGGGTTGATAACCCGCAGCGCCCTGTATATCTGGAACGGGTGGGCCGTCGTCGGCCTGCGGAACCGCTGGGCGACGACCGCCTGGATCACGTCGCCTGCGACCACGTAGTCCTTCACCGCATCGACCATCGACTCGTAGTCCCGCCGCGACATGTTCGACCCTACTTCGGCGCTCGGCGGCGGCCCGCCCGGGCTGGGAAGCGTCGAGGCGGGCCCGTTCAGCCGGTCGACGATCTCCTCGATCCTGCGCACCGCGTTCGCGTAGCCGCGCTCCACGTCGTCGTCGATCCGCGCGTAGCTCACGATCCTGATCTTGTCCATCACGTGGTCGAAGATCACGAACGTGTCGGTCATCATGAAGATCGACTCGGGCAGGCCCAGCGGGTCCGCGTCCGGGCTGGGCAGCCGCTCGAAGTACCGGACCGCCTCGTACGACATGTAGCCGACCGCGCCGCCGTTAAACCGCTGGTCCTCCGGCAGCCCGACCGCCGCCCTGCCCGCCAGCTCCCGCTGCACGTGAACGAGCGGGTCGGTCGCGCCGAACTTCTCGCCCGGGCCCGTCCTGATGACGTCGTACGGCTCGGTGCCGATGAAGCTGTAGCGGGCGACGCTCTCGCCGCCCTCGACGCTCTCCAGCAGGAACGAGTACGGAGGCCGGGCGACCTTCAGGTAGGCCGACACCGGCGTCTCGTCGTCGGCCCGCAGCTCGCGGTAGACGGGCGCCATGTTGCCGGTGCCCGCCAGCCGCCTCATCTCGTCCAGGGTTGGGTGGTACGTCGCGTCGCTCATCCCGCGCCCTTCCCGGGCAGCACCAGGCCGATGCGCTCCTTCACCTCCTCGATCTTCGGGCCGCTCACCGCTTCGGCCTGCTCCGCGCCCCGCGCCATCAGCGCGTCCAGCTCGCCCACATCGTCGATCAGCCGGTGGTACCGCTCCTGCACGGGCCGCAGCTCTTCGATAACCACCTCGGCGACCCGAGACTTCAGGTCGCCGTAGCCCCGCGCGTCCCCGAAGTCCCGCTCCACGTCGTCGTTGCTCCTGCCCGTCACGGCCTTGTAGATGCCAAGCAGGTTGTTTACGCCCGCCCTGGCCGGGTCGTCCGAGAAGGCGATCTCGTTGCCCGAGTCGGTCACGGCCCGCTTGAACGAGCGCTCGATCTCCTTCGCGTCGTCCAGCAGCGCAACAGCGTGGCCCCGCACGTCCGAGTATGTCTTGGCCATCTTCACCATAGGGTCGTTCAGGCCCATCACCCGCGCCCCCACGTCCGGGATGACCGCCTCGGGCACGACGAACGTGTCGCCGAATAGCCGGTTGAACCGCTCGGCGATGTCTCGCGCCAGCTCCACATGCTGCCTCTGGTCGTCCCCCACCGGCACCTCGTGGGCGTCGTAGAGGATGATGTCGGCAGTCATCAGCACCGGGTAGTCCAGCAGGCCGGTCGAGACGCGCTCGTCGCCGGTCGACTTGTCCTTGAACTGGGTCATGCGCTCCAGCCAGCCGACGGGCGTGATGCAGTTCAGCAGCCAGCACCCCTCGGCGTGGGCCTTGACGTGGCTCTGGATGAACAGCGTGCACCGGTCCGGGCTCAGCCCCGTCGCCAGCAGCATCGCCGCCACCGAGCGCGTCCTGCGCCGCAGCATCTCCGGGTCCTGCGGCACCGTGATGGCGTGCAGATCGACGATGCAGAAGAAGTTCTCCTTCTCGTGCTGCCGCTCCGCCCAGCCCTTCATCGCGCCCAGGTAGTTGCCAAGGTGAAGCTCGCCCGACGGCTGTATGCCGCTGAACACCCGCTTCCGCTCCGTCTGCACCGCCCCGTTCCGACCAACCTGCATTTCACCCATCGCTATCCTCCTACTCTCTTTTCTTACCTCCTCTCCCTCGACGGGAGAGGATTGAGGTGAGGGTGTTCCCACACTTCCTCTATCGGGGGGATCCCCCTCCTCTCCCTCGACGGGAGAGGACTGAGGTGAGGGTGAATCCCCCACAACGCAAAAAAGCCCCGTCCTCCAAGGGACGGGGCTTCCGTGGTGCCACCCTACTTTACGGCCGGCGCACCGCGCCTGCCGCTTCTCTTACGGGCACTTGCCTAATCGCGCATGCCCTGGGCAGTGGTAACGGCGCCCAACCCGTCCAGCCCTACAGCCCCGCTGGGCTTCGGACTGGAGGCTCCCAGGTCCATTCAGTCTCCGCGTCAGGCGCCGGCTCCCACCTTACCCGGCTCTCTTAGCCCCGCCCTGAGACGTACTACTCCTGATCTCAGCCTGTGTCGATATGTATGTCTGTAATCTCAGTGTAGGCATCCCCTCCAGGGAATGTCAACACCGATGTGAGCAGGAGGCTACATGGTCCCAAAGAGTCGCCGGGGCTCGGTTCCCTCGCTCGGACCCCCATTACACACCCCGGCATGCCGTACTGCCTCTTAACCAAGAACGAACCGCGCCCGCTCGATTCTCAGCATCTCATATGGCGTCACGTACTTAACACCCAGACCTATGCAAGCATCAGGAATCTTGATCTTCCGTCTGGATCCTGAAGCCCTCTCATGGGTGACGACCGTATGCTGTCCGGCACGCGCCTCCGCCACGAGATAGTAGTCAGCCAATTGAAAGAAGGTGCTGACGGCCGCTTGGTCGTAGTCTTGTCCCGTGGCCCACGAACTGACTTCCGCCAGGGCCGGAAACAGTGCAGCGTCGGGCGGAGTGAAAAAGTCACCCCCTCTGTCCTTGGCCCACTCGGACAGATCATCGTCTCCCGCCAACAGTTCGTCGCCAACTCTCTCGATACTGAACACCTTGCCAGCTCGGTTCTCACTTATCAGCCAATCCCAGAAGGCGGGGCAAAAGTCGAAGCCGTAGTGCAGGTTCTTGGCGCTGATGAACACGTTGGAATCCAGCAGGTAGGCCACTTAAGCACCCACTCCCAAACTCTCGGCGACGCTAACGAACGTCGATAGCTTCTTGACGCCAAGCATCCTGAAGCACTCGGTATATGAGGTCCTTCCTTCAAGTGTGCTTGCTACGAGGGCCCTCGCCAGCCGCTTGCTGACGCGTGGCCCCACATTCCTAATTGCGTTCCCTCCGCCACGGCTCTGCAGTAAGTCCTGCAGGCGGCCAAGCTCCTGTTGGTAGGCGAGTCGGAATTCCTCATGGTCCAGCCCACCTACATCGTGGATGCGCCGCAGGACCACCAGTGTACTGACCTTGAATCTGCGGGCCAGTCGGTCTGCCTCGATGTTCAAATCTGCGTTGGGATCGAACTCGCCCCGAAGTACCTCGGCAGGCGCCAACACTTCGGCTGCAACCTGGTTGCACCAGCGCTCCGTAGAGTCGCTGGGTGTAGTTGCAGCTTGAGAGTTTGAGATGCCGGATTCGCCCAGCCAAATATGAGCGATTTCATGGGCCAGTGTGAACATCTGGGCCGCCTTAGTGTCGGCTCCGTTGATGAAGACCAATGGAGCCAGTGGATCCGACAGTGCAAAGCCCCGGAACTCCTCTGGATCAAGCCTACGATGAGTATTGCTGCCCACGATACCGCTCACCATCACTAGGATGCCTAGGTCGTCCGCCTGCTGGATGAACTGCCGCAGCGCTTCGCTCCACGTGCCCATCCCCCGGCGATCCTCCACATCGAATCCGAGAGTATCCCGCAGGTAAGCTGCAGCAAGAGTGACATCCACAGACGTATCCAAGCTGCCGACGAACTCGAGGGGCGGATCGCCGGCGGCACGAACTTCGTCCTTGTACCAGTCCTGACGTTGCTGGCATAGGTGTAGGACGTCTAGAAGGTCTGGAGTAGGCCGACTAACCTCCACGTTGGCTATTGTGCGGAAGTCTGCTACCTCAAGCTCCTCCCTAGGTGGTTCCCGGAGGAACAGATAGCCGATAGGCGCGTAGGTGGCTTTGGCGAAGGCCTCCAATTGCCTGAACGTCGGCAGCACCGTGCCCTGCTCCCACGCATCAAGCTTTGGGAATCGTCTCTGAAGGTACTTGGGACTACGACCAGACCGCTTTATCGCCCAGCGCAGCAACTCCGGTTCGATACCAACGCGGTTCACGCTGCCTCCTCCGGCACATCGACGCTCTTATGATTCTTCGTTGAAATGACGGCCTTCAGGTTCGAATACAGCAAGTGCCAAGAATATTACTGCATCCTGCGCGGGAAGGCCCAGTTGCCGGTGTTCTTCCTCCGCTGACACATTAGGAGTACGTGCCTATGTCTGGCTAACCCACGATCAACAGGCTGCCAGCAAGTAGGGGAATCGCGCCGCACTCCAACTCAGCCGATATGGCGATGGAGTCACGTCACATGGTCGGGCTGTGAGTCCTTCATTGCGGTCCCTCTCCTCGTCAGTCTCCTATCGACACCGCCCCTTCCATGCGGGCGAGCCTGCGGTCGAAGATGTGCAGTGGTAGGGCTCCCTCTCGCTGAGCTGCGGAGAGGACCATGAGGTCCGACAGGCCGATGTCTCCCTGGCGGTAGCGGTACGCCGCGGCAGCCACGTCGTCCGAATTCTCCACCACGAGGCTGTCCCACGCGGTCAAGTCCATCAGTGCCTCGGCGACCCGGTCTCGCGGGAATCGGTAGCTTCTCTCCAACACCCATGCCACCCCGAGAACGACCTCCCGGCATACGAAACCCGGATTGCCGGGCGTCAACCGGTCCATTAGAGTGCCCGGGGCGATTCTCTTGCCCATCTCGGCTAACTCCCTTCCTACGATAGGCCGTCGGCGCGTAAGTGTTCAGAGTCAATGAGCTGCTGACAGGACCCGCTGCCGACGACGGCATCCCCCTCATCCCAGCCTTCTCCCGTCAGGTGAGAAGGGGCAAGAGCCCGCCGCCGCCCAGTGGCGAGCGATGTACATATAGCCTGAACAGTTACGTCGGCGCTGTCTGTGTTGCGGCCACAGCGCGGGTATCAGTACGATAGCCTGTAGTGAGTCGGTCGGTAGGGTCAACAATATCCGTATTCTCCAAGTGGCGGCTCACTACGGTTTGGTAAACTCCAGCCACCTGGACTCCGGAGACTGCGTGCAAAGATGCACTGGAATGATCCCTATAAAGCAGACCTGCAGAGACGAATAGATGAGGTGGAACAAGAGGCCAACACCAGGCCCAAGATAGGGTGCGGTGTGTTTATCTTGGCCATAGTCTTAGTCGTAGTCTTGTTCCTTATCCTTATGTCGGTGAGGGGATGAGAGGGAGCCAGGGTGACGCTGACGTTCTGAGGCCATCGACCTCAACCCAGCGGCTGGCCCCACGACTCCATCATCGGCTCCGGCGGCAGGGTCACAGCCTCCCCCGTGTGCGCTGAGATGGCGACCGCCTCGGTGAACTCCATGTAGCGCACGCCCTCCTCGAAGTCCGGCTCGATGGGGTCGCCTTGCAGGATCGCCCTCACGAACTCCGCGTCCGTCGTCTGCAGCCGAACCTCGTCGTCGGCCACCTCGATCTCGTGCATGGCGTCGTCGCCCGCCGTCGCGCCCCTGACCACATCGCCGAACATCGTGTAGTGGATCGCGCCCCGCGTGCCGTATATCTCGATCGCCTGGGGCGGCGCGAACGACGCATGGGTCGAGAAGTGGTACGACGCCGTCGCGCCGCACTCCAGCTCAGCCGATATGGCGATGGAGTCCGGCACCGTGGCCGCCGCGAGCCCGCCGTCCGCTGTCGTCCTGTTCTGCAGGTGCGACGTTGCCCTGGCGCTCAGCGACCGCGCCGGGCCGACCCAGCGGTTCAGCACCTCGGCCCACATCCCCATCGTCATCGTGTTGAGCCCGGCCACCGCCGGGTCGATCTGCCACACGTAGTCGTCGCCCGGCGGCTGGTGCGCGAGCCCGGCCACGCGGACCTCCCGTATCTCGCCCACGTAGTCCCCGTCCGCGAGCAGACGCCGCACCACCCTGTCGCCCCTGAGCCCCGGCATCGGCGGGTACAGCGCCGTGATCAGCCCCGACTCCCGCGCCGCCGCCAGCATCTGCCGCGCCTCCAGCAGGTTCCGCGCCATCCGTGCCTGGCAGAGCACGTGCTTGCCCGCCGACAGGGCCGCCAGCGTCGCGGGCAGGTGGCTGACCGGCGGCGTGGCCACGATCACCGCGTCTACCAGTCGCGACTCGACGACATATTGCCACTCGCTCACGATCTGCCGGATGCCGAAATCGACCGCGGCCTGAGCAGCCTTTCGCCCGTCCCTGGACCAGACGACAGCCAGCTCCACCTCGTCGATGGCCGCGAGACGGGGCAAATGCCTCGCCTGCGCCACGCCGCCCGCCCCAATCAGCCCGATTCTAACCTTGTCCAATGTGACCTCCTGCGTTCATGGCGCACCCGAGAGTAGTCCGAGTGCCGTCCTGCATCCGTCATTCCGGCGCACGCCGGATTCCTGGCCCAGGAACCGTCCCCCATCCAGTCCCCGTTCCATGCCACAAGCAGGCATGACGACGGACACAGTTTCACCGTTTCGCGTTGGTGGGATCGGATGACAGCAGGCATGATGGATGATAGCAGGACTGGACTGACATCCAAGGAAGTCGTCTCTAGTCATGGTCGAGACCGACCCCTCCCCAGGTCCTTCGTCGGGGACTCCTCAGGACGACATGGTGTGGTGGGCATGGGCTACTTCATAGCAAGTACGGAGCATGCAGTCGCTACGGGGAGCCGCGGGAGCCGGGCTCCTGGGGGTTGGCTACGGGGGGAGGGTCGGACTCGCCGCGGAGCCTGAAGGAGTACAGCGCCGCGTTGTCGAGGTGGAAGCGGAGGCGCACGGGCAGGCCCTCCAGCCCGCCCAGGTCATGGCTGCCATTCCACGTGACCGTGAGACGCACGTCGTCGCCGGTGAAGGCGTCGCAGTCCTGGCGCGAGTAGCCCGGCAGTGGCGTGGAGTTCACGTCCAGCACCTCCACAGCAAGCCGCCCGTGGGGGCGAGTCCCGTCCGCCGCCTCGAGCGGGGCGCGGACGTTGACCTCCAGCCTGTCGCCCGTGAACCGGAGCGGCCTCGTCGTGACGGACGAGTCGGGCCCGCAGCTGTCCAGCGACACGAACCCGTCCAGCCTCATCGTCGCTACGCCGATCGCCTCGCGGCGTCCCCAGTCGTACTGGGGATGCCCGGGGTCGTTGGCGTTGTTGGCGACGCTGCCGCCCGAGTAGTAGATGTAGACCGTGTCGTCCTTGACGATGGGCTTGTGCAGCGCCACGTGATCGCAGTCCCACGCGTCGTACATCCCGGGGCGCATGAACTCGAAGAACGGCGTCGCCCGCCGCCACCGGATGCCGTCCCGGCTGACCACCAGCTCAGTCCGGTACTCCGCGAACTCCCTGCTGTGGATGCGCCACATCGCGGGGTCGACGTCCTCGACCATGTGGGAGTAGACCGTGTCGACGAACCCCAGGTAGAGGTCGTCGGTGTACAGCGCGCCGGCCAGGTCGATGCCGTGGCTCGGGCTCCAGTTAGGCGGGTCCCCCGGCTCGCGAGTCAGCGCCTCCGTCGTCCCGCCCCAGGTCTCGAAGTCGCGGCTCTCGGTGCGCATCACTGCGGCCTTGCGCCGCGTCGTCCTGCCGTCCACGTCGGCCCGGACGCGGTCCGACTTGCGGTGGTAGTGCACGTACCGCTCCAGGCGCGGGTCCCACCCGAACAGGATGCCGTTCGGCGCGATGCCCGGCTCGAACCGGTGCGGCGTCCCTACGTTCATTTTCCACCTGATGCCGTCCGGCGAGTACGCCTTGGACAGGCCCCACGCGCCGTCCACGTAGTCCATGTACACCATCTTGTACCGACGCGCGGACCTGGGGTCGTCGTAGTCCTTGACCAGGTTGGGGCGCCTGATGAACCGCATCCCGTCGTCGGAGGGCGGCAGCAGGTTGTTGCGCGTACTGCCCTCGAACTCCGCCGCGCCCAGGTCCGGCTTGTGCCACGCCAGCCCGTCCTCCGAGACGGCGTAGCACGCCCGGTACCCCCCGGGGTCCTCGCCGCTCTGCGCTCCGCTCCTCCGGGAGATGGGGCCCGACGACCTGTACCACATCTTGAAGACGCGCTCCTCCGAGTCGAACAGGACGCTGCCGCCGTACATGTACACGCCGCCGCCGTCCGTCTCCCACGGCCTGTCCGCAACCAGGACCGGCGGGCCGTGCCTGACGGGCCGGTGCGGCTGCCTCTGTACATTCGACGAAGCGGCGACGACCCGGTCGTCGATGAATAGCTGCTTCGTGCTGCCTATGTCGAGCGCGGGGCTACCCATCGTCCTCGCTCCCCAGGAATCCCTGGTCGCACAGCCAGTCGACGACCGAGTCCAGCGCGGAGATCGGCACCCTCGTGCCGTCGTGACCCGGGATGGGCATCAGCTCGCGGGTGAACCGGGAGCCGCATCCCTGACGCTCGTACTCCTCCGTCAGCGGGCCGATGAGCGCCTCGATCCAGTCTTGCCCCACGCGCTCGTCGGCATAGCCGGTCTGTATGTACAGCGGCCGGGGCGCGAGCCTGTCGACCAGGTCGTAGAGGGAGTGACGCATGACGACCGGGTTGCCCTCCATGCCTCGGAACTCCCTCATGCGCGGCCAGTGCACGACGGGCTGGTGCGCCACCCCGGCAGACACGGCCGGGTTCCTTGCCATGGCCTCGAGGGTCACGAAGCCGTGACGCGAGCTCCCCATCAGGACGACCCGCCCGGGCGTCGCCCATCCCTTCGACAGCGCTCCATCGATGGCCGCCCCCATGCGCGCCTCGATCCGGCTGAAGTAGTCGACCCCCCGGGTCGCCATCGCCGCCGACGCCCACATGTTGTCGAACCACTTGCCGTGCACCAGCAGGATCCCCGCGCCCCTCGCCGTCAGCCGGTCCAGCCACTCGGACATCACGTTGGGCTTGACCTTCATGCGCACGGGGTCCTCGACCACCGGCAGCCTATGCGTGGGGATGACGCAGAGCGCGGCCTCGCCCCCGAGGTCGGGGTTGGCGTTGTAGTTGCACGAGACGAGGTCGCCGTCCACCGGAATACGGTGGGGCTCCCAGGCCTCCTCGACGTACTGCCTGGAGTTAAGCGGCCTCCCGGCCGGGGCCTCGTCTTCGGAGATGGGTGTGCCGGCGGTGGTCAATCCCGAGGCTACCAGCCGAGGCGGTTGATGCCGTCGAGGGCGGCCGTCTTGTAGCACTCGGCCAGCGTCGGGTAGTTGAAGACCGTGTCGACGAAGTAGTCGACCGTGCCCTCGTGAGCGAGGACGGCCTGGCCGATGTGCACGAGCTCGCTGGCCCCCTCGCCGATGATGTGGACGCCGAGGAGCTTCCGAGTCCTGGCATGGAAGAGCAGTTTGAGCAGCCCGGAGTCGTCGCCGATTATCTGGCCCCGCGCTATCTCTCGGTACTGGGCCCTGCCCGCCTCATAGGGCACCACGTCCTCCGTCATCTCCTCCTCGGTCCTGCCCACCATCGAGATCTCGGGGATGGTGTAGATACCGTAGGGGAAGAGCTCGGGGACGCTGCTGGCGGGCACTTCGAAGGCGTGGCAGGCCGCGATCCGGCCCTGCTCCCCGGAGGTCGAGGCGAGGCTGGGGAAGCCTATCACGTCGCCGGCGGCATAGATGTTAGGCACGTCGGTCTGGTAGTTCTCGTTCACCTTCAGCCGGCCCCGCCCGTCCGCCTTCAGTCCGACCGCATCGAGATTCAGGGACTTGGTGGCGCCCGTCCGGCCCACGCTGTAGAGCGCCGAGTCGGTGACGATCTGCTTGCCGCTGATCAGCCTGATCCTCACCCGCTCTCCCCTCTCATCCTCGAACGTCTCGACCCACGTGACCTCCTCGTCGAGCCTGAACGTCACCCGCTTCTGGCGCATGTGATACACGAGGGTGTCCACAAGCTCCCGGTCGACGAAGTGGAGGAGATTCGGATACTGATCGATGAGGGTGACGCGGATGCCCAGGGTGGCGAATATGCTGCCGTACTCGAGCCCGATCACGCCCGCGCCGACGATTGCCATGGTGCGCGGCAGAGCGGCCATGTTCAGGATGTCGTCGCTGAGGAGGATGCGCTGCCCGTCGACTTTCATGTCGTCGGGCCGGGCCGGTGACGTTCCGACGGCAACGACGGCATTGTCGGTGGTGATGGGCTGGTGGCCCTTCCCGTCCACCGATGCCAGGTCGATGGTGTGAGCGTCGATGAAGGACGCGTCGGCAGTGATGAGCTCCACCCTGTTCCGCATCAGCTGCAGCCGCAGCGTGTCCTTGTTCTGCTGCATGACGTGGTTGGTGCGGATCGTGAGGTCGTTTATGGTGATGTCCTGCTTGACCTGGTAGGACTCGCCGTAGATACTGCGTTCCCTGTACCCGGTCAGGTACATCACCGCCTCGCGAAGGGTCTTGCTGGGGATGGTGCCGGTGTTGACCATCACGCCGCCGATCTCGGCGTGGCGCTCGACAAGCGCGGTGCGCTTGCCCAGCTTGGCGGCCTGGATCGCGGCCCGCTGTCCAGCAGGGCCCGACCCTATTACTACCATGTCATAGTCGTACTCAGCCATCCTTCACCCGCTCGTCCCAATCATGGGCGTGGCGTCACAAACGGCTACATTGTACACGCTGCGCCAGCCATAGGGACTTGTCGGTCCGTTCTACCTCGATGTGAGAAGGTTAGGATGTGGGTGACAGTCTTGCGCGGGTCCAGCATCCCCCTCACCCCTTCGGCAAGCTCAGGGCAGGCTCTAACCCTCTCCCGCAAGGGGAGAGGGGACTTTGGGAGACCGGCGAACGTTGAGACAGGCGGCTCGCTGAACATATAATCGCCTCACTATGCGCCTTGCTGACATCGGCGAGACCGGGACCATCGATCTGATCGCGCGGACCATCGCCGCGAGGGCCGGCGCGGCGCCGCTCGAGGCCAGCGACGGCGGATTCAGGCTCATCCGCTCTATCGGCGACGACGCGGCCGTGTGGGAGAGCGGGCCGGGCACGCGGGTTCTGACGACGGACACGATGGTGGAGGGCGTCCACTTCAGGACCGACCTGGCCTCCTGGCGCGAGATAGGCTGGAAGGCCCTGGCGGTCAACCTGAGCGACGTTGCGGCGATGGGGTGCGAGCCGCGGGTCTCTGTCGTGAGCCTGGGGCTCGACTCTGGCCTGGATGTCGGGGTGGTGACCGACCTGTACGAGGGGATGCTTGACGCGTGCGACGCCTATGGGGGCGAGATCGTTGGGGGAGACATCGTCAGCTCGCCTACACTCTTCGTTACCGTCGCGATGGTCGGCGACGCCTCGACAGTCGAAGGGCCGGTGCTGGACCGCGGCGTGGCCTCAGCCGGCGACTCTATCGCCGTCACCGGGTCTCTCGGCGACTCGGCGGGCGGGCTGCGGCTGCTGCTGGCGGGGGAGCGCGACGTGGCGGAGGGCTCGCTGGCGCAGCGGCACCTGCGTCCGTCGCCCCGGATCGAGGAGGGCCTTGCGCTCAGGCGGCTTGGCGTGCGGGCAGCCATGGACGTCAGCGACGGCCTGGTCGCGGACACTGCCAAGATATGCGCGGCAAGCGGGGTCGGCGCAGTCATCGACGCCGACCGCGTGCCAAGGAGCGAGGACCTGCGGCAGGCGTTCCCCGACGACTGGACTGACCTGGCGCTCACAGGAGGCGAGGACTACGAGCTGGTGTTCACGGCCCCTGGCGAGACGATGGCACGGGTCCAGAATGCGCTCGACACGCCGGTGACCGTGGTGGGACGCGTTGTGGAGGGGGAAGGAGTCGAGGTCGTAGGCGCAGTAGCAGCCGCAGCCAACGGCGGATGGGACCACTTCCGCAGCCGCACCGAGTGACGCGAGGAGGAGAGCAGCCATGAAAGCAGCCGTACTGTACGAGGCCAACACCCCGGTAGTGATCGAGGACCTGGACATGGAGGAGCCGGCTCAGGGCGAGGTGATGGTGAAGCTCGGCGCGTCGGGTGTCTGCCACTCCGACTGGCACGTCGTGAAGGGCGAGTGGACGCACCATGCCCTGCCTACCGTGCTGGGCCACGAGGGCGCGGGCGTCGTTGAGGCGACGGGGCCCGGCGTAACCAAGGTCAAGCCCGGCGACCATGTCATTCTCTCGTGGAAGCCGAATTGCGGGCTGTGCGAGACGTGCCAGAAGGGCTGGCCCAACGTCTGCTACGACCCACTGCAGAGCCCAACGTACCGGAGGCGCAGCGACGGCGCAACGATCAACCGCCTGGCCCAGCTCGGCACCTTCGCCGGGTACGCGACTGTCCCGGAGATCGCGGCGGTGCCCATCGACAAGGCCGTGCCGTTCGGCCAGGCCGCGCTGGTGGGCTGCGGAGTCACCACAGGCGTCGGCGCGGCGATCAACACTGCCCGCGTGCAGCCCGGCACGACGGTGGCCGTGTTCGGCGCGGGAGGCGTCGGCCTCAACGTCATGCAGGGCGCTGAGATCGCCGGGGCCACCACCATCATCGCCGTCGACATCCTCGACAACAAGCTGGACATGGCGATGGAGTTCGGCGCGACCCACGCCGTCAACGCCTCGCGGGAGGACCCCGTCGCCCGCATCATGGAGCTAACCGACGGCCTCGGGGCCCACTACGCATTCGAGGCGATAGGGCTGGTCGAGGCGCCCTTCGTGCAGAGCATCCAGTGCACGCGCAGACGCGGCGTCACCGTGTGGGTCGGCCACGCGCCCGAGGAGACCCCGGTCACCATCGACGCGCGCGAGCTAATGCAGGAGAAAACAGTGATCGGCTCGATGTACGGCACCGCGAGGCCGCAGATCGAGTTCCCGCGGCTACTCGCCCTCTACAAGGCCGGGAAGCTGCGGCTGGACGAGCTGATCACGCGCACGTATCCCCTGGAGGAGGCTGACGCCGCCTTCGAGGCCCTCGGGAGGGGCGAGGTCGCCCGGAGCGTCCTGACCTTCGACTAAGGGCGGCCAGGAGCGCCCAAGCGATCACCCTCACCCCAGCCCTCTCCCGTCAAGGGAGAGGGGGAAGGCACCCACACCCCTCACCCACTGGATTCCGGCCTTCGCCGGAATGACGGTTGTACGAAGCCCTCTCCCGTCACGGAGAGGGGTCTGGGGTAGCTAGCCGCCTACCTTGGCGCGGACGGACGACTCGAAGGCCGTCATCTGCGAGAGGGTCTGGCGCGGCCAGGTGCGCTTCCAGTCGTCCTTGACGTTGACCCTGAGCCTCGGGCCGAAGCCCTCGATCTCCATCTCGATGGCGTCGCCGTCCTGGATCGGTCCCAGTCCCTGGTGGTTCGTGCCCGCCGAGATTACGTCGCCCGCCTTCACGGTTGTGACCCAGGAGACGAACTCGACCACCTCATAGACGGAGCGCGCCATGTCGGAGGTGTTCAGGTCCTGTCGTATGTCCCCGCTGACCCAGAGCTTCACGTCCAGGTTCTGGGGGTCCCCCACCTCGTCGGCGGTGACGATGGCGGGGCCGATGGGCGCGAAGGTGTCCCAGGACTTGCCCCAGAAGAAGCTGCTGTTGCCGTTCGGGTCGATGCCCCTGGCCGACACGTCGATGAACTGGACGAATCCGAAGATGTTGTCCGCCGCGGTGTCCGCCGAGACGTGGTCGGCGGTCTTGCCGATCACGATACCCAGCTCGCCCTCGTGGTGGAAATGGGGCGCCGGGCAGTCCGGCAGGACCACGGTGTCCCCGTCGCCGATGATCGCGGACGGCGACTTGAGGAAGGCGTCCCGGTCGCCGTAGGGGCCCGTCGGCTTGCTCTCCTTGTAGTTGCCCGCCATGCAGACGAGGCGGCCGGGCTCGGGCAGCGGGGCCCGCAGGCGCACGCTGTCGATGGGGACGCCGTCGGACGCCGCCACTGCGCTCTCGATGCCGCCGCGAAGGCTGTCGAAGTTCCCTATGATGCCGTTCATCCACGTCTGCCCGTCGATGTGGGGAACGTCCGACACTGCGCCGGAGATGTCTACAACCGCGTCGCCCTTCAGGACGCCGGGTGTGAAGTCGTTGAACAGAACCAGTTTCATCTTTGCACTTCCTTTTTTGCGGGCCCGCCTAGCTGGCGACCCTGTTTGATAGCGTTCCGACACCCTCCACGACTCCCTCCACGAGGTCGCCGGGCTGGATGAAGATCTCGTCGTCGGTTCCCGGCGCCAGAGGGACGACGCCGGTGGCGATCATGTCGCCGGGCTCGATGGTCGTGAGCTTGGAGATGTAGGCGATCTGGTGCGGGATGTCGAAGAGCATCCGGCTGGTGTTGCCGTCCACGCGCACGTCGCCGTTGACTACGGTCGTGACCTGCAGGTTGGTGGGATCGCCCACGTCCTCGGCCAGCCTGATCCAGGGGCCGACCGGGCAGAAGCCGTCGAGCCACTTGCCGTTCAGCCACTCGAACCAGTCCTCACCATGGGGGTCCTGTGCCGCCGCCCTGTCGGGGCTCAGGTTCAGGTCGCGCCCGGAGAAGTCGTTGATGATCGTGTATCCGAAGACGTGGTCCATCGCGTCTTCCAGAGACACGTCCTTGCCGGGCTTGCCGATGACGACGCCGAGCTCGATCTCCTCGACGGTGTTTATCGTGCCCTTGCCCTGCGTGTTCGGGATGTCGTCGCCATGACCGATCAGGGCCGTGATGGGCTTGATGAAGAACTTGGGAATCTCGACGTCGACGTTGACATCGCGCAGGGAGTCGTGGGGGTGGTAGTTGCCTGCCAGGGCAAATATCTTCCCCGGGCGACCGACCGGCGGGAGCAGGCGCACGTCGTCCAGCTTGTGCGTCCTGAGGGACGTGGACGCGACCTTGCAGAGCGCGTCCTTGTCCAGCAGCAGCAGTGTGCCCACGTCTCCACCGGAGCCGTGGACCTCGCTCACATTGTCATCGTCGTCGATAATACCTACGGCCGGGCTCGAATAGCCGGGCGCAAGAAAACGTGCAAGTCGCATTGATTCCTCCTTGAGAGATCGTATGAGCCGCCTGTCACAGGTTGCCGCAGGACATCCGGTACGCCCCTTGGCGGCCTCCCGCAACGGCGGCCCAATTCTATGACGCGCGGCATATGTGCGTCAACAGAGCGCACTATGCGAACGGACATCCGTCCTATAGACTGTACCCCGCGGCTGATACCAGCATTTGGGAGGAACAGAGTCTATGAACAGCATCGATCTTGGGAGCCTGAACTACCTCGCAATCATCGCGGGGGTGATCATCAACCAGGTGTTGGGCGCCGCGTGGTACGGCGGCCTGGGCAAGCCCTGGATGGCGGAGCTAGGCTTCACGGAGGAGGACATGGAGGCGATAAAGGGGACGCCCAAGCAGTGGGTCCCGTACATCGTAGCCATCGTATGCGCGCTGGTGTTCACAAGCTGCCTGGCGGTGTTGACTCAGCTGACCGGCGCAGACAGCGTGGGCGGCGGACTCGCCCTCGGCCTCCTGGCGGCGGTCGGGTTCATAGCCACGTCGTACGCCACGACCTACAGCTTCGAAGACCGCAGCGTGCGCCTGCTCCTGATCAACACGGGGTACCCGGTTATCTCGTACGCAATCATTGGGATTATGCTCGCCATCTGGTAGCAAGACGCGGACCCGCCGGCGCACGCGATGCGTCCTTGACGCTGCGGCTGCGCTCTTCAATAATTCAGCGAGGGGCGCACCGCGCCCCGCATTACCAGTCACAAAGCCGAATTGGACCGAAAGGAGAATGAAGTGGGAAACAAGGATGTTGGATTCGTAGGCCTGGGGATCATGGGCCGCCCCATGGTCAGGAACCTGATGGCGGCCGGGTACTCGCTGACCGTGTACGACGTGGTCGGCAGCGCGGTCGAGGAGATCGTGACGGACGGCGCGCAGGCCGCCGGCAGCGCCCGTGAGGTCGCCGAGAGGACGCCCGTGGTCATCACGATGGTGCCCGACTCTGCCGACTCCGAGGCCGCGATCATGGGCGAGGGCGGCGTGCTGGAGGGCGCGTCGGCCGGGTCGGCCGTGCTGGACATGAGCTCCATTGCCCCGGCGTCGTCGCAGAAGATCGGGGCCGCGTGCGAGGCGGCCGGGGTCGAGTTCCTGGACGCGCCGGTGAGCGGGGGCGAGCCGAAGGCCATCGACGGCACCCTGGCGATCATGGTGGGCGGGAAGCAGGCGGTATTCGACAAGCACAAGCACCTGTTCGAGGTGCTGGGCGCCAGCATCGTTCTCTGCGGCGACTACGGGGCTGGCAACACCACCAAGCTGGCGAACCAGATCGTGGTGGCGGCCAACATCGAGGCTGTTGCTGAGGCGCTGGTGCTGGCCAAGAAGGCGGGGCTCAACCCCAACACTGTCTACGAGGCGATCAGGGGCGGGCTCGCGGGCAGCACCGTGATGGACGCGAAGGCGCCGATGATGATCGAGGGGAACTTCCAGCCCGGCTTCAGGATTCGCCTGCACCAGAAGGACCTGCACAACGCGCTGCTCACCGGCAAGGACCTGGGAGTCCCGTTGCCGGTTACGAGCCTGGTACAGCAGATGCTCGGGGCGCTGATAAACGACGGCAAGGCCGACGCCGACCACTCGGCTATCGCAAACTTCATCGAGGACATGGCCGGGGTCACGGTGAGCGGCAAGTAGCGTGACCGCGATCACCGACAGGTGGGTCGCGCCCGGCCCCCAGCCCAACGGGCTGCAGGCGGCGGAGGACGGCCTGTGGCTGATCGACCAGAGCGACAACCACCTGTACAAGCTGGCCTACGATGACGGCTCGGTGATCGCACGGCTGCCCACGGAGACCGACCGGTCGAGCGGGGTCACCGAGGGCGGAGGCCACGTCTGGGTCGCCTCGACCTATAACGCGCGCATCTACAAGCTGGACGGGGGCGGCGCAACGGTCGACCACTACGACACGCCCGGCAAGGGCGTCGTCGGGTTCGGCGAACCTGGACGGACACACGTTACCGGGGCGCATGGGCTCGAGTGGCTGGGGGACGGGACGATGTGGATCGCGGTGCCGCCGGCGAGGAAACTCTACCTGGTCGACGCGGCCACAATGAATATCGTGCGCTCGATCCCCACGCCCGGCGTGCGGCCCCATGGCATCTTCGTGACCGGCGGGGAACTGTGGTGCGCCGACACGCAGATGTGCAAGATTCACCGGCTCGATGCGGCCAGCGGGGCCGTGACGGCGGAGATAGACGTACCCGCCCCGGAGATCCACGGAATGACCCTGCACGAGGGCCAGATCTGGTTCTGCTGCGCCGAGACGCGCCGGGTCTGCACGATACCGCTTCCGGACTAGGGCCTGGGGAGCCTGGGACGCCGGCGCGGTCGACAATTGGACCGGGGCGAGAGCGACGGACGGGGAGGGTGGGTTTGAAACCCGCCCGTACGGTAGCAGGTCAGTCCGCGGGCTGGCGGCGTATGAGCTGAGCGCCGGCCCTGGGCTCCGGCACTTCGTGGATGAAGTAGTTGGCGGCGCTGCCCAGTACCTTCTCCATGACGCGCGCGGACAGGTCGCGAGGATAAGAGCTGGCCGCCCAACGGCCGCCCAGGTCGTTGCAGATGTCCTGGGCCGTCAGGGGTTTGTTGCCGCGGGCCACGAGTACCCTGAACACGGCGTCCTTGATCGGCGTGTCGGGAAGCAGGTAGTCGGCCGCGTCGGCGCAGCAACCCCGCACCACCCTCATGTGCTCCGCCGGGGTTGTGTCCAAAGCGGTGTGCTCGTTGCCGGTCGGCCTGTGCATATAGCACTTCCTGGCCGCTATCAGGGCCGACAGCGATGCGCTGCTCCCGTGAGTGTTATCGACATCCAGCTTGTACCGGCGTTCCGTGTCCTTCTCTTCGACCATTGGCTACAGGTCCCCTGCTGCTTGGCTTGATGTTTGGATATAGGGCGGGCTAGAAGACGTACTCCGGCCAGTCGACCATCTGCACCTCGACCTCCTCGCCCGCCTCCTTCACCTCAACGTCCTCCGGGCATATGGCCAGCCCGTTCGCCCGCGACATCGATGTCAATATGTTGGAATTCTGGTGCCCCGTCAACCTCGCGTAGTAGGCTCCGTCTCTCCTCGTGACTATGGCCCTGGCGTACACCCGGCGACCGTCGAAATTGTGAATGGGCTCCTCGAGCGTGGCGCGCAGCGTAGGGCGTTCGAAGCGGGTCTTGCCCATCATCTTGAGGATGGCCGGCCGGCCGATCTGCTCGAACCCGACGAGGGCGCTCACGGGATTGCCCGGCAGGCCCAGGTGGGGCACCCGCCTGCCACCGGGCCCGTCGAGCACGCCGAAGGCCAGGGGCTTGGCCGGCCTCATGCGGACCGACCAGAGCTCGATCTCGCCCCTCCTCGCCAGTACGTCCTTCACGATGTCGTAGTCGCCCTTCGAAACGCCGGCCGAGGTGAGCAGTATGTCGGCCCCCAGCCCTGCCTGCAGTTTGGCGTCCAAGTCGTCCAGGTTGTCCCGCGCGATGCCCAGGAGCTTGGGCACGCCGCCTGCGCTCTGCACCGCTGCTGACACGCTGTAGCTGTTTACGTCGTAGATGCTACCCGGCTTCAGGTCCTGGCCTACGTCCACGAGCTCGTCGCCTGTCGCCAGGACCGCAGCCACGGGGCGCCTGATGACGCGGACGCTGCCGCGACCCAGCGCGGCCAGTACCCCTATCTCCCCCGAGCGCAGCACGGTGCCACTCTCGAGGACCCGGTCTCCCGCCCTCATATCCTGCCCCGCGGGCCGGACGTTGGCCGTAGGCGGGACCTCCTCGCGTATGCCTATCTCCGACAGCGTGCGACCGGAGGCCCGGCGCTCGACCTCGTCCGTGTCCTCGAAGGGCACGACGGCGTCGGCGCCGTCCGGAATCGGCGCGCCGGTCATGATCCTTATGGTGGTCCCGGGCTCCACGCGGCCCGAAGGAAGCTGGCCCGCAGCCACGGACCCCGTGACCCTGAGGGTCACAGCGGAGGTCTCGGATGCGCCGCGGATGTCCTCGGTCCTGAGGGCGTACCCGTCCATGGCCGAGTTGTCCAGCGGCGGGATGTCGAACCGGCCCTCGACGTCCTCGGCCAGGACCTGCCCGTCGGCCTCCAGGATCGGTCTCGTCTCGGGCTCGAGCACATTGAAGTAGCCGAGGACCCGCTCCCGCGCCTCCTCGACGCTGAGCATCGACTCGTGTTCATGTCTATGGACGTGCTCTACCAATTCGGTCTAATATCCCTCTGTGAAGTGGCCCTACCGTGCCTCAAACATCCTCTCGCTTAACGTCTCCCCACCACACCCACTCGCCTCTCTCTACCTCGGCCTGGCCCTCCACCAATTCCCGAGCTTCGTCTTCAGTCAAGTCCTCGGGCTCCCGGAGGAGCACAACCATCAGGCTGTGAACCTGCTCCAGCCCCGATTCAGGCAGCGACTCCAATAAGCTATGGAGCTCTTCTTTCGTGACCATTAGATGCCTCCCTACGCCCTCAGCTCCGCGCCGAGCCGGCGCTGGAGCTGGCGGAGGATGTCGCCCTGAGCGCGGTCTATTGCTTCGGACGTGAGCGTGGCCTTCTCCGACTGGAAGACGATCCGGTATGCGACGGACTTCTTCCCTGCCGGCACGCCCTCGCCGGTGTAGGTATCGAAGGGCCGGCTGGAAGCCACCAGCTTGTGGCGGTCGATTATCTGCCGGATGCTGGCGGAGGACGCGCCCTCGTCGACGATCAGGGCGACATCCCGCTCCGCCTGGGGGAACCGGCTGACCGGCACGTAGACGGCCGGGCCGGTGGAGACGGCATCGAAGAGCGCCTGCAGGTCTATCTCGAACATCGCAACCGCCGCGGCGTCCAGGTCGAAACCCTGCAGGGTCGAGGGATGCACCTCGCCGACGACTCCCACCTGCCTGCCGTCCACCACCAGGCGGGCCGTCTTGCCCGGGTGCATTGTCGCGTCCTCGCCGGGTTCGAACGTGGCTTCGATCCCGGTATCGGCCAGCATCGCCTCGACTGCTCCCTTGGCGTCGTAGAAGTCCATGTCGACTTGCTGGGCGAGCCATGAGGCAGGGAATCGGGGGCCGGACATTGCGCCGACGACCATCTGCCTTTCGTCAGGCAGGTCCCGCTCCCTGGCCTCCTCCCTGGGGATGAATACGCGCCCAATCTCGAACAGCCGCAGCCCCTCGCCCCGGGACATGCGCCGGTTGGCACGCAGGGTCTTGAGCATGTTTCCCCGCAGGCTGGTGCGCAGCGCCTGCAGGTCCCTGCTCATCGGATTAGCCAGCTCCAGCGGGTCGCCTATGCCATCGAGGCCGTGGACCTTTTCGAGGGTCTCCCGGTCGGTCAGCGAGTAAGTCAGAACCTCCTGCAGTCCAGCCGCAGCCAGGGCGTCGCGCACGCGCTCCCTCAGTTCCTCGAAGGGTTTGGGGCTGTGATGCGGAATCGGGGTCGCCATCGCCGTCGTGGGAATGTCATCGTACCCTACGATTCGCGCGACCTCCTCGATCACGTCGTCCTCGATCCTGATGTCCGATCGCCAGTAGGGCGCGGTGACGACATGCTCGTCGCCCCCGCCGCCGCGGACCTGGAATCCCAGGGACTCTAGCACTTCCTGCACACGGCCGGCCGGGAGGTCCACGCCGAGCACCTTTCGCAGGCGGGTCCCGGTGACCCGGAGCTCAGGTGCCTCGGAGCGGCCCGGGTAGGCATCAACCATGCCGGCGGCCGCAGTGCCTCCGGCGACCTCGAGGATGAGCTGAATGGCGCGCCTGAGGGCCTTTGGCGCGAGGTCGGCGCGGATGCCGCGCTCAAACCTGTAGGACGCCTCGGTGCCGTTGCCAAGCGCCCGCTTCGTGCGGTTCGTGTTCGTCGGGTCGAAGTTCGCCGACTCCAGGAGGACCGACGTGGTGGCCCCGGTGACGCTCGAACCTACCCCGCCGACGACCCCTGCCAGAGCGACAGGCCCCGACGGATCGGCAATGGCGAGCATGGGCGGGCGGAGGTCGTGGGTCTCGTCGTCCAGCGTGGCCAAGCGCTCGCCGGGCCGCGCCTGCCGCACGATGATCGTATCGTCGGCCACCTTGTCGAAGTCGAAGGCGTGCATCGGCTGGCCGTACTCGAGCATCACGAAGTTCGTGATGTCGACGATGTTGTTGATCGGCCTCTGGCCGGCCGTCTCCAGCGCGCTCCGCAGCCACTCCGGGGACGGCCCTACGCTGACCCCCTCCACCAGCCCGGCGGTGTACCGGGGGCACAGGTCGGGGTCCTCGATCTCAACGGTCACACGGTCCGCAATGGGAGGTCCGTCCTCCGGGTATGCGGCTTCGGGCTCCGATACCGGCGCGCCGGTGATTGCGCCGACCTCCCGGGCCACGCCGAGAATCGAGAGGCAGTCGGGCCTGTTCGGGGTCACCTCGGCGTCCAGTACCGCGTCTCCCAGCAGATCCACCAGGGGCGTGCCAACCTGCAGGTCGTCTGGCAGCACGAGGATGCCGTCGTGGTCTTCGCCGAGGCCCAGCTCACGCTCCGAGCAGACCATGCCGGACGACAGGACGCCCCTGATCTTCGCGGCTTTGAGGGGCTCCACATTGCCGGTCCTGTTGCTACGCAGCATTGCGCCCTCGCGGGCGAAGGCAATTTTCTGCCCTGCCGCGACGTTGGGAGCGCCGCAAACGACGGTGGCGGTCTCGCCGTTGCCAAGGTCCACGGTGGGCAGGGAGAGCCGGTCGGCGTTCGGGTGGGGGTTCACCTCCAGCACATGGCCGACGAGCACCTTGTCGGCGTCCCAGTCGCCCCCGATCTCCTCTACGGACTCGATCTCGAGTCCGGCCATGGTAAGCCGGTGGGCAAGCTCACCCGGCGGGAGGTCTACCGGGACATACCGTTTCAGCCATGAGAGGGGTACGAGCATCTATGAACCTGGGGCCCGCTGATATCGGGCTCTTCCTTCAGAATTGGCGCAGGAATCTAACGTCGTTGCCGTAGAAGAGGCGTATGTCGCTGATGCCGTGGCGCAGCATGCAGATGCGCTCCACGCCCATCCCGAAAGCGAACCCTGTGTATCTCTGGGAGTCGTAGCCGACGCCCTCCAACACCGACGGATGCACCATCCCTGCGCCGAGGATCTCTATCCAGCCGTTGCTGCAGATGCGGCAGTCGTCGCCATCGCACCTGAAGCAGTCGATCGCCATGTCAACGCCGGGCTCCACGAACGGGAAGAAGTCGCACCTGAAGCGGACCCGCCGCTCCTCGCCGAATATCCGCCTCGCGAACTCGAACAGCGTTCCCTTCAGATCGGCGAAGGTGATGCCCTCGTCGACGGCGAGCCCCTCGACCTGGTGGAAGTGCCACTCGTGGGTCGCGTCCGTGGCCTCGTACCTGAATGCCTTGCCGGGCACAATGACGCGCACGGGCGGCCGGGTCGTCTCCATTATCCGGGCCTGCATGGGGGAGGTGTGGGTCCTCAGCAGCATGGGCCTGTTGCCCTCATCGTCCACGTGGTCGACCCAGAGGGTGTCCCACATGTCGCGCGCGGGATGGTCCTTGGGGATGTTGAGCATGTCGAAGTTGTACCTGTCCCACTCGACCTCGGGGCCCTCCTCGACCCCGAACCCCATGGAGGCGAAGACCTCCGTGATCTCGCGGATGGTCTGGGTGACGGGGTGGAGACCGCCCTGGGGAGCGGGCCATCCGGGCAGTGTGACGTCGATCCTCTCCTGCTCGAGCTGGCCGGCCATGGAGCCTGAGCGCAGCGCGAGCAGCCGCGTCTCCATGTCCTGTTCGAGCCGACCCTTGGCTCGGTTGGCGGCAGCACCGACGGCCCGGCGCTCGTCCTGGTCGAGGGAGCCGAGCCCCCGGAGCAGTCGAGTGAGCTGACCGTTACGCCCGAGGTATGCCACCCGCCAATTGTCGACGCCGTCCTCGTCCGCAGCAGCTTCGAGCTCGCGGGCGGCAGCAGCCGTGACGTCCTCTACCTGCTGGACGGTGGGCCTGTCACTCATAGGATACGTAGGCTTCGCTGAGGGAGTATCAACACGAACCAATTATTAGGGTTGCCTATGTGAACAGTCAAGGAGAGGCGGGGTCCTCCGTGCTGGCTGAAGAATCTCCACAATCTCCCCCCCCCAATGGAGACCTTGGCATAATTCGCCGTGATCATGTCATTCCGACCGCAGGGAGGAATCTATGGTGCTTGCTGTCGGGTCAAGGCGTCGGTTTCAGCTACGCGACCTTCCTTGAGAACAAGGCTTCCTAGATTCCTCACTTCGCTCCGCTGCGTTCGGAATGACACACCGTGAGGTTACGCAAAGTTCTCCCAATGGGGAAGAAGTAGGAACTCTACGCTCTCCGGCGAGGCCAGGGCTTCCAGTCCAGCACTAGGCGGCGGCGTCCGCCGGACATCTGGCGCGCGCGATCGCGGTCTATCCGGGACCAGCGGCGTTCGTAGCTGGACGGCCCCCGCCACTCCACCTCCAGGCTGCCATCGCCCCCAAACCGCCCCCTGGGAGCCTCGACTGTTTCGCAGAGTCCACTGGTCGTGAGACTGCGGATCTTCTCGGTCAGCCTCTCGATCTCTTCCTCGGCAGTATCGTCTATCCCGGACCAGCGGCGTTCGTAGCTGGACAGCCCCCGCCACTCCGCCTCCAGGCTGCCATCGCCCCCAAACCGCCCCCTGGGAGCCTCGACTGTTTCGCAGAGTCCACTGGTCGTGAGACTGTGGATCTTCTCGGTCAGACTCTCGATCTCTTCCTCGGCAGTCCCTCCGCACGCGTCGCAGCCGCAATCGGGAAAGGGGTCGTCCGCCCAACGTCCGAATCTTACGAAGAGCCCCGGGAAGTCCGTGAACACCACCGTCATTGGCGCGGCTTCCGGGTCTGTGGGGCTGAGCTTGACGGACGGGCGGGCAAGGCCACTATTGCCCTCCAGGTCCTCGTCCAGGCCGTACCCCTCGGCTCGCTCTACGTCGAAGTCAGCCTCCAGCCGCCCGATCATCTCCAGGGCGGCGTCGTGCAGCGGCGCGAAGCGTTCCGGGTTGGTGACTCGCCCGTACGCCTCTTTGGGCGGTCCCTCGTCCCCCCATCGACTTGGTGGAGTCAACCTTCTATGGCCATCCTTGTGGTTGTGGTCTCGCTGTCAAGAATAGCACCCCGTGACAGTTCAGGGTTGGTGCATTGCCCATCCATGACACCCACCAGCAGGGTCTGGCAAGCATCTAGGAGTCCGTCCATATCCACGTTGTACTGGTGAGCACTGGCCTTCGACAAGCTCAGGCCGAACGTGGTGGTGGCCTTCGAACCGGGGATCAAGTATTGCTCGCGGCGGCGCGGTCGTAATAGGCTAGGCGTTTACGCTTTCGCGCCCCTTCGATCAGACGAATCGGCCTCCGCATCTCCCCAGTTGCTCGTGGAGGGAAGGCCCACCGATGCTGAACAGCCTGGTGCCCATCAGGGTGTACGTCGGCCTCCTGGCCAGGTACATGGTCCCGCTGTGGCCGAGGGCGCTGCTGCTGGCGGTCCTGCTTGGGTCCGCGCTGGCGCTCCAGCTCGTGCACCCCCAGATAGTCAGGGACTTCGTCGACGCGGCGCAGCAGGGAGGCGACGCCGGCCCGCTGCACGCGGCGGGCGCGCTCTACCTCGTAATCGGCGTCGTGTACATGGCCACACTCTCCGCGTCCTGGTACGTCGGTGGCGACCTGGGATGGCGCGCCACCAATCGCATGAGGTCGGACCTGGTCCTGCACGTGCTGCGGCTGGACCTCACCTTCCACCACGCCCACCCGCCCGGGGAACTGCTGGAGCGGATAGACGGCGACGTGGAGAGGCTGGCGGAGTTCTTCTCGCAGCTCACGGTGACACTGCTCCTCGGCTTCCTGATGGTCTTTGGCGTGACCGCCGTGCTGTGGTTAGAGGACTGGCGGCTTGGGCTGGGAATCGCGGCCTTCGTCGCAGCCAACATCTTGATACACGCCTTCGGCCAGCGGCTTTCTGCCCCGCGGTGGCTCGCGAGCCGCGAATCGTCAGCGGACGCGTCCAGCTATATAGGCGAGCGGATGGACGGGCTCAGGGACATCCAGACGAGCGGTGCGAGCTCGTATGAGGTCGAGCGGTTCAACCGGCTGGTCAAGGCTGAGCTCAGGGCCGAGCTCAGGGCCAACATACTCTCAAGGGTTGCGGGCGGGGTGTCAGACCTTGCCTACGGCCTGGGCCTGTCCGCCATCGTAGGGCTGGGGGCCTACCTGGTGCTCGGCGACGCGATATCCGCCGGCACGGTGATGATGGTCATGCTGTATGCGTTGAGGCTGCGCGGCGACATCCAGCAGGTCTCGCGCGAGATCGACGACCTGAACATGATCGGCGCGAGCATCCAGAGGGTGCGGGACATCCTGGACGTGCAGCCGGCGATCCGCGACGAGGGCCGCAGTACCCCGCCCGCCGGCCCCCTGTCGGTCGAGTTCGACGATGTCCGGTTCGCCTATCACGGCGACAACTGGGTGCTGAACGACGTGTCGTTCCACCTGCGTCCGGGAAGGGTGCTCGGCCTGCTGGGGCGCACCGGGAGCGGTAAGACTACCATTTCGCGGCTGATATTCCGGCTATACGAGGCGCAGCGGGGAGCGGTCCGGGTAGGCGGCGTTCCGGTGGACGAGGTGGGGCTGGACGCGCTCCGCAAGCGTCTAGGCATGGTAACGCAGGACGTGCAGCTGTTCAGGGGGACGCTGAGGGACAACATCACCCTGTTCGACGAGACGGTG
The DNA here is from genome assembly GCA_965243655.1 of Dehalococcoidia bacterium. Lineage (GTDB taxonomy): Bacteria > Chloroflexota > Dehalococcoidia > Lucifugimonadales > CAJWER01. The sequence continues at coordinate 1,580,122 of CBDEVV010000017.1, read as the reverse complement.
GAGGACTCGACAGTGCTTCGAGCCCTTGGCGAGCTCGGGCTTGCGCCGTGGGTGGAGTCCCTGCGCGATGGGCTGGACACGGAGCTGGCCGGGGGCGGGCGCCAGCTCTCGGCCGGCGAGGCGCAGCTCGTCGCCATGGCACGCGTATTCCTCAGCGACCCGGACCTGGTGATACTGGACGAGGCATCGTCGCGACTCGACCCCGCCACTGACGCGATGGTGAGCAGGGCCGTCTGGAGGCTGCTGGAAGGGCGCACCGGTATCATCATCGCCCACCGTCTCGGCACGATTCGCCGGGTGGACGACGTGCTGATAATCGACTCGGGCCGCATACAGGAGCACGGCGAACGGGCGGCCCTCGAGGCCGACGACGAGTCGCGGTTCAGGGAGCTGCTCCGGTCCGGGCTCGAAGAGGTGCTGGCGTGAGCCTGGGGCGGTTCATACTCCGGCTGGTGCTCTGGAACCCGGCGCTCTTCGGCGCAGTCGCCCTGCTGGCCATAGGATCCAACTCGGTGCCGCTGCTCGGCGGCCTGGTACTGAGAGAGATGTTCGACGTCTTCACGGGCGAGGCGGAGATGGGGAGCAGCATCTGGGGACTGGTGGCCCTGTTCGCGGCTGCCCAGGCCGCTTCGACCGCGTTCGAGCGCGGCTACTGGCTGACGGACGCCTGGATGGCCAACTCACTCTGGGCCTTCGTCAGGGCGAACCTCTTCAGGACCATCATGGGAAGGCCCCCGGCAGTGGACAGGCCGAGCACCGGGGACATCATCGATCGCTTCTCCACCGACGTGTCGGACTCGCTGTGGCCTATCTTCATCCTGACCTGGTTCCTGGGCACTTCGGTGGGGCTAGTCGTAGCGCTGTACGTCATGGCGAGCATCAACCTTCAGCTCACCCTCTTCACCCTCGCGCCGATCGCGGTGATGGCGGTAGTGGCGCGGTTCTTCAGGGGATACTTCCACTCCACCCGCCAGGCATCACGGGAAGCGAGCGGGGCGGTGACGGGCTTCGTCACGGAGATGCTGGGAGCGGTACTGGCGATCCAGGTCGCCTCGACGCAGCGGCTGGTGGCCCGCCGCATGGACGCCCTGTCGGACCGCCGCCGCCGGGGGTACGTGAAGGAGATCCTGCTCGACTTGATGAACCGCCTTCTGGCCGGCACGGCCGTGCGGGTGGCTGTGGGCACGGTAATGATCGTGTCGGCGGGGCTGCTCGTGGCGGGCGAGATTTCCGTAGGGGACTTCGTGCTCTTCGTGAGCTACGCAATGGGCCACGCCCTGTCCACCTTTCCGACTGCGGTGGGCAGGATAGCGGCGGAGTTCAGGCGCTCGCAAGTGTCCCTCGACCGCCTCCTGGAGCTTGTCGCCGAAGACGAGGGCGAGAACCTGGTGTCGAAGACGCCCGCCAGGCCGGAGAGCGCGGCCCGGTCCGGCCCGGGCACTCCTACGGGCACGCTCAGGCAACTCGAAGTGCGGGGACTGGCTTATGCCTACCCGAGCACAGGCAGGGGCATCCACGACATAGATCTGAGCCTGGAGCGGGGGACGATGACCGTGATCACGGGCAGGATCGGGTCGGGCAAGACGACGCTGCTGGAGACGGTGCTGGGACTGCTGCCGGCTGACAGGGGCAAGGTCCTCTGGAACGGGGAGCTCGTCGACGCCCCGAGCGAGTTCATGGTCCCGCCGCGGTGCGCCTACACGCCCCAGATCCCCGTGCTGTTCAGCGAGACGGTGAGGGAGAACATCCTGTTGGGCCTTGAGGCCCGTCCCGAAGCCCTGCACGAGGCCGCCAGGCTGGCCGTCCTGGAACCAGACCTCGCCACCCTGCGGGACGGGCTGGACACTGTGGTCGGGCCGCGGGGGGTGAGGCTATCGGGCGGGCAGGTGCAGCGGACGGCAGCGGCCAGGATGTTCGTCCGCGAGCCCGACCTGCTGATATTCGACGACCTTTCGAGCGCCCTGGACGCCGAGACGGAGCAGCAGCTGTGGGAGGGGCTGTTTGCGGTGCCGGACACGACGAGCCTGGTCGTCTCCCACAGGCGTGCGGCGTACCGCCGGGCCGACCAGATAGTGGTGCTCGCCGAGGGCCGCATCGTGGCGCGCGGGAAGCTGGACGGGCTGATGGAGACGAGCGAGGAGATGAGGCGGCTGTGGCACGGGGATATTGGCGAAGAGGGCTCAGCCTAGGTCTTACCTGGAGAGCTCGATTGGCGGAGAACTGCTCCTATCGGGTGCGGGGCAAGCTCTCCTACAGGCTCTCAAGCAACGGCCCCACCTCATGGTTGTACTGCAGAGCACTGGCCTTCGACAGGCTCAGGCCGAACGCACCTACAAGCAGCTGAGCGGCAGTTTCTGACGATCCACGCACGGCCCGCCCGCAGGTAAGGCTGCCCGGGTTCAGTGCGTGAGTATCTGTGACAGGAAGCGCTTCACGCGTTCGTGGCGGGGGTTGTTGAAGAAGTCGTCGGGCGGCTGGTCTTCGACGATGAGTCCCTCGTCGAACATCACTATCCGGTCGGCGACCTCGCGGGCGAAGCCCAGCTCGTGTGTGACGGCGACGATGGTCATCTGCGACTCAGCCAGCTCGCGCATCACCTCGAGGACCTCCTTGATCATCTCGGGGTCGAGCGCCGAGGTGGGCTCGTCGAACAGCATGATCTTGGGCTGCATGGCGAGGGCGCGGGCGATGGCCACGCGCTGCTGTTGGCCGCCCGACAGCTCGCCGGGGTACTTCTGCGCCTGCTCGGGGATGCCCACCCTTTCGAGCAGATCCATGGCGATCTTCTCCGCCTCCTCCATGGGGAGGTGCCGCACCTTGGTGGGGGCCAGGGTGATGTTGCGCATGACGCTCAGGTGGGGGAAGAGGTTGAACTGCTGGAACACCATGCCCACTTCCCGCCTGATGGCGTCTATGTTGCGGATGTCGTCGGTCATCTCGAAGCCGTCGACGATGATGTCGCCCCGCTGGTGCTTCTCCAGCCTGTTGATGGTGCGGATGAAGGTGGACTTGCCGGACCCGGAAGGGCCGATGATCACGACCACCTCGCCCCGGGCCACCGACGTGGAGACACCCTTCAGGGCGTGGAAGTTCCCGAACCACTTGTGAACGTCGCGGCAGACTATGATGTCGTCCGTGCCGTTCGACTGACCGTCGACGGCCATTGCTGCGTCGGAATTCTGATTGTCCATATGACCGGCTCCCTTGCTTACCGCTCACCCACACCCAGGTGTCTCTCCAGGCTCCGGCTGGCGTACGACATGGTATACGTGATCAGCCAGAATATTGCGGCTACGAAAATGTACAGCTCCCGCCCGTTGTCGATGAACTCCGGGTTGCCCTGGACGATCGCCCGGCCGATCTCGAGGATGTCCAGCATCCCGACAATGTAGACGAGGCTCGTGTCCTTGAACAGGGCGATGAACTGGCCGACTATGGCCGGGATTACGTTGCGTATTGCCTGCGGCAGCAGAATCAGCACCGTCACCTGCCAGCCCGGAAGCCCGAGCGCCCTGGCCGCCTCTGCCTGGCCGGGAGGCAGTCCCTGGAGTCCCCCTCTTATGTTCTCTGCCATGTACGCCGAGGAGAAGAGGGTGATGACGATCGCGGCGCGCGTGACCGAGTCGACCGGGAAGTTCTCAGGCAACGCGAGCGGCACGAGCACCTGGGACACGAACAGCAGGGTTATCAGGGGCACCCCGCGGAACACCTCGATGAACACGACGCAGAGCAGCTTCACCACCGGAAGGTTGCTGCGCCGGCCCAGGGCCAGCGCCACGCCGATGGGGAAGGCCAGGACGATGCCCGACACCGACAGGATCAGGTTGAGCATCAACCCGCCCCAGACCCTGGGGGACACGGGCTCCATGAGGCCCGGCAGCCCGGCCAGCAGGAAAAGGGTCAGGAAATATGCCAGCAGGCCGCCAATCACAATCGAACGCGGGCGTCCAACCTTTCGGGCCAGGGGAAGAGCAATAGGGAATGACAAAGCGACGGCAGAAGCCGACAGGACCAGGTTGAGCACCCAGCCGACCCAAGTGCTCTCTGAGAAAGGGTCCGCGAGGCCCACCATAGACAGTCCAGCCAGCACAAGAAGGCACAGTGCATAGACCGCGAGTGCAGCCGCGAGGAGCCGCCGGGGCCATTCTCCCCTTTCGGTCTTCCCGAGCCAGTAGGAGACTGCGAGTACCGGCAGGTTGCCTAGGACCAGCAGGCGTATGTCCAGGGGCATGTTCACGCCCTCGTGCATCATCCCGTAGGGCAGGAGCCCCACGACCAGCGGGATCGCGCCGTAGCCGATTGCGATGCGCTCGGCCGCCCCCCTCCACATGCCGCCTGCCAGGCCGAACAGCACAGACGTCATCAGCCAGCCAACCAGGGGCCGCCAAGCGTGCTCGGTGGGGTATACGCCGATGAGGTACTGCTGGGGACGGCTCGTGACCAGGGTCCAGTCTGCCGTAGTGAAGAGCCAGCTCAACCCGGCCCAGCAGACCCAGAGGGCCAGCGGAATCGACACGATCGTAACGGTGGAGCTGCCCCAGCTCCCGAAGAGGTTGAGCCTGGCCCAGCCGATCCAGCCCGTCTCGGAGCGGGGCGGCCCAAGAGTCTCGGTATGTTCAGCCACGGTGGCCAAAACCCCTACCCTCCCCTGAACTGGATGTGGCGGTTGTAGATGTTGCCGATCAGGGAATAGCCCAGGCTGTAGAGCAGGTATACAGCCATGATGATCAGGAAGATCGAAACGGCCGGGGCCGTCTGGGTCATCGTCTTGGCGACGCTGGTCAGGTCGGCATACCCGATGGCGATGGCCAGGCTGCTGTTCTTAGTCAGGTTCAGGTACTGGCTGATGAGGGGCGGCACGATGACGCGGAGGGCCTGGGGGAATGTGACGTACCGGAGGGTCTCCAGGGTGTTGAGCCCCAGCGAGCGGGATGCCTCGCCCTGCCCCTTCGACACGGACTGCAGGCCCGCGCGCACGATCTCGGCAATGAAGGACGATGTGTAGATCACCAGCCCGATGAACAGCGCCACCAGCTCGCTGGACTGCTTTGCGCCGCCCGCGGTGTGCCCAAAGCGGCCCTGGGGTTCCGGCACGTCGATGACCAAGGGCGCATCTCCCACGGCGAACCACCCGATTGCGCCGATGACGACGGCCGTGACGCCAGCCCAGACGATTGGGTAGGAGGAGCGCCCGGTGCGAAGCTCGCGACGCTCGGCAAACCAGCGCACGACCAGGGCGGCGGCGATGGCGACCAGGGCGACGATTGCCCAGACCCAGATCGTATCCTGGCCCTTGAGCCAAGGGAAGGACAGCCCTGAGTTGCTCAGGAAGATTGCGTCGAACCACACGAAGCCTTCCCGCACCGGCGGGAGCCCAAGAATCAGTATGTACCAGAAGAAGAGCTGGACGATCAGGGGCACGTTGCGGAAGAACTCGACGTAGACCACTGCCGCCCGGCTCAGGATCCAGTTGCCCGCAAGCTGGGCCGAGCCGATGAAGATGCCCAGGGCCGTTGCGAATACCACGCCCACCAGGGACAGGCTCAACGTGTTCGTCGCGGCCACAAGGAACGCATAGGCGAACGTGTCGCTCTCCTCGTAGTGGAGGACCGACTCGCTGATGGGCGTGGAGTATTCCCTGAACAGGAACGACCAACCCCGGGGAATGTCCCGGTCTTCCATGGCGGAAGTGAGGTTGTAGAAGAAGAAAGCGACGGCCGCGATGACGATTATGGCCGAGACGATCTGGGCGGTCCAGCCAATAATGCGGGCGTGCCGCCATACGGGGATGCCCTGGTAGGTGAGCGACTTAGTCAGCGACTGAGTCATCGTGGCGCCCATAATGCCACAAGCGGGGAATACCCACAAGACGGCGTGACCAGGGGCAACTGGTTCATACCTGGTTGGCATGGACAGCCTTGCTCTTTGGCAGGGCGAGAGCCCCCATCCTAACCTTCCCCCTCGGGGGGAAGGGACAGGCCGCCTCCCCTCGACTCTGGACGGTTACATCCAGGGGGCTGAGGAGGGCTGGCTTGACTAGGGCCTAGACCCGGCCGCTAGCGGAAGGGGGCGGCGTAGATCTGGCCGCCCTTCGGGCAGCCGGAGCAGGGCGCGTCGGCCCACAGCGCGTTCCGGCTCCCCTCGCGGGGCAGGTCGATGCCTCCGGGCCCAAGGTTGCGGTCGTAGATCTGCCCGTAGTTGCCGACGGCCCTGATGACCGTCTGGGCGACCGTCTCGTCCAGCCCGAGGCCCTCCTGGCCGTATGACCCTTCGGTGCCGAGCAGGCGCTTGACCTTCACGTTGTCGCTGCCGGCCATGGCGTCAACGTTGCCGGAGTGGACGCCGTACGCCTCGGCGTAGATGAGCATGCCCATGACAGCCTTCACGATGTCGAACCACTGCTCGTCGCCGTGGGGCACGACCGGGCCAAGGGGCTCCTCGGATATGGTCTCCGGCAGGATGACGTGGTCCTCGGGGTTGGGCAGGGTGGTTCGTGTGGCCGTGAGGGCCGAGCGGTCGCTGGTGAACGCGTCACAGGCCCCGCTCTCGTACGACTCCAGGGCGACACCCGACTCCTCGAAGACCCTGGGGTCGTACTCCAGGTTGTTCTGCCTGAAGAAGTCGGCCATGTTGAGCTCGGTAGTGGTGCCTGCTGTCACGCACACCGACGCTCCGCCCAGGTCGTAGGAGCTGTCGATTCCCAGGCTTACGGGCACCATGAATCCCTGGCCGTCGTAGAACATGGTCTGGACGAAGTTGCCCCAGTAGGTGTCTCTGGATGTCGTCCAGGTGGTGACGAACACCAGCATGTCGACTTCGCCCGACTGGAGAATGGGCCCCCGCTCAGAGGCGGTGAGCATGCGCAGATCTATGGCGTCGGGGTCACCCAGGACGGCGGCCGCCACAGCGCGGCAGAGGTCGATGTCGAACCCGGTGATGGTGCCTGTTTCGTCGAGTGCGCCAAACCCCGGCGTGTCGGTAACGGCTGCGCACACGAGCCGGCCGCGAGCCCGTACGGCATCCAGCCGGGAGCTCGCGGCCTCTTCAGCCACCGTCTCGGCGACCGCACCCGGGGCGCCGCTTTCGTCCGTGCAAGCGACTATCGCGGCCATAGCCACGACAGAGGCCAACACCGCAGCTGCAATGAGCTTGAAGTCAGCTCGGATCATTGGTCACGCCAAGCCCGCCGCGACCTGCGCCGCGACGGGCCCGACCTTCGTTTGCCTTACCCTCGCCTTATCTCAGGGGCGCGGCGTAGATCTGACCGCCCTTCGGGCAGTCCTGGCAGGGAGCGTCGGCCCAGAGAGCGTTCCGGCCGCCCTCGCGGGGCAGGTCGACACCGTCTGCTCCGAGATTGCGCTCGTAGATCTCGCCGTAGTTGCCCACGGCCTTGATGATCGCCTGGCCGACGTTCTGGTCGAGACCGAGCTCGTCCTGGCCGAAGGAACCCTCGGTACCAAGGAGGCGCTTTGCCTTCACGTTGTCGCCAGCGGCAACGGCGTCCACGTTACCCGAGTCGATGCCGTATGCCTCGGAGAAGATGAGCAGGCCCATCACAGTCTTGACGATGTCGAACCACTGGTCGTCGCCGTGCGGCACGACCGGGCCCAGCGGCTCCTCGGAGATCGTCTCCGGCAGGATGACGTGCTCCTCGGGATTGGGCAGGGCGCTGCGGAGCGCCGCAAGCTGCGAGCGGTCGTTCGTGAACACGTCGCAGGACCCGCTCTTGTAGGACTCGAGGACGACGTCCGTGTCCTCGAAGACCTTGGGGTTGTAGTCCAGCCCGTTCTGCCTGAAGAAGTCGGCCATGTTCAGCTCGGTAGTGGTGCCCGCCGTCACGCAGACGGCAGCCCCGCCGAGCTCGTAGGCGCTGGTGACGCCCAGCTTGGCCGGGACCATGAAGCCCTGGCCGTCGTAGAACATGGTCTGGGCGTAGTTGCCCCAGGAGGCGTCGCGCGAAGTGGTCCAGGTGACCGTGCGCACGAGCATATCCACCTCGCCCGACTGTATGGTGGGACCGCGCTCAGCGGCGGTAATCAGCCGGATTTCGATAGCGTTGGGATCGCCGAGCACTGCCGTCGCAAGAGCACGGCAGAGGTCGATGTCGAACCCGACGTTGTTGCCGGCGGCGTCGAGCGCGCCATAGCCAGGCACGTCGTTACGGCTGGCGCAGATGACCTTGCCGCGCTGCCTGACCGTGTCTAGGCGGCTTCCCATCATCTCGCCGCCCGCGGGCATCGCCTTGGCCTCTTCCAGCTCCTTCTGGAGCGCGTCATAGTCCGCCTTCGAGACCATGTCCCCAGACATGGACTCGCCCTGCGCTGCCTGCAAGTCCGCCTTCGCTTTGGTCAGTTCATTGTTGACTCGGTCGAACTCGTCCTGCGATACGCCGCTGTCGGAGCAGGCGACAGCCGCGACCAACGCCAGCATCGCCCCTATGACTACGACATACTTCGCCACTTGCCTCATCATCAACCTCCTTCGGAGTCCAAAACTCTTCTAAGACGTAACAATGTTATCAGTGTCTGACGCACGTGACAACAACATATTCGTTAGGAATACCCGAGGATCTCCTATCGATTCAGGCAAACATTCTACCAAGTATCACCGGTGAGGGAGCCCTTCACTTGATCTACCCAATGCGTAATCTCCCAAATACCGGTGTGAGCCTGTCTACCAGGGCATGGTCCGGCCGTATTTTCTCCGGACGGAGTCGGCTACCTCGGCGTTCGGACCAGGCACGATCTTCGCCCCCTCCTTCTCAATCAGGTAGAGGACGATCTCCTCGTCAGTCATAGAGTCGTCCTTCCACGAGCAGTAGAACGCGGCCCCGGCCTTGTCCAGCGCCGACTTCACGGTTGCACGGGCCTCATCCATGTGGGGCGGATAGGGCGCGTCGTGGCCGTCGGGGTCGCCGAAGGACATGCCCATGTCGCCGGGGCCCCACTCGGCCCACGAGATGCCTGGAACGGCGGCGATGTTGTCGGCATCCGGCAGGCAGTGCCTGTCCTCGATCTTAAGCCCCAGGAACAGCTCGCCCTCCGGGTTCAGTGGCCACGGGTCCGCGATCCTGACGTAGCGGGTCGGCTCCACGTCCCAGATCTCCGCCGGCTGCCCCTGGCCACCTCCGCCGCGCAGACCCTCGGGTATCCCCAGGTCCATGCCGATGGTCTGGAACGGGTACCTGGCCGTCGCCACAAACCATTTGACCGCCTCGGCGCTGCGGGAGTGGGTGTGCAGTATGCCGTGGACACCAGCAGCGAGGACGTGGCGGGTCTGCCAGGCGTTGTACCGCACCTCCTCGGGGCTGATGCAGTTGGACGGCAGCGTGCAGATGACGGTCGGCGTTGGATGGCCGCTAGGCGTCGGGCCGCCGTCATGCAAGCCTTTCATGAACTGGTGCAGACCGATGGTGTCGAAGGCGTGGTGCTCGAACTCCACCTGTATCATGTCCGACCAGGTCTGGGCCTGTGCGAGCCCGGCCTCGTAGGTTAGCCCGGCCGCGCCTGTCGAGAATACCGGCTGGCCCTGCTCCAGCAGCTCGATTACCTTGTTAATTCTGCCCATCGGGTTGACCTCCAGCGTGTGCCGCCGACCTTGATGCTGGGGCCGTAGTCTAGCACAGCCGCCCGGCGGCGGCCCCCTGGGCTGCGCAGGTCGGAGAGCAGGCCTCCCCGTAAGTCTAGGCACTCCGCATCTCGTCGTATTGCACTCGGTAGATTGCTGACATACACTTCAGCTCGACGGAGGTCTGGGTTTCCCCTCCAGGTCAAATCCAGCCGCGTGCCCGGCCTTCCTGCAACTCTACCCCTGCAAACGGCCGAGTTTCAGGGATGCCTCTTGGTTGCATTGACAAAGGATTAAGGAGGCTGCAATGACTGCCGACCCAGCCGCAACGGTTGACCGCATCCTCGACTTCCTCAGCACCGCCGGACAGGCCGAGTACCACGGCGAGCGGGTCTCGCAGCTCGAGCATGCGCTGCAGGCGGCCCACAATGCGCGCCAGGACGACGGCAGCGACCAGGAGATCATCGCCGCCCTCCTGCACGACATTGGCCACATCTGGCCTGTCGAAGGACGGCAGATGACCAGCGTTGGCGTCGTCAACCACGATCGAATTGGGGAACAGGCCCTCAGGGAGCTAGGCTTTTCCGACGACGTCGCCGACATCGTCAGCGGCCATGTCTCCGCCAAGCGCTACCTTGTTGCCACGGACCGGGAGTACGCGGCGACGCTGTCCGACGTCAGCGTCGAGTCCCTGCGCCGCCAGGGCGGCCCCATGTCCGCCGAGGAGCTGCAGGACTTCACACGGTCGCCCAACTGGAAGTCCAAGGTACGCGTCCGCACATGGGACGACCGCGCCAAGACCCCCGGCGTCGAAGTCCCAGGCCTCGAAACGTACCGCGAGCTGCTCACTGATCACCTCGCGGGCCAGCAGGGCGGCAGCTGAGCCGGGAAGCCCTCACTACTCTTCGGGCAGGTCGCCGGCAATGCCAGTCTTCGAAGCGGACGAGGTCGAGTTCAGCTACGGCCCGCTAAAGGTCCTTGACGGTCTGTCCCTGGCCGTGAACGAGTCGGAGATCTTCGGCGTGCTGGGCGCAAACGGCGCCGGCAAGACGACACTGATGCGCCTGCTCATCGGCCTCCAGAAGCCGTCCTCCGGCGCGGTGCGCGTCTTCGGCGGGCCGCCATCCCCTCGCATCGCCGGCCGCATCGGCTACATGCCCCAGCTCAGCGCGCTCTACCAGGAGCTGTCCGTCCGCCAGAACGTGGACTTCTTCGCCCGCATGTACGGCCTATCCCGGTCAGCCGAGCGCCGTGAGGCGGTCGACCGCGCCATCGAGTGGGTCGACCTGGCCGGGCGACAGAGGGACCCCCTCACGAAGCTGAGCGGCGGCATGCGCCAGCGCGTGAGCCTCGCCATAGCCCTCGTCCACGAGCCTGAGCTGCTGGTGCTGGACGAGCCCACAGTCGGGCTCGACCCCGAGCTTCGGGCGACGTTCTGGCAGCAGTTCCGCAGCATGGCGTCCGGCGGCGCCACTCTGATCATCTCCAGCCACACCATGGACGACGCTGCCCACTGCCACCGGCTCGCCTTCATCCAGGAGGGGCGCGTCGTAGCCCTGGGCACTCCCGACGAGCTGAGGGATGCCGCGGGAGACGACGCCACCCTCGAGGACGCATTCCTCCATTTTGTCAGGCAGGGGGCGGGATCGTGACCATCGACCGCACCCTCGCCATAGCCGTGAGGATCGTCAGCCAGATCTCGCGCGACCACCGCTCAGTCGCGCTGATCATCGTCGCGCCGATCATCGTCATGTCGCTGGTCGGGTTCTCCTTCGCGGACCAGCGCGACATCCTGAACCGCATCGCCCCGGGGCTGATCGGCGCGTTTGCGCTGTTCTTCGTATTCCTGCTCACCGGCGTCAGCTTCCTGCGGGAAAGGTCGCAGGGTACCCTCGAAAGGCTACTGACCACGCCCGTTGGCCGGGCGGACATCCTCGCGGGCTACCTACTCGGATTCCTGCTGTTCGCCGGGATACAGTCGTTGGTCATACTCCTCTACACGATCTTCGCCCTGCGGATCGAGTACGAGGGCTCCCTGTGGCAGATCTTCGTGCTGCTGTTCGTTGTCACCATCGTCGCGGTGAACCTGGGCATCTTCATCTCAACCTTCGCCCGGAACGAGTTCCAGGTCGTCCAGTTCATACCGATCATGCTGCTGCCGCAGATATTCCTGTCGGGAGCCGTGCTGCCGTTCGAGCAGCTGCCCGGCTACTTCCAGGCGATAGGCCACTTCCTGCCGCTTACCTACGCCGTGGATGGCCTGAAGTCCTTGATGCTGGAGGGCGAGAACCTGGGGGGAATCGGCCGGGAGCTGGCCGTCCTGGGCGCCTTCGCAATCGGGATTCTGGCCCTGGCTGCGATCACCGTGCGCCGGACCTAGAGGAGGCCAATTGTGCTTGCTAGGTGGAACGTGTCCGCTGGCTCGGCTCTGTGGCTTCGAGCGGCGTTAACCGGGGCTGCCATTGCTCTTGTAGTGACCGCCTGTGGCGACGACCCGACGCCCACGACCACATCCGCGCCTGTAACGCCTATACCCGTTGCCGCATCGTCGGCTCCGGGGCCTGCTTCTCAACCGTCGCGAGACTTTCCCACTACCTTGCATGATTATGTTCTCCTGATTGAGCCGAATCCCGCCGGTCGTGAGGCCTTTATCGAAGAGGCAATTGAGACGTTGAGCGAGGACATTCGAAGTGACCCGAACAACGTCGACGCCTACGTGAAGCGGGGAGCCGCCTACACGGCCATGTACCACTATGGCCCCCGCTCGATTAGAGAGGAAGGTGATGCCCTGCTCGAACAAGCCGTCGAGGACTGCACAAGGGCCATCGACCTCGATCCAGGTAGTGCTGAAGCCTACATAAGTCGAGGATCGGTCTACAACCGCTGGAGGCAGACAGACAGAGCCGACCAGGATTTCGATATGGCGATTGAGCTTCTCAATGAGGCTATTCGCCTGGGGCCCAATAGTGCGGAGACGTACTTCGTTCGGGGGAGTGTCTATCGATTCAGACGTGACTTCGACAAAGCGATCCGGGACTTCGACACGGCGATTGGCCTCGATCCCGGCAACCCTGACATCTATTACGCCCGCGGGCTTGCCCACTCCAAGAAAGACGAGCACGACAAGGCAATTCAAGACTATGACATGGTCATCCTCCTAGACCCAAACTATGTTCATGCCTACAACGCCCGGGGAAACGTATATCGTCTAAAGGGCGAACTGGACAGGGCAATTCAAGACTACGACAAGGTCATTAGTCTGAGTCCGGATTTTCGGTGGGCGTATGGCAATCGTGGAAACATCTACAACGAGCTGGGCGAATACGACAGGGCAATTCAGGACTTCGACAAGGCCATCGCGATCATTCCGTACATTAATGCCCATATAGGCCGGGCATGGTCCCATTACAGCAAGGGTGAATATGACAAGGCGATTGAAGACTATAGCACCGCCATCCATCACGACCCCAATCACTCCCAGTTTTATGCTGACCGGGGGGACGCCTACTACATGAAAGGCGAGTACGACAAGGCGATCGAAGACTATAGCACCAGTATCAATCGCAGTCCTGATGACCCAGAAACCTACATCTACCGAGGCGACTCGTACCACAGGAAAGGCGAATATGACAGGGCGATTCAAGACTACGATACCGCCATCGCCCTTGATCAGAACGACCCAGAGCCCTACTACGACCGGGGGTGGGCCTACTTTGCGAAGGGAGAGTATGACAGGGCGATTCAAGACTACGATACCGCCATCGGCCTCAATGAAAACGACCCGAAGTACTATTCCATCCGAGGACGGGCCTACTTCATTAAGGACGAATATGACAGGGCGATCCAAGACTTCGATACCGCCATCGGCCTCGGTGAAGACGAGCCAGCTGCCTATTTCATCCGGGGATCCGCTTACTTCTTGAAGGGCGAATATCACAGGGCGATCCAAGACTTCGATACCGCCATCGGCCTCGATGAAGGCGACCCTGATTTCTACTACAACCGGGGATCGGCCTACTTTGCGAAGGGAGAGTATGGCAGGGCGATTCAAGACTTCGATACCGCCATCGGCCTCAATGAAAGCGACCCTTATTGGTACTACAGCCGGGGTTGGGCCCATTTGTCACTTGGCGACCCGTCAAAGGCAAGAGCCGATTTGAACAAAGCGCTCGAGTTAGGACTCGATCCGGACGAAGTCGAGGACGCCCTTGCCGAGCTCAAGAAGCTGGAAGACGGCGGTTGATGGAAGCGGCCAAAAGGAGCCGATTAGGCTCGCTAACTGGATCGTGACATCTCGGTAACGCCGACCGGATTGCCGTCCGCGTCCAGGTAGTCGGCGCTGAACCCCCAGGAACGATGGCTGGGCGCCCGCTGGACTCGTACCCCGGCAGCCACCGCCCTGGCGTGGACCGCCTCGACGTCATTGGTGCTGAACGAGAGCTCCGCCCGAGTGGGCTCCCGATCGGGCGCACACTTGAAGATCGCGAAGTGCAGGTACTAGTTGTGCCACGAGTACTCGCTGTGGACACCTTCAGGAGGGTGGTCATCTTCTTCAAGCAGCACACCGATGATGTCTTTATAGAACCACACCATCCTGTCGTAGTTCCGAGTCCGCAGCCCCGTAAACACCAGCCGTTCTTCCTGCATCTTCCCCTCCCGTCTCATCAAACGACCGCCGAGCAGCATGATATATGATCATTGGACAGGGGTGCGACATGGCTACTAAAGAAGTGAAGAGGGTCACGATCAGCCTACCCGCAGACTACCTCGCCTTTGCCGACCGCTTGGCGGAGACGTGGTCAACGACCCGTAGCGGAGTCGTCGTGCGCCTCCTGAAGCAGGAGGAGGCACGGGTACAGGCCCTCATGAAGAAGGGCTACCTCGAGATGTCTTCGGACAACCGCCGGGACGCTGAAGCGGCCTTTGGCGCAATTCGTGAGGTTATGACTACCGACGGTTCGTAGGGACGGCTCCTACCAGCTCAACCGAGAGGTCTGCGAGAGTTCGAGGGTAGGCTCTAGACACCTCAGCGATACACCCTGTCTCGCCCGCCTACTCTGACGACCAGCACACGTAATACACGGTCCTGGATGTCGCAAATGACTCTGTGGTCGCCCACGCGATAACGCCAAAACCCGCCCAGGGGAACTGTTAGCGCCCGGCCCATGCTGCGGGGATTCTCAGAAAGCGCAACGCGCTTATCCATGTAGTCGACGATGCGCCTGGCGGCCTGTCTGTCCAGCTTGCGGAGTTGGCTCCTGGCTGAGTCGGAATACTCAATCGTCCAGGCCAAGCTCCCTCCTCACGTCCGCGGCAGCATGTACTTGCTCTTCGCCCTTGCGAACGCGTTCGAGAACGTCTGCGGCTAGGTAGTAGTCCTCCATATCCTCGATCCCACGCTCGATCATCTCGCGAAGGTAGAAAGACTTGGTGCGACCGGTCTGAGACGCCAACAGCGTCAGCCGCTGCTCGATCTCGGGTGAGAGCCTGATCGACGTTGCCATGTCGCTATGCTCCGTTCCATGCGATACTTGTATGCACTGTATCACACGGACGTTTCCATGCGCATCTACGCACGGGAACCTAGGATGTCACTGCGAATACGTCAATCTCGAAGTCGACCTCCGGGCGGCCGAGCCTCTCGACCACCAGGCCCGTGGAGACAGGTCGCACGCCTCTCATGTGCTCGGCCAGCACCGGGTAGACTAGCTGCCGGTTGGAAGCGTCCTTCACGTAGGTGATCACCTTGCAGATGTCCTCCATGCGCGATCCCGCCTCCTCGAGCAGCGTCCTGACACACCGCATCGCGTTGTGCGCCTGTGCGGCCGGGTCGCCCAGGCCGACGAAGTCGCCCTCGAAAGTCCAGCCGGTCTGGCCCTGCAGGTAGACCAGGTCGTTGGCGCGCACGGCCCTCGCGAGGCCGTAGTCCAGCCCGTCGAAATTAGGGTCCTTCGAGCTCGTGTTGAACAGGCGGAACCGCTTGTGCTCGCCGCCGTCCCTGGGAATGACGGCAAACACGTCGATCTCGAAGTCGAGCTCGGGCCGCGCCAGGCCTGATATGACGAGCCCGGTCGAGACGGGGTTGACCCCACGCAGGTGCTCGGCGAGCACGGGGTAGACCTTCCAGCGGTGCGCAATGTCCGTGACGTAAGTCGTCACCTTGCAGATGTCCTCCATTCGCGCGCCGGCCTCCTCGAGCAGGGTGCGCACCACCCTCATGGCGTTGTCCGCCTGGGCGGCCGGGTCACCCTCCCCAACGAAGCCGCCGTCCATCGTCAGGCCAGTCGCCCCGGTCAGGAATACCTGGTCGCCTGCGCGGACCGCCTTGCAAGCCCGGTAGTCGAGCTCCGGAAGCAGGTAGCCGCCCTTCGAAGAGCCCTTGCCTATGCGAATGTGTGACATCGGAACCTCCTAACCTCCTCTCCCTTGACGGGTGAGGATTGAGGTGAGGGTGACTCGCGGGGGTCCCCCTCATCCTAACCTTCTCCAGCGAGGGGAGAAGGAACCGGAGGCCTTGCCCTTCCACGCCAGTGCGCCCGGTTGTAGAATCCTACACTATGAGACTCCGCTTCGGTCGAATACGCCTGCGTCCCTGGTGGGTCGTCGTGTCTCTCGCGGCGGCGGTTGCTGTTGCGGCGATGGCCTGCGGGGGCGGGGCGGAGCCCACCGCGGTGCCGACGGCTGTCCCGACGGTCGCGCCCACTCCGGTCATGAAGACCTCCACGCCGAACCCGACCCGCCAGCGTAGGACCGCGAGCGGCGAGCGGCAGACCATCTTCGTCGACGTGACCGACTCGGCGGGCGTCCGCTTCAGGCACCACGAGGTCGAGACCGAAGTCCAGCCCATCGGCGCGGGCGTCGTCGTGTTCGACTACGACAACGACGACCTGGAGGACGTATACGTCACCGACTCAATCGGCCCCAACGCACTCTTCCGCAACAACGGCGACGGGACCTTCACCGACGTGGCCGCGGCAGCCGGCGTCGACGACATCGACGGCCACTCGAACGGGGGGTGCGCGGCCGACTACGACAACGACGGCGACAAGGACCTTTTCCTCACCAACTACGGCACCAGCAAGCTCTTCAGCAACGACGGGGACGGCACGTTCACCGACGTGACGGCGCAGGCCGAGGTTGGCGACGACGACAGAAGCCTCCGCTCGTCCGGCTGCGCCTGGGGCGACTACGACCGCGACGGCTTCCTCGACCTGATGGTGGTGCGCCACCTGAAGGAGCTCGACCCCGACACCCTTGTCAGCGGCGACTTCTACCTGGCCGTGGGCATCGTAGCCCTCTACCACGCCAACGGCGACGGCTCGTTCACCGACATGACCCCGATGCTCGGCGACACCGGCCCACGCAAGAAGAACCTGTACGGCGAGGCGATAGGCAGCCTGTGGGGGGCGGGATTCCAGCCCGGCTGGCTCGACTACGATTCCGACGGCGACCCGGACCTCTACGTCGTCAACGACTGGGGGCCGAACGTGCAGCCCAACGTCCTGTGGCGCAACGACGGGCCGTCGGACGACGGCGGCTGGACATTCACAGACGTGTCGGGCGAGTCCAACGCGGGCGTCCCCATCTACGGCATGAGCATGACCGTCGGCGACTACGACAACGACGGGCACCTGGACATCTTCATGACCAACATCGGTGCGACGGTGCTCCTCAGGAACGACGGCGACGGCAAGTCCTTCACCGACGTGGCGGGACCTGCGGGGGTCGAGGTGTCGAAGATCGGCACGGAGGACCGGGTGACCTGGGGCTCGGTCTTCTTCGACTACGACAACGACGGCTTTGAGGACATATACATGGTCAGCGGCTACCTGAGGTTGCCCGGCGTCGACGACGTGCCGTCCTACCTGCGCGAGCAGCACAACGTCCTGCTGCGAAACAAGGGCGACGGCACCTTCAACAACCTGTCGGTGGTCAGCGGCGCGGACGATCCCGGCGTGGGCCGCGGCCTCGGTTACCTGGACATCGAGAACGACGGGTGCCTGGACCTCTACATCGGCAACCTGGGCGGCGAGACTACCCTGTACAGGAACCGGTGCGACTACGGCCGCAGCTGGCTCGTCGTCGAGACCGTCGGCACGTCCAGCAACCGGGACGGCATCGGCGCTCGTATTACGGTAAAGGCCGGAGGCCTGACCCAGGTTCGCGAGGTGGCCAGCGGGCGCAGCTTCATGGGCCACCCGATGATAGCCCCCCACTTCGGCCTGGGCGACGCGGACATCGTCGAAGAAATCGTGGTCCAGTGGCCCAGCGGCACGGTACAGACCGTCTCGTCGGTAGAGCCGAACCGGAGGATCACGATAACCGAGCCGAACTGACGCGCAAACGCTGGGGCGGATTCCCGGCGCTGGTGGTATCTTGGAGTCATGATCGACCGTGCGGCACGCAACATAGTCGCCGCGGCGCTCCTGCCTGCCGCGGCCCTCGTCCTGGCCTCGTGCGGGGCCGCGGAGGGCGCCGAGCCGCCCACCATCGGCGAAGCCCCTGCCATCGCCGACCACACGGACCAGAAGGCGATCAGCAGCGGCGACATGTCGATCGACGAGATCATCAAGCGCGGCGAGCTGCTATTCGAGGCGCCCTTCAACACGCTGGACGGCGCGGGCAGGCCAGAGACGGCCGACGTCGAGCGCAGGAACAACGTCAGCATAGTCAACCCGCGCCCCAGGCACGAGTTCCCCGACAACTTCAACCGAATCTCCGCCCCCGACGCCAACACATGCCTTGAGTGCCATACCGTGCCCCGCGCCGGCGGCGGGGCCGGCAACGCGGCCAACGTCTTCGTGCTGGCCGACCGGCTGCCCTTCGCCACGTTCGACGGCGGGCCCGGCGACAACAACGAGACCCACACCCTCATGAGCATCGGCAGCGAGAGGGGCTCGCTGGGCCTGTTCGGGTCCGGCTGGATCGAGATCCTGGCGCGGGAGATGACCGTCGAGCTCAAGGCCACAGCCGAGGAGGCCATCGAGGAGGCGCGCCGCACCGGCAACGACGTCACGGTCGACCTCGTGACGAAGGGCGTGAGCTTCGGGCGCATCACAGCCCACCGCGACGCGACGATCGACTTCAGCGAGCTGGAGGGCGTCGACAACGACCTTGTGATTCGGCCCTTCCAGCAGAAGGGCGTCGTCGTCTCACTCCGCGAGTTCGGCGTGAAGGCGATGAACTCCCACTTCGGGATGCAGGCCTCGGAGCAGTTCCGCGACGGCGTGGACTTCGACCGCGACGGTTACGTCGACGAGCTGACGCGCGGCGACATGACGGCCCTGGTCGTGTTCCAGGCGACCCTGCCGGTGCCCGGCCAGGTCCTGCCCGCCGACCCTGAGGCGAGGGCGGCGGTCGAGAAGGGGCGCGAGCTCTTCTCGTCCACAAACTGCGTCTCGTGCCACATCCCCGAGCTGCGTGTCGACAACCCCATCTTCGCCGAGCCCAGCCCCTTCAACCCGCGGGGCAAGCTCCTGCCCACCGACGTCAACTCGCCCCTGCTGGTCGACCTCACGGTTGCGGGGCCCGGCCCCCACCTGCAGCGCCAGCCGGACGGCAGCGTGCTGGTGCCCGCCTTCACCGACCTGAAGCGGCACAGGATGGGCGACCTGCTGGACAACGAGGTGCTGATCCAGGACGGCGTGCCCACCGACGAGTGGCTGACCCGCAAGCTGTGGGGCTTCGCCAGCGAGCCGCCCTTCCTCCACCACGGCAGGGCCACGCTGATATCCGAGGCCATCCTCGCCCACGGCGGCGATGCCCAGGAAGCCCGCGACGCATTCGCCGCCCTCTCCCAAGACGACCAGGCAGCCGTAGTGGAGTTCCTGAAGACGCTGCAGATACTCCCCGAAGGCGCGGACAGCCTGGTAATCACCGAGGGCAACAGCGCCGTCGGAGGGGTAGGGCTCCTGCCCATCATAGGCGGCGCCGCGGGAGTCCTCGTGCTGCTCCTTGCCACGGGCGTAGTGGTCTGGGCCCGGAGACGCTAGAAGGCTGAGGGCTATTGAAGATGGCACGCAGAACTACGGCGCACGACGCATCCGAACTAGCCTCGCCAAGGTTATCTGCTGACAGAACCACCTACAGACCTCCGACTTCCAGGCTATTGGTTTTGTTGGTATAGTTAGGTTATGTACCAGGTTTCTTCACAGAACGAGAAGGCTGTCTTCCGATCGGGGTTCAAGGTCCTGACCGTTGACGTATTGCCTCTACCCTGGGTGATTATGATCTGTGGCCTGTTTTTCATCGGGGTGTTGGACGTACTATTCGCTAGCCTACCGGGCACCGAGCTTGCACTGGACTTTGTCAAGTCTGCATCCGGGCCCTTAGTCGACCTGCAGATCCAACTCTTGGCGCTAGTCAGTTTTGTCTTCCTTCTCTGTTTCGCCCCATGCCGAGACTGGACAGGGGTATCAACATACCACCTAACCGTGAGGCTACTCACAAGAATATGCGAACTCGCGAGATTGGTGCTGTTGGCCGGACCTATGGCACCCGCGCCAACAGATCCCAGCAGCAGCTCCATTCGCTGGCTTACCGACTGGAACCGCACAAACGTCCGACAGACCCCATTCCTGTCCGGCGATCATCCTCAACTGGAATAAGCAAGCGCCTCCTTTAGCGGCGACCGACGCGCTACAGCGCGTCGCGGATCGGACGGTTCCTACGCTCCACCCCATCGGAGCAACCAAAGGGAGGTAGTTCTATGAGACTCGGAAGATTGGTCTATGGATCACTAGCAATTGGACTCATCGCAGCCCTGCTATGGGTCGCACTGTGGTCCATCGCATACCCAGGTGTGTGGGACGGATACGATGCCCACACATGGCGTGTGTTCCTGCTTGGCTCCGTCGCGTACGCTGTTCCGCAGGTGGCATTGGCTCTATTTGGACGGCGCCACAGAAGGAGATAGAACACAGCGTGCAGGGGAGGGGTGTTCTGTCCACTCGGCGAGACCGTTATGCCCCTCCCCTTTGTGTGTTCTCTAACTTGCCAATTGGGACCCTGAGAAGCAGATAGCAGTGGAGTAGAAGGAAGCCCTCTCGACACGGAAAGGCAATCCCCTTACAGCTGGTGTAAGGGCTCCTCCGGCGGCGTCTCCGCATCTTCCCCACGGCTAGGCTTCCCGAACCTGGCGGCCAGCACGCCGGCGATGAGCCCCGTCAGGTGGCCCTCCCATGACACGCGGCCGTCCGTGGGCAGCACGCCGAATATCAGGCCGCCGTACACCACTATGACGACGACGGCGATGAGTATGGAGACGATGCGCCTGTCGTACCAGCCACGCGCGACCAGGTAGCCGAAGTAGCCGAACACGAGCCCGCTGGCGCCGATGTGGGCGCCGCCGCGCGCGACCAGCCAGACGCCCGCGCCTCCGAGCAGCACCACGAACAGGGTCACGCCCAGCAGGGTCTGCCACCCCCGCGCCGCCACGAGGCCGCCCAGCATCAGCAGCGGGACGGTGTTGGAGATGACGTGGCCGAAGCCACCGTGCAGGAAGGGCGCGAGGGGGATGCCCCACAGCCCGTCCATGGTGCGCGGCACGATGCCGTATTCGGTGAGCCGGTTGTCCATCAGGAAGTCGACCCCGGCCAGCACCCATATGGCCGCGACGAAGACGGCTAGCAGCACAAATGCCTGCTTCATACCCCTACTCTATCCCGCTCTTCCCGGGGCCCCACCCCCTGGATTCCGGCTTTCGCCGGAATGACGGCGTTGTGGCTCTCGTTGCGGGATTGACGGATGTGCAAGTTCTTCCCCGTGCCTAAGCGGCGCCGTCGCGGAGCCACTTGTCGAGCCAGTCGTAGGCCTTGCGCCCGCTCCACTGGTGGCCGCCGTCGAACTCGTCCACGTCGAACCGGTCGGGCACGCCCGCCACCTCGTATGCGCGCCTGACCGCTGCGGACGCTTCCCGGCTGGCCTCGATGGGGAAGCCGTCGTCCGCGATGCCCGACTCGATCAGCAGCGGGCGCGGAGCGATCAGGCACCCGATGTCCGACGACTCGCCGTACTCCAGCAGCCCGTGAGGCGTCTGGGCCCCGCAGGTGTTGCCCATTCCCACCGCGTAGGCCTCGAAGGAGTTGAGATAGCCACTGACGACCGCGCACTTGACGCGCTCGTCGAGGGCGGCCGCGTACAGGGTCATCGTCCCGCCGTACGACAGGCCCACGCAGCCGATCCGGCCGGGGTCGACCTCGGGCCGGAGCTGGAGGTACTCGATGCTGCGAAGTGCGTCCCACACGTTCAGCGCCAGCAGATTCACACCCATCAGCATGCCCTTGATGAAGAAGACGTTGCACGCGTCCCTCTGGCCGAAGTCGCCACCCAGCTTCCGCTCTCCGAAGGCCCGCCAGTCCGGCGCGACCACCACGTATCCCCGCAGCGCGAGCTGGTGGGCGTAGTCGTAGTTGTGGCTGTCTATGCGGACACGCCTGAGCCTCTCGCCGTGGTCGATGTTCGCCAGGTCGTCCTTGCCGTTCCCGTGTCCATGGCAGGCGAGGATCCCGGGCCGCCGCTCGCCCGGCTCGATGTCGTTCGGCACGAAGACATAGGCGACGACCGCCATGTCCGGCTCGGTGTTGTACAGTACCTTCTCGCGCCGGTACGGGCCGGTGTCGACCGACTCGATCACCTCGGGGTCCATGAAGCAGGACTCGGGGAAGGGGCCGAGGCACTCCCTCACCTTCGAGGCGAACACCCTCCTCCACTCGTCCATCCCCTCCCTCGAGGTCGCCCCGAAGGTCAGCGACTTCGGCGCTTTGTCGTACCGGCGCCGGAAATACTCGCCCACCGACAGGTTGCGGTCGCGCTCCGGGGCCGCCGTTGCGTCGCCGCCCCAGGCCAGGTTGTACCGGACACGGTCCCGTTGCTCCATTTCGCCGCCTCCCGCCTACGCTGTGCGTGCCGTAAGCATACCCCAACGGACCTCCGTGCATGTAGCCGGGCCGCACATCTCGTACAATGGCCCCGGCAAGACGCTGGAACGGAGGCCCCGGCGATGATCGACATATTCACCGACGGCGCATGCTCAGGGAACCCCGGCAGAGGGGGCTGGGCCGCCGTCATACTGCGGGACGGGTACACCCAGGAAATCTGTGGTGGGGAGCGTCGGACGACCAACAACCGCATGGAGATGACCGCCGTAATAGAGGGCCTCGCCGCCGTACCGTCCGGAGCAGAGGTGACCGTCTACAGCGACAGCCAGTACGTCGTCAACACCATGACCATGAACTGGAAACGGAACAAGAACCAGGACCTCTGGGCGAAGCTCGACCGCGAGGCCGCCGCCCACCAGGTGACCTGGGAGTGGATTCGCGGACATGCCGGCCACCCCATGAACGAGAGGGCCGACAGGCTGGCGACCGAGCAGACCAGGCACAGGGCGCCCGTGAGCGGCGGGTCCCAGCTCTCCCACGTGGACACCGAAGGCAAGGCGAGCATGGTCGACGTCGGCGCGAAGGCCGTCACCCAGCGCGTCGCCGTGGCAAGGGGCTCCGTCGTGATGCAGCCCGAGACCCTGCGGCTCGTCGGCGAGAACGCCATGGAGAAGGGCGACGTGCTCGGCGTCGCACGCGTCGCGGGGATCATGGCCGCCAAGAAGACGGCGGAGCTCATACCGCTCTGCCACCCGTTGCCCATCGACAAGGTCTCGGTGGACCTGCGGATCGACGAGGCCCGGTCCGCGGTCGAGATCGAGGCGGCCGCAGCGACCACTGCGAAGACTGGCGTGGAGATGGAGGCGCTCACGGCCGTCAGTGTCGCCGCACTCACCGTCTACGACATGGTCAAGGCCGTCGACAGGGGCACGACTATCCAGTCTGTCAGGCTCGTCCGCAAGACCGGCGGCGCCAGCGGCGACATCGAGCTGGAATAGCTAGTCGGAGAGCTACACCTCAGAGGGCGCAGCGTAGGCGGAGGGTCATGGCTCCGGTCCCGCGGACCGGGAACTGTCCCGAACAATTGGGCAGCTCCGCATAGCGCTGTCCTTCGACAGGCTCAGGACGAGCGAATCCCGGGAAGGCTCCCGGAACGGGTCTGCGGTTGCGTTCGGATGGGCGGTATCGTAAAGTACATGCCAGCCGGGCAGCCTGCCGGCGGACTTAGGGAAGATCTGAATGGTCGACGACTACTTTCGCCAATACGGCCTCCTCGCCATATTCCTGGCGGTCGCGCTGGCCATCCCCGCAGGGATGCTCATCGGCTCCTGGCTCCTCTCCTTCTTCCGGATCAGGCCAAGCAAGCCCGACCCCGTCAAGCTCAGCATCTACGAGTGCGGCTTCGAGACCATGTCCGGCACGTGGAACCGCTTCAACTTCCGGTTCTACTCCATCGCCCTCATATTCGTGATATTCGACGTCGAGGTCGTCTTCCTCTTCCCCTGGGCCGCCAGCTTCGGCGTGCTCTCCCGCGAGTTCGGCATCTTCATTCTGCTTGAGATGGCCGTCTTCATCGGGATCCTCCTGATCGGCTGGCTCTACGCCTGGCGCAAGGGCGCCCTGGAGTGGGCCTGAGCATGGCGTCGGAACCCGGAGGACCCGGCATCGGAGCCGGCATACCCCTGTTCTCGACCACCTACGAGGTCGACCGGGCCGAGGGCGACTACATCAACAACCTCAAGGCGACCAACACGTCGCCGATCACCGAGCCCCTCGTCGAAGTCCCTGAAGACCTGCAGCGCAACCTAGCCGTCACGTCCATAGATGCGCTGCTGAACTGGGGACGCAAGTCATCCGTATTCCCCCTGTCATTCGGCCTCGCCTGTTGCGCCTTCGAGATGATGGCGAGCGCCATGTCCCGCTTCGACCTGGCTCGATTCGGCATGGAGGCATTCCGCGCCTCGCCGCGCCAGGCCGACCTGATGATCGTCGCGGGCACAGTGACGTGGAAGATGGCCCCCGCCATCGAGCGCGTCTACAAGCAGATGGCCGAGCCCAAGTGGGTGATCTCCATGGGCGTGTGCGCGACCAGCGGCGGCCCCTACTACGAGTCGTACAGCGTCGTCCCCGGAGTGAACCACATCGTGCCGGTGGACGTGTACGTGCCGGGGTGTCCGCCCCGCCCCGACGCCCTCCTCTACGGCATCATGCAGCTCCACGAGAAGATCAAGCGCTACCGCCTCCAGGGCCAGGCGGCCGGCCACTAGACCATGCGGCAGCTCGACGGCGCTGAAGTTGCGCGGCGCATCAACGAGGCCCACCCAGGCGCCGCCGTTAGCTGGAAGGGCACGGACGTCTGGATCGAGCCGGAAGACCTGCTCACCGTGGGGGGGTTCCTGCGCGACGACCCCGACCTCGACTTCGCCACCCTTAGAGCGATCACGGCGGTCGACTATGTGGAGCACTTCGAGCTCATCTACCACCTCATGTCCATGAGGAAGAACCACTGCGCCGTCGTCAAGACCCGGCGCTTCGGCAGAGACGAGCCCGCAATCGACTCGGTGGTGGGCATTTGGAAAGGAGCGGAGCTGCAGGAGCGCGAGGTATGGGACCTGATGGGCATCCACTTCGAGGGGCACCCAAACATGAAGCGCGTCTTGCTCTGGGAGGGGTTCCCCGGCCATCCCCTGAGAAAGGACTTCATACGGTAGCGGTCGGCCGCACCCGAACTGGCGGCATCCCCGCAGCCCGACCAT
This sequence comes from Dehalococcoidia bacterium, assembly GCA_965243655.1. Lineage (GTDB taxonomy): Bacteria > Chloroflexota > Dehalococcoidia > Lucifugimonadales > CAJWER01. The sequence goes on along the minus strand of CBDEVV010000017.1, from coordinate 1,554,921 downwards.
GGCAATACAGACCGAACCGGTAACCATAAACCTGGGCCCGCAGCACCCGAGCACCCACGGCGTGTTCCGCCTCCGCGTCACATTCGACGGCGAGGAGGTTGTGGACATCGAGCCGATCTTCGGGTATCTGCACCGAGGCACCGAGAAGCTGGCCGAGGAGCGCACCTACGTCCAGATCGTGACCCTCACCGACAGGCTCGATTACGTGGCCAGTATGACCAACAACCAGGCCTACGTCCGGTCTGTCGAGAAGCTGGCGGGCATAGAGGTGCCGGAGCGCGCCAAGTACCTCCGCGTCATCACCGCCGAGCTGCAGAGGATAGCCAGCCACCTCATCTCGACCGGCTTCTACATGATGGAGCTCGGCACATTTGCCGGCACTCCCCTCATGTACTGCTTCCGCGAGCGCGAGCGCATCCTGGACATGTTCGAGATGCTCTGCGGCGCGCGCATAACCGTCAGTTACATGCGCCCCGGCGGGGTCACGCAGGACGCGCCCCCGGAGTTCTGGGACGCGCTGGCCTTATTCACCCGCGACATGCCCGGCTACATCGACGACCTGGAAGGGCTGATCACCGGGAACGAGGTGGTGCTCGCCCGGACCCGTGGGGTCGGGCTGCTCACCGACGAGTCCGCGGTTGCAAACTCAGTAACCGGCCCCATGCTGAGGGCCAGCGGGGTCAAATGGGACCTGCGCAAGGCCGACCCATACGACGCATACGACCGCCTGGAGTTCGACGTGCCGATCGGCGGCAGCCCGGACGAAAGCGGCGGGCACATCGTCGGCGACACCTTCGACAGGTACATCGTCAGGATCCAGGAGATGCGCGAGAGCGTGCGCATGATCAGGCAGTGCATCGAGCAGATCCCAGACGGGCCCGTGAGGACGGATGCGCCCTTCTTCATCAGGCCTCCCGCGGGCGACGCCTACGCCGCTGTAGAGGGGCCCAAGGGCGAGCTGGGCTTCTATCTCGTGAGCGATGGCGGCATCTCGCCATACCGCATGAAGATAAGGTCGCCCTCCTTCATCAACATGAACGTCCTCAAGGAGCTCCTGATCGGGTGGAAGATGGGCGACCTGATCATTATCTTCGGCAGCACCGACATAGTTATGGGCGAAGTCGACCGCTAGTGGCGCCGCCCCGAAGGCCGCGTGGGGAGCGGAGCTTCGGGATCGCCACTCGTAAGTAGTACAATGGCGACATTCGGGCAGGCATTGGAGGCATCGGAGCCGCATGAGCTTCGAGAACATATACGACATCCTGGTCGGCCTGGCACCGGGCGGGTTGGAGTGGCTGGCCTTCCTCGTGGCCGGAGGCATACTCGCCTTCGCGGTCATCAACGCCGTGGTGATGTCAGGCGCCATCTACACCTGGTTCGAGCGGCGGGCGCTGGGCAGGTTCCAGTCGCGGCTGGGCCCGAACCGCTGGGGACCTTTCGGTCTCTTCCAGCCCTTCGCCGACGTCCTTAAGCTCCTCTCCAAGGAGGACGTGGTCCCCGAGCCCGCCGACCGGGTCGTCTTCCACATAGCCCCGCTCTTCCTGGCCATACCGGTGCTGCTGGTATTCGCCGTCATCCCATTCGGAGAGAACAGCTTCCTTGGCCAGCTGAACGTTGGCGTGCTGTTCATCGTCGGAGTGACTGGAATCCACACCTTCGGCGTCTTCATGGGCGGCTACGCCTCCAGGAACAAGTACGCGTTGTTCGGCTCGATGAGGGGTGTCGCGATGCTCATCAGCTACGAGGTGCCCATGGCCCTCGCGCTGACGGGCGTGGCCCTAGCCGCAGGCTCCCTGGCCCTGAGCGACATCGTGGACAGCCAGAACATCTTCTTCGTGGTGACCCAACCGCTGGGGTTCCTGGTCTTCATGACCGCGGCCTCCGCGGAGATGAGCAGGGCGCCGTTCGATATGATCGAGGCGGAGTCTGAGCTGGGCTCCGGGTACCACACCGAGTACAGCGGAATAAAGTTCGCCGTCTTCCAGCTCGCCGAATTCCTCGCGCCCATAGCCACCGCCGTCATCACAACTGCCCTGTTCCTCGGGGGGACGAAGGGATTCGATCCCATACCCGGCCAGATCTGGTTCGTCGCCAAGACGATTGCCGTCGTATGCTTCCTGGTCTGGTTCAGGGCGACCTGGCCCAGGCTCCGCGTGGACCAGATCATGGCCTTCGCGTGGAAGGGGCTCTTCCCAATGTCTCTGCTCAACATGTTCCTTATCGCCGTGGAGATGCAGATCTTCCAGGACGACGCCGGGGTCATTTCCGGCGACTCCCTGTTAGTAATGGCGGCCATCAACTGGGCCGTCACCATTGCGACCATCGTCGTATTCGCGCACCTGCTGGGCCAGGGGAGACTGCGCAGGCCGGCGCCCGTGCCATCTCCTCTGGCGAACATGGCGGAGGGGGGCTGACCATGTACGGCATTGGACTGGTCAAGGGTATGCTCGTGACCCTCAAGAACCTGGTGCTGCCGAGCCGGCGCTTCACGTTGCACCAGTACCCGGACAGGAAGGTCGGCCCCATCGGGCTGGCCAGGCACAATGGCACGAACGTCGTCAGCCTCGCCCTTGGCAGTCCTGGGCAATTCTTCAGGTCCATTGTCGGCCTCGTCAGCATCCCGGACAGGTACCCGCAGCACGCGCGCTTCCGGGGCGAGGAGTTCACCTGGTACGAAGAGCGGTGCACGGGCTGCGCAAGCTGTGCGAAGTACTGCCCCCTGGGGATCATCGAGATCGTCACCGACCCCAGCGGCCAGGATATGCAGGAGGGGCAGAAGTACGCCCTGGAGGTCTTCGATATCGACATAGGCCGCTGCATGTTCTGCGGCCTGTGCGTCGAGGCATGCCCCTACGACGCCCTGCACATGGGCAGCGGTTTCGAGGAGGGCCGGTACGTGCGGAACGATCTGGTCATTGACAAGGACCGGCTCGTCGCCGCGTCCAAGCGCCCCAGCAACTGGTTCCGCCCGCAGCTGGAGAGCCGGGACAACGACCCGCGCGGGGACACCGACGTGGCCTGGCAGGATGCCGGGCGGCATGAGAAGCCGAGCGTTCACGACCAGGAGGAACGGTGGGCCAAGAGATAGCCGCCGGCGTCACGCCGGAGTCGTCCCTGATCATCGACGTCGCCTTCTGGATCATCGCGCTGTCGGCAATAGGATCGTCCATCGCCGTGGTGCAGACGCGCGATCTGTTCCGGGCCGCCCTGTTCCTCGCTGCGGCGTTCCTGAGCATCGCCGGGCTGTTCGTGATGCTCAGGGCCGAGTTCCTCGCCGTGGTGCAGATACTCATCTACGTCGGCGCGATATCCGTACTCATCATCTTTGCCGTCCTCACCACCAGGGACGTGGAGCACGGCAACCCGTCCAACATGCTGCGCATCCCGGCGGCCATCATCGCGATCCTCTTCCTAGTGGTCGCATCCCTCACCATGCTCAACACCGACTGGAACCTGTTGTCCGAATCGGATGCGGCCGTCGTGGTGCAGTCCGGCGCGGAGGCCTCAGAGGGGGCCAGCACCGTCGCCAACCCGATACCGCGAATTGCCGAGCTGCTGCTGCAGGACTACGTGCTCGTATTCGAGGTAGCCTCCGTGCTCCTGCTGGCGACCATAGTCGGCGCACTCGCGCTCGTTCGGAGGGACAGCGGGTGAGCCTGGAGAACGTCCTTCTCGTCGGCGCGGTCATATTCGCCATCGGCTTGTACGGCGCGCTCTCCAAGCGCAGCGCCATCACGGTGCTCATGTCGCTCGAGCTGATGTTCAACGCGGTCAACATCACCGCCGTGGCCCTGTCCAGGTATGTCGTGCCCGCCGGCCTGGCCTCGGACGCTGGCATGGCCGCCGACGAGCTGGCCCGGCTCCTGCTGACAGGGCAGATATTCGCCATCTTCATCATCACGGTGGCCGCTGCGGAGGTCGCTCTCGGCGTGGCCATAGTCATCGCCGTCTACCGGAGCCGCCAGACCGCCTTCGTCACCGACGCGAACCAGATGAGGCACTGATGTACACCGACTACCGCAAGGCGCCCAACCTGATGACCGCCGAGATGTGGAAGAACGTCCTCGAGTGGGAGGGCCTGCCCACCAAGATCCTGCCCGAGGGCGACATCACGACCTGGGGCGAGCGCGTCCCATACCGGATCATGGTGCCCAAGGGACGCGAGCACGTGGCCGACGAGATACTGAGGAAGCTCTAGCGGATGATCAACGAGCTGGCCGTCTGGTTGATATTCCTGCTGCCCCTGGGCTGCTTTGCCCTCGTCGCGCTGGTCATACGGCCGTTCTTCAACAGGGACCCGTCCGTCGCCGGATACTTGGTCGTGCTCTCAATCGGCGCGAGCTTCGCCCTCTCCCTGCTGGCCCTCGCATCTGTGATCAACGACCCTGAAGCGCTGGCCTTCGAACCCCACAGGTGGCTGGAGGTCGGCAGCGTCGTCATCAACGTCACCGCTTTGGTCGATCCTCTGACCGCGATCATGCTCGTCGTCGTGACTGGCGTCAGCCTCATGGTGCAGGTCTACTCGATCGGCTACATGCACGGCGACCCGGGGTACGCCCGCTACTTCGCCTACATGGCCCTCTTCACCGCCAGCATGGTCGGGCTGGTGCTCGCAGGGAACATCGTCCAGCTCTACGTGTTCTGGGAGCTGGTTGGGCTGTGCTCGTACCTGCTCATCGGCTTCTGGTATCAGAAGCCGTCCGCAGCCGCCGCCGCCAAGAAGGCATTCATCATCACGCGCATCGGCGACTTCGGCCTCCTGCTCGCCATCCTCTATCTCGTGTTCAACGTCGACGCCTTCGCCTCCCAGGGCCTCAACCCGCTGGAGATTGCGGACATCCACAAGGCGGTGGCTATTCCCGGGCTCCTGGCTTCAGGCGTCGTGACCTGGATCGCCATAGGCATATTCACCGGCGCGGTTGGCAAGTCGGGCCAGTTCCCCCTCCACACGTGGCTGCCCGACGCCATGGAAGGCCCAACGCCGGTCAGCGCGCTCATCCATGCGGCGACGATGGTGACGGCGGGCGTGTTCCTGGTCGCCCGGTTCTTCCCCCTCTTCGAGAGCTCCGAAACTGCCATGACCGTGGTCGCAATAGTCGGCGGCTTCACTGCCGTCTTCGCGGCCTCGATGGGGCTGGTCGCCAACGACATCAAGAGGGTGCTGGCCTACTCGACCGTGAGCCAGCTCGGCTACATGATGCTCGCGCTCGGAGTCGGCGCATACGGGCCGGCCATCTTCCACCTCTTTACCCACGCCTTCTTCAAGGCGCTGCTGTTCCTGGGCTCGGGCAGCGTCAACCACGCCACCGGCACATTCGACATGCGCTACATGGGCGGTCTGCGCACCGTGATGCCGTGGACGTACAGGACCTTCCTAATAGGCGCGCTCAGCCTGGCCGGGATATTCCCGCTGGCTGGGTTCTGGAGCAAGGACGAGATACTCCTTGGCGCGTTCCACTCGTCCAACGCAGTGGGGCAGCTCGTCTTCTGGCTCGCGCTGGCCGCGGTGTTCATGACGGCCTTCTACATGTTCAGGGCCCTGTTCATGACATTCGGGGGCGAGTTCAGGGGCGGGTCCGACGCCGATCCCGACGCCGACCCCCACGGAGAGGTACACCTGGGCGAGTCCCCATCCGTCATGGTGTTGCCCCTGGTCGTGCTGGGCATCGCGTCCGTGGTGACCGGATTCTTTGTGAACCCGATCGTCGACCTTGGGATCGTGCCGATCCACTGGCTCTCTTACTTCCTCCACGCCAAGTACGAGAATCCATCGCTGGTGATCGCCGCGGGTTCCACGGTCGTAGCCGTCGCGGGAATCGCCCTCGCCTATCTGATGTACTCCGCCAGGAAGGTCGACCCAGCTAAGGTGGGGGAGAGCTCGGGCCCCGTCTACGACGTGCTCCTACGCAAGTACTACTTCGACGAATTCTACGAGAACCTGATCACAGGGAGCGTCTTCTACGGCGGTGCCGCGAAGTTCCTGGACTGGGCCGACAAGTCGATCGTCGATGGAGTGGTCAGGCTCGTCGCGAGTCTTGGGCGCAACGTTGGGCGCGCCATCGCCCACGTCCAGACGGGCCAGCTGCAGGGCTACGGGATCGTCGTCTCGATGGGCGTCATTGCAATCTTCGCTGTTGTGCTTTTCCTGAGGTAGCGGTTGAGCTCAGAGTTCACAGGACTGCTGTCCACTGTAGTCTTCCTGCCCCTTGCGGTGGCGGTCGTAATCGCCGTTGTCGTGAGGGGCGACCGGATGGTCCGCATCTTCGCCGGAGCCGCGGCGCTGGTGGAGCTGGCTCTCAGCGCCGTCGTGATGCTCCGGTACGACTCCGGGAAGGGCGGCGTCCAGCTGGTCGACCGGATCGAGGACTGGATACCTATAGAGTCCCTGGAGGTCCAGTACTTCCTCGGAGTCGACGGCCTCAGCGCACCGCTGGTGCTGCTCACCGGGCTGCTCGGGATGGCCGCTGTGTTCGCCTCCTGGGGCATAAAGCACAGGGTGAGAGAGTACTTCGTCTGGCTGCTCATTCTCCAGACGGCTGTCATGGGAGTGTTCACGGCGCTCGACTTCCTGCTCTTCTTCCTCCTGTGGGAGCTGGAGCTGATCCCGATGTTCTTCCTCATCTCAATATGGGGAAGCGGGCGCAAGGAATACTCGGCGATGAAGTTCCTCATCTACACCTTCCTGGGCTCGGCGTTCATGCTCGTCGGCATACTGGCCCTGTTCTTCATGACGGGAACCTTCGACATGACCAAGCTCCCGGCGGAGATCGCAGCGGCTGCGCCGTTGGTCCCCATGGGCGTCCTCTTCACACTGCTCTTCATCGCGTTCGCCGTGAAGCTGCCGATCTTCCCGCTCCACACCTGGCTGCCGGACGCCCACACCGACGCGCCAACGGCAGTCAGTGTCATGCTGGCCGGGGTCCTGCTGAAGATGGGCGGCTACGGCATGATCAGGGTGTCGGTGACCATGTTCCCGGACGTGATCTCCGAGGCCGCCCAGGCCCTCGCAATATTTGGCGTGATAAACGTGCTCTACGGCGCCGTGGTCACCATGAGGCAGACTGACCTGAAGCGGCTGATCGCCTTCAGCAGCATCAGCCACATGGGATACGTGCTTATCGGCATCGCCGCCGTCACAGGTCCCGAGGCGTCCACCGGGTTGACCGGAGCTGCTATGCAGATGTTCACCCACGGCACAATCACGGGCCTGATGTTCCTGCTGGTCGGCCTGGTGTACGAGAAGGCCCACACACGCTACATCCCTGACCTGGGGGGGCTCGCGACGCGGATGCCCGTGCTCGCCAGTGCATTCCTCCTGGCCGGCCTGGCGTCCCTCGGCCTGCCGGGCACGAGCGGGTTCGTGGCGGAGATCCTCGTGTTTCTCGGCGCATTCCCGGCGTGGGCCTGGGCGACTGCCCTGTCGGCCTTCGGCATCGTCATCACCGCCGGCTACATCCTGTGGATGGTGCAGCGGACCATGTTCGGCCCGATGGATGAGAAGAAGTTCGGCAACACCAGGGACGCGACGGTGGCCGAGATGGTGCCCATTTTCGTGCTGGTCGCCGCGGTGATCGGCGTCGGTGTCTACCCTTCGATTATTTCGGACATCTTCGCCGGCGAGATGACAGCAGTGGCCGAAGCGCTATCCGGTCCGGGACTCCTCGCCCTCAACAACTAGACGCAAATGACTGCACACGACATATACCTGCTCTCGCCGGAGATAGCCGTCGCCTCACTGGCAGGCCTGCTGCTCCTGCTGGACCTCGTGGTGCGCCGCAAGGACTACCTGGGCCCCCTGGCCTTCGTCGGGCTGATCGTGCCCCTGGTCCTCTGCATCATGCTCTGGCTCGACCTGGACGGCGGCTCGGCCATACCCAACGACGGCATCCTCTCGGGTTCGCTCGTCGTCGACAAGTTCAGCCTGTTCTTCAAGATGCTCCTCCTGCCGGTTGCGGCCGCCGTCATCCTGGTGTCGGGGATCTACGCGAGAAGAAGCGGGAGGCTCGAGGCGGAGTTCTACGCCCTGCTGCTCTTCTCTACCTCGGGCATGATGCTGCTGGCCTCGTCCGTCGAGCTGATCACCATCTACGTGGCGCTGGAGCTGACGGCGCTTCCCATCGCGGCCCTGGCGGCCTTCATGCCGGAGGGCCGCTCGTCCGAGTCCGGGCTGAAGTTCCTCATCCTCAGCGGCGTGAGCTCGGCCCTGCTGCTCTATGGCATGGTCCTCGTGTACGGCTTCACCGGCAGCACGTTCCTGCCAGACATCGCTGCAAGGATCGCCGAGGTCGGGCTCGACGTCGACCTGCCGTTCGGCAGCTACGCACTGCTGCTTGGGGCCGTGCTGATAATCGCAGGGTTCGGCTTCAAGATCACCGCCTTCCCCTTCCAGATGTGGGCGCCGGACGTGTACGAGGGCGCACCCACCTCCATCACCGCCTTCCTGTCGGTGGCGAGCAAGGCTGCGGGCTTCGCGGTGATCCTGCGGGTCTTCTATGTCGCCTTCCCGCTGGAGTCCCTCTCCATAGAATGGAGCGCAATATTCGCCGTCCTGGCCGCCCTCTCCATGACCGTCGGCAACCTCATCGCCATTGCCCAGTCCAATATCAAGCGCATGCTTGCCTACAGCACCATCGCCCACGCCGGGTACATCATGGTTGGACTAGCTGCGGCCGCCGCACGGGTAGATTCGGGCGAGACCGATGCCGGGCCTTCCGGTGTTCTCTTCTACCTGGCCGGCTACGCTGTGACCAACCTCGCGGCGTTCGCCGCCGTGATCGCAGTCTCGGCCCGGACCGGCACTGACGAGATCGGGGGATTCGCGGGCATGTACAGGCGAGCGCCCCTACTGTCAGTGGTCTTGGCCTTCTCCATGATCTCCCTGACCGGCGTGCCCCCCACGGTGGGCTTCATGGCGAAGATCTACATTTTCGGGGCCGCAGTCAACGCTGGACTGGTGTGGCTGGCTGTCGTCGGCGTCCTGAACAGCGTCATTTCGGCCTACTACTACCTGAGGGTCGTGAAAGTAATGGTGCTGTCCAGTCCGACGGACGAGACTCCGGTCACTGCATCCCTGCCCGTGGGCGCGGCGCTGGCGGTGACTACGGCGGGCATCCTCGTGTTTGGCCTCTACCCGACGCCGCTGATCGAGTTCGCCCGCTCGGCCGTCTCAGCGCTGTTGTAGCGGCCCAGGCTGAGAGCCGCAGACCCGAGCAGAGCAATGACGGCAGCCCTTTCCAAGGACCTGGTTGGATTCGCCTACAACCCCATGATTTCCCACACGTCGGGGTTCGTAGACTCGCTGGTCGACGAGCTCGGACTGAGGGATAAGTCGTGGGTGTCGGCGGCCTCGGACGTGGCTCTGGACCTGGAGCGGCTCCAACGTACGTCGGTCCTGATTACCGCCGGCGGCGACGGCACCATCCTCAGGGTCGCCCGCCGGGTCGCGCAATACGGGGTGCCCATCCTTGCCATCAATATGGGCCGTGTCGGATTCATGACCGAGCTTTCGGTAGAGGACGCGGCCGGCAGGATTCCGGAATACCTCGACGACTCAGCCCGCGTCGAGCACCGCATGATGCTCAAGGCCTCCCTGCAGCAGGCGGACGGCTCCACCGACGGCATAGAGCTGCATGCTCTCAACGACGTGGTGGTCACCCGGGGCTCGCCGCCGCGTCTGTTGGACGTGGAAACCAGGATCGACGGCGTCCTGCTCAGTACGTACAGGGCGGATGGGGTCATAGTATCGACTCCCACCGGCAGCACGAGCTATTCGCTGTCGGCCGGCGGCCCGATCCTGTACCCGGAGGCGAAGGAGATTGTCATCCAGCCTCTGGCAGCGCACATGAGCTTCCAAACTGGCCTGGTCGTCTCGCAGGATTCGGTGGTAGAGCTCACCCTCAAGAGGGGCAGGGACGCCATACTGAGCGTCGACGGCTCCACCGACGCCATCGAGGCCGGGCAGACCATCGTCATCGAGCGAAGCCCATACGTGGCAAGCTTCCTCAGGAAGGACCCAGCAGAGTCCTTCTACTCCACCCTCACACAGCGCCTCGGCGTAAGTGGAAGGGTAGTACCTCCGCCGCGCGTACCGTGAGCACACCCCCCGAACGGCAGCTCTCCAGCCGGTTGGTGTTCGAGGGGCGCGTCGTCTCTTTGAAAGTCGACGAGGTGCTCCTGTCCGGCGGCGGGACTTCCACCCGGGAAATTATCGACCACCGGCCGGCCGTGGTTATCGTGCCCATCGACGGGTCCGGCAACCTCTTGATGGTCAGGCAGTACCGCTACGCAGTCGGGGAGACACTTCTCGAGGCCCCCGCGGGCATCGTCGAAGAGGGCGAGGACCCGGACGAGACCGCCCAGCGAGAGCTGCAGGAGGAGGTCGGCCGCATATCAGGCGACCTCAAGAAGCTCGGGGAGTTCTGGGCCACTCCTGGATTCTGCAACGAGATGATGCACGCCTACGTCGCCCGAGACCTGAGCCTGAGCCAGCTCGAGGCGGACGAAGACGAAGACATCACGGTCGTCGAAGTGCCGATGGCGGAAGCGCTGGACATGATCGCGTCGGGGAAGATAAGGGACGCCAAGACCATAGCAGCGCTCCTCCTGGCCCACCACCTCGGGGAGACCTAGGGGGACCTCCTCTCCCTTGACGGGAGAGGATTGAGGTGAGGGTGAAGGTCTTGGCGCGACTGTTCTAAACCCAACTTTCTACCACTAGGGAAGACGGAACTACCGAAGCATCCTCTCAGACTAGGCGCTGAATCCCTCCGGCCAGCGCCTCAGCATGCCCGTTGACCGCCGCCAGGTCCTTGGCAGTGTGGGCGGCTGCGGGCTGAGCCAGTACAGGGGACACCCCGACTTCCTCCTCCAGCGCGTTCTCTCCGACGCCCGTAGCCACGAGTGTCACCGACACCCTGTCCTTCATCTTCGGGTCGCTGACGACTCCGAAGATTACCTGCGCCTGTGGGCCGCCCGCGTGTCTGATCAGGCCGGCGGCGTCATCCACCTGCTCGAGGCTCATGCCCTTCCCGCCCCGCACGTTCATGATCACGCCTGAGCATCCTTCCAAGGGGCTGTCGAACAGCGGCGTTGCCAGCGCGTCCCGGACGGCGTCGTGCGCCGCCGAGGGTCCCTTGCCGCTCCCCATCGCCATGAATGCCGAGCCGCCCTTGTGCATGACCGACCGGACGTCCGCGAAGTCCACGTTGATCAGGCCCGGAACGGCAATCAGGTCCCATATGCCCTTGACGCCGTCCCGCAGCACCGCGTCCGCGGTGTGAAACGCCGACTCCAGTGAGACCCTACCGTCCAGGCCCGCCAGGAGACGGTCGTTGTCGATCGTGATGAGAGTGTCGACTTTGGGGCGGAGCGCCCGGATGCCCTGGTCAGCGATCTCCCTGCGCCTTTCGCCCTCGAACGAGAACGGCGTCGTGACGACACCCACGGTAAGCGCGCCGCGCTTCCGGGCCATGTCCGCTATGGCCGGTGCGGCGCCCGTGCCGGTGCCGCCCCCCATGCCGGCCGTCAGGAAGACCATGTCCACTCCCGCGAAGATCTGGGAGATCTGGTCCTGGTTCTCGCGGACCGCCTTCCGGCCCACGTCGGGATTCCCGCCCGAGCCCATGCCGCCCGTGACAGCCGGCCCGATTGCGAAGGTCGCCGCGCTGTCGATGGCTCTCAGCGCCTGCATGTCCGTGTTCACCGCGAGAAGGTCCAGATCTGAGACGCCGGCTTCCGACATCCTGACAACGGCATTGCAGCCCGCGCCGCCAACGCCCACGACCTTTACCACAACCTGGGGCAGTCCCGCATTCGCGGCGGACCGGGTACCGTCCGCACTGGGAAAGAAGTCCGTAAGTCGACGCGTCATGAAGTTCATCGCATTGCTCCTTGGTGATTCTGAAGCGGTGTCCGCCTAAGCCGCGTGGGCCTGGGACCGGGAGACGGACCGCAGGAAGTAGTAGGGGATGTGCCACCTGCCTGAGCGCCCCATGTCCACCAGGACCCGGCGGCTATCCGACCGCCTGACCACGCCCCGCTCACCGTGCTTCGGTCCCCCGAGCACGTTGCCCATGTAGAGCACCACCGTCCCGGGCGCCACGCTGCCTCCCATGACCTTGCTGCCCGCGCGACTCCTGGCAGGCATTCCAGGCATCTCGATCTGTTCTCTCGCCACCGTCTGTTCGGTCATGGCCCTCCTCATCACTGGGTGATTAGAACAACTATAGAACAGAACGAGAGTTCGTGTCAACCCTTTGTGGGATCAATTCAGACTAAATGTACTACTAGACTCTCCTACCACCTCAGAAAAAGCAGGAGGCCCAGCTCTCGGCTGGACCTCGCGAGTCCTCGGGCAGTCGTGACAGGCTAGCTTGGTTCTAGGTCGCGCGGTGGTATCTGGTACCAGTCCACCTTGTAATCTGCCGCCAGCGACTCGGCGTCCGGCATCATCTCCACTCCTGCGACGACCGGATGGGACGGCACGCCGGTCAGCTTGTGCATATATCCGGCGTTACGCACAGCCCTCTCGACATCCCTAGGGTGCACGGTATACGACGCCTCGACCGCCATGTACATCGGGTGGTAGTTCTGGTCATTGACCATCATCACTAGGTCGGCGTTGATGAAGCTCTCAGCATCACTCTTGCTAGCGTTCAATTCAGAGGCGGCTCGGTCACCAAACTGCTGAAGGGCATCCTGGCCCACTTCGTGGATGTAGGTGTGTTTGAGAGAATGAGCAATCTTGCCGGGCTCGCGCAGGGCTTCATTCCGAGCATGGGCCCCTTTGATCATCGAGATGTCGTCCCTCATCCCGTCGATCTTTCCATTGAGCTGCATGGCGATACCGTCAATCTTGCCATTGAGCTCCTTGCCCAAGGATTCCATGCGTTCTATTAGGTTCTTCTCGTTAACCAACTACCCTGCCTCTGCCTTATGCCGGTCCAGCGGTCTAGACTCAACTCTCAAAACCCAATCTAGCAGGTAAGCCGGGCGGTGCGCAAGCACCGGCTACTTGCCCGTAGGCGCTCTTGACGGCAACTCGCCACTAGGTTTCCTTAACGGGATTGACGAGTGATATCTGCCTTGCTAGCGGCGCCCCCAGAGTGGATGGCGGAACGTGGGCTGCGGGCCCTCAGGCGGCGCGTCCGGCTTGTCCTGTGGAGCGTCGGGCGGGCTTGGCGGCTCCGGCGGTGCGACATCCTTCTGCATGGTTGGAGGGCGCTGCCGCCGGGCAGGCCGATGCTGAGGGATCCGGTTCAGGCGGTCGGCAAGGTTTTCCAGACTCGCCAGGTTGTGCACAGGCAGGTGGTCGTCGACGAACGGGAGCGCCGCCTGCATCCCCCTCGTCAGCGGCGCGTAAGTCTCAGAGCCCAGCAGCGGGTTGAGCCAGATCAGCCGGTGGCAGCTCCTCTGCAGCCTGGCTGCCTCGTGGCCCAGCAGCTCGGGCTCGCCCCTGTCCCAGCCGTCCGAGATGATAAGCACGACCGACCCCCAGCCCAGCACGCGCCGGCTCCACTGGTAGTTGAAGGCCTTGATCGCGTCGCCGATGCGCGTACCTCCCGCCCAGTCCGGGACCGCCCGCGCCACCTCCCCGACCGCATCGTCCACGCCCCTGTGGGCCAGCCTGTCGGTGACTCGGGTCAGCCGCGTCGCAAACAGGAAGCCCTCGACCCCGTCCCAGTTGTCGGCCAGGGAGTGTATGAAGTGCAGGAGCATCCGCGTGTATCGCTCCATCGAGCCGCTCACGTCGCAGATAAGCGTGAGTCGCCTGGGCTTCTCACGCCGCTCGAGCTGGGGGAGGTCCAGCATCTCGCCGCCATACTGCAGGCTCCGCCTGACCGCTCTGCGCAGGTCGATGGCTGGGCCTGAACCGGGTGTCCACCGCCTGGACTTCCGGCTCCCGACCTCCCACACCAGGTCGTCCATCATCCGCCGGGCCGAGTCCACCTCCTGAATCGTGAACTCGGCGAAGTCCTTCTGGCGCAGTACCTCGCGGGCGCTGTACGTGCGGGTCAGGTCGACGTGCTGGCCCTGGCTGTCCCCGGTATCGGCATCGTCCCCACCCACTCCCCCTGCGGACGGGGGCGCCACCTGCGGCTGGCGGAACTTGCGCTGCTCGCCGATGGAACGGAGGTCCAGCGTCGTCAGCCTGTCCTTGGGCGGCCTCCAGAATACGTCGAACGCCTCCTCGAACAGCTCCAGGTCCCTCCGCCGGTGCACCAGCACCGTCCGCAGAGTGCTGCGGAAGTCCCGCTTCCTGCGGACGCCCACCAGCTCTAGCGCCGCCACCGCGTCCAGCATCCGCCCCGAGTGCACGTCCAGCCCAAGCTCCTTCAGGACCCGCCCAAACAGCAGCAGGTTATGTAGGAAGTGACCGCCGTCGCCGTCCGTAGTCTTCAACTTCCCATGTATCCCGATTGTGATACTATACTTGTCGGGGGTGAGAGATGGCCAAGACCGAAATGATACGTGCCCGCGTCGAACCGGAATTGAAGCGCGAAGCCGAGCAACTCTTCTCCACGCTGGGGCTCTCCACAACCGAGGCGATCACCCTCTTCTATAAGCAGGTGACCATGCATCGCGGCATGCCCTTCGACGTTAGGGTTCCCAATGCCGAAACCATCGAAGCGCTTCGCCAGGCCCGTGATGGCGAGGATCTCACCGAGTACGCCGACCTGCAGGCCCTCAAGTCCAGCCTCGACTGATCCATGCGCCTGATCACCACGGCGCAGTTCAAGAAGGACCTCAGGCGCGCATCGAAGCGTGGGCAAGACCTCGACCGGCTCTGGGCCATAGTTGAGAAGCTGCTGGCGGGGCAGCCTCTCGAACCCCGCCATAGATCTCACAGGCTGTCTGGCCAGTGGGCTAGATTCTGGGAGTGTCACATCGGCCCCGACTGGCTGCTGATCTGGGACCAGAAGGAAGACTCCATCACCCTCGTGCGTACGGGAACACATACCGATCTGTTCGGCTAACCCCTGCGGCCGCCCCGGCGCGTGCCGCGGTTGGCCGACCGGTTCAGCAGGGCGCGCACCTGCTCGCCGCGCACCGACTGGATGTCCTCGTGGTACTTCAGCAGTATGCCCAGCGTATCGTCGATCACCGACGGCTCCAGCTTCCGCTCGTTCAGTGCAACCAGCGCCGCCGTCCAGTCCAGAGTCTCGGCGACGCCCGGTATCTTGTACAGCTCGCCGTCCCGCAGCTCCTGCACGAACCCTGTGATCTCTCCTGCCAGCTTGCGCGGCGCGTCCGGCATCTTAGAGACGACGATCTGCTGCTCCTTCTGGAAGTCCGGGTAGTCGATCCAGAAGTACAGGCAGCGCCGCTTCAGGGCGTCGTGGACCTCCCGCGTCCTGTTCGACGTAATCACGACTATCGGCGGCGAGTCGCCCCGGAACGTCCCAATCTCCGGGATGGTGATCTGGAAGTCCGACAGCAGCTCCAGCAGGAACCCCTCGAACTCCTCGTCGGCCCGGTCGATCTCGTCGATCAACAGTACCGGCGGGTTCTCGCGGCTCGCCTCGATGGCCTGCAGCAACGGCCGCTTGATCAGGAAGTCCTCCGTGAAGAGCTCCTGCGACATCGCGCTCCGGTCCACCTGACCGGCCGCCTCCAGCACGCGGATCTCGAGGAGTTGCCGCGCATAGTTCCACTCGTACACGGCGTTGTTGACGTCCAGACCCTCGTAGCACTGGAGCCGGATCAGGTCGCGCCCGAGGCCGGACGCCAGCACCTTCGCCACCTCCGTCTTGCCGACGCCCGCCTCGCCCTCCAGGAATAGCGGCCGTCCCAGCTTCAGCGCCAGAAAAATCGATATAGCCAGCCCCCGGTCGGTAATGTATAGCTGCTCGGCAAGTAGCTCCTGCAGCTCGTCTATAGTCGACGGCGCTGCCATAGTCTGTTCCATGTCCATCTCCGGTGTCTCAAGTCACAGGTATCGTAAGGTCGCCCGGCCCCCAAATCAACCTTGAGGCTGAACGAGGAAGAGGGGCAGGACAGTTTCGAAACGTATGAAGCTAGACTGCGAGGTCGAATGGCAGGTCGCTGATGTCGCGCAGTCGCCGGCCGCTGACCATGGTCTCCAGTAGCTCTGAGTCTGAATCGCTATCCGAAGCGGCTTCAGTCAATTCGCGCAACGCGAAGTGGTAAACGCAGTCTATGTCACCTGTGCCATATGCAAGTGACGCGATTCTTCCAGGCAGCGGCTCTCCAACTACTACGACAATGTGTGGTGTCTTGCCTTTGCGGTTTCGGACAAGGTTCAAGCCCTCGGTCCGCGCGTTCTGCGAACGATCACTGCGGATTGTCCACTTGCACGAAACGCTGGCGTGCAGGATGTCCGCTTCCGAGTTGGTCTCGCGTAACGGCGTATGTGTAGCCATGCCATCATTGCCAAGAAGGGTCTCGTCCTGGTTTATGACCCCGTCGCTGACCGGTCTACGGCCAACCACAATGTCAGGCCTGACGATGTAGTCTCCGAAGACCACCCTCAGGTCCCTGTTCTCTTCGACTATCCGCGACACGTCGGACAGGTGCATGTATTGCTCGAAATCTCCGATTTCACCACCCAGCCCGAACTCCCACTCTCCGGGACGGATGTGCGCGAGCTTCTCAAATGCCTCCCGCAGAAAATCCCTCGTCGCCTCCTCAAAGCGATGTCCGGCCGTCTGGCCTGCGAGCCGTCCGGTTATGGGTCTGATCCCAATACCGCCCACAATGCCTCTCCCAAGCCGAATGCTTGCCGCGCTACCACTGTCGGAGTTGTTGGGAACTCCATCTTCGTTTTGGCGGAGTACATCTTGAAACAGCCGGCGGTGATATGCTCGCCGCAGATCTTCAATCCGGCCAACCATTACGGCTTGAGCACCCCTAGCACATACTCCTCGTGCATTCGCCCCTCGATCTGGGACTGTCTCACTCCATTCCATCTCGCTGGCATCATGCGCTTGTCTCGGTCCAGTTGGCGGACCCCAATGCCTACCAGATCTAAGCCCACGCTCTCGGCGATGGCAGCGAGTCCCTTGTGGGTCTCCACGTCAATACCCCGCAAGTTCGAAGTCCCTACCACGATCACCGCGGCCCTGTCTCTCTTCAGGACACGCTGCATTTCCGCGATAACTGCAGACATCTCGCCGAAATACCGACGCAAGGCCCTGGCCTTCTTCGGGTCGCGCTCCGCCAGACTTTCCAACGTCCCTTCGCACTGGTTGGGCAGGTCGTAGTATCCAATACCGGCCGCTCCATCGTGGCCCAGGTATTGCCTCCGAATCCCGGTAAGGTCGTTTATCTTCCATCCGAACCATACCAACGAGAATTTGTGAGCCCTCATGTAGTCGATAGCATTGTTTGCATACGGCGGCGACGTCACGATCAAGTCGACGCTATCAGACGGCAGGCCAGTGTCCGCGGCGCTGGTCTCATGTATCGTTGCTACACTGCCGGCTCCATTCCCAGCTCTGCGCCCCGGTCCATTTGGGCCTACCGACGGTCCGCCGACTGAACGAAGCCCGCTTTCACCTAGCGTGGACATATTGCGGTCCAGACGCTTGGCAAACTCTACGAACGCAGAATTCGGCGTCTTCTTAACATCCCTGTGAGGGCGAGTGTGGGCTAGGTCACGGGCTAGTGACACTCCACCAGACTTGGCAATGATGGTCGCCGAGAACACTACCTTCAGAAAGTCCCTGATCCCACCCTCGGACAGCGACTCGATGTGTTGCAGCAGGGCGAGCAGCTCAAGCTGGTGCTGGCTCAGAAACCAATAGTCAACAAACTCCCTTGTCTTGGTGTCGAAACGCAGATCCAGATCCTGCTGCAGCCTGCGACTATCCTCCCAGTAGTCGTGCTTCGCCGACCTGAGAACGCTGCGACCAGCGTCCATCGTTGCCATCGGATCAATATGGCTTAGCTTTGCTGCCGCAATCATTCGGGCCAGCGGGTCAATGTCACAGCCGACGGCGCGACGTCCAAGCCGCACGGCTTCTACCAACGTGGTTCCAGACCCTACCATCGGATCGAGGACTACGTCGTCTGGGTCCGAGAGTCTCTCGATCAAGAATTCAGGTAGCTGTGGCGGGAACTTCGCAGGGAAAGGATGCCAGGCATGTGACCCGTAGCCGCCGTCCGTGCCGCGAAAATCAAGATCGGCACTCAGCGCTGCCTGCAATTCGTCTAGACGGCTGTGGACGGTCATAGGACTCTTGCCTGATTGTACATGCACGGCCGCCTAACGACACCACGGCCACAGAAAGCACGAGCCGGGCAAGCCCCGGCTCGTGCTCCACTTAGTCCTTCTCTTCCGGTGAGACTGGCGCTGCTAACCTGCCCGCTCGGCGGCGCAGGTGAGGGCGCGCCTCACGTACACCTCCGCCATCGCCCTCCGGTAGTCGCCTGACGCGAACACGTCGTCGATGGCGTCGCCCTTCAGGTCGTCTGCGACGGCCTTCGCCGCACTCTCGATCGAGCAGGCGTCCAGTGAGCTGCCGACCAGGGCCGCCTCGACGCTGCACGCCTTGGCGGGCTTCGCCTCGACGCCGCCGACCGCGACGCTTGCGCCGGTGCACTTACCGTCGCTGGCCGTCACCACCGCCGCGGCGCTGACGACCGCATAACGCGAGGCCGGGTGCAGCATCTTGGCGTATGCCGTCCCCTGCCCCTTCGTCTCCGGCACCTCGACGGATGTCATCACCTCGTCGTCGCCAAGGGCCGTCGTCATCAGGTCCTCGAAGAAGTCGCCGGCGGCTATGCACCGGTCGCCGTTCGGTCCCGTGGCCTGCACGGAGGCGCCCAGCGCCACCGCAACGGTCGGCAGGTCCGACGCCGGGTCCGCGTGGGCCAGGTTGCCGCCGATGGTGCCCCTGTTCCGGACGGCCGGGTCGCCAATCAGCGCCGCGGCCTCAGATACCAGCGGGGTGCACGACTGCAGGTCCGAGCAGGACGCCAGCGTCGAGTGAGTGGTCAGCGCGCCTATGCGCACCGTGCCGTCCCCGCAGCTCGTCCCCTTCAGCGAGTCTATCCTGCCTATGTCGATGAGCGCCGACGGCGCCGCAAGCCTCAGCTTCAGCAGCGGTATAAGGCTGTGCCCGCCGGCAATGAGCTTTGCGTCCTCGTTCTCAGCCAGGAGCTCTATGGCCTCGGCGACAGAGCTCGCGCGGTGATAGGCTACGTTTGCCGGGTACATGGCTACTCCTTCCCGTTCGAATGGATCGCCCGCCAGACCTTCTCCGGCGTCAGGGGCATGTCGACCTTGTCGACGCCGAAGGGCCTCAGTGCGTCCATCACGGCGTTGTATACGGTAATCGTCGAGGCGATCGTGCCGGTCTCCCCGACTCCCTTCACACCCAGCGGGTGATGGGGCGAAGGGGTGACGTTGCTGATCGTCTCGATCTGAGGGAACATGTCGGCACGAGGCAGCGCGTAGTCGAGCATCGAGCCCGTCAGCAGCTGGCCGTCGTCCCCGTACACTGCCCCCTCGCAGAGGGCCGGCCCGATGCCCTGGACGACTCCGCCAAGCACCTGGCCCTCCACGATCATCGGGTTGATCTGCGGGCCGCAGTCGTCGGCCGCGACGTACCGCTTCAGTTCGATGGCCCCAGTCTCCTTCTCCACCTCCACGACGGCAATGTGCGCCCCGAAGGGGTACGTGAAGTTCGGCGGGTCGTAGAACGTCGACGCCTCCAGCCCCGGCTCCATGCCCTCGGGCATGTCCCAGGCCACGTTCGCCATCAGGGCAATGTCCTGTATCGTCTTGGCCTGGTCCGGCGACCCTCGTACGAAGAACTTGCCGTCCTCGTAGTCGATGTCCTCCACAGCCGCCTCGAGAAGGTGCGCCGCGAGCTGCGTGGCCTTGTCCTTGATCTTCCTCGTCGCGAGAGCCAGCGCCGCGCCCGTCACCGCCGTCGTGCGGCTCCCGTACGTGCCCCAGCCCATCGGCGTCTGGTCCGTGTCCCCGTGGAGCACCTCCACGTCGTCCACCTCGACGCCCAGCGCGTCCGAAACGATCTGCGCGAACGTCGTCTCCTCACCCTGTCCGTGCGGCGATGTGCCGACGGCCACGTTGACCTTGCCTGTCGGGTGGAACCGCACTATCGCGCCCTCCCACAGGCCGCCCTGGAAGCCGATGGCTCCCGCGACCTGCGACGGGCCGAGCCCGCATATCTCGGCGTACGACGTAACGCCGATGCCGATGTACCTGCCCTCGCCCCGCAGCCGCTCCTGCTTCGCACGAAGGTCGTCGTAGCCAACCCTCTCGGTAGCCATGTCGAGCGTCGTGGCGAAGTCGCCGCTGTCGTAGGTCAGGCCTGTCGAAACGTCGTGGCCGTCCTCGAACGCGGGTATCAGGTTCTTGCGCCTGACCGCTACCGGGTCCATGTCCAGGGCGTTGGCCAGCTTGTCGACCATCCGCTCGACCAGGAATATGGCCTCGGGCCGTCCCGCGCCCCTGTAGGCGTCGACCGGCACGGCGTTGTTGAATACGCCGTACACGTCGGCCTTGACGCTCGGTATCTCGTACGTCCCCGCGTACATCAGGCCGTGCAGGATCGTCGGGATGCCGGGCGCTGCCGTCGACAGGTACGCGCCCATGCCGGCGTAGACCGTCGAGCGGATGCCCTTGATCTTGCCGGAGCTGTCCGCGGCAAGCTCCACGTCCTCGACGTGGTCCCTGCCGTGAATCGTCGACTGGTACCCCTCGCTGCGCGTCGCCGTCCACTTCACCGGCCGGCCCAACTGCATCGAGCAGAATACCGTGATGGCCTCGTCGGCGTAGTAAGGGATCTTGCTGCCGAACCCGCCGCCCACCTCGGGGGCGATCACCCGAACCTTGTGCTCCGGTACGCCGGAAACCACTGACGTGAGGAATCTCACGATGTGCGGGTTCTGGGTCGTCGACCAGAGCGTCAGGTCTCCGCTGGCCTGCGTGTACTGGGCGACCGCGGAGCGCGGCTCCATCGCGTTAGGGATCAGGCGCTGGTGGAGGATCCTCTCCTTCACCACCACGTCGGCGCCGGCGAAGGCCTCGTCGGAGTCCTCGCCGCCCACCATCACCCAGTTGAACGCCTGGTTGTTGGGCGCGTCCTCGTGGAGCTGCGGAGCGTCCGCGCTCATGGCCTCTTCAGGATCGACGACCGCCGGAAGCGGGTCGTACTCGACGTCGATGAGCTCCAGCGCGTCCTCGGCTGCGTAGCGGTTCTCTGCAACCACCACCGCCACTGCGTCCCCCTGGTACCTCACCGTGTCGTTCGCCACCGGGAGATGATCGACAGTCTTCAGGTCCGAGTCGGGTAGCAGCCATGCGCAGGGGACCGGGGCAAGCGCGGCATTCACGTCCGCGCCCGTGTATACGGCCACGACTCCGTCCGCCGCGGCGGCCGCGCTCGTGTCCAGGCTCGTGATCTTCGCGTGTGCATGGGGGCTGCGCAGTATGGCTGCGTGTGCCATGCCCGGCAGCACCACGTCGTCGGTGTAGGTCGCGCGGCCAGTGATGAGCCTCGGGTCCTCGCGACGCCGTATTCCTGAGCTGAATATCCTGGTTGTCATTGCGCCACCCCCTTGGCGGCCTCACCCACCGCCAGAACAATGTTCTGGTAACCCGTGCACCGGCAGAAGTTGCCCTCCAACCCGTGCCGTATCTCCTCCTCGCTGGGACTGGGGTTGGACTCGAGCAGCTTGGACGTGGCCATGATCATGCCCGGAGTGCAGAAGCCGCACTGGAGCCCGTGCTTGGCCCAGAACGCATCCTGCAGCGGGTGCAGGTTTCCGTCTTCGGCCAGGCCCTCGATGGTCGTCACGCACGAGCCGTCCGCCTGGGCCGCCAGCACCGTGCACGCCTTGACGGCGACGCCGTCCATGTGCACCGTGCACGAGCCGCACTGGCTCGTGTCGCACCCGACCTTCGTGCCGGTCAGGCCTGCTACATCCCTGATGAAATGCACCAGAAGTGTACGGGCTTCGACCTCGGCCTCGTAGTCCTGCCCGTTGATGTTGATCTTCGTTTGGACATTCACGGGACTTTGCCTCCTTTCGCTTCCCTCCATCTGAAATCAGAAATCCATAGCGAGCCTTGCTACGGAAAACCACCAGCGCCCCACGCGCCGGTGGATTGCGCCCCACTATATCTGTGACCCCAACTCCGGTCAAGTGCCCCTCAATCCGGGCGCGCCAGCTCAAACTTGCTGAGCCGGGAAGCCCGTCGCACTGGTAGGGCGACTCGGCGAGTCGCCCTACCACGCTGGACCGCGAGCAAACTGGAGCCGGCACATCCACGCCTCACCGACCCTGAATAGTTACCCACCGGGCATGACCGGCCAGCCGGAAACTAGTACGATATCCCTGTCGAGTCCAGGAGGCCGCCATGAAGGTAGAGGGCACGTACCATGTAGATGCCGATCCTCAACATGTGTGGAAGGGGCTCATGAGCCCCGGGCTGCTGGCCCGCTGCATCCCCGGCTGCCAGCAGATGGAGCAGACCGGCGAAGGCTCCTACGCCGTCAAGCTCAAGGCCGGGATCGGGGCCGTGTCCGGCACATACACGGGTACCGTGAGGATCTATGACATCGATGAGCCGCACTCTTTCAGGATGTCCGGCGAGGGCAAGCGCGCCGGCTCGTCGGCCTCAGGCACGGGGCTCATCACCCTCACCCCGGAGAACGGCGGCACACGGCTGGACGTGGAGGGCGAGGCGAAGGTGACCGGCCTCATCGCCCGCGTGGGTCAGAGGCTGATAGGAAGCGCCTCGCGCGTGCTGATGGACCAGTTCTTCAACGCCGCCAAGTCCGCCCTCGAGTCTGAAGACTGACCTAAGGGGTGTCTGTGGAGTCCCTTCTCCCTTGGCGGGAGGAGGTTAGGATGAGGGGGAGGCGCCGGCCTTGTGGAGTCTGCTCATGAGCCTCGACTTGCGCCGGGCGGCGTTCCTCGGGTGAACGGCGCCCTTCTTCGCGGCCTTGTCAAGGGCCACGACGGCCTCGTGCACGACGGACTCCGCCGACTCCACCTCGTCATCCTCGATGAGCCGCCTGGCCTTGGTGACAAGCGTCTTGGCCTTCGAGCGCAGGGGCGCCTTCATCCTGCGCCTGTTCTCGGATACTCTTGCTGATCGGTCTGCTGGCAATTCTTCCCTCGTCCTCCAGGTCTTGTGTCCCGACGTAGGGGCGGGTTTCAAACGCACCCTCCCCTGAGTTCCTACTAGTCTACTACGTCCGCCTACCGGAATGCAGCCACCGGAGACAGCGTCTTGGCTCGATATAGGCGGATTACGCCCTCTACGCCCTCCAGCTTGGAGATCAGGCGGCTTAGCTGGTCTGTCCCATCGGTGTACACGGTCAGTGACACGACGCTGATATCGTCGGCCTCCTCCGATACGCAGGCGGCAATATTCACTCTCTCCTCTGAGACGAGCGAGGCGATGTCCCTGAGCAGGCCGACCCTGTCCCAGGCTTCGATAGTGATGCGCACCGGGTAGAGCGTCTGGGTCTCGCCCCACGTAACCTTGACCAGCCGCTCGCGCTCCTGCTCGTTGACGATGTTTGGGCACTCCTCCCTGTGTACGGTCACGCCCCTGTTGCGCGTTATGTAGCCCATGATGGTATCGCCGCTGATCGGGTTGCAGCACGGCGCCATCCTGGTGAGGAGGTCGCCCACCCCCAGCACCTGCACGCCCGACGCCGGTCCGGTGGTCGGCAGGGCTACCAGCTGGTCCTGCTGCGGCGTCACCTCCTGGGTCGACAGCTTGTTGACGACGTCGGATATCGTGATGTCGCCGCCGCCAAGAGCCGCGAAGAAGTCGTCGGTGGCGTCGAAGCCCATGACCCTGGCCACTTCAAGGTCATCGAGGTCTGTGTTCAGCCGGCGCATCTGCTTCACGAACAGGTCGCGCCCCTGCTCTATGCTGGCCTTCCGCGCCTGGCGGTTGAACCACTGCCTCACCTTCACCCGAGCCGAGGTCGTGTTGACATAGCCCAGGTTCGGGTTGAGCCAGTCCATGCTGGGCTCCCTGACGGTCTTGCTGGTCATGATGTCGACCGTGTCGCCGTTCTGGAGCTTCGAGTTCAGCGGCACCAGCTTTCCGTTAACCTTGGCGCCGATGCACCTGTGGCCTACCTCCGTGTGTATGCGGTAGGCGAAGTCGAGAGGAGTCGACCCCGTCGGCAGCTCCTTCAGGTCGCCCTTCGGCGTGTACACGAACACCTGGTTCTTGAACACGTCCGTCTTGAGCGACTCGACGAACTCCTCCGCCCCACTCACGTCGCGCTGCCATTCGAGAAGCTGCCTGAGCCAGGTCATCTTCTTCTCGAACTGTTCGTCCGCTGGCGCCCCTTCCTTGTAGAGCCAGTGCGCAGCGACTCCGTACTCCGCGAGGAGGTGCATCTCGTGCGTGCGGATCTGTATCTCCACGGGCAGGGCGTCCTCGCACAGCACGGCGGTGTGCAGGGACTGGTAGAGGTTGTCCTTGGGATTGGCTATGTAGTCGTCGAACTGGCCCGGGAGGGGTCGCCACCTGGCGTGGACCACCCCCAGTGCCGAATAGCAGTCTTTGACGTCGCTGACGAGGATCCGAAGGGCGAACAGGTCGTATATCTCGTCTACCGTCTTGTTCTGGGCCCTGTAGGCAGCCATCTTGTTGGCAATGCTGTAGAAGTGCTTCGGTCTCCCCTTCACTTCCCCCTTCAGCCCGTTCTTCTCCAGCTCGGCTTCCAGGATGGACTTGACGCGGTCCACGTACTCTTCCCGGGCCTCGCGCTTGGAGCTGACCAGCTCCGCGATCTGCATATACTTGTCCGGCTCGAGGTGCTGGTAGGACAGGTCCTCCAAGAGCCACTTGATCTCCCAGATCCCCAGCCGGTGAGCCAGGGGCGCGTATATGTCGAGGGTCTCCTGGGCGATGACCTTTCGCCGGTCTTCGCTCAGCGCCTTGAGCGTCCGCATGTTGTGGAGCCGGTCCGCCAGCTTGATCAGGACGACCCTGACGTCCTCCGCCATGGCCATCAGCATCTTCCGCACAGTCGCGGCCCTGACCTGGTCGTCCTGCGAGCCCTCCGGGCGCTCCAGCTCGGGGGTCTCGGAGAGCAGATCGGTGTTGTTCAGCTTCGTCACGCCGTCGACGAGCTTTGCGACCTCGCCTCCGAACTTGCTGTCCAGCTCCTCGTACGCGACTCCGCAGTCCTCTATGACGTCGTGCAGGAGGGCGGCCGACAGCGTATCCGCATCCATCTTCATGTCGGCAAGGTACAGGGCGGTCTGGAGGGGGTGGCTGATGAAGGAGTCGCCCGACTTTCGCACCTGGCCCGCATGGGCCTTGTCGGCAAATGCATAGGCCCGGCGCACGTCATTGACGCGCTCTTCGGGCAGGTACTCGGAGGCCCGCTCCATCAGGCTCTCAACCAAGTCCAAAGCCTTCTCCTCTGCCCACGGTGTGTTCAAGTATAGCCGATGGCACGCGGCCGTTCATCCAGAAGCGTCGCCATTTCTCCACAAGTGGTCCTTACGTACCTGCTCAGACTTGATGAGACGGGAAGCCCGTCGCATGTAGGTAGGCGTGGGCATGTAGGGGCGACTCGCCGAGTCGCCCTTTACACGTTGGGCCGTGAGCGAATCGGAGCCGGGACACCCTTCTCATCAATACTGAAACATGGAGTGACCAGCTACCTTATCGCTAGCTTGCATCGCTGTTTCTCATCCATTTCCCTGGGGCAGGATCGGCCGAAGCACTCCCGCACTCGGGCGCCTGTCGACCGCAGTGGCCCCGGCCAATCCGCGGCAACCCGGCGCAGGCAGTGTGCTACTCTAGTTGCTCGAACCAACCCCGCTCCTGAGCCGGCACGATGACTAACCGGACATTCCAGGCGCCCCGCGGCACCACCGACCTGCTCCCGGAGGCCCAGCCCTACTGGCGCTTCGTCGAGGGCGCCGCATCTCGGGCCGCGGAGGCGTTCGGCTACGACCGGATCGACACCCCGACCTTCGAGGACGCGGCCCTCTTCGTCAGGGGCGTCGGCGAGACCACCGACATAGTCGAGAAGGAGACCTACACCTTCGAGGACCGCGGCGGCGACCTCCTCTCCCTGCGCCCCGAGGGAACGGCCCCCGTCTGCCGGGCTTACCTCGAGCACGGGATGCACAACAGGTCCCAGCCGGTCAGGCTCTACTACATCTGCCCCATGTACCGGTACGACCGGCCCCAGGCGGGCCGCTACAGGGAGCTGCACCAGTTCGGGGCCGAGGCAATCGGCGACGTCGACCCGGCCGTGGACGCCGAGATCATCGAGCTCGGTTGGAGCCTGCTCAAGGGCGCGGGCCTGACCGGCCTCACCCTGCTGCTCAACAGCATCGGGGACCCCGCATGCCGTCCAGGCTATATCGACGCCCTGAGGGCCTACTTCGAGTCGCAGCACGGCGGCGTGATGCACGAGGACTGCGAGGACTGCAGGCGGCGGCTGCAGTCCAACCCGCTCAGGCTGCTCGACTGCAAGGAAGAGCCGTGCCAGCCTGCCATCGATTCCGCTCCCCGCAGCGTCGACTACCTGTGCGGGGAGTGCGCCAGCCACTGGCAGGACCTCTTGGGATGGCTCGGCCGGCTAGGCATCCCCTACCGGCTGGACAGCCGCCTCGCCCGCGGCCTCGACTACTACACCAGGACCGTCTTCGAGATCGTCCCGGAGGGCGGCGGGAGCCAGGGCACCATCCTGGGAGGCGGAAGGTACGACGGCCTGATCGAGCAGCTCGGCGGCGCCCCCACGCCCGGCATCGGGTTCGCCGCCGGCATCGAGCGGATCATCCTGAACCTGCAGGCCCAGGCCGTCGCCGCCCCCGGCGCCGCGGGTACGAAGGTCCTCGTGGCCCACGTTGGAGACGAGGCCAAGGAGGCCGCTTTCGGGCTGAGCTCGGAGATGCGGTCGCGCGGCCTCGCGGCGGTTCTGGCGCCCTCCGGGAGGAGCCTCAGGGCTCAGATGCGCTACGCATCCTCCATACGCGCGACCCACGCGGTCATCATAGGCGAGCGCGAGCTCGAGTCGGGCAAGCTGGCCCTAAGGGACCTGGCGCACAGCGAGCAGAGAGAGCTTGGCAGGGACGAGCTGCTCCAGGCCCTGGCCGCACCCTAGTAGCTATCTCAAGAGAGTGCTTCGACAAGCTCAGCACGAACGGGACTATACAAGGATCGTTCGCCCTGAGCCTGTCGAAGGGCAGTGCTCACCAGTGCAGGTAGATTGAGATAGTATCTTAGCCTCTCGTCCCCTACGCCGTTCTTCGGAACGGCCTACCCGACCAGCACCGGATCGCTGTACACCTCCGGCCTCGCCGTGTCCACCGTGCAGGCCATCGACGCCCGTGCCCTCCGTACCGCCTCTCGCGACACGTCCACCACGATCATGCCCTCGTCCGGCAGGTGCTCGGCGATCAGGTCGCCCTCCGGGTCCAGCGCCATCGCCAGCCCAGGAAACCACGCGTTGCCGCTCTTGCCCGACTGGTTCGCCTTGATGATGTACATGCCGTTGTCCACCGCCCGCGAGGGCATGTACCTCATCGACAGGTCCCTGTGGCACTTCGCCTGCTCGGTCTGGTCGTCGCCCGGGCCTATCAGCTCGTCTATGCCGCTTGAGCCCACCGCCAGCAGGAAGAACTCGGCCCCGTGGCCCGCCGCCGTCCGGAACAGCTCGGGGAACCGCCCGTCGAAGCAGATGCCGACCGAGAACGTCCAGCCCTGTGACTTCACCACCGGGAGGGTGTCACCAGGGATGAACCAGTCGTTCTCCCTGCCCGGCAGGTGCACCTTCGAAAAGGTCGCCAGGTGCCCCTCAGGCCCCACGATGTAGGCGCTGTTCTTCAGCCCGCCGTCCACAGACTCGATCGTGCCCACGATCAGCGTCATATCAAGCTCGGCGCACAGGCGCTCCAGGAACGGCAGCGCCATGCCCTCGGCCCGCCGCGCGATCTCGTGGACCTCCTCCACCGTCAGGTCCGACTTGTTCATCGACCCGGTGATGCACTCCTCGGTAAACAGCGCGAAGCCCGCGCCCTCCGCGTGGGCCTTCCTCGTCCACTCCTCCACCCGCGACAGGTTCGCCTCCGGCTCCCCCATCTCGCTGTGCATCGCCACCGCCGCAACCCTCACCGTGTCATTAGTCATCTGGATGCTCCTGGCCGTTCTGCTGCCGCGAATTCTATTGCCGCCCAACCCGACCGGTCAACGGGTTGTACTCGTTCAGTACATATGAGACAGAGGAGCTGAGACCAAGCTTGGATGGTGCTGCTCAAGATACTCGGCCGGAGTGAGTCCGTCCAGCGAGTGGTGAGGTCGGATCGTGTCATAGACGCGCTCCCACCCCAGGAGGGCTCGGTTGAGGGGGATCATCTCGACGTCGCCGTCATACAGCTCGTAGAACTCCTCGGTGTGAGTGCGCTGACCTCTCTCCACATGGCCGTTGAGCTTGGGTGAGCGCGGCGGCAGTACGAAGAGCATGATGCCGTGGTTCTGGCACGCAGACTCGAAGGCGGCCTGGAACTCCGAGCCTCCATCCACTTGGACGGCCTTGATAGGGAAGGGGAACCGTCGCCGCATAGAATCGAGGAACTGGGCCGCCAGCGTGGACGTTGCCCTGGTGTGTACCTCGAGCACGTCCCATCGTGAGACCACATCCCTTGCGGTGAAGTGCTTGAGCACCACGCCTGGCAGGGGACGGATGTCCAGAGTGTCCACTTGGACTATGTCCCCAGGCTCTCTGGCACGATACTCTCTGGGTTTGCGAACCGCGTAGGGACGCTTGCGGGCCTGCCTGCGTACAGGCAGGCCATGTCGTACCGGCTCTTTGAGTATGCCACTGGCCTTCAGGCGAGTCAGTATCCGGCCCACCATCGATGTGGACACCTGCCATCCCTGACGGGTCAGCAACACCACCAGCTTGTCCTTGCCCCAGCGGGGATACTGCTCCCTCAGCTCCAGCACCGCTTGGGACAACTCGGGACTCCACGTAGGCTGTCGCACCCTTCGAGGACGACGGCTCTTGGTGCATAGACCCTCCGGCCCTGACTCTCTGAGCGATCTGTCCCACCGGTACAGGGTGGACCGGGGCAGCCCCAGAGCCTCTGCAGCCCCTGAACTGGTCAGCCCCTGCTGTCTCAGCGTCTGCCAGCAGCTCACCCAGCGCAATCGCTCCTGAGCTTCGCCAGGCAGGTCTCCTGGACTCGTCTTGGCAAGCTGGTAGAATGACCTGGGTAGTCCTACTACCCTCATGGAAGGGACCTCCTTCGGATTGTTCTCACCCAAAGGATGGTCCCTTTCTTGTTTGTTTACAACTTCGCCCGTCTCACATCTATCTGAACGAGATCACGGGTCGCTTTCGCTCGTAACCGCACAAATCTGACGAGATGGAGAGCCGGCTGCATGTACGTAGGGGCGACTCGCTGAGTCGCCCTTCCGCGTGGGGGCCGGGAGCGAATGGGAACTGGGACATCCTTCTCATCGACACTGACCCCTCCTGCTATACTTGACCTCACTCCTCACCTGGATCCACGAGCGAACGCAGATGCTGGACAGGCTCGCCTCAGTAGAGAGGCGCTACGACGAAATCGAGAGGCTCATGGCCGACCCCGAGGTCTCGGTCGACTACGCACGCGTCCAGACGCTCGCCAAGGAGCACGCCTCCCTCAAGCACGTCGCCGGCCTCGCGTCGCAGTACAGGAAGGTGACGGAGGCCATGGAGGAGGCGACGGCCCTCGCCCGCGACGAGTCCGACCGCGACATGGCCGCCCTCGCCCGTGAGGAGGTCGCCGAGCTCAGGGAGCGCAGGGAGGCACTGGAAGACGACCTGCGCGTCGCACTCCTCCCGCGTGACCCCAATGACGAGAAGAACGTGATCGTCGAGGTGCGGGCCGGCACGGGAGGCGACGAGGCGGGCCTTTTCGCCGCGGACCTGTACCGCATGTACAACCGCTACGCCCAGCGCCGCGGATGGGGCATGGACGTCATCAACAGCAACGAGTCGGGCCTCGGCAGCATCAAGGAGATCGTCTTCAAGATAGACGGCGAAGGCGCCTACAGCCGCCTAAAGCACGAGAGCGGCGTCCACAGGGTCCAGCGCGTCCCCGTCACCGAGTCGAGCGGCCGCGTCCACACCTCCGCAGCGACCGTCGCGGTGCTCCCGGAAGCCGAGGAGGTCGACGTTGAAGTCGACGCGGATGACCTCCAGATCGACGTCTTCCACTCCAGCGGCCACGGCGGCCAGAACGTCCAGAAGGTCGCCACGGCTATCAGGATCACTCACCTGCCGACGGGCATCGTGGCCGTCTGCCAGGACGAGCGATCCCAGCTCAAGAACAAGCAGAAGGCCATGTCGGTCCTCAGGTCGCGCCTCCTGGCGATGGAGATCGAGAAGCAGCAGAGGGAGATCACCGACGCCCGGCGCTCCCAGGTTGGCACGGGAGACAGGTCGGCCAAGATACGCACCTACAACTTCCCCCAGAACAGGGTCACGGACCACCGCATCTCGCTCACCAGCCACAATCTGGACCTCGTGTGCGACGGCGACATCGACGACTTCATAGACGCACTCATCGCCGACGAGCAGAGCCGCAAGCTCAGCGAGTCCAACCTGTGAACCCCGTCACATCTTCGGAATGAGCCGGCCAACCTGTCCCACACGTAGGGGCGGGTTTGAAACCCGCCCTCCCCGGCTCCCGTAACCCCGATGACGCTGCGGTCGGCCTGGACGCAGACCCGCTCCCGGCTCGAGAGCGCGGGCATCGAAGACGCAGCCCTCGAATCCGAGGTGATACTCCGCCATGCGTTTGGCATTGACCGCGCCGCCTTCTTCGCGTCGCTGGAAGAGCACCCCAAGCGCACCACTCTCGGACTCGCGAATACCCTGGTCGAGCGCCGGGAGCAGGGCGAGCCCCTCGCCTACATCCTCGGCCGGCGCGAGTTCTACGGCCTCGACATCCTCGTCACACCCGCCGTCCTGATACCCCGCCAGGAGACGGAGCTGCTCGTCGACGCCATCCTGGAGCTCGGCCGCGACCGGCCCGGCATCACCATCGCCGACGTGGGAACCGGCAGCGGCGCAATCGCCGTGGCCGCCTCCGTCAACCTGCCGTCCTGCAGGGTCTACGCAACCGACACGTCCGAGGCGGCCCTCTGCGTCGCAAGGGACAATTGCCATAAGCACGCCGTCGACCGCCGCGTCGATCTGAGACATGGGGACCTGCTCGACCCTCTGGACGTACCCGTAGACGTCATAGCCTCCAACCCGCCCTACGTCATGACCGACGAGCTGGCGGGACTCGGCCGGGAGATCGGCCGCGAGCCGGTCGAAGCCCTCGACGGTGGCCCTGACGGGCTCGACGTCATTCGCCGCCTCTTCCACCAGGCCCCACCCGCACTCAACCCTGGCGGATCGATGCTCGTGGAAATAGACCCGCGCCAGCTCCGGCCCGTCATGTCCCTTGCCGCAGCCGCATTCCCCGGCGGGGTCGTCTCATACCGCCTCGATCTGGCCGGTCTACCCCGCGTCGTCGTCGTCACGGCCTGAATTCGGAGAACCGTGAAGTCGATTATCGTTGCGCCGTATTCGAATCGGGGCTAGGCTGGAATTGGACGCAATTTCAGGGCGGAGGTGGTGAGCATGTTTCGTATAGGCGGCGGCTGTCTGAAATCCCACGGCTCCAGGGCGACACTGATTCTTGCCGCTGTGCTCGCTGTCACCATCATCGCTGCCTGCGGCGGCGACCCTGCGCCCGAACCGACTGCAACCGCCGCTCCAACCTCGACACCCACTCCTGTGCCTCCGACACCTACGCCGGCGCCCAGCCCGACGCCCGAGCCTACGCCGGCGCCGACCCCCACTCCGGTCGCGGCCCCCCAACCGGCCGCAACTCCAGCCGGGACAACGACGGCCGGCCTCTACGGCCCTGAGGAGCTGCTGGAGATCGCCGTAACCTCCACGTCCGCCCTAGAGGCATTCAGCTTCGATATGGACGTCGTACTGACCGTCGAGGCGGAGGGGGCCGAAATCGAGCTCCCAATCAAGATCGCGGGCGACCTCAAGACGCCGAACATGATCCAGGCCAAGATGAGCATGAACCTCGGTTTCCTGGCATTCGAGACCGAGATAGTCGACACCGGCGAGAAGATGTACATCAAGGACCCCACCACCGGCGCATGGTCCGTCGACGAGAGCTCCGGCTCACTTGTGGCAAACCCCGCCGAGTTCATCGACCTGGACACGGAGGAGCTTGGCAGCGTAGCTCTGGTCAGGAATGAGACCATCGACGGCGTCGACCATCACGTCATACAGGCCATGGCTGACATCGAGGGCTCTGAGGTGATCTACACCTTCTGGGTCAGGGTGCCCGACAACTTGATAGCCCGCATCGAGGCCGAGGGACAGATCACCCCGCCCGAGGGCCAGATCACCGAGGGGCTCGGCGACATAGGCAGCATGAAGCTCGCCATGACCCTGTTCGACTATGGCAAGGACATTGAGATATCCCCTCCGGTCCAGCCCTCCCTGCAAGCCCCGTCCCAGTCCGTCTCGCAGGCTGCGCCCAAGGCGGGCGAGCCGCTCACCGACGACAGCGTGCTGATCGCGTACGCCGACGCCATGACCGCCGCGGGTTCCGCCCACGTCGTAGGCCAAGTTACCATCAAGGACAGTCCCGACGCCCAGAACAGCGTCATGCGGCAGACCTTCGAGGGCGCCGGAGTTCTGGGCGGTGACAACCGTACGGTCGGCACCATCGAGATCAACGATTCCGGCTTCTCGGCGACTATCCCGTTCGAGTCACGGAGGGTCGACGGCGCCGAGTACGAGCTCGACCCCCAGACGAACCAGTGGGTACAAAACCCCACAGGCGAGCCGGGTATCCTTACCACCCTGTTCGACTTCACTGTAATAGGGCCCGAGAATCTCTCCGATCTCACCGTGGCCAGCGACACCCTGGACGGCGTCCCTGTGCTCCTCGTTCAGGGCGCCCTCCAGTCCGACCTTCCAATCGACACCGTATACCTGTGGATAGGCGAGCAGGACAACCTCCTGCGCCGGGTCAGGCTCGAGTCCATCCAGTCCGGAGTGCGGTTCGATCTCCCGCCCGACGTGAGCCTCTATATCGCCATCGAAGCCGACTACTCCCAGCACGGCCAGCAGGTAACCGTAGAGCGCCCATAAGGCGATAGCCCTCAGAGTCGCCTTCCGCCACGAGCCCTCCAGCCTCACCCCGGCCAACACCGAGTAGGCCCGTTGGGGAGGTCCCGGGATCTGTTGAGAGTCTCTGGGGTGGTCTGCCCGCTCTGGTGCAGCGTCGGCGCCCTCAGCCCAACCTTCGATAGACCTCTCGCCGGTGCCCAATGTCGAGAACCACAAGACTTGGGCCGAGGGTACAGTACAAGACGCGGTAGTCCCCTACACGCATTCTATAGATTGGATTGCCCCTATAGCTGAAATTGGTCAGCTTTCGGGTGCCGCGCGGCTGAATGTCATAGAGGAGGCTTCTAATCTTCTCCTCTATGTTCCGGCGGCGTTGCCGGGGCTCGACGGCCTCCAGTCCCCGGAGGGCTGCTCTCCTGTAGACGAGCTCAGGCAGGCCCTACCCCACTATCTCTCTGAGCTTGCGTTCTAACTCTTCACCACCAACGATTTGGCTTGGGTCCCGTTCGATCTCCGCGAGCGCCGCCAATGCGATCTCCGCGTCAATCTCGTCCTCGGCAACCTCCCGCCCAGTCCCGTTCTTGGGAACTGCAGAGTCTCCCTCAGACTGGTCGGTGCCCTGTTTCGTCGTAGCCATGCCGCTCCCCCTGGCTGTTCACATCCACCTCTATTGAACCCCAGCGTAGCAACCCGGCCCGGCAAGCGTCAACGTGAAGACGTGCCTGCCTATCCCCCGATGTGGTACATCTCCACCTTCTCGCGGGGCGCCGTCATCGCCGTCCTGATCTCAGAGTAGCGGTCGGTGCGGACACTCCATACCCCGGTGACGATGCCCGCCAGCTCCTCGTCCGTCGCGCCGCTCCTCAGCGGGCCCCGCAGGTCCGTGCCCTTGCCCGAGAACAGGCACGTGTAGATCGAGCCTTCGGGCGACAGCCGTAGCCGCGTGCAGTCGCCGCAGAACGGCTGCGTCACCGACGCTATCACCCCGATCTCGCCCCCGCCGTCCCGGTAGCGGTACCGCGCGGCCACCTCGCCCCGGTAGGCGCTCTCCACAGGATCCAGCGGCATCTCGGCGTCGATCGCGGACACGATTTCCTCGGCCGGTATGACCTCGTCCATCTTCCAGTCGTTCAGTGTCCCCACGTCCATGTACTCGATGAAGCGCATTATGTGGCCCCGGTCCCGCGCATACCTCGCCAGCTCGACGATGCTTTGGTCGTTCATACCCCGCCGCACGACGGCGTTGATCTTGATCGGGCTGAACCCGGCCCTCTCAGCGGCCTCGATCCCCTGCAGCACCTTGGCCGTCCCGAAGCCTCGCCCATTCATCACGCGGAAGACCTCGTCGTCCAGGCTGTCCAGGCTTACCGTGATGCGCCCCAGGCCGGCAGCCTTCAGTACATCGGCCTTCCGTGGCAGCAGGTACCCGTTCGTCGTCATGGTCAGGTCTTCGAGCCCCGGTATGGCCGCGAGACCGGCGATCAGCTTCTCCACCTCGTTGCGGACCAGTGGCTCGCCGCCCGTTATGCGGATCTTCTGCGCACCAAGCTCAACGAGTACTCTGGCCACCCGCTCCATCTCCTCGAAGGTCAGCAGCTCGGCCTTGGGCAGGAATTCGTAACGCTCCCCGAAAATCTCCGCCGGCATGCAGTAGGGACAGCGGAAGTTGCACCGGTCGGTGACCGAAATTCGTAGGTCTCTGAACGGTCTGCCGAGCGTGTCTGCGATCATGATGCTATACGCGACCCGTTCATAGACTCCAGGGCAGCAGCGGCTCTACGCGCGGCTATACCGCGGTGGCTTACCCGGTTCTTTTCGTCAGGCGTCAGCTCCGCCATCGTCTTCCCCAGCTCTGGCAGCAGGAAGACAGGATCGTAGCCGAACCCGCCGGTGCCCCGCTGCTCACGCACGATCCGCCCCTCGCACACCCCCTCGTGGAAGTCGGGAGACCCGTCGGGCCCGGTGATCGCAATGACGCACCGGAACCGGGCCGTCATGTCCGTGGCGTCCACGCCCTCCAGGTTGCGCAGGAGCAGATCGATCCGGTCCTGTGACGAACCGGGTGCGTATCTGGCGGACCGCACTCCCGGCTCCCCGCCAAGCGCGTCGACCTCGAGCCCCGTATCGTCGGCCAGGGTCAGCATTCCGCTGAGCCTGGCGTACCCGGTCGCCTTGAGGGCCGCATTCTCCTCCAGCGTCGAGCCGGTCTCCGGTACTTCGTCGCTGATTCCTGCGTCGTCCAGCGAGACGCACCGGAACGGCACGCCAGCGAGCAACGAGGCCAGCTCGCTCAGCTTGTCCGAGTTGCGGGTAGCTATCAACAGTTTCTCCCGCCCATCACCCACTCGAGAATACACCTCGTCCCATGTCGTCCATCATACCCCACCCACTCAACCCATGCGAGATGCCCCGGAGCCAGCCCCATCTCACTGAGTCGAAACCTTCCAATGTCATTCCGAACGCAGCGCCAGCGGAGTGAGGAATCTGGAATCCTTGGACACAAACACGATCCCCGATGAAGCGCGTAGGCTCCTTGTCACTGTGCTCGTCAAAGTGGCGCCAGGGGAAAGGGACACATTCCAATTTCCCTCTCTGCGTCCTCTGTGCCCCCTGTGGTAAGTCGCCCTTCCCGACGGGTTGACGAAATTCGTCATGATGCGGTACACTGGAATTCGGTGGAGGAATTCGTAAGACCCTCCAAACCGCTAGAAGGAGGTTGCTGGGTAGTCATGATTCAGTTCAAGGCGTGTGAGAGATGCAAGGGCGATGTGATGCGAGTCCGGGACATGTACGGCGACTACGTGCAGTGCCTCCAGTGCGGGTTCGTAGAGAACATCCAGAGCGTGAGGGCCCACTTCGAGGTCCCGCGAGGCCGGCAGAAGCCCGGCCGTCCGAGGAAGCAGAAGGCCAAGCGCCCGGCAGCGTAACCGCGTGAAGATAACCCACGTCACCAGCGAGGTCTTCAAGTGGGACAGGCCGGCCATTTGGAACGGCAACCACCTGTACGGCCCCGGGCGTCTTCACAAGGTCACCGTATACACCGACGAGGGCGTCACAGGCGTGGGTTGGAACGGCGGCACCGCCGCCGAGCGCCCCCTCGGTCTTATGCCCGGCTACGTGGACTACTTCAGGCCCCTGCTTGTCGGCCGTGACCCGCTCGACACGGCTGGGGTCGTCGACGCCCTCGGCAAGAACCTGATCAAGATCCTCGGCCCGGCCGGCCTCAACACCCAAGTCCTCGCGGCAATCAACATCGCCTGCTGGGACATCAGGGGCAAGGTGGAGGGCCGGTCGGTCCACAGCCTGCTTGGCGGAGCGCAGAAGCGGATCAGGACCTACATTGCCGGCGGGTACTACGCCGAGGGCAAGGGACTGAGCGAGCTGCAGGACGAGGTCCGGTACAACGTGGAGGAGCTTCACTCCTCGGCCGTCAAGATCAAGATCGGCGACCCGGTCGCGGGCTTCGACCTGGACATGAAGCGCGTCGAGGCTTCCAGAGACGCCGTTGGGCCCGACGTGGTGCTCATGGTCGATGCCAACTGTGCACTCGATCTCGAGACCTCCCTTCGCTTCGCGAGCGCCCTCGAAGAGTACGACGTCTACTGGTTCGAGGAGCCGATGCCCATACATGACTACGAGGGCCACCGGCGGCTGGCCGAGGCCACCAGCATCAAGATCGCCACGGGCGAGAACGGCTACACCACCGCCCACTTCCGCACCCTGTTGGACAATAGGGGCGCCTCAATTCTGAACGTCGACGTGACCATCTGTCCCGGGTACGACGTAGGGCTCGAGGTCGCAAACATGGCACGGGACAGCGGCGTAACCATAGCCCCCCACGGTTGCCAGGAGCTCCAGCTCCCCCTGGCCGCAGGCGTGGCGCACGGCGAGTTCCTCGAGTACTACCCCACCGAGGTCGACCCGCTCAGGGCCGAGATGTTCCAGCCAAGGCTCGAGCCCGACGAAGACGGCTACGTAACCGTCCCCGACCGCCCCGGCGTAGGCTTCGAGCTCAACATGGACCTGCTCGACCGCTTCCGGGTCTCCTGACAACCTGTTTCGTCGTTCCCGAGAAATCGGGTACCTAGCCCCGGCGGGGCGGGCTTCTTACCCCTTCTCCCCTGGCGGGAGAAGGCTGGGATGAGGGGGATCTCGCCCAATCTGGCCGTAGGGGCGGGTTTCAAGACCCGCCCTCCCCTCTTCAGACGGCGAATCGCTTACCCGTCCCCTCCACTAACCCCACGAAGAAGTCGAGCGACTCCGGGTTGCTCATCGCGTCCATGCTGATGGCCTGGGCCGCAGACTCGCCGGACAGTATCCGCTTCACCGGAACTTCCAGCTTCTTGTTGTTCAGCGTCTTGGGAACAGACTCGACACTGTAGATCTCATCCGGCGCGTGGCGCGGCGATAGCTGGGAGCGCAGGCGACGCACTATCGCCGTGCGCAGCACATCGTCCAGCTCGACACCTTCGCGCAGCACCACGAAGAGGAGCAGCCGACCACCTCCCTCGATCCCGCCCGTGTCGACCACCAGGCTGTCGAGCACCTCGTCCATACCCTCGACGACCCTGTAGAACTCGCTGGTCCCCATTCTCACGCCGCCGCGGTTCAGCGTCGAGTCCGACCTCCCGTATATGACGCATGTCCCTCGCTCCGTCACCCTGACCCAGTCGCCGTGCCTCCATATGCCGGGGAACAGGCTGAAGTAGCTCTCGTGGTACCGGCGTCTCCCAACGTCGTTCCAGAAGTATATGGGCATGGACGGCATAGGCCGGGTGATGACCAGTTCGCCCACCTCGTCGACGACTGCCTGCCCATCCACGTCGAACGCTTCCACGCTCGCACCCAGGCAGCGGCACTGGATCTCCCCGGCGTACACGGGCAGGAGGTCGCACGAGCCGACGAACCCCGTGCAAAGGTCGGTGCCGCCGCTGAACGACCCCAGAAGCAGATCGGGCCCCACTTTGTCATACACCCATGCGAACCCCTCGGGCGACAGGGGCGAACCGGTGGATCCCAGGCTCTTGATCCTCGACGTGTCGAAGTCGCGGGCCGGCTCCACTCCGGCCTTCATGCATGCGTATATGAAGGGCGCGGCGGTCCCGAAGTACGTCACTTCCGCCTCATCCGCGAACCTCCAGAGCGCGTTCATGTCAGGGTAGGACGGATCGCCGTCGTACAGCACCGCCGTCGCTCCATGCAGCAGCCCGCCGATCAGGAAGTTCCACATCATCCACCCGGTCGTCGTGAACCAGAAGAAGCGGTCGCCCTGCCCTATCTCGATGTGCAGCGACAACACCTTGAGGTGCTCGAGCAGGATGCCGCCGTGCCCCTGGACAATCGGCTTGGGCAGGCCCGTGGTCCCCGACGAGTATAGTACCCAGAGGGGATGATCGAACGGGACGCGCTCGAAAGTCAGCTCGCACGGCTCCGACTCGAGCTCGCTCCACAGCATCGTCGATTCGAGCGCGCCCAGATCCGGGTCGTCGGCCAGGAATGGAAACACCACGGTGCGCTCCAGTCCCGGCAGCCTGGCCTGTATCTCCGACACTGCGTCTAGCCTCGGAAACGCCCGCCCTCCGTACCTGTAGCCGTCCACAGCCAGCAGCACCTTCGGCTCGATCTGGCGGAAGCGGTCGACTATGCTCGTCACTCCGAACTCCGGGGAGCAGGTAGACCAGATGGCCCCCAGGCTCGATGCGGCCAGGAACGCGATTACCGTTTCGGGGACGTTCGGCATGAGGGCTGCTACGCTGTCACCCCTCCCCACGCCCAGCCGACGCAGCCCCTCGGCCACGGCCCCAACCCTCTCGCGCAGCTCGCGGTACGACAACGACGTCAACAGCCCCGACTCTGATCCCGCTACTAGCGCAATATGGTCGTCCCGTCTCCTCAGAGCGCGCTCGGCATAGTTGAGAGTCGCGCCCGGGAACCAGTGGGCGCCGGGCATCACGGTGTCTTCGAGCACCCTCTCATATGGCGAACCAGGCGCGACATCGAAGTAGTCCCAGATCGATGCCCAGAACCCCTCCAGATCGTCGACAGACCACCGCCACAGGTCGTCGTACCCGTCGAATCGCAGGCCCCTCTCGGCGGCGAGCCAGGCCATGTACCGGCTGACGTTCGAACCGGCCATGCGCTCCGCCGACGGCTCCCAAAGGAGGTCGCCGTCCCTCACCGATCCAGGATTCCGTCGCGGCATATGCCGAATTCTCCGCTCTACCGGTATGGCTCGTCAGGCTGAGGCGTCGAACTCGGCGCGGTAGTTCTCCGCGTTGTCCTGCGGCTCGTACCCGATGCGCTCGCGGGCGTGCTCGATGTCCCAGATCCGCCAGGTGTTGCCCGACACTCCGTAGAAGATCTCGAACCCCAGCGACTCGACGTCCAGCGACTTCTGGACGAGCTGAGCCAGGTCCCCGTATGAGCACCACGTCGCGAACGCGCGGATGCCGCCGAGTGGGTTGTTGCTCCGTGCGAAGGTCCCGATCCTCAGGCACGCGAACTCGATCCCGTACTCATCGAAGTAGTAGCGCCCCAGCGACTCGCCGTATTGCTTGGCGACGCCGTAGTACCCGTCGGGGCGGATGGGCATCCGATGGTCAATCCTCTGGAAGCCGCCTGGCTCCAGACCCTCATAGCGCCCGGCGACGATGGCGGAGTAGGGATGGTCGCGCTCGTACATCCCTGTTGCGTGGTTCGAGCTCGCGAACACGATCCGGCCCGTGCCGGCCTGTTTCGCCGCCTCGAACACGTTGTAGGTCCCGATGATGTTGTTGCCGATCACGCTGTCCCACGGGGCGCTCGAAGAGGGGATCGCAGCCAGGTGAATCACCGCGTCGGCGCCGTCGAGGTGCGGGCGGATCGAATCGAAGTCGGAGACATCGCCTATCGCCGATTCGAACCCCTCCACGGGCTCGACATCGATCCCGCACAGCTCGTGGCCGGTCAGCCTGTCTCTCAGCACTCCGCCTATCAGCCCCGCCGCACCAGTTGTCAGAATTCTCATCGCTCCGTCTCCTTCGCGGTGCCTGGTTCGAGGCGCCATTGTAATCACGCCCCGCCCACGCGGGCAAGGCGACATCCCGCGCCTCCGGGCGCGCCGGGCTGATTGAACATGGAGCACGCTCCCGCTACAATATCACTGGTCGAAATCCGCAATTGCCCGTGGAGGTACTCCTTGGCAAGGCCCCTCAAGTACATGCCCCGCAAAGCTGCCCTTCCAATCGTCGCCGCCATCTCGCTAATCATCCTCGCCGGCTGCGCTGCGTCATCCGGCACCAACGCCATCGCCTTTCAGGACTCCCCTCCCCCGCCAGGGCCTGCCCCGGCCAACCTCGTGGCCCTCAGCATGGCCTCCTACGTCACGGGCGACGCCGCCCCAATCGTCGAGACCACGCTGGCTCCCCCGGACCCGGAGGGCACGCAGGTCGAAGTGAGACTCAGGGACGAGGCGGGCAGCGGGGCATACATCTTCGACCCGGGCGAGTTGACCTTCAGCGTTGGCGACTCCATCAATTTCGTCATCGAGTCCGAGACCGAGTTCCACACCTTTACGGTCGAGGAGCTGGGCATCGACGCCGCGTCGGACGCGGGCGAGTCGGTGGAGTTCAACTTTAAGTTCGACCGCGCCGGCACCTTCCAGCTCGTCTGTATACCCCACGAGACCCAGGGCATGGTCGGCACCATCACCGTCCAGTAGGCGGCTCGATGCGGGCGACCTACAGGAACTTCGGCGACGACCAGTTCCCCACGCTCGTAGTCGGCAGCCTCCCCCGGCCCCTCTGGGTGCGCGACCTGGTCGAGGACCGCAAGGCCGGCCGCGTCACACCCGAAGCAGCCGACGAGATGCTCGACGACGCCATCCCGTCGGCGATCAGGATGCAGGAGAAGGCCGGCCTCGACTACATCTCCGACGGCGAGTGGCGCAGGGAGAGCTACGTGAAGGTCTTCGCCGAGGCCGTCGACGGCTTCGAGCACGACCTCCTCATGGCCGGCGCCGGCGGCAGGACCCCCACCCTCACCTATCCCGCCGTAGTGCGCCGCATGGAGCAGAAGCGCCCCCTCGCGGGCGCCGAGGCCGAGTTCCTGCGCCGCCACACCGACTCCAGGACCATAGTCGCCATCCCTTCGCCCTACACCGTCGCCTGCAGGCTGTGGAGCGCCCGGCACTCCTCGGGCGCCTACAGCACCCGCGACGAGTTCATGGACGCCTGCATCCCAATCATCAGGGAAGAGGCGAAGCTCCTCGCCGGCCTCGGCGTAGACGCCATCCAGATCGACGAGCCCTGGCTGGGGCTGCTGGTCGACCCTGACTTCCGCAAGCGCGACGGCATAACCGACATCGACCGCGAGATCGAGCTGTCGGTCAAGTGCGTGAACGATGTCGCCGACGCCGTCGACGGCGTGCCAATCAGCGTCCACCTCTGCCACGCCCACTTCGCCCGCAAGCACGGCACGTCCGGCCCATACGACCTCATCATGGACGGGCTGGGCGAGATGCGCGTCGAGCGGTTCGCCATGGAGTTCGCCACGCCCGACGCCGGCGGCATCGTCTCGCTCAGGGACTTCCCCGACGACAAGGTCCTCGGCCTCGGCGTCATCGACCACACCGACACCCACGTCGAGACGCCGGAGGAGGTCGTGCAGCGCACCCAGGCGGCGATGAGGTACGTCGCCGCCGACCGCATGTCCCTGAATCCCGACTGCGGCTTCGCGCCTTCCAGCATCAACCCCATGGACCTCGACGAGGCGTACCTGAAGCTCACCGCGATGTGCAGGGGCGCCGCCCTGCTGCGCGAAAAGCACGGCTGAGGGCCGGATTATGGACCTCCTGGAACGAATCTCCATCGACCCCCAGATATGCCACGGAAAGGCATGCATTCGCGGCACGCGGATCATGGTGTCCGTCATCCTGGACAACCTCGCAGCTTCCGTTCCGGTCGAAGAGATACTTGACAGCTACCCAGGTCTCGAGCGAGAGGATATTCGGGCGGCAATCGCCTACGCAGCCGAGCTCGCCCGAGAGAGGGTTGTGACGACCACCACGTGAGCCGGCCGCCTAGCTTCAAGATCGACGAGAATCTGCCCGAGGAAACCGCAGTCCTCTTGAGTGAGGCTGGGTACGAGGCCGTGAGCGTACGAGATCAGGGACTAGCTGGCAAGCCGGACAACGCGATAGCAGACGTGTGTAGTGCGGAGGGCCTTGTACTCGTCACGCTTGACCTGGACTTCTCCAACATACAGGTGTACCCGCCTGACCGCACGTCAGGCATTATGGTGTTCAGAGTGCCCGACCAGAGCAAGCCCAGGTTGCTGGAAGTGCTGCAGCAAGCACTGCCACTGCTCGGAACCGAGCAGATCGACCAGCGTCTGTGGATCGTCGAAGCAGACAGGGTGCGGATTCGTGGCGATGAATAACGCGCGGCCTGAGCCTCGGTTCGACTGGTTCATACCCATCGACGGCGACGGCGCGCACATCGGCACGCGCAGGGCCGAGCGGCCGCCCACCTTCGAGTACCTGCGCTCCGTCGTGGAGACGGCCGAGGCCTGCGGGTTCCACTCGCTGCTGATTCCAACGCGGTTTGCCAACGGCCTGTTCGAGGAGGGCGCGCCCCTCGCCGAGACCTGGACCACCGCCACCGCCCTCGCCGCCGTCACCAGCCGCATCCGCTTCCTCGTCGCCGTCAGGCCCGGCTTCATATCCCCCGGCCTGTTCGCGCAGATGGCCGCGACCTTCGACCGCATCAGCGGCGGCCGCCTCGACATAAACATCGTGCCCGGCGGCATCCAGGGCGACTTCGAGCGGCTCGGCGAGTCCATCGACCACGCCACCCGCTACGAGCGCGCCGCCGAATTCATCGCCGCCTGCCGCGCCCTGTGGCGCAAGCCCGAGCCCGTCGTGTTCGACGGCGAATTCGTGAAGCTCGACGGCGCTCTGGCATCGCCCGGCCCCGTCGGTGATGGGCCGCGATTCTACCTCGGCGGCGCGTCCCCAGCGGCCCTGCGCCTGGCCGGGACGCACTCCGACGTCTTCCTCGCCTGGATACAGCCCCGCGACGCCATCGCGAAGCTGCTCGACACTGCCGACGGCCAGTTCGCCGCGGCTGGGCGTACACCCTCGTACGGGCTCAGGACCCACCTCGTCGTGCGCAGCACTGAGGCCGAGGCCTGGGACGCCGCCGCCGGCCTCATATCCCGCGCCGACGCCGTCGTGAAGGGACAGCGCCAGGCCGTGTTCGCCGGCACCCCCATGGCCGGTCAGGCGGCGCAGCTCCGCGAGGCGGACGGGCACCGCATCGGCGGCCGGCTCTGGAACGGCATCTCCACCGTGCGCGTCAACTGCGGTACCGCCCTCGTCGGCACGCCCGAGCAGGTCGCGGACGAGCTGCTGGCCTACTGGCGGCTCGGCATCGACGAGTTCATACTCTCCGGGTTCCCGCACGTCGAGGAGTGCCGCAGGGCGGCGGACGACCTGCTGCCCGTCGCGCGCGACCTCATCGAACGCGAAAGGGAGGCCTGACTTGCCCAGCGCAGAGATCGTATCCATCGGCTCCGAGCTCCTGCTCGGCCAGATCGTCGACACCAACGGCGCGTGGATGGCCCAGCGCCTCACCGGCGTCGGCGTCGACCTCTACTTCAAGACCACCGTGGGCGACAACCCCGCCCGCATGCGCGACGTCATCGCCCGCGCCCTCGGCAGGTCCGACATCGTCATCACCGGCGGCGGGCTCGGCCCCACACGCGACGACCTCACCCGCGAGACCGTCGCCGCCGTCACGGGCCGCGACCTCGTGCTCGACCGCGGCCTGCTCGACCAGATCGAGCGGCGATTCCAGCGGCGCGGCCTCGTCATGACCGCCAACAACTCCCGCCAGGCCTACATCCCCGACGGCGCGATCCCCGTCGAGAACCCGAACGGCACCGCGCCCTCCTTCATCGTCCAGGACCCGCGCGGCGTCGTCATCGCCCTGCCCGGCGTGCCCTTCGAAATGAAGTGGCTCTTCGACAACGAGGTCATCCCCTACCTGCGCGAGGCCTTCGAGCTCGACGAGATGATCGCCTACCGCGTCCTGAAGGTCGCCGACATGGGCGAGAGCTCCGTCGACGACCGCATAGGCCACCTCATCGCGGACTCGCGCAACCCCACCGTCGGCGTGCTCGCACACCCCGGCCAGGTCGACGTCCGCATCGCCGCCAAGGCCCGCGACGAGGCCGCGGCCGCCGCCCTCATCGACCCGG
Source organism: Dehalococcoidia bacterium (assembly GCA_965243655.1). Lineage (GTDB taxonomy): Bacteria > Chloroflexota > Dehalococcoidia > Lucifugimonadales > CAJWER01. The sequence continues at coordinate 1,510,552 of CBDEVV010000017.1, read as the reverse complement.
TCGAGGCCGAGGTGCGCCGGCTGCTCGGGCGGCACGTCTTCGCCGTCGACGACGAGACCATGGAGGACGCCGTTGGCCGCGAGCTGGCCGGCGCGGGCGCGACCATCGCCGTCTACGAGGACCTGACCAGCGGGCTCGTCGCCGAGCGCCTGCTCGAGGCGGACCCCGGCCGCTTCGTCGAGGGCGTGACCGGCAATGGGCCCGACGCGGTGCGGCGCCTCCTGGCCCACTCGCGGCGGCCGGACGACGCCGACGCGCTGCTGTGGGACGCCGACGCATTGGCCGACGAGCTGGCCTGGGCCGTCAGGTCGCGCTCGGGCGCGGGCCTGGGGCTGGCCGTCCACGGCGTGCAGGACCCGGCCGACACCGCCGAGAACCTGGCGCGGGGCCGCACCGTGCTCTCCATCACCGACGGCCGCGGCTTCCGCAGGCGCTCCTACAACATGGCCGGCCGAGGCCGCCCCGACCGCACCCGCATGAGCCTCAACGCCATAGAGCTGGTGCGGGCGGCGCTGGTGGAGGGGCTCTAATCGTCATTCCGGCGAAAGCCGGATTCCTGCGAGCAGGAACTGTCCCCAATCCAGAGGCGCGGTGCGCGGGGGCTCTCCCTCGGCGTAGGGGCGGGTTTCAAACCCGCCCTCCCGTTCCACATCGTTCGTGCTGAGCCTGCCCTAAGTCCGTTCGGCCTGAGCCTGTCGAAGAGCCTGCCCCGTACTCGATACGGGGCCAGTGCTCCGCCGAACGACCCTCTCCCCATCTCAATCTTCCGCCTCGGGGGGAAGAGGGGGAGCCCCCAGCCACACCGCCCCTCTGGGTTCCCGCCTGCGCGGGAACGACGATTGAGTAGCCCTAGAGTGGCAGGGTGGGTGCGGGGACCAGCTTGTGGTGGGTCGTGTCGGCTATCAGGCCGAAGGTCTGCAACGTCGTAGCTCCCAGCAGGCACTGCCCCTCTTCTCCGAACACCACCCGGCTGGGGATCTCCCTGTCGTCAATGCGCAGCACGGCATCACTGACCGGCATCAGCATCTCGCGCCCGTCGGCAAGCGCGAACAGCAGGTGCTCCTTGGGGTACACACCGCAGGCGCGCAGCATGGAGTCCGGCAGCACGGTGTAGGTGGCGCCAGTGTCCACCAGGGCATCGACCCACTGGGTCGGCCCGCCATTGCCGTCACTCACACCCATGTGGGCCTTGAACGTTCCCATGCAGCAATCCCCTCTACCGTAGGGGCGGGTTTCAAACCCGCCCGTCCCCCAGCGGATCAGGGTGACTCCCCTATCGTAGGGGCGGACCCACGTGTCCGCCCGCGCCGAAGGGCCTGTCCTGAGTCGTCACGAAAAGGGGGGTGGGGCTGGTCGGGGTGACTGGACTCGAACCAGCGACCCCCTGCACCCCATGCAGGTGCGCTCCCAAACTGCGCCACACCCCGACCTGCATCCCAGCATAGCACGGACACCCCGGCCGACTCAACCGCAGACCCCGCCGAGCAGCGACCCGCCGTTCGCCCTGACGCTCCCCAATCGTTCGTCCTGAGCCTGTCGAAGGACAGTGCTCCGCCGAGCAACACCAATCGTCGTTCCGGCGAAAGCCCCCACCCAGAGGGGCCGGGTGCACGCGGCGTTTCCCCAAGGCCCGTCATACCGGCGGACGCCGGTATCCAGTCCCCTCTCCCCGATCCAGTCCCAGCCCCGCCTCCCACACCCGGGGACTGGATTCCGGCTCGGGGGCCGGAATGACGATAGTGTTGCCCCCCTCACCATAGTCTCCCTCTGCGTCCTCCGCGCCCTCTGCGGTCAATCCCACTCTGTGGTTAAATCCCCCCATGCACGTGGGCGTGGCTAAGGTGACATTGCGGTTGGCGGCGAGCCGGGACCTGAAGGGGAAGCGGCGGGTCGTCAGATCGTTGTGCGGGCGGGTCCGGAGCCGGTTCGACGCGGCGATCGCCGAGGTGGGGGGCAACGACGCCCACCAGTCGGCGGTCCTGGGCATCGCGGCCGTGTCGAACTCCGCGGCCCACGCGGGCCAGGCGGTGGACGCCGTGGTCGGATACATCGAGGGGGGCGAGGGGGAGTACGAGGTCGTGGACGTGGAGGTGGAGGTCATCTCGGGGTTCTAGGGAGTCCACCCTCACCCCTTCGTCAGGCTCAGGACAGGCCCAGCCCTCTCCCATCGAGGGAGAGGGGGTAAGAGGTCGGTCCCTTCTCCCCTTGCGGGAGAAGGTTAGAGCCTGCCCCGTACTCGATACGGGGATGAGGGGGAATCCTGTCTCCGCAGGAACGACGATCAAGAGCCCCGCGCCGCCCCTTCACCCTCACCCCAGCCCTCTCCCGTCAAGGGAGAGGGGGTAAGAGTCGAGGGAGAGGGGGTAAGAAGGGAGAACCCCGCGTCTGCGCCGCCCCTCTGGGTGGGGGACGGTTCCTGGGGCAGGAATCCGGCTCGGGGGCCGGAACGACCCCCGTATCGGCGTACGGGGCAGGCTCTTCGACAAGCCCTTCGTCAAGCTCAGGAGAGCCTCAGGGCAGGCTCGGGCAAAAGTAGAGCGCCGCCGGTATTGGTGTCCGGCGGCGCTCTTGCTTTTGGGTCTCGGTTAGGTTGTGTTGGGGTCTTCGGTTGGTTGCCCGCGGCGGCCGGTTTCGATTCGGCCGCCGCGGTCTAGGTTCGTCCCTTCGTCTAGCTCAGGACAGGCTTATGGGCAGGCTGCCAGGCCGGCATCGTCGAAGTCGTTGGTCTCGACATCCGCCAGGTCGCCCATCAGGCAGGTGCCCGTGGCGAAGTTGTTGCCCGACAGGTACAGCTGCGTCAGCGTGTCCGCCGCGTTCTCCAGCCCAGCGTCGATTCCGGTGAACTGGTTGTTCTGCAGCTGCAGCTTCTCCAGGTTCGCCAGGTCGCCCAGGCTGCCCGGCACCGAGCCCTCCAGCTGGTTATCACCGAGTCTCAGGAACACCAGGTTGCTCAGTCCGGTCATGTCCGGAACACCGCCGCTCAGGCTGTTCTCCCGCAGATTCAGGTTCGTCGCGCTCATAGGCAGCATCGAAGGATCGATTTCACCCGTCAGGCCGTTGCCATGGATCCACAGGGTCCTCACGCTCAGGCCGCTCAGGTCTGCGTCCGCCAGATCGCCGCCCAGGTCGTTGTACTGCAGCAGGATCATGCTTGCGTTACCCGGCAGCATCGAACCACCTGGCAGGCCGCCGTCCAGCATGTTGTTCTGCAGCTTCAACTGGTTCAGGCTCGTCATGCCGCTCAGATCGGGGACCGACCCGCTCAGCATGTTGTTCCAGAGCCAGAGGTCCGTCATCTGCATCTCGCCGTTCAGCCACTCCGGCACACCGCCCGTCAGCATGTTGTTGGACAGGTAGAGCTGCGTCAGAGCGAGACCACTCAGGTCCGGAATCTCGCCCGTCAGCGCGTTCGTGTGCAGGTTCAGCACAGTCAGCATCTCAACCCTGGCCAGCGAGGCCGGGACCATGCCGTCGAGTTCCTTGCCACGGAGCCAGACGCTGGTAACCCGCCTGGGCTCGTCTGCTGTCAGCGTCACGCCTTCCCAGTCCCACAGAGGATTGTCCTCGGTCCAGTCGAGCGATCCGCCCAGCATCTCCTTCGCGTCCAGCAACGCCTCGCAGTCGTTGGTCAGGCCCATGTTGTCCATGACCGTGCAACCCGCGTGCATGTCGCCGACCGCGACGGTCACTGTGACCGTACCCGTGTTGTCATTGGCGTCCGTGGCCGTGACCACCACCGTGTGGCTGTCCATGCTCTCGTGGTCCAGCATCATCGTCGTCGTGATCTGTCCGTTCTCGTCGATGTCGAAGTAGTCCGAGTTGTCAGAGTACGTCAGCGTGTCGCCCGGATCGTCCGTCGCCACCACCGGGGCACCGACCGCCGTCCCCACAGGCTGGTTCTCATTCACGCTCCGGCTGAGCGAGTCCGAGTCGAATGCCGGCGGGTTGTCTGCGGCAGGTCCTGTGGTGATGACCGCCGGGTCGGGACCGTCGAGCACCATGATGGTGACCATGATGCTGTCTGACGCGCCCGAGGGGTCCTCAGCCGTCAGCGCTACCACGTACATGCTCTTCGTCTCGTAGTCCAGCTTGACCTTCGTCTTGATCTGACCGTTGTTGTCCGTCTTGAAGGACGCCGCGTCGTCGCCGCTCAGGCGGTAGATCATCGCGTCGTTGTCTTCGTCGACGGCGGTTATGGGCCCTCCGACCTCCTCATCGGCCTTGTTCTCGTCCACCTCGCGGGTCGTCTCGTCCGACTGGTCGCCATCGGTCGTAAGGTCCTGGTCCTGGAACTTCGGTGCGGTGTTGTCAGGCTCGCTGAGCTGCACCGGCTTCTCCGAAACCTTCACTACCTGGAGTCCATCCGTGCCCGTGTCGGCGTCATGGTCGGCCGGCCCATCTCCATCGATGTTGTCGGTGTACGTGGCAGTCGCCCGCAGGCACCTGTCCTCGTCCGCCTCCTTGGGCGTGTATGCGCCCGACGACACACTCGGCGACACCTCGGCCCAAGTACCAGGGCTATCGCAGTTAGTGACATCATCGGCAAGCTCGTCGCCCCTCTCCCACTTCCAAGTCGTCAGGATTATGCCGCCGTCCGGATCGCTGAGCGTGGCCACCACCGTCCGCCCTGCCTGCGGCTCCCTGGCCGTCAGACTCACGGAACCGGGATCCTCCGCGTCGATCACGTGGACGGTCACGTCCAGCCTGGTCCTAAGCGTCCGGGCACCCGAGCCAGACTGAGCCTGGATGGTTATCGAGTACGAGCTCTTACTTTCGAAGTTTGGCTCGTACTGGTCGTCCACAGCCGTGGTATCCGGGTTGTCGGCCACGAGGGTCAGCGCGCCAGCGTCGGTGATCGCGAAGTACTTCGCGTCCGCGCCATGCAAAGAAAGTGCCGCGTCGGCCTCAGTCTCTGCAGGCGTTGGGGATCCCGTAAGCGTCTGGGTTGCGTCCTCATCGTCCGCATTGTAGGCGGCAGCATCCAAGTCAGTGGTGCCATCAGCGCCAGTGCGGAGCTGGGACGTGTTCTCCACAACATTCAGAGTCGTCGGCGGATCCTGTATCCCTGCATCCGTCGATGCGTCGAACTTTGGCGCCTCGTTCACGTCCTCGAGCGAGATCGTCACAGTCTGCATAGCAGACGCACCCGACGGGTCCGTGGCCGTAACCGTAACCGCGTAATCGTTGCCCGTCGGGTTACCTGCTGTGTTCTCGAAGTCCAGCGCCGCCTTGGTCTTCAACTGGCCGGTCGACGAACTGATGCCGAACAAGCTAGTTGCGGCTGTAGCCGTACCACCTATGTCTACGTTGCCACTCAGGGTGTAGACCAGTACGTCGTTGTCACCGTCCGAAGCGGAAACCGGCTTGCCTATATTCGTCCCGGAAGGCGTGTTCTCGTCCACATCCCGCGTCACGATTATGACGTTCGGGTCCTCGGCCTGATCACCAGTAGTTTCGTCCAGGTCGTCGAACGAGGGCGCCGCGTTGGCCACGGTCCTCTCCTCGACCTTGTTAGGAGTCACCTTGGAAGCAGTCTTGTCCGGGCCGAAGGTGTCGGTGTAGGTGACCGATGCACGCAGGTAGTAGCCCTCGTCGGCCGGAACCGGCGCCCGCTTCTGCGAGGTAGCGCCGTCAATGTCCGTCCAGGTCTCCATGTCCATAGACCGAGCCCACTGCCAGACCTCGTCGGTCTCGCCTTCGTCCGGGTCACTCAGCGTGGCCTCCAGGCTCCTGCCGACCTGCGGCTGGACCTGGCCCAGATCGGTGAAGCTCACCGATCCGTTCTCGTCCACGTTTATGACCGTCACGACCACCGCGTGCGTGCCGCCTGTGGCCTGCACAGTCACGTTGTAGACGTTCTTGTCCGCCCGCGTGCCGATCGAATCCGATGCCGGACTCTCGTAGTTGGGCGCCTTCTTGAAGGAGAGGACGCCGCCATCGATCATAAAGTCATCCTCGTCAGTTCCGCCCAGGGACCAGACGATGTCGTCGCCATCCTGGTCCATGGCGCTGAACGTCGCGACCGGGTCCGTGCCGTTCTCGTCGTAGTCGACCGCCGTGGAGCCGGTTATCTCCGCGTTGTCGTTCTCGTCCGTGACGGTGATGGTCACCATGATGGTGTCCGACGCGCCCGATGGGTCGGTCGCCTTCAGCGCCACCATGTACTCGTCCTTCGTCTCGTAATCCAGCTTAACCTTCGTGGTGATCTGACCGTTGTTGTCGGTCTTGAAGGAGGCCGCATCGTCACCGCTGAGGGTGAAGAGCAAAGCGTCGCCGTCCGTGTCGGTGGCTGAGATGGGCCCTCCGACCGGCTCGCCCTCGATGTTCTCGGCCACCGAGCGGCTTGCCGTGTCAGACTGGTCGCCCTGAGTGGTCAGGTCCTGGTCGGGGAACACCGGCGCACTGTTGTCAGGCTCGCTTGCCTGCACCGGCTTCTCCGAGACCTTGTGCACCGTCTCAGTATTGATAGCTGCGTCGTCGTTGGTATCGACATTCCCCGCGATGTCGTCCGTGTAGGTTGCGGTCGCCCGCAGACAACTGGCGACGTCGGCAGTCTTCGGTGTGTAGGCGCCCGATGTCACGTCCGGAGTCACGGTATCCCATGCGCCTGCGTCGGCGGCAGGGCATACAAGCGGGTCACCAGTCGCAGCCTGCGTTGCCCAAGTCCACCTGGTGAGGTTGACTCCTCCGTCGGGGTCGCTGACCGTGGCGACGACCGTGCTGCCCACCTGTGGCTCCCTAGCATTTAGGGTCACCGAGCCTTCGTCCTCAGCATCGATCACGTGGACGGTAACGTCCAGCCTCGCCCTCCGCGTACGGTCACCCTCGCCGGAGGTGGCCACGATCGCTATCGAGTAGGAACTCTTCTTCTCGAAGTTCGGCGTGTGGCTCTCGTCGACGTCCGCAGTGGCCGTGTCGTCGTCGATGATGGTCAGCGCGCCGGCGTCGGTGATTTCGAAATACTTCTTATCGGCACCGGCCAGAGTCAGGGTGGCGTTGTCTTCCGCAGGGAACGCCGGATCGCCCACGTCTTCGTCGTCCGCATTGTAGGCGTCAGCCTCCAAGTTAGTGGTGCCATCAGCGCCCGTGCGGAGTTGGGTCAAGTTCTCCACGACATTCAGCACCGTCGGCGTGTCGTCGCCGTCCTCAAAGGCGGGCGCCTCGTTCACGTCTGTCAGCGTGATCGTGACGACCTGCTCTTCATTAGCACCGGACGGGTCCGTCGCCGTCACCGTTACGTTGTACAGGTTGTCGGTAGGGTTGTCCGTCGTGCCACCCTCGAAATTCAGCTTGGCCTTGGCCTTCAACTGACCCGAGGCCGGAACGATGCTGAACAAGGTGGTTACGTCTACATCGGCTCCACCTATACTTACAGTTCCGCTCAGCGAGTAGACCAGGATGTCGCCGTCAGAGTCGGTAGCCGAGACCGGCTTACCTATGTTAGTGCCGGAAGCGGAGTTCTCGGCGGTCGACCGGTTCACCTGGGTCCCTTCGTTCTCCGTGGTGCCCGTAGTTTCAGGGTCGTCGAACCTGTCGTCCTGGTCGTCGAACGAGGGGGCCGCGTTGGACACGGTCCTCTCCTCGACCTTGTTCCCGGTCACCTTGGACACGACCTTGCCCGAGTCGAACAGGTCGGTATAGGTGACGGTCGCGCGCAGGTAGTAGCCCTCGTCGTCCTCGGCCGGCGACCGCTTGGCGGTCGTTGCGCCGTCGATGACCATCCAGGTCTCCATGTCCATGGACTTGGACCACTGCCACAGCTCGTCCGTCTCACCGCCGTCAGGATCGCTCAAAACGGCCTCGAGGTTCCGCCCCACCTGCGGCTGGAACTGGCCAAGTCCGTCGAAGCTGATCGAGCCGTCCTCGTCCACGTTGGTGACGGTCACCTGCACGGTGTGAGAGCCGCCGGTGGCCTGCACGGTCACGTTGTAGACGTTCATGTCCTCGCGCGTGCCGACAGAAGCCGACTTCGGACTCTCGTAGTTAGGCGGGCTCTTAAAGTTGAGCACGCCCTCATCGATCATGAAGTCGTCCTCGTCAGCCCCGCCCAAGGACCACACGATGGGGTCACCGTCCTGGTCCATGGCGCTGAAGGTGGCCACGGCATGCGTGGAATTCTCCGGATACTCAACCTCAGTGTCGGCCGCGGAGGCCGCGGGTGCGAGGATCAAAAGGGTCGCCAATACAGCGGCGACCAAGCCCAGACGTGCCAAAACTGTGTTGAACGGTCTGTTGAACATACGAACCCTCACTTTGCCTAAACGTGGATGGCAGAACATTATCATCCGATTAGCCATGTGTCAAGCATCTGGCACATGTCCTCGTCAGATAGATTCCACCTACGCGGGATTATACCACAGAGGGCACAGAGTACACAGAGTTAGGGAGAGGGATTTTGGGGGAAATGGGGAAGTGGGATTGGGGAATGGGGAATCAGGAATCGGAACGGGAGATTCACCGCAGAGGGCCCCCGTATCGAGTACGGGGCAGGCTCTTCGACCCTTCGTCAAGCTCAGGAGAGCCAAGCTCAGGACAGGCGCGGAGGGCGCAGAGGTCAAGAAGGGGACTATGGGGGAGAGGGCGCGAGCTCTTACCCCCTCGCCCTTGACGGGAGAGGGTTGGGCCTGTCCTGAGCTTGTCGAAGGGGTGAGGGTGGGACCAAGGGGACGGGGACCCCACCCATCCACCCTTCTGGGTTCCGGCCTCCGCCGGAACGACGATTGGGTTGCCGCCCCTCTGGGTGGGGGACGGTTCCTGGGGCAGGAATCCGGCCTCCGCCGGAACGACGATTGGGTTGCCGCCACTCTGGGTGGGGGACGGTTCCTGGGGCAGGAATCCGGCTCGGGGGCCGGAACCCTTCGGCAGGCTCAGGGCAGGCCCTTCGACGAGCCCTTCGACGAGCTCAGGGCAGGCTCGGGATAGGATGGGGGGCGGGCAGGCGGTGTGGTATATTATGGAAGCGGGTTTTCACGCACGTATGCTTATGTATAAAGGTAAGTACAGCCAGACCGCCGGCAGGGACTCCTTTTACCGGGGGCGCCCAGGGGGGCTCTCCTGCGCCAGGGGTTCTTTTTCCCAGGGGCGCTCAGGGGGGCTCTCCTGTTCCAGGGGTTCTTCCTGGGGCCGGTGCGCGTGTACGAGCTCCGCACGCGGCATCGCCGAGCGCGGCTAGCCGCCCGGCCGGGCCCGCGGCGGTTTTTTCCCTTCTGTTTCGATGTGGGCGCCGTGCGTCTGCGGAGAGGGAGTTTTCACCGCAGAGGGCGCGGAGAGGGAAGTCTTACCACAGAGGACACAGAGATCACAGAGGTAAGGGAGGGACTATGGGGGAGAGGGCGCGAGCTCTTACACCCTCGCCCTCGATGGGAGAGGGCTGGGGTGAGGGTGGAACAACGGGGGACGGGGACCCAACCCCGCCGCCCCTCTGGCTGGGGGACGGTTCCTGGGGCAGGAATCCTGCCTGCGCAGGAACGACGACAAGGGGGAGCTGGGTTCCGGCCTCCGCCGGAACGACGGATTTGGAGGAGTGATTAGAGATGGCTACGGCAACTGAAACGAGGTCGGGGGCGCTTACGCCCTACCAGGTGCGGCGGTACAGCCGGCATATCATCATGCCGCAGGTGGGGAGCGCGGGCCAGCGGGCGCTGCTGGACTCGAAGGTGCTGATCATCGGCGCGGGCGGGCTGGGGTCGCCGGTGGCGATCTACCTGGCGCTGGCGGGGATCGGCACGCTGGGCATCGTGGACTATGACGTGGTGGACGTAACGAACCTGCAGCGGCAGATCCTCCACCACGACGCCGACATCGGCCGGAGCAAGGTGGAGTCGGCCCGGGAGACGCTGCTGGCGTATAACCCGGACCTGGAGGTGGTGGCGTTCGAGGAGCCGATCACGTCGGAGAACGCGATGGAGATGATGGCGGACTTCGACGTTATCGTGAGCGGCGCGGACAACTTCGCGGCGCGGTACCTGATCAATGACGCGGCGTACCTGAGCGGGAAGCCGCTGGTGGACGGCAGCATCCTGATGTTCGACGGGCGCGCGACGACGTATGTCCCGGGCAGGGGATGCTACCGGTGCGTGTTCCCGGACCCGCCGCCGCCGGGCGAGGTGCCGAATTGCTCGGAGGCCGGCGTGCTGGGGATGCTGCCAGGCATGGTGGGGTCGATCCAGGCGGCCGAGACGGTCAAGGTGATCCTGGGGACGGGCGAGCCGCTGGTGGGCCGGCTGCTGCTGATCGACGCGCTGGACATGGACTTCCGCGAGGTCAAGGTGCGGCAGGACCCGGACTGCCCCCTCTGCGGCGACAACCCAACAGTAACGGAGCTGATCGATTACGTAGCGTTCTGCGGCATGCCGGGGAGCTGACCGGGGAAGTTTCTAGTTTCTAGTTGTTAGTGGGAGGGGAGGGCTCTTACCCCCTCGCCCTTGATGGGAGAGGGCTGGGGTGAGGGTGGAACAAGGGGGGACGGGGCTCTTACCCCCTCGCCCTTGACGGGAGAGGGTTGGGGTGAGGGTGGAACAAACGGGGACGGGGACTCTTACCCCCTCGCCCTTGACGGGAGAGGGTTGGGGTGAGGGTGGAACAAACGGGGACGGGGACTCTTACCCCCTCGCCCTTGACGGGAGAGGGTTGGGGTGAGGGTGAAGAGGCGGGGCGGGGCTCGGCGGCCTCTGCGGTTGATGGGATGCAGCGCGAGGGGACCCCGCCCCAGGTCCCCTTCGGCAGGCTCAGGGCAGGCTCTCGTCGGGGACTCCTCGGGACGACAGAACAGGGGGACTCCTCAGGACGACAGAGTAGGGGCGACCCTGCTTCATAGCAACGACGGGATGAAATAGATGGCGCGGTTTTCTAAGGTGAGCGACGAAGAGATTAACCTTAATAGGGAGGAGAGAGTTATGCCAGCGAGAGTGGCGCATCCGGAGTCGATTGTGGAGACGGACTGGGTGGCGGAGAACCTGGACGACGAGGGCGTGACGGTCGTGGAGGTGGACGTGGACACCGCGGCGTACGACCAGGGCCATATCCCCGGCGCGATCGGGTGGAACTGGACGACGGAGCTGAACGACGAGCTGACGCGGGATATCCTGAGCAGGGAGCAGATGCAGCGCCTGCTGGGCGGGTCGGGCATCACGAAGGGGACGACGGTGGTGCTTTATGGCGACAACAACAACTGGTTCGCGACGTACGCGTTCTGGCAGATGAAGCTGTACGGCCACCGCAGGGTCAAGATCATGAACGGCGGCCGGGTGAAGTGGGTCAAGGAGGGCCGCGAGCTGTCGACGGACGTGCCCTCGCCCACGAAGCGGACGTACCGGGCGTCGGACGCGGACACGAGCATCCGCGCGACGCGGGACTACGTGCTGGAGACGGCGACGACGGAGAACAACACGGGGCTCGTCGACGTGCGTGCGCCGGAGGAGTTCAGCGGCGAGCTGCTTGCGCCGGCGCACCTTCCGCAGGAGGGCTCGCAGCGCGGCGGTCATATCCCGGGCGCGGCGAATGTGCCGTGGCTGAAGGCGGTGAACGAGGACGACGGGACGTTCAAGTCGGTCGAGGAGCTGCGGGAGCTTTACCAGAAGGACGCGGGGCTGAGCAAGGACAATGAGGTGATCGCGTACTGCCGGATCGGCGAGCGGTCGTCGCACACGTGGTTCGTGCTGTCGCAGATCCTGGGGTTCCCGAAGGTGCGGAACTACGACGGGTCGTGGACGGAGTACGGGTCGATCGTGGGCGCGCCGATCGAGAGGTAAGACCGGGCAGATTCACCACAGAGGACACAGAGAACGCAGAGGCAGGAGGGGGGTTATGGGGGTAGGCTCCTGCCCCTTCTCCCCTCGCGGGAGAAGGCTGGGATGAGGGGGACCACCCTCACCCCGGCAACGACGGAGTGAGTAGAGGGGGCGGCGTGTTGGTGCGCCGCCTCCTTTTCGTTTGCGCGTGGGAGTTCACCCTCACCCCAGCCCTCTCCCGTCGAGGAAGAGGGGAAAGAGCCCCCCGCCCTCGTGGGAACGACGGTTGGGTAGCCGGGGCACGTCATACCGGCGGACGCCGGTATCCAGGGGGGAAGGGAGAGGTCGACCGGCGGAGCATTGTCCCCGTATCGAGTACGGGGCAGGCTCTTCGACAGGCTCAGGACAGGCAAGCTCAGGACGAACGACCCTATCACCCTCACCTCAATCCTCTGCCGTCGAGGGAGAGGAGGAAGAGCCCCCGCCCCTCGCCGCCCCTCTGGGTTCCGGCTCGGGGGCCGGAACGACGGTTGGGTAGCCCCGCGTCTCACGGGTCGCTCCTTCGGCAGGGCGAGGGGACCCCTCCCCAGGTCCCTCGTCGGGGACTCCTCGGGACGACAGAGGGGAGCCGCTAGATTAGGTTGGTGCGGTCTACTTTTTGGCCGGACTGGTATACGTCGGTGACGTTGGTGAGGGCTCGGATGTTGGTGGAGGGGTCGCCTTCTACCACGAGTAGGTCGGCGACCTTGCCTGGCTCGATGGTGCCGACCTGGTCGTCGATCCAGCATGAGCGGGCGGCGTCGGCGGTGCCTGAGACGATGGCCTCCATGGGCGACATGCCTATGTCGACGTGGGCGGTGATCTCGTCCTGGAAGCTGGTGCCGCCGAGCTGGTAGTACTGCCAGGATGCGTCGGAGCCGGCGACGAGCTTCACTCCGTCGTGGTGCATGCGGCCCCAGAAGGCGGCGGTGTCGTCCCAGCCGCTGTTGTAGTCGTCGACGGTGGCCTGCTCGTCCTCGGTGAGGAGCTGGGTCTGGGCCTTGCGCTCGAGCTGCCATATGCGCTCGCGGCCCTGGTGGATGGTGGGGTTCACGTAGACGTTGCGCTCGACGAGGCGCTCCGTGATGCCGGGGTTGTAGCGGCGGACGCCGTCGGGGTCGATGTGGCTGCCGTGTATCACGGTGTCGATGCCGGCGTCGAGGGCGTTGGAGATGGACTGGGAATCGGTGGAGTGGGCAGCGGCGTGGCGGCCGAACTTGTGGGCCTCGTCGACGATGGCTGTGAGCTCGTCGACGTTGAAGGAGGGCCCCTTGACGGACGTGCGTGTGCTGCCCCCGCTGGCGGTGATCTTTATGAAGTCTACGTTTTCCTTTATTAGCTGGCGCACGGCGGCGACGCACTCGACGGGGCCGGTGGCCTGGATGCCGAAGTAGCTGAGGTGGCCTCCGATGATGGCGATGGGCCGGCCCGACAGGACGAGCCTGGGCGCCGGGGTGATGCCCATCTCGACGGCGCGGCGAAGCTCGAGGGTCGTGCGGTTCTTCGCGCCGCAGTCGCGCACGGTGGTGACGCCGGAGTAGAGGTGGGCACGGGCGTTGCGGGCGGCCTGGAGGGTGAGGACCTCGTCGGGCAAGGTCGTGAGCTCGTCGCCCGCCCGGCCGTCGCCGATGCCGATGAGGTGGACGTGGGAGTCGATGAGGCCGGGGAGCACGGTCTGGGTCTCGTAAACGTGCTCGTCGACGGGCGCGCCCTCAGGGGGCACGACGGTCTCCTCGGGCCCGGCGGCCCTGATGGTGTCGCCCTCGAGGAGGACTGCGCCGCGCTCTACGGGGGGGCCGCCGGAGCCGTCGATGAGCCGGGCCGCGCGTATGAGCCTGAAGCCGCCGTTTCGTTCAGCCATCTTTTTCTCCTGTTGGGTCGGCCTAGCACTGCCCTTCGACAGGCTCAGGGCGAACGATTTTTCTCTCACCAGCTCAAGGGAGGAGCCGCCATCCCTTCGACAAGCTCAGGGCAGGCTCTAACCTTCCCCCCAATGGGGAAGGGACTATTCGGACTGCGGGCGGGGTTGCCTGGTTGCCATTATGGCGTTTTGGGAGCCGCGGTCGACTGTCTGGCCGGCGGCGATTACTTCGGTGACGGACCAGAGGGCGTCGAGGTCCTCGGCGGGGTTGCCGTCGACTACGATGATGTCGGCGGCCTTCCCGGGATCGAGGCTGCCGGTGACGTGGTCTACGCCGATGGACCGGGCCGCGTCGCTGGTGATGGACATGACGGCGTCCATGCCGGGCATGCCGGCCATGCGCAGGCACTCGGTCTCGTGGACGGCGTTGCCGAGGGGGTAGTCGCCCCAGGAGGAGTCGGAGCCGGTGATGATCTTCACGCCGCGCTCGAGCATCCTGCGGGAGTGCTCGATGGCGGTGTCGAAGCCGCGGCGGTCCTCGTCGAGCTGGGCCTGCTCGGCCGGGGTGAGGCCGGAGTCGTCGCGCTTTATCAATCCCGACCAGACGCGGCTTCTCAGTACGTGCAGGGTGGGATTGACGTATGCGCCCTGCTCGGCGAGGCGGTCGGCGACGTCGGGCCGGAAGTCGTAGGAGCCGTCGGGCTCCTTGAATATGCAGTGAATGATCATGTCGACGCCGGCATCGAGGGAGTTCACGATGCCCTGGGTAGACGTGCAGTGGGTCGCGGTGAGGCGGCCGAACTTGCGGGCCTCGTCGGCCATGGCGGTGAGCTCGTCGACGTCGAAGGACGGCCGGAGCGGGTCGGAGGTTCGGGTGCTGCCGCCGGTGGCGGTGATCTTGATGTAGTCGGCGCCTTCCTTCACGAGCTGCCGGACCATCGCGCGGCCCTCGACCGGGCCGGTGACGACGGAGCCGAAGTAGCCCATGTGCCCGCCGATGATGGAGACGGGGCGGCCGCAGAGGACCATCCGCGGGCCCACGGTGATGCCCTCGTCGACGGCGTCGCGGAGGCGGAACATGGTGACGTTCTTGGGGCCGTTCTCGCGGATGGTGGTGACGCCGGTGAACAGCGATCTGCGGGCGTTATGGGCGGACTGGAGGGTGAGGACTTCGTCGGGGAGGGTCGCGAGGTCGTCGCCGGCGCGCCCGTCGCCGAAGCCGTTGTGGTGGGTGTGGCAGTCGACCATGCCGGGCATTACGGTGCCGGAGGGGTAGTCGAGGACCTCGACCGGGGCGCCCTCGGGGGCTTGGACGTCCTGCTCGCGTCCCACGGCGACGATCTTCGAGCCTCTGGTGAGCACCGCGCCCCGGTCGATGGGAGGGTCGCCCAAACCATCGATGAGCAGGCCAGCCCGAACCAGCTTGAAGTCGTCAGCGGCAGGGGGCATCGAGGCTACTTTTCCTTGTTCTCGTCCCCTGGCTGATCTAGCTGTTCGGGAGCGTCGCCGTCAGGGGCTTCGGGGGACTCATCGGACGCGACGAAGCCGCCGTGCTCCACTATCTTGGCCCGGATGCGCTCCTCGGTACCGGCGACTATGGGCACGTAGGAGAGTGTGGCGACGGCGCCGTTGTCCATCATGACATCGACCCCCTGATAGCCGAGGGCACGTCCGAAGATTCCGTACCTGGCCCTGACGTCGGTCATGCGGGTGTACGGCAGAGGGTAGGCCTTGGATGACAGGATGCCGCCACGCTGGTACATCAGGTGCGATTCGGTGATGCCGTAGAGGGTGCGCCGCCACATGAAGAAGCGGGGGAGGACGACTATGACGATCAGGACGCCGGCCATAATCTCTTCGAGCCAGCCCTGCATTAGGAACACGCCCGCCACGATGATCCACGGGGTCGACGTGACTATCCAGGCCCACTGCACCTGGCGAATCGCGATGTCCCCCGGGCTGGGAATCCACTCCTTGAGCTCGTTGTCCTTTTCCCGCGCCTGTTCCTCGGCCATTTGTTCCTCGGCCATTCGTTACGCACTCCCCATATTGCGGGCCCCGCGGCGGCCCGACGAATCAGGGGACAGTATACACGCAAACAGCGGGGCACGTTGCGCCGGGAGGGTGCGGAGTCAGCATACCCAAATGCGGCAGGTGGAGGGGACCGCTTTTGGCTAGGTATGGCGTCTTTTCGTAGCAGGTCGAGGCCGACCCCACCCCAGGTCCCTCGGGGCTCGGGACGACATAGTAGGTGAGCTGGGTCCTCTGGAGGACTGAAGGCTGGTCTAGGGCTGGTCCTGGACGGATTCGAGGAAGCGTTTGAGGCGGCGGTTTTCGGACTGGAGATTGTCGATGCCGGCCTGCATCTCGTCGATGCGGTCGAGGAGCTTCATCACCACCTCGACGCCGGCAAGGTTTATGCCCAAGTCGTCGATGAGGCCTCTCATGCGCTGGACGCGCTCGACGTCGCGCCGGGAGTAGACGCGCTGGTTACCCCGCGTGCGGTGGGGGCTCACGAGGCCGAGGCTCTCGTAGTAGCGCAGGGTCTGGGTGTTCACGCCGACGATGCGGGCGGCAACGCTGATCACGAAGCAGGGTTCGTCATATGGCAGGCTGCTCGTCATGGACCCAGCCACCTCCCGTTCAGTCGGTGGCCCGGAGGCGGCTCAGGCGGCCCGACCACTCGAGGATACCGCGGTCCGCTGTGACCAAACGGTGGCCCTCCAGGGCCGTGGCGACTATGAGCCGGTCGGCCGGGTCGCCGTGCATGTCCTGCAGCAGGCCTGCCCGGGCGGCGATTGCACCGTGGACAGGGATCTCGACGAGTCCAAGGCTTAGCATGTCTCGGCGCCAAGCATCTATATCAATGTGGAAACCGAGCCGGTCTTTGCGTACCTGCATGCCGACTTCCCAGAATGATATGGCGGACACTGCGACCTCGTTTTCCGACCACGAACGCTGAATCTGCCCACGCGCCTGCCGGCCCAGCCTCCGATCGCCACGCTCATGCCACAACAGGACATGGGTGTCGAGGAGTATCATCTGCGTATCCTGAAGAGATCCTCGTTGGTCCTATCGCGCTCCGGGTCCTCAAACCACTCCGCAGGCATGGGCGAGACGATGTCGCCTAGTATTTCAATGTGCTCCCGGTTGCGTCCGAACAGGCTCTCCGGCTTCTCCCTGTATGGAACGAGTCGTGAGACTGGGCGACCGTTCTTTGTGATCACGATTTCACCGCCGCCGTCCGCAACCTCGTCCATGAGCTTGAGGCACTTCGCCTTGAACTCCGACGCCTTAATGGTCCGGGGCGCCGCCGCGCCTTTTCTATCCGTCTGCATCACGTCCTCCCCGAAGTGGAACCGGTACCTGTCGATTCTAGCATGGTCATCAACATGGTCATGAAGTTGAGGAAACAAGCTCTTTCAGCTTCCTCACCAGCTCCTTTTGTTCGTCGGTCAGGCCACGGGGCATGACGGGGCGGAGGACGACGTAGAGGTCGCCCCTCTTGTCCGGGGACCCAAGGACCGGCATGCCCTTACCGGCGAGCCTGATCTTCTGGCCGTTGCGGCTTTCCGGGGGCACCTTGAGCTGGACGGGCCGCTCCATGGTGGTCACGTCGACGCTGCCGCCCAGGATGGCGTCCTCGAAGGGCACGTCCACGTCGATGTAGAGGTCAGCGCCTCGCCTGGTGAACCGGCGGTGAGGGGTCACGGTGACGTTGAGGAGAAGCTCCTGGCCCTGGCCGGGCCTGACGCGGACGACCGAGCCGTTGGCCACGCCGCGTGGGATGGTCACCTCGATGCGGCGGTTCTGGCCTCCCCTGGAGATGGTGACGATGTGCTGGGAGCCGGAGAAGGCGTCCTCCAGTGTGACCTCGACATCGGTCTCCAGTTTCGCCATGGGAGGCCGTCCCGCGCCGAAGCCCTCGAAGTTACCAAAGCGGAAGCCTCCGATCAGGTCCTCGAAGCCTCCGAAACCGGCGGATGTCGTGGTGCGGTGAGTCCCGGCGCCGAACTGTGACTCGATCTCTTCGGCGCGCTGCCAGTTGTCTCCGTACTTGTCGTATGCTTTGCGCTTCTCATCGTCGGAGAGGACCTCGTAGGCCTCGTTGACGCGCTTGAAGCGCTCCTCGGCCCTCTCGTCGCCAGGGTTGAGGTCTGGGTGGTGCTGGCGCGCCAGACGCCGGAAGGCGCTGCGCACCTCCTTCTCATCGGCGTCCCTGCCGATGCCCAGCTCCGCGTAGTAGTCAGCCATATTACTCTCTCGTGCCGGACGCCCCACCAAGCCGGAGGCTTGGCAGTTTGACTCATGGCGATTCTAGCATACTTGATGTGTCACTCACAATCTATCTTCTGGTGATTACTATAAGTCTATTGACAGGCTAGGCACACTGTTTGTATAATTCCACATGTAAGGGACGGAGGCCAAAAGACGGCAGTCCCGCAGACGGTACAGCAAGGAGGCAACGACATGGTATTGCAGAGGTGGGACCCAATCGTGGAGATGAGGAGCATGGAGGACGCCATCAACCGCATGTGGCGCGGACTGGGCCAGAGGCCCGCGGGCGCCAACAGCGAGGAGCGCTGGCACATCCCGCTCGACGTGGTGGAGGAGGGAGACGACATCGTCGTCCACGCCTCGCTGCCGGGAGTCGAGCCGAGCGACATCGAGGTCAACGTCGAGGACGGCGTGTTGACCATCGACGGGAAGACGTCGACGGAGAGCGAGACCCAGAAGGGCGGCTACCTGCTCAGGGAGCGGCGCTCGGGGTCGTATCACCGGGCGCTCCGGCTGCCGGACACGGTGGACGAGGCGAAGGCGGAGTCCAGCTATGACAAGGGCGTCCTGGCGGTCAGGTTCGCCAAGCATGAGGCGAAGAAGGCGCGACGGCTGGAGGTGAAGGTCAAGTAGATCTGCTGCGCGGGGGCCGGGTGCGGCCTCCGCTAAGTCGATGGAGGAGAGGGCCTGCCGTGTATCGATTGAGCGGCGGGCCCTCAGTCTGTCAAGGTGGGGGAGGCACCTCCCACCAGGGGCCGGGGATGGATCCTCGACTCCGGGAACCTTGCGCAGAGCAGGCGCAACGGCGAGGGAACCCCCCCATCCCAGCCTTCTCCCGCGAGGGGAGAAGGGGTAAGAGCCGCAACTAGCTGTACATCGCCGTGATAGGCTGTTGTGTATGACGTTGTATACACGAGCTGGGGACGAGGGCGAGACTTCGCTGCTGTTCGGGCAGAAGCTGTCGAAGGCGAGCGCCAGGACGGAGGCGTACGGCAGCCTGGACAGCGCGATATCGGCCATGGGGCTGGCGCGGGCCCTTTGCAAGGACGCGCGGGTGAAGGAGACGCTGTTGAGGCTGCAGCGCGAGCTCTTCACGGTGGGGTCCGAGCTGGCGACGCCGCCGGAGGACCTGGACAAGCTGGAGCAGTATTTCAAGCCGGTCGACGCCGGGATGACCGAGGCGCTGGAGAATGAGATCGACGACCTGAAGGCGCAGGTCAAGCTACCCCGGGCCTTCATCGTGCCCGGCGCCACGGCGGGCTCTGGGGCCATAGACATGGCCCGGAGCCTGCTACGGACGGCGGAGCGTAGGGCGGTGGCACTGAGCGACGCGGGCGAGCTACCGAACGGCGAGGTGCTGAGGTACCTGAACAGGCTGTCGGACCTGCTGTTCATCCTCGCGCGATTCGAGGACCGGGATCTGCCATTCGAGCTTACTACGGGCGATGCTACGCCTAACCAGTAAGGCGAGTCAGAGTCACTAGGGCAAGGCGCAGGCCAAATGAGTGGACGAGGATTGTGTCGTCCCTTCGCAAGGTCGAAGCCGACCCCGCCCCAGGTCCCTCGGGGCTCGGGACGACATCGTAAGTGAACTGGGCTGTTTCTCATAACAGCTACCGGGAGGAAGATGGCCCGAATGAGCATCGACCAGATGGACTTCTACCAGCGGAAGCTGGCCTATGAGATGGACTCGGCGGACCTTTACGAGGCCCTGGAGAAGGGCGAGCCTATCGTGGTTATAGATGGGCGGTCCAGCAGCGCGTATGCCGAGGAGCACATCCCAGGCGCGGTCAGCCTTCCTCACCGGGGGATCAGCTTCAATTCCACAGAGGGGTTCGACAAGTCGAAGCTCTATGTCTGCTACTGCGACGGCATTGGTTGCAACGCCTCGACGAAGACGGCGCTGAAGCTGCTGACGCTGGGGTTCCAGGTGCGGGAGTTGATCGGCGGGCTGGACTGGTGGAAGCGCGACGGGTACGCCACCGACGGCAGCAAAGCCCATGTGGAGGGCCAGATCAAGTGCGGGTGCTGACCCAGCGCCAATGGGTTCGACGGCGCGGCTGGGAGGGGAACCCCACTCCTCCGCCCCTCTGGGTGGGGGACGGTTCCTGGGGCAGGAATCCCGCCTGCGCGGGAACGACGGCCAAGAGGCACCGTCTGCTATAATGCGCGCCGAAACGAGACGCGGAGCGACGTGACTATGAAGAGCGGAGACGACTACTCGCGGCGCGACTTCCTGCTAAAGGGTCCAGCCGCCATCGTGAGCGGGGCTGTTGCCTCGCTTGCGGCCGTGGGTCTGCCCGCGGCCCTAAGGGGGTCGCGCAGAGCGCCACGGGTGCCCGAAGGTTCGATCTACACCCCTGCCGACAAGCAGCGGGAAGTATAACGCCACCACTTCCTCCAGGAGGCTGACGAAATGGAAGCTGCGGTTCGGCCCCGCGTCCTCATTGACGTAATCCTCCCCGAAGTCCGGGCGGGGTCGCGGGCTACCCGCATAGCGGTAGACGCAGCGCTAATCGTCGGCTTTGCACTGCTGATAGCGCTGTGCGCCCAGATATCCATCAAGTTCCCAACGACTGTAGTCCCAATAACGGGCCAGACCTTCGCCGTACTGCTGACTGGGGGTGCATTGGGAAGCTGGCGTGGCGGCGCGAGCACGTTGTTGTACATGCTAATGGGCATGGCCACTGTCCCTGTGTTCGCTCCGAGCTCCGGATTCTTGGCCGAGAAGACCTTCCACGTGGTGCTGCCATGGTCAGGAAGCGACGGGCTGGTATGGAGCATGGCCAGCGGCGGGTACATCGTCGGGTTCGTCCTAGCATCCTGCGTAGTGGGCCTGCTGGCGGAACGAGGCTGGGACCGTAGGTCCACCGTGCTTCTTGCGATGTTGATGGGCAACATCGTCATCTACCTCGTGGGGCTGCCATGGCTCGCAGTCCACATAGCAAACAACGAAGGGCTTTATAGCTACTTCGAGTCCCAGGGCGGGGCAAACGTCCTGGACATGACGCTACGTGGCGGCCTGTACCCATTCATAGGTGGAGACGCCGTGAAGCTGGTGGGGGCAGCGCTGGCGCTCCCTGGGGCCTGGGCCACAGTCCGGAGAGTGCGCGGCTCGTGAGCCACGAGGCGGGCTACTAGACTGGTGTGCCCGCCTAATCACAGGAACCTCCTCATTCCAGGCTCATCCGTGCCTCCAGCAACTTTGAGCGGCGTGGGCGCATCTAATCCTTAGAGACGGCCCAGCCGGAGGCTCGTTTACTTTCCCAGCCCCCACACGGCCGGGCGCAGTCCCCTGCCCTAGAGTCAGCCCAGCGACGGCCCGGAGACCGAGCACGGTCTCCAGACCCAATCGCCGGGCCCAAGGAGACGACATGAGAAGAGGCTTTTTCGTAGTTGCATTGATCGCCGCCCTTTCGCTGCTGGCTGTCGCCTGCGGCTCTACCGAGGAGCCGGAACCCGCTGCCGCGGTCGTACCCACGGCTGCGCCGACGACCGCTCCGACGCCGATGCCGGAGCCGACGCCAGAGCCGACGACCGCGCCGGAGCCCACTGCGGAGCCGGAGCCAACCCAGCAGGCCGCGAGTCTTCTGCCCAGCGCGGAGAGCGCCCAGAACATGGCGCCGGAGCTGGTTGGGCTGGACGGCTGGCTCAACACCGAGCCGTTCACCCTCGAGGACAAGCGGGGAGAGGTCGTGCTGATCGACTTCTGGACGTACACGTGCGTCAACTGCGTCCGGACTCTGCCCTACATAAAGGAGTGGCACGACAAGTACGCCGACAAAGGGCTCGTGATCCTGGGCGTGCATGCGCCCGAGTTCGAGTTCGAGAAGCTGCCCGAGAACGTAGCGATGTCGCGGGACGACAACGACCTTAAGTACCCGATAGCGCAGGACAATGACCACCAGACCTGGCGCGCCTTCGAGAACCGGTACTGGCCGGCCAAGTACCTCATCGACAAGGATGGGGTCATACGTTACTCCCACTTCGGGGAGGGCGCGTATATCGAGACGGAGGCGGAGATACGGAAGCTGCTCGTCGAAGCAGGGGCCAACCTGGACACCGTGGCAATAAGCACGGAGCCTGAGAAAGAAGTGGACGAGAGGGCGTTCACGGGCAACGACCCGTTCGCGAGGCAGACCCGGGAGCTTTACGCAGGGTTCATCCGCAACTTCGGAGCGCTGCGGAGCGGCACGCCTCCATACGTGATGCACGAGGACTTCTACGGGGCGCCGAGCCAGAACCTGCTGTACGAGGACCCGGGCGACCACCGGAACCACCACATGTACCTGCAAGGGCTGTGGCACAACGGCCTGGAGGAGCTGGTCCACGCGCGTGAGACGGAGGACTACGAAGACTACATGGCCCTCACATTCATGGCCATCGAGGTCAACGTGGTGCTCAGCGAGGGCGACGAACCGTACGACGTGCGTATCACCATCGACGGGAGGCCACTGGAGGAGAACGAGGCTGGGTCGGACATCATGTTCGACGACGAGGGCAACAGCTTCCTGAGGGTCGCCTCTTCAGACATGTTCAACATAGTGCAGCTACCGGAGTACGGCGGCCACGAGCTGCAGCTGAGCTCCAACTCAGACCAGATGGCGGTGTTCGCGTTCACCTTCGGATCGTACCTGGAGACGGAGGAGGAGTCCGGCGGCTGATGGCCAGGCAGTGTAGTAAGATCACTCCATAACCGAGGGAGAACTGGATGCAATCTACGTCTCATACCATCGATGACCTCATCAACCATCCCTACATGCGGGAGATGATCGACAGGCTGGGTGGCAACAAGGGGATGATCGACGCTTCCGCACAGTATCGTGAGGTCGCCGCTCGCTTGTTCAGGGAACGCGCAGATCTGATGGATCGGCACCCGGACAAGTGGGTGGCAATGGGGAATGAGGGCGTTCAGGCGGTCGGGGAGTCGTTGGAGGATGTGCTCAGTCAAGTCGATGCGAAGGGAGTCAGCAGGGACGACGTGTTCATAGAGTTTCTGGACACAGATCCCCCGGCCCTCATCCTATGATCCTCGGCGAATTCGACGACCAAGGGAGGCCCTTCGTGGAGGGACGCTTGGCCTTGCCCAGCCTTCGAGTGGATCGATCCATACTCTTCCTACTGGACACCGGAGCCGACATCACCTGCCTTCACGCCCGGGACTCGAGTCGTGCCCAGATACCCTTCAACGCCCTCAGGAATACGACATATACAAGGGGAATAGGAGGAGCCTCACGATACTTCTGCGAGACGGCGGTCATCTCCTTCTCGGACGGACCTCAAACTAGATACTACGTCGTGGAGCTTCATATTGCCGAACCAAGCGAGGCCAACGAGAACTTGCCCTCCTTGCTGGGTCGGAACATCATCAACAAGTGGTACATACAGTACGACCCAGCCAACGACAGGTTAGCCTGCACTGTGTGCTACGCCGACCACACTATTGGCTGACAGACGTAACTGACCGCAATACCCAAAGTCACCAGCCATGAAGACAGTCCTCATCATAACCACACTGCTCTTAGCTACATTCGCCGTGGCTGCTTGCTCGACGGGCGGCGATGGGGAGACGGCCGAGCCCACCGCCGCGCCGACGGCGGCAGCAGCGGCACAGGCACCCACAGCGGAGCCGGAGCCTGCAGCGGAACCGACGGTTCGGCCCGACATGGAGAAACTGAACTACGGGCCGAGGTCGGCTGAGGGACTGCAAGCCATCCTGGGCACGGGCGACCTGGGCGTGGGGACGAACCGGTTCGGATTCGTGATGACCTCGCAGACGGGGTTCGTCACCGAGCCGACGACGAAGCTAACGACGCGGTTCGTGCCGGACCGGGGCGACGAGGGCGACGTCGTGCAGCAGGCGATGGCCTACTTCCAACCGTGGCCCTACGGCAACCGGGGGATGTACGCCGGAGAGCTGGAGTTCGACCGGGCAGGAACCTGGAGGGTCGAGATCGAGGTGGCCGCGCAGGACGATGTCCCGGCGGTCGCAGAGCTGATCGTCGAGGTGAGGGAGTCGACGTCGGCCCCCGACGTTGGGGACGCGGCGATTCGCAGCGTCACAAGGACGCTGGAGGACGTGGGCAGCCTCGAGGAGCTCTCGACCGGGTCGCAACAGGATGAGGACCTGTACCGGACGACGCTGGCGGCTGCGATAGACAGCGGGATGCCTACGGTGGTGGTGTTCGCGAGCCCGGCATTCTGCACCAACGCGGTCTGCGGGCCGCAGGTAGAGGTGCTGAAGGAGCTGAAGGACCTGTACAAGGACGAGGCGAACTTCGTCCACGTTGACTTCTACGACAACCCGCACGAGATCCAGGGCGACCTGGACCGGGCACGGATATCGCCAGCGGTGACGGAGTGGTCGCTGCCGAGCATCGAGTGGACGTTCGTGATCGACGGCGACGGGACGGTGACGGCCAGGTTCGAGGGGTTCGCGACGCTGTCGGAGGTGGAGGCGGCGCTTAAGCCGCTGCTGTAGCTGGGGGACGCGACGGTTTCCGAAGGTGAGTCTGTCCTTTCGGGGGACGAACCTGGCACGGCTTCAGGGAGGGGACTGGATACCGGCTTTCGCCGGTATGACGGAGGGTGCGGCGGTCAGGCGTCGATCCAGAGGGCGCGGTAGACGATGCGGTCGTCGCGGTGGGGTCGGCTGGTGTATCCGGAGACCGTGAATCCCCAGTCTGTGAGCTCCTGCTCCAGGAAGTCCGGCCCGTCGGTGTCGCCGGGGTAGGTGCCGATGATGAGGCGGCCGCCCTCCACCAGGAATTCATCGAGAAGCCGCTGCACGAGTTCGCAGCCTCTCCTTGGCGGGACGTACTCCATGCCGGTGCGGACGAAGTCGAACCTGCGGGCCGGCTGCCAATGCAAGACGTTCCCGGTGTGGATCCTGTCGGCCCAGCGGGGTAGCCTCCTGCGGGCCAGGTCGGCGAGCTCAGGTGAGATGTCGAGTCCGTACGGCTCGATGCGCCGGCCCCGCACGGCGGCCCACCTCCGCACCGACTCCATGAGGAACCCGTTGGCGCAGCCGACGTCGAGGAAGGAGCCGTCCCGGTGTATGGCGTCGCAGATGAGGCTGCGACCGTAGGCCCACTGACACTCGTCGCCGCTCTTGCCGGACTGCTCCCACGGGGTCTCGGCGGCCAGGTATGCGGGAGTGATTATGGCGGCGATGCGCCGGTGCCATTCGGCCTCGTCGATCTCGCCGGCCTCGAGGGCCTCGTCGATGGGGGCAACGAGCGGGTGGGCCCTGTCCTTTACTACTTCGATGGGTTCGCGGTCGTCCATATGACCCGCTTGGCTTACCGGCATCCAAGCTTGATCTGCAACAAGCAGAACTTCCTGAGCACTGCCCTTCGACAAGCTCAGGGCGAACGGTTTCCCCATCCCCACATACGCTGAACGGCCCGCAACAGCTCCTTAGCCGTACTTGGCGGCGAAGGCCTGGGGGAAGGCGGCGGTCTTGGCGAGGACGTACTCGGGCCGGTTCTCGAGCTTGTCCGGAGGGAAGAGGGCCTCGAACATGAACAGGCCCTGGTAGTCGATGTCCTTCAGCGCGCCGAACACCTCGGCCCACTGGAGGTTGCCGTCCATGGGGGCTATGTGGTCCCGCTCGAGGAAGTCGTGCAGGTGGAGGTGGACTAGGCGGGGGCCGCACTGGGCGAGGGTCTCGCGGGCGTGGTCGGGCTTGATGAATGGGTTTACGCCGTCTTCATCGCGGGTGTGGCCCACGTCGACGACCATGCCGAACCGATCGGAGCCGATCTCGTCGACTACGGCCATGTAGTCGCGCAGGTCTGTGCCGTTCTCGTTTGCGAGCTTGATGGTGGAGCCCTCCAGCTCTTCCAGCATGTCCACGATCGTGCGCTTCGACTCCTCGGTGGTGCCGAAGTGGCAGACCATGACCGATGCGCCCATGTCTTCGGCGACGCGGCCGGCATGGGCGGCTTCCTTGACGGCGGCCCGGCGCTCGTCCTCGTCCTCGGAGGCGTAGGCGACGGTCGGGCCGTGAGCGGAGGCGATCTCGACGCCCTGCTCGCGGCACTCGCGGACCACGTCGGCGGCCTGCTGGGGGCTGCCAAAGTCGAAGTGCTCGGGGGAGCGGATGCCGCACAGCTCTATCCTGGTGATGCCGGATGCGCGGATGGCCGCGATCTCGTCCGCGCCAAGGAGCGTGTCATCCAGGCGGAATGCCGCGGTGGTCGCGCCCATTCTCTGCTCGATCTCGTCGGCGGTGTACGGAAGCTTGCCCATGGTGTCGCGCTCCTCGTGGTGTTGTTGTGCGGGCATTGTATACGCAGGAGGTTAGCCGGCGGTTAAGGGGGCGCTAACGGCTGGCGGCGGACTGGCGGAGGTGGAGGCGGACGAGACGCAGCTCTTCGTATGAGTAGCGGCCGCCAAGGCGGTCGGCCGCGGGCTTGAGGCGCCCGTCGACGGTGTTGCGGAGGGCGCTGGCCATTCTCGTGTAGCGATGCTGGGGCGGCAGGATGTGGGTGATGTCGAAGGACTCGCCCTCGTCCGTGAGCTTCTCCAGGTGCGTGAGGACCGTCCGCTGGGAGATGCCTCGGGCGGCGGCGATCTCGGCGATGTTGGAGCCTTCGCGCACGAGCTCGAGGGTATGCATGTGTGTCGCGCCTCTCCCGGGACTTGTGACGGGAGGCGGTGCGGCGGACGAGCTGGCTGCGCGCGCGGGCGCATGGTCGCGGATGGCGGCTATGAAGTCGTCGCCGAACTGTTCGAGCTTGGACTGGCCCACGCCCTTGACTTGCAGGAAGGAGTCGCGGTCGAGGGGCATGTGGGAGGCCATCTGGCGCAGGGTGGCGTCGCCGAAGACGACGAAGGCGGGGACGCTCATGTCGTCTGCGATCTTCTTGCGGAGGGCTCGGAGTATTTCGTACAGGTCCGGGTCGGGCGCGCCTCCATCTCTGGCGGGGGCCGGGGAGGTCCTGGCGAGGGTAACGGTGTCGCGTTCGTCGAGGAAACGGCGGCCTTCGGGGGTGACGTAGAGGGTGGGATAGTCGCCGTCTGTTCTACGGGCGGCCAGGCCCTTGTCTACGAGCTGGTCGATGACGTCGTTCAGGTCATCTCTCGAAATGTGGCGGGCTATGCCGTATACGCTGAGGTTGTCGTGTCCTAACTCGAGGACGCGCCGGGCGCGACTTCCGCGGAGCACCTTGACGATGTGGCTTTGGCCGAAGCGCTGGCCGGTGCGGATGATGGCGGAGAGCGCCTTCTGGGCGATCTCGGTGCCGTCATATGTCGTTGCGGGGTCGGGCTGCTCGGTGGCGGCGAGGCATGCGTCGCACCCGCCGCATTCGTCCTCGACCCACTCCTCGCCAAAATAGCCGAGGAGGAACTCCCTGCGGCAGGACGCGGCGTCGCCGTACGCGACCATGCGGGCGAGCTTCTCCTCGGCGTTCTGTCGCTGGGCGTCGTCCTCGATCTGGTCGATGAAGTACTGCTGGTTGATCTTGTCGCGGTAGGAGTAGAAGAGGACGCACTCGCTGGGGTTTCCGTCGCGCCCTGCCCTGCCCGTCTCCTGGTAGTAGCCCTCTACGGACTTGGGGAGATCGTAGTGGACCACGAGGCGGACGTCGGGCTTGTCGACGCCCATGCCGAAGGCGATGGTGGCGACGATGATCGGCGCGTCGCCACGGAGGAAGCGCTCCTGGGTCTCGCGGCGCACGTCGTCCTCGAGTCCGGCGTGGTATGGCAGCGCGGCAAGACGTTGCCCGGACAGCCGGGATGCCAGGTCCTCGGTGCCCTGGCGGGAGAAGCAGTAGACGATGGCGGACCCGCCCTGGGCCCTGCGGAGCAGGCCGGCGAGCACGTCGAAGCTGCGGCGCTTGGGGAGGACGCGGTATGTGAGGTTGGGGCGGTTGAAGCTGGCGACGAACTGCGCGGCTTCGGGGATCTTGAGCTGGTCGACGATGTCCTGCCGCACCCTCTCGGTGGCGGTGGCGGTGAGGGCGATCAGGGGCACTTTGGGGAAGTCGGCGCGCAGAGCCTGGAGGTTGCGGTAGTCGGGCCTGAAGTCGTGGCCCCACTCGGAGATGCAGTGGGCCTCGTCGATGGCGATGAGGCTGAGTTCCCTCTTGCGGCCGAGAGCGTGCA
Source organism: Dehalococcoidia bacterium (assembly GCA_965243655.1). GTDB lineage: Bacteria > Chloroflexota > Dehalococcoidia > Lucifugimonadales > CAJWER01. The sequence goes on along the minus strand of CBDEVV010000017.1, from coordinate 1,482,532 downwards.
GGAAGTCGCGGAACCGTGGCAGCGCGATGCGCTCGGGCGCGGCGTAGAGGATGTCGAGCTTGCCCTGGTAGGCCTCCATCTGCACGCGGTGTATCTCGGTGTAGCTCATGGTGCTGTTGATGAAGTCGGCGGCGATGCCGCGCTCCTTGAGGGCGTCGACCTGGTCCTTCATGAGGGCGATGAGGGGCGAGACGACGAGGGTCACGCCCTTGCGGGCGACGGCGGGGAGCTGGTAGCAGAGGGACTTGCCGCTGCCGGTGGGCATGAGGACCAGGGAGTCGCGGCCGGCGAGCACGTTCCGCACGACGTCTTCCTGGAGGGGGAGGAAGCGGTCGTGGCCGAAGCGGGACTTCAGGATTGCGGCTGGGCGAAGTGCTGTCGTCAAGTCTGGTCAGCCTCTCGCTTGTGGATGTCGATCGAAGTGTTCACACAATCTCCTGGCGACCCCGGCTATGCCCTCGTATCTGTACTTCATGAATTTGTCCTTGGAGTCCAACTTCATACTGGGTCTGATGACAAGGCGCTTTTCGTTGGTTCCTGCAAGCTTGGGAAGGTCCTTCATTGGAATCAGCCAAGCTCGCAGTACACTGGTCCCTTCTGAGTCCAGCAAGACACCAAGAACAAAGCCGACGACCCTCAGATCGAAGGTGACGCGGCGCACTTGAAAGTGGACTATGTTGGGATGACGCTTGACGGTGCCAGTCCTAGTCTTGACCTGAAGGGGAACAGAGTGTCCTGTCTGCTTGTCGTAGATCAGCAGATCGATTCCGTCATCATCTGCCAGAGGCTGGAAAGGCGAGAGGCGCCCGTCTGACCCCACAATCAACTGAATGGCGACAGTGCTTTCCCCTATTGCGCCCTTCTGGGTAGCCGTTACTTCGTACACGCTTCAACCCTCACCGCAAATTGCTCGCTGCTGTGTCGCCTCTCGGCAGGGTCGAGGCCGACCCCGCCCCAGGTCCCTCGTCGGGGACTCCTCGGGACGACATTGCAGGGTGCCCCGTGCCGTCTTGTGGCCTCTGCCAGCCCCGGCTCTTGTCCGCGAGGCCGGGACTGGATGGGGGACGGTTCATAGGGCAGGAATCCGGCTTTCGCCGGTATGACGGTATGGCGTCTGGTGGCTATCTCCAGAGGTATGACGGTTTAGGCCTCCTCCAGGATGGTGGCGCAGATGTAGCGGGTTTCGCCGTTGTCGGATTCGTGGTTGAAGTAGTAGGAGACGAACGCGCGGCCGTCGTTAAGGAGCCAGCCCTGGGGGTAGCCGAGGTCGCGCTCGCCGCCGTCGCCGCGCACCACGAGTTCGTTTGCGATGTCTATGTCGGTGGACTCCTCGTTGGCCAGGACGGCGCGGATACCCCAGTCGGGCCGGCGATAGCCGTAGGCGAGGAGGGTCCTGCCGCTTGGCATCCGCAGGGGGCTGGTCGGGTAGCCCCAGACGTTCTCCTTGCGGGCGGTCGACCAGGTCCTTCCGCCGTCGCTGGAGGTTGCGGTGTAGATGTACATTTCATCGCTGTCGTCGAAGGTGGGCCGCATGAAGGCGACCATGTCGCCTGAGGGAGTCTCGATGACCTCGGTCTCGTTGAAGTGGGTGCCGAGCTGGGGCGAGGCGATGATGCCGCGGAAGTCCCAGCTCATCCCGCCGTCATCCGAGGCTACCAGGACCGGGGCGAAGATGCGGTTCTTCGGGTCGTCGGGATCGGCGTCGCTGGGGAGGCCCTTGCTGTGGATGGGGAATACTAGAGTGCCGTCGCTGAGCTCGATAACGCGGGCCCTCAACCCGAAGGGCGCGGCAAAGCCGGGCATGACGGGGTCCCAGCCCGGGACCGACTCGACGTAGTAGCGCTGGCTCCAGGTGCGGCCGCGGTCGGTGGAGCGGCGGATGTACGGGCCGCGCTCGGCCAGGTAGTAGGTGTCCTGGTCGGGGGCGATGGACCGCTCCGCCCTGGGGTACTCACGCACCTCGACGTCCTCGTCGGAGCGCGCCCTCGCCCTCCGGGCCTCGTATACCTCGCGCGTGACGAGGTCGCTGCTGGGCATGGCGACTATCAGGGTGCCATCGGCCAGCAGGGTCAGGTTTTGGTTTCGGATGGGGCCGGAGTCGAACACCTCGGGCTCCGACCAGGTGTCGCCGCCGTCGGTGGACCTGGTGATGCAGGCCTCGACGGCTGGATGGCCGTGGCCGCCGGTGCGGGAACGGCGGAATGCGACGACTATCTCGTCGTCGGCGTATACGACGACGCTCGGGCCGGGGCCGCAGTACCAGGTCTCGTCGCGGTAGATGTCGATGTCTCGGACCTTCCTGAGTGTAGCCATGGCAGCCCTCCTTGGTGGGGTTGGAGGCTAGTTTATAGTTTTCGGTTTCTAGTTTCGAGTTGGGGAAGGAGATGTAAACTCTTCGGACTTGGCGTGGCATGGACAGATTTGCTCTTTGGCAAGGACGAGAGCCCCCATCCCTTCGACTGGGCTCAGGACAGGCTCAAACTTCCCCCTCGGGAGACCCTTGCATAACTCCGTCATTCCGGCGAAGGCCGGAAGGTGGATTCACATTTCAAGTGCAACACTTGGTGCATAAAGATTTCTGCCGGGGTCTTGTAACCCAGGCACTTGCGCGGGGTATTGTTGTAGGCTTGGATCAAGTTTGTGAACTGGTCGTTTGGCAGAGCCGTCAGGTCTGTCTTGCGGGGCAGATTTCGTCTCAACCGGCCGATGGCGTTTTCGATGCCTCCCTTCTGCCAGGGAGAGCGGATGTCGCAGAAGAAGGTTTCGATGCCCAGATCGTGGAGTTGGTGATGGAGGGCGAACTCGGTGCCATTGTCGAAGGCAACGGACCTTCGACAATGGGGTGGCAGCTGGCCTAGGATCTGGGCCATAGCGTCGGCGATGGGGCCGGATGCCTTGCCGGGTGGCCGGACCGCAATGAGGATACGCGAGTGGCGTTCGTGCATGGCCAACACCGCATGTCCATAGGTTCTGAACAGCATCAGGTCCGCCTCCCAGTGGCCAGGAGTGCGGCGGTCTGCGGCGCTTCGTGGACGCTCGGCGAGGGGTCGTCGCATAGCAATGAAGGATGCAGGACTGCCACCTTTGCGTCCCCGCCAACCCCGTTTCGACTTGGCACGAGGGAGGTAGTGTCTCCAGGCATAGTCCTGCGTGCGGGCAAGCTGGCCGTAGATGAACCGGTAGATGCTCTCATGAGAGATGACCACTCTGCCAGCCTGCAACTTAAGCCGACCGGCGACCTGCTCTGGAGACCAGCCCTGTGCGAGGTGTGAGAGCACTCGTGAACGGAGAGTATCGTCCCGCTCCATGCGCGAACCGCGCCACCTTCGGGCACGCGCCTGCTGGTCGGCATACACTGGCTTGTACCCACCGGTCTGTGACCCATTGCGCTTCAGCTCCCGAGCAACTGTTGATGGCGAGCGATCCAGACCTGCAGCGATTTGCCGGATCGAGCGACCCTCGGTTTGTAGCCGGGCAATCTCACACCGCTCTTCAATGGTGACATGTCCATAACGCTTTCCCATGGCAACACCTTAACCAGGTGTTGCACTTCGTTTGTGAGTCTAGAGAATCCAGGGGTGGGGCGCAGCTGTGATAGGCAATGTTTCCCATGCAGTGCATGGTGCCTCACGGGAGGTTACGCAAAAGGTCTCCTCGGGGGGAAGAGGCCGAGCCGCCTCCCCTCGACACTGAACACCTACAGGGGGATGTGTAGGTTGGCTGGAAGAATCCCCCTCACTGTGCGACCGGGCACATGGGTAACAGTTAGACCGGGGACATAGGTAACACTTTCACGGGTGTCTTGTCGATCCGTTTCTCGGCATCATCGAGTATGCCGATGAGTAGTGGGCCGAACTGGATGGACCAAGTCTGCTCGTCCTGCTGGACTAGACCTATGGGCTCGCCCCTCAGGGACGCGCTCACGTAGACCAGGTCCCCCTTCCACTTGATCTCGCCGTTGCTGCGGACACTACGCACGGTGACTCCTGATCCGTACTCCGGCGAGCTGGCACGTGCAGGGTAGGGTCTGAACGAGGGCGTGTACAGCAGGCTCGGAGGTCGCTGCCCCAGAGCCTCATGCGGTCTCTCGTTGTTGTAGCTGTGCCTGAAGCCGTCGAGGGCTCGCCGCTGGCGTCTCCGGTTGGCCCTAGGCGGCCTGGCAGCCTCAGCCTTCAGCGTCCTGTGAAGCCGCTCCAGGCGTCCGTTCTGCTCAGGGTGTCCGGGCTCGATCCGCTCTGGCACTATCCCCAGCTTGACCCACCATGCCGACAGCGGCGTCAGGCTCCCCAGGCCGACGCTGGCGAACGGCGATCCGTTGTCCGTCCGGATGACCCGTGGAAGACCGTACTCCCTGAAGGCCCGCTCCAGTGAGCGCTTGACCTCAGGGCCGGTGGCTCGATCCAGACCGTCGCACACCAGCAGGTATCGGGACATCGCATCCTGGGCCGTCAGGGGATCGATGCGCTCCCCATCTCCCGTTCGGAACCAGCCCTTCAGGTCGATGGACCACACGTCGTTCGGCTGCTGGGCGTGGGCAAAGGGCTCGCCCCAACTTGTAGCCCTACGCCGCCGCTTGCGTCGTCTCACCAGACCCGCACGGTCCAGTATCCCGCTGGCCGTGCTCGCCGACGGCCAGGGCGCCCCCGGCTCGATGGAGCGCAGCCTGGCCACGATCTTCTTAGGACCCCACGTGGGCCGCTCGCGCTTAGCCTCCACAATCCGCTCCGCCACCTGGCTCGGTGTGGCGTTGGGGTGATGATGAGGAGCTCTGCTCCGGTCAAGCAGCCCGCCCTCGCCGTAAGCCTCATACCGACTGATCAGCTTGTAGCCGGTCTTGCGACTGATCCCAAACCTGCGGCACAGCTCAGCCGTTGTCTCTTCCCCCGCGGCGTGGCACTCAATAAACCGTAATCGTTCCGACTCGACGCTCGTCTCTTGCCAGGGCAACACATCCTCCTCCTCCGGGATTGCCTATTACAATCCCAAAATGTGTTACCCATGTGCCCGGTCTAGGTGTTACCTATCTCCGCGGTCTGTACCCATCCCAACCTTCTCCCGCAAGGGGAGAAGGGGCAAGATAGGGGTGCGTTGTATAATGGCCGGGAACCTGTGCCGGGCGTAGCTATGCTGCTTGCACTCGATATCGGCAACACGAACATCTCGATTGGCGTATTCGACGAGTCCGGCGGCCCCCCAGACTACAGGCCGGGCGCGACTTGGCGGATAGCGACGGACCGCGCCCGGCTGGCGGACGAGTACGGCCTGCTGATCAGCAGCCTGCTCGCGTCGAAGGGGATGTCGACCGGCGACATCGACTCCGTGGCCATGTGCAGCGGTGTCCCGCCACTGACGAGCGTGCTGGTCGAGGTGTGCGCGGCCTATTTCGGGACCGAGCCACTGGTGGTGGGGGCCGGGGTCAGCACGGGGATCAAGGTGCTGTACGACAGCCCACGCGACGTGGGGGCAGACCGGATAGCGGACGCGGCCGCGGCACTGACGCTTTACGGCGGCCCGGCGATTGTCGTGGACTTCGGTACGGCGACGGTGTTCGACGCCATCAGCGCCGATGGGGAGTACGTGGGCGGGGCCATAGCGCCTGGGGTTGCGGTCGGCGCCGACGCGCTGTTCCACAGCGCTTCCCTGCTCCGGCGCGTGGAGCTGCAGCGACCGCCCACCGCGATCGGGCGCAACACGGTGCACGCGCTACAGTCGGGACTGGTGCTCGGATACTCCGATATGGTCAAGGGCATGGTGGCCCGGTTCGACGAGGAGCTGGGCGGAGGCAGCACGGTGGTGGCGACGGGGGGCCTGGCCGGGCTCATCGAGTCGGAGGCGAGAGTGTTCGACCACGTCGCGCCGCACCTGACATTAACGGGGCTGCGCATCATCCAGGAGCGGAACTCGTGAAGCCGCTGGAAGGGCGTAACGTCGCTCTCGGGGTCTCGGGGAGCATAGCCTGCTACAAGGCGGTCGACCTGGCCAGCAAGCTGGTGCAGCTGGGGGCCGAGGTCGACGTGATGATGACGCCGGCGGCCAGGAAGTTCGTCGCTCCGCTGACGTTCGCGGCTATCACGCACCGGCCTGTCGCCGAGAGCCTGTTCGACCCGAGCTCGGAGCTGCTAATCGACCACGTGGCAATCGCGGAGCGGGCCGACGTGGTGATAGTAGCGCCGGCGACGGCTCAAACCATCGCGAAGCTGGCGCTGGGACTCGCGGACGACCCGATCGGCACTACGGTGCTGGCAACAGCGGCGCCGATCATCGTCGCTCCGGCGATGGACGCGAACATGTACGAGAACCCGGCGACCCAGGCGAACGTCGAGACGCTGGCGTCGAGGAGAGTCACCATCGCGGGTCCGGCCGAGGGCCGGATGGCGTCGGGGCTGACGGGCAAGGGCCGGCTGCTGGAGACGCCAGAGCTGCTGGGCTACGTGCGCCTGGTGCTGGGCCGGACGGGCGACCTGGCGGGCCGGAAGGTCGTAGTGAGCGCGGGCGGGACGCAGGAGGATATCGACCCGGTGCGGTTCATATCGAACCGGTCGAGCGGCAAGATGGGCTACGCGATAGCGGAGGCGGCGATCGACCGCGGCGCGGAGACGGTTATCGTGGCCGCGCCGAACGCGCTGCCGGCACCCGTCGGCGCGAGGGTGGTGCACGCCGGGAGCGCGCTGGAGATGCGGGACGCGGTGCTGGTTGAGTGCCAGGGCGCCGACGCTGTGGTGATGGCCGCGGCGGTGGCTGACTGGCGGCCCGCCGAGCGGGCTGAGTCGAAGATGAAGAAGGGCGACCGGACCTCTATGACGCTGGACTTGGTGCGGACGCCGGATATCGCCGCGGAGATCGACGGCGACGGCCTGGTCAAGGTGGGGTTCGCGGCTGAGAGCGACAACGTGATCGCGAACGCGCGGGCCAAGGTGGACTCGAAGGGTCTGGACCTGATCGCGGCGAACGACATCACGGCAGAGGGGGCGGGCTTCGGATCGGACACGAACCGGGTGACGCTCATCGACGGGGAGGGGAATGCGGAGGAACTGGAGCTGCTGTCGAAGTATGAGGTGGGGCAGCGGATCCTGGACCGGGTGGTGGGGATGCTGGTGAGCGGAGGATAGGCTCTTATGGCTGGTGCCTTCAACTCGACATGGGCGATCGTAACTGTGATGGGAGCATGTTCCTGAGGTAAGAAATGCATGAAGTGAAGTCGATTCAGGATCTCCTAAGCCAAATAGGTCACGGCGAGATTCTGCTCCCGGAGTTCCAGAGGGGCTATGTATGGAACCGGGATCAGGTGCGCGGACTCATGCAGTCGCTCTATCGAAAGCACCCCACAGGCCATCTACTGACGTGGCGCACCTATAAACCTCCCTTGATCCGAGGCTCACAGTTACCCCGTGACGGTCATTCCCTGCTGCTGCTAGATGGACAGCAACGCCTCACGACCCTCTACGTCTTGTTTAGGGGTGAGGCCCCTGCGTTCTACGAAGGTGAGTCCCTGTTCTTCGACTTGCACTTCAACGTACAGACTGAGGAGTTCCGCTTCTACCAGAAGTCACAGATGGAGAACAACCCGGCTTGGATCGGAGTTCATCGGTTCCTAAGCCAAGGCCTCACGACTATGCTGGAAACGATTGAACAGGTGGATGAAGACCGGCGCGTAATCATTCAGCAGAATCTCGCACGCCTAAGCCGCCTGGACGCGGTTCGCAACTACACCTACACCGTAGACCAAGTCTCGGGTGACGAATACAGTGTCGACCAAGTAGTGGACATATTCAATCGGATCAACAGTCGAGGTACACCTCTCACCAAAGCAGACCTCGCTCTCGCTCACATATGCAGCATCTGGCCAGAAGCCCGGGCCGAACTGCGCGGCTTTAGCTCAAAGATGATGGATGTAGGCTTTGGTGTCGATCTCGACTTTCTAGTCCGGTGCATGGCGGGCGTAGCTACGGGGTCCATTGTCCTAGAGGGCACATTCATGCGAACGCCTGCGGAAGACCTAAAGCGTGCTTGGGAGAAGATGATACCAGCCTTTGAGCATCTGGTTGGTGTCCTTCGCCACGAGGCCTTCATCGGCAACCTCTCAGACCTGCCAACTGACAATGTCTTAGTTCCTGTCACTGTTTTTCTGGCCCGACACGGAGGGACCTTCCCCAACGAGCCCATCAAACGTCGATTCATTCGCTGGCTCTGTTTGGCTGGGTTGTGGGCTCGCTACTCTGGGTCCACGGAAACTAAGCTTCAGCAGGATGTGTCGCTGGTGGCCGGCAGCGATCCTGATCCAACGCACGAGTTGGAAGGAGCTATCCTGAGAGAGCGTGGCCGGCTCACGCTTGAAGGGGAAGACTTGGACAGAGTGCGCATTAACTCAGCCGTCGCGCTCCTCGGCAATATAGTCGCACGATCCCGAGGAGCAAGAGATTGGTTTACTGGCATTCCCATTTACGATTCCGGGGTTGGAAGGAGCCAGGGGATGGAGCGACACCACATTTTCCCGCGTACAGCGCTCGAGAAAGTTGGTACCGTCGACCATACACAGCTAAACACGGTTGCTAACCGAGTCATCCTTGGGCAAAAGCCTTCCCTATCTCATCGCAAGTCGCCTCCCATAGACTATCTGCCAGAGATAGAGGAGAAGCAACCCGGCGCGTTGGACGCCCAGTCAGTACCTATGGATCGTGGACTCTGGATCCCCGAGCGTTTCGCTGAGTTCTTATCGGCTCGCCAGCTCTTGTTAGCCAGGGCCATAAACGAGTTCATTGAGGGGTGGATTCCAGAAACAGGATCTCAAGACGAGCATAATGTCCGCCATCTCATTACTGCTGGAGAAGGCGAGAGGCTTGAATTCAAGTCCAGTCTGCGATGGGATATGCGGCGAGAGACGGTCAACAAGGAGATTGAAGGTGCTGTAACCAAGACCATTGCGGGGTTTCTGAACGCCGATGGCGGAACCCTTCTAATTGGAGTTGATGACAGTGGCTGCGTAGTAGGACTGGCTAGCGATTACGGTAGTCTCAAGAACAGGGACCGCGACGGGTTCGAACAGCACCTACAGCAAATAGTCGCCAGAGATCTGGGGGAAGCAGTCTCAGCTTCCTATCTGACCGTCACGTTCCATGAGATTGATGGCCAAGACGTCTGTCAAGTGACTGTCGATCCTAGCGATCAGCCCACTTATCTGGAAAGCTCCCAAGAAGCACTCTTCTACGTGCGAAGCGGTAACCTGACTCGTCCCCTCCCTGTCAATGAGGCGGTAAAGTACGTTCAACTCCGCTGGGGTGGCTGAACACGGTGTCATTCGAGTCGAGGACGCGGGCCTGCTCGTCTATCCTCAAGCCGTCCCAGAGTGAAGGTGATGGCGCAGGTAACGGCGTAGCCGACGTAAGGGCGTGCGTGATGCCGAGTGTGCGCTTGCCGTCGAGGGCCGTCGGGTCGAAGCTGCCTTGGCTGGACGGTGGTGTCGGGGCCGTCTCAAATCACGTATCGTCTCAGAAGACCAGCCCGGGGATGATCAGAACTGCCGCCAGCAGGACGATTACGCTGAGGGTGGCGGCCGTCCAGATCAGAGCCGACTTCAGTGGGTTTCGCTTTCCCGGAGGCGGTGGATAGTCATCGTCCAGCGTTGGAACGATGGGGCCTTCGCGCGGGTCGGAGGACCCTGGGCGGCGCTTCCAGAACCCCGATAGGGCCGTGGGACCTCGGAAATTAGACGACATCGCCAGCCTCCTTCCTGTTTACCGGCTTAGCCTGCCACGTCTGACGCAGTAGGCGACATTATGCAGGATTCCGCCCTTTGCCGTGTCCGAAGGGCCACTATAGCGTGGCGAGGGGCACATGAGGGATGAAATGGCGTCGTATGCGTCGCTTCGACTGTGCGGTAGTCCCAGGGCGCGGGGACTGGATACTCTAGACTCACAAACGAAGTGCAACACCTGGTTAAGGTGTTGCCATGGGAAAGCGTTATGGACATGTCACCATTGAAGAGCGGTGTGAGATTGCCCGGCTACAAACCGAGGGTCGCTCGATCCGGCAAATCGCTGCAGGTCTGGATCGCTCGCCATCAACAGTTGCTCGGGAGCTGAAGCGCAATGGGTCACAGACCGGTGGGTACAAGCCAGTGTATGCCGACCAGCAGGCGCGTGCCCGAAGGTGGCGCGGTTCGCGCATGGAGCGGGACGATACTCTCCGTTCACGAGTGCTCTCACACCTCGCACAGGGCTGGTCTCCAGAGCAGGTCGCCGGTCGGCTTAAGTTGCAGGCTGGCAGAGTGGTCATCTCTCATGAGAGCATCTACCGGTTCATCTACGGCCAGCTTGCCCGCACGCAGGACTATGCCTGGAGACACTACCTCCCTCGTGCCAAGTCGAAACGGGGTTGGCGGGGACGCAAAGGTGGCAGTCCTGCATCCTTCATTGCTATGCGACGACCCCTCGCCGAGCGTCCACGAAGCGCCGCAGACCGCCGCACTCCTGGCCACTGGGAGGCGGACCTGATGCTGTTCAGAACCTATGGACATGCGGTGTTGGCCATGCACGAACGCCACTCGCGTATCCTCATTGCGGTCCGGCCACCCGGCAAGGCATCCGGCCCCATCGCCGACGCTATGGCCCAGATCCTAGGCCAGCTGCCACCCCATTGTCGAAGGTCCGTTGCCTTCGACAATGGCACCGAGTTCGCCCTCCATCACCAACTCCACGATCTGGGCATCGAAACCTTCTTCTGCGACATCCGCTCTCCCTGGCAGAAGGGAGGCATCGAAAACGCCATCGGCCGGTTGAGACGAAATCTGCCCCGCAAGACAGACCTGACGGCTCTGCCAAACGACCAGTTCACAAACTTGATCCAAGCCTACAACAATACCCCGCGCAAGTGCCTGGGTTACAAGACCCCGGCAGAAATCTTTATGCACCAAGTGTTGCACTTGAAATGTGAATCCACCTACCGGCTTTCGCCGGTATGACGGTTAGGGTGTGCGGCTCCCATTTCAGAGGTATGACGGGGTGGGGACGCCATTCCTAAATGGGATGATAGACGCAACAATCCCCCGCCGGGACGATTTGCGCCGCCTGGCGGGGGACGATATCGGTTGCTGGGTCCTTCAGGCCGCCTTTGTCCGGCGGGAGTACACGCGGGCGGCCTGCACTCCGACGCCGCTCAGGAGCACGGCGAGCGCCAGCAAGGTCCCAGTCAACGCCATCTTCTTCTTCATATCCCACCTCCCTTAAGTAGATTCTGGTTGTGGAGCAGCCCAGCTTTGGGGGTAAGCCGCTATGGTCTTCCAAATGCGGTATGGCTGGGCTGCTCCTGATTCCGGTCGTCACCCCGGAGGTCCCGCCGGTCGCCTCTGCCGTCCAGCGGGGGACGATGTATCGACCATAGGCGCCTCCTCCCATCCAAGCATCCGCAATTCCATGATAGGAGCGGCGCGTTAATTCGGCGTTACCATCAAGCCTTAAACTGTTGCTTTTTTGTGACTTTTCCAGTGTCTTCGGGGTCCCTACGGGTGCAGTCCTATGGCGGCGATCCCTCATCGTCGTTTGTCGACCTGCGGGGACGGAGGCGGGCTTGTGGTACACTCAGCACGCTTGTTTCAGATTGGGCGCGATGATCCGGGAGGATCAGAACATGACCGAAGTCGACGGGCTGAGACGTCAGGTCGAGGCGCTTCGGGCACAGCTTGCCAGCGCCGAGACCGAGAGACAGCGGCTGGAGGCCCTGGTCAGTACCTCGCCCGTGGGGGTTTTGGTCGTCGACGCCAAGACGAGGACGGTAGCGTCGGTCAACCGGGAGGCGGAGCGCATCATGGGCGTCCCGCCCCGGCCCGGCAGCAAGCTGGAGCGGTACCAGGCGGTGGCGGCGTACCGGCGGCCGGACGGGCGCCAGTACTCGATCGAAGAGCGACCCCTGTCGCGGGCCCTGGACAAGGGCGAGACCGTGCGCTCGGAGGAGATACTGCTCGAACGTCCGGGCGGCGAGAGGGTCACAACCCTGGTGAGCGCGACGCCCATATACTCAAAGGACGGCGGGATCGAGTCGGCCGTCGCCGTCATCCAGGACATGACGCCCCTGGAGGAGATGGAGAGGCTGAGGAGCGAGTTCCTGGGCATGGTGAGTCATGAGCTGCGGTCTCCTCTGTCGGCCATCAAGGGGTCCGCGGCCACCGTTCTGAACGCATCCGCTCCATTCGATGCCGCCGAGATGCTGCAGTTTTTCAGGATCATCGACAGGCAGGCAGACCGCTTGCGCGACCTGATCAGCAACCTCCTCGACATAACGAGGATAGAGGCCGGGGTGCTTTCCCTCACCCCGGAGCCCGCGAGCCTGATGAACCTGGTCGACGAGGCGAGAAGCACCTTCCTCAGGGGCGGAGGGAGGCACCGCGTCCACGTCGACCTGGCGATGGACCTTCCCCCTGTCTCCGCGGATTCCCAGCGTACCGTGCAGGTACTGAGCAACCTGCTGGTCAATGCGGCCAGATACTCGCCCGAGTCTTCCACTATCAGGGTGACGGCGTCCCGGGTGGAGGACTCTCCCCATCTGGCCGTCTCCGTCACCGACGAGGGCATGGGAATGCCGACCGACCGGCTTCCGCACCTGTTCAAGAAGTTCTCCCGAATTGACGCCGATGGAGAAGATCGAACGGGTGAGGGGACCGGACTGGGACTCGCCATCTGCAAGGGAATCGTCGAGGCCCACGGGGGCCGCATCTGGGCCGAGAGCGAAGGCGCGGGCAGGGGCACGCGATTCACATTCACCATCCCCATAGCTGAAGAGGACGGAATTGGCGCGACATCCGACGACCCCCGGGGTGCTTCGCTTAGCGCTTCCCGTCCCAGGGTGGGCAAGCGGACCCGGGTCCTCGCCGTGGACGACGAGCCCCAGCTGCTGAGGTTCCTGAGGAGCATACTCTCAGACGCCGGATATGCCTCATTCGGGACCGGCGACCCGACAGAGGCGCTCCAATTGCTGGAGTCGGAGGACCCGCACATCGTCCTGCTGGACCTGGTGATGCCGGGGCTTACAGGGTTCGACGTGCTGAAGCGCATCCGGGAGGTGTCCGGAGTGCCGGTGATCTTCCTGTCCGCGCACAACAGGAACGATGAGGCCGTGCGAGCTCTCAGCATGGGCGCCGACGACTACATCGTCAAGCCCTTCTCGCCACCCGAGCTGCTGGCGCGGATCGAGGCGGCGCTTCGCAGGAAGGCGGACTCCCCGTCCAGCAAGGGGCGCGAACCCTACCGACTGGGGGACCTGGCGATCGACTACGAGGAACGCAGCGTGTCGGTTTCAGGCAGGCCGGTAGAGCTGACGGCGACCGAATACAGGCTGCTCACCGAGCTGTCCACCAGCGCCGGGCGCGTATTGACCCACGACCAGATACTCCAGAGGGTCTGGGGGAAGGGGTACTCGGGCGACGATGGGCGGCTCCTGCGGGTCTTCGTGACCAAGCTGCGCCGGAAGCTGGGCGACGACGCCGGCAATCAGAGGTATATCATCACGGTGCCCCGCGTCGGATATCGCATGGCCAAGGCGCAGTAAGCCTTCCCGCGATTCGAGCGACGTAGGCGATCTGAGCTCGACGGACGCCAGCACTATCGAGCAGTCAGATCGGTAACTGTTCAGAGTCGATGAGACATGGACAGCCTTGCTCTGTGGAAAGCGCGAGAGCCCCCATCTCAATCTTCCCCCTCGGGGGGAAGAGGCCGATCCCCCTCCTCTCTACACTTAGCGCTTACTCAGCTGGGGACTCCCTCCCGGCCAGCCGCATTGGCTCCGGCTATGCGGCCGAAGACTGCGCCTGACATCAGGCCGGAGCCGCCGGGGTAGTTGTCGTAGAAGAGGCCGCCCACGAGCTCTCCGGCGGCATAGAGGGAGGGGATGGGGTTGTCGCTGGAGTCGAGGACGCGGGCCTGTTCGTCGATCTTGAGGCCGCCGAAGGTGAAGGTTATGCCACAGGTGACGGCGTATCCGACGTAGGGCGGCGTGTCCAGTGGCAGGGCCCAGTTCGACTTGGGCGGGTCGATGCCGAGGGTGCGCTTGCCGTCGAGGGCGGTCGGGTCGAAGCCGCCGGGCTGGACGGCGTCGTTGAAGTCGCGGACGGTGCGGGCCAGCCCTTCGGGGTCGATGCCGAGGGCGCCGGCCAGGTCTGGAATGGCGTCCGCCTCGGCCTTGGAGACCTGGGGGATGCGGTACTCGTCCCGCAGGAGCGAGGTGGTCTTGGCGTCGAATACCTGGAAGGCCGCGCCGTGGGGGCGTGTGAGTATCTCGCGACCGTACCTGGCGTAGGTGTAGTTGCGGAAGTCGGCGCCCTCGTCCACGAACCGTTGGCCGTCCACGTCGACGACGATGCCGAAGGGGTATGAGTGCTTCTGGTAGAGGTCGGCGATCTTGCGGTCGCCGAAGGGGGGCGCGTTCAGGTCCCATGCGACGGCATGGCAGCCGCCCCAGTCGCCGTGGGGCTGCGCGCCGGCGTCGAGGGCCATGCGGATGCCGTCGCCGGTGTCAAACCGGGTGCCGCGCACCTTTGCGGACGCCCAGGCCGGGCCAAGGTGGCGCTCGCGCATCTCGGCGTCGGCCTGGAAGCCGCCGGATGCCAGCACTACCCCGCCCGCGCGTATGGTGCGCTCGCCTTCGGGGAAGCTCGCGGTCACGCCGGTGACGCCGCGCCCGCCGGTCTCGAGGCGCAGCGCCGCGGCCTCGTAGGCGATGGTCACTCCGGCCCTCTCGGCGAGCTCGAAGAGGCGGTCGGAGAGCCCGACTCCGCCGCCAACGGCCTCGACGATCAGCCCGCCCCAGAAGCGTACCCTGCCTCCTCGCTCGAAGGCCTGGCGCCCGTAGGCGAGGGCCCAGCGGACGCCCCTGTCGCGCATCCAGACCACGGTGGGGTAGGAGCGGGAGGCGAGGACGCGGGCGAGACCGGGGTCGGAGCGGCCGCCGGTCATGCGCATCATGTCGCGCTCGAAGGCGGGCTGGGGGTACTCGCCAAGGTCGGTCCTGGCGATCTCGCGCTCGGTGAGGCCGGGGACGAGGTCGAAGACCTGCTGGGGGGCGTCGTATGCGAACCGGAAGAGGCCGCCGGTGAAGTAGGTGTTGCCGCCGCGCAGGTAGTGGGGGGCCTTCTCCATCACCAGCACGGACGCGCCGGCTTCGGCAGCGGACAGGGCGGCGCAGAGGGCGGCGTTGCCCGCGCCGACTACTATGACGTCGTAGCTTGCGTTAGTGTGGGTCATGCGGGTTGATGTGGCGGAGTGGCATCGTGTCTACTGCATGGTCGAGGCGACCCCGCCCCAGGTCCTTCGTCGGAGACTCCTCAGGACGACATGACGGGGTGGCCGGTTGCTGGTTCGATTACAGCGACGGTCGCGCAGCTAGCCCTCTCCAGATGAAGTACGAACCTCGGATATGGAAACCGGGAGGGACCCTGCCCATCCGCCCCTCTGGGTTCCCGCCTTCGCGGGAACGACGATGGTCGACTACTGGCTGCGTTGTTTGGCGGACTCTATCTGGGCGGCCAGGAGGGCCTCGTCGTAGCCGAGCTCTATGGCCTGTTCTATGTCCTCCTGTATGGCCTCTTCGTTGCCGATGATGGCGTTGGCAATGGCCCTGTTGACGTAGCCGAGGGGGTGGTATGGGTTGAACTTGACGGCGCTGTCGTAGTCCTGCAGAGCGGTCTCGAGCTCTCCGAGGGCGACGCGGGCTATGCCCCTGTTGGCGAAGGCGCGGCCGTCGGTGGGCTCGAGGCGGATGGCCTCGTCGAGGTCCACTATCGCCCTTTCGTGGGAGCCCTGCCTGGAGTATGCGATGCCGCGGTCGACGAACGCTCTGCTGTTTTCGGGGTCGATCTGCAGGGCGTGATCATAGTCCTCGATGGCGGAGGAGAGCTCGCCGTTGCGGGCGAATGCGGTGCCGCGGTCGATGTAGAGGGCCGGGTCGTTGGGGGAGAGCTCGATGGCTATGTCGAAGAACTGGAAGGAGCGGTCGAGCTCGCCGGTGAGCATCAGCACCAGGGCTGTATTGGCGTAGGCGCGGTGGTCGTCCTGCTCGAGGTCCATGGCCCTGTCGTAGTCGACGAGGGCCAGCTCGAATTCATGAAGCTCCTGGAGTGCCTCCCCCCGGCCCAAGTAGAGCCTGGAAACGTCCGGCAGCAGCTCTATGGCCTTGGTGTAGTCCTCGATAGCCTGCTCGTACTTGCCAAGCTGGGCGTTTGCGTCGGCGCGGTCGATGTAGTTCTGGGAGTTGCCCGGATCGCGCTCGATGGCGATGTCGTAGGCGGTGATTGACTCGCGGAGGAAGCCGAGCTCGGTGTACTTATCGCCTGCGTCCATCAGGAAGCCCGTGTTGTCGGGGTCGAGCCTGTGGGCCTCGTCGAGGTGCCGGAATGCGATGTCGAACTCGCCGAGGGCGCTGTAGGCCGCGCCGCGATTGTAGTATGCAGCGGCGTTGTTTGGGTCGAGGTGTATGGCCTCAGCGAAGTCGCGTATGGCCTCGCGGAGGGAGCCTATCTGGCCGTGGGCCGTGCCGCGGTTGGTGAAGACCTCGGAGCTGGTGGCGTCGAGCTCAATGGACTTGTCGTAGTCCCGGACGGCCTTGTGGTACTCGCGCAGCTTAGCGTAGGAGTTGGCGCGGTTGTTGTAGAGCCGGGCGTCCTGGCCGTCGATCTCGATGGCCTGGTCGTAGGCGCGGACGGCGCTCCTGTACTCGCCGAGGCTGGCGTAGGCGTAGCCCCTCGCGGAGTGGGCTCTCACGCTCTCGGAGTCGAGCCTGCTCGCCTCGTCCAGGTCGTCGATGGCCTTCCTGAAGGCGCCCAGGCCGATGTATGCGCTGGCCCGCCCGATGTACAGCTCGGCGTTGCCGTCGTCGATCTCGATGGCGGCGTCATACTCGACCAGAGCGTCCTGGTCCCTGCCGTCGACGAGGTGCTGCTGCCCTATGGTCCTGTGCCTGGCGACCTGCTGGAGGTCCTGCTCGGACAGCTGCTCGCACGCGAGCAGGGAGAGGGACAGGAGGAGCAGGACGGCGGGAAAGGCCTTAAGTTTGGGTGCGAGGTCTATCATGGCCACTATAATTCTAACGCAAATATTCGATTACCACTGAACAGGAGACGAGGTATGGTACGCATTCCGACCGATCGCGAGCCGACACACCCAGGGGAGATGCTGCTTACTGAGTTCCTGGTTCCCCTCGGGATGACCCAGCGAGAGCTGGCAGGCGCGATACAGGTGCCCTACCAGCGCGTGAACGAAGTCGTCCGAGGGATCCGGGGAGTCACGCCAAGCACAGCTTTGCGCCTGTCCAGGTTCTTCGGGAATTCTCCGGGGTTCTGGATGAATCTGCAGCTGCGTTGGGACCTTTATCACGCCCAGCGGGCTGAGGCGGCGCAGATCGAAAGCATCAACCCATATGCCTTCGTGGACGCCTCATAGGTACTGATGCCAGCGGGCGGTTGTGGGGGCAGTGGGATTCGCAGATAATTGGCCATGCTATGGGTACTTGGCCATGCTATGGGTACTAGGAGAATAGTCATTGGCACGGGATCCGTCGAGGTGACGGCGGAGCTGTTTGATTCGCCAACTGCGGATGCGGTCTGGGAGGCCCTGCCGTTTGAAGCGGCGGCGAGCACGTGGGGCGACGAGATCTACTTCAGCATTCCGGTCAGCGCCGAGGAGGAGCCGGGCGCGAGCCCGGTGGTGGAGATGGGTGCCGTGGCGTACTGGCCGCCGGGTTCGGCGCTGTGCCTGTTCTTCGGTCGGACACCGGCGAGCCGGGGAGAAGAGATACGAGCAGCCAGCGCGGTGAATGTGTTGGGGAGCATCGACGGCGACCCAACAGTGCTGAAGCGGGTGAGGGACGGCGAGAGGGTCGCTGTCGCCAGAGCGTAGCCGGGGTGCGATAGCACCGCCACTCAAGTCAGTCCGAGGAGATTCCATCCCCCGTATCGAGTGCGGGGCGGCTCTTCTCCCGGCTTAGGACAGGGTCAATCCTCCCCCTTCCGTACAACTGTCCCCACATCATGGTTGTGCTGGTGAGCACTGGCCTTCGACCCTTCGACAGGCTCAGGAGAGCCAAGCGCAGGCCGAACGTACCTGCAAGCAGCCTGGGCTGAGATGCTCACTATTCGCTGTCCCTGCTCTCCCAGGCCATGGCGCGCTCTACGGCGCGCTGGAACTCGGCGTATAGGGTGTGCCTCTCCGCGGCGGGCATTTGGGGCTCGAAGGTGGCGTCGCTGTTCCAGAGGGCCTCTATCTCGTCGGTGCCGGACCACATGCCGGTTGCAAGCCCGGCGAGGTAGCCCGCTCCCAGGGCGGTCGTTTCGGCGACGGCGCTTCGCTCGATGGGGACTCCGAGCATATCGGCCTGGTGCTGCATCATGAGTTGGCTGGCGCTGCCGCCTCCGTCGACGCGCAGGACGTCGATGCCGAGGCCGGCGTCGGCCACCATTGCGTCGACGACGCCACGGGTCTGGTACGCGGTGGCCTCCAGCGCGGCCCTGGCTATGTGGCCGGCCGTGGAGCCTCGTGTCAGGCCGACTATCGTTCCCCTGGCGCCGGGGTCCCAGTATGGCGCGCCGAGCCCGGTGAAGGCTGGCACCATGTACACTCCGCCGTTGTCGTCTACGGACTCGGCCAAGCTGTTCACCTCCTGGGACGACCGGATGATCCCCAGGCCGTCGCGCAGCCACTGCACGGATGCGCCGGCGGAGAAGACGCTACCCTCCAGGGCGTAGGTCACGCCATCGCCGATGTCCCAGGCGATGGTTGTGATGAGGCCGGACTGGGAGGCGACCCGTGTGCCTCCCGTATTGGCCAGTACGAAGCATCCCGTGCCGTATGTGCTCTTTGTCATGCCGGGCCTGAAGCAGGCCTGGCCGAACAGGGCAGCGTGCTGGTCTCCGGCGACACCGGCAACCGGTATCTCGTGCCCGCCAAACAGGTCCGGCTGGGTGCGGCCGAACACCCCGCTCGATGGCCGGACTTCGGGCAGCATTGCCCGCGGGATGTCGAGGGTCCGGAGCAGGCTGTCGTCCCACGCCAGCTTTGCGATGTCGTAGAGCATGGTGCGCGAAGCGTTCGTGACGTCCGTCGCGTGCACCGCACGGCCGGTGAGGTTCCACAGCAGCCAGGTGTCGACCGTTCCGAAGAGCAGGTCGCCGCCCTCAGCCCTCCGCTGGCCTGAGGGCACGTTGTCGAGGAGCCAACGTATCTTGGTGGCGGAGAAGTAGGGGTCGATGGGCAGGCCGGTCTTCTCCCGGACGTAGGGGCCCATGCCCTGGCGCTCCAAGGCATCGCATATCGGGGCGGACCGGCGGCACTGCCAGACTACGGCGTTTGAGACAGGCTCGCCCGTATGACGATCCCACACCAGCGTCGTCTCTCGCTGGTTGGTGATGCCAATAGCCTCGACCTGCCCTGGGGAGATTGCGGCCTCCCGGAGAAGGTCGTCCGTGACGCGCCGGCAGGAGTCGAGCATCTCCCTCGGGGAGTGCTCGACCCAGCCGGGTCTGGGGTATACCTGGGCGATCTCCCGGCCGGTTCTTCCGAGGACACTACCTGAACAGTCCAGGAGCAGGGCCGTCGTCCCCGTGGTGCCCTGGTCAATGGAAAGGATGTAGCCGGCTTGTGCCACTCATTGTCTCCTTCGAGGCTAATACTGCGCCCTACTTAGCCATGGATCCGCCCGTCGTGTCAACGACGTTGCCCACCCGCCGCATCCCTGGGATCCCACAGTGTCGGGAACCATCCATTGCGGTCACGGCTGTTACCCCGAAGAACGGAAGGGCTCCGCCATCGCCGCGACGAGCTGATAACAGCATCCGGGGACTGGATTCCGGCGTGCTCCGGAATGACGGATGTGTGGGCGCCCCGCGTCTCTTCTCGCACCAATGCCTGATGGCCCGTCGGCTGGTCTACGAGGCTGTGCGAGGGCATGAGAGCCAGTGGCTCGGCGCCGCCGGATACGCGCGCCGAGTCACTGGCAGTGAAGCCACAATGGGTTGTGCCACAGGGGGTAGCGACATGGAACATGTAGTGGAAAATTGACCCGAAATTGCCCGCCTCGGAGTCTTGATTTGGGGAGTCTCCGGGCCCGTATAATTGGCACACGCGGGCGGTCTCGGTCTCTTCAGTGTATAGGTGAGCCGCCCGTGGCAGGTGGGCCCCAGAGAGGACGCAGGACGGACTCACCTGCACCGATCCATCGAGGTAGCACGGTTTGTTCACGCATCTTCACAATCACACAGAGTTCAGTCTCCTGGACGGGCTCAGCCGGGTCGGGTCCGTGGTCGAACGTGCGGCCGAGCTGGGTATGAGCCACCTGGCAATCACCGATCACGGCGGGCTTTACGGGGCTATCGACTTCTACCAGGCGGCGAAGGCGAACGGGGTTACGCCGATCATAGGCTGTGAGATGTACGTGGCGCCCGGAAGCAGACATGACCGGAACCCGAATGACAAGAAGCCCTACCACATGACCGTGCTGGCCAAGAACCAGGCGGGATACGGCAACCTGGTCAAACTGGTAACGGCGTCCAACCTGGAGGGTTTCTACTACCACCCCAGGGTGGACAGGGAGCTGCTGGAGCGGCACAACGATGGACTGATCATCCTTTCGGGCTGCCCGAGCGGCGAGGTGCCGAGCCTCATAGCCCAGGGAAGGATGGACGACGCCCTGTCGACGATCGAGTGGTACCGCGAGCGGTTCCCGGACTACTACCTGGAGTTGATGGAGCACGGTGGAGTCGATGAACTGCCAGCTATCAACGCGGGGCTGATGGAGCTGCACCGGGACCAGGGGCTCCCCATAGTGGCGACGAACGACAGCCACTACATCATGAAGGAGGACGCCCCGCTCCAGGACATCCTGATCTGCATCCACACGAACACCAACATAAACGATCCGAAGCGCCTGAAGATGGACGAAGACTCGTACTACCTCAGGAGCGCGGAGGAGATGGCGTCCCTCTTCGTCGAGACACCCGAGGCCATCTCGAACACGATGCGCATAGCGGAGATGTGCGATCTGGAGTTCGACTTCAACCAGATGCACCTGCCCGAGTTCCCAGCACCGGAGGGGATGAACGCGGACGAATTCCTGGAGAAGCTGTGCAGGGAGGGCCTGAAGCGGCGGATCGACCGTCCAGGCGAGGAGGAAGAGGCCCGGCTGACCTACGAGCTGGAGGTGATCAGGCAAACCCGGTACTCCAACTACTTCCTGGTGGTGTGGGACATAGCGCGTTTTGTGCGGGAAAGAGATATCGCGTTCGCCGTGAGAGGGAGCGCTGCGGGGAGCCTGGTGCTGTACTGCCTGGGCGTAACGGACGTGAACCCGCTGCTGTACCGGATAGTCTTCGAGCGCTTCCTGAACGTCGAGAGGCGCGAGATGCCCGACATCGACATGGACTTCCAGGATGACCGACGCGAGGAGGTGCTGAACTACGTGGTCGAGAAGTACGGGCGCGACCACGTGGCGCAGATCATGACGTTCGGCACGCTGGGAGCGAAGGCGTCGATACGGGACGTGGGCCGTGCACTGGCCATGCCCTACGACGAGGTGGACAGGGTCGCGCGGCTAGTGCCCAACCGTCTCAACATGAAGCTCGAGACGGCGATGGAAGAGAGCGAAGAGCTGCGGGAGGTATACGAGGCCGACGAGAGCATCAGGAAGCTGGTGGACTCGGCCAAGGCCGTAGAGGGAACCACGAGGCATTCGAGCACTCACGCGGCCGGCGTCGTCATATCCAAGGAGCCTCTCGACACGCTGGTGCCTTTGCAGCGTCCGCCAAGGGGGGACGACGAGAGCATCTCAACTACGCAGTACTCCATGGACCCAGTGGCCGACCTGGGCCTGCTGAAGATGGACTTCCTCGGCCTATCGAACCTGACGATCCTGGCCAAGGCGCGGGGCCTGATATCGAAAACGCGGGGCCTGGACGTCGACCTGCGCCGTGTTCCGCCGGACGACGCCAATACCCTCCAGATGCTGGGCGACGGCGACACGGTGGGCGTCTTCCAGCTCGAGGGCTCGGGAATGACGAGCCACATCAAGCACCTGAAGCCGAGCTCGATGGTTGACGTGGCGTCAATGATTGCGCTCTACAGGCCCGGGCCGATGGAACACATCGACACCTTTATCAAGGCCAAGCACGGGGAGATAGAGGTGAAGTACCTGCACCCTGTGCTGGAGCCGATACTCGAGGAGACGTACGGCGTTATCGTGTTTCAGGACCAGGTGTTCCTGATCGCCCAAGCCTTCGCCGGGTACTCGCTGGGCGAGGCGGACGTGCTGCGCAAGGCGATGGGCAAGAAGGTCCCCGCAATCATGGCCGAGGAGAAGGGCAAGTTTATCGAAGGAGCGACCCGAAACGGTTACTCTCTCGAACTGGCCGAGCAGGTCTTCGCCCTCGTCGAGCCGTTCGCGGGGTACGGCTTCCCGAAGGCACACGCCGTTAGCTATGGACTGATCTCCTACTGGACAGCCTATCTGAAGGCCAACTTCCAGGAGGAGTACATGGTCTCGCTGCTGAACGCATACTCGGAGAATACCGACAAGCTGGCGGCCTCAATCAACGAGTGCCGCCGCCTGGGTATCCACGTACTGGCGCCGGACGTCCTGCTCAGCCATACGGAGTTCTCGGTGGAGAAGTCGAACGGGTCTACGGCGATCCGGTTCGGTCTGTCGAACGTCAAGAACGTCGGCGAATCGGCCATAGAGCCCTTCGTCAAGTCCAGGGCCGAGGCGGAGGAGACTCCCGGCTCCATCGAGGAGATGTGCCGGGCGGTCGACATGAGCTCGATGACGAAGAAGACTCTAGAGAGCCTAGCGATGGCGGGCGCGCTAGACCGGTTCGGGGACAGAGGGGCGATTCTCGACACGCTCGACCGCATACACTCCCTTGCACAGAGCGAGGCGGCCCTCAGGAACTCGACCCAGACAACGATGTTCGACATGCTGGGGGAGTCCATGGATGCACCCCTCGCCCACATCGAGCTGCCACCGGTGAGGACTCCCGACGCGGAGAAACAGCAGTGGGAGACAGAGCTGCTGGGCGTGACGTTCTCCGGGAATAAGCTTGACAAGCTCGTAGGGAAGGACGCCGGAGAGGCAATCGTGTCCCGCTCCCAGATCGGCGAGGAGATGAGCGGCAAGAAGGTGCAGCTCGTGGGGCAGATTGCCTCGGTAAGCGAGAGGACCACCAAGAACGACCAGCCCTACATGATCGCGAACCTGGCACTGCTGGGTGGAGACATCGACGTATTCGTCTGGCAGAACGTCATAGGAGAGACGCAAGGGGTGTGGAAGACGGGAAAGCTCGTCGAGGTCGAGGGGACCGTAAGGGTAAGGGACGATCGAACGAGCATCTCCTGCCAGTCGGCGGCCGAATACGACCCTGAGAAGGCGCCCGAAGAGAGGCAGAACGGGGCATCCAAGGAGCTCTCCCCTCCCGCCGAGCACACGAACGGCAAGAGCCCGAACGGACATGCGACCCCGCCTGCCGCCCCGGCCCTTCAGCCCATCAGCGAGATCGCCGAGCCGCCAGCGATTCAGCAAGATGCGGAACCCATGCCGGCAGCCTTCCAGCCTGGCAAGCTAATCGTGCGGCTGAGTGAGAGCGGCGAGCAGGAGCACGACCAGCGAATGCTAGAGGACGTCAAGAGCCTGCTGCTCAACAGCCCCGGCAGCGGCGAAATCGGCCTGGAGATCGCCGCGGACGGGACCCTCTTCACCCTGGCCTGGCCTACCAAGGTCGAGATCACCGACGATCTGCTGAGGGGGCTGGAGGAGGCCCTGGGCGATGGGGGACACACGAGGGTGGTATAACGGTGAAGATGGAAGTTGCCGCAACGGCTCCCACCCAGACCCAGGCCGAGATCTGGCAGAACATGCTGATGGATGCTGGCATAGTAGCCACGGTCCACCCGGGTGACACGTTGATGCCGTCTTACCTCGGGCTCTCTCCCAAGCCCTGCCGGGTCATGGTTGCGGAGGAAGACCTGGAGTCGGCTAGAGAAGTGCTCGAGAGCGCGTCCGATGACCATCCTCGCGATTGACCCTGACTTGCCCGACCAATAGAATCCCGGCACTCCAAATCCTAGGGAGCTTCTCATGCCAACCGTTGGTGAGGGCGACTATACCTACGAAGTAGTGCCGTCGTGGCCGAACGTGCCGAAGTACTGGACCCTCGGGATGGCGTCGGACGGCGCGGTCAACTCGAAGGACGAGGTGCATATCTTCAGCCGGGGCCTTCATCCGCTGACGATATGGACCACCGACGGGGATTTCATCTCCTCGTGGGGCGAGGGCCACTTCTCGGCCAATCCCCACGGCATCTACATAGCTCCCAATGACAATGTGTGGCTGGTGGACCGGGACTTCCACATAGCCACAGAGTACACGCCTTCCGGCGACGAGCTGAGAAACTTCGGGGAGAAGCTAGCACCCTCGCCGTCATTCGTGGGGGAGCCTTTCAACATGCCATCGGGCCTCGCGATAGCGCCTGACGGCAACATATTCGTGTCCGACGGCTACGGCGGGCACCGCGTGCACAAGTTCAGCCCGGAGGGGGAACTGCTGCTGTCATGGGGCCGCCAGGGCACCCGCCCGGGTGAATTCGCCCTGCTCCACAACGTCTGGGTGGACAGCCGCAGCCGCGTGCTCATCTGCGACCGGGAGAACCACCGGATCCAGCTGTTCGACGACGTGGGCAACTACCTCGACGAGTGGGTGGACCTGGTGGCGCCGGGCGACATCTGGATCAAGGACGACGTGGTCTACGTGGTCGAGCAGGGGGCGGGCTGCGGGGTGAGCATCTGGACCCTGGACGGCGACCTGATCACGCGGTGGCGCGGTGACCGGGGACCGGGCAAGGGGACCCTAAGCGCCGGGCACGGGATCTGCGTGGACTCGCAGGGCAGCATCTACGTCACGGAGATCGGCGACGCGCAGCAGGTCGTCAAGTTCCAGAAGACCTAGAGTGGCTATGCTGCGGCAGCTCGCCAGCCGCGGTCTCGATCTTCTCTTTCCGCCCGAGTGCGCGGTGTGCGACCGCGAGGGCAGCTTCCTATGCGCCGGGTGTGAACCCCAGTTGCCGCGCCTGTCTCCGCCTTACTGCCGGAGATGCGCCGAGCCGGACGCAGCGCCCGCCTGCTCGTGGTGCCGCGCCGATGCGCCGGCATACGAGAGGATCAGGGCGCCATACCGGTACACCGGCCCCGTTCGCGACATGGTCCACGACCTCAAGTACGGCAACATACGTGCGCTAGCCCCGACACTGGGAGGCCTGTTGGCGGACTACCTGGGGTCTCTACGATTCGAGGCGGACGTAACTTCTCCCGTGCCTCTTCACCCCAAGCGGGAGCGGAGCCGCGGCTACAACCAGTCGTACCTGCTTGCACGGGAGGTCTCGAAACGCGCAGGGATCCCCATGGCCGACGACCGGCTGCTGAGGTCGATGGACACGCCGCCGCAGGTGGCCATGAGCGGCAGGGAGGAGCGCCGGCAGAACATCGAGGGCGCATTCGAGTGCACTCGCGACGCGACGGGGCTGCGGGTACTGCTGATCGACGACGTGGTAACGACGGGGAGCACGATGTCGGCGTGCGCCTCGGCGCTGAAGGATGCGGGGGCTATGTCTGTGTTCGGGCTGGCGTTCGCGAGGTAGCGGGGCCCAAGCAGGCTACCGCACAGTGCGCACGTGCGGATATCTGGCTATCTCGTCGTCGGAAGTTACCAGTGGGCAACCGTGCATCCTGGCCGTGGCGACGATCATCTGGTCGAAGGGGTCGCTATGAAATGCGCCGGGCAAGGTGGTGGACTCGACGGCGATTTCCGGTGTCAGTTCAAGTAGTGAGACACCTGGGTAGCGCAGAGACTCCCGGAACCAATCAGCCAGTCCGACGGGCAGCTCCAGGCGTCCATACTCGCAGAGCTTGGCCACCTCCCAGCAGGAGATTGCGCTTACGCCGATCAGATCGTCTTCATTGCGGGCGATCTCCTGGCGCTGGGCTTCGGTCAGCCGAGTCGAGTCGTTGACCCACCACACCCAGACGTGTGTGTCGAGAACGATCATCCCAACGCCTCCCACTCTTCCGCAGCAACGGGATCGAAGGGGTGGTCGTACCGATATGGCTCGCCCCTCAGGGGATAGCGGCTGCCGCCCTGCGGGACTCGCTTCACAGACCACCTGGATTCTGGCTCCAAAGTGAAGTGCCTTCCGTGCGTCAGGAAATAGATGCGGGGGTTGGCGCTGGAGACTTCAACAACCCTGTATATCGAAGCATCCCCGCTCACAAGGGCGTCGTGAGACTCCTGGCTGGACACCTCCAACCCAGGCCAAGCTAGCGTGGACGATTCAGTCGCCATCACCTCTATCCTTTCAGTGTGGCCGAGCACGGAGACCCGGAGGTCGGCCCCATCCCGGTCAAGCTCGATTTCCATTTGGTCTCCGTACTCAGCGAGCAGATGCTTGTGCACGATGTAGAGGGCCTTCTGCTCCGTAGTGCGGTCAGCCAGGAGCTCAAGGTCGTTCGAGTTGAGGGGGACGGAGGCCGACGGATAGAGATCGGGACTGCCCGGCACCGCCTGGGCCTCTGGATCGGGATGAGCCGGGCGGTCAGGATCTGGCGACGACGACTCGCGAGGTTGTTCACCTCCACTCCCATTCCCCCACCTAAGCTCGTCGGCAAGCTTCGCCGCCCGCTTCGCCTCAGCTTCTTGGGTTGCCGCGTCGTCATCGGGGTCTCTAATCAATTGGTACTGCCCACGACCCACCATCCACACCCTGGGATCGTCTCCCATTCGGACAGAGTATCCCATCTCGCTGCCAGTATTTGTAATGTAATGATTGGATGGAATGGCGTTGACTGTATTACGCGAAAATGGCCCCGCCGGCTCCTGCAGGTGCTCTCTAAGATGTCCCCTCTTCCACACACGGGGAATCCTGCCCTCCTCCCGCGCCCGGTAGATACATTCCCAGGATGTAAGTCCCACTCTGGCCATCACATGACCTCCCAGAGAGTGATGTTTGTGTAATGTATCAAATGATACAGTCTCACACAACCTCAATGAGGCCCTCGGCCCCACTAGCCAGTGGGAACGGGGGCTGATACACTTCGGCCACTATGGAAGACAATCTGGCATTCGCTCCAGCGACTGAAGTACGGCAGCTTATCGCCGATCGCGAGGTATCGCCCGTCGAGCTGACGGGGATGTTCCTCGAACGCATAGATTCACTAGACGGCAAGCTCAACTCCTACCTGACGGTGGCGGCCGACAGCGCCCTGGCGGAAGCCCGGGCCGCAGAGGACGCCGTGATGAGGGGAGAAGCGCTCGGCCCGCTCCACGGCGTGCCCATTTCGGTGAAGGACCTGGAGATGTCCGCCGGGCTCCGGACTACCGGCGGGTCGCTACTCTTCGAGGACCGCGTGCCCGCGGCGGACTCGGCCGTAGTCGAGCGCGTGAAGGCGGCCGGCGCGGTCATACTGGGCAAGACAAATACGCCCGAGTTCGGACTGCTCGGCCATACCCAAAACCGGCTGGGTGACCACTGCCGGAATCCCTGGAATACTGAACGCACGACCGGCGGGTCAAGCGGCGGGGCCGGGGCGTCGGTCGTGGCCGGGCTGTGCACGCTGGCCACCGGCAGCGACGGCGGCGGCTCGATACGGATACCTTCGGCCCTTTGCGGCACGTACGGCATAAAGCCCACGCAGGGCCGGGTGCCGCTGTACGCAGGGGTGGCGTCGCCTCCCTTCGCCAACCATTTCAGCCAGTCGGGCCCGATGACACGCACGGTGCGGGACTCCGCACTGCTGCTCCAGGTGCTCGCGGGCCACTACCCCAACGACGTCAACAGCCTCAGAGTCGCTCCGGGAGACTACATGGCTGCGGCCGACTCGGGAATCGAGGGGCTGAGGATTGCCTGGAGCCCGGACTATGGATACGGGGCGGTCGAGCGGGATGTGGTCTCGCGCTGCCGCGAGGCGGCCGGCGTGTTCGAGGAGCTTGGATGTACGGTTGAGGAGGTGGACCTCGGCCTGGACTCGCCGATCGACGCCTTCTGGGACCTATTCTGTGCAGTTTCAAACGCGCGATACGCGGCGATGATAGGGGACAAGAGCGACCTGCTCACCGACTACGGGCGCACCAGCATCGAGCATGGGGCGACGGTGAGCGGACCCGGCTACGCCAGGGCCCTGGGAAAGCGGGCGGAGCTGATGGCGGCCTTCGGCGGGCTGCTGGACGAGTACGACCTGCTGCTGTCTCCGACCTTGTCGGCCGGGGCATTCCCCGTGGGCGAGCCTCCGACCGAGATAGACGGGAAGGCGGTGGACAAGTTCAGCGGGTTCTTCCCTTTCACCTACCCGATAAACATGATCGGCCATCCCGCCGCCAGCATACCCTGCGGTTTCACGAGCGAGGACCTGCCCGTGGGCCTTCACATCGTTGGGCGCTGGGGAGACGAGGAGAGGGTAATCGCCGCGTCGGCCGCCTTCGAGGAGGCCCGTCCCTGGGCACACCTCCGGCCGCCGGTGTCATAGGAGAAGGCCCAAGCTAAGTTCTCATTCGGACCCACGGTAGACGGCGAGAGGAGGAGACCGATGGCAATCTCTCCGGACACCAGGCCGAACGTGCTCGTACTCTTCTGCGACCAGCTCAGGCCGGACCTACTCGGCTGCTACGGCGGTGACATGGTCCGGACCCCGAACATCGACGCGCTGGCCGCGGACAGCACCGTGTTCGAGAACGGATACACCCCAACGGCGATCTGCTCCCCCGCCCGCGCTAGCCTCATGACTGGGCTCTACGCCCATAAGCACCACATGTTCAACAACTCGACGCAGCCGTACTCGTACTGCGAGCACCTGCGGCCCGACATGAGGATGGTGCAGGACTGGGCGGCAGACGAGACGGACTACGAGACGGCGTACTACGGCAAGTGGCACATCGGGCCGCCGCAGGACCTGTTCGACTCGCGGTTCGAGCATGCCCACAGGCCTCCGTATCCCGGTCGCACACCAGCGTTCGCGACGGGCCACGGGCACCCGAACTCGAGGCTTGGGCCGCTGGTGCAGAGCTTCGGAGGCGGGAAGGCGGGCACGCTGGACGTGCCGATGGACGAGTTTCCGGATGTGATGGTCGCCAGGTACTCGACCGACTTCCTCAGGTCGCGGTCGGGCGACCGCCCCTTCCTGCTCTACTCTTCGCTGCCCGGGCCTCATTCGCCGTGGATGGTCCCGGAGGAGTGGGGCATACGATACGACCCGAAGGAGATTCCCGACTGGCCGAACAGGTACGACGACTTCGACGGCAAGCCCATCAACCAGAAGAAGCTGCGGATCAACGAGGACCTCAGGCAGGAGCAGGGCCGGGACGAGACGCTGAAGGACCTGTTGTCGGCGTGCTTCTCGTACCTGGAACTGGTGGATGCCCAGATCGGGGAAATCGTCGGCGCGCTGAAGGAGCTTGGCCTGTACGACGACACGGCGATCATCCTGAGTGCAGACCACGGCGACATGGCCGGGTCACACGGCTTCCTGAGCAAGGGGGCCTACATGTACGACGAGATCTACCGCGTGCCGATGCTCTTCAAGCCGCCGGGCGGCACCCAGACCAGACGGGCGGGCCAACCGGTGAACCTGATGGACGTGACGGCGACCGTGACGCATCTCATGTCCGGCGAGGAGGTGCTGGACATCGGCTCGGGCGAGATGGACGGCCGCTCGATGGTTGGGCTGGCGCAGGGGGAGACTGACTGGTACAAGGACGTGAACTACAGCGAATACCACGGCGACTGGTACGGCCACTATTCGCAGCGGATGGTGACTGACGGGCGCTGGAAGCTGGTGTGGAACTTCGGCGACCTGAACGAGCTCTACGACCTCTCGGAGGACCCGCACGAGCTACGGAATCTCTATTACGAGCAGTCCTGCAGGCGGACCCGGGACGAATACTGGGAGAAGCTGCTGGGGGAGGGCGAGCGGTTCGAGGACGGGCAGGTGACCCACTGGAACAGGGGCGGCCGTGCAGTCGACATCAACGAGTATGGTCTGGCGACGGGATCGGTGCACTGGTGAGCACTGCCCTTCGACAGGCTCAGGGCGAGCGAATCTACCCCTGCTCTTCGCCCGGGGTCAGAACACCGCAGAAGTCCTGAGATAGTTCCCTTGGGAACGGGAGAGGAGGACGCGAGGATGACCGCAGACGCGCGAACTACCAGGCCGAATGTGCTCGTCTTCTTCTGCGACCAGCTCAGGCCGGACCTGCTGGGCTGCTACGGCGGAAACATGGTCCGCACGCCCAACATGGACGCGCTGGCGGCGGACGGCACGCTGTTCGAGAACGGGTATACGCCGACGGCCATCTGCTCCCCTGCCCGCGCGAGCCTGATGACCGGGCTGTACGCGCACAAGCACCACATGTTCAACAACTCGACGCCGCGGTACTCGTACTGCCATCACCTCAGACCGGACATGCGGATGGTGCAGGACTGGGCGGCGGACGAGACGGACTACGAGACGGCGTACTACGGCAAGTGGCACATCGGGCCTCCGCCGGACCTGTTTGCAACGCGGTTCGAGCACGCCCACAGGCCGCCGTACGCCGGACGCACGCCGCTGTTCGCGACGGGCCACGGGCACCCCAGCACCGCGCTGGGGCCGCTGGTGCAGAGCTTCGCGTTCGGGACGGCCGGCACCCTGGACGTGCCGATGGAGGAGTTCCCGGACGTGCAGGTAGCCAGGTACTCGACGGACTTCATGCGGTCGCGTACCGGCGAGCGGCCGTTCCTGCTCTATGCGTCGCTGCCGGGGCCGCACGGGCCTTGGATGGTGCCGGAGGAATGGGGGATACGTTACGACCCCAACTCGATACCCGACTGGCCCAACAGGTACGACGACTACGAGGGCAAGCCGATCAACCAGAAGAAGCTGCGGGCGGTGCAGGAGTACGGGGTGCCCGAGGGGAAGGGATCGGACCTGAAGAACGCCCTGGCCATCGGGTTCTCGTACCTGGAGCTGGTCGACGCACAGGTCGGCGAGGTGGTGAGGACGCTGAAGGAGTTGGGCCTGTACGACGACACGGCGATCATCCTGACGGCCGATCACGGGGACATGGCCGGGTCACACGGCTTCGACAGCAAGAGCGCCTATATGTACGACGAGATATACCGGGTGCCGATGCTGTTCAAGCCGCCCGGCGGCAGCAGGGTGAAGCGGGCCAGCCAGCCGGTCAACCTCATGGACGCGACTGCTACCATAGTCGGGCTGATGGCAGGGGAAGACGTCCGCGACATGGGCTCCGGCGAGCTGCACGGCCGCTCCATGCTGGGACTGACGCAGGGCGAGGCCGAGTGGTACAAGGACGTGAACTACAGCGAGTACCACGGGGACTGGAACGGCCATTATTCCCAACGCATGGTGACGGATGGGCGCTGGAAGCTGGTGTGGAACCTGTCCGACCTGTGCGAGCTGTACGACCTCCAGGAGGACCCGCACGAGCTGACCAACCTGTTCTATGATCCTGCCCATCGCGCGACCCGCGACGAGTACTTCGATAAGATGGTCGCAGAGGGCGAGCGCTTCGACGACGGGCACCTGGCCCTGCTATCGCCGGAGATCGAGACCCGGTTGGCCGACTCCATCGTAGGGCCGCTGAAGGGGGTCGGGCGCTGAGGCACGGCTCTCCCGTTTCGGGCATGCGGCCCAACAGCCAGGCTGTCGCCAAACATCCCATCCAGTCAAGGTGACCGGTTGAACACACTACGCCATTTGACGAGCACGTCCCAGATCGACAGGGGGTGGATCGAGTCGACCCTGTTTCCCCTTTGCGACAAGTTGCGCGCCGGTAACTCTCGATCAGACGCACTCAGGGGCAAGGCCATCTATTGCCTCTTCTACGAGCCGAGCTTCCTGACGCGGACGTCCTTCGAGCGTGCGGTGGAGATCCTCGGGGGCGCTGCGTACTTCACGGAGGACGCGTCGCAGTTCTTCCCGATCAACACGCCCCGCTACGTGGACAACGTAATCGGCCTGCTGGCCAGCATGCGGATGGACCTGGTGGTGCTGCGGAGCAGCGAGCGTGGAGTTCTCGGTACGGCAACCGGCGCGGACTCACTCCCGATCGTGAACGGGGGCAGCGAAGACGACCACCCAACCCAGGCCCTCGCCGACGTGTACACACTGCACGACGAGCTTGGCGGCGTCGACGGGCGAAACATCGCGGTCGTTGGACGGCTGGAGCACCGCAACGTGAGCGCACTGCTCAGGGGTCTGGCCATGTTCGACGACGTGCAGGTGACGCTGATGCCCTTCAGCGGACAGGCCAGCCCGGACGTAGTCAGCTATTGCGAGGAGCGGGGAGTACGCTTCGAGGTAGTCGACCCGGCCGATACGGGACCGCTTTCGGAGATGGACGCGATCTACCTGAACGGGCCGCGCACACTGGCACACGCGGAGCTGCTCAAGTCTCGCGGCGCGAACTCACTCCGCATCGACGAGGAGCTGATGTCGCGCCTGAAGGCGGGCTGCATCATCCTCGACCCGATGCAGCGCAGCGGTGACTTCGACGTGCAGGTGCAGGACCCGCGGCTGGCCTTCTACCGGCAGGCTGGCAACGCGCTGGCGGTGAGGATGGCCCTGCTGCTCCAGATGCTCGGCTAGCCGGCCTCGTCCGCCTCTCTCTTCCGCCGGCCCAGCAGCCATACGGCGAGCGAGGCCGCCACGAACGCCGCCACCGCGAGCGCCCACCCCTCGTACCACGCCGCCCCGGCATCCTCGTCTCCTGGACCTACTCCAGGCGCGGTTGTCGCCATAGTTGGAGTTGCGGCGGGCAACAAGGCGCGAACCAGCGTGGGCCTGACGGTCGGCGTTGGCAGAGGCACGGGCGTAGGCGTCCAAACCGGTGTGCCGGTCGGCGATGGCGTCGCCGAGATCGGCGGAGACGTCGGAGTGGGCGGACTCGTCGCGGTCGGTGAAGGTGTCGCTGCACCGGTTGGGGCGGGTGTAGGTGTGGGAGTCACGGTCGCCCCGGGTGTGCTTGCCGCCTCAGGTGTGAGAGGGGCAGTGGGCGTCGAGGTTGGCGTACTCGTCGTGGTCGGCATGGATGTGGCCGTCGGTGTGGCTGTGGCTGTGCTCGTCGGCGTTGGCGTGTGAGTGGGGCTTGGAATGGGTGTGGGCGTGCGGGACGGCGTCGGAGTGGGAGCCGATGGCGCCAGCACTACTTCTCGGGCCTCTGAGAGTCCCATTACATCTCTGACCAGGATGGCGTGCGCACCCGATGCAACATCCCTAAACACGTGCTTGAGGATGCCATCCGAATAGGACACACCGGCTGGCGTTTCTCCATCGAGGGTGACCCGGACATCGACGCCGGCGAAGACCCGCAACTCGGCGGTGACGGTGGACCCCTCGGCGACGATGCGGTGGACCTCCCACTCACGAGTCGGCTGTGGAGTGGGCGAGGGTGCCGGTGAACTCCCCTGAGTAGGTGGGGGTGTGGGAGTGCTCTCCGGCGTGGGTGTTGGCGTGATTGCGGGGGTATTGGTGGGCATCGGCTCTGGGGTGTGTGTCGGCGTGGGTGTGCTAGTTGGCGAGGGCGTGCTCGTACCCGTTGGCGTGAGCCTTGGAGTTCGAGTGGGTATGGGAGTGCTGGCGGCGGTTGCCGTGGGCCTAGCTGTCATGGTTGGCGTCGCCGAGGGCGTGGGCGTGGCAGTCATGGTCGCCGTCGGAGTAGCTGCGGGAGTGACCGTTGGAGTTGGGGTTGAGGTTGAGGTCGGGGTGGGCGTGACGGTCGGCGTTGGCGTGCTAGTTGGCGTAGGCGTGGCCGTGTTTGTAGGCGTAGGTGTACTGGTTGGCGTAGGCGTGGGCGTACTCGTGGGGGTCGCTGTCGGCGTGGGTAGGTCGACCGGTACCGAGTCGGAATGCTGAGCGCCACCGCTCTCAAAGTAGGTGACTGTCAGGGAGTCGCCCGCCCGTACCCACACTTTTCCGTCGCCCGAGGCGTCGGCGGACATGTCAGCGCTCGGAGTGACGCTTCCCCGGAAGATGCCAGAAGAAGCAGCGGGTGACGAGTCGGTCGTACTGGTCACCTCGGAGAATCCCACCCACTCGCCATCGGGGTCGGATGCGCTGGTCACTCTCACACGCTGACTTACTGACCCATAGAAGTCCACTTGGTCGAACGAGAAGGAGATGACCACCGTGCTGCCCGCATCGACATCGTTGAGGAGGGAGACTGCCGCGGACACGGGGTCTAGGTCGTCAACAAGGATTGCGACGCCGTTGACGCTCGCGGTCGGCGCCGGGTCGTAGGTAAAGGGCGTGTTCGAGGGCTCGTCCGCATCGAAGGCGTTGGCGCTTAGTGAGTGCACGGAGGAGTGCGGGGACCCGGACACTAGATTCCACCACTTATCCTGGGAAACGGCCCCCGGGACAGATGTCCAGGTTGCGGTGCCGTTGCCCAGGGTGTTCAGCGACGAGTCGTCGATGTGGAATACGACCGGTTCGTCCGGATCGGCCACTCCATCCTGGAAAGACACGCTACCCGCGCCCATGGCGATCTGCTGCATCCCGTTCTCGGAGAGCAGAATCGCGAAGTATGGGAGGAGGAGCAGGGCGAGAAGCGCGCGGCGGCGCAGTCGGCAGGTGTACGGATTCAAGGGCAGTGGATCATCACTCGGCTGGCGGAGCACTGCCCTTCGACCCTTCGACAAACTCAGGACAGGCAGACTCAGGGCGAACGGTCTTTGTCTGCACGGCAGTGATCGACCTCGCTGCACAGCCCGTGTGTGGACATTACGCCGCTCAGGGCGAACGGTCCGGCGCAGGCCATACGGGTCAGACGTCTACTCGACGCGCGACCAGTAAGTCGTCCCTCCGTTCGACTGCCATGGCGAAGTCGAATGCGTCGATGCGCATGGCCCAGTCGAGGTCCTGCGGGTGGAAGTGCGGGCGGCCGGGTCGGCGTACTTCTCAGCCTGGTCGCCGGAGAGCACAAGCGACCGGACGGCGTCGGGGTCAGGGCTGCGGCCCTCGACGAGGTTCCTGATGTACATGGCGCACTGCTCGTCCTCGTCGGTGCGTTCGAGGGCATCGCCGCCCATTGCTACGATTGTGACGAGGTCGGGAGCCTCCCGCCTGAGGGCCATTGCCGTGGCCCTGGCGACGACTAGCGACGCGACGTAGGTCCTGTCGGCGTTCGTGGCTGCGGTGACTCCGAGTGTCCCAGCGGACGTCCGCTGGACGAGGGTCTTGCCATCCACGCCGGCCTGTGACAGCTCATGGGGCGAGTTGCCGAAGTCGAACCCTTCGGGCATCTTGCCGGCGACCTCTCCAACAGCGATGTCGGCAAGGCCGCGGTCGCGCAGGTCCAGGGCTTCGTCGACGCCCGCGACCAGCAGGATCTCCGTGACGCCGCGGGAGAAGGCGACGGCCGCGGTGGTGAATGCCCTGAATACGTCGAGGATCACCACAGTGCCCCGTGCGTTCCGTGCGCCGCCCTCCAGGCTGTCGATAAGGACTCGCATTACCCTGAGCGGGCCTCCACGTCGGCCAGTGCTTCTAACACCTTGACGTAGCCCTGGATTCCGTCGTCGCCGTGGCCCGCGACTATGGCGGCCCTGTACATCTGCGTGACGGACGGGGTGGATACCAGGGGCAGTCCCATCTCCGTGGCCGACTCGAGGACCAGCCTGAGGTCCTTGTGGGCCAGCTTGATCATGAAGCCGGGGTCGAAGGAGCCGTCCAGTATGGACGGGCCCAGGTTCTCGATCATCCAGGAGTTGGCCGCGCCGCCCGACATGGCCTGGAGGACCGCACCGAGGTCTGCGCCGGATCTTGCCGCGAACACGAGCCCCTCGCACATGGCGGCCATATTGCCGAGCCCGACGATTTGGTTGGCGAGTTTCGTGACCTGGCCCATGCCGTTGGGGCCGCAGTGGGTGATCTTGCTGCCGATGGCCTCGAGCACCGGCATGGCCCGCGCGACAGCATCTTCGTTGCCGCCGACCATGATCGAAAGGGTGCCGGCCTCGGCGCCGTTCACGCCGCCGCTCACGGGGGCGTCGATCATCTCGACCCCCTTCCCGGCCAGGCGCTCCGCTATCGAGCGGGTCACCGAGGGGGAGATGGTGCTCATGTCGATGACAATCGTGCCCGGGGCCGCGCCCTCGATTATGCCGCCGGGGCCGGCGATGACGTGCTCCACGTCGGGGGAGTCGGAAACGCAGGTTATGACGATCTCGCGGCCAGTAGCCGCGTCGCTGGGCGATGCGGCGGGGGATGCGCCGGCGTCGGTGAGGGGCTTCATGCGGGATGCGGTGCGATTCCAGACGGTGACCTGGTGGCCAGCCCTCACGAGGTTCATGCACATGGGTGTGCCAATCAGTCCCAGCCCGACGAAGCCG
This sequence comes from Dehalococcoidia bacterium, assembly GCA_965243655.1. Taxonomy (GTDB): domain Bacteria; phylum Chloroflexota; class Dehalococcoidia; order Lucifugimonadales; family CAJWER01. The sequence goes on along the minus strand of CBDEVV010000017.1, from coordinate 1,446,141 downwards.
ACTTTGGCCATGGGGAAATCTCCTGGAGGCGCCTGAGCAGGTACGGGCGCAGGGAATCGGCGGAGATTATAGCACGGCGGGGCGGGCTGCTCACTCGCGGGCGCCGAACCTGTGAAGGTATCTGCACGAGATGCCGAAGTGTTGAGGGCTTGAACATCGCGTGGCGAAGCGCTGGCCCGTTGTCGGGTACGGAGCAGGCCCTTCGACAGTCTGCTCAAGTAACTGCTCCAAACCGGAGGGGAACCCCGCCAGATCGCCCCTCTGGGTTCCTGCCTTCGCAGGAACGACGGAGTGAGAACCTCGTCCCAGCTACTGTCCTTCCCGCACGGCCCAGGCACCGGGCGCCATGTTGCTCTGGGCGAACGTTCGGGACCTTTTCTGCCTCTGCATTGGTACCTACGCAGTTCGTTGACAGGGAGGCGGGGCTAAACTAGTATGGTTTGAGGCCGTGCTAGGCGGGGAGATAGCGGTGCCCTGAACTCGCAATCCGCTCTAGCGAGGCTGAATTCCTCCATGAGGTCCCTTCACGAGGCCTCTGCCCTTCGGACGGCGGTGCTGAGAGCCGGGTCCCGCGCGGCGGAAACCTGTGAACCCCGTCAGGTCCGGAAGGAAGCAGCGGTAAGCAGTGCATCCGGGCGCCGCGGGCCAGCCTGGCTTGAGCCGCCCCCGAAACGGTATGCCGACGTGGGGGATCGAACCGGAGGTGCACGGCCTGTCATCCAAGGTACTGCGCGTTGGCTCCAGCGAAGACTACCCCCGCTGACGGCACCCGCGGGGAAACCCGCGGAGGGCCCGACGCCGCACCGTCCACAACCCCCCGCCGACCCCGGAAAAGCCTCGGCCAGAACTTCCTGGTCGACGGCGGAGTGCGGACCCGCATAGCCTCTGCGGCCGACCTGTCGACCGAAGACACGGTCGTAGAAGTCGGCCCCGGCAGGGGGTTCCTGACGCGGACCCTCGCTGAGCGCTCGGGCTCGGTCGTCGCGGTGGAGCTGGACGAGGCGCTGGCCACGGAGCTCGACGACAAGGGCCTGCCCGGCGTCCGGGTTGTGCGTGCAGATGCACGACAGGTCCCAGTTGAGGCGCTGGTCGCAGGGGCGAAGCCGTACAAGCTCGTCGCCAACCTCCCCTACTACGCCGCATCTCCCATAGTCCGCCGGTTCCTGGAGGCAGGCCACAAGCCGGATGTGATGGTGGTCATGGTCCAGCGCGAGGTGGCGCAGACCATGACGGCGAAACAGGGCAAGATGGGCCTGCTGTCAGTGGCGACGCAGGTCTATGGGAGGCCCAGGGTGGTGTGCCACGTTCCACCTCGGGCGTTCAGGCCGACGCCCAAGGTATGGTCGTCGGTGGTGAGGATCGACGTGTACGACGCCCCCGTGGTGCCGTTCGGCTCGCCCGAGGGCTTCTTCGAGGTGGTGCGGGCGGGGTTCAGCGCGCCGAGGAAGCAGATACGGAACTCGCTGGCCAACGGTCTGGGTATAGCCACGGGGAAGTCGGAGTCTACCCTCGTCGCGGCGGGGGTCGATCCCTCCCGGCGGGCGCAGACACTCACGGTGGCCGAGTGGGGGCAGCTCTATAAAGTCTGGACCAACGGGGGACACGGGTGGTGAAAGTCGAGATTCCTTCATACGCGAAGGTGAACTTCACTCTTGAGGTGCTCGGCAAGCGCGCAGACGGGTACCACGAGATCGTGAGCATCATGCAGACAGTGAGCCTGCACGACACGGTGACTGTAGAGCCCGCCAACGAGATCAAGCTCTCCCCTGCACTGCCCGGCGTTCCAGTCCGGGACAACCTGGCGTACCGGGCCGCGGTCCTGCTGGCGGAGCGCTCAGGTGTCCGAGAAGGGGCATCGATCGGCATCGAGAAGGAGATACCGCAGGCATCGGGGCTGGGCGGCGGCAGCAGCAACGCGGCAGCCGTCCTAGTCGGGCTGAACAGGCTGTGGGGGCTCGGGATGAGCGATGGTGAGCTGGCCTGGGTAGGGGCAGAGCTGGGTTCGGACGTGCCGTTCTTCGTCCGCGGCGGCACAGCAATGGTGTCCGGGCGCGGCGAGAGGGTGAGGCCGCTTCCACCCATCGATCAGTCATGGCTGGTGCTGCTCTGCATCAAGATCCCGCAAGCCGACAAGACTGCCGCGATGTACTCGCGAGTGACCCCGGCGCAGTACACGGGCGGGCAGCTGACGCGAAAGCTGGAGGCGCGCATCCGCGGCGGGGGCGACGTGCCGGACGAGCTTCTCTACAACGCGTTCGACGAGGTTGCGCTCGGTGCGTACGACGGCCTGGAAGAATATCGAGATGCGCTGGGCAGCTTCGGGGCTCGTGAGATCCACGTGGCGGGCAGCGGGCCGTCCCTTTACGCCCCGATGCCCCGCAGGGACCAGGGTACGGCCATCGCGCTGTTATTGACCAGCATGCGAGGGTGGAATGCGCAACTGGTGTCGACGGTGCAGCCAGAGTCCGTTCAGTGAGCCGGGAGTGTCACCCTCACCCCAACCCTCTCCCGTCGAGGGAGAGGGGGGTTCACCCTCAACCCAGCCTTCTCCCGTCGAGGGAGAGGGGGTCAGAGCTGCGATGAGCTACGTTATCGCTGGGGTGTTCAGCGGGCTGTTGATGGCGTCGGTGACGATGACGGTAGGGCCGCTGGCTCTGTTCTTCATGGCCAAGGACCCCTCGCCCGGATTCCAAGGGCTCCTCGAGCGGCTCTCGCCGATGAAGATGACGATGGGGCTGCTGGCGGTGTCGTACCCGCTGTGGACGATAGTGGGCGGGATCGCGGGACTGATGTACCGGGTGAGCTTCGAGACCTTCCCGGGCGGCGGGCTGTGGAGCCAGAACCTGGTCTTCACGCTCGCCGTGCTGCTGTTCGCGGCATGCGTCGCCGCGCCCATTCCCGTAGTGCTGCGCCGGATGCCCGCCGGCGCGGCGGTGCTGATCGTCGTGTTCGCGGTGAACTTCGGCTGGCTGCTCCCGTTCATGGCTAGAACAGCCGTTTGACCGGGGCGGCGCGACGGAATACAATTGCCGGAGCCGCCACACACTCAATAGTAGTGAAGTTTGAACAGAGTCATCCTCGCGAAGACTGGGAGCCCCCATCTCAATCTTCCCCCCAGATGGGGGAAGAGGTTCATTCGCGACCTGCATTGACGACACTACCTGAGCCGCCGAGAGCACCCTCACCGCCAGCCTCACTCTTCGAAGCAGGTGTTCACCCGCTGGAGGAGGAGTGGGTAGCGCTGGACCTGGAGACGACCGGTCTCTCGCCCGAGGACGACGAGATCATAGAGATTGGGTCCGTCCGGTTCAGGGGCACGGAGACCCTGGAAACCTTCCACTCGCTAGTGAACCCGAACCGGGAGCTTGGCGCCTTCATCAGGAGGTACACAGGCATCTCCCAGGAGCAGGTCGACGCTGCGCCCTCGTTCTCAAGAGTTGCGGGCAGGCTGGAGTCGTTCGTGGGAAGGAGGCCCATCGTTGGGCACAATATCGACTTCGACCTGGGGTTCCTGGCCGCCAAGGGCGTCAGATTTCCTGGACCGAGAGCCGACACGCTGGAGCTGGCCTACGTGCTCAAGCCGTCGTGGGAGTACTCGCTCGCGAAGGTGGCCGCGGCACTGGGGATCTCCCACGAAAACCCACACCGGGCCTTGGGAGACGCTGAGATCACCAGCCAGGTCTTTACGCTGCTAGTCGAGGAGGCCGGTCGGCTGGACGAGTATGCACTTGCGGAGATGCAGCGGCTGGCATCACGGTCGTCGTGGGTGCTGGCATACCTGCTGCGCCGGCTCGAGACCCACAGGATGCTCGAAGGAAGACCGCCGCCTGGGCCCGACGCAGAACGCCGCGCCCAGGCGAGCGTCACGGGCATCGATGTCTCGTCCCTCAGGGGGCGCCTAAAGCGGAACCGGGCGCTGATACCCAACCAGACGCCTCTGCCGATCGAGGTCGGCCAGGTGAGGGCGCTGTTGAGCCGGGGCGGACCGGTATCGCGGGCGATGGCAGAGTACGAGGAGAGAGCGGAGCAGGGGGCGATGGCCGAGGCGGTCACCCGGGCGATAAACGACGGCAAGCGGCTCATCGTCGAGGCCGGTACGGGCGTAGGCAAGTCGATGGCCTATCTGCTGCCGGCGGCGCTGTACGCGCTGCAGAACAACGTGCGCGTGGTGGTCTCGACGAACACGATCAACCTGCAGGAGCAGCTGCTGAACAAGGACGTGCCTGCTGTGGCAGAAGCGCTGCGCGGGGTCGACGGCGTGCCCATCGACGAGTTTCGCTACAGTCTGCTGAAGGGGCGCAACAACTACCTGTGCCTGAAGCGATGGTCGTCCCTGCGGTCGTCCGAATCAGTGTCCTCGGACGAGGCGCGGATGCTGTCGAAGCTGCTGGTGTGGATGCAGGGGACGGGCACGGGCGACAGGAGCGAGCTGAACCTGTCGGGCGGCGGGTGGACGCCGTGGGACCGGGTCTCGGCGCAGGGCGCGCTGGACTGCAACGGCGTGAGCGGCGTGTGTTTCCTGCGCCACGGCCGTGACAAGGCCGCCGCGGCGCACGTTGTGATCGTCAACCACGCGCTGCTGGTGACTGACATCCTGACAGGCGGGACGGTGATACCCGAGCACGACGTTCTGATCGTGGACGAGGCCCAACACCTGGAGGGCGTGGCCACCGACCACATGGGTTTCCAGGTCAGCCAGACCGGGCTGGAGGACCATCTCGACCTGCTGGCGGGCGAGAGGGGCTTGCTCAACAGGGCCGCTCTCGCGCTGCGGGGCTCGTCAGCGGCGCAGACGCGGCGCGACTCGCTCGATGCAGCGGCACAGCGGACCATCGGTGTGCTTCCGGCTGTTCGCGAGGGTATGGCCAAGCTGTTCGGGGTCCTGCAGCGACTCCTGCCCACGGCTTCCGGGGCGCAGTCGAGGTTCGGGCAGGAGCTTCGCATCACGAAGTCGACGCGGAGCCAACCGGCGTGGTCGGAGGCCGAGATAGCGTGGCAGGACATCGACGCGGCCCTGGACGAGCTGGACGCGGCGACCTCGGACCTGTTCACAGCGCTGGACGGTCTCGAGGACGCCGGCATCCTCGACTACGACGCGCTGCTGATGGAGACGATGGGCCTGCGCGAGAGGACGCGGGAGATCAGGAACAGGCTGAAGGAAGCGATCCCGCACCCGGAGGAGAACGGCATCTATTGGCTGAGCCGCTCATCACGCTCCAGCGACCTGGAGGTGAACATGGCGCCGGTGCACGTGGGCAACCTGCTGGAGAAGCTGGTCTACTCGCAGCGCCGGGCCGTCGTGTTGACCTCTGCGACGCTGAGCACCAGGGAGGGATTCGGCCATATCATCGAGCGCACTGGCTTTGCCGAGGCCGACGAGCTCCGCCTGGGGTCACCGTTCGACTATCCGAAGGCCGCGTTGCTGTGCGTGCCGAACGACATGCCCGAGCCGTCAGCGTGGGACTACCAGGCGGCGGTGGAGCAGGCGGTGATGGACGCGGCCCTGGCGGCCGGAGGGGCAACCATGGCGCTGTTCACGTCCCACGCGTCGCTGCAGAGCACTTCGAAGGCCCTGAAAGGAAGCCTCGAGTCCCAGGGTTTCGAGGTGCTGGCGCAGGGCGTGGACGGCACTCCGCACCAACTCGTGCGGAGGTTCGTGGAGAACCCGAAGTCGGTGCTGCTGGGGACGGCATCGTTCTGGGAGGGCGTCGACCTGGCGGGAGACGCACTGAAGGTGCTGCTGGTGGCGCGGCTGCCGTTCTCCGTGCCAACGGACCCCGTGTTCTCGGCGCGATCGGAACTGTACGAGCGGGCGTTCGACGAGTACGCGGTGCCGCAGGCGATACTGCGCCTGAGGCAGGGCTTCGGCAGGCTCATACGGACGAGCAGGGACCGGGGTGTAGCCGTCATCCTGGACAAGAGGGCTGTGTCGCGGCGATACGGGAGGGCGTTCCTGGACTCGCTGCCGCCCGCGACCCGGAGGACTCCGGCGCTGTACGAGATGCCGGGCGAGATCCGCAGGTGGCTCCAGGCACCGTGATCCTGCATCACAAAGGGCCCCTCGACCTGCAAAGCACCCTGTTCAGCGGCCAGGCATTTCGCTGGAGGCCCGCGGATGGCTGGTTCAGGGGCGTGGTGGCCGGCCGAATCGTGCGCCTCCGCAACACGCCTGAGGGGGTGGAGGTCGACGCCGCCCATGACGGTGATGGGGAACTCGAGCCGCAGCTAAGGGACTACCTTAGCCTCGACGTCGACATCGAGAGCATCTACCGGGCGATGTCGTTCGACGACAGGCTGCGGGACGCCGTCGACAGGTATCGGGGGATGAGGGTGCTTCGCCAGGACCCATGGGAGTGCCTTGTGTCGTTCATATGCTCGTCGGCGTCGAATATTCCTAGGATAACCGGGAACATAGAGTCGATATGCGAGACCTTCGGCGCTCCAATCTACGGGAGCTCGAACGGCCCGCACGCTTTCCCAACGCCAGAGGCCCTTGCGACGGACGGGGCCGCGCGACGGATGAGAGATCTAGGGCTGGGGTACAGGGCCGAGTACATCGAAGCCACAGCTCGCAGCGTCGCAGACGGCGAGGTGGACCTGGTGTCTCTGCGCGACGCTCCGTACGAGACAGCGCTGGAGGCGCTTGTGTCCCTAGACGGCGTGGGGGACAAGGTCGCGAACTGCGTCATGCTGTTCTCGCTGGACAAGCCAGAGGCGTTTCCGGTGGACACGTGGATCGACAAGGCGATGCGGGAGTGGTACCTGGAGGGAGCCAATATCCCGCGCACGAAGATGCGCCTATGGGCAATGGAGCACTTCCGGGAGCACGCGGGATATGCGAACCATTACCTGTTTCACGACCGGAGAATTCGGAAGAATCCCGGCCATCTGATGGACTCTGCAACCTTGGGTGATCAGGATGCGAGCTAACAGCCTCAACGCCGAAGGTTAGAGACGCCATACGTCTCATAGAGCGGGATGGGTGGCTTGCGCGAACTCGAGGAAGCCACCGTCAGTTCAAGCATTCCCAGAGACGCGGAACCGTAACAGTACCCGGCAATGACCTACCATGCTGGCCTCCTCTCTGAGAATGGAGGGGCAGTCACCGAGTCGGACACGACTGTCGCGATGGTCGAGGTGGACGTTCCAGCTATTCCGGCCGGTGCTATCACAGCCTGACAGAGCCCTTCCAACCCCCTCACCCCCGTATCGAGTACGGGGCAGGCTCTAACCCTCTCCCGCAAAGGGGAGAGGGGACTTTGGAAAGGGTCTGAGAAGCCGCCGGTTTCTTGACCGTATGAGCCCGAAAACACTATAATTTCGGGAAACGTCCGGGAGGCGGCTCGCATGGAAGCACCCAGGTTCAAAGAGGTCCGGCGGGCATACGGGTTCGACGAAGTCGCCATCGCCCCCGGCGCGTTCACCATCAACCCCGACCAGACGAGCACGCAGTTCTCCATCGACGGCATGACTATGTCCATGCCAATCCTGGCCGCCGCGATGGACGCAATCGTCTCCCCTTCCTTCGCGGCCAAGTTCGACGAGCTGGGCGGCATGGCGGTGATGAACCTGGAGGGAGTCCACACGAGGTACGACGACTCCGACGCGATGCTCGAGGAGATCGTGGAGGCGCCCAGGGAAGAGGCCACCAACGTTCTCCAGAGGGTCTACACGGCCCCGATCCAGGAGCACCTGATCGGGGAGAGGGTCGAGGAGATAAAGTCCAGCGGCGCCAAGTGCGCCGTTTCTGTTACCCCGGCGAGCACGAAGCGGCTGGCGCCGGTTGCAGTGGAGGCCGGGGCGGACACCATCGTAGTCCAGTCGACCGTGACGACAGCGAGGCACGTTTCGAAGAGCAAGCGCGGCCTGGTCTTCTCGGACCTGCTGGAGATGATCAACGTCCCCGTCATTGTCGGCAACTGCGTGACGTTCGAGGTCGCGCTGGAGCTCATGGAGACGGGGATTCACGGGGTGCTGGTCGGGGTCGGGCCGGGGGCGGCCTGCACCACGCGCGAGGTGACCGGCGTGGGCGTGCCCCAGGTCACGGCAACCATCGAGTGCTCGGCGGCCCGGGACGAGTATTACCGGCGCACGGGGCGCTACGTGCCCATCATCACCGACGGGGGGATACGCACAGGCGGCGACTTGTGCAAGGCATTCGCCTGCGGGGCCGACGCGGTAATGATCGGCACGCCTCTCGCCCAGTCGGAGGAGGCGCCCGGCAAGGGCTACAACTGGGGCATGGCGAGCCCGCACCCGGCGTTGCCCAGGGGTGTGCGCGTCGAGGTTGGTGTGGAGGGCTCGCTGAAGGAGATACTGTACGGCCCGACCTCGAAGCCCGACGGGACCCAGAACCTCGTGGGCGCGCTGGAAGTGTGCATGGGAATGGTCGGCGCGTTCAACATCCGCGACATGCACTCCGCCGACATAGTCCTGGCCCCGTCGATCAAGACCGAGGGCAAGCACCTGCAGATCGAGATGTACTAGGCGGCCTGCGTTAACCGCAGAGGACCCGGGGTTCGGTGAGAAGTCCTCCGTGGCATTTCGTCGACCCAGCAGCGAATTCGCTTAGCACCCTACAGCGACAGGGCGGGTTTGAAACCCGCCCCTACAAAGTCCCAACCTACGTAGTCGACGCCTAGCTGGCGGTTAGCGCTTGGTCCACTGCTCGGCCTTGCGGGCGCGCTTGAGGCCGTACTTCTTGCTCTCTTTTTCGCGAGCGTCGCGGGTGAGGAGGCCGGCCTTCTTGAGGGTTGGGCGGAGGTTAGGATCAGCTTCGAGGAGCGCCCTGGATATCCCGTGGCGCATCGCACCGGCCTGTCCCACGACGCCGCCGCCGGAGACCTTGGCGACTATCCTGAACTGGCCTGACGTGTTGGTGACGCGGAAGGGCTCCATCACCTCGTCCTGCCAGGACTTCCAGGTGAATACCTCCTCCATCGGCTTGCCGTTCACGATCATGGCGCCGCGCTCAGAGTAGAGCCTCACGCGGGCAACCGACGACTTCCTCCGACCGGTACCGTAGTAGTAGTGTTCCTGGGTCAACTGGGATTCCTCCTGGATGCTCAGGTTGCTCAATCGGAGACGGGCTTTGCGGCCCGTTTCTCCTGGGCCCGAAGCTGCGCCTCGTGGGGATGTTCGCTGCCTGCGTAGACCTTCAACCGCGACAACATACGCCTGCCGAGCGTGTTCTTGGGGAGCATGCCTTTGACCGCGCTCTTCACCACCCGCGTTGGGTGCTTGTCCAGTACAGTCGAAAGCGTCTGCTCCGTCAAGCCGCCGTGGTAGCCGCTGTGGCGGTAGTACATCTTCTGCTCGAGTTTCTTGCCGGTGACGCTGATCTTCTCCGCGTTGATCACGACGACGAAGTCGCCCGTGTTCAGGTAGGTCACATAGGCCGGGTTGTGTTTGCCTTGGAGCAGCACGGCGATTTCGCTGGCCAGGCGGCCCAAGGTCTTGCCGGCAGCGTCCACGACATGCCACGCCGCGACGTCAGCCGGTTTCTTTGTTGTCTTCGTCTGTGTCGTTGTCATTGTTCTTTCACCGGGCCGGGCGGAAACCCGGCGTACTTTACTTCTTCGAGGCACAGTCCCCGCGCCGGAAGGCTGCGGGCCGTCGCCATCGTCTCTACCCCTTCGACCATCTTCTCCACGTCCGTTATCGTGAGGCGGCCTAGTCCAACATCCACTAGGGACCCGGCCATGCGCCTGACCTGATGCGGCAGGAAAGCATTTCCTTCCACGTGAAACTCGATCCTGTCGCCCAACTCTCGGACACCTGTATCGAATATCTCCCTGACGGTGCTCGCCTCCGGGCTTTCGAGCGGTCCGCTGAACCGCCCGAAGTCGTGGACCCCGACGAATCGCCTAGCGGCCTCGCGCATCTCCCCGACGTCCAAGCTCGACGAAATCCGGTAGGTGTTGAGCCTGCGGAGGGGTGAGCGTACAGCAGCGCGGAGGATGGTGTATGCGTACCTGCGGCTCTTCGCCATCCGGCGGGGGTCGAAGGTGTCATGGACCTCGTACGCATCCCTAACGGCGATGTCGGCCGGCAGGTGGTGGTTCAACGCACTCACAAACTGGTCCGGGCCGTACGGAGCCGAGGTGTCGAATGCTACAACCTGACCCCTGGCATGGACGCCGGCATCCGTTCTGCCTGCGCCGCTCACCCTCACCTTTTCTCTTGTCAGCTTTGCTACTGCCTTCTCTAGCTCCTCCTGAATCGACGGTGCGTTTGGCTGGTACTGGAAGCCGCTGTAGACCGTGCCTTCGTACTCAACGACGAGAGCGAGCCTCATGTGCCCCATCCTAACTTCCCCTTCAGGGGGAAGGGACTCGCTAGGACACCAGCTCTATCAGGGCCATTTCGGCTGCATCGCCCTTGCGCATGCCCAGCTTGATCATGCGAGTGTAGCCTCCGTTCCTGTCCTCGTAGCGCGGTCCAAGCTCATCGAAGAGCTTGCGCACGACGCTCTCGTCCGTAAGGAAGGCGGCAGCCATGCGCCTGTTGTGCAGGTCGCCCTTCTTGCCGCGAGTGATGGTCTTCTCGGCCAAGCGCCTTATCTCCTTGGCCTTCGCCTCCGTCGTCTTCACGGACTCGTGCCTCAGCAGGTCCGTTACCGCGGTCCGAAGCATCGACATTCGGTGCGCCGTGGGCCGCCCCAGTTTTCTGCCTGACAGCCTGTGTCTCATTGATCTTCACCAAGTCCTTCGATCTGGGAGAACACCGCGTCCAATCCCGACTCGATGTCATCAGCCTCCTTGTTGGCGGGCTTCTCCTCTTTCTCCTCCACGACCTCCGTGGGCTCTTCGACCGGCTGCTCCTCCTGGTCCTGACTCTCAAGCTCCGGGTCGAGCGCCGGCGGCAGCAGGTTCGACTCCCTGAGCCTACCGTAGAGCTCGTGGAGCGACTTCTCTCCAAAGTTCCTGATCTCCAGGAGGTCCTCCGGCTTCATCTCCAGTATATGGCCGACCTGGTCGAGCCCCGCCCTCTTCAGGCAGTTCAGTGTCCTTGACGACAGGTCCAGCTGCTCCACAGGGACGCTGTACATTTCCGGCGAGATTTGCAGGGCCACAGGCGGGGCTCCATCTCCTTTGACGACGCGCTCCGCGTTGGCGAACAGGAAGAACCTGGTGACCAACTCGTTCCCAGCCTGCTGGAGGGCATTGATGGGCGAGATGGACCCGTCCGTCCACACCTCTATGGTCAGACGTTCCAGGTCGGTCCTCTGGCCCACCCTGATGTTCTCCGTTGTGAAGTACCTGACCTTCCGGACCGGGCCGTAGATCGCGTCCACTGGCAGCACGCCTATGGGGAGGCCCTCGCCCTCCGCTTCCTGATAAGACGTGCCGCGCTCCACGTTGAACTCGACCGAGAGCTTGGCCTGGTCAGAGTCCAGGGTAGCGATATGCATCTCGGGGTTCACGACCTCGTAGTCGGAGGATGCCATGATGTCGCCCGCGCAAACCTTGCCCTGGCCGGCGACTTCGAGCCTCAGCTTGCCCGGCCTGTCCACCTCAGACCTGAGGCGGATGCCCTTGATGTTCAGGAGTATCTCCGAGACCTCCTCCTTGACATGGGGGATGGTAGCGTACTCGTGGAGTACACCCTCGATTTTCACCGATGTCACGGCCGTTCCCGGCAGCGAACTGTACAGGACGCGCCTGAGCGGGTTCCCCAATGTCATTCCGTAGCCTTTGGGGAGGGGACCGGCCACGAACTTGCCATACTGTTCGTCCGCCTCCTCGACCTCTATGGTCGGGTCCTGCAGAGGCTCCGTCCCGTCCTCGGGGACATCATCCGATGCGAACGGTTGGAAGTTGAGCATATGGTGGAGTCTCCTATCGGCTCGTTGGGAGCGCCTTACGAGGCGTCACGACTCCCAAGCTATCTCGAGTAGAACTCAACTATGAGTCGAGAGTCGATACCCGTGTCGATCTCGGTCACCACGGGCAGGGCCATGACCTCGCCGGTCAACGCGGCCGGGTCGAGGCGCAGCCAGCTTGGCACCGGGCGCTTGGGAATGTCTTCGGTCAGCGTCTCGATGAAGCGCGGCTTCGAGTCGTTCACTGCCTTCCAGGCGATGGTGTCGCCCTCCTTCACCCTGTACGAAGGCACGTCCATTCTCCTGCCGTTGACCGTGAAGTGGCCGTGGTTGACCAGCTGCCTCGCCTGCCGACGGGAGTCGACGAACGAAAGCCTGTAGACGACGTTATCCAGCCGGCTCTCGAGCATCTGGAGGATCAGGTCGCCGGTTGCTCCGGTCTGCTCTCGGGCAGCGTCGTAGTAGCCTCTGAACTGGCGCTCGAGCACTCCGTAGGTGAAGCGCGCCTTCTGCTTCTCCTTGAGCTGGATCGCCCATTCGGAGGCCCTCCGGCGCCTCGGCACCTGCTCGCCGGGGGGCCGCTTGCGGCGCTCCACTGCGCACTTGGGCGAATAGCAGCGATCGCCCTTGAGGAATAGCTTTTCGCCTATTCGCCGGCATTGCCGGCAGACTGGGTCTGTGTATCTTGCCATGCTTAGGTCTCGCTGGTCCTTCTCTGGTGTTGCCCAGAAGCCTCGTCTATACCCGGCGGCGCTTGCGGGGCCTGCATCCATTGTGCGGCACCGGGGTAACGTCTCGTATGCTCGTCACTCTCATTCCGGCGGACTGCAAAGTCCGTATGGCGGCTTCGCGGCCCGCGCCGGGTCCTCGCACGAAAGCCTCCACCTGGCGGAGACCCTGTTCCAGCCCCCTGCGAGCCGCATTCTCGGCCGCTCGCTGCGCCGCGAAGGCGGTCGACTTCCGGGAGCCGATGAACCCGGCTGTCCCTGCGCTTCCCCAGGCTATGGGGTTCCCCTGCGGGTCGGTGAGCGTAATGACGGTGTTGTTGAAGGTGGACTGTATGTACGCGCGTCCCACCGGCACGTTCTTCCGAACCCGTCGTCTCGTACGCGGCTTCCTTGGCATATCGCTGCTCTCCTACGTCCTCGTCGTCGTGTGGCGCCGTCCTGCCACAGGGACCCTCTTGGGCCGCTTGGCCCGGGCGTTAGTACGCGTGCGCTGGCCCCTGACAGGGAGCCCCCTGCGGTGCCTGTGGCCCCTGTAGCTTCCTATGTCTATCAGGCGCCGGATGTTCATGTTGACCTCGCGCCGAAGGTCGCCCTCGACCTTCTTCTCGCGGTCCACGATCTCCCTGATGCGGGTCAGGTCCGACTCGGTCAGATCGCGCACATGCGGATTGCCGACGATGCCGGCCTTGTCAACCACGTCCCTGGCCTGGGCCAGACCGATGCCGTAGATGCGCTGCAGAGAGATTTCCACGCGCTTTTCGTCGGGGATGTTCACTCCCGATACGATTGCCATATGTGTCCTCCTAGGTCCCCGCTCAGCCCTGTCGCTGCTTGCAGCGCTTGTTCTCGCAGATCACCATCACGCGGCCTCGCCGCCTGACGATCCTGCACTTTGCACATCGCTTCTTGACCGACGCCGACACTTTCATTGTCACCGCCTCCTGGAGCTGTCGGAGCGCCTGGGACCGCCCGTGGAGAACCTGTACGTTATCCTGCCGCGAGAGAGATCGTACGGCGAGAGCTCCACGAGGACCCTGTCTCCCGGCAGCACCCGTATGTAGTTCACCCGCAACCTGCCGGATATCTTGGCCATGACCTCGTGGCCGTTCGCCAGCTCTACCCTGAAGGTTGCGTCTCGAAGTGATTCTGAGACGACGCCCTCGACCTCTATCGCTTCTGACTTGGGCAAATCTCTCCCTCTAGGTTAGCACCTCGGCGCCCCGGTCGGTTACTGCGACCGTGTGCTCGAAGTGGGCCGATAGCGCGCCATCGGCCGTGACCACGGTCCAATTGTCGTCCAGCACCTCGGTCTCCCATGTTCCCAGGTTCAACATAGGCTCGATCGCTATTGTCATGCCCTCTCTCAGGAGGACGCCCTTGCCCGGGGGGCCGTGGTTCGGGATAGGGGGGTCCTCATGGAGGGCCCTGCCGATGCCATGTCCCACGTACTGCCGCACTACGCCGTAACCCTTCGCCTCGGCGAATCGCTGCACAGCGGAAGACACGTCGCCCACGCGGGCCCCCGGCCTCACTTGCGCGATACCACGCTGCAGCGATTCATGGGTGTCGTCGATCAGGGCCTGCTTGCGCTTTCCGACTCTACCCGCAGCTACCGTGAAGGCGCTGTCGGAATAAAATCCGTCCACCACGGCCCCCACATCGATGCTCACTAAGTCCCCATCCATTATCACGCGGTCAGACGGAATGCCGTGCACGACCTCTTCGTTCAGAGAGGCGCAGATCGTCGCAGGGAAGCCGTAGAGTCCCTTGAAAGCCGGCACCGCCCCTCGCGCCCTAATCTCCCGTTCCGCCAACCTGTCCAACTCGATCGTCGTCGCGCCAGGCCTTATCTCCTCCCGTATCTTCTTCTTCACTTCGCGCACGACCTCCCCGGCCCTGCGCATGCAGTCCAGTTCGGCGGCGGACTTGATGGTCACGCCGGAAGATCTCACACCACCTATGGAAGCCGTACGCTCTATTCTCTAATCTCCTCTCGCGGGCGCTCTACTTCTCCAGCGCCGTCCCTATGGCCGTCCTCACTTCATCGACCGAACCTTCGCCGTCGACCTCTCTCAGGACGCCTGCCTGCCGGTAGAAGTCGACCAGCGGCTCCGTCTCCTTGAAGTATGTTTCCAGTCTCTTGCCGATTGCCTCGGGCCTGTCGTCATCTCGCTGGTACAACTCCCCTTCGCACGATCCGCAAGAATCCCCGATAGAGGTGTCACGACTGAAGGGAGCCTGGCAGCCGCTACAGATGAGCCGGCTGGAAAGCCGTTTCACCAGCTCGTCGGTGCCAACCCTTATGTTCAGGGCTATGTCGATACCTCCCTTGTCCTTCACGGCCTCGTCCAGCGCCTCTGCCTGGGCGAGCGTCCTGGGGAAGCCGTCAAGCAGATAGCCTCCTTTGCCTTCCTGGTCGTCAATCCAGTCCATCACCATTGCAATCGTCACGTCGTCCGGCACGTACGCCCCCCGCTCCATGTAGGACTTTGCGAGGCGTCCCAACTCGGTATCCCGACTCTGATGGTCCCGGAACAGGTCTCCTGACGAAACCCTGGGAACCCCGACATCCTCTGCGAGCATGGCAGCCTGGGTGCCCTTCCCGGCGCCGGGCGGTCCCAGCAGGACTAGCTTCAAGCCGTTACCGGATGAATCCTTCATAGTTGCGCATCATAAGCTGCGCTTCGAGCTGCCGCATGGTGTCGAGCGCCACGCCCACCATGATCAGCAGGCTGAAGCTGCTGATGGTGAGGGCTCTCACATCTGTCGCCTGGGTCACGAACCATGGAGAGATCGCCACGCCGCCGAGAAAGAGGGCGCCCCCCCAGGTGATCCTGACGATCACGCGGTTCAGATACTCCTGTGTGGGCTTTCCCGGGCGTATGCCCGGGATGAAGCCGCCGTTGCGCTGCAGGTTCTCCGCCAGATTCTGCTGCTGGAACACGACCATCGTGTAGAAGAACGTGAAGGCCACAACCAGGATGAAGAGGCCCACGTAGTAAGGGAACTTGGTCGGGTCCAGGGAGTCCGACAGGAACTGCATGAAGTTCACAATGAAGCTGTCGCTCAGCGGGTTGCTGAAGTAGCTCGCCACCGTGATCGGCAGGATCATCATGGAGGATGCGAATATGAGCGGTATCATCCCGGCTGAGTTCACTCTTAGCGGAAGGAAGGTTGCGCCGCTCTGGCGCTGCATTCTCCCTCCTCTAAACACGCTCCGGCCGTACTGCACAGGTATGCGCCGCTGTGCCTCAGTGAATAGCACGATGACGTAGATGATCGCGAGTCCGAATCCCGCGAGCATCAGGAGGCCGCCGGCCTCGTCGCGCTCGAGGAACCCGCGCCCGATCACCCCTGGGAGTCCGGACACAATGCCGCCGAATATAATCAGGGAGATGCCGTTGCCCAGGCCCTTCTCGGTGATCAGCTCGCCGAGCCACACGCAGAACATGGTCCCCGCTACCATCGAGATCGTCATCGAGGCTGTGGGTAGATTGAATCCGAACGGGAAGTCGGGGAATACGGGCGACTGGCGCAGGAGCGACAGCGTACCCCATGACTGGAAGAACGCTATGGGCACCGTGAGCCAGTGGGTGATCTGGTTGATCCGCTGCCGGCCGTACTCGCCCTCCTGGGAGAGGGCCTTCAGCTGCGGCAGGACCGGCGTCAGTATCTGCATGACGATGGACGAAGTGATGTAC
Organism: Dehalococcoidia bacterium; assembly: GCA_965243655.1. Taxonomy (GTDB): domain Bacteria; phylum Chloroflexota; class Dehalococcoidia; order Lucifugimonadales; family CAJWER01. Next base: position 1,429,888 of record CBDEVV010000017.1, on the reverse strand, counting down.
GGGTATACGCCCATCGCCGCGACGCTCATTGATGCAAGGGCGCCGCCGCTGAAGAGGTTGAGGAAGCCGAGGAGGGCTTCCTGCTCGAACGACTGCGACAGGGCTTGCACGTTGACGCCAGGCACGGGTATGTGGGCCACGAATCTGTAGACCACGAGCATGCCCAGCGTGAAGAGTATCTTGGCGCGCAGGTCGGGAATGCTCATCGCGTCGATCATCGACTGGATGAGCTGTGGCCTGGTGACCTCCTGCTGCCTGGCTGCCTGCGCCTGCCTCAAGAAGCGATCTCCTCGACGCTGCCGCCGGCAGCCTCTATCTTCTGGCGTGCGGAATCTGAGAAGCGGTGAGCCTTTACGACCAGAGGTCCGTCTACCTCTCCTCGTCCAAGTACCTTGACCGGGACCTTCAGGTCCCTGATCAGCCCACTCTCAGCCATGACCTCGGGCGTTACCTCCACGCCGGAGCCAAAGGCGGCCAGGCGGTCGACGTTGACCACGTTGTACTCTTTGCGAAATATGTTGGTGAAGCCCCGCATGGCTGGGAGGGCCTTGACCAGTGGAAGCTGGCCTCCCTCGAAGCCCGGGCGCACTCCGCCGCCACTCCGGGAGTTCTGGCCCTTGATGCCCCTGCCGGAATACGTGCCCCGGCCGCTGCCGTCGCCGCGGCCCTTTCTCCTTCGGTTCTTCTTCCACCCTTTCGGGGGGCTCAACTCGTGCTGTCTCATGTCCTGTATGGCTCTTGTTCTAGGCTCTCTTGTATGGGCTTCCGTAGTACCTGCCAGCTATCCGTTGGCAGGCTTGACTTCGATGAGGTGCCTGATCTTGTGCAACATGCCCCTGATCGACGGTGTGTCCTCGTGCTCCACCGTCTGGTGGAGCCGCCTGAGGCCAAGCGCCGCCACCGTCCCCCGTTGGTCGCGGGGAAAGCCGATGGTGCTTTTCTTGAGAGTAATAGTCAGCCTTGCCACCTTATCCGCCTCTCCGCCTACCCCGGCGGGGGTGCTTGGGCGCCATTTCGGCGAGCTGCCTGCGCTTCGCAAACTCGACCTCCGGGTCCCTCAGCATCTGTAGGCCCTTGAAGGCGGCCTTCACAGTGTTGACGGGGTTCGTGCTGAACCGTGCCTTGGTGGTTATGTCCTTGATGCCCGCAAGCTCCACGACGGCCCTGATGGACCCCCCGGCGATAACCCCCGTGCCGGGTGAAGCGGGCTTGAGCATAACCTCGGACGCGCCGAACCTAGACACAATCTCATGAGGAATGGTGCTGTCCCTGAGGGGTACCTTGATCATATTCTTCCTGGCGTTGACGCCCCCCTTACGAACAGCGTCGGGGACCGCATTGGCCTTGCCCATTCCTATCCCCACGTTGCCCTCGCCGTCACCGACGGCCACCACGGCGTTGAAGCTGAGCCGCCTGCCGCCCTGTACGACCTTGGCAACGCGGGAAATCTTGACCACTCGCTCCTGGAGGCCTTGTTCGTCGGGCTGGTTCCTGTCGGACCGGGAAACCATTAGAAAGAGAGCCCTCCTTTTCTCGCAGCATCGGCCACTGCCTTCACCCGACCGTGGTACTTGTAGCCGCCGCGGTCGAACACGACCGTGTCGACGCCTGCGCCAGCGGCGCGTTCCGCAATGAGCGTACCGACGATTCCCGCCACATCCGCCTTCGAGCCGCCGTTCTTCCGCGATTTCACTTCGGAATCGAGGGTCGATGCGGCTGCCAGCGTGACGCCTTCGGTATCGTCTATGACCTGGGCGTACATGTGGCGAAGGCTGCGAAATACGACGAGCCGGGGCCTGCCGGCCACACCTCTGACCCTGCTCCGCACCCGCGCATGGCGCGCGTGCCTACGAATCCTGCTTGTTCCTTCCCTAGGCATTGCTTATAGGGCCTTCTTTGCGCTCTTGCCGGGCTTGAGCCGGACCAGCTCGCCCTGGTATCGGATACCGTTTCCAGTGTATACGTTCGGAGGACGCTTGGAGCGGATCTCGGCGGCGACCTGCCCGACCGCCTGCTTGTCTATTCCAGACACTCTGATGATGTTGTTGCCCTCGACCTCGAGGGTGACTCCGTCGGGTGGCTGCACGTCCACAGTGTGGCTCAGCATCACGCTGAGGGTCACGCCCTTCCCACTCTGCTGCACCCTATACCCGACGCCCACGAACTCCAGCGTCTTCGTGAATCCCTCGCTGACTCCCTCCACCATGTTCGCTATCAGGCTCCTGGTGAGCCCGTGGAGCGCACGGTGCTCGCGCTGGTCAGACGGGCGGTTCACGACGACGCTGCCGTTCTCCGTCGCCACTGCCATATCCCGGTGGAAGCTCTGCGTGGTCTCGCCCTTGGGACCCTTCACGGTCACAGAGCTGCCGTCGACCGCTACCGACACGGCCTGGGGCAATTCGATTGGTTGAGCGCCTACTCTTGACATACTCGTACCCCTTACCAGACGTAGCAGAGCAGCTCACCGCCGACCTGCTCCCTCCACGCCTGCTTACCGGTCATCACACCCTTGGACGTTGAGAGGATGGAGACGGCGAGGCCGCCGTAGTACCTCGGGATCTCGCCCTTTCTCACGTAAACCCTCAGTCCCGGCGTGCTGACGCGCTTCAGACCGCTGATGGCAGGCTCGCCGTCCTCGTGGTAGTGCAGCGAGAGGCGAATCGCTCCGCTTGGGGAGGATGTCTTGACGGTGGCCACGTCGGCAACGAAGCCTTCCTCCCTCAGTATCCTCGCTACGGCCATCTTCATGTTGGAGGCCGGGATCGAGACCGAGTCGTGGCCGACGAGGATTGCATTCCTTATCCGCGTGAGCATATCGGCTATCGGGTCTGTTACGGTCATCGCTTTCTTCCTTGGGTTCTATGCCAGGCTACCAGCTGGCCTTCCTGATTCCGGGCAACATGCCTGTCAGGGCCATTTCCCTGAAGCATATCCTGCATAGGCCGGTATACCTGTTGTACGCCCGTGGCCGTCCGCAGCGGATGCAGCGGTTGTACTCGCGGACCTTGTACTTCTTGGGCCTCTTCCAGCTCGCTATTTTCGATGCTTTCGCCAATGTTCACCGGCCTCCGTGTGGCTACAGGCCCGCGGCCTCTGACTCCGACCTTGCGAACGGCATTCCCATCAGCTCCAGGAGCCGGAAGCCCTCCCTGTCTGTCCTCGCCGTGGTAGTTATGACGACCTGGAGGCCGCGAATCTTATCGATGGTGTTGTAGTCGATCTCCGGGAATATTATCTGCTCCCGTATGCCAAGTGAGTAGTTTCCCCTGCCGTCAAAGGACTCGGGCGAGACGCCCCTGAAATCCCGGATCCTGGGAAGCGACGAGCTTACGAGCCTGTCGAAGAACTCGTACATGCGCTTGTCCCTGAGCGTGACGGCGACACCGACCGGAGTACCCTCGCGCAGCTTGAAGCCCGCGATGGACTTCTTGGCCCGGGTGACGATCGGACGCTGGCCGGAGATCTTGGCCACGTCCCCCGTCGCGTTCTCGATGGCCTGGGAGTTCTGGCTGGCCTCCTGGCCAATGCCGATGTTCATCATGATCTTGGTCAGCCGGGGCACCTGCATCACACTGGAATACTCGAACTCGCTCATGAGCTGCGGAGTGATCTCCGTGCGAAATCGCCCAAGCAGCCTGGGCATAGGGCGCGGCTCGGACGGCGCCGCCGGAGCGGCGTCCTGCTTGCCCTTCTTGGAGGACCTTCGCGCAGACCCGCCCTTCTGACGGGAGGATGCCTTTGCCTTCGAACCCTGGTTTTTCTTCTCCGTCGTCACTCTATTACTTCTCCACAATCATCCCTGGAGCAGACCCGGGCCTTCGTGCCGTCCGCCAGTGTCCTGTACCGAACCCTGACCCCCTTGCTGCAGTGCGAGCAGAGCAGCATTACGTTCGAGGCGGGTATTGGCATCTCCTTTTGGATTATCCCGGCCTGGCGCACCGTTCCCGTCGGCTTGGTGTGCCTGACCACCACGCCCACGCCCTCCACCAGCACCTTGCCGGCCTGCGGGTACGTCCTGGTAACCTGCCCCTGCTTGCCGCGGTCGCGACCTTTAATGACGATCACGTTGTCATCCGCCCGAATCTTCACCTCACAGCACCTCCGGGGCGAGCGATACGATACGCATGAAGTTCTTCTCGCGGAGCTCGCGCGCGACCGGGCCAAAGATGCGAGTACCGCGCGGCATCCGGTCCTCGTTCACGATGACGGCCGCGTTTTCGTCGAAACGAATATGCGACCCGTCCGTCCTCCTGTAGGGCTTTTTGGTCCGTACGATCACTGCGCGAACGACCTCGCCCTTGCTGATTGCGGCTGCCGGCGCGGCCTCCTTCACGGAGGCGACTATGATGTCGCCCAGTCCTGCATACTGCCGTCCGCTGCCGCCCGGCACGCCGATGCAGCTGATGGTGCGGGCGCCGGAGTTGTCGGCGACCTTGAGGCGGGAATATATCTGTATCACCGGGGCTCCGTCTCCGTTTTTTCGTCTTCGCTGTCAGAAGGAGCTCTAGCTTCCGCCTGACCCTCTGAGCCTGTCTGATCATCTTCCTCCGGCTCGGTGTCGGCCTCGGCCACCGGCTCGGTTTCCTCTTCGGCTTCCTCTGGCTCGGTGTCTGCCTCGGTCACCGGCTCAGCTTCCTCTTCGGCTTCCGCTGGCTCAGTGTCCGCCTCGGCTACCGGCTCGGCTTCCTCTTCGGCTTCCTCTGGCTCGGTGTCGGCCTCGGCTACCGGCTCGGCTTCCTCTTCGGCTTCGTCTGGCTCGGTGTCGGCCTCGGCCACCGGCTCGGCTTCCTCTTCGGCTTCGTCTGGCTCGGTGTCTGCCTCGGTCACCGGCTCAGCTTCCTCTTCCGAATGGTCCGGCTCGGTGTCGGCCTCGGCCACCGGCTCGGTCTCCTCTGCGGAATCGTCTGGCTCGGTGTCGGCACCAACCTCGGCAACTGTCTCGACCTCCGGCTCCACCGCGTCGTCCGTGGCGGACACGGGATCAGCAGGCGGCTCGGAGACTGCGACAGCGGGCTGGGGGTCCTCCCCGATATCCTCGGGGCGGATGTCCACCACTTCGCTGCGCTGCAGGATCTTGACGAGGCGCCATCGCTTCGTCTTGGACCTGGGCCTGGACTCGATGACCTGGACTATGTCCCCAACCATCGAGGCGTTGTCAGGATCGTGGACCATGAACTTGGACATACGTCTGATCGGCTTCTTGTACAGGCGGTGCGGGCTTCGCCACTCGACCTGGACCACTATCGTGCGGTCCATCTTGTCGCTGACAACCCGGCCGGTCTTTATCTTGCGGCGCTCGTGACTCATGTGTTGGCTTTCGCCAGCTCCCTTTCCGTCATGATCGTGTTTATTCTCGCGATCCGCTTCCGGACCTGCTTTACCTGGGTCACGTTGGCAAGCTGCATCGTCGCCACGCGGAACCGAAGGTTCATCAGCTCTCTGTGCGCCTCTTCCAATTCGGTGGCGAGGTCTTCGTCAACCAGTGCTCTCAGGTCGTCGATTTCCATGTCCCTACACTTCGTGCCGCGTTACTATCTTGGTGCCCATGGGGAGCTTGGCCGAGGCCAGGGACAGTGCCTCCCTCGCCTCCGCATCTTCGACACCGGCCATCTCGAACAGTATCCTGCCCGGCCTGACGACCGCGACCCAGTGGTCCACGGCTCCCTTGCCGCTCCCCATCCTAGTTTCAGCCGCCCTGGCAGTCACGGACTTGTCCGGGAAGATGCGTATCCAGAGCTTCCCGCTCCTTCGGACGTAGCGGGTGATGACGCGACGCGCCGCTTCGATCTGCCTGGAAGTCACCCAGGCAGGCTCGGTCGCCTTCAGTCCGATGTCCCCGAAATTCACAGTGCTGCCGGCGAGGGCCACGCCCTTGCGCCTTCCCCTGTGCTTATTCCGGTACTTCACTCTCCTCGGTTGTAGCATCCGTTGCCGCCTCTCGTTCGGCCGTGACTGTTACCTCGATGGGGGCCATATCGTCCTCCTGCTCCTTGGGAGCCGGGAGGATGTCTCCCCTGTATATCCATGCCTTGACGCCAATGCGCCCGAAGTCCGTTGCGGCCTCGGTGACGGCGAAGTCGATGTCGGCCCTTAGGGTATGGAGGGGAACTCTGCCCTCCATAGCTTTCTCCCTTCGGGCTATCTCTGCACCGCCGAGCCGTCCTCCGCATATGATCTTCACGCCCTGCGCGCCCGCCTGCATCGTCCGGGTTATGGCCTGACGAACGGCTCTGCGGAAGGCGATCCGGCGCTCCAGCTGGTCCGCGACGTTGCGCGCGACCAGGTAGGCGTCGAGCTCGGGCTGGCGGATCTCCTGCACGTTGAGCCTGACGCGCTTGGCGGACTTGCTCTCTATCATCTTTCGGAGCTCTTCCACCTTCTGCCCGCCGCGTCCTATGACGATGCCGGGTCTGGCCGTGTGTACTGTGACCACAACCTCGTTCGAGCGTTCGATTTCGACCTTGGAGATGCCCGCGTCCGGGGACGAGGACAGGACCGTGCTGCGGATCTCCATGTCCTCCGAGACCTGCGCCCTGTATTCGCCCGGCCTGGCCGCGAACCACCTGGACTGCCAGTCCTTGATGACGCCCAAGCGGAAGCCTATCGGGTGTGTCTTATTGCCCATTCGGCGTTACCTCGTCGATGACTACCGTGATGTCACAGCTCCTCTTCTTGATGCGGGCGACGCGGCCCCTTGCCCTTGCCCTGAACCGCTTCAGGGTCGTGGCCTGGTTTGCGAACGTCTCGACGATCCTCAGGTCCGCCGCCGAGCCGAGAAGCTCAGACTCCGCGTTGGCGGAGGCGGACTTGACGACTTTGGCGACTCGCGCAGCGACCGGGGACGGCATGAGGCTCAGCATGTCCAGAGCATCTTCGACGTACATGCCGCGGACGAGGTCGAGCACGGGCTTGACCTTTCGGACCGATACACCAGTGTTGGTTGACTTGGCTGTTGCGGGCACTTCTTCACCTAGGCCGGCGTCGTCATCCGCTCGGACTTCGAGGAGTGGCCCCTGAAGGTCCGGGTCGGCGCGAACTCGCCCAGCCTGTGTCCGACCATGTTCTCAGCGATGAATACCGGCACGTGCCTTCTACCGTCATGAACGGCGATGGTCAGCCCGATCATGTCGGGCATGATCATCGACGCCCTGGACCACGTCCGTATCATCACGTTGCCCCTGCTTCGTTGCGCCGCTTCCACCTTCTTGGCGAGCTTGGCGTCGACGTATGGGCCCTTCTTGATAGACCTGGACATTACAGCCTCTCTAGCGCCTGTTCTTACGAGAAAAGATCATCTTGTCGGACTTCTTGTTCCTGCGGGTCCGATAGCCCAGAGCCGGCTTGCCCCAGGGGGTCTTGGGACTGGGCATTCCAATGGGCGAGCGCCCCTCGCCGCCACCGTGGGGATGATCGGCCGGCGACATGACGACGCCCCTCACCTCGGGACGCCTGCCCATGTGACGCTTCCGTCCGGCCTTGCCGAGTTTGACATTCTTGTGGTCGAGGGCGCTCAGCTGGCCCACAGTGGCAATACACTCGCTCAACACCTGTCGAACCTCGCCCGATGGGAGCCTGAGCAGGGTGTATCGGCCCTCCTTGGCCAGCACCTGGGCCGAGCTGCCGGCGCTGCGCACCATCTGGCCGCCTCTGCCGACTTGCATCTCGACATTGTGCACGAGCGTACCCGTTGGAATTGCCCTCAAAGGAAGCGCATTGCCAAGGCTCACGCCGGCGTCCGGTCCAGCCATGACCTTCGCGCCCACTCTCAGCCCGTTGGGAGCGAGGATGTAGCGCCAGTCGCCATCCCTGTACTTGATCAGGGCTATGCGGGCGGACCGGTTCGGGTCGTATTCGATGGACACGACCTCGCCTGGCACGCCGACCTTGTTGCGCTTGAAGTCGATGACTCGGAGCCTGCGCTTGTGGCCTCCGCCACGATGGCGCACCGAAATCTTGCCGCTCTTGTCCCTGCCCGCACGCTTCTTATGGGGCCGCAGCAGCGACTTCTTGGGCTTTTCCGACGTGATGTCGTCGGTGGTCTGGAACACCGCTCCGCGGCGTCCGGGTGTCGTAGGTTTTGCGCTTTTCAACGGCATCTTAGACGCCCTCGAATATTGTTATTGACTCGCCCGGGGCGAGCGTGACTATCGCCTTCTTCCAAGACCGCTGGCGGCTCAGCCTTGCGCCGTACCGCTTCCTCTTCCCCAGCACATTCAAGGTGTTGACTCTCTCCACCTTCACGTCGAAGGCTGCCTCGACGGCGCGCCTGATCTCCTGCTTGGTTGCTTCCGGCGCAACCTCGAACACGTACGTGCGCTCCTCTTGCAGCAGAGTGCTCTTCTCGGTTACTACCGGCCTTATGAGGATACCTTGAGCTACCATGTATACCCCGCTAAGCCGCCTCTGACGCGGACGCGCGCGTCCGCGATTTCGCGGGGCCCGCCCACGTCTCCTCGACCTTCCTCAGGGCCTCCACGGTCATTACGACCTTGCGGCACCGCACGAGGTCCACTGCGCTGATGAGCGAGGCCGGAACCGTCCGGAGGTTCGGGATGTTCCTGGCCGCCCTGAGCACCTCGGGGCCAGCCCCGTCAGCCGACAGGAGGGCAGGGCCGCTGACCTCCAGCGCGGCGAGAATCTCCGCGAGGCGCCGAGTCTTCCCTTCCTCGATGTCCAGCGAGTCCACGATCACCAAGTCGCCGCTGCGTGCCTTCTCCGAGAGCACGGAGACGAGGGCCAGGCGACGCATCTTCCTAGGCGTCCGCTGTCGATAGCTCCGGGGCTTCGGGCCGAAGGCAACGCCCCCGCCGACCCAGAGCGGTGACCGAATAGTGCCCGCCCTGGAGAGTCCGGAGTGCTTCTGCGGCCTCGGCTTGCGTCCCCCTCCCGATACCTCCGACCGCGTCTTGGAGCTTGCCGTGCCCTGGCGGGCGTTTGCCAGCTGCCCGACGACTACCTGGTGGACCAGGGCCGGGTTGGGCGGGGCGTCGAACACGTCGTCCCGCGCGTCAACGCGCCCGATGGAATCGCCGCTGTTGTTCTTCAGCCAAATGCGCATTGTCTAGCCCGTCTTGCTAATCATGACGATGGAGTTATGGGCGCCTGGAACCGCGCCTTCGAGCAGGAGAATGTTCCTGTCCGCGTCGGCTTCGACCACTCTCAGGTTGCGCACGGTCACGCGAGCGTTTCCCATGTGGCCGGCCATCTTCAGGCCCTTGATGACGCGCCCCGGCGTGCTGCCGGCCCCGATGGAGCCGGGCGCCCTATGGCGGTCAGACTGTCCGTGGGTCTTGGGGCCGCCGCGGAAATTGTACCGTTTCACTCCGCCAGCGAAGCCACGACCCTTACTCGTGCCGGTAGCGTCCACCTTCTGGCCTGCCTCGAAGATCCCGACGTCCAGCTTCTGGCCAACTTCGATCTCGCCGCCGTCTTCGATCTCTACCTCTCGCAGGTGGCGGAAGAGGCCTCCCGAGGGCTTCAGGTGGCCGTCCAAAGGCTGGGTGCGCCTCCTGACCTCTTCGAAGCCGATCTGAGCGCTCGAGTAGCCGTCGCTCTCTTCTGTCTTTACCTGGGTCACGGTGCACGGGCCGACCTCCAACGCCGTGACACACACGGCGCGGCCGTCCTGGTCGAAGTGTTGAGTGGTCCCTATTTTCTTTCCCAGCAGCCCTTTAACGCTCATTGTTCTCTTCGCTACATCTTCATCGAGATGTGCACGCCGGCCGGCACGTTCAGCCTGGTCAGCGAGTCAATCGTCTTGGTCGAAGGCTCCAGAATGTCTATCAGCCTGTTGTGCGTCCTCAGCTCGAAGTGTTCACGCGACTTCTTGTAGATGTGGGGAGAGCGGATCACGCAGAACCGCTTGATCGTCGTTGGCAGCGGCACCGGACCTGCCACCTGGGCCCCAGTGCGCTCGGCCGCCTCCACGATCTGCGTCGCCCACAGATCCAGGATCCGGTGGTCGAAGGCCTTGAGTATGATTCTTATTCTCTGTTGAGTCACCATTACCCGGGCTATCCTCCGTGGGCGGCCAGCGCGACATCGGCCTCCGCCGCCTCCTCGTATCTCTCGAATTCCATCGAGTAGGACGCTCTTCCCTGGGTAAGGGACCTGAGGGTGCCCGCGTACCCGAAGCTCTCGGCCAGGGGAATCCTGGCCTTAACGGTCTGGAGGTCTCCGTGGCCCTCGATGCTTCTGATCGCGGCCCTCCTTCTGCCCAGGTCGCCCAGCACGTCGCCGAGGAACTCGCCCGGTGTCACGATCTCCAGCTTCATGACAGGCTCCAGCCGCAGCGGCCCGCCCTTGTCGATCGCAGACTTGGTAGCCATCGAGCCGGCGATGCGGAAGGCCATCTCCGACGAGTCAACCTCGTGATAGCGACCATCGACCAGCACCACCTTTACGTCGACAACCGGGTAGCCCGACAGGGGACCTACGCCCAGCGCATCCTCGACGCCCTTTTGGACAGCGGGAATGAACTCGCGAGGTATGGAACCGCCCCGTATCTTGTCTTCAAACTCCACACCGCTGCCCCTCTCTAGGGGCTCCAATTCCAGGATGACGTGGGCGAATTGACCGTGGCCGCCCGTCTGCCGCACGAGGCGTCCTTCTCCCCTGCCCTTCCGGCTAACCGACTCGCGGTAGGCGACCCTGGGCCGTCCGACGTTGGCTTCGACCTTGTACTCCCGCTTCATCCTGTCCACGATGATGTCGAGATGGAGCTCGCCCATGCCGGAAATGACCGTCTGACCCACCTCCTCGTCGTAGACCACGTCCAGGGTGGGGTCCTCGTCCGACAGCTTGGTGAGGGCGTCGACTAGCCTGTCTTGCTCGGCCCTTGTCCTGGGCTCGATGGCCATGGATATGACGGGCTCTGGGAAAGAGATCGTCTCGAGCGAGATTGGTGAGTCCTGGTCACACAGCGTGTCTCCGGTAGAGGTCTGTCGGGCGCCCACCACGGCGGCAATGTCACCGACCTTGACCTCAGAGAGATCCTCGCGATGCTGAGCGTGCATCTTGACTATGCGGCCAAGCCTCTCCCTGCGTCCGGTCCGAGTGTTCAGGACCGCAGAGCCGGCCCCTACTGAGCCTGAGTAGACCCTGAAGTAGACGAGCCTGCCTATGAACGGATCGGCCACCGCCTTGAAGGCGAGAGCTGAGAAGGGCCCGTCGACCGTGGGTTCTCGCAACAGAGCCTCGCCCGTTTCGGGGTCGGTCCCCTGGGCCGGCTCGACGTCCAGTGGCGACGGCAGGTAGTCGACCACGGCGTCGAGCAGCGGCTGCAGCCCCTGGTTGTTAAGCGCGCTGCCACACAGGACAGGGACAATCCTGTAGTCGATAGTAGCCGCCCGGAGGGCTCGCTTGAGCTCTTCGTTCGATATCTCCTCGCCCTCCAGGTACTTGATGATGAGGTCATCGTCGGTTTCGGCGATCCTCTCGATCATCACATCGCGGTGGCGCAGGTACTCTGCGTACGCCTCGTCTGGGACGGGACCGTCCACCACCGACCTCGGATCCTCCGGGTCCGTGAGATACGCTCTTCCCTCGACCAGGTCGACGACGCCTCTAAACGTGTCCTCCTTGCCGAGGGGCATCTGTATGGGCACGGGCCTGGCCTGGAGCCTCCGCGAAATGCTGTCCACGGTCATTTCGAAGTCGGCGCCAATCCTGTCCATCTTGTTGACGAAGGAAAGACGAGGCACCCTATACCTGTCAGCCTGGCGCCAGACAGTCTCGGATTGGGGCTCGACCCCCGCGACGGCGTCGAATATCACCACGCCGCCGTCCAGGACTCTAAGGCTGCGCTCCACCTCCGCGGTGAAGTCGACGTGCCCGGGGGTGTCGATGATGTTGATGTCGAGGCCCTGCCACCGGCAGGCGGTAGCGGCGGAGGTGATGGTGATACCCCTCTCGCGCTCCTGTGCCATCCAGTCCATTGCGGTCGTGCCCTCGTCGACGGCGCCGATCTTGTAGATTCGGCCCGCCATATAGAGCACGCGCTCCGTCACCGTGGTCTTGCCGGCGTCGATGTGCGCAATGAACCCAATATTTCGTACAGATTCGAGGGGTGAGGGCGAAGTCATGTTGAGCGATGCAGGGGAGGAAACGGGGGCGCTGGAGGCTACCACCGGTAGTGTGCGAAGGCACGATTGGCCTCCGCCATTCGGTGCATCTCCTCCTTTCTCCTTACGGCGTTGCCCTGGCTGCGGGACGCCTCGAGAAGCTCCTGGGCAAGACGCTGGGCCATAGGACTGCCGGACTTGTCGCGGGCTGACGCGATGACCCACGTCATCGCCAGAGCCTCCTGGCGCTCTGGTCGTATGTCGGTAGGCACCTGGTAAGTAGTGCCACCCACCCTGCGCGACCTTACCTGGACTTGCGGCATGGCGTTTCTCATGGCCTGCCGAAACACGTCGAGTCCGGAGATCCGAGATTCCTGCTGGGCGATGTCCAGGGCGCCATAGACGATCTTCTGCGCCACGGTCTTCTTGCCTTTCAGCATGACCTTGTTTATGAAGCGGGCAAGCTCCACGCTCCCGAATCTCGGGTCGGGTTTGACCTGTCGCTTCTCTGAACGTCTGCGTCTAGCCATTTGAATGAACCTTAGTATCTAGGGCGCGGAGGTTATCGCCGCTCCTTCTTGCTTCCATACTTGCTGCGCCCGCGTCTACGCTCGCCGACACCCTCGGTGTCCAGGGCCCCTCGAACGATGTGGTAGCGGACGCCAGGGAGGTCCTTCACTCTACCACCGCGTATCAGCACGACGGAGTGCTCCTGGAGGTTGTGACCCTCTCCGGGGATGTAAGCAGACACCTCCACCCCGTTGGTGAGCCGGACCCTTGCCACTTTTCGCAGGGCAGAGTTCGGCTTCTTGGGCGTCTGCGTCCTCACCTGGATGCATACGCCGCGCTTCTGGGGGGACCCGGAGTCCCTCCGGCCCCTATTCTTGATCGTGTTGAAGGAGAACCTCAGCGCAGGGGCCTTGTCCTTGCGCCGCTTGCTCTTTCTTCCCTTTCGCACCAATTGGTTGACAGTAGGCATAAGTTGGCCTTAATCCTTCTGAGCCAGGTAGAGAATGAAGCACACACCAAGCCAAGCGCCCATCAAGGGCGACAAACGGAGATTATAGTACGACCTAGCCCACCTGTCAACTTGCCATGGCCCTTGGATTCGCTACTCGGCATTCCGCGGGTTGCATGACTCCCAAGGCGAGGCCCCGCATGCGACGGTATACCCATGAAGGAGCCTCCGTGACCCGAACCGGGGGCGGAGACCTCCGCCCGCTTATACCCCGCCGCCGAGGCTCCGGTCCAGGTTGTAGGCCGCGCTTATGAGGGACAGGTGAGTGAAGGCCTGGGGAAAGTTCCCCAGAGCTTCGCCGGTCGCACCTATCTCCTCGGAGTAGAGGCCGAGGTGGTTGGAGTAGCCCAGCATCCGCTCGAAAATGAACCTTGCCTCGTCCAGCCGCCCCGCCCTCGTGAGAGCCTCGACCAGCCAGAACGTGCACATGCTGAAGCTGCCCTCCTCCTGGCCGGCAAGGCCGTCCGAGGCCGCTTCGGTGACGTCGTAGCGCTGCACCATTCCATCCTGTGTGAGGTCGCTCAGGACCGCATCGATCGTCGAAAGCATCCTGGGATCTGTGGGCGAAATGAAGAAGACTAGGGGCATCAGCAGGTTTGCGGCGTCGACCACGTCCGAGTCGAAGTACTGGACGAATGCCTGCCTATTCGGGTTCCAGCCCCTTTCCATGATGGCCTCGTAGATCGCGTCTCTCTCCTCGAGCCAGACATTCCTGTTGGCCGGGAATGAGCGCTTCTCGGCCAGCCTGAGCCCCCGGTCGAGGGCGACCCAGCTCATCAGCTTCGAGAATACGAACTGCTGGCGGCCTCCGCGCACCTCCCAGATGCCCTCGTCTGCGCTCTTCCAGTTCTTGGCCAACCAGTCGAGGAGCCTCCTGATGTGCTTCCAGAAGTCGTAGGAGATGGGCGCGCCATACTTGTTGTAGAGATATACGGAGTCCATCAACTCGCCGAATATGTCGAGCTGCAGCTGGTGGTGCGCGTTGTTGCCCACTCGTACAGGTTTCGACCCCCTGTAGCCTTCCAGGTGGTCCAGGGCCTCCTCTTCGATGATGTGGCCCCCGTCGAGCCTGTACATGATGCCTGGGATTTCGTCGCCCTCGAGCTCGCTCGCCCTTGCCTCGACCCACTTCATGAACTGCTCGGCCTCGTATGTCAGGCCCACGCGCATGAAGGCGTAGACGGTAAAGGCAGCGTCGCGCATCCAGGTGTAGCGGTAGTCCCAGTTCCTGGAACCGCCGAGCGTCTCGGGTAGGCTGCAGGTCGGAGCCGCGACTATCGCGCCCGTGGGGGCGAAGGTCATCAGCTTCAGGGTGAGCACGGAGCGCTGCACCATCTCCCTCCACCGGCCTTTGTAGGTGCATCCGCCGAGCCATCTCTTCCAGAAGGCCAGCGTATCCTCCAGAAGGGCGCGCCCCGCATCCTCGTCCAGGCGCACGATGGGGCCGGTGTGGTCGTCCACGAGCCCCGCGACGAAGTTGAAGGTCTGGCCGGCCGAGACTTCGAATTCCGAGATGACGGCGCCCCGTTCGTTTACTACGACGCGGCACTCTTCCGGCAGGGCCAAGCCGAGAGCCAGACCGGACTCGGACCTGAACAGGACCCCGGACTCCGTTTCAGCGATGCGGTGCTCCTCCCTGGCGTAGTCGAAGGCCGGCTCGCACTCGAGCCTCATCCGCTTCGTCCCGCGCACCCCCGTGACCCTCCTGACGATGCGGGGGGAGTGGCGTCCCGTAGGGCCCGCCTGCGAGCCCTCCAGGGGCATGAAGTCCTCGAGAAGGGCGACTCCGTCCTCACCGGTGAAGTAGGTCATGAGGACGTTAGTGTCGGGATGGTAGAGCTGCCTGGTGACGCCGTCCCCGACGCTGTCTATCCTAAACCGGCCGCCTTTCGCGTCGTCCAGGATCGCGTTGAAGATGCCCGGGGAGTCGAAGTGGGGGAGGCAGCACCAGTCTATGGAGCCGTCTGTCCCCACTAGGGCAACGGTGTACAGGTCGCCGATTACGCCGTAGTCGTCTATCGGTTTGTACGGCATTGCTCTTCCGAAGGAGCCACCGGCCGCGCCGGGGCCGCTACACGACCTTGACCCTGTTCTCCACGGCGCCGACTCCGTCGAGACTGATGCGGACTAAGTCGCCGTCCTCCAGTGGACCGTCGGCGACGCATCCACCGGTGTAGATGATCACCACGTCCGGAGGGGTGTCGTGGGCCGTCACCCACTTCGCTATCTCTTCCGGGGGCCTGCGGTGGTCTGTGGTGTTGGTCGAGGAGCCGGCCTCGCCGCCGTTGCGGGTTATGTTCAGCTCCATAGCCCGCCCCGTGGGATCGGGAATGCTCTCGGGGGTCACGACGCAGGGGCCCAGGGAAGCACAGCCGGTGAAGACCTTGCTGGGGACCATCCACCAGATGGTCTGCCCCATCAGGCCGCCGGCAACCTCATTACCAGTGCTGTACGCGACGATACTCCCCTTGTAAAGCACCAGCACCAGTTCTCCCTCGGCGACCGAAGTGGTGTCGGAGCGAATACCGATGTCGTCGTAGGGCCCAGCAAGTCTCGTAGAGCCGCCCTTATACATGATGGGCGGCCTGTCGGCTTCGTAGGCAGTCCTAGTGAAGTCGGGCATGGCGCTGACGGCTTCGTCGGGCACGGGGTAGTTTCCGATGCCGCCTGCCCAGATTTCGTCTGGGTCGAGGGGCCGGATGATCCTCGTGCCGCCAGGGCCGGACTTCGACGACTCGACGGCTGAGCCGAGATCGAAGACGGGTCCGTCGCCGCCCGAAAGCACGTTGCGGGCCACGTCGTCTATCGACTGTCCACCGACGTAGCTCACTTTCATCAGGTCTTCGAAGCCCCTGACCTCGTCGTTGAGGGCCGTGAGAGACGCGAGCCTGCCGGGCTCGGACTCCACCGTTAGGTGAACGTTTCCGATGTCGTCTCGTATGCGGTAGTAGCGCATCAGTGCCTCCGAGGGCCGAGCCTGCTGTCGCCTATGTCGGGTCTGCTTCGAACAACGGGCGGTCCCGTCCGGTCTTCCTAGCCCTTGGCTGCCTTCTTGTTGAGGTCCGATCCAGCGGTGAAGCCGACCCGCTTGTGCGCTGGGATCGTGATGAGGTCACCGGCGCCTCGGATCGGCTTGACGCGTCTCGCCTTGACATCTCTGACAGAAAAGGAACCGAACCCTGTGAGGACAACCTTGTGACCTTCGCCCAGGGCTTCCTGAATACTCTCAAGCACAGCGTTGAGGGCACCTTCTCCCTGAGCACTCGACCCCTTGAGATTGGCGGCAACCCTCGCCGCGATGTCGCTCTTTCTAAGCGTAGCCATAACAGACGTCGCCTCCTGCGCGTTATGGGCGCACGCTATCCCTCGGGATGCATGCGCGAGTCAAAGGATGTTATTCGGTATGGAATACAGGTGTCAACCGATTAGGGCGATTTCATCATGGGCTGCGCGCCCGCGTCCGGGCAGGTCCCAACGCGGAGACCACAAGCCAACAGGAGCCGCCAAGCGTCTTTCAGATACGCCGGCAACCCGAGCACCCGGTTCCAGACCCAGGGGTCAGGAGGCCGATCGCCAGTGGACCACCGGCCCGGGATGGAGGACTCTACTCCAGAGATCTCCCCATCGCCCAAGAGTGTATACTGAAGGGGCGGAGGATGACCCTATCCACCCGAGGAGCTGCCGGGATGTACAAGGACGACGTCCACGCAACCGAGCAGGAAGCCCCACCTCCTTCACCCGAACAGCACGGGGTTAGGCTCACCATCTGGGGAGCGATATTCCTGGTCGCCATCGGAATGCTCTTCGGCCTCGCCCTGGCATGGGGGTCCTTTAGCGCGGCTCAACCCAGTGCCCTGTTCGACGAAGGGCAAGTGACGTCGGTGTTCGAGCGGGCAAGCCCGGCGATCGTGGAGATTGGGGTCTCACAGCTGTTCAGCCGGCAGAGCGGGTCGGGGTTCTTCGTCGACGACGAGGGACACATCGTCACCAACGCGCACATCGTCGACATGGACGGCGACGTGGTGGTCACCCTCCACGACGGCAGGAGGCTGGAGGCGACCGTGCTGGGCAGCAGCAGGGTCGACGACCTCGCAATCCTACAGGTGGACCCGGACCTGGCATCGGACATAGAGCCCCTGAGGCTGGCCGACTCCGACAGCGTCCTTCCGGGGCAGCTTGCGATAGCCATCGGCAGCCCTTACCAGAACCCCAATTCGGTAACGGTGGGCGTTGTCAGCGGGAAGGGGCGGAGCCAGGTCGGTTCTTCCAGCAGGCCCATACCGGAGATGATCCAGACCGATGCGGCGCTGAACCCGGGCAACTCCGGCGGGCCTCTGCTGAACGCCAGGGGTGAGGCAATCGGCGTAGTATCGGCAGTCCAAGTCGAGCCCCCCACGTTTGGCACCCGAGCTTTGCTTCCGACGGGAGTCGGTTTCGCCGTGTCATCCAATACGGTGAGGCAGCTTCTTCCCAGCCTGCTTCAGCCAGTTGAGTACAAGCGCCCATGGATCGGAATCATGGGACGGCCGCTGACACCGAGCCAAGTGCGGGTGCTGGATATACCGGCCCAAGAGGGCGTGTACGTCAGCAGGATCTGCAGGGACAGCCCGGCCGAGCGCGCCGGGCTCCAATTCGACGACTTCAGGACGGTCCCGTCGGGCCGGGGCGACTTCATTACAGCGGTTGACGGCGAGCCTATCTCGAGCGTCGCAGACATAGTGGAGCACCTGAACACGCTCATCCCGGGAGACCGGGTCGAGCTGACCCTCATCAGGGAAGGGCAAGAGCAGGGCATCACGGTGACCCTGGACGAATGGAAGTCGTGCACTCCATAGGCGAAACGACGGCAGCCGTCGGAGCCCTGCACGGAGGCCTGCCCCGCCTATGACGCAATCGCCGGACGCTGCAATAATCGGCGGCGGCATCGTGGGGGCCGCGACAGCCTACTACCTGGGTAAGGCCGGAGTATCCACCATAGTCATTGAGCGCGACGCCGTCGGGAGTCACGCCTCGGGACACGCGTATGGCGGACTCAGCGCCATGGCGGGCCCGGGAGTCCACGGCCCAACACAGGAGCTCAGCCGTCTCAGCGTCCGTCTCTACCGGGAGATGGCCGGGACGCTGTCAGAGGAGACGGGCGTCAACTTCGAGTACCGGGACCGGCCGTCCCTGATCCTGTGCCTAACGGACGAGGAGGCCGCCGCCGCTAAGGACGGCCTGCCCGTGATGCAGCGGGAGGCCGGTTATTCTGTCTCGTGGCTGGAGGGGGCCGACCTGAACGCAGTCGAGCCCCGTATATCTCCAGAGGCGCGAGGCGCGGTATACATCGAGGGCACGTCGGACCTGGAGCCCCAACGCCTGACGACGGCCCTGGCGAAGGGCGCCGAGATCAGGGGCGCCCGCTTCGAGCATGGCGAGGTCACCGGGCTGACGCGCAACGGCGCGAAGGTGACAGGGGTGACGCTTGGAGACCGGCACATCGCCTGCGAGAAGGTCGTGATCGCGATGGGTCCCTGGTCGGGCGCGGCCTCTGAGTGGCTGGGCTTCCCCATAGCAGTGCGCCCGCTAAAGGGGCAGATACTTCGTCTCCGCGCCTCAGGGCCTCCGTACCGGTGCTCGATGGGCTGGGCGGGCAACTACGCCGTCACCAAGCCGGACGGCCTCGTCTGGGCCGGCACCACCGAGGAGGAGGCGGGCTTCGATGAGACCACCACGCCGGAGGCCAGGGACGCGATCATGTCCGCGCTGTCGAAGATGGTCCCGGCGCTGGCGGACGCACAGGTGGTGAGGCAGACAGCCTGCCCGCGCCCCCTGTCGGCGGACTACATGCCGCTCCTGGGAACTGCGCCAGGCTGGGAGGGCGTCTACGTGGCCACCGGTGGCGGCCGGTCGGGCATCATATTGGGGGCCGCGATGGGCCGCATCACAGCGGACCTGGTCGCCCGGGGAGCTTCGGAGATGCCAATACGGGACTTCGACCCCGGACGGTTCGCAGGTGGGTGACGGCCCCGAGCTGAACGCAGTCAACGTGCTTCTGGCGGCACTGCCGCTGGCGGCACTGCTGGCGTCGATACTCGCGCTGAAGTGGTCAGCCCCGCGGGCGGGCGCCGCGGCCTTCCTCGTCGTCGCCGCGATCGCTCTGGCGTTCTTCGAGTCCGACCCCAGGCTGCTCGCCATCGGCAGCGCCAAGGGACTGAGCCTGAGCTTCTTCGTCCTGTCGATCATCTGGACATCGGTGCTGCTCTACAACGTCGTGGACGAGATTGGCGGCATCGACGTAATCGGCCGCACCATGACCCGGCTGGTTTCGGACCCGCTCGCCCAGGCCCTGCTCGTGGGGTGGGCATTCTCCGGGTTCATGCAGGGGATCGCGGGCTTCGGAGTGCCGGTGGCGGTTGTGGCCCCGCTGATGGTCTTCATGGGCTTCGGCGCGGCTCGGGCCGCGGCCATCGTGCTGGTGGGGCACGCGTGGGCAGTGTCGTTCGGTTCCCTCGGCGCGTCTTACTTCACAATCCAGCTCGTGACTAAGATCCCGGGCGAGGAGATCGGCCCCCACATGGCGGCGCTCTTCGCGCTCCCCACCATCGTCACGGGATTCGCGGTCGCCCACCTGCAGGGCGGAATGTCGTCCCTGCGCCGCGGGACACCTATCGTCCTTATTATGGGAGGCTCGATGGCGCTCTGCCTGTGGGCCCTGGCATGGGCGGGCGCTCCCCAGGTGGCGTCGTTGGTGTCGGGAATTGTCGGCTGCGGCGTGGGATGGCTGGTCGCCAGGACGCCGTTGCTGCCATCTCCGGCCAGGGAACCGGAGAAGCCCTCCGCCTCCCCTGAGACGCAGGGCGGACCCAGCTTCCACATGGCGTTCCTGCCCTACTACGCAGTACTGGCGCTCAACATACTGTCTCAGGTGCCCGCCGTGAAGGAGCTGGGAGCTTCGCTGTTCTGGGGGCTGGACTACCCTGCTACGGAAACGGGCACAGGCTACGCGGTGGAAGAGGAGGACAGCTACGCGAAGATACGGTTGCTCCGGCATCCAGCTCCACTGATACTGTTGTCGCTGGCGATTACGTATGGGGTGTTCATTGCCCGCCGGAGCTGGAAGCCTGGCGCCGGGCTTGCGGCCGCCAGGAAGACCTATTCGCAGTGCGTGCCAACCAGCGTCGGCATTGCGACTATGGTCATGATGGCCGTCGTGATGACGGACTCTGGAATGACGGTGCTGCTGGGTCGAACCATCGCAGACATCACTCAGACCGCCTTCCCCGTATTCTCGCCCTTCATAGGGGTGCTGGGGACATTCATGACCGGGAGCAATACAAACTCGAACGTCATGTTCGGGGTGCTCCAGCAGGAGACGGCCGGCGCCCTCGGTGTCTCGGCGGTCACCATCGCGGCCGTACAGTCGATAGGGGGCTCGCTGGGAAGCGCCATCGCTCCCGCAAAGGTGCTGGTGGGCACGGCCATCGTGGGCCTGTCGGGCAAGGAGGGCGAAGTGATGAAGCGGACGATCCCGTACTGCCTGCTGATCGTCCTGCTGGTCGGCATCCAGGCCTGGATAATACTCAACCTGCTGTAGGTGGGCTCAATGTTCGACAGGATCAGGGAACACGCATCCGGGACTTTTGCCAAGGAAAGGGTCAAGCAGTACGCGTTCTGGGCGATAGTGATCGACTCGCCGCTCGTCTACATCGGCGCCGTCACCCTCGACGACCCGGCCCTAACCCTCGCATCGCTGGCCGTCCTCGCCGGGGCGGGCGCACTGGCCCTCTGGGCGTACTGAGTCCCATGGCCGGCTCGCCCAGGAACGTCCTGGTGATGCAGTCCGGGGGCAGTACCGCGGTGCTGAACAGGAGCCTTGCGGGCGTAGTCAGGACTGCCGCCGCCAGCCCCGCGTTCGGGACGGTGTTCGGGGCAGCCAGGGGAATCGAGGGCCTCGTCGAGGGCAGGTTCGTGGCGCTTGGAGACATCCCGAGTTCACGGTGGGACGCCATCTCGCGGACCCCGGGTGGCGTCCTCGGATCGACTCGCACGAAGCTCGGCCCGGACGGGGTCGAGGCGTCGCTGAGGCAGATCGAGGCGATGGGCATCGGCTACTGCTTCATCATCGGGGGCAACGACTCGGCGGAAAACGGGCATAGGATCGCCCAGGAGGCGCGGCAAGCAGGGCTGGCCCTGTCGGTCATCAACGTGCCCAAGACCATCGACAACGACCTGCTCGCGACCGACCACTCGCCGGGGTACGGCAGCGCCGCCCGGTTCGTCGCGCTGGCGGCGATGGGAATCGGCCGGGACGTGGAGACGATGGGCCCCGCAGCCCCCGTCGCGGTGCTGGAGGTCATGGGCAGGGACGCCGGTTGGCTCGCAGCGGCGTCTGCGCTGGGCAAGCTGGAGGAGCGGGACGCCCCGCATGTCGTGGTCGTGCCTGAGGAGCGGGTTGTCGAGGACCGGTTCCTGGGCCTTGTCGAGGACGCGTACGCCAGGTACGGCACGGCTGTGATCGTCGCCGCGGAGAACGCGCGGGGCGAGCGCGGGGCCCTGGGGTCGGACCAGCCCTGGTACGTGGACGACTTCGGCCACCCGTACTACGAGGGCGCGGGCAGGTACCTGTCAGAGCTGGTGGGCCGTAGACTGGGGGTTAGGGTGCGCTACGAGAAACCGGGCTCGATCCAGCGCTCGCTCGCCGAGACCACCTCGCGCACCGATGCTCTCGAGGCCGAGATGGCCGGGAGGGCGGCCGTGATGTACGCGGCAGAGGGAGCCTCGGACGTGATGGTGACCCTGGAGCGGGAGCCGGGCGACCTGTACGCCTGCCGGACCGGCACGGCGCCACTGTCGGATGTCGCTGGCGGAGTCAAGACGCTGCCGCCGGCCATGTACGACACAGCGTCATCGATGCCAACGAGAGACTTCACGGCCTATGCCGAGCCGCTCATCGGAGGCCCACTGCCCAGGCTGGAACGCCTAACCCTCCCGACTGGGGACTGACCCGCACCGATCCGCCGAAGAGTTACACTGTAAGTAGGAGGTGTGCCATGGCAGGAAACATGCGGTTGTGGATAGGACTTGCGGTCGTCGTCGTGATCGCCGGTGGAGCATTTGCATGGTGGCTGCTGGCGCCTCTCTTCTTCGACACGGAAGTCCAGGAGGAGTTCCCGTTCGCCGCCAACGCTGAGATGCCGGCAGGAGTCACCATGGCGGAGGCCGAGAAGGTCATGGAGACCATGGCCAAGGTGGACCTGCCGATGACCGAGCCGATGATGGAACCGATGAAGGAGGCCGAGGCCCTCAAGACAGGGCAGTTCATGGGCGCGGACTCCTTCCACAAGGGCGAGGGCACAGCCACGGTGTACAGGCTGCCCGACGGCTCCGGCGTACTGCGCATGGAGGACTTCAAGGGCACGAACGGCCCAGACCTGCGCGTGATTCTCACTCCGCACCCCGATCCCGGCAGCCGCGACGACGTCCACCAGGACGGCTACGTGGAGCTGGGCAAGCTGAAGGGCAACATCGGCAACCAGAATTACGAGATACCGGCGGAGACGGACCTCGACTCGGTGGGCGCCGTAGTCATCTACTGCAAGCCGTTCAGGGTGATCTTCAGCACCGCGCCGCTCCAGTAGAGATCAGCCAAAGAGACGGGGCTCTCTCTGTACTCGCGCCCCACCAGCGGCTGCGATGTGTCTCCAGCAACGATGTTGTAGCTAACCTACTGCCGACAGGCTATAGTATGATTCGCTACGTGCTCTCGGGTAAGGGGAGTCGGACATGACGAGCGCAACGGCTGTGGGGACGAAGCTGATTACCGCCGATGAGCTGCTGCAACTCGACGCCAAGGGAGTTCGCGGAGAGCTGATCCGTGGGGTGCTTTGCGAAACAATGCCTGCAGGACACGAACACGGCCGGGTGGTCATCAACCTCGGCGCCGAACTAAGGAATTTCGTCAAGCCCAGGAAGCTGGGAAGCCTTACGGCCTCTGACTCAGGCGTCTGGCTAGAGCGCAACCCTGACACTGTGCGCGAGCCAGACATCGCGTACTTCTCGGCTGAGAAGATGCCTCAGGGGGTGAGGGTCACCGGCTATGCCGAGGTGGCCCCCGACCTAGTGGTGGAGGTCGTGTCCCCGAACAACACCATCGTAGAGGTCAACGACAAGGCGCTGATGTGGCTTAGCTACGGGGTTGGCTTGGTCTGGGTCGTACACCCGGACAGTCGCACCGTGGATGTGTACCGCAGCGGCGAAGCAGCAACGACGCTCACCGAGGACGACTCCCTGGACGGTCTGGATGTGTTGCCCGGTTTCGCCTGTGGGGTGAGCGAAGTCTTCGACGATTGAGCACTGCAAGAATCGGGTTCATCGGCGGGTCCGGCCTCTATGAGATGGACGGCCTCGAAGGGGCCCAGCCGGTGGACGTGGACACCCCGTTCGGATCCCCCAGCGACAGTATCGTCGTCGGTGAGATGTCGGGCGAGAGGGTCGCCTTCCTGCCGAGGCACGGACGCGGCCACAGGATCTCCCCCTCCAACCTCCCAGCCCGCGCCAACATCTACGCATTCAAGCTGCTGGGCGTCGAGCGCGTCGTCTCCATCAGCGCGGTCGGCAGCCTGCAGGAGGGGATCCGGCCCCTGGACATGGTGGTGCCGGACCAGCTGATCGACCGCACCCGTGGCCGGCCCATCACCTTCTTCGACGAGGGCATCGTCGTCCACACCGCCTTCGCGGAGCCCTACTGCACGGTCCTGGGCAAAGCAGTGTGGGAAGCCGCGGCTCGCGAGGTTACGGCACACAGGGGCGGGGCCTGCGTCGTAATCGAGGGCCCGCAGTTCTCGACGCGTGCGGAGTCCGAGCTCTTTCGCTCCTGGGGGGCGGCGATCATCGGCATGACGGCGCTGCCTGAGGCGAGGCTGGCCCGGGAGGCGGAGATTTGCTACGCGACCCTCGCATTGGTCACTGACTACGACACCTGGCACGAGACCGAGGAGCAGGTCTCCGTCGAGCTGGTAGTCCAGAACCTGTTGAAGAACGTGGACGCGTCGCGACGGGTCATCCGCTCGCTGGCGGCCGGGATCCCCTCCGACCGAAACTGTGGGTGCGCATCGGCCCTCGAGAATGCGATAATTACAAGCCCCGAGTTGATCGGGAACGAAACCAGAGCGCGGCTGTCGGCCCTTATCGGCCGTTACCTGGAGCCGCACGGAGGTGTCGATGCCCAGACGTGATCAAGGCGAGCCATACTACCGCGTCACATTGGACGAGGCAGGAGAGCTGTACGAAGACGGAGAGTCTGTGGTCGTAGACGTACGCCGGGACGACGAGTACGAGGCCGGGCACGTCAAGGGCGCCGTCTTCATCCCGGTCGACGACGTGCTGGCGAGGATCGGCGAGCTACCAGCCGACAAGAACCTGCTTTTCATCTGCGCGCAGGGCGTGCGCAGCGGCCTGGCATGTGAGATGGCGGCCGCTATGGGGTTCGACACGGAGAAGCTGTTCAACATCGAGGATGGCACGGAGGCGTGGATAGAGCGCGGCCTTCCGGCCAGCTACGGCTCCGACGAATAGGGTGACCGACTCCCCTTCGGCCCCAGACGGGCGCTTTCGCCCAGCGCCGCCGGGCGCCGTGCTGGCTGTGGGCACAGTGGCCTACGACACGGTGCAGACCCAGGCGGGGCGCCGCGAGGATGCCCTGGGCGGTTCGGCGGCTTACTTCTCGGTGGCCGGAAGCTGCTTCGCGGACATCGGGCTGGTCGCGGTGGTCGGAGACGACTTCGACCCGGCCCATGCGGCGCTGCTGGAGTCCCACGGCGTGGATCTGTCGGGCCTGGAGACGAAGCAGGGCAGGACCTTCAGGTGGTCCGGCGTGTACGGCGCGGAGGACGTGAACACTAGAGACACGCTGGACACGCAGCTCAACGTCCTGGTCGATTTCGAGCCAAGGTTGAGCGACGCCCAAAGCGCCCAGGACTACCTGTTCCTGGCCAACAACGACCCCGAGCTGCAGATGTCCGTGCTCGACCAGATGGCCCCGAGGCCCAGGCTGGTCGCCCTGGACACGATGAACTTCTGGATCGACGGCAGCAGGGAGGCCCTGGGGCGCATAGTGAGCGAAGTCGACGTGCTGTTCATGGACGAGTCGGAGGTGCGGAGCTTTTCGGGCGAGGCGAACCTGCTGGCGGCCGCCCGGCGTATCATAGAGACGGGCCCGGCGGTCGTGGTCGTCAAGCGCGGCGAGCACGGGGTCTTGGTCGTGCAGGAGTCGGGCCTGTTCGCGACGCCGGCCTACCCGGTGGATGCGGTGGTCGACCCCACGGGAGCCGGCGACTGCTTCGCCGGCGGATTCGTCGGATACCTGGCGGCCACCGGCGACCTCAGCCCGTCCGGGTTTCGCAGGGCCGCGATTGTCGGCACGGTTATGGGGTCCTTCGCGGTGGAGAGCTTCAGCCTCGACCGTGTATGCTCTCTGGAACGAGCAGACATAGAGGGACGGTTCAGGACACTTTCAGAGATTACTGCGTTCGCCCCGCTTGGCGAGGGCGAGTCGTTGCCCGGCCCGCGTGGCCGGTAGAGGGAGGAGCAAGGCTTGGTAACGAAGACTTCGGGAGACATCAGGGACGCGGCGCTGGCGCCGGAGGGCCACCGGCGGATCGAATGGGCCGCGCGGGAGATGCCGGTTGTCCGGCTCATCAGGGAGAGGTTTACGCGCGAGAAGCCGCTGTCCGGCCTGACTCTGGCAGCCTGCCTGCACGTCACGTCGGAGACGGCCAACCTAGCGCTGGCCCTGAGGGACGGCGGCGCCGAGGTGGTCCTCTGCGCCAGCAATCCACTCAGCACGCAGGACGACATCGCCGCGGCGCTGGACGGGGAAGAGGGCATTTCGGTATTCGCCATCAGGGGCGAGGACAACGACACCTACTACTCCCACATCGACGCCGCACTGGACGCCGGGCCGCACCTGACTATGGACGACGGCGCGGACCTT
The DNA here is from genome assembly GCA_965243655.1 of Dehalococcoidia bacterium. GTDB lineage: Bacteria > Chloroflexota > Dehalococcoidia > Lucifugimonadales > CAJWER01. Next base: position 1,403,835 of record CBDEVV010000017.1, on the reverse strand, counting down.
GTAGCGAGGCTGCACTCTGTCAGAACCGAGAAGCTGGACGGTATGATCGGCGGGACCGAGGAGACGACGACGGGCGTGATCCGGCTGACCAGTCTCGCCGAGGCCGGCAAACTGATGTACCCCATCATCGCGGTCAACGAGGCGGAGACGAAGCACTTCTTCGACAACCGGTATGGCACAGGCCAGAGCACCCTGGACGGCATCACCCGCGCAACGAACGTGCTCTGGGCGGGCAAGAACGTCGTCGTGGCGGGCTATGGCTGGTGCGGCAAGGGCGTGGCCATGCGCGCAAGGGGCATGGGGGCTAACACCATCGTCACGGAGATCAACCCTGTGCGGGCCCTCGAGGCGGCCATGGATGGGCATAGGGTGATGACGATGGACGAGGCCGCGCCCATCGGCGACATATTCATCACGCTCACGGGCGGCATGAAAGCCGTGGACGGGCGCCACATCGGCGCCATGAAGGACGGCGCGATAGTCGCCAACAGCGGCCACTTCGACGTGGAGATCGACATCGCCGCTCTCGAGGAGTCTTCGGACGGCAGGCAGCCGGTGCGGGACTCGGTCGACGAGTACCTAATGCAGGACGGCAGGAAGCTCTACCTGCTCGGCGAGGGCAGGCTGGTCAACCTGGCCGCCGCGGAGGGTCACCCCTCTGCCGTGATGGACATGAGCTTCGCGAACCAGGCGCTCTCCTCCGAGTACCTTGCCCAGCGCGCGGGCAGCCTGGAGAGGAAGGTACACCTCGTGCCTCGCGACATCGACCAGGAGGTCGGGAAGCTCAAGCTCGCGGCGATGGGCATCAGCATCGACAGCCTTACTGACGAGCAGCAGGAGTACCTCGAGAGCTGGCACATCGGGACGTAATGGGATCGAGAGTGGCGGAATCCAAGCCTCCCCCCACCCCTCTGGATTCTCGCCTTCGCGGGAATGACGGATGCGCAAGGGCCTGACACCCTAGAAGACGATGGAGGAATAGAAGTGCCGTACAGCCTCAGCGAGTCGCCCAGCTACCTGTTCACCTCGGAATCCGTGACCGAGGGGCACCCGGACAAGCTGTGCGACCAGGTCTCGGACGCAGTGCTCGACGCCATCCTTGCCCAGGACCCCGCTGGCCGCGTGGCGTGCGAGGCGTGTACGACCACCGGGCTGGTGGTCGTAATGGGCGAGATCACCACAGAGGCCCGCATCGACGTGCCGGACCTGGTGAGGGAAACGATCAGGGACGCCGGCTACACGGACTCGGAGTACGGGTTCGACTACGATTCGTGCGGGGTCATCGTGTCTCTCAACCGGCAGTCGAGCGACATCGCCGGCGGCGTGGACGTTGCCCTGGAAGTCAGGGGCGAGGTGGACGCGGTCGACGCGGGCATCGAGATGCTCGGGGCGGGCGACCAGGGCATGATGGTGGGCTACGCGTGCAACGAGACCGACGAGCTGATGCCGATGCCGATCGCCCTTTCTCACCGGCTCACGAGACGCATGGCGGAGGTCAGGAAATCTGGCCTCCTTCCTTTTATGCGGCCGGACGGCAAGTCCCAGGTGACCATCGAGTACGCGTACGGTAAGCCGAAGAGGGTCGACACGGTGGTGCTGAGCACACAGCACTCTCCCGACGTGAGCCAGGCGGAGATCGAGAGCAGCCTCATCGAGCACGTTGCCGCGGCCGCGATTCCTTCGGACCTTCTCGACGACGACACCGTGTACCACGTCAACCCCTCGGGCCGGTTCGTGATAGGCGGCCCCAAGGGTGACGCGGGGCTGACCGGGCGAAAGATACTGGTCGACACCTACGGCGGCATGGCGAGGCACGGGGGCGGCGCTTTCTCGGGCAAGGACCCGACGAAGGTCGACCGCTCGGCTGCCTACGCCGCGCGGTGGGTCGCCAAGAACCTGGTGGCGGCCGGTCTGGCTGATCGGCTGGAGATACAGGTCTCCTACGCCATCGGGATGGCGAAGCCCATGTCCGTGTCGATCGAGACCTTCGGCACGAACAACGCGCCGGACGACGTGATCGTAGACCTGGCGGACAAGCACTTCGACCTGCGTCCCGGCGCGATCATCCGGGACCTGGGGCTGAGGGCGCCGATCTACAAGCAGACAGCCGCCTACGGCCACTTCGGGCGGGACGACCTGGACCTTCCCTGGGAGCGCACCGACCGGGCCGAAGCCATTCGCGAGGAGTGGGGACAGGCAGGCGGGAGCTAGGGCCTGCGCCGGGCATGGCAGGCGACGACGCCAAACGGGCACTCGACAGAGCCGCATCTTCGGACAGGCTGAGCCCGGCCGCCCTCGCCAATCTCGATCGCTGGCTGACCGATCCCGGCCTCGCCGCCTTCGCGTCCGACATCGAGGCGCTGGCCGACTCAGAGAGCTGGGACGAGCTCGAAGACGCCTTCGCCGCGCGGCTCAGGGTCGGCACGGGCGGATTACGGGGCCCACTCGGCCCGGGGCCCAACCGCATCAACGCTCGCACCATCGGCGAGGCGGCACAGGGACTGAGCGCCTTCATCGACGACTATGGCGATGCCGCAAGGGAGGCGGGCGTGGTCGTGGGCCACGAGGCCCGCAGGCAGTCGAGGGAGTTCGCCGAGCTTTCCTGCGAGGTGTTCGCGGCCAACGGGATCCGGTCGCACCTGTTCGACGGCCTACGCGCCACGCCGGAGATATCCTTCGCCGTACGCCACCTGGGGGCTACCGCCGGGGTTCAGATCACGGCGTCGCACAACCCGCGCACCGACAACGGGTTCAAGTTCTACTGGTCCGATGGCGGGCAGGTCGTGCCGCCCCATGACGCGCGGTTCATGCAGCTCGTCACCGATGTATCGGATGTCCGGCGCATGCCTCTGTCCCAGGCCGAGAGCCGGGGGCTCGTGTCGACCCTCGGCGCGAACGTGGACGAGGCGTACCTGGGCGCGGTGCGGAGCCTGGCCTCGGGGGAGAGCAGGTCTGCGAATGTCGTGTTCAGCCCGATGCACGGCGCGGGCTCGACCAATGTCCTGGAGGTGCTGCGCGCCGAGGGGTTCGACGTCACGGTCGTGCCGGAGCAGGCCGAGCCCGACGAGGGCTTCCCCACTGCCGCGGGCGACCTGATCAACCCGGAGTTCCCCGAGGTGATGGAGCTGCCCGTGAGGCTTGCGGAGGACATAGGCGCGGATATCGCCATATGCGCCGACCCGGACGCGGACCGCATCGGCGTCGCGGCGAGGACGGACTGGGGGTCCGACCGGGTGAGCCTCCTCACCGGGAACCAAGTGGGCGCGGCGCTGACGCACTACCTCCTCTCGCGCCGCAGGGACGCGGGCGAGCTTCGCGGCGACGAGGTGGTGATCGAAACGCTGGTGACGACCGGCCTGATCGCGGACGTGGCCCGGAGCTTCAGGCTCGAGCCTGTCGACGACCTGCTCGTCGGGTTCAAGTTCATCGCGCAGGTCATCGGCGGCCTGGACGACCCGTCGAGGTTCGTGTTTGCGGCGGAGGAGAGCCTTGGCTACCTGGCGGGGGACTTCGTGCGCGACAAGGATGCGGCCATCGGCGCGCTGCTCGTGTGCGAGATGGCCTCGCGGCTCAAGGACCGGGGCGCTACGGTTCCCATGTACCTCGACGAGCTATATGCCGAGTACGGCTACTACAGGAACGCGCTGCTGCTCGTCGAGCTGCCCGGTAGTTCCGGGCGCGGCGTGATGACGGAGGTGATGCTGGGCCTACGCGCGGACCCGCCGCAGGGCCTGGCGGGGATGGCCGTGACCGCGATGGAGGACAGGCTGGACAAGGCCGCGCGTGCGCCGGACGCGTACCGCATGGGCGGGTCGGCGGACATCGTCACGCTGTACCTGTCGGACGACCGGCGGACGCGCGTCACCGTCAGGCCGTCGGGCACCGAGCCGAAGCTGAAGGTCTACGTGCAGCACCACGCCCCCGCGGGCGAGTCGCTCGAGGACACGAAGGCGGTCGTCGACTCGGAGGCCGCGGCATTAGGTGACGCCATCCTGGACCGCTGCGGCGAGATGCTCGGTGCAGGGCTTCGCCGCGAGTGGCTGCGGGCCGAGCGGCGGGTAGTCTAGCCTCAGCGAGTCCCTCCCCATCGGCGGCGCGACCCGTCAGTGTGGGTATACAATGCACCCACACCGATGGGGAACCCATGAGTGACTCGACGACCACCGAAGAGATGATCGGCGCGGCGGGCGGGACGCAGGGCGTACTCCCTCTGCTCGCGGTTCGGGAGGGCGGCGGCCTTTACCGGACGCGGCTGCCCATCGGCGGCGAGCGGCTTTGCGATTGCAAGCCCAACCACCTGAACTGCCTGACGGCCAAGGAGTGGCTTAAGAGCCAGCTTGGGGTGTGGCAGTTCTACTACCAGGGCCGGGACATCCGCGACAAGAAGGTACACCCGGCGACTTTCCCAATCTCCCTGGCGACGCGGGTGATCGAGCTGTTCACACATGAGGGCGAACTGGTGCTGGACCCGTTCGTCGGCAGCGGCACGACGTTGGTGGCCGCCCAGGACACGAACCGGAACGCCGTGGGATTCGACCTGCACGGCGGGTACATCGACGTCTCGGAGTCCCGGCTTGGCGGGGCGGAGCCGTCCAATACATCCCAGGTGGCAGTGCACGACGACGCCTCCAGCGTCTCGGACTATCTGGAGCCGGGCAGCGTGTCGCTGGTGTTGACTTCGCCGCCGTACGCGAACCTGCTGAACAGGGAGAGGCGAAACAAGTCGCGGCGCAACCGCAAGAACGAGCAGCTGGGCACGGTGGAGCAGTACTCGCAGGACCCGCGTGACCTGGGCACCATGAAGCTGGAGGAGTATTCGGAGGCCATGTGCGCCATCTTCGCCGGGATGCGCAGCATCCTGAAGCCGGGGGGCCACTGCGTGGTGAACGTGCCGGACATGTGGTGGGAGGGCGAGCGGGTCACGATCCACATATCGGTGGTCGAGGCCCTGAGGAAAGCGGGCTACGAGTTCCGCAACACGATCATCTGGGACCGCACGAACATCGTGAACCGGGTCGGCATCTTCGGCTGGCCGAGCAACTACATCACGATGGGGACGACCTTCGAGTACCTGCTGCACTTCGCGAGTCCGCCCGCTGACGAACCCAGTAGAGTGAACGGAAGTGTTGCCCATGCCTCCTCGAACGGCGCGGGCGAATCGAGCCGCGAGAACGGGGTGGGCTAGATGGCAAGGCAGGGCGGAAAGCCGCTGCTGGTCCTGCTGGACGGGCATGCGATGGTGTACAGGGCCTTCTATGCCATCCAAACGCCGATGACGGTCAGGACGACCGGCGAGGAGGTGCGCGGGGTCTACGGCTTCCTCAACACCTTCCTGCGCAACCTGTCAGACCTGGACCCGACGCACTGCGCCATCGCGTTCGACCTGTCAGGACCGACCTTCAGGCACGACCAGTACGACGAGTACAAGGCTACGCGCCCGCCCATGCCGCCCGAGCTGCGGCAGCAGGTGGAGCGGGTGCGGGAGATCATGCACGCGTTCAAGATCCCCGTGCTGGAGCAGCCGGGGTACGAGGCCGACGACGTGCTGGGTACGCTGTGCCGGAAGGCCGAGGAGCAGGGCGTAGACACGGTAGTGCTCACCGGCGATACGGACGAGCTTCAGCTGGTGTCGGACCGGGTGCGGGTGTTGCTGAGCTACAGCGTGCAGCGCACGACGATGTACGACGTGGCGAAGGTGAAGGAGCGGTACGACGGGCTGGGCCCTGAGGTCGTCGCGGACATCAAGGCGCTGCAGGGCGACACGACCGACAACATACCCGGCGTGCCGGGCGTGGGGGCCAAGACGGCCATCAAGCTGCTGACGCAGTTCGGCTCCGTCGAGGGGATAATCGAGCGGCTGGACGAGGTGAAGCCTCCGAGGACCCAGCAGAGCATACGCGACAACGTGGAGGAGCTGCGGCGCGGCAAGTTCCTGACGACGATCGTGCGCGACCTGGACCTAGACCTGGACATGGACGGGATGCGGTTGTGGGACTACGACCGCGCCGAGGTGCTGGAGAAGCTGAAGGAGCTGGAGTTCTTCAGCATCGTGTCGCGTATACCGGAGCCGCAGGGCGACGGCGCGCCGACCCAGGGCCAGCTCATTCCGGAGCCCGAGGAGCGGGAGACCCTGTACACGGTGGTCGACACGCCTGCCGGCCTGCACGAGATGGTCGAGGCCCTCGGCTCCCCCGGCGGGTTCGCGTTCGAGGTGGTCTCGACGGCCATGAACCCGATGTACGGCGAGCTGGCGGGCATCGCGTTCTCGAACGAGGCGAACGCCGCCTGGTACGTGCCGGTGGGGCACGAGTCGGGCGAGCAGGTCGGGCTCGAAGCGGCGCTGGACGCTGTCCGGGGCGTGCTGGAGGACGAGTCGATACCCAAGTCGGCCCACGACGCCAATCACGGCATGACGGTGCTGGCCCGCCACGGTGTGACGGTGCGCAACGTGGACTTCGACCCGATGATCGCGGCGCACGTGGGGGGCCGCAAGGCCGTCGGCATCGAGGCGCTGGCGCTGGAGTCGCTGGACATCGAGCTCAAGCCGGTCACGGATATCATCGGCACGGGCAGGAAGCAGATCACGATGGCACAGGCGTCCATCGGGGACGCGTCAGTGCACGCGTGCGGCAGGGCCGACGCGACCTGGCAGCTCAGGGAGCCCCTCACGGAGGAGTCGGCCGCGAAGGGCGTCGCGGGCGCGCTGGGCGAGTTCGAGATGCCCCTCATCCCTGTGCTTGTGCGGATGCAACGCACCGGCGTGGCGGTCGACGTGGACCACCTGAGGGCGATGTCCGACCGGTTCGAGCGCGACATAGAGCGCACCGAGGCGGGGATGTTCGAGCTGGTGGGCCACGAGTTCAACATCGGCTCATCTCAACAGCTCGGGGGTGTGCTGTTCGATGAGCTAAGGCTGCCGCCAACCAAGAAGAGGAAGACGGGGTACGCCACCGACGCACAGTCTCTGGAGTGGCTCAGGCAGATGATCAATCTCGGGCAGGCGGACGACGTCGACCCGAAGGCCGTCGAGGTGCTGGACAGGGTGCTGGAGTACCGCCAGCTCACCAAGATCAAGTCGACCTACCTGGACTCGCTGCCCGGGCAGGTGAATCCGGCGACGGGGCGCGTCCACACCATGTACCACCAGACCGGCTCGGCAACGGGGCGCGTGTCGAGCAATGACCCGAACGTGCAGAACATCCCGATCCGCACGGAGATGGGGCGCGAGGTGCGCCAGGCCTTCGTGGCGCAGGACCCCGACTGGACGCTGCTCGGGGCGGACTACTCGCAGATCGAGCTGCGCATCCTGGCGGAGCTGTCCAGGGACGGCGGCCTGATCGAGGCGTTCGAGAGCGGGCAGGACATCCACGCGGCGACTGCGTCGTCGGTGTACGGGGTGGGCATCGACGAGGTGGACTCGGAGATGCGGCGCATCGCCAAGATCATGAACTTCGGCGTGATATACGGGCTAAGCCCGTTCGGCATGAGCCAGCAGACGGGGCTGTCGCCGGAGGAGGGCAAGGCCTTCATAGACGCCTACTTTGGCAAGTACCCGGGGATCGAGAGCTATATCGACGGGATCAAGCGCAGCGTGAAGGAAGATGGCTACGTCGAGACTCTAAAGGGTCGGCGGCGCTACATCCCAGAGATACGCTCGCCCAATTTCCACCAGCGCTCGGCGGGCGAGCGCATGGCCATCAACATGCCCATCCAGGGGACGGCGGCCGACATCCTGAAGCTGGCGATGGTGCGCCTGCAGGCGGAGATGGACGCCAGCGAGCTGCAGGCAATGATGATCCTGCAGGTGCACGACGAGCTGATATTCGAGGCGCCGCAGGACGAGCTGGCCGAGATTAAGGGCCTGGTGGGCGAGATCATGCCCGCCGCCATGACCCTGGCGGTTCCGCTCGAAGTAGACGTGAAGACGGGCGCCAACTGGGGCGACATGGATTAAGGGGCATCTAAGGCACTAGGGATCGTAGGAGAGGCTATGTCCGAGATAATATTTGAGGTTGTCGAAGACGAAATCGACGGCGGATACTCGGCCAGCGCGCTGGGATACGGCATCAACACCGAGGGCGATACCGTCGAGGAGCTTCGCAGAAATGTGAAGGAGGCCGTCGAGTGTTACTTCGACACAACGATGGAGCGCCCCGGGCTAATTCGGCTCCATTTCGTTCGTGACGAAGTCCTCGCTCTGTGAAGCTGCCCCGTGACGTCAGAGGGGTGGACCTGGTGAGGGCGCTTAGACGCTTGGGATATCAGGCTACTCGGCAGCGCGGCTCTCACGTAAGAGTCACAACCCAGGTCAACGGTGAGCACCACGAGGTTGTCCCTCAGCACAACCCTATCGGGACTAAGACTCTGTCGGGCATCTTGCGAGGTGTCGCGACGCATCACGGATTGAGCATCGAAGAACTACTCAGGGAGCTTCGGCTATAGGGGTAGTCCCCCACCCCAAGCCCGGGTCGCCCCTAGTCAAGCGTAGCGTCCTGTATCTTGCGGAGGTGGCCGACGAAGGTGTCGGGAGGCAGGTCCACGTCGGCCATGGTTAGCATCGCGTCGGGTGCGACTGAGCTGCTGACCCTGGCCCCGTCGGTCAGGCCGATGGGCAGCAGGTCCCGCTCTCGCGCGTACGTAGCCTCGACCAGCGAGCCGTATACAAGGCTGCCGCCCTCGCCGTCCAGCACCTCTCCCGGCTCGAGGGCGCGCTTGGCCGTCGCGGCCACCTCGCCGACCATCGACACCGGCGCGCCCGTCGGCTCGCCGTATAGGGCCGCCCTGGCGATGGAGATCGGCGCCTCCATCCCCACGAGGTGGTAGGGGCGGTACATCAGCCCATACCTGCCGGTCGAGTCCATGGCCACTCCGTAGTCGCTCAGGCACTGCAGGAGATACGGGCTGTCAGAGGTTATGACTACGTAGACGCCCCAGCGCATCGGGTTCGGCACTTCTACGCCGCCCTCGCCGATGCAGCTCACCACCTCGACCACGCCCTTGCGGTGCAGAATGCCGCCGTCCTCGATGGGCCGGAGGAGCTGAGGGATGTCCTCGATGCCCGCGGGCGGCTGGTGCATTCCGGGGATGTCCGGAACCAGGCCGGTCATGTTGGCTACGGCGCACATCTCGATGGCCGACTTGGTGCCGTCCTGGAAGGAGTTGTACATCTGGGGGTTCAGGTCCGACTCGGCGGCTTCCTCGTCCGTGAGCCCATAGCGGGTCAGGGCCTCCTCGGGCCTGCCCATGCGGAACTCGGGCAGGTAGCGAGTCCCCTTGCCGGCCGCCACGACTTCGAAGCCGGTGCTGACCGCCCAGTCGTACAGCTCGTCGATGTTGCCGGGCTGGTCGCCGTAGACGAGGCTGTAGACGACGCCCGCCTTATCGGCCATCCCCTTCAGCAGGTGGCCCACCAACACGTCAGCCTCGACGGTGACGTTGACGACGTGCCGGTCGTCCATGATCGCCTCGTAGATGTGGCGTGCGCCCGCATCGGGGTTGCCCGTCGCCTCGACCACCACGTCGACCTCAGAGTGGACGGCGACGCCGGGCTCTCCGGTGACGGCGATCGTACCCGCGGCAATGGCGTCGTTCGCATCGCCGGACTTCGAGGTTACCGCGGCATCGCCGGGGTCGCGGCCCGAAAGGCGCAGGACATCCAGGGCACGATCGACGTCGAGATCGGACACGACCGACAGCTCCATGCCGGGCGCGCGCAGAACCTGTGCGGCAACCATCGAGCCGAACCGGCCGCAGCCGATGACGGCCACGCGGAGCGGCATTCCTTCCTCTTCGAGAGCAAGCAGTCGCTTGTACATGGGCATCAGCTCCTTCGGCGAGATTCTATCAGCACATTGCCGGCGGTCATCCCACGCCAGCCGCCATCAGCCGCTCGCGGAAGGCGCCGATGCCGTCGATGAGGGAAACGAGGGCGTCCTCCCAGGCCTCCGGTATCGCCCCGAGATCGAGGCGTATCTGCGAGTGCCCCACCCTGACGCTGCGACCGAGCGCGCGCTGGAGGGCACTCCTTGCGCCGCCGGTCTCCTCGCGCAGCTTCAGCACGACGTACTTCTCGTCGCGGTAGACCGACTCGATGCCGGTCGCCTCGGCCTTCAGCCTGAGCCGGGCCACGTAGAGCAGGTTCTCGACCTGCCACGGGAGCGGGCCGAACCTGTCGGCCATCTCCTCCTCCATCTCCGAAAGGTCGTCGAGTGTCTCGGCGGAGCCTATGCGGCGGTAGACGTCCAGCCTCGTGGGCAAGTCCTGGACGTAGTCGGCGGGGATGCTGGCGGGGATGCCGAGCTCGACTGCGGCCCGGGTCTCCACCGCGGACGCGGGCTCCGGCGTGACCGGAGCGGCCTTGGGGCTCTCGGCGGCCCCGTTGCTGGTCGCGTTGGACGCCATGCGGGCGCGGAGGGACTCCACGGCCTCAGACAGCAGCCTGGTGTAGAGGTCGAAGCCGACGGCGGCGATGTGGCCGCTCTGCTGGGAGCCGAGGACGTTGCCGGCGCCTCGGATCTCCAGGTCCTTCATGGCGATCTGGAATCCGGCGCCCAGCTCGGTGGCAGCCAGCATCGTCTTGAGCCTCTTTTCCGCGACCTCGTTGATGCTCCTGTGGGCGGGGACAAGCAGGTAGGCGTATGCGCGCCTCGCCCCCCGACCGATGCGTCCCCGGAGCTGGTAGAGCTGGGCGAGCCCAAATGTGTCCGCACGATTGATTATCAGCGCGTTGGCGTTCGGGATGTCCAGGCCGGACTCGATGATGGTGGTGCATACGAGCACGTCGGTGCTGCCCTCGGCAAAGCCCAGCATGGCGCGCTCCAGCTCGTGCTCGGGCATCTGGCCGTGGCCGACTGCCACCTCCGCCTCGGGCACGAGCATCCGGATGTAGCCCGCCATGTAGTCGATGTTGTAGACGCGGTTGTGGACGAAGAAGACCTGGCCCTGGCGGTCGATCTCGCGCCTGATGGCCTCGCGGATCAGCTCGTCGCTGAACTCCGACACGTACGTCTTGATGGGCAGCCGCTCCTCAGGCGGCGTCTCGATCCGGCTCATGTCCCTCACGCCCGCCAGGGACAGGTGCAGCGTCCGCGGTATCGGAGTAGCCGTGAGGGTAAGCACGTCCACCTCGCGGCGCATCTCCTTGAGCCGCTCCTTGTGCGCGACTCCGAACCGCTGCTCCTCGTCGACGATCACTAGGCCCAGGTCCTTGAATGCGACGTCCTTCTGGATCAGGCGGTGCGTCCCGATGCAGACATCCACCTTGCCGGCGGCCAGCCCCTCGACGACGCCGCGCTGCTCGGAGTCGGTGCGGAACCGGCTCAGCACCTCCACCGAGACGGGGAACGCCTGCAGGCGCTCGCTGAACGTGGAGTAGTGCTGCTGTGCGAGTACGGTCGTGGGCACGAGCACGGCGACCTGCTTGCCACCCATGACGGCTTTGAAGGCGGCCCTGAGCGCGACCTCGGTCTTGCCGTAGCCGACGTCGCCGCAGACGAGCCTGTCCATCGGGACCGGGTGCTCCATGTCGGACTTGACCTGGACGATGGTCTCCTGCTGGTCCTTCGTCTCCTCGTAGGGGAACGAGCTCTCCAGCTCCGACTGCCAGGGCGTGTCCGGCGAGTAGGCGTGGCCCTCCGCCAGTTCCCGCGACGCGTACAGCGACAGCAGCTCCGCGGCCATCTCGCGGGTAGACTCGGCGACGCGCTCCTTGGCGCGCTTCCATTCCTGGGTGCCCAGCCGGGTGAGCGACGGCGGCTTCTCCATGGGCGCGACGTAAGGCGTTATGCGGTCGACGTGCTCCATGGGCACGTATAGCTGGTCCCCGCGCGCGTACTCCAGGATGAGGTACTCCCGGTCACCCTCGTCCTGGGACGCCCGGCCCGAACCCACGAACCTGCCGACCCCGTGCTCGACGTGGACGACATAGTCTCCCGGCGTGAGCTCTGAGAGCAGCGCCTCGCGCTTCACCGCCCGGCGGCGGGAGGTCCTGCGGAGCTTCGTCATGCCGAAGATCTCGGAGTCGCTGAAGACGCATAGCCTCCGCCCATCGGCCGTCAGCACTACGCCATCGCTCAGCCCTGCGCCCCAGGCTTGCAGCAGGGTGATCGACCCCGGACGGGGGACTTCAGCCAGCCTGTCGACGACCTGGGCTGTGACGCCAAGCTCGCCCATCACATCGTCGATCCTCTTCGAGGCCGAGGAGACCACCACCACCCGGTGGCCCTCCCTTGCCAGGGACTCGGCCTCGTCGACGAACGACTGGAGGTTGCCCAGGAAGTCCGGCGGAGAGGAGACGGGCAGCGCGTATCCGCCGTCGTGGTCCAGGTCCTCGGCGCCCCAGGGCGTTACCTCGAGGCGTCTGCCGATATGGGATGACCGCTCGTCGACCTCACGGTTCAGGAGGTGGGACGAGGGGAAGCCGTAAGGCAGCTCGCCCCGGCGTTCCTTCACCTGCCTGAGCTCGTGGGTGCGCTCGTCGTTCTCCCATGCTGCCTCTGCCACCTCATTGGGCCGAACGGTCACCATCAGGGCGTCGCCGGGGAAGTAGTCGAGCAGGGAGCCGGTGTTGAAGAAGCCGGCGTAGAAGTCGATGTCCTCGGCCTCCACGCCCTCCAGGAGCATGTCGATCTCTCCGGAAATGCGGTCACGGGTCTCGGAGCTGCACCCTGACATGTCGATTGCGCCGAGCATACGGTCGAGCTGCTCCCGGTCTACGAGGCCAGGCAGAGTCTCGCCTGCTGGGATTACCGTCACCGAGTCGACCATGTCCGTCGAGCGCTGCGTCTCCGGGTCGAAGTGGCGAATCGAGTCGACTTCGTCTCCCCACAGCTCAAGGCGAGCGGGGGCTTCCGCGGCGACCGGGTATATGTCCACGATACCGCCCCTGCGGCCCACGAGGCCGGGCACGTCGACGGTCGGCTCGACCCGGTAGCCCATCCTGCGCCAGGAGTCGATGGTCTCCTCGAGGTCGATCCTTTGGCCGCGCTCTAAAGTCTGGACGCTGTCCTCAAGGGCGTCACGGCCGATTGTCTTCTGCGCGACGGCGGCCACAGAGGCGATGACCATCGGGGCCGGCCCCGCGTCCTGGGCGAGGGCCCACAGGGTGTGAATGCGGCGCTGGGACGTGTCGAAGTCTGGGACGAGCCGCTCGAAGGGCAGCGTCTCGGCCTCGGGAAAGTGCAGGACGGCGGACCCGTCTCCGGCCCAGAGCAGCACCTGTTCGTAAAGGCGGCGGGCGTCCTCCGGGCGCGGGGCGACCACCAGGACCGGCGTTTCGAGGACCCGGCGGACCTCGGCGAGGGCGAAGGGAGCGGCCTCGGACAGCACCTGTAGCCGGGAGCCGAACCGGCTGCGGTCGAGCGCAGTGGACAGGCGCAGGAATTCGGGCGAGCCCCGCAGGAGACCGCCCAGCACATCGAGGGACATGTAGCACCTAAAAGCCTAAAGGGCGAGCCCGCGCGGGGCTCGCCTGTTGAGAAGCTATATTAGCATGCCGCCGGGCTCAGGCGAATATCCCCAGTGGGTTGAGGGAGCGGGGTACGTCGGTGACGTCCATCTTCTCAGTGCGCTTCATGTAGCCCACTACCGCGTATGTCAGGGGCGTGGCCGCAGTTTCATACAGAATCTTAGTAATCCACTGTGCCAGCGCCGCGCTCAGCAGGCCCTGGGCGCCCCAGTCGCCGCCAACGCCGAAGGCGATGTAGATGAAGATGAACGAGTCCAGCCCCTGGCCCACGACCGTCGAGCCTATGGTGCGTACGAATAGCAGCCTGCCCTGCATCTTGTATTTGAGCAGGGCCAGCACGGAGGAGTTGGAGAACTCCCCTATGAGGTAGGCGATGAAGGAAGCCGCCAAGATCCAGGGCACCTGGCCCAGGATAGTGTCGTATGCGGCCTGGTCTCCCCAGAAGCCGGCGGCAGGGATGATCCCGGCGAGCCATAGCGCGATGACCACCAGCAGGTTCGCGCCGAACCCCAGCCAGATAACCCCCCGGGCGATCCTGAAGCCGTATACCTCCGTAAGCACGTCGCCGATGATGTAGCTGATGGGGAAGATGATGATCGCCGACGGCAGGACCACGTCTTTGCTGCCCAGGAACTCGAACGGCAGGGTCAGCACCTGTATGGGCTTCACCGCGATGATGTTGGAGGCAATCAACACGGTGACGAACAGGGTCATTACGATGATGAAAGTGCCGGTGAACCTGATATTCAACTCGATAGCTCCTTTGCCTGGCTACGGGGTGTTCCGGCCTGTGAGACCGGACGGGACGACCTCAGCTCACTACGGCTCCGTCTTCCTCCAGTACATGCACGTCTCGCAGACTGCGGTACGCCCTGTCGTAGTCCAGGCCGTAGCCGACCACGAACACGTCCGGCACGTCGAACCCGCGGTACGCCGTCCGGACCTCGTTGGTGCGGCGTGAGGGCTTGTCCAGCAGGGCGCACACCCTCACCGACAGCGCCCCCAGGTCCAATAGCCTCTGTCCCAGCAGGGCGCACGTCGCGCCGGTGTCCACGATGCCATCCACTATCAGGACGTCTCTGCCCTGGATGCGGTCGCGGGGCGGCAGCCACGTGACCTCGACCTCTCCCGCCTCCGAGCCATCGTACCTACGCATACGCGCCGTCGTGACGTCCACAGGCTCGGCAAACGCACGCATGAGGTCGGCCAGGAAGCAGACCGCCCCATCCATGGCACCCACCAGGACCAGGTCGGACAGGTCGTAGTCCCCGCCTATCCTGCTCGCGAGATCGGTGACCGCGCCCGCTATGTCGCTCTCAGGGATCAGGACGTCGCCCAGTACTAGCTCTCCCACAGCCTGGCCCTATGCGTCCACGACCAGCGCGGCCGAGGCGTTGTTGTTCACGGCGATGGGCTCGTCGGCAAATATGAGGTCGCCCTCGTAGTGGCTCTTTACGTCGCCGATGCCCTTCTCCATAACCGGGTGCCGCGTGAGATTCGGGCCCAGGTGGGCCAGGACGAGCTTCTTCACTCCCGCCTCCTGGGCCATGCGGGCCGCGCCCATGGTCCCGCAGACCCCGTGGGTCTCGCGGTTCGCCTCCATCGACTCCTCGTCGTCCCAGCACATGCAGAACATGACGTCCGCGTCCCGGGCCAGCTCCACCACCGAATCGCACGGCTCCGTGTCGCCGGTGAAGACGATGCTGCCCTCGGGACTGTCGATCCGATAGGCCAGGGAGTCCAGCCACGGCTGGGCGTGCACCGCCGGGGCCCCGGTCATCTCCCAGTCCCTACCGGAGAACAGCCTGCCCGGCCCCACGTCCTTGGCCAGGACCTCGGGGGGCTTGCGCGGGAGGGTGCCGCCGCGGTTCACGTGTACATTCTGGCTGGCGGGGTGGCTCACACGGGCCTTCCAGTCGTGGGCGAACACGCCGTCCTCGCCTATGATGCCGTAGGTCAGGTGCTCAGTCAGCGTCGGGCCGAAGACCTGCAGCGTGTTCTCCTTGCCGATGCTCTGGTCCCACCGGCAGAGAAGGAAGCACGGGAAGTCCACGTCGTGGTCGAAGTGGTGGTGGGTGAAGAAGACGTAGTCGATCTCGGTCGGCCACAGGCCCGCCTGCACGAGCTTGTGGGTGGCGGCGGGACCGCAGTCGACCATGATCTTCTCACCTGCGACCTCGACCACGAAGGATGAACCGAATCGCTCCGCGGTCGGAGTGGGCGTCCCGGCACCCAGAATGTGGACTCGCGCCATACGGTGAGACTCCTTGACTCAGCCTTGCGAGCTGGGCTCGACGTCGATAGTGAGCAGCTCGTCCGTGAAGATGACGTTGCCGTCGTAGACGGCGCGTATGTCGCCGAGGCCCTTCTCCATGGGGCCGTGCCGCGAGAGGTTGGGCCCAATATGCACGAGGGCGAGTGTGCCTACGCCGGCCTCCTGGGCCATCTGGGCCGCCCCGGTCGTGCCGCACTGGCGGTACGCCTCGCCGTTTCGCTCCATCGTCTCCTGGTCGTCCCAGCACATGCAGAGCATGATGTCGGCGCCCCGCGCCAGATCGACGACCGAATCGCACGGCTGGGTGTCGCCGGTGAACACCATGCTGCCCTCGGCGCTGTCGATCCGGTACGCCAGGGAGTCCAGGTACGGCTGCACGTGCTCTGCCTCGGCGGCCGTGACCTCCCAGCCATCGCCTGAGAAGACCCTGCCGGGCGCGATGTCCTTCGCGAAGACATCCGGAGGCTTCCTGGGAAGCGTGCCGCCGCGGTTGACGTGAAGCTGCTGGCTGGACGGGTTCTCCACCCGGGTCTTCCAGTCGTGGGCGAAGAGGCCGCCGTCCTCCCTCAGGATGTCGTCGGTGAACTTCTCGGTGGGAGGTGGCCCGTAGACCTGCAACCTGTTCTCTCCGCCCACGCTCTGGTCCCACCGGCACAGCAGGAAGCAGGGATAGTCTACGTCGTGATCGAAGTGGTGGTGCGTGAAGAAGAGGTAGTCGATGTCGGTGGGCCAGAGTCCGGCCTTGACCATCTTGTGCGTCGCGGCGGGGCCGCAGTCGATCATGACCTTCTCGCCGGCGACCTCGGCCACATAGGACGAGCCGAAGCGGGTGGGGGTCGGCGTGGGCGTGCCTGCGCCAAGCACGTGGATTCGGGCCAAGTCGGGCCTCCGTGGGAGCGTCGGCGCAGTTTATCAGGCGAGGGCCGCAGGGCCAAGCTCAGCGGCCGGTCAGCACACGGTCTGGAAGTCATCACCCTTGAAGATGCCGTCAGCGCGCTGCAACTCCCGAACGTAGCAGATGATCTTCTCCACTTCATCCTCCGAGACACCGGCGACGGGGGCCATGTCGCCGAATGTCCAGTGGTGCTGCTGCACTCCCCTGCTGACCGCGTTGCGGATGCTGGCGTCAGAGTGATGGCCCGGGTGGTAGATCCTGTCGATCAACGTGGGGCCCTGGTTCGTGCCGGCGGCCTTCATCCCATGGCAGACCGAGCAGTTGGCGTTGAACAGGCCCTCTCCCTCGCGAGCCATATCGGACAGTGGTTTGCCCGTCGTATCGGATTCCTCAACGGCCTTCGACCCTGTCGTCTCGTCCTGTAACACGCTGTCTTCGCGACAACCCATCGCTAGCAGCAGCGCGATACCCGCCATGAGACCGAAGACCAATAGTCTGTGCATCGGGGCTCCGTCTCTTGTCACTCGGATACTTCTCTCAACTGAACGGCCCAACTAAGCCCTCCAACGCCGGAGGCAGGTCTAAGCCGAGGAGGTATTGTTAGCACCTTGGTTAGAAGTCCGCGGTTTGGTCCGGGGTCACTTCCCACACTCCTCAAAGTCCTGCGGCTCGGGCTTGAGGGTTTGCGGGTCACTACGCCACCTTGCTATTTGGTACTCTAGCGCCACGCAAGTCCGGTACTCCAGAGAGCTACCATCGGTGGCTAACCGCGCTTCCAAATCCTCGACCAACACCCTCAAATCGTCCAGGGACACTCCGTCCCTACTTCCCACCTGAAAGTGACCCTGTTTGGTGGTTTCCGGCAGCCACTTCTTGTCAATGCCGCTGTATGTGGTATAGCCATCCACACCATGAAAGGAGTGATGCCCGAATAGGAAGCGTTCTTCCTGTCGCCCGCCCCTGTAGTCGTCAAGAAAGACTATGGCTTCCTTATCGTCCCACTGGGTGTCCCGGGTCCCCAGCAGATTGAGACGGCAAGCTATCCAAGTTGTGATGCGCGGGCATAGCCTGTCGCTGTTCTCCACAGCTTCCTTAGGGGTATCGTACATGGGTTGCTGCTTTGCGACACCTACAGCTTGGCTGCCGCCGCTCCCCTTCAGGTACTCCAGCACTTCGAAGGTGAACACCAACACCGAACCGTACTTCGGGGGTACGAATCTGCCCCCTAGTGTTAGATCAGACCCGAAGGGCTCGATTTCCCCGGTATTGCTATCTCGGGCAACCAGCCCCGCACCATACATACCGTAGTCGGACGACTCCATGCCCTGGGACACCGAGATCAATCGTACTCGTGCTATAACGGCTGCCCGGATGATCTGTTCCTCAATTGAGGTCGTAGAGCCACGCATTGAGACGATGATAGAGTGTCCATTGCCCTCGAAAGGTCTAGGGATGGGCCAGGACGCCCAGATGACCACGCAGGAAACCAGAATCCCCACTAGTCCAACTACAACCACTCTTCGACGGCGTTCGCTCCGGTTACGGGCTTCCACCCAATCGTATACGCCCTGCATGCGGCCACCCTAGCACAGCGTATGAGGTACCCGAAACCCAAGCAATGGCTCCACTGCGAGCACGTGCAAGTGTTGGCGTCAGTCTTGGAGCAGGGCCTCCACACGTTCGATTAGGGTCTCTTCCGGGATTGCCCCGACCCACCGGCTCACGACTATACCCTCGCTGTCTATGAAGAAGGTCGCGGGCATCCCAATGATGCCGTAGTCGATGGAGACCCGACCGTCACCGTCGATGCCGTTCGGGTAGGTGACGCCGAACTCGGCCAGGTACGCTCGGGCGTCGGCCTCGGCGTCCTGGTTGTCGATACCCACGAACGCAACGCCGCGGTCCCGGTAGGTCTGCCAGGCCCGTTCGAGAGGGAGGGCTTCGTCCCTGCAGGGAGCGCACCACGACGCCCAGAAGTTGACGACCACTGGCTGGCCTTCCAGGTCCGACAGGGACAGCTCCCCGCCGTCGAACAGCGGGACGGTGAAGTCCGGCGCAGTACCGCCTACGAGCGTGTAGCCGCTGCGTCCGGTGGGCGGCTCCTTGCCGGCGAGCCCCCAGGCCATCAGGGCGACGAAGGCGAGCGCGAGGGCGCCCAGCAGCGCGAACGCGGCTATCTTCAGGGAAGTCAGAACTCGCGCACGCCCACCAAGGCGGCGGTGACCAGCAGCCGGTAGTCGTATGTCAGGCGCGGGTAGCACGTCACGAGGGTGATGTCGCTCTGTCCCGAGTCCTGCAGGATGAAGTCGTCACTGTGGATGATCTCGGTGCGATAGATCTGGTAGGCGAACTTCAGGTCCTCGGACTCCAGGAAGACGTAAAACGGAGACTCCTCGCGGGACGTGAACAGCTCGGCAAGGTCCGGCAGCCTGCCGAACACGTTGCCCTCGCCGCTGATAGGGCTCTCCAAGTGGCCGAAGTACCAGCCCTGGCCGCTCTCGCCCGGGAGTCCGGTGGTCGGTATGTGGCCCACTATGTACTTCGGGGTCTCCCATGCCCGGCTGTCGCCACTTTCTATGACCTCCAGCTCCTTTATGTCGGAGTCGATCCCGACCACGGGTACCCTGATCCTGACCGCGGGAAGGACGCTCCCGCCGGGTAGCTCAGAGGGCGATACCGGCGAGTACTTCAAGGCCTCTGCCCTGGACGCCTCTATCACTCCCTGGAGATCGCCCTCGATAATCGCGGCATAGTCGGGTGCGGGCGTTGCGATAGGAGCCTGCTGGACCGGGGCAGGAACAGGCGTGGTTACGCTCCCCAGGGCGCGCGCGAGGCCGGCGGAACCGGTGCGCTCGCCGGAGGCGTCGGAGACCTGTGTAGGAGCCACCGAAGCGGCCTCGACAGTGGGCGTCGGAACCGGCTCGACGCTGGCGGCGGCCGGGGGAGGCGCAGGGTTGGCCGGCCGCGGCGCGCTGCGCGCGGTCGACGTCGGGCTGGAGGGCACAATTGCCGCGGCCGCGGGGAGAGGTTGGGCCGGGGCCTTAGGCGCCGGGCGCGGCCTCACGGACGTATAGTCGTCTATGTCGGCCTTCGCCCTGATACCGTACAGGTAGTAGCCACCCACCAGCGTCAGTAGGACTACGCCGACGGCGATGAGGGCGAAGCCGAGGCGGCGCTGCAAGCGGCTCAAGCCCGACGGCCCGCCATTGCCCACACGTGGAGTCTTCTCAGGCATTGCTCTTCCATTATAGGTTCACGGCAACGCCCTGTTAAGGGCATCCACGCCCCTCCGGCCCCAAACCTCGCCCCGCGATGCCCGTTTCGGCAGGCGCGTCTACCCGACCGCTACCGCCCTGCCCGTCTCCGATGACTCCAGCGCGGCCTCTATTACGTCCAGCACGTGGACTCCCGCCTCTATCGGTATGGGGGCCGGCCTGCCGGCACGGGACGCCGCCAGGAACTCGTCGACGAATATCTCGCCGCCCAGCCCGCCGTAGGCCTGTGAGTCCGGAGGCGTGAAGGAGAGCTTGCGCAGCCCGCCCGTCTGCCATCCGGGGGCCATGCTGAATAGCTGGTAGTAGTTGTCCTCCATCTGGATGCGGGCATAACCGTCAGTGCCCCTGAAGGCCAGGAAGGAGTCGTACGACGCGCCATGGTAGCCCGACCCGCTCCCGGCCAGGTGGTACCCGGCGTGCATGGAGCCCAGCACGCCGCTCTCGAACCTGAGGGACAGCATCGCGGTGTCTTCCACCTCGATCTTCTCCGGGCTCTGGTTGGCGACGAATGCCGACACCTCGGCGATCCGGTCGTCCATGATGTTGCATAGCAGGTCGATGTGGTGGCAGCCGAGCCAGCCAAGTATGCCGCTGCCCCCCGTGCCCTTCTTGAAGAGCCAGTGGTCGGGATTCCGGTACCTGATCTGGGAGGTGACCATGCGCGCCTCCGCGGCCATGATCCGTCCGACCGCGCCAGACTGCACCGACCTTCGCGCGTCGGCGATCTTGGGCTGGTACCGGTTCTGGAACATGATCGCGGCCGTCACGCCCTTGGCCGCGGCCTTCTCGGCGACGCTCCGAAGGTCGTCGGCGTGAAGGACCCCGGGCTTCTCGAACAGCACCCCCTTGCCCGCGTCCACTGCGGCATTGAGGATGCCGGGCCCCAGGTCGTTGCGCACGGACACGATAAGGGCGTCGACCTCGTCCCTCCCCAGGAGTTCTTCCACACTGTCGGTCTTCGAGACGACCTTGGTAGAACCCTCTGAGAGGGCATCTGTGTCCTCGCCCGCCACCCCGCACAGGTGGACGGCCTCAATGGAGTCGAGCACCTCCAGGGTCCTCATGTGGGATGGCGAATGGGGATGCGGCGACGATATGAACCCGACGACGTACTTATCGCTTGGCATAGGGTTGTCTCCTTGTGATGGCATTGACATCGGCACGGAGTCTAGCAAGGGCGCCACTAGGGGTCAACGCGAGCGCCCGCCCGAACCTCCCACCTCCGTCATACCGGCGAAAGCCGGTATCCAGTCTCCCGCGCCGCTACGCCGGTGTTGCGACGACGACTCTGTCTCACTATCGGGGCGCACTACTATGACTCAGGAAGCAGTCCCGCACGCCGCTCGCGTGAAATCGGGTTGGGAGATTTGGACCGCGCTCGGTTAACATGGGCCGAGGCAAGGTTGTGGGAAAGCACGGCAGCGACATACCCGGCGAGTTCGCCCATCGGATCGAGCGGGCATTCGGCGACGACGGCAGAGCATGGCTGGAGAGACTGCCCGCAATCGTCGCCGACTGTAAGCGCCGGTGGTCGCTCTCCGTAGGTCCTCCGTTTGCGTCGGCGAACTACAGCTACACTGCTCCAGCGCAGGATCCACAGGGCGCATGGTTGGTGCTGAAGCTTGCCGTGCCCGGCCCCTTCGTAGCTGCAGAGATCGACGCGCTGCGGCTATTCGACGGCGATGGCACCGCTAGACTCATCGACAGCGACGAAGGGCTGGGCGCGATGCTGCTAGAGCGGCTGGAACCGGGCGGACTCTTGCTGGAAGTCGAGGAGCGGGAGGCTATGAGCGTCGCGGCGGGGCTGATGGCCAGGCTCAAGAAGCCCGTCCCGCCCGTGCATCGATTCCACGACGTCTGGGAGTGGATGCGGGGCCTGGAGCGGCTGCGCTCGGCCTTCGATGGCGGGACCGGGCCGTTCCCGGCGGACCTGGTCGAGAGGGCCGAAGCACTCCTCGCCAGTCCAAGCGGGGAGCGCATGATCCTGCACGGCGACCTGCACCACTACAACATACTCTCGGCCCGGCGCGCTCCCTGGCTGGCCATCGACCCCAAGGGCATCGTCGGCGAGCCCGAGTACGAGGCCGCGGCGTTCCTTCGCAACAGCCTGCTCGACCAGCCCGAGCCCCGCAATGTCCTGTCGATGCGAATAGACCGGCTGGCCGCCGAGGCTGGGCTCGACAGGGAGCGCATGATCGGCTGGGGGCTCGCCGACCGTGTGCTGTCGGCCTGGTGGTCGTACGAGGAGTCGCGCCGCGCGGACGAGGCTGATCTGGCCATCGCCGCGCTTTATGCAGAGTTGCAGTCCTGAGCGCCACACGGAAAAGGTACTCGCCAAGTGGGGCCGTGTGATACCATCGGGCCTACGATGATGTCTACGTTCGTCCCGTCCAGCAATATGCCCGCGATGACCGTGGCGGCCCACGTCCGCCCGTACGCGGCATTGGGGAGAACGTAAGCAGCTAACACATTTCTCATCTGCAAGGGCCTCCCCAGAACTGTTGGGGAGGCCCTTCTTTTTGTGCAGGGAGGACGCACATGAGCACGCAGTCAGTCGACCAGACCTTCGTACGCGAGTCGTGGGAGAACGCCGACCACGCCAGGGACTACGTCGAGGCCGTCACGACCGTGGGGCTGTGGGAGTCCGAACGCATCCTGATGGACAGGTACGTGGGCCGGGTCGGCGCGGTGCTCGACATAGGCTGCGGGGCTGGCCGCACGACCTTCGGCCTGTACGACGAGGGCTACCGCGACATAACGGGATACGACCTGTCCACGACGATGATCGGCGCAGCACGACGCATCGCCCGCGAGCGAGGCCTCCCGGTCCCGTTTGACCTCGGCGATGCTGCATCCCTGCCCTACGCCGACGCCGGCTTCGACGGCGCTGTCTTCTCGTCCCAGGGTCTTATGTGCATCCCCGGCGGGGAGCGAAGGCTGAAGGTGATGCGAGAAGTGCGGCGCGTGCTCCGACCCGGTGGCCACTTCCTGTTCACCACGCATGACCGCGACGACCCCAAGTTCGAGGAGTTCTGGAAGGACGAGAGGGCGAGATGGGATGCAGGAAAACAGGACCCTCAGCTAATCGAGTTCGGTGACCTGGTGATAGTCGATTCCAGGCATCCGACCTACCTCCACTTCCCATCTCGCGACGAGGTCAGCAGGCTTGTAGCCGACGCAGGTCTGGCGCTCGTGGAAGGCACGCTGCGGTCAGACCTGGTCATCGACTCGGAGGCTGCTCGGAAGTTCAACTCCAACTGCATGATGTGGGTGGCCCAGCGGCCCGACCACTTCGAGGAGGCGGTGGCATGACCCACGACCTGAACGAGCGAGTCGAGCTGAGGACCGACCGGCTGCTGCTCCGGCCCTTCAACTTCGACGACGTCGACGACGTGCTGGCATACGCCTCCGAGCCTGAGTTCGCAAGGTACCTCCCTATTCCCCAGCCGTACACGCGCGACGACGCGGCCGAGTTCGTCGCCCGTCAGTTACTTGCCGAGTGGTCGACCCGGCCCGCGTTCGCCATGGAGTTCGAGGGGCAGGTAGTCGGCGGGTTGGGCCTGCGAATCTATGCGAGCGACGAGAAGGCGGAGCTCGGCTACGCACTCGCCAAGCAACATTGGGGAGAGGGCCTTACCCTCGAGGCAGCTCGGACCGTCGTCGACTGGGGTTTCGATAGATACGGACTCCACAAGGTCTACGCCCGCGCAGACCTGAGGAACAGCCAGTCGTGGCGAGTCATGGAAAAGCTCGGCATGGCACGCGAGGGCGTGCTCCGTGGTCACGAAAAACCGCGAAACGAGTACGTCGATGACGTCTACTACGGCGTCCTCCGCAATGAGTGGGAGCGGGCCGGGTAGCCTACTCGCCGATGGACTCCTCCATGACGCGGAGGGTGTTCTCGCCCAGGATCTTGCGGATGTCGGCGTCGGAGTACTCGCGCTTGACCAGCTCCTCAGTGATGAGGGGGACGCGGGTGCAGTCGTCCATGCCCGTGGGCAGCCGGCAGCCGTCGAAGTCGGAGCCAAGCCCCACGTGGTCGATGCCAGCGACTTCGGCTATCCGGTCGATGTGGTCGACGATCTCCGTGTAGTGGGGCCGGCCCAGCCAGTCGACCAGCGCCGAGTACCGCGACTCGATCTCCTTGCGGGCGTTCTCAGCGTCCGGCGAGCCGGGCTCGAGGCGGGAGTCCAGGTCGGCGATCTCGGCGTCGCGCTGCTTGTTCAGCGCGTCCTCCTCCACGTTGCGCTGCTGGCCGACGAACGTGACCTCGTAGTTGACGTGCACCACGCCGCCGTTCTCGCCCACGGCCCTTAGCTGGTCGTCTCGCATGTTGCGGGGGTTCTGGCATATCTCCCAGCAGGACGAGTGGGAGGCGATGACCGGCTTGGTGACGGTATCCATCGCGTCCCAGAAGGTCTTCACCGAGACGTGGGAGATGTCGACCATCACGCCGACGCGCTCCATCTCCCGGACTACCTCCCGCCCGTAGTCGGACAGTCCGTCGTGGCGCGGCTCGTCGAGGACCCCGTCGGCCCAGTTGTTGGTGTTGTTGTGGGTGAGGGTCATGTATCGGATTCCAAGGGCGTGCAGCTCTCGCAACACGGCTAGGTCGTCCATGATCGCGTGGCCGCCCTCGAGGCAGAGGATGCCCGCCAGCTTCCCCTCACCGGTGATGCGCCGGATGTCCGACGCCGTGCGGGCCTGCTCGATCTGGTCAGGGTAGCGCTCGCACAGGAGCCTGAAGGCGTCGGTGAATTGCAGGACTCGCTGCACGGCCATTCCCTGTTCCATGTAGTCGGGATGGACGTACGCGGCGAAGAACTGGGCAGTCTGGTTGCCCGCGCGCATCCTGGGCAGGTCTAAGTGCCCACGCCCCGTGTCCGTCCCCAGGTCCTCGCCGTCGTCGACGGTGCGGCCCAGGCTGTCCGAATGGGTGTCGACGATCGTGGACGAGAAGTGCAGGTCCCTCGCGCGGCCGCTGATCATGTGCCCTACCTCACGGTCGAATGTCACGGGCGCCTGCGGCCCGGAGGCGCATTATATCGGAGGGGACTCTCGTTGACACCTCTCGCGCGGCTACACTAGATTAGATACGTCACAACCGGAAGGTGCAAGCATGCTGGTCCAAGAGCACATTCAAACTGCCCAGGACTTCCTTGTCGCGGCCGACCACGAGTTCGCCGCAGGGGATGCCCTGCAGGGTTCCGAAAGGATGTGGGGCGCGGCCTCACACGCGGTGATGGCTTTGGCTAGTCAACGCGGCTGGCCTTTCGGCAGCCACCCCCATCTCAAGAATGCGGCCGACCAGCTGGCCAGAGAATACGCCGACATCTCTCTGCAAAGTGGGTTCGCCGCAGCGCAGCAGTTCCATGCCAACTTCTATCACAACTTCATGGAAGATGACGACCTCGACCGGACTCGTCCCGTTGTGCGCGACTACGTGGAGCGGCTGCTGCGAATACACGCGGCGTAGACAACGACATCCGACGCGACAGGAGCTGTTTTGACCCCGAGAACAAGCGACGAGATACGCGAGTCATTCCTGGAGTACTTCGAGTCGCAGGGGCACCTGCGGGCGGCTAGCTCGTCGCTGATACCGGTCGGCGACCCGACCCTGCTGCTCACGAACGCGGGCATGGTCCAGTTCAAACCCTACTTCTCGGGCGAGGCTACGCCCCCGAACCGGCGCATGACCACGTCGCAGAAGTCCTTTCGCACGGTCGACATCGACGAGGTAGGCGACTCGACCCACCTGACGATGTTCGAGATGCTGGGCAACTTCAGCTTCGGAGACTACTTCAAGGACGGGGCCATGGGCTTCGCCGTCGAGTGCCTGGAGTCGGCCATGGGGCTGCCGAGGGAGAACTTCGCCGCGACGGTGCATGAGGGCGACGACGAGGCGTACGGCCTGTGGCAGAAGCACGGCATCCCCGAAGAGCGCATCTACCGGTTTGGCGACGCTGACAACTGGTGGGGCCCCCCCATTCACGGTGAGGAGGGGCCCTGCGGGCCGTGCGCCGAGCTCCACTACGACTTCGGCGAGGCCCGGTCCGGCTGCGGCGTCGAAGACTGCGGCCCCAACTGCGAGGACGTGGACCCTGAGACAGGGCTGGTCTGCGGGCGCTACGTGGAGCTGTGGAACCTCGTGTTCATGCAGTTCTACCGCAACCCCGACGGCACGATGCCGCCACTGCCCCAGACCGGCATCGACACGGGCATGGGCTTCGAAAGGCTCGTCGTCGTGCTGCAGGACGCGAACGACATCTACGAGACGGACCTGTTCCTGCCGCTCATACGCAAGGTGGAGGCGCTGACCGGCCACGAGTCCCGCGAGAGCGACGAGGCCAGGCAGGCCATGCGGGTCGTCGCAGAGCACGGGCGAAGCTCGGCATTCCTCATCGCCGACGGCGTGGTGCCATCCAACGACGGCCGGGGGTACGTCCTGAGGCGACTCATCCGCCGGGCGATCCGCCACGCCCGCAGGCTCGGCCTCGACGAACCCTTCCTGGGGGAGATCGCCGACGCCGTCACGGACCTCATGGGTGACCCGTACCCCGAGCTAAGAAACAACCGGGAGTTCGTCCAGAACGTCATCAGGCTGGAGGAGGAGCGCTTCCAGTCGGCATTCCAGAACGGCTACGCGATTCTGACCGACGCCATGAGGGACGCGGACTCGCTTTCGGGCGAGACGGCCTTCCGCCTGTGGGACACCTATGGCTTCCCCGTCGAGATGACCGAGGAGATCGCCGCGGAAAGCGGCGTGGGCGTCGACATGGAGGGCTTCGAGCGGGAGATGGCCGCCCAGCGGGAGAGGGCCCGCGCCTCGGCCCAGTTCGGTGCGGACAGGGTGAAGATCCGCCTGTACGAGAGCCTTGGCATCGGGAGCACGAAGTTCCTCGGCTACCAGCAGGTCAGGGCCGACAGCGTCATCGTCGGTATGATCTCGGACGACGGCGTCGTGACCCAGGCCACCGAGGGCGACGAGGTCGAGCTGGCGATCATGGAGACGCCCTTCTACCCTGAGGGCGGTGGCCAGGTGGGCGACGCAGGCGACATGGTGGGCCCCAACGGCAGGATAGAGGTGACGGACACCCAGACCGTCATGCCGGGGCTGATCATGCACTTCGGCAGGGTCGTCGAGGGCAGCGTGTCCCAGGGCGACAGCGTGGACGCCATCGTCGACCCCATTAGGCGCGAGGATACGGCCCGGAACCACACGGCGACTCACATGCTGCACGCGGCCCTGCGCCAGGTCCTCGGCAGCCACGTCCGACAGGCGGGTTCGCTGGTCGCCCCCGACAGGCTGCGGTTCGACTTCAGCCACGTGACGGCGATGACGCCCGGCGAGATCGAAGACGTGCAGCTCCTCGTCAACGAGAAGATCCGCGAGAACGTGGGGGTGCGCAAGAGCGAGGACCGGTACTCTCGGGCCATCGAGCGCGGGGCGCTGGCCTTCTTCGGCGACAAGTACGAGGACACCGTACGGCTGGTGGAGATAGCCAACGGCGACACCTTCAGCTTCGAGGTTTGCGGCGGCACCCACGTCCATCACACCGGCGAGCTCGGCTCGGTCTTCGTGCTGGGCGAGTCCAGCATCGGCACGGGCATGAGGCGCATCGAGGCGGTGAGCGGGCGCGGCGCTGAGAGGGTCGTGCGCGACCGTTTCCGGGCGCAGGACGCGGTCGCCGCCAGGCTCAGCACCACGCCGATGGAGACCGAGGACAGGGTCGGCTCGCTGCTAGAGGAGATGGAGTCGCTGCGCCGCGATAACGAGGCCCTCGAAAGGCGGCTCTCCCTCCAGGCCGCCGAGTCGATGCTGGAGGCGGCGGTCGTGGTCGAAGGCGTCTCGGTGCTCGCCCACCGGGTTGACGCGGCCGGCGCGGACGCCATGCGCGAGATGGGGGACTGGCTGAGGAGCAAGATGGGCAGCGGCATCGTCGCCCTGGGCACGGTGGCCAACGACAGGCCCCAGATGGTGGTCATGGTCACGCCCGACCTGGTGGAGCGCGGTTTCGACGCGGTCGCCATAGCCAGGGGCGCGGCGAAGGCCATCGGCGGCGGCGGCGGCGGCAGGCCCGACGTGGCGCAGGCCGGAGGCAGGAGGGCGGACGGGCTCGACGCAGCGCTGGGATCGGTCGCCGACCTGGTGCGCGAAGGGCCAGGCTAAGGTTGCGAGTCCTGGGCCTCGACCACGGGGAGCGGCGCATCGGCGCCGCCCTGAGCGACGCCCTGGGGATCACCGCGTCTCCGCTCACTGTTATCGAGCACACGTCCGACGAGGGGGACGCCGACGCGGTAGCCGCCCTGGCCAGAGAGCGCGATGTCGAGGCGGTCGTGGTGGGCGTCCCGATCTCGCTTGACGGCTCGATCGGCCCCCAGGCCAAGCGCGCCGCGTACTTCGCACGGCTGCTCTCAGGACGGCTGGGCATGCCGGTGGACATGATCGACGAGCGCCTGTCGACCCGGGAGGCCGAGCGAAAACTCGCGGAGGGCGGCAGGAGGCGCTCCCGGCGTCGCGAGGCAGTGGACGCAGCGGCCGCCGCAGTGCTACTCCAGGCGTATCTGGACTCGAAGCCGCGCGGCTGACCCGGCCTGCCTACTCCAGCACTCTGAGGGTGGCCGGCACGTCCATGCGCCGCAGCTTGCGCACGGTGAGGGCTGGGGCGATGGCGACTACGGCGATTCCACCGGCCAGTATCGCGGCCATCCCAGGCACATTTACCGAGAGGACTATTCCCAGGTCTGGGTAGCTCGCGGGCATGAGGCCGTAGATGATCCAGAGCAGCATCCCGTAGCCGAAGACGATCCCCAGCAGGGTGGCGATCGCGCCCAGCACGAGCCCCTCGACCGCCATGCTCCCGAGCACTCTCCTGACCGCCACTCCGTAGGCGAACATCGTCGCGTGGTCCCGCGCCCGCTCGTCCGAGTTGATGTTTGCGGTGTTGAAGGCAATCAGCAAGGCGAGGCCGAGCACGAACATCTGGATCACGACGAATATCGCGGTGAACTCCTCGAATATGTCCTGCGCGGCCTGGGAAGTCTCGGCTATCCCCAGCACGGTCGCGACGCCCGGCGAGCCGAACAGGGCGCGCTTGGCGTCGTTCAGGTTTTGGCCTGGTACCGGAGCTCCAGTGACCATGTTTGCCACGCCATCCAGGCCCGCCTGTCCGGCGTGGCGGATGTCCATGTATGCGTTGAAGCGGAGAGGGTGCGGGTGTATGGCAATCACGGGTACGGATATGGCGCTGAGTGTGAACGAGGCCGGTCCGGTGCGCACCGGCAGAGTCAGCGTGACGCTATCCCCGGCGCCTACACCCAGGTCCCTCGCGGCCTTGCGGGCGAGGACGATGCCTGGCACGGCGGCGGACAGGTCCCCCTCCACGACGGTCGGCTTCCACGCGCCAGTCTCTAGGTCAACGAACTGCAGTAGGACCGTCAGGGGCTCGCCCTCTCCCTTCACCGTGCCCCCGAGCGCGATGCCGGGCTCCGCTGTGCCGAGCGCGCCCCCGTCGATTACCCCGCTCACCTCTGGCGAATCGAGCGCGTAGAAGGAGTCGAGCTTTACGGTGAGCCGGTCGGGCACGCCCTTGAGGAGCTCCTCGTCGCCCTTCAAGAGGGTCGAGAGCATCGAGTCGGTCATGCCGATCACGCTGACTAGTATGGCCAGCACGGCGGTGAGGGCGAACAGGGTCAGGAACGTGCGCCGGGGCGCCCTCAGCAGGTTGCGGAACGGCATGCGTCCGAGGCTGCTGCCCGGGAGCGGGAGACGGCTGATGGCCGGGGCAAGGCCCCCGCCCCGCGCTGCCAGGTGCCCGGTCCTGATCGCGTCCACGGGCTGGACCCTGACGGCCCGGAATACCGGCCACAACACGGCCACTATCGGCAGCACGAAGCCGATGGCCGCAACGCCCGCAAAGATGCCCGTCTGGAACGGGGTTATGAAGACTGGCAACGGCACGAAGCTCTCGAGCACGCCCTGCATGAGGCTGGCGATCAGCAACCCGATGCCGACCCCGAACACCACCCCCAGCACGGCTATCTGGGTCCCCACGAGCAGGGGCCGCACGGCTATGGCAAGGGGGTTCACGCCCAGGGCCATGGACGTGCCGATCTCCCGGCGCTGGGTCTCGACCATCCGGGCCGCGAAGTTCAGAGCAGCGAAGGCCGCGCCCGCGAACAGCACAAGTGCGAACACGTTGTAGAACGCCTGGTCAGCCTCCGGATCGCGGGTGAGGGCGAGGTACGACGCGTCGTCCTCGCTGCGCATGAGATCGAGGCCCGTCTCCGGGTGGCGGGCCGCGGTCTCGGCCAGCAGGGCCGCCTCCACAGCGTCGATGTCCGCTCCGGGCTCGACGGTGAGCACCAGGTCGTTGACCAGCCCCTCCCTGCCGGAAAGGTCCTGGGCCGTCTCCAGCGACGTGAACAGCACGGCAAGGTTCGCCTGCCCGAAGAAGCTGCCTTCCTCTACGATCAGGAAGTACTCAGGGGACACGGCCTGTCCGACGTACCGGGCGGAGACCCCGCCGCCGATCTTCAGCTCGCCGTCGTCCGGCAGGCCGTAGTAGACGCCGAAGTTGCGCTCGACAAGCACGACCGCCTGGCCGATCTCCGCCGTCTCGATGGTCCGCCCGACCAGTGTCTCGACGCCGTTGACGCTGGGCCCGCCGCCCGAGAAGTCGACGCCGACAATCCTGCCTCGCACGAAGAGGGGGCCGTCGTCGGTGTCCACCTCGACCTGGGTCTCGGAGATAAGCCGCTCCTCAACGGCCTCCACGCCGTCTATGCCCTGCGCGATGGAGGCCAGGGCCCCCTGTGGCAGGAAGCCGTCCCCGCTGGGCTGCGCGCGGACGTCGTACATGTTTGTCAGGGAGAGGCTGGCGTCGTTGGAGGCGAACCGCCACTGGGTGACGCTGCTCAGCCCGGCGTACATCCCCGTGCCGATGGCGATCATCAGGGCGATGCCAGCCACCTGGACCCATCGGGCCCTGGCGTCTCTCAGCGCCCAGCGCAGCCTCAGCGCCAGCATTTCGCCTCCCGCCTCCCACGTGTTCCCCAGGAGACTGCAGCCACTTCGGCCATGCTTCCATCCTCCGCGCCCGGCGCCAGTCGAACGGCCTTGCCGTTCTCCCGGCCAGGCCCATGATATACTAGCATCCCGTTTCACGGGGGCCGCCATGAAGCAGCAAATCGCCCTCTTCGGATATCCCCTCTCCCACTCGATATCCCCTGCATTCCAGCAGGCTGCCCTTGACAGCCTGTCCATTGAGGCCTCCTACACCGCCAGACCTACTCCCCCTAAGGGACTGGCATCCGAAGTAGAAAAGATCCGTGCCGACGACCACCTGGGCGCAAACGTAACCATCCCCCACAAGGAGCGCATTCGCGCCTGCCTAGACAGGCTGGACCCGTGGGCCGAGAGCGTTGGGGCCGTCAACACTATCGTCAAGGAAAACGGCCGTCTGGTGGGGCACAACACGGACGGATACGGCTTCCTGAGGAGCCTGGAAGAGCGCGGCGGCTTCTCGCCGGAGGGCAAGTCCGTCCTGCTGCTGGGGGCGGGCGGAGCAGCCCGTGCCGCCGTCTTCGCGCTGGCGGTGAGGGGCGCGGCCAGGGTGTTGATCGCCAACCGCACCGTCGAACGGGGGGACGCGCTTGCCGGGGACGTCCGGGGCCGCTCCCTGGACACCAAGTCGATTCCCCTGAACGAGGCGCGGGAAACGGCGGGCCGGGTAGACCTCATAGTCAACGCCACGTCGATAGGTATGGAGCCAGGGCCCAATGCCGGGCTTTCACCGCTGGACAGCCGTGACATCAACCCACGCTCGCTCGTCTACGACATGGTCTACACCCCGCAGCAGACCCCGCTGATGGATGAGGCGCAGAAGGCTGGGGCGAAGGTGCTTGGCGGTCTCTGGATGCTTGTCTACCAGGGCGCTGCGGCATTCGAGATGTGGACGTCGCGAGAGGCCCCGGTCGACCTGATGTACGAGGCCGGCCTGCGGGCCCTGGGCGGCGAGCCATGACCGGGTCCAACATCTTCCTCACGGGCTTTTCGGGCGCCGGCAAGACGACCGTTGGTCGCATAGCTGCGGACCTTCTGAGCTGGCGCTACGTCGACATGGACGACGAGATAGAGGCCGCGGCCGGGAGGGCGATACCGGAGATATTCGAGCTGGATGGCGAGGCTGTCTTCCGCCGGTACGAGACGGAGGTACTGGCCGGGCTCAGCGAAGGGAGCGGCCAGGTCGTCTCCACCGGAGGAGGCGTCCCGGTGGCCGAGGCCAATCGCGCTCTCATGGCCGGCGGCGGCATCGTAGTGTGCCTCGAGGCGAGCCCGGAGACGATATTCGAGCGCCTGTCCGCCGAGAGAGACAGGCCCGGGGGCCCGGTGATCAGGCCCATGTTGGCCGGCGCGGACCCGATGCGGCGCATCAGGGAGCTGAAGGCGCAGCGTCAACCGAGCTACTCCCTGGCGGACTGGACGGTGCAGACCGACCGGCTCTCGCCCGAGCAGGCCGCGACCGAGGTCGCCCGAGCCTGGGACATACTGAGGGCGGCGGGTACGGCAGCCGGGGACGAGGATTTGGCGGCCGTGGTCCGTACTTCGACGGGAGACTACCCCGTCTGGGCCGGCTGGGGCCTGCTGGACGACATTGGCGAGAAGGCCGCAGCGGCCGCCTCGCCGGGCGCGGCCTACGTCGTGACGGACGAGGGCGCGTACCTGCACGGCCGCCGCGCCCAGACGTCGCTCGAAGCCGCCGGCGTGCCGTGCCACATCTTCGTGCTGCAGCAGGGCGAGGCAGGCAAGACCCTGGACGGCGCGGCCCGCATCTACGAGTGGCTGGCCTCCCTGAAGGCCGAGCGCGGCCACCTGGTGGCGGCCGTGGGGGGCGGCGTCGTCGGAGACATGGCCGGTTTCGCGGCGGCGACGTACCTCCGGGGCATGCCCTTCGCCCAGGTCCCGACGACTATGCTCGCCATGATGGACGCCGCTGTAGGAGGGAAGACCGCGGTCGATCTCCCATACGGCAAGAACCTGGTCGGCGCGTTTCACCAGCCCCGCCTCGTGCTGGCCGACTTGTCCGTGCTGAAGACCCTGCCGGAGCGAGAGATCAACTCCGGCTGGGCCGAGGCGATCAAGCACGGGCTCATCATGGACGCCGGCCTGTTCGAGGACTTCGAGAGTCGCGGCGAGGATGTCCGCTCCCTCGACCCGGCCACGACCATAGACATTGTGAAACGCAGCGTCGCCGTCAAGGCCGACGTGGTGACGAGGGACGAAAAGGAGAGACTTGGCCTGCGGGTGCTGCTGAACTACGGCCACACCGTTGGGCACGCAATCGAGGCCGCCACTGGCTATACAAAATACCTGCATGGCGAGGCCGTGAGCATTGGCATGACCGCGGCGGCGAGGATCGGCCTGGAGCTGGGGATGATGTCGGAGGATGAAACCGAGAGGCAGCGCCAGGTGCTCGAGGACTTCCGGCTGCCCGTGTCGCTGGACGGGGTGGACGCCGGCGCCCTCAAGGAGGCGATGACCATGGACAAGAAGACCGTCGGAGGCGCGATCCGGTGGGTGCTGCTCGACGGCATCGGCCGGGCCGTGACGCGCGGCGACGTGCCGGAATCGGTGGTGGACTCGGCGCTGGAGTCGCTGGGCCGGAGAAGCTGACCTGGACCCGGAGTGGGTCTACCTCTTCCTGATCGGCGCCGGCACGGGCGTGTTCGGGGCCATGGTCGGCACCGGCGGAGGCGTCGTCCTGGTGCCGGTGTTGCTGCTCTTCTTCGGCATGGAGCCGGCGGTCGTGGCAGGTACCTCGCTGGCCCTCGTGGCCCTCAACGGCATTAGTAGCGCCATTCTGTACCTCCGTCACAACCTTGTGGACAGGCGCAGCGGGCTCATCTTCATCGCCGCCGCCCTTCCGGGGTCTATCGCCGCCCCCTTCGTGGTCGCGAAGGTGGAGGCAGACATCTTCCGCGTCCTGTTCGGGGCGATGATCGCAGGCCTCGCGGCGTACCTCCTGTACAGGTCGTCCAGGACCGGCGCGGTCTCCTCGGACATCAGCAGCAGGATCAAGCCGACAGTGCGGAGCCGCAGGATACTCGCGGACGGGAGGACGTACGAATACAGGTTCAACGAGGGGCTCGCGGCCCTGTTCAACGTCTTGATCGGTTTCGTCTCAGCCTTCTTCGGCGCCGGAGGGGGGTTCCTCAGGACCCCCGTCCTCGTGACGATGTTCGGGTTCCCGGTCCGGGTTGCCGCCGCGACATCCCTCTTCGCCATGTCGGCCTACGCCACGGCCGGAGCGGCGGCCCACGCGCACCTCGGACACGTCGAGTGGCTGCCGACCTTCGCCGCAGTCGCGCCCGGGCTGCTAGTGGGAAGCCCGGGTGGCGTATGGCTCGCCAGGAAAGCCAGGAGCGTATGGGTAGTCGTCATGCTGGCCAGCCTCCTGCTCGTGATGGGGGCGCGCCTCGTCTGGCAGGGACTGGCGTGAACGAGTCCTCCAGGCCCTTCTTCTCCGTCCAGTCGACGTCGGGCTCCGCGCGCGCCGGCGTACTCGATACCCCCCACGGGACGGTCGACACCCCCGTATTCATGCCGGTGGCTACTCAGGGCTCGGTGAAGGCGCTGGACTCAGCGGACCTAGTCCAAATCGGCGCGGGACTTGTCCTCGCGAACACATACCACCTCTACCTGCGGCCCGGCGTGGATGTGATCCGGGGCTTCGGGGGACTCCACCGCTTCATGGCGTGGGACGGACCGGTCCTCACCGATTCGGGCGGCTTCCAGGGCTTCAGCCTCGAGCACCTGCGCAAGCTGGACGAGGAGGGCATACTCTTCAGGTCGCACCTGGACGGGAGCCTCCACCGCTTCACGCCGGAGGCCGTGGTGGAGCACCAGGCCGGGATCGGCGCCGACATCGTCATGCCGCTGGACGTGTGCGAGCCCGCGGGCGCTGACCGGGACGCAGTCGAGGTGGCGGTGCAGAGGACGTTGCGATGGGCGAGGCGGTCCCTCGACGCACATGCCGGGACCCGCCAGGCCCTCTTCGGTATCGTCCAAGGCGGGATATTCGGCGACCTGCGGCAGCTCTCGGCAGCCGAGACTGTGGCGATGGACTTCCCGGGCTACGCCATCGGGGGACTCAGCGTCGGTGAGTCGAAGGCCGAGATGTACGACGTGACCGGGCTAACGGCCGGGCTGCTCCCGGACGACCGGCCCAGGTACCTCATGGGCGTGGGCTCGCCCGAGGACCTGGTCGAGTGCGTGGCACTGGGCATCGACATGTTCGACTGCGTGCTGCCGACCCGTATCGCCAGGAACGGGGCGCTCTTCACACACGAGGGCCGGGTGAACGTCGACACGGCGCGCTTCCGCTCTGTGGACGGCCCGGTGGACGACGACTGCGACTGCTACACCTGCAAGACGTTCCCGGCCGCTTACCTGTGCCACCTCTTCCGTGCAAAGGAGCTGCTGGCCTACAGGCTGGCCACGGTGCACAACCTGAGGTTCGTGCTCCGCCTGGTGGAGCGGATGCGTGAGGCCATCGTCGAGGGCCGCTTCGAGTCGTTCCGCCGCGACTTCGCCGAACGCTTCACTCCACCCGACGAGGGAACCCGGCGCGACCAGAAGCGAAAGTGGCTGAAGTCCATGGCGCGGGCCCGCACCGTTTCCGAAGACCGTGCGGTGCGCAGTTAGGCCCGTGAACGTCCCCGGGCCCCGCCGCCTGCTATTATGCTGACATGGTCACTCACGCACTCACCGTAAGAGAGGCGCCAGGCCCCGTGTACGAGCCCGCCGGCGAGGACGCGGTGGCCAGGCTATGGAGCATGGCGCACACCCTGCCCCACGGTCTGAAGACCGAGGGGGGAGCGCCCTTCCGGGTGCTCTATCCGGGCAGGCCCGGTGGACCGGCGGGCCCCGACTTCCTGGACAGCGTCATCGAGACGCCCACCGGCGAGCGGATCACCGGCGACGTCGAGCTCCACGTGGACGCTCCCGACTGGTACCGTCACGGGCACCACGGCGACCCCGCCTACAACGGCGTCATCCTCCACGTTGTGATGCGCCCCGGCGAGCGAGGGACTTCGGCACACCAGTCCGGGACGACGGTCCCCGTCGTGAGGCTGCGGGGGCAGCCCTCCGGCTCCGACGGCGGGTCCGGCCTGCTGCTCGCCAGCCTCAGGTCGTCAGGCAACGCCGAGGTCGAAGAGCGGCTTGACCGGGACGGCGAAATGAGATTCCGGGCCAAGTCGGGAGGCTTTGCCATGGAGCTCAAGAGAGGGGACGCCGACCAGGTCGTCTATACCGCCCTCCTGGAGGGGCTGGGCTACGCGGCCAACCGGCGCCCCTTCAGGCTCCTGGCCGGGGCGGTGCCCTACGCGTGTCTTGCCGCCCTGCGCGGCGAGCCCGCGGCAACCCGCCTCCTTGCCGTCAAGGCGCTGCTCCTGCATGGCGCAGGGATGCTCGACAAAGCGCCCCCCGAGGATCTTCCGGCGATCTCCTCCCTGCTGCGCCGCCTCCCCCTGCGGCGGCCGGTCCACAAGAGCGAGTGGACGACCTCGGGAGTCAGGCCCGCGAACCACCCGGCAAGGCGCACCATCGGGGCCGCCCGCATCCTGGACCGCCTCCTAGACACTGGGCCGGCGGAGTCGATAGTGGGGGCGGTCCGCCGGGGTGACGCCAGGGACCTCTCGTCCATCCTGGAGGCAAGACCGTTCGTGGGAGGGGGCCGGGCCCGCGAGCTCGCGGCCAACGTCGCCCTGCCCTTCACCCATGCCCGCGCCAGGGCAACCGGCGACCTGGAGCTGGAATCGGCGAGCCTGGAGATGTTCGGCCGGCTGCCCGCCCTGCAGGAGAACTCCGTCACCCGGGAGATGCGCCGCCTGCTGGCCGATATGGGGAAGAGCATCCGCCCCGGCGGGGCTAGGCGTCAGCAGGGACTCATTCACCTCTACAAGAGCATGACAAGGCGCTCAGTGCACGATGACCCGCAGGACAGACCGCCCCGCTCGTGATCTCCGCCCGCCCTCTTCCCCCACTGCACAGTAACTCCGAGGCAGCCTGAGATAGCGGTCTGCTGTCAAGACTCGTCTGAGGAAGTGTAGTAGGAGGCGTGGGCTCGAGCAACGACAGGGTAGCCTGTCCTCAAAACCCACGAGACCCTCAGCTATCCTACGAAGCTTGCACGCCCCTGGGGCGGGCCTGATGGGTCTGGGAAGACTCTAAGGAAGCTCGTTCCTGCAAGCCCACGAAGGCGAGCGTCAAAGTCAAGGCAGAATACTAGTGCCAATGTGCTAGGGATCGGCAGCACACGATGTCCGCCAGTCCGCGAAAACCGATAAGGGCGGGCGCACTGGTGCACCCGCCCTCTGTTGCTGTCCGGCCTTCAACCCGAGCCCCTCTTGTGCCGCTTTCCACGCGAGGGCCGGGCCGAGTCAGGCTGTCGTTAGCCTACCAGCGGCCGCCGCCACCGCCACCGCCGCGTCCTCCCCTGTTGTCTTCACGAGGACGCGCCTCGTTGACGGTCAGGGGACGACCCGAAACTTCCCGGCCGTTGAGGGCCTGGATGGCAGTTTCGGCAGCGGCGTTGTCCGGCATCTCGACGAAGCCGAAGCCCCTGGACTGCCCCGTATACCTGTCGGTGATTATTCGTGCGGACTGCACTTCACCGTGGGCCGCAAAAGCGCCCTCGAGTTGTTCCTCGGTCATCTCGAATGAAAGGTTACCTACATAGATGTTCATACTCGCTCCATTGCTTGTTGAAGATTCTCCTAGCCGGTGTCTAACGTCGCATGCGTTCTACAGCCGGTTGGTGCAAGCGCAGGAAGCGGGGGCGACATTCGCATCGCGTATCGGAGTCAGAGGTATTCTACCACATCGGCCAATCGACCGTATTGTGGGGCCGGGCCCGGACTCCCAGGCTACGGGCCCGCCACCTGGTTGAGCTGCCTCTGGACGGCGTTCACGCCGGCCGAATTACCGGCCTCACGGTACAGCTCCAGGGCCGCCTCCAGGTCCTCTATAGCCAGCCGGGTGTTGCCAAGCTTGTCGTGCAGGGTGGCCCGGTTCAGGAACGGCGTGGGAGATGTCTTCTTGAGCTCTATGGACTTGTCGAAGTCCTCCAGCGCCAGTTCGTACTGCTCCTCGTGATAGTAGGCGACGCCCCGGTAGTTGTACGCGATGGCCAGGTCGGGCAGGACCCTAAGTACGATGTCGAAGGACGATATGGCCTCCTCGTACTGGGCCGCGTTGAGCAGCTGCACCGCCTGCGTGTATCGGAACAGCATGTCCGGGGGCTCGGCGGTCGGCTCTGGTGTCGGTGTGGGTTCTGGAGTCGGCGTCGGCTCCGGTATCGGCGTTGGCGCGGGAGTCGCGGTGGGCTCAGGCGTGGGCGACGGCATAGGGGTGGGCTCGGGCGCCTGGGAGCAGGCCAGCATGAGCCCGGCTGCCAACGTCACTGCGGCGATGGCCCAGGCGCTCCTCATTCTCAGTCCAGTGGGCATGGTGAGTCGTCCTAGCATAGGGGCGATAGGGTAGGATAGCATAGCAACCTCTATTCAATAATACGCTCGCGGGGCCCTTTAGGTTGGCACCTCCGGTGCGAGAGCCTGCCGGGACCGGAGCGTGGCATGTTCGAAGGGAGTGGAAGTGATCAGAGAGCTGGACGGCAAGAAGCCGAGAATACACCCGACGGCCTTCGTCAGCGAGGCCGCCTACGTGGTCGGCGACGTGGAGATCGGCGCGGGTTCGAGCGTCTGGCCAGGCACCGTGATAAGGGCCGACGCCGGCACCATCAAGATAGGAAGCAACACCTGCATCCAGGACGGCTCGGTCGTGCACGCCGACGACGACGCGTTCATTGGGGATAACGTCGTCATCGGCCACCAGGTGCTGTGTCACGCCAAGACGATCGGACAGTGGTCGCTCATCGGCAACGGAGCCTCGGTAAACGACGGCGTTGAGATAGGCGAGGGGAGCCTGGTGGCCTCGGGGGCGGCGGTGATCGAGAGGATGGTCATCCCGCCCGGCTCCCTGGTGCTGGGCGTGCCTGCCCGGGTCAGGGGGAGCCTGCAGGACAGGCACAAAGAGCTGATCCGCATGACCGTCGAGGAGTACATCGAGAAAGGCGCCCGCTTCAAGTCGAACGGGCTGTAGCCCGGCGGACCGTCAGTCGCTCACATCCTCTCGGGCGCGGCCATCCCCATCAGGGACAGGCAGCGCGCGAAGACGACCCGCACCGCGTCCACCAGCTTCAGCCTGGCCATCGTGATGGGCAGGTCGTCCGGGTCCTGGGAGACCACCCTGCACTGCTGGTAGAAGGGGTGGAAGGCCTTGGCCAGGTCCAGGGCGTAGTGGGGCAGCCCCTGCGGCTCCAGGTTCTCGGCCGCCATCGCGACGACCTCTGGCAGCTGCAACATCTTGCGGACCAATGCCAGCTCGGCCTCGTGGGTCAGCAGCGAGACGTCGCCGCCCTCGAAGTCGATCCCGCGCTCCCGGGCCTCCCTGAGGATGCCGGCGATGCGCGCGTGGGCGTACTGGATGTAAAAGACCGGGTTCTCCTCCGATTCCTTGACCGCCAGCTCCAGGTCCAGCTCCATCTGCGACCCCGGGGCCTTGGACAGGAAGAAGAAGCGGCACGCGTCCGGCCCTATCTCCTCGACCAGCTCCCTCAACGTTACGATGTTCCCCGTTCGCTTGGATAGGCGGACCGTCTCGCCTCCGCGCTTCAGCGTGACCAGCTGGTAGACCAGCAGGTCGAGGCGGTCCTGGTCGATCCCCACGGCGGACGCGAAGGCCTTCATGAAGGCCACGTGCCCCTGGTGGTCCGCCCCGAGCACGTCGATCACGCGATCGAAGCCCCGCTCCAGGAACTTGTTGTAGTGATAGGCCACATCCGTCCCGAAGTAGGTGGGCGCGCCCGTGTTCCTGACGATGACCTTGTCCTCGTCGTCCCCAAGCGCCGACGACCTGAACCACGTCGCGCCGTCCCTCTCGACCAGGTGCTCGCCTTCCCGCAGCATCTCCAGGACCCGGTCGAACTGGCCGCCCGGGAAGAGGCTGCGCTCGCTGAACCACTCGTCGTACTCGACGTTGAGGGCACGCATGTCGCGCCTGATCTCCTCGATCATGCGGCGAAGGCCGATCTCGCCGATCTCCGCCGCGGCGCGGCCGGCGTCCATCGCTACGAACTTGTCCGCGACCTCATCCCTGATCTCCTCGGCCAGGTCGATCATGTACGAACCCTCGTAGCCGTCGGGCGGGACCTCGATGTCCTGGCCGAATAGCTGGAGGTACCGGGCCAGCAGGCTGCCGTTGAAGTGGCCCATCTGGCTGCCGGAGTCGTTCAGGTAGTACTCGCGCTGGACGTCGTAGCCGGCCGCGTCGAGGACGTTAGCCAGGGCGCTGCCCACGACCGCTCCCCTGGCGTGGCCCGCATGGACGGGGCCTGTGGGGTTTACGCTGACGAACTCCACCTGGACGCGGCGGCCCGCCCCAACGTCTACCGTGCCGAACGAGTCTCCCTCGTCTCGAATGGCGTCGACCTGCGAGGCAAGCCACTCGGGGCTTAGGGCGAAGTTCACGAAGCCCGGCGGCGCGGTCCAGACCTTCGAGACGGCGCCTTCCGCACGCACCCGCTCGGCGATTCCCTCCGCGATTGCCATGGGGCTCATGCGCATCTGGCGGGCAAGTCTGAGGGGCAGGCTCGACGCGAAGTCCCCGTGCTCCGCCTTCTGGGGCCGCTCGACCGCCGCCTCTACTCCCTCCGCGGGAGGAAGCGCCCCGGCCTCCTGGGCGTCAGCAAGGGCAGTCTGTACAACGAGGCCTATCTCGTCCCTGATGGTCATGGTCAGGACAACATATCAGACGAAGGGGCAGCCGCCAACGAATTCCGACGCCTCGTTACTGTTCGGTCTCCATGAGTTGACGTCATTCCGAACGCAGTGAGGAATCTAGGAAGGTAGCCCAAGAGCAATTCGTTCGCCCTGAGCCTGTCGAAGGGCAGTGCTCCGCCGACCGACCGTGCAAGGTATAGATTCTCGTCGCTTCGCTCCTCAGAATGCAGACAGGATAGGGAAGACTCCCTCTGTCTCACCAAGTCTGAACAGTTACGACGCCATCAGCCCCGGCAATCAGGGGTTTGGGAGCGCCTAGGTCTTGACGCGAATGGCTGACCCGTCCAACTCCTCGGCTTCAAGCACTCGCCCCACGACCGCTCCCGATACGCCGTGGTTCTCCAGCGCCTCGAGCAGCCTGCCAACCCGTACAGCCTCGACGCTGATCAAGAGGCCGCCTGACGTCTGGGCGTCGCACAGGAGGAGCCGGTCCTCCTCGTCCGGGGCCGCGCCCCAGTCGACGTCTCGGTCCGCCGACGCCAGGTTCCGCCTCGTGCCACCCGGCGCTATCCCCTGCCCCAGCAGGTCGCGTACGCCGTCCAGCACCGGCACGGACCCGAGCGAGACCTCCGCCGCAACGCCGCTGGCCCGGGTTATCTCCAGCAGGTGCCCGATCAGCCCGAAGCCCGTCACGTCGACGCAGGCGCTCGCACCCACCTCCACCATGGCGTGGGAGGCATCGCGATTGAGCGCGCCCATCGACTCCACGGCGCCCGCGAGTACCTCCGGGGCGGCCCTGTCCTGCTTGGCGGCGGTGGTGATCACGCCCGTCCCGATGGGCTTGGTGAGCACGAGCACGTCGCCCGGCTTCGCGCCGGCATTGGTCACCTCGCGGCCCGGCTCCACGACGCCCGTCACGGCCATCCCGAACTTGGGCTCCTGGTCGTCGACGGTGTGGCCGCCTACAACGATAACACCGGCCTCGGCGGCCTTCGAGGCCGCGCCCCGCATCACCTCGCCCAGCACCTCGACCGGCAGGTCCACCGGGAAGGCGGCCACGTTGAGGGCGAGCATCGGCGTCCCGCCCATGGCGTAGACGTCGGAGATCGCGTTGGCAGCGGCAATCTCGCCGTACGCGAAGGGGTCGTCCACGATCGGGGGGAAGAAGTCGACCGTCTGCACCAGGGCAAGCTCGTCAGTGAGCCTATAGACGGCCGCGTCGTCCCCCGTGGACGGGCCGACCAGCAGGGCCGGGTCGGTCATCGGCGGCAGCTGGCGCAGCACCTGCGCCAGGTCGTCTGGACTGAACTTGCCCGCTCAGCCGGCGCAGTGAGCCAGCGACGTGAGGCGGACCCCTTCGGACGCCATCCCGGAACCTCCACATTGAATGGCGCGAGTATAGCAGAAGGGCCTTGCGCCTGAGACTCAGCCTTTGGAGACGTCCATCACGCGAGCCATGTTGCCGCCGACTATGAGGCCAACCTGGTCGTCCGGCAGGAAGTCGGAGGCTATGCGGATGTGGTCGAGGTTCTGACGGTAGGTGTAGAAGCGCATCACCATCGGTATGTCGGTGCCCCACATAAGACGCTCGACCCCGACCCGCTCCACGAGCTGCTCCATGGTCGGCCTGATCTCGTGCATCGGGTAGTCCCAGACGCCTCCCAGGAATATGGCGAAGAGGAGCTGCATGTAGAAGTTGGGGCTGCCCGGGACGGCGTCGTACACCGCGTCGGGGATGTCGAGCCCGTCATCGCCTATGAAAATCCTCCAGCTAAGGCCGTGGGTCAGCACCAGGGGCACGTCCGGGTACCGCTCCATCCATTCGTCGATCAGCCGCAGCTGCGCGACCAGCGCGTCGACGGGCGCCCCGTGCTTGGTCGCCAGCGACGAGTAGCTCGGCGTGATGAACAGCGGCACACCCAGCCCAGCCACTGCGTCCCAGAACGGGGTGAGCTCGTCCCGGGTCCAGTCCTCCGACTGGCCGTACAGCGGCAGGTGATCGGGCAGGAACTGGACGCCGTGCAGCCCCTGGTCGCGTATGGCCCGCTCCAGCTTGGCGATCGAGCCGTCCACGTCCGTACCGGCCAGCCACTCCTCGACATGGGCGAGGCCCTGGAGCCTGTCCGGGAAGCGGCGGCAGCACTCGGCCGTGAAGTCGTTGCCGATTCCCAGGTAGGGCGTGCGGTGGATCATCGCCATGTCGACGCCGGCATAGTCCATCTCCGCCACGAGCGACTCCGCCGAGTAGCCCATGTCCGTGACAGACGGCGGCATGTACTGCTTCACGTACGTCTCGCCGTCGACCGTCCACTCGAACCGTCCGTGCCCGGCGGCGCGGAACTGCGCATCCTTGAGCGCTGCGAAGTCCCAGCCGCCCTCTGGGTCGGCGAGCCCGCCGTTGTCTGCCGGTGCCCTGTCCCTCGCCCGCCAGACCGGCTGGAAGTGGCGTGCAATCCCGAGCTGCAGGTGCTTACGGAACTGGTCCCTGTCGTCGAACCCCGCCTTGCCGCGAAGGTCGGGGAAACAGTAGGCGTGCCCGTCGTAAATCATCCCCGCTCCCTAGTAGTCCAGCTTGATCTCGACACCGAGCAGCTCCGACCTGAGCCTCAGGTCAGTGGCGTCCGACGCGATGTCGAAGGCAATGACCGTTGTCTTCTCCTCATCCTGTAGCACGAACTCGCGGGGGTCGAACAGGTCCTGCTGGAGGGCAAAGGCGGCCGAGCCGTCGAAGTGGTCTG
Organism: Dehalococcoidia bacterium; assembly: GCA_965243655.1. Taxonomy (GTDB): domain Bacteria; phylum Chloroflexota; class Dehalococcoidia; order Lucifugimonadales; family CAJWER01. Next base: position 1,360,343 of record CBDEVV010000017.1, on the reverse strand, counting down.
CCTGGAAGGTCATGGGGCTCCACTCGCGTCCCGTGGCGTCGGCCAGCGTGAAGCCGTTGTTGATATGGGCGCCGGGCTTCAGCAGGCCGTCGGTCTCATTCTTCACGGTGTAGTTCACAATGAAGTAGACCCCGCGCTTTGCCGTATACTGCTCGCCCTTCACCAGGCCGGCCCCGTAGGCGCCGCCCAGCTTCGGAACGGTGTCCTCCTCGACCTTGATATCACGCTCCGTGGAGTTGACGGTCATCTGGATGTTGCCCGACAGGGCGGGCTCGCCTATCGGGCCCGGCAGGACGCTCGCATCCAGCGTCAGCGAGTCGCCGACGGCGGCCTGCTCGGCCAGGGACGCCAGGTCCTTGGCCTCCGCCGTCGGTAGGCCGAGAATGGGCTCGCCCAGCTCCTCGCGGGTCTGGGACTCGGTGCCGGAGGAGCACGCCCCCGCCGCCACCAGGAAGACCAGCGCGATCACGAGGACGTGGAACGGCGCGATTCTCTTCATCTCCCCCTCCTGTCGCCTTCCGGCCCGCTCCAGCTGCCTCAGAGAATTGGGCCGCTAAACTTGCCCGTCGCGAAGTCTTCCGCCGGCCCGCCGGCATTCCACTGTAGGGGCGGGTTTGAAACCCGCCCCCTTCCCCGCCAGGGCTAATGCCGCAGGCATCCTAGTAATCCAGCTTGATCTCTATCCCCAGCAGCTCCGACCTGAGCCGCAGGTCCTTCGCATCCGATGGAATGTCGAAGCCCAGGGTCGTCTTCTTCTCCTCGCCCTGCAACGCCAGGTCCCTCGGGTCGAACAGGTCCTGTTGCAGCGCAAAGGCCGCCGAGCCATCGAAGTGGTCCTGCTGGAAGGTCATGGGCTCCCACTCCCGGCCCGTTGCGTCAGCCAGGGTGAAGCTGTTGTTGATGTGGGCGCCGGGCTTGAGCAGTCCATCGGTCTCGTTGGTCACCGTGTAGTTGATGGCGAAGAAAACGCCTCGCTTGGAGGCGTACTGACCCTCCTTGTACCCTCCTGTGTAGGCTGCGCCCAGTCTCGGCACAGTCTCCTCCAGCAGCTTGACGTCCCGCTCGGTCGAGTCGACCTGCATCTTGACGGTGCCGGAGAGAGGCGGCTCTCCCATGGGCCCTGGCAGCAGGCTTCCGTCCATGTCGAAAGACTCGCCAATGGCGACCACCTTCGCCAGCGACGCCAGGTCCTTGGCCTCCGCCGTCGGAAGCGTCGCCGCACCGCGGTCCCCAAACTCGACCGCGGACTCCTCACCCTCCCCGGAGGAACACGCCGCCGCTGCGAACAGCAGCACGAGCACCCCCGTCACCGCGATGTGTAACGTAGACCGTCTCGTCATATTCCTCTCCTACCTGGAGACTCCTCCCCGCTCCGCGCCGAACGGGGGTTTCGTAGAAGACGGTGTGAGTGTAAGGTCAAGGGAGCGGCGTGTCAAAGCCGCCGTCGCGCGAACAGGAAGGTCACGTGTACAGGATAGGGACCTCAGGGTACAACTACGACGAGTGGAAGGGCAGCTTCTACCCGGAGAAGATGCCATCGGCCAAGATGCTGCCCTACTACGCCGAGCGCTTCTCCACCGTGGAGATCAACTACACCTTCTACCGGATGCCGAGCGAGAAAACCATCGAGGGCTGGGTCGAGTCGACCCCCGACGACTTCCTGTTCACCCTAAAGGCATCGCGCCGCATCACCCACCACGCCAAGCTCAGTGATTGCGAGGAGCTCGCGGACCTCCTGTTCGAGCGGGCGCGCGGGCTGGGAGACAAACTGGGCATAGTCCTATTCCAGCTTCCCCCGTACTTCAAGAAGGACGTCGATACCCTGGCCGGCTTCCTGGACCTGGTGCCCGACGACATCAGGGCGGCCTTCGAGTTCAGGAGCAAGTCCTGGCTCTCCGACGACGTGTACGAACTGCTGAGGGAGCACGGAGCCGCCCTGTGCGTAAAGGACGACGAGAAGTTCAGCACGCCGGTCGAGATGACTGCCGGCCACGCCTACTTCAGGCTCAGGGACGAGGGCTACACCTCAGAGGGCATCGCCGAGTGGGCCGACACCATTCGCAACGGCGCCCGCGGGATCGACGACGTGTTCATATACTTCAAGCACGAGGACAAGGGCGTCGGCCCCGAGTTCGCACGCATGATGACCGCCGCCCTGGAGACGCAGTAGCCCATCCACCACCTCCCCGGTGGACGCTACATCTACGGGGCCTCACCCTGTAGGGGCGGGTTTGAAACCCGCCCTCGTGATGCCCTAGGGCAGGGCGGCCAACTAGAAGGCGGATTTGGGCGTAGTCTCTTCCCTTCTCCTGCCGGAATGTTCGGTTATACTGGCCCGAATTCGATGCGGTCTCCCACAGTACATTGAGCGCGGGCGCCATAGTCGTCGCGGCCGGGACGAGCAGCCGCATGGGCGGCGTGGATAAGATAATGACGCCCCTGTGCGGCAGGCCCCTCATCACCCACAGCCTCGACGCCTTCGAGAGCAGCCCGCTCGTCGCCAGGGTCGTGCTCGTCGGTCCCCGGGAGGGCGTCGTCGCGCACCGCGGCCTGGTAACTGGCAGGGGCTACGGCAAGGTCCAGGTGGTCCCCGGCGGCGAGAGGAGGCAGGACTCGGTGCGCTGCGGGCTGGACGCCCTGGGGGCAGTCGAGTGGACCATAGTCCACGACGGCGCGCGCCCGTGCATCGACGCCTCGATGATCGAAGCCGGCCTCCGGGCAGCAGAGGCCACTGGCGCGGCGGTCCCCGCGCAGCCCCTCAGCGACACCATCAAGGAAGTCGTCGACTCCGGCATGGTCGTGCGCACCCTCGAGCGCGACCGGCTCAGGGCCGCCCAGACGCCGCAGGTGTTCCGCACCACGCTCCTACTCCAGGCCCACGAACAGGTCAGGGAGGACGTTACGGACGACGCCGCGATGATCGAGATGACCGGAGGGCCGGTCAGGCTCTTCCCCGGGTCACCCGAGAACCTGAAGGTCACCACACCGCTGGACCTGGAGATCGCCGAAGCGATCCTGCGACGAAGGGCCGCGCGATCGTGAAGGCCCGCACCGGCATAGGGTTCGACGCGCACCCACTGGTGGAGGGCCGGCCCCTCGTGCTGGGCGGTATGACGGTGCCATTCGACCGCGGGCTGGACGGGCACTCAGACGGGGACGTGCTGGCCCACGCGGTCATCGACGCCCTGCTCGGCGCGGCCGGGCTTGGCGACATCGGCGACCATTTCCCGCCGGGCGACCCGGCTCTCCAGGGAATCGCCAGCGTCATCCTGCTGGAGCGTACTGCGAGACTGCTCGCGGACCATTCATGGCAGGCCGCATACCTCGATGCTACAATTGTCGCCCAGAAGCCCGTGCTCAAGCCCTACATCTCGCAGATCAGGCGCGGCATTGCCGTGTCCCTGGGCCTCGGTGAAGACATGGTGAGCGTGAAGGCGACCACCACGGACCACATGGGGTTCACCGGCCGGGGCGAAGGCATCGCGGCCCTGGCCGTTGCGACGGTCGAGCCTGCCCGATGAAGCTCTACAACACCCTTTCAGGCAAGACGGAGACGTTTACGCCACAGGACGACGTCGTGAAGATGTACGTCTGCGGCATCACGCCCTACTCGCCCTCTCACCTGGGCCACGCCCTCAAGTCCGTCGTCTTCGATGTCCTCCGCCGGTACCTGGAATACACCGGCCACACGGTCAGGCACATCGAGAACTTCACCGACATCGACGACAAGATGATCAACCGGGCGCAGGAGGAGGGCATCCCCGTACCGGAGCTGGCCGAGCGAAACATCACCCGCTACCTGGCGGAGATGGAGGCCCTGAACGTCCTGCCGGCCCACGAGTACCCCCGCGCCACCGAAGAGATTCCGGAAATGCAGGAGATGATCGCCGGGCTCGAGGATAGGGACGTCGCCTACGCCGTCGACGGGAGTGTCTACTTCCGCGTGAGACGGGATCCTGACTACGGCAAGCTCAGCCGCCGCAGCGTCGAGGACATGCAGGCCAGCGCGCGGGCGGAGGCCGAGGAGGGCAAGGAGGACCTGATCGACTTCGCCCTGTGGAAGGCCCGCAAGCCCGGCGAGCCGTACTGGGACTCGCCGTGGGGCCCCGGCAGGCCCGGCTGGCACATCGAGTGCAGCGCCATGTCGATGAAATACCTGGGCAGGGTGCTGGACATACACGGCGGCGGCATGGAGCTCATGTTCCCCCATCACGAGAACGAGGTCGCCCAGACCGAGTCGTTCACCGGCGAGCGTCCCATGGCCCGGTTCTGGATGCACAACGGGCTGATGCGGCTCGGCGACGAGAAGATGAGCAAGTCCCTGGGCAACCTCGTGGAGGTGAGCGAGGCCCTGGAGCGCTACTCGCCGGACGCGCTGAGGCTCTTCTTCCTAAGCTCCCACTACCGCAGCCCCCTCATGTATTCAGGCGAGGGAGTCGAGGCCCAGGAGAGGGCCGCCGAACGTCTCCGCAACGCTGCCGAGCCGACCCACGACGACCCCGGAACCGAGTCGATGGACCCCTCGCCCTTCGTCGAGCGGTTCACCGAGTCGATGGACGATGACATGAACACGCCCAGGGCAATGGCCGCCCTGTTCGACCTCGTCCGGGAGATAAACCGGGCAAGCGAAGACGGCACGGGCACGGCCCACGCCCGTGAGAGCCTGCGGGAGCTTGCCGGCGTCCTGGGGCTGACGCTGGCGCGCCCCGACAGCGGCGGAGACGCTGCTCCCCTCGTCGACCTGCTTATCCAGACCCGCTCCGAGCTCAGGGCCGCTAAGATGTACGCCCAGGCCGACGGCATCAGGGACCGGCTCGAAGAGCTCGGCTACGTGCTGGAAGACAGCCCCGGCGGCACTACCTGGAAGCGGTCCTAGTCGTCTTGACGGCCCCCTCCACCACCGGCGTGAGGCGGCCCGGGCTACTGTCCCCTGTACTCGCCCCGCTCCTCCATCACCGCAAGCGTGTTGCCCGACGGGTCCTCGAAGAACGCCATCCACAGCTCGTAGTCGTCGGCGGAGTGGACGAGCACCGGCCCCCTGCCGGTCCCGACGCCTCGCTCCTCCAAGTCGGCGCAGCACTCCCGGATGTCCTCCACGGTGAAGTAGAGAACAGAGTTGCCGGAGGAGGTCCCGCCCGGCGGTCCCGACAGCATCAGCCGGACCCCGCCGCAGTCGAAGAACGCCAGCCCGGGCGCCGCCCTTGCGATGAGCCTGAGGCCAAGCCTCTCGCGGTAGAATTCGACGCAGGCGTCGATGTCGCCGACGGTCATTCCCACCTGTCCGACCCTTCCGAGCTTCATGTGAACCCTCCCTCCGCGGCCCCAGGTCAAGCTGCCCCTATCATATGCGCCCCAACCCCAGCCTCGTAAGGGTCCTACAGACGGCTCTCCTCGTGTCCCTAGCGGGGCTGGCCTCGGCCTGCTTTTGGGACGAGAGCAGGCAGGCCGCCAGAGAATCCGAGTCGGTGGATGCGGATGCCGTCCGCGTCGTGTACAGCGAAAGGGGGTTCTCACCGAGGCGCGTCGAGATCGATGCCGGGCGCCAGGTGGTCTTCGTGAACGAGTCGGAAGGCAAGCTCTGGCCGGCTTCCCACATACATCCCACACACCAGATATACCCTGAGTTCGACTCCAAGGGCAGCGTCGAGGCCGGAGGCGAGTGGGCTTTCACATTCGACCGGGCCGGATTCTGGCGATACCACAACCACCTGTGGCCCGACGACAACGGCCTGATCGTAGTCGAGGGCATAGACGACCGGGCCAAGCCGCCGCCTCTGGTCATGGACGCGGACGCCCTCAGCTTCGATGCACCCTCGGCGTTGAAGCTCGACGACTACACCGGCCTGCTCGACGACGACTCGCTTCTGAAGCAGTACCTGGAGCTCTACGGGCCCGCCCACACGGCGCAGCTCCTTGCCGACGCGGCCGCCAGCCTGCGCGTCCTTTGCCACGACCGCGCCCACGACGTGGGCAGGTTCGCCTACGAGATGTACGGCGCGGTGGCGTTCGCCATCACCAGCCACCAGTGCGAGGCAGGGGCCTATCACGGCGCAACCGAGGCCCTCTTCCAACAGCGCGGGACGGCGAACCTGGAGGCCGACGTCGAGGTGATATGCGGCGACGCCTCCGTCTTCTTCTACCGCCTCCAGTGCCTCCACGGCGTCGGACACGGGCTGATGGCATGGACCAGCTACGAGCTATACGACGCCCTGGACCTGTGCGACCTGCTGGAGGCCGACAGGGACGAGAGGGCCTGCTACTCGGGCGTGTTCATGGAGAACGTGGTCGGCGGCCTGTCGGGGAACATGGGCCACGTCACCGACTACCTGTCTGACGACCCTCATTACCCCTGCAACGCCCTCGAGGAGAAGTACATCGGCCCGTGCTACCTGTTCCACAGCACCCGTATGCTCGATCTCCTCAGCGGCGACGGCGAAGAGAGGGCTTACGGCCTCGTCGCGATGGAGTGCGCCCTCGCGCCTCCATCCGGTATCGACGACTGCTTCGACAGCCTCGGAAGGGACGTAGCGGCTGCGACCCTGGGCGATCCGGAGCGCGGCGCGGAGCTTTGCAGGTCCAACATACCGGTGGAGATCCACCGCATCTACTGCCTGCAGGGAACGCTGCAGGCGAGGTTCTGGGAGACGGAGAGGGAGGGCGAGGCGCTCAGGCTGTGCGCTTCGCTGGACGTAACCGAGGAGAAGTCCGGGTGCTACTGGATGCTCATCACCAGGGCCCTGGAGCTGTACGGCACGGAGCGGGAGTACATGGCCATGTGCAGCAGGATGGAGGCGCCGTACGATGCCTGGTGCCGCCGGCGGACCGTCCCGCCTGACTCCAACCTCGCGCCTCAGAACCGCTGAGGGGCTACTCCTCGACGACGACAGCCGTGCCGTAGGCGAGGATCTCAGCCGACCCTCCCATTATTCCCGCAGTGATGAACCTGGTGCCGACGACGGCGTTCGCGCCCATCGCCTCGGCCCGCTCGGTCATCCGCATGATCGACTGCTCACGCGACTGCGCCAGCAGTTTCGTGTATTCCTCTATCTCACCGCCGACGATGCTGCGGAATCCCGCGGCAATGTCCTTGCCTACGTGCCTCGCCCTGACAGTGTTGGCCATCACAAGACCGAGGACCTTGACGATACGCCTGTCCTCGACCGTGTCGGTTGTCGTGACTATCAATACTCGACCTCCTCGAGGCCATCGCTCTTTCGGCGCTTCATCATCTGCACGAACGTGGCGCCGAGGAGTACGACCGCCCCTGCGACGCATGCCGGGACCGCTACCTGAATTACGACGGGAACGTCGGGCTCGGTGAAGATGCCACGGAGCGTCTCATATACCCCGTATCCGACCAGCGCCGCCAGCCCGATGAGGAGCAGCCACGTGCCGACCCCTATGGCAGTCCTGGTGCCGCGATCTTCCACTGCTGCGCCCCCTTTAACACTAAGAAACTATCTCAGGACTCCGGCGGCGAGCCCCTGGCCGGGAAGACCGTTCGTCCTGAGCCTGCCTGTCCTGAGCTTGTCGAAGGGTCGAAGAGCCTGCCCCGTACTCGATACGGGGACAGTTCTCAGCAGCGCGTACGGTATTGAGATAGTCACTGCGCCCGCCTAGTAGAGCCGGACGTTGATCACAGCGGCCGTCAGAAAGGCGACGATGAGGACGATCGTGAACTGGAACATCGCCCTCTCGACGCCGCGACGGGTCCTGTAGGAGCTCTCGGCAGAGCCGAACAGCCCGCCGCCCTGGCCCCTTACCTGGGCAAGGATCAGGGCCACGAGCGCCACGGCTACGACAATCTGGACCCAGAGCATCACTGTACGGAGTGTTTCGCTGTCCATGGCCTTTCTCTGTAGCTACTTTTGGATCGGAAGAGACACGCTCTTCCCATAATACACGTCGACTATCAGGTCTGCCAGCTTGGTAGCGTCGTGCCGGGTTGGATGCGCTTGGTCCACCACGTCCGCCGTGACCACGCTGATATCGGGCAGGGGCTCGCCGGACGGCAGCACATGCGTCACCCCCGCGGTTTGCGGCATCGGGACGGGGCTGCCGTTTGCCACCACTACGTCGACCAGGTCAGGAGACGTGTGGCGCTCCAGGGCGAGCACGTGGTCGGCCACGGTGTACCCGTCCGTCTCCCCCACCTCGGTCGCCACGTTGCACACGTAAACCTTTTGCGCCGGAGTCCGCTCAACCGCCTCGGCTATTCCCGGAACCAGCAGGTTCGGCAGCAGGCTTGTGTACAGGCTGCCAGGCCCGATGACGACCAGGTCGGCCTGACCGATGGCCTCCACCGCCTCCGGGTGAGCCGCAGCGTCCGCCGGCTCTATCATCACCCTCTCGATACTCCCCCCCTCGGCCGTAATCCTGGACTCCCCACGCACCAGGGAGCCGTCTTCGATCTCTGCAACCAGGCTCAGGTGAGCCGCGGTCGACGGAACGATCCGCCCGCGCACCGCCAGGACCTTGCTGGACTCGAAGAGGGCCTGCTCGAAGCTGCCGGTCACGTCTGTCATGGCAGCGATGAACAGGTTGCCGAAGCTGTGCCCTTTCAGTCCCCCGCCCTGGTCGAAGCGGTACTGGAACAAGTCCGCGACCACGCCCTCCTCTTCGGACAGCGCAACCAGGCAGTTGCGGAAGTCCCCTGGCGGGATCAGCCCCAGCTCCCTCCGCAGCCTGCCGGAGCTGCCGCCGTCGTCGGCCACGGTGATAATCGCGGTGATGTTGTCGGTGTAGGTCTTCAGCCCTCTCAGCAGCATCGACAGGCCGGTGCCCCCGCCTATCGCAACGACCTTGGGGCCCCGCTCCCTCATCCGCCGCGTGATGATGGTGTTCGTCAGGGAATTCACCCCCTGCTGCCTCAGTACAAGCGGCCCCAGGGAGCGATAGAGCCCATAGACGCAGAGGACCATCATCCCGATCCCCAGGACGCCTACCGTCAGCCCTTCGAGGTGCCACGGCAGCACGTTGGGCACGAACAGCGAGAAGACGTTCTTCAGCACAAAGGCCATGCCCACGGCGCAGATGGCGACCCCGCATGCCCCTATCAGCAGCCAGCGCTTGAGGCCGAGGCCTACCTGCATCATGTCGCGGATCATGGCCCAGCCCGACGAACCTCCGGGCACGTACCTGCGTCCGTTGCGGTTGGGGAGTCCTGACGCCATGGCCTAGCGCATCGACTCGAGACGCTGCCTGAGCAGGTCTCCCGCCACCTTGGGATTCGCCTTGCCCCGCGTGATGCGCATGACCTGGCCCACCAGGAAGCCGAGCGCGGCTTCCCTCCCGCCCAGATAGTCGGCCACCGGCTGCGGATTGCTCTCGATGGCCTCATCCACCGCCGCCTGCACGGCGCCCTCGTCCGATATCTGGACCAGACCCCGCCTCTCGGCCACGGCCGCGGGGGCGTCCCCCGACTCGAACATGTCCTCGAAGACCGTCCGCGCCATGCTGGTGCTGAGCGTGCCCTCGTCCACCATCCGTATGAGCTCCACGAGGCGCACCGGCTCGAAGGCAATGTCCTCGATGGAGCTGCCCGTGGCGTTCAGGAGCCGCGCCACGTCGCCGGCCATCCAGTTGCCCGCGGCCCGGGCAAGCGACTGGAGCGCCGGCCCCTCTGCGGCTCCGGCTGCGAGCACCGACTCGAAGAAGTCCGACGTAGACCGTGATGCGGTGAGCACCCCGACCGCATCATCCGGAAGCCCGTAGTCCGAGGCATACCGCTCCGCCCTGGCGTCCGGCAGCTCAGGCAGCCTGCCCTGCACCTCGTCGATCCACGACTGTTCTATTGACAGCGGCGGCAGATCGGGTTCCGGGAAGTACCTGTAGTCCGAGGCATACTCCTTAGACCGCTGCGACACCGTCACGCCCCTGTCCTCGACCCAGCCGCGGGTTTCCTGCGCCACGCTTCCGCCGTCATCAAGGACCTTCGCCTGCCTCTCAGCCTCGTAGACGAGGGCGTTGTAGACCGACCTGAAGCTGTTCATGTTCTTCACTTCGACCTTGGTTCCCAGCTCCTCGGAGCCTGAAGGCCTCAGCGAAATGTTCGCGTCGCAGCGGAAGCTGCCCTCCTCCATGTTGGCCGTGCTGGCCTCTATGTATCTCAGGATTGTGCGGAGCTTGGTCAGGTACGCCCTGGCCTCCTCCGGCGACCTCATGTCTGGCTCGCTGACAATCTCCATCAGGGGGACCCCGGCCCGGTTCACGTCCAGGAGGCTGTACCCGCCGTCTGGGCCGTCCCTGTGCTGGAGCTTGGCGACGTCCTCCTCCAGGTGCACCCTCGTGATGCCGACCTGTCGCTCCCCGTCGTCCGTCCGGACGGGCAGGCAGCCGCCCGCCGCAATGGGCATGTCGTACTGGGAGATCTGGTATCCCTTCATCAGGTCGGGGTACGGGTAGTTCTTCCGGTCGAACTTGGTGTGGGGCTGTATGGTGCACCCGAGGGCCAGACCGGTCGCCATGACAAGCTCTATTGCCCTCTCGTTGATGACGGGCAGGACGCCGGGCATGCCTATGCACACCTCGCAAACTACCGTGTTGGGGTCGGCGTCCTGGTAGCCTGCCGCGCATGAGCAGAACATCTTGCTCTGCGTCAGGAGTTGGCTGTGGACTTCTAGTCCAATGACTATTTCGTAGTCCAAGTGCTGCCGTACTCGAATAAGGGGGGGCTGCGACCGCTAGATTATATACCACGGGCGCACTGGAACTACCACCTCCGCCCGTAGGGGCGGGTTTCAAACCCTCCCCGTGAAGCGCCAACGGGAACCGCAAGCCCTGGAGCAGCAACCCGTGCGCTAGTCGTAAGGCCCTATGAGAGGGACGAACCGGCAGCCGCCCATCGTCCGCACGGAGAAGGAGTCTGAAGTCCGTGTGACCTTCATCAGCTCCTGGCTGCTGGGCGGGCCAACGGGGACGATCATGCGCCCGCCCACTCCGAGCTGCTCCCTCAGGGAGCGCGGGAGCATCGGGGACGCCGCCGCCACCACGATCGCGTCGTAGGGCGCGCCGTCGGGCCAGCCCAGCCTGTCGCCGGCCGTCTCGACCGTCACATTCCCATAGCCCAGGGAGCCAAGCCGCTCCCTCGCAACGGCCGCCAGGGAGTCGATTCGCTCGACCGTCACCACCTCGCGCGCGAGCTCCCCCAGCAGCGCCGCCTGGTACCCGCTTCCCGTCCCGACCTCCAGCACCCGGTCGGACCTCCGCAGCTCCAGCGCCTCCAGCATGAGTGCGACTATGAACGGCTGCGAGATAGTCTGCTCCTCGCCGATGGGCAGCGGGTGGTCCTCGTACGCCAGGTGGCGGGACTCGCCCGGCACGAACTCCTCCCTGGGGACGCGCTCCATCGCCTCGACAACCCGGGAGTCGCGGATCTCGCTGCGGATCCGCCGGAACAGCAGCCGCCTGGCCTCGTCCAGAATCTTCCAGCCTCCGGGCGCCACGATAGCATAGGCACAATGCCCCGACAAACGCAGGCCGATGGTACGCCCCGCTGTAACTGCTCAAGCTTGATGAGACGGGAGCCCTGTCGTATGTAGGTAGGGGCGACTCGCCGAGTCGCCCTTGCACGTTGGGCCGCCAGCCAATTGGAGTAGGCACATCCATCTCATCAATACTGAACAGTTACCCTGCGACTAGCTCCGCGGAGACGGCCTTACTGCGGTGTTATAGTAGACGCTGCGTTACGCGCGACGCCGGGCGTCCCGCAATTCGCGAGTGACGCCGATAATCGAGATCAGCCAGCGAGGACACGCCGTGCCGCCATACTACCCAGTGTTCCTCGACCTCAGGGGTCGCCGCTGCATCGTCATCGGCGGAGGGCCCATCGGCGAGGAGAAGGTCGAGCGCCTCGTCGATTTCGGCGCGGACGTCGTGGTGTTCAGCCCCAAGGTCACCCGCGCGGTCAGGCTCATGGCCGACGAGGGGCGGCTGTCTTTGCACAGGCGGCGCTACAGGCGCGGCGACCTCGAAGGGGCGTTCATCGCTATCGTGGCCGACAACCGTGACAGCGACCTGAACGAGGAGGTTTCCCGCGAGGCCGTCGAGCGAAACGTGCCCCTGAACGTCAACGACGTCACCCACCTGTGCACCTGGATCGCCCCATCCATGGTCAGGAACGGCGACGTAATCATCGCAGCGTCTACGGGAGGCACCAGCCCCGCACTTGCCCGCAAGCTGCGCGAGGAGTTGGCGGGCACCAGCCGCACGGGCTCCCGCTTCCGCCCCATCGAGTACGGCGACCTCGCGCCCCTGCTCTCGGAGGTCCGCACCGAGCTACTCGAACAGGGCATCAGGCCCAGGCCGGACCACTGGCAGGCGAGCATCACCGAGGACCTGATGGAAATGGTGAGGTCGGGCGAGACCGGGCGTGCGAGGGAGACGCTGCTGTCCAACCTGATGATCGGCGCTGACTGCGACTGCCCCGGCCAGACCTGCCGAATGTGGGAGGACCTCGCAATGCCGCCGGCCTCCTCTCCCTCGACGGGAGAGGATTGAGGTGAGGGTGAATCCCCGCGAGGCCGCGAGCCAGGCCTTCGCAATCGCTGCTCCCATCCAAGTTCCCGGCCATGTCCGCTAGCTACCGCATCGGGACCCGAGGCAGCCCCCTCGCCCTGGCACAGACAGGGGAAGTCGTTTCGCGCCTCCGCGCCCGCTTCCCAGCCGCCGCCTTCGAGGTCGCCCCCATGACCACCGGCGGCGACCGGCGGAAGGACGCCGCCCTGGTCAGCCTGGGCCGGGGCGCGTTCGCCAAGGAGATCGAGTCCGCCCTGCTCACGGGCGACATCGACCTCGCAGTGCACAGCGCAAAGGACCTGGCAAGCGACCTACCCGACGGCCTTGTCATCGCCGGAAGCGTGCCGCGGCAGGACCCCAGGGATGCCCTCGTCGACAGGTGGGCGGCCCCTCTGTCGGAGCTTCCGCCCGGCGCGAGGATTGGTACCGGCAGCCCCAGGCGCACAGCCCTGCTTAAGTCCCTCCGCAAGGACATCGAGGTCGTGCCCATACGCGGCAACGTGGGCACGCGCATCGACAAAGTGGGCGGCCCCGAATGCGACGCCGTGGTAGTGGCCGCCGCAGGACTCGCGAGACTGGGGCGCATCGAAGAGGCCCACGAGCTCTTCCCGACCGACACCTTTGTCCCTGACGCGGGCCAGGGGACTCTGGCCGTCGAGGCCCGTAGCAGTAACGATACGCTGCTGGAGATGATACGAGCCATCGATCACCGCCCGACGAGCGCCGCCCTGGAGGCCGAGCGCGCGTTCGTTCGACGCATCGGCGGAAGCTGCAAGGTCCCCGTTGCCGCCTATGCCGGCTTCGCGAACGATGGAGGGCTTCGCATTCACGGCATGGTAGCCGCTCCCGACGGCTCCCGGGTGTTCCGCCGCGAGGTGTCATCTCATACCGGCTCCCCTGCCGAGCTAGGCGAGAGGCTCGCCTCTATGCTCATGGACGACTCTGCGGAGCTACTGGAGCCATGACCGCGATGGCGGGCGTCGTATACCTCGTCGGGGCAGGACCGGGCGACCCCGGGCTCATCACGGTCCGGGGCCTCGAGCTCATTGAATCCGCAGATGTGGTCGTTCACGACAGGCTCGTGGACGTGCGGCTCGTCCGGCGCGCCCGCCCAGACGCCGAGGTGGTCGACGTGGGCAAGTCTCCCGGCGGAAGCGGCCCCCGCCAGGGCGATATCGACGCGCTCCTAATCGAGAAGGCGTCGGAGGGCAAGAGCGTCGTCAGGCTCAAGGGCGGTGACCCATTCGTGTTCGGGCGCGGTGGCGAGGAGGCGATGGCCCTGTCACGCGCCGGCATACCCTTCGAGGTCGTGCCTGGGATCACTTCCGCGATAGCAGCGCCGGCCTACGCGGGCATCCCGGTTACCCACCGCGGCGTCGCCTCGGCCGTCACATTCGTCACCGGATCCGAGTCGCCCGGCAAATCAGGGGCCGACGTCGACTGGCCAGCCCTCGCCCGCACGAAGGGTACGCTGGTCGTGCTGATGGGGTGGCGCTCGCTGGAATCTGTGGTAGCGAGCCTGAGGTCGGAGGGACTGCCGGACGATACCCCCGCTGCGCTCGTCGAATGGGGCACAGGCCCGCGCCAGCGCACCGCGGCGGGCACCCTCGCAGACATAATCGAGAAGGGCCGCGATCAGGGGCTCGGTCCGCCGGTCGTGGCCGTATTCGGCGGCGTGGCAGCGCTGCGGGAGCACTTGCGCTGGTTCGACAACCGGCCTCTGTTCGGCAAGCGCGTCCTCGTCACCAGGTCGCGCACCCAGGCAGGCGTACTGGCCCGGCTGCTCGAAGGTAAGGGCGCTGAGGTCGTGGAGATCCCCACCATACGCATCGCACCGCCTGGGAGCTACGCCGAGCTCGACTCGGCGCTCCGCGGCCTGCCCGGCTTCGACTGGGTAGCTTTCACCAGCACGAACGCCGTGGACGCCGTGTTCGACCGCCTTGACGAGTCCGGACTTGACTCCAGGGCCCTCCATGGAACGCGCGTGGCAGCCATCGGCCAGAGCACTGCCCACTCTCTGCATGACAGGGGCATCGCCGCCGACCTCGTCGCCTCGCTCTCCATATCCGAGGGCCTCGTGAAGGACTTGGCCGCCCTCGGCGTGTCCGGGTCGAGGGTCCTCGTGCCGGGCGCGGAAACGAGGCGCGAGGCCCTCGCCTCCGGGCTCGCGGACCTCGGCGCGGAGGTCGAAGTTGTCGCCGCCTACCGCACCGTCGACGTCGAGAGCTCGCCCGCCGCCGTCGAGGCGGCCGTCGCAGACGGCATCGACGTTGCGACCTTCACCAGCTCCTCGACCGTCAGGGGGCTCGTGCGACTCCTGGGCGGCGATGTGGGCAAACTCGACGGCGTGGACGTCGCCTGCATAGGGCCTGTCACCGCCGCCGAGGCAAGGAGCGCGGGGCTGGACGTTGCTATACTAGCCGGGAAGAGCACCGTAGAGGGCCTCGTCGAGGCCATAGCAGACTACTACGGCGGGAGCCGGCCCGATGAACAACCATCCAACAAGCAGGCTTAGGCGCCTCCGGGGGACAGCCTCCCTAAGGCGCCTGACGACCGAGACCCGGCTCTCAGTGTCCGACTTCGTATACCCGATTTTCGTTACCCACGGCCGCAACGTCCAGCAGGAAATCGAGCCGATGCCAGGCGTGTACCGCCTGTCGCTCGACCGCCTTCTGCCCGAGATCGGAGCGGTCGTGGAGCTGGATATACCTGCCGTCCTTCTCTTCGGGATACCGGCCCACAAGGACCCGGTGGGCAGTGAGGCCTACGAGCCGAATGGGGTAGTCCAGGAGGCCGTGCGTGTCATCAAGCAGGCCGCCCCGGATGTTGCCGTGGTCACGGACGTCTGCCTCTGCGAGTACACCGACCACGGCCACTGTGGCCTGGTCTCAGATGGCGGTGTCGACAACGACTCGACCCTGGAGCTGCTCGCCAGGACGGCCGTCAGCCAGGTCGAGGCCGGTGCGGACGTGGTCGCACCCTCGGCCATGATGGACGGCCAGGTAGCTGCTATCCGCTCGGCCCTGGACGCGGCGGGGCACGTTGACGCGCCGATCATGGCATACTCCGCCAAATACTCGTCCGGGTTCTACGGCCCCTTCCGGGAGGCGGCCGGTTCGGCCCCCCAGTTCGGGGACAGAGCCTCGTACCAGATGGACCCACCGAACGGCAGTGAGGCCCTCAGGGAGATCGCCCAAGACATCGAGGAGGGCGCCGACATCGTGATGGTCAAGCCCGCCCTGGCGTACCTCGACGTGATCGCAAGGGCCAAGCGCCGTTTCCCAGTCCCAGTGGCCGCCTACAACGTGAGCGGCGAATACTCCATGGTTAAAGCCGCGGCCCAGAACGAGTGGCTCGACGGCTCCAGGGTCACCATAGAGCTCCTGACATCCATCAAGCGCGCGGGCGCGGACATCATCATCAGCTACCATGCCAAGGAGATCGCCCAGTGGCTGAACGGTCGCGGCTGAGGGACAGCCGTCCGGGAGGTGTCGCATGACGACAGTCTTCGATTCCCACGCCCACTGCTTCCCGCCGCTGGCGGAGGACCGGGGCCACACCGTAGAGCGACTTGGCGAGCACCAGTACCACGTCCGCTTTCACAAGCAGGGCATACGCCGGACAGACGACGACAGCCCGGTGAGCGAGCCCCTGCTGCAGGGCGACGGCGATGGCGTATCGTTCCTGCCCAACGTCGACTTCCGTATCGGGCGCTTCGGCCGGATCGAATTCACCCACGACGGGCAGGAGTACTACATCCAGTGGATGCCGCCCACAATGTGGGAGATGGAGTCCCCGCCCGAGTACATCATCGCCCAGATGGATTACGTCGGCGTGGACAGGGCCATCATCCAGCACGACCGCATCTACGGCCATCTGGACGACTACCTCGCCGAATGCGCCCAGAAATACCCTGACAGGCTCGTGCCACTCGCGCAGGTGGACGAATGGAAGGGGGGCGAGCCGGAGCAGCTCGAACGCCTGGCCAGGCAGGTGGAGCTGGGACACCGAGGGCTCTACTTCTCGACGGGCGGCTTCTTCCACCGCGACTTCGACATAGGGCTGAACGACCCGAGCCTGGAGCCGCTGTGGCAGCTCGTCGCCGACCTCGGCATACCCGTCCACTGGTACCTGGCGACCCTCCGCACCAACGGCCTGGAGGCATACAACGCCGAGATGGCTGAGTTGGTCGAGTGGGCAAAGCGCCACCCCGGCATCCCCTGCGTCCTCACCCACGGGCTGAGCAACATCAGCCTCGACGACGGCCCCGGCCGGTTCGCGGTCCAGCAGGAGAACTTCGACCTGCTGCGGCTGCCAGGGTGGCACGTGGAGCTCATGCTTCACCTGATGAACGGGGACGCCGAGTTCCCGCCCCACAGCCCGCCGCTGACGGGTGTCGTCCGCACGCTCGTAGATGAGGTGGGAGCCGACCGTCTCGTATGGGGCTCGGACATGCCCTGCTGCGAGCGCACAGTCACCTACAAGCAGTCGCTGCTGCTCTTCCAGACCAGGTGCGACTTCCTCTCAGAGGACGAGAGGGGCGCAATCCTGGGCGGCAACCTCGAACGCCTCTATCCGGCGGCGTGAGACGGGAGGGCGCAGTGGACATCCCAGTGCTGTGGTGGATCGTTGGGGGCCTGGCTCTCGGCCTTGCGGTAGCCGTCCTCTACTCGCTCCGCATCACGCGAAGCTATATCGCCCTCCGCCGCCTTAGACGGGGCGATGCTGTGAGGCGCGGGTTCACGACCGAACAGTGGCTGCCCCTGGCGGAGGCCTACCCCTGGGACCCAAGGAACTTCAGGTTCCTCGGCGCGCCCATCGACGGCGTGCAGTTCGAGGACGACAGGATCGTGCTGGTCGAGTTCAAGTCGGGCCGCAGCCGCCTCTCGGAAAAGCAGGTACGCATCCGCGACCTCGTGAAGAGCGGCAGGGTGGAGTTCCGCGAGGTGCGCGTCGACCCGGGGAATCCCGCCTCCATGCGGGTGCGATAGCCGGTGGTGCCACCATCTCGCAAGCGAAGCCTGCAATGCATTCAACCCGCAAAGACCACACAGCTCGTCACCTCGCAGAGGCCCGTGCCTGGAGCGGGAGGCTTGCGTCCCTCTCATTGGTCGCCGCGGCGGTCCTGCTCACCTCCGGTTGCGCGCCGCCGCCGGAGCCCCTGCCGGACATAGATGAAATCGTCGAAGCGGCCGTCGCCAGGGCGTTGGCAGAGGAGACCCCGGAGCCCACGCCGGACATCCAGGCGACCGTACAGGCTGGGATCCAGGCTACGATGGAGGCGATACCCCCCACCCCAACCGCCACGCTAACCCGTACCCCCACCGCGACCCCCACCCACACTCCACTGCCAATCCCGTCTCCCACCAGTACGCCGGAGCCCACCCCGACCCTCACACCTGTTCCCACGCCGACGCCAACCAGCACGCCCGCACCGACCTCCACGCCGACCCCCGCACCAACCAGCACTCCCATTCCAACCCCCACGCAGGTCCCGTCCCTGTCTCTTGCGGACGTCGTGGAGAGCACGAGGGATGGCGTTGTGCGAATCCTGGGGCCGTCGGGGGCGGGCTCTGGGTTCGTAGTGGATGCGGACGGCTACATCCTGACCAACGACCACGTGATAGCCGGGCCCGGGCAGCTGACGGTGTTCTTCGACTCCGGGGCCCGCCTCACCCCGCAGGTCATCGCATCCGACCCGGCCCGTGACATAGCCCTGTTGAAGGTCGAGTCCAGCCGACAGCTCAAAGTCCTGCCTCTCGCAACGGAGGCCAGGGAGGGCGAGGAGGTTGTGGCCATAGGCTACCCCCTCGACCTGGAGGGCGGCATGAGCGTGACCCAGGGCATAGTCTCCGCGTTCCGGACCTACGGGGGCGTGGACTATGTCCAGACCGACGCCGCCACCAACAAGGGCAGCAGCGGCGGGCCGCTCCTGAACCGCAGGGGCGAAGTCGTGGGGATGAGCAGCCGCGCGCTCCTAGATGCCGAGGGGATCGGCTTCGCCATCAGGTACGACATGCTGTCCAGCCGCCTGTCGTTGATGATGTCGGATTCCTGGTCGGGAATAGCGCCACCACCCCGGGCCCAGACTTCAAGGACGGCCCAGTCTCAGGAGACCTTCGGCCCGGCCAGCGGCTCGCTGGAGCACGACCCGGACGACGGATTCCTCCCTGTCTTCGACAGCGGGATGAACGTCGCCGATTTTGTAGCGGAATCGACGTTCACGACGCCCCACGACACGCCCGACAGGACGTGGAGCAGCGGCTTCCTCCTCCGGCGCGAGGGCCTGAGGGGACATGTCGTCGTCATACACAGCTCGGGGCGCTGGTTCCACTACCTTCGCACCGGCGGGCCCGGGAGCTACCGGCTGGACCAGGTGGGGTTCTCAGACAGCATCAAGACGGGGCTGAACGAAGCTAACCACGTCCGCGTCATCGCCTCGCGCTCCGTTGGGTGGATCTTCGTCAACGGGGACTTCATTGCAGAGCTCGATTTGAGCGAAGTGGTGGAGTCCGGCTCCGTCACGCTGGCCGGAGCCTTCTTCACGAGCGACGAGCTTCCAGGCATCTCTACGTCGTATTCGAATTTCACCGTGCGGACACTGCGGAGGGTGTACGGACCCGTGGACGGCGCCATCGATCACAACCCGGAAGACGGCCGCATCGACATGCACCAGACGGAGACATCCGTAGCCGATGGAATCTTCGAGGCCCGCTTCTTCAACCCCTACTCTGCGCAGGAAGGCGACTGGAGCAGCGGCTTCCTCTTTCGGACGGGCGGCTCCAATGAGTTCCACGTCGTTGGCGTCGAGGAGTCCGGCGAGTGGTTCCACCGCCTGAGAACGGGCGACGTCGCGGGCACCCAGCAGCTCGCCGGAGAAGCCTCCTCCCACATTTCCGTCACCCCCACGGGCCGGAACCACATACGCATCATCGCCCTCGGCGCTGAGGGCTGGCTGTTCATCAACGGGTTCTACGTAGCCAGGCTGGACCTGGGCGGGTTGCTGGAGACGGGCGGAATAGCCGCAGTGGGCTCATACTTCGCGGGCGACGGCCTCGCCGGCAAGTCCACCAGGTTCCAGTCCCTCACCATCAGGTCCGCCGCCGAAGTCCCGTAATCGCAGCAGCTGTTCAGAATTGAGGGAACACCGCTTGTCCCTTCCCCCCGAGGAGACCCTTGCATAACTCCGTCATTCCGGCGAAAGCCGGATTCCTGCGAGCAGGAACTGTCCCCGATCCAGGGGTGGGGCCCAGCTACGATAGCCAATGTCTCCCATGCAGTGCATGGTGCCTCGCGGGAGGTTATTCAAAGGTCTCCCGAGAGGGAAGGTGAGGCCTGTCCTGAGGCTCTCCTGAGCTTGACGAAGGGCCTGTCGAAGAGCCTGCCCCGTACTCGATACGGGGGATGGGGCTCTCGCGCTGCAGAAGAGCAAGGCAGTCCATGTCCCACAAAATCTGAACTGCTACGATCGCATCGGAGGCTTGATGGGCGCTGCTACAATAGACGCACGGGAAGGAGCGAAGCCATGAGAGCACCGGTACAGCCCATCGACGGCAAGCTTCGCCGCGCTCTGGGGGCGCTGAAGACCCGGCTCGGCCTCGCCAACAAAACCCGCGCCCGGCCGTGGTCGCAAATGCACACCCGCAGAACGCCGGGGGCTCGAAAACCCACGGACAACGACCTGGAGAAGGTCAAGCTCTGGTCCAGCTCGATCAAGCTCTAAGGGCCATGGTCATCGCTCACGGCGATGGGGTGAGTCGAAACTCCCGTGCCATCTAAGGGTCCCGTCTCAGGTAGCTTGTACTCCGCGTTCTCGGAGGAACGATCAGGGTAGGGAGTCTCTCCGTCGGCCAACTCTCGCCATCGCGGCGATCTGCTGAGTTACCCGGCTCTTTGGTGTGGAGGGCGGCTCAACATCCATCTCCGCACGCAGCTTGCACTTTTCGGCCTCGACGATCTTGCGATCCTCGGGCGAGAAGTGCTTAGTAAGCTCGCTGAACTTATGGTGTCCACTCATCCTAGAGCAGCCCCTCCTTCCTCAACCCTTCAACATACTCGTCGTAGAGATTGTCGGCTCTAGGCACTTACTCCGTGTAGAATCGATCATATCAGGCTACAGGGCGGCCCTCTGCGTCCACCTGCACGATCGGGTGGCCTAGCTCCTCCAGGCCTGGCCCTATCGTCTCGCGGTCTCCCACCACCAGGACCACCAGCTCCTTGTCCCTGATCCGCCTCTCCGCCGTGTCCCGCGCCGCATCTAAGCTAACCGCGTCCAGGCTGGGAATGAAGGTCTCGAAGTAGTCGTCCGGCAGCCTGAACGACACGATTCGGCCCAGGCCTTGCAGCACTTGGCCCTGCGTCTCGAACTGCGATGGGAAGCTCCGGAAGATTCCCTGCTTCGACTGGTCGATCTCCTCGGGTGTGACGGCGCGGTCGCCCCGGATGTCCGCGAACTCCTTCAGCGTCTCGACCATGGCCTCCTTGGTCACGGCAGTCTGCACCGATCCGCCCGCGAACAGCGCCGACGCCCCCGTGAGCCAGTCAATGTCCGAGTAGTAGCCGTAGCTGTAGCCCTTGTCCTGCCTCAGGTTCATGAAGAGCCGGGCGCTGGGGTGCGCGCCGAACAGGTAGTTGACCAGGGTCAGCGCGAAGAAGTCAGGGTCGTGCCTCGGCACGGTCGCATGGCCGGCGCGGATCACCGACTGGGGTGCCCCGGGCCTGTCGACCAGGTAGATCGTCGTAGGCTGGGCATCGACCGGCGCCTCGTGGGTCTGCTCCGGTTCCACGGCGCCTGCCGACCAGTCGCCCAGGAGATCCTCGGCCCTTGCCAGCAGGCCGTCCCTGTCAACGTCCCCGACGGCCACCAGGGTGGCGTTCCGAGGGCCGAAGTGCCCCGAGTAGTAACTGAGCAGATCGTCCCTGCTCATCGCCTCGACCGACGCCGTCGTCCCGTTCGACGGGTGGCCGTATCCGGATTCGGGTCCGTACACCAGCGCCCTGATCGCACGGTGGGATATGGCCACCGGGTCGTCGGACATCCGCTTCAGGTCCGCCAGCCGCTCCTTCCTGACCCGCTCCAGCTCCTCCTCGGGAAACGTCGGATTCCTGAGCACGTCCGCAACGATGTCGAACGCCCTCGGCCAGTGCTGGGTCAGCGTCTCGGCCGACACGAAGACGTGCTCGCGGCCCGCCGCCGCAAGCAGCTTGGACCCAAGGAACTCCATCTCGTCGGCGATCTCGCTGCTCGTGCGCGAGGCGGTGCCCTCCGCCAGCATCGACGTGGTCATGTGCGCCAGGCCGGGGTTCGCCGCCGGGTCCGCCTCTGAGCCGCCCCGCAGCATTAGTCCGAACGCGACTACTGGCAGCCCGCTCCTCTGGACGAACACGACCTCCGTGCCATTCGACAGCCGCGCCCGCTCGGGCCTGGGTGGCGTAAACCCCTTCTGCTCGCCGCCGGCAGGCATGACGGCCCTGTCGACGGCCGACACGGTCGCGCTCTTGTCCTGCTCCGGCAGCACCGTCATCCTCACACGCGCCGGGCCGAGCCAGCGACTCGCCGCGTGCTGCACGTCGCCCGCCTGCACGCCCGTGAACCTCTCCAGGTCCGTGTTGATCCTGCCGGGGTCGCCCCCGAACGTGTTGTAGTAGTTCAGCTGGTCCGCCCGGCCGCCGAACCCGCCCATCTGCTCGAGCTGGCGAACGTGCTGGCTCTCGACCCGGTTCTTGGCCCTTTCGAGCTCGCGGTCCGACAGCGGCTCGCTTCGTATCCGGTCCAGCTCCTCCTCCACCACGTCCTGTATCTCCTCCAGGCCGTGCCCGGGGCTGGCAGTCACCTGCACGTTGAATTCCCCGGCAACCTCCATCGCGTGGTTGTAGACACTGACGCTGCGGGCGATCTGCTTTTCGTACACGAGCGTCCGGTACAGCCGCGAGCTCTTGCCGTCGGCCAGCACCGTCGCCAGCACGTCCAGCGGCGCCTCGTCCTCGTCGAACGCCGGTGTCGAGGGCCACACGAGATAGAGCCTTGGAAGCTGGACCTTGTCGTGGAAGTCCAGCCGCGTCTCGCTCGACAGCGTCGACGCCATCCGGCCGATCCGGTTCACCGCCGGAGTCGGGGGGATGTCGCCGAAGTACCGCTCGACCAGGGCCCGCGTCTGGTCCTGGTCGATGTCGCCGGCTATGGAGATCGTCGCGTTGGAGGGCGAGTAGAAGCGCCTGAAGAAAGACTTCACGTCCTCCAGGGACGCCGCGTCCAGGTCCTCCTGGGAGCCGATGACCGGCCAGCTGTACGGATGGGGCGCGGGGAAGAGCGCCGGTTGGAGCAGCAGGTACGCCATGCCGTAGGGCCTGTTCTCGTAGCTCTGCCTCCGCTCGTTCTTCACCACGTCACGCTGCAGGTCCAGCCGCTTCTGGTCCAGCGCCTCCAGCAGGAAGCCCATCCGATCGGACTCCAGCCACAGCGCCAGCTCCAGGTAGTCCGACGGCACGTTCTCCCAGTAGTTGGTCCTGTCCGACGACGTGGAGCCGTTCACCGACCCGCCGACCTTCATCAGCGGGTTGAAGAAGAGCTCGTTGTGGTTCTTCGACCCCTCGAACATGACGTGCTCGAACAGGTGGGCGAACCCCGTCCGCCCCTGGTCCTCGTCCTTCGAGCCGACGTGGTACCAGATGTTCACCGCAGCCATCGGCAGGGAGTGGTCCTCGTGCAGGATGACCTGCAGCCCATTCGGCAGCGTGTACTTGTCGAAATCAATAGAAATCATGGGTTCTCCGTGAAGTGGAATCGCCAAGGGGAATACAGGTCGATTATAGCACCGCGCCCCGCCATATCCCGTGCGGCTGTGCTCCGATACGTCCGCCGGCATCGAGTTCGGCAGCCTGCCTAAGAACTGTCGTCCTGAGGAGTCCCCGACGAAGGACCTGGGGCCGGGTCCCATCGACCCAGCCCGCAGATCACCTGGGTCTCTCGACGAACCCCGTCCCGAGCCGCCTAAGTGTTCGGAGCGACATCAGTGAGAGTGGTTCTCATCGCAGTCTGCTATCCTTCCTCGCCCCCATCGCCGCGGGCCATGCTGGCGACCAGGGTATAAGCGGGGTACTCGGCCCAGCGTTGCCTGGCCCAGGTAGTGTCGACCCAGGGGTGACCCTCAAACAGGGAAGTCTCGTCGACCTCGGGCAGATGCACCTCGACGAGGTCGATCACCTCCATCCCCAGCCCGACCAGGTCGCGTACCGCCTGTCCCAGGTCGCCCGATGCGAAAGTCGCCCTCAGCCGGGCCTCGCAGTCGTCAGGCTTGATCTCCAGCCCTTCGAGCATCCGGCCAACCCACTTGTGCTCCATCGAGGGCAGGTACTCGCGGTTCAGCGCCGCCAGCACGTTGACTATCCCCTGCTGCATCCAGACCAGGTGCTGGGCCGTCGCCAGGTGATCGCCCCGCTCCACGTAGGCATTCCAATTGAACCACGGCCCCAGCCAAAGGTTCTGCTGCACCAGCTTGACCGCAAGCCGGTCGGGGAAGCTGGCGACCCTCTCCTGCCAACGCCGGAGCAGGTTGTGCCCGTAGAGCGGCTCCCCGTGCCGGACGGCCGCCGCAAGCTCGTACTTCTGCGGATCGGTGTCGAGATCGTCGATCAGCGCCCCGATCCACCTCTCCGCAGTATCGACGGTCATGTGCACGGGCGACACCATCGCCGTCCCCCCGTAGCGCCTCGAAGACCGTTCGTCCTGAGCCTGCCTAGAAGACCGTTCGTCCTGAGCCCGCCTGGAAGACCGTTCGTCCTGAGCCTGCCTGGAAGACCGTTCGTCCTGAGCCTGTCGAAGGGCAATCCCCACGGTCGCCCCCGAAAGGCCGATGTGCTCGCTCGCCCGGTCCCCGCCGGACGGGTCGAACTTCCACACCTCGCCCCCCATCCGACGAACGGCATCCCTCCGATCTTCCTCGGAAGGCTCCGTATCCCAGAACACCCCAATCTCCAAGTCAGAATACGCGTCCGCCCAGCCCCGAGCCACGGACCCACCAACCATGACCGCCAGCACCCTCGGGTCGCCGGAGTATACTCCCGCCAACCCTCGCGCCAGCCTCAGCCCGGCCCGGCTCGTACCATTCACCCGTCCATCACTCTTCGCGCGCCCTCATCGACGATGCGCTCGGACGTACCTTCCACCCAATCTGCAGCCTCGGCCTCACGCTCGGAATCTGCAGCCATCATCCGGTAGCCCGCGTCAAGGTAGTCGTGCTTCGGCAAGCCTCCAACATGAGACTCATTGAAGCTGCTGGACTCGCGCCGATCGTCCCGCCGATGTGATTCTTCGTTCATATGCTCCTCACAGCCAGCTCCTCCTCCATCACGGAAGGTCCGGACATTCGACAAGCACCCCTACTGCTGTGTGGGATCGTCTGACCAGTCGGTAATGTTCAACATCCAGTCGCCCTTGCCGGCGATGCTCCACTGGAGACCGGTGACGTTCGGGATAGCCCTCAGCATCTCGTTCGTGTATACCTTGCCGTATTCCCTCGCCAGGCGCGCCCTCGACTGGAGGCCGGCCCACAGCCGGACCTGGTTCTTCTCGCACAGCGGGCCGTACTCCTCCTCCAGGAGCTCCGGAAGGGGACGAAGCCCCCACTCTCCGTGGAAGTAGCTGGACACATATCCGTATCCCGTCTGGACGTGCTTGCCCACCACGTTGGCATGGCCGACCACTATGCCGTCCACGATCCTCTCCCCTATCCACTTCCGCCATTCCAGGAATAGGTTCCCTATGGGCGGGCCAAAGTGGTCGCCCGGCGGGACGCCGACCATTAGCTTCAGGCCCCGCTCGTTCGCCAGCTCTCTCACGTCCCTGAAGTACTGCGTCAGGAACTCCCCCCTGAGCCGCCGCCACGCCTCCAGGTCGAAGTTCTCGGTCAGGATATCGACCCCGCAGCGATCCCTGAAGGCATCGGCCACAGGCCTGTTGAAGCCGTACTGGTCGCCGTGCTCGGCCGCCATGCGGTGCCCACGCGTGCTGATGTAGATCCCGTCCCAGTCGTAGTTGTCCAGGAAGTGCCGCAGCTCCTCGAGCTTGTACTCCCTGACCTCCGGGTATGCGTACTCCGGCACTCCCCACTGCTTCTTCTCCCAGTTCCTGTCGCACGCGTAGTACTCAGGATGCTGGGCGAAGAACTTGGACTGCCACTCGAAGGTGCCGTAGGTGTAGCCGGGCCTGTGGGGCGGCTGGCCTTCGTCGTACACGTTTACGTAGCAGTAGATTGGGATCCCCACGTCCTTCGCTGCGCTCGTAGCCACCCTGGCGTCATCCACGTTGTGGACGGTCTCGTACAACTGTCGTTCCCGGCGGCTGACCGGCTCGATCTCGGCGAACCGCGCGAGCCAGCGCTCCTGTCGCCAGAGGACGGCGAAGAGGTCGTAGGTGTCGCGCCACTCGGAGAAGGCATCGCGAATGCTCTCTTCCGTATCCAGCCTCAACTCCGGCCGGTCCGCCTCGGCGGCGTCTCCCCAGCTGCACATCAGCAGATCGCCCTTGTCCAAAGCCATGAGACCCTCCCTTGCCGGCGGGCATCAATGCTCCCTTCACGACCGCCGATACGACAGTCTGGAAACGCTGGCCCGCGTCAGTCGTCCTCAGCCAGGACCTCTTCCATCGCGGACAGGAAGCCGTCGATGTGCTCGTCCTGCACGGGGGCTGAGATCGTGACGCCGATCCCGCCGCTCATCGAGTAGCCCTTCAGGAACAGCGCCAGGTCGATGCGGCCCGCCAGGTCGCCGTCCGGCAGTGTCGTCGCGCTCCGGTAGTCTGTGATTGGCTTGTCGGTCATGTAGAAGTGCAGCCCGGCGCCGGCGCTGACCACCCTGCTGGGCACGCCCGCCCGGTCGAACACGTCGACCAGCCCCTCGTGGAGCCTCCCGCGCAGCCGGTCGACGTGGGCGTACACCTCCGGCGTCAGCCCCCTGATGGTCGCCAAGCCCGCGGCTAGGGTGAAGGAGTTGCCGGAGAAGGTGCCGCTCTGGCTCAGCCCGGTCGGCTCGCCGGTGTTGTCGAGCATCTCCATGTACTCGTCCTTGCCGCCGATGGCGCCGATTGGGAAGCCGCCCCCGAACGCCTTGCCGAATATCGTGACGTCCGGCTCGACGCCCGCCCGGCCCTGTGCGCCGCCGGGCCCGGACCTAAAGCTCACAACCTCGTCCATCACCATCGGTATTCCCAGCTCCGAAGTGATGTCGCGGATGAAGCGCGTGAAGTCCTCCGACACCTCCCACGAGCTCGGCTTGGCGTCGTAGAAGACCCCGGCGATCTCGTCCTTCTGCTCCCGCAGGATCAGCTCGACCGACTCCCGGTCGCTGTACGGCAGGATAACCGCGTCCTCCTCGGCGGTCCTGGACATGCCGTCCCACGCCGCGACGGCGTTCGGGGAGTCCGCGGGCCCCGCCCGGTCGAGCGGGGGAGCCGAGCTCACCTCCAAGGCGTCGTGGCTGCCGTGGTAGCCGCCCTCGAACTTGGCGACTTTCGGACGGCCCGTCTTAGCCCTGACCATACGCGTCGCGTGGAGGGACGCCTCCGTGCCGGAATTGCAGAACCGCACCTTGTCGATGGACGGGAAGCGCGACGTGATCTCCTCGGCGATCTCCGCCTCCAGCTCCGTCGGGCCTCCCAGCCCCAGCCCGCGCTCTACCTCTCGCTGCACCGCGGCAATCACGTCCGGGTGGCTGTGCCCCAGCATCATCGCCGAGTGGTGGTTGCCGAAGTCGACGTACCGGTTGCCGTCGATGTCCCAGATGTAGCAGCCCTCCGCCCTCGCGACGTAGTGCGGGTACGGCGGCGACCAGTAGGCGCCCTTGATGACGCCTCCGGGCATGACCGGCACGCCACGCTCCCACTGCGCGCGGGACTTGGGCGTCCTGCGCCGGTACTCCTCGACAAGCGACTCCTTCGACCTCGTCATGTCGTCCTCCTCAAACCTCGAACCGTCACAATGTGAAGGCAACCCAGTTTACCCCGCCATGTCGTCCCGAGCCCCGAGGGACCTGGGGCGGGGTCGCCTCGTCTAGCCCGCATATCGACCTTGCCACACCCAGACCCATGTCGTCCCGAGCCCCGAGGGACCTGGGGCGGGGTCGCCTCGTCCTAGCCCGCATATCGACCTTGCCACACCCAGACCCTTTACTCCGTTCGAGGCGAGATTGGCCGGCTGGGCCACCTCCACATCCCTGCTATCCCAATCTCTGCGTCCTCAGCGCCCTCTGCAGTGAATCTCCTCTCTCCCCATAATCCCTCTCCCCCTCTGCGTCCTCAGCGCCCTCTGCGGTCAAGCCCCCCGTCCCGCGCTGCGTCAGCGACCTTGCGCGTGGCCTGGATCATGTCGGCCAGGTCTTCCTCGGTGAAGTTGGGGATCATCTGCAGGCCCACTCCCCTGTTCATCAGGGCCTCGCCCTTGGGGCACTCGACCTGGCGGTAGTCGACGGCGCGCTCGCGGCCGTAGTCGAGGGGAAAGCGAGTCTTGCCGTACAGCTCCGGACCGGCCAGGAACGGGTTGCGGTACAGCGGGCCCACGTCGCCCGAGCCGACGTACGGCCCGCCCATCGGCACGCCTTCGGCGCTCACCGCGGCGGCGAAGTCGTTGGCAGTGCAGTTGAGCGCGTCCGTGTCGATGGTGAAGCCCAGGTTCCAGTAGGTGTGGCGGTCGCCCGGCTTCACGGTCTGGGGCACTATCTCGTCCACGTCCGACAGGCCGTCGATGATGTTGAGGGCGCTGCGGACCTTGTTCTCCACGTATCCGTCGAGCTTGCCCAGCTGGTTCAGCAGCAGGGCGGCGATCATGTCGTTGATCTTGTAGTTGGGCGCGAGGAAATAGTTGGCGTAGGGCATCCCCTCCAGCGGGCCGTTGGCGCGGGGCAGCGCCGCGTCGCGGAACAGTATCGCCCTGTCCCACAGCGCCCTGTTGCTCGTGAACACGGCCCCGCCCATGCCCGCCGACAGGGTCTTGCCGCCGAAGCTGATGCCGGCGATGTCGCCCATCGACCCGACGATCTGCCCCTGGTGCTCGGCGAGGTGTGCCTGGCAGGCATCCTCTATCAGGAATATGCCGTGCCGGTCGGCGATCTCCCTCAGCGCCGTCATGTCGCAGACGTTCCCGAACAGATGAACCGCGATGATGGCCCGCGTTCGCGGCGTGATCTTCGCCTCCACGTCGTCGGGGTCGAGAGTGTAGGTCTCGTCGATGTCGGCGAAGATGGGCACGCAGTTGTGCAGCAGCGCACCGATGATGCTGCCGCCCGAAGTCCACGGCGAGACGATGATCTCGTCGCCGGGGTCGGGGTTGATTGCGCCAATGCACGTGTGCATGGCGGACGTGCCCGAGTTCACCGTGATCACCCACTCGACGCCGTGCCTCTCGGCGAACGCCTCTTCGAACCGATCGACGACGGGGCCCCTGCCCACGTTGCCCGACCTGATCACCTCGGCAACCGCCTCCACGTCGTCCTCGCCGAAGTCGTGCGTCGGGCCATATCCGGCAGTCCGGACCGGCTCCCCTCCATGTATCGCCAGCTTGTCTCCCATGTGTGCTACACCTCCAGGCCGAGCAGCTCTATTGCGTTCAGTCCCAGTATCTTCTGCTTGTCCTCGTCGGATATTTCGGCCGTGACTACTTTGCCGATCTGGTGGCGCGCGTCGAGCAGGGCCATGTCCGTGCCGAACAGGACCCGGTCGGCGCCCGCCTTGTTGACCGAGTTCTCGATGGCGCCGTGGGCGGCTCCGGAGCCGCACGTCTCCAGGTAGAGATTCGGGACCGCCCGCGCGGCCTCCACGGCTCCATCGCCGGGGCTGCCGCCGGCGTGGGCCAGCACCCACTTGACGTCCGGGAAGCGATTCGACAGCGCGGTGAAACGCCCCCTCAGGGTCACTCCCGGCGGATCGAATGAGTACCCGCCGTGCATCATCACCGGCAGCCTGTGCTCGTTCAGCCACTCGTAGATCGGGAAGTAGGCAGGGTCGTCGTTCGGCTTGCGGAAGTAGTCCGGGTAGATCTTCAGGTACTTCATGCCAAGCTCGCCGAACGCCCTCTCCAGCTCCCTGATCGCCTCGTCGGGGTAGTGCGGCGTGACGAACGCGACCGGCGCGAAGCGGTCGGGCCGCCGCGAGCACAGCTCGACCACCAGGTCGTTGGCGTACCGGGCGTCGCCGTAGAAGATGCAGTTGATGCACGCCAGGTCGATCCCGGCGTAGTCCATGATCTCCAGGTACCGGTCGATGTCGCCGTCAACGGCGTGGCGGCCCCAGTTGCCCAGGTGCGTGTGGAAGTCGACCACCGGCGTGTCCACGTCAGCCCACCCCCAGCAGACGCTCTGCGTTGCCTGCGCATATCGCCGACAGCGCGTCCGTGCTCAGCCCGCAGTGGTGGAGGCTGTAGAGCTGGGGCGACATCGCCATGTCCGGGAAGCGCGACCCGAACAGCACCCGCTCGGGGCCGATGGCGTCGACCGCCGACGTGATCCCGCCCGTCACCACGAACCGTGACAGCTCGAAGTCCAGGTTGGGCAGGGCCCGCACCAGCGGAAGCGCCCACGAGGCGTCGTTGTACTTGGCCTCGCACAGCACCGCCCTGACGTCCGGGCGAGCCGACAGCGTCTCGTACACGTCGCGCGGGTCGATGGCGTGCGCCGTGTCCAGCACCTCGTGCTCCACCGGCAGCCACACTGGGATGCCAGCGTCGGCGAGCCAGTCGAGCCACGGCCCGACGACCCAGTCGCGGAACGGGTAGTTGTGGACGCCGGGCAGCATCCTGACGGACGTGACGCCCTCGGCCTCGACGTGCGCCGCGACCGTGTCCAGATCGTCGAACGCGGGGTTGCACATGAACTGCGGCACGAACTCGGCGCGGCCCCGCACCGACTCCATCAGCATCGAGTTGCCCTCCACGGAGTCGTAGGTCGCCGCGTGGGGCGCATACACGAGCGCCCGCCCAATGCCCGCGCGGTCCATCTCGCTCCGCACGCCGTCGGCCGTGTCCACGGTGACGGGCCGGTCGTGCCGCCGCCCGAGAGACACGTTGGCGTCCAGCACGGGGACCGACGGCCTGAAGTCCAGATCTACGTTGCCCATAGCGGCTACGGAGTGTAGCACACGAGCCTGAAACGGCATCCCCTCAGCCGTTCGCTCGGAGGAGACCCTTGAGTAACCACCGCGCAGCGCGACTCTGTAGGGGCGGGTTTGAAACCCGCCCTTCCCGAGCCGCAACCCAGAGACCACTCCCGTAGGGGCGACTCGCCGAGTCGCCCTCGCACCTTGGGCCGGGGAGCGAATCGGAGCCTGAACCCTGGGGCGAAAGCGGCACCCCCAACCAGATGCCTTAGAATAGACCCCGCAATGACCGGCACCCACGCGCCCGACCACCTCGACTACAACGACCCCGCATCCCTCGCGGCCGCCTCCGAGATGCTGCGGCGTCACGAACTCGGCGAGCCCGAAGCCAACATAACCACCGCGCAGCGCGACTCTGTAGGGGCGGGTTTGAAACCCGCCCTT
Source organism: Dehalococcoidia bacterium (assembly GCA_965243655.1). GTDB lineage: Bacteria > Chloroflexota > Dehalococcoidia > Lucifugimonadales > CAJWER01. Next base: position 1,329,304 of record CBDEVV010000017.1, on the reverse strand, counting down.
CCCCGGTCGCTGCCGACCATGCTGCAACGGGAAAACTCGACGCCCATTTTCCACCCCTGGTGTGCCGGCCACAACCGCCATGGGTGGTTCCCGCGCAGGACTTGACCGCAGGGGGCGCAGGGCGAGGCTCCCAACCGTTCGTCCTGAGCCTGCCTGTGACCATCGGGCGAGCCCCACCACCGTCGTTCCAAGACCACGTGCATTAGAATAGACCCCGCAATGACCGGCCCACACGCACCCGACCACCTCGACTACAACGACCCCGCACCCCTCGCAGCCGCCTCCGAGATGCTGCGGCGTCACGACCTCGGCGAGCCCGAGGCCAACATCACCACCGCCGTCCGCGACTTCCTCATCGCCACCCGCCTCGCCACGAGTGACCAGATCGTCGAGGAAAACCCGCCCGCCCAGGGCTCCCGCCGAGCCGTCGACCTCACCGCCCTCGACACCTTCATCGAGTCCAAGCGCAGGATCGGCTCCACCGGCGGCCTCGTACCCAACCCAGACTACGTCGACCAGCTCGACGACTACCTGGCCCAGTCCCAGAAGCAGGGCCGCGTCCGCATGGGCATCCTCACCGACGGCAAGCACTGGCTCCTGCGCTGGCCCGATGCCGGGCCCGTGAAGACCGCGCCGCCCTACGCCTTCACCCTGGACGACCCCGACCGCTGGCTCACCCTCTACGAGTGGCTCCGCGACCACGCCCTCTCCGCCGAGGAGGACAAGCAGCCCACCCGCGAGACCGTAGCGGCCCACTTCGGCCCCAACAGCCCCTCCTACCAGCGCGACATTGCCGTGCTCAAGGCCCTGTACGACCAGTACTCCGGCTACAACACCATCAGGGTCAAGCGGCAGCTCTGGGAGGACCTGCTCAGGGCCGCCCTCGGCGAGATCGCCAACTCCCACGAGGAGATGGACGACCTGTTCGTCCGCCACACCTACCTCACCGCCCTCGTCGGCATGGTCGTCCAGGCCTACTTCGGCATCGACATATACGCACTGGCCGAGTCCCACGCCGAGGACCTGCTCCATGGCCGCGAGTTCCGCAGCAAGACCGGCCTGCAGGGCATCGTCGAGTCCGACTTCTTCGCCTGGCCCAATGAGGTCGGCGGCAAGCCCATGCTCAGGACCCTGGCCCGGCGCGTCTCCCGGTTCGACTGGCGCAAGTCCCCCAACGACATCGCCGCCATCATGTACGAGACCGTCATCCCGCCCGACGAGCGCCGCCAGCTCGGCGAGTACTACACCCCCGACTGGCTCGCCCGGACCATGGTCAAGGAGATCGTGGACGAACCGCTAAAGCAGCGCGTGCTCGACCCCGCTTGCGGTTCGGGTGCCTTCATCGCTGAGGCAGTCAACCACTTCATCGATGCCGCCTCCAACGACCCCTACCTCCACCCCGAAGACGTCCTGGAGAAGCTTCGCACCGCCGTCGCGGGCATCGACGTGCATCCGGTCGCCGTCCACCTCGCCCGGTCCGCCTGGGTCCTCGCAGCCCAGCCCGCCATACAGGCCGCCGCCGACCACGGTCTCGCAGCCGACATAACCGTCCCCGTCTACCTGGGCGACGCTCTCCAGCTCCGGTACAGGGCGGATGACATGTTCGCTCAGCATGAAGTCACCATCCCAATTGAAGACGACCAAAACACCGAGCTCGTCTTCCCTATCAGTTTGGTTGAGCGGGCGGAGACCTTCGACGCACTCATGGGAGATGTGGCCGAGGCTGTCGAGAGCGGCGACGACCCGACTTTCGCCCTGGATGACCACGGTATTGCCAACCCCAACGAGCGGGAAGCCCTGGAGCGGACCATAGCTTCCCTGCAGATGCTGCACCGCGAGGGGCGCGACCACATCTGGGCCTACTACACCCGCAACCTCGTCCGCCCAGTCGCCCTCCACCGCAGCAAGGTCGACGTCATAGTCGGCAACCCCCCTTGGATCAACTACAACCAGACCGTCAGCACGCTGCGGACCGAGCTGGAGCGGCAGAGCAAGGACACCTACGGAATCTGGGCGGGCGGACACTACGCGACTCACCAGGACGTCGCGGGGCTCTTCTTTGCCCGCAGCGTGTATCTCTACCTGAAGCGCGGCGGCACAATCGGAATGGTGATGCCCCACAGCGCCCTCCAGGCAGGCCAGTACACCAAATGGCGGACGGGCGCATGGCGGGCGAAACCGGTCGGCAGTGGAAGGAACCGCACGCCCGGCCGCGTATTGGCGGTCGACTTTAGTCACAAGACCCCCTGGGATCTCGAAGAACTGAAGCCCAATATCTTCTTCCCAATCCCGGCATCCGTCGTCTTCGCCAAGTACGAGGGTGAGGATGGCGACGCAACACCGTTGGCGGGGGAGGTGGAGCTCTGGCTAGGCAAGACAGGTACGGCAAGCGTGAGCCGGCTGAAGACTGGCATCACCGACACTTCAAAGACGGGTGATTCACCCTACGCAGACTACTCCTTGGATGGGGCAACAATCTATCCGCGCCGCCTGTTCTTGGTGGAGGAGGCCGAGAATCCGGCCACCATTCAGGCTGGCCAGACCGTGACGGTGAATCCAAGATGGGGTTCCCAGGACAAGCAGCCGTGGCGAGATCTTGACCTCGCCGCCATTACAGGCCAGACCGTCGAAACCCAGCACCTCTTCAATGTCCACCTTGGCGAGACCGTGGTCCCCTACGCGACCCTAGAGCCGCTCAAGGCGCTCTTGCCGCTGAAGAGTGGGGAGTTCGAGATTCTTGCTGACGAGCATGGAGTCGGGGGCATACGTATTGGAGGACTGGAGAGACGGATGCGAGACCGGTGGAGAACCGTGAGTCGTGTGTGGGAGGAGAACAAGGCAGCCGCCAACAAACTGGACCTGTTGGGACAGCTGGACTACTACGGCAAGTTGTCATCGCAATTGGCATGGCAACAGGACCCCGGTGGCCGACCAGTGCGAGTTGTCTACACAAAATCTGGACAGCCAACAGCAGCGTTGCTGGGTGACGACGACGCGCTACTAGACCACAAGGTATTCTGGACTACGTGCAAGGATACTCAGGAAGCCAACTACCTGCTGTCAGTCATCAACAGTAATGTCCTCTACGAGACGGTGACGCCGCTGATGTCAAAGGGTCAGTTCGGAGCACGCGACCTGCAAAAGCACCTGTGGAAGCTGCCCATCCCCGATTTCGACCCCGGCGACCCGCTGCACACCGAGGTGTCGGAGGCCGGCAAGGCGGCGGCAAAGGGCGCGGCCCGCCAGCTTGCCCGGCTGCGCGAGGAGCGCGACCGCGTCACCGTCACCATAGCCCGCCGCGAGCTCCGCAGCTGGCTCCGCACCTCCCCCGAAGGCCAAGCCGTCGAGGACGCCGTAAGGAAGCTGCTCTAGGAGATAGCAGTATGCATGACAAAACGAAAAGAATGACTTTGGATTGGTTTCAGGATGGACCTGACGAACTTAGGCGGCAAGGTACTAGTACGGATACAAAGCTTATCGGAGTTCTGTCCTCGTCAACTATATTGATTGGTGTATCCGTGGCTCTTGTTTCTGCTCGTGACATAAAGCCCTTTGAGGGCGAGTTAGTTCTCTGTCTGTTTGCGCTCTTGTCGCTGACTTGGTTAGTCAACTTTGTCGCTTCCTTATGGCATTTGATTCCGAAGGAATACGAGCATTGTTCTGACCCTCGCGATATGACCAACTACTGGGAGCAGCCCCCGGGTAGAGCGAGAGAAGTCCGTTGGGCAGTCCTGCAACGTGCCTACCAGCACAATCTCAGTGTGGCTACGAGAAAAGCCAATTGGCTGACCTGGAGCATAGCACTCCTCGGTCTCGAGACTCTGTTTCTCATTGCTTGGATTGTTGCCGCTTCCCTCTAGGATGTGTTGACACTTGATCGGATCCATAATCCGGTCAAGTGCCCACTCTGACACTCTAAACGTAGCGCAGCGTAGCGAGAAAACTGAGCGTTGCCGCCTGCAGGGCGCACCGCAATCGTTGGGCGGACGACTTAACTCCTCGCGGCGCTCGGAATGATACGAAGTGTCAACATCTTCTTACTTCTTCGACTCTTCAATCTTGGTTTCCGACTTGTCTGCCCCTGGTGCGGTGGCTTTGATCATGGTCGGCTGCGGTATCGTGATGGGCTTTTCTTCTCCAGGCGCGGCTGTTGGCCCGCTGGTTGGCTTAGTGGGCCTAGGGCTCTGTTTGGATTTATCGGCCAATGCTCACTCCTATGTTCGGGACTTGGACTGACGATTATCTTGGAATTAGTATTGACCGTAGCACAGATAGTCTGTAGGTGTCAAAGGGAAATCGTGACCGGGAGGATCAGGTATGTTGGATCTCCCGCCCTCCGCGGTGAAATCCCCTCTTGACAACCAACCAACCCTGACGCATAATAGCACTCATGTACGACACATATGTGCCTATCACAGAAACAATCGTGGAGCGGAGGCCGCCCACCATCGCGGAAATCGTCCGCCAGAAAACCGACGACGGCGCACGCATCATAGACTTCTTCCTCGACCTCATGGAGGGCAGGGTCGATGACGCCAGGCTCTGCCACAGGATCGACGCCGCCAAGCAGCTCGTAAAATACGGGTACAAGAAGGCCGCCGAGTTCATCGCCGAGCACGGCGACGAAACCTGCGACCACTGCGAGAGCCGCAAACGCGGCCCACGCCCCCGCAAGGACCAGAGCCCGCCTGCCGGGCCACCTTACGCCGCGCCCCACCTTACGCCTGACTTCCTCACCCTGCTCACGGAAGACTTCTTCGCCGTGCTCTCGGCGGTCGACGAAGACCTCATGATCAAGCTCGTCCGAGGCCAGACCCGTGACGGAGACGCCATCGTCGAGTTCCTCGACGACGTCATGGAGGGCAGGAACGACAGCTTCAAGCCCAACCACCGCATATCCGCCGCAAAGGAGCTCATCTCACACATACTCCGCGACGAGCACCGCTCCCACACGTCCGGCGTTCCCGCCCGCAAAATCGTCGTCCCTGCGAAGACAGAGCCTGCCCTGGGCCCGTTGAAGAGCCTGCCCCTCCTGAGCCCGTTGAAGGGTCGATACGGGGATGAGGGTGACTCTTCCCCCTTTCCCTTGACGGGAGAGGGTTGGGGTGAGGGTGACTCTTCCCCCTCTCCCTTGACGGGAGAGGGTTGGGGTGAGGGTGACTCCCCGGACACAACGACCACTACCGTCGCGCCCGCCCACACTACCGTCGTTCCTGCGAAGGCAGAGCCTGCCCCGTACTCGATACGGGGGACCCAGAGGGGCGGCGAGGGGAGGCGTTCCCATCCCAGCCCGGTTCACCATGAGCCTGTCCTGGCCACTGCCGAGGGACCAGTCGAAGGGGCCGCCGAGGACAACGACGACATCCCCGCACCGGCGGAGCTAATCCCAGCCAGGCGCAGAATCAGGGAAAAGCTCGTGGCGCACCGCCACGACCCGGACGCTTACGGTGCGCCCATCGACTCCACGCACCCGGGCCGCTCGCCCCCCGGGTGACGCGAACCCGCCACACAATTGAATAGCGAGGCGAGGGAACGTAGCTGGGCCTACATCACCTCTGTGCTCTCTGTGGTGAGCTACCCTCCCACCTGCGCTGGAGCCACCCGGCGAATGCCAGGAGCCATGCCCCCACCACCGTGAGCAGCGCGATGAGCATAGTGGCGTCGAAGAAGAAGCCCTGAGGGAACATGGCCAGCAGCATGTGGCGCCGGGGGTCGAGTTGCCACAGGTCGTTGCTGAAGCTGACGATGTGGAACGCGAGGAACAGCCTGTCGAACCCGACCAGCGAGCCGATTCCGACCAGCACGGCGAGGCCAAGCGTGACCAGGCCGCCGTAGGACAGCAGGCGCACGGTCAGGGCGACAGCCCCGCGCCTCATCATCCACGCGGCCACCGCCAGGAACACGGCCATGTACGCGGCGGCGACGTACTGCACGGCGTAAACGCCCTGCACGAGCCCCTTCACGTCGCGCATGTGCAGGACCTCTCGCTCGCCGTAGATGCTTCGCTCGACGCCGGACACGCGCACACGCACGTCCAGCAGCTCGGTGTCGTCATTGAAGTAGGTGCGGATCTGCCGCCCGGCGTCGATCAGCTCCGCGCGCTCGATGCCAGTCCGCCTGGGGATGTCGTACCGGTCGAACCCGTAGCTGTAGAGACCGGGGAAGTTGATCACCAGCCGCACGTTGGTGGAGATGAGCAGCAGCGGCACGAATGCCACGAACACCACGGCGGCAGCGATCTTCAATACACGCATGGCGTCCAGTCTAGCAGGCGCGCTGTGGGGCACAAGGGCCAAGCGGCGCTACTTCATACGGCAGCGGCCGGAGTAGGCGATGGTGCGGCCCAGGAGTGGGTGGGACATCTGGAAGTCGACCGTGAAGCAGTCTTCGTCCTCGCCGGTCTCGGTGATGCGGCCGCCCCCGAAGGGCGAGAGCCAGGTGGGGAACCTGACCGCCAGCCCAAGCGCTGGCACCCTCAGCACGTATCTATCGATGTCGTAGATGAGGCTCCCGTCGTCGCCGACGCTCACGCTGGACTCGATGCCGAGGCCGTGCCTCGTGGTCTCCACGATCCTGTGTGCGCCGAGGAATGACATCTGCGACTCGAACGTCACGTCCCTGGGGAAATTCGGGCTGCCCCCGAATACACGGAGCCAGCGCATCGTGCCCTCGGTGTCGGTCCGGTTGCTCAGGGTGAACCCCACGTCTGAGCCGCCGCGGGGGACCGGGGCCCGGAAGAGCGCGTATGAGAGCATCGCCAGCGGCCTGACCAACGGATCCACTCGGACAGTGTCCATAACCCCGCTCGCATCCACCGAAGGCTCGAGGTAGTGTCTCCGCACTGCCGGATGCAGGCGGTCGAAGTCCTCGCCCAGCGCCCGCGCAATGGGTAAAGCGTCGTCGGACGGCGTGTGCCCGGACCCGCCCACCTGTCGTAGTCGGCTACCCGGAAGCGAGTGAGATCTCCAGCTCGTCCATCGACACCCGACCCCTGGGCTCCTGTCCGAATCCGACGAACGAGAAGCCGTAGCTGATGGCATCTCTCAGCAGGGTGTCGAGGGGCGTCGGGCCGTCTGCCAGCGCCGTCCAGCTCATGTGCCACAGCGACTCGTCGTTCTCGAGGGTGAACCTGAGCGGCTCGTCGGCCCAGCGGCCGTCGCTGATCTCCAGGGGGTTCGACGTGTAGTGCCACCTCGTCCCGGCCATGTTTACCCAGAAGTAGCAGCTCGCGCCGTCCAGCTCCAGGCCGTCGCCGCGAAGGTACACGGACACGTCCGCGCCGCGAAGGTCCACCGTGCCCTCGTCGTCCCAGGTACGGTAGTAGATGAGCGGCAGGACCGAGACCGGCGCCTCGGGCGTATCGGCGCTCCACCTGTGCTCGTCGGCCCACACGTAACCGGAGCCGTTCACGCCTCCCGAAGTCTCGTGTGTGGTCAGGACGAAGATGTTGCTGCGGCCCAGCACGCTCATGTGGTAGTCGTACGAGCACCAGCGCTCGGGCCCCTTGTCGAAGGTCGTCCTCAATACTGTAGCCATGGTCAGTCGCGTCCTCCTCTGGTCCGGTCTGTATTCCCTTCGGGGTCAGACACGCTAGTATAGGCGCACAATCGACCATCGCAAGTCTATCCCCACAATTGGTGGGGCATGGGGAGGGCGGGTTTGAAACCCGCCCCTACGGCGCCGGTGACGACATCCGCTCAGTTTATCGCTCGGGTGAAGGGACAAGAGAGGCCGGTCATGGAGACATATCCGCCGACGTTTGCCGGGCTGCAGGCGCTGGTGGCCCGCCTGCGCGGCCCGGAGGGATGCCCGTGGGACAGGGAGCAGACCGGCGCCAGCATGAGGCACTTCGTCCTCGAGGAGACCTACGAGCTGCTGGAGGCGATCGAAGGAGACGACGCCGGGGCGCTGGCCGAGGAGCTGGGCGACGTGATGTTCCACCTCGTCTTCCAGGTCCACATGGCGAAGGATGAGGGCCGATTCGACGAGGCCGCCGTCTTCCAGTCGGTCATCGACAAGCTGGTGCGGCGCCACCCACACGTCTTCGGGGACACCAAGGCCTCGGGCGCGCGGGAGGTGCTCGACAACTGGCAGGACCTCAAGCGGGCCGAGAAGGGCGAGGACGACGAGGGCTCGATCATGGACGGCATCCCAAAGTCGCTGCCGGCGCTGGCGCAGGCCCACGCCATCCAGCAGCGCGCGGCAGGGGTCGGGTTCGACTGGGAGGACGCCGGCGGGGTCCTGGACAAGGTGACAGAGGAGCTCGCCGAGCTTGCTGAGGTCGAGGACGATGAGGAGCGGGAGCGGGAGATGGGCGACCTGCTCTTTTCGGTCGTCAACGCCGCCCGGTGGATGGACATCGACAGCGAGGCGGCGCTGAGGGCGGCAGACGAGCGGTTCAGGCAGCGCTTCGCAACCATGGAAACCCTGGCCCGCGAGCGGGGCGTCGAGCTGAAGTCCCTCGACCTGGACGCCAAAGAGGCGCTGTGGCAGGAAGCCAAGCGCCTCAGCGACCCCTAGGCCCTTCGGAGACCCTTCGACCCTTCGGCCCTTCGGCAAGCTCAGGCCGAACGTACCTTCAAGCCGCTCGGCCAGGGGAGGGAGAGCCCTTCCCCGGCACCCCTCTGGGTTCCTGCCTTCGCAGGAACGACGGAGTGGGCTAGGGGTTGCGCGTAGGCTTCAGGATAGCCGGCACGGCGAACAGGACCGCGCCCACGAGGGCCGTGCCCAACCCCACCGACACGAGTGTCGCAGTCTGCACGCTCGTTATCTCGGCGATGCCGCCCAGCAGCAGGCTCCCGACCGGGTAGAGGGCGACCGTCATCGCGCTCAGGGAGGCCACCCTGGCCCGAAGCTCGTCCGACACCAGCGTCTGGATCCAGGCCCCCTGTATGGCGAACCCGCCCGACAGAGCCGCGCCCATGACCACCAGGACGGGCATCGCCGCCGCCACCGAGGTCACGCGAGTCAGCGCTATGAGCGCGACCACCACCACGCCGAGCGCGGCAACGATCGCGACTCCCCTGTTACGCGGGGTCGGTATGGTGGCGACGACCGCGGCGCCCAGGACTGTGCCCACGCCCAGCGACGTCATCAGCAGGCCCAGCCCCTTCGGTCCGGCGCCGAATACCTTCGCCGCGTACACAGGCATCAGGCCATTCATGACGGGCATCAGCAGCAGCACCATCGTGACGACGATCATCATCAGTCCCAGCAGCACCGGCTCGCGAAGGATGAAGAGCGCACCCTCGGCGAGCTGGCTCGCCGGACCCCGGCGCGGTCCCTCGTTCGCTGCGCGGCGAACCGCGACCCTGGTCGCGGCTAAGGCCGAAAGCACGTAGAGCACGCTGCCGGCGGCGAGTGCGGGCACGGGGCCCGCCAGGGCCAGCACTACGCCTGCAAGCGTGGGCATGATCAGCCTGGAGCCGTTGAACGCCATTATGTTGAGCGCAAACGCGTTGACCAGCGACCGCTTCGGCACGGTCGTCGGGATCACGGCAGTGCGCAGGGGATCCCACATCGCCCACGACACGCCCATCGCAAGCACGTACCCGAACAGCACCGGCATCGCGACCATGTCGAGAGCGAGCAGCCCGGCGAACGCCGCCGTAACCACCGCCTGGTACGAGGACACTACGACCATGAGCTTGCGGCGGTCCCACGAGTCGGCGATCACGCCGCCGATGGGACTGACGACGAGGAACGGCAGGGCGTCGATGCCCATCAGGAGGGCCGTCATGAGCGGGGAACCCGTCAGGCTGTAGCCCAGCCAGCCGACGACAAGGAGGTGCGTCCAGAAGCCCGCCCCGGTCGTCAGGGTCGACGTCCACAGCAGGCGGAAGTCGCGGTGGTAGAGGGAGTCCAGCGTGTGCAGCCGCCGCGGGGCTCCAAGTCCGCGAATTCGACGGGCACCCGGCGCCATCGCCCTGCGGACGGCCCCGGCACGAGGTTCCGTGCGCCCAGCAGCGACCGCGCTGGGCGCTTCAAGTGATCCGGCAGACTGCATCCTTCGACTCCTCCCTGGACGGCTGCCAGGGCCGCCCGAAGACGCCCCTGGCACGCAGATAACATGAATTAGAACTCATGAATAATATACTTGTAGCATCGGGCTGACGCGCCGTCAACTATAAATTCGGACTATTTTTGTGGCTCTTTCATGAAGCTCTGTTCCTAGCTCACCGCCAGCGTCGCCGCGCACCCAATTGGGGCGTATAAGGCGTCGTTCCCGCGCAGGGAGACCCGGCTGTTGTCCAAGGGGCCGGGGACTGGATACTCTAGACTCACAAACGAAGTGCAACACCTGGTTAAGGTGTTGCCATGGGAAAGCGTTATGGACATGTCACCATTGAAGAGCGGTGTGAGATTGCCCGGCTACAAACCGAGGGTCGCTCGATCCGGCAAATCGCTGCAGGTCTGGATCGCTCGCCATCAACAGTTGCTCGGGAGCTGAAGCGCAATGGGTCACAGACCGGTGGGTACAAGCCAGTGTATGCCGACCAGCAGGCGCGTGCCCGAAGGTGGCGCGGTTCGCGCATGGAGCGGGACGATACTCTCCGTTCACGAGTGCTCTCACACCTCGCACAGGGCTGGTCTCCAGAGCAGGTCGCCGGTCGGCTTAAGTTGCAGGCTGGCAGAGTGGTCATCTCTCATGAGAGCATCTACCGGTTCATCTACGGCCAGCTTGCCCGCACGCAGGACTATGCCTGGAGACACTACCTCCCTCGTGCCAAGTCGAAACGGGGTTGGCGGGGACGCAAAGGTGGCAGTCCTGCATCCTTCATTGCTATGCGACGACCCCTCGCCGAGCGTCCACGAAGCGCCGCAGACCGCCGCACTCCTGGCCACTGGGAGGCGGACCTGATGCTGTTCAGAACCTATGGACATGCGGTGTTGGCCATGCACGAACGCCACTCGCGTATCCTCATTGCGGTCCGGCCACCCGGCAAGGCATCCGGCCCCATCGCCGACGCTATGGCCCAGATCCTAGGCCAGCTGCCACCCCATTGTCGAAGGTCCGTTGCCTTCGACAATGGCACCGAGTTCGCCCTCCATCACCAACTCCACGATCTGGGCATCGAAACCTTCTTCTGCGACATCCGCTCTCCCTGGCAGAAGGGAGGCATCGAAAACGCCATCGGCCGGTTGAGACGAAATCTGCCCCGCAAGACAGACCTGACGGCTCTGCCAAACGACCAGTTCACAAACTTGATCCAAGCCTACAACAATACCCCGCGCAAGTGCCTGGGTTACAAGACCCCGGCAGAAATCTTTATGCACCAAGTGTTGCACTTGAAATGTGAATCCACCTACCGGCTTTCGCCGGTATGACGGTGTGGCGCCACGCGGCTTCCAAATTGGGGGAAGAGGTCAGCATTGGGGGAAGAGAGCAGCGCAGCCAATTGGGGCGTATAAGCGTCGCTCCCGCGCAGGGAGACCTTGCATCAGCCGTCATTCCGGCGAAAAGTGGGGCTGGGGCCAGCCTCGGTGATGGCGGATCCAGCGGGCGGACACATGGGTCCGCCCCTACCGCCCGGGGGTTACATGTGCTGGATTTCCCCACAGGCCCGGACCCTCTGCGTGTATACTTTCCCGAATGTCACACCAAGCCGATTCATCACATCCTCCCGACGATTCGACGCTGGCGGCTATCGAGGACCATGCTGTCCGGATGGCGCGGCGGGCCGGGCAGACCCTGATGGGCTACTTCGGCTCGCCGCTGGACATCGACTTCAAGGACGAGGGTGAGAGCGACCCCGTCACGAACGTCGACAGGGAGGCGCAGGGCGACATGGTGCGGGCGATATCCGAGGCGTACCCGGAGCACGGGATAGTGGGCGAGGAGGACGAGGACCCCGGGGAGGGCCTTGCTCCCGATTACGTGTGGGTCCTGGACCCGCTGGACGGCACGAAGAACTTCATGAACGGGCTGCCCGTGTTCGCGTCGTCCATAGGGGTGCTGTACAGGGGCGCTCCCGTGGCCGGGGCGGTGTTCATACCCTGGCCGGGCGAGGCGGAGGGAGTGGTGCTGCACGCCCGCAGGGGCGGCGGGACCTACGCGAACGGAGAGCGGATCACCCTCTCCGACGACCCGGAGCCCGTGCCAGCCAGGCTGTCCACCCTGCCGGAGTCGTTCCGCAGCGCGTTCAGGTTCGGCGCTCCCATGCAGGGCCGGACGGGAGAGATCAGGTTCACGGGCAGCACCGTCTACGAGCTGGCCATGGCGGCGCGCGGCGTCGTCCAGTACGCGTTCACCGGCGCGCCCCACCTGTGGGACGCCGCAGCCGGGTCGGTGCTGGTCGCCGAGGCCGGGGGCCTAGTCATGATGGCCGAGCGCCGCCCGAGTCGCATCCCCCTCGTGCCCTCCAGCATGGAGTGGTCCGATCTCGAGTCCTTCTTCCCGGACTGGGGCGAAGGCGTCACCCTCGACCGCATGCGCCGGTGGCGCAGCTCCCTCCTGTGCGGCAGCCCGAGCATCACGCGCCACGTGGCCCGCAACCTGCGCCCACGACGCTGACGACTGCTGGCCTCGCCGAATACGGGGGTCGGAGAGGGTACTCATCAAGGGGGCTTCAGCGGAGCACTGGCCTTCGACCCTTCGACCGGCTCAGGACAGGCACGCTCAGGCCGAACGTACGTCGCACATTGTTGGGATGTCCTCCCCAAGATTCGGGATTAGGACGCGTCCGATTCTACCTGTAGCTTCAGAGCGGCAATTCCGCGTTCTACGGTCGCAGGATCATCCCTGTGAAAGCCTATGAGGATGTCGACGACGGTATTGGCGCGATGGAAGAATCGAAGCTTCCGCAGCAGCCTGTAGGGCGCGGGATGGGAGTTGAAGGTCAGATACGTCTGCAGGAATCCGGCTCCATAGCTCCCATAGAGCCAATTCAACTCGTAGTCCGGGTCTCCGATTTCGATGTCGCCCCAGTCTATGACCCCCGCGATAACCTGCGCGGCCGGATCGTAGAGGATGTGCTCCGGGCTCAAGTCGGCGTGTATCACCGTCGGCTCATAGTCGAAGTTGCCAGGGTAGCTTAGGTAGTCGTCGTAGAGCTGCTCGACGTACTCGCGCTCGTGTTTCTCAAGCCTGGGCAACAGCAGCTCTCTGATGGGCTGCAGGTCGCCGGCATAGTCGGCTTCGAAGTCGTTGGCCTCCAGGCCAAGCAGCCCTGCCTGGTCCACAGGGAAGGAGTGCAGATGCCCGAGGAAGCGCGCGATCTGTTCCGTCAGGCTCCTCTGCACCCCCCGATCAAGGCCGAGCAGTACCTCCGGTTCCAGCGGGACGCCCTCTATCCACCTATAGCCAGAGAAGGTGAGGCCGGTGCCTGGGTCGGTCCCGACGAACCCCGGGCTGGGTATACGGACGTCGAGCCCCTCTTGCAGCTCGGGTAGGAAGGCCGCCTCGATTTCTATCTTTGCGGCACCTTCCGCATGCCTGGGGAACCGGAAGACAAACTCGCCGTTGACGGCTAGGGCCAGATTGTCCAATCCTTCACCAGTCAGCTTGATGGAGTCCACGGCAAGGTCCGGGAAGCACTTCTCGATGACGGCCTTGTAGGTTCCGAACTCACTAGACGACATTGCTTGTCCCTCGTGTGGCCGGCAGCCTGGAGTCCTCCACTGGCCCGGGGCGGAACCCAGGGAGATGGTCTCGTTCAGCTGGACGACGGTCGTCCCCAGGTGATCCTAGTCGTCACGTCGAAGGTGAGAGTGTCTCGGTGCACGTACGGAGCGACAATCTCGCGGACGTGAGCATCGAACTCGCTCGCGGACCCGGGTTCCATGCGCTCTCTCGAGAAGCCGTTGCGCGCGTGGAATAGCTCCACGTACCGGTCGACGGTCATCGAGTATTGCTGGGGCGCCGTTTGTCTTCTGCCCGCGACCGTAAAGAGCTGGCGGCACTCGAGCTCATCGACCAGGTCGTAGGGCGCGAAGTCCTGGTTGGTCGAGTACCTTGGGACGATCTTGTTCAGGTCGTCAACCCAGGGCGCGGCGTCCATCCCTCGCCCCCCAACGATTGCCAGGCAGCCGCGGTCCGACAGGGCACCGGCCATCCGGGGCAGCACTTCGTACCAGTCCATCCAGTGAAGGCTCGCGCCGGCCACGATGAGACTGTACCGGGAATCGTACGGGAAGTCCTCGGCGCCCTGGCAGACCCAATTGATGTTTGGCTGGTCGCCTCCAGGCCGTGAGCGGCCGATCTCGATCATGGCCCTCGACTGGTCCACCGCATCGACCCTGTCCACGAGAGGGGCCAGCGGCCGCGCCACGTCGCCCGTCCCGCACCCGATGTCTAGTACTATCCGGGGCTCGTCACACACCAGGCCGGCGAGTACTTCGAAGACCTCGGCGGAGTAGGGCGGATAGTTGACGTAGGCACCGGCTACGCTCGTGTCCTTGAACTGGTCGGCGTATTCCGGGCCGAGGTGCTTGGGCTTTTGGATGATCAACGGCTATCTCTGATCGAAGTGTGCCAAAGGACCCAGGGAGTCCACGTCGTGCAGATCCCCTAGGCCACGCTAAGGCGCTTCGACCATCTTCAGCACCGTGAGGACCGTGCGCCAGTTTCGCATGGTGCTCGCGGTCTGCAGCCGCGAGGCGAGGTAGTCGTTCGTCAGCTTGCTGCGGGCGACGCCGTTGGGGTAGTGCAGGTAGACGTGGCGCCCCCTCACCTCGAAGGCGTCAGGCGGCGAGCGCTCGGGGTCCAGGCTGGACACGGCTTCTGCGCTGGGGGCGTCCTCTAGGAACGCGACCTGAAGGAACCGCGGGTCGCCGGAGGTGTCGAAGGGGTTCGAGGCCGCGACCTGCCGCAGCTCCTCCCCCGAACGCACGACGACGGCCGTATCGTAGCCGAACTTCTGCCGGATCGCCTCGGTCACGATTCCAGGCAAGCGCCCGGCCAGGTCCTGCGATGCTTCGAAGACGACGTTCCCGCTCTGGATGTAGGTCTTGACTGACTCGCAGCCCGCCGCGGCGAAGATGTCCCTCAGGTCCGCCATCGGCAGCTTGTTCTTGCCACCGACGTTGATCCCCCGAAGAAGGGCAACATGACGCTGCTCGCTACTCGTCATCGTCAATTCACTCCCTTGAGCCAGTAGACCTGAATCGTCGAAGTGACGCGTAGAAGCTCTGGGCCGGACCTATGTTCCACAACCATAGGGCGGGTTTGAAACCCGCCCCTACCAAGACCACCAGGGCGAAACTGAGGGGTTACACGCCCTCGACGATGAGCACGCTGGCTTTCGCGGCCTTCATCCGAATCTGCTTGATTTCGAGGTACTCGGGTGAGGTCAGCCATGCCTTTGCCTGCTCGGCGCTGTCGAACTCGATGACGATGATGCGGTCGGGGACCCAGTCGCCGTCCATGACCTCGATCGCTCCTCCGCGCACCAGGTATCTGCCCCCGTGAGCCTCCACGGTCGCTCCAACCCTACTGCGGAACTCGGCGAATAGGGCCTGATCCTGAATCTCATCATGAATGATCGCGTATCCTGCCATGCCAATCGCTCCCTTCTTGCTCCCTATGTCGGCTCCCAGTATAACGATGCCGGGACAGGCGGGCTACCGCGAGCCCTCGACCTGCACCGTAACGATGTCAATGCCGTGATACTTCCGATGGCGGACTGAAGAAGCGTAGTGGCGCAGCAGCCAGAATGATATCTCGTGTTCCGCCGGGACCTCTGCCTGCTCGCTCAGGTGGGCCAGTCGGTCTTCGATGTTCTCCTCGTCGAAGACCGCCAGGAACTCCAGCTCCACCGCCTCTCCGGGGCGGGCGACGACCACCAGGCGCGGCGCGCTGTCGGCTCCGCGGTCACCACCGGACTGCAGCAGACTGGACAACGTCTCTTCGCCCGCGGCCCTCAGCCGCTGCGTCGAGGCTTCGTTCCACCCGATCCTCGACGCGAGCCTGAGCAGGAAAGCGTCGATCTTGGGCAGCGCGGACATGTCCAGGGTGGTCTCCAGCCGCGTATGGCGCGGGCTGGTCAGCTCGATGAACAGGGTCATCAGGACAGCGGCCAGCACGCCGACGGTCAGGCCGTTGCCGAGAGACGCGCCCCACGTTTGGCCCAGCATGTCAGCCAGGACATCCTGGCTCTGAAGGCCCACGCCGAGCGAGAGGGCCACTCCCACCACGAGGGCCTTCTTGGGATCGAGCCCGTCCTGGATGACCATCCTGATGCCCTCCACGAATAGCAGACCCATGATCATCAGCAGGAAGGCACCCATCACGGGACTGGGAATCGTGAGCAGGACGGCCGCCGCCTTCGGCAGGAACGCCAGCACGAACAGTATGGCGCCTATGGCATACCCAACGCTGCGCGCCGCGACTCCGGTGAGATTGATGAGCGCCACGTTGGACGGCGTGTAGACGATCGTGGGCAGGGTCCCGGCGATGCCCGCCAGGAGTGTGCCCAGGCCGTTGGTGTTGACTGCGCCCTGGACCAGGCGGAAGTCGGTAGCCTGCGGCGTCGCCCGTGACACCCCCTGAATGACAACGCCATCGCTGCTCATCTTGATGGCGACTACGAGACTCACGATCAGGAACGCCGGCAGGAGAGTCCAGAACTCCACGCCCGGACTGAGGTCGAATCCCGGCCAGGCCGCGATGTCCGGCACGTAGAGCCAGCGGGCATCGATCAGATTCTGGGGTTCGTAGAGTCCGAAGGGGACCGCGACCGCGCAGCCGGAAGCGATCCCGATGAGCGGCGCCCATAGCCGCCATAGCCCCGATGCCCGCATGGCCAGCACCACGGCGACTGCCAGGGTCGCCGCAGCGACGGCCAAGCCCGCGGCCGGCGGGGCTCCCTCGGGCACTTCGCCCAGCCTGGCAACCGCGACGGCCATGACGGTGACCGCTATCAGCATGAGCGCGACGCCGGAGACGACGGGCGTGATGACTCGCCTGAGCAGCGGGAGCCACCCGGCCAGGGCGAACTGGACCAGCGACGACAGGACTATGAGGCTCGTGAGCATGGGGAGTCCGCCCTGCGTCATTGCCAGGACGGAGACCGCTATGAAGTGGGGGCCGGCGCCGCTCATGAGCACGTGCCCGGCTCCCAGCCTTCCGAGCCGCCCCGCATGCAGGGCGGTGACGACACCACCGATTGCCAGGCCCGCGAACACGGCCCACGATAGGTATTGTTCGCCCTGTCCGCCGGCCCGGGCCATGATAGTGACGAACAGGACCGTGTTGGACAGGGCGAGGACGACGCCCTGGAGGGCGACGACAATCGACAGCCGGGGCGGACACTGTCCGTCCGGCTCGTATCGGATGTACTCGTTCACCCGTGCCATTCCGTCCCCACTCTACCGCAGGGCAAATCCTAAAGGGTGCGGCGGCCTGTGACTAGACCATACGCGTCAGGGTAGCGGTTCAGACTTAGTGTGAGACGGACAGCCTTGCTCTTAGACAGTGCGAGAGCCCCCATCCCTTCGGCAAGCTCAGGACAGGCTCAATCTTCCCCCTCGGGAGATCTTTGCATAACACCCCGTCGGTAGGGACGGACCCATGTGTCCGCCCGTTGGACGTGCCATCCCTGAGGCTGGCCCACCACCCCCTGGATTCCGGCTTTCGCCGGAATGACGGTTATTCAAAGGTCTCCTCGTAGGGGAAGAGGCCGAGCCGCCTACTCCAGCGGCCAGGGTACGTTGCGGCGAGGGTCGAGGCTAGGGAAGACGGGATCGTCCAGCACCGCCTCTGTGCGGCGTAGCAGCTCGTCGACCTCATCGGCTGACAGCAGCTCGCGCAGCTCGTCGCGCAGGGCGTCCGAGGATCCGAGCCGGTCGGCGAGGGCCCTGAGGTCGGGCAGCAGGCCCTCCGGCAGCGGCGCGCCCCAGAACTCGAGCATCACGGTGCGCACCTTGAAGTCGGGGTGGAAGGTCAGGCCGTGGTCGATGCTCCAGATCGTGCCGTCGTTGCCAAGCAGGCAGTGACCGCCCTTCCTGTCGGCGTTGTTGGCCACCAAATCGAAGGCCGCGAACCTGCCGAACTCGTCAGCGTGGTCCGATACCAGGTCGAAGTAGGTGATGCGCGGGTCGGAGTCCACGTATAGCTGCATGGAGCCGACGCCGTACGGGCCCTCGCGTATCAGCGTCAGGGGGACGGGCGGCCAGCCGATTGCCCTGCCAAGCAGGTACGCCGCGTACTCGCGCCTATAAAGTGTGCCACCGGGGAAGTCGTACAGGGGCCGCTCCCCTGCCTTGGGCTTGTACACCGCGCGCAGGAACCGCCCGGGGCCGGCGTCGATCCTCAGCAGAAACGTGTAGTTGGAGCTCCAGGGTATCTGCTGGCCGCCGATCACCTCGCCGTCCCGCAGGATAGGCAGCGCCTCCTCCTCGGAAAGCTGCACGGCGACCGCCTCGGCCTTCTCGACACGCTCTGCCGTCATCTAGCCCCCGGGAGAGTGGGATCGAACGGCTCCATGATACTGTGCTACACTCGCAGACGCGAGGCTCGACATGATCACCAGACCGATTCTCAAACCCCAGCACGCAGGCGAGCTTGGCCAGTCAGGGCAGCTCCCGGACCCGCCGCGCCCATACATCGACATGCAGCAACACCCCTACGCAACCGCAGCCTTCACCATCCTGGACGCCCATTTCAGGGAGCGCCCCGATGTCTTCGTAGGAGGGGAAGGCTACCTCTGCCGGAATACGCGGGACAGGTCGGACTGGGTCAAGCCCGACTGCCTGGTGGCCTTCGGAGTGGACCCAGACGCGATCCTGGACCGGAACGGGTACGTGATCGACGAGGTGGGCAAGCCGCCGGAATTCGTGCTGGAGATCGCCTCGTCGACCACGGGCAGGGCGGACTACACCACCAAGCGGGACATCTACGCCGGGCAAGGCGTGGGCGAGTACTGGCGATTCGACTCCACGGGGGGACAATTCCACGACGCGGCACTGACCGGCGAGGTTCTCACCGAAGGCGCATACGAGCCGCTGCCCCTGCGTCGCGGTACGGATGGCGTGATTCAGGGCCACAGCCCGGTGTTGGGGCTGGAGCTGCACTGGGACGACGGCCGGCTGCGGTTCTACGACCCGGCCGCGGGCGAGTACATGCCAGATTTCGTAGAGGTCAAAGCCCAACGCGACTCCGCCATACGCGAGCGGGACGCCGCCATATACGAGCGCAACGAAGCGGCCGAGGCCCGAAGGACTGCCGAGGCCGAGCTTCAGCGCCTCCGCGAGCAGATAGACCGCCTCAAATCGGAGTAGCCCCTGGGCTACGACGCCGCGGGCCTACTTCAGCTTCACCAGGTCGTCCGCCAGGACCTTGCGCAGGTCGCCGATCTGGTCGCGGAGCAGCGCCGCGGACTCGAACTCCAGGTTCTTCGCGGCCGTCTTCATCTGCTTCTCCAGCTCCTTGATGAGCCGGCGCAGCTCGTCCTTGGGCAGGTCGGGCGAAGCCGAATACGGCGCCTTCGTCTCGGCGACGGCCTGCACGCGCTCGGTGATGTCATGCACCGCCTTGCGTATGCCCTGGGGCGTGATGCCGTGCTTCTCGTTGTGCTCCTGCTGGATGCTGCGCCGGCGGTCCGTCTCGGCGATGGCCACCTGCATCGAGTCGGTCATCACGTCCGCGTACATGATGACCCTGCCGTCCACGTGGCGTGCAGCCCGCCCGATGGTCTGCGTGAGCGAGGTGGACGAGCGCAGGTAGCCCTCCTTGTCGGCGTCCAGGATGGCGACCAGGCTCACCTCCGGCAGGTCCAGGCCCTCCCGAAGCAGGTTGATCCCGACCACCACGTCGTAGACTCCCAATCGCAGGTCCCGCAGGACCTCGCTCCGCTCCAGAGTGTCGATCTCCGAGTGCAGGTAGTGCGTCCTGACCCCGGCTTCGACCAGGTAGTCGGCTAGCTCCTCGGCCATCCGCTTCGTCAGCGTTGTCACAAGGCAGCGCTCCCCCCGCTCCGTGCGCAGGTGGATCTGGTACAGCAGGTCGTCGATCTGGCCGCTCGTCGGCTTCACCTCGATCTCCGGGTCGGACAGGCCGGTCGGCCTGATGAGCTGCTCGACGATCTGCTGCGAGTGCTCGAACTCGTAGGGCCCCGGCGTCGCCGACACGTAGGCCGTCTGCCCGGCGCGCTGCTCGAACTCCGCGAAGTTCAGCGGCCGATTGTCCAGCGCCGAAGGCAGCCTGAACCCGTGCTCGACCAGCACTTCCTTGCGCGACTGGTCGCCGCCGTACATGGCGCGTATCTGAGGCAGGGTCATGTGCGACTCGTCGATGAAGAGCACGTAGTCCTCGGGGAAGTAGTCCATCAGCGTGTGCGGCGTGCTGCCCGGCTGCCTCTGGGCCAGATGGCGCGAGTAGTTCTCGACCCCCGCACAGTACCCTGTCTCCCGCAGCATCTCTATGTCGTAGCGAGTCCTCGACTCGATGCGCTGGGCCTCCAGCAGCCTGCCCTCGCGTCGCATGTAGGCGAGGTGCTGCTCCAGCTCGGCCTGGATGTCCTCCACGGCAAGCTGGAGCTTCTCGTCGGAGGTGACGAAGTGCTTGGCTGGGTAGATTTCGACGGCGTCGGGCTCACCCACCAGCTCGCCGGTGAGGGGGTCGAGCTGGACGATGCGCTCGATCTCGTCGCCCCAGAACTCGATGCGGACGGCCATCTCGTCCTCGTATGCCGGGACGATCTCCAGGGTGTCTCCCCGCACACGGAAGTTGCCCCTCGCCATGTCGTAGTCGTTGCGCTCGTACTGCATGTCGACGAGCTGGCGGATCAGGCGGCCGCGGCTGCGCTGCTCGCCCTTCCGCACGTAGGCCACGAAGCTCTGGTACTCCTCGGGCGAGCCCAGGCCGAATATGCAGGAGACCGACGCCACGATGAGCACGTCACGCCGAGTCAGCAGGGCACGGGTGGCCGAGTGGCGTAGCTTGTCGAGCTGCTCGTTGATGTCGGCCTCCTTCTCGATGTAGGTGTCGGTGCGCGGCACGTACGCCTCGGGCTGGTAGTAGTCGTAGTAGCTGACGAAGTACTCGACGGCGTTATTGGGGAAGAATTCCTTGAACTCCGTCGCGAGCTGGGCCGCCAGCGTCTTGTTGTGGGCGATGACGAGGGTGGGCCGGTTCAGCCGCTCGATCACGCCGGCCATGGTGAAGGTCTTGCCGCTGCCGGTGACGCCGAGCAGGGTCTGGTGGCGCAACCCCTCGTCCAGGCCCGTGGAGAGCCTATCGACAGCCCGCGGCTGGTCGCCGGTGGGATCGAAGTCTGATACGAGCTCGAAGTCAGGCAATGGTCATAGCCACAAAGCCTCGACCGGCGCAAGGCGATGCTCCACGGTGTCCACGATGAGAAGAAAAGACTGGAGGGTCACGGCGCCGATTATGGGCGGCGCAGACGACTCTCCAAACACGCATACGGCGGTCCGCTCCTGTCCATCTAGCTGGACGCGTACCTCCCCTATGCGCCTTTGCTCGACCTCTCCGTTGCGCAGAGTCACGGACTGGAAGGGTTCGACGCCGAGCCGGTCGAGCATGTCAGCCGGCATCGTTAAGAACGTGGCGCCCGTGTCCACCAGGGCGTCCACGGTCTCGGCAATGCTCCGATCGTCCGAGTAGAGTGTGATGGGATGAGTGAACGTACCCACATGCGGCTCCCGCAAAGTCAGGGACATGATAGCCCATTCACATCCGTGGCGTATCCCCGACCGCTTGAATGAAATCGATGACCAGTTCCCTCGCCTTGCGGTCGCGGATCACGAGGGAATGGGACGCTCCGTCGAACACCTCGAGCCGCGCCCCTGGTATGGTACATGCCAGCTCCCTGCCCCACTCCACAGGCACCTCGCGGTCGTTGCCGCCGTGGAGCACCAGCGTGGGCGCGCTGACTTCCCGCGCATACTCGGCCACGTCCACGTCTGCATAGCCTTTCATGGCGCTCAACTCGGCCGCGTAGTGACGTATCCGCAGCGACCTAGGGACCTCATCGGCCCTGCGGTTCAAGAGGCGCTGGCGCTCCCAGTACTCATCGAGAGTGCCGCGCTCCGCCTGTTCGGGAGGCTCCCACAGGACGCCGAGACTGACCTCCACGCCTTCCGGCCTACGGTCAAACGCGGCCTCAGGCCCAAGCTCCTCGAGGTAGCCAACCTGTTCCATTACAACCAGCCCCACACTATCGTCATGGCGAAATAGGTTCGATGCAGTACCGGTGAGTGCGAGCGACCTGATCCTGGCCGCCCTTGTTGCGGCAAACATGATGGCGATGGGACCGCCTGCTGAGCTCCCGATCAGGTGGACTGACGGCAGCCCCAGCTCATCGAGTAGGAGTTCCAAGTCCTTCACGTTGTCGCCCAGCTCGAACCCCTTCTCTGGACAGGAAGACCGGTAGCAGCCCCTCCGATCGTAGGAGACAAACTGGAAGTGGTCGGCGAAGTCGTGCTCCCAGCCCCAGTCACTCCCATCGCGGGGAAGGTCGATCAGCACCGATTCCAGGCTCGGGAAGCCGCCATGGACGTACAGCACCGGCTCGCCGGACCCGGCGACCTGGTAGTAGATCTCGAAGCCGTTTATTGTCGCTACGGGCATGGTACTATCGCCTCCCAGCCCGGATTCTCTCACATGCCGCCGCCTTTCCTTCCCCAAGCCCTCCAGGACACAGGAGCCGAGCCGTGTTCGCTGACATCGACTTTCATCCATCCACCGGACGGCTCGTCGTCGAACGGCGGACAGAGGACCAGTCAGTGGTGATGGTGCACGACCTGGCCTCCGGGCAGCTTGTAAGCAGGGTGCCGGCGAGTCTCCTGCCACGCTGCCCTCGATTCTCTCTCGACGGCGAGCAGGTCTTCTGCTTCGGTAACGGACGTGTCTACCGGCACGGCATCGCTGACGGCGCGACCGAGACTATTGTTGATATTGCCGGGTCACACGCGTCGTTTCCTGCGTTGTCGCCGGACGCCGAGGTGCTGGCCTTCTCAGCCTACAAGGTCCCAGTGGACCCTGAGAACCATCCACCAAGTGTCTTCCTTCTCGACCTCGCCAGCGGGAAGATGGAGCAGGTCGCTCCCGACCGCCGGCACTCGGCCGACCGCTTCCCCCAGTGGAGCCTTGACAGCCGGGCTCTAGCATTCGAGCGCCGCCGCCACGGGCCGGAGGGGATGAGCAAGGTGGGCGTTCTGACCGACAGGGCGGGTCTGGCAACGAGGGAGCTTCGTAAGGAACCCGGGTGGAGCCAGAAGATCGGCCGGCACTGCTGGTCCCACGACGGCGCGCATGTCCTCGCAACGGAGTCGCTCGAAGTCGGCACCCGCAGACTGGTGGCGTACCGTGCCGACACCGGCGACCGTGCATGGTCGCTCGAGGCGCCGGAACTAACCGGCGGCTGCTTCGACCCATATCGCCCGCGAGTCCTCTGTGCCACAGACGAGTCCCTTGGCCTGTATGAGTTCCCATCAGGGAAGCTGGCCGCAGTGCTGCAGATGGACGGGCCTCAACGCCGTGCCACTATCGGCCCGACCGTGGCGTTCGATCCCAGCGAAGATGATGTGTACTTCCTGGACCAGTTGGGCCGTGTCCTCAGGTGGAACGTGGACGGCGGCGCTACTGAGGTCGTGCTGGAGGACGAACAGAGGGAGGCCGTCCCGTCCTACGAGATGGAGGAGTACTGGTTCACCGCCAGGGACGGACGCAGCATACCCGTGCAGATGTACGCTCCTCGCAGACCGAACGGCCGATCAGTGCTGTACGTCCAAGGCGGCCCCGGCGCCGAAATAGACCCCAGCGACCCGATCGCGCTGCGGCTTCTCGACGAGGGTTACCAGTTGATCAGGCCCGCCTACAGGGGAACCTCCGGATACGGCGACGAGCACTACAGGGCGAATCAGGGAGAGTGGGGCCGCACCGATGTCTGGGACATCGTGGACTGCGGCCTGGACTGGGTGAGCCGCTTCGACGGCGACAGACGATCTTTCGCGCTGGCGGGGTTCAGCTATGGCGGGTTCCTGACGTTTCTCGCTTCGACATACGAGGAGGCGCCTTGGTCCTGCGCCATCACGCTCTATGGTGTAACGCGGTTCCTGCCGCGCTTCCTCGCCCTGTCAGCCGATGAATTGGAGAGGGCGGCCACCGAGCGGTCACCCATAGCCCGAGCGGGCGAAATTCGCGCTCCGTTGCTGATGCTGCACGGCGGACGCGATACCACGTCGTCTACCGAGGACGTAGAGTCGATCAGGGACTCTGTGCGAAGCTCCGGGGTCTCCTGCGAACTCGTCGTATTCGAGGAAGACACTCATGGGCTGCGCCTCAACAGGCCTACGATGTTCCGCCGGATGCTGGAGTTCCTGGACAGGCACCTGGCGTAGCGTCGCACTGTCCCCTACGCTACCGGGCCACAGTCCCGCGTGTGTTTGCCGTCGCCGCCAGCCCGGTTCCTTGACGCATGCATCGCCATCCTGATTGAATCGGGCTATCCAGCCCCGGAGGACTTGCACCATGGCCGACTATGAACCCCTCGACATTTCCGCATGGTGCACCGCGCCCCTCGACGCCCTGGAGGCCGAGGAAGAGCCGGTCGCCGGTCATCAGGCATTCCGGGGACTGCCATTCCACGTCGGCGGCCTCGTGACACTGGCCGAAGGCGCGCCTTCCGTCACCATCCCCATCGGCGGGCCGGTGCGCCAGGTCATCTTCGCCCACACCCAGCTCGAAACGACGGTGGTCGAGGACGGGCGTTGGGGCCGGCACGTCGCCGACTACGTGTTCAGGACCGCCGACGGCGCCAGCGAATGCGTGCCGGTCAGGGAGCGGTTCGAGATCGGCGTGGCGCCCGGCCGGGGCACGGTGCCCGGGGGCCTCACCTCCCAGTTCAGGGCCGTCTCGGACAGCCAGCCCGAGCTGCAGCCGCGTTACCATGGCGAGGTCGGCAGGGCGGGCTGGCGCCTCATGGAGAGCACGGGCGAGACGACCCGCTGGTACTACCTGTGGGCATGGCGCAACCCCAACCCGGACATGGCCGTCGAGTCGGTGCAGGTCGTGCCGCGCGGGCCCCGGTTCGCCGTGGCCGCCATCACCCTCGGCCATGCCGACGAGCACCCCTTCGCGCGGGAGGGCCGCGTGCCCGTCCGCGTCGTGCTCAAGGACGAGGAGCACGCCTCGCGGCCCTTCGACGTGGACGTAACCGTCGACAGGGGCGTGGCCACATACGCGCAGCCGCTGCCCGACCAGCCCGCCCGGGACTTCCTCGACGGCCCGTACCCGGGCTGGGGTCAGCGCGCAAATGAAAAGTCGAGCCCGGCGTACGTCGAGATGACCGGCACGCCGTCGGCGACCGTCACGGTCAGCCAGGGCGGCGAGAACCTGGGCTCCGTGCGCTGGGGCAAGGTGCTGGAGGAAGGCGCGGCCGAGACTCCGAAGGCCAGGATCGAGCTCACCGAGCCTGGCCGGAACTGGGTCGACGTCTCGGTCGTCGACGACGAGACCGGGCGTCCGGTGCCCTGCCGGGTCCACTTCCGCTCGCCGGACGGCGTGCCGTACCAGCCCTACGGCCACCACAACCACATCAACTCCGGCCTCGACACATTCAACTACGACGTGGGCGGCGACCTGCGCATGGGCCAAGCCACTTACGCCTACATCGACGGCACGTGCCAGGGCTGGCTGCCGCGGGGCGAGGTCATCGTCGACGTGGCCAGGGGCTTCGAGTACGAGCCCATACGCCGCAGCCTAACCATCGAGCCCGGCCAGCGCGAGCTCACCCTGCGCCTGAAGCGCTGGACCGACATGAACCGGCGCGGCTGGTACAGCGGCGACTCCCACGTCCACTTCCTCTCGGCCCAGGGCGCGCTGCACGAGGCGCAGGCCGAGGACCTTAACGTGGTGAACCTGCTCCAGTGCCAGTGGGGCAGCCTCTTCACCGGCACCGAGGAGTTCACCGGCGAGCCCCACGTCTCGCGCCGCGGCGACTCGGTCGTCTACGTGTGCCAGGAGAACAGGCAGCACGTGATGGGCCACATGATTCTCATGGGCCTGAAGCGCCACGTCATGCCCTGGTGCACCGACGGGCCGGGCGAGGCCGAGATCGGCGGCACTATGGAGTCGTCCCTGAGCGTGTGGGCAGACCAGACCCACGAGCAGGGCGGCACCGTCGCCGCGGCCCACTTCTGGGGCCTGAACCGCGAGGCGGCGGCCATGATCGCCACGGGGCGGCTCGACGCCATCGAGTTCAAGGGCCACCAGAACCGGTTCCCCCACGAGGAGTACTACCGCGTCCTAAACTGCGGCTACCGGATTCCCCTCGTCGGCGGCACTGACAAGATGAGCAGCGAGGTAGCCGTCGGCCATTGGCGGACATACGCACAACTCGAGGACGGCCAGGAGTTCACCTACGACAACTGGCGCCGCAGCGTCGAGCGCGGGCGCACCTTCATGACCTCGGGCCCCATCATCGACCTCAGCGTCGACGGCCATGCTATAGGCGAGACCGTCGCCATCTCCGGGCCGGGCTCGGTCGAGGTCAGCGCGGTGGCCGAGAGCGTGCTGCCCATACACCGGCTCGACATCGTGCAGAACGGCAGGGTCGTCGCGTCGACCACGTCGAAGGAGGGCGTCCGCCGGCTGGAGCTGCGCGAGACGCTGCGTATCGACGGCCACTCGTGGCTAGCCGCGCGCTGCGGCAGCCCGGACTACTTCGGCGACCCGGACTACGACGACATGAAGCGCGGCATCTACGCCCACACGTCGCCGGTATACGTGGCATGCGGCGGCGACTGGTGGATGTTTGACCCCGGCACCGCCGAGCACATGCTCACCGTCGTGAAGGGGGATATCGATTACATCCGGGAGACGTCGGGCCAGTACCTCAACGGCGACGTCACCCATCACCACGGCGAAGACGACCACCTGGCGTGGCTCGAACGCCCATTCCACCAGGCCCGCCGGGCGCTGGAATCCAGGCTGTCTACTGGGCAATAATGAAGAACAGGACGCCAAATGGAACTTGACCAAATCATTGCAAAGATCGAGGCATCCAGGAAAGAACTGCTGGATCTCGGCCTCCGCAACCCACTGCTGAACTACCGCCTGCTCAAATCGAGGGGAGTGGAGATCGTTGACGAACTCCCGTCTGCCATTTTCGACATCCTGGTAAGCAATGAACGGGCGATGTCCTTCCTACCGCGCCCGGACGACGACAAGGACTACGAACTGGGCCAGCCCGAGTATGACGACGAGGATACGCTAGCCCGGCGGCACATCGATAACCACTTGCAGACCAACGAGACGTCAGACCGGCTCCAATCTCGCCTTCTCAACACATACTATGCTGCCAACACCGTAATCCAAGAGCAAGGTGTGAACACCCTGTTCGTCGCCCTTGGGATGGTCGAGTGGTACGCATCGGACACTAGTGCCATCGTACGTAGGGCTCCCTTGGTCTTGGTACCTATCGAATTAGATCGCTCCGATGCCCGGGGCAGGTTCCACGTCACTTACACTGGAGAGGAGCTTGGGGCCAACCTCTCGTTCATTGAGAAGGTTAGGCACGACTTCGGCATAGAGGTTCCGGAACTGCCCGATGAAGAGGACCTCGACATCGACGCATACTTCACCGAGGTATCACGCCGTATCGATGACATGAACGAGTGGCGTGTCGACCGTAGCAGCATAGTTCTGGGCTTCTTCTCGTTCAACAAATTCTTGATGTACCGAGACCTTGATTATGGCAACTGGCCTGAAGGACAGGGATATGGCCCGAAGGAAAGCGACATCATACGCCCTCTCTTTGGAGACGGGTTCTCGGAACCTGACACGAAGATAGGCGAAGAGGACCACCTAGATGACCAACTGAGCCCGGAGGACGTTCACCACGTTGTAGACGCCGATTCGTCGCAAACCCTAGCGATTTTCGACGTGAACCTTGGACGGAACCTAGTAATCCAAGGTCCGCCAGGTACGGGCAAGTCCCAGACTATCACTAACATCATTGCCGAAGCCATAGGAAAAGGCAGCAAGGTCCTATTCGTTTCGGAGAAGATGGCCGCCCTTGAAGTGGTCAAGCGCAGACTGGATTCCATCGGTCTCGGAGTCGCCTGCCTGGAGCTGCACAGCCGCAAGACGACCAAGCGTCTTGTCCTTGACGATCTGGAGAGGACTTTGGAGCTGGGCCAGCCAAGTGTAGATGGCATAGAGGACGACTTCAACAGGCTCGCCCGTGTGCAAGACCGGTTGAATGCATACGCCAAGGCAGTGAACGCTCCTGTAGGTACGACCGGGGTCACTCCCTTCAGGGCCTACGGCGAACTCATGGTGCTCCGCGACCTGGAGGAAAACTACGTTCCGTTGCCTCGTGTGGAGATGCCTGGCATGGACTCGTGGGCGGGGGCAGACTTCAGTTTGAGGGTGGAAGCAGTCTCAGAATTCCAGGCTAGGCTAGAACGTGTCGGGACGCCGAATAAACACGTGTTCTGGGGGTCACGTTTGCTGGGGCTTCTTCCTACCAACCAGTCGTCCTTGAAGGAGAAGATTGACACAGCCCTACAGTCGCTAGAGACGCTTACAGGAACTGCCAATGGTCTCGGCGACGCCCTTGGGCTGCACTCACCCGAAGATGCGGCGCAAACTCGAGCTCTCATACCCATTGCCGAACATGCGTCGGAGGCCCCCAACATTCAAGGGGTGAACCTCTCCACATTCGAGCGGCGCTCCCAACGCGACGCTATGAAGCGGCTTGTAGAAGCTGGCAGATCATGGTTCAAGCTACGCTCCGAGTATGACGCCATCTTGGATCCCAGCACTTGGGGTGCTGATGTACAGAAGACACACGACACCCTCTCTACAATTGGCAGGAAGTTCCAGAGATGCGTACATCCCCAATTCTACAACTCCCCGAACAACCCAAGCATATCCCAGGAGTTGATAGATTCGGCGATGGAGTCCCTGAAGGCACTGACAGAAGCGTCTCTTAGTCTCAGCGACGCCCTTGGAATGCGTCCACCAAGAGATGCGGGGCAAACCCTAGTTCTCATGCCCATTGCTGAGCACGCTTCGGAGGCCCCCGACATTGAGGGCGTGGATCTGTGGGCATTTGAGCCGCAGTCCCGACGTGATGCGATGAGAAGCCTCGTAGAAGCTGGCAGATCATGGGTCAAACTGCACTCGGAATACGATGACATTCTTGATCCCAGCGCATGGGACGCGGACGTCCGGCAGACGCACCGCACGCTATCTACGGTTGGTCGAAGGCTCTGGAGATTCGTCTCCCCCAAATTCCGTCGATCCCAGGCGTACCTCTCCGAGTTGTGCCTCTCTGCCCTGCCCGAGAGCACAGATCGTCAGGTAGAGATCGTGGAGGCGATTCTTCAGGAGCAAGGGTACCGCCGAACTCTCGAGCGGCTGTCCTCGACCGCCGGCACTGTTCTTGGTCCCAAGTGGCGAGGCCCAGAATCCGATTGGGAGCTCGTTGGACGAATCGTAGAATGGGCGTTGACCTTGCTCGATAAGGTCGACAAGGGCGAGATAGACTTGGGCACGATCAAGTCTTTGCGTGACGACATCGACGCGGCACACGTTCGTGATCTGTTGGAGCAGATCGGAACGTCCTCTAACTCCCATGCCGAGCGAGTCGGGGCGCTCCTATCCGTGATCGACATAGATCTCGATGATGGAGGCGAACTCCTCTCACTCCCTTACTCCGAACAGATGGACATCCTTGCCGGTCTGTCCGGCGAGAATGTCGAGCTCGGTAGAGCCAGTGCCCATCTCTCTGCGTTGTACCGTGACGGGCCTTCTGTTGGTGTCGAACGCCAGATAGAGACCCTAGATGCAGTTATTCAGGAGCAGGAGCGTCGCCAGACCGTAGAGCTTCTCTCCTCAACGGCTAGCACTGCGCTGGGTCAGAGATGGCAGGGCGTCGAATCCGATTGGGAGGTGGTCGGGCGGATCGTGGATTGGGCGTTGTCTCTGCATGATGACGTTGACAAGGGGAGGATTGCACTCAATGTGGCTCGATCCCTGCGGGAAGACATAGAAGCAGATAGTGTGAGCGTTCTGCTGAACCAAGCCAAGACAGCCTTGAACTCTCACGATAGGTTTGCCGAGAAGCTTGGGGACTCTCTGCAAATGGATAATGAGCGCA
Source organism: Dehalococcoidia bacterium (assembly GCA_965243655.1). Taxonomy (GTDB): domain Bacteria; phylum Chloroflexota; class Dehalococcoidia; order Lucifugimonadales; family CAJWER01. The sequence goes on along the minus strand of CBDEVV010000017.1, from coordinate 1,299,236 downwards.
GGTTCAATAGCACAGAAGGACTAAAGGCCCGCCCCTTCGCCGAGCAACGGGAGATACTCGAAACTTGGTCGGGCAGCATGGACGATCTGCAAGATATTGTACTGCTGAATGGGGCAGCCAAAGAAGCCGAGGAGAATGGTCTCGGCCCAATCTTGGAACTTGCAGACCAGTGGCCGGATGCCGTCGCTCACCTTAAGAGAGTCCTGCAGCGAGCTTGGTACGAGCACGTCCTGTCCTGTGCATTGAAAGAACGACCTCATCTGAATAGCTTTGACGGTAACGTTCACGACCAGCAAGTCGGACAGTTCCGTGCTATGGACGAGCTTGCCCTAGACCACAACTGCGTCAGGGTCGTCCAGTCGCACTGGGAGCAGCTTCCCAAACATAGCGCAGGTGGACAGCTATGGACCCTGAGGAGGGAGTTCGAGAAGAAGCGCAGGCATCTTCCCATTCGAGAACTGATGCTCCACGCAGGCAATGCCATCCAGGCCATCAAACCCGTATTCATGATGAGCCCGCTGTCGATAGCGACATATCTTGCTCCCGGCAGCGTCAGGTTCGATTTGGTTGTATTCGACGAGGCTAGTCAAGTGAGGCCGGTGGATGCCCTGGGGGCCCTAATGCGGGCCGACCAAGCGGTGGTCGTGGGCGACAGCCAGCAGCTGCCGCCCACCCGGTTCTTCGATACTGTCACCCAATCCGAAGACGACGATGACGAGAGCATGACTGCAGACATAGAGAGTATCCTTGGCTTGTTTCGCGCCCAAGGCGCTCCAGACAGGATGCTCCGATGGCACTACAGGAGCCGGCACGAGTCCCTGATAGCCGTGTCGAACAGGGAATTCTACGAGAACGGACTAGTGGTCTTCCCCAGCCCCGATGGTGGTAGAGAGAATCTTGGACTCAGATACCACTACATTCCCGAAGCGGTCTATGACCGCGCGCGGAGCAGGACCAATCGGAAGGAAGCCGCAGAAGTCGCAAGAGCCGTGATGAGACACGCTCGGCAGAATCCGAGTCAGACTCTAGGCGTAGCTGCGTTTAGCTCCGCCCAGAGGGAAGCCATCCAGGATGAGCTGGAAAGACTCAGGCGCTTCGATCCTTCCAACGAGGAGTTCTTTAATGCTCATCCAGAGGAACCTTTCTTCGTGAAGAATCTGGAGAACGTCCAAGGCGATGAACGGGACGTGATCTTCATAAGCGTGGGATACGGCAAGGATTCCTATGGGCAAGTTGCCATGAATTTCGGTCCGCTGAGCACCGACGGTGGCGAGAGACGCCTGAACGTACTCATTACGAGGGCGAAGTTGCGGTGCCATGTCTTCACGAATCTGCGTGCCACCGACATCGACATTAACCGTACCAGTTCCCGTGGCGCAAGAGCACTCAAGACGTTCCTGTCTTACGCTGAGACCGGCGTTCTCAAAGACATAGAAGTCGAGTCGGGGCGCGAGCTGTACTCGCCGTTCCAGGAAGCAGTAGCAGACAAGCTGAGGTCCCTTGGCCATGATGTCCGGGAGGAGGTCACTGCAGGCGGAAAGTTCGTAGACCTCGCCGTCGTGGATCCAGAGCGTCCGGGCAGATATATTCTCGGGATCGAGTGCGATGGCGCTTCCTACCACGGTTCTAGGACGGCCAGAGAAAGAGACAGGCTTAGGGAACAACACCTGAAGGAACTGGGTTGGAGACTGCACCGGATATGGAGTACGGACTGGTTCCGAAACCCTGACCGCGAATTAAAGCGGGCAGCCGAAGCGATAGAGCAGGCAAGAATTGCGCAGCCCCCTGACCGCGCAGTCGAGAGGAGTGCCAGATCCAATATCGAGCGACTTGACGATGACAGTGAAGCTAGCGACCTAGCCTCGCCTGAATATGCAACGGCACAGCCCAAGGTGGACATCGACCCTTATAGGCTTGACACTGTTCCACAGTACTACATGCTCAATCCGATCACAGAGATTGTCCGTATCGAAGGTCCGGTGCATATAAGCGAAGTGCAGCGCCGGATCGCGGATGCTGTGGGCGTTGCAAGAGTCGGCCAGCGGATCAAGAGAAATCTTGGCTGGGCTATTGATAACGCCGTACGGCGCGAAGCGGTTGTTAGGAAGGAAGACTTCCTATGGAGCACCGACATGCATGTTCCAGCAGTACGTGATAGGACGGATCTTCCTCGGAAGAAGATTGAAATGGTCGCGCCACAGGAGATTGCCGAGGCTATCAAGATAATAGTTGAGCACTCCTACGGCATTGGCCGGGCAGAAGCAGCCACAGCAACCGCACGGCTCTTGGGGTTCAGGAATGTGTCCAAGAATATCAGGACCCATATCGACCGGATTGTAGAGATGCTGATCGAGAGCGGAGACGTCGTAACCAACGGAGATCAGATCCTAGCGAGCCGGTAATCTCCAGCGGACGTCAGGCTGCGGAGACGTCGCGCATCTCCAGGACGACCTCGCAGCCGAGTATCCGAAGCGCGTCATTGATCCGACCTACGGAAGTGCCATGGCGCGGGTCGAGCATCCGGCGGACGACCTTGTCGTCCACACCCAGGCGGTCGGCAAGCGCGACACGGGTCATGCGGCTCGCACGGAACGCCAGCGCCAGCGCAGCCTTGGCGGCCACTTCCGCAGGGACGGCGACGGCTCGCTCGCCAGGCAGGAGTGGGCTTGGGTCGGGGATGGGCTCGCTGTCATCTATCCTGCCTGCGACGGCCTCTTCGAGCGCGTCCTGGGCCTCCAACAGGGCCTCGGCATCATCGCCCCCCGACGTGACACACTCCGGAAGGTCGCGAAACGAGACAACGACCTCCTCCGGGCCAGTACGCTGAAACCGAGCCGGGTACGCGAACTTCATGGCTCCCCTCCTTCTTGTCGCTGGCATCACCTGAAGTCTCCCCGGCCCAGGCCCAACTGCCTGATCATCTGACCTAGGAGACCGCGGCCTATCTCCTTCCGCCGGTCCTTCACCACCGTCTTGCGGACCCCGTAGTACAGGGTGATGTGGCTTCCCTTGCCACGCTTGGCGTCTGTCCTTACCGGGACCCCGCGCTCGCGGCCGAGTTCGGCAACTCTGTCTATGAACTCCCTCCCTGTCATTGCATCCATTATAGGACATTACTGTCCTATGGCAAGGGTGCTTGACGCACTCCCACCCATCGTGTTGAATCACCCCACTCCCCACTCTAGGAGAATCCCCATGGCCATGACCGAGGAAGAGAAGTTCGTGTTCGATCTGCAGGGGTACATCGTCATCAAGAACGTGCTGACCGATGACGAGATTGCGGAGCTGAACAGGGTCGCCGATACGAAGTTCCCCTACGCCGACCCGGACAGCGTCAGGCGCGAGGAGATCATCAGCACCTGGAGCCCCGCGTTCACAAAGCTGATAGACCACCCGAAGATCGTCCCGTACCTCGTGGAGCTGATCGAGCCCAAGTTCAGGATCGACCACGACTACTGCATCTTCATGAGCAGGGGCAACACGCGGGGGGGACTGCACGGTGGGCCGGCCTACGGCGGCGACCACTGGTACTCGTACAGGGACGGGGTGATGCGAAACGGCCTGTGCGTGGTTACCTATTTCCTCACCGACGCCCCGGCGGGCGCGGGCGGCTTCGCCTGCATCCCTGGCAGCCACAAGACCAACTTCAAGGACACGATCCCCGACGACGTGCGCAACTTCGACCGCGTACCCGACTACGTGGTGCAGCCGGCCGTCGAGGCGGGGGACGCCCTGTTCTTCACCGAGGCGCTGGTGCACGGCACCATGCCCTGGACCGCCGACCACGAGCGCAGGGCCCTGCTGTACAAGTACAGCCCAGGCCACTCCTCGTGGGCGATCGAGACCTACAACCACAACGACTACGGCGACCTCACAGATCAGCAGAAGCGCATCATGGCCCCGCCGTCCATGGACGCCCACCCGGAAGTAGTCCAGTAGTAGGCCCCTTGTCCAACCGCTCGCGAATTCGTTGACACTTGTACCAAGGTATATACAATAAGGGTGTGGAGTTCGAGTGGGACGAGGCCAAGCGAGCGGCCAACATCGCGAAGCATGACATCGACTTTGAAGCTGCCGAGCGTTTCGCATGGACTGATGCTCTAATCAAGCCAAGTCCGCGAGGAGGTGAGATGCGATACACCGCAACCGGCTACCTCGACCAGCAACTCCATAGGGTAATCTTCACTACGCGGGGCAGTAGAGTTCGGATCATAAGCCTGAGGAAGGCACACCGGACGGAGAGGCGGGAATATGAGCGAAGCCAAGCTTGAGCCGGACTTTGCTGGAAAGGACTGGATCGACAAGCACTTGCCCGGCGTGGATTTGACCGGCATGACGTTCAGAGAGATAGCCGCCAAGTACGGCGAAGAGACTGCGATCCACGCCGGCATAGCCGCGGACCCCGAATGGGGCCCGGATGAGATGGACATGTCCAAGGCCAGGCCGGCGAGGGAAGTGCTGCCCGAACTGGTGGAGCGCTACGAGCGGGAACAGGCCGAATTTCGCAAGCGCGGTCCGCAGAAGGCGCCGACCAAGGAGCACATCAGCCTAAGGCTGGACGCCGACCTGGTTGAGTACTTTCGCAGCAGCGGGCGGGGCTGGCAGACGCGGCTCAACGCCATGCTGCGCCGCAGCGTCTTCGGCGACGGCTAGGCACTGGACCTGCTCATCAACCAAGTAGCTATCTCAAATACCGTGCGCTGCCAACTGCCCCGCCAAGCCGGGGAGGGAACCCTGCCCAGCCACCCCTCTGGATTCCGGCTCAAGGCCGGAATGACGGAGTGGGAAACCCAGTCCCAGTTACTGACTACTCCCGGCACGGCAGGCATTCGGGCATAACTCTGCTCAGGACGAACGGTCTTCCCGGGCAAGGGGCTCGCCGGGGAGCCTCGAAGTCCCCATTGACCTCCGCGGCCTCTGCGCCCTCTGCGGTTAGGACTCCCGCGGACGGGCCGTCCAGACCATCTCCTCGCTGTCCTCGTCGAAGGGGGTGCGGTCGAAGTCGCCGTAGAGATCGACGACCTCGTAGCCCGACGTGGTGAGCAGGTGGTGGATCTCCCACCTGTGGGCGTAGCGCAGGCGGAAGTCCCGGTAGAAGCGGCCGGCTGTCGCCCCGGTATCGTCCAGCTCGTCGACGATGAGCCTGGCGTGGATGACCTGGTTGTAGTTGTCGCACGAGCTCTGGTGCCAGATTACCAGGCGCCGGCCGCTCTCCGGGTCGACGACGTCGCGGAGGTGGTACGCGCCGTCGCCGGGCTGCACCAGCATGTTCAGGTCGGGCTGGAAGACGTTGAACACCAGGCGCCCGCCCGGCAGCAGGTGGCGCCTGATGCAGTCCAGCGCGCTCACCTGGTCCTCGACCGTCATCAGCGACAGGAAGCCCCTGAACGGGATGATGACCAGAGCGAATTGTCGGTCGAGGGAGAAGTAGCGCATGTCTCCATGCACTAGGGTGACAGGCGCGTCCCCCGCCTTGTGCCGCGCCGCATCAAGCATGCGACGTGACGAGTCCAGCCCCGTGACGTCTACTCCGGCCCTGGCGATCGGCAGCATCACGCGGCCCGTGCCGCAACCCAGCTCCAGCACCGGTCCGCCGCTGCGCAGCGCCTCGTCCACGTAGAACGGGATGTCGTCGGTGACGTAGGAGTAGACCGCGTCGTATACGCCGGCCCAGGCGTCGAAGTCCGTCTCCACGCCGATCAGCCCGCCGCGTCCAGCAGGGCGATCCGCAGGCGGTCCTCCAACGAGTCGGGCGCGTCATCAGGCAGGGCCGACGCCGCCTCCGCGGCCTCCTGCACCGTGTACCCCAGCGCCGTCAGCGCTTCGACCAGATCCGAATGGCCGGTTGCCGGTGCATGCACGGCGGCGACCGGCTGCCAGTCCAGCTTGCCCTTCAGCTCCAGCACAATGCGGTTGGCCGTCTTGGTGCCCACGCCGGACACGCCCTTGAACGCGCCCGGGTCGGCCGAGTCTATGGCCAGGGCCAGGGCGTCCGACGTCATGGCGGAGAGGATGCTGAGCGCCAGGCGCGGCCCTACGCCGTTGATGCCGATGAGTGCCTCGAACGCCGTCCGGGCGTCCTCCGTTGGGAAGCCGTACAGCGTCATGCTGTCGTCGCGCACCTGCAGGGACGTGAAGAGCCTGACGTGTTCGCCCGCCGGGCCCAGCGTGCCCGAGGCCGACTCCGGGATGCTCGCGCGTATGGTCACTCCACCGACCGACACGTCGGCCCAGTCCGGCCCGACCCCCACCAGCACGCCTTCCAGTCCTGTGATCATCTGGTCCTACTCAATGATGTCGAGATGGGACACCTCTCCGGCGTTGATGTGGCATATGGCGACCGCCAGGGCGTCCGAGGCGTCCGTGGACGGCGTCTCACTCAGCCCCAGCAGGACCCGCACCATCTCCTGCACCTGCTCCTTCGAGCTGCCGCCGTAGTCTGTGACGGCCTGCTTGACTGAGCGGGGGGCATAGGACGAGATGGGCAGGCCGTTTCGCGCCGCGATGACCATCGCCACCGCCTGCGCTTGTCCGATCGCCATGGCGGCCCTGACATTCTGGCCGGCGAAGGGCTGCTCGATGGCGACCTCCATCGGCGACCACTCCACTATCACCTTGCTCAGCTCGTCGAACAGGAAGCCGAGCCTGTCGGCCAGCGGATCGCGCCTCCGGGGGCTCACCACGTCGATGTAGTCCGCCCTCATGGTCGACCCGTCGGAGGAGACGACGCCCACTCCCATCTTGTAGGTGCCGGGGTCGATTCCCAAGACTCGCACGGAGCACTCCCGGGGAAGCGGGGCTACCCGGACTCGTTCCCGTAACTGGCCAGGACCTCGTCGGGGAAGTCGGCGTTGGAGAATATCTTCTGGGTGTCGTCGAGCTCTTCGAGCTGGTCGAGCAAGTTGAGGGTCTGTTTGGCAGTCTTGTCGTCGAGCATGACGGTGTTGGTAGGCACCATCGTGAGCTCGCTGGACCGCACCTCAGCCCCGCTATCGGCCAGGGCTCTGCGGAGCGCCTCCAGCGTGTCTGGGGGGGAGTACGCGTGCAGAGTGGAGTCGATGGTCTCGAAGTCGTCCGCACCGGCGTCGATGGCCAGCAGCGTAAGCTCGTCGGGGTCCTCGTCCGCCTCGACCACGACCACGCCCTTCTGCTCGAACTGCCAGGCCACGGCACCGGCGGATGCCAGGTTGCCCCCCATCTTTGTGAACGTGGAGCGGATGTCCGAGACCGTACGGTTCCTGTTGTCGGTGAGGGCCTGCAGCAGCACCGCGATTCCGCCCGGGCCGTAGCCCTCGTACATCACCTCTTCCATGCGCGTGCCGTCCGAATCGGCCCCCGTGGCCCGGTTGATCGCCCGCTCGATGTTGGACGCGGGCATGTTGTTGTCCTTGGCCCTCTGCACGGCCAGGCGCAGGCGGAAGTTCGTGTCGGCGTCGGGGCCGCCGTCACGCGCGGCGATGATGATCTCCTTGGTCAGCTTGGTAAAGAGCTTGCCCCGGCGGGCGTCCGTGACGGCCTTACCATGCTTGATTGTCGACCACTTGGAGTGACCGGACATCTACGCTCTCCCAAAGGAATCTGGTGCCAGTCCATTATATCAGAAGGCCAAGAAACTCCCTCCCCCTCGACGGGGACGGCTGTAGCGTGAAGCTCCCGCTCGCGTAGCTCAAGCTACCTGCGTTGGTATAGCACTGCCCTTCGACAAGCTCAGGGCGAACGTTTTGCCACTTGCTCCGACCTAGACAGGAGCTGGCCGATGGGCCACAACGTCCCCGCTCAGACCATCTCAGGCAGCCGGACCACCATCCGGCCTTGTTCCAGGTCCACCTTCAGCAGCACGTCGGCGAGCGCCGGGACGAGCGTCTCGTTCCCCTGCCCGTCACGCACTACGTAGACGTCGTTGCTGCCGGTCCGCAGTATCTGCGCGACCTGTCCCAGCGGTGAGCCGTACTCCGTCAGCACGTCCATGTCGATGATCTGGTAGTGGTAGTAGGAGCCCGGAGGCGGTGAGTCGACGTTCTCCCGCAGCACGGCCAGGTGAGATCCACGAAGTGACTCGGCGGTCGTACGGTCGCCGACTGCGTCGAGACGCACAACCAAGTGAGCCTTGTCTCGTCTCGAAGAAACGACGTGGACGGTCGAGCTTCCGAGCAGAAGGCGTGAGCCGCGCGCGAAGCGGTCGGGGTTGTCCGACAGCGGCGTTACCTTGACGTGCCCCCTGATCCCCCAGGCGCCTATGATCCTGCCTACGGCGACCTGGTCGTCGGGGAGGCCGGCGTCCGTCAGACGATCTCCAGGACTGCCCGCGTGCCCTGCTTGACGGCGGCTACGCGGAGGAGGGTGCGGATGGACTCGGCCACGCGGCCCTGTCGTCCGATCACCTTGCCCTTGTCGTCCGGGGCCACCTCGAGCCTGAGTACCACGCGGCCGTCGTCACCCTCTTCCGTGACCTTCACCTCGTCCGGGTGAGAGGCTATCGACTTGACGATGTACTCGACCAGGTCTTTCATCATGGCTTGACCTTCTCCAGAGTGCCCATGGTGCCGAGCAGGCGCTCGACGGCCTCGCTCGGGCGGGCGCCGTTGCGAAGCCAATGGAGGGCCCTCTCCTCGTCGATGCTTACCGTCTCCGGGTCGGTGCGAGGGTTGTAGTGGCCGATCTGTTCGACGAAGCTGCCGTCGCGCGCCGCGGCGGAGTCCGCCACGACGACACGGAAGCTTGGTTGTTTCTTGGCGCCTACGCGCCTGAGTCTGATCCTAAGCATATACTGAGATTCTATGGGGCGGACACCGGCATTGTCAACGTGCGTCCGCCGCCCAAATCCCCCAACTCATACGTGGCGAACGGCATGCTGGACTGCTTGCTAAGTCATAGCAATGCACCTGGGTGGTGAAACGGGGTCGTTGTCTCAAACATCGGCTTAGCGGCTTGGGAGACTGGATACTCTAGACTCACAAACGAAGTGCAACACCTGGTTAAGGTGTTGCCATGGGAAAGCGTTATGGACATGTCACCATTGAAGAGCGGTGTGAGATTGCCCGGCTACAAACCGAGGGTCGCTCGATCCGGCAAATCGCTGCAGGTCTGGATCGCTCGCCATCAACAGTTGCTCGGGAGCTGAAGCGCAATGGGTCACAGACCGGTGGGTACAAGCCAGTGTATGCCGACCAGCAGGCGCGTGCCCGAAGGTGGCGCGGTTCGCGCATGGAGCGGGACGATACTCTCCGTTCACGAGTGCTCTCACACCTCGCACAGGGCTGGTCTCCAGAGCAGGTCGCCGGTCGGCTTAAGTTGCAGGCTGGCAGAGTGGTCATCTCTCATGAGAGCATCTACCGGTTCATCTACGGCCAGCTTGCCCGCACGCAGGACTATGCCTGGAGACACTACCTCCCTCGTGCCAAGTCGAAACGGGGTTGGCGGGGACGCAAAGGTGGCAGTCCTGCATCCTTCATTGCTATGCGACGACCCCTCGCCGAGCGTCCACGAAGCGCCGCAGACCGCCGCACTCCTGGCCACTGGGAGGCGGACCTGATGCTGTTCAGAACCTATGGACATGCGGTGTTGGCCATGCACGAACGCCACTCGCGTATCCTCATTGCGGTCCGGCCACCCGGCAAGGCATCCGGCCCCATCGCCGACGCTATGGCCCAGATCCTAGGCCAGCTGCCACCCCATTGTCGAAGGTCCGTTGCCTTCGACAATGGCACCGAGTTCGCCCTCCATCACCAACTCCACGATCTGGGCATCGAAACCTTCTTCTGCGACATCCGCTCTCCCTGGCAGAAGGGAGGCATCGAAAACGCCATCGGCCGGTTGAGACGAAATCTGCCCCGCAAGACAGACCTGACGGCTCTGCCAAACGACCAGTTCACAAACTTGATCCAAGCCTACAACAATACCCCGCGCAAGTGCCTGGGTTACAAGACCCCGGCAGAAATCTTTATGCACCAAGTGTTGCACTTGAAATGTGAATCCACCTACCGGCTTTCGCCGGTATGACGGTGATGGGGAATCCTGGGCCCTGGAATCGACCTTCCTTGACCCCCGCGAACGGCTGTGTGCTACACTGTGACGTGGCCGGAGGAGCCGCCGCGGGCGGTTAGCTCAGTGGTTTAGAGCGCTGCGTTGACATCGCAGAGGTCATTGGTTCAAATCCAGTACCGCCCACCAGCCCCCGGCCGGCGCCAGACGATGTGTGGGCCCTTTCGCCCGCTTCAGGCGCCCTGCCCGCAAGATCCAATTGCGGCCCCGTGGTGTAGCGGCCTAACACACTGCCCTGTCAAGGCAGAGATCGCCGGTTCGAATCCGGTCGGGGTCGCCACGCGTCTTCGGGTACTCTGTTCTCCACGATCCAGTGGACTGCTCCCCGACAGTTCTAGTCCAGGCAATTGGAGCAGGGAGCGCAATTACTCTTCACGGTCTGGATTGAAGGGCTTGCCGTCCACCAGCACGTCCCTGATGACGGCGTTGCCGTCCTCGTCGACGCGGACCACCACCTTCACGTCCTGCGCGCGTTCGATGATGTGGCCGGTCCCTTCGGGCACGAAGTATGTTCCAATCCCAAAGTCGGCATGGCCTGCGCGGTCGACCCGGCCCTTGATGAACACCTCTCCGGCGACATGGCTGCGTCTTGCGGCATACGACGATGATGCCCAGACGTCCCGCTCTTCTCGCAGCACCACGTAAACGGTGCTACCCGCTGAGAACCCGTCCATCCAGTCCGGCAGGCGGGCGATCTCGTAGTCCAGGATGGCGTAGTCGCCCTGCAGCAGCGACCGCGGGTCGACCGGTACGGTCTGCAGCACGACCTCGGTGCCGGTGCGCAGGGCAACCTCGCGCAGGCCGGTGAAGCCGATCAGAACGGCCAGCTGTGCGGCGACGATGGCCCAGAAGGCGATGCGGACCCACGGCTTCATGCCTCGCCCTCCCTCTCGCGCATCGAGGCCAGCATCCGACGCCGGCCCCGGTCGAGCAGGTATCCACCCGCCAGCAGGATGACGCCAGCGCCGGAGAACAGCAGCGAGCTGTCCAACAGGTCAATCGAATACTCGAAGTAGCGGGTGACGACGTACAGTGCGACCAACCCAATTGACAGGTTGACGCGGCCCTCGCGGTCCAGCAGGTACCCGGAGGCCATCAGCCCCAGCGCCGACAGGGCGAACAGCGCGTTGAATACGATGGGGTAGAACGGGTCCCAGTCGACTGACACCAGCGCCGCTACGTGGACGGCCGCCAGCAGCACGGCGATCGTTCCCGCCTCGGCAAGCTCGGCCGGCGACCGCTCGCCCTGCAGGGACTGCCGCCACGCCAGCCATGCGGTAGCCCCAATGGCGACTGCCGAGGCTCCATACGCCAGCGCCCAGTAGCCGGGACTCGCGCCGCCGACACTTCCGGCGTTGTCGAAGAGGTCGTGGAACGTGAGCAGGTAGAGCGCTGCAAAAGCGGTGACCAGCCCCAACGCCTGGAACAGGCCGCCGAGAGACTCCCAGCCCTCAAGCTGCCGCTTGGCCTTGCCGGCGGCATAGAGGAGGGCCCCGAGGGCGACGTAGAGGGCCGCGCTCGCAATGCCGGCCTCGGAGCCGTCCAGTCCCTCCAGCCAGTCCCGCAAGCGGAACGCGACGGCGGCCAGCAGCAGCACCACGGCCAGGAACATGACCGCCCGCGAGCGCGTCACGTAGGCCAGCGGCGCCACGCCCAGGAGCCAGAACAGTGAAAGGTTGGGATGGTCCACCGGGACGTGGTAGATCTGGCCGATGAGGTGGACGCCGGCCCCGTAGACGATGCAGCCCAGCAGCACGAGGGCCACGGCATAGGCCGTAGGGCCGGACCGCTGCCAGATCGCGTAGCCCGCGCCGTAGGATAGGAGCATACCGGCGATCAGCGACGCCAGCTTGACCCCATGCGATATCTCGTCCCAGTTGGCGGCGAAGAAGGTGATCACGCCGAGGCCGATAAGGATGCCGCCCAGGATGGACAGCCCGGTGACCAAGCCCTGCCGCCGGCGTGACGCCTCGTGGCCCGGTGGATAGTCCGGGTACCGGGCGAGAACCGCCCGTGCCTGCTCCGGGGTGATCGTCCCGTCCCGCCGCCAGGCCTTTAGTTCCTCCCGCAGCCGGGAGACGAACCTGTAGTCGGCATCGCTGAAGGGATTCATCACGAGCGGCCCCGGCGGTGGAATGATAGGTCCAGAACGAGTCTCAAGCTGAATGTTCTCCCTATTATACGGTCGGGGTCGCCACTCCGTCCTAGTCCCCTGCCTTTAGCAGCCTGGGGGATTCACTGCGTGGTGGTGACAGCCAGGCTTGTCGCTATGGCGGTCCTCACACTAGCCGAAGTTGCCTCGCCGGCGCCGGTGTGCACGACGAATCCTCCGGCGTTGGGATGTCCTCCCTGGACTAGGTCCGGCCTGGAAGCAGTGCAGTATCGTGGAGTCGGGTGCTATGGTAGGCGAGCATATGCGGGGAACGAGTCGGACCGTGACCCACAATCTGACGCTGCGGCAAGCACAAACAGGCGATGAGGTGTCGGCATGGCCAAAGAACGAGTTGAACGTAGGAAGACCACGATCCTCGACCTTCAGCGATTGAAACGGCAGGGCCGCAAGATCACTATGCTGAGCATCCCGGACTACCCTATGGCCCTCCTCGCCGATCGGGCCGGCCTGGACACTATTCTCGTCGGCGATTCGCTGGCCATGACCGTCTTGGGCTACGAGACAACCGTCCCCGTGACCCTGGACGAGATGCTCCACCACACGAGGGCCGTAACGCGCGCGACTAGATATGCCCTGGTGGTCGGTGACATGCCATTCATGTCGAACAACACGTCTGAGCGCGATGCCATCATCAACGCTGGGCGGTTCATGCAGGAGGGCGGAGCCGATTCGGTGAAGGTCGAGGGTGGAGTCGACGCGGCTCACATAGTCAGGGCGATTGTGAGAGCAGGGATGCCGGTCATGGGCCACGTTGGTCTAACCCCTCAGCACATTTCCCTGCTCGGGGGATACAGGGCCCAGGGCCGGGACGTGCAGACCGCGCGGCAAGTCATCGAAGACGCCCTGGCGGTCGAAGAAGCGGGAGCGTTCGCTGTCATCCTGGAGTGTGTGCCGGAGCGAATTGCGAAGATCGTAACGGAACGCCTCGAGGTCCCCACCATCAGCTATGGCGCCGGCATCTACTGTGACGGTCAGGGCCTCGTTGCCCACGACATTTTGGGACTGTTCGATCGGTTCACTCCGAAATTCGTCAAGAAGTACGCCAACCTGAGTGAAGAAATTTCGGGCGCCTTCGAGGCCTACGTCGGGGACGTCACGCGCGGCGAGTTCCCCACGAGCGAGCACTCCTACCACGTCAATCAGGATGTCTTGGACGAGGTCAGCCAGTAGGGCCAGTCGTCAACGGGTACTACAGCGACGCCAGACCCTACAGGGACGACCACTTCGGATGGAGGGTGCAGAAAGCGTAGGGCTCGACATAACATGGGCACTGAATATCTGCTCTCGGTTCGATGGCGAGAGCGCGCCGAATTACTCGCGCGCATAGAACAAGGCATTCGAAGGGACTGCCATGTTCGAGCTGCCTGGGTGACGGGTTCCGTGGCTCGTGGTAACGACGATGCCCTAAGCGACCTGGATATCTTCATAGTCGTTGCAGACGACGCCATAGCTGACTTCGTCGACAGACGCAGGTCCCACGCCGCCGGACCGGCTCAGCCGATACTATTGATGGACAACCTCGCCAACGCGCCCGTTGGCGGCGCGTATTTGCTGGCGCTGTATGATGGTGCAGCGGGACCGCAGCATGTCGATTGGTTCTGGCAGGCAGAGTCGACGGCACGTTGTCCTGATGATGAGAGAGTCCTGTTTGACAGGGCCGGACTCCCAATCGTGCCGGGGCCTCAGTGGCGAAGCACGGTTCACCGGTCATCCGGCCCACCGCTGGGCCAAGACCCCTCGCCAGCCGATCTTCTAACCCACAAGATTGCCTTCTTCTGGGCGATGAGTCTCGTAGCTGCCAAGTACATAGCCAGGCGGGACGGTAGGGAGGCGGGCAGAATGACCCACGTGGTCAGCCGAACTCTGACAGAGGCTGAGGTCCTGGCCCGCAACAGTATGTCACCTTCGCGAGGATACGTAACGGTGGCGACCGGGCTCGAGGCAGCTTCTCCCGCGTCGCAGCTGCAGGCCCTGAGGGAGCTGGCCAGACATGCGGATGTCCTGGGCGGCCAGCTCTCCGATCATGGTGTTCTGGCACCATCTAAAGCATCTCGCCAGGTGCAAGAGTTCTTCGAGCTCACTGAAGCTCTTGTGGCTCAAGATGTGGACGTGCTCTGCCGTCAGAACCATTCAATGCACGATCGGGATGGCTAGGGGGGAACATCTGCATTGAAGTGGAGACGGCTCCGTTGCCTACCTTCGCAGGCAAGATACAACAAGCAACGATGTGAGAGCGTGGGCCGGCCACTAGTGCTGCCTTAGGCCATGCCAGCCTATGGTTCGTCCGGTCGGGGTCGTAAGGTGCGCTGAGCCTCACTTTGTTACGAGCGGCACGTATTGCAGCCCCTCGTGGTCCGTCTCAGAGGGCGCCCGACCGGGACGCCAACTCCCGTGACGGGAAGGGACCGCGCCATGTTGCCTCGCCGCACCTGTCGACGTGCCCACATGAGCCGCGGTGGATGACGGTGACGTTAGCGGCCTTGCCGCTGCAGACCCAGTACTCCTGCTGCATCCAGTCACTGGGGGCGGGTGCGTCCATCGCTCGCCGGGCGGCGCCAACCCGCCAACTCCGGCTACAGTGTACATAGCCTGTGTGAGGCAGCTGTGAGTTGGGGATTCCAATTCAGTTAGTTGTTGTGAATTTCTGTCAGGGTGGCATAATTGCACTACTGGATCGAGGGCCGGCACTGGAATGAATCCGGGCCGACGTCGCCAAGTAACCACGGCTCTAGTTGGCCAAGTCGAGGTGGGCAATGGGTAGAGAGGACGAATTGGTGAGTGAGATCGAGGTGCTGCGGAACAGGCTGTCCCGTCTCACCGAGGCCAGCCTCCACATCACTGAGGACCTGGACTTCGACTCGGTGTTGCAGCGGGTCGTAGACGGCGCGCGAGCTCTCACATCCTCACCCTACGGGGCGATAACCGTCCCCGGCGAAGTCCGTGAGACGCCGGTCTTCATCGTCTCCGGCATGACCCAGGAGGAGCACCAGGGGCTGTGGGACATGCCGGAGGGGCTGGGATTCTTCGAATACCTCAGCGGGCTCAAGGAGCCCCTGCGGGTCTCTAACATATCCGATCACCTGAGGGGGCTGGGCATGCCCGACTTCCGGCCATCGATCTCGCTCACCTCTCTACTAGTCGCCCCGATAAGTCATAAGGGACGCGGAGTCGGGACGATCTATCTGGCTCACGGGGCAGACGGCCGGGAGTTCACGCAGGATGACGAGAAGACACTGGTGATGTTCGCCTCCCACGCTGGGATGGCCATCGCCAACGCCCGCAGGCACCAGGACGAGCAGCGGGCCAGGGCCGACCTGGAGACGCTGATCGACACCTCTCCGGTGGGTGTGGTGGTCTTCGACGCCGAGACGGGAGCACCGAAATCCTTGAACCGCGAGGCCCACAGGATAGTCGATGTCCTCCGGGACCCCGCCCAGTCGGCAGAGACGCTCCTGGAGATACTGACCTTCAGGCGGGCCGATGGGAGGGAGATTTCGTTGCAGGAATTTCCGATGGCCGAACTCCTCAGGATAGGCGAGACGGTGCGCTCAGAGGAGATCGTCATGCGGGTCCCTGACGGGCGGAGCGTCACGGTACTGCTCAATGCAACACCCATCCTCTCGGACGAGGGCATGGTCCAATCTATGGTCGTCACCATGCAGGACATGGCAGCCGTTGAAGAGCTTGAGCGGCTGCGCGCCGAGTTTCTGGCCACGGTGAGCCACGAGCTACGCACTCCACTTACCTCCGTCAAGGGTTCCATCACAACGCTGCTGGATACCTCCACCGCTCTCAATCCCGCAGAGATACACCAGTTCCACCGGATCATCGATTCCCAGGCCGACAGGATGCGGGAGCTGATAAGCGATCTGCTCGACGTGGCCCGCATCGACAGCGGGACGCTGTCGATCTCTCCAGAACCCACGGACGTGGACTTACTCGCGGAGGAGGCCAGGAGGGTGTACCTAAGCGGGGGGTTCAGGAACACTCTGAACATCGTCCTCTCGCAGGACCTGCCCTGGGTCATGGCGGACAGACTGCGCATCGTCCAGGTCGTCAACAACCTCCTCACTAACGCAGCCAGGCACTCCAGCGAGTCGTCCTTCATCAACGTAACGGCTGTGCGGGAGGGGTCGCACGTTGCGGTCTCCGTGGCCGACGAGGGCATGGGGGTGCCGGCTGAACACCTGCCACATCTCTTCAGGAAGTTCACCCGCATCGAAGGTGACGACCGCAGGAACGATCTCGAGGGGACGGGACTTGGCCTAGCGATCTGCAAGGGGATCGTCGAGGCCCACGGCGGCCGCATCTGGGCCGAGAGCGACGGGCCCGGCCGGGGGGCGCGTTTCACATTCACGATTCCGGTGGCCGATGAGATGGCGATAGGTGCGGTCGCCAGACCTGCCCTGGGCACTACTCACTCCCCTCACAAGACCGAGGAGGAACAAGTACGCATACTCGTGGTAGAGGATGACCCACAGGCCCTCAGGTACACTCGCGACATCCTCTCAAAGTCGGGCTATGTGCCCCTGGTGACAGTGGACCCGGAAGAGGCGCTACATCTGCTGGAGGACGAAAGGCCCCATCTGGTGTTGCTCGACCTGGTACTTCCGGGGATCGACGGGATGGACCTGATGAAGGAGATCCTGGATAAGTCGGACCTGCCGATCATATTCTTGTCCGCCTACGGCCGGGATGAAGTCGTAGCCAAGGCCCTGGAAAAGGGGGCCGCAGACTACATCGTCAAGCCATTCTCGCCCACAGAGCTGGTGGCGAGGATCAGAGCGGCCCTGCGAGACAGGGCGAGCTCAGCGCCATGGGAACCCTTCCATCTGGGAGACCTGGCCATCGACTACTCCGAGCGAAGCGTGACCCTCGCCGGCAGACCGGTCAAGCTCACATCTATCGAGTACAGGATGCTAGCGGAGCTGTCGGCGAGTGCTGGGCGCACGTTGGACTACAACCACCTGCTAAAACGGGTATGGCGCCTTGAGGGCCCTGGAGACCTACGGCCTATGCGGACTGTCGTAAGCAGCCTGCGACGCAAGCTTGGGGACGACGCGGACAACCCGACCTATATCTCCACGGAGCCGCGCATCGGCTACCGGATGGCGAGGGGTGACGCGCGGAGATAGGTCCAGGCCCCAGTCATCCAGAACCTGGTTGTGCCTTCTCAAGCTTCGCCTGCCGGCGGCGGTTAGCATTGACGCCTACTTTCTGGCGGCACCACTTCCTTACGTATTATTACAAGAACTAATGATAATCGACGTTAAATCTCACGTCTATCTCACGCAGACTTTGTATAATACGACTGGAGCCTGCGGGGTTAGAGGCCTTACCCTCTGGTTTCATGTCGGTGGCCCGGCCTGCTCAAGAGCTATGGCCGGGCCATCGCATCGATGGGCGGCATGACTTGAGACGTTCGGAACACCGCCGTCATCCATCACGCCTTCCGCCCCGGGGTTGACAGACGCGAGCACTAGACGACCCGGACCCTATGTATCGCGAAGGACAGCACCTGACGCGGCGGAGTACGAAGGGGCGCCGCACGTGCCAGTTGCAGGGGGCACAGTGGGGGACGACATCGAGCAGAAGGACGCAGTACGGATCGCCTACCTGGTCAAGAGGTACGACGCCTCCCTGCGCGAGATATCCCATAGCAAGAGCATAGTATCCCGGGCCTTTCGCGAGCTGCGCTTCATCAACGAGAGGGTCAAGTACCTCGGCGGACAGGATGGGCTACTCACATACAGAGGCAGGATGGTAGACACGACGAACCTCCGGCACCTGAATGATGCTCTCAGCGCCCTTGCCCGGCAGATGCGGACCCGCCACGAAATCGAGGCCACTCTCGAGGAAGAGGGACTCCGGCACCTGATCCACCCGCTGGAAAGCCCACCCTACGCGGGCAGGAATGACAAGTTCCGTCAATGAGGACTCAAGGCCGGGTACTCGCTACCCGGCAACCCGAGAGTTTGGGACCCGCAAGAGGTGATCCTCCCAGGGGCATGGGCGTCTCGGAACCCAGCAGCGTGACTGTCGACGGACCCGACCCTGCCGGGAGCTCGAGGGTGTGTTGGCGAGAGGACATATCGGCGGGGCATACGTAGAGCACTATGGAAGCAGCATACTGGTTCTCGCTCTACGCACATATGATGATACTCCTGGCCGTACTGCTGGGTGCGGTACTTGCGGTGCCCGCAGGGCTCGCGAGCGGCATCATCGCCAGGAGGCAGGGCCATCCCCTCTGGTACGGGGGGATGGCGGCACTCTATTCCACCTTCGCCTTCCTCCCCTGGACCTACTTCATGTGCAAGCAGCTGGGATACCACACGCTGGTCGCAACACGGGTGCTCGTTCGCGTCGGCTACGTCGCGCTATACGCCCATTGGTTCATGGGGCCGGTCACCTTCGGCTTCATACTGGCTGATACAGTGTGTGAGGGGTGCAGCGCATTCGAAGGGTCATTTGTCGGTGAGCTCAGGCCACTGTTCATCGCTCTCGTCGTGCTCAACCTCCTCATGGCCATCGGAACGCTGGTATGGATAGGGAACATGCGACAGAAGGCCCGGGAGACCCGGAGACGCAACGAGCAAGGGCTAGAGGTAGAGGAAGAGCCGTACTTGCTCAGGCCGGTCTACGTGCTGCCATTCCCGCTAACCATCCTGTGGGGCGCATTCATGATGGCAGCCTTCTTTAACTCGGTGTAGGCATCCCACCCGCCATCACCGGGCCTGCCTTCATTCTGACCTCGTAGATGTTCGCAGACGAGGGCGTTTCTTGATGTTCATCTCACCCTCCGATGGATGGGGGATGGTTCCCGGGGCAGGAATCCGGCTCTCGTCGGAACGTCAGAGTTACGCAAGGGTCTCCACAGGGAGGGTGACGAGTCCGCTTTCGTTCGTAGATGTCGTCGGCGCTTGCCAAGCCCTTTCACCGGCCGCACAATGACTGGTGAGGCCGACGAGGAGAAGATGGGCAGGATGCGCGGAAGGCGCTAGAGGCGCTGCTCCGCGTGCAAGCCGTTTCTCCAGTGGTCGGCGCGGCTCCCGTGGGCATCGGAATCGTGCTCACCCCACTACCTGGATGATGGAGTCTGCCGCGACGATTACTCGGCGCTCGCCCGCAGCCATTGGAGGGAAATCATGCCTCGCGCACGACTACGAGACCTCGGCTTTGCCATAGGCCGGATGCCTACCGGGAGGTCCAACGCCATCACCGACGTGCCCGGCACCCTGGTAGGTCACACCACTCTCATCCACGACGACCCTCGCATCGCCCGGACCGGGGTCACGGTAGTCGTTCCTCGTGAGGGCGAGATATGGAACGATGCCGCCTTTTGCGGCTGCTTCTCCTTCAACGGGAACGGCGAAATGACCGGCATTCACTGGATACAGGAGTCGGGCATTCTAGGGTCGATCATCGGCATTACCAACACCCACCAGGTGGGCCTCGTACGGGACGCCCTGGTGGAGCACTCGATCAGCAACGGCTATGTCGAAGGCTGGGTGCTGCCCGTTGTCGCCGAGACCTACGATGGCTTTCTCAACGACATCGACGCCTTCCATCTCGACAAGGAGCACGTGTTCCAGGCCACCGCCTCGGCTTCCGGCGGCGTTCCCGCTGAGGGCAGCGTCGGCGGAGGCACCGGCATGATCTGCCATGATTTCAAGGGAGGCATCGGCACATCCTCCAGGCTGGTGGAGACCGGAAGCGGCCGGTTCACCGTTGGCGCATTGGTACAGGCCAACTACGGCGCGAGAGCCGACCTGCGCGTCGACGGCGTGCCCGTAGGGCTGGAGATCGGCGAGGAGATAACCCCGCACCGCGGAAACACCGGCATCGCCGGCGGCTCAATCATCATCATCGTCGCTACGGATGCGCCCCTGCTCCCCATACAGTGCCAGCGACTGGCCAGGCGCGCGACAGTCGGTCTGTCCAGGGCGGGAGGATCGGGACACAGCGGCAGCGGTGACATCTTCCTGGCCTTCTCCACAGGGAATCACGTCACCCGCACCGGCGAGCCGATTGACGTGCGAATGCTACCCCTGGACCACATCGACCCCCTCTTCGACGCGACTGCGGAGGCTGTGGAGGAGTCGATCATAAACGCCCTGACCTCCGCCGAGACGATGACAGGCCTCGACGGCCGCACAGCCCACGCCCTCCCACTCGACGAGCTCGAACGGGCAATGCGCAAGTACGGCCGTTGAAGTTCCGCTGTGACGATAACTTATACGTATTGACGGATATCCGGAGATTATCTTACAGCTAGCTCATACGCCTCGTGTAGAATACGCCGGGTGAGAATACCCGGACTTGCCAGCGCCAACGCCCTTCTTGGATCCTGCAGACGATGGCTGCAGGGGGCAGGGGCTGCCACACCGGTTTCCGGGCCCCGGGGTGGATGGAACACCCGGATTCGTACGGGCGCCGCGGGTGCTCGAACGGCCATTGCGACACTTCCCAACCTCCAGTACAACTTTCAGACTCTACGCGGGGACATCCTCGGGGGCATCACGGCGGCCGTAGTCAGTCTGCCGGTCGCATTGGCATTCGGCCTGGCTGCGGGCCTGACGCCCGCTGCAGGGATTTACGGCGCGATCTCGGTAGGCTTCTTTGCCGCCGTGTTCGGCGGCACGCGGGCGCTGATATCGGGTCCCACAGGCTCGATGACAGTGGCCATGGCCGTCATCGTCACCAGCCACTCGGAGAACATCGCCCAGGCTTTCACGATAGTCATCATGGCAGGTCTGATACAGATGCTGTTCGGCCTGCTGAGAATCGGACGTTACGTCACTTACACCCCGTACTCAGTCATATCCGGATTCATGACAGGGGTGGGAGTGATAATCATCCTGGTCCAGACCCCACCTTTCCTGGGAGCGCCCATAGCCGCGGGCGGGCCAATGGCGACACTCGGAAATCTCTCGGGGATGTTCGATAACTTCGAGCACAACGCACTGGGCATAGCCACCGTCACCCTTGCAGTGGCTGTGCTCTGGCCCAAGAGATATGACAGGTACCTGCCCTCAACCCTGGTCGCGTTGGGGATTGGGACGGTCATGGGCGCCCTATGGTTTACTGACGCGCCGACCATCGGCGCCGTACCCACCGACCTGCCATCCTTTCATTTGCCGGAAACAGACCCTGGAGTGCTCGTTCGATCCATCGAACCGGCGCTGGTCATAGCGCTGGTGGGCTCCGTAGATACGTTGCTCACCGCCCTGGTTGGGGACTCGATGACACGTACCCGCAACGATCCGAGCAGGGAGCTGCTGGCCCAGGGCATCGGCAACGTGGTTACTGGGTTCATCAGGGGCCTGCCCGGGGCCGGCGCGACACCCAGCACGGTGGCGAACATTCAGGCAGGTGGGGCGACCCTGGTTTCCGGAGTCCTCGCCGTGGCAATCCTGGCGGTCATGATACTGACGCTGGGAGACTATGTAGGCTCTATACCGAACGCCGTCCTGGCCGGCATCCTGGTGAAGGTCGCGCTGGACACCATCGACTGGCGATTCGTCACCCGAATGCACCGCGTACAGCGCGAGCACCTGGCGGTCATGCTGCTCACCTTCGGGCTGACGGTGTTCCTGGACCTCGTGGCCGCTGTGGCCGTGGGGATGATAGCGGCCGCCGTAACCAGCGCACGGCAGTTCGAGCGCCTGGAGATGGACAGCGTCGTTTCCGTGCCCCTGCTCGACCGGGAGTTCCTCGGAGCAGACGAGGACGACGAGGATGTCGACCTCTTTTCGGCCAGGGTAGGGCTGGTGTCGCTCAGGGGCACCTTTACCGTTGCATCCTCCAGCAAGCTCATCGACACCATTGGCGGAGACATACAGGAACATGAGGTCGTCATTCTCGACTTCTCCGACACGATCTACATGGACGACAGCGCGGCCCTGGTGGTGGAGCAGCTAGTCGAGACCGCCTCGACCCAGGACACTCCCTGCATCGTAATGGGGCTCTCGGGGGCGCCAGCGCAGAACCTCCATGCGCTTGACGTTCTAAAGCGTGTTCCCGCCGACCGGATAGTTGGCACCTGGGATGAGGCAAGGGAAACTGCCCTGGGGTTGCTTGGGATAGGGTAGCTCAAGCTTTGGTGGGTCGAAGAGACGCCCTGCCTAGCTGGCGCGAGACTCCAGCAAGTCTGCGGCCTCGATGGCGGCGCTGCTGCCGCTGGAGAGCGCGCCGTTGACCGATGGCACTCCCATGTAATCGCCCGCCAGGAACAGGTTGTCGATACTGCCCGCAAGCTGCCCAGGGACCTTCGCCATCGAGGCGAGCATCCCGGGCGTCCCCATACACAGCGCCTCTTCCCAGCGGTAAACGCGGTAGAACAGGCCCTCGTCGTCGCCGGGAAGAGCGGAGCCCGGAGGCGCCTTGCGTCGGGCGGCGCCCAGCAGCTCGCGCTTTATCTCATCGTCGTCCAGCGTTATGAGCTCCCTGGCGCGATCGCGCCCGATGAGCAGGTCGAGGATGCTCTTGCCCGGAGGCGCGCAGGAAGGCAGGAAGACCGACCGGTCCAGCAGGAGCGGGGTGTCGTCGTCCTCCGGGTAGAGCGCGCCATGCCAGCCGGGAGGCAGCGGGGAGTGGTCGAGGCCCATCACCACCCTGCAGCCGGTCGAGTAGCTGACGGTGCTGAGCGCGCGGCGAGTCTCTGCGGGCAGGTCGAGTACGAGGTCCTGGACCTTCGTGCCCGGGACGGCGCAGATGACCGCGTCGGCCTCTACAGTCTCACCGTCCAGGACCACGCCGGTCGCCCTCCCGCCTGATACGACGATTCTTCTGACAGGGGTCGATACGCGGACCGCGTCGGAGCAGGCGGCGGCAAGCGCCTGGGCCAGGGAGCCGATGCCTCGCTCGGGCATGTAGACCCTGCCGGAGTGCAGCATCGTCTCTCCGATGTACGCGCGCATCAGCGCCTGGCCCGCGGGCAATGGATCGCCCAGAATCATTTCTAGGGGCCCCCTGAGGGTCACCTGCAGGTCCTCGGGCACGCCAAGCCGCTCCAGGTAGTCGCCGAAGGACTCGTCGTCGTCGATTTCGGCGAGAGGGCTGTCGCCGGCGAAGCTCATGTATGCCGACTGGCGATGTATCTCCCGCATCACCCTGAAGCCTGACCGGAGGCCTGAGGGCGAGAGAAAGCCCATGGTGACGGCCGCGGGCAGGTGGCGCACGAAGTTCCAGGCCGACTGGTCCGGCGTCGTTGTGACCCATCGCCCATTGCGGTAGTGACCGAACTTCATCGTGGAGGGCACGAGCGGCAGACCCAGCTCTTGGCAAATGCGGAATGCGGTGTCGTAGGTGGAGGTGAAAACGAACGCGCCCATGTCCAGGGAGAACCCGTCCACCCTCTCGCCCTTGCCGCGTCCGCCCGCGCGCTCCTGGGCCTCGAGCAGGAGCGGGGTGATGCCCCGCTTCATCAGCGTGTAGGCGGCGCTGAGGCCGGCGAAGCCCCCGCCGACTATGACGACTCGCTTGGCACTCATATAGGCTGCTGCTTTGGCAGGCCTACCACTCGTCGGGTGGGCCGGCGGCTACGTAGGCCTCGGTCCTCGTGTCCAGCTCCATGGGGGTGACGAGTCCGCGGTCCAGCGCCAGGCGCTCCAGGGCCCTGAGCCAGCGCTCATAGTAGCCGGCGTGACCGCCGTGCCCGTGATCCTCGTCGTGGGCCGTCTCCTCGACGAGCCTGTCGCGGAAGTCGGTCCAGTCGTATACGCCGCTCTCGTTCATGGCGACTGCCAGGCCGAAGGCCCGACCCTCCCAGGGCGCTTCGAAGACCAGCTCTCCGTTCCTCCTGGGCAGCGCCGCTTCGCCCGTCATGCTTGAAATCCCGCGGTCGGGCTGTGTGCTCATTCCTCTCTCCGTGCTAGTTCGACTGTCCGGCGACGGCCGGCGACTTTGCTACCGCCACACCGATCATCGAGTCCCGGGTGACGAGCCCGGCGAGCTCTTCCTCCGTCAGGCCGTCCGTGCCGTCGGGGCGCTCCGGCAGCACCATGTACCGCAGGGTCGCGGTGCTGTCCCACACGCGGACCTCCTTCGACTCGGGGACCTCCACGCCGAACTCTCCCAGCACCACACGGGGTTCCATCACGACGCGCGACCGGTATGCGGGGTCCTTGTACCAGCTGGGAGCCAGGCCGAGCACCGGCCACGGGTAGCAGGAGCACAGCGTGCACACGACGACGTTGTGCACTTCGGGAGTGCTCTCCAGCACGACGATCTCGGCGCCCTCCGCTCCGCCGAAGCCAAGCTCGGCTATCGCGTCCGTGCCGTTCTCCAGGAGACGCTGCCTGTACTCGGGATCGACCCACGCCCTGGCAACCACCTTGGCGCCGTTCAGGGGGCCGATGTCCTGCTCGTATGTGCGCACTACCTCGTCGATCGCGTCGGAGGTGACGATGCCCTTCTCGATGAGAAGGGACTCGAGCGCCCGCGCGCGCACCGAGGCGTAAGGCTCCGGGTCGGGATGGTGATCGCCGTCGTGGTGGTCTCCACTCATGTATCTCTCCCTTCTGCTCGGTTTCACGAGGCAGGCTCGAGATAGCCTTCCCACACATCGATGTAGAGGGCCGTGCCCGGCTCGGCGGACTCTCCCCAGAGCTCGGCGGCCTCGAAGCGGACGCTGTAGAGCTGCTGCGCGGGCGCGTCCTCGTGCTCGCGGCCCGGCGGTTCGTCCGGCAGGGCGTAGGCCGCGTAGACGGCCTCCACCGTCCCAAGCTTACCCTGCGCGTAGCCGGGCAACCTCGTATGCCCGCCGTGCTCGATCCTGCGAGTCCGCACGGGGTCTCCCACCGCAAACGCCGGAGGACTGCCCGTCTGTCTGCGCACCTGGCGCTGCCGGTACATGTCGGCCCGGACGCGCTCGGTCAGCTCCGGGTCGACGACCCGCGGGGGACGGGCTTCCGGGTTGTCGAGAAAGTGCCCGGCCTTCGCCTCCAGCTCCTCCGGGCTCAGCACGCCTCGCTCGACCAGCCCGCGCTCCAGGGCGGCCATCAACCGGTGGTAGTAGCCGGCGAGGTACACGTCCGGATCGAGGCTCTCTATGGTACTGCGCGAGAAGCCGCCCTTGACCGAGACCACGAGCCCGAACACCCGGCCCTCCCACTCGTCGTGGAAGACCGGCTCGTTCTCCTCGGGCTCCACGGGCCCGTAGCCCCGCACACCGCCCATGTCATGTATGCCAGCCATAGTGGTATGTTCGCCGCTAGTGATGGTGGTCCTGATGATCGTGGTCCGGATGGCTCCCGCCGGGAGCCTCAGGGGCGTCCCTTCAACATCCGGGATGTCCCGGTCTTCCGCAGCAGACGCTCCGGTTCTGGATCCTGACCTTCACGCTGCCGAGAAACAGCAGTATGCGGGTATGCCATGGCTCAGACGCCGCCAGGAGAATCCTGAATGACCGCCGCATATTGGAGATTAGGGCGAGCATTGCTGGCCCAGTTTACTGTCGAGAGAGCTGGTGGGCAAATCGCACCAGTCAGGGAGCGTCGAAGAAGCGGAACGAGTAGACCTCCGCGTCCGGCGCTGGAGCATTTGCAGTGGTATGAGGTCGGTTGTAGGATTAGGCGACCATGAAGGCACGTGGCTCAGCGCGATCCGCTGAGTCGCGGGCAGCCGTGCCCCGGGAGATCTATCCCTATGATGAACCAGGTACTTGACAGGCTGAGCTGGCTGGTAACGGTTCGCCCGTACCTCACTATAGTCGTCCTCGTCGTCGTCGCCATAGCCCTGGCCGCGGGGGCTTCGCTGCGGCTCCCGCCGACTGAGGGGGCCGACGTCGCCTTCCTGCCGCCCGGGCACCCCGTCGCCGATGCGACTCGCCAGATCAGCGAGCTCTTCAGCGACTCGGGCGACATCCGCGTCGCAACACTCATCTTCCGGGGCGAGGCGCTTACGCCAGACGGCCTCTCCCAGATGTCCTCTCTGATCGGCGACATCGCCGGCGACCCCAGCGTGGGCGGGCTCCTGGCTCCCGCCAACTCCATCGTCGCGCCGGCGCCCATCATCGGCGCCGCGCTGCAGGTGGACGACTTCGAGCCCGTCACCCAGGCGCAGATCGACTCTGTCCGCAACGCGCCCGAGATCCAGGCGGCCCTCTCGGCGATGACCGGTACCGACGCGGACGGCACGCCGGTTGCGATAGCCAACATCCGGCTGACCGACACGGGCGACGAGAGGGTCGAGAACGCGGAACGGAGGGTCAGTGAGCTCGCCGCCGCGAGTGACGGTCCGCTGCAGGTGAGCAGCCTTTCGCCGGTGATCGTCGAGGACGAATACAAGCAGGCCACAGAGCAGGGAATGGCGCCGTTGATAGGGCTGGCCCTGCTGCTGATCGTGGTGCTGCTCCTGCTCTTCACCCGCACCATCTCGGACATGCTGCTGACACTGGGGGGCCTGATCCTGTCGATCGCCGGGGTCGTCGGGGCGGAGGGCTGGCTCGGGCCAAACGGCCTAGGCCTCATAGGCCCTCCAAGCTCGCTCACGGCAATGGTGCCCGTCATACTGATCAGCCTCACGGTGGACTACGCGATCCAGACGGTCTCGCACTACCGGGAGCAGCGTCTCGAAGGCTTGCCGGTAGCGGCTGCCGTAAGGACAGGGCTGCGGCACGTCACAATCCCGCTGACGCTGGCCGCCGTAACGACGATAGTCAGCCTGCTGGCGACCCTCTTCTCGCCAATCGGGGTGATCGGCGACTTCGGCGTAGTCGCCGGGCTGGGAGTGGGCATTAGCCTGGTAGTGATGCTGACGCTGATACCGGCAGGCAGGATACTCATCGACCGGCGGCGCGAGGCGCGAGGCACCCTGAAACCCGCCCGCCCGATCTCGAACGCACTCCCAGGCATTCCTAAGGCGGCGGAGCTGCTGGGAAGATGGGTAACGCACAGGCCTGCGCCCTACCTCGTCGCGGTGCTCCTGGTGACGGCGGGCCTCGGTTACGCAGCTACGGGCCTGGAGTCCGAGTTCAGCATCAAGGACATCTTGCCCCGGGGCGGGGGCGTGCTGGAGGACATGAACACGCTGGAAGCAGCCGTAGGCGGCTCCACGGAAATCGCCAGCCTGCTCATCGAGGCCGAGGTAACCGAGTCCAGGACGCTGCTGAACCTCCACGACCTAACTTCCGCCTTCGAGGACGAACAGCGCCGCCCGCGTGGCGCAGCAGGACCGATGCAGGGGTCTTACGAGAGGCTCGTGTACGACTGGACCAACGACTCCGGGGAGCCCGGCGACAAGTACGACCCGGAGCTGGAAGCGCTGTTCCTCGAAGCCTCTCCCGGGGTGGAGCTCGACCCGGCGCTGATGCAGGAGGTCGTCGACAGGCTCGTCGCCAAAGAGCCCGACCTGGCGCACTTCCTGGTCAACAATCCGGACGGCATCGACACTATGCTTCTGCAGTTCCCGATCTTCCCCAACGATCCCGTTGGGACCAGGATGCTTCACGATGACATCGAAGAGCTCTGGCTGGGAGACGACAGCGCCGTCACGGCGACCTCCGCCAGCATCGTCGCGGTCGCCGTCACCGACCAGATCACCGACGGACAGACGGAGTCGATCAGCACCACCATCGCCGTCGCCCTGGGGATCCTAGCCATCTTCTTCTGGGTCACGCTGCGCCAGCCCGCGCTGGGGATAGTCGCCGTCGGCCCAATCGTGCTGGTCCTCATATCCGTGCTGGGCACCATGGCGCTGCTGGGCATTCCCTACACGCTCGTCACCTCGATCATCACTGCCCTGTCGATAGGCATCGGGGTGGACTACACCATCCACGTCATCCATCGCTACCGGGAGGAGTTCACCCGGCTTCGCAACCCGGAGAAGGCGGCGATCCAGACACTCGCGACCACCGGTTCGGCGCTGTTGGGCTCCGCGCTGACGACGGCTTTCGGCTTCGGCGTGCTGATAGCATCGCCGCTGCTGGCCTCCGCCCAGTTCGGAATCACGGCGACCATCACCATCGTCTACTCCCTGGCAGTCTCGATCCTGGTGGTGCTGCCCGCCATGGTCGTGTGGGGCGCGTACCAGAACATGCGCATGCGCTCGATGGTCACGCGTATGTGGGACGACCTGGACGTGGCCATCGAGGACATCAGCAAGCGCCACCACGGGGACGCCGCGCCGTCGTAGGGGGGGTCTATGCAGCTTCACAGGCTAGCCAAGGGGCTCAGGGCCGCGTACCGTGACTCGGACGCCCGCACCCGCGTGAGAGACCTTGACGGGTGGACGGACAGGGCGCAAGTGGACGGCGCCGGCCCGAGGAGCTACGACCACACCGAGACAGTCAGGGAATACTACGATCTCTGCAGCGAATTCATGGTGTTCGGTTGGGGCGAGTCACTCCACTTTGCGCCCCTGTCGCCCCGGGAGAGCCTGGAGGAGTCCAAGGTCCGGCACCAGCGGCTGATGATTGACAAGCTGGAGCTGCGCGAGGGCATGACGGTGGTCGACATCGGTTGCGGGATTGGGGGCCCGATGCGCCGCGTCGCCCGGGAGGCTGGTGTCAGGGTCGTCGGGGTCAATAGCAGTGAAGTCCAGCTGGCGAAGGCGAAGGCGTTGAACGCCGAGGCGGGGCTCGACCACATGGTCGACTACCTCGCGGGCAGTTTCATGGACATGGGAGCCATCGCGGACGACACATTCGACAGAGGTTACGCCATCGAATCGACGTGCCATGCCCCGGACAAGGCGGGAGCGTTCGCCGAGATCTACCGCGTGCTGAAACCCGGAGCCCTCTTCTGGGGCCAGGAAATGTGCATGACGGACAAGTTCGATCCCCGCGACAACCGCCACCAGGCCACGAAAGAGGACCTGATGCACGGCATCGCGCTCAAGGATATCGCGACTATGGGCGAGGTGGACCGGTCGCTCGAAGCGGCGGGATTCCAGGTCATCGAAGCGAAGGACCGGGCCATCGATGAGAACAGCCCGTTCACGCCGTGGTATCAGCCCATGGAGGCCCGGGGCAACACTCTGGGCAACGCGCTGCGCAGGACTCCGCTGGGCCGCAAGGCGCTCCTGGGGACATCTGGGCTGGCCGAAGCTCTGAGGATATTCCCGAAGGGGTCCGCGGAAGTAATCGGGCTGATGGACCGTACCGCCAGAGCCTATGTCGCAGGCGGCAGGGCCGGGATATTCACCCCGCTGTACTGTTTCCTGGCACTCAAGCCCGGCTAGGCACTGTCCAGTCTCTCGGGGATTCCCGGGTGTGCCCTAGACGTTTATCTCCCGCCTCTGTTCGGCGATGTGGAACTTCAGCTTCTTGCTCGGCTTCATCGAGGGAAGCGGGTTGAACTTGAGCTTGTAGTTCGCCGGGGACACTTCGAGCGTGAAGTGGTGCGCGACCATCAGCAGATTGACGGCAAGCTGGAGCTCCATCCATCGGGAGCCCAGACACGTGTGCGGGCCCAGCCCGTACGGTGCGTATCCTGGACTGCGGTGTTCGTTGCGTGGAGGCAGGTAGCGGTCGATATCGAATTTGTAGGGCTCAGGGAAGACGTCCTCCATGAAGTGAGCCGCTGTCTGGGCAATGTAGATCCGCGATCCCACCGGCAGCTCGTAGTTCTCTACCACGCACGAATTCATCACGTTCCGAATAGACACCGGGACGATCGGGTACATGCGCAGGCACTCCATGAGGAAGCGATGGGTGACGTCTATCGCGGGCGGAGCGAAGTTCCCGCTGGCCGGGTCGCCGTTGTCGAACAGGGCGTCGGCTTCACTCCGGATCCTGTCGTAGAGGTCTGGCTGGGACGCCATAGCGTACAACGCAAAGCTGAAGGCATCGCCAAGGTACACGCTGGCGATCAACGCCGCTGCGAGCTGGAAGCGTAGAGTCGTCTCCGGCACGAACTGCGGATCGCTTGCATGCAGGCTCAGCCAGTCGTCGGCAAGGCTCCGCGGAGCATCTTCCCGCTGCGCTGATGTGTGGACGCTCTGGACCCGTTGCAGCAGCGTATCAACGGCCTTCGCCTTGCGTTTCATGCCCGGGGTGTTAAGCATGAACTTGGGCAGGACCTTCACGATGTGGACGAGGAGTGCTCGTTCCTTGTACTTCGCCAGGTCGTCAAAGATGTCCTGGGAGTCAACGCTGACAAAAAGCGGCGAGAGCTGCGAGTTGACCATCTGCCGGCTCATGCTCGTTGCAGAGAGGGTGTCTCCAACCGCCCACCCCGCCATGTGCCCCCGACCGCAGCTGTAGAGACTGTTCAGCTGCCCCTCCAGTCTATGGCGGGAATACGCCGCAGACATGGCCTTTCGAAGTCGGAAGTGGTCGGCGCCGTCCATGGAGGGCATGACTCCGGACGCGCCGTAGACCTGCTCGAAGTCGCTGAAATAGTCCTTGGTCCTCAGGTATATTCGACCTCGCCGATGGGCCCAGTGATTCGTTTCCGGGCCAGCCAGCACAATCATGGGCTTGGCGAACGGCGGGCGCAGCTCGAACACCGGGCCATGCTCTTTTGCGATGTCCGCGAAGAACGCAGCAACGTTACCATCGCGGACATGTGGATTGAAGAGCGCCTGGCGCAGCGGGACGACCGGTATCTTCTTCGTGAGTGAGGACTGCCGGAGCAGTGGGCCCGCGAGGTTGTGGGAGACCGCAGCGGCGATCGATCGTCCGATCAGGTCCATCCTGCAGATGAACTGGATGCGCTCCTCCGCCGCGTCGTCCAGGTTGAATATGAACCGGAACACGTCGCACGTATTGATAAGGCAGACGATGATCACATCTCGCGGGTCGGGAATCTCGTTGTTGAAGATCACCTGGCCGATTCGCGTCTTTACAAACTGGACCGCGCCGCCCTCCGGAGAGCTGAACATCTCCGCATGCCGTGCGGAATGCGTCACCGTCCAGTAATCGCCGGAGTGGTGCTCGAGTACCTTCATTTCGACCAAGCGGTCCAGGGTCGAGTCGATGATCGACTCGGCGCGGGGGGCCAGCCGCTCTATCCAGAACTGGGCGTTCCGCTGGACCGGTTCGGCGGCAATCTCCTCCAGGATGGGGTCCAGGACGGGGTTGCCGGTCTCCGTCTTGTCCAGGAGGTACAGGGACTCCATGTCCGTGTCGATTCGAGACAGCAGGGAGAGCTCAGCGAGTACGGAGCCCGCTACGGCGCAGTTCAGGTCCCAGCCGGGCACCTGGTGAAAGTAGCCGCTCTCCTCGTTGAGCAGCATCAGTATCAACTCTGAGGGCAGAGTTAGCTGCTGGGTTGCCACACCGTCTTCTGTGAGAGTCATTAGCCTTGCCCCCCTTGAATGGCCTTGCTAGACTCGTTAGGTATGCGCCGCCCCTGGCACCGCAACCAATTGACACTTTAGCATACAGCATCCAGAGGGCGTCTATGAGGCTAGGGGGAGGGTTTCGGGCAATGCAAGCCCGGCACGGCAGCCACGTCGCCCGGGATTACCCGCAGGGGGCGCTGAAACGATGGTAACCCGACGAAGAGTGCCCGCAGAGACCGCGAAACTATCCCCGTTTCCCGAGGGCTGGTACTTCGTCGCGACACGCCAGGCGGTGCTGAGTGACAAGCTCATCCAGAAGACCTGGATGGGCGAGAATGTCGTGGTCTGGTGCGACGACAACGGGCGCGTCTGCGTCGCCGAAGCCATCTGCCCGCACCTTGGGGCCGACCTGGGCCCCGCCGCCGGGGGGTGCATCCGCGACGGCCGCCTCCTCTGCCCCTTCCACGGCTACGAATTCGACGCCACCGGCCAGTGCGTCGCCACGCCCTTCGCCGAACCGCCCAAGACCGCGAAGCTGCGCGTCTTCGAGACCCAGGAGATTCTCGGCCTCATCTTCGCATGGTGGGGCACCGGGGGACGCGAGCCGCAGTGGAGCCTGCCCGTGGGCACGCTGGACGCGGAGGACTGGAGCGGCTTCGAGATCAGCACCCTCCGCTTCCCGGGCCACCCACAGGAGACGACCGAGAACTCCGTGGACCTGGCCCACCTGCGCTACGTGCACGGCTACGACAACGTGAAGCCCGTCGAGGAGGCGTTGGTGGACGGACACCTCCTCCAAGCCAGTTTCGACTTCAAGAGGAAGCGGACCATCGCCGGGGCCGTCAACCTCATCTTCGACGTGTCGGCAAGCGCCAGCATCTATGGGCTGGGCTACTCGTTCGTGGACATCCGCGAGAAGTCCATCGGAATGAACATGCGCCTCTGGGTGCTGGCGACGCCGGTCGACGGCACCCTGATAGACCTGACGCTGGTCTCGCAGGTGCGGGAGATTCGAAGCCCGAAGCGCCTGATAGTGGGCCTGGGGTTCCTCCCCGTCGGACTGCGCGCGCCCCTCATCAACAAGTTCATGGCGTCCCAGCAGAAGGACGACGTCGAGCAGGACGTCATCATCTGGAGCAACAAACAGTACGTTTCGCGCCCGCGCCTCTGCCGGTCCGACGGCAGGATCATGCCCTTCAGGTACTACTGCGCCCAGTTCTACCCCGACCCTGGGGACTCCAACGGCTCCACCCCCTAAGCCGGGAGAGGTTTGGGTCCTGCTCACCCTAAGCCGGGATGGTAAGCCGCACCCGCCGCCCCTCTTGTATGTTTAGCAGTGATGGCGGGGCAGACCGTCGCCCTCTTGGTGAAAGAGACCGTAACCCAGCTTGGTCGCCCCGCCAAATCTATCCTAGAGCCCGAACAGTTGCCTGGGCAAGTGCAAGCCCGAATCGGCAAGGATGGGCCACGGAGGAATGACATGTCCGATGCTCAGGAAGTCTTCGTCGGGATCGATGTTGCCAAGGAGTGGTTCGACGTCGCGGTGCGCCCGGGTGGTGAGAGCTGGCGGGGCTCTCAAGACGAGGCGGGTATAGCCGCACTTACACGCCGTCTACAGCAGCTGCGCCCTCACCTCGTGATCATGGAGGCATCGGGCGGATACGAGCGCCTGATCGCCGCCGCACTCGGGGCCGCCGGGTTGCCGATCGCAGTGGTGAACCCACGACAGGTCCGTGACTTTGCCCGCTCACTGGGCAAACTGGCCAAGACCGACCGGATCGACGCCGAGGTGATTGCTCACTTCGGCCAAGTTGCCGACGTGGAGGCACAGCCGGTGTCGTCACAGGATGCCCTCGAACTCGATGCCTTGGTGACACGCCGTAGGCAGGTGGTACGGATGAGGACCGCCGAGCAGGTGCGCCGCCAGCAAGCCCTCCCCGTGGTCCAGGTGCGTATTGACCGAGTGCTGACGCTGCTAGACCAGGAACTGAAGGAGATCGATGCCGATCTGAGCAAGCGGCTCCGAGAGAGTCCGGTCTGGCGGGAGACAGAGAAGCTGCTCCGCAGTGTCCCAGGCGTAGGTCCTACTCTGACTTTCACCCTGGTGGCTGAGATGCCTGAACTGGGCACGCTCTCACGTCGGCAGATCGCCGCCCTGGTCGGGGTTGCTCCCCTTGCCCGTGACAGCGGCCAGATGCGGGGCACGCGCGCCTGCTGGGGAGGGAGAGCGAACGTCCGCGCCGCACTCTATATGCCGACGCTCGCCGCCGTGCGCTTCAACCCGGTGCTGAGGGCATTCCACGATCGTCTGGTCGAGGTGGGCAAGCCGAAGAAGGTGGTACTCACAGCGTGCATGCGTAAGCTGCTGACGATCCTGAACGCCATGGTCAAGCACAGCACTCGGTGGGACCCTCAATATGCTTGACCTTCAACACAGTTGCTGGGTTCCTGCCTTCGCAGGAACGACGATTGGGTGAGCAGTGTCAGCTCTGTACTCCTGCGCTATGCATTCCGGAAGCGCGACCCGTGCAGGATCCCCCCGTAGTAGTTGAACCACCCCTTCGCCTCGGCATCGTCGAAGGGGTAGTCCGCGCCCAACTGCCTTGCGGCGGCGAGCCCGGTCACGAAACACGTCTCCTGGCTATTCACCAGCGTGTGGGCCCCGCAGTGCCATGACCGCCTCCTGCCCTGGATGAACCGGAACAGGTAGACCAGCAGAGCGACGTGACGCACGTCATGGACGACGTGCTGGAACGTCCGCCTCCCGATCACCTTCCCCTCGTCGATGGGTCTGGCAGCGTTGTAGGTCACCAGGCACGGCTTGTCGGACCCTCCGGCCCACGGCTGCTGGTTGTGCATGATGTACGTGATCTCGTAGTTGTCAGGCCTCGCGCCGTACTGCTCGATGTAGTTGCTCCGAGTCTCCAGCGGCTTCGCCTCGTTGTCGGGGAGCACCGATGCGTCCGAGTGGACGACCGCCCGGCCGTGGAGAGAGTCGTCGTAGCGTACTGACGAGAGGATATAGCGCTCGAGAAACGTGGGCTGGTCGAGCATCGCCAGCGTCTGGTTCGCGTTGCACGCGAATATCACCTCGTCGAACGTCTCCCGCACGCCGTCTTCATCCTCGACCACGACGCTGGACGCTTGCCTGTACACCTTTCGGACCGGCCGTCCCAGGTGGATCTTGTCCCGGAAGCCCGCCGACATGTCCTCATAGATGCGCCGCGTCCCCCTGTCCCACGTCTGCATGGGCGTGGCCGACTCGATGTCGAAGAACTCCAGGTACCTCGCGAACAGCGCCGCGGGCATGGAGAACACGTCCGTCGCCATCAGGAAGTTGACGAACATCGGCTTCAGGACCTTGTACCTGAATTCGTCGGAGAACCCGCCGAGCCTCAGGACCGCCCCCATGCTGATGTAGTTGAACGGGTTGAGCGCGTTCAGCAGCTTCGACCGTGAGCGGGTCAGCCAGCCGACCCGGTGCAGCCGCGCCAGGACGCGCTGGAACTTCGCGATCTCGGGTTGCAGCTGCTCCCTGATGTCCGAATCGAAGTCATGGGCATAGAGACGGCCGCCGTACCTCACGCTGTAGCTAAACCGGGTGTCGACCAGCTCGATGCCGAACCTCTCCATCAGCAGCACGATGTGGTGGTAGACCGACGGGATGCATGCGGTGACGGAGATGTCGAAAGGGATCGAGCTGCCGTCGTCCTGAGGCATGTCGGCCGTGACCGCATTCCCGCCGATCTGCGCCTCGGCCTCGAACAGCCGGAAGTCGAACCGGTCGGGGTGGTGGCTCAGCGCCCACGCCGCGCCCAGCCCCGAGACACCCCCGCCGATAATGGCAATTCGCCGGACCACCGTGCTTTACCTCGTCTGCTGGCTGCGGCATCGTATCCTACCACCGTGATCGAACGACCCGCCAAGCCCGGTGTCTTATGATCTTGCAGCACCACCGACTACACTGGAGCACAGCCACATGGACAAGACCCCCTGCGACACACTTATCCGCAACGGACAGGTCATCACCATCGATTCCGAGCGCAGGATCTACCGACCGGGCGCCGTGGCGGTCACCGGGTCGCGCATCGTGGAGGTCGGGCCCGACGCCGACCTGGGGCGCCGATATGGTGCTGCGGAGACGATCGACGCCGGGGGCGGCATCGTCCACCCGGGCTTCATCGACGCGCACAACCACATCGTGCACACCTCATGCCGCGGCGTCGGCACACTGCGCGACGACACACCGTCGCCCGTGAACTTCGCCGACTGGAAGGCGGGCGTCACCAGCGACGACGAGGCCGCTGCCACCGCCATGGCCGGAGTCGAGATGCTGCGGAGCGGCTTCACCATGTTCATCGAGCCGGGCTCCCTCTTCTCGACGACTGCGGCTGCGGAGGCCGTCGAGCGGGTGGGCATGCGCGCCCTCTTCGCCCCGCTCTACCTCTGGGACAGGCGCGAGTGCTTTACGGCGGTGCCCTCGCTCTACAGCCCGAGCCTGATGGCCCGCGCTCCCATCGACCTGGACCGCTCGCTGGCCCAGCTCGACGCGGAGCTTTCCCGGAATAGCGACCCCGACGCCCTGGTGCGCGGCTACGTCTTCGTTTACGGCGTGGGCACCGCCTCGCCTGAGCTGATGCGGGCCGCCCACGCATGCGCCCGAGACAACGACGTGCCCCTCCAGCTGCACGCCGGCTACGTCCCCGGCGAGGCCGAGATCTACCGCGGGATGACCGGACTCAGCCAGATGTTACACCTGCGCGACCTGGGCGTCCTCGACGAGCACACCGTCATCATCCACGCCAACGTGCTGGATGACGAAGAGGAGGCCGCGGTCCGCGAGACGGGCTGCCAGGTCGTATGGTGCCCGGCCGCCTTCTTCTCCCTCGGCCTCGTGCGAACCGCGAGCTTCCGCATGGCCGAGCGCCATCGCGGGGGCACCCGCGTCGCCCTCGGCACCGACGGCGCGTTCGCCTGCACCCCCGCCGGCATCATGCCCGCCGCCCACTACGCGTCCCAGGCGTACGGCGACCCCCTTTCGCCCGGCGCGCTGCTCGAAATGCAGACCCTCAACGGCGCGGCTGCCGCCGGGCTGGACGCCGAGCTCGGCAGCCTGGAGCCCGGCAAGCGCGCCGACGTAGTGGTGCGCTCCGCCCGTGCGTCCGAGGCCCACCCCGACAACAACCCGGTCCACCTGCTGGCCCTGACTATGGGGACAGGCACCGTAGACACGGTGCTCGTCGACGGCCGCGTAGTCCTCAGCGATGGCCGCTCCACCCGCGTCGACGAGCCCGAGATCTACCGCACCGTCTCCAACTCCGTCACCGCCCGGGCGGACCGGCTCGACATCGACCTGGCCCCCGAATGGCCGACCATCGACACCCCGTGACACCGTAGAGGAGGGTTTGAAACTGTTTGAAACCCGCACTAACACCTCGACCTCATAAACCCTTGGGTCTATCAATAGTCACCCATGAAGGAGGGCGAGGAAACGGCGGACGTTAACAGCGGGCATGGCGAATGGGCAGGACATCCCCTATAGTGCGCCAAGCGTCAGGGCCAGATCGTGTGGACCACATAGAATGAATCAGGGCAACAGGTTGCAACAGAGAATTCTGAGCGGGCGGTAGGATGCGAATATTCGTTTCGACGACCTTCGCCTGTTCTTGCTTCGCCTGGGATTCGTTGAGCGGGTACGGGGAAGCCATCACATATTCAGAAAGGAAGGGGTCCGCGAACGGTTGAATTTTCAGCGTGACGGAAGCCATGCCAAACCATACCAGGTGCGACAGGTCAGACAAGTAATCCTCAGATACCGGTTCTAGGGAGGGGATTGATGCACAAATACGAGGTCATCATCTATTGGAGCAACGAAGACGGAGTGTTTGTGGCCGAAGCGCCAGAGCTTCCGGGATGCACTGCACACGGAGACACCCAAGAGGCGGCACTCGAGCACATCGGCCAAGCTATTGACTTGTGGCTCGAAACTGCGCGGGAGTTCGGCGACCAAATTCCTGAAACCGAAGGGCGAACGTCTGATGCTGGCATGATCTCCTTCTCTGACCGCAAAACATCCCTTTCGATTCAGGAGCTGCCATGATCAACCCCGACGACTGCCGCGCCCTTGGGACCGAAAAGCATGTGTTCGTCGACTGGGAGCTTGTCGAGCCGGGGTACGGCGTCGCGTGGGCGGGCGCCTCGCCCGGGTCGTGGGAGATGCCGGCCGGCGTCAGGCTCGCCGTCCACAAGCCGCGCATCGACGACGGGCCGTTCGTGGCCGCCGACAGACCATGGGAGGCCGCAATCGGTAGCCACGGCACCGTGTTCGAGGACGGCGGCGTGTACCGCTTCTACTACCGCGTCCGCACCAGCGCCACGGGCGGCGACGCCTCCTCACCCATGCTGCTCGCCTACGCCGAGTCGACCGACGGAGCGACCTGGACCAAGCCCACCATCGGCACCGTCGAGATCGACGGCTCGAAGGACAACAACGTCGTATACGGCCTGAACGTCGCCGGCGGCCGCTCGGTCAACAGCGCCTGCGTATTCAGGGACCCCACAGGCGGCCCGGGCGACCGTTACAAGCTGCTCTACCGCGACCCAACGGACGACGTGCACCACATCTACGGCGCCGTGTCGCCCGACGGGTTGAACTGGGAGACCCTCGACGAGCCGATCATACCCAACTACTTCAGCGACACCCACAACGTCGCCGGTTACGACCCCAGGCGCGGCCGGTACGTGGCGTACGTCCGGGGCTGGACGCGGTTCCGGCGCGGTGGGTTCCACGGACGGCGCACCATCGCCCACGCCGCCTCGGAGCGCTTCGACGCCTGGCCGCGCCCGGAGCCCGTATACGAGCCCGACGCCCTCGACGGCCCCGACACCGACATCTACACCAACGCCTACACCCCCTGGCCCGGCGCGGACGCCTACCTGATGTTCCCCGCCTTCTACCAGAGGAACGCCGATGTCGTCGAGACGCAGATGCTCACCAGCCGCGACGGCGTGAGCTGGCAGCGCCTCACCCGCGAGCCCGTGGTACCCGGAGGCGAGCCGGGTACGGACGCTGAGGGCGGCTACTACGCCGGCGCTGGGCTCGCCAGCTTCCGCCCCGGCGAGGTGTCGCTGTTCGTCTCGCCCACCTGGCACACCCACAACGAGGGCCACTACCGCAGCACCCGCGCCTCCGGTACCCACCGGGGCTACTGGTCGACAGCCACCTGGCGCGAGGACGGCTTCGTTTCGCTGGAGGCCCCGGACGAGGGCAGCTTCACGACCATACCCATCACCTTGGACGGCGCGCGCCTCACCATCAACGCGTGGACGAGGTTCGGCGGCGAGATAGCCTTCGAGCTGGCCGACGCCTCCAACGAGGACATGGGACGCTTCGGAGAGGGCGCGCCCGCGGCCAACGCCGCGCACATAAGGGGCAGGAAGTTCGCCGACTGCGATCCCTTCACCGGCGACTCCACCGGCCACACCGTGACTTGGAACGGCGAGTCCGACATCTCGGCATGGGCCGGCCGCCCCGTGCGGCTGCGTGTCAGGATGCGCCGCGCCAGGCTCTACTCCCTCCAGGCCGCCACTCCATGAGAATCACCGAGGTCAGCGCCGTCTACCCGAATTGGAAAAGGCCGCCGAGCGATGCTTGGCAGTCCCACTTCTGGCAAATCGTCGTTCGCGTGGAGGCCGACGACGGCACGGTCGGCTACGGCTACGGGGGCGGCGGCGATCCCGCCTGCATCGTCGTCAACCGCCACTTCCGCGACCTGATCGTTGGGAGCATGGTCGAGAGCCCCGACGACATTCGCGAGATCTGGGACCACGTCTACGCCCTCTCCCTCCCCTATGGGCGCAAGGGTCTGGCGGTGATGGCGCTCAGCGGCCTCGACCTCGCCCTGTGGGACCTGCTCGGCAAGAGGCAGGGCAGGCCCGTCTACGACTTACTCGGCGGGCTGCGCAAGCCCAGGGTCAGGGCCTACGCGACCGGCACGGACTTCGAGCGCCACCGGGACATGGGCTACACCGCCGCAAAGTTCGGCCCGGCGAAATCGGAGTCGAAGGTCGCCGTCGAAGCCACAGTCGCGACGGCCCGACGCGCCCGGTCCGTATTCGGCGACGACGCCCTGATCATGTCCGACTGCTACATGTCGTGGGACTTCGACACCACCGTAACGATGGCCGGCGCCCTGCGGGAGTTCGACCTCTACTGGTTCGAGGACGTGACGACGCCCGACCGGCTGGAGGAGCAGGCGGCGCTGAGGGAGATCGTCCGCCCCGTCAACATTGCCGGCGGCGAGCACGAGTTCACCCGCTTCGGCTTCGCCGACATCGCCAGGGCCGGCGCGCTGGACATATGGCAGCCCGACATCACATGGTGCGGCGGCATCACCGAGACGCTGCGCATCCTCGACATCGCCCGCGAGCACGACATCCCGGTCGCCCCCCACCGCGGCGGCGAGATATGGGGCCTGCACCTCATGGCCGCCACCGACTGCGCCGACCTCGCCGAAACTCACCCAGTCCGATGGACCGACTCAGCCGACGAGCTATGGCTGGACGAGCCCAAAGTCGTCGACGGCCACCTCGCGCCGCTGGACCGCCCAGGCTTCGGGGTGGTGCTAAACGAGGCGATGCTGTAGGCGAACACAGTCCTGGGGAGTGCCAGCGGTGTCATTGCTATGGGGACAAGCAGTGGCTAACCCGCAATGTCGTCCCGAGGCTCCGCCGAGAGCCTGCCCTGAGCCTGTCGAAGGGGACCTGGGGCGGGGTCGGCATCGGCCGTGCTAAGGTACGACACGTCTCAGTCACCCTAGCCTCGGCTGTTGTCCCCGGGGGCCGGGGACTGGATACCGGCTTCCGCCGGTATGACGGTATGGTTTCGGGTGGCTATTCTCATGGCATGGCCACCCGTGACGTTGGCTACCCGGAGCCGTCCACCGCAGGCGACCACCCGTATATCTTCGCAAGCGACCCGCCCATCAGTGCGGCCCGCTCCCCATCCGTTAGCCCGTCCGTCACCCTGAACGCCTCCACGCCCTGCTCGTACGTCAGCAGCCTCACGGCGCGCGTCCAGTCCGTTCCCCACATGCATCTGTCGAAGCCGTAAGCGTCGAATATCATCCCCAGCGGCTCCCAGATGTCCGCGTAGGGGAACGGCTCGTGCGACAGAGTGCAGGCCCCGGATATCTTGATGGCCACATTGTCGAGCTCGGCCAGCGACAGCACGTTCGCCAGGTCGGCAAACGGCTCCGGCGGCGCGGGCGGCTGGAACGGCTGCGCCAGCCCGACGTGGTCGACCACCACCTGCGTCTCCGGGTGCCGCCGCGCAAGCTCGCGCACCAGCGGAAGCTGGCCCGAGCCCATGATGTTGATCGGCACGCCTGCCCGTCCCCCGGCGCTGAGTATGCGGCTCAGCCCCGGGTGGTCGGCGTCGTACTCCCCGTACGTCAGCATGATGCGGGCTCCGACCACGCCCGGCCTTCCAGTCCAGTCCGCCATCTCGTCGGCGGTAGCCTCCGACTCCGCGTCGAACGGCCTGATGAGCCCGAACCTGCCCGGGTGCTTCGCGTGCACCTCCAGCGCGTAGCTCGCGTCGTACCGGTACATCGAGTACGGCGAGACCAGCAGCGCCCCGTCGACACCCACCGCGTCCATCGCCGCGACCATGTCGTCGCCGGTCACCTCATCCGGCCCCTCCAGCGTCCCGTGCCAGGGACGCTCGGGGCTGTTGCGCTCGTACGCGTGCACCTGCGAGTCGATTACCGGAGTGCGGTTGGCCATTGCAGCCCTCCTGTTGACTACTGCGCCATAGGATACCCCCGCCCGCCGGGCACCTCAACAACGGCCGGAATCTGACCTGCTGCGCCGCCGGCGCACTGTGATAGTATGCGGAAGTCGTGGGCCGGCCTTTCGTCGCCTGCGATTGCCGGCCATAGACCAATCGGAAAGGGAGGTGACGCGATGCTGGACAGGATGATAGGCGCCGCCCGGTTGAACTCCGAGACCTACGAGGAAGTGGAGCATGACCGCGGCGCCACTATCCAGGCCCTGGTCGTGGTGATCATCGTCGCCGCATTCAGCGGTATCGGGACCTACTTGAGCGGTGATGCCAGCCTCCTCGATGCGGTGATACTCGGCGCGGCCCGCGGAGTGGTCGTATGGGCCGTTTGGGCGCTGGTGACCTGGATGATTGGCGCTACACTACTGAAGACCCCGGACACGGAAGCAGACTGGGGGCAGCTCGCTCGGTGCACTGGGTTCGCGCAGACCCCGGGGCTCCTGAACATCCTGATCTTCATCCCGTTTGTCGGATGGGCCTTCGGGCTGGTGTCGTTCGTCTGGCAGTTCGCGGCCATGCTGGTCGCCGTCCGGCAAAGCCTGGACTACAAGTCGACGTGGCGCGCCTTCTTCGTCATCCTGATCTCCTTCATAGTCGCCATGATCATCTTCCTGCCGGTGGCGATCATCCTGTTCATACTTGGCGGTGGGGATACGGCAGCATCATAGATCGCCGGGGGGTCGTACGGTTGTTGGCCCGGCGCCGGGTCGAACAGCCGGAGACTACCAGTCATGCCTGAGCACTGCCCCCGTATCAGGTACGGGGCAGGCTCTTCGATCCTTCGACAGGCTCAGGACAGGCAGGCTCAGGGCGAACGGTCGTCGCCCATCGAGCGCCCATTGATTGACCGGCCATCGCCGGGGAAGGGATACCTCGCCCTCCTGTGCGGGCTCATCCTGAGCACCGTCGCGATGTTCGTCGTAATCGGCCTGCTTCTCCGGGGCGAAGGAACCGTAGGTCAGATCATCGCGGTGGCGATCTTCTACGTCCCCATGACGGCCCTGACCCTCGCTCCGCTTCACGCCGCCCTTCGTACCGTGTACGAGCTCTCGGACCGTACCCTGCGCCTCAGGTCCGGCTTCATCATCCGCGCAGAGCTGGACTGCGCCGACATTTCGGAAGTCGAGCGGGTGAGCCACATCACCCGGGTCCTCGGCTGGGGAGGCGGCCGCGGCCTCGCCAACCGCCTCACCGACGGCCTCCAGATCACCCTGCACTCAGGCGACGTATACTTCATCAGCCCCACCGACCCCGCAGCCTTCGGCGACAGAATCCTCGCCGTACGCGCAAAGCGAAGCCCAGGATAAGGGGCGCTCACTTCAAATTCGCCCATCCCTACGCCACAGTTCAACCACAGTATTGGCCTGTGAAGACACGTTGAGATATACTTCCAAGCTCAGTTCACTTGCCAGCATCGATGTCAATTTTGCTCATTGATATTGACTCTCACTACATGGCTCCGTCCGGGAGCGGTGAGATGGCCAGGGAACACCGACATGGGTCCTGCACGATACCGGTGGTGCGCTGTCTGACGGTATCTCTACGGCGCGCCGTCCGGCTAGGCCTCTCGAATGTAGGGTAGACCATGGACAAGACGCTCACCGTTCTGAGCGGGCTGGTCACGGCCCGGCCGTACCTAACGCTCGGGGTCCTTCTAATTGTCACCGTCGTGCTCGGTGCAGGGGGGGCGCTGCGCGCGCCGCCACCGGACATTGCGGCGACGCTTCCAAAGGGGAGCGCCGTCGCCGATGCCTTGGACCAGATAGACCACCTGTTCGGAGAGTCGGGCGATGTCAGGGTTGCGACGCTGCTCTTCCGCGGCGAGGCCATGACGCCCGGCGGGCTCGCACAGATGTCGTCCCTCGTCGAGGACATCGCCGCCGAGCCGGGCGTGAGAGAGCTGCTGACCCCAGTCGACCCCGTCGTCGCACCGTCGGCACTGGTCATGGCCCTGCTCCAGGTGGGCAGCTTCGAGTCGGTCGCGCAGGCGGACATCGACGCCCTCTCTGGCCCCCCCGAGGTCCTGGGCCTCCTCGGCGCGATGACCGGGACCGACACGGACGGCACCCCAGTCGCGGTCGCGTCGATCCGCATGCTCGACACGGGCGACGAGCGGGTCAAGGACGCTGAACGCAGGATCCACGAGCTGGCGACCGGCGACGAAGGCCCGCTGCGCGTGAGCAGCATCTCGTTTGCGGTGATAGAGGACGAGTCCCGGGAGGCGGTCGAGTCGGGGATGGGGCCGTTGATAGGGCTGGCTCTGCTGCTGATCGCCGGCCTGATACTGCTCTTCATGCGCACGATCTCAGACCTCCTGCTCACGCTCTCAGGGCTGCTCATGTCGCTGGTCTGGATCATTGGAGCCGAAGGCTGGCTGGGACCCAATGCGCTGGGCCTCACCGGCCCGCCCAACTCCCTGACGTCTATGGTGCCGATCATCATAATCGGGCTGACGGTGGACTATGCGATACAGGCGGTCTCCCACTACCGCGAGCGGCGCATCGCAGGTGAACCCGTGCTGGGCGCGGTACGCACCGGACTGCGCAACGTCACCATTCCGCTCGTGCTGGCTGCAGTGACGACGATCGTCAGCCTGCTGGTGAGCCTTTTCTCCCCGTTGGAAATCGTCGGGGACTTCGGCATCATCGCTGGGATGGGCGTGGGAATGAGCTTAATCGTAATGCTGACGCTGATTCCTGCCGGACGTACGATCATCGACCGGCGGCGCGAGGCCCGCGGCTCGTTGCCCCCGGCCCGCCCTATATCCAGCGCATTGCCAGGCATCGAGAGGATGGCGGAGCTATTGGGGAGGCAGGTAACCCGCAGGCCCGCTCCCTACATCATCGTCGTGGTCGCCGTCACGATAGGGCTCGGGTACGCGGCCACGGGAATCGAGTCCGAATTCAGCATCCGCGACCTGCTTCCCAGGGGCGGGAGCGTGCTGGAGGACCTGAACACGCTCGACTCCTCCGTTGGCGGCTCGACGGAGATGACCAGCATCCTGGTGACGGCCGAGGCTACGGAGACCCGCACGCTCCTGAACATTCAAGACCTCGAAATAGCCTTCCGGGACGACCAGCGACGGCCGCCTGCGTCAGCGGGTCCGATTGTGACTTCGTACGAGCTGATCGTCCAGGACTGGACTACCGACAGCGGCGAGCCGGGGGACAAGTATGACCCGGAGCTCGCTGCGCTCTTCGAGGAAGCCTCCGCGGGAGTGCGGCTGGACCCGGGGCTTATGCAGGAGTTCCTCGACAGGCTCGAGGCGAAGGACCCCGCCGTGGCGCACAGCCTCGTGAACAATCCGGATGGAGTCGACACCATACTGCTCCAGTTCCCGGCCTATACGGGCGATCCCGAGGCGAGCAAGCAGCTGCAGGGAGACATAGAAGAGCTCTGGTTCGGCGTCGACGACGCCATCACAGCAACTTCCGACAGCATCATCTCGTTCGCGGTCACGGACGCGATAAGGGACCGCCAGACCGAATCGATCGCTACGACCATCCTCGTCGCTCTTGTCGTCCTCGCCTTCTTCTTCTGGCTCACGGTCCGCCAGCCGGCCCTGGCGATTGTGGCGGTCGCGCCCACCGCGCTGGTGCTCATCTCGGTGCTCGGG
Source organism: Dehalococcoidia bacterium (assembly GCA_965243655.1). Classification (GTDB taxonomy): domain Bacteria; phylum Chloroflexota; class Dehalococcoidia; order Lucifugimonadales; family CAJWER01. Next base: position 1,254,335 of record CBDEVV010000017.1, on the reverse strand, counting down.
ACGATGGCCCTCCTGGACATCCCCTACACCATCATCACTTCGATCATCACGGCTCTCTCCATCGGGATAGGGGTGGACTACACCATTCACATGATCCACCGCTACCGCGAAGAGTTCACGCGCCTGCGCAACCCCGAACAGGCGGCCATCCAGACCCTCGCGACGACCGGCTCGGCGCTGCTGGGCTCTGCACTGACGACGGCGCTCGGCATAGGGGTGCTGGCGGCCTCCCCGCTCGCCGCGTCCCAGCAGTTCGGAATCACCGCGGCTATAACCATCGCCTATTCGCTGATAGTCTCCATCCTGGTTGTGCCACCCGCCATGACGGTATGGGGGGCGTACCAGAACATGAGGCTTCGCTCGATGGTCAAGCGCCAGTGGGATGAGCTCGACCTGGCGATAGAGGACATACACAGGCGCCACGGCGAGGGGTAGGATGTCTCACCGCCCCGTTTGGCCGCCCTAAGCGGAAGTATGACGTGCCGTATCCGGTTCTTGTTGACCGCTGGCCTAGACTGTATGCTCTTAGGCGCTAACTGGAGTGCCGCTGGGGGATTCCCCAATGGCGGCGTCCACAAACAGTAGAAAGGGTGGTAGAGATGACGATCAGATACGCAGGTCTAGCATTGATGGTCGGTGTAGTGCTGGCTTTCGTGGCTCCGCTGTTCATGCCTGGGTACACCTTCATAGACCCGGTGGACCAGACTGACTTCCCCACGGCGCTGAAGGCCCTGGGCGATTCGGCGGTCCTGGCTCACTGGATGACGTTCTTCACGCTCATTTCGCTGCTGCTGATGTCCTTCGGCTTCCTGGGCATCCTGCCCATGGCGGTCCGGCAAGGCGGGCTGGGAGGAAAGCTCCTGCAATTCGGCATCATCGCCACGCTCATCGAGTGGAGCATTCTCATCATCGCCGCGGGGATGCGGCACTTCGAAATCCACCTGATGCAGCGCAGCAACCTGGCTTCGGCCGGGACCCAGACGGCGGCAGACTTCGAGGCGGCGGCCTTGGCCGTGCACATCGACATGGTGGGGATCACTTTGGCATTCATAGCGCTGGTCCCGCTGTCGTCCAGCCTGTTCGGCATTGGGCTGTCCACCCGGTTCGCCTCCATGGACCTCTACAAGGGGGCATGCTACGTTATGGTGGCAGCAGGAGCGGTGGCGATGGCCAACTTCCTGCTGGCAATGAACGCTCCCGACCTCGGCATCCAGGGGCTGCTCATGGTGAACTCCATATCCCTCTACATCCAGGGGGTCTGCCTGATCATTGTCGGGTACGGCATGTACCGGGGAAAGGAAGAGCTCGCGGGCGAGCCCTCAGCAGCTCCCCAAGCTGGAGTGCCTGGGACTGTCCAGGCAGGAGCAGCAGGCGGCTGAGATCCACCTGTAGGGGCCGGTTGAACCCCGCCCTCCTCTCTCTCGGCAAGGAGAGTGTTGGGTGAGGCTTTACCCCCTCTCCCTCGACGGGAGAGGGCTGGGGTGAGGGTGACATATGGCATGCGCCCCGGCAGAGCAAAGGCCCGTGCCCTGTAGGGGCGGGTTTGAAGCCCGCCCTGCCAGTTCCCCGGGCAGCGGCTGCAAGGCGGTGGTCCTGGTGACTGCCACGCATTTGACCGGCCCCGGTCGATGGGATAACGTTGCGTCAATCTACCGGCGCACTTGTCCTCCAAGCGGGACAGCAGGACCTACTGGATGGCCGATGGCCGATCGCAGGATTCCGGACCAGAGCCAGATCCACCGTCTGAGACCGTCGCCTCTCCGGGGACGCGCGGCCGCGGCCGGAGTCGGCCTCGCCGGGTAGGCCGCGACCTAACCAAGGGAAGCGTACGCCGGCACCTCTGGTACCTGGGCTGGCCACAGATAGCCGAGGGCGCCCTCGGCGTAGTCGACCAATTCGCCGACCTGATCTGGGCAGGCCGCCTGGGCTTCCAGGCGATTGCCGGTCTCGGGGTTGCCCAGTCCTACCTCATGCTGGCGTTCATGGCCCGGATGGGCCTCGACTCGGCCATGAGGTCGATGATCGCCCGCGCCCTCGGGGCCAGGAACGCCGCCCGCGCCAACCACGTCCTGCTGCAGTCGATGGTCCTGACCGGCGTCTATGCCGGCCTGATGGTCGCCATCGGACAGCTGCTGACCGAGCCGATGCTGCGCCTGCTGGGCCTGAGCGACGCCGTCAAAGCGGAGGCGGCGGGGTACATGAGAATCCAGTTCATGGCGATGGGCATCCTGGGATTCCATCGTCTCACCGGCGGGGCGCTGCAGGCCGCGGGCGATCCGATGACGCCCCTGAAGGCGGCAACCACGACGAGGGTCCTTCACCTAGTGTTGAGCCCGATTCTGATCTTCGGCTGGCTGGGGTTTCCCTCCATGGGACTGGCGGGCGCGGCCGTCGCGAGGCTGGCGGCCGAATGGATAGGGCTGGCCATGAACCTCTACGGGCTCACCGGGGGCAGGTCTAGGGTCCAGCTCACCCTGAGGGGCGGGCGCCTGGACCTGCCGCTGATGTGGCGCCTGATCAAACTGGGGATCCCGGCGTCGGTGACCAACATGCAGCGCGGCACGTCCCAGCTCATAGTCGTCGCCCTGGTGGCCCCGTTTGGGGACGGCGCGCTGGCGGCGTTCGCGCTCACGCGCAGGGCCGAGAACCTGGTGAACCAGAGCAGCAGGGGGATGGGCCGGGCCGCCGGGGCGCTGGCAGGGCACAACCTGGGCGCGGAGCTTCCCGACCGCGCGAGGAGCGCGGTGAAGTGGGCCGCCATCTACTCCGCCGCCGCCACCCTCGCGCTCACGGCTCTGACAGTCGCCTTCCCCGAGCCCCTCGTAAAGCTGTTCGGCAGCGATGCCGAGTTCGTCTCCCACGCCGTCAACTGGGTCGTCATCATGGCCGTAGGCTACCTGTCGGTGAGCCTCGTGCAGGTCTTCACACAGGCCTTCAACACGAGCGGAGACACGTTCGGCCCGATGGTCATCACGCTCGCGACGGTGTGGGCCGTCGAGCTTCCTCTGGCCCTCGCGCTGTCCCTATTCACACCCCTTGGGGAGTATGGGGTCGCGTGGGCCATCGTCATAGGCATGACCGTGCGGCTGGCGCTCTTCATCTGGTACTACCTAAGGGGAGGCTGGCTCCGCACCGGCGTCGTCTAGCCAGCCCTGCGACGGGGACGCCCCCCAACAGAGGGTGGATCGGGATCGAGAGGAGGCTCGGCCTCTTCCCCCCGAGGAGACTTTGAACAACCGTGATGCGCGCGCCCATATAGTCGTCGTTCCTGCGGAGGCAGGAACCTAGAGGAGTGGAAGGGCGGGGTCCCTCGCCGGCGCCCCGGAGTTATGCAAAGGTCTCCCGAGGGGGAAGATTGAGCCTGTCCTGAGCTTGTCGAAGGGATGGGGGCTCTCGCCCTGCCACAGAGCAAAGCTGGCCATGTCGCACCAGGTCTGAACAGTTACCTTCGTGCAAGTGGCTTGACATGCTATATCGCAGAGCGCTATACTGTCTCGTGATATAGCCTGCGCGGCGATCGAAACTGTCTACTGGAAGGAGGCAGGCTGGCATTGACGAAGCTAATCCCCCTGGACCTGCTTCCCCTCCCCGTGGCCCAGCTGCATATCCTGCTGGCCCTGGCCACAGGGGACAAGCACGGCTACGCGATCATGGGCGAGGTCGAGGTGCTTACCGAGGGGGCGGTCACGATGGGACCAGGCACCTTGTACGGGACCGTGAAGAAGATGCTGAAGGCCGGCCTTGTCGAGGAGAGCGACGAGCGCCCGGACCCCGAGCTGGACGATCAGCGCCGCCGGTATTACCGGATAACCGGCCTGGGCAGACGGGTACTCGATGCCGAAGTCGACCGGATGGAGCAGCTTGCACGCACCGCCAGGTTGATACGGGAGACTGTCCCGCGAGGGCCCGGCGCCTGACATGCTGTCGGAACGAGTGTACCGCTGGCTGCTCTTAGCCTATCCGCGGGAGCACCGGCGGGAATACGGCGAGCCGATGGTCCAGCTGTTCCGCGACCGGATGCGCCGTGATGGCGACGGCTTCCGGGCATTGGCGGTCTGGCTTCACATGTTGTTCGACCTGATTGGGTCGGCATTCGAAGAACACAGGGAAGGAGTTTTCATGAGCAAGCTAGGACTGAAGGAGTCTCCCCTGCCCAACCTCGTCTACAGGGGCAAGGTCAGGGACACGCACGAGGTGGACGACAAGCTGTTTCTGATGGTGGCGACGGACCGGATATCCGCCTTCGACGTCGTCCTGCCCACGGCGGTGCCCGACAAGGGCGCGGTGCTGTGCCAGATGTCCTACTTCTGGTTCGACCAGACCGAAGACATCGTGCCCAACCACTTCGTCGCACGGGCCACCGACAGGCAGGAGCTGGACATCCCCGCCAATCTGGCCCGGCAGGCGATGGTCGTCAGGCGGGCGGAGCGCATCGACGTGGAGTGCGTCATTCGCGGGTACATCACGGGTTCGGCATGGTCCGAGTACAGGAAGAGCGGCACCGTCCAGGGAATGCCGATGCCTGCAGGTCTCCAGGAGGGCGACAAGTTCCCAGAGCCGCTGTTTACTCCCACGACCAAGGCCGAGGTGGGCCACGACGAGAACATGACGATGGAAGAGGTCGAGGCGATGGTGGGGGTGGACGAGGCGAAGCGGCTCGCGGACACGACGGCAGCCGTCTACAACAAGGCACACGACATCGCCCTTGCCAAGGGCATCGTCATAGCCGACACGAAGATGGAGTTCGGCTACATCGACGGTGAGCTCACCCTTATCGACGAGCTTCTGACCCCGGACTCCAGCCGGTTCTGGGACGCCGAGGGCTACGCGCCCGGCAAGTCCCAGCCAAACTTCGACAAGCAGTACGTCAGGGACTGGCTAGACGACCAGGGTTGGGACCACGAGCCCCCGGCGCCCGAGCTGCCGGACGACGTGGTCGAGAAGACCCGGCTGCGCTACATCGAGGCGTACGAGCGGTTGACCGGGCAAAGCCTCCAGTAGCGCAGCTGTTGTCCCCGGGGCCGGGGACTGGATACCGGCTTCGCCGGTATGACGGTATGTTGTCGGGCGGCCATTTTAGAGGAACGACGGGGTTGTGCAAGAGCTCCGGGTGGGACAGGGCCTCCTGGGCACTCCGCATTGTGGTGTAAGCTCAGGAGCGCCATGACTGAACAACCCCAGTTGTATCGTGACTTGGCGGGCTGGTTTCATCTGCTCACCGCTCCCCACGAGTACCGTGACGAGGCCAGGTACTACGGCGATCGCATCGTCGAGGCGGCTTACGGTCCGGTGCATACCGTGCTCGAACTGGGCTCGGGCGGCGGAAACAACGCCTCTCACATGAAGCGGCGCTTCGCAATGACCCTGTCCGACCTCTCGCCCGAAATGCTCGAAGTCAGCCGGCGGATCAATCCCGAGCTCGGGCACGTCCAGGGCGACATGCGCTCCCTGAGAATCCCGGGCGCACGGTTCGACGCCGTGTTCGTGCACGACGCGGCCTCATACCTCGCCTCCGAAGACGACGTGCGCGACATGGCCGAAACGGCCGCCTTCCACTGTCGACCCGGAGGGGCAGTCCTGGTCGTCCCGGACTACGTCCGCGAGAGCTTCGCCCCGCCGTATGTGGAGCGCGGCGGCCATGACGCACCCGATGGACCCGGCATGCGCTACCTCATGTGGACCACGGACCCCGACCCGGCCGACGCCACCTACGTCACGGACTTCGCCTACCTGCTCCGCGACTCCGATGGGACAGTCCGCGTCGAGCACGACCGGCACATCTTCGGCATCTTCCCCGAGTCGCTGTGGACCGGCGCGCTACAGGATGCCGGCTTCGACGTAACCGTGCAGACCGACCCCTGGGGCGCCCGGGTCTTCGCAGGCACGAGACGCGCCGGCTAGACCGACGGCGGCGGCGTTCTGCTAACGATGTTCGTCTACCCCATGCACGTCCTCTCGCAGGCGTCGCTCTGTTGACCGGCTTTACCCCTATGGACATAATGAGTCCATATCTGGAGCAAGGGGCATTCAGTCATGATCGAATGGCTAGGCATCGAACACCTCTTCGAGCTCTCCGGGACCGAGGCGATCGCGGGATTCTTCACACCGCTGGCGATCTTCGCCGTCTTCTTCGTGGCGCAGGTCATACTGCCGGCACGGCGGGTCACCGGCTACGTCGTCAATCCGGAGACCGGCGAGCCCCGCAACTACCGGCTGAACGGCATCCTGGTATTCGTCATCGCCATCGTCGTGTGGGCATTCGTCTTGGAGCGTATCGGAATACCCCGCGACTGGTTCTACCGTTCCTCAGTCTATGCAGTGGCCGGCGGAACGGTCTTTTGCTTCGTCTTCTCGCTCTGGGCGCTGCTCAGCCAGCCGGAAGGCCACATAAAGAACCCGTTCCTGGCATTCTGGGAAGGCCGCGCGTTGGAGCTGCCGTTCTTCAACGAGCGCTTCGACGTCAAGATGTACCTCTACGTCGTTGGCGGGACGATGCTGTCGCTCAACGCGCTGTCCGGCGCCGCGTACCACTACGAGCTCTTTGGCGAAGACTCCAATCCGGGCGTATTCCTGTTCGCGGGGTTCCTCACGTTCTACGTGTTCGACTACTTCGTCTTCGAACGCGTACAGCTATACACCTACGACCTGATCCACGAGCACCTCGGCTTCAAGCTGATCTGGGGAGGCCTCGTGATCTACGGCTGGCTCTACATCCTCCCGCTGTGGGGCATGGCCGTTCACCCCAACCCCGGCTTCTCGACGCCACTCACCTATGTCTGGCTCATAGTAACGGCGACTCTGTTCCTGATCGGGTGGGGCATCTCGCGCGGCGCGAACATGCAGAAGTACACCTTCAAGCGATGGCCCGACCGCAAGTTCCTTGGACTCATCGAGCCGGAGTACATCCAGGCGGGCGACCGGAAGATCCTGTGCAGCGGCCTGTGGGGTTACGCCCGTCACTTCAACTACCTGGGCGAGGGGTTCGCCTCCTTCTCGATGGGGCTGGCATTCGGCCACTTCGGGAATCCCTGGGCTTGGACCTACTTCGTCTTCATCGTCTCGCTGTTCACCTGGCGCCAGACGGTCGACGAAAAGAACTGTGCGGAGAAGTACGGAGCGGAGAAGTGGGCCGAGTACAAGGCGCGCGTGAAGTACCGGATTCTTCCCGGCATCTATTGAGCCAACCGTCATTCCGGCGAAAGCCGGATTCCTGCACCAGGGACCGTCCCCCATCCAGGGTCGGTGGCCTAGCTTGGAGGGCTCCGCTCTAGTCCCGAGACCGGTAAACAGCTATGCCAGGTGGACTTGCGGCCGAGATGGCCTGACGGGCTGTCGTGCAGTGCTCACCATCGGCATGACAGCAGGCGCTAATACCCCCGCGCTTCGTCGGTGCCGGTGGGCTGGACGCCGGCGCGCAGCAGGCCCGCGCTCGCATCGACCATGACGCCGCGCGGCCGGGAGAAGCCCCCGCCGGTCGAGGGCTCCGGCACCACCGACACATTGTGGCCCATACCCGCCAGCGCCTCGACCGCCCGCGGGTCGATCCGGTGGTCGACGAGGGTCTCACGCTCGGCCGTGTCGACTGTCGGCGCGGTGATCGCCTCCTGCATGCCCATACCGAAGTCGACAACGTTGGAGACGATGTGCGCGATGCGGCACATGATCCTGCGCCCGCCGGGCGCTCCAACGGCGACGAAGGGCTCGCCGTCCCTGAGCACCAGCACGGGCACCATGTTGTTCAGCCCGCGCTTGAACCCGGCTATTGAGTTGGCCGAGCCGGGCATTGGATTGAAGACGGTCATGCCGTTGCTGAGGAGCACGCCGGTGCCGGGCACTACGACTCCTGATCCGTAGCCCGCCACGGCGGTCTGCGTTAAGGACACCATGTTCCGGTCCCTGTCGATGACGCTGACGTGGGTGGTGCAGTCACCCTCGCTTGGGGGCGATGCGGGGGACGCGCTCTCCGGCCGGGGCTGCGGATCGTACCTCCACGGGTCGTGCAGGGGCTTGTCGGAGTAGGCGACCCACGGCTGGAGCTCCCGCTCGTCCTCGAGGCCCGCCTTCTCCCGGTCGATGGTCCGGGCGATCTCCCGCGCGTACTCCCTCGACAGCATCCCGTCCAACGGCACAGGCGCGAAGTCCGGGTCTCCGGCGAAGCTGTAGCGGTCGGCGAAGGCGTGCCGTGCCGACTCGATGAACAGGTGCAGGTGCTCGGGCGAGCCGTGCGCGAGGCCACCCAGATCGAAGCTCTCCAGGATTCTCAGCGTCTGCAGCGTAGTGATCGTGCCCGCAGGCGCGGGGGAGCCCAGCAGCTCATGGCCCCTGTACGAGGTCCTGGCGGGTTCGAGCACCTGTGCCTCGTAGTCGGCCAAGTCCTGCGCGCTGAGGACGCCGCCGTTCCGCCTCATCTCCTCGTCGATGGCTGCCGCGACCTCGCCCCTGTGCAGGCCGTCCCTGCCCTCCCTGCCTATGCGCTCGAGCGTATCGGCCAGATCGCGCTGGACGACTCTCGTGCCGGGCGCAGGGGGATGTCCGTCCGGCAGGAATACTCGCACGGCCTCGGCGTGCGCGGCCAGCTTGGACATGAACATGCCACCCATCAGGCACGTGGTCACGTCCGCCTCGAACCCCTCCCTGGCGTAGTGGGCCGCCGGCTCCACCAGCCGTTCCAGCGGGAGAGAGCCGAACAGCTCGTGGGCGCGGCACATGCCGGCGGTGACACCCGGCACGCCCACCGAAAGGTGCCCGACGGCGTTGGCGCGGCCTTCGACCTCGTATATCCCGTTGCCCACCACCACCTGGCCGGTCACGCGGAACATGCCGGCGGTGGCGGCCCTGGGGGCGCGGTGGCCGTAGTCGATGGCGACGCTGCGCCGCTCGGCGGCCAGGTGGACGATCATCTGGCCGTGGCCGGCGATGGAGGAGTTCCACGGCTCAATCACGGCAAGACAGAAGCCGGTGGTGATTGCGGCGTCCACGGCGTTTCCGCCGTCCTTGAGGACGTCGACGCCGGCCTGGGCGGCGGTGGGGTGCGCCGTTGCCACGGCGCCGTGCTCGACCACCACCTCGTCCTTGTCGGGCCGCCAGACGCTGCGTGTGTTCAACATTCCAGACCTCCTCGTACAAGCCGCACGGCGAAGTCTACCCTAAGGACCACCCTTGGGGACACATCGCAATCACTGCGTCCACGGATGCCATACCAGGGACGAAAACCGGGCCGTCCCCTTGCATGGTTGAGGCCAACCCGCACCAGGTCCCCTTCCGCAGGCTCAGGGCAGGCTCTCGGTGGAGCCCTCGGGACGACATCCAGGGGTAGCGCCGCTTCTCAAAGAAACGACGCCACGACCTTTACGTGTAGTTCGCCTCGGGCCCGCTCGCGGTGATCTTGGCCGCGGCCACCAGCTCAACCACGTCCTCCAGGTCGCTCAGGTACTCGTCCACGTACGGCTCGTGGCCCGGCGACTGCATGAAGCGAATCGCCTTGAAGGGCACCGTGTCCTTCGACACCATCCAGCCGCGCTCCTCCATGCCGGCGGCGATGGCGTAGATGTCCATCGTCGTCGACGTGTACGCGAACAGCGACATGTCCGGCTCGCCCAGGACCTTCAGGCCCTCGATAGCGTTGATGCGGTCCTGGAACCGCCGCATGTACCGCATCGTCCCGTCGACCAGCCGCATGTACCCCTCCTCGCCCAAGTACATCATCACGGCCCACGCGGCGGCGATGGCCCCGCCCGCCCGGCTGCCCGCGATGGTCGGCGTCACGTAGTAGCCCTGCGGCCGCTTCGGCGGCCCGTAGTCGAACACCTGGTACTGGAAGATATCCTCGTCGCGCGACACTATCGCCGACGCCCCCTTCGCCGTGTACCCGAACTTGTGCAGGTCCGCTGAGATCGTCGTCACGCCCGGCACGCGGAAGTCCCACGGCGTGACCTCGTACCCCAGCTTCTCGGTGAAGGGCAGGAAGTAGCCGCCCACGCACGCGTCGACGTGGAAGCTGATGCCCCGCTCAGCCGCCGGAGCCGCCATCTCGGGGATCGGGTCCACCATGCCCAGCATCGTGCTCGGCGCGGACCCGACCATCAGCACCGTGTTGTCGGTGACGGCGGCGTGGTAGGCGGGGACGTCCACCATCCCCTCTGAAGTCAGCGGCGTCGACACGAGCGTCAGCCCGAAGTAGTCGGCCGCCTTCTGGAACGACGGGTGGGCCGAATCGGGCGCGACGATCTCCGGCTCCGTCACCTCGGGCCTTAGGGCACGGGCCCGGTCGCGGGCCGACTTCACGCCGAGCAGGTTGCTCTCCGTGCCCCCCGACGAGATCGCGCCGACCGCGTCGTCGCCGTGCAGGAGGCCCGCCGTCATCTCGATCACCTCGCGCTCGAACCGGGCCGTGCTCGGGAAGATCGACGGGTACAGCGCGTTCACCGAGAAGAAGTCGAGATACGCCTGCTGCGCGACCTCCAGCACGTCGTCGCCCGCCGGGTACGACACGCCGGACGCAAGCCGCTCCTTCCACTGCTTGTCGCCCTTCGCCCTTTCACGCATCGTCTCCCGCAGCTCATCCGCAGGCACACCCTTCCTGTCCAGCTTCATTTCACAACCCTCCTTGCCGCAAACCGCTCAACGCTGAGCGGAGAGACCATAACCTCTTCCCCCACTTGGGGGGAAGATTGAGATGGGGGCTCTTCGACGGGCACCCGCTCGCCCTGAGCCTGCCTGTCCTGAGCTCATCGAGGGGTAGAAGAGCCTGCCCCGTACCCGATACGGGGCAGTTCTACGCCACTGGGATTCGTTCGCCCTGAGCCTGTCGCGGGACCTCTTCCCCCTCTCACTCAGGGAGAGGGTTGGGGTGAGGGTGACTCCCCCGTTCGCCCTGAGCTTGTCGAAGAGCCTGCCCCGTACCTGATACGGGGGCAGTGCTCAGCCAATACAACTGGCCCACCGATAGTCTAGCAAGTGTATGCCCTCATCCCTGGCCCGACTCTATGCGTTCCCCAAGACGAGTGCCGCCCCTAGTCCCTTCCCGCAAGCTCCCCCACAGAAGGCACACCCCCAACACCCGTCGCACACCGGACCCCCCTCACAATCGCCCGCCCCACGCAGTCCACCGCCGCAGCCCCCAGCCGCAGCATATCCGCCCTCCCCTCGACCGCGCCGGTGCCGAGGGCGAACATCGTGTCACCGTCACGCATCGTATGCACCGGCCGGACCGCCAGCGCCAGCCCGTCGTGCGAGATCGACGCCAGCTTGTTCGCCTCCTCCTTGCTCAGAGCCGCGCTCGTCGCCACCACGCCGATGGTGGTGCTGCTCCCAAACGGTGCGGGCGTGTACCCGGTGTCGCCGGACAGCAGCGCCTCCACTGGGTCGTCCATGCCCCCGCGGTCGTTCCGCGGCCCTGCTACAAGAGCGCCCGTATCGGGTTCGTACACGCCGCCAATCGCGTTGACGGCCACGATCGCGCCCACCACTACGCCGCCGCCGAGGTCCACGCTCGCGGTGCCTACCCCACCCTTCACGGCCCGGTCCGTTCCCAGCGTCTTCGCCACCGTCGCACCCGCTCCCGCGCCCACGCTGCCCTCTTCGACGCAGCCGTCCGACGCATCGACGCACGCGGCATATCCCTCGTCCGCGCCGGGATGTACGCCATGCCTGGCAATGCCCATGTCGAACAGGATAGCCGCCGGCACGACGGGCACCGTGACCGGCCCGGCCCGGTATCCGATGTCGCGCTCCGCCAGGTACCGCACCACCCCCGAAGCCGCGTCCAGCCCAAAGGCGCTCCCACCGCCCAGGACTACGGCCTGCACCTCCGTGACGTGGCTGGTAGGCCGCAGCAGGTCCGTCTCCCGCGTCCCCGGCGCCGACCCCCGAACATCCACCCCCCCAACCGCCCCGCCCCGACACAGCACCACCGTACACCCGGACCCATGCCCGAGGTCGGTCGCATGCCCGACTTCGATGCCCGCCACGTCCGTAATGCTGCCGTACCGTCCCAAGAGGATCTGTCCTCGCGCGAAGATTCGACTGCGCTAATCCGGCTTGCGCGCGTGGATGAAGTACATCGGCGTGAAGATGCCGAGCCGGCCCGCCTCCGCCATGGCCGACGCGCAGAGACTCAGGGTTCCCGACACGCGGACCGTCCCCTGCGGCACGATGCGGAGTGCCTCTAGCACCTTCAGCATGCTGTGGGTCACCCAGCGTCCGATAGTGGAGCTGCGGAAGGCGGCGAAGGAGAGCCCCGACCCCACGAGGGGCTGGTACCAGGGTATCGACGGGCCGGACTGCACTGCAAGGTCACGCGTCTCCAGCACCTCGAATCCCACCGTTCGAAGCGCGTCATCGATAGTCGGCGCTTCGTCGATTATGAGCAGCCCGCCACCCAGCTGAATGTCGGCCTTGAGCTTGACGTGGACGGGATCGCTCGCGTCGAAGCGGTCGGTCACGCAGTATTCGTAGGCGCCGAAGTGCGCGCCCGGCTTCAGGAGGCGAAAGACCTCGCTGTAGATGCTGACCTTGTCCGGCGCGCAGCAACTTGCCTCGATCGAGTAGGCCGCGTCGAACGACTCGTCCGGGGCATCCACGTCCAGGAAGTCGCATTGCAGGAAATCGGCCAGGTGAGCAAGGCCCGCCTCTCCGGTCAGCTTCCGGGCGCGTTCGAGCTGATAGCCATTGCTGTTTATGCCGACGATCCTGGCGCCCGAAGTGCGGGCAATCTCAATCAAAGGCCCGCCAACGCCGCAGCCGATGTCGGCCACTATCATCTCCGGTCCGAGGCCAAGCGCCTGCGACATGAATCGCTCATGGCGTGCCAGCGACTCCTTGAAGCTCTCCCCCGGCACGCGGGGCGCAAAGTGGAAGGACTTGCCCCAGCCATATTCGAATAAGTCAGTGACCAGGTCGTAGTAGAGATTGTTGACTATCTCGTGCTCGCCCTCTTGCCCTCCGGGGGCGCCGCCCTCGGCCGCCCTGAAGCGGTCCTCGTATTCGCTGACGGCCGGATCGACGCCGGACGTGACTGGCTGGTCCTTCAGGACTTCGGAGAGCTTGACTGCCATCGAGGCGCCCCCAACCTGCTCCTGGCCGGCGCGGACCCTGGCGCTCGAGGGCCACCGTATGCGAATTTGCCGCCTACCGGCCAGTGGATACGGCATCATACCACGTGGCACTCCAGTGCCTTGAGGGCAGCGTCGAGGAACACCAGCTGGCCAGCACTGATGGACAGCCTTCGAGCCTCGTCGACGGGGACGAACCCCGAGCCAAGCACGTAGCGACTAGCGGCCCTATGTTACTCTTGCCCATCCCCGGCTGGGAGGCGGCACATACAGCTCCGCATCGCCAGACGCTACCGTTGGTGGGTGTACGCCGCCACCTCGCTCGGTATATTCGTGTCCGTGGCCGACCACGGCGCGGTAGCCGTCGCCCTCCCCAGTATCGCCGACGAGTTCCGCACCGATCTGCCCACCGTCCAGTGGGTGATGATCGCCTACGCCCTCACCATCGGCTGCCTGCTCCTGCCCATGGGGCGCCTCTCCGACATCGTCGGGCGCAAGCGCCTCTACCTGGCCGGCTTCGCCATATTCCTCGCCGCGGCCCTGCTATGCGCCGTCGGCGGCAGCGTCGCCGCGCTGATCGGCTCGCGCGTGCTTATGGGCATCGGCGCGTCCATGACCCAGGCGACCTCGACGGCGATCCTCCTCTCGTCCTTCGACGAGAGCGAGCGCGGCAAGGCGCTGGGCCTGCAGCTGAGCGCCGTCGGCGCGGGCGCGGTGGGCGGCCCGCCCATCGGCGGCTTCGTCGTGGAGCTGTTCGGATGGCGGGAGATATTCCTGCTGACGGCGGCTCTCACCGTGGCCGTCATCGTCTTCACCCAGATCGTCCTCGACCGCCAGAGGACAGACGGCGCGCTGTCTGGAGGGCGGTTCGACCTCGTCGGCGCAATCACGTCCACGGCAGTCCTCGTCGTCTTCCTCCTAGCGATGAGCAACGGCGCCGAGCTTGGCTGGAGGTCGGCGCCGATTGTCGCCGGGTTCGCCGCCGTCGTCGGGCTCGCGGCCTTCTTCACCTACTGGGAGCTGCGGGCCCGCAGTCCGATGCTCGACGTGACCCTCTTCCGGCACCCGGTCTTCACCGTCGGCGTCGTAGCAAGCGCAATCTCGTTCATGAGCATTTCGTCGGTGCGCTTCCTGATGCCCTTCTACCTCCAGTCGGTCCTGGGCTACTCCCCCGGCGCCGTGGGGCTAGTGCTCGTGCCCGCCGCCTTCGCCATGATCCTGATGGGCCCGCTGGGCGGGAGGCTGTCCGACCGGTACGGCTGGACGCCCTTCAACGTCGGTGGGCTGGCCCTCTCCGCGGCGGGACTGTTCATTCTCTCGCGGGCGACGGAGGCCTCGCCCATCGGGCTGATAGTCCTGGGCACCGTGATCCAGAGCGTGGGGTCCGGCATATTCAACCCGCCCAACAACAGCTCGATCCTCAGCGTGGTCGACCGGAGCAGCTACGGCGCGATGTCCGGCTTCCTGAACCTCGTGCGGAACTCGGCCAACATCACCGGCATAGCCGTCGCCACCACCATCGTAGTCACGGTCATGGGCACCCAGGGGTTCGAGCCCAGCCTGGCCGCCGTCTCGAACTCGGGAGCCCGGGGCGTGCTGGGCGCGTTCACCTCAGGCATGAAGACCGCCTACCTCTCCATGGCCGCCCTGGCCCTCGCCGGATCCGCCCTGTCCATGCTCAAGACCCGGCAGGCGGTGTGACCGGCTGGCCTGATCCCGGTTAAGGCTGGCTTGCCGAGCGCACCGTCCTCTGCACATGTTCGCGGAGTGCCCGATTGATGTCCGTCTGGTATCCGCGGCCCTCACGAGCATGGGCCCTGAACCAGGCTATGATGTCCGCGTCGAGCCTCAGCGTAATCTGCTGCTTCACAGGCCGGTAGAAGACCCCGCGCCTGGCGTTGGACCAGTCGAGAATCTCCGGCGCATCGCTCATGTCGATCTCGTCGTCGGGCAGAGCTTCCAAAGCACGCATCTGCTCCTGGACGTCAGGCGGCAGTTCAGTAGTGTCCTTCTTCATTAGCTTCTGTCGGGCTGCACGCAGCATACACCGAACATGTAAACCTAAGTCTTCCTACTGGGCTAAGTTTGGCCCCTCTCCGACCCTGGCCAAGATTCTGTCGCGTAGGCTGTTCCGCAACTCGCATGCGCTGTTCCACTGGATGTGGGCGTATTGACGAGTGTCAAAGTGAAGCTCGTCGATCATGTCGCTTCGACAGGTAAAAATGACGGGGATCGCGAGCCCGTGGGCGAATCCCGCTTCGTAGTATACGCCGCCTCTTGGCCCCTTCTTGCCATGGGTGAAGTCAGCAACAAGAAACCGTGATCGCCTGATCTCTGCGATGATGGCATCGTCGATCTTGTCGACCGCAGGATCGCGGTCGATTCTCTTCGCCTCGAATCCGCATTCCTCAATTGCAGGAGCTATTCCCTCGTCATACGCACTCTTTACGGAGTCGTCAAACCACATAGCAACGAAAGCTTGTGAAGGATCGACCTTCGCTCCCTCTTCAGCAATTCGAACATGCCCACTGACAGTTACCCGATATCGGTGAGAGCGAGGGACTGCACCGCTGCCTTTATGGGATTCCCGCACCCAGCCCTCCTCCTCCAGATAGCCCGCCAAGTACAATACTTCATCAGGTGAGATGGATTCCGACCAAGCCATCGCAGCCAGGAAAGTCGGGTTTGTAGGCAAATCTGGGTAGATGGGGCTGCCGAAGGCATCTCTGTGAGACTCTCCTAAGTGCTGGAACAGGAGGATGGGCTCTCCTGCTACCGTAGTTTGTTCGACAAGGAATCTCAGCAACCTGTCCGCCCGCTCATGTACAGGGAGTGGTTGTCTGCCGATTGCGTATCCCACTATCTCCTCCGTCACAACAGGACAGTTGTTCCCTTGTAGTCGCTGACTGACCAGCCAACTTGTGAGACGAGCCTTTTCGTCGTCCTCGAGGCCATCAATCTGTCGGCCGACTCTACCCGGGATGATGTACCCCCCACCTGACCGATTAGACTCGGTGATGACAACCTTGCTTGGGTCCGGGATGCTTTGGCCGGTAGCTGCGTAGTCCTCACCCCAGATTCGGCACGATGCGATCTCATTGTTCATTCTATCTGTCCTTCCATGCTTCCTAGGGAATATACATTGAAGCACCCAAAGGGTGCAGGTGTGTGTACGATGCCCGCCCTTGACACCCCCTACCAGCGGGATAGACTGAACCCGCCCACAACCCCCTAACAGAAAGGTCAGCCACATGCAGCGCGCCACACGCGACGTCCTCTACTACGAGACGGGCCGCGACAACCCCGTCACCATGACCGTAAGCCCCGGCGAGGTGTTCGAGGTCGAGACCCAGATGAACCGCGGCCGCGACTCCTCCGAGGTCCCCGAGGACCTGCGGGACCTCTGGAACTCGAAGCGCAGCGACGACAGCCCCACCGACCGCGGCAATCCCACGTCCGGTGCGATCTGGGTCGAGGGCGCCGAGCCCGGCCACGCCCTCACAGTGCACGTCGAGGACATACAGGTCCACGGGATCGGCTACACCCAGTATCGCGGCTCCACCGGCGCGGCGCCCGGCTTCCTCGGCCCCAGCGGCATCGGCCCCCAGTTCAAGGTCGTCCGCATCGAGGACGGCATGATCATCTGGAACGACCGCCTCTCATTCCCCGTCGAGCCCATGCTCGGCGTCGTCGCCGTCGCGCCCGAGCGTGAGCGCAAGCACAACGGCTGGGCAGGGGAATGGGGCGGCAACTTCGACATCCAGGAAGTCACCGCCGGCGCGTCCGTCTCCATCCCCGTGCAGGTTCCCGGCGCGTTGCTGCACGTCGGCGACATGCACGCCCGCCAGGGCGACGGCGAGATATGCGGCGGGGGCGGCATCGAGACCGGCGGCATAGCCAGGCTGCGCGTCGAGCTGTCCGACAAGCCCGAGTCGATGACCTGGCCCAGGATCGAGGACGCCACCCACATCATGACCACCGCGCAGGCCAAGCCCGCCGAGGACGCCTTCCGCATCGCCCTGTCCGAGATGGTCCTCTGGCTCGGCGAGGACTACGGCATGGAGCAGGGCGAGGCCTTCATGTTCCTCGCCCAGTGCCTCGAGGCCAGGGTTACCCAGTTCGTCAACCCCACCTACTCCTACGTAGCCAAGGTCAACAGGAAGTACCTGCCGTAGTATTGTATCCCCCGACGGCTACACTGTTCGCCTTGTCCGGCCTCCTGTTTTCGCCGTAGGGGTGGGTTCGAACTCGCCCTCGCCTCGCCAACGCGCTGGCCTGTGGAACCCCCTCCTTGACATCCTGACCGGGTGTGGGAACATAGCCACCGCCACAACCCACATAGGTCCCATCTGGAGCGAGCCAAGGTAAGCACGTTCGGCCTGAGCCTGTCGAAGGCCAGTGCTCAGCCAAATGCAGGCAGTTCCAACATAGCCGCGACCCCAGGAGGACAGACATGGCATTCGACATCCTCATCCTGAACGGCACCATCGTCGACGGCACCAACTCCCCCCGCTACAGGGGCGACGTTGGCATATCTAACGGCCGCATCGAGGCCATCGGCACCCTCGCCGACGCCGAGGCGGCACGGCGCATCGACGCCGCCGGGCTGATCGTCTGTCCTGGCTTCATCGACATGCACTCCCACTCCGACGTCACCCTGTTCGACGACCCCGGCGGCGAGAGCAAGGCCTACCAGGGCGTGACGACCGAGGTCACCGGCAACTGCAGCTACACCCCGTTCCCGTCAGGCAAGGGCGGCCCCAAGGCCCTGCAGGACAACATCGGCAGGTCACTGGTCGGCGACACCGTGTGGGAGTGGGACACCCTGGACGACTGGGCCGCCGCCCTCGAGTCCCAGGGCATCAGCATCAACCTTGCACCCCAGGTAGGCAACTCCGCCCTGCAGATTGCCTCGGGCGCAACCGAAGACCGGCCCGCCACGGCCGAAGAGCTGCGTGAGATGCAGCGCCTCGCCGCCGAGGCCGTGGAGATGGGCGCGTTCTCCCTGTCCACAGGCCTGTCCGTCACACCGTCCGCCTACGCCACCACCGACGAGGTCGTCGCCCTCTGCGAGGCCATCCGGCCCTACGACGGCGCCTTCTACGCCACCCACGCCCGCGTCGGCAACGGCCTGCACATCTCCGCCATCCAAGAGGCCATCGAGATCGGGCAGCGCTCCGGCGTCCCGGTCCAGTTCTCCCATCTCGCCATAACCGACTGGCGCGTCTACGGCGACGGCCCGATGATGGTCGACATGTTCGTCAAGGCCCGCGAGGAAGGGCTCGACATCACCTACGACATGTACCCCTACACCGCCGCGGGCGCGGGATTCAACCAGCTCATCCCGCTCTGGGTGCAGGAGGGATCGGTCGAGGAATTCATGGCCCGCCTGAAGGACCCCGAGACCAGGGCCCGCGCCCGCGAGGAGGTCGCAGCCGGGCTCGGCGGCCTGGAGCCCAAGTGGGAGACCTGGTACGTCGCCTACATCCACACTGAAGCCAACAGCCACCTCATCGGCATGAACATCGCCGAGATCGCCGAGGAGCGCGGCATTGAGCCCGCCGAGGCCGTCCTGCAGGTGATGGTCGAGGAGAACGGCTCGGTGCCCACCCGTGTCCACAACCGCATCGAGAGCGACGTCCGTTACTTCATGGGCCATGAACTTGCGATGATCGGCTCAGACGGCAGGGCCGTCTCGCCCAACGGCCCATACAAGAACGCACTGCCACACCCCCGGTTCTACGGCACCTACCCGCGCATCCTCGGCCGATACGTCCGCGAGCAGCCCGCCGTGCTCACCCTCGAGAACGCCATCCACAAGATGGCCGGCTTCCCGGCACAGCGCTTGGGAATGAAGGACCGCGGCCTGCTGAAGGAGGGCCTGACCGCCGACCTGGTCGTCTTCGACCCCGAAACGGTGATCGACAACTCCACCTGGGAGGACCCCCACCAGTACGCCAGCGGCATACCTTACGTGTTGGTTGCGGGCGTACCCGTAATAGACGAGGGCGAGCACACCCAGGCCCGCCCCGGCAAAGTCCTACGTCGCGGCCAGTCATAGTAGTCAGGAGCTCGCCGCCGGTCCAGACCCTAGAGTATAGAGATCGGCCTCCGGCGAGTTTAGGGACGGGACGAAAGGAAAGATCGTTCGCCCTGAGCCTGTCGAAGAGCCTGCCCCGTACTCGATACGGGGGCAGTGCTCCCGCGGCTCAGGTAGTTGAGACGAGCCGGTATTCGAATCGAGGGAGGAAAATGTCCACCACCGACGACCTGCTGAACAACAACACCAACTACGCCGACACCTTCGACAAGGGCGACCTCAGCGCCCCGCCCGCCCGCCAGGTGGCCGTCGTCGCTTGCATGGACGCGCGGCTCGACGTCTACCGCCTCCTCGGCCTCTCGGAGGGCGACGCCCACGTTATACGCAACGCCGGCGGCGCGGTGACCGACGACGCGATCCGCTCCCTCATGATCTCCCAGCTCCTTCTTGGCACCCGCGAGGTCGTGCTCGTCCAGCACACCGACTGCGGCATGATGACCTTCCGCGACGACGACATCAAGGACAGGATAGAGGCCGACACCGGACTCAGGCCCTCCTTCGCCCTCGAAGCCTTCCGAGACCTCGAGCAGAACCTACGCCAGTCCATCGCCCGCATACAGGCCAGCCCCTTCATCCCGGCGAAGGGCAGCGTCCGGGGCTTCGCCTACGACGTAAGAACAGGCCTGCTCAACGAGGTCTCGCCCCCAGACACCGGCCAGCCCACGCAAGGCCCTGCCCCCATCGACATCCCCCACGGATAGATACGGCGGCATAGCTGATGCGACCCTATGGCAGGAGCTGAGGACGCCTTGCGCAGGCTCGTACTGGTGAGACACTCATTGCCGGAGATCGAGCGCGACAGGCCCGCTTCCGCATGGAGACTTGGTGATGTCGGTCGTCATCGGTCCGAGCTCCTCGCTTCCCGGCTGCAGGGGCTCAGTCCAGGGATCGTTTGGTCGAGTGTGGAACCCAAGGCCGTTGAGACCGCTGAGATTGTCGCCGCCCGGTTCGGAGTCCCGGTCCAGATTGCGGACGGACTGGAGGAGCATCACAGGGATGGCGTACCCTTCTATTGAAAGAAGGGCGATTTCGAGGCCGCCGTCGAGCGCTTCTTCTGCAACCCCGGTCGGCTCGTGCTCGGCTCCGAGACCGCAGAGCAGGCGCGCGACAGGATGTCTGCCGCGATCGATGACATCGTCGAGTCAGGCCAACAGGACAGCATCGTGGTGACCCACGGGACGGTGATGACGCTCTACGTGGCAAGCGTCGCGGACGCAGACCCGATGCGCTTCTGGCGCAGGCTCGGGCTGCCGGCGTACGTAGTGCTGGGACTGCCAGGGAACGACATCCTCGAAACTGTCGAGGCCGTGTAGCCTAGTTCGTGTACCGCGCCGAACCATGCGGGGTGACCCACAACTCGGGCCCTAAACTCCCACTCCGTCGTTCCCGCGGAGGCGGGAACCCATCCCTGGCTTGGAATCCGCAGATACTTCTGGGCTTGCCGAAGGGCCCGCCCTCCTACGGAGGAATCTGACTATAATCCATGGAGAACAACAATCCCCTTGCCTGCTCCTGACTCAGCTTCAGCCACCTCGTGGATACAACTGAAATGACCTACGCTTTCGGAGATACCGACCTCGCCGCACGGAGGCTCGCGCTCCTTGCCGAGACCTTCGCCGAAACGTCGCGGGCCTTCATGCGCGAGGCCGGAGACACGAGACTGCGGATGGCCGCCGACCTGGGCTGCGGCCCCGGCTACTCCACCCACCTGCTGGCCAGGACCCTGGAGCCGGGCCACACCGTCGGCCTAGACAACTCCCAGAGCTTCCTGGCACTCGCGAGTCCCACCGCCTCCGACAGGGTCTCGTTCCGCCTCCACGACATCACGACCGGCCCCTTCCCATCGGGCCCGTACGACCTGCTCTTCAGCCGGTTCGAGCTGACCCACCTCCAGCGCCCCGAGGCCGTCGTCGACCTGTGGGGCAGCCAGCTAAACGCGGGCGGACGATTGCTGATGGAAGAGGTCGAGTACATCAGCACGACCCACCCTGTGTTCACCTCGTACCTGGACATCCAGCAGGCGATGCTGACCGACCAGGGCAACTCCCTCTACATCGGCCCGGTCCTCGATGCAATCTCCGGCTTCGGCTCGCTGAAGCGCCGCTCCAGCGCAGTGCAGGCGGTCCCCATCCCCGCCGGCCGCGCCGCCGAGATGTTCCGCATGAACATCGGCGTATGGAGGCACAACGACTTCGTCCGGTGCAGCTACGCCCAGCCAGACCTCGACGCCCTCGAGACCGCCCTCGCCGCCATAGCATCCGGCCGCAATCACGCCGCCCCCGTAGAGTGGGGACTCCGCCGCATAGTCATGGAGCGCCCAACGCCCTAGCTGCGGCTCCTGTAGGGGCGGGTTTGAAACCCGCCCTCCCATCTCCGCAGCCTCGTTCGTACCGAGTCCTTCTACACGGCTTTCAAGTAGATGCTCGACATCAGGGTTGTGCTGCTGAGCGCTGGCCTTCGACAAGCTCAGGCCGAACGGTCTTCCCGGCCCAGGCGCTCCCCATGGGAACCTTGAGATCACTTCTTAGCTGCCCCTCTGCCACCCGGCTATGAACGACTCTGTTTCCACCCCATCCGGCAGGTCGCTGAAGTAGTACTTCATCGGCCCCGACTGGAACGATGGCTCGAACATGTCCTCGTCTCCCTGCAGCATCGCGTCCAGCGGCTCGAACCGCGCCCACAGCGCCTTCGACTCCTCCCGCGTGAACCGGTCGGCAAACGACGGCCCCCAGTTCAGCGTGATCGGGTGGGACGACCCTGCCCACCGGCGCGTATCCTCCGTCACGTCGAATCCCGCGTCCTTCAGCGCCCGGATGTGCAGAGCCGCCTTGGACAGGTAGATTGTCAGTACCGTCCTGCCGTGCGGGCCCGCGCCGGGCTGCAGCGACTCCAGCGCCGCCCGGTACGAGGCCGCGTCTCCGGCGATGACGGCGCGAAGGGCGGCCTCGGTGGCGTCCTCCATCTCCACCCCACGCCGGGCGAACGTCTCGAACTTATCCCTGGCCCCGGGCGCGAGACTCTCGGCGAAGCCCATCTCCGGGTACTGCCCGAATATCGCGTGCCCGCCGTGGAGCGTTCGCCGCTTCTTCGTCGTGTAGTTGCTCCCCGTGTGCAGCAGGAAGTTGCTGTAGACCACGCCATCTCCGGCGTTCAGCTCGACGGCCATGCCCTCGGCGGCGGTCTGCAGACGCTCGTTCGACACCTGCGACTCACCCGCCATGTCCACCATGAACTCGGCGTTCTCCCTCTCGGTGTTGCGCCGCCGGTGGCTGCCGGGCACGACCCACAACACGCTGTCGTCGTACATCGGCACGTTCCACTGCGTGTACCTGGGCCCGTTCTCGATCAGGTCCGCCGCCAGCGCGTCCATCGGCGCCATGTCGACCGGGTGCACGTCCCGGTGCCAGCCCGTGCCGCCCGGCCAGTCCCGCACCGGGTTGCACATCATCATCATGGTCGTGACGTTCGGCTGCGGGTTGCACAGGAGCTGTCCGGCGATCTCCAGCGTCTCGTCGGCCACCCAGAAGTCCTCCACGACGTTCGCGGTCTCCTCGTCGATCAGCCCCGGCCGCTCCATGAACACCCGCGGCTGCCGGTGTTTTTCGTAAACGCCACCTGGGGGGTCTCCCTGCTCTCGTTCGCTCGCCCACACCGCCTTCTGCCTGTCGAGGACCGTCTCGCAGCTCGCCCGCATCGCCTCCAGCTTGTCAGGCGGAATGACGTTCCGCAGTATCAGGTACCCCTGCTCCATGAACCGGTCCCTGTCGACCTTCATAGCTCTCGTCCTCCCGCCGCTGTCTATTCTCTTGGCCGACCTGTGTGGTCCCCCGGAATGGCCCGCAGCCAAACCGGTACCTGCCAGGTGCTCAGTATAGACGAGCTACATCGACACCGCTCGGGAGAGGGCGGGGGTCAAACCCGCCCCTAACGGAGCCACGCAGCGGGGTGTGGCTGGAAGGGGGAGTCACCCTCACCCCAACCCTCTCCCGTCAAGGGAGAGGGGGTAAGAGCCCCCGCAGTCGCTATTCGACTGGGATTAGGGGAATTGGGATGATTAGGGAGCCGCGAATCTCGGGGACTAGGCTGTCCTACTGCAACAGGCCGAGCACTTCGCGGATGTCCGAGATCCTCAGGCCGTCCCAGCTCTCCCGGGCGCCGTCCGCCTGGTCGTACGGCGCTCGCATCAGCACGGCCGTCATCCCGGCCCTCTGCGCGCCGCTCAGCTCGTTGCTCGTGCCGTCCCCGACGTACAGGCACTCCTCCGCGGTAACGCCTAGCCCCTCGACAGCCATCGCGTAGATCCGCGGGTCCGGCTTGGCCAGTCGAACGTCGTACGAGAGCACCGCCGTGTCCACCAGCGGCGCGAACGGCGTCGAGCTCCACATGGCCGATACCTCCTCGGAGCAGTTGCTGATCAGCCCCACACTGTAGCCCATGTCTCTCAGCGTCGAGAGCGTCTCGACCGTCCCGGGCCGGGGCGAAAGCGCGCCTCGCACGTACTCGAACCGTACCTCCACGGCGGCCCGGAGGCGGCCCGCGGCAGGCTCTACGCCGAGCCTGCCGCAGATGTGCAGCAGCGCCCCCTCCGTCGAGAACGCCCCCACCAGTCGCTCGCCGGCTCCCTCGGCCCACGCTTCGGCGAACGCTTCGCGGTCGAGTCCCAGCAGGTCCGCCGTCTCGTCCACCTTCTTCCGGTATATCAGCCGGTTCGCCTCCGGGTACGTCAACTCATCCACCAGCGTCCCCCAAAGATCGAACACCACAGCCCTGTACTTGCCCAATCTCACCTCGTTTTCCGCCGTGTTGCCGACATATGGGGCTGAAAGGGCGCCCAGCTTGCCCATAGCCACCTGGTCGGCATCCAACCGCCGGGGACTGGATGGGGGACAGTTCCTGCTCGCAGGAATCCGGCTCAAGGCCGGAATGACGGTTTGGCACACCAGCGCCTCAAGGCCACACTATAACCCGCCACTTAGCGGATGACCGGCAGCACCACCCGGGACGGCCGCTCCCTGTCGTGGTAGACCGTCTGCCGCGCCGTCGCCAGCGTCGACTCGAAGTAGTCGTCCCCACCCGTGTTGTGGTTGCGGTCGAAGTTCGGGAAGTCGCTGCTCGACACGTCCAGCCGGATGCGGTGCCCCCTCCTGAACAGGTTGCTCGTCGGATTGACCTTGATCGTATATTCGTAGGCCCTGCCAGGCTCGATGAGCGACGGGCTCGCAAATGACTCCCGGTACCGCGCCCGGACGATCCCGTAGCACAGCTCCTGCACGAACCCGTCCGGCCGCACGTCCATCAGCTTCACCACGAAGTCTGTGTCCCGGGCCGACGACGCGGCCCACAGGCGGACCGTGATCGGCCCCGTCACCTCGACCGGCTCCTCCAACGGGTCCGTCTGGTAGACGAGGACGTCACGCCTGCCGTCCAGCGCCCGCTGGTCCTGCGGCTCCTGCTGCCCCTGAGGGCTGTACAGCGTCATGACCGGGTCGCGCGGGTCGTAGTCGTACGAGTCCGGCGGATCGTCCGACGATGGCACGGGCGAAAGCTTCCCGCCGCCGTGCAGGTGGTAGTCCGCATACTCGACGCCCGGTGGCGGCCAGTCTTCCTCGGCCCGCCAGCGGTTCGCGCCCATGACGAACAGCTGCACCGGCGGCCACTCCTCCACGCCCGTGCTCTCGCCCTTCAGCCAGTGGCCGAACCAGTCGTCGGCGACCTGGAAGAAGTCCCGCACCGCCTCGGGGCCGAAGTCCAGCTCGCCCACCTGGCTCGACGAGAAGTCGATCGTGTGCGACCAGGGCCCTACGATCAGCCGCTGACCGCTCCGCGCCTCCTTCGTCATGCCGTTTGTCCTCATGCCCGTGAAGTTCTTGATCGCGCCAATCTGCTGGTCGTACCACCCGGTCGTCGTCAGCGCCGGCACAGCCACCTCACGGTGGCGCTCCAGGAACCCGAAGTGGTCCGAGGCGTGGTCGGCTAGCCAGCTCCGCCAGTGCTTCCCAACACCCGACAGCGCCTCGTCGGGTATCTCCGCCAGCGGCAGGTGCCAAAGCCACTTATTCCTGTCGCGCTCCAGGTAGAGCCGCTCGGCCTCGTCGGTCGTCGTCGGGCCCGGCTCATCCCCCAGGCGCAGCCGCACGTCAGGCGCGAGGGTGTTGACGCTCCACCACAGGACACGCCCCAGCCGCAGCACGCCCGACATCTCCCGGTCCAGCAGGTTGGCCGCGATCGCGCTCGGGATCATCGCCGCCAGGTGGGGTGGCCGCGTGTGCGCCAGCTCCCACTGGGTCCAGCCGCAGTACGAGCCGCCGAACGTGCCCACCTTGCCCGTCGACCACGGCAGCCCGGCCGACCACTCCACCGTGTCGTACCCGTCCTCGGCGTCCCTGTGCTCTGCGCTGAAGAAGCCGGGCTGGAACTCGCCGTCCGACCGGTACCGTCCCCGCACATCCTGCTGCACGACGACGTAGCCGCGCTCAGCCAGCCGGTGCCCCTGCTCCACGCAGCTCTCGCTGTCCTTCGAGTAAGGCGTCCGCTGCACCAGCACCGGGTACCTGCCCGGCGCATCAGGCCGGTACACGTCCGCCCGCAGCACGACCCCATCCCGCATCTCAGCGCCGACATCCGACTCGACAACCACGCCAAGTGCCCTGTCTCTTCCGTGATCGCTACCCACTGTGTGTCTCCTTCAACTGTCGGCCACAGGCGGTGAGGATAACACCTCAACTTGCCGTCAACGTGTCATTCCGACCGCAGGGAGGAATCTAAGGCGTTTGTGGACGAGCCAGGTGCCGGTACAGCTACAAGGCCGGTCTTCGAGAGCAAGGTTCTCAGATTCCTCACTTCGCTCCGCTGCGTTCGGAATGACAGACGTGGTGCTGCGTTCGTAATCACTATGGCCTTGCGAAGGCCGCACAAGGGTATGAAAATGGCGTCGTCTCCTGGCATGGCTGAGGCCGACCCCACCCCAGGTCCCTCGACGGAGCCTCGGGACGACATTACAGGGAAGGAAGGGCACGAGACAGTGAGCTCGCCAAGTCGATACCCGGCAGTAGTGGATGGACACCGGGGCGCGTACGGGGTGGTTGTACCTGATATGCCCGGGGCCTGCTGTGCTATGGGCAATACTGTCGACGAGGCGTTGCTGAACGCCGAGTCTGCTCTGGCAGACTTCGCAATGATGTTGGAGGCGAACGGCAGGGCCATCCCGCCCCCCAGTTCCATCGAGGACATCCCGCTCGAAGAGGGTGAGATGATAGCGTACGTCACCCTTAGGGTTCCCGTCGCTACCTAACTACTACTCCTCCACCCGTGAGGCGAAGTAGGACACCACGCGCTCCACGTACTCCTCCGGGAAGTTCAGGAACGAGTCCCCGTGGTCCGTGCCGGGCGTGATCCACAGCTCGCTTCCGGGATGCGCCGCCCCGTGAACGCGTATGCCGTGCTCGGTCGGAATGCGCGTGTCGGCCTCCCCGTGGATCACCAGTATCGGGTACCCGATGTCCTCGACCGCCCGCTCGGGGACCAGCAGGCCCATGTCGACCCCGTACAGCATGTCGGCCAGCAGGCTCGCGCCCGGGATGAACACCGGCGCGGCCCACTCGGGCACCGGCGTCTTGCGCCCGATCTCGAAGGCCACTAGGTCGGTCACGTCGGCGTACGTCCCATCCAGCACCAGCGCCCCGATCTCCGGCTCCGCCGCCGCCGCGAGTACCGAAGCCCCGGCCCCCATCGACTTCCCCAGCACCAGGATGTCGCGCTGCCGGATGCCACGCGACCGCAGGTAGTCGTAGGCCCCCAGCACGTCCTGCGCCTCGTCGATCCCGCCCGTGATCCGGTCACCGCCCGAGCTGCCGTGCGCCCTCAGATCGAACAGCAGCGCGTTGAAGCACGCCCTCACCAGTTCGGCCGCCAGCTCCGTCGCCTCGCCGCCCGACCGGTTCGACGTGATCCCGTGCACCATGATGACGGTTGGGCCGCAGCAGATGGACGGCATGTACCACCCCTCCAGCGTCACGTCGCCCTTGCGGGAGGGGAACTCCACGTCCTCGTACATGAGGCCGTAGTCGCTGGGGTGGTCGTGCTGCTCCTCCCGCTCCGCGGCGGTGACCCCCGACGCGATCACGTAGGACACGCCCGCGTAACCCGCGGCCATCAGCACGGCCAGCACGACGGCAGCGCGCTTGGCTATCTTCGCCTGTCTGTCCATGCCCATACAGGCTATTGCTCCGGCTAGTGCTCTCCACACATCATTCTATACGGCGAAGTCCACACTAGCCGTCGTTACCGGATAGCGGGTAAATTCAGGAGAAGGTCGCAGCCGCCCCATCTACCCATCGAGCACAAGGAGACACCATGACAACTTCCGACCGCGCATCCCGCGCTCCCAAGTACACCTTCGCCAACATCCTCTCCGAGCAGGAGGCCCAGCTTCGCGACAACCCGATGGTTAAGCGCATGGCGGCGTCGCGAAGGGCGTTCGAGGTCGACCCCCACCGCCCGCTGTACCACTTCGTCAGCCCCGAGAGCACACTGAACGACCCCAACGGGCTGTGCTTCTGGCAGGGACGGTGGCACCTCTTCTACCAGGGCTACCCGCCTGAGGACACCCGACCGCACTGGGGGCACGCCGTCAGCGACGACCTAATTCACTGGCGCGACCTGCCGTATGCCATCTACCCCGACCCGGAGGAGTGCTGCTTCTCGGGCGGGGCCCTCGCCGAGGACGACCGGGTCATAGCCATCTACCACGGCACGCAGGTCGGCAACATGGTTGCCACCTCGAGCGATCCGCTCCTCCTGAACTGGGAGAAGGTCACGGGCCAGCCGGTCATCCCGATTCCGGACCACGACGGCTCGCCCAGGAAGTACACGGTCTTCGACCCCTGTATCTGGAAGCACGACGGCGTTTACTACTCCCTCTCCGGAGGCACGCTGACCGACGGCCCCGGCGGCCGGCGCATCGCGGCCGACTTCGTCTTCCAGTCCGAGGACCTGGAGACCTGGGAGTACTTGCACCCGCTGACCGAGGACGACATGTTCACGCTGGTGGGCGACGACGGGGCCTGCCCGTACTTCTGGCCCATAGGCGACCGCCACATTCTCATCTTCTACAGCCACATGAGCGGCGGCCAGTACCTGCTGGGCGACTACGACGACGAGCGCCACAAGCTGGTCGTCACGTCCCACGGCCTTTTCAACTTTGGGCCGTCCAATCCGTCGGGCGTCCACGCACCCTCCGCGACGCCTGACGGACAGGGCGGGATAATCGTCCTGTTCAACATGAACCCCGGATTCCCATCCGAGGGCTGGAACCAGATCATGACCTTGCCCCGGCGGCTCACCTTGGAGGGAGACGACGACGTGCGGGTCGAGCCCGCCGGCGACATCGAGTCCCTTCGCTACGACCACCGGCGCGCCGGGGCGATGGAGCTACCCGCTAACAAGGAAGTCGTGCTGGACGGCATCAAGGGCAACGCGATGGAGCTGGAGCTGGAGCTAGACCCCGGCGATGCGCCGATGGTCGAGCTGAACGTCCTCCGCTCGCCGGGGAGGGAGGAGTACACGCGCATCGCCTTCTACAGGGACCGCGGCTTCAAGGTCCAGGCCCCCTCCGTCCAGCCCGGCGCGGTCCACCACACCGGCCAGGTCGCCATCCGCGGCTACAAGCGACCGAGGCCGGTCGACCGGTTCGAGAGCCTCCTGACGCTCGACTTGTCCTACTCATCCACCCTGCCCGGCGCACTCTCCCGCGCGCCCGAGACGGCTCCCATCCGGCTTGATCCGGACGAGCCGCTGCGGCTCCGGGTATTCATCGACCGCAGCGTGGTCGAGGTCTTCGCGAACGGCAAGCAGTGCGTCGCGGTCCGCGTATATCCGGGACGCAGCGACAGCACAGGCGTCTCCCTGCGCGCCCAGGGCAGCCCCGCCAGGCTGAACTCGCTAGACGCCTGGCAGATGAGGAGCATCTACGGCTAGGACGTCCATGGCTCCCAACCCGCGTGCGTTCTGAGGAGCCGCGTTACCCGGGGAGGCGCTTGCTATTCCCTGTTTCGTTGTCCATACACCCGCAAGGTGGTAGGGTGTCAGCTGTGGGAGATAACCGAGAAGGTGCAAGGTCGTCGTGCGCGAAACGTCACCCAGGGGAGACGCAGCTATGACCACAACCGGAGAGCATTACAGGCTGATCTGCGCCCTGTACGCCCCATCCCAGTCGACGGAACCGGACAAGTACATGGCGGAGACGCCCTCGTTTCCCAACTGCGTCGCCTGGGGGGATACCCCTGAAGAGGCCATCGAAATACTGGAAAGCGTTGTGGCGGCAACCATCCAGACCTATCAGGAACGCGGGTACAGCCTGCCGCCCACTTGACCAGCCTAGTAACTTAGTTTACTATACAATCATATAGCAAACCATCTTGGTTGCGCGGGGATTGGAGCATGACCACAACAACGACGCTCAACATGCATGAGGCCAAGACCCACCTGTCCAAGCACGTATCCAACCTGAAGCCGGGTGATCGGATCATCCTTTGCCGCCGAAACCT
Organism: Dehalococcoidia bacterium; assembly: GCA_965243655.1. Classification (GTDB taxonomy): domain Bacteria; phylum Chloroflexota; class Dehalococcoidia; order Lucifugimonadales; family CAJWER01. The sequence continues at coordinate 1,224,639 of CBDEVV010000017.1, read as the reverse complement.
TCCGGTCGCGGAGATCCTGCCCATCTCGGAGCCTGCCAGTGAACCTCGTCCGATGGGACTGGGGAAGGGGCTCGCGGAAGTGCCGGATACGTTCTACGACCCCCTGCCCGACGACATTCTCGCAGGCTTTAGCGGGACTACTTCCGACGAGCTATAGGGGATGAGGCTCCTGCTCGACACGGTGGCCTTCATCTGGCTGGTCGAGGGCAACGCCAAGCTGAGCGAGTCCGCACGTGGGCTCATTGCCGATCCTGGAAACGAGGTGTACCTTAGCGCAGCATCGGCGTGGGAAATCGCGATCAAGTACGCCATCGGCCGCCTCTTCCTGCGGGTGCCTCCAGAGGAATACCTTCCATGGCAGCGCAGGATCCACCACGTCGAATCGCTGCCCGTGACCGAGACGGCGGCTGTCCAGGTCCATAAGCTGCCCGCACTGCACAACGACCCCTTCGACCGAATCATAGTCGCTCAGGCTATCGTAGATGGCCTCGCAGTCGTGACCCCCGACCGGCAGATCGGCCGGTACCCCGTGCGAGTCGAGTGGTGACGTGCATGGGGAACTAGTCCCACCTCGGAGTCATTGACGGCTGTGGGCGCGCTCGGTATCATCGGGCTTGTGCTTTGGGGGAAGCCTCCGAGTCCGCGCAAGGGCCGAGCCCACCCCTCCGCATCGCGAAACAACTAACACTCTTTTCTGCCTGACCACGCGGACGCCAGGCCAAAGGAAAGGAGTGCCTATGCACACTCGCTCGCTGCCCGCGCGGCCCAGCCTCGAGCACCTGAGGAACCGGGCCAAGGACCTCCTGAAGTCGTACCGAGCCGGACACACCCCGGCCCTCGCGCGCTTCCGGGAGGCGCTGCCCCGGCTGTCCGCCATGCCGGACGACCAGATCGCGCATCGTTCCCTGTCCCTCCGCGACGCCCAACGGGTGATCGCGGCGGAGCACGGCTTCGCGAGCTGGTCCGACCTGCGGACGCACATCCAGCGAAAGGAGAACATCGACATGCTAGAAGTGACAATCGATCGGATACACGTGAACCCCGCCGGCCACCAGCGGATCGTAGTCCTCAAGGCGAAGGGCGCCGACAGGTGCCTGCCGATCTGGGTCGGGTCGGCCGAGGGCGACTCCATCGCGCTGAAGCTTGAAGGCAAGGAGGTCCCGCGCCCGCTGACCCACGACCTGATGGACTCGATGATCAGCGATCTGGGAGCGAAGGTAACCCAGGTCATAGTGAGCGAGCTGAGGGAGGACACGTTCATTGCCAGGGTCGTCCTCCAGCGAAATGGCACCACAATCGAGCGCGACTCCAGGCCGAGCGACGCCATCGCACTGGCCGTCCGGTGCGGCGCGCCCATATTCGCCGAGGAGGACGTGCTCGAAAGCGCAGGCGTGCCCTTGAACCCAGCCACGGGCGAGCCGGACCCCACGGACGCCCGCTGGCCGTCGTTCTCAGTCCAGAAGCGAGCGGACGCGCTCTCAGAGGATGCAAGGAGCTTGTTCACGCGGGCCGATAGTGAGGCTAAGCGCCTGGGACGCCGGGCGGCCGAGCCGGAGGACATACTCCTAGCGTTGACCGGCGAGGCCGACTACGTGGGAGCCAGGGTGCTCGCGGACCTCGGAGCGGACTCTCAGGCCATCAGGGCAAGGCTGCAACAGCCCCTGGGCCGGGGTGGCCCGGAGGAGCACGCAAACCCTTCACCAACGTCGGCGGAGGACCCCGGCCCGGAGCAGGAAGGGCTTGCGGATCACCCGGAGCACGACGCGCCGACCAAATTGAGCGCCGCCAGCCATCGGGTTCTGCGCCTGGCGAGAACGGAATCGGACCTCTTCTCCCATAGCAGGGTGGACACGGCGCACATCCTGCTGGGCCTTGTGCTGTCCGGGGATGGCCTGGCCTGGGAGGTCCTGAAGGAGTCCGGCATCGAGATCGAGGGCGCCCGCGCAGCCGTGCTCGAGGCGCTGTCGTAAGTTGGACTACGCCGTTTGAAGCTGGCCAGACAGGGCGGCGCCCTCGCACCGGGCGCCGCCCTCAGCAACTGCATCGAATCCATCCATGTCGGTGGAGAACCGGCCCTTCAGCAGACCTTCAAGTAGCTGCTCCACATCATGGTTGCGCTGGTGAGCATTGGCCTTCGACAGGCTCAGCAACTGTCTTGATGGTCAAGAGATTGTGTACTGTAGATGCCTGCTGGGGTCCCAAGGCGACTGATCGCGGACAATGACGTTCAGGATCGTAAGGAGCTTGCGCATCGAGGCTACCAAGGCGACTTTCTTGGGCTTGCCTGCCTCGCACAGCCGTCCGTAGAATGCCCTGATCACAGGATTGAAGCGGCAGGCTACCAGCGTCGCCATGTATAGGGCCGACCTCACGTTGGCGCGGCCTCCCCACACTGACCGCTTGCCGCGAAATGTGCCACTATCACGGTTGTGAGGAGCAACCCCCACCAGGCAGGCTATCTCTTTGCGGTTGAGTTGCCCGAGCTCGGGCAACTCAACCAACAGTACGCTGGAGGACACATCTCCTATCCCCGGTACGCTCTGCAGCAGGTCGTCCTTGGCGCGCCAGGTGGGGCTTGACTTGATGAACTGGTCGAGGTCTTTGCCCAGATCGTCGAGCTGCGACTGGAGCCAGACGATATGCTGCTCGATCTGCTGCCGCACGTACGGCGTCGCTTTGGGACGGCGATTGCGCTCAGCCGTGATCATGTCGACTACCTGGCGACGGCGGTCTACCAGCGCACGCAACTCCTTCTCCTTCTTCCCTGGCAGTGGACGCACCTGAGGCTGTACGGCCTGGCCGAATCGCGCCAACGCCAACGCATCGATCGTATCTGTCTTAGCCAGTCTGCCTGTGGCTCGGGCGAACTCACGGGTCTGTCGTGGATTGATTACTACGGCGGGCATTCCTGCATCAACCAGCTCTCCAGCGACCCCAGACTCAAACCCTCCCGAGGCCTCCATGACTATCAGGACAGGTGAGAGTTCTCCTACACGTGTCCTCAACTCTAAGATCCCCTCAGGGTCGTTGGCGAAATGCCACACCTCCCCGGTCGGCAGGACACCAACAACCAGCTCCGAGGCTGACACGTCCACTCCGATGTACCTCTCGTCAGCTTCCATACTGTCACCCTTTGCACTAAGATTGGTGCTCTCCCTTGGCCCAACCTTGCACATCCGGACTCTGGGTCCGATCAACTGTACGGGCTCTGGGGAGATCTGGGGCGTGACGACCACGCTGAGCCGCGGTCTCGTGGACCAAGGCCGAATCGGTCTGTCACGCCCCTCCATCTCAAGATACAAGGGCGAACGTATCTGTAGGTGCTGTGCGGCAGTTTGCTGACCATCCCCGCACGGCTCGGGCACCGGGCATAACGCTGCTCAGGGCGAACGAGCTAGCACGGGCTCGGGTCAGGCTGCGATGAACCCCTCCCCAGGTCCCTCACTGCGTTCGGGACGACATTGGCAGCAACCGTCTGCTCCGCCTCAGATCCGAATCCACGGGGTACACAGGGAACAGCTGGAGGGTTGCGGGGCGTCTGATTAGCTGATATGCTGATGTGCGTATCCCGGCGGCCGCGTGCTGGGGATGGAGGCGCACCATGACGTTTGGGGAGACGATTGCTGGGGCCCGCAAGGACAGGGGTGTGAGCCAGCGGGAGCTGGCGATGAGGATCGTGAAGGAGGACGGGGCGGCCATATCGCCCCAGTACCTGAACGACATCGAGCGCGACCGCCGAAACCCGCCGGGCGACCACCTGCTGGAGCAGCTCGCCAGGGAGCTCGACCTGGAGGTGGACTACCTCTACTTCCTGGCGGGGAAGTTCCCGTCCGACATGCGCGCAGGCTCGGGGAATCCCAAGCAGGTCGCGGCGGCGTTCAAGGCATTCAGGCGCACGCTGGGAGGCGGTCGATGAAGTGGGTCCGAGACCGGTCACGACGATTCGAGCAGCGTCCTTACTACGACCAGTATGAGCTCGACGCCCAGTGCGAGCAGACGGTCGAGGGCTTCCTGAAGGGCAGGAGCGGGTCCCCCAGCTATCCCATCTCGACCGACGACCTGACGGTGATGATCGAGCGGGACGTAGCCGAGCTGGACCTGTACGCCAACCTCGCGGGCGAGGGGCGCGGTGTGGAGGGAGTGACGGAGTTCCGGCGGAGGGAGAAGCCCTCGGTACGGATCGCCCGGTACCTCTCGGAGTCGCCCGCGAGGGAGAACCGGCTCCGCAGCACGCTGGCGCATGAGTACGCCCACGTGGTGTTCCACGGCTTCCTATGGGCGCTGCAGGACCGATCGCTCAGACACGGGGCGATCCAGCCCCACTACCGCAAGTGCCGAAGGTCGCGGGTCGTCGCAGCTCCGCAGAGCGACTGGATGGAGTGGCAGGCGGGATACGCGGGAGGCGCGCTCCTGATGCCCATTACGCCGCTGAGGGAGATCGTGGAACCAGCGCTCTCGAGATGGCGCGCCGGAAGGATGGTGCGGGCCGGGACGGGTCGCCACGCCGAGCTCGTCGAACGGGTAGCCGCGACCTTCGCCGTGTCGAAAGACGCTGCCGGAGTGCGCCTGATGAAGCTGGGATACGCGGCCCCCGCCGAAGCCCCTGCGGCCTGAGTGCGGGGAGCGGGCATCCCGTGAGCCACCCTCTCACCGAAGTGGCGGCGATCGACGTTGCAGTCGAACCCTACCTGGGTCAAGTCGGGGAGGTCTTCCAGGCGTTCCGCCAGCAGGACTCTGGGACCGTGTCCTATGGCGTCCTGGTGTGCGGCCGACGCTGGTTCGTGAAGGAGTCCGGCAACCCCGGCATCGTCGAGTCGCTCCGCCGGGCCATCCACCTGCACACGACGGCCCAGCATCCTGCTCTGCCGCCCCTACATAACTCACTCCGGACCCCGGGCGGCCTGGCTCTCGTCTATGAGTGGGTGCCGGGCGAGGTGCTGTACGACCCGCGATTCACGCGCGAGCAGCGGCGGTGGGACCCGGCGCATCCCCACGTCCGGTTCCGCTCCCTGCCGGTCGGCGAGATACTCGACGCCCTCGACACGATCTTCGACGTACACGTTCTCCTGGCGGACCGCGGGTTCGTCGCGTCCGACTTCTACGATGGGTGCATCATCTACGACTTCGGCGGCCGGCGTGTCTTCCTCTGCGACTTGGACGAGTACCGCCACGGCCCCTTCGTCCTCGAGATGGACCGCAACTACGGGTCGACTCGCTTCATGGCGCCCGAGGAGTTCCAGCGCGGCTCCACCCTCGACCAGGTCACCAACGTGTTCAGTCTCGGCCGGGCGGCAACCGTGCTGCTCGGCGACGGTACGGAGTCGATGGACGTGTGGAGGGGCTCCGATGCCCTGCGAGATGTCGTCGCTCGGGCCACCAGCGCGGAACGCTCGCAGCGGCACCAGTCCGTGCGCGAGTTCGTCGACGAGTGGCGCGAAGCCGTGGGGGCCGGATGACGGACCTGAATCTCGTAGCGCAAGAAGGGCAGGAGTTCAGGTCCCGCGACGGCCTGGGCCAGGACTGGGTGGAGTCGTGGCACCCGCCGGAGCTCCCGGCGCCAGACGGCAGGCCCAACGGCTCGGCGGGTATCTGCTTCACACCTGATGGGGAGGTCGTATTGGTGACGTGGACGGGTGTAGGGTGGACGTTTCCGGGCGGCCGGCCCGAAGGAGACGAGGACTGGCGGGCTACTCTGGACAGGGAGGTGCTGGAGGAGGCCTGCGCGGTGGTCGAGGACGCCACTCTGCTCGGGTTCATGAGGGGCGAGTGGGTGAGCGGCCGGGTCCGCGGCGGGGCGCTCGTAAGGTCGCTGTGGTGCGCCGACGTCAGGCTGGAGCCGTGGGAGCCCCGGCATGAGACGACCGGGAGGCTGATCGTGGCTCCCGGTGAGGTACTGGGCAAGGTGGGAGTCGGCGGCAAGCCTATCTACCGCAGGTGGATCCGGGACGCCCTGGCAGTCAAGGGGCTGGCCTGACCTCCTTTTTTTGTCCGCCAATACGCCTATCAGCGGATTAGCAATATAGACGGCAGGAGCAGAGAGTTGGCACAAATCGTCGTAGAGGACCTGGTCAAGACTTTCCGCATCGCCGAGCGGAGCCCCGGGATATGGGGTGCGATGCGGGGCGTCGCAAAGCGGCGTTACCGCACTGTGAGCGCCCTGGACGGGGTGTCGTTCGAGATCGAGCCCGGGGAGCTGGTCGGGTACATTGGGCCCAACGGCGCGGGCAAGTCGACTACCGTCAAGGTGATCTCCGGGATCCTCGTGCCCGACTCCGGCCGGTGCGAGATCCTGGGCCGTGTGCCCTGGTGGGAGCGGATCGCACACGTGCGCTGCATCGGCGTCGTGTTCGGACAGCGGACGCAGCTCTGGTGGGACCTCCCGGTCATCGAGTCGTTCGAGCTGCTGCGGGAGATATACAGCGTGCCGCCGGGGGAGTACCGCCAGACGCTGGACGAGCTCGTGCAGGTGCTGGACCTGGAGGCGCTGCTCGATGTGCCCGTCCGTCAGCTCAGCCTGGGGCAGCGGATGCGGTGCGACCTGGCCGCGGCCCTGCTCCACGGCCCGTCGATTCTCTTCCTCGACGAGCCGACCATAGGGCTGGACGCAGTCTCGAAGCTGACGTTCCGCGACTTCATCAAGCGGTTTAACCGGGAGCGCGGCGTCACGGTCATCCTCACGACCCACGACATGGACGACATCGAGGTTCTTTGCACCCGCGTGATGGTGATCGGCGAGGGGCGCATCCTGTCCGACGGCACTTTGGAGGCGCTGCGCGAGAGCATCACGCCGGAGAGAAGGCTCATCGTCGACCTCGAGGAGCAGGACGCAGGGGTCACGGACCCCGAGGCGACGGTGATGCGCCGTGAGGGCCACAGGGTCCACCTGAGCTTCGACCCGCGGCGTACTCCCCCCGCCGATCTCATTGCCAGGATTGCGTCGAAACATCCGGTGCGCGACCTGTTCGTCGAGAGTCCGCCCATCGAGGAGATCGTCGCTCGGATGTACGCCGAGCAGAGGCTGTGAGGGCGTATGGGGCCGTCCTGAGCGCCAACTTCCGGACGCTCCTCCAGTACCGTGCCGCCGCCATCGCGGGGTTCACCACCCAGATATTCTGGGGGCTCATCCGCGTGATGATCTTCGAGGCGTTCTTTCGCTCCAGCTCGGCCACGCAGCCGATGACGGTGGACGAGGTGGTGACGTACATCTGGCTCGGGCAGGCGTTCATCATGCTGCTGCCCTGGAACATCGACAGGGAGATTCACAACCTAATCCGCTCCGGGCACGTTGGATACGAGCTGCTGCGGCCCGTCGACCTGTACAACCTATGGTTCTCCCGCGCGCTGGCCTACCGCACGGCCCCCACGCTGCTGCGCGCCGTGCCGCTGCTGACCCTTGCGCTGCTGATATTCGGGATGGGCCCCCCGGCGTCGCCGGCGGCGGGGCTCGCCTTCGCGCTCTCGATGGTCGGCGCACTGCTCATAAGCTGCGCCTTCACGACGCTGGTCAACGTCACGATGATGTGGACCATATCCGGACAGGGGACGGCGACCATGGCGGGCATCGCCGTCACGATCTTCACAGGCATGGTCGTGCCCATACCATTCTTTCCGGAGTGGGCGCAGTCGGTGATGGAGATCCTGCCGTTCCGAGGGATCGTCGACACGCCGTACCGCCTCTACCTCGGCCACATCCCCACCAGCGAGGCGCTGTTCCACCTGGGGCACCAGCTTGCGTGGACGGCTGTACTGGTACTGGCAGGCCGGTGGGTGCTGTCGCGCGGCGTGAGCCGGCTAGTGGTGCAAGGAGGCTGAGGTGATCGAAGCGGTCCGGCTCTATGTCCGCTACGCCAGCATCTCGGCGCGCAGCCAGATGCAGTACCGGGCGTCGTTCGTCATGGAGACGATCGGGCAGTTCGGGATAATGGGAGTGGAGTTCATTGGCATCCTGGTGCTGTTCGGCCGCTTCGATACGCTGGAGGGGTGGAGCCTGGTCGAAGTGGCATTCCTATACGGGCTCGTACACCTGGGTTTCGCATTCGCCGACACCTTCAGCAGGGGCTTCGACAGCTTCGGGGTCACGGTCAGGCTGGGGGACTTCGACCGTCTGCTGCTCAGGCCGCGCTCCACGGCGCTGCAGCTTGCCGGTCAGGAGATCGTGCTGAGGCGGCTCGGCCGGCTCGTGCTGGCTGTAGGGGTGATCGGCTGGGCCACCGCGGCGCTTGACGTCGACTGGACGGCGGCCAAGGTGGCCCTCTCCATCCTGACGGTGACGTGCGGCGCGGCCCTATTCGCCGGGCTGATGGTCCTCCACGCCACGCTGGCGTTCTGGACCACCGAGACGCTGGAGATGACCAACATCGTCACCCATGGCGGGGTCGAGACGACTCAATTCCCGCTCTCCATCTACCGGCCGTGGTTTCGAGGCATCTTCACGTTCGTGTTCCCGCTGGGGGCGGTGAGCTACTTCCCTGCGATCGCCATCCTGGGCAAGGCGGACCCGCTGGGCTCGCCCCTATGGTTCCAGTATGCGGCCCCGCTGATCGGGATCATGTTCCTGCTGGTGTGCCTGCGCGTGTGGGGGTTCGGGGTACGGCGGTATATGTCTACAGGAAGTTGAGGGTGTGCGGGCGCCTATCGGGCTCTATCCCAGGAGAGTACGCGTCGACGCGGGAGGCTTGGGGGAACCCCACCTATAAGTGCTTCAAGTTTGTAGCTTTGTTTACGACTCTCTCACCGCCTTGAAGAGGCCGGATTCTGTGGTTACTCGAAACGCACCCTCGCGTTGGATTTGCCGGGTGAAGTAGGCGTGCAGTCTTGCTGCTTCCTTATCGGATAGTCGTTCCAAAGACATCACGTATTCAACTAGCGGGTCTGCCTCGGTCACGACCAGGACGCCGTTCCTACATTCGACCTCTACTTCGGCGAACCATGGTGACAATTCGCCGGCGCCGCTTTCGAGATTGAACCTTGCGGCTATCTGATCACGGCCAATCGGCGTACTGATGTACAGCTTTCTCGGCACCTCTCTGAGCTCGACCATGTGCTTCAGCCCATTCGTGGTCGCGTACAGACGCCCTCCCGGCCGCAGCACTCGGCGAATCTCGGAAAGCGCCCGGGCCAGGTCGGGGACGTGGTACAGCATGTGGTTGGCGACGACAGCGTCGAAGCTGTCTTTCTCATAGGGAATCGACTGGGCATCAACCTTCCGGAACGCGAGGTTTAGATCGGTGTGGAGCAGATTCTGCTCAGCCTCTTGCAACATCCCCTGAGAGGCGTCGGAAAGGGTCACGGTCCAGCTACGCGGAACCCTCCCCAAGTTTTCTCGCCAGAGCAGTCCCGTACCGCACCCGAGCTCGAGTACGCGCCCGTTGTCCGGGATGTCAAAGTGCTCGAAGACCCAACGAAACCAAGGATATTCTTCCGTGCTGAAGCGGACGTGCAGACCGGCCCTGGCGCTCAGATTGGACGAGTCCCTGTATTGCCATTGGAGGTATTCCTGCGTCGACAGGTTGCCCATGGGGCACTAGCCTAGCATGGACGGCACTGATGGATAGTGCGTCTTCAGCCGGATGCACGCGCTCAGAGTTGCGCGACTTGCGAGACGGTGCCTTGCGGGCGTTTCTGGGCGGAATGGCGGGATGGTCATGCGGGTCAGGCGGTGTAGGGGATGGCGAGCCAGGGGGTCTCGATGCGGGTGCCGCCGAGGTGGCGGGAGTCCATTAGGGCGGCGTGGGCGCCGGTGGTGAGGAGGGTGCGCTCGACGGGGTACTGGGGGCGGCCGGCGAGGAACATCTCCTGGATCGCGAGGCCCTGGGCGGTGAAGGGCTCGCCGCCGTGGGAGCCCAGCGTGTGGAACCCCGTGCTGACGGCTTCGCCGCTGACGCGGGCGGCGTAGGCGAAGCCCTTGACGTGCCGGTCGAGCATGAGGGTGAAGGCGCGGAGGCCGTCGGCGTACTCCAGCTCGAAGAGGGCCGGGCGGACGCAGTTGTCCTCCATCCTGCCGGGCTCGACCTCGGCGATGCGTGACTCGGCCTCGGCGGCCAGGTCCCTGGGCCACAGGCCCCGCTCGGCGGCCTCCCAGACTGCGAGGCCCTCGATGCACCGGACGGCGGCGATGCCCGTCTCGCCGCGGCGCCGGCGCTCGACCATGCACTGGAGAGCCTCCAGGCCGTGGAAGCCGTATGAGTCGAGGCCGTTCGGGTAGGCGTGGAAGTGGCCGAGCGACAGGGCCTCGTCGATTTGCGTGCCGGCTTCGTGCTCCAACTCCGGCGTCCGGCCAGTTACCGGCAGTGACGACCCGGCCATGAAGGGGATGTCCAGCTCCGCGGCGCGGTCGTACATCCAGCGCGCGTCGTCCCACGAGTAGGCCAGGTGCTTGTCGTTGAATACGGGGACGGCACGGCCGGACAGGGCGATCATTCCGCACACCTGCTCGAAGAAATGGCGGCGGGGGTACATCTGGCGGCCCCGCTCGTTGGGCGCGTAGTCGCCGTGCTCGGCGATGATGAGCACGCCGTCGACGGCCAGCTCGCCGATCTCCCATCCCGGCGCCGTCGGCCAGTGGCCCCGCGGAGGCTGACGAAGCGCGAGGGCGGACCGGATGCTGGGGAAGAGCTCGATGCCGTGGTCGCGGGCAAGCTCGACGCCGATGTCCTGCGGGTGGGCCTGGTCGATGTACATCGAGACGACGTCGACCCCCGGTTCGACCATACCGGTACCGGTGGGGAATCCCTTCACGAACCGCGACACGAGGAGGTCGGCGTGAGAGCCGGGGAAGAATGTTGTGACGATGGCGGCGATCTTCTTGCGTGACATTTCCTGGGGGTATCTCCCGTGAGGCGTCACGTATGGTATGGGGCCTGCCGTCGGCCCACAAGCGGAGGGCCGGGCGAAGTCGTGGCGAGGGAGGGAGGGTTTCAAACCCGCCCCTACGACCGTCTAACCTAATCGACCACAAATGGGACACGTCATGACATCCTGGCGTTACAATCGAATGTGACCATTCAAGGAGCAATCAATGACTGACATGCCGGAGCTGATTTCGAGGAAGATGCTGTTTGGGAATCCCGAGCGCACCGAGGTGAGGTTGAGCCACGACGGGGAGCGCATCGCATACCTTGCGCCCGTGGACGGGGTGCTGAATGTGTGGGTTGCGCCTGTCGGCGCGATCGAGGAGGCGCGGCCCGTCACCCAGGACACGGACAGGGGTATCAGGATATACGTCTGGACCTACAACCCCGGCTATCTCGTGTATGTCCAGGACCGGGGCGGCGACGAGGACTGGCACGTCTACGCCGTCGATGTTGAGACCGAGGAGACCAGGGACCTTACCCCCTACGAAGGGGTCCACGCCTACCCCGTAGCGATGTCCGATAGGTTCCCGGACGAGATTCTCGCCGGGATCAACCGCCGGGATCCCCAGCTTCACGACATCTACCGGGTGAACATCCTGACGGGAGAGTCGAAGCTGGTGGTACAGAACGACTTTGGCGCGGTCTACATTATGTCTGACGATGACTTCAATCCCCGATTGGCCCGCGTGACCACGCCCGACGGCGGCGGAGACATCCTCGCGCCGTCCAAATCGGGCGAGTGGAAGACAGTGATGTCGATAGGGCCCGAGGACGACCTGACGACCTCTCCCCGGTCCTTCGATGAGGAGGGGCGCACCCTGTACATGTTCGACAGCCGGGGACGGGATACCTCGGCGCTGGTGGCCCTTGACACTGAGACGTGGGAGCCGACCGAGCTGGCCATCGATCCCAGGGCCGATGCCTCCGACGCCATAGCGCATCCAGTGACGGGGGTGCCGCAGGCGGTCGCGTTCGAGTACGACCGAGCCTCGTGGCGGGTGCTGGACGAGGCCATCGCCGCCGACCTGGAGCGCATTGCCGACGATGAGAAGGGGGAGTTCGACGTGCGCTCCCGGTCGCTGGACGACCGGAGATGGATCGTCCGGTACGAGAGGGACGCCGGGCCGAAGACCTTCTACCTGTACGACCGGGACACAGGGGAGCTGGAGTACCTGTTCTCGGACCGGCCGGAGCTCGAAGAGGCCCCGCTCGCGCCGATGCACAGCGCGGTCATAGAGTCGAGGGACGGGCTCGACCTGGTCGCTTACTACTCACTGCCGGTCGGATCGACGGGCGGGGCCGCCGACCGCCCCTCGGAGCCGATGCCAACGGTGCTGCTGGTCCACGGCGGACCCTGGGGCCGGGACAGCTGGGGCTACGATCCTATTCACCAGCTCCTCGCGAACAGGGGCTACGCGGTCGTCAGCGTGAACTTCCGCGGCTCGACGGGCCTGGGGAAGGCCTTCGTCAACGCGGGCGACATGGAGTGGGCGGCGGCGATGCACGACGACCTGATCGACACCGTCGAGTGGGCCGTGGAGCATGGGATAGCCGACCGCGACCGGGTTGCGATCATGGGCGGCAGCTACGGCGGATACGCGACGCTGGTGGGGCTGACCTTCACGCCGGAGGTGTTCGCGTGCGGCGTCGATATCGTCGGGCCGTCGAACCTGAACACGCTGCTGGATACGGTGCCGCCGTACTGGGCGCCGATGCTGGCGATGCTACGGGCCCGTGTCGGGGACAACTCGACAGAGGAGGGCAAGCGTTTCCTGGCGGAGCGGTCGCCGCTCTCCCGCGTCGACAGCATCGTGCGGCCGCTGCTGATAGGGCAGGGTGCGAATGACCCGCGGGTGAAGCAGGCCGAGTCCGACCAGATCGTCGAGGCGATGAAGGATCGGGGAATACCCGTGACCTACGTGCTGTACCCGGACGAGGGGCACGGCTTCGCCAGGCCTGAGAACAACTTGTCGTTCATGGCGGTCGCCGAGGCGTTCTTGGCCCGGTGCCTGGGCGGGAGGTCCGAGCCGGTCGGCGAGGACTTCGAAGGCTCGTCGATTGAGGTAGTGACCGGGGAGGTGTGAGGAGACGACGCGACCAGCGGGCGGACACGCGGGTCCGCCCCTACCGATGGTGTTGCGCCTACTTGGGCTCGGAGATTGGGATGTTGAAGAACACGAGGCGGTGACCCTCGTCGCCGCCCGTGTAGTTGTGGCTGCCCCCGAGGATTTCAGGCGTGCCGTCTCCGTCCACGTCGGCCACTTCCAGGGTGATCATGAAGGGAGGCAGCACGATGTCGGGCACCAGTCTCTCAAACTCCTGGTTGCCGTTGTTCCTGAGCCATATCAGGTTCTGTACCTCGTCTTGGGGGTACATGTCCGGGAGCTGCATCCCGGACAGCACAAGGTCCAGGTCGGAGTCTCCATCGAGGTCAGCCGCCTTGACCGCGTAGGCTCCCCAATACCTGGTCAGCTCGTGGCTGGTGAAGGTCCCTGATCCATCGTTCTCGAGCCATGCGAGGCCGTAGAAGTTGTTGGGCAGTATCTCGCGTTCTGCAGGGTCCAGCGTGTCGCCGTTGGTGTACAGGATGTCAGTGTCGCCGTCCGAGTCGAGGTCTGCAAGCTCGATTCCCGATAGGCCGTAGAACTTCTCGTCCGCTGCGAACAGCACCTCTCGTTCGAAGCCGCCCGCGCCGTCATTGCGGAACAGCAGCACCTCCTCGGACTCCTGGGAGAGGGCGACGGCCAGATCGAGATCGCCGTCGCCCTCGGCGTCGAACGGGTAGGCGTGTATCGCCCCCGGGCGGTCGTCCAGGACGTGCTCGACGAACTCGAGCGGCCCTGTCTGCTCGAGCCAGACCACCCTCCCGTCGAGGTGCCCGAAGATGCAAACGGCGATGTCCAGGTCTCCATCCCCGTCCAGGTCGGCGGCCTCGGCGCATGCCACGCGCCCCACGTCCTCCAGCAGGGTGATTGGCTGGAACGCGAAGCTGCCGTCGTTGCGCAGCAGGACTACGCGCCCGACGGGCCGGTTGGTGGGGCCAAGGATGCCGATGTCCGCCACCACGAGGTCCCTGTACGAGTCGCCGTCCACGTCAGCCGCGTGGACCCTGACGGGCTGGGTCAGACCCTCGCTGATCTCTACCACGTCGTCCAGGCCGCGGAGCCACATCACGCGCCCGGACAGCGGCTCGGTAGCGAGAATATGGAGGCTGCCGTCTCCGTACAGGTCGTTCACGCGAATGTTGGCGGTGGTATGCGGCTTGCCATCGGGGAGGAGCACGGTGTACGAGCCCCCTTCGGGAACAGATGGCACTATAGTCTTTGCCGCCGGGGCTGCTGGGGCATCGCCCGCATCTGCCTGCGCCGCCACGGGTGTAGGGCTTTCTGCAGCTACATGCTCCCCGGGCTCCTGCGCGCCATCGCCGCACGCCGCGCCCGCGCCCAGCACGGCAGCCAGGAGAACCCCCCAGCCCGCTCGCCGCGCCCATACAGCCGCTGGAAGCCCGGAGAATCGTGTTGCCGTCCGATGACTGGTCCGCTTCATGATCTCCTTGCGCCTTGACGCTAACGCGGAAGATGATTAGCATCGAGTCTCGACTGTGCGGGATATGGTCTACACAGAAGATAGGGCCACCCCGAGTTCACGTCAACCATACTCGACCAGCGCGACTGGATCTCCGTGGGAACAACCGGGCGATGGAACAGGAATCAAAGACGGCGCTGCTGAGAGACAGGTACACGGCCGCCCTGCTGGACGGAGACGATGAGGAGGCCCACAGGGTGGTCAGGGATGCTATCGATCGCAGTATCGAGCCAGCGTCGATCTACTTCGGGATCTTCGGTCCCGCGCTGGTAGAGGTCGGCCACTCCTGGCGACGGGGAGAGTTGAACGTAGCCGGAGAGCACCTTGCCACCACTACCACTCTCCAGCAGATCGGACACGTCAGAGAAGTCTGGCGGCGCAAGCGCAAGAGGGACATCGAGGCGAAGGCCGTAGCCGCGGCGGTGGAGGGAGAGATGCACTCCGTCGGCGTCACGATGGTCGCGGACCTGCTCCACATGGATGGTTGGAATGTAGCAGACCTGGGGCAGAACAACCCCACCGACGACCTTGTGGAGCTAGTCGAGGACAGGCAACCCGACCTGGTGGTCCTATCCCTGTCGTCTCCGACCAGGATTGGAGCGGCCAGCAGGGCCTCCGCGAGGCTAAAGTCCCTCGACAGGGCCCCGGCGGTATTCGTTGGCGGGATGGGGATATCCAGCGTCGAGCAGGAAGAGATTACCGCGGCGGACTTCGTCTCATCGAACCCCCTGGAGGCGGTGAGAGCGGCCAGGCAGCTCCTCAACCCCAGCAGGGGACGCGTGCCTCTCGAAGCCCACCTGAGCGCCATTGGAGGGCGCATCCTGGAGCTAAGGAAGGAGCGGGGATGGAGCCAGCAGGAGCTCGCGGCTCGGGCATCCCTCGACCGGACTTACATCAGCACCGTGGAGCACGGCAAGCAGAACATCACAATAGGGGCAGCCGTGAAGATCGCCGACGCACTCGAAACCTCCCTGTCACACATGATCGACTATGACTGACATCCGGGCGTCCGAGGAGGGCCGGGGCTTGCCACGGCCCAGCCCGGAGTCGGCTTCCAGGGTTCGCCGACCCAGGTAACGTTGAGGCTGCCCTAGATGGCGGCCTCGCCGTGCTCGCCCGTGCGGACGCGGATCACATCCTCGACGCGGGAGATTATGATCTTGCCGTCGCCGATCCGGCCGCCGTCGGGACTCCTGGCGGCTTCAATGATGGCCTCGACTACAGCCTCCTTCAGCTCGTCGGGCACCACGGTCACGATGAGGGTCTTGGACCCGGCGGCCCTGACCATCTGCGCGCCCCTGCCTGTGAAGACCTCCACGCCTCTCTGCGTGCCCTGGCCGGTGACATTCTGGTAGTGGAAGCCGCCGCAGCCGGCATTCTCCAACGCCGCGGTAACCGAGTTGATCCGTTCGGGGCGGACGATTGCTTCTATCTTGATCATCGCAAGCTCACCTCAGTTTGATGAAATGACGCCTCTCCGGCAATCCGGCGTAGCTAGGGTAAGCTGCAGCCGGGGACTGGATACCGGCTTCGCCGGTATGACGGTGTGCCGACGGCGGTTGCTTTAATTGGAGTGATGGGTTCACGGTACCTAGTCTGCGCCGTCGCTGACAAACGCCCTCTCGCCGTGTGCGGAGATGTCCAGCCCAACGTCTTCGTCCTCGGGGGACACCCTCAGGCCGAGTCCCGGGATGAGGTCCAGCACCTTCAGTATGACGAACGTCAGTATGAAGGAGTATGCCATCGTTGCGACGACGGCGAGTACCTGGGTAACGAGCTGGCCTGCGTTGCCCTCGATCGCGCCCGCCGTGCCGCCGATGGCAGCCACGGCGAATATGCCCGTAGCGATTGCGCCCCAGATGCCTCCCACGCCGTGTACGGCAAAGACCTCGAGAGCGTCGTCGATTTGGATCCTGGTACGCAGGTAGACGGCTATGTAGCAGAGCACGCCGGCTCCTGCGCCTATGGCTAGCGCGCCGTACACGCCGACGAAGCCCGATGCGGGGGTGATGGCGACGAGCCCCGCTACGGCTCCCGACGCGACTCCAACGGCGCTCATGCGGCCCGTCTGCACCTGGGATATGACGCCCCACGTTAGGGCCGCTGCGGCCGCGGCGGTATTGGTGACCAGGAAGGCGTTCACGTCCACGCCATTGGCCGCGAGCCCCGAGCCGGCGTTGAACCCGAACCACCCGAACCAGAGCAGCGCGGCACCCAGCACCACGTAGGGCACGTTGTGGGGCTCGGCCCCGGGGTCGCGCCTCCTGCCTACGAGGAGCGCGGCGGCCACCGCAGCCATGCCGGCGTTGATGTGGACGACGGTACCGCCCGCGAAGTCGAGCGCGCCGTCCTTGAAGAGCCAGCCTTCAGGCGCCCACACCCAGTGGGCCACAGGGGCGTAGACGATGGTGACCCACACCACCAGGAAGACCAGGTACGTCGTGAACTTGAAGCGCTCGACGAACGCGCCTGTGATGAGGGCCGGCGTGATGATGGCGAACATCATCTGGAAGATGACGAAGAGCAGCGTGGGGATGCCCCCGTCTTCCACCTGGTCGATGCCGATGCCCGACAGGCCGAACAGGCTCAGGTCGCCTATGATCGCGCTTCCCTCGCCGAACGCCAGGCTGTAGCCCCAGAGCACCCAGACGATGCTCACGACAGCCATGGATATGAAGCTGTACATGAGCGTGCTGATGACGTTCCTGGCCCGGACGAGGCCCCCGTAGAAGAAAGCGAGTCCCGGTGTCATCAGCAGCACCAGGGCCGAGGCCGTCATCATCCAGGCGGTATGACCGGAATCCATGTTTCCATCCCCCTGCTTGTGTCCCGCAAACGGGTTCACGCGGCTAGTGCGCCGCAACCCGCGCTCCGCCAAACTACTGGGAGATGCTATCCGGCAGTTGTTACAGATGTTTTTTGGAGTTGTTACAGTTGTGTTTCCGGTTCGCGGGGGACCCCCTCTCCGCATCCAGATGGCAATTTGATGAGATTGCCGCCGAAAAGTGGTTGACGGTATTCGTGGAGGTCACTAATATTCCTGCCCCGGCATCGTAGTGATGTCCGGTCCGGTCAGCCCGTTACGGACTCTTGGCATAGAACACTGGACCATTACGGAGAGTGAGACATGACCAGCTACGAGGACCTGAAGGACCGCATGGACAGAGGAGAAGTGATCGTCCTGGATGGGGCCATTGGAACTGAGCTCCAGGCGATGGGCGTGCCCATGGACCCGGCGGCGTGGTGCGGGCCCGGCAACTACACGCACCCTTCGACGGTGCGGCAGATGCACGAGCGGTACATCCGGGCGGGGGCCGACATCATCACGACCAATACCTTCAACACCCTGCGCCCCGCGCTGGAGGCGTCCGGATACGGGGAATTGGTGAGGGAGGTCAACGTGCGCTCCGTAGACGCGGCGATAGAGGCGAGGGATCGGGTCGGCGCCGACAGGCCTGTGTACATCGCCGGCTCGATCTCGTGCCGTATCCCCGTCCGCGACCGCCGCACCGGGACACTTTTGGGCGGGACCGGCTACGGCTACGGCGCCAGCCTCTCGGCGGAGGAGCTGAGGGTGCACTGCGACGAGCAGGCGGACATCCTGGCCGAGTCGGGGGTGGACTTCTTCCTGATGGAGAACATGTGGGCCGACAACGAGTCCAGGGTGATCGCCGCCGAGGCGGCCAAGGCTACCGGACTGCCCGTGTGGGTGGGATTCACAGCGTCCATTGCGCCCGATAGGGAGACCGTCAGGTTGAGCCTGGGAGACGACCGACACTACAGCGTCGGTATGGGCGTGCCGATGTGGACTTCGAGCTGGCGTGATGTCGACTATGAGATGACCCTGACCGCAGGCATCAGCGAGGTCCTGAAGTTGGGGCCCGACGTGCTGACCATCTTCCACGCAAGGCTGGATGAGACCACGGCGGCCCTCCAGGTCCTTCTCGATCAGTGGTCCGGGGCCATCGCCATCTATCCGGACGCGGGCAGACAGGACTACCTGGACACCTGGCAGGACACGATGGTGGACAACAAGGACAGCGCGGAGGCGCTGACGAGTGAGGCTGCCAAATGGGTCGACATGGGAGCCCAGGTAATAGGCACATGCTGCGGCTTCGGCGTCGACTACATCAAGGCACTCCACGGCTCCCTACCGGCCCGGATCTCGTCGCCGCGAGGGGCGGGTTAGGTCGTGTCAGAGATGACTCACAAGTCCAAGGGAATGAAGACGGGGCTTGGCGTGGAGCACCAGCCTTGACTTGCAGTATCCAGGGAGGGCGGGTTTCAAACCCGCCCCTACAGTGTGGACCAGTACAGCCTCTACGGTGCGGAGCAGTGCAGTGCAGACCAGTATTGGGCGGACCGGCGGGTGAGGGCTGAGGTGGAGTCGAGACCGCTGGTGGTCGTGGGCGCGGGGGCAGCGGGAGCGGCCGCCGCCATCGAGGCGGCGAAGGCCGGCGTGCGGGTCACGCTCGTGGACGAGAACCCCGTCGGCGCGTCGATGATGGGGCTGGACGTTCCCCTGTTCTTCGGAGGGCGGGCCGCGGCCGACATCCGCGACCGGGCCTCCATGACCCGGAACACGGCGGCGGCCAGCGAGGCCTTGGCGGAAGCGGAAGAAGCCGGGGTAGAGGTCCTGCTCGGCACGTGCGCCTGGGGCGCATTCCGCAATTGCGAGACGAGCAGGGAGCTGGATGGGCCGCAGATCGGCCTGGCCGACGGCGAGCGGTCGTGGATGATCAAGTTCGACCGGCTCATCGTCGCGGCCGGCGCCCGGGATCTGGGCATGGGCTTCGCCGGATGGGACTTGGCCGGTGCCATGGGTGCAAACGGCGCCCACTCGCTGATGAACCGGTACGGCGCACTCTCGTCGCAGCGCATGGTGGTGCTGGGCTCAGGCAACCTGGGCCTTCTCACAGCCAGGATGGCGCTGGATGCGGGTCTGGAGGTTCCCGCCGTGGTGGAGGTGTCGTCCTCCGTGCGGGGCGAGGAGGCCCTTGCGGCTGAGCTACGGGCGAGGGGTGTGGAGCTGTACACCTCGCACACGGTCAAGGAGGCCTCCGGCGAGGCCGGAGATGTAGAGTCCGTGGTGTTGGTCGCGATCGACGACGACGACGGGCCGGTCGACGGGTCCGAGAAGGTGATCGCCGCAGACACCGTATGCCTCGCCGTCGGCCTGGTCCCCAACATAGAGCTACTCAGCCTGCTGGGCTGCGACCTCGCTTTCAGGTCGGAGCTTGGTGGGTTCGTGCCAGTCTGCGACGACTGGATGAGGACGAGCGTCGACGGAGTGTTCGCAGCGGGTGACGCTGCGGGCTTCCACGACCGCATGGCGCTGGACCCCAAGATCGCCCGGAATCAAGGCCGCTTGGCCGGAGTAGCCGCCGCGGAGTCTCTGGGGGCTATCGACACTGAGGAGGCCGTTGCCCGTCGGTCTGGGCTCCATGCCGAGGCTTCCGCGAGCCCCGCCGAGGTCCACACGGGCTGGGCGAGATGGCTCCGGTCCCTCGTCAACGCCGGCGGGTTTGATGTCCTCGCGTGCCGGTGCGAGGAGGTCACCTGCGCCGACCTGGTCGGCCTGCAGCCTCCCCGTTACCTTAGGTGGAAATCGGAGCAGATGAGCCGCCGGAGCCTCCGGACACAGCTGGAGGACGGCCCTGTCGACCCCGGACATGTCAAGCGCCTGACGAGGGCGGGCACGGGCCATTGCCAGGGGCGGCTCTGCCGCGAGCAGGTCTCGCTACTGCTTGCCGAGGAGTCCGGCGTCGACATAGCCGACGTACCGCTCATGTCCTACCGGCCGCCCGTGCGCCCTCTCTCGCTGGAGGTACTGTGGCCCCACGAGGAGACGGAGCAGGTACGCGGGGACTGGCCGAAGTGGTTCAGCCCAACGAATCCCGTCTTGGGCTGATGGGTGTGGGAGCGACGTAATGTCGGTAGAGAGCGCAGACGTAGTTGTCATAGGCGGCGGCGTTTCGGGGCTGAGCTCCGCCTACTTCCTGGCAAAGGCGGGGGTGGACGTCGTGGTGGTGGAGAAGGGCACCGTCGGCAGTGAGGCGTCCGGGCGAAACGGGGGGATGATCAGCGAGCGTGTCGACGAGCCGCCGATGATACCGATGGCGGTGGAGTCGCTGAAGATCTGGCCGACGCTGGACGACGAGCTGGGCTACCCTACCGAGTTCACGCACCAGGGCAGGCTCCAGGTCGCCGTGTCGGAGGAGGAGATGGGGGACTTCTTCTCCGAACGGGACGAATCGCTGCGCCGGGGCCTCAGCGTGGAGGAGCTGGACCCCGGGGAGGTGGTGGACCTGATACCCGGGATAACCGGGAGGACCCTCGGCGGGCTCTTCTTCGCCAATGGCGGCCACGCCAATCCGCAGCGGACGGTACAGGCCTTCGCGTGGGCTTTCCAGGACCTGGGAGGCAGGCTCTACCAGGACACCGCCGTCACGGGCTTCGAGGTCGCAGGTGGCAGGGTTACGTCGGTGGAGACGACCGCGGGGCCAATCGGGACCGACGTAGTGGTAGCCGCGGCCGGGCCGCAGACCGGGCTGCTGGCCGAGATGGTGGGCGCGCACGTTCCCGTGGCGCCGGCGCGGGTGGAGATTCTGGCGACCGCGCCACTGGAGCCGCTCTTCGACATAGCCCTGGTGGGCAACGGGCTCTACGGACGCCAGGCCGCCAGGGGCAACCTGCTGTTCGGCGGCGGGCCCCACGAGTGGACCGACGTGGACCTTACATCGGACCCCGGCAAGCCCAACACGCCCCTGATCAGGAACATCGCGAGGCGGCTTGCCGAGCTGCTTCCCGTAGCTGCGGACACTCCGGTGATCCGGAGCTGGGCCGGGATCGTGGAGCAGGCGCCGGACTACATGCCGATCATCGACATCCTGGAGTCTCCCAGCAACTGCGTGGTCGTGACCGCATCGGCGCACGGCTTCGGCATCTCGCCCGCCACGGGCAAGGCAGTCAGCGAACTTGTGCTGCACGGCGAGTCGAGCATCGACATCAGCGCCCTTGGGCTCGACCGATTCGCCGGCGTGGGACCGGACTGGCGGGAAGAGCGCGGCTGGGTCCCCGGACCCGAGCGGGCGTGAGCTCCTTAGCCCTGCAGTTGGATCACCATGGCCTTGTGCAGGCCACAAAGGGGACGATAGCGGAGTCGTCTCTTGGCATGGTTTAGGCGGACCCCGCCCCAGGTCCCCTTCGGCAAGCTCAGGGCAGGCTTTCGTCGGGGACTCCTCAGGACGACATGGTGGAGTGGCCTGGGGCTGCCTTCATAGCAATGTCGGTGGCCTGATGGACAGGTGCCGGGGAGGGCGGGTTTGAAAACCGCCCATACATCCGGTTGACCGGTATTTGGGGGGCGTGCTAGGGTGGAGGGGTATATTCCAACGCGACGATGGGGAGTAGTAGCGGGCTCCGTGCGATAGAGAACGGGGGTAGGTGGAAGCCCGGCGCACAAGGACTCGCGAACTCGCCCCTGAGCATCCCGCCTGAACCGGAGTAGGGCAGGACGGCGAAGCGCCGTTATCGCTTCCGAGGCGGCCCCGGCTAGCCGGGGCAACCAGGGTGGTACCGCGGGGTGCAAGGCAAATCCCGTCCCTGATGCAGGGGCGGGCTTTTTTTGTTGCTGCTGAGGCCGGTTAGAGCAGGAGGAGCAGAGATGACGACGACGGTCAGGACGATGAACAGGTCGGACCTGAAGTACGATCCTGCCGACATCGAGCCCAAGTGGCAGGAGCGGTGGGCGGACAGCGGGATCTACCGTGTGGAGGACGACGATCCGCGCCCCAAGCGGTACGAGCTCACCATGTACCCGTATCCGTCCGGCGACCTGCACATCGGCCACTGGTACGCGATGGCGCCGTCGGACGCCCACGCGCGGTACATGCGGATGCGCGGCTACAACGTGCTGCATCCCATGGGTTTCGACGCGTTCGGGCTGCCTGCCGAGAACGCGGCGATCAAGGACGGTATTCACCCGGCCATACGTACGGGGAGCAACATCGAGAACATGCGCCGCCAACTGCGCATGCTGGGCACGGTGTATGACTGGGACCGGGAGATCGACACGTCCGCGCCCGAATACTACCGGTGGAACCAGTGGCTGTTCCTGAAGTTCTACGAGGCGGGCCTGGCATACCGGGACCACGCGCCGGCCAACTGGTGCCCTTCGTGCAACACGGTGCTGGCCAACGAGCAGGTCGTAGACGGGTGTTGCGAGCGCTGCTCGTCGGAGGTGACCAGGCGGGACCTGAACCAGTGGCTGTTCCGTGTCACGAAGTACGCGGACGAGCTGCTGGACCAGTCGCAGATCGACTGGCCCGAGAAGATCAACATCATGCAGACGAACTGGATCGGCCGCAGCGCGGGTGTGGATATCGAGTTCGACATATCGGAGTACGGCCTGGACCAAGCGGCGCTGTCTACGTTCACGACCCGCATCGACACGATCTTCGGTGTGACATTCGTCGTGCTTGCGCCTGAGCACCCGCTGGTGGGTGAGCTGACGCTGCCGGAGCACAGGGCGGAAGTAGAGGCGTACGTCGACCAGGCCCGGCGGCAGACCGAGATCGAGCGGATGTCGACCGAGAAGGAGAAGACGGGCGTATTCACCGGGTCCTACGCGGTCAACAGGCTGAACGGGGACAGGGTGCCAATACTGATCGGCGACTACGTCCTGCTCACCTACGGCACGGGCATCGTGATGGGTGTGCCGGCGCACGACCAGCGGGACTTCGAGTTTGCCACGAAGTACGACCTGCCGATCAGGGTCGTGGTTGCACCGCCGGACTGGGACGGCGGGGAGCTGGCCGAGGCGTACGTGGACGAGGGGACGCAGGTGAGCTCAGGCAGGTTCGACGGCCTGCCGAGCGCCGAGGGCAAGGAGCGGATAGCCGACCACATCGAGGAGCAGGGTTGGGGCAAGAGGGCCGTCCAGTACCGGATGCGCGACTGGCTAATCTCGCGCCAGCGCTACTGGGGCACGCCGATACCCATCGTATACTGCGATGAGTGCGGCACCGTGCCAGTGCCCGAGGACGAGCTGCCGGTGCTGCTGCCCGAGGACGCGGAGTTCCTGCCGACAGGCGAGTCGCCCCTGCTGCGGCACGAGGGCTTCCTGAATGCTGAGTGCCCGGACTGCGACCTTCCCACGCGCCGGGAGACGGACACGATGGACACGTTCGTCGACTCGTCCTGGTACCAGCTGCGGTTCGCGAGCCCGCACTACGATGAGGGGCCGTTCGACCTGGAAGCGGTCAAGAAATGGAACCCGGTCGACCAGTACACGGGCGGCGCGGAGCACGCCGTCATGCACCTGCTGTACGCCCGGTTCTTCACGAAGGCGATGCGGGACCTGGGGATGCTGGACTTCGACGAGCCGTTCACGCGGCTGTTCAACCAGGGCCACATAATCGCCGACCACCAGAAGATGAGCAAGTCGCGCGGGAACGTGGTCGCGCCGGACGAGTATGTGAGGACGGTGGGCGCGGACGCGGTCAGGTGCTACCTGATGTTCCTGGGCCCCTGGGACCAGGGCGGAAACTGGAGCGACACCGGCCTGAACGGCATGTCGCGCTGGATGAACCGCGTGTTCGACCTGTGCACCAGGGACAGCGCGGAGCTGGACTCGTCGCCTGTGGACGAGGGAGCGGTGCGCGACCTGGACCGCACCGTCCACAAGACGATTCAGCGTGTGACCGATGACCTGGAGAAGTTCAAGTTCAACACGGCGCTGGCGGCACTGATGGAGCTGAGCAACGAGATGGGGCGGACTTGGGAGTCCGGCTCCGTGAGCTCGGAGTCCTGGGACGGCGCGGTGGAGAGGCTGCTTCTGCTGCTGGCGCCCATGGCGCCCCATATCAGCGAGGAGCTCTGGGAGCGGACCGGGCACGACTTCAGCATCCACAACCAGGCGCTGCCTTCGTGGGACCCCGAGCTGGCGACGGACGAGGTGATCACGCTCGTCGTGCAGGTCAACGGCAGGCTGCGGGACCGGCTGGAGGTCCCCGTGTCCATTTCGGAGGACGCGGCGAAGGAGGCCGCCCTGTCTAGCCCGCGTGTTGCCGTTCACACGGAGGGCAAGCAGATCGTGCGGGTGATCTACGTGCCCGGCAAGCTGGTCAACGTGGTGGCGAGGTAGCCAGGCGCAGGCTTACTGCCGTCGGAAGAGCTTGTTACGGATCCTGCTGGCGAGGTCCTCCTCACCGTCCCTGGGCGGGATGAGGACCCACAACGCCAGCAGGGTCCCAAACACTGCGGCGGGCAACGCGGCTTCCAGCCACCAGTCGGGCATCGGGCACTCTAACCCGACGCCCGCGGCGCTGGATATCGCGAGTGCGCGCCCAGCCTAGCCGGCAGCGAACTCAGCCTCACGCCCTGCACCCTTCAGCCTGGCGGGCGAGTCGGCATCGTGTCCCAGCGCACCGACTATCAGCCGTGCGGCATCCCTAATCGTCATCGTGTCGAGGTTGACGGTGACGTCGAACGCGCCGGTGTCGCCGATATCGCCGCCCCATAGGTGGCGGGAGACGGACTGCACTTCGCCTTCGGCGTCTTTGAGGCGCTTGGCGGCCTCGTCCTCGGACACGCTCTCCTGGGCAGCCACGTTCCCGGCCCGCTTCTCGAAGGAGGCGGCGACGAAGACGTTGAGGCTCCCGCCATGCCTGGCAGCTACGAAGTGGGAGCCGTGGCCGTGCATGACCACGCCGCCCTCCCTGCAGATCTTCTTGACGACCCCGGTCAGGGCGCCCGTGTACTGCTCCTTCGTGAGCTGGTCGCCCAGGATGTCCTGGTCGAGCGAGGGGTCCGGCCTGAAGACGTATGCCGCGTCGTAGGCTGCTGACCACTCCATGGGCACGACTACTGAGTTGAGCAGCCGCGTCCAGAAGGAGCGGAAGCTGGCTTCGAAGCCCTCCAGCTCGGCGGCGGAGCACTTCAGCCGGCGCATCAGCTCGTCACGTATCTCGTTGTCGACGAGCCGGCTGCCGAGTATGCTAGCGACCTCGTAGGCCACCTCCTCGGAGCGACTACCGGGAAGACCGGTGATGGTCACGACCTCGGTCGGCCTGGGCCTCTCCTCGACCGGCTGCCGCTTCATGTACGACCGCGCGTCGATGGTTAGGATGTAGGCATTGAGTACCGTGCCGTCGGGCCGTGCCGGGAGCTGGCGCCTGTCGGACCGCAGGAAGCCGAGCTTCTCGAACAGCCCGAGGGCAGGTACGTTGTCCTGCGGGACGTTCACCCACGCCCTGCTGAGCTTCAGCGTCGCGAACACCCTGTCCATGAGGATGAGTACGGTCGCCGCGCCGTAACCCTGGTGCCACAGGTCTTTGCGGCCTATTAGCAGGGCGAGCTCCGCACCCTCCTGGCCGTCGAGAATGATCTGACACTCGCCGACGTGTTCGTCCTGGTCGTTGTAGATGGAGAAGATCAGGCGCTTGGGGTCCCCGAATATGTGGCGCCACTCGTTGTCGCTAGACTCGAGCATGTGGGCGGGTTCGTAGCTGCGGTG
Source organism: Dehalococcoidia bacterium (assembly GCA_965243655.1). Taxonomy (GTDB): domain Bacteria; phylum Chloroflexota; class Dehalococcoidia; order Lucifugimonadales; family CAJWER01. The sequence goes on along the minus strand of CBDEVV010000017.1, from coordinate 1,198,683 downwards.
GATTGGCTCACCCCAGGCATAGTGTCCGAACCAGCGGGAAGAGACCTCGGCATCCTCCAACCACCATGCGACCCTGTCTACGTCATCGCGCGAAACTGACCTGAGAGAGATATTGGGAAGCATTTGGTCCACCTCCTTCTAAGGATTCTCCCGCACTTAGAGTGCTCATTCGACTTACCCGGCCAGCCTAACCAAGCTCTGACGACAATGTCAATATTGCAGTTTTTTTCATAAGTTTTTCGTCACTTTGGCCGGCGCCAGCGCCCGCTGAGGACAAACATGGCCTTGCTTTCGCTACGGTGAACCATGCCCCAAATCACAAGAAAACGTTTTCACGTCTTCCGGGTCACCTGAAGGCGGCACAGGTAGTGCCTGAGGTCAGGAGGACTGACTCCTGTCCAAAACGAAGCTTATATTCCTCTGAAATCTCGTTCAAGAGAGTCGCTTTGCCTTCCCCCACGCCCGTCAAGATGTAGAGGATCTTCGTGCCCTCCTTCTGTATGGCGCCGGACTCGAGCTGCCATTGGCCCCGGCCGTCCATCACGGTCAATCCGTCGGGGAAGCGTGGGGTTACGGTGTCGGCCAGGAAGTCTTCCCATGCCTCCTCGGACACGACCTCCGCACCCGACGAGTCGCTCCTGCCGAAGAATAGGCTGTACTCGGCGAACTCTTCGAATCCATCGCCGCACGCCGCGACAGGTTGAGTGGCTGTGTCCGACGCGCATCCCGACAGGGCCGCAGCAGCCAGCAGAGCAACCAGTATGCGCATAGCGCCGCAAGCCCTGGGCACTAGGGAGCCCATCGTCACGGCAACTCAGCCATCAGGGCAGCTCTTCGAGCGCCTGCAGGGGCGTGACGGCTCGGATCGGCGAGAGCTGGTAGTCCTCGATGTTCCTCGTAACGATGTGTCGAGCGCCGCAGGCACGCGCCGCGGCCACCTGCATGGCGTCCTCGAAGTATGGCATCGGGAGCTCAGCGGCGTAGCGGACGGCGTCTGTGTCGGTGGCCGCGACCGTTACGATACGGATCAGGTCGGCGACGAAATCGCGGGCGCTCACTTCTCCCGTCGACGGCGCTACGAGGTAGTAGAGGTTCGATACTGTGTGCCACGCGATGCAGGCGCTGTGCGAGCCATGCTCGATGCGGTCCAGCAGCTCCGCTGCAGGGTCGGCGTGCGGAAGCCTGTCGAGGGCCACGTCGACCAGCACGTCCGTGTCCAAGAGCATCATTGCAGGTACTTCCTGGACAGCTCTTCGTAGCGCGGGGCGTTGCGCTCCGCCGGCCGGAACTGGCCCCGCCACCTCGAGGAGAAGGACTGTGCCTGGTCTCCGGTCACTTCCCTGAGGTGCTGCTCTATGAGCGAGGAAAGAGAGACCCCTCGGGAACGAGCGTAACGCTTGGCACTGGGGACCAGGTCGGCGTCGACTGTAATCGTCAGCTTTTGTTTCATCGCGGTTAGCGCCTGTGGAGAGTGTGTACGTGTAAACGAAGTTAGTATACGTGTGTTGTGTCTTAGGGGTCAAGCCTTTGGACTCCCACAAGCCCACCACCTAGTTGGCAGCGCTAGCCCAGGGCACGGCGAGGGCGGGTTTCAAACCCGCCCCTACACGATTCTGGCCCTTAACGGGACACGGGTATGCTCTACGCCGGATGACGGATAGCGATTGTGTCGATCTGTTAGTCTGTACGTATGAAGTCCTCCACCCGAACCTTCATCGGGCTCGCCATCGTCTTCCTTCCCCTTGGGGTGGTGTGGCTCTCGTACATGATGGACTGGGACCTGGCGCGGGGCGACCGCATAGTGTTCGGCGCCCTGCTCGGCTTCGCGATTGCGTGGCTGTACAGGCTGGGACAGAAGCGGGTCAGCAGGGAGGAGTGGCGAAAGCGGCGGTGGTGAAGGGCGCCGGGTGCTATAATCCGCCCCGCAAATTGCCTATCAAATTGCCTATACGGAGGCGCTTCTCATGGACCTGAAGGGCACGGCAGCAATAGTGACCGGCGGCAGCGGCGGACTGGGTGGGCGCATCTGCCACGCCCTGGCCGACGAGGGCGCGAACATCGCGGTCCTGTACAACATGGGCCGCGAGCAGGCGGAGGGCGTGGCGTCCGAGCTCGCAGCCAAGGGCGTCCGCGCTGTGGCGGTGCAGTGCGACGTGACGGACCCGGCGGGCGTGTCAGCCGCGACGGAGACCGTGCTGGAGGAGTTCGGTAGGATCGACATCCTGGTAAACGACGCGGGCTACAACAAGTGGATCCCCTTCAGCGACATGGACGCCATGACGTACGAGGACTGGACCAAGATCTTCGACGTGAATTTGACCGGCCCGATGCTGTGCATCAAGGCGGTGGTCCCCGCGATGAAGCGGCAGGGCGCGGGAAGGATAGTGAACATCTCGTCGGTCGCCGGGCTGGAGCCGACGGGCTCGTCGATACCGTATGCCGTAGCCAAGTCCGCCCTCATCCACATGACCAAGTGCATGGCCGTCGGGCTTGCGCCGGAGATCCAGGTCAACTGCGTAGCGCCCGGCTACCTCCTGGGCACTAAGATGTCCGACAATCTCGCCCCTGAGTTCCGTGAGGCGGCCGTCCAGGGGGCCCTGCTCAAGCGGCCCGCCGACAAGGACGACATCGCTAGACAGGTGGCCCTCTTCTGCGCAACTGACAGCGTCACCGGCCAGACCCTGGCGATGGACTCGGGTCGAGTCTTCCACTGAACGGACAGAGCATCTGCAGCGTGCTTCAGGACATCCAAAGAACAAGCGAGAACAAGGAGCCAGTCACTTGACGACAGAAGCGGAAACCTACGACGTGGTCGTGGCCGGGCAGGGAGCGGCCGCCTTTGCCGCCGGAATGTACTCGGCCCGCTACCAGGTCTCGACGATCGTGATCGGAGACACATTCGGCGGCGAGACGGCGATAGGCGGCCTAATCGAGAATTACCCGGGATATCCCGAAATCGACGGATTCGATCTGATGATGAAGTTCCGGGAGGGGGTCGAGCGCTACGGCGTCCCGATCGTCGACGACAAGGTGGTGTCGGTCGCAAAGCGGGGCGACGCCTTCGAGGTGGGCACGGAGGGCGGCCTGACGTACGTGGCGGCCTCGGTCATCATCGCGGTGGGCAGGGAGCGCAGGACCCTGGGGCTGGAGCACGAGGAGGAGTGGACGGGCCGCGGCGTCTCGTACTGCGCGGTCTGCGACGCGCCGCTGCACCGGGGCAACACGGTGGCGGTGGTCGGCGGCGGCGACTCGGCCGTCAAGGGGGCGACCCTGCTCAGCAAGTATGCCGAGAAGGTCTACATCATCTACCGTCGCGAGGCGTTCACCCGGCCCGAGCCAGTGAACCTTCGCCACCTGGACGACGCGGTAAACGTCGAGAAGGTCTTCAGCACGAACGTAGTGGAGCTGAAGGGCGTCGACGGGCTGGACAGCATCGTGCTCGACCGGGAGCACAACGGGACGATGGAGATCGACGTTCACGGACTCTTCATCGAGGCAGGCGCGGACCCGCGCGTTGACCTGGCAAAGCAGCTCGGCGTGAACCTGAACGACATCGAGGAGATCATCGTCGACAAGATGGGCCGCACGAACGTCGGCGGCGTGATGGCGGCCGGGGACGTGACGGACGCGTCAGGCGACCTGAAGCAGACCATCACGGCGGCCTCCCAGGGCGCCCTCGCGGCGACGGCCGCCTACGAGTGGGCGAGCGCCCACCCGGTCACGCCCAAGCGACAGGCCGCAGCCGTCACCTAGCCGCTCCGGACCAGGGGAGAAGCCGACAGGGGCAAGACCGCTCAAGTGCCCCTGCCGGCCCGGCTCGGTGGAGGTTAGGAAGGAATCGTAGAGTCGGCCTTCAGGCCGAGCGTGTCGATGCCCCTGCGCACCTGTCCCAAGACGGTGGACAGGCGCTCCTCAAGGTCGAACAGGGTCTCCCTGGCGTACTGGTTCGAGCCCTCGCGCCGATGGTCGGCCAAGGCCTCGGCATCCTCGACTATCTTGTAGGCGCGGCGCTGCGCGTCCTGGGTGATCTCCTGCGACTGCTGGAGGGCAGCCTGGTGGATGTTCTCCGCCTTCACCTCGGCCTGGCGCACTATCTCGGTCTCGTCCAGCCGAGCGGACTGCTCCTGCCTGGCGCCTTCCTTGATGCGCTTCGCCTCCAGATTGGCCTGGTTGACCATCGACTCCTTCTGGCGAAGGATCTCCCTGGCCTCCTGGATGTCCGCGGGAATCGCGGTCCGGAGTGCGGCCGAGAGGGACGAGAGCTGCTCCGCGTCCACCATGACCTTCTTGCGCATCCCCGGCACCTTGGTGGCCGTGCTATTCAGCGACTCCATCTCTTCTATCACCTGAATGATATCTATGACTACGCCCCCTTTCGCTCCGCGTTTACCGCGCCGAGCCGTACTTAGCTTGCATCTCGGATACGACGCAGTCGGGGACGAGCCCCCTCACGTCTCCTCCGAGCTTTGCTACCTCTTTGATGCGGGTCGAGTAGATGAACTGGTGTTGAAGGGCACTCATCAGGCACACCACGTCCACGTTGGGGTCCAGTGTCCGCCACATGAGAGCCATCTCGAACTCGGTCTCGAAGTCGAGGCCGGCCCTCAACCCGCGAACTATGAACTTCGCCCCGACGCTCTGCACGAGATGCGGCGCGACGAGTCCCGTGAAGGCCACCACTTCGACATTGTCGAGATGCCCCACCGCCTCCTCCACGAGGGCGACCCGCTCCCCGGAGGAGAAGAGAATGTCCTTGGGGGGACTCTCGTAGACTGCTATGACCAGCCGGTCGAAGACTGCCGAGGCGCGGGTTGCCACGTCGACGTGCCCGTTGTGGACCGGGTCGAAGCTGCCTGGGTAGACGGCCGTAGTCATTCATCTCGCCTCAGTCTGTAGACTGACACCGCAGTGTCGCCGTAGCTCCGGTTCCTGGCCCTCACCAGGGCCCCGTAGGCTGGGGCGAGGTCGACCCTCGACGAGTGCTCCGCGACTACCAACGCTTCACGCTCCAACTTGCCCTCTCCGTCCAGCTGTGTCATTACTCCGTCCCAGGGATCGGCGTTGTATGGGGGGTCCATCAGCACGAGGCCGTAAGGTCCACCCAGTCTCGATAAGGCCTTCTCTACCCGCCCAACTTGCACCTTTCCCCGACTCGCCAGTCCCAGGGCCTGCAGGTTCGCCCTTATCTCCCTGCACCGGCCCGCGTCACTCTCGACGAAGTCGACCGAGGCGGCCCCTCGACTCAGGGCCTCGATCCCCAGTGCGCCCGTGCCCGCATACAGGTCGAGCACTCTAACCGACTCCACGGCCTCGGGTCCGATCATCGAGAAGACCGCAGCCCTCACCCGCTCCGGCGTGGGTCTCAGGTCCGGGCTCCGCGACGCTCTCAGGAGGCGGCCCCTCTCGGATCCGCCGGTTATTCGAGTCGTCAACGGGCCGACGCCACCTGAGATCGACCTCCACAGACTCCCATCGCCGGGAATGACTGCGCGATGCTAGCACCATTCTTCGTTGGTTATAAAGGGGAAATACAATATCTTTTTGAGAAATGAACCAAGATTGGGCGAGTGTTGGCTTCAGGGGTGGCATACCGGCTGGAGGCGACGGCAGGCTGGGAAGGGGAGCCCAAGTCCACCGCTTAGCAGGCGTCAACTCGCCAAGGCACAGGGGGCGGGCTGCAAATCTCCCATACGGACCGGCGTCCTGTTGGTGGTGCCGCCGTCTGTGGAGAGTTGGCCGTTCGGGTGCTAACCTAGATGGCGTGCGTACACATACGAAGGAACATGCCCTGCCCGGCGCACTGGTGACCTTCTGCGGCGGCTCTTTGCGATACCTCTGGACGGTGGCGGCATGCCTCCTGCTGGCCGCGACCCCGCTTGCATGCGGGAGTGGGGACGAAGACCTCGCCGGTGACGAGAGGGTGCTCGAGCTGGAGGAGAAGGTCCGCACCCTGGAACAGTCTCTCGAAACCCTCGCAGCGGAGAATGCAGAGTTGAAGGGCGAAGTGGCGGTCATCAGGCAGGAAGAGACCGACTTCGTGGCGACGCTGGATGACCTGGGCGCCCGGCTTGAAAAACTCGAGCAAGCTGCCTCCAAGAAGGAGCTGGCAGTCTCCGACAAAGGACAGTGGTCGAAAGGGAAGGATGAACAGGGCACAGCGCTGGAGAGGACCGCCAGGCTGGTGGAGGAGTCCGGGGGCGAGGTCCACTACATGGACTACACGGGGCGGGAGACCTCAGTCCTGGTTGCGCCGCTGGAGTTCGTAGACGGTGAGACCCCGCTCATCGTCTCCTTGCACGGCTTCGGAGGAGATTCCTCCTCCCAGGCCGCCTATGTGCCCCTTCACCGGCGCGTGAACACCGGCGGATTCGGGGTGCTGCTGCCGAACGGGCAGCTCGACGCCCAGGGGAACCGGTTCTGGAATCCCACGGACGAGTGCTGCGAGGGCGGTAAGACCGGCGGGGATGATGTCGCGTTCTTGACCGCGCTTGTATCGGAAGCAATGAAGGTCAGGGCCTTCGGGCCGGTCTACTTCTTCGGCTACTCCAACGGCGGGTTCATGTCGCACCACATGGCCTGCAAGGGCCTGCCCGGCCTGCGCGCCGTTGCCAGCCTCGCCGGCACGAGCTACGTCGAGGACACGAGCTGCGAGGGTGCACCCCCCGTGTCGGTGCTGCACGTCCACGGCACCGACGATGGCGTGATCCTGTACGAGGGCGACGAGAGCGAGTCGGACCCGAAGGGCGACGGCAAGTCGGCATTCTACGCCGGGGCCCAGGAGATGGTGGCGCGCTGGAGTAGGCGGGCCGGCTGCGACTGGCCGGAAGACCCGCAGCCCCATGCCACACTCGACCTCGACCAGTATGTGGCCGGCTCCGAGACCCAGGCATTTCGCGTGGAGGCGGGCTGCGCCGAGGGGACCACCATCGAGCTCTGGAGTGGCCAGGGCAGCAGCCACTCACCCGGCTACGGAGACGCCTTCTTGGACGCTCTGGTAGACTGGCTCCTGTCACAAGACTAGGGCTACGGGTCATAAGACGCCGACCCTGAGCTCGATTCAACCCAACCTGGATCCTGGAGCAAATGAGCAGCTACAAGTACAAGGTATACCGCGTCGGAGTGCATGCCAGAGACCTGCTGGAACCTGAGCGCATCGAGCTCGAGAAGGTCGGGGCCGAGCAGATCGTGCTGCCTCGCATAGAAGGCGACGAGCTCATAGAGCAGGCGGGCGACGCAGATGGAATCATCGACGTGGACTCGCCCATCACGCGGCGGGACATGGAGGCGATGAAGGACCTGAAGGTCGTCCTGAGGACGGGCGTGGGCGTCGACGTGATCGACGTGGATGCGGCGACCGACCTGGGCGTCGCGGTCGTATGCGTTCCCGACCTGTGGATACGCGAGGTGGCCAACCACGCCTTCGCCCTGCTGCTGGCGTGCAACCGGAGGCTGCTGAAGCTGGACTCGATCATCCGGTCCGGCGGCTGGGTGCCGGTCATCCCTCCCCCGGTAGGCAGCATCCACAACGAAACGCTAGGCATCGTCGGCTTCGGTCGCATCGGGCGGGCGCTTGCGTCGAGGGCCCATGCCTTCGAGATGAAGGTCATCGCCCACGACCCGTACCTGCCGCCCGAGGCGTTCGAGGAGGCGGGCGCGGAACCGGTATCGTTAGACGAGCTGCTGGAGCGGTCCGACTACATATCGGTGCACAGCCCCAAGACGGACGAGACGACCCACATGTTCGACGACGGCGCCTTCGCGAAGATGAAGCGGACGGCGTACCTGATCAACACTTCCCGAGGCCCGGTCGTAGACCAGGGCGCGTTGGTGCGGGCTCTGGAGGGCGGCGAGATCGCCGGAGCGGGGCTGGACGTGCTGGAGCAGGAGCCGCCGCCGGCCGACGACCCCCTCTTGGGCATGGACAACGTGATACTGACACCACACTCGTCCTACTACTCAGACGCGGCCATCGCGGACCTGCCCGTGCGCTGCGGCCAGGAGGTCGCGCGCGTGCTCACCGGCCGCAGGCCGCTGAACCTGTTCAACCCCAAGGTGCTGGATAAGCTGCCGCTGGCCTAGCGGCCCCGGCAGTCTTCAAGCTGGAGATATATCGACGCCAGGAGGTCGAGGATGTACAGGCTCGAAGTGATGAATCCGGTCGCGCCGGTGCTCGGGGACGTGGAGGCGACGCCGCTTGCTCCGCGCCCGGATAGCCTGGAGGGCAAGACCATCGGTCTGGTCTGGAACGGCAAGGCCAACGGCGACGTGGCCCTCAAGAGGGCGGGCGAGCTGATCAGGCGCAGTGTGCCAGACGTGACCCTGAAGTTCTACAGCGGCGCCCTGCCAACCCCCAAGCCGGTCATGGACAAGGCGAAGATGGAGGTGGACGCAGCCATCGGCTGCACCGCCGATTGAGGGTCGTGCACGTCGTGGATGATCCACGACATGGTTGAGCTGGAGAAGGCGGGAATTCCCACTGCGACGATCCTGTCCGAGGGGTTCCAGGACGACGCGATAGCAAGCGCCAAGGCCTTCGGGATGCGCAGCACGCCCTTCACGGTCGTGCCCAAGGTCTACAACAACGTGACGGTCGAGGAGGCGATAGAGCAGACGGACCCGTGCGTGGACGACGTGGTGAGGCTTCTCACCACCCAGGGGAACGGGTACGAGATCGAGAAGGAGGCGCTGGCCGGGCTGAATTCCGGGCCGGAGTCCTTCGAGGGCGCGGACCAGCTCGACGCCCTCGCCAGGTTCAACGAGGCCTTCCTCGACAACGACTGGGGCGACGGCTTTCCGCTGATTCCACCCACCGCCAAGAGCGTCGAGGAGATGCTGACCGGCACGACCCTGCCGCGCGACGAGGTGGTGTGCCTGCTGCCGCCGGGGTCGGGGTACGCCACCGTCGAGAAGATAGCCGTGAACGCCGTCATGGCCGGGTGCCGGCCCGAGCATCTGCCCGTTGTAATGGCCGGCGCGAAGGCGCTGTCGATGCTGGACCCCCAGGACGCCAGGGGCTTCCTGATGTCGACGAGCGCGAACGGGCCCCTGTTCCTGGTGAACGGGCCGATCGCCGGCGAGCTGGGCATCAACTCCAAGAGGGCCGCACTGGGACCAGGCCGCCAGTCCAGGGTGAACATAGTCATCGGGCGGGCGCTGATACTGACGCTGAAGAACGTGGGCCACTGGTACCCGGGCCACCTGGACATGGACACTATCGGCACGACACGGAAGTTCCCGCAGCTCATCGCTGAGAACGAGGACGACACGCCCTGGGAGCCGTTTCACGTGGAGCAGGGGTTCGACGCGGACGCCAGCACCATCACCGTATTCAGCACGGGGTGGGAGGCCGACGTTGGCGACCAGGGCAACAACACCGGCGACGGCCTGCTCCGCACCATCTCCTATAGCTGCACGGCGGGAGGCGGGAGCTACATCGCGAACCTGGCGGGCGAGCTCGACGATGCTCCGAGGGGCGCGGTGCTGATACTCATGGCGCCGGCCCACGCGAGGCCCATTGCGGGAGACGGCTTCACCAAGCGGTCGGCGCGGGCCTTCATCCACGCCCACGCCAAGAGGCCTGCGCGCGAGCTGATCAACAATTTCAACGTGCCGGAGAAGGTGCGGGTTGCGTGGAAGTGGCTGTACGACCTTCCGCCGATGGAGCAGGAGAGAGTTGTGCTGCCCGTGCAGGAGTCGGCTGACCGTTACTACGTGGTGTGCGCGGGTGCGAACGACCGGGCCAAGGACCTTGTGTTTGGCACGAACACTCCGGCGACTGCGGAGATAGAGCACCGGGCCGCGCCTGCGAGATAGATAGAGAGCACGGGTAAGTGTTCAGAGTCAAGGGAGAGACTGCGGGCGGACACGTGGGTCCGCCCCTACGACTATGACGCTCACGATTACTGAACAGTTGCAGCACGGGAATCTTGGTGATCTCGTTCAGATAGATGTGAGACGGGCGAAGTTGTAAACAAACAAGAAAGGGACCATCCTTTGGGTGAGAACAATCCGAAGGAGGTCCCTTCCATGAGGGTAGTAGGACTACCCAGGTCATTCTACCAGCTTGCCAAGACGAGTCCAGGAGACCTGCCTGGCGAAGCTCAGGAGCGATTGCGCTGGGTGAGCTGCTGGCAGACGCTGAGACAGCAGGGGCTGACCAGTTCAGGGGCTGCAGAGGCTCTGGGGCTGCCCCGGTCCACCCTGTACCGGTGGGACAGATCGCTCAGAGAGTCAGGGCCGGAGGGTCTATGCACCAAGAGCCGTCGTCCTCGAAGGGTGCGACAGCCTACGTGGAGTCCCGAGTTGTCCCAAGCGGTGCTGGAGCTGAGGGAGCAGTATCCCCGCTGGGGCAAGGACAAGCTGGTGGTGTTGCTGACCCGTCAGGGATGGCAGGTGTCCACATCGATGGTGGGCCGGATACTGACTCGCCTGAAGGCCAGTGGCATACTCAAAGAGCCGGTACGACATGGCCTGCCTGTACGCAGGCAGGCCCGCAAGCGTCCCTACGCGGTTCGCAAACCCAGAGAGTATCGTGCCAGAGAGCCTGGGGACATAGTCCAAGTGGACACTCTGGACATCCGTCCCCTGCCAGGCGTGGTGCTCAAGCACTTCACCGCAAGGGATGTGGTCTCACGATGGGACGTGCTCGAGGTACACACCAGGGCAACGTCCACGCTGGCGGCCCAGTTCCTCGATTCTATGCGGCGACGGTTCCCCTTCCCTATCAAGGCCGTCCAAGTGGATGGAGGCTCGGAGTTCCAGGCCGCCTTCGAGTCTGCGTGCCAGAACCACGGCATCATGCTCTTCGTACTGCCGCCGCGCTCACCCAAGCTCAACGGCCATGTGGAGAGAGGTCAGCGCACTCACACCGAGGAGTTCTACGAGCTGTATGACGGCGACGTCGAGATGATCCCCCTCAACCGAGCCCTCCTGGGGTGGGAGCGCGTCTATGACACGATCCGACCTCACCACTCGCTGGACGGACTCACTCCGGCCGAGTATCTTGAGCAGCACCATCCAAGCTTGGTCTCAGCTCCTCTGTCTCATATGTACTGAACGAGTACACTTGGTTGACTGCCGTACGGGGCGCTGCTAAACTCGCGTGCGGCGCCCTAAAGGGCAGTGCGCCGCATCCATAAGGACTACGGAGGGACCTGACCTTGGCTACCGATGTGATTGGCAAAATCGACGAGATCATCGAAGGAAGGAGCCTGCTGACGCACCCCTTCTACCAAGCCTGGAACGAGGGGACGCTGCCGATAGAGTCCCTCAAGAAGTATGCGGCGCAGTACTACCACTTCGAGAGCGCGTACCCGACCTTCCTGAGCGGCGTTCATCACCGGTGCAGCGACCCGTCGGTCCGCCAGCACCTGCTGGACAACCTGTGGGACGAGGAGCATGGCGAGGACAACCACGTCGAGCTCTGGCTGAGGTTCTGCGATGGCCTGGGGGTGGACCGTAACGAGGTGTTGTACAGCGATCCCGTGGACGCGACCGCCAGCCTGGTGGACACGTACAAGAGCCTGACGTCGTCCGGCTCCACGGCCGCCGGGGCCGCCGCGCTGTACGCCTTCGAGTCGCAGGTGCCGAAGGTGGCCGTGGCCAAGATAGCCGGGCTCCGCGAGCACTACGGGATAGATGACAAGGACACGACCTCGTTCTTCGAGGTGCACAAGACGCTGGACGAGCAGCATTCGGACGCAGAGCGAGAGATGATCGAGGTCCTGACGACCGACGAGTCCGACCGGGTGGCCGCAGTCATGGCTGCGGACATCGCGACCGAGTCGCTGTGGCGGTTCCTGGACGGGGTCTACTAGGCCGTTCGACGCGGCTATAGCTAGCGCTTCATAGTCCCACTGCCCATCTCCGGAGCAGTGGGACTTTCTTGTCTCTCGTCGGGTCGGCTACGCCTGGGCGCCGGCGCCCATGTCGAGGACGATCACGCCGTCGCCCGGCTCCATCACAGTCCCTGCTTCAGGCGTGAACATGATGGACCCGTCGCTCTTGCAGAGCGCCAGGACGCGCGTATCGTCCGCAGCGGTGAATTTGGCCACGGTCATGCCGGCAATCGGCGAGCCCTGGAGTACCTCTATCTCCGAGACCCTCGATCCGGCCCGGGAAGGATCGACGATGTCGTCGAAGAAGTCGACGGCCATAGGCCGGATGGCTGAGAGAGCCATGCGGCGCCCTCCTATCCTGTAAGGCGTCACTACTCGCCCTGCGCCGGCCATCGTCAGCTTCTCTGCGGTCTCGGCGTCGTCTGCGCGGGCAACGATGTTCAGGTCAGGGTTGATGGCGCTGGCGGTGAGCGTGATTACCACGTTGTCGCTGTCGCTGCCGGAGGCCACAATCAGCCCGCGGGCACGCTCGGCGCCAGCCTGTCGGAGCGTCTCGTTGTGAGTGGCGTTGCCGCAGAGCGCGGGGGTGCCGTCGTCCTCCGCAGCCTCCACCGCGGCCTCGCTGGCGTCGACTACCACGAAGGACGCATCCTCGCGGCGGAAGACCGCGGCGACCTCTCTTCCCACCCTGCCGTAGCCGCAGAGGATGTAATGCTGCTCGAGCGCCTCGATCTTCGCCCTCATTCTTCGCCTCCGAAACAGGCCTTTGAGCACCTCGTCTTCGACGACCGCCTGCACGGTCACGGTGAGGATGTACAGCATGAGGCCGACGCCGCCCAACATGACGAACAGGTTGAATATGCGCCCAGCCACCGAGAGGGGCCTCACCTCGGCATAGCCGACGGTGGTCATCGTTATCACGGTCATGTAGACGGAGTCCAGGACGCTCCAGCCCTCTATGACCATGTAGCCGGTGGTCCCGAAAGACAGGACCAAGAGGAGGGCAATGCCTCCCCGCGTGGCCCTGCTGGACCCTCCGGCTGCCAGCAGTTTCCCAAGGAACCGTCTGATAGGGGAGGTCAAGTTCTTAGCGCCAATGGCAGGCACATCAACACGCACCGATCCCGGTCCGCCGGAGAGAAGCCAATGGGTTAGCCATCGACCCGCCACGGAGCGAGGTGCTCCCGGCTCACCGTTGCCGACGGGGCGCCGCCTACTTTATCAGTAAGACGAACAGCCCCTTCGCGAAGACCAGGAAGATGAAGAATGCAATGAAGAAGGCGAAGACCTTCACGCCCATGAAGTAGACGAGGAAGAACAAGAACCCCAGCGCGATCAGCCCCGCGAAGAGATACATGGCCTTCTCGACCGCATCGGCGAACGAGTCTACCTTCACCGCCCTGGTGACCGAGCCCCGGAATTCGTCCCGGAACTCAGCGGTCAGCATGTGTCTCGGATTTACCATTGCTCTCGACCTCTCAGCAATTGCATTGCCCGGAGGGATTATAGCCTATATGTCCAGTACCCCGAATGCCGAGGCTACACGTGGAAGATGTACATGTCCCGGTTCTCGACCGGAAGGTCGACCCAGACGCCGCCCCTGGCATGGCTTTCGGCGACCGCTATGCAGGCCTCGGTTACGTGGTGGGTGACGGCGATGTCGCCGTGGGCCTCGCGCCCATGCTCGTGGGCGTCGACCAGGTCCTCCAGGCAGGCAAGGGTGTTGTTCATCGGCTCGCTGGCCGGGAAGGGCGCGTCCAGCATCTGGGGACGGCCCTCGCCCTCCGAGGTCTTCCGCATGACCACGGATGTGCCGTTGTTCTGGGTGCGGATCGCGCCCTCGGTCCCGATCACCTCGAACTCGAAGCCGCTGCCGGGCACTGTCGAAGCCATCAGGCCGTCCTCGAACTCCAGCTGGTATATCGCCTGGGGGTCCGACTCGATCCTGTTGCCTTTGATGCGGGTGCTGCGCGGAATCAGCTCGCCGCGAACCGCGCCGATCTTCCGGTCGCCCACCAGGTAGGAGAGGGTGTCGATGGAGTGAATGTGGCCGTGCATGAGGCTGGAGCCGCCGTAGTGTACGGCCGTCTTCACCTCGCCTATCTCGCCGTCGTCGACGGCCTTGCGCACCGCCTTGTAGGCGTTGTTGTGCCTGCGCAGAAGGCCTGAGCCGTACTTCACGCCCCTGCTCTGGCACGCCTCCAGCACGGCGTCGGCCTTGGCTATCGAGCACGACATGGCCTTTTCGACGAACAGCATGGAGACGCCGGCCTCGACCACCTCGACGGCATCGTCGGCGTGAGAGTCGCCGACGAAGTCGGTGTCCGGCGCTTCCCTGCCGGGCTTCTGCAGGCCCGTGGCGGTGGTGCATATCGCCGCTATGTCCGGGCTGTGGCCCTCGACCATCTCCCGGTAGTCCTCGTAGACCGGGACGCCCCAGTCGTCGTTGAACTTGGTGCGCCGCTCCTCCAGCAGGTCGGCTCCTGCCACGAGCTCGATGCGGTCGCTCTCCTTTGCAGCGTTTGCGATGGACATGTCCAGGAAGCTGCCCATGCGTCCAAGACCGATAACGGCGACTGTGTACTTCTTCACTTCATGCTCCTTCTGGTGATGTTTCTCCGGCTTAAGGGTCTACCGGCCTCATGTCATTGACCGGGGAGGGCGGGTTTCAAACCCGCCCCTACAGTCGAGATGGAAGTGGTGTCAGTAGAGGTTGTCCTTCGTGGTTATCTCGCACCAGCGGGACGTCAGCAGGTCGTCGATGATGGCGTCCCGTGCCGCCGGCGTATCTATGCGGCGGAGGGCCTCCAGGGCCTTGCCCCTGACGTACCTGTCTTCGTCGCGGAGCACGCCCCCGAGCGCCGGCACTGCATCAGCCGCCGCGGGCCCGATCCGTGCCAGGGCAAGGGCCGAGTTGCGCCTGGTGAACTCGTCCGGGTCGCCCAGCGATTCGATCAGGCCGCCCACGGCCCCGTCGCCGTCCTGGCCCGCGATCCCCAGCGCCTCCGATGCATGACGGCGCACCTGCAGCGACTCGTCCTCCAGCGCCTTCAGCAGCACGGGGACCGAGTCCGCCGCGTTAGGCCCGATGTCGCCCAGTGTTTCGACGGCTGTGTCACGCACCCACCAGTCCGGGTGGCCGGCCGCCTCGACCAGCGCAGGCACCGCCGGCCCGCCGATCGATGCAAGTGCATAGCTGATGTTCCTGCGGATCTGCTCCGGCCGGTCCGCGGCGGCAAGCTTGCCGTAGGAGACCTCGTCGGTAGGGGAAGCGTCCCCGTAGTCGGCCTGGAGCGCCTTCATCAGCGGCCCGACAGCGGGCTCACCCACGGCGGCAAGCTCGTAGGCGGCGTCGAGGCAGGCCTTCTCCTCGGCGTTCACGACGGTGTGCAGGAGGTCGTCTACGGAGCGGCCGTTTGACGGGGCCCCCGAGCCGTTCCCGTTGCCGCCGGTGTGCCAGTCCCACATGGAGGACCACATGGCCTCGTGATCGCCCTCCGGACTCCACGCGGCGCCGGGGCCGTCCCAGCTTGGCGACGGCGGCTCCTCCATGCGGACGAACAGGAACTTGACCATGTAGCGCTTGCGGTCGCTCTCGTTGGCCGTCCCGCGATGCCAGATGTCGTAGTCCACGATGGCCACGCTTCCTGCGGGCACGGGGAGCGCCATCTCCTCTCGGGCAGTGCCCGCCTCCGCCGTGTTGAAGTAGTGGCTGCCGGGCACGAGAGCCGTCGGCCCCATCTCCAGGGTCGTCTCCTGGGGGTAGTACATGGCGAGGGTCCAACGGGTGCGGTGGCGGCGCTTGGAGAAGCCGTCCTTGTGCAGCGTCTGCCCCTCTCCGCCGGGAGGGCGGTAGTGGATGTGCCGGTGCGGGTGCATGTAGTAGCCATTGCCGAGGATGCTCGCCATGGCTCCGTCGACCGCGGGATCGGACCACACCTCGCCGATAGCGGAGATGCGCGCCATGAGGTTGTTGCCGGGGTTCCCTTCGGTCTCAAAGACGTGGTCGATCGAGTCGAACACGTGCTGGTGGAAGTCTGCGTCGAGCTCCGGCTGGACGACGGCGTAGCCGTCCCTGATGAAGCCCTGCATGGCGTGGTCGTCGAGCCTGATATTCGTCATTTCTCCGCACCGCCAGCGTATTTGGTCTGACAGGCGCGAGTTTAGACGCGAAGTCGACGCGTGTCAACGCGGGGGAGACTTTACCGCAGAGGCCGCGGAGAGCGCAGAGGGAGGAGTGTCGGGGAGAAGGAGAAAGTTCTTGTTCTTCCCCAAGGGGGGAAGCGAGTATGAGGGCTAGACCTCGGTCTCGTAGACTATCTTGCCGTCCCTCCACGTGGGTACCGAGCCGGTCGCCTCTATGGACTCGCGACGGGCCTTGACGGCGGCCCGGCGCAGCGCGGCCAGGGCTGCCAGCGTGTCTGCCGTCGGCTCCTCGGACATCCGGCCCTGAGTTGTCCGGTCTGCAAGCAGTTCTGTTTTTGCAACTCTGGGTAGGGCTGCAGCTTCTCGTTCGGCTGACTTGGCGTCAGCTATGGCGTGGACGTCCTTCAGGAAGTCTGCTACGGCACTCTGCCATTCTGGTGAATCGGCAGGCAACTGTTTCAGGTAGCTGCGGGCTTGGTCTAGGATGTCGTCAGCCATCTCGCATGTACCTCCTAGGCGATATCGAACTTCAGGCGACCCTGGGGATGAAGTGCGGGGGTCGCTGGAGCAGGGCAATCGACGCGTCTGCGCCGAGGTCGGACTCTGCCGCTGCGACGGCCTCCTCCACGGTGGCGAAGGGCTCGAAGCCGCAGCGCCGGACCGCCTCGAAGTCCCTCACGCCCGCGAAGAATATGCGGCCCAGGTACCGGCGCGGGATGCCCGTACTGTTCCACATGAAGAAGGGGTGCGAGCCATGGTAGGCGTAGCCGTGCCGGTAGCCATGTATGTACTCGGGCCGGTGGGCGAAGTCCTCCACCGCGCCCTCCCATAGCTGGTAGGGGTCGGTCTCGTCCGCCAGGAGGCGGTCGTAGAACTCCATGTAGGGGGCGAACCGCCGCTCGTCGAACACCGCCTCGAACGGGTGGGCCAGTATCGCGATACCGCCCTCGCGCACGACGGGCATCCCCTGGAACTGCATCACTGTGTTCGCCATGGCGGAGTTGGCGATGAGTATGGGGTTCATGATGGAGAACTTGGAGTAGCACTCCGCGCCCGGGATGCCGGCGACCAGTATGTCCGATTGCCCCTGCACGTCCACCACGAGCTGCTCCTCGATGGCCTGGAGGGTGTGCGGATGAACCTCCGTCGGATGGCCGGCGAAGACTGCGATGATGTCCTTGAGCGGCGCGGCGTTGTCGTAGACCGTCTCGATGGAGAAGACCCGGCGGCCCTTCTCGGCCAGCGCCTTCTCAATGAGGCTGCCCTGCTCCCACACGAGCTTCTTGAACGCCGAGCTCTTGGGGTCGTCGACGGAGTGGCCGCGGGCGGAGGGCCAGGGCCGGTGGTGGTGCCTGATGCTGCGGAACGTGCCGAGCCCGACGGCCGTCGACTTCCACCCGCCGTTGAAGGGCGCCCACATGGTGTTCAGGTATATGAACAGGTCCGAGTCGACGATGGCGCGGTTCACCTCTACGTCGAATCCCCTGTGGGTGTAGCCGAGGTGCACGAGCTGGTCGGGGTCCTCCGCGTCGTGGCAGTAGAGGTTGTTGTAGCCGAACGAGAGGACGAGCCTGCGGCCCAGGAACGTCTCCATCTCGACGCGGGTCAGCTTGCGGTGGAGCCCCTGTGCGCAGAGGAGGGTGATGTCGCGCAGGTCTACGCCTAGCGCCGTCAGCTCCTCGACTATGAGCTCGATTGCGACTTGCCGGAAGTCCGTGCGCCGCGTCTGGAAGTAGGAGCCTGAAGCGTCGTCGAAGGCGATGGTCACCTTGGCCTTCGGCCCCGCGAGCTTGCGGAGCGGCTCATGGGCAATGGGGTTCTCGATGGCGTCCCGGACGGCCTCGCGGATGTCCGGCACGGGGGCCATCGGCGCCCTGGCGTCGATCACCCTCGTGCGCTCCGGCAGCCGCACCGTCAGGCTCCGGTCGCCGTACGCTACGATCTCAGCCCTTGCCTCTGCCATGCCCTTGCCTCCTGTCCACAGTATATATTGCTCGGTGGACATTGGTGGAGTCGAGGCCGTAGGATGAACCGGAACCTTCCCCCACGCATCTATGGAATTCCACCCGTTCATACTCGCCGTCTTCTTCCTCTACTTTGCCTCGCTGATAGCGATAGCGGTCGTCCGCGTTCGCCCCATGCGGGAGATGTCGGACTACGTTCTGGGCGGCAGGCGGATGAACAGCTTCACGTCGGCCCTGAGCGCCAGCTCGTCCGCCACCAGCGGCTGGACGATGCTGGTGTTCCCCGCCCTGGCATTCTCTGACGGGGCCGTACAACTCTGGACTGGGCTGAGCATCGTGCTCGGCATCTGGTTCGTCTGGACCATCCTGGGGAAGAGGCTGCGGCGGTATACGATCCTCGAGGACTCGCTCACACTGCCCGAGTTCTTCGAAAAGCGGTTCGCCGACCGGACCGGCATCCTTCGGACGCTCACCGCCGTGCTGACCATCTTCTTCATAATGATCTACATCGACTCAGGGCTCATCGCAGGGGCAAAGCTTCTGGAGACGGTGTTCGGGGTCGACTGGACGCCCGGCGTGCTGGTGACGCTCGTCGCGGTGATCTCCTACACCTTCATCGGGGGGTTCCTCGCGGTTTCGAGGACGGACGTGTTCCAGGCGATGCTGATGCTGGCCGGCTTTTTCGTACTGCCCCTGGCCCTGATTGCGATGACGAGCGGCCCGCTTCTGGGCCAGGACTCGGACTTCTGGAACCCCTTGACGGCCGGAGGGCAGGGCATAACCCTTGCCTTCATCCTCTCCACGCCTGGATGGGGGCTGGGCGCTCTCGGCTCCCAGCGAATCCTGCAGCGCTTGATGGCGGTAGGAGGGGAGGAGAAGATAAGACCCAGCCGCGACATAGGCACGACGTGGGCATTTTTCATATTCGGTCTTGGGTTTCTGCTGGGACTGGTGGCCCGGCCGGCTCTCGCGGAGGCCGGCATATCGGTCTCGGACTCGGAAAGCGTCTACATAGTCCTCGCAGACACCTTCTTCACGCCTGTTGTGACCGGCCTGCTGCTCACCGGGGTGATTGCGGCTGTGATGAGCACGGCGGACTCCCAGCTCCTGCTGGCCTCCGCAATAGCCACGGACGACCTGCCGGTCGTGAACAAGTATGCGTACCGGATCAGGTACGAGTACGCCGCCGTAGGTATGGTGTTCTACAGGATTGGCGGGCCGGACTCGACTCCGAACAGCAAGAATTGGGTGCTCGACGCCCCAACCGGCGAATGGCAGGGGTTCACGATCGGTGCCTATGGCAGAGTGTGGCTGGGCCGGCTCCTCCTGGTGATGACGGGCGCCGCAGCGGCCGCATTGGCGCTCCTGTTCCCCAACTCGATATTCAATCTTGTCGCATACGCCTGGGGCGGAATGGGAGCGACCTTTGGTCCTACCACGATACTGGCCCTGTACTGGAGCAGGTTCAATTTCTGGGGAGCCCTCGCATCGATCCTGACCGGAGCGGCGACCGTCACTTTCTGGCAGTTCATGTCGGGCGGCCCCTGGGGGATGTTCGACATGGACATCGCGACGGCGCCCGGCTTCGTTGCGGCGACAATAGCCGCCCTGGCGGGCACGCTGCTCACGTCCGAGCCCCCCGAGAAGGTCGAGGAGAACTTCGAGAGGGTCAATCCCGTCAGGCGCGGCGTTCCCGTCGTCCACTCGGGGATAGAGGTCACGGTGCTAGACGCGATGCGCGGCTATCCCAAGGAGGACGAGTCCCGTAAGCCCAGGGAGGGACACGAGTGGGTCACGGCGACGCTGCGGGTGAGGAACGTCGGAGGCAGACCCGAAGAGTCGGACATCTACCACGACGTGGAGTTCCCATTCATCGGCGAGCGGGGACTCACCTATGACGACATCTTCGTTCCGCCTGAGATGGAAGGGAGACTGAGCTCTGGGAGGCTCCGTGGAGGCGAAGAAGTCATCGGGGACGTTGTGCGGGAGGTGCACAAGGAGGACGGCAACCTGATGCTCATATACTCGCCTACGTTCGGCAGGGCACGCTACCTGTCCCTGGAGGAGTGAATCAAGTCGCTGCCGCTACTTGTCCACGCGGCAGCTGATGATGTCTAAGCCGTAGTACTTGCGGTGGTGGACCGATGAGGCGTAGTGGCGCAGGATGCGGACGGACAATTGCTGTTCGTCTTCCAGCGCCTGGTCCTGCTCCAGATAGGCCATGCGATTCTCGATATTCCCCTGGATGGCGTCGTCCGAAGCAACCACGATTTCAAGCTCGGCCGAGCCGCTCTCGGGACGAATCGTGGCGACCATCCGCCGCTGCTGTTCGACAGGGCCATCGTCCTCCTCATTGAACAGGCTCAGCATGACCTCTTCTCCCACCAGGCGCAGCCTGTTCCTCCCCTCCTCCGTCCAGGAGTGTCTGTCGGCGAAGTCGCGGAGAAAGTCGTCAATGGCAGGCAGGGAGGACTCTGACAAGTCGATCCGCAGCTTCTTGGCGCGAAGTCCCGACAACTCGGTGAATGCTGTCATGCCTACGGCTACCATGCCGCCGATGACGATGCTGTTGCCCACAAGGTGGCTAGGAGTCCCCTCGAAGAACCCACTGAGGACTCCGGCGGATAGGCCCAATACCATGGAAATGCCGGTGATGGTGGCCTTCCTCTGGTCGAACTGTCCCGCAAAAGCCGTTCTCGCACCTTCGATGAAGAGCATGCCGAAGATGATGATGTACACTGCGCCGACCACTTGGCTGGGAATGGAGACTATTACGGCTAGCAGCTTGGAAAACGAGGCGACCGCTATGGTCAGCAGTCCCAGGTATACCCCGACGCTCTTGGCGGCGACGCCGGTAAAGCCAATGTAGACCGCGGTGGCCGCCCACGGCGCGGCAACAGGCAAGGTCCCCAGGAGTCCGGAGAGAAGGGTGCCCACTCCGTAAACGTTCAAGCCTCCCTGCACCGTCCGGAAGTCGATGGCGGCTTGATTCCGGTAAGAGGCACGGTGGATTACCGACAGGTCCCCCACCGCCTTCATGAAGGCGGTGAGATTCACAAACACGAAGACGGGGAGCAGGGTCCAGAAGTCCGCACTGAAGGTCAGGTCCAGCCCCGGCCACCCGAGATGGGGCAGGCGCAGCCATGGAGTGCTAACTATGATGCCGGTGTCGTAGTACCCCAGGGGCACGGCCACAGCCAGACCGACCACTACGGTGACCGGCAAGACCCACATACGCCAGGCCGGCGTGTCCTGCATGGAAATCAGGACCCCAGCCGCCAGCGCAGCCATTCCCGGCGCCAGGAAGAGCGCTATCGATTCCCCTTCCGGCGGAATGACCGCCCTGCTGATGATGAAGGGCACAGCCGAGACCGCTACCAGCATGACCACCACGCCGCTCACCGTGGGTGTGAATATCCGGCGGAGTGAGGCGAGGCGCAAAGTCAATACAGACTGTACCAGGGTGGAAACGACTATCAAGCTGGCCAGCAAACTGGGTCCGCCGACCTGCAGCGCCAAAGCGCAAACGGCCAGGAATGGAACGTTGAAGTTTGTGACGACGAGACGGCCCGAACCCAAATGCCGTAGGTGGAGGGTCTGTAGGATCATGCTGGCCCCGGTTACTGCCAGGACAGTAAATGTCATCCACGACAGGTAGGCGTCAGACTCTCCGGAAGCCACCACCACGAGTGCCGCCAGCATGACCAGGCTGATGGTGTTGGGTATGAAGACCTGTAAGGCCGAGGTAATCGCCACCAGGGGCGGGCACTTCTCATCCGGTTCGTATTGGAGTTCGGATCGCCCTGGGGCTCTTCTGAACATCTAGCTGAAACCCGGTCGCAATAGCACGCTGGGGAGCTGCTGCCGCCCGAAGAACGGGTCTCCCACTTCCTATGTGTTCTAGTTCCGGGCGGGATGTTATCCCATTGCCAGTCTTGACGCCACCCGGAGGGTAGTCTTACCAATTGGCCTGGCCCGTCCCCGGCTGCACCTTGCGAATGAGACGGAGTATCTCGATAATTCCTATGCTTTTGTATACTGCCAACAGTAAAATCAGGTGGCACAGTCAGAAGGAGGACAGATCATGCGGCGAACTGAGCAGAAGGACCATGCGCGGGTGAACTGGAGGGGTTCGAGGTACAGGCGAGCGCCTGGAGGCGTGCGCGCATTGCTATTGCTTCTGGCCTTGGCTTCGCTCGCAGCCTTCGCAGTTGCCTGCGGCGACGATCCTGCCCCAACGCCGGTGCCCATTGCAACTGCGGCCCCGGACCCCACCGCCACCTCGATGCCGGAGCCTACGCAGGCACCCGTTCCCACTGCTGCCCCGGAGCCTACGCCGGCGCCCGCTGCGATGGACGACGAGATGGACGACGAGGAGGTGACCCGGGCATACGTAACGAAGGCAATAGACTACTACGGAGAGAACGGGCTGGACGCCACTGTTGAGCGCTACAGGTCCCAGGCGGGCACAGAAGACGGGCGGACGTTGCTCCTCCTTGACCAGGACGAAGGCGAGTTGCTGGTATACCGCAACATACCCGCCCTGGAGGGCCAATACGTTGGCCCGGGCTCGCGATACTCCGCCTTCACGGAGTTGTTGGATACAGCTACCGAGGAGGGTTTCTGGGCCACGACCCGGGGCGTCAATCCACTGACCAAGCAGGAAGAACCACGGCGGGTCCTGGTCGTCCTGCATGACGGCCTCGTGTTCTCTGCCAGCCATTCGGTCCTGGTGGAAGACGTGGGGGACTCCGTCAAGGGATACGTGGACAAGGCCATAGCCAAGTACCAGGACGAAGGACTCGACGCGCTCATCGCCCACTACAACAGCCAGGACAGCCTGGACGGACAGTTCTACCTGTTCCTGATCGGCGAGGATGACATCTACCTTGCTCATCCCATCTTTCCTCACCTCATAGGCACCGACATCAAGGACGTGGTCGGCTCCGACGGTCAGGAGCTGGGCAAGGAGATAGCCCAGGCCACAGGGGAGGGCGTGTGGGTGGAGTACCTGTGGCCCCATCCCGTTTCCCGTCAGGAGCAGCAGAAGGTTACCTGGGCCATCCGCCACGATGGAATGATATTCGCCTCCGGCTACTACGCCGGCGAGCCCGAGACCGGCCCCCCGGCCTGGCGGGACGCCGACCCGAGGGACTACACGGTCCAGTACGTGAACCAGGCCATCGAGCGCTACGAGCGCGACGGCCTGGAGTCCATGCTCAACTACTACAACAGCGTCGCCAGCTTCGAGGGCGAGTGGTACCTCTTCGCCACCGACGCCCAGGACACATACCACGTTCACCCCCTGTTGCCGCAGCTCCTGGGGACGGACATCAAGGACGTGGTAGGTTCTGACGGCTACAAGCTGGGCGAGGAGCTGGCCAAGGCCACCGAGGACGGGGTCTGGGTAGAGTACCTGTGGCCCCACCCGGTAACGCTAAAGGAAGTTCCCAAAGTAGGCTACGCCGTGCGCCGCGACGGGATGCTCTTCGCCTCGGGCTACTACGTGCGCGTTGAAGACCCCGCGGCCCGGACTGCCGCGTATGTGCAGGAGGCCATCGAGTACTACAAGAGCAATGGACTGGAGGCCACGATCGCCCATTACAGCAGCCCGGACAGTCTTGATGGCCAATGGGGCCTGACTATGGCCGGCGAGGACGACGTTCTCCATGTCGCGCCCCTCGCCAAACATCTCGTAGGCACCGACTTGAAGGACCTAACTATGCCACGCCGGGCGATTGGAGAAGAGATGGCGGCGGCCACGGAGGAGGGGATCTGGATCAACTACATCTTCCCCAACGTCAGGTCTTCGGAGACTCTGTACGCGCACACATGGGCCGTGCGCCATGACGGACTGCTCTTCATGTCGCGCTTCTACGACGACCAGCCTGACTCTCCCGATGCGAGATAGGGTACTGGCCGGTCAACAAGCATCCGGACTGACTAGCTAGGGTCTACTCACCAATCAGCGCTTCGACCTCGGCGCGGGAGGGCATCGCCTCCTGCGCTCCGGGCTTGGTGACGGCCAGGGCTCCCGCGGCGGTGCCGTAGCGGACGGCCTCGGCCACGCTGCGGCCCTCGCTCAGGGCGACGGTGAACGCGCCGCCGAATGCGTCCCCGGCGGCAACGGTGTCGGAGGCTTCGACGGCGTGGGACGGGACGTGGCCCCGGCCCTCCGCCGTGGCGTAGCAGGCGCCCTCCTCGCCCAGCTTGACTATGGCTGTGGACGCGCCCGCCACCAGCAGCGCTTGCGCCGCGGCGTGGGCTGACTCTACGTCCGAAACGGGTATGCCTGTGAGGGCCTCGGCCTCGGTCTGGTTCGGAGTGACGATATCCAGCGCGGCGAATGCCTCGGGAGGCAACCCCAGAGGCGGCGCCGGGTCCCAGACCACTCTCACGCCCATTTCGTTCGCCAGCCGGGCGGCCCTGAGCGACGTCTCGTAGGGCGTCTCGAGCTGCAGCATGAGGGCGTCCGCGCCGTCGAGGGCCCTCTCGACCGCAGCCAGCTCGGGCTCGCCGCACTGCATGTTCGCGCCGTATATGGCGATTATGTAGTTCTGGCGGTCGCCGTCCAGCAGAATCATCGCTATGCCCGACGCGTGGTCGGGGTCGACGGAAATGCCGCTAGTGTCGATGCCGTAGCCTTGCAGATCCGCGAGCATCGGCGGGCCGAAAACGTCGTCGCCCACCCTGCCGACCATCCTCACCTGCGCGCCCATCCGGGCGGCAGCCACCGCCTGGTTTGCTCCCTTGCCGCCCGGGGCGGTGTAGAAATGGTCGCCCATCACGGTCTCACCGGGCGCGGGCAGCCTGGGGGTCACACCTATCAGGTCCATGTTGATGCCGCCTAGCACGACGACTGTGGGCTGCTTAGAGAGTGATGCCATTGGCGGTTCAGCCGATCCTTCCCTGTTCGAGCAGCTCTTCCAAGATGTGTGCGGGCCCGTCCTGGTCGAGGGTGGGGGCTACGCGGTCCGCAACGCTGAGCGCCTCGGGCACAGCGTCTCCGACAGCGACTCCAAGGGCCGCCCATTCGAGCATGTGGACGTCGTTGTACCCGTTGCCGAACGCGATGGTGCTCTTCGTGTCGATGCCCAGGTGGCCGCACAGCCACTCCAGGGCCATGTGCTTGCCGCCCTCGGGGTGGATCATCTCGCAGAAGGTGGGCAGCGACCTGGTGACGTGGAGTCGGGAGTCGAACCGCTCGTTCAGCCTGCGCTCCAGGGCATATACGCCGTCCTCGCCTCCCACGGCCAGGAGCCTTGTCGGGCGTCGGGCGGCCAGCTCGCGCAAGTCGTCGACGACCAGAACGTCGCGCCGGTTGCGCTCGCTGTAGGCCCGTGCCCATGGCGTCATCTCGCCGACGTAGACATCGTCCCCCAGGTAGACGGCCACGTCGCCCTGCCATCCGTCCAGCGCTTCCAGCGCTTCCAGCGCCTGGTGCTCGGTGAGCGGCAGGTGCCAGAGCACGTCGCCGGTGACCGGGTCGGCGATGTGCGCCCCCTGGTAGGAGATGATCGGCGACCTGAGGTCCAGCGTGACGGTGGACATCCTGGCTGACTCGAACATGCGCCCGGTCGCCACGGTTACCACGGCGCCCGCTTCGATCACGCGGTCGATGACGCGCCGGGTCCTGTCGGAGATTTCGCGGTTCGGGCCGCGGATTGTGCCGTCGATGTCCAGGGCTATCAGCTTGTACGTCATGGGAGCGTGCTAGAATCCGACGCGGCCAAAGCTATGAAGATTTCCCCGCGCCAGCTGCTCTGGATGATCGTGGTACCCACCGTCGTCGTACTGATGGTGCTGGCCCTCCAGGGCTCCTAGCCCTTCCGTCGACGGCCAGAGTGTAGCAGACTCTCGGGAGGCCTCGGCCCGAGGGCTATTTCCCGTCTCCAGCGGTGAGGGATGCGACCTCTTCGGCGATTGTGCGCTGGGCGGCGGCTACGAAGGCGGCGGTCATCGTGCCTTCGATGGCGGGCTGGAACCCGTATGGTCCGAAGCCGAAGACGATCTCCTCCTTCACGTACTTCTCCGGGCCGTCCAGGTAGTACGGAGAGGTCCCGCGCAGGTAGTCGGGCAGGGCGGCTTCGTCGTACACGAGCGGGTTGGCCAGTATGAACTGCGGCTTATCCGTATCGAGCGCCGGCGGACGGAAGGGGACCGGGATCTCGCCCAGGTGGGCCGTGTCCGTGGTCTGGGGTGCCCACAGCCCTACGCTGTATGTCGGCCCCGGGCCGACCCACTCCTCGAGCTGCCTCCGCACCCTGACGAACTCGTACCAGTGCACGAGCCGCCCCAGGTGGTCGGGAGGCAGGCAGCTCTCGTCCCGGAAGGCATCGACACAACCCTCGGCCCTAACGTAGTTGAACGCCGCCACCCAGTTTGCGTAGGTCTTGGCGGCCCTGGAAAGCATCATCGAGCCGTCGAACTTGTGGGTGCTCTTGGCGTCGGCCACCACGATGTGGGGCATTTCCCTGTCCATCTCGCGAACGAACTCCATCGGGAAGGCGTCCGCGGTCCACGGCCCGGTGTTGTCCGCCGACTGCTCGAAGTTACGGGCGGAGGCTACGCTGAGCCTCGTGGACATGTGGGAGGGGACGCCGTCGTACCGTAGGGTGAAGCCGCTGCCGAGGAGGCTCTCTAGCGGCTCGACCACCCACTGGCGCCCGTACCGGTTGTTGCCGACCACGACTATCGGCCGGGAGGTGCCGGCGCGGAATCGCCGCAGGAACCGCAGGAATCCGGCGGCCTCGTAGCCGGCCCGCCTGATCTCCAGCAGGTGGTCGTCGAGGCAAGCCTCGTCGCGGTGCTCGTGGTCCAGCACGGGGAACTCGACGAACTTCCGGTAGAGGGCGGAAGGCGCCTCGTTGACGTAGGGCAGCTTCCGGTTTGTGCCGTACAGGCGGTGGTACTCGTGGGAGTACTTCTGGTATTCCAGGTCGCGCTGCAGGGGGTCGCTGGCGTCGAACTCCCCGCGTCCGGTGGCGTCGGCGAGCCTGTCCAGGTGGGTCAGCTTCGCCTCGAAGTCGCCGGGCCGGGCCAGGAACTCGGCCAGGACGGGTGTGACGATCACGTCGTGCATGTAGAACCGGCCAATCCAGTCCTTCAGGCGCGACAGCCTTTGCGACGCCTCCAGCGGTGGAAGCGCCAGCAGCGGCCCCGCGAACTCCAGGTCGAGCCTGACGTCGATAGTCTCGATCAGGAGCGCAACTTCGACGGCGTTGGGGATGTCCGCCGCGGCGAGCACCGGCGCGTACTTGCGGTGGACATCGGCCTCGCTGACCGGCGCATCCGCGCTCGACTGCATGTGAGCGAGCAATCGTCCGACGGCCTCACTTCGTTCGCGGCTGTCGTCGTGTACCGGCACTGGTGATGCGGCGTCCGGGCTAGTGGGGGTGCTCCGAGGGCGTGTACCCAAGGAACTCTGCGGCCGAACTCGTTGTGTAGCGGGCGTTGGGGACGGCGGACTGGATGTGGAAGACGCTCCACGTGGGCCGGATCACCGGCTCCTGGTAGACGGGCTCGGTCTCGGCGTCGCCGAGGGCCAGCGCTTTCTCGACGGCCTGGACGGCGTCGGGTGGGTAGAGGCCCGACGTAGAATCTGGCGCGCCTCCGTCCTCGACGAGGTCGCCGAGCCGCAGGCACACGACATCCACCCGGGCTGCTCGCCCGAACTCGCGGCAGACGTACTCTCCGAAGTGATAGCAGAGGGCCGACACGTCCGTCCCGGGTCTGGGCCGCCACCGCTCGGATACCGTGTGGTCCTCCGCGTGCCCGCCCATCACCGAGAGGGAGCTGAGGTAAACGAGGCGGGGCACTCCCTCGTCCGCGGCAGCCGTCAGGAGGTTGTAGGTGCATCGCATCGCGGCGTCGAGCTGGTCGGACATCGAGGTGCCAGGGTCCGGTTCCCCGGAGTGGACGATGGCGTCCATGCCGCGAACTAGGTCGTTGGTGGCCTCGTCGTGACCCAGGTCCGAGCTCACGACCTCCACGCCATCCGGCGCGTCCGCAATAGTCGAGCGGTCGGTGAGTCTGACATCGTGCTCGGCAGACAGCGCGCCGGCTATGGTCCGGCTCAGGTGCGTTTCCCCGTTGGTCACAAGGACTCTCAAGTCACCCCTCCAGGGTCGCCCAAAGCATAGAGCCAGGCGCTGGCATATTCAAGCGGCTGTCCCGGCCGGTCAGCCGTCTTGAGGCAGCGGTCTGGATGAATCGGGCGATTGGTGCTACCGTACAGGCTGGCCGCGGTGTTCTGCGGTACGACCGGTGGGAGCAGTCACTTGACCACAGACACAGCACGAAAAGCCCGAAGTCCATTCTGCGCTGAGTACTCCCTGGAAGCGGGGGAGAGTCCGGCGGGGTCCGCGCCAAGCTGGCAGCGGTGCCTCGTGTTCGAGTTGCCCCGGCCCTGGCAGCCAGACGTCCCTGACACCCCGCACTTCCCAGAAGCGGTGAAGGCCGCCGTCGCACGCGCGGGGGAGGCCGGCCGGGATGCGCGCGTGCAGTGCGTTAGCCCCGACGCCGAGTACTCCGCCGATGGACACACGACGGTGATGCTCTTCTCGCGCCCTGAGGGCCCGTTCACGGCATTCGAGCGTGAGGAATACATGGTACCCACCGAGGCGCTGGGCGATCTCGCCGGGGCGCTGCTGGTCGACAGGGAGGCCCTGGGCCGGTTCGCCCGTTGGCGCCGCGAGACGAACGGCGTGCGGGACATGCTCGTATGCACCCACGGCTCGCGGGACAAATGCTGCGCTTCGATGGGGTTCCCCATCTACGAAGAGCTTCGCCAGCGCCAGGCCCCCAGGTTCCGCGGCCGGATGCGCGTCTGGCAGGTGAGCCACCTCGGCGGTCACAGGCTCGCCCCGAACCTGATCGACCTGCCCGACGGCCGCAACTGGGTGCGGATCGGGCCCGACCAGGTCGACGCGCTGGTCTCCCGCAGCGGGCCTGCCTCCGTCCTGGCGGAGAACTACCGCGGCCTCACTGGGCTCGACTCCCCGTTCGAGATGATCGCGGAGGGCGAAGTGCTCATGCGCGAGGGATGGGGTGTCGCGGGCCGTCCCGTCTCGGTCGAGTCATCACCCTCCAGCAACGGCCACGAGGGGGCTGAGGTCCGCGTCGAGACATCGAGCCCCGAAGGCACGCCGATGGTTTACGACGTGAACGTCGAGGTGAGCGGCACGGTCGAGTACATCAAGTGCATAGGCCGCGAGGACGAGGGCACCGAAGAGGAGGCCCAGTACACCGTCGCCAGCGTCGAGAAGGTGATGTAGCGGACGTCAAGACTCGCTGACTGACGGCCCAGCAACTTTTGCCGTGAGCCTAGTAAGGTCGACTTCGGTGCGGTGTCCACCATGACGAAGGATAGGATCGACCGTATCGCCTCCAACCTGCGTCCTAGAGGGACACTTCGGAACCAGTACGGCCCGCCGCAGGACATTGCCGAGCGGATGGCCAACGAACAGGTCCCTGGGCTCAGCATTGCCGTAGTCAGCGGTGGGCGAATCGAGTCGGCATGCGGATTTGGTTTCAAGGAAGCCGGGTGGTCTGAGCCCGTCACAACTGAAACCCTATTCGAGGCTGCTTCCATTACCAAGACCATCTTTACGGTCGGGGTTATGGAGCTGGTCAGAGAGAAGGTGCTGGACCTCGACGAGGACGTAAGTGTCTATCTGAGGTCGTGGAAGGTACCGAAGAACGGTGACTGGCAGCCCGTCGTCACTCTACGGCAAATCCTCAGCCACACTGCTGGCGTGAACATTCATGGCCTTGCTGGCTATGGCCGAGATGGCAAGACACCGACGCTGCTCCAGGTTCTCAATGGAGAGCCGCCTTCCATTCAGCCTCCCGTCGCTGTGGATAGCATTCCAGGGCTTCAGAATCGGTACTCGACGGGTGGGTACGCCGTAGCGGAGCAGGTGGTCGCCGATGCTACTGGTCAACCTGTTGCGGAGCTGATCCACGATCTCGTGCTCGAGCCGCTCAATATGAACCGCAGTTCGATGGCCGAACCGCTCCCATCCCACTTGGACAGACTGATGGCAAGCGGGCACACCTGGAGCCGCCAGGCCGTCAAGGGAAGGAATCAAGTACACGCATCGGCCGTGAGCCGCCTAAGGACGACTCCCTCTGACTTGGCTCGTCTGGGGATCGAGATTCAGCGTGCGATTAGGGGAGAGCCCACCAAGGTTCTTTCCCAAGCGTCGGCTATGCAGATGCTGACCCCGCCCGTTGGCAACGAATGGGGACTGGGGCTGAGGGTAACCGGCGAAGGCGAGAGCAGCCGGTTCTGGATGACCGGGTCTTCCTTTGGGTTCGTTGCCAAGTGGGTCTTCTACCGGGACCTTGGCACGGGCGCGGTTGTGATGAATAACTTCGATTGGGGCGATCTCTTTCTCTATGAGGTGACCAGATCGATCGCAGAGGAGTGCCGGTGGCCCGACTATTCAGACACTCTGCAGCCGGAGGACAGGGTGCCCGGCGATGTATCGCCCGAAGCCCTCAACATTCTCGCCGGGCGCTATGTTGCAGATGACGGAGCCGCATTCGAAGTTTGGGCGAAGAACGGGCACCTCCTCATGCAGCCGCCACTACAGCCACCACTGAAGCTAGTCGCAGAGTCGGCCACCCGCTTCTTTAGCACCGTCGCTAACGTTGAAGTCACGTTCGACAGAGCGGACAACGCAGCGACCGAGGGACTCGTGATCCGGCAATCGGGCGTCCAGATTGTTGCTGCCAAGGAGTAGCACTCCGACTCAGTCGGGTGGCGTGACCGTCGCCAGCGTCGAGAAGGTGACGTAGAGGCGACCTCGATCCCTACGGCGAGCCCGGAAACAGCTCCACGGTGCCGCTGGGCATGAACACCTCGACCGTGTCCGGGTCGCGGTAGCCCTCGATCTCGGTCGGAATGACGCCTGGGCTCTCGACGGCTGCGCGGACGACGAGCTTGTTGAAGAAGCTGACGCTCTCGGCGTTGTAGTACTCGTCGAGGGGCATCCAGATGCAGTCCTCGATCTCGTCCTCCTGCTTCGTGATCTCGTGGCTGAGGGGCTCGAGGCGGCACACGAAGTAGATGTCGGACTTGTCGTACCGGTAGCCGTGCTGGTTCCGGAAGCAGGCGAGTGACACGAAGCGCGTCTCGATTCCCGTTTCCTCGAACACCTCCCTGACCACGCCGTCGACCAGGTGCTCCCCCGCGTGGAGCGCGCCGCCTGGGAGCTTGTAGAAGGGCGGACCGCCCGAGCGCCGTCCCTTCTCGTGCACCACCAGCAACTCTTCGTTCTCGTTGATCGCCACGCCGCCCGCGCCGATGTAGTGGGAGGCGTACGGCGGGATGAAGGCGTCCTCGACCAGCCGCTTGGTAAGCATGAGGTAGTGCTCACCGCTGTGGTGGTACTCGAAACCGTGGCCAACGGCGATCGGGACCAACCCGGCCCTGTTGATGTGTAGCTCCAGCCAAACGACCTTGTACCCGGCTTCTCGCCACTGGTCGAGAGACAGTCGAAGGCCCTCCAAAAAGACGTCTGCCTCTCGGGGCAGGGCCGATGGCTTGGGGATGATGCCGCCGAACGGATTGGTCGTGGCCTCGAAGGCTTCCATAGAGCTGCTCCGGCTCCTTGTCAGAATCCGAGCGAAGTATATTGGCGCGGCCCGCTCCGGTCAAAGAGCACCGCAGTGCGGGGTTGATGTACAATCGGGCCGCCCTAACCAGGGCCACTCTCATCGGCGAGGTCCGGCCATGGCGACCATATTGGAGCGGTACGAGCAGAAGTTCCGGGGTTCCCGGAAGGCGTACGAGAACGCTGCGGGGCTGATCCCCGGCGGCGGCCACCAGTCGAGGGTCGTCAAGCCCTTCCCCCTCTTCGTGGCCGAGGGCAACGGGGGATCGAAGCGTGACGTCGACGGCAACGAGCTGATCGACTACATGATGGGCTTCGGGGCCCTGATGCTCGGCCACGCCCACCCGGAGATCACCCAGGCGGTCGCGGACCGGCTGGCCCAGGGCACCCACATGGGCACCACGTCGGAGCTGGAGATCGAGTGGGCGAAGCTGGTGAAGGACCTGATCCCGTGCGCCGAGCGGGTGCGGTTCACGGCCTCCGGGACCGAGTCGACCCTGCTGGCGCTCCGCCTCGCGCGCGGCTTCACGGGCCGGAAGAAGCTGGTTAAGTTCCGCGAGCACTTCCACGGCTGGCACGACTACGTCTCCATGGAGTCCGGCATCAACACCCAGGTAGGTATCCCCGAGGAGGCGATGTCCACCGTGGTAGTCCTCGAGCCCGAGGTCGACGCCCTCCGGGATCTGCTGGAGAAGGACGACGACGTTGCCGCCGTGATCATGGAGCCGACTGGCGGCCACTGGGGCCAGTTCCCGGTCGCCAACCCGGGCTTCCTGGAGGGCGTACGGGAGCTCACGGCGAAGCACGGCGTCATCATGATCATGGACGAAGTGATATGCGGCTTCCGGATGTCGCGCGGCGGCGCGCAGGGCCGGTTCGGGATCATGCCCGACATCACGACGATGGCGAAGATCGTCGCGGGCGGGCTCCCCGGGGGCGCGGTGGCGGGCCGGGCGGACATTTTGGAACAGATGGGAGATGCCGGCGAGGCAAGGCTCGCTCACCCAGGCACCTTCAACGCAAACCCTGTGTCGGCGACAGCCGGCATAGCGACGCTCAGCAAGATCGCCGGCGA
This sequence comes from Dehalococcoidia bacterium, assembly GCA_965243655.1. GTDB lineage: Bacteria > Chloroflexota > Dehalococcoidia > Lucifugimonadales > CAJWER01. The sequence goes on along the minus strand of CBDEVV010000017.1, from coordinate 1,166,039 downwards.
GCCGGTTAACGACCGGGCCGACGCCATGGCAGTCCGGCTCAAGGCGGGACTCCGCGACTCGCTCAACAAGATGGAGGTGCCGGGACAGGTCCACGGGCTTGCGTCGATCGTCCACGTGGCGCTAGGCGTCGAGGCCGAGGACGAGGAGATATCGACGGTGCCTCACGACACGCTGGCCGAGGCGACCGCCGCCCAGTCTTCCAAGCTCAAGCTGGCGATGCTGAACGAGGGCGTGGATATGATGGGCGGCATAGGCTTCATGGTCTCGGCGGCCCACACCGAGGACGAGGTCGACCGCACGGCCGTGGCCTTCGAACGGGCCCTGGCCGCGCTCAGGGCCGAGGGCGAGATCTAGCGGGCCTATCCGTCATTCCGGCGAAGGCCGGAATCCAGGGGTCGGGTGGGGACCGGGTTGCCGACTGGCCGCAGCTGGGGCATATCGCCGGTCTAGGAGTGTGAGGAGGCAGGCAGTGGCAAAGTACCGCGGCGCAGTAATCGGGCTCGGATGGATGGGGATGCTGTACGACCTGGCGGAGCGCCCAGGGCCGGCGCTCGATCAGCCCAGGTTCGACCTGCTGTCGGGTGACAGGCCGACCCCCGACCTGGACGTCCACCGCAGCTTCCAGCAGCACGAGGGTCACCTCAAGTCCGGGAGGCCGACGAGCTACGCCGAGGCCATGGCGGATCGCTCCGACGTAGAGCTGGTGGCAGCCGCCGACCGGGACGTGAGCCGCCTCAACGCGTTCAGCGAGAGGTACGGGGTCGAGGGCGTGTACACCGATGCCATGGCGATGCTGGAGGAGGTCAAGCCCGACCTCGTCGCGGTCGCCACCAACATACGGGGCCGTGCTGACCTGACCGTCGCCGCCGTCGAGAACGGTGCAAAGGGAATCGTGACCGAGAAGCCCATGGTGAACACGCTCGAGGAGGCAGACCGGATGGTCGGGGCCTGCGCCGAGGCGGGCGTACCCCTGAGCTGCGGTGCGATCTCGACCACCCACCCGTCGTTCACCACGGCGAAGGAGCTGGTGAAGTCTGGCGCGATCGGCGACATCGTGTCGATCGAGGCGCCGAGGCCCAGCTCGCAGCACCAGAACTGGGCTTTCTTCCTGGAGTCGGACCCCGCGTGGGTGATAGGGACGGGCGACGACGAGCGGCACGAGGGCGGCAGCGACGAGTTCAAGGGGCAGGGGATGATGGTGGCGCGAGACGGCGTGGTCGTCCACTTCCGTACGGGAGCGCCGCAGCTAAGGGTCAGCGGCAACCGGGGCGAGCTCGTCCACCAATTCCCGCAAGGCTGGGAGCTGTGGCAGGACGTCGATTCGGGAACCGCCGCCGGGCGTGCCATGATGCCCTGGCCGGGGCCGCAGACCGGCCACTACGGCGGGATCTACTCGCTGGCCGACGTGATCGACTGCATCGAGGGCAGGCTGGACGAGCCCAAGAACTCCGGGCGCCGGGTCGCGACGGCCTTTGAGGTGGAGACGGCGCTCAAGAAGTCGTCGGACGAGGGCGGCGTCCGCGTAGACCTGCCCCTCGAGGACCGCTCCCTAGGCGTCAACTTCGACTGGTTCCGCTAGGGCTCGGCTAGGCCAACGATGACTGACTGCGCGGCACCGAGGGGCAGCCAACGCTGGCTTCAGCTCGTCGTCAACCGTTGCCCCGAAGTCATAGACGCGGCCATTCGCGAAGAACTTGATCTCTGCCAGGACAAAACTATCGAGTGGCTCTCGCCCCTGGAATCGGACTGCTTCCGCGAATATCAGGACCAGGCATTCTTGGATCGTCTCTGCGCAAAGCCTCAACACAGGCCGCTCAAGGACTTCTGGCCCGCAAGAGGGCCGGTGTGGGACGGACTGGCTCGGACGAGCTGCGGGCGCAGCCTGCTTATCGAGGCGAAGGCGAACATTCCTGAGTTCGACAGCAGTCCTACGGGTGCGACAGGAAAGTCGCTCCACCTAATCAGGCAGTCGCTGGAAGAGACTCGACGCTTCCTGCGAGTCAGGTCCGAGACGGACTGGACAAGATCCTTCTACCAGTACGCGAACAGGCTGGCGCATCTCTACTTCCTGAGAGAGCTAGACAAGGTCGATGCCGCCCTCGTTTTCGTCTACTTTGTCGGCGACAAGACGGTCCCGGGCAAAGAGCCCGTCTCACGTGAAGGCTGGGAGGCTGCCATAAGCCTGGCTACCCACCATCTGGGCATACGCACCCACTCTCAGTGGATGAGCGACAACGTGGTGGACGTCTTCATTGACGTCGACGACCTCCGCCACGTCCCATGGCCGCAGTGCGACTGAGGTCGCGATGTCAGGGGGCCAACGCCTCAGATTCGTTCGCCGAATAGATATACCCGGCGTCTTCAACGTCCGCGACCTGGGCGGACTGCCGACATCAGACGGTCGGAAGACCAGATGGCGCCGCCTCCTCCGGTCCGATCTGCTGTCCGGCCTTCCCAATGAGGGGCGAGATATTCTGCACTCCTACGGCGTGCGAACCGTGGTCGATCTGAGGACGACTGAGGAGACCCTGACACAGCCCTGTTCCCTGGCAGGCGACGCCCGCTTCGACTACCGCCGCTGCAATCTGGAGGGAGACGGGCCGATTCCCTGGTATGATCTGAGCCAGAAGAGCTGGCCGCTGTCTGATTCCTACGCCGCCCTTCTCGCCTATCGCGGGCCGGTAGTCCGCGATGTACTTGCGACGCTCGCAAGCAGTCTAGGGACGCCGGCTGTGTTCTTCTGTGCTGGTGGGACGGACAGGACGGGCCTGATCGCAGCGCTGGTCTTGGGCCTCGCCGGCGTGCCGGACGATGTCATCGCAGAAGACTACTCGCTCAGCGCGCAGGGCCTCGTGCGCCGCTTCACCGCCGAGGGAGCGCCGTCCTGGATGTCTCCGGACGACCTGACATCAGGCCGCGCGCTCGCGACCCTGGCGCGTCCAGAGACCATGAGGGAACTGCTTCGAATCGTACGCAGGGACTACGGCGGCGTGATCCCATACCTCGACAGCGTGGGCCTCACTGCCGAAGAGAGCGAACGCCTACGACAGAGTCTGGTCGAGTAGGACAGGCACAATTGGGAGGTGGCCCGAAAGCCCCGCAGATTGAGGGGCTATGTGCTCCCCTTGACCATCGTCGCTATGGTCTGGGCCTTGAGCTGGTTGTACTGGAAGGCGAGCTTCTTGTGGTTCACCACGTCGATGATCGTCCCGATGAGGCAGAACCCGGCCGTGAACAGGTACAGCAGCCCCATGCCGATCTGGCCCAAGTAGAAGCGCTGGACGCCCGCCAGGATGACGAAACCAAGCAGCGTCAGCAGGAGCACCGTGGTGGGGTCGCGGCGTTGGGCCCTGTAGGCAATCGCAAAGGACTCAGCCTGGGTGTCTGTCATCTCCTTGACGAGCCCCCCGACGAACAGCATCTCCTCGCCCTCCAGGTCGGGCATGAGCCGCATGATGTCAGCCATTCCGTCCCTCCTAGCTTCTGTATGCCCGCATCTTGCGGACCTGCAGGCTGATGATCCGGTAGGTGAGCACAATCACGACCGGCACTCCCAGCAAATGCGAGTCAAGGGAGTTTGCCAGGTCGCCTCTGAACAGATATGCAACGGAGTGTCCGAGTCCGTATCCGGGACTCTGTATGCCGAACACCCATTGCGGCCAGAACAGGGTGAAGTGGAAGTCGGACCTGGGACTGCTCGCAGCAAGTACCAGCAGGCCGGCGGCCCACATCAGGGCCTCGGTGTCGATCGTCCTCCGAAAGGCGGCAGCCGCGCTGGACTCGTCGAGGCGACGCCTTAGCGCCCTCATCCCGGCGCCACCGTGGCGGTGACCTCGAACCGCTCGGACTCGGGAGGGCGGGCCCACAGCTCTTCCGCGCCCGCCATGGCCGCCGCGCGCTCGGGGCTGACCTTCCACGCGTCGTATATCTCTTCGCTCTCCCAGACGACGAGGCTCGACAGCTTCGCGGGGTCGGACTTGGAGGCGATGCTGTAGCGAACTACGAAGCCGGGGGCGCGGCTCTGGGCCAGCCCGTTGCCGTCCAGGAGCGCCGCCGCCTCTTCGACGAGGCCGTCCTTCGCCCAATGATGGGTCAGCACGCCTATCATCACCCCTCCAGGATGGCACAGCCCCAAAGCTGGCCGGAGTGTAGCAGGGGCCCAGAAACCGGTCAACGCGGCTTTCAGCCAGCGCTAGGCACACGGCGGCACTCTCTCGGGCAGGCGTATACTTGCCGGGCAACATGAGGAAGGCGGAGGAGACCGTGAACCTGTTGTCCAAGGCCCTCGACACGACAGTGCGGCCCCTGGCGATGCGAGCCCTGTTGGCCTGGGAGCGGATCGAGTCCGGCGTGGCGTACAACCCCTTGTCCCCAGCGTTACGCGCGGACCCGTACCCACTCTATGAGGAGCTTCGACGGAAGGACCCCGTGCACCGGATGCGCCTGCAGGACGCCTGGTTGCTAACCGACTACGCCGACGTCGACATGGTGTTACGCGACACCCGGCGGTTCGGGAATGCGGGGAGGGACTTCGGCTACATCCCGCAAGTCAGCATGTTGGACTTGGACCCTCCGGAACATACCAAGATCCGGAGGCTGGTGGCCCACGGCTTTACTCCACGCTCCGTGGCCGCCTTGGAACCGCGCATCCGGGAAACGGTGGCCGTCTTGCTGGGCAACATTGGGGAGAAGGACCGCTTTGACCTCATTGCGGACCTGGCCTTCCCCTTGCCGGTCATCGTTATCGCCGAGATGCTGGGGGTTCCGCCGGAGGATCGGGAGCAGTTCAACGAGTGGTCCAACATCGTTTCCCTGATTGTCGATCCTCTCCTGGACCAGCCGCAGGTGCGCAAGGTCCAGCAGGCCGTCGATGAAGTGTTCGCCTACTTCGAGGCGGTGGCGGAGGAGCGGCGTCGAGACCCGCAGGACGATCTGGTGAGCGCACTGGTGACGGCGGAGGTGGACGGCGAACGGCTGGAGCGCGACGACCTGCTGGTGAACCTGCTGCTGATACTGGTGGCAGGAAACGAGACCACGCGTAATCTCATCGGCAACGGCACCCTTGCGCTGCTGCGCAATCCGGACGAGCTCCAGAGGCTGCGCGATGACCCCGTGCTGCTGAGCGGGGCGATTGACGAACTCCTGCGTTTCGATAGCCCGGTCCAGTTGGACAGCCGGATAGCCCGGGAGCCGGTTGAGCTGCGCGGGAGGCGAATAGAGCCCGGACAGCGAGTGCTCTGTCTCCTGGGAGCGGCCAACCGCGACCCGCAGACCTTTCCCGACGCGGACCGGCTGGACGTGAGCCGCTCCGCCGCCAGCCATCTGGCCTTTGGACGGGGCATCCACTACTGCATTGGCTCGCCACTGGCGCGGCTTGAGGCGCGCGTGGCCTTCGAGGCGCTGGTGCCCCGACTGGGTGGCCTGCGGCTGGTGCAGGAGCCGCGCTACCGGGACCAGGTGACCCTACGGGGGCTGGAGTCGCTGTGGTTGGAGGCAGCCTAGTGCTGTGCAGGCTGCCGTCGCTCAGGCGAGGGTCAGCATCTCGGCGGGGTTGCTTATCAACATGCGGTCGACGTCGTGTTGCGAAATGCCCGCCTCGACCAGCCTCGGCGCGATGTTGTCGAGCAGGTGGGCGAAACCGTGTCCCCCGTACCTGACGAGCTTGTCCTTCGAGCAGACGTCCTGGCCCAGCAGGACCTGGCCTCCGTGCCCCTCGTCGACGAGCAGCTTCACGAACCCGATGCGCTGCGCGTCGCTCGGGAAGTCCGTCGCCGCCAGCGAGAAGTTCGACGTCTCCCACCCTAGCTGGTCGTACGCCAGGTAGCAGCCGGTCCGCGCAAGCTCCAGCAGCCGCTCCCCGTCGAAGTACGTCCGCCCCAGGTGCCCGATGACGACGCGCTCTACGTCCGCGCCCGCCGCTGCCAGCACGTCCAGTACCTCGAACGGCGCGTCCTCGCTCCTGCCGGGGTGGATGATGATCGAGGCGCCCGTCTCGACCTGCGCCCGCGCCCCGGCTCGCAGCACCTTGCGCTCGTTCGGCCATAGCGGCCACGAGCACCCAAGCTCGCCGATCACGCCGGCCTTCACGCCCCGCTGTCCGGTCGTGAGGTCTGCCACGATCTCTGCTGCGATCTCGTCCTCGGACTTCGCGTCCATGCCATCGGGGTGGGACGCGCCGACGTAGTAGCCGGAGCCGATCACGACGTTGATCCCCGTGCGCCGGGAAATCCGCGCCGCGGCTGCCGGGTCGCGGCCGATGCCCCTCGTTGTCGTGTCGACGATGGTGCGGCCCCCGGCGGCCCTGAACAGCATCGCCTCCTCGACGGTCGTGTCCTCGTCCACCAACATGAGGTTGTCCCTGCTGCGGAACGGGTCGTACCTTACCCACGCCAGGATGTCGAGGTCGACCGGCTGGAACGCCAGGCCGCGCTCCGAGGCGGCCTCCGGCTCATGGAACACGACCGAGAAGTCGAGCAGCAGGTGCTCGTGGGCAGTGGTCGGGCCCAGCGTCTCGGGCGAGACCGGGCCGAGCACCGTCTGTACCATGCCCCGCAATTCGGGCCTCCTTCGGCGGATGCCCGAACGCTAAGCCAGCCTCGTCGGCCCTGTCAAGGCGGCGTCCGGCGCTCGGCAACCATTACAATATGGCGAGTCAAACCACAGCCGGAGGAACCCTTGTCCACCTCGAAGACAGTCACCGGAAGCCACCTGATCGGCCGCGCCCTGCAGATGGAGGGCGTGACCAACGTGTTCGCGCTGGCGGGGGACCACGTCCTGCCCGTCATGGACGTGATGGCGGACATGGGCTTCCGGTTCATAGACACTCGGCACGAGCAGGCGGCGGTCCACATGGCCGACGCGTGGGCCCGCATCACCGGCCAGCCGGGCGTCGCCATGTACACCACGCCCGGGTTCGCGAACGCCATCCCAGGCCTCAGCAGCGCCCTCAACTCCGAGGCGCCGCTGCTCTCGATCAGCGGCAGCGCGCCCCTGCACGAGCTTGGACGTGGCGCGATGCAGGAGATCGAGCAGGTCGAGATGGCGCGCCCAACGACCAAGGGCGCGTGGCTGGTCACCGACCCCCGACGCATCCCCCACATGATCGCTCAGGCCCTCAGGCTCGCCTACTCCGGAAGGCGCGGCCCCGTCCACCTGACCATTCCCATCGACATCCAGCAGCAGACCCTCGACGAGAGCGAGGTCACCTACTTCGAGCCGTCTCAGTACCGGCCCAGCCCGGACTCCGGCGCGTCGGAGGGCCAGGTCGAGGCAATAGTGGACGCGCTCCACGCGGCGGAGAGGCCGCTCATAGTCGCCGGGACTGCGGCCGCATACTCGGGCACGGGCGAGGAGCTTCAACGTCTGATCGAGACGACGCGGGTACCCATCATGACCGAGGCCGGCGCCCGCGGCCTGGTGCCCGACGATCACCCCTACTGCGCGGGCTTTTACGACAACGGGCTGAACGACTCCGCCCGAAAGCTCCGGGACGCCGACGCGGTGCTGCTGCTCGGCATGAAGCAGGACATCATCATCGGCTACGCCCTCCCGCCCACGGTCTCCGCGGACACGGTCGTCCTGCAGGTCGACCCGTCGCCGGCCGAGATAGGGCGTAACCGGGGCGTCGCCGTAGGCATCGTGGGCGATGTTGCCGCTGTCGCGGACCGGATCGCGTCGAGCGCCGCCTCACGCTCATGGTCCGAGCGGCCGTGGGTGCGGGAGCTGCGCGAGGTGCGGGAGGCCCAGCTCGCGAAGCTAGAAGAGCTCGCGGTCAGCGAGACGCCGATGCACGCCATCTACGTCCACAAGGCGCTCCAGTCCGGGTTGCGCCGGGACGACTTCCTGACCTTCGAGGGCGGCGACTTCGGCCACTTCGGCCGGGCATACCTGCCGGCCCTCACGCCGCGGTCGTGGCACTACTTCTCGGCGGTGGGCATGCTCGGCTCTGGCCTGGCGACCGCGATGGCGGCAAAGCTGGCCTACCCCGACCGGCGCGCCATATCGATCACCGGCGACGGCAGCTTCGGGTTCAACGGCATGGAGCTGGACACGGCCGTCAGGCACGGCATCGACGTGGTCTCGATACTGGGCAACGACGCGGCGTGGGGGATCGACCGGCAGATCCAGCTGGAGGTGTACGGCAAACCGGTCGCCACCGACCTGCTGCCGACGCGCTACGACAAGGTCGCCGAGGCCCTGGGATGCTACGGCGAGCACGTCACCGACCCCGACGAGCTGCCCGCGGCCATCGACCGCGCCTTCGCCGCCAACCGCCCGGCCCTCCTCAACGTCGACATCCAGCGCGCCATAAGCCCCCGCGCCCAGGCCGCCATAGCCCGCTGGACCGCCACAACCTACCAGCCTTTCTAGCGGGTGACGAAAGAGTGGGGCCGACGGGATTGGCATCAAGGACCTTCCCTTTCGGACCGAGCACTCGGCTTTAGAGACGACCAATGTAGAGCCACCTGACACACCCTAGAATGTGCCTCAGCGATTAGGCTCAGCCTCCGGGTCTCGAACTGACCAAGCCCTCAGGCCGTCATAGCTAAACCCCAGGAAGAAGTCAACTTCCCGCCCAATATCCTGTCCACCAATATAGCCCCCAGGCACGCCCCCACGAGATGGTATGAAGAATACGCGGAGTCCCGACGGTAACTCAATCTCGCCGCTGCCTTGGTTACGTATTCGGGCTATCCTCCCTCTAACTACTCTAAGATGTCCTGTGTTAGGCCAGAATTCTTTCTTGGAATCCCACTCCCCCAAGGTGGAAACGTGCACTAAGCCTGCAAGTCCCGCATCATTACCCATCCATTCAAACGAACTGGTCGTTCTTGACAAATCTTGGGCGAGCCGGCTGCATTCTTCAATCAGCCCAGGTACCTCGCTGGCAGCTGCCAAGTCCCCCATTTCAAGCTGTAGGAACTTCATGATGTACAGGTAGTAGGTAGTGTCGACACTTGGGTTTTGCATGCGTTTGTACGCAAGCTGTTCTGCAACGCGATCCACGCTTAGAGCGTTCTCTACTCTGACAGCTCTCAACCAGAGCCGAAGGTTGTAGTCAGATGCCGGTTCTTCCTCGGCATTATTCATAGCTAACTCGACGACCCTAGCTAACTCTTGGTCCGTCAGGTCGTTCCAGTCGCCCTTGCGTCTGGCAACATAAGCTCTAATGATAGCTCGCCTCACAGGCGGTTTGTGAGCCCCTCGCCTGTCAAGGACATTCGTCAGATACTGGATTGCTTCTGAGTGATTGCCGTGGAATCCAGCCAAATCCGCCTCAAGTCTGGCCTGAAGTTGACTCGATGTTTCGTCGCCCCTTATCAATGCAAGATCTGATAGAAGGTTCTGCGCTTGATCCAACAGCTCTCGATACGACTCGTTTCCTGGAAGAGTGAGGAATCGCATCACCTCGTATCGATAACCCTTCGTATTCGAGAGCGCGCCAACAACCCGGTGTATCATTTGCACCTGAGAAATGTAGCTGTACTCACTCGTTCTGTCCAATGCCCGGGCAGATTCAAAACTCATGGATGCCTTGTTGACAAGAACAAGTATGTCTTCTTGGGAGCTCTCCACCGTGTCGCTATGAATAGATGCTAGGAGGTCGTAGAGCTCATTGCGCCACCCCATGCCTGCCATATGATGCAATAGGGAATCGTCTGGAGACAGTTTAAGGGCCACCTGGTAGGCGCCGTGTGCCTTCTCATGGTCTTGAACGGTTCGACTATAAAAGCGTCCCAAGTGAGCCCAGAAGTGAGGTTCCTCTGGAAACGCATCCGTTAGATGTTCAAGTACGCGCTGCTGGCCTTCCACACTAGGAATGTCGTTGACGAACTGAGAAAACTCGGCTTCCCATGGTCCTGCTGGTGACTCTGCGGAACCCCTCTCGATCAATACTGCCCGAAGCGTATCACTGACTATTCCACGATTGCCATGGGGCAGGTCGGCGAGGAGGTCGACGAATCTGATCGCCAAATCTGCCAGTCCAACCCGCCAGTTCCTGATGTCACCACTTGCAAGTCCCAATTGCTGAGTGAGTATCTCTTCGGCTATAAGATGATGAGCGGGTCTGACTCTATGGTTATCTTGCACGAGCAATTCTCGCAAATAGTCGGGAAGTAGTTTGGATACAGCTACAAGTTTAGAAGAGGGTACATTAAACAGTGGCCCGAATGTCTGCAGAGAAAGAGGGACTTGCCCATAGTAGTAGGCGAAGGCCATTAGGAGAGTCGCCTCCCGTAGGGAATCGGATGTCTTCGACATTCGAGCCTCAACATACGCTTCGAGCCCCCGGAAGTCTCTCCCGTAGGCGACAAGTCCGAAGTAGAATGGGCTCCTCCTTCTGCGATCCGGCTCGTCTACGAGGGCCTCGAGGTCGCTTCGACGGCTAGGAACGCGAGCTGACAGTATCCGAGATAGGCCCACGGCCTCCCTTGTAGTCAACATCGCGTCCAGGAAGTGTGTGCCGCTAGCAACCTTCGAATCAAAGCGGCGCTCAATGTTGAACAGGACGGCCGGAATGTGCGACCGTCTCAGTGTGTCGTAGAAGCGATCAACCACTTCCTTTGTGACGCCGGGCAGATCGATAATCACTAGCACGGGCAGCCTGGCAATCCCGAACAAATACCGCAACCGCTCTGTGGTTTCCTGGGGGTCTATTTCGAGCGCTACAACAGTTGGGAATTCGCGATGGAGATTCCAAGCTATGCGGCGGGCGACGGTGGATGCCCCCGCTCCAGGCCAATGCCAAAGATTCACACGTCGGGTTGCTCGCTCCTTGAGTTCTCGACGAATCTGCTGCTCAAGTACTCCGGTTACGTCTCGATCTGCGTCAACACCGGCACCAAGCTCCTTCCAAGAGACCGTTGCTCCCCGTAGGAACGAATCCTCCTTGGAATCTTCGTCCCCAAGTAATCCAGTTTCCCAATGAACGAGGCCCACCTGCTCTTCTACCCAACGTGCTCTCTGTGGATCCATCTTTGCAGTTCCACCCCCGAGCTTGGGGAACAGCGTCTCTTCGGGAGGTCCATGGTCTTGCCGAATCTCCCTAAGGCCCTGGCACACATCAGGAAACCCGATGGCGACAACAGAAGCATCGAAGCGCCCTGCGATCGAGTCATAAGACTCTAGATCCCTATTGGCGAACACATATTCGACTCTTTCCGCAAAGGACCTATCGGCAATCTCGCAAGTTGTGGAGACGTAGTCTGACCCACCTCCGAACACGACGACGGTCACTGGCCTTGGTTCGGTGATTCTCGCCAGTTCGGACATGGCTTGCTCAAGCCGTGGCCCCTTAGACCGATTCCAGTCTCGCCAGTTGTCTGTGGGCTTTGTGGTCGGTCGCGACTCTAGGCCACACGCAGCTATCCACATAGCGGATCGCGCGGTAACCGAGGGAGCTTCGTCCAAAGCAGAGAGGTGCAAGGCCTGCCGTTCGCTGAATGCTCCTTTCGCGGCAGCGTAGTGGCCGTCAGCGTCGGTGCCTGTATCGAAGTCAATGACTATGCTCCAATGAATACTCGCCATCGCGGTCCAATCGTGTGCATCATCGTGGGAGTCTTCACTCAGCACACCGATGTATATCCTTCCCGGATCAAACCCATCACAAGCTCGATAGAGCTGCTGCCATGACCCGCTGGGCGTACTGTGGCCATCAGAGGTCTTCTTGCCTTGGTGCCACTGATGGATGCGACTGAGGTCCTCGCGGTCAGCCTCGGTATTCTGTGTGTTTCTGCGGATATAAACACTTCTTCGTCGGAGAACGCCGTAGTCGTTGCGAGGCATGACAGGAACAGGCTGGCCGAGGGGTACTTCAATGATACCTAGGTCGGACTTCTCATGTGCGACTTGTCTATACGAGAATACTGGGACCGGCTCTACACGGGCTGCAACTATGCGTCCTAACTCAGCCTCATCGGGATGTTCACTCACGCCTGGAGTTGCCGTGACTTTACCAGACTCCTCTTGAACTCCCACCAAGATATACGCGGAGCCACTTCTTGGAGTGTTGACCATTGCCAGGATGTCTTTGACGAACTGGGACTTCCCCTTCTTGTTGCCGAGACGGTACTGCTTCGACTTGAAGTCTAGATCGTCCGCTTCTTGACGCTCTAGGAGCTTGTCCACCAACTCTTTATCATTCACTACGAGAAGCCTCTTGGTATGAGTCGAGATTTCCCCCAACAGGGGGTGCTTAGATTCAAAGTCCGCTCAAACTGGAAGAACGAAATCCTATGCGTTCTCTCGACCCCGGTCAATCCCTCTACTCAGAGATAGTCTCTTGGAAGACTGTGACCACCTTCGGTATGGGTGAATGCCCTACACAATCCGGTTCTTGCGGAACGAGTTCTTGACCGCGATCTTCCCGTTCCTGAACGTGAACAGGTCGCAGCCGTCCACCTCGGCCCTGGAGCCGTCGGGCATGGTCGCGACGAAGGTCCACTGCGTCACGCCCCGCTCGCCCGCGACGAAGTGGTGCGGGTTGGTCCACTGGCCGTCCGGGAACATCTCCAGCACCTTCGCGAAGCCCTCGCGGACGCCCTCGTAACCCTCGTACCGCGTGCCGTCCACTCCCGGGCCTGACGATAGCTGGAACAGGCAGTCCTCGTCCATGTACGACATCAGGTCCTCCAGGTCGTGCCTGTTCCACGCCTCCGCGAATCCCTGCAGGTAGTCCGTGTCGACCTGCGCGCCGGTTGTTGTCGCCATCGTTGTTCCTCCTTGTTCGCTTGTTCCACCCTCACCCCAACCCTCTCCCATCGAGGGAGAGGGGGTTTTCACCCTCCCCAACCCTCTCGCGTCGAGGGAGAGGGGGTAGGTCACCTTCAACCCAGCCCTCCCATTGAGGGGGTTAGGCGTCCCTGTACTTTTCGAGCAGGCGGCGGGCTATGATGAGCTTCTGCATCTCGTTCGTCCCCTCGCCGATTATCATCAGCGGCGCGTCGCGATAGTACCGCTCGACCGGGTGCTCCTTCGTGTAGCCGTAGCCGCCGTGGATGCGCATCGCGTCGAGGGTGACCTGCCCGCACATCTCGCTGGCGAACAGCTTGGCCATGCCCGCCTCCAGGTCCACCCGCTTGCCCTCGTCCTTCAGCCGCGCCGCGTTCATCGTCAACAGCCGCGCTGCCTCGATCTTTGTCCCCATGTCCGCCAGCATGACCTGGATGGCTTGGTGCTGGGCTATGGGCGAACCGAATGTCTGGCGGCGCTGGCCGTATGAGACGGCCGCCCTGAAAGCGGCCTCGGCAACGCCCACCGCTCGCGCCGCGACGTTGATCCGGCCCGACTCCAGCCCGCTCATCACCTGACCGAATCCGCGCCCCTCGACCCCGCCGACCAGGCTCTCCGCGCCGACGCGGCACTCCTCGAACAGCAGCTCGGCCGTGTCCAGCCCGCGGTAGCCCAGCTTGTCGATGTGGCGGCCCACCGTCAGGCCCGGGTTCGGCTTCTCGACGATGAAGCAGCTCATTCCTCTGTACGGCGGGTCGGCCTCGGTGTCCGTCTTGGCAAGCACCGCGAAGGCGTTCCCGTTCTCGGCGTTCGTGATGAACATCTTGCTGCCGTTCAGCACGTACTCTTCGCCGTCCCGCGCCGCCGTCGTGCTGATGTTCTGCACGTCGCTGCCCGCCTCGGGTTCCGTCAGTCCCAGCCCGCCGCGCACCTCGCCCCGGGCCATGCGCGGCAGCAGGCGCTCCTTCTGCTCGGGGGTTCCGTGGCCGGCGATGATGGAGGCCATCAGGTGGTGGGTGCCGATCACGCCGCTGACGCTCATCCACCCCCGGCTCAGCTCCTCGAATATGATCGCGAGGGTCTCGTGGTCGAGCCCCAGGCCGCCGTACTCCTCGGGGATGGTGATGCCGAACAGCCCCATCTCCCGCATCGTCTCCACGAGCTCGGCGGGGTAGGTGTCGTCGTTGTCGTACTGGGCGGCGACGGGCGCAACGTCGCGGCGAACGAAGTCGCGTACGAGGCTCACGATCTGCGCCCTGATCTCCTCGCTAACCGTCGCAGTGCCGGCCATCCACGCTCCCCGCGCCGCCGAGTGGTGCCGGGTGCGGCGCGCATCGGAGTGTAGCCACGCCCCTCGCGCCCAGTCAACCGGCCTGTCCCTTCCCCCCGAGGAGACCCTTGCATAACTCCGTCATTCCGGCGAAAGCCGGAATCCAGGGGCTGGGGCTCAGCTACAAAGTCGATGCCTCCCATGCTGTGCATGGGCCCGAAGGGAGGTTATTCAAAGGTCTCCCGAGGGGGAAGGTTAGAGCCTGCCCTGAGCCTGCCGAAGGGATGGGGGCTCTCACCCTTGCCGAAGGGCAAAGCTGTTCATGTCACACCATGTCTGAACAGTTACCCGGGGTGGTACACTCGCGCCCGCGATTGAAGACTCAGGAGCCCGTGCGAGAGGAGGCTGACACATGACCTCGAAGCGGCCCAACATCGTTCTCATCCTGGCTGACGACATGGGGTTCTCGGACCTGGGCTGCTACGGCTCCGAGATACCGACGCCCAACCTCGACAAGCTGGCGCGGCGCGGAGTGCGTTTCACGCAGATGTACAACTTCGCGCGTTGCTGTCCCTCCCGTGCGGCGCTGTTGACCGGGCTGAATCCACACCAGGCGGGCATCGGCCACATGACCGGCGGCATACCCGGGCCGAGCCAGTACCAGGGCTTCCTGCGCCTCGACTGCTTGACCGTCGCCCAGGTGCTCCAGGCCGGCGGGTACAGGACGGGTATGTCCGGCAAGTGGCACGTCGGCGACAACCCCGCCGACCCCGGCGGCCCCGATATGTCCTCGCCGCGCAAACGAGGGTTCGACCGCGTCTACGGCATCGCGGGCGGCTGCGGAAACTACTTCTTCTGCGACGCGCTCTGGAACGACGACGACATCGTCGAGTCGGAGCCCGGCTTCTACATCACCGACGCGATCTCCGACAACGCCGTCAGGATGATCGAGGAGAGCGCCGCGCTCGGCAGGCCGTTCTTCCAGTACGTCGCCTACACCGCGC
Organism: Dehalococcoidia bacterium; assembly: GCA_965243655.1. Taxonomy (GTDB): domain Bacteria; phylum Chloroflexota; class Dehalococcoidia; order Lucifugimonadales; family CAJWER01. Next base: position 1,151,032 of record CBDEVV010000017.1, on the reverse strand, counting down.
CCCACTGGCCGCTGCACGCGCCGGAGGAGGCCGTCGCGCGCCACCTCGGGAAATACCGCAAGGGCTGGGACGCCCTGCGCACCGCCAGGCACGAGGAGATGAAGGGCCTCGGCATCGTCGACCCCGGCTGGGACATCAGCCCAAGGGACGAGGACGTGCCGCCCTGGAGCGACGCGCCCGACAAGGAGTGGGAGGACCTGCGCATGGCCGTCTACGCCGCCCAGGTCGAGATCATGGACCAGGGCATCGGCCGCATACTGGCCAAGCTGGAGTCGCTTGGGATACTCGACGACACGCTGGTCATGTTCCTGTCCGACAACGGCGGCTGCGCCGAGCTCCTCCAGGAGGACCCGACGATGCCGTCCCACAGGAGCCTTCCCCCTCCGGGCACCGGGACGACCCCGGACGGCAGGCGGGTCCGCCCGGGCAACGATCCGGCTATCGACCCCGGCCCGGACGATACCTACGCGAGCTACGACGTGCAGTGGGCCAACGTCAGCAACGCGCCCTTCCGCCGCCACAAGCGGTGGGTGCACGAGGGCGGCATCTCGACCCCGTTCATAGTCCACTGGCCCGCCGGGATCGACAGCCCGGGCCTCGTCCACGAGCCCGCCCAGTTAATCGACATCACGGCGACGAGCATCGACTTGGCCGGCGCGACCTACCCGGCGGAGCACAACGGCCGGGCCGTCACGCCGCAGGAGGGCGTCAGCCTCAGGCCGCTCATCACCGGCGAGGGCACGGTGTCCGAGCGCCCGATGTTCTGGGAGCACGAGGGCAACAGGGCAGTGCGGCTGGGCAGGTGGAAGCTCGTCTCTGAGTACGACAAGCCGTGGGAGCTGTATGACATGGAGGTCGACCGCACCGAGCTGCACGACCTGTCGGAGAAGGACGCCAGCACCGTGGCCTACCTGTCGGACCTGTACCGGGGTTGGGCCGAGCGTTGCGGCGTGCAGCCCTGGGAGACGCTCGTCGGCCCGGGTAGGTGGGTATCGATTGGGATGCACCCCGACGGCAGCTTCATGACCAGAGGCGACCACGGCCACATCGTCCCCATGGCCTAGCCTGCGCCCAGTTGAGATTGACACGCCCGGGGCGCGCCGCTAGGCTTTGCCCGAGTCTCAACAGGAGAGGGTAGCATGGCAAAGCTCCGCTGGTACAAGGGCAACATCCACACCCACACGACCGAGTCGGACGGCGACGCCGACCCGGCGAAGGTCGTAAGCTGGTTCAGGCGGCACGGCTACGACTTCCTCGTCCTCAGCGACCACAACCACCTGACGATCTTCGAGTACGGCGCGGGGAGGCGGCGCTTCAAGCGTCCGCTCCTGGTGCCCGGCGAGGAGGTCTCGGCCAACATCAAGGGCGGCACGGTGCCGATACACATAAACGGCATCGGCCTGTCGAGGGTCGTCGAGCCGATCGACGCGGGCGAGGTCGTTCCCACCATCCAGGCCAACGTGAACGCGATCCGGCAGGCGGGCGGCATCTCCTCCATCAATCACCCAAACTACAAGTGGGCCTTCGACCACACTCATCTCAGGCTCATCGAGGGCCTGAATATGCTGGAAGTCTTCAACGGCCACCCGGCGGCCAACGTCTACGGCGGCCCCGGCAAGTTCAGCTACGACGAGATATGGGACGGCGTACTGAGCGCGGGCGTGGTCGTCTTCGGCGTGGCCACGGACGACTCGCACAACTACCACGACTTCAGCCCAATGAAGAGCAACCCGGGCCGGGGCTGGGTTTGCGTTCGCGCCGCTGAGCTGAGCCAGGACGCCATCGTTGATGGGCTGGCGATGGGCGAGTTCTACGCGTCATCGGGCGTGACCCTGAAGGAGCTGGAGGCTTCCGCGGACGGCATCCGGCTGGAGGTCGACCCGGAGCCCTTCCGCCTCTACACCACCAGGTTCACCGGCAAGGACGGGGTGCTGCTGGCCGAGGTGGACGGCGAGGAGGCCGAGTACGTACCCACAGGGAACGAAGGCTACGTGAGGGCAGTCGTCACCAGCTCGGGCCACATGAAGGCATGGACCCAGCCCGTCTTCCTGCCTGGCTAGAGGCAGGTCAGAGGCCCTCGCAGAGCCGCTCCAGCAGCACCTCCACCCCGTCGACGCCGTCCAGCCGGTAGTCGGCCGCGTCCAGCAGCGCGGCGGGCGTGCCGTCGTCCACGACCGCGATACCGCATCCCCGCACCTTGCCGTTGCGCCGCAGCTCGGCCAGCGCCTCCATGCCGTCGACGTCCGTCGAGTCGTCGCCCAGGAACACCGCGCCCCTCAGGCCCCGCTCCTCGACCACGCTCCTGATGGCGTAGCCCTTGTGGAGCCCGACCGGCGGGCGTATCTCCAGGATCATCTTGCCCCAGAACGTCTGCAGCCCGGACGCCCCTACGCTGTTCAGGGCCGACGCCAGCCTGCGCCGGGCCGTCTCCGGGTCTGCCGCCGCCCTGAAATGCACCGCAGCACTGGACCCCTTGTGCTCCCAGATCATCCCGTCGGCGTCCGCCAGCCTCCTCAGCTCACGCAGCAGACGTTCGATTACGTCGACGTACTGCCCGGCCAGGGGCGACACCGAGTGCGCGTCCCCGTCGATGCTCTCGGCGCCGTGATTCCCTGCGTAGAGCAGCTCGCGGATGCCGATCCTGTCCCGTATGTCCTGGGCACGGCGTCCCGACAACACGCAGACTAGGGCAAGCTTGCTTGCCAGGCGTCGCAGCGATTTGACGGCCCGGGGCGACGCAATCGCCTCGCCGGGCGTGGGCGCCAACCTCGAAATGGTCCCGTCGAAGTCGACGAATAGGCCTGAGGGCCGCTCGGCCAGCGCCGAAAGGGCAGGGGTCGGATCTTCCAGCAGGTCCCGAATCTGTGTCATCTACAGGAAAGGTATGGCAAGGAGTAGCTTCGGCCATTATAGGCCAACGTCACGCGGGGCCTCACGGATATAACAACTCGGGTGATGAGACCTTGAGGTCGGTTTTCAACTGATCTCGTTCAGATAGATGTGAGACGGGCGAAGTTGTAAACAAACAAGAAAGGGACCATCCTTTGGGTGAGAACAATCCGAAGGAGGTCCCTTCCATGAGGGTAGTAGGACTACCCAGGTCATTCTACCAGCTTGCCAAGACGAGTCCAGGAGACCTGCCTGGCGAAGCTCAGGAGCGATTGCGCTGGGTGAGCTGCTGGCAGACGCTGAGACAGCAGGGGCTGACCAGTTCAGGGGCTGCAGAGGCTCTGGGGCTGCCCCGGTCCACCCTGTACCGGTGGGACAGATCGCTCAGAGAGTCAGGGCCGGAGGGTCTATGCACCAAGAGCCGTCGTCCTCGAAGGGTGCGACAGCCTACGTGGAGTCCCGAGTTGTCCCAAGCGGTGCTGGAGCTGAGGGAGCAGTATCCCCGCTGGGGCAAGGACAAGCTGGTGGTGTTGCTGACCCGTCAGGGATGGCAGGTGTCCACATCGATGGTGGGCCGGATACTGACTCGCCTGAAGGCCAGTGGCATACTCAAAGAGCCGGTACGACATGGCCTGCCTGTACGCAGGCAGGCCCGCAAGCGTCCCTACGCGGTTCGCAAACCCAGAGAGTATCGTGCCAGAGAGCCTGGGGACATAGTCCAAGTGGACACTCTGGACATCCGTCCCCTGCCAGGCGTGGTGCTCAAGCACTTCACCGCAAGGGATGTGGTCTCACGATGGGACGTGCTCGAGGTACACACCAGGGCAACGTCCACGCTGGCGGCCCAGTTCCTCGATTCTATGCGGCGACGGTTCCCCTTCCCTATCAAGGCCGTCCAAGTGGATGGAGGCTCGGAGTTCCAGGCCGCCTTCGAGTCTGCGTGCCAGAACCACGGCATCATGCTCTTCGTACTGCCGCCGCGCTCACCCAAGCTCAACGGCCATGTGGAGAGAGGTCAGCGCACTCACACCGAGGAGTTCTACGAGCTGTATGACGGCGACGTCGAGATGATCCCCCTCAACCGAGCCCTCCTGGGGTGGGAGCGCGTCTATGACACGATCCGACCTCACCACTCGCTGGACGGACTCACTCCGGCCGAGTATCTTGAGCAGCACCATCCAAGCTTGGTCTCAGCTCCTCTGTCTCATATGTACTGAACGAGTACATCAACTTGCGTGCGTAACTGGCGGCGATGTATCATCATAAGGCTGCAAAGCCAATGCGAAGCTGGCCCGGCATGTGAGCGCCCGCTTCCCCAGGGGACCGTTACGATGGACGCACACCACCTCGTCAAAGTAGAACCTAACCCGGACATCGAGGACTTCCAGCCCGGGGATACAGTGCGCGTTAGCATACGCGTGACCGAGGGAGACCGGCAGCGCACCCAGGTGTTCGAGGGGGTCGTCATCCGCAAGCGCGGCTCCGGACCCGGAGCGACCTTCACGGTGCGCAGGGTCACCCACGAGGTGGGAGTGGAGCGTACCTTCCTCGTGCATTCCCCCACCGTAGAGGCCGTCCAGGTCACCCGGCGCGGAAAGGTGAGGCGCGCCCGCCTCCACTACCTGCGGGGCCTGTCGGGCCGCCAGGCCAGGATCCCCGAGCGCCGCTAGACATTTCGCCCGGCCCCCAGTGCCTGGGCGGTTCCCGGTGCCGCCGGAGAGTCTGACCGGGCTGTTACCATCTCAGTCGCAGGACCAGCGGCCGAGGTGTGCCCTTGTCGGAACGGGACCGATTCGCCGAAGTTGCAGTCGACGCTCCGGCTGGGAACGACCGGACCTACAGCTACGCGATCCCAGGCGGCATGGAGCCGCTCCCCGGCCAGTTCGTCGTAGTCCCCTTCGGGCCTCGCCGTGTACAGGGCATCGTCTTCGAGCTGGCCGACCGTCCGCAGGTCGAATCCGTGCGTCCCATTCTGGAGGTCGCTAGCTCTGCCCCGGTCCTCTCGGAGGTGAACCTGCGGCTGGCCAGATGGGTCAGCCAGTACTACGCGTGCTCGCTGTTCGAGGCCGCAGCGCCCATGCTCCCCCCGGGCGGCCGGTTCAGGATCAGGAGTTACTTCGAGGCCGTCCCCGAGCGGCCCACCCCCGCTGATCTCCCACCTTACAGGCAGCGCGTGTTCGATCTCATCAGGGATGAGGGCCCGGTCGAAGAGGGGCGCCTCAAGCGGGTCCTCGGTGAACCCGCAACCGTAGCCGTTCGGGGGCTCGAGGACGCAGGTCTGGTAACCCGCACTTTCGCCCGGACCAGGCCTGCGCAGCAGGTGAAGATGCGGGACTACGTCCAGCTTCCCTCCGGGGCCGCGCCCAGGCTGAGGCGTGAGCTTGATGAGATCACGAAGCGGGCTCCTAGACAGAGGTACGCCTTGGAGCTGATGTTGGAGCGCGGGTCACCCATGCTCCTCGCGGATGCCAACAGGGAGCTAGGCGCCAGCGCCATCAAGGGGCTGGTAGCAAAGGGCGCGCTGGAAAAGGCCAGGCGCCCGGAAGATCGCGACCCCCTTGCGGGCAGGACCTTCCCCAAGCGGCCCGATGTCCGGCTCACCCCGATGCAAATGAGGGCGACGGGCGCGATCGAGGGGGCGCTGGGCAGCGAGGCCGTGTTCCTGCTGGAAGGCGTGACCGGCTCGGGCAAGACCGAGGTGTATCTGCAGGCCGCCGAGCAGTGCATCCGGAGAGGGCGCGGCGTCATTATCCTGGTGCCGGAGATCGCGCTCACACCGCAGACTATCGAGCGCTTCGCCTCCCGGTTCCCCCGCAACATCGCGGTCCTGCACAGCGGCCTCACCGACGGGGAGAGGTTCGACCAGTGGTGGAAGGTGCGTCAGGGCGACTACAAGGTTGTGGTGGGCTCCCGCAGCGCCGTATTCGCGCCCTTGCCGGACATCGGCCTGGTCGTGGTCGACGAGGAGCACGAGTGGACGTACAAGCAGCACGACTCCGTCCCTCGCTACCATGCCAGGGCGGCGGCGCTCAAGCTGGCGGAGCTGACGGGGGCCGTCGTTGTCCTGGGCAGCGCGTCCCCGGACGTCCAGTCGTACCGCCGGGCCCTGGGCGGGCGGGTGAAGCTCCTGCACCTGCCCCATCGCGTGTCGGACGAGGCCGGATCCGGGGATGCTCCCCGGCACCGCGGCCTGGCGGCGGTCCAGGTGGTCGACATGCGGGACGAGCTGCGCTCGGGCAACCGCCACATCTTCAGCCGGGCGCTGCAGGGCGCCCTGTCGAAGTCCATCACAGCCGGGAACCAGGCCGTGCTCTTCCTGAACCGGCGCGGCACTTCTCCCTACCTGCAGTGCCGCCACTGCGGCGCGGCCGTCCAGTGCCGCCGGTGCGACGTGCCTGTCACATACCACCGGGACAGGGACAGGCTCCTGTGTCACTACTGCGGCGAGAGGAGACGCGCGCCTGCCGTCTGTCCGGAGTGCAACCATCGGAGGCTGGTGTTCCATGGCATAGGCACCAAGGCCGTGGCCGACGAGGTAAGCCGGCTGCACCCCGGCGTTCCGGTAGCCCGTTGGGACCGGGATGCTGTGCGCAGTGCCCGCGACTACGAGGAGGCCCTGGAGGAGTTCCGTTCCGGGGGGGCGAGGGTGCTCGTCGGGACGCAGATGATCGCGAAGGGCCTGCACTTCCCTTCCGTTGACCTGGTTGGAGTCGTCCTCGCGGATGTGGGCCTGATGGTTCCGGACTTCAGGGCGGGGGAGCGGACCTTCCAGCTAATCCACCAGGTGGCGGGCCGCTCGGGGCGCGGCGCAGCCGAAGGCCGGGTCATCATCCAGACCTACCAGCCGCACAACTATGCCATCAGGGCCGCGGCGGCGCAGGACTACCGGAGGTTCTACGAGGAGGAGATGGAGCGGCGGCGCGAGCAGGGCAACCCGCCATTCAGCCGTCTCATCCGCCTGGCGTACGCCCACGTGAACAGGGCGCGGGCAGAGGGTGAGGCGAGGAAGTTCGCCGATGCGCTGCTGGCCGAGCGCGAGGCTTGGGGGTTGAGCGAGGTCGATCTGCTCGGGCCCACTCCGGCGTTCCCCGAGCGGGTGCGCGGACACTACCGGTGGCAGCTCATCCTCAGGGGGCCGCGCCCGCGAGACCTGCTGGACAGGGTCAGGGCGCCGAGGGACTGGTCCATCGACGTAGACCCGGTCGGCTTCAGCTAGCAGTATCACTTCGAGGCAAATCGCGGTCGCCCTGAGCGCGTTCAGCCTCGACTACACGTAGGTACGTGGGTGTGGTTAACATTTACATCAGTCGGCGGGCACGTTAGAATCGCAGTGTATGGATGAGCCACCAGGCGCCTGGTGGCTATTGTTCGTTACTTGAGACTTGAGTGGGGATGCAGTGGGGTAGGAAGATGGCAGCAACCAGACAGACACACCTGACACCGGAAGGGCGGGAAGCCCTTGCCCAGGAGCTCGAGCACCTGACCGGCGTGCGCCGCCGGGAGGTCGCCATGCGTATCAACAAGGCGCATGAGACCGGGGGCACGGTCGACAACGCCGAATACGAGGAGGCCAAGAACGAGCAGGCGTTCGTCGAGGGCCGAATCGCCGACATCGAGAACATCCTCTCCAAGGCTGTGGTGGCCAAGCGCAGGAAGAAGACCGCGGTCGTCGAGTTCGGGTCGTCCGTGACCGTGACCAACAGCCGCGGCTCCAAGGTGTTGTACCAGGTCGTGGGCGGCGCGGAGGCGAACCCGTCCAAGGGCAAGATTTCTGAGTCCTCTCCCGTTGGGCTTGCGCTCATGGGCCGGAAGGTCGGCGACGTCGTCGACGTGGAGACGCCGGCGGGCGTCCAGAAGCTCACCATCAACAAGGTCGCCTAGAGGCCGCGTCGGGAGTTCCCACCATGTCAGAGCTCGGCGAGACCGGCGCGGCGGGCCCCCAGGACGCGGACAGCCCGCTGCTGCGCGTCCGGCGGGAGAAGCTCCAGGCCCTCCGCGACCAGGGGATAGACCCCTACCCGCACACCTACGACAGGAGCCACACTTCGACCGAGGCTGCGACCCTGTTCGAGGCCGAAGAGAGCGAGCACGGCGAGGGGCACCGGACAGCGCCCGTCTCAGTAGCCGGCCGCATCGTGCGCCGAAGCGGAATGGGCAGGGCGACGTTCCTCGGCCTGCAGGACGGCTACGGCAGGGTCCAGGTCCTCCTCAGGAAGAACAACCTTCCCGACTCCTACGCCAGGCTCTCCGACGTCGATATAGGGGACTGGATCGGCGCATCGGGCCCCCTGTTCCGGACGCGCACGGGTGAGATAACCGTCGAGGCCGAGGAGTGGACGGTCCTGAGTAAGTCGCTCCGGCCCCTGCCCGAGAAGTGGCACGGCCTGGCCGACGTGGAGGCCCGCTTCCGCCAGAGGTACCTCGACCTCATCTCCAACGACGAGGCGCGCAGCATCGCCGTCATGCGCAGCCGCCTGGTGAGCGCCCTCCGCGGATTCATGGACGGCCGCGGCTTCATGGAGGTCGAGACGCCTGTGCTGGTGCCCATCGCAGCCGGCGGCACGGCCCGGCCCTTCATGACCCACCACAACGCCCTAGACAGCGACCTCTACCTGCGTATCGCGACGGAGCTCTACCTCAAGCGGCTCATCGTCGGCGGCATGGAGAAGGTCTACGAGATAGGCCGCATCTTCCGCAATGAGGGCGTCGACCTGACCCACAACCCCGAGTTCACCATGATGGAGAGCTACGAGGCCTTCGCCGACTACACCGACGTCATGCGCATGGTCGAGGAGATGGTGTCGGGCCTCGCGTCGGAAGTGCTCGGCACGACGACCATCGAGTTCGAGGGCGAGACCATCGAGCTGTCCCCGCCGTGGCCGAGGCTCGATCTGCGCGAGGAGATCATGCGCCGGTCCGGCATCGACTTCCTGGAGTGCCCGGACATCGACTCGCTGAGCGCCGAGATGAAGGCCGCCGGGTTCGACGTGGGGCGGCAGATGAGCTGGGGCGGCCTGCTCGACAAGCTGGTCTCCGACGCCGTCGAGCCTAACCTGGTCCAGCCGTCCTTCCTGGTCGACTACCCGGTCGAGATGTCCCCGCTCGCCAAGAAGAAGCGCGGTCGGCCCGAGCTTGTCGAGCGGTTCGAGGGGTTCATCGCGGGCATGGAGGTGTGCAACTCCTTCACCGAGCTGAACGACCCCATCGACCAGCGCGCGCGCCTCGAGCAGCAGGAGGCCCTGCACGCCCAGTTCCAGGACGAGTACATGGACCGGCTGGACGAGGACTTCGTGCTGGCCATGGAGTACGGCATGCCGCCCACCGGCGGGCTCGGCATCGGCATCGACAGGCTCGTCATGCTCTTCTCCGGCCGCCGCTCCATCCGCGAGGTCGTCCTCTTCCCCCACATGCGCCCCCGCTAGGACTTCTCCGCGCCGGGAGACCTTTGAGTAGCCCCCCGTCATTCCGGCGAAGGCCGGAATCCAGAGGCGGGGCTCAGCTATGAAGGCAATGCCCTCCCATGCCGTGCATAAGGCCTCATGGGAGTCTATTCAAGGCTCTACGCCGGTGGGAATCCACATTCGCGCCGGTCGGGGGCTAGGACCGATCGCCAGCCCCCCTGTGGAACGGACGGTGCTCGAAGTCGCCCCCCAGCTCGAACGAGAACAGCTCCCCCGTGCTCGCGCCCAGGGCCTCGGCGATGCCCCGTATGTACTTCAGCGACGGGTTCCGCAGACCCCGCTCTATGCCGGAGAGGTAGGTCACGTGGACGCCCGCACGGTGGGCCACCTCCTCCTGTGTGGATCCCCGTAGCGCCCGCATATGGCGTATGTGTCGGCCAAATGCCGACTGATAAGCGTCCACCTTGTCGGCGGACGCTACCAACACATGGGCTATTCGTCCATAGACTATAGTCTCTGGACGAACGGGAATCCCTCGCTAACATGAGAATTCGTGTGATTCGTAGGACTCCATATTATGAGTTGTTGTGAGTGATGAATGGGTCTGCGGACACACTAGGGTCCGTACCTTTGCTGAAAGGCACGGGGTACAGAGAGGGAGTCGATAGGATGAAGAAGATAGGATTGGCGTTGATAGGAGTCGTGGCGGTTCTGACGATGGCGGCCTGCGATGTGCAGCCGAAGACTGTCACGCTAGAGGGGCCGGACATCGCTAAGGTCGCAGGTACGGATTACAAAGCTACGGCGACCGGAGTGTACCCAGGTGTCGGCACAGCTACCTTCCTCTGGTGGGCGGACGTGAACAACGATGACCGGATTCAGGACTCCGAGATACTTAGGAGAGTCACCGTTGTTGGCGATGCCGAGCAGAAGGCCGTTAGCAACTTAACGTGGAAGCCTAGCGCCTCCCTCGTGAACAAGAAGTTCGTGTTGGTCGTGGGGGCCAGCTTCCTCGACCCCGGCAGCGATGAGTACATCACTAAGGTAGATCTCAAGACTGTCACTGTGAGGCGGTAGGCCAGAAGGTTCCCCAGGGCAGGTAATCGTCCGCATCGCATCATACGACCGGTCTTTCGAGGGGCGGCGAGTAAGGACTGCACATTAGGCAAATGTGATACCAGCACCTGGGTCGCCATCACCCCTAACTCCGACACCGACGGCAGAGCGCCCCGATTGTCCCCCCGACCGTGGGCAGCGCGGCATCGTCCGGCCCGTCAGTCGCTTGCCGCAAGACCGCCGCTCCCCTCTCCGCCCTGCGTCCGTACATTTCTCTCACGCGCCCTGGGCCGGATGTGCTTCCGGTACTTGGCCTTTCTGGGTTGCAAGGCGTCGCCCTTTTGTGGTGCACGACGTTGGAGCTGGCGAGATGGTCAGGCGTGTCGTACCTGCGCGGTCCGCAACCCAATCCCGGAAGCAGTCCGACACGCCGTTCGTCCCGTAATGTGGAGGTCCTGGCCTGTTGGCATTACTTGTGGCCTTGACTGATTCCGCCGATAATCCGTGCCTGTGTCTCAGTGAAGCCACACCGACAGGCATCAGGAGTCAAGCATGACCGGGCAAAGGCGATTTTCTACAATACTGGCGGCAACGGTCTTGCTGGTAGTGGCAGCCGCACTGGTGGTCGTGGTTGGCATGGACCGGGGCTCGCCTGCCGACATAGCTTACGCCTCCGGGCTATGCGGCGACGCGGTGGCGGATAGGTCCAACACCGGACTGGTCTCGGACTGCGAGATTCTGCTGGGCTTGAAGTCGGCGCTCAGGGGCAGCGGCAGCCTGAACTGGTGGTCGGGACGCTCGATCGAGCAGTGGGACGGCATAGCGGTACAGGGCGGCAGGGTGACCGGGCTGTCGCTCCCCAACCGGGGCCTCGACGGCGTCATCCCCGCCGCGCTCGGCAGCCTGTCGGCCCTGACGACGCTCGACCTGAGCGGTAACAGCCTGACCGGGCAGATACCGGAGGAGCTCAACAACCTGGCCAACCTGACCCGGTGGCGGCTTGCGGGCAACAGCCTGAGCGGTTGCGTCCCCTCCACCTTCGCGCAGGTGAGCGACAACGACTCGGCGAGCCTGAATCTGCCCACGTGCGGAGCGACGGGCCCCACGCGCACGCCGGTTCCGACCGTTACGCCGACGCCCGCGCCCCCGGGGGCGACACCCACGCCGGCGCCCACGGAAACGCCCGGCAACACCGATGACAGGCTGACGGCCGTCGAGGGCAGACTCGGGGACGTCGAGAAGAGGGTCGCTTCGCTGGAGGAAGCGGTATCCGGGCTCACGGGCACCCCACCCAAGCCGACGCGATAGGGGAGTCGTCCTTGTCCGATGGTTCGCCCGCAGTGGGAAGGCATGGGGTCGATGCAGCCCGGTAAGCTAGGGGCGTCCGCGATAGCGCTTGCCCGGAGGCCGTCGTTGGGGATGGGTCCCCATCTACGCGGCACAGCCGGCTACGCATTCGTGCAGCGTCTGGGAGGTTGGAAGATCGTTCTCCCAGCGATGTACGTCGTGGCTTGTCTGGTCCTGAACACGGGCGGCGCATGGGGGCAGGCGGGGGACGACCACGGCGACAGCTTCGGCGCGGCCACCAATCTGCCCCTGGGGTCGTCGCGAGCCGGGCGCATCGGTCACAGCGACGACCGGGATGTCTTCAGGCTGGATCTTTCGAACCGCTCCGGCTCGACCGACGTTTGGGTTTACGCCACTGGGGAGCTGGACTCGGTGGCGTGGCTCTACGACAGCGGCGCCAACCTGCTGGTGGCCAACGATGACGGCTTCATTGGAAGCCAGCGAGCGGGGTTCCACATCAGGTGGGTCCTGCCGGGGGGTGTCTACTTCCTCGCCGTGCGCGGCTATCTCGACCCGGACACCGGCCGGAGGGAAACTGGAAGCTACAGGGTGCACGCCCAGGCTGTAACCGATCCGGGCAGCACCGTCGGCACTGCCACTAGCCTTGGTCTAGGGTCCCTGGCGCCCGGAAGGATCGACACTGCTGGGAACGCCGACTTCTTCAGGATGGACTTTACCGAGTCCACCAATATGGAAGTCCAGGCAATAAACTCGTTCCGCACTTACCCTATCGACGCCGATGACTTCGGCGTTAAGCCCGTTGCGCCCCTGTCCGTCGAGGTGCTCGACGCCGAGGGCGCGGAGGTCTCCGTCAATGTATACGAGATCAGTGCCACGATCGAGGGAGACCGCCAACCGGCGGGGTTCATCATCAGGGACGACTTCGGACCCGGCACCTACTACTTCAAGATCACGACCCCCGCCGGCGTCACGTCCCATCCCGTGCCCTACACCATCTACGCCTTCGAGGACACCGGGTATACGAAATACATCGAAGAGTGCGAGGCCAGGACACGCGCGCTGAACAAGCCGGCGATCAGGGACCCGCTGTATTCATGCCAGTGGCACCTGAACAGCAACGGGGCGGGACACGTCAACGTCGAGTCCGTATGGGCGCGGGGCGTCACGGGCGAGGGCGTTAACGTCGCGGTCGTGGACGACGGGATGTACCACACCCACGAGGACCTCAGGGACAACGTGGACTCGTCCCGCAATCACGACTACACCGGCGGCGGTGACATACACACCCCCCTGGAGCACCACGGCACCCATGTAGCCGGCTTGATCGCCGCGCGAGACAACGACATTGGAGTGCGCGGCGTGGCTCCGAGGGCCACGGTGTATGGCTACAACTACCTGGCGGGTCCGACCACGATCTTCCATAGAGCGGACGCCATGGCCCGCAATCGGGATACGACGGCCGTCTCCAACAACAGCTGGGGCCCGGTCGACGGTCCGGGATTGAGCCAGACCGACGCGATATGGGAACAGACTATCAATGCCAGCCTCAGGACCGGCTACGGAGGCAAGGGTGTCTTCTACGCCTTCGCCGCGGGCAACGGCCATGAGCTCGGAGACGACTCCAACCTCGACGTGCTGGCCAACTACTACGGTGTAACAGCCGTATGCGCGGTGAACGACCATGACACCAGGAGCGGCTTCTCCGAGATGGGCGCGAACCTGTGGCTCTGCGCCCCCTCCAACGACCTCACAGACCTCCATCAGGGCATCCTCACTACGGAGAACAGCGACCGCTACTTCGAGGAATTCGGAGGCACGTCCGCGGCGGCTCCGATCGTTGCGGGCGTGGCGGCCCTGCTGCGCGACGCGAGTCCGGACCTGACCTGGCGGGACCTGAAGCTGGTCCTGGCTGCCACCGCCCGGAAGAACGACCCAGGCAACGCAGGCTGGGAGCACGGCGCGCGCCAGTACGGGTCCGCCGCCGCCTCGGACCGCTACCTCTTCAACCATGAGTATGGTTTCGGGGTGGTCGACGCGGGTGCAGCGCTGGACTTGGCGAAGCGATGGATAACCGCGCCGCCATTGCAAGAAAGCACAGCTTCGTCCGGGTCCCTCGACAGGTCCCTCCCCGCTCCCAACGCCAGGGGCACAGTGACCGTGACCGAGAGCCTCGCGCTGGATACTGACATTAGCTTCACCGAGTTCGTCGAGGTCGAGGTCGACTTCGACCACACGTCGTTCCGCGACATGGACATAGAGCTGGAGTCCCCATCCGGCGCAATGTCGAAGCTGGCGGTCCCATACAACACCCGCCACCTGTCCGACGACCGGGGGCGCACCCTCTACATCCCGTTGGACGGCGCATTCCGATTCGGCTCCGCACGCCACTTGGGCGAAGACCCGAACGGCGAGTGGAAGCTGCACCTCACCGACACTATCGCCCCTAGCGGCGGCACCCTCAGGGCCTGGAGCATCAAGGTATACGGCCACAGCGGGACGCCCATGATTCCGACGTCGACGGGACCTGAGACGTGCGGCGCCGCAGTGACGGACAAGTCCAACACCGGCCTGCTCGCGGACTGCAACGCGCTGCTGGCAGCCAGGGATACGCTGCGGGGCACGGCGGCGCTGAACTGGGCGGCGGATACGTCCATCTCCAGGTGGGACGGCATCACACTGGGTGGGAGTACCCAGAGGGTAACCAGGGTCCAGCTCCACAGGAAGGGGCTGAGCGGCCGGATACCGGCGGATATTGGCAGCCTGACGATGCTGGAGGAGCTTTGGCTCTATACCAATGAGCTCTCGGGCGCCCTACCCGCGGAGCTGGGTAATCTGTCCAACCTGACCGGCCTGTTCGTCTCGGACAACAACCTGGGCGGGCAGATACCCGAGTATCTGAACAATCTGACGCTGGACAGGCTGTGGCTCCACCGCAACAGCTTCACAGGCTGCGTGCCATACAACCTGACGCTGACCCGGGAGTACAAGGTGGACCGTGGGCTCCCCGCGTGCGCACCGCCGGGGGCCACTCCAACGCCGGCGCCCACACCAGCGCCCGGCAGCATGGACGCCAGGCTGGCGTCCATCGAAGGCAGACTCGCCACCCTGGAGCAAAGGCTCTCCGTGCTGGAGGCGTTGGTGGCCCGGCTTACAGCGGAGCCTCTCCCCACGGCTACGCCCACGCCGGCCCCCACGGCAACGCCACTCCCCGCTTCACGGGTAATCTTCGGCCCCGTGGACGGCTCGATAGCACACGACCCTGACGACGGGCTTATCGATGCATACCCCGCGCCTGGCGTGACGACGGCGGACGCGATCATAGATGCGCACTTCCACAATCCGTTCCCCCGCGACCAGGGCAGCTGGAGCAGTGGCTTCCTGTTCAGGCATCTGAGCCCCAGCCGGTTCCATGTGGTCATAGTTACTGATAGCAACGTGTGGTATCACATCCTGGGCTCAGGCTCAGACCGCGAGCGGCTTGCGGCCGGCTACTCAGAACACATAGATGCAAGCGCTGATGGCAGCAACTTCATCCGCGTCGTCGCCGATGGTGATGAGGGTATGCTCTCAGTTAACGGGCACCACATCGCGGACCTCGACCTGCGAGGGCTCACGGAACCCGGCAGTGTGAGCGCATTGGGGGCGTACTTCACCGGCGACGGCCTCGAAGGCAAGTCCACGCGGTTCGAGGACTTCACCATTCGCACACTCACCCGCTGACGACGTGGGTGGGTTTCCCCGCTTGCGGTACAGCTGCCCCACCCCTACGTGACCTCGTGCGCCTCCAGGTACTCCCTCACCAGCTCCACGCCCAGGCCCGGGCGGTCTGGCAGGTACAGGTCGCCGCTCCGCACGTCCAGCGGCTCGTCGATGAAGGCGTCGTACATGTCCAGCCGGTACCGGCTCGTCTCCAGCTTGTAGAAGTTCGGCACCGTCATCATCACGTGCGCCCCGGCCAGCACGTTGATCGGCCCCGAGGCGTCGTGGGGCGACACCGGCACGTAGTAGGCCTCGGCCATCGTCGATATCTTCTTCAGCTCGCTTATGCCCCCGGTCCACGTCACGTCCGGCATGATGAAGTCTGCCAGGTTGTCCTCCAGCACGGGCAGGAACTGGTACCTGGTGTGCAGCCGCTCGCCCACGCAGATTCGCACCGGCACCTGCTCCCGCACCTGCTTCAGGGCGTGGTAGCTCTCTGCCGGCACCGGCTCCTCGAACCAGTGGATGTCGTAGGGCGCAAGGCTCTTGGCCAGGTATATGGCGGTCGGCACGTTGAAGTTGCCATGGGCGTCGATCAGGATCTCGATCCTGGGGCCGACCTCCTCACGTATCGCCGCGACTATTTCTACGGCCCGCTCGGCCGTCTCGGGGCTGACCTGCCCGTCCAGATACAAGAGGCCCTTGGGGCGCATCTCGGACCAGTACGGGTCCAGTTTTAGGGCCCGGTGACCCGAGTCTACGATCTCCCTGGCCTCGGCGGCGGCCTCCTCCGGCTTGTCGTGTGGAGCCGGGTGCGTGTACAGGCCGATCCTGTCGCGCACCCCGCCGCCCAGCAGCTGGTACACGGGCAGCCCCAGCGCCTTGCCCCTGATGTCCCACAGCGCGATGTCGATCCCGCTCACCATCGCGCTGATTGCGCCCCGCGTTCCGACGTAGGTGAAGTGGCGGAATAGCGTGTTCCAGATCAGCTCGATCTGCGACGGGTCATGGCCGATGATCAGCTCGGCGGCGTCGCGGATGACGCCTGCAACGACCCGGTTCGCCACCTCGCCTGGGTACGAGGTTATCTCTCCCCAGCCCGTGAGCCCCTCGTCCGTCGACACCTCGACGAAGACGAGGGTGTGGGCCGGGCGTCGCGGATCGCCATAGCTAGGGGCCTCGATCATCCATGGCCTGACACCGGTGATTTTCATGCCTATCCTCCTTCGAGTATCGGGTGAGCTGCTGAGCACTGCCCTTCGACAAGCTCAGGGCGAACGATCTTCCCTACAGCCACTCGCGCAGGTACTCGACGATCTCCGCTCGCATGGCCGCCGTCTCGAAGTGGCCGATTTCGTACCGGGAGAGCCGCCACGCCTCCGGAGCCCCCGCCTCCTCGTATGCCGCGCTCACCTCTGCGTCGATCCGGTCCAGCCCCTCCTGAGGCGTCAGCGGGTCGTAGTTCCCGGCAAGTCCCAGGTGCGCCCGTGGGGCGATGAGCCCGTTGATCTGGCCCGTCGTGAAGTGTTTCAGCAGGCTGGGCACGAAGTAGTAGACGCCGTGGTGGTTCAGTCCCCTGGCCACGAGCGAGTGAAAGTCCGTCAGGCAGCAGATGTCGATGCAGACTTTGATCCGCGTGTCCAGCGCCGCCGTCCACCACGCCATCGTGCTGCCCATCGAGATCCCCATCGTGGCGATGCGCCCGGGGTCCACGTCGTCGCGCGACACCAGGTAGTCGACCGCGCGGATGCTGTCGTACACCATCATCCCCCACATCACCTGGCCGTACCAGAGCATCCGCTTGAAGATCGAGAGCTCCGTCAGCCCGCGCCGCTCCCCGAACGCCCACGTGTCGATGCACAGCGCGCCGTAGCCCATGCCCGCCAGCACCTCGGCGTACGGCGGGTCGTACAGCGCCTTGCGGCCATCCAGCAGCTCGTCCTTGCCCAGCTCGTAGTTGCCGCCGTGGGCGTGGTTGTACAGCACGTACGGGATGCGGCCCCGTGCGTCGAGGGGGCGGGTAAGGTAGGCCGGCACGTCCTCCTCGCCGTTCAGGTCCAGCACCAGCCTCTCCAGCACGTACCCGGGCCGCCGCTCCTCATCTACCGTCCGGGCCGAGATTGGCCGGTCCCGGTCGGGCAGGTCACCCAGGAGGCCGTAGAGTTGGCTGCGACGCGCTTCCCGGTCCATGATCAGCCCCCTGCACCCAGGTCCAGGCTGTCTGGCAGGTCGTCGATCGGGAAGAACTTGTGCCGGATGCCGTCGTCGCCGACCTGCACGACCCTCAGCCCGGACGGGTCGGGGCCGAGCGGGTAGCCGACCGCGCTGGTCACTACCACCTCCAGGTCCTTGTAGTAGCCGTGGTGGTTGCGGTGCCAGTGGCCGGAAAATACGTGCGTTACGCCGGTCTCGAGGAACAGGTCGACCATCGGCAGCCTGCGCTCAGGCGGCAGCACCAGCCAGTTGTGGGCCTCCTCCAGGTAGACCAGGAACGGCGGGTGGTGGGTGAACACCACCTTGTGGCGGCTGCCCTTCGCGCTGGCCTCCCGCAGGTCCGCTTCGAGGAACGCGAGCTGCTGCTCGCACTCGTCCTCCACGTCGACCGAATTCTTGATCACCGTGCTGTTCAGCACCACGAAGTGGCTATCCTCGTGGTCGAACGAGTACACGTCGTCGCCGTACATCCCCCGGTACCGCTCCAGCGACTCGTGCGTAGGCTGACCCCGCACGTCGTGGTTGCCCGAGACCCAGTGCATCGGGATGTCGTCCGAGAGCCCGGCGGTCACGCGCATCAGCTCGGCGTGCTCTTCGAAGGGGTTGTCCTGGTCGTTCGTCATGTCGCCGCACGTCGCGACGAACGCCGGGCGGAGCCTGTTGACGGCGTCGATCACCTTGCCGTAGTTGGCCGTCTCGAAGTCCATGTTCTCGGCCTTCGGCATCGGCTCGACCATCAGCCCCAGGTTCGCCATCCTGTCCACGGCGGGGTTGTCGAACCCGCTGAGATGCGAGTGCATGCCGAACTGCGGGTCAGCGATCTGTATGAAGGAGAATGTCATTGCGCGCCGCCTTTCCAGTGCCTCAGGTCTTCCAGGCTGTAGGGGCGGGTTTCAAACCCGCCCTCCCCGGCGGGCTAAGCATACATCCGCCACCCCGCAGAGAAAAGCTGCTGTACTCGTTCAGTACATATGAGACAGAGGAGCTGAGACCAAGCTTGGATGGTGCTGCTCAAGATACTCGGCCGGAGTGAGTCCGTCCAGCGAGTGGTGAGGTCGGATCGTGTCATAGACGCGCTCCCACCCCAGGAGGGCTCGGTTGAGGGGGATCATCTCGACGTCGCCGTCATACAGCTCGTAGAACTCCTCGGTGTGAGTGCGCTGACCTCTCTCCACATGGCCGTTGAGCTTGGGTGAGCGCGGCGGCAGTACGAAGAGCATGATGCCGTGGTTCTGGCACGCAGACTCGAAGGCGGCCTGGAACTCCGAGCCTCCATCCACTTGGACGGCCTTGATAGGGAAGGGGAACCGTCGCCGCATAGAATCGAGGAACTGGGCCGCCAGCGTGGACGTTGCCCTGGTGTGTACCTCGAGCACGTCCCATCGTGAGACCACATCCCTTGCGGTGAAGTGCTTGAGCACCACGCCTGGCAGGGGACGGATGTCCAGAGTGTCCACTTGGACTATGTCCCCAGGCTCTCTGGCACGATACTCTCTGGGTTTGCGAACCGCGTAGGGACGCTTGCGGGCCTGCCTGCGTACAGGCAGGCCATGTCGTACCGGCTCTTTGAGTATGCCACTGGCCTTCAGGCGAGTCAGTATCCGGCCCACCATCGATGTGGACACCTGCCATCCCTGACGGGTCAGCAACACCACCAGCTTGTCCTTGCCCCAGCGGGGATACTGCTCCCTCAGCTCCAGCACCGCTTGGGACAACTCGGGACTCCACGTAGGCTGTCGCACCCTTCGAGGACGACGGCTCTTGGTGCATAGACCCTCCGGCCCTGACTCTCTGAGCGATCTGTCCCACCGGTACAGGGTGGACCGGGGCAGCCCCAGAGCCTCTGCAGCCCCTGAACTGGTCAGCCCCTGCTGTCTCAGCGTCTGCCAGCAGCTCACCCAGCGCAATCGCTCCTGAGCTTCGCCAGGCAGGTCTCCTGGACTCGTCTTGGCAAGCTGGTAGAATGACCTGGGTAGTCCTACTACCCTCATGGAAGGGACCTCCTTCGGATTGTTCTCACCCAAAGGATGGTCCCTTTCTTGTTTGTTTACAACTTCGCCCGTCTCACATCTATCTGAACGAGATCAGCTGCGCCTAATCCGTCATACCGGCGAAAGCCGGTAGGTGGATTCACATTTCAAGTGCAACACTTGGTGCATAAAGATTTCTGCCGGGGTCTTGTAACCCAGGCACTTGCGCGGGGTATTGTTGTAGGCTTGGATCAAGTTTGTGAACTGGTCGTTTGGCAGAGCCGTCAGGTCTGTCTTGCGGGGCAGATTTCGTCTCAACCGGCCGATGGCGTTTTCGATGCCTCCCTTCTGCCAGGGAGAGCGGATGTCGCAGAAGAAGGTTTCGATGCCCAGATCGTGGAGTTGGTGATGGAGGGCGAACTCGGTGCCATTGTCGAAGGCAACGGACCTTCGACAATGGGGTGGCAGCTGGCCTAGGATCTGGGCCATAGCGTCGGCGATGGGGCCGGATGCCTTGCCGGGTGGCCGGACCGCAATGAGGATACGCGAGTGGCGTTCGTGCATGGCCAACACCGCATGTCCATAGGTTCTGAACAGCATCAGGTCCGCCTCCCAGTGGCCAGGAGTGCGGCGGTCTGCGGCGCTTCGTGGACGCTCGGCGAGGGGTCGTCGCATAGCAATGAAGGATGCAGGACTGCCACCTTTGCGTCCCCGCCAACCCCGTTTCGACTTGGCACGAGGGAGGTAGTGTCTCCAGGCATAGTCCTGCGTGCGGGCAAGCTGGCCGTAGATGAACCGGTAGATGCTCTCATGAGAGATGACCACTCTGCCAGCCTGCAACTTAAGCCGACCGGCGACCTGCTCTGGAGACCAGCCCTGTGCGAGGTGTGAGAGCACTCGTGAACGGAGAGTATCGTCCCGCTCCATGCGCGAACCGCGCCACCTTCGGGCACGCGCCTGCTGGTCGGCATACACTGGCTTGTACCCACCGGTCTGTGACCCATTGCGCTTCAGCTCCCGAGCAACTGTTGATGGCGAGCGATCCAGACCTGCAGCGATTTGCCGGATCGAGCGACCCTCGGTTTGTAGCCGGGCAATCTCACACCGCTCTTCAATGGTGACATGTCCATAACGCTTTCCCATGGCAACACCTTAACCAGGTGTTGCACTTCGTTTGTGAGTCTAGAGTATCCAGTCCTAGGCCCCGGAGCACATCCAAGAATCGGCAATCGTCGCATACGGCGCCGTCCTCTGGTGACAGGCGACCGTGGCGCGATCAGCCCGATTCCGTGAACCGGATGATCAGCGGCACTATGATCGCCGTGACCGCTAGGGTCGCGATCACCCCGGCGAAGAGCAGGTAGCGGACGCCATAGTTCGACATGAGGGCCGGCTCATAGTACTTGTCGACATCGTTGTCGCGGTACATCGCGACCAGCCCGCTGAGCAGTATGCCTCGGGTCCGCCGACCCAGCACCAGCGCCGCCACCGCCACGACGTTCAGCAGCACCGTCATGACGATGAAGATCGCCAGTATGATGTCGTACGTGGCATCGCCCCTGTCCGTCGCTGCCTCCGAGGCTACGCCGAAGTTGATGCCAAGCACGATCAGGTTGAACACGATAGCCGTCAGCACGAAAATCGTATCCGTGCGGCTGCTCTCCCCAAGCTCCTTCACAATGTGCTCATGGACCTGACCCAGCATCGCGAGTCCTCCTTCTTCAGTCCAGCCCTTATCCACCGCCTCTTTGGTGGACACTACATCTATAGGGCGTCACCCTGTAGGGGCGGGTTTGAAACCCGCCCTCGCGGTGTCCTAGGGCAGGGCCGCCACCTTGGGTCCGACACGCCAGCTATGGTTATGATACTCGAATAGATCGATTCTTGATGGTCGTCATCCCTGTAGGAGAATCAATGGAGACAACCAACCGTATGAGACCAGTGCATCCCGGGGAGATACTACGCGAGGAGCTACAGGAGCTCGGCATGTCGGCCAACGCCCTGGCCAAGGAGTTGGGCGTACCCACTAATCGAATCACGGCGATCATTGGCGGACGACGCGGCATTAGCGCCGACACGGCTCTGCGCCTGTCCCGTTACTTTGGCACGACGCCGCAGCTTTGGCTGAACCTCCAAAAGACATTCGAGCTGCGCGTTGCGGAGATCGAATCGGGAGATGACATCGTGGAACGCGTGCGGCCTCGGGAGGCTGCCCAGGCTGCTGGCGGTCGGGTAGGCTGAACGACAGGCTTCTACTGTATTGAGCGGGGACGCTTCGCCATTGGGCTGTGATAACATTTTTTCCTAAGACTGTCAGGAGGTCACCCATTGGAATATAGGAAACTCGGTAGCTCGGGGCTCGACGTGTCCGTCGTCGGGCTCGGCACCAACAACTTTGGCCGCAGGCTCGACTACGAGGCAACGGAGCGCGTAGTCCTCGCTTCCCTCGATGAGGGCGTGAACACCATCGACACCGCCAACAGCTACGGCGACTCGCTCTCCGAAGAGTACATCGGGCGGGCCCTCGAAGGCCGCCGCGGCGAGGCCGTCATCGCGACCAAGGTTGCGACATCCCGCGGCGATGGGCCGAACATGGCGGGCGCGTCCAGGAAGCACATCCTCGACCAGGTCGAGGGCAGCCTGCGCCGCCTTCGGACCGACTATGTCGACCTCTACCAAATCCACTTCCCCGACCCCGCGACGCCCATTGACGAGACGCTGAGGACCCTCGACGACCTGGTCAGGTCGGGCAAGGTCCGGTACACGGGCTGCTCCAACTTCGCGGGCTGGCAGCTCGCCCAGGCGATGGAGCGGGCGATCGCCGTCGGCTCCGAGCCCTTCGCCAGCGTCCAGCCGCCCTACTCCATGCTCCAGCGCGACATCGAGAAGGAGCTCGTGCCGTGCTGCGAGGCCTACGGTGTGGGCATCCTGCCCTACTTCCCCCTCGCCAACGGCCTGCTCACCGGCAAGTACCGGCGCGGCGAGCCCGCCCCCGAGGGCACCCGCCTCGGCGACGATTCGCCCAGGGCGAAGGCGACCCTGGGCAGCGCGAACTACGATGTGCTCGAGGCCCTGGAGGCCTTCGCCTCCGACCGGGGCCGCACCATGGTCGAGCTGGCCATCGCCTGGCTGCTAGCCAACCCCCTGGTAGGCTCCGTCATAGCCGGCGCCACCAGGACGGAACAGGTGAAGGCCAACGCCAGCGCCTCAGGCTGGCACCTGTCGGACGAGGAGCTACAGGAGCTGGAGGACGTGCTGGGCGGTAGCTAGGGGGCTCTTCTACCAGATTGTCTGCACGCGAGGAGAGTTAGTAAGTGCCTCGTCCCGTGTGACAACTGGGGCGTTGCGCACAAATGACTCTGCGGCGATGAGGCGATCGTGCATCTCTGGGACCTCGTGGAGCTCGTCGACCCGTTCGAGTTGCGCTCTCCCGAGGCTAGAGAGCTCTATCCCTCCAACGGACGCAAGCGCATCCAGCAGTTCGGAAGGGACGAACGGCTTCCTCATCTTGACCGACAGGAAGTAGAGTTCGGCAACGGCAATGGCGGGAACTATGATCGTCGCATTGCCTGTCTCGGCCAACCGAAATATGGCTGAGGCGGCGGGCGAGAGCCGTTCGGGAAACCGCAGATACCACCACAAGGCATGAGTATCTACCACGAATAGGGCGGTGCCATTCAGCACGGCTGCTCTACACGTCGTCAGTCGGAGGGACTCGCGGCTCCCACATGGACTGGACCTCCAGGAGGTCCTCGTATGTGGCGTCGGGCAGGAACGTCAAGGCGCCCTCTAGGGTCGCAAGCGAAGGCTTGTCGCTGTCGGGGGGCGGAACGGGCGTGAGCTTCGCACAGGGCTTGCCCCTGCGAGTGATGATCACCTCATCGCCGTCTTCCAACCCCCTGAGTATCGCGCTGGCCTTCGCCTTGAACTCTCTTACGCTGTAGGTGGTCACGGTCAACCTCCCAAGTGGTCACTTAAGCCACCGCCCGTGACCACATCCTAACCATTCCAACCCAGTGGCTCAAGACAAGGGCTGGAAACGCAAGTGTCGTGGAGCGCGGGCCCTACGCGTTCAACTGGGACGACGATGTCACAGCCGTGGTAATCGAGTCGTGTGTAGAGAAGAATCCCACGAAGCCTGAACTGTTGCCGTGCCCCTGGTGAGTTGACCTGCGCCGATACAGTCGCTTACGCGCCGCCGGTAACCTCGTCGATGAGGGCCTTGATGTAGCCCATCGCGTAGGCCTCGGAGGCGTAACTGGACCAGCCGGGCGAACCGATGCCAATTGACGGCACGTGGTCCGGGATGAACGGCCCGTCGTAGCCGACCTCGTGGTAGGCTCGCATCGCCTCGAGCATGTCCACGTGGCCCTCGTCGATGAACGTCTCCCGGAACCTCGGGATGGTGCCCGAGACGTTTCGGAAGTGGACATAGAAGATCTTGCCCTGACCGCCGAACCGCCGGATGGCTCCGATCACGTCTTCGGGCATCTCCGCCACGGTGCCCTGGCAGAACTCGAGGCCGCTGTAGTCGCTGGATACGGTATCGCATTGACGCTGGAGCGCCTCGTGGCTCCGCAGGATACGTGGCAGTCCGGCTAGCGGGGAGATGGGCGGATCGTCGGGGTGAACACCGATCCTGACGCCGGCCTGCTCGGCCACCGGCACGACCGCCTTCAAGAAGTACTCGTAGTTCGACCACATTTCAGCGTCCGATACCTCGCCGTGCTCAGTCAACGGCGCGTCTCGAACGAGCTCGTAGTCGAAGCTGGAGACCTGGGAGCCGCCCCGACCGCGCGCGTGAAATGAGGTACGCCACGCGTAGCCGGTCCTGCTGCGCATCGGCATGAAGTTGTACCCGAGAATCGGAACACCGGCCGCGCCCATGTTGCGCAGGGTCTTGCAGACGTTGTCGATCTGCTCGTCCCGACCCGGTAGGCCAAGCTTGATCTTGTCCATCCACTGCTGCGGCAGGTTTTCGATGGCAGTGAGTTTCATCCCCGCGGACTCGACCCTCGCCCGGAGCCGCAGAAGGTCGAGGTACTCCCAGTAGCTCCCGTCCTCCGGGAGCCCGCCGCCGATGACGTCGGTCGCTCCGAGCTGGGCGCCAAACGCCAGCAACTCGTCATTCACGCCACCCCGCGCGTCGAGACCAAGCTTCATCGACCGCCCCTTGCGTCCAAGTCATCCCCAATCGACATTTCCCAGATAGGCTTGATATCCGCCAAGTCCTCGTACGTGGCGTCGGGCAGATACGTCAACGCGACCTCCAGGGTCGCAAGCGAAGGCTTGTCGCTGTCAGGGGCGGGACAGGCGTGAGCTTCGCACATGGCGTGCCCCTGCGAGTGATGATCACCTCGTCGCCCTCTTCCAGCTCCCTGAGTATCACGCTCGCCTTGGCCTTGGAATCTCTTACGCTGTAGGTGGTCATGTTCAACCCCACAGGCGGTCACTCAAGCCACCACCCGTGACCACATCCTACTATTCCCACCCCAACCTGCTCAAGACATGAGGCCTACTCGACGTTATGGACAGCATCCATGCTGGGATCACACCCACGCCACGCCGACACCGGAGCCACCAGACTTCTGCGACGAGAATCCTGATGCGTGCTCAACGCCTGTACCCGATACCCCAACGCCAAGGCCGCAGCCTACACAGAGTGTCCCTACAGTAGTCGTCGGCACAGCAACGCCAACACCGGAACCTGCCCGGCCTCCGAGACCAAGGCCGACAGACACTCCAACCCCGCCTCCTCCCCCTCCGCCAACCGTGCCGCCTACCCCACCTACGCCTCCGCCGACGGTGCCCCCTACGCCGCCGCCAACCGTGCCGCCTACCCCACCTACGCCTCCGCCGACGGTGCCCCCTACGCCGCCGCCAACCGTGCCGCCTACCCCACCTACGCCCCCGCCGACGGTGCCCCCTACTCCGCCGCCAACCGTGCCTCCTACGCCTCCGCCGCCTACGGTGCAGCCAACGCAGCCGCCAAGACCAACCTATACTCCTGTACCTCCAACCGTTCAGCCTACAGTTGGACCTCCACCGCCAACGACGACTCCTAGTGCGACCCCGACAATCACTGGGCCGACGGCAACTCCTACGACTCGCTACATCGCTGCCGACAAAAGGACAATCCATGTAGGTGAAATCACCACCGTACGCGCTGGCAACGTGGATGCGGGCTTCTGGAAGTTCCAGGCAACCGGTGCCGTTGCCAAGGTAGGACAACCGTGCAGGCAGGGGGGTGGTGGTGGCATCTCTCCGCCGCCGAGCGGAGGAAGAAACGCCAGTGTGCGAATAAGAGGTTGCTCGGTAGGGCCTGGCAAGGTTAGTATTGTCGATCGATGGAGCAGAGAGTTGGAATCGGTAAGCATTAATGTGACGGCACTGCCTAACCCGCCAACCGGCAGGACTCCAACGATTGTAAGTGTGTCTCCGACGACAGCTACCGTGAGCGTCCAATTGGTGCCGGGTATCCGCCGGTATCAGATTCGATGGAAGCGCGATGGCGACAACTGGACTACGAACTCCCCGAGTAGTGTATCTTCCGATGCCTCTGCATCAAGTAGCTCTAGAACCCTCAACTTGACACGATCAGGAAACTATCAAGTCCAAGTGAGGTACGAAGGGGATGGGCGTCGATATAAAATGCAATACGGTAATTGGTCAGCCTCGCTAAGGTTCGGCTTCGCGTGGGGTTGTGTGTGGAGGCCTGTTGCCGAACACCCCCATCTGTCCTCGACCGGAAATGCAGTATCTGCACATGGGATTTGGAAAACTGATACCCCAGGCAAGTGCCCGTCTCATGCGTGGGCAGAAATCAGGCTCTACGCATTACTTTGCCTTACCAACGACCAGGATGAAGAAATCTGCGGATGGGAGGAGGTTGGATACGACAAACAGCGCGTTCGGCATGGCGGCGGCAGCGGCAAGAGGGCAGTGGCACGAAGAGACTGCGCTAGTAATCATAAGCCTGTCTCTTACTTGTCTATTGTCCGAGTTGACCTCGCAGGTGTATGGGACCGTCCGAAAGAAGCGAGGTCGCGAAAGAACCTTGACTGCGTCCCTAGGCAGACCTAGCCATGAAGAGGGAATACAGTACAGTAGGTGGCAGCCTCGATGTTGAATCAATACTTCTTGTTGAGGCATTCGGGGAACAATGCCGAAGAAAGGTAATCAACTCGACGGACGAAGACCTCCATAGCGTCTTTCGGGAGAGGTCTGAGTTAATGGGGTGGTTGACTACGGCAGAAACTAGGGCTCTATGGAGTATGCATGAGGCTGAAATAGACAACAACCCTCTGGTAGGCCGGGCACAGGTTGGCCTAGAGCGCATTTCTGTACCCGGTGTTCTACCAGCTATGTTTCAGTGCCTCAGCGATTCTCTACTCCGGTTCGGAGCTGTAGTGTTGGGCTTCCAGGTTACTACTTGCTACCAGTACGCGCTTCCAGACGACAGAAGTCGATACTACCTTGCTGGCGTGCTCAATTGGTTCAACTTAGACACACAGGAGAGGGTGAAGGCAGTGGTTCACTTCGACGAGGACCTACTCGGCGACAATGATGTTTCGACACTGATAGACCTGCTCCAACAGCAGAACCTCGGAGGCTTTGAGTTCCATCTATTGACCGAGATTCCCGTCGAGAAGAGGGTTAGGCTGAACAGTCAAACCTTTACTCAATCCGAGCTTCGCTCAACTACGAGTCGAGGGCTGCTTGTGCTCATGCCGGAATGGACGCCTAGCGCTGCTGGTTGGGTGCTGGCAAGGATTGTATATGCTGCCCACCTCTTAGGGTCGAAGTCTACCAACTATGCTGTGCGTATCTCGAAACTTCACGAGGTTGAGGCGGCTCTACGAGAATTGACCTAGCCCTGGGAGGGCGAATCGTGAGGTGGTGGGACTATGCGGTGCTGGCGATTGCAGGGGGCCTTGGAGTAGTGGGCCTAGCCCTGTTCGTGCTGTGGGTCTTGCAGGTGACTGGAATAGTAGACGTTCTCACAAGTCTTGGGGAGGAAGGGATAGACGAGTTGGGAATCATAGCTTTGAACGGCGGCGGTGGCTGGATCTGGAACCGAGAGGTTGTAGATGCCTATTACATATTTATCTACTCAGTTAGGAATGAGGCAGGAGAGGAAGCACTAGGAGTAAGCGGAATCACAATTGACTTGTCGAACTGTGAGTTCACACTAATGACTCCAAGGAGTGTCAAATGACACTAGAGGGATTGGCATTTGGAGTTAAGCCAGGTGTGGAACGACCTAAACCTATCTGTCCTTACTGCGAGGAGGAAATTGGCCAACGGGACTTCGAGTCCAACTACACTATGGCACAAGCTGAGGCCATCATAGTAATCTGGTGTCCCCACTGCCGAAAGATTCTCGGCTTTGTTTACCACCACTGCGACTAGGCGGAGGACGCAATGAAGTTTGAGATAGCCCAGCTAGGCAGAGAGAAGAGCAGGCGAATCACTATCGACTCCGATGACCAAAACGCCTTCGAGTGGCTCGACCGGGAGATGCGGAGGGTTTACGAGAACTGAGGGCATCCACTCGTAACGACCGAGTTCTTCCTGGCGGCGGGGCCGGCAAAAGAGCAACAGCGAGAAGGGAATGTGCCAGTACGCACAAGCCTGTCACCTATCGGTCGGTCATTGACGTTGACCTCGAAGGAGTGTGGGATGGGCCTGGCCGAGAAGTAAGGGAGAAGGCGGTCAACTGTATTCCCGCCCAATGAGGAAGCCATGATAGAAAGACGATATGGGGTCAAACCCGGCGCAGGTCGCCCTTATCAGGCAAACCTGCTCATTGAGGCCTTCGGGAGTATGACTAGAGATGGGATCATCAACGCAACAGACGAAGACCTCCATAGTGTCTTTCGAGAGAGGGCTGAATTGATGGGCTGGCTGTCTAAAAGCTATGAAGGCATGTCAGGTTTGTGGGGTATGCACGAAGCAGAGCTGACTGATGGCTCGCAGGTGGGATGGGCACAGGTTGGACTAGATCGGCTTGCGCCTAGTGCATTGCCGGCAGCACTTCAGTGCCTCAGTGACGCTGTCCAGCGGTTTGGAGCTACGGTGTCAGGCTTTCAAGTAGCTTTAGGAAGTCAGCACATGTCCTCCAGTTACAACTACGATTGGCATCTTGATAAGTGTGAGTGGTGGCTCGTTGGGGTGCTAAACTGGTTCAACCTAAGCACACAGACTAGAACAGAGGCGGTGATTCACTTTGACCAAGGACTACTCGGTACTGGCGATGTTCCAGGACTGGTAGATGCTATTGTTCAGTATGATAGTGGGCATTTCGAGTTCAGGCTCCTGGCTGAGGTTCCTGATGAGGCAAGGGTGCGGCTGGACACGCCATTCTATCTCCATTCGGCACTCCGCTCATCTACAGGACAGGGCATACTCGTTTCTATGCCAGAGTGGAATCCAAGTGCTGCCGGTTGGGCACTGGCAAAGACCATAGTCGCTGCCCACGCTCTAGGATCGAAGCTTGATAACTATGCGGTTCGCATCTCGCGAGTTTCAGGTTTAGGCAGTTGAATGCTCGATTCGTCGCTATCCTATTCGTAATCTTATGCCTCTCATGTGGAAGGCTTGAGGAGCCAACTCCTGTTCCTACACTAGATGTTTCATCTCTGCCAGAAAGGGTTTCTCTCGACTGTGTGCCTTGGATTGCCGAAGGCCAGGCTGATGTTATCGAGCAGAACCTAACTGAGATTCTCTCGGGCTTCGGGGTTGAAGAACTAGATGGACTGTCAATCCTACTACTAGAAGGAGGTCAAGGGCCTCTTTATGGCCCTAAGAGCCAGGCGGACTATTTCATCTTTGTATACTTGATAGAGAATGCGGTAGGGGAACGGCTGCTAAGGGTGAGCGGGTTGATGATTGAGCGTGCTGGGTGCGTCATCACTCTAATGGCACAGTAAAGGAGGCGCGAAGTGGAGCTGGCAAGACGGGCGTTAGAAAGTCCGCGGTCCTTCTTGCGATTAGCAGAGGGTACTACTCGCCATTGTCCTCCCGCTGGTGAGGCTCATAGTGGCAGGTCCTCCTCACTGACTTCCACCGGCCCCGGTTTCCTTGAGTGAAGGCTCGCCGTCCTACGGCAAATCCTCCGGCCGATAGATCACCGCAGCCCCATGTATCCCTATAATCTCCGGCCGAGGGCGGCGGCTGGCGATGTGCATATCCGAGTAGTACACCGTCACGATTGCCCCGTCGTCCCGCTGGATATTGCTGGGGTAGCCCTGGTCGTTGCCCGAATCGGCCACCAGCAGCAGCCGGTTGTCCGTGTCCCACGTCCTGCCGTCGTCCCGGCTCACCAGGCCCAGGATGCCGAAGGGCGTCGTCCGCCTGCCGTACGTCAGCAGAAGCCGCCCGTCCTGCAGCCTGATAACGTCGCCGGGGTGTTCCGTCGACTCCGTGAGCTGCTCCGGCTCCGACCACGTCGCGCCGTCGTCCTCCGAGCGCGTCTGCGACAGGGAGCCTCCCCTGTTGCCGTTACCGCGCATCACGGCCAGGATGCCCCCGCCGCCCAGGTTGCACAGGGCCGTCTCGTTGTATCCGTCGTCCGAAATCATCGTCGGCGCGCTCCACGTGAGGCCGTCGTCATGGGAGACGATGTGGTGGACGGTGCCGCCCAGGTAGTACGTCATCATGAAGCCGCCGTCGTCGAGCGTGATCATCTTCCCGAAGGGCGAGCTCACGATCAGCTCGCCGCCGTCGACGTTCGCCAGGTCCGTCGTCCAGGTCAGCCCGTTGTCGTCCGAGCGCGACACGTACAGCGGCGTGGGGTGCGCCTTCTCGATGTCGTACCGCCCATCGGTGTAGTTCACCTGCTTGATGAACGACGCCAGCAGCGTGCCCTTCGGGGTGACGCCGAACGCCGGGTTCCGGTTGTCCGACCCCTCCTGCGAAATGACGATCGAGTGGCTCCACGACTCGCCGCCGTCGGGGGAGTGCACGAAGATCAGCCGTCCCCGCTCGCCCACGTGGAAGTCGCTGTCGCGCGTCACCACGCCCAGGTGCCCGTTGTGCAGCTTGTCGATCACCGGCCAGTACCCGCCCATCGTCATCATGATGTAGCGCTCGGTCGGCAGGGGCCTCAGGACCCCGCTCAGGTTGTGCAGCGGCCTTCGGAAGTACATCGTCGCCTCCCCGCTATTCGAGATTGGCGCCGTGGCGCGACCGGATGATACGTCGTGGTGGGGCGCGGCACAACAGGACTCGGAAGCCGGTGCTGCACTGGACTCCCCTATTGGTTCCGCAGTCGCGGGGGCCGTTGCCTTGGCAAAGAGGCCCTTCCCTATGACGCACACCGCAGCCAGCGCCGCGGCCGACAGGCCGATCTGACCGATGGCGTTCATCAGCGGCAACAGCAACCAGGAATTCCAGCCCACGCTCTGCGCACCGACGAGGTAGTAGTCCACCCATCCGTACAGGTACCCAACCATCCCCACGGCCCAGAAGATCAGGAACAGTTTCTTGAACAGGCCCCAGTCGACTTCTCGCATCATTTTCTGACTCCTTGCGTGCGAATAGTCCCTGCTATCGGCGGGGCCTAACCCTATCACGCTCGCACCATCACCCTGCCGGGCCATCGGGGTACCTGCTCAGACTTGATGAGATGGGGAGCCCGTCGCATGTAGGTAGGGGCGACTCGCCGAGTCGCCCTCACATGTTGGGCCGCGAGCGAATCGGGTCCGGTACATCCTTCTCATCAATACTGAACAGTTACCCATCGGGTTGGAAACGCACCCTGTCGACAACTCACCCGAGCCCCGGCCGGGTTGAAAGTGAGGGCGTGCTGGTGTACAAGTGGCCTGTAGCACATCAGCACAGGAGAAGACCCATGGGTGACAGGGCATACAGGGTTGGTCTGGTCGGCCTCAGAGGAATCACGGCAAGGGGGTTCGGGGATCCCCCGGCCCCGTTCCGCACCGCGTTAGAGCACAGTCACGCGTCGGGCCTCTCGATCTCGGACCGGTTCGACGTCGTCGCCGTGTGCGACCTCGTGCCCGACCTTCTCGACGAGTTTGGGGAGACGTGGGGCGACAGGTGGCCCGACGTGGGACACTACACCGACTTCAGCGAGATGCTGCGCGAGTCCAACCTGGACATCCTCACCATCGCCACCGGCGACCACACCCACGCCATGCTGGGCATCGAGGCCGCCGAGGCCGGCGTGAAGGGCATATTCTGCGAGAAGCCCCTCGCCACCAGCCTGGAGGACGCGGACAACCTCATCGCGGCGTGCGAGGAGAACGGCGTCGTCATAACCGTCGACCACTCCCGCCGCTACATGCCCATGTGGATTCAGGTCCGCGAGGAGATCAGGAGCGGCGCAATCGGCAACCTCACGACCATCGTGGGCACCCTGGGCGGCCCCAGGGCTATGATGTTCAGGAACGGCACCCACA
Organism: Dehalococcoidia bacterium; assembly: GCA_965243655.1. GTDB lineage: Bacteria > Chloroflexota > Dehalococcoidia > Lucifugimonadales > CAJWER01. Next base: position 1,119,073 of record CBDEVV010000017.1, on the reverse strand, counting down.
TGATCGACACCATCTGCATGTACGCCGAGTCCGAGCCCACCCAGGTCTGGGCCAGGCTCGAGGAGGGGTTCGAGGACTGGGACAGCTACAAGGGCGACGGCGGCAAACTCCCCGAGAACGACCCCGGCGCGATGGGCTTCATCCAGTTCGAGAACGGCGTCCGCGCCCTCTACTGCGGCATGAAGGAGACCCAGGGCATGTTCTCCCTGCAGCTCTCCGGCCCGGACGGCCAGCTGTACGTGACCGCGGACAGCGCCACCGTGTTCTCTTCGGGCGCGGACAGGCAGAACGGCACCCGCCGCCGCATAGTACCCGGCTCCTACACCTCCGAGGATCTCGCGGTCGCCTACGAGGAGCTGGCCGACCTGATGGAGAACGGCGGCGAGGGCGTCTCCATGGCCCGCGAGGCCCGCAAGACCGTCAAGGTCCTCACCGGCTTCCTCGCCTCCCAGCAGGCCGGCTCCGCCCTCATAGACTTGCCGTAGCAGGCGTCAGTTCCGAGCAGCGAGGAGGACCGAATGGCCGATCAGCGTCTCAAGATCGTAGTGCCCGGCGACGACCCGCCCCAGGTCCAGGGGTCGCCCCACCTCGACCGACTGGGGCCCTACGGCGACGTCACCGTCTTCACCGACCGCCCCGCGACCTTGGACGAGCAGCTCGCCCGGGTCGAGGGCGCGCAGGTGATCATGAACACCCGTGGCGCGGTGAAGTGGTTCCGGGACGCCCTCGAGCAGCTGCCAGACCTGCGGCTCATCGCGACCTGCTCCATCGGCACCGACATGGTCGACCTGGAGGCCGCCAAAGAGCGCGGCGTGACCGTATGCAACCAGCCCGGCAAGATCGCCCCCTACGTCGCCGAGCACATCATCGGGCTGATGTTCGCCGTGGCGAAGCGCGCTTCCTACCAGACCGCCGAGCTGAGGGCCGGCCGCTGGGGCCTCCGCCAGAACGTCTACCTCAGGGGCAAGACCATCGGCGTCATCGGCACCGGCAACACCGGCGCGGAGGTCGCCCGCATCGCCAACACCCTGGGCATGAGGGTCATCGCGTGGACCTACAACCCATCGCCGGAGCGGGCGCAGGCCCTCGGCGTAGAGTTCGTCGAGCTGGACGACCTGCTGCGCGAGTCCGACGTCGTCAGCATCCAGGTCAGGCTAAGCGACGACAGCAGGGAGATGCTGGGCACCCGCGAGTTCGGCCTGATGAAGCCCGGCGCCATATTCGTGAACGGCGGCCGCGGCGAGCTGGTGAACACCGATGCGCTGGTCGGGGCCCTGAACTCGGGCCACCTTGCAGGGGCGGGCCTCGACGTGTTCGACCAGGAGCCCCTGCCGCCCGACCATCCCATACTCTCTTGCGAGCAGGTCGCACTCACGCCGCACATCGCTGACCAGACTCCCGAAGGCGTCGAGAGCCTGAACGAGGGCTGCGTCACCAACGTCATCGCCTTCCTCGAGGGCAGCCCCCAAAACGTAGCAAACCCCTAGGCCAGTATTGGAGACCTGTGCACACCCGTCATTCCGGCGAACGCCGGAATCCAGGGGGCGGTGGGCAGCTTGGATGGCGTCGATCTAGATCCAGTTAGTTACCCAAGGGTCTCCACTGCGGAACACGCTGTGGCCGTGACGATGGACTAGCCGCCGTCCATGTACCTGACCATCTCGCCGCTTCGGTAGACCATGACTGCCGAGTAGAAGTTGTGGTCTTCGAGCAGAACTCGGTCCAGGAAGTGGCGCTGATGCTTGGCCAGGTCGTCCAGCGTAGACAGCTCCTGGATGCTGTGCCAACGCAGCTCGCCCTCTTCGGACGCCGACAGTTCTCCGCTCCAGCGAGTCCCTGTGACGATGTGGATGACCCCGCAGTGACTCTCGTCTATCCAGACGAATGTCCCTCTGAGCCTCGGGTCTTTGAGAATCAGGCCTGACTCCTCCCTGAACTCTCTAACAGCGGCTGCCACCGGTTTCTCCCCGGGCTCCAGTTTGCCACCCAGACCGATCCATTCACCCGCGTGTGACCGCCCCGGGGATTTCCTGATAAGCAGGACTTTCCCGCGACTCGTGAGATAGACGAGGCAGTACGATATAATGGTGTCGAAAGTAAGGTCGATCGGACCCGCTTCACCCATCTGCAGAGTCCCGTTCCCAACCAACGCTGCCGAACCAGGTACCGCTGCGGAAGTTCTCGATGCCTCGCCTGACGTATGGGACTGTGTTATCCGGCAGATCATGGATGCCGAACCAGCTCAGATCGTCGCACTTGTCCGGCTCCATGTTCGTGACTTCACCGCACCACTCTGACGCCCCCAGGAAGAAGTGAATGTACTCGGCGTCCCCCTTGAAATGTATCACTCCCACGACTTCCAACCCGGAACGTGACACCTCAATGCCCGCTTCCTCTCTCGCCTCTCGGATCATCGCGGTCTTCAGGTCCTCGCCACCCTCGATGTGACCGGCAATCACGCTGTAGTTGCCGTCTTCGTATCCAGTGTTGTACCTCCTCAGTAGGAGGATTTTGTCGTCCTTGACGAGGAGAAGATGGACCGCGACTGGTGCTAGGAACATAGGTGTAACCCTCCTCGGCTGGCACTTCTTTACACCAACATGAGACGGGCCGAATCTTCTCACTCCGCGCCGGTTACCGCCATAGGCCTTCAGCAGGGTTGTGACAGGCCCCTGCCTGTCTAGGTCGATGCGCTTGACTTCCCGCGAACGTTAGTGCTATGATCCCTGAATCCGTTGGATGGGCCGGCCTCACCCATCCCGAAAATGGGGGGCCGAGCACTGGTTGCCAAAATAGAGACACACCAGCCAACGGCGGCAAACGGCACCGGGCCGTACGCCGCTACGATGATCCGCGACATGGCCGACGGGGACAGGCCCCGCGAGAGGTTGCGCAACCTGGGCGCGCAGGCCCTGAGCAACGCCGAGCTGGTGGCGATACTCCTGCGCACCGGGTCGAAGGGCGAGAGCGTGCTGAACATGTCCAACCGGCTTCTGGCCAGCCTCGGGGGCCTGCGCGGCCTCGGGCGCATCCACTACGACGAGCTGTGCGAGGTCCACGGCGTCAGCGACGCCAAGGCCTGCCAGGTCCTCGCCGCGCTGGAATTCGGGCGCAGGCTCTCGGCCGCCAGCCCTGAGGACCGGCCCACCATCGCGACTGCCGACGACGTGGTGAACGTGGTCGGGTCCGACATGGGATTCCTCGACAGGGAGGAGCTGCGGGTCCTGCTCCTGTCGACGAAGAACCACGTCCTGGGCATGGAGACCGTCTACAAGGGCAACGTGAGCTCGTCCCTCGTGCGCGTCGCCGAGGTCCTGAGCCCGGCCATCCGTCGCAACTGCCCTTCGCTGATAATGGTACACAACCACCCGTCCGGCGACCCCAGCCCCAGCCCCGACGACGTGCTCGTCACGCGTAAGGTAGCCAGGGCCGCGGAGATGGTGGACCTGCAATTGCTCGACCACGTGATAATAGGCGGGACCTCCAGCGTCAGCATGAAGAACAAGGGCCTCGGCTTTGGCCCAAGCGGCTAGGGCCCTAGTTGGATGCAGTAAGGCTGTTTAAGCCCAGGGTCGAGCTCACCGAAGAGGAGCGCGCCGGAGGGCTGCGCGCGACGACGTGGCAGGCCGTCACGGCCTCTGCGGCGGACGGGTTCGCTTCTGGCGGGTTCCTGGTGGCGTTCGCGCTCGCCATGGGCGCCAACAACACCCAGATCGGCATCATGACGGCGCTTCCGTTCCTCATGCAGCCGCTCCAGATGCTCGCGCTCGTCCTCGTCGAGCGAACGGGCTTGCGCAAGCCATACGCCGTTGGCGCGTACTTCGTGGCTTACGGGGCCTGGGTGTTGGTCGCGATGGTCCCCTTCCTGCTGTCGGTGCCCCATGCCGGCGCCGTGACCATTCTGCTGGCCCTGGTGGCCGTCAGGGGAGCGGCCCTGGCCTTCGTGACGACCGGCTGGAACAGCTGGCTGCAGGACCTGGTGCCCCAGAAATCGCTGGGAGCGTTCTTCGCACTGCGGCTCAGGATGGCGACCATCGCGGCCGCCGTATCCAGCATGGCGGCGGCCGCCTACATCGACTTCTGGAAGGGAAGCGTCGCCGCTGACGACGTCATATACGGCTACTCGATCGCCATTCTGTTCGGCGCGGTCCTGCTGGGCTGGCCGGCCGTAGGCTTCATGGCCCGCATACCGGAACCGCGCATGGCCCGCCCGGAGGGCCCCCGCAGGTCCCTGCGCGAGACCCTCGCTGCGCCCTTCTCTGACCCGGGCTACCGGCCCCTCATCAACTTCATGTTCCTGTGGAACTTCGCCGCGCAGCTGGCGCTGCCCTTCTTCGCCGTATATATGCTGGAGAGGCTGGAGATGCCTCTCTCCCTCGTAGTCGGCCTCACCGTCGCGAGCCAGCTGGCGAACGTCGTGTTCCTCCGCGTATGGGGGCCGATGGTAGACCAGCTTGGCAGCAAGGTCGTCCTGTCCGTGTCCACGTCGCTCTTCTTTCTCGTTGTGCTGGGCTGGACCTTCACTACCCTGCCGGACCGCCATGCCCTGACGGTGCCGCTGCTGGTCGCGCTGCACCTCCTCATCGGGGTCGCCACCGCCGGCGTCAACATAGCCACTACGACCATACGGATGAAGATGGCGCCGAGGGCGCAGGCCACGTCGTACCTGACGGCGGCAACCCTTGCCGCGAGCGTCGGCGCGGGCACGAGCCCCCTGCTGGGAGGCCTGTTCGCGGACTTCTTCAGCGTGAGGCACCTGCAGATCGCCTTCGAGTGGGTGAGCCCGGCCCGTACCGTCGAGTTCCCCGCCGTGTTCTTGACGGGCTTCGACTTCCTGTTCGCCGTCGCGTTCGTGATGGGGCTGGTCACCCTCAGGGTGCTGGCGACCGTCCGCGAGGAGGGCGAGGTCGACCAGCAGGTCGTGATGGACACGCTGATGGCGCAGACACGGGAGAACATGCGTGTGCTCAACACGGTGCCCGGCCTCGCGATGGCGTCCCGCGTGCCGGAGGCGACCGTGCGGTTCGTGCCCCGGTTCGCCGGGCTGGACGTGGCCGCCGGAGTCACCGCCTACCAGGTCGCCGCGTCGATTCGCGACGCGGCGTCGGCAATGACGCATGGACGTCAGGCCGCGCGCGGCGCCTCGAGGATGGTGAGCCGCGCAGTGCTGGAGGCGGCGCGGCAGGCTGGCGACCTGGGCGCGCACGGAGCGGGGCTGGCTGTCGGCGCCACCAGCGGTGCGGTGCATGCGGCCCTGGATTCGGGCATGGCGCTGGACCGGGCCGCCCGCCAGGCCTCTGCCGCGGTGCTGGAGGGCTTGGCCGGGTCCGACGTTGACCCAGCCGACGCCCTGTGGGGCGCGGGATACGGCGTCGTACATGCGGCCAGAGACCTGGGACAGGACATCGGCATGACCGCGGCTGCCGCGATCGAGGGGGCGGTGGAGCAGGCGGAGGCGCTCGGACTCTCAGCGCAAGAGGCCGCCAATGCCGCGGCCAAGGGTGCCCTGGAGGCCGCCCGCGAGATCGGGCCAGGCTCTGTCGAGGAGCTGCAGGGCAAGCTCCTCGACGCGCTCATCGCCGCAAACGAGGACGAGCTTCCGCCCTAGCGCGTCTGGCTCCCGATCGGAAGATCGTTCGCCCTGACCATGTCTTGGGCCTCTTCCCCCTTTCCCTGCACGGGAGAGGGTTGGGGTGAGGGTGACTGCCCCTCGTTCCTGCTGGGCCTGTCGAAGCACAGTGCTCAGCGGATGCAGGATTTGAGGTAGCTCCTAGCCCCCGCGCGTCTGGTTGCCGATGGCCTCGGCGTACCACTCCGCGCCGTAGACCTCCTTCTTGTTCAGCCAGCGCCCCTCGTGCGGGTAGACCCTCAGGCTGCGGTCCTCCAGCGGCAGACTGACCGGCACGTGGTCGCGCCGGTGGGACTCGCGCATCGCGATGGCGAGCTCCAGCACCTTGAGCCCGTTCTCGCCGCTCCCGGTCGGCTCCGTGTCATTGTCCAGCGCGTCGATGACGGACTGCACGGTCGCCGTGTTGCGCCTGCCCGGGAAGCGCCACCCCTCGTCGTCATAGCTGCCGCTTCCCTCCCACAGCGACGTCTCCGGGAATACCCCCTCGACCTTCCTGAGGTCCGACATCGTCGGGCGGTTCGCGCCCTCCTCCGCCGTCCACATCTCCAGGTACGAGCCGTCGCAGTAGAAGACCCCGCCCGTGCCCAGCACCTCGATGCCGCTTCGCGCGTTCGTGTCCAGGTGCATGTGGCACTCGATGCCGTTCTCGAAGCGGATGTAGCCGCCGACCGCCTGGTCGTGGTCGCTCCACGGGTCGCCGCCGACCCACCCGATCACCCACGCCGCGTCGGAGTCGAACGCGAACATCCTGACCAGGCTGAACAGCTGGCAGCCCCCGCCCGACATCTCCGTGATGCCGCCCTTCAGCATGTTGATCGTCACCACGTCGCCGATCGCGCCGTCCTCGATCATCTTCCGCGCCTGCCAGTATTCGGGGAAGTTGCGGTCGAGGTCGCCCGCCGCCAGCTTGATGCCCCTCTCGCGGCACGCCTCTACCATCCGGTCTGCGTCGGACAGCACCGCCGCGATCGGCTTCTCGCACCCGATGGCCCTCACGTCCGCCTCGGCGCACCCCAGCACCACCTCCGGGTTCACGCTGACGGGCAGGATGGGAACGGCGATGTCGATCCGCTCCCGCCGCAGCATCTCCCGGTAGTCCGAGTACCCGGGCACCCCGAAGCGCTCGCAGAACAGCGCCAGGTTCTCGGCGTCCGTGTCCGCCGCAGCGACGACCTCCGTGGCCGGGTTCAGGGCGTACGCCCGAGCATGCGAAGTGCCCTTCCGCCCGCACCCGATCACCCCGACCCTATACGTCATCCGCGGCCCCCGATTCTTCATTCACCATTCCCCATTCCTCACTCCAGCCAGTCCCCGTGCTTCGTCCTGAGGACCTCGTAGCACTTCTCGTACGTCTCGATGTCCACGCCGTGATATGGGGAGAGCAACTGCAGCGGCATGTCGAGGCCCCCGGCGCGGACGATCATCTTGTCGTACGCCCCGTCGATCATCGACTTGGCGAGGACGGGGCCCAGGAAGTCCTTTGCGGCGGCTGCGATCCTAGCCTGGATGCGGAACAGGTTCTCGAAATCACCCTCCACGCCGTACCTGAAGTACTCCATCGTCCTCTTCGGCATCATCGGCCCGTACGAGCTCAGCAGCGAGCACTCGCCGTGAAGGCAGCCGAACGGGAAGTTGTTGTCTCCCAGGAAGTGCTGTAACTCCGTCTCCTTCACCAGCGTCGCGCACTCGGCCGGGGCCGCGCTCGTGTACTTGGTGGCCACCAGGTTCGGCACTGCGTCCTGCAGCCGCTTGTAGTCCTCGGTCACCAGCACCCTCTTGGGGCGTGGCAGGTTGTAGTGCAGGAAGCCCGAGTCGGGGAAGCTGCCGCAGACATCGGTGAAGTAGGTCATGTACTCGTCGTCCGTCAGCGCCCCCCAGGGCGGCAGCGATATCTGGAACGTGCGGAACCCCATGTCGTGGGCCGCGCCGACCTTCTCGACCACCTGCGGCGTCGACATCCCGATCACGCCGACCATGGGATACACCCCTTCGCGCGTCGTCTCCTCGTGGAAGATGCCCGTGATCTCCTTGAACTGCGTCAGGGTCACGGCGTAGCCCTCGCCCGCCGTCCCGAAGATGTACAGGTTGTTGAACCCCGACGCGATCGTGTGCCGCACCTCGGCGCGGAAGACCGCCTCGATCAGCTCGCCTTTCTCGTCCCACGGGACCTCGCAGCTTGCAAGCGCCGCTTGGTGATACCTCTTGCTCATAGTGGACTCCTCGAATCGCGTGTGGAGCGAACGCGCGCGAGTGTATTGACAGGTCGTCTTGCTGTCAACGCCGCGCTTCACCCAGACCGTCATACCCGCGAACGCCGGTATCCAGTCCTAGCGCCCTGGATTCCAGTCTAAGTTGCACGGCACCGGCCCGAGAAAGCTGTTGCGAAGACCGCCGTCCCGGTCTACAATCCCGGCCCAGAAGAAAGTCCCGTCATGGAGGCGCCCTCAATGGAGATGAGCGAGGTCAGTAACGACGAATTCAGGACAAAGGGATACATAATCGTGCGGAACGTGTTCTCCCCCGTCGAGGTAGAGACAATGCGCCAGCACGCGGACGCCATCGCGGCGGACCTCGATGCTTACAATGCCATGGACAAGGCCGAGCGGGACCGGGTCCAGGCACGCTACCCGATGCCGGCCGAGGCCGAATCGAACGGCGGCGCGCGCCCCGCGCTGGAGGACTACCCCGAGGTCAAGCTGACGGATCTCCACGCCCGCCGCGAGAACAGGGTCTACCCACTCCGAAGGCGGGAGGTAGATGCCGACGAGCGGGCGGCCACGGCCACGGACGACCCGTACAGCACCTTCTCCGGCCAGATCAACCACCTGGCCGACAACAACGAGTACTTCCGCTCCCTCGCCGCGCACCCCAACATCATGAAGGTCCTCCACGAGGTCCTGAGCCCCGACGTCAAGATCTGGTTCGACCACATCTACAACAAGGCTCCGCTCAACGACGATCCGCCGTACCACGGGGCGAACAGGTATCACCAGGACGGCTTCTTCCACCTGAGCAAGCGCAGCGCAACCTGCTGGATCTCCCTCGACGGCCTGACCATCGAGAACGGACCTTTCCACTACATCACCATCGAGGCCGACTACCCTCAGTTCGGCTTCGACGACCTCGGCGAGGAGGCCATCGGCGAGAGGGAGCTCTCGCAGGAGGAGGTCATCACCCTGAACCCCGGCGACGCGGCGTTCCACGACCGGTGGACCCTCCACGCGACGGGCCCCAACGAGTCGAACAAGCGCCGCCGTGGCTGGGCGGTCCACTACGCCGATGCCACGTCTAAGTTTGGCGACTATTCGGGAGCTTCCGAGGACCCGAACGACAGGTTCATGGTCACCCCCGAGGGCTACCACATACGGCACGGCAACCTCCACGGCAACCGCTTCTGGCACCTCGTCAGTGGCCGCGAGTACGAGGGCTGCGTCTAGCCTAACTGCCCATCGGCCAGCCGTCGTTCCCGTGTGGACGGGACTCTTACCCCCTCTCCCTTTAGGTGGGAGAGGGGTGGGTGACTCTTCACATGCCTGGCCGGAGGGAAGGTTTGACCTCGCCCGTCAGATGGGCCATTGAAACCATCGGACAACCGGGTATTGACTTGCCCCGCGCGGTTGTGTAAGGATACCGCGCAGTTTGGCGTATTCCGCCATTGAGGAGGAGACGGATATGGTACTGCGTAGCTTTAGGTTGACCCTAGTGCTGCTCTCGGCGCTTGCTCTCGTAGCAGCGCTGGCATGCGGTGGGGCGGAAGAGAGCACCGACACGGGCACGACGACCGCTCCGGCGGACACTGGCTCGTCAACACAGCAACAGACCGCTGCCCCCACGGCGGCCCCGGCCGTCGCCGCGCCCGCGCCGACTCAGGTGCCCCTGCAGCAGGCCGCCCAGGTGAAGGAAGAGCAGGCTCCCAAGCCCGCCCTCGCAACCAAGGAAGTTGCGATGGAGGAGGCGAAGGAGGACTTCCAGTACGTGCCAGAGCCCCAGCTCCCTGGCGTTTACTGGGACTACAAGTACACGGGCCCCAGGCCGACCGAGTTCGGCGAGAACCCCCGCTTCGCCGAGATGGTGAAGGCCGGGCAGCTCCCGCCGGTCGAGGAGCGCCTGCCTGAAGAGATCAAGGTGGTCTCGCCACCCGATGGCATCGGCGACTACGGCGGAACCCGCAGGGTCACGTGGTCCGGCGGCGCCAGTGCGTGGATGTCCTGGTACTACTGGGACAAGAAGAACTCCAACGAAGTGGAGCACCTTCCCCACGTTGGCTTCTTCGAGATCAGCGAGGACGGCAGGACCTACACCTTCCGCAACCGGAAGGGCCTGAAGTGGTCTGACGGCACGCCGATGACCATGGAGGACGTCCGGTTCGCCTGGGAGGACGTAAACCTCAACACGGTCCTGCACGAGACCCCCCAGACCCAGTGGCTCGACTCGGTCACCGGCAACATCGTCGAGTTCGCCGTGGTCGACGACCTACATTGGAGCCTCTCGTTCGACACGCCTGACTACATCCTGATGGAGGGTGAGGTCAGGCCGGGCTCGAACTGCACGTCCTTCTACTACTGCTTCTACTCCCCGTCCCATTACATGAAGCAGTTCCACCAGGACTATGCCGACGCAGACAAGCTGGCCAAGCTGATCGAGGACGCCGAGGCGGGCGACTGGCCGCGATTCTGGGGCCAGATGAACAACTACGGCACCCACGTCAACTGGCCGTGGATGGGCCACTGGACGCTGGCATCCGAGTCGGACACCCTCTACACGATGGACGCCAACCCGTTCTTCTTCGAGGTGGATCCGCACGGGAACCAGCTTCCCTACAACGACGGCGTACAGATCATCAAGGTCGAGAGCCGCGAGGTCGCGGTCTTCCGCAGCATGGCGGGTGAGACCGACATAGCCGGCAGGGACTTCCTGGTCTCCGAGATTCCGCTCTACAGGTCCAACCAGGACAAGGGCAACTTCTCGATCAAGATCTGGCCGACGACCGGACCGGGCGACATCGCCATGAGCATCTGCATCACCTGCAACCAGGATGCTGAGGTGGGCAAGCTCCTGCGCACGAACGACTTCCGCAGGGCCCTCTCCTTCGCGGTCGACCGCGAGGGCATGAACGACTCTCTCTACCTGGGCCTCGGGATTCCCAACAACTGGGTCCCCCACCCGGCCGTCCAGTACTACCCTGGTGAGGAGTACGCATTCAAGGACATCGAGTATGACCCGGACAAGGCTAACGAGATCCTTGACGGCCTTGGCTACACAGAGAAGGACGCCGAGGGATTCCGCCTCAGGGGCGACGGTTCGGGCGAGCGGCTTTCCTTCAGGACGGTCTCCGAGCTCGGCCAGACGGGCGACGCCGCACAGCTGATGCTCGACTACTGGGCAGAGGTAGGCGTCGAGTTCCAGGACAAGAACATGAACGCTCCCTGGACGCTGAGCTACCCGGGGAAGGAGCCGCTGGCGATCCTCAGGCACTTCTCGCTCTACGGCGCGAACCCCTGGTTCTCCAGCTGGACGCGCTGCTGCGCCACGGGCGGCGGCCCGGCCTTCTCGCCGGACATCTCCGACCTGCCGCGCTCCATGGGACGGGGCCCCGATGGTGCCGTGCCTAAGGAAGGCGGCTACCAGCCTCGCTGCGACTGCGAGATGGCCCCGGTTTGGGAGCCCGCGGCTCCGGCCGACACCTATCCCGCGGACCCGTCGGGCAACGTGGCGATACTCCATGACAGCTGGCACGAGGGCAGGCGCATACCGGCTCTCTCGCCGGAGCGGATCGAACTGGGTAAGAACATCTTCCGTATCCACGCGGACGAGAAGTACTACCTCAGCGTCGTCTCCCACATGGGGTACATGCGCGGCATCATCATGCACCAGAACAACCATCTGAACATCCCGGAGACACACACCTCCGACACGGGTGGCTGGTACAACGAGCTCTTCTACTTCCCGGGTGGCCAGGACAACATCCAGTAGCCGCCTAGGACAGAAGACAAGGCCGTAAACGAAGGGGCCCGGACGACGCATCGTCCGGGCCCCTCGCTTTCGCGCTTCCGAGTCCAAGGATCGCTCGGCCTGAGCCTGTCCAAGGCCAGTGCTCCACCAACGCAGACAAGTTCGGAGATGGGCTCTAGGTAGCTGGCTCTCGGGGCCGGAAGGACGATGCTAGCTGAGCACCATCTTCACCGCGGCGACCGGCTTACCCTCCGGGCAGTCGCCCAGGAAGAACCCGTCGAGGAAGAATTGGCCCGCAGGCCCGGCGGGCGCGAACCCGATGCCCTCGAACAGGCGCCGCTTCTCGTAGTCCTCCTCTGACACCGTCGTCTGCAGCGTCTCGGCCCCGCGCTCCCGGCCCCACTTCATCGACGCCTCGATGAGCTCGTGCCAGGAGCCCTGGTAATACCGGTGCGTGAATGCGTCGATCGAGCAGATGCCGTCGTCCAGCATCCTCGCCGTCGAGAGTCCGACCACCTTCTGACGGTCGCCCGCACGGGCCGCGAAGAAGGTCGATCCGGGGCCGTCCAGCATATCGATGAACCTGCCGCACTGCCCGGCGTAGCTGCGATGGGTGAAGTAGCGCTTCGAGAGCGCCGGCGCGTTGCAGTCCATCACCTGCCAGTCGTGAGGCGAGTGCACCAGTGGCACCGACGGCGTGCGGTCCGAGGGGTCACCGGGATGCACCGTCGCAGGGCCGAGCCCGCGGAAGTAGTCGACGAAGTAGGCCTCCGGCGAGTCGCCGTTGAGTATCTTCACCTGGGCGATGGACCCCACCAGCTTGCTGTAACCGGACCGGCGGTAGACGCGCTCCGCCGGCACCTGGTTCGTGCCCAGGAATATGGCCTCGCCGCCCATCGCCCGGAAGTCCTCGACCGGGCGATCGAACAGCGCCTGGCCGATGCCCCGCCGCCGAAACTTCGGCGCCGTGGCGGGCAGGCCGAACTCGCACAGCTTAGAGTCACGGCGCGACACCCAGATCATCGACGTGCCGGCTATTTCGCCGTCCACAGTGGCGACGTACAGCAGCTTGCGATCCTCGGTCCTGACGGCGTTGCTCAGCTGGTCCCTGAGCCGCGTGATGTCCTGCCCGATGCCCACGTCCTCGGGCACCTGGCTCCACATCTCGTATATGCGCCGGATGAAATCGTCCGGCACGGGAGTCTCGTATCTGTCAATGCGATAGTCCATCTGCTGGGCCCTCCATGCGGCAGCCTCGGTTGTTGCCATTCCCCACGTGGTAGGGGCGGGTTTGAAACCCGCACTCTCCATCCCTGCGAAGACCGGGCTGTCGCGGCCGGCCGGGTCGATTGACACCCCGCGCAACCCGCAACTATAGTAGCGCCTGCCGCGCCAGGAAGAGACAAGGGGGGATCATGACCGCATACCGCGCCGCAGTTATCGGGCTTGGCCGAATGGGTAGCACCTACGACGACGAAATGAAGTACGGCGGCACCACTTACGCCCCCTACTGCCATGGACCCAGCTACTTCTACTCGACGCAAACCGAGCTGGTCGCGGGCGCGGACCCCCACGACGAGCAGCGCGCCCTGTTCGGCGAGCGGTGGGAGCTGTCTGACGACCACCTCTACACCGACTACCGCGAGATGCTCGAGAAGGAGCGCCCCGACCTCGTCAGCGTCACCACCACGGCGACCCTCAGGTCGACCATCGTACAGGACGTGGCCCGCTCCGGCGCAAAGGCCATCTGGGCCGAGAAGCCCATCTCGATAACCCTCGCCGAGGCGGATGCCATGGTGGAAGCCTGCCGTGACAACGGTGTCGTCTTCGCCGTCAACACCGCCCGGCGATGGATGCCGTCCTACACGGAGGCGAAGCGGATCATGGACTCGGGCGAACTTGGCGCGGTGCTCCAGGTCGATGCCAACTTCCCCTGCGGCCTGTCGCACAACGGCAGCCACATGCTGGACATCATCCGCTTCCTTGCCGGCGGCGAGGTCGAGTGGGTGTTCGGCGAAATGGAGTCGGACGAGGCGGCCGCGGCGGACCACGACCTGTCGGGCCACTGCTACCTAGCCTTCGACAACGGCGTGCGCTCGTTCACCAGGACGACGTTCTGCGGGACGGTCGCGGGGGGCGAGATAGACGTGATCTGCGAGAACGGGCGCATCATTTGCCGCGAGGGGCCGGCCGAGTACACGGTGTACCGGACGGACCCGCTGTCCGAGGGCGCGCAGCGCCGCGGCATGCCGGCGGCCCAGTTCCCCGTGCCGATGCCGGCGAGAATGCAGGGCACGGGCATCACCATCATCGAGGACATCATTGAGGCCGTCGAGACGGGCGGTCAGCCAAAGGCCTCAGGCGAGGACGGAAGGGCCGCCCTGGAGATTGCGATCGCGCTCAGGGAGTCGCACCGCCGCGGCGGGGTTAGGGTCCCGCTGCCCATCGAGGACCGCTCCCTGGGCATACGCTCGCTCGAGACCTACCGCGACAACATACCGGCCAGGGTCCGCCGCATGATGGACGCCCAGGCGTAGGACGACCGGAGCGGCCGCCCACAGTGTCGGAATCCGAGCTCGACCCCACGGCTGAGGCCGCTCCCGAGGCGGTGGAGGAGCCCTCGCCGCCCGAGGGCCGCGGCGACTGGAAGCTGGCCCTCGCGTCCTACGTCATCGTATTCACGGCCAGCGCCTGCGGCCTGTCCATCGAGATCGTGGCGGGGCGTATCCTTGCGCCGACCATCGGCGTGTCCCTGTACACGTGGACGAGCATCATCGGCATCGTCCTGGCGGGCATAAGCGTTGGGAACTTCGTCGGCGGCGTGGCGGCCGACCGCTTTCCACGCAGACCCTTCCTGGGCCTCGTGCTGCTGGCAAGCGGCGTCTCCAGCCTGGGCATCCTGCCCCTGATCGACGTGGCGTCCAGGGCGCTGGACGGGCTGCCAATCGTCCCCAGGATAGTGCTGCTGACGACCGTGCTCTTCTTCCCGCCCAGCGTCATCCTGGGCATGGTCACGCCAATCGTCGTGAAGCTGCGGCTGAGAAGCCTTGCGAAGACTGGCAACATCGTCGGCGCGACGTACGCTGTCTCGACCGCCGGCAGCATCTTCGGGACGTTCATCACCGGGTTCGTGCTGATCCAGTGGATAGGCACGCGGTCGATCATAGTGGCAGCCGCCGTGGTGCTGCTGGTCCTCGCCGTCGCCTTTGGGCGACTGTGGGAGGTCAGGATCGCAACGGGCGTGCTCACGGCGCTATTCGTTGCAGTCGCTGTGCTGACCGTGAGGATGGACGGCCTGAACTCCACCTGCCTGGTCGAGAGCGGATACTTCTGCATACGCGTCGCGGAACGAGCGGAAGCCGGCAGGACCGTGAGCGTCCTCACCCTCGACAAGCTGGTGCACAGCTACGTCGATGTCGACGACCCGACGTTCCTGGTCTACGGCTACGAGAAGGTGCTGGGCGACCTGTCCATCTACATGGGAGACAGGGACCCGCAGTTCCGTTCGCTCTTCATAGGCGGAGGCGGATACACCATGCCGCGCTTCATCGAGGACCGCTTCCCGGACAGCGTCGTGGAGGTGGTGGAGATCGACCCCGAGGTGACCGAGGTGGTCCACAAGTACCTGGGGATGCCCCGCGACACCCGCATCGTCACATACAACGAGGATGCGAGGACAAAATTCCTGGAGCTCCCGGAGGGCCGGTACGATCTGATCGTCGGGGACGCCTTCGACCACTTTTCCGTTCCCTACCATCTGACGACACTCGAATTCAACGAGCGCGTCGACGAGCTACTCAAGGACGGGGGGATGTACACTCTCAACGTGGTCGACAAGCTGCACAGGGGCCGCTTCCTGAGGGCCGTCGTGCACACCCTCCAGGAGACCTTCGACTACGTTTACGTCATGAGGAACAACGACAACTGGGACGGCGACCTGCGTCACACGTACGTCGTGGCTGCGTCGAACGAGCCTATCCCCATGGCGAAGGTCGCGGAGGCCAACGTGCGCGCCGGGCGGGGCCGCCTCGCGCTCCACGTCATGCCCCCCGGCACCTTCCGGGACTGGATCTCGGCGAAGGAGAACATCCTCCTGACGGACGACTTCGTGCCCGTCGACAACCTGCTGGCGCACCTGTTCGTGGAGGACGGCTAGGGCGCGTCCGACAGTGCTGTCCGGTGTAGGGGCGGGTTTCAAACCCGCCCTCCCTGCACGCCCCACGTTCGTGGTGAGCTTGTAGGAGAACACCGCGCACTGCTGAGAACTGCCATTCGACAGGCTCTCAAGTAACTGCTACACATTATGTTGCGCTGGTGAGCACTGGCCTTCGACAGGCTCAGGCCGAGCGTACTCTCAGATCGCTGCGGGCAGTTAGTGATTACCCCGGCACGGTCGGAGTGCGGGCATAACGCTGCTCAGGGCGGAACGCACTTCCCCTAAGGGCCGGGGGCGGATCGCGAGACCGCGACCTCCTCGACGGAAGCGGCCGGCACCCAGCCCTGCATGCTGCCCCCGGGCAGGGCAATCCGCGCCCACGCGCCGCGCCTCTCGACCAGCCCTGTCTCGGCCCCTGCGTGGAGGGTGAACTCCGGGGTGTACCGGTTGCCCGGTCCGCTGACCACGTCAACCTCGTCCGCAAGTATCACCGCGTCTCGGCTTGCGGACTCGAAGTACAGCCTTCCGGCGAGAGAGCCTCCGCCCAGCAGGAGCAATACGGCCGCTGCCACGGCTGCGGTCCTCGTCCACGCGGCCCAGCGCCGGGGTCCGATCATTGCAAGGAGCAGGCCGGTCGCGAACAGGAGCCAGGAGGCCAGTGCGACTGCCCCAAGCTCGCCGATGGTGGCCCGGGAGAGCAGGGGGGACGCGAATCTCACGAAGGGCGGCTCGCGGGCCTCCTGCACGTTGGTGACCTGGTCGCGGGCGAAGTCGAGGTTCGCCCTGATGTCGTCATCCCTCGGGGCGAGGCGCTCCGCGCGCAGGTAGTTTAGGATGGCCCGGCCGAGGTCGTCCTGCTTGAAGTAAGCGTTGCCCAGGTTGTAGTAGAGGGTGGGGTCGTCGTAGCCCTTGTCGACGAGCTGCTGGTACGACCGCGCCGCCTGCTCGTAGTGTCCGTCTTCGTAGAGCGCGTTCGAGGCCGCCATGGCCTCCAGGTCTCCGGGCGTCTGCGCGGACGTGGCCAGCGGCAGCGCCGCCAGCAGGAACGCGGCCATTAGGGCGAATGCTAGTCGACCTGACCTCAAGGCCGTGTGGACGGCGGCCGGGGACTGGATGGGGGACGGTTCCTGGGGCAGGAATCCGGCCTCCGCCGGAATGACGGTTGTGCAAGGGTCCCCCTTCGCGGGAATAGCGGAGGTGTGGCTCACGGATTGACCTGCCGTTCGAGATCGGCCAGGAGTCGGCGTACTTCCTCCAGCAGGCCGTCGCCCGCCGGGTCGATTCCGGGCGCGAACTTTGCGTCTTCGGACAGGCTCATCGCATCCAGCACCCTGTTAACGAGGGGTTCGTCGACCCCGTGCCCGGCCAGCGTCTCGGCCAGCTCGGCCCGGGTCATCCCGGCCACCACCTGGCCCAGGACGTCGCCCAGGTACGAGCCCAATACGGCCCCCGCGGAGTCGGCCGGGCTGGCGGAGGCACCAGCAGACTCGATGGCCTTCATGGCGTTTCGGTAGGCGGCCCGCCGCCTTTCAACGACGGGGTCCCGGCGCCGGCGTCCATACAGCTTCAGACCCGCCGCCAGCGCGATGGCCGCCAGCGGGGCAGCCCATCCTAACCTGTATGCGAAGTCGTTTGTGATCGGTGTAGCGGTCGGGCGCAGCTCGCCCGGCATCGGCTTGATGTGCCTGATGTCCGAGCCGAGCCGCTCGACCTCGTCCCTGTCGGACATGAGGGGTGGGGCTTCCTGTCCCGTGGAAGGTGCAACCGCAAGGGGTATGGGCTCCGTCATCACCGTCCGGTATTCCTCCTCGAATGGGTCGAAAAAGGAGAAGGGGACCGGCGGAATGGTGAAGGCGCCCGGCGCGGAGGGGACGTAGACGCGCTCGATCGTGCGGATGCCCGTCAGCTCTCCGTCGGTTATCTGGGTGTTGACCGAGGACTCGCCGTCGAATGAGCGCCAACCTGACAGCTCGGGAAGTGCCGGATCGGGGAGAGTCTCCAGGTTACCCCTGCCGGTAATGTACAGGGCCAGGGTGAGGGGCTCGTTGGCCGTGGCGGCCCCGCTCGTTATCCTCGCTGCCACACTGTAGTCGCCGACCGCGCCCCGGAAGTCGTTGGGCCCGCCCTCCGGAAGCGGCCGGACCTCCAGCTGGACAGGGTCCGTCTCCAGCGTCCTGCCGCTCCTGAAGACGCTTGGGGGCACCGTGATCGACGATGGTTCAATCGTCACTGTCCCCTCGATGGCTGGGAAGACCAGCGTGTTCACCTCCATGCCCCTGTAGCGCCGTGTGCCGACGATATCCCTGACCTCTCGCCAGAACGGGTCCTGGCGGTGCCAGAAACCAGTGAACTCAGGGGGCTCGTACCCCTGGGGCCTGGCGAAGAATCCCAATGAGCTCAGGTAGCGGAAGGTGTACGTGACCTGCTGTCCAACGTAGGGTGAAGGGTCGTCCACCGACGCCGACACCAGGAACGCTTCCTGCTCGTCGGCAGGCGACAGGCCAGGGATGACAAAGGGGGTTGGAGCCGGTCTGGGGGAGGACCTGCCGGTCCCCGCCTGCGTGACCTCGACCTCGATTGGCTCCGTCTCGTAGGTCTGTCCACCAATATCGACCGAGACGGGGCCGATGGTGTGCGTGCCGATCCTGGTCGGCTGGAGCCTGTAGTGGTTGACTTCCTTGGCGACGATCGTGTTGTTGAAGTTGGCAATCTGGCGAGCCACGCTCTGTGAGATCACTACCGCCCAGTCCATGGCTGGCAGGTTGGGCTCCGGCGCGCTCGTCGAGCCGGTGACCGTGACGGTGAGGGTGAATACCTCGTCGATGGACACCTGGTTGTAGTCGACCTCGGCCGAAATGGGCGAGTCCTGCGCGGATGCCGCGCTGGCCATCACCAGGAGCGACCCCAGCGCCGCCACCGCGGCAAGCGCTAGGACCAGGGCCTGCGTCGCGCCGTTCTTCACCAGTCCCGCTCCGGCCGGGACGAGGGCACGGTCTGCTGCTGCAGGTAGCTCTGGAGGGTGTCGGTGCTCTGGCCGACCGCCTCCAGGAACTGGAGCGCCTGGGCGGGCGTCATCTCCTGCTGCTGCGGGTTCTCGCCGGGCCGCTCGAAATCCGGCGACTCCTGCTGCGAGGCGTCGCCGCGCTGCTGACC
Source organism: Dehalococcoidia bacterium (assembly GCA_965243655.1). Lineage (GTDB taxonomy): Bacteria > Chloroflexota > Dehalococcoidia > Lucifugimonadales > CAJWER01. The sequence goes on along the minus strand of CBDEVV010000017.1, from coordinate 1,100,183 downwards.
CTCGGGGTCCTCGCCAACGCCCTCCCTCTCCCCTTCGGGGCCCTCCTGCTCGTCCTCCCCCTCGTCGTCGGGCTGGTCGGGGGAACCGGGCTGGTCTCCCTGCCCCTGTTGCTGTTGGTCCTGCTGCTGTTGCTGTTGGTCCTGCTGCTGCTGTTGCTGCTCCTCGAACTTCCGCAGCGCAAGCTCCAGGTTGTGCTTAGCGTCCACGTCGTCCGGGTTGTCCCGCAGGACCTGTTTGTACTCCTCGATGGCGTGTTCGTAATGTTCGATGGCCTCCTCGTCCTGGTCCTCGGCCGCCCTCTCCTCCCCCAACTGGAACAGGGCGTTTCCCCGGTTGAAATACTTCTTGTCGAGGAGGTCGTCCCCGTCATCAAAGACGTACTCGTCCAACGCCCAGAGGTTTTCCAGTGCCTGCTCGTACTCCTCCAACTCGTAGTGCGCGTTTGCCGCGTTGTATACGGGCTCCGGTGCTTCTCCGCCCACGGCTTCGTATCTGTCTAGGGCCTCCTGGTAGTCCCCACTTTCTGAGGCCTCGTTGGCATCCCTGAAGGCTTTGGGCCCCCGGTCGTACGCCACGAGAGGGACTATGATGGATGCCGCGAATATGCAGAGTATCAGGATGCGGGGAACTTCTTCAGGAATGCGGGTCATGCCGCCTCCTCCGCCGGCCGCCGGCGCCACGACAGTGGAATCACGCGGTCCGGCAGCAGCTCGAACGCTATTAGCAGGAGCACAGCCAGCGCCAGGAAGATCTGGAACCTCTCCACGTTCAGGGTCTCGAACTCGGCCTCGACGGTCTCCTTCTGCAGGGAGTCGAGCTCCTCGGCCAGGTCCTCCATTGCCCCGGGGGCCGAGGCCCTGTAGTACCTGCCGCCGCCGGTCCTCGCAATTTGCCGCAGCGTCGGCTCGTCCAAGCTCGACAGCACCAGGTTCCCTTCCGAGTCTCGCTTCATGCCCGTCTGACGTCCCCACTGGTCGTATTCGGGCAGCGGCTCCCCGGCGCCGGACCCGAACCCGACTGTGTAGATGACCACGCCCGTCCTCTCGGCCGCCTCGGCGACCGCGTCGAAGGGGTTGCCCTCCAGGTTCTCGCCGTCGGTCATCAGGATGATCACCTTCTGGCCGGGCCGCGTGTAGTCGAAGGCGGACACGGAGGTCGATATGGCCTTGTCGATGGCGGTCCCTGGACGGGAGATCAACCCGGGCCCAGCCTCTTCCAGGTAGGTCCTGGCGGCGGTGTAGTCGAAGGTGAGGGGCGACTGGAGGAATGCCGCGCCCGAGAAGAGCACCAGGCCCACCTCGTCGCCGTCGAGCTGGTCCAGCAGGCTGGAGATCTCCAGCTTGGCCCGCTCGAGCCTGCTGGGCTTGACGTCCTCGGCGAGCATGCTATTGGACACGTCTAGGGCGACGACGACCTGCACGCCCTGCTTCTCCAGCACCTGCACGTCGCTCCCCCACTGGGGCCGGGCGAACGCAATGGCGGCCAGCACCAGGGCGCAGAGCCAGAGCACATTCCTGGCCGTTCTGCTCCTCCGGCTCACTGCGCCGCTCAGCCTCGCTATCAGCTCGGGGTCGCCCAGCCTCGCGACGGCCACCCTGCTCCGGTACGAGACCCAGAGGCCGAAGAGGACCAGCACGGGCGCCAGCGCCAGCAGGTACAGGTAGTCTGTGTGTTCGAAGGTCATGCTACGGTATCCGGCGGAATATGGTGTTGCGGGCCAGCAGCTCCAGCAGCATCAGGGCGAGCGCGGGCCCCAGGAGCCACCCGGCCAGCTCCGTGTACTTGGTGTACTGGCGCACCTCGATCTGGGACTTCTCGAGCTGGTTGATCTCCTCGTACGTCTGTCTCAGCCCTTCCGAGTCCTCGGCGCGAAAGTACCGGCCGCCCGTCGTCTGGGCGATCTCCTGCAGGGTCTCCTCGTCCAGGTCGCTCTGCTGCCTGACGATCCGCGTGCCGAACCGGGTGCGTTGGGGCACGGGCACCAGGCCCGGGCGCCCCGCGCCGATGGTGTAGACCTTGATGTCCAGGGCCTTGACCGCGAGGGCGGCCGTGCCGGGATCGATGTACCCGGTGTTGTTTGCCCCGTCCGTCAGCAGGATTATCACCTTGCTGTCCGCTTCAGAGTCCTTGAGCATGTTCGCGGCGCTGGCGAGCCCGTGCCCGATCGCCGTGCCGTCGTCGATGCGCAGGTCGGTAGCGAGCTTCACCTCGTCCAGCAGGGTCTTGAAGAAGGCGTGGTCGACGGTCGGCGGGCTCTGGATGAAGGACTCGCTGGCGAAGACCACCAGCCCCAGCCGGTCGTACTGGCGCTCCTCGACGAAGTCCGAGATCACCGTCTTGGCCGCCTCCAGGCGGTTCTTGGGCTCGAAGTCGAGGGACGACATGCTGCCCGATATGTCCAGCGCCAGGGCGATGTCCACGCCCTCCCCCTTCACTATTTCGCGGGCCTCCGTGGCCTGGGGCCTGGCCAGGGCCACTATCGCGAGTGCGATGGCGAGGAGACGTATGGCTACCAGTACGGGGCGCAGCGTCAGCCGCCACGAGCGTCCTGCGCCGACGGCCATCGACGTGTCGGCATAGCGCATGCCGGCTGGGCCGGCCCACTGGCGCAGGAGCCACGGCATGGCCGCGATCAGCGGCACAACGATGAGCAGCGCCAGGACCCACGGGGTCGCAAAGTGGAGGTTCATGCTCCCGCCGCCTCCGCAAGCTGACCGCCCCCCGCAGGCTCAGCCGGAGCCTCCTCGGGGCGTATCATGTCCAGTATCTCGCGAGCCCTCCCGACCATCAGGCCCGCCTCGTACTCGTCGGGCTCCAGGCCGGTGAACTTTACGATGTCGCAGTCGACGAACAGCCACCGCATCTCGATAGCTCCATCGGCATCGATGTCCCTCGCGCTCACCTCCGCCTGTATCTCTGAGGTTGTCCGGTCCATGGCTGGTATACCGAACTCTCCCTCCAGGTACATCCTGATCACGTCCCCCACCAGCGTGTAGTGCTCCTTGAAGCGCCCGGCCGCCGGGAGTCGCAGCCCTTTGATCCGCTCAAGCTCTTCAATGGCGGCGCGGTAGTGGTCTACGAATGCTGGCTCAGGAGGCCCCGGCCTGAGCAGTAGGTACAGCCACCAGGCTGACAGGCCGATGGCCGCGACGCCAGCGACAATCAACAGCCAGGTTGATGAGTTCCCGAGGCCCAGCTGCCCTGAAGTATTCTCCTCGTTTGGCTTGTTGGGCTTAAGCTCTTCGTCGCCTTCGTCCAGCACGGAGACTATATTTAGCTTGAGGGTTCCTGCCGGCCAATCGAGAGGCGGTTCGCCCGGGCTGAGGATGGTGACTATGATCGGAGGGGTCTCGTGCTCCCCCGGCTCAAAGGCTGCGACCTTGAATGTCTGGGTCGTCACCAACTGCTCGTCCTCCTCCTGTGTGCTCAGTTGGGGTGGCTTCCACCTCTCGAACACATCGCCCCAATAGTTGTCAATCTCGCCGAATATGATCTGTTTCGTGTCCGGGTGTATGACTTCTAGGGTAATGGTCACAGGGTCGCCGACGTGGAGTTGGACCCCTTCCTCTTTGCCGGGCCAGTCAGCCCTCAGAGACTTCGTGCACACCTCTCCCTCAGGGCACCCTGCCTCATCCTGAGCGTGGACAGCGACCCCCGCCGCCCAGAGCGCGGCAGCAAGCGCGATGAGGGTTAAGCCCACCCGCGCCCAACGCATCCCACTCTTGAATCCACGATTCAACATTCGCAATTCTCTACCGGGACAGCCTGCGCGACCGCGCCTTGAAGAAGGCGCTTAGGCCCGCCACGTAGTCCCTGTCCGTCATCACCTGCACGCGGTCGACGCTGAGCCCGGCGAAGAGCTGCCTCTTCGCCTCCTCGTGGCCTTCGACCCTTGCGCCGAATGCCTCGCGCCACCGCCTGCTGCTCGTGTCCACCCAGCTCAGTACCCCGGTCTCCGCGTCCTCGAGCGCCACCAGTCCGACGCTGGGGATCTGCCGCTCCAGCGGGTCCCCCAGGTCCACGGCGACCACGTCGTGCCGCTGGTTCGTCGTCGCCAGCGACCGCCGGTAGCTCTCCGTGTCCAGCAGGAAGTCCGAGACCAGGAATACGATGCCCTTGCGCTTGAGCACGAGGTTGATCGTGTCGAGGGCAAGGCGCACGTCGGTGCCCCGCCCCTGCGGCTTGAAGACCAGCATCTCGCGGATAAGCCGCAGGACGTGCCGCCGGCCCTTGCGGGGCGGAATGAGCAGCTCGACCCGGTCCGTGAATATCAGCAGGCCCACCCTGTCGTTGTTCGTCGTCGCCGCGAAGGAGAGGACGGCCGTCAGCTCTGCGGCCAGGTCGCGCTTGAACTGGCCGGAGGAGCCGAAGTCGCCCGATCCGCTCGCGTCGACGACGAGCATCACGGTTAGCTCGCGCTCCTCGTGGTAGCGCCTCACGTACGGCGTGCCCATCCGGGCGGTCACGTTCCAGTCGATACGCCGCACCTCGTCGCCCGGGGAGTAGAGGCGCACCTCGTCGAACTCCATCCCCTGGCCCTTGAAGACCGAGTGGTAGTCGCCCGCGAAGGTGTCCTGGACCAGGTGGCGGGTGCTGATTTCTATCTGGCGTATCTTGCGGAGCAGCTCGGGCGTCAGCATCTCACGCCGACCTCCGTCCCCCTAATTGGGACAGTGTTGGGCTGAGGGTGACTCTGCCCCCTCTCCCTCGATGGGGGAGGGCTGGGGTGAGGGTGGAAAGTACTGCCGTCGTCGCTACGAAAACAGCCGGCCGGTGCCACACCGTCATACCGGCGAAGGCCGGTAGGTGGATTCACATTTCAAGTGCAACACTTGGTGCATAAAGATTTCTGCCGGGGTCTTGTAACCCAGGCACTTGCGCGGGGTATTGTTGTAGGCTTGGATCAAGTTTGTGAACTGGTCGTTTGGCAGAGCCGTCAGGTCTGTCTTGCGGGGCAGATTTCGTCTCAACCGGCCGATGGCGTTTTCGATGCCTCCCTTCTGCCAGGGAGAGCGGATGTCGCAGAAGAAGGTTTCGATGCCCAGATCGTGGAGTTGGTGATGGAGGGCGAACTCGGTGCCATTGTCGAAGGCAACGGACCTTCGACAATGGGGTGGCAGCTGGCCTAGGATCTGGGCCATAGCGTCGGCGATGGGGCCGGATGCCTTGCCGGGTGGCCGGACCGCAATGAGGATACGCGAGTGGCGTTCGTGCATGGCCAACACCGCATGTCCATAGGTTCTGAACAGCATCAGGTCCGCCTCCCAGTGGCCAGGAGTGCGGCGGTCTGCGGCGCTTCGTGGACGCTCGGCGAGGGGTCGTCGCATAGCAATGAAGGATGCAGGACTGCCACCTTTGCGTCCCCGCCAACCCCGTTTCGACTTGGCACGAGGGAGGTAGTGTCTCCAGGCATAGTCCTGCGTGCGGGCAAGCTGGCCGTAGATGAACCGGTAGATGCTCTCATGAGAGATGACCACTCTGCCAGCCTGCAACTTAAGCCGACCGGCGACCTGCTCTGGAGACCAGCCCTGTGCGAGGTGTGAGAGCACTCGTGAACGGAGAGTATCGTCCCGCTCCATGCGCGAACCGCGCCACCTTCGGGCACGCGCCTGCTGGTCGGCATACACTGGCTTGTACCCACCGGTCTGTGACCCATTGCGCTTCAGCTCCCGAGCAACTGTTGATGGCGAGCGATCCAGACCTGCAGCGATTTGCCGGATCGAGCGACCCTCGGTTTGTAGCCGGGCAATCTCACACCGCTCTTCAATGGTGACATGTCCATAACGCTTTCCCATGGCAACACCTTAACCAGGTGTTGCACTTCGTTTGTGAGTCTAGAGTATCCAGTCCCCGGCTCCGTGGACAACGGCCGAGGTCAGTGTTGGGGAGAGGTGCCATTTCATCCCCGTATGTGGCCTTTGCAAGGCCGTGGTGAATCCCGTGACGAAGGGAGCCCATCCCCGCAGCCCCTGGATTCCGGCTTTCGCCGGAATGACGGTTGTGTAGCGTGTCAGTCGCCACTGCTTAGGGCACCTCGACGTGGTCGAGTATGCGCCGGACGATGTCGTCGCTCGTGACCTCCTCGGCCTCCGCCTCGTAGGTGGTGATGACCCTGTGCCGGAGGACGTCGGGCGCGAGCTGCTTTATGTCCTCGGGGGTTACGTAACCGCGGCCCTTCACGAAGGCGTGGGCGCGCGCGGCCTCTATCATGAAGATACTCGCCCGGGGGGAAGCCCCGTAGGCGATGAGCTGGGGCAGGTCCTCGAGCGCCTCCCCGGACGGGTGGCGCGTTGCCGCCACTATGTCGAGGACGTACTCCGTGATCTTGTCGTCGACGTATATCCGGCGAACCATCTGCCGGGCCTGCACGATCTGCTCGGGAGAGATCACGGCGTTCAGGTCAGGCCACTCCTCGCCGGTCACCATGTCTACGATGTTTCGCTCCTCGTCGCGCCGGGGATAGTCGACGAGCACCTTGAGCATGAACCGGTCGACCTGGGCCTCCGGCAGCGGGTAGGTCCCCTCCTGCTCGATGGGGTTCTGGGTGGCAAGCACCAGGAAGGGTTCGCCAAGCTTGAACATCTCGCCGCCGATGGTAACCTGCCGCTCCTGCATGGCCTCCAACAGGGCGCTCTGGACCTTCGCGGGGGCACGGTTGATCTCGTCGGCGAGCACCAGGTTGGCGAAGATGGGTCCCTTGTGGACGCTGAACTCGGTCGTCCTGGGGTTGTATATCTGGGTCCCCAGCAGGTCCGCCGGCAGCAGGTCGGGCGTGAACTGCACCCGGGAGAATTGGGCGTCAATGCTCTCGGCCACGGTCTTGACGAGCAGGGTCTTTGCCAGCCCGGGCACTCCCTCGAGCAGGATGTGGCCGTTCGCCATGAGCGCGACGAGCACCCTGTCCACGAGCGCGTCCTGGCCGACTATCACCTTTCGTATTTCCGCCATCAGGCCGTCGAGGAAAGCGGCCCCCCGTTCCACCTCTTCGTTCATCTGCCGGACAGCTGCCAGTTCCATTAAGCCTCTCCATGTGCAAGGCAAGTGTGCCCACGGCCCCCAACGGGCCGCAGGCGCTCGCCCGATAGTCCAATTCTACGACACTCATTGGGTATAACGAACGACCGGCGTAATGCGTTAGGGCGAAGCCACACACAACAGGTGGTCACTCCGGCGGATGTCGGAGTCCAGGGGGTGGGGTGTCTTCAATTCGCCATCGCCGCACGCCACAGTCGTTCACCCAACGTCCCTCGCACCTCTGAGTTCCGGCCCCGTATCGCGTACGGGGCGGGCTCTTCGCCGGAACGATGGAGGGGCTGGCCGATAGAACCTGTGAAACCGCATTGGCTATAATGCCCGTACAGGTACCAGACGGCACCGATACGGCCTCCAACTTGATGCAAGCGCGCCGCACGCCACCGAGATCCCGCTAGTGATGGACCAACCGACCAAGCTCAGCCTCGTAGCAAAGTACGTTGCCGAGGACAGGCTTCTCCTGGTCAGCGTCTTCGCCGCGATACTCGTCGCGGTCACCCTGAGTGCAGGCGCCCCGGTCTACCTCCGCTCACTCGAACAACTCGCATTCGAGACCGCGCTGCGGCGGCTGCCCGAGAAGGCCGTGCAGGTCCACGTGCTGGCCCCCAATACCGTGCTGGCCCACTCTGCCGTGAGCGGGGCCGACGAGGCCCTGGAAGAAGCCCTGAACGACACCGTGGCCGGGGCTTACGCGGGACATGCCAAGTACCTCAGGGGCGCGATCCAGCTCGTGGGCCACCCGGAGCATCCCATCCCCGGCGAGGGGATCGCCGACATCACAGTGACGCGCGGCTTCCTACAGCACCTGTCCGACCTGGGGAGCCATGTGCGCGTCCTAGAGGGGCGAATGGCCACCGACGTGGTCGAGATGACGACAGAGGGCCCCGAGCTGGAGGCGGTCGTGTCGGAGGAGGTGGCCGACGGATTCGAGATGCACGTCGGCGACGTGATGAGGCTCAGGCCGTCAGTCGAGGCGCAGAACGAGGTACTGGCCCGCATCGTCGGGGTGATCGAGATCGGCGATCCCGACTCCGAGTACTGGCGCTTCGCCGGTGTGTACATGGAGACGCCGCCGCTGGAGCTGAATCTTCCGTCAGGGTTCGAGGAGACGCTGCCGGACGGCGTGGACATCCCAGAGGTCCACATGCTCCCGATGTTCGTAACGGAGCGGGCCATGATCGAGGCCGTCTCGGCGGCCTATCCCGGCTCTCTGGTCAAGCCCAACTGGTTCGTCCTGCTGGACAAGGACAGAGTGGCCGGGTGGCCGGTGGCCGAGGCGGAGCGGCGGATGGCGGACTTTCGCGACGCAATCATCGACGCCATGCCGGGCTCGGCCGTGACTGCTTCCGGCGCAAGGAACCTTATCGACGAACTGCAGCGGCGGAGCTTCCTAACGCAGGTACCCATGCTCGTGCTAATGCTGCTGACTGTGATCACGGTGCTCTTCTTCATGGTGATGATGGTCTCGTACATCGTGGGCAGCAGGGAGAGCGACGCGTCGCTGCTGCGCTCCCGCGGGGCAGGCATAGTCGAAGTGCTTCGGCTCTACGCGCTGGAGGGCGCCGTCATGGTCGCGGTGGCGGCCACTGCGGGACCGTTCCTGGCGCTGGGCGCGGTGGCCCTGAGCGGCAGGCTGCCCTACTTCAAAGATATAACCCTGGGCAGCCTGATGACGGTGCGGTTCGACTACTGGCCCTTCGCTATGGCCGCCGGAGCCGCCCTCGTATGCCTGGCCATACTGGTGGGGCCCGGCACGGCCGGCGCACGCATGGGCCTCCTGATTCACAAGCTGCGCTCATCCCGCCCGCCGACCGTGCCCTTCTTCCACCGGTACCACCTGGACGTCGCCCTGCTCGTGCTGGGCGGGCTGGTCTTCTGGGAGCTGAACGCGCGGGGCAACGTGGCGTCCGGCGGCCTGTTCGAGGCGGCCGAGATCAACGAGACGCTTCTGGCCGCCCCGGTGCTGCTCCTCGTCGTCGTCGCGCTACTGTTCATGCGGCTCTTCCCTCTGCTGATCAGGTACGTCAGCGGCGAGTCGCCGGGGCTGGTGCACCTGCTGGCGTTCCTCTCCGCCGGGGCCCTTGCCGTGGGAGCGGCGGCGCGCGGCATCTTCTGGGACGGCGGCGCCGACTGGCCGGTGCACTCGTCCCTCGCCGTGCTGGTGGGCCTGGCCTACTGGGGTACTCTGCGCGTGGGGGGCGCGTACGCCAGGGTACTGGGGCTGGCGGCGCAGGCCGTCCCTGCGGCCGCGCTCCTCGTCCTTCGCCCGCCGGACGCCGCCGACCCGCTGACCGGGCCGGCAATCGGCCTCGCCGCACTCGTGCCGGCCCAGCTCCTCTTCGAGGTGTTCCGGATGGTCGTGCGGCGTCTCCCCGTGTGGCTGTCCCTGGGCCTTATCCGCATGGCCCGCAGCCCACTCCAGTACTCCTGGCTGATCCTGCTCTTGGTGCTCGCGACGGGCCTCGCCATATTCGCAACCACCGTAGGCGGCACGCTGGAGACGAGCCACACCCACAGGGCGCTGTACGAGTCGGGCTCCGACCTCCGCGTGGCGGGCTTCACGAGCCACCGCGCGGGCGGCCTGCAGGGGCTGCTTGCCCGCTACATGTCGACGCCCGGAATCGAGAATATCGCGCTCGGGTACAGGTCGACCGGCACCATCGGCCCCGTCCAGTTTGAGCTGCTGGGCCTGGAGCCCGACAGGCTGGGCGACATGCTCTGGTACCGCAGCGACTTTTCCGAGCTGACCATCGATGGTGTGCTGTCGCAGCTCGGCGCGAGGGAGCGCCTGCCGAGGCTTACACTGCCAGAAGGGGCGACGTCCATCAGCGCGTGGATCAGGCCCATCGCGCACCACCCACAGGCCGAACTATGGTTCGCGGTGCATGATCACGTGACCTTCCCGTCCCAGATCAAGCTGGGCCAGATGGTTGGCAGCGACTGGCAGCTCATGACCGCCGAGATACCTCAACACATCACCCCGCCCATCACCCTCCTCGCCCTTCAGATCGCCGAGCCCTCGTTCCTGTTCGGCCTCGAGACACCCGGCGCGCTGCTCGTCGACGATATCCACGCCACCACGGCGGACGGCGCGACGCACGTGCTGGAGGACTTCGAGGGCGACCTGCACTGGACGCCGATCATAGCGGCGGACATCTCGTCGGACAGGTTCGCCATCACGGCCGACGACGCCAGGGTAGGGAAGCAGTCGGGCGCGCTCGTCTTCGGAAGCGACACCGACCAGGGCTACCGCGGCTTCTACAGCAATCCCAACCCCGGCGCGATGCCCGTGGTAGCGAGCACGGCCCTTCTGGAGGCAGGTGGGGCCCAGGTCGGCGATACCTATGTGGCCAGGATCAGCGGCAGGCGGATGCCCGTCGTCATTACGGGTGCGGTCGACTACTTTCCGACACTGGACCCCGACGGCGGGCGGTTCCTTCTGGCGGACATGGACAGCGTTCTGAGGCACCTGAACGTGCTCGGCTCCGCCCACAGATTCCAACCCAACGAGCTGTTCGTGATGACCTCGAACCTGACCCACGGATCGGTCCGCAGCGAGGTGGACGAGATCGTAGGGCGTGACGGCGTGGTCGTGGATGGCGTGGCCGATTTGGAGACCTTGCGGCTCGACCCTCTCGTCACGGCGGGCTGGCGTCCCATGGTACTGCTGTCGCCGCCCGTAGTGGTGCTCGTATCGGCCCTGGGTTACCTGGCCTACCTGCTCCTGCTGTCCAGGCGGAGCGGCAGGGAGATGGGGATGCTCCGCACGACCGGCGTCTCACGCGGCCAGCTCATGGGCCTGCTGACGTTCGAGAACGTCATGATCGCGGGCATCGGCATAGGCCTGGGCAGCTGGGCTGGCTTCCAGGCCAGCGCCATGATGGTCACGCCCCTCGTCGTGACCGAGACCGGACGGGCAGTCGTCCCGCCCTTCCACCTGCTCACCAACTGGGCGCTCATGGCCCCCACCTACGCAGCCCTGACCCTCGTCCTCGCCGCCGCCCTCTTCATACTGGCCCGCAGCGTGTGGCGTCTCAACCTCGGCAGCATCACGAGACTGGAGGCGAATTGAGTGGCCGGAAGATGAATGGCAGTGAGAGGTACGCCAAGGTTGTGGAGTGGTCCGAAGAGGATATGTGCTATCTGGGAACCGTCCCAGGACTCATCTACGGGGGGTGCCACGGGCGGGAAAAGGGAGAGGTCTTTGAGGAGCTGTGTGAGATAGTGGAGGAGGCTATCGTGCTATATCGAGAGGACGGCAAGCCACTGCCTCCGCCAAGCCAATAGACCCATGACAGATCCCGCACCAAACATAGCTTCCCGCGCCCTTCGTGTAGTCGCTCGGCTGGCGGTTGTGTGGCAGCTGGTGATCAGGCGCAGCCTGTCGAACTGGCGACTGCTCTCGTCCGTGGTGATCGGCGTGCTGCTCGCCTCGTCCCTGATGGCCGGCACGGTCATATACTTCGATGCGCTGCGCGAGACGGCCCTCAGGAGCACACTCGCCCAGGCGTCGCCCACCGACCTCGACATCGTGCTTCAGTGGACTCGAGGTCCCACCACGCAGGACGAGTACCTGCGGCTGAACGACGCGGCGGTGGACGAGATCAACGACCGTGTCGCGTGGATGGTGAAGGGCTCGGTTCGATCGGGCCGCTCCCCAACGATGTTCCTAGCGCAACCCGGTATGGAGGAGGGGGCGGGGAGCGACAATGCCCGCACGTACTTCGTATTCATCGACGGCCTTGCCGAGAATGTCGAGGTCGCCCAGTGGGGTCGGCTGCCCACCGGCGACGCCCTGCACGGACCGGGCGAGCCGCCGGGCGTCGAGGCGGTTGTGCCGCGCGAGGCGGCCGAGCTGTTCGGCGTCGGCGTCGGCGACAGCCTGGTCGCCGTGCCCACGTGGACCGACGACGCCCCGTTCGTCAACGTCGTCATTAGCGGAGTGTTCGACCGGGCCGGTCCCGGCAGCGAGTTCTGGCATCTCGACTCAGTGATGGCCACGGCGGCGGGCGAGGAGTTCCGCACCATCCCGTTCTACGTTACGGAGTCGGCGTTCCTCAACGTGGTGGGCCCGCCGCTCCTGAAGATGGACAGCACCTACTACTACCTGCTCGACGTGGACGAGGGCCGCCTGGACGCCGGGAATGCGCCCATAGCCGCGGCCAACATCCTGAACCTCGGCGCGCACCTCGACACCACCCTCAACGAGTACCTGCAGGCGACGACCCTGGACGACGTGGTGCGCCGCTACGATCGGAGGCTCTTCTTTAGCAAGCTGCCCATGTACATGGTGCTCGCGCTGATCGGCGTCGTCGTACTCTACTACGTCGCCACCCTCTCCTCGCTGGTCGTGGAGACCCGGCGCAACGAGGTGGTGCTGCTGAGGAGCCGCGGAGGAAGCTCGCCCCAGGTGCTGGTCGTGTTCGTGCTCGAGGGGCTGACCATCGCCGTCCTGGCGACGGTGGCCGCGCCTCTCGTCGCCGCGGGCGCGATCAGCCTGATGGGGCTCACGCCGGCATTCTCCGACCTGACAGGTGGCTCGCTGCTCGACGTGCGCCTGTCCGCGACGTCGTTCATGCTCGGAGCCCTGGGCGGCGTATTGGGGCTGGTCGCGCTGGTCCTGCCGGCCTTCCAGGTCTCGCGCACGGGGGTCATCCGCCACAGGCAGGAAGCGGCGAGGCCGACGGCGCTGCCGGCATTCCAGCGCTACTACGTCGACGTGCTGCTGCTCATCGTCAGCATCTACCTGTTCAGGCAGCTTACGGAGCAGGGCTCGGTCGTTGCCACCGACCTGCTGGGAGAGTCGGCAGTGAGCGAGCTGCTCCTGGCCCTGCCTGGGCTGACACTCATAGCCGCGGCGGTGGTGCTGCTCCGGGTATTCCCCATCGCCATGAACCTGGCGGGCAGGCTGCTGTCGGGCTCGATACCGGCGGGCCTGGTCATGGGCATATGGCAGATGGCACGCAGCCCGACCCACTACGCCCGGCTATCCCTGCTGCTCATCCTGGCGGCGGGCCTGGGCATGTTCGCGTCCAGCTTCGGCGCAACCCTCGACAGGAGCTTCCTCGAGCGGGTGCTGCATGCCACGGGCGCGGACGTGAAGGTCGAGGGCATACAGGGCCGCGACTTCACGGAAGCCGGGGCGGTAGCTCTCTCGGCGGAGTACGCCGGCCTGCAGGGAGTCGGCACCGCGACGGCGGTAATCAGGAAGGGCGGACAGGAGCTCTCCAGGCTGGTGGGCACCCCATTCGAGATGTTCGGCATCGACCCGGCGGTGTTCAGCGGTGTCGCGTTCTTCAGGGAAGACTACGCGGACGGCCGGATCGAGGACCTGCTGCCCCTGCTCGAGCACTCGCCGCCGGACGGACTGGAGCTCCCCGCCAACGCCGAGTCGCTGACCGTGCGGGTCAAGCCCGACCGCCCCCACCCGGGGGTCAGAATGACCGCGCAGCTCCGAGACGCCGGGGGCGAGCACAGGACGCTGTCCTTCGGCAGGCTGGAGTCCGGAGAGTGGGCGGACCTTACAGCGGAAGTACCCGATGGGCTGGGCCAGGCGTCGTTGTCCCTCGTCTCGCTGCGGATACACGAGACCGATCCCTTCCTGGACCTGCAGTCCGGGTCCTTGCTGCTCGACGAGATCAGTGTCACTACCCAGGGCGGCTCGGTCACCCTAGAGTCCTTCGACAACGTGGACTGGACGCCCCTGCTCGCTACGGACGAGGCCATATCCGACGCCGTGAGGCCCGCCTCCGAAGTGGTGCCCGGCGAGGCGGGCTCTGCGCTGTTCACGTGGTCGGAGGGAGCGCCGCAGACCATCCGCGGCGTCTTCAAGGGGGCCGGCCGCCTGCCCGTGCCTACCCTCGCGAGCAGGCAGTTCATGCAGGATACCGGACATACCGAGGGCGAGGAGTCTGAGGTGCTCGTCTCGGGCCACCGGATTCCGATACTCATTGCCGGCGTGGTCGATCTGTTTCCGACGGTGACTGCACGAGATGGAAGCTACCTTGTGACGGACATCTGGGCGCTCGCCGGGTACGCCAATATGTCGGCCCTGGGCAACGCCCTCACCGCGAACCAGGTCTGGGTGGTGTCCTCCACGTCGGGCGCGGAGCGAAGTATGCTCGTCGAGGACCTGCAAAACCTCGGGGGCCCGGCGACCGTAGTCTTCGACAGGGAGCGGCGCCTGGAGGAAACCAGGGTCGACCCACTCGTGAACGCCGGCTGGAGGTCGCTACTATTCCTGTCGTTCGCCGCGGTGCTGATACTGAGCTGCATCGGGTTCCTCGTGCATGCCTACGTCTCCTACCGGAACCGCCTCGTCCAGTTCGCCCTGATGAGGACCGTTGGCGTATCCGTTTCGCAATTGATTACAATGGTCTGGGTGGAGCAGGCCATGGTCGTGGCCGTGGGCATGGCCCTCGGCACGTGGATGGGCGCGCGGCTTGGCGCGGTCATCATGCCATTCCTGGGCCACGACGACTGGGGAGACCGGGTTGTGCCCCCGTTCACGACCGAAGTAGACTGGGCGGCGCTCCTCGCCACCTACGGGCTGATGTTCGCGGCATTCGCGGTCATCACCCTGGGACTGGTTTGGCTGATACGGCGAATATCGGTGCATTCAGTGCTCCGCCTGGGTGATTCCTAGTATGAGGAGCGAACGAACTGGACGTGGCGCATACATTCGATGCGTGCCGTGATACCCTAAGCGAAATCGATACTGAGCCACCGCTACACCGAAGCGCCTGGAGACCTGAGGACTACTGAAATGACGACCTCGAACAACGCGTACATAGTCTGCGAGGACCTGTTCAAGATCTACAAGATCGCCGACCTGGAGGTGGTCGCCCTCCGCGGCCTTGACCTTGTCGTCGACCAGGGCGAGGTCGTTGCCATAGTGGGGGCAAGCGGCAGCGGCAAGACGACCCTGCTCAACATCCTTGCCGGCTACGACTCGCCCTCAGCGGGCAAGGTCACCGTTGGGGAGAAGGACCTGCTCCGCATGACGGGCAAGGACGTCGAGCTGTACCGGCGTGAGGATGTGGGCTTCGTATGGCAGCAGACCAGCCGGAACCTCTTCCCGTACCTCACGGCGCTGGAGAACGTCGCCCTGCCGATGATGCTCACCAACCTGCCGTCGAAGGAGCGCCGGACGAGGGCCGAGGAGCTCCTGGATCTGATGGGGATGGGGCACCGCATGGGCCACACGCCCGAGAAGCTCTCGGGAGGCGAGCAGCAGAGGGTGGCCATCGGCGTCGCCCTCGCCAACCATCCGCCGCTTTTGCTCGCCGACGAGCCGACCGGCGAGCTCGATGACGCTACGGCGGGCGAGATTCTAGACCTGTTCGGCACCGTGAACCAGGAGCTCAACACGACCATCGTAATCGTCACCCACGACCCAGACATAGCCTACAAGGTCGGGCGCGTGGTGCTCGTCCGCGACGGCAAGACGTCGACCGAGATCAGGCGCAGAGTGAGCTTCCAGCGCATCACCGGCGACGCGGAGGCTGACGCCGCGCTCGAGGAGTTCACGCTGGTGGACGGGGCGGGCAGGGTGCAGATCCCCAGGGAGATGCTGGAAGAGCTGAAGATCAAGGAGCGCGCTCGGCTGGTTGTCGAGGACGGGAAACTGACCGTAGTATCTGGCGACTAAGCACCGTAGCTCCTGCGAAGTCAGGAACCCAGAAGGGCTTGGATGGGGGCTGGCCCCCGGAGGACTGAGACTTGAGCACGAACGGAAACATCGTCGAGACAATAGACGTCGGCAGGACCTACATGCTGGGCTCCGAGGAGGTCGTCGCCGTGAACGGGGTGAGCCTGGAGGTCCGTCCCGGGCAGTTCATCGCGGTCGTGGGCCGGTCGGGCTCCGGTAAGACGACCCTGCTAAACCTCATCGCGGGCCTCGACCAGGCGACGTCGGGCGTCGTGCTGTTCGAAGGCAAGGACCTGTCCCAGATGAGCGAGAAGGAGCTCACCGAGATACGCCGACACAAAATCGGGTTCGTGTTCCAGTCCTTCGGGCTACTGCCGCTGCTCTCGGCCTTCGAGAACGTGGAGCTGCCGCTGAGGATATCAGGCGTGAGGGCCAGGGAGCGCGAGCAGCGGGCGCGAGACGCCCTCGAGATGGTCGGCCTCACACGGCGCGCCAATCACAGGCCTTACGAGCTGTCGGGCGGCGAGCAGCAGAGGGTCGCCATCGCGCGTGCCGTCGTGTCCGAGCCGCCCCTCATCCTGGCCGACGAGCCCACCGGCGAGCTCGACTCGAACAACGCGCGGTCGATCTTCGGCCTGTTCCGCGAGATGGTCCACGAGCGCGGCATCAGCGTAGTGGCCGCGACCCACGACTCCACCCTGCTGGCAATGGCGGACTCCGTCAAGGAGATGCGCGACGGCTCTATGATGGAAGGCACCGCCGAGGCCCGCCGCTACCGGAACTAGCGGGCCGGGACAAAGTCGCGCAGTAATGACCCGTAGCAGCTAGGGTAGCGGGGCTATCTCTCCTAGTAACGCCAGGCTCTTCGCGCGGCCCACCCTTCCCGCTACCGGTTCTCCACGTCGCTGGTCATATTCTCGCCGCGTAGCTGGCGGGCGCGGATGTCGTAGCGGCCCGGGTACCGCACGGGCAGATGGCCGGACTCCACCATCAGGTCGAGCGGGTAGTCGCGGGTCTGCAGCGGCAGCCTGACGATCTCGTGGAGCCTGGCCGAGTCGTAGATCGCGCATGCCATCTCGACGGCCTTGAAGCCGTGGGTCGCCTCGCCGCGGTGGGTCTCGCACTTCCCCTCCACCCAGTCGGCCAGCTCCTCGGCCTGCCGCGCGCAGCCCTCCAGGGACTCGTAGCCCTCGTCGCCCGGCTGGTGGTACTTACCCGGAGGCGTAAAGGTCTGCCACCGGCCTCCCGTGCTCTCGTTCATCAGGCGGTAGTGGTCCGGCCTCAGGTCGATCATCCCGCCGGTCCCGTAGATGGTGCAGCCCTGGTAGTAGTCAGGCGTGAAGTCGCTGAGCAGGATGCCTTCCGCGCCGCCCCTGAAGCCGAACGCGCACACGGCCCTGTCCTCGATCCGCGTGTTCCGCTCGTACCTCTCCGTGCTGCGCTCGACGGTGCCCATAGCCCATTCGCAGTCGTCGTCGCCCAGGACGTACCTGAACATGTCGAACAGGTGGCTGGCCCAGTTCAGCAGGCCCGATCCGGACACGGCCTTGACCAGCTCCACCTTCCCGACGGCCCCCGCCGCGACCAAGTCGCGCACCGCGACGTAGGAGGGCAGGAAGCGCCGCTGGTGGCCGATGGCGAGCTTCACGTCATGCCGATCGCAGGCGATGAGCATCTGCTCCGCGTGGCCCAGGTCCTCCGCCATCGGCTTCTCGCACAGTATCGCCTTAGGCCGCCGCGCCGCCGCTGCGATGGTCCACTGCGCGTGGCCCTTGTGCCATGTGCCTATCGAGACCACGTCCGGCCCCTCGGCGTCGAGCATTGCTGCGGCGTCCGTGTAGTGCTTGGGGTGGTAGTCCGCGTGCTCTCCGAACCGGGCGTCGTAGTCCGCCATCGCCTGCGGGCTCAGGTCGGCGAGAGCCGTGATCTCGAACCTGCCGCAGGCCAGGTAGCCTGCTACGTGACCGCCCGCCATACCGCCGCATCCAATGACTCCGACCTTCAGCTTGTCGCTCATGGTTTCTCCTCGATATCAAGACGCTCTCTCAACGCCTCCGCCCTGCGCTCACTGATGAGCTCATCCACGAGGCTGCGGTCCCGCGGAATATAGCGTCCCACGACCTCCTGTGCCCGCCGTATCCCTCGGCTCGCTTCGTCCTCCAACTTTCGGCTTTTGCCGGACTCGCAAGGCTTCATGACTGTATCCTCCCCGTGGCCCGCAGCAGGGTCTCCTGCACCAGCAGCTCGTGGTCCAGCGAGCGGTCGGGGGCCTTCTCGCCCCGCAGATCCTTCACGAAGGCTTCCAGGCTCGCCACGTACCGTCGCCTGTCCTCCAGCTTGATGGTCGACACGCCGGCCGGGAAGCTCCCGGACGGCTCGGCCAGGCACAGCCGCAGCGTGTCGGCGGGCTCGTAAGGCTCCATGATGGCCGAACCACGGTCGCCGTAAACCTCGTAGCGCCGCGCAGTCGGGCTCGGCTCCATGCCCGCAATGTCTATCGTCGCCATCGCAGACTCGTACTCGAACACCGCCAGCCCGTTGTCGGTGAACCCATCCACCGTCGATACGTCGCGGCGCATGAAGGACGTGACCCTGTCCGGCTTCCCGAGAATCCAGACGATCTGGTCGAGCACGTGCCCGGCCAGGTCGTAGAATACACCGCCCGGGTGCACCGACAGCCTCCTGTGTGCGTCTTCGGCGATGGTGGTGGACATGTGGGCCCTGATCGCGAAGACGTGGCCCAGGAACCCCGAGCGCGCCCACTCGGCGATGCGGGAGAACCCGTCGTGGTACCGGAACATGTAGCCGAGCTGGATCAGCAGGCCCCGCTCCCTCGCCTTGGCGACCACCCTCTGGAAGTGGGCGTAGTCGTCGCCGGCAGGCTTGTCGTAGAAGGCGTGCTTGCCCGCGTCGATGATCTCCTCGGTTTGGGGCAGGCTCTCGGCGTTCAGCCCCTCGGAGGACACCGCCACGATGGTTGGGTCGTCCAGGATCTCCGACTTGTCCAGCCACCTGACGGCTGACCAGGGTGTCGTCTCCAGCCGCTGGAGCTCCTCGCGCCGTGCGGCATCGGGCTCGTGCACCCCGACGACTTCGACGTCCGGATTCTCCAGCATCACTTGGAGCACGCCCTCCGCGTGGCCGTGCTTCGTGCCGTACTGTGCCATCCTGATGGGCTCTACGCCGTTGCTCATGGCGGCGCCTCCTGCCGGGTGGTATCCTGACCGGCGCACATTCTACACGTACCTGTACCACCGGGACACGCCATGCGGATAACCGACGTTGAGGTAATCGAGTTCAGAACGACGGACATGAGGCGGCCGTCGCGCTGGACCTATGGCGTCTGGACCGGCGAGGAGCGCGAGACGACCTCGACCGTCACCCGGATCACGACCGACGAGGAGGTGGAGGGCTGCATGGTCGGCGGTGACAAGAGCGTCATTGAGGGCATCGTCAGACCCATGATAGTGGGTGAGGGGGCCATGTACCGCGAGAAGCTCTGGAACTGGATGGACCAGAGCGCCACCTTCAGCAAGCAGCTTCCCGAGGCCGACATGGGCATAGTCGACTGCGCACTGTGGGATCTCGCGGGCAATGCGACGGGGCTTCCCGTTCGCAAGCTCCTTGGAGGTTCCAGGGACCGCGTCAAGGCCTACGCTAGCACCTTCCCCAACATGGGAGGGCCGGAGGTCTACGCCGAGCACGCCCTTCATTGCAGGGAGCAGGGCTACAAGGCCTATAAGGTCCACGCCTACATCTGCTGGGACCCCCACAAGCAGCAGCCCGCTCCCCAGCTGCCGGGTTTTCCTCGAGAGGACGTGGAGGTGTGCAGGGCCGTCCGGGAGGCCGTCGGCGACGACATGGTGCTGATGCTCGACCCCTTTGGCGTCTATACGCTGGAGGATGCCATTTGGGTCGGCAGACAGCTCCAGGACCTCGACTTCTACTGGCTCGAGCATCCGATGATAGAGACCCGCCTCCAGCCATACCGGCGGCTCACGCAGGAGTTGGACATCGCAATATGCTCGCCCGAGCACGTGTCCGGGGGCCCCTTCGGCAGGGCGGAGTGGGTGATGCAGGGCGCCGCCGACATGCTTCGCATCGACTACTACTATGGCGGCGTGACGGGCTGCTGGAAGCTCATCAACGTGTGCCAGGCATACGGCCTGAAGTGTGAGCTGCACGGGAGCGGCTGGCCCCACCTGCAGCTGGCCGCGGCCGTGCCGGAAGCCACCTGCGAGTACTACGAGCGCGGCCTGCTCCGCCCTGGCATTGACGGCAACGAGCCTGAGCCCTACCTGCGCTCCATCCCAGACCCGATGGACGACGATGGCAACGTGATTGTCTCGGACGAGCCCGGCCTCGGCATAGACCTCGACTGGGACTTCATCGACGACAACCGGGTTTAGCCGCTCTTCCCCTCACCGCCGCAGGGGCGGGTTTGGACCCCCCCCCCCCCCCCCGTTACCGCGGTCTCCAGGTTGTCGGCCAACGCATAGAGGGCCCCGGTGAATCCGGGGCCCTCTATCATCTCTTCAGCCGGTTATGACCTGGTGGCGCTACGAGGCGGGTGCGTGCACCTTGCCGTTGGTGCGCTGCCTCGAGAGCCTGCGAAGGAACGGGGGAATGTCCAGGTCGGAATCGCCGATGCCGACCGCTGAGCTCTCCAGCATCTCCATCAGGTCCTCGTCGCGCTCCTTGAGCGACTCAGGCGTGGGGAAGCCGGTCGCCACCACGGTGAGCTTGATCTCATTGTCGTTCTTCTGGCTCGTGCCCATGCCGAAGATGATGTTGCAGTTGGGATCGACCACCCGCTGGATGACCTCCGCGGCCTCGTGAAGCTCTGACAGCCTCAGGTCTGAACCGCCCATGATGTTGAAGAGAACGCCGGTCGCGCCCTCGATCGACACGTCCAGCAGCGGGTTGGAGATGGCGTGCTGGGCGGCCTCCTTGGCCCTGTGCTCGCCCGAGCCCCAGCCGATCGACATCCAGGCGGGGCCAGCGTTGCGCATTACGGCCTGCACGTCGGCGAAGTCCAGGTTGATCTCGCCCGGCGCGGTCACGAGCTCCGCGATCGACTGCACGCCCAGGCGCAGTACGTCGTCGGCCATCTTGAAGGCGTTCTCCGTCGTCAGCTCTTCATCGGCAATAATGTGGAGCCGCTCGTTTGGGATCACGATAAGGGTGTCGACATGCTCCTGGAGCTCCTTGATGCCTTCCTCGGCCGTGCGGAAGCGCCTTACGCCCTCGAAGCTGAACGGAGTCGTGACCACACCTACAGTCAGCGCGCCCGTGTCCTTGATTATCTCGGCTATCACGGGGGCGGCGCCGGTTCCAGTGCCGCCTCCCATGCCGGCCGCGATGAAGACCATGTCGGCTCCCGCGACGGTCTCGGCAATGGACTCCCTGCTCTCGTCGGCCGCCTGGGCTCCCACGTCGGGGTCTCCCCCAACACCCTTGCCCTGGGTCAGGATGTCGCCGATGCCCACGCGCATGGGCACGTCGCAGCGGACGAGGGCCTGGTTATCCGTGTTGACGACCATGTAGTCGACGCTGCGGATTGGCTCCCTGAACATCCTGGCGACAGCGTTGGAGCCTCCGCCGCCGACCCCCAGCACCTTGATCTTTGTGTAGCCGACCTGGTCCTTCGTGTTCTCTATCATTGGGCCTCCCCTTTTTGTCTGCTAAGTTAGCTCGCCGCCCTGCCCTTTCCGAACAGGCCGAACATGTTCCGTATACCGCCCTTGCGTCCGTTTCCGTCTCCCTTGCGGCGGCTCGAGGCCATTTCCGCGTCAGCGGGCACCAGCCCGTCGTTGGACGCGGCCCAGAGCAGCATGCCCACCCCTGTGGAGTACGTCGCGTCCGAGATCTCCTCGGGCAGCTTCCCTGCTCCCTCCGGTGTTCCCCTGCGCACCTGTACGGACGTGGTCCAGTGCGACAGGGTGTTTCTCATCAACACGTCCATCCCCTGCAGGTTGGACGCCCCGCCCGTCAAGACGACCCGTGACCGGGTCTCATCGTCCAGGCCGGCTTTGTCCAGCTTCAGGCCTATCAGCTTGGCGAGCTCCTGCGCCCGCTGCCTGGTCAACTGGCTGATCTCGTTGCCCATGACCTTTAGCCGCATGTCCCGGCCCTTTACGGGAAACTCCAGCTCCTCGTTCTCGAGCGTGGAGTAGAGCTCGGCGCTGCCGTAGCGGATCTTGGCATGCTCTGCGGCCTCGTAGTAGGTGTTGAACATCATCGCGATGTCGTTCGTGAACTGGTACCCGGCCACCGGGATTACGCCCGTGTAGCAGATCTGCCCGTCCTTGAAGGCAATCAGGTCAGTCGTGCCGCCGCCCATGTCGACCATGACGACGCCCTTCTCCTTCTCCTTATCTGTCAGGACCGCCATTCCGCTGGCGATGGGCTCCATCACCATGCTGGCCAGCTTGACGTCGGAGAGCTCGACGGCCTGCTCGACCTTCTCGATCAGCTCCGAGAGGCCGACCACGACGTGGGTCTCGACCTCGATGTTGTCGCTATGCATCCCGATGGGGTTGCGTATACCCTCCTCGCCGTCGACCGAGTAGCTGGTGCGAACGGCCTGTATCATCTGGCGGTTCGGGTCTTTCACGTTGCCGAAGCGGCGCGCGGCCCCGGTCAGCGAGTCCGCAGTGATCACGCCGAAGTCGCCCCTGGGGCTGAGCTTGTCTCTCCTGTTCTGGAACGAGACGTGGGCGCCAGTGACGCCTACGAAGGCCGTGTCGATCTGATACCCGGTCTGCTCCTCGACCTGCTCGACAGCTCTCCTGATGGCGTCGGATGTCGCCCCCACGTCCGTTACACTGCCTTTGCGGAGACCCCGCGAGGTAACTGTCGCGTGGCCCATCACTTCGATGCCGCCGCCGGCGCTCTTGCGCCCTGTGATTACGCACACCTTGGTGGTGCCCACGTCGATGGCGGTCATCATGTCGGCGGGCGCACGTTCGAGAACACGCGAAGCAGCCGCCGCTTTAGCTGCACGGCTCACCACCTCCACCTCCGTCTCACGCATTGCCACTGTGCTCGTCGCCATCCGCTGTCCCCCTTCCGTTTTATTCGCCGTCCTTGCAGTTGTTGTCGCTAGGCCGCTTCGTCAGCGCCACGAATGCGCTCGGCGGCCCTCAATTTCGCGCTCCGGCTCCTTGGATTCGTCTCCACCTCGGACCGCGACGGCTTCAGGACCCGCCTGTTGACCAGCCGGACTCTGGGCTCGTCCCCGCACCTGCGGGATGCCGCTTCAGCCAGCCGCCTCTTCACCAGCCTGTCCTCCAGCGAGTGGTAGCTGATGACTGCGAGTCGGCCGCCTGGGCCCAATACATCGATCGCGGCCAGGACGCCATCCTCGACGGCCGCCAGCTCACCATTCGTCTCCATCCTGATGGCCTGGAAGGTCCTGGTTGCGGGGTGGGCACGCCGCCGAGGCTGCCTGCCCATGGACCTCCGTACTACCTCGGCAAGCTCGAACGTATCCTCTATGGGCCGCGACCGGACGATGGCCCGTGCGATCCTCCGCGACTTTCGCTCCTCGCCTAGAGTGTAGATCAGGTTTGCCAGGTCCTCCTCGCCGTACTCGTTCACGATGTGGTGGGCCGTAAGCTCCTGGCTCCTGTCGAAGCGCATGTCCAGGGGACCGGGACGCAGGAAGCTGAATCCTCTGGTTTCGCCCTCCAACTGGAGAGACGAGAGTCCAAGGTCGAGCAGCACCCCGTCCGCTGGCATGAACCCGTTCCTTTCGGCCAACCGCCTCAACTCCCTGTAGTTGCCCCGTACGAGGGTTGCGCCCTCGCCGAGTCTCTTTCTTGCCGTCGTCAGAGCCTCGTCGTCTACGTCCAGCCCCAGTATCCTCGGCGCAGGGACTGCCGCCTTGCTTATCTCAGCGCTGTGACCGCCCTCGCCGACTGTGCAGTCGATGTATCGGCCGCCGGACCTGACATCCAGCGCATTCAACACCTCCTCCACCATCACGGGAGTATGGTGAGGCTCCCCCATACTCAGCGACCAACAGGCATCTTTCCCACCCCGACTCCACGGCCAGGATGCCGTGATACACTAGCTCCGTACCTGACGGAAGCCCCAAGGCCCCCGAATTCAGGATGAGCGCGAGTGTGCCAAAGCGTTGAGACCCAGTGCAAGGGAAAACCAAACAGATTTAAGACTTTTTCGGAAAAGTTCTCTAACACTCGACATGGGGCTTCGGCTCACAGGATCGAGGTCTCTAGGCAGCCGGCCAACTAACGGAGGAGAATCAATTGGCTGAAGGCCCGGCCATGTTCACCGTAGGAGTCCTCACAGTCAGCGACGCCGGGTCCAAAGGGGAGCGTGAGGATACGAGCGGCGACGCAATCAGGGACATCATGGAGTCCGAAGGCTTCGATATGACCCTCCGCGACATCCTGCCGGATGAGGCGGACCTCGTGGCGGACAGGCTCCGTGAGTGGTGCGACGGCGGCGAGGTGGACGTGGTCCTCACGACAGGCGGGACCGGACTGGGGCCCCGCGACGTAACCCCCGAGGCGACGCGGCGAGTGCTCGATTTCGAGGTCCCAGGAATCGCGGAGGCCATGCGGATGGAGACCCTGCGGCACACACCGATGGCGATGCTGAGCCGGTCGGTGGCCGGTGTCAGGTCCGGGTGCCTCATTGTGAACCTACCTGGCAGTCCGAAGGGCGTCTCGGAGACTTTGGAGGTGGCCAGGGCGGCCATCCCCCACGCACTGGAGATGATTCGCGGCTGGCGGACACACCCGGTAAAGTAGGGCCGTTAGGAGGCCGCAGTGACCCAGACCCAGGTCTACCCCGCGCCGAAGAATGTCCGGATCACCGTGTTGAAGAAGACCTTCAACCAGGACTTCGTCGACGCGTACACCGAGGGGTTCGACTGGAAGCCCAAAGGCTGCTGCCACGACTTCGAGGTGGGCCAGGAGTTCATTACCGACGGCCACATGCCGGAGGGCTTCAGCGACTGGGCCTGGGCCGACATACAGAAGTACGTAATGGTGCTCGCCCGAGGCGGAAACATGCTCGGCGTGAAGCCGGGGACCTACATCACGAGCTGCTCCGACGGTTTCAGGCCGGTCTTCTACCTGCTGGAGCGAGTCGAGTAGCCAGGGCGCGCTGTTGCGGTTCCACGTCCTCACCATCTTCCCCCGGATGTTTGACAGCCCGTTCGCCGAGGGCATCATCAAGCGGGCGCGCGAGAAAGACCTTGTCGAGCTGGACCTGGTCGACATCCGCGACTTCGCCCACGACAGGCACCGGACAGTGGACGACTACCAGTTCGGCGGCGGCCCGGGAATGCTGATGAAGCCAGAGCCGCTGTTCGAGGCTGTAGAGTCCGTCAGGCCGCCAGGGGCCGCTATCCCGGTGTTGCTCCTGTCGCCGCAGGGCCGCCCCCTCACGCAGAAGATCGTCGAGGAGCTGGCCGAGCTGGACGCGATAGTGCTCATCTGCGGCCGCTATGAGGGCGTGGACGAGCGTGTCAGGCAGCACCTGGCGACCGACGAGATCAGCATCGGCGACTACGTCCTGGGCGGCGGAGAGCTGGCCGCGATGGTCGTAATCGAGGCCGTATCGAGGCTCGCCGAGGGTGTCGTCGGCTCAATCGAGTCCACACAGGACGACTCCTTCACCACCGGCCTGCTCCAGCATCCGCAGTACACGCGGCCGGCGGAGTTCCGGGGCTGGGAGGCGCCGGAGATACTCAGGTCGGGCGACCACGGGGAGATCGCCCGGTGGCGCCGCCGCGAGGCGCTCCGCAGGACCTACGAGCGCAGGCCTGACCTGCTAGAGTCGGCCTCGCTCAACGAGGATGACGTCGCCTTCCTGGACACCCTGCGCTCCTGACACCGCAACCGCCGGCCCCACGGGTACGGCATTGCGTTGACGCAAGAGATGGACTATCCCGTTCTCCCTCAGCAGCGTCATTTCCGGTGCCGGGGCCGTGCGGTATGGTCGGTAACTGGGACAAGATTCCACACTCCGTCGTTACTGTGCAGGCAGGAACCCAGCAACTGTGTTTGAAGGTCAAGCATACTGAGGGTCCCACCGGGTGTTGTGCTTGACCATGGCGTTCAGGATGGTCAGCAGCTTGCGCATGCACGCTGTGAGTACCACCTTCTTCGGCTTGCCCGCCTCGACCAGGCGATCGTGGAACGCACGCAGTACTGGGTTGTAGCGCACCGCGGTGAGCGTCGGCATATAGAGTGCGGCGCGGACGTTCGCTCTCCCTCCCCAGCAGGTGCGCGTGCCCCGCATCTGGCCGCTGTCGCGGGCAAGGGGAGCAATCCCGACCAGGGCGGCGATTTGTCGACGTGTGAGCGTGCCCAGTTCAGGCATCTCAGCCACCAGGGTGAAGGTCAGGGTAGGGCCTACGCCGGGGACACTGCGGAGCAGCTCCTCTGTCTCCCGCCAGACCTGACTCTCTCGTAGCCTCTTGCTCAGATCGGCATCGATCTCCTTCAGTTCCTGGTCTAGCAGCGCCAGCACTCGGTCAATACGCACCTGGACTACGGGTAGGGCTTGCTGGCGGCGCACCTGCTCGGCGGTCCTCATCCGTACCACCTGCCTACGGCGTGTCACCAGAGCTTCGAGTTCGAGGGCATCCTGTGACGACACCGGCTGTGCCTCCACGTCGGCAACTTGGCCGAAGTGAGCAATCACCTCGGCGTCGATCCGGTCGGTCTTGGCCAGTTTGCCCAGTGAGCGGGCAAAGTCGCGGACCTGTCGTGGGTTCACCACTGCGATCGGCAACCCAGCGGCCCCGAGTGCGGCGGCGATCAGGCGCTCGTATCCGCCCGATGCCTCCATCATCACGAGGTGAGGGCGCATCTGCTGTAGACGGCGTGTAAGTGCGGCTATACCCGCCTCGTCTTGAGAGCCCCGCCAGCTCTCACCACCCGGGCGCACCGCGACGTCGAACCAGTCCTTGGCAACATCGATCCCTACGAAGACTTCCTGAGCATCGGACACGTCATTCCTCCGTGGCCCATCCTTGCCGATTCGGGCTTGCACTTGCCCAGGCAACTGTTCGGGCTCTAGGATTAGATTTGGCGGGGCGACCAAGCTGGGTTACGGTCTCTTTCACCAAGAGGTTGACGGTCTGCCCCGCCATCACCACTAAACATACAAGAGGTGTGGTTGGGTGGGGTTATCCCGGCTTGGTGGGAGCAGGTGCTCGAAAGCCTCTCGGCGGCCCATCCCGGAACGCCCGACCGGCTATGAGTCTGCTGCTGCCGCTCGTGCGGCCTCCCTGCTCTCGCAGATCTCGTCCAGGTCGCTCAGGAAGGCCTCGCTCCACGCCTCGGCCGTCTGGGTCTGCACGTCGGCGATCATCGACCGCCAGCGTCTGACCCTCTCCCGCCTCGACATGTTCAGCGCCCGGTAGATCGCCGCCGCCGTCGCCTCGATGTCGTACGGATTGACCAGGATCGCGTCTTTCATCGAGTCGGCCGCACCGCAGAACCGGGACAGGACGACCGCCCCCGGGTCGTTCGCCTCCTGTGACGCGACGTACTCCTTGACCACAAGGTTCATCCCGTCGCGCAGGGGCGTCACGGCGCATACGTCGGCGCGCCTGAAGAAGGACACGAGCTCCGCCTGGGGGTAGGACCTGTACAGGTATCGGATGGGCGTCCAGTTGGCTTCGGCGAACCTCCCGTTCACCTGGCCCACAAGTTGGTCCACCTGCCGCCGCTCGTCTACGTATTCAGGGACCCTGGTCCGCGAAGGGGCCGAGACCTGGATGATGGAGACGTTGCCGCGCAGGGTCGGATAGTGGTCCAGCAGGTGCTCGAATATCCTCAGCCGGTGCACGATGCCCTTGGTGTAGTCGAGCCGGTCGACGCTGAGCACGAACTTGTGGCCTTCAGGCACGCCTCCGATCGTCTGCTCGGCAGATCGGCGGTCAACCTGCTCGGCCATGCCCCTGATACCCTCGAAGTCAGTGCCGATCGGGTGGGACCGTATGGTCAGCGACCTGTCCTTGTACCTGAACGTGTCCCCGATGACCAGGCCCGGGACTTCGGTGGACAGGCTGTCGAACAGGTTGCGGGCATACCGTCTCGTGTGCACGCCCACCAGGTCGTACTCCAGGATCGAATCGAGCAGCTCCGACGCCCACGGCAACAGCCCGAACACCTCGGCGGGCGGGACAGGCGTGTGGAGGAACCATGCCAGCTCCCCCGTCCATCCGAGCCGCCTCAGCTCGCGGCCCAGCGGCATGAGGTGATGGTCGTGCACCCAGACGACGTCGTCCTCGCGCAGCATCGACATCACGACCTCGGCAAACCGCCTGTTGGTCCGCATGTAGCCCCGGTAGTAGTCGTGCCGGACCGCCATCTTGTCGGGGAAGCTGTGAAGCAGCGGCCAGAGGGTACGGTTCGAAAAGCCGTTGTAGAAGAGGCGCACCTCGCTCTGGGACAAGTCGAAGGACGCGAGGTCGATGCCGCGCACGTTCCTGCGGTCGGGGACGCTCGACGGGTGGCCGTCCGACGTGCTGCCGCTCCAGCCTACCCACAGCGCCCTTCTTCTCTCCAGGGGAGCGCGCAGGGCGACTACGAGCCCTCCTACCGGTGCTACGCGGGCTTCCTGCTCATTTGCGGGAGCCTCTACGTGAGGCAGGCGGTTCGAGACGACTACCAGGCGCCGCTCTCTGGCGATTGCGCAACCTCCTCACGGACTCTTCGAAGCCCGAGCCGGCACGGCCCTATCCTACCCAACGGGCCCTACGGCTAGCAACTGGAGTCGCAATTACTGCGTCCACCGTGAGACTCGCTTGACCAATGTTCTATGCAGGTATAGTCTCCCATCTGCCCCAATGCACAGTAACCGCATCTCCATATGATTCGGTCCCGAGGCTTCGCGCTGATAACGAGCGCCGACTTCCTCGTGCGCTCGGCTTACCAGATGGGCAAGGCGCCCCTGCTGCCCCTGTACGCCGCGGCCCTCGGTGCGGAGAACGTCTTGCTGGGCATCATCGTCTCGGTCTCGACCCTCACGGGCATGGTTCTCAAGCCGACCTTCGGGATGCTGTCGGACAGGTCGGGGCGCAGGCTCTGGCTGCTGATAGGTACGGCCTTCTTCGCTGGGATGCCATTCGTCTACGGGTTCGTTACGACGCCCGAGCAGCTCTTCGCCGTCCGGTTAGTCCACGGCGTGGCGACGGCGATATACGGCCCAGTCACCCTCGCTTATGTTGCTGAGCTGTCGCAGAAGAGGAGGGCGGAGAGGATAGGTTGGTTCTCCACCGCGCGGGGCGCCGGCTACGTCGTCGGCCCGATAGTTGCCGGATGGTTGCTCCATACGGGACACCTGGACCCAGTCGGCGTCTTCACCGTGATCGGCTTGCTGAGCGCCGCGGCCTTTGTTCCGGTGCTGATGCTGCCGGACACCGCACGCGCCCAGCAACCGGCTCGCGTGTCGCTCTGGAGGCAGGTCATGTTGGCCCTCGGCTCCGGCGTAAGGTCAGGGGCCGTGTGGCTGGCCGGAGGAATGGAGGCGGGCATCTTTATTGCCGTATACGCGGTCAAGGCCTTCGTGCCGCTGCTCGCGCTCTCGTCCGGCGCGAGCGTCCTGGACGCGGCGCTGTTTCTCGCCATTCAGGAGGGGGTGCACATCGTCTGCAAGCCCATCGGCGGAAGACTGAGCGACCGCATCGGGTTCGTGCCCATGGCCGTCGCCGGCATGGTAGTGCTGGGAGCAGCCCTGCTTCTGCTCCCTATATTGGCGGTGGGAATGGTGATTATCGTCCCCGCCGTGCTGATCGGCGTCGCCCAGGCTATGGTCTTCCCGTCCACTTTCGCCCTCGTCTCGGCCAGGGTCGACGCCGGGTACCTGGCCACCGGCATGGGCCTAGTGGGGTCGATGAAGAACGCAGGAAAGGTCGCAGGGCCCGTCATCGCCGGCGTCATGATCCACTGGCTGGACTACACCTACACCTTCGCCGTCATGGGATCGGCCATACTTGCCGCAGCGGCCATAGTCTGGGCGACACTCCAGGGCTCCGGCTTCTCTCTCCGCCGCCCGACCACCGGCACCGCCCGGAGCAGCCATTCCCCCCTGCTATAATCCACCCAACCCCGGGTAAGGACGCGCAGCATGCCTCTGGAAAGTCTGCTGAAACTGGTAGAAGTGCTTCGAAGTCGCATTGACGAGCACGGCGGGGCTCTTAAGCAAAGCGAGATGCTGACTCGCTACACCCTCATTGACCCGTTGCTGCGGGAGTTGGGCTGGAACACTGATGACCCTGCCCTTGTTATACCGGAGTACAGATCGGGCGCAGGTTCTGCGGACTATGCCCTTCTAGTGGATGGTAAGCCTATGATGATGGTGGAGGCCAAGAGACTTGACACGCCATTGAGGGACGCGGTTCTTTCCCAAGGAATCAACTATTGCCTTATGGAGGGGACCAAGCACTTTACGGTCACTGATGGCCGGCGATGGGAGGTGTACGAGACGCACAGGCCGGTGCCCATCGACGAAAAGCGGATAGTCTCCTTCGACTTGAAGGACCAATCTCCCGCTGTGGAGTGCCTGAATGCGCTGGCGCTGTGGAGGCCAAGTGTGGAATCGGGCCAGGCGGCTGTTGGAAGGCCCCCTGTTGTTGGACCGGGACCACACAAGCAAAATACTATTGAACCCTCAAGATTGCCCCAAGGTGACGCAGGTGGGGACCTGAACGACTATGACTGGCACTTGTTGTCGGAAGTGACTGCTAGTACGGGAAAGGCCCCTGCTGAGGTCAACTTCCCAGAAGGAGAACCAGTCGACGTCAAGAACTGGGGTGCGACGCTGGTTGAGGTAATACGGTGGCTAATTGATAACGGGAGACTGCAAGCAGGTGACTGCCCAATTGTTGCGGATAGTCCACGTGCATTCAGACACATGGTTCATACCCAGCCAGTCCACAGCAACGGGGTTGACTTTACCTATCCCATTGAGGTGAGAGGCCTCTGGGTCGAGAGGCACGATAACCGTCAGGCCCTGATTGACAAGATTAGAGCAATTCTCAAGCATGTCAGCGAGGATCCGGCGCATTTCAAGGTCAGGTTCCCTAGCGCCTCGTTGGCACGAACTGACACACGTAATTCAGAGCCTATCGGGTGAAGACTGCGCCCCTCACGTAGGCCGCGTCGTCCGACAGCAGGAAGCCTATGACGCGCGCCACCCCCTCGGGCTCGCCGAGGTCGGTGTTCTCCTGACGCAGACGGACACTCTCCCCGGCCGCTTTCGCCTGCTGCTCGATGATGCCGAGCTTGAGCGGCGTCGCTATCTCGCCAGGGCAGAGCACGTTGACGCGGATGCCCTCGTCGCGCAGCTTCGCCTCCAGCGTCATGCCCAGGCCGTTCACGCCGCCCTTGCTGGCCCCGTAGGATACGGTGCTGCTGGCGCCCCTCACGCCCGCGCCCGACGATATCATCACGATCACTCCACCGTCCGCCGCCCGAATTACCGGTACGGCGTGCTTGGCCGCTAGGAAGCTGCCCTTGAGGTTGATGTCGATCGTGTCGTCCCACACCTGCTCGGCCACGTCCTCGACCGGCACCATCGAATCGCGCGCGATGCCAGCCGCCGTCACCAGGCCGTCGACACCGCCCATTAGCCGAACGGCCTCTTCCATCAGACCGCGCACCTCGGCTTCGACCGAAACGTCGGCGCACACGAACCAGGCCTCGCCGCCAGCCGACGTAATCTGGGCAACGCCGTCCGCGCCGTCCGCGTCGTTCACGTCGGCAACGACCACCCGCGCCCCCAGTCTGGCGCAGTGGAAAGCAGTCGCACGGCCTATGCCCGTAGCTCCACCTGTTACGACAACGCGCCTGCCTTCCAGGTTCATTCTCTCCACCTGATGCCCGCCTCGACGCCCGTATTGTAGAACGAGGCGCGGGCCTCTGGTATCCGCTCCTCTGGCAGGTGCTCGATCTGGACGTAGCCGTCCGGACACACCTCCTCGAAGCGCCTCAGGTATGCCGCCTGGTCGAGCAGGCCCTCTCCGATGACCGCCTCCTCGATGTGCAGCACGAGCCTGTCCTGCACTACGAAGTCCTTGGCATGGCCGCATATCGTGTACTCGCCCAGCACGTCGAACAGCCTGTCGATCATGGCCGTGGTGTTGTAGGCGTCGGCAAGACTGCCCACGAAGTTCACGGGGTCGGCGTTGAACCGCAGTGTCTCGGAACCGACCGCGTCGATCAGGTCCCTGATTCGCTCGGGTGTGTCGAGTATCGAGAGGGCGTGGCCCTCCACGGCCAGCAGCACATCCTCCTGCTCGGCCGCCTCGCACACCTGCCGTACGCTGTCTACGAGGACCTGGAACGTCTCCGGCTTCGCGTTGTCGGGGTGCGGGTACCAGGACCCGTTCGGGTTGACGCTTCCCGGCCTCAGGTACAGGTTGCCCGCGCCGAGCCACCGCGTCACGCTGCACATGTGCTGCATCTCCGCGATGCCGGCGGCCCGCTCTCGCGGGTCGGACGCTATGAGGTCGGGGTGCTGCGCGACGGCCTGGCACGGCACTACGCTGCCCGCCGCCATGATCTCCCTGAGCCGAACCACGTCGTCCTTAGTCGCGGAGGACGGCTCGTACCAGCGGCATGCCGCGCCTGTGAAACCCTCGCGCCGGATGCGGGCCATCGTCGCGTCCGAGACCTCGGTGAGGTCCCTCGGCATCAGGCCCTGTATACCCAGGTAGGGCATACTACGCGGGTCGCGGCGGCATCGAGAGCCCGCTGACCACCTCGGCGTTCGGGACGCGCGTAAGGAGCTCCGGGCTCATCTTGATCTTCGACGACCGGTCGCCCGAGCCCAGGATCACGTAGTCGAGCTCCATCAGCTTCTCGTCGAAAAACACCGGGACCCCCTCGGGGAGCGCGAACGGCGTGACCCCGCCGATCTTCATCCCCGTCAGCGCCGCCGTTTGCTCAGCGCCCGCGAAGGAGAGGCGCCGCACGCCCATGAGCTTGCGCACGGTCTTGTTCACGTCCAGCCGGTCTGAGCCTCGCACCGTGCATGAGGAGTACTGCACCGGCTCGCGCCTCGACGCTACGACTATCGTGTTGCCGCAGTGGTCGATCGGGAAGCCGTACCTCTCGCAGAACTGCGCGGTGTCGGCAAAGTCAGGGTCGCAGGGCACGACCTCGTGGAGAATGTCGAGCTCGGACAGGACGGCGGCAACGTTGTCGGGCAGTCTGGCTTCCACTACTTCACCGTGATGGTGCCCATCATACCGAATGCCTCGTGTGGAATACAGATGAGCTCGAAGGTGCCGGCCTTGTCGAACTTGACCGTGAACGTCACGGTCTGGCCGCCGTCCACTGACTCGTCTATGTCCAGGTCGTCGACCGTGAAGGTATGGAACTCCGTCTCGCCCGACATCTCGAACGTCACCGTCTCACCCACCTCGAACGTGAACTCCGACGGCACGAACTTGTACTCGCCGGTGCCGCCCTGATCAAGGTTCTTGACCTTGACCACGTCGCCGCCGAACGCGGGCGCCGGCTTGATGGTGGGTGCGGCCTTGATGGTGGGTGCGGCCTTGATTTCGGGCGCCGGCTTCACTGTTGGCGCGGACTCTATGATGGGCGAGAGCTCACCGTCGATGTCCTCGCACGCGAGGGCCGCCAAAACCAGCGCCATGAGAACCGCCAGCGTCGCAAAATACCTCTTCTGCAAGTGTGCAACTCCTTTACGAATCTCGTAACAAGTATAGCCAATGCAAGGGCCTCTTCCAAGGGATTCCAGAGTACCCCGCATGACCTGAGCACAACTGTTCAGAGGCGATCAGACAGGGGGACCGCCTTATCCTGCTTCATCGCTAGGAGAATAGCGCCCGGCCACCCCACAATGTCGTCCTGAGCAACGCGAAGGACCTGGGACGGGGTCGGACTCGACCGCGCCGAGAAACGGAACCGCCGTTGCTCCAAACACCCACTGCAATCTAGGGCGCTGGACTGGATACCGGCTTCCGCCGGTATGAGGGTGTAGTGGACATCCGAGTAGGCCTCCTTAGCTCATGGAGATAGGTCCGTTGTCTGGTCGGCTTCCTTGCCGCTGCCCGGCCGGGCCTGTAGACTGCGAGCCGCCCAAAGAGGAGAAGCAAATGACTTCCGCGCAGGTCGAGAACATCGGCGCCGATAGGCAGCTCTTCGTGGACGAGCACTGGTTCGACTCGTCAACGGGAGTCGAGCGCGTGCTCCACGAGCCGGTTGCTGCGGACATATCCATCGAGGCCGAGCATCCCTGGGAACAGATACTCTCCGCGTACCACCTGGTGCTCGGAGACGGCTCGAAGTGGCGCATGTACTACCTGTGCTCCGGCCGGGGCGACGAGGACGGGCCGCCCGGCGGGTGGCAGTACTGCGGCTATGCCGAGAGCGACGACGGCGTCGAGTGGACCAAGCCCGAGCTTGGTGTAATCGAGGTCGACGGCTCGAAGCGCAACAACCTTGTCTACGCCGGCCCCCATACCGAGTTCGCCCCGTTCCTCGACGACAACCCTGACGCCGCGGAGAGCGAGCGCTACAAGGCCTTTGCGGTCACCAAGAGGGCGCTGGAGGGTGTGAGAGGCCTGGTGCCCCTGGCGTCCCCCGATGGGCTGAGCTGGCGCCAGATGTCGGAAGGGCCCGTCATGGTCGATGGTCCCTTCGACTCGCACAACGTGCCATTCTGGGACAAGCAGCTCGGCAAGTACGTCGTCTACACTCGCGGGGTCGGCAACCCGGACGGCAGCGTCCTATACAGCCCGGAGAAGGGCTGGTTTGCCCCGGCCGGCGGGGAAGCAAAGCCCGACGGGGGACTTGGCCGCGAGTTCGGCGGAGGGGTGCGCTGGATACGCCGCGCCGTCTCCGACGACTTCATCAACTGGTCGCCGCTGGAGGTCATCGACTGCGGCGATACCCCCTTCGAGCACCTCTACACCAACGCCTGCACTCCCTACGACAGGGCGCCCGGGACGTACCTCATGTTCCCGTCGCGCTTCGTGCCCCACCGTACTCCCGACAACGAGATCGCCCGCGCCGCCACCCCCGGGGTCAACGACGTGGTCTTCATGTCCAGCCGAGACGGCATCAACTTCGACCGTAGCTTCATGGAGGCGTACATCAGGCCCGGGCTGATGGTCGAGAACTGGCGCGAGCGGGGCGTATACGCTGGCAGGGGCATCGTGCAAACATCGCCCACCGAGCTGTCCATCTACTCCAGGCAGCACAGATATCTGGATTCTGTCCACATCAGGCGCTACTCGGTCCGCACGGACGGCTTCGTGTCGGTCAACGCCGGCTACTCGGGCGGCGATTTCACCACGAAGCCCTTCGTCTTCTCAGGCTCCTCGCTGGAGCTCAACTACTCGACCTCGGCCGTCGGCTCGGTACGCTTGGAGCTGCAGGACGAGGAGGGCAGGGCCCTGCCCGGCTACGGGATGGTTGACTACCCGGAGATGTTCGGCGACGAGATCGACGGGACGGCGCGCTGGGCGAACGGCTCTGATGTGTCGGCCCTTGCGGGTAGGCCGGTGCGACTCCGCGTAGCCCTTGCTGACGCCGACATCTACGCGTTCAAGTTCAACTCGTAGAGCAGCTCCGCTCGGCCACTACTCATCCACGAACCTGAAGGAGTACACGTCCGCGTCCCGCATCGCGAAGCGGATGCGCACCGGACGCCCCGCCAGCCCCGCGACAGAGCTTGACCCCTGCCAGGTTACGGTGCGAGCTATCTCGTCGCCGATCAGCTCGTCGCACTCACCTGCCCCGAAGCCCGGCAGTGCTGTCCCAGCATCGTCCTGGAGCTCGACCCGGATGCTGCCGGCCGCACTCGTCGCGTAGTTGATCTCCAGCGACTCACCCGCGAAGGTGAACGGCTTCGTGACCGCATCCCCGCCAGTGTAGGGCGCGTTCAGCGAGCTGAAGCCATCCAGCCGCAGCGACATGCGCTCCAGGTGGGCGTTGCTCTGCCCATAGGCCCGCTGTACGTAGAAGGACATCTCGGCAGGCCCCGTCTGGACGACGCCCAGCGCCGGGTAATTGTTCCGCGACGTCCAGTTCTGCAGCCCGATGCCCGGGCGGACGAAGCTCTCCATGAACGTGAAGTCATAACGCGTAGTCCCCGCGCGCGAGGTCAGCAGCACGCCGTCGGAGCAGTCCCGCGGCCCGCCCCCCCACGAGTCCATCTCCCGCTCGTAGAACTCCTGCTCCTTCGCCGTTACGGTCCGGCGCTCGAAGAAGATGCGGCCCGGCATCGCCACGTAGATGTGGGGCGCCCGGAAATAAGGATGCGTCTGGTTCGTGTACAGGTGCTCCGACGGTACGGTAGAGCCCGTGTCGCTGTACGCCATCAGCGTGGGTTCGCTCCACGACGCGAAGTCGGCGGAAGTCGATCTCGCAGTCGCCCTGTTCCCGCCCTCGTTGTGCCGGGCGTAGAGCACGTACTGGCCCTCGGCTTCGGACCAGAACATCACGTTCTGGGAGTCGAAGTGGTTGCTCAGGGCGTTCGGGACTATCGCCTCGGGGCTCGTCTCCGTCCAGTGCACGCCATCGCCGGAGACGTAGCCGTGCAGCCCGTCATCGTGCCTAGCATTCGCCTTCAGGCGCTCTCCCGGCGGCACGCCCGCACGCGTGTCGAGGAATGGGCAGAACTGCCACCCGCTGCCGAGGATGACGTTGTTGTCCGCCGATCCCTCCACCTCGATCAACCCCAGGCTCGGCTTGTGCCAGGTGACCCCATCCGCGCTCTCCGCATAGCAGGTGTGTGACTCGAATCCCCGCTCCGTCCTTCCGTAACTCCCGCCCCGGTAGTACATGCGATAGGTGCCGCCGTCCTGCAGGACCGTCGTGTAGAAGGCGCTCCGCGATTCCACAGAGCGCCCGGCGCCTTCACCGAATCTGACCGCGACGCCGCCGGGCATCGGCTCCTGCAGCTTCAGGCGCGCCCCGTCCAATCTGTCCATAAGCAGACCGTCGATGAACAGCTCGCGTCTCGAACCGATGTCATGCACGCAGTTGCCTCCTAATCCTCTTGCGCTCGAATGGCCCAGCACAGCCCCAGCAGGGCCGATCTGGAGGGCCTATTCTGGTATGGCCGATTCTGGTAGGGGCTACTCGATGAGTCGCCCCCGTGGCTCTCAGGGGGAATACAGCCCCCAGTGCCTAGTTGCTGTAGGGGTCGGCGGCGTCGCGCAGGCCGTCGCCCATGAAGTTGAAGGCCAGGATCGCGATGATCACCGGCACTGCGACGAACATGAGCCACGGATAGATCGCCACCGTCTGGGCGTTCTGCGCCTGCTGCAGCATCACGCCCCAGCTCACGGCCGGCGGCCGCAGGCCCAGCCCCAGGAAGCTCAGCGCCGTCTCGGCGATTATCATTCCTGGAATGGCCAGCGAGATAGCGGCGATGATGTGGCTGGTGAACGACGGCAGCATGTGACGGAATATGATCCGCATTTCAGGGACGCCGATGGTCCGCGCCGCCATCACGAAGTCTTCCTCCCTCATCGACAGGAAGCGTCCGCGCACCACTCGCGCCAGCTCCGTCCAGGCAATGACTGACACGATGACGGTAATGGCGAAGTAGACTTGCAGTGCGCTCCAGTCTTTGGGCACCGACGCGGCAAGGGCCATCCATAGCGGAATGGCCGGTATCGAGCGCAGAATCTCGATGAGTCTCTGGATTATGACGTCGGCCAGCCCCATGTAGTAGCCTGAAATGCCGCCCAGCACTATCCCCAGGAAGAAGCTCATGGCCACGCCGATGAGCCCTATTGAGAGAGAGATGCGCGTGGCGATCATCAGGCGCGAAAACGCATCCTGCCCGATGTCGTTGCTTCCCAGCAGGTATATGGACGGACGCTCCTCTATCGGCACATCGGCGGCTATGCCTATCAGGTGGCGGTTGGTCGGGAACAGGCCCAGGAGCCTGTACTCGAAGCCCTCTACGAAGAAGTGGACGGGGATCTTCACGTCGGGCAGGACCTCGTAGTCCTTCTGGAAGGTGTCGGGGTCCCTGAAGCCCTTCAGCCCGTTGACGTGAGGCCTGAATTTGCCCTCGTCGAAGAACCGTATCTGCTGCGGCCTCAGGTAGTGGAACTCTGCGGTGTGGTGGCCGGGGTCGGATGTCGCAAGGAATTCGGCGAACGCCGCCACGAAGTAGAACCCTGCCAGGATGATTGCCGAGACGACCGCCAGCCGGTGCTTCTTGAATCTCCACCACATCAGCCTCCACTGGGAGGCTACGAAGATCTCCTGCGACTCGTCGGTCATCGCCCCCTGGGGGAGCGCCGCACTCTCGGTAGCCATTATTCGGCTGTACCCACTGCGCGGATCCGCGGGTCGAGCATGACCAGCAGTACGTCGGATATCAGAGTACCCACGACCGTGAGGGCTCCCAGGAGCAGGACTATCGTCCCGGCCAGGTACATGTCCTGCTCCAGCAGGGCTCGCAGCATCACCGGGCCCAGCGTCGGGAGGCTGAGCACCACCGACACGATGACGCTGCCGCCGATCAACGCGGGAAGGAGGTATGCGCTCGTGCTGACCAGCGGGTTGAGGGCGACCCTTACCGGGTACTTCATTATCGCCCACCACATCGGGAGACCCTTCGACATGGCGGTAAGAACGTACGGCCTGGGCAGCTCGTCCAGGAGGTTGTTGCGCATTATGCGAATAAGGGCCGCGGTACCCGCCGTCCCGAGCACTACGACTGGTATCCAGAGATGCTTCAACAGATCCCAGACACGGGCCCAGCTCCACTCAGCCGTCAGGTACTCGCGGGAGAAGAGGCCGCCCACTGTCTGCTCGAAGTATGCGAAGGAGATATACATCAGTATCAGTGCGAGCAGGAAGTCGGGCACCGCCAGCCCGGCGAAACCGATAAAGGTGAACGTGTAGTCGCCTACGGAGCGCTGCCGGACAGCGGAGTAGATACCGATGGGTATCGCGAACAGCCACGTGAATATGATCGTGGCCCCGGCCAGCAGAATCTGGTAGGGGAAGCGCTCGAACAGGATCTGCCTGACAGGCACCTCCAGGTAGTAGGAGTAGCCGAAGTCAAGCTTCGCCATGCGCCGGATCCACTTCCAGTACTGGACGTAAAGGGGCCTGTCGAGGCCGTACTGGGTCCGGAGAGCCTCGGCCTCCTCGATGCTGGCCGGGTCTCCGGCAAACTCCAACTGGAGTACGTAGTTGTCGACCCAGTCGCCCTCGGGCAACTGGATGACGATGAAGGATATGACCGAAATGGCCCAGATGGTGAACAGGCCGAGCAGAGCGCGTCGGCCCAGGAATCCTAGCACGCGAACACCTCCCGGTGGCGGTCAGCCGCCTCGTCCGCGGGTCTGTTTCAAAGCCCCAAGGCTGGCCGGGGCAGATGCATGTCTGCCCCGGCCAGGTCCCCTAGAGGGCCGAAGGATCGGCCTACTGGCCTTCGTCTATCCAGTACGTCTCGGGGCGCGGACCCTGGTTGTGGAGGCCCGTGCCGTTCACGGTGTTCTCGGGCACGCCCATGAAGTTCGTCTTCTTTACGAAGGTGCCCTTCATCAGCGGCGTGGAACCGACGGTCGAGAGGGTTATGACCTCGTTCGCGTGGATCCTGTAGACCTCTTTGCCGATCTCTATCCGCTCGGGCGAGCCTATCGGATGGGTCTTGCCCTGGTCATAGAGCTCGATCAGTCTCTGGAGCGGGAACTCGCCCTCTGGGTTGGCGTACTTGGGGTCGTCGGGCGCATCGCCTGACTCGCCGCCAGTGTCGTACCAGCGGCCGACCTCCACGCCAGACCGGAAGGCCTGGTGCCACGGAATCGTCCAGTAAGGGTAGACCCACGGGCTCTGGCCGCCGCCGGTCTCCCAGACGAACATGTACTCTTCGTTGTTCTGGATGTTCCGAGCCGCGTCACGGGTCTCCGTGTTCGACCCCGTGATGCCGATCTCCTTCCACTGGCGCAGGGCCATCTCGGCGACCGGCGCGTAGTCCACCGCGTACGCGCCCAGCGTCACGGTGTGCAGAAGGAGGGGCTCGCCGTTGTCGGGCCGCAGCCGGATGCCGTCGGCGCCCTTCTCTTTGATCCCCTTGCCGTCCGGGTCGACGTCCTTGGACAGCGTGATGCCGTCCAGCAGCTCGTTGGCCATCGCCACGTCGCGCTGGGCGTTGAGCTGGAGGTACTCGTCACCCGGGTAGTAGATCGTGCCCGGCTCGGGTACGTAGGCGCGGGTCTCGCCCATACCCAGGAAGAAGGTCTCCTTGATCTCCTCCCTGTTAAGGCCGAGCGAAAGTGCCTTCCGGAAGTCCCTCGTCCTGAGCAGCTCGCCGATCAGAGGGTCGGCGTTATAGCTCTGGTTGATGTTGATCGCCGCGTCGCTGGGGCACGGGCACTCCCAGAAGACCATCTCGGTCTGGGCCTGCTCGGCGTTCGCCCGGTAGAGCGGAACCTTGGCCAGAGTCATGTGGCGGCCCTGGAAGCTCACGTCGCCGTTGGCGGCCCGCAGAGCGACCGTCTCCAGGTCCTCGACCAGCACCAGGTGGATCTTGTCGAGGTAGGGCAGCTGGTTACCCGCCGTGTCTACAGCGTAGAAGTACGGGTTCCGCTCCTGGATCCACTCCTCGCCCTCGCTGGGGTCGACCGTCTTCCAGGCGTTCAGCACCGGAAGGTCAGCGTTCTGGTAGTGGTTGACCTTCAGCTTCATCAACTCGACCCAGTTCTCCACACCAGCCTCTGCGATGGCCGCGTCCAGCGTGGCCTGGTCTTCCGCGTAGTCCGGGTGGAACTGCTTCAGATAGTGGCTGGCCGAGTACAGGCCCCTAAGCCTATTCGAGAAGAGCCCGGAGCCGAGACCGCGGTCGACCAACGCGTAGTTGGGATCGTCCCAGGTGTACTGGACGGTCTTGTTGTCCACGACC
The DNA here is from genome assembly GCA_965243655.1 of Dehalococcoidia bacterium. Lineage (GTDB taxonomy): Bacteria > Chloroflexota > Dehalococcoidia > Lucifugimonadales > CAJWER01. The sequence goes on along the minus strand of CBDEVV010000017.1, from coordinate 1,059,603 downwards.
TCGAACGTGGGCGCGTTCTTGGTAATCGGGCTCTTCCACTGGCTGGAGAGCACCGGCGTGAACTCCTCGTTCAGCTGGAGGGATTCCCAGGTCCACCTGAAGTCCTCGGCGTCGAACGGGTCGCCGTCAGAGAACTTGTGCCCCTCACGCAGGGTGATGGTCAGCGTGCGTCCGCCGTTCGAAAACTCCACGTTCTTGGCGAGCCTGGGGATCCAGGTCTGGCCGTCGCCGTCCCACGCTATCAGCGCGTCGGCGGAAACGTACGAGTGGTCGCCCGCCCACGTGTAGAGCCGGTTCCAGGTCCCGCCGTACTTGCCGATGGAGACCGGCGGTATGACGAACGGGTCCTTAGGCAGCCGCTCCTCGACGGGCGGCAGCTCGCCGGCCGCCACCTTGGCCGCCAGCTCAGGAGCCTCGTTGAACGTCGTCGGCACGGTCACCGGGACCGTGTACTTCACCATGCCGTTGTCATAGGTGCCCGCCAGGGTCGCCTCACCCATGGTCTCCTGCATTGTCTCCTTGGGAGCTTCCGTCTTGGGAGCTTCCGTCGGAGCTGCTACCGCCGCCGCTGTGGGCGCCGCTTCCTGGGGAGCCGTCGTCTGCATGGCCTCCCCTGCCTCGTCCTCCTCATCGGCCCCGCCGCAGGCAAGGATGCCCAGCAGCAACAGCGCCAAAATCGGAATGACGAGTATCCCTAGTCCAGTGCGCTTCTCCTTCATTCACCTACCTCCTTGCGCAACTTCTACAGCCTTGTTGCACTGTGCAGCGAGTCCCCACTCGGTACACATGCTTCGACTTGGTTGCCGCGTGTGGGAGATGGTACTCAGTCGAACGAAATTGTCAAGCCTAGAAACCACCGGCGAAGCGCTCTCATGCTACGGATATCGTACCCTCGAGCGACCCTCAGCATCGCTCCTGCTTGCGGGCGACGCGGGCGGGGTATAGTCTTCGGGCATGTGCGAGGCGCCGGACCCCGGAAAAGGACGCGCCGCCCCTGGGTCGCCTGCCGGGAAGTCCCAGGGCTCGGAGTCGGGCCGTCAGGCTTCGTACGAACATCCCTCCCAGGGGCCTGAGGCCAGGGGCCTCCGTCGGACCTTCGCCGCCCTCCACAATCGCGGCTTCCGGCATCTCTGGGCCGGTACGATGTTCATGTGGTGCGCGGGCCAGTTCCAGTCCCTGGGCCAGGGTTACCTCGCATATAACCTTACTGGCAGGGCCGGGGTGCTGGGCGTGATAAGCATCGGGGCCGGCGTGCCCATGCTCGTGCTGGCGCTGTTCGGAGGGGCGATAGCCGACCGGATGCAGCGGAAGCGGTTGATCCAGCTGTTCCAGGGCGCCGAGGCCCTGATCGCTCTCGCCCTCGCCATATCAGTAATCACCGATACAGTGACCTGGTACCACATCCTCGTCGCGTCGGTGGTCCACGGTGTGCTGTTCGCCTTCATGCTGCCCGCGAGGCAGGCGATCATCCCCGAGCTCGTCGACCGCTCGGAGGTCACCAATGCCATCGGGCTGAACTCGGCGGGGCAAAGCGCGATCGTGCTCGCCGCGCCCACCATATCGGGGGGTCTCTACGAGCTGTTTGGGCCGGCGGCGGTCTTCCTGGGCATGTTCGTGCTGCAGACGACCGCGCTGGTCCTCACCGGCATGGTGCCGTCCTCCCTCCGGTCTACCTCTCGCTCCGCCAAGGCCGTATTGCAGGAAGTACGAGAGGGTCTGGGCGTCATCAGTCAGAACAGGGTCGTCATGGTGCTGCTGGTTATGGCGCTGGTCTCCTCGCTGGTCATGCTGCCGTTCACCCAGCTGCTGACCGTGTTCGTAGTCGAGATATACAATAGGGAGGCGGGTTCTCTGGGCCTGCTGTCGGCCATCATGGGCATAGGCTCCCTGCCGGGCTCCCTGTTCGTCGCGCACGTCGGCGGCCGGCGGCGCGGAGCCTTGCTTATCGCCGCCAGCTTCATGTCGGGGGCGACCCTGCTGCTGCTGGCAGCGTTTCCGTACTTTGCCGCAGGCGCGGCTATAATGCTGCTCATGGGCCTGGGCGCGTCGCCTCAGAGGGCGCTCAAGGAGTCGCTGGCAATGGATGCCGTCGACGACAGGTACAGGGGCAGGGTGATGAGCGTGCTGTTGCTGAGTATCGCACTGTCATTCTGGGGCGTCCTGCCGCTGGGACTCGCGGCGGACCACCTGGGGGCCAGACCGACCCTCCTCATAATGGGCGGCATAATCACAGCGATGACCCTGGTGGTGCTCACGACGCAGCGGGCGCTCCGCGAGGCCCAATAGCGGACTATCTATTGGCGGCGGGAGCCTCCCGCCGGAAAGGAAAGGCAGATGGGAGAGCTGGAAGGCAGAGTTGCAATAGTCACTGGCGCGGGCAGGCGGAGGGGAATCGGGTACTCGACGGCCATCGAGCTGGCGAAACTCGGAGCCGATGTGGTCGTCACCGGCACCGGACGGGACCCCGCGACCTTCCCCGCCGACGAGAAGTCGATAGGGTGGCGGGACGTGGAGAGCACGGCAGACGATATCCGTGCCCTGGGACGCAAAGCCCTGCCCCTCATCGTCGACGTCACAGACGTGGATCAGACGGAGGATATGGTCGCGCGGGCCGTCAGCGATCTGGGCAGTGCCGACATCCTCATCAACAACGCCGCGATGCCCATAGGCGCAGACCGTGGGCCGATAGTGGACGTGGAGCCCGATCTCTTCCAGAAGGTAGTCGACGTCAAGGTCCGTGGCATGTATCTCTGCTCCCGCCCGTTCGTGCGGCAGGTGCTCGAGCAGGGCAGGGGCGGCAAGATCGTGAGCGTCTCGTCGTCGGCGGGCAAGCGCGGCTCGGCAACCGCCTGCGCGTACAACGCGGCCAACTTCGCCGTAGTGGGGATGACCCAGTCGCTGGCCCGGGAGCTCGGACCCCACGGCGTTAACGTCAACGCTGTCTGTCCGGCAGCCGTCGATACCGCCAGGATGGACGTGTTCGGCAGGGGCGAGGAGTGGCAGGAGAGGGCCGCGGCCCATCCCATCGGCAGGGCCGGAACGCCGGACGAGGTCGGCGCGTTCATGGCCTACCTGTGCACCGAGGCCGCGTCCTGGATACACGGCCAGTCCATCAACATCGACGGCGGAATGGTGATGGAGCACTAGCCGGGCGGGTCGGCGACGCGTTGCAGTACGAATCGCCCACAAATCTGGTCGAGCTGCTGGGTGGGGTGGTCGAGGCTGCGGGCCGCACCCGCTTCTACCGGGACCGCCTGAAGGGCGTCCCTGCCATTCGCGGACTCGACGACTTCCACGAGCTTCCCGTCACGCCCGTCGGCCTGCTCAGAGGCCAGCGACTCGCAGACACACTGGCGGACCCGCAGGCGCTCCAGTGGATAGTGGGGCCGTACAGGGGCCGCACCCACCCGTGGGTGGCTGTCGCGGAGGGCGTGACTGAGACCGCGGCACGCTACGACGTCTTCCGCGACGCGCTCAGGGACGCTTGGGACCTGGCCGCTATTCATACCGCCGCCGTCATCGCGAGCCCGGACCGCCGCCACTTCGCGGCCGAGGTCAGCACGATACTAGGCTACATTGGAATCCCCGCCCATGTCCTCGTCGACAGGGCCGGCGAGAATACAACCGTCGTTCCTGCGAAGGCAAAGCCTGCCCCGTACTTGATACGGGCAACCCAGAGGGGCGAGGCCGTGGGGCCCTCAGCCGTAGGGAGTCCGTACCGGGCGGTCCGACTCCTGGCCCCCGACATGCTGGTGGTGCTAACGGACGCCTTTGATGAGATCAAGGCGGCCGGCCATGGGGGGCACGCGGTCACATTCAGACGCTCCCACAGGCTCGACCAGAGCCGCCAGGTCGACGTTTACATGGTCGACGAGCTCGGCTTCCTCGGCCACTCCGAGGATATGGAGCGCTGGACGCTCTATAATGACCAGTACCTGTACGAGCGCTCGGACTCCGGCAAGCTGGTGGTGACGGCGCTCCACAACAGGACACAGCCGATGCTGCGTATAGAGACCGAAGACACGGTGGAGAGGCTGGGCCGATACCACATGAAGCTCGGCGCTCTCGGCTGACGGAGCCAGGTAGATGTTCTACTCGCTGTCTCGAATAATCAGGCAGGTGCGGCGCCGCAAGGAGCTGGGAATCTCCTTGCTCTTGGTGCTGATCGTGGTCGCAATAGGCGGCAACACCCTCTCCTTCTACCTGTTCGAGAGCGACGCGAACCCGGACATTACCGTCTGGGACAGCATCTGGTACAGCGTCATATCCGTAACGACTATAGGATACGGCGATTTCTCAGCGGAATCGCTTGGAGCGAGGATCGGAACAGCCGTCTTCATAGTGCTGATTGGCCTTGCGACGTTCACCACGGCGTTGGGCATGGCTGTAGACTGGGTGGCCGACATCCGGCACAAGGAGCGAAGGGGCATGGGCAGGGTAAACGCAAGGGACCATCTCGTAATGGTCAACTTCCCGGGCGAGGCCCGGGTCCAACAGATCATCCGGGAGTACAGGCGGGACCCCGACTACAAAGACATCGATATCGTGCTGGTCGACCACGAAATCGAAGAGCTGCCTTTCGACAAGGAGGACGTCTCCTTCGTGCGCGGGTGGCCCCTCGACGAGGACACCTACAGGCGCGCAAACGTGGAGTACGCCCGGCAGGTCATGGTCCTCAGCCCCAGCCACGAGGACCCTAGGAGCGACAGCCTGGTCGCGTCCATCGCCTTTGTGGTCCACCAGGTCAATCCCGACGTGAGGGTGATAGCTGAGTGCCTCGACTCCCGTCACGCGGTCCTGTTCGACTCGTCGGCCAACCTGACCCTCGTCCTTGGCATGGATGTCGTCAACAACCTGTTCGTGCAGGAATCTCAGGACTCCGGCGTGACAAAGCTCACGCTGGCCATGACGAGCAACGAGATCGAGACGAACCTTGCCAGCACCCCGGTCACATCCGCTCCGCCGCGGACGACCTACACGAGCGCCGCTAAGGCATTGCTCGACCACGGGGTCAACTTGGTGGGGGTGATCCGGGGCGACTCGGTCCACATGGACTTCGACGATATCGATGTCTCGCGGGGCGACCAGCTCGTCTACATCGGCAAGTCCCGGCTTAAGCCCCAGGAGATGGCAGATCTGATCCACCAGGGCGCCGTTTGACGAGCCCCGTGTCCGCCGCGCTCCTAGGAGCGCCGCCCAAGTCCGCCCTCCGCCGGCAGATGCTCTTCGCCCACGACGCCCTGGAGTCGTACAGGGACTCCTTCCACCAGTGTGGAATCGCCCGGCGCGACATTGCCGAAGACGACCCGTTTACCTTGCTCAGCCGGCTACCAGTCCTGGCAGGTGAGCGCTTCCGAGACCTCGTGAACGAAACCATACGAGTAGCAGGCGATGCCGTGGATATCGAGGTGTCGTCCGGCACCACGGGCCCATCCAAGCGCCGGATCATGACGAGGAACGACGTCGAGGCCGAGACCGAGGTGCTGGCGCGACTCCTGGGTATACCGGGCATCGGGCCCGACGATTCAGTCGCATGCCTCGACACGGGGCCGCTGACCCTCATGGTGTCGTTCACGGAGGCCCTTGACCGTCTGGAGGTCGACGAGTACTGGGCGCTCAGCGTCTCTCTGGACGAAGAGGCAACGGTCGACGGCCTGCTCGCACTCGATCCCGCTGTCGTCATCACCATCCCGTCGATACTCGACCGGATCATCGACCCACTGTCTGCAAGACTGCGCCGAGAACCGCGGCGCTTGTGCAAGATCGTCTACGTGGGCGAGAAGATGCGGGAGGCCACCCGCCTGTCGCTGGAGTCGGGCCTCGGCCTTGAAGTGTTCGCCTACTACGGTGCTTCGGAGACGTCGGCCCTGGGCATCGAGTGCGGCGAGCACGCCGGCATCCACGTCCTGACCGACTGGAGTGTTGTGGAGATCGCGGGTGGCGGTGCTACGGGCGAGGCGCTGATCACGACGCTCGACCGCGAGGGGCTGCCCCTGCTCAGGTACGCCCTGGGCGACGTCCTGGGCGCCAGGGACGGCGCGTGCCCGTGCGGGCTCGCCTATCCCAGGGTGGACGTGCTGGGGCGCAAAGACGGCACCGTGTCCGTTCTGGGGGTCAAGCTGACGTACGACACGGTCCGGCGGGCCGCCCTGTGGCCTGTGGAGTACGGCGGCCCCATCGGCGTGGAGCTCAGCGGAAACGGGCGCGACCGCATGAGCGTCGCGCTGCCGGACTATCTCGCGCAGCACGAGCAGGCCATTGTGCGCGCCATGAGGACGAGGGAGCCGGACCTTGCGTATCTGCTGTCGAGCGGCTTCCTGGAGCTGGATGTCTCCTTCGTAGACGGCACGCGCCTGGAGGGCCGCAAGTCCCCCAGCATAGTCGACCGCCGGCATCCTGATGGGTGAATCCGGCCCGCCTGGAGGCATGGACGTGGCCGTGGTGGACTCGGGCGATACGGCGCGCGTCCTGGAAGTACATTCCCTGTTGCTGTCGTCATTCCCAGCGGGAATGGTCGAAGACAGGGAGTCCTTCCTCCAGTCGGTGTCCCGCACTGCGGACCCGGGCGCCATCCCGACGGTGGTAGCGGGCCTGCACTGCGGGGAAGCCGTGGGCGCGGCGGTCGGGACGTACCTGCCGCGCGTCAATGTCGGCATGGTCCTCTATTCGGCCGTCGAGCGACGGTTCAGGGGCAGGGGGCTCTACAGCGAGATGCGCGCCAGGCTCGTGGAGACCCTCTGTGGCGATGCGCTCGACCTGGGCAGACCCGGCGTCGACTACATCGTCTCAGAGCTCCAGCAGGACAGCCCCCTCTATAGCCTGTACGTCTCGGAGTGGCGCGCGTACACTGCGCCGTGCGACTATTGGCAGCCGGAAACCCAGGGGCTCACAGCCAGGCCGTTGAAGCTGGTCCTCCAGCCCTTCATCGCCGAGGGACCGCCATCGGTTCGCGAGATTGCCGTCCTTGTCAAGGAGATGTACCGGGCGGTCTATAGGCTTGGCGACCCCGGGGAGGATCCCAGCTTCCAGCGCGTTATACTATCTCTCGAAGGCACGGAGCACGTATAGGCTCACAGCCACTCTCCTAGAGGTCGCTCGAATGTTCCGAAAGATACTGGTGCCGCTGGACGGCACCGACGAGACCGAGGCGATCCTGCCCTACGTCTCTCACATAGCTGCGGGCATGGACCTCGGTGTCGTGCTGCTGTCGGTGATGGACAGCGGTGCAATGGAGATGAGCGAGACCTACTTCTCCAGGCTGTTCGAACGCGCAGAGCAGGAAGCAAAGGGCAGGCTCCACAACGCGGCCCATCAGCTCCGCCATGACGGGGTCCAGACCGAGGAGATTGTTGTCTCAGGCCAGCCGGACTCGGAGATCACCGGGGCCGCAGGTCGCCTCGGCTGCAACCTCATCGCCATGTCGACCCATGGGAGGAGTCTCCTGGGAAGGGGCATTCTGGGCAGCGTCGCCGACAGGGTCGTCCACACAGCCTCCGTCCCGGTCCTGACAGTCACTCCAGATAAGGTAAGGGCGTACCACGGAAGCGACACGTTGGTCACTCGTCTGGTCGTCCCGCTGGACGGCTCCGCGCTTGCCGAGACTGCCTTGCCATACGTCAAGGAGATGGCCTCTAGACTCGGATATGCGGTGGTGCTGCTCAGGGTAGTACGGCCCCTCCACTACTTCCTGGTGGGGGAGCATCCTCCCGAGATACACGAAGAGAACGAGCAGCTGGAGAGCGAGGCCAAGGCGTACATGGAGTCCACGGCCGAGAGTCTCAGCCAGGACGGAATTGACGTCGAGTGGCGCGTCCTGGTGGGCCATCCGACGACCATCGTACTCGAGCAAGTCAGGGACATTCCCCATAGCATCGTCGCCCTGACCACCCACGGCCGCTCGGGTTTCAGGCGCTGGCTCATAGGGAGCCTTGCCGAGACCCTGGTGCGAAGCGGAGGCGACCCGGTGCTCATCGTACCCCCGCCAGCACAGATCGAGCGTGGTGACAGCGATGCGTGACTCGGAGGCCATCGCGCGTATCAGGGCGCGTCCGTTCGCGGTTTTTTCCGACGGCGGGCTGGCACACGCCCTCGACGAGGCCAGGGCACGCCGCGAGAGCACGCCAGCAACGACGTTCGCTATTGTCGACGAGGCGGTTCGTCGCCGCCTGGGAGCATGGCGCCTGTTCGACACAGGGTTCGAGCACGAGGCAGTCGTTCCCTACAGGCGGATGGCCCGCCAGGTTGCTGAGGCGGGCCCGGACCTCGACGACACATGGTTGCCTGACGGCGACCGCCTCATAGTGAGTACGCTTGTCTCGGTCAAGGAGCGGCTGCGAGACGATGACCCATGGGACATAGACCTGCCCGCGGAGTTCTACAAGGCGGTCGAAGAGTCCCCGTTGGCCGAGGCGCTGGCTTTCGCGGCAACCGATGAGCAGCTCCTGGCCGGCTTGCACATGTGGCGCGGGCGCGTGGTCGAGATGGGTGCGGGAGAGGGTAAGACCGTTGCCGCCGCCTTCCCTGCCGTCCTCCACTCAGTTGAAGGGCGGTGCGTGCACGCCGTCACTGCGAACGACTACCTGGCCCTCAGGGACGCGGAGCAGCTAGCCCCGGTCTTCGAGTCCCTGGGGCTCTCCGTACGGGCCGTGTTGCAGCACATGAACGACGACGAGAGGCGCACCGCCTACGGCGCTAGCATCGTGTACGGTACCGTGCGCGAGCTGGGCTTCGACTCCCTGCGCGACAACATGCGGCACTCAGATCAGGACAGGGTCCAGCGCGGGCTCGACGTTGCCATAATCGACGAGGCGGACCAGGTCCTGATCGACGAGTCGCCGACGCCGCTGATCATCTCGGGCGGACGCCCGGCCAGCCGGCGCTCAGTGCACACGGCCAACTCCGTCGTGCGCGAGATGGCCGTGCTGCAAGAGAGGATTACAGAGCGCCTGGCACAGGCAGCCAGGGAGTCGCCGGCCGGCGATGAGAAACGCCGCGTGCTGGCAGCGCTGTTCCTGGCCGACCCTGAGGGCGAGAACGTTATCCGCCTGATAGCAGGGGACCCAGGCATCGCCAGTCGTTTGCGCTCCGATGCTGCGGACGCAGTCGAGTTCGACGACGGTTCGGCCCACATCGAGCGGCTCTACTACCGGTTCGACCCGGAGAAGGCGTCGGTAATCCCGACGGAGCGGGGCTATCGTTTCGTAGAGTCCCGGTTGGGCTCCACCTTTGACACGAGCGAGCTCGAAGCCGCCCGCGATCGCGTCCGAGTCGATTCCGGCCGCGATGTCGCCGGGCGGCGACGGGCGGAGCAGAGGCTGGACCTGCGTATCGCCCGTAGGCGCGCCCTGGTCAACCAGGTCCACCAGGCTATGCGCGCCCACCTGCTCCTGCACCGCGGTGTGGACTATGTCGTCGCCGAAGGCCAGGTGGTCCTTGTCGATCAGTTAACGGGGCGCAAGAGGCCGGACACTACATACCGAAATGGCCTCCATACGGCTCTGGAAGCTAAGGAAGGGTTACCGATCAACCCGGAGCGGCAGACGATGGCGCAGATCTCCATACAGGGTTTCCTGTGCCAGTACTCGCGCTTGAGCGGCATGACAGGGACGGCTCTCTCGTCGAGGGACGAGCTTCGCCGCCTGTATGGGCTTGACGTGGAGCGTATTCCCTCCACTTTGCCGTCCCGCCGAGTCGACATGCAGGCCCTCGTATACGGAACGGCGAGTGAGAAGCTGGAGGCCATCGTCGACGAGGTGGAGTCCTCCGTTCTTGCCGGGCGCCCTGTGCTGGTTGGAACGCAGACTGTCGAGCAGGCGGAGGGTGTCAGCAGTGCGCTGAAAGACCGCGGCATCCCCCACTGTACGCTGAACGCTGCCAACAGCGCCGACGAAGACGCTATAGTTGAGGCGGCGGGGCGCGCCGGCACGGTAACCGTCGCTACCAACATGGCCGGACGGGGGACCGACATAGTGCCGGATCCCGGAGCCGGCCTGTACGTCATCGGTACGCAGATCAGCTCAACCCGGCGGGTCGATGACCAGCTCAGGGGCCGGGCCGGCAGGCAGGGGCAGGCGGGCACAACCCGGTTCATGGTGTCGCTCGATGACCGTCCAGTTGGCGGGAGGACCCTGGGCGCAGGTCTCGCTCGAAGGGGCCCGACGGGCGGCCGCACACCGGACCTCGGCCCACTGCCCGTAGATGACCGCGATCTCGAACGCATACAGGAGCTCGCGACCCTCGACGACGAGGCACAGCGCACCTTCTTGTCCGACTACTACCGTGTGTTCGATGGACAGGCCCTGGCATATTATGCGCACCGAAGCGCCAAGCTGGAGTCCACCGATGTGCACCAAGAGTGCGTCGTGGCGGCGCGCGGGCTGGCCGAAAGGGCGGTCCAACGTTGCTTCGGACCGGCGCCGTTCACTGACTACGCACCCCGGTTCGACGAGCTGGCCGCTGAGATGTACCTGGACTTTGGGCTGGACTGCGAAGGCCTGTGGGGCCTCGGCCTGGACGAGCTCGCAAATGGCCTTGGCGACCTGCTGGTCGACAGGCTGGAGGAGGCCCGCACAGCCCTGGGCTCCCCTGGATTCGACGAGCTCGCACAAACGGTGTTGGTCCAAACCGGCGACGGTCTGTGGCCCGGCCACCTCGAACGCCTACAGGAGATGATGGCCGTCGCGCCTCTCGCGCCTTCCGACCACCGGTCCGCCGTGGCGGCGTTCCAGCGAGGCTGCGCGGCTGAGTACGAGGGATTCCTGCAGGATACCCTCGACTCCTTCCTACCAGGACTGCTCGAGGCCGCGGACTCCGAGATTGCCCAGGGGCACCCCGAGCCTTTGGCGGAGGACCTGCCTGCCGAGCTTGCCGCGATACTTGCCTGATACCGAACGACGATGCGTCGGCGCACCGACTTGATGGAGGCACAGAGATGAACAGGAAATACACGAGACTGGGCACCCGAACCGCCGCAGGAGCGCTGATCGCCGCTGGACCCATCGTTGCCGCGTGCAGCTCAGGCCCAAGCTACGATGAGTGGGCCGCAACCGACGGCGCAGCCGGCCGGATAAACATGGACGAAGTGCAGGAGGCCTTCAAGAAGTCGGAGAGCGCCACCGACTTCGAGAAGCGCGTCAACGAAATCTACGAGGGCGATGGGCTGGTGCTGATACGGGCCCGCCAGGACCCCGACGCGCTGGTGCTGGAGGGGTGGGAGGACCTGAACAAGAACTACGAGATCGACGACGCCGGGGACGACAAGCTGTTCGACATCGTGAAACGGAACGAACAGCACGAGATGCGCGGGTACGGCGCGAACTCCTACTATCACCACGGCTTCGGTGCGGGGAACTTCCTCTTTACCTACCTGCTCATCTCGTCGATCAGCCCCCTCGGGTACTACTACTACACGCCCCCACTGTACGCCCGCAACAACCTGAACAGTCACCGCAACAACTACCGCAACACGTCCGGGTACCGCAGCCAGGTGTCCCGGAACAGCAGGTACTTCACCAAACAGAAGACTGGTTTCGCCTCCTCTCAGTACAACTCGGCGGGCAAGAACCTGAGCACGGCCAGGACAAGCTACCGTTCGACCCAGCAGTCCACTGGCGCATTCAAGAGCAGCTCTACGGGCGTGCGCAGCTCCTGGGGCGCGAGAAGCGGTGGAAGCTCCATAAGGTCGTCGGGCGTCAGCCGCGGCGGCGGGTTTAGGGGCTTCGGGGGCGCACAGCGGGTGATCGGCATGGACAGGTGGGCAGTCTAGCGGCCGGACATCTCGCTTGAAGGGATCGTACTTCCTCACTACCCAGCCCGGCTGGGCCTTCGCCACGCTGCGCGAGCTGCGCGGACTCGGCGTCGACGGCCGGGTGGCCTTCCACCACAGGGACTCCTCGCTGATCACTCCTGAGCTCGACGACCTGGACTCCACCCGGCTGCTCACACCTGCCGCAGTCCACGGCTGCCTGGCCCACTTTGCACCGACCGGGCGGCTGGACGCGGCGGGCGAGCTTGCGAGGCGGCTCCACAGCGGCCGCCTCAAGGATGCCATCCTGCGCTGGTTGCCGCTGGCGGAGAAGACGGCAACCCGGCGCTTCTCTGTCACCACGGAGCTCTACGGGCGCACGTCTATACGCAGGGACGCGCTCCAAAGGCTCGTCAGCCGCACTGTCGCCGCCGCCTTTCCCCGGTGGCGTCTCTCCCAGCGCGATGGCGTCCAGCTGGTGTGCAAGGCCGACGCCGAAATCGCCGTGCTCGGCCTGCAGCTATACAGCAACCTCGGCGGAGATCAAGACGGACGCCCCGGCGCCCTCAGGAGTCACCTCGCCTGCGGCCTCCTTACTGTCGCGGGAGTGGGGGACGGCGACTCCGTTTTCGATCCCTTCATGGGCACGGGCACGATCCTCGAGATGGCGGCGTACAGGTACGGAGCAGGCCGGGTGGCCGGGCTGGAAGTGGACGCCGACGCCTACCGCGCCGCCCGCTCCAGACTCCCAGAAGACCGGACGACACTAGTGAACGAGCCGTTCGAGGACTTCGACTACGCATCGCTGCCCGCCGGCAGCAGGCTTGTCTCGAACATACCCTTTGGCGTCAGGTTCGCCCAGGTGCGGACAGCCGCCCTGCTGCAGCTCATCAGGCGCCCGGAGCTGCGCGGCGCACCGGTGGCGCTGCTCCTCTCCCGCGACCAGGCTGGTCCTATCGCGGCGGAGACGGGCATGAGACGCAAGAACGTCCTGGTCCTCGGCCAGCCTGCCAGCATCCTCTACGGCAGACTCTCCTATTAAAGTTAGGCACCGCTTCTTTTAGGAACGTTAGCCGCTATGTAAAGTTCTTGCGTTTCGGGGCGCGCAGCATGTTTTATTATGACTTAATCCCAATTATCATAATAAGCTCCCTTCTTATTTTGAGTTGGCGGTATTAAGCAAAATAAGCGCCCTCCTTATTTCGAGTTCCTAGAGACGAGTGTAGGATTCCTTATTTTGACTTAGGCTGCTTTGCTATAATAAGGACCGCCCTTATTTCGACTTGTCGAGGGAATCCAGTCTTACTATTGAGGGGGCGTCCCGATATGCGCCGCGGCACGACGGGCAGGTATCACGTCAGGAACTACGGTGGAGAGCAGGTCCGCGCCTTCGTCCCTGCATCTCTGCCACCGGATCCTGACCTGTCTTTGGACGGGGATCTGCAGCAGCTCCTCGAAAGGGCGCTCATATCCCTGGGACGTCTGGATAGCGTCACCGCCCTGCTCCCGGAGCCGACCCTCTTCATCTACGCCTACGTACGCAAGGAGGCAGTACTCTCCTCGCAGATCGAGGGTACGCAGTCGTCGTTCTCGGACCTCGTCCAATTCGAGAGCGACGAGGCGCGCGGTGCTCCCCTCGACGATGTCCTGGAGGTCTCCAGCTACGTGGCCGCTCTCCATCACGGACTGGAGCGGCTGCGCGGCGGATTCCCTCTATCCAGCCGGCTGTTCCGGGAGATCCACGGCGTACTGCTATCCAGCGGACGGGGCAGCGAGAAGTCCCCGGGTGAGTTTCGGACGTCACAGAACTGGATCGGCGGATCGCGCCCCGGCAACGCCGCCTTCGTTCCCCCGCCGCCCACCGAAGTGGCCGACTGCATGGGAGAGCTGGAGAGCTTCCTTCATGCTACGGACGACGGCTTGCCCGTCCTGGTGAGGGCTGGCCTGGCGCACGTGCAGTTCGAGACCATCCACCCATTCCTGGACGGTAACGGGCGCGTGGGGCGACTGCTCGTCACCTTTCTCCTCTGGGAAGCTGGAGTGCTTCAGGAGCCCATCCTGTATCTGAGCTTGTATCTTAAGCAGCATCGTTCGACCTACTACGATCTCCTGGATGGGGTGCGCCGGACCGGAGACTGGGAGGCGTGGCTCACCTTCTTCCTGGAGGGCGTGCGCGAGACGGCCGAGGCCGCCGTCGCCACGTCTATCAGGCTCTCGGACATGGTTGCCGAGGACGCCGCTGAGATTGAAGGGCTTGGACGCATGGCCGCGTCTGCGCTGCGTGTGCATCAGGCCCTCACGTCGCACCCGGTCCGATCGGTCGCCCAGGCCTGCGAGGACACTGGGCTTGCGTTCTCCACGGCCTCCTCCGCCATGGAAGCGCTGGTAGAACTTGGCATTGCCCGCGAGGTGACGGGCCGGCGCCGGGGCCGCCTGTTTGCTTACGATGACTACTTGTCGATACTGAACGAGGGTACCGAGCCGCTCTAGAGTGATGCAGCGCGTTCATGGTCCGGTCCGCGGCTGCCCTTGACAGCCCGCTGGGGCCGGCATAATATGCCTGCCAGCAACAACATACGAACACTGCCCGTTCAGGTGCCCGTCCAGGGAGAATAGGGAAGGCGGTGAGAAGCCGCCGCGGTTGCGCCACTGTAAGCGGGACCAGGAGCCGGTGCCCACTGACGCACGTCGTTGGGAAGGGCCCGGCGGACCAGTCCACCCGCGAGCCAGGAGACCTGCCTGAACGGAAGGTGACCGCTCTCCGCATTTAGAGAGGGTCCCTCGGTCGTCGGGCACAGCCCGGGCAGAGCGATTGAAGACCTCCAGCGGAGAGCCGCCGGAGGTCTTTTTGGTGTCGAGAACTGTCGAGCTCGCCGGCCTGCGCGGCTACCGCCAATCGAGCGTAACGGCACGGCTGGCGGTGGGCTTTTCGTTCCTGTTGGCCCTTGTGATTGCCAGCGCACTGGTCTCGCTCAGCCTCGGGCCCGTCAACATACCCGCCGGCCACGTAGCGTCGATAGTCCTGTCGCTCTTCGGGCTCGAGCTCGCTGATTTCAGCCGCACCGAACAGCTTGTCATCGAGCAGATCAGGCTACCGCGGATCGTCGTGGGCGCGACGGTAGGCATGGCCCTCGGGGTCGCTGGCGCGACGATGCAGGGGCTGTTCCGCAACCCGATGGCCGATCCAGGCATCATCGGCGTCTCCGCCGGTGGCGCGGTGGGCGCGGTCGTCGCCATCGCCACTGGAATGACGGGGCTATTCTTCCTCGCCCTGCCGGTGTTCGCCTTCGTCGGCGCAATGGCGGCCACGTTCCTCGTCTACGGCATCGCCGCGGTCGGTGGGCGCTTCTCAATGGCCACGCTCCTGCTTGCAGGGGTCGCCGTCAACGCCTTCCTGGGCGCGGTCGTCTCCGCGATCATCATCGTCCTTCCGGACAACGAAGCCCTGCGGGAGATCCTGTTCTGGCTGGCTGGGGGGCTGGACTCCCGCTCCTGGGAGCACGTGCGTATCTCCGCGCCGCTCATCCTGGGCGGCGTGGCGGTGATCGTGCTTATGTCCCGCGACCTGAACCTCATGATGCTCGGCGACGACGAAGCCAAGTCCATGGGAGTACGCGTCGGCCTCGCCCGGCCTGCCCTGCTCGCCGCGGCCGCGCTGGCCACCGGGGCCGCCGTCGCCGTGAGCGGCACCATCGCATTCGTCGGCCTGGTCACGCCTCACGTCATCAGGCTCGTGCTCGGGCCGGACCACCGCGTGCTTGTGCCGATGAGCGCAGCAGGCGGCGCAGTTTTCGTCATCGTTGCGGACACGGTCGCAAGGACTATCGTCCAGCCGGCCGAGTTCCGCGTCGGCGTTCTCACTGCTTTCGTGGGGGCGCCCTTCTTCATCCTCCTGCTGATCAAGAACAAGCGACAGGCCTACTCGCTATAGCATGACCTCGAAAGGAGCCATTGTGTCGAAACAACTTCGCGTTCTCATAGTTCCACTGGTATTCATCCTCGCACTGTCACTGGCGGCGTGTTCGTCGGAGTCGCCTCCGCCTACAGCCGAACCCACGGCGCCCCCCACCGCGGTCCCTACTCCAGTGCCCACCCCGGTGCCCACGCCTGAGCCTACTCCGACTCCTGAGCCGACTCCAACCCCCGAGCCGCCGTCGAAGGAGTTCGAGGGCGTCCGCGGAATAGTCGACGCCTCCAACTTCGACTGGCCACGAGAGGTCGAGGGGCTGAACGGCCTCGTGAGCATCCCGGCCAAGCCGGGGCGCATCATCACCGCTTCCGTGGGGCACGACGAGATGACGCTCGCGCTGGTGCCACGAGACCGGCTCGTCGGCGTCGGGAGCTCGACGAAGAACTCGACATACTCGAACGTCGCCTCGCTGGTGCAGGAGATAAACGAAATCTCTCGCGACCCCGAGACCATAATTGCCCAGTCGCCGGACGTCGTGGTCACCAGCCCGTTCTTCCCTGCGGAGGCCATCGAGGCCCTCTCGAGCACCGGCATACCGGTAGTGCAGACGGAGCTGAAGCATGACCCCGAGGCGCGGATCAACAGCATACTGCTGATGGGCTACATTTTCGGCGAGGAAGAGCGCGCCGTCGAGTTCGCGTCCGAGGTACGCGAACGGCACGAGTCCCTCATCGCCGTGACCGGCAAAGCTAGTCCCAAGCCCCGGGTCCTTGCGATGACACAGTACTCGGACAAGCTGTGGGTCGCTGGCGGCAACTCCACCGAGGGCGGCGTGATTACGGCTGCCGGAGGAGCCAACGCGGCCGAGGAGGCGGGCATAAAGGGGAACCAGACCACCAGCCTCGAAGGGGTCATCGCCATGAACCCGGATGTCATCATCATCGCCCAGCCGCTGGAGTTCGGCGCAGAGGACTTCCGGCAGAGCCTGCTCGCCAATGAGGCGCTCGCCGAGATCCCCGCCATCAGCAACGAGCAGGTCCACATCGTGGAGGGCAAGCACTTCACCACGCTCTCGTACTGGAACATTCGCGGAGCCGAGGACCTCGCCCGTATACTGTGGCCGGAAGACTTCCCCGAACCTGAAACCACTCCATTCAGCCTGGCCGAGTAGGGAGAGATGAACGGCGCAAGACCACATGCGATCAGCGCCCAGGGCCTCACCTACGAGGTGGAGGCGCAGACGCTGCTTGACGGCGTGGACCTGCATGCCGACCGCGGGGAATTGGTGGGCCTGATCGGTCCCAACGGGGCTGGGAAGTCCACGCTCCTGAGGGCTATATCGGGCATCCTCCGCCGTCGGGACGGCGCCGTGCGGCTCGAGGGCAGGGACATGGAGTCCCTGTCGTCGAGGGAAGTCGCCGCAACCCTCGCGCTCGTCCCGCAGATCGCGCCGTATACCCACGGCTTTACCGCAATCGAGCTCGTCCTCATGGGCCGGTATGCCCACCTGGGCCGCTTCCAGATCGAGGGTAGGGAGGACGACCGCATAGCCCGTGAGTCGATGCGCCTGACCGAGACCGAGCAGTTCGCAGGCAGGACCCTCGACACCCTCTCCGGAGGGGAGCGCCAGCGCGTGTTCGTTTCCCGGGCGTTGACCCAGCAGCCGCGAGTCCTCCTCCTTGACGAGCCAACGTCTAACCTGGACGTCTTCCACCAACTCAAGGTGTTCGACTTGGTCAGGCGGCTCGTCGACGACGGGCTCACGGCGATTGCGGCCATACACGACCTGAACATGGCCGCCCGCTACTGCGACCGTTTGGTCCTCCTTAGCGGCGGCCGTGTGCTCGCGGATGGGACGCCGGAGGAAGTGCTCACCCCGGAGAGGATAGCGCGCGCGTTCGGCGTTCGGGCCGCCGTGTACCCCGACCCGGCAACCGGGTCGTTGGCCGTCAGCCTGATTGGCCCGGCGGAGGAGCGCCCCACGAACGGCACGGTGCGGCACGCCGGCATCGCACCGGCTTCGAGCGCGGCGCAGGCCGGTGCAGAGCAGCCGGCCCGGCATGGAGATGGCTCGTGAGCGATCAGGATCCCGGCGGGAAACCCTCGCGACTTCGGAAGAGCCGCCGCGTTCGGCACGGCTTGGTCATAGTCAACACGGGCGAGGGCAAGGGCAAGACGACCGCCGCACTGGGGGTGATCCTCCGCGCCTGGGGCCGGGACTTCCGGGTCAGGATGTTCCAGTTCATCAAGCACACTGGCGCGCGGTTCGGCGAGCACAGGGCCGCGAAAAAGCTGGACATACCCATCGAGGCGATGGGAGATGGCTTCACATGGCTCTCGAAGGACATGGACCGGACCGCCGCCCTCGCAGTCGAGCAGTGGGAGCGATCGAAGGAGGCGATACTCGAGGGTGACGAGGACATCATCGTCCTCGACGAGTTCACCTACGCCATGCACTACGGCTGGGTCCCCGTCGCCGACGTCGTGGACGCCCTGGAGCGGAGGCGAGACACCCTGCACGTCATCATAACCGGCCGCTATGCCCCGCAGGAGCTGATCGACTGCGCCGACTTGGTCACCGAGATGAAGATGATCAAGCACCCCTACGAGGAGCAGGGCATCAGGGCCCAGCAGGGAATCGAGTTCTAGCTGTGCAGCTCGACGGCGTGGTCGGGCGAATCACTCCCGCCGGCTCCGGCGCAAGGCAGGCGGCCGAGCTACGGCAGCCGCGCCTTACCAAGCCGCCCGGCAGCCTGGGCATGCTGGAGGAGCTGTCGGTCCAGCTTGCGGGCATATTCGGCACCGACCGGCCCGACCCGCGAGGCAAGACCCTCATCGTGGCCGCCGCGGACCATGGGGTGGTCGCCCAGGGTGTCACAGCCTACCCACAGGAGGTCACGGCGCAGATGGTGCTGAACTTCCTCTCCGGCGGCGCTGCGGTCAACGCCATGGCCCGCAGGGCGGGCGTGGAGTTGGTCATAGTCGACGCCGGTGTGGCCTCGCCGCTGCCAGCCCATCCCGACTTGTGCGCGCTAGGGGTGGGTCGGGGCACTGCCGACATCACGCAGGGTCCGGCCATGACACATGAACAGGCCGAGGCATGCGTAGTGGCGGGCGTCGAGCTTGCACTGAAGGCTGCCGAGAATGGCGCGGACATAATTGGCACGGGCGACATGGGCATCGGCAACACCACGGCCTCCAGCGCCATCGCCGCGGCCCTCACCGGCAGCCCGCCGGGCGAGACTACGGGGCGCGGAACAGGTCGGAACGACCGCGAGTTGGCTCACAAGATCGCAGTCGTCAAGAGGGCCATCGAGGTGAACCGGCCCGATCCCGGCGACGGCCTCGATGTTCTCGCCAAGGTCGGTGGGTTCGAGATCGGCGTGCTCGCGGGTGTGGTCCTCGGCGGCGCTCTCGCCCGGCGAGTCGTCGTGCTCGATGGCTTCATCTCTGGCGCTGCCGCCCTGGTCGCCCACAGACTCTGCCCGCACGTCAGGGACTACATGGTCGCCGCCCACCTGTCCGCGGAGACAGGCCATCGCACAGTGCTCTCGCACATGGGACTGCGGCCCCTGCTTGACCTGGGCATGAGGCTCGGCGAAGGCACGGGAGCGGTGCTCGCGATGGGCATCGTCGAGGCGGCCGCAGCATGCCTGTCCGAGATGGCGACCTTCGATGTGGCGGGCGTGTCCGACAGGGACTCTGAGAGCGCAGGCGGGCAGGGCGATTGAGGGAGTGAGTGGTCTAGAGTCGATGGGAGGCGGCTCGGCCTCTCCCCCCGAGGAGACCCTTGCATAACTCCGTCATTCCGGCGAAAGCCGGAATCCAGGGGTGGTGGGGCCCAGCTATGATAGCCAATATCCCCAATGCAGTGCATGGTGCCTCACGGGAGGTTATTCAAAGGTCTCCCGAGGGGGAAGATTGAGCCTGTCCTGAGGCTCTCCTGAGCACGTCGAAGGGCTTGCCGAAGAGCCTGCCCCGTACTCGATACGGGTGATGGGGGCTCGCCCACCCACGAGCAATAATGTCAATGCCACACAACGTCTCAACAGTCACATGAAGGACCTGCGGCTGGCCATCGGGTTCCTGACGGTCTTCCCGTTCGCGCCCGGCGGCGAGGCCCGTATGGGGCCGTCTCGCGCCTACTTCCCCCTCGTGGGCCTGGCGTTGGGAGGCATCCTCGCGGGCCTGGACTTCGTGGCGAGCCAGGTGCTTCCGCTGCAGGTCGCCGGCGCCCTGCTGGTCGCTGCGCTGCTCGTGCTGACGAGGGCCATACACACTGAGGGCTTCCTCGACGCCTGCGACGGCCTGTTCGGCGCATACTCGCCGTCCAGGAGACTGGAGATCCTCCGCGACACTCACGTGGGCGCCTTCGCGGTGATTGGTGGTGTGGCCCTGTTGCTGCTGAAGTGGTCCCTTCTGTCGGGCATCCCCGCCGAGGTGCGAGCCGGACTCCTGGCCGTCTTCCCCTGCCTCTCGCGGTTTGGAATGCTCTCGACGATGGCCGCGTTCCGATACGCCAGGGAGCAGGGCATGGGCACCGCGTTCCAGGCCGGGGCGAGCTGGAGGCAGATCGCGTTTGCGCTAGTCACCGCCATGGCGGCCTCAGGGCTGCTCCTTGGGCCAGCCGGGCTCGTCCTGCTGGCAGCGGCTGTTGCCGTGTCGCTCGGCCTGGGTCGCTGGACTGCTGGCATGCTGGGCGGAATGACGGGCGATACCTATGGCGCAGTAAACGAGGTCGCCGAAGCCACCGTCCTGCTGCTTGGCATCACCCTGTACACCACAGTTCCACCGCTGTTCCAGCCGCCATTATGGTAGGTGCACCTTGACTACGCCAACTTCCTGCAATCGCGCCGTGGGCTGCCACTTCGTAGGGGCGGGTTTGAAACCCGCCCTCTTCCAGCGCGAGGATGACGACCCGTCGACGCCGTCGTATGACCGCCCGATGCGACCTTTCCGAGGAGAAGTGTATGAGTAAGCGTAAGCGCCTGACCCTGGTCCTGGGCGGCGTCCGAGCCGGCAAGAGCAGCTATGCCCAGCGGCTGGCAGCCTCCGGCCAGCGGGTGCTCTTCGTGGCCACCGCCGAGGCCGGAGACGAGGAGATGAAGGCGCGCATTGAGGCCCACCGTGAGAGCCGCCCGGCCGGGTGGGACACCCTCGAAGAGCCCACCGACCTCGCGGGCGCGCTGAAGCCGCTTCTACCCAGCTACGACACCGTTCTCCTCGACTGCCTGACGCTCTGGGTCAGCAACCTGCTCCTGAAGGATCCTGACCTGGAGTCGGCGCGCAAGGGCATCCTCCCGGAGGCCGAAAGACTGCTCGAGCTGTACCGGAGCGCCGGCGCCTCATGGATCATCGTCAGCAACGAGGTCGGCCTCGGCGTCATGCCTCCGACCGAGCTTGGTCGAATCTACGCCGACGAGCTTGGCCGCGTAAACCAGCTCGTGGCCGCCCAGGCCGACGACGTCTACCTCATGGCCGCCGGTCTTCCGCTGGCGGTGAAGACCGGCGACGGCGGCGCGCTCGGCTGACCGGTCGTTCCAGCCGAATCTGGCGCGCTCACTACACCAGCCCAGTTACCCGGTAGACCAGCTCCATGTCGAGATTGGCTCGAACGAGCCCCGCCAGCTTGTCGTACTCGGCGTTCTGGTCGATGTCGCCGCCCAACGCCGGCAATTCTGTCCCCTTGCGCTTCGCCGCGAACTCCAGGATCGAGCGCCGAACGGCGCGGTTGTGGAATATCCCATGCATGTACGTGCCCAGAGTGAGGCCCTCCCCATCCAGCGCACCGTCCGGCAAATCCACCGCCTGCCCCGATCTGGACTCGATGGTGAACGGACGCGACACGGCCTCGTGGTGTGTCGTTCCCATGTGGATCTCGTAGGCCGTGATCTCCGCGCCGTGGCAGCCCGCCAGGAGGCCGCGCCCTTCGGCCACCCTTCCGGTGACCTGGTGCGTCGACTTGCTTCCCAGGAAGGTGGTGGTGGTGGCCTGGATCAGTCCCAGCCCCGGCGTCTCGGCCCTGGGCGACTCCACACCGTCCGGGTCCAGCAGCTTCTCGCCCAGCATCTGGTACCCCGCGCAGATGCCGATGACAGGGGTGCCGATCCCGCGCAACGCCACGACTCGCTCGGCGATTCCCCGCTCCCGCAGCCAGTCCAGGTCCGCCACGGTCGTCTTGCTCCCGGGGATGACCACCAAGTCGGGGCCGACGAGCTCGTCGACGCTCCCAACGTAGCGCACGCGGACCGACGGCTCGTGCCTCAGAGGATCGAAGTCGTCAAAGTTGGCGATGTGCGGCAGGCGCACGACGGCGACGTCCACCACCGGCTCGGCGTCGCCCTCCAAGTCGGGACCCAGCCCCAGCGAGTCCTCCTCCGGTATGTGTATGTCGGCGAAGTGGGGTATGACCCCCGCGACGGGCACGCCCGTGCGCTCCTCCAGGAAGTCGAGCCCAGGCGTGAGCAGGGACGGATCGCCCCGGAACTTGTTTATCACGTGTCCCTTGACCAGCGCCCTCTCCTCCGGCTCCAGGAGCACCATGGTTCCCACGAGTTGGGCGAAGACGCCGCCTCGGTCAATGTCGCCGACCAGCAGGACGGGCGCACCGGCGTGGAGGGCAACGCGCATGTTGACTATGTCGTGCTGCTTGAGGTTGATCTCTGCCGGGCTCCCGGCCCCCTCGATGACCACCACTTCGTAGTTCGAGCGCAGGCGGCCCAGCGCAGACGTGACCGTCTCCCAGATGGACGGCTTCAGGTCCTGGTACTCCCGGGCCGAGGCCACGGCCTGGGGGCGGCCCATGACCACGACCTGGGAGCGGCTCTCGCCCTCCGGCTTGAGCAGGACGGGGTTCATCTCCACCCGCGGCGCCGTCATGGCTGCTGCCGCCTGCACTGCCTGGGAGCGGCCGATCTCGCCGCCGTCCGGCGTCGCGTAGGAGTTCAGGGACATGTTCTGTGCCTTGAAAGGGGCAACTTCGAGGCCATCCTGCGCGAATATGCGGCAAAGGGCCGCCGCGATGACGGACTTGCCCGCATGGGACGAAGTCCCCTGGACCATGATGACCCTGGCTGGCGCCCCCCTACTCATCGCGCAGGACCTGCACTATGACGCTCTGCTCATCTGTTGCCGTCAACCCGTGACCGCGTGGCGCGCCGCCAGCAGTGCCAGCACTAAGACCAACGCCAGCAGGGCTGCGCGCTCGGCGGTGCGGACCGCATCGCCTATGTCGCTCGGCTCCGGCTCGTGCATATCCTCTCCGATGCAATAGTGCCCGGGCTTCTCCAGCCTGGTGCCCAGCAGTCCGGCCATCGCGCTAATGGTAACCCCTGCGTTCGGGCTGGCGGTGCGGCTGCTGTCCCTCCGCACGGTCCGCCACGCGCGGCTGACGGTCAGGCGCCCCATCGCGCCGGCTGCCAGGAGCAGCAGGGCGCTCACACGAGCCGGCACAAGGTTGACGGCGTCGTCGAGCTGGGCTGCGGCCTTGCCCAGGTATTCGTAGCGCCCACGGTAGCCGATCATGCTGTCCAGGGTGTTGACGGCCCTGTAGGCCACTGCGCCCGGCACGCCCAGCAGCGCGAAGGCCAGCCACGGCCCGACGTAGCTGTCCGTCGTGTTCTCGGCCACCGATTCTATGGCGGACGCTGCCACCAACGACGGCGAGAGCGACGTGGGATCGCGGCTGACGAGGCTCCTCAAACTCGCCCGCGCCTCCCCCAGGTGGCCCTCCTCGAGCGTCCGCCGCGTCTCGCCGGCCGCTGCCGAGAGTCCCCTGACAGTGAAGGTGGTGCGCAAAGCCACGGCGCCACCGACCACGTATGCCAGCGGGCCTACCCACGTCAGGACAGTCACCACGAGCCACGCGAGCAGGCCTGAAACCCCGACCACCGCAGCCACGATGGCGCACCCGTACAGGAACGCAGCCCGTGGTCTCTCAGGCGCCCACCGCTCCATCGCGGTGATCGCGCGGCCCATCCACACGACCGGATGGATGCTGGAAGGCGGCTCCGGCAGGAGGCGGTCCAACACCACCGCCAGCAGCAACACCAGCGCGTTCAACCCCAAGATGTCCCACCATCCCGGCAGATTCACTTGTGCAGTGATGGCGCGTCAAACAAGGCGGTCCATCTGCTCCCTTCGAATCCGAGTGCCCCTGCCGTCGTCGCTGGCCTGGCTTTGACGCTGGAACCTGCCCCATATGTTACTCTTGACCGGAGATGAGGCCTAGCACCAGCATCCTCCAAGCGTCCGTATCGTGGCTGGCGCTCCTTGTCACCGCCGCAGTCCTCCTGGCCTGCAACACCTCGCAAGAGGTTCCAGACTTGGAGCGGCGCGCCCAGCAGATCAACAAGTCCGTGATGTGCCCCGTCTGCCCCGGCGAGTCCATCGACCAGTCGCAGCACCCCCTCGCCGTCCAGATGCGGGCCGCCGTGGACGAGAAGCTGGACGAGGGCTGGAGTGACACGCAGGTCAGGGAGTTCTTCGTCGAGCGGTACGGCTCTGCCGTCCTGCTGGAGCCTCCCGCCGAAGGGGCCCACCTGGTGGCGTGGATCGTCCCGCCCCTGGGCACGGCCCTCGCCCTCGTGGCCCTCTACATGGTGGTGCGGCTGATGGCCCGGCCCCGTTCCAGGCCGGCGGCGCCCGCGGATGAGATGACTGCCGCCGAGCGCGACGAGTACGTCGCCCGCATCGAAGCCGCCCTGGAGGGCCGCAGTCCCGGGAGCAGGGAGGACGCCGGTTGATCGTCGACGCCGGCAGCCTCGCCCTGCCCATCGCGCTGCTGGCCGCCGCCTACGCGTCGGTCGGCTCGCTCCTGGGCGGTTGGCGGCGGGTCCCCGTGCTGGTGCTGAGCGCGCGGTACGGGCTGTACACCGTCCCGATACTTCTCACCCTGTCCACCGCCGCCCTCGTGTTTGCCTTCGTGACCCACGACTTCTCGGTCAGGTACGTCGCCGAGAACAGCAACCTTGCGATGCCACCGGCCTACACCTGGGTCGCCTTCTACGCGGGAAACGCGGGGTCGCTCCTCTTTATCGCCTTCGTCTTCTCGATCATATCCGTCGTCGCCGTGCGCGGGCTCGCCTCGAAGCTGACCCACACCGCGCCCTTCAGCACGGGGTTGATCGCCCTCGTGCTCGCCTTCTTCATCGGGATCATCACCTTCCTGGCGAACCCCCTCGATCGTCTCTCGTTCACTCCTCCGGACGGGCAGGGCATCAACCCCCTGCTCGTCCACTTCGGCATGTTCATACACCCCCCCATGCAGATGGCCGGGCTGATCTCCGTCGCCCTCCCTTTCAGCATCGCGATGGGCGCGCTCCTCGCGGGCAGGGGCGGGCGCGACGAATGGGTCGACATCGGGCGCACGTGGGGGATGATCTCGTGGCTCATACTCACCCTTGGCCTGATGCTGGGAAGCTGGTGGGCCTACACCATCCTCGGCTGGGGCGGCTACTGGGCCTGGGACCCCGTCGAGAACTCCGCGCTCATGCCGTGGCTGGCGATGACGGCCTTCGTCCACTCGATCATGGTGCAGAAGCGGCGGGGCATGTTCCGCATGTGGAACATCGTCCTGGTCGCCGTCGCCTTCACCCTGGCCGAGATGGGCATGTTCATTAACAGGGGCGGCCCGGTGCCGTCCGTCCATTCTTTCGCACAGTCGGCCATGGGGTGGCTCTTCCTGGCCTTCATGGGCTTCACCCTGCTCGGCTCGCTGGCGGCCTTCGCCTGGCGAATGGACACGCTCAGGAGCCGTGAGAACCTCGACGCAATGCTCTCCCGAGAGAGTGCCTTCCTGGCCCAGAACGTCCTGTTCCTCGTGGTCGCCTTCGCGACCCTCTGGGGCACCATCTACCCCGTCTTTACCCAGGCGTCCGCGGACGTCATGATCGTCGTCGGACAGCCGTACTTCAACCGCGTGAACGGACCGCTGTTGCTGGTCATTGTCGTCCTCATGGGCATCGGGCCCCTCCTGCCGTGGAGGCGCGCGTCCTGGCAGCGAGTGTTGAAGGCCATCCGCGTTCCCCTGGCGGTGGGGGCCGGGACGATGGTCGTCCTCGCAGTCGCGGGAGTCCATCGGCCCGTCGCCCTCGTGGCTATCGGAGTCGTGGCCCTGGCGGTCGCTGGCATAGCCCACGAGTGGGTCCGGGGCACCCTGTCGCGCCACAGGAAGGGCGAGAGTTACCCCGTCGCCTTCGTGCGGCTGCTGTCGGGCAACCGACCGCGCTATGGCGGCTACGTGGTGCATCTAGCTATCTCTATGCTCGCCATCGGGGCCATCGCCTCGTCCTTCTACGAGGTGCAACGGGACTTCGTGATGGCGCCCGGCGACACGCAGTCGCTGGCAGGCTACACCTTCACGTACCTCGGGTTCGGCAGGTCCGAGCATCCCGACAGGTCCGAGGTGGTCGCCAGGTTCTCCGCGAGTTCCGGGGGCTCCGACCTGGGGCCGATGGAGGCCAGGCGCTCCATCTATCCCGAATTCAGGATGGAGTCCACCAGGGCGGCCATCAGGAGCACGCCGTTGGAGGACTTCTACATAGTGCCGTCGGAGTTCGAGGAGAACGGCAGGGCAGTGTTCCGCGTCTACGTCAACCCGCTCGTGTGGTGGATGTGGGCTTCGGGCCCCCTCTTCGTTCTGGGTACCCTGCTCGCCCTCTCCCCCAGGAGAGAGCGAGCCGCCGCGGCCCTGCGTATCCCTGCGGCGGCCAGGCTCGCCAGCGCGTGACGGGAGTACCCGAGAGCAGTCCGCTGCTGGTCCTGGTAGGTCTCGCACTGGTTGCGATTCCCCTCGCCGCCATCCTGTACCCCTTCCTGCGGCGGCGCGACCTGCACGGGGTGTTGGCCGATGAAGAGCCTCATGAAGAGCTCGACAGGCGGTGGGACGCCGCACTGGCCGGGCTCCGCAGTGCGGAGCTGGAGCGCGCCATAGGCACCCTCGGCGAGGAGGACTACCAGGTGCTGCGCGAACAGTACATGACCGAGGCCGCACTGGTCCTCAGGTCGCTCGAAATGGAGGCGGGCAGGGAGGCCGACCTGCTCGCCGCCGTCGAGGAGGAGATCAGGCGCGTGAGAGAGGGCTTCCTCGGCGACGACGACCCCAACAGGGAGCGGGACGAATGATCCCACGGGTCGCCGCCGTCGTCGCGCTCCTGATCGTTGTTGCCACTGGCGCGGCTGCGGCCCAGGATGGGTCGACTGTAACCGTCGAGGGCACGGTGCTGGACGGCACCGCGGGCGGGCACGTCGGCCCGGGCCTCCCCGTGTTTCTCGTCAGCAGCGCCGGCCCCCAGTATGAGCTCCGGACGGTCACGGACGAGGGGGGCAGTTTCCGCTTCGACTCGCCGCCTCCGCCGCCCGGCGAGCGGCTGGGTATCTCCCTCCAGTACAAGGGAGCCGTGTACGGGGAGATCGTGGGGATCGTCGATGGCCTCACCCTGCCCGTGGCCATCACCGTCTACGACTCCTCGAACGAAGAGCTGCTCATCGAGACGTCGAGCGCCTCCCTGCTATTCGCGAGGGCCGACAGGGCCACCCAGACTCTATGGGCGCTGGAGATAGTCAAGCTGGTCAACGACAGCGACTTCACCTACATTCCGGGGTCCGGCCCCATGGATCTCTTGCGGTTCGGCCTGCCGCCCAGTGCCGGCGACCTCACGGTGGACACTGCGCTCATAGGCGCGGACGTCCTGCAGGTGGACCGGGGCTTCGCCATCGTGGCGCCCGTACCGCCCGGCGAGCACGAGGTAATGTACGCCTACAGCTTCCCCTACGATGGCGCTGAGCTGGACCTCACGAAGTCGCTGCTCTACGGGGCCGCTGGCCTGAGGATCCTCGTGCCCGAGGAGGTCGGCGGGCTGAGCGGCCAGGGCGAGATAGAGCGGGTGATGATCGGCGACAGGCCTTACCGGGTGCTCACCGGCGCCGACCTGCCCCGCGGCGCTAAGGTGCCCTACAGGCTCGTTTCACTCCCTCAGGCCACCATCGGCGACCGTGCCCTGCAGGGCCTGGACTGGATACGGCCCGAGTACGCCGCCGTCGTCGGCCTCGGCCTAGTGATGGCCTCCCTCATCGCCTACGCCCTCGTCCGCCGCACCCCGGCCGAGTCCTCCGAGCGTCTGCGCCTCGTGCGCGTCATCGCCTCCCTCGACGCTGCCTTCGAAGCAGGCGAAATCGGCCGCACCGAGTACGAACAGGCCCGCAAGGCCCTCACAGCCAGCCTCACCTCACTGCCCTCAGAGGCTCCGTCGTCCGGCGAGGACCGAGACGCCCCTGCCACCAATTAGCCGCCCCCGGCGGGTATAATCGCCCCACCAGCACGCACTAAGCCCGGAGGACACGATGACAACCGTATCCGCAGAGACCCTCGACGCGCTCAAGGAGTTCGACGCCGCGACGCTGTTCAACGCCGTGGTGGCCAGCATGGGCGGCAGCCAGGGCGGCAACGAGCTCGACTCCAAGGGCGGCGTCCCCCTGAACTACACCGGCCCCGAGGTCGTCTCCATGCTGCCCGAGCTCGGCAGGGCCATCGGCACCGTCGTCACGACGGAGGTCACCACCAACGACCCGGACTCCGCCGCGATCCCGTGGGACGAGTACTACGACACACTCGAGGCGACCCCCGGGCCCATCATCGCAGTGATGCGGGACGTGGACACGCGCCCGGGCCGCGGCGCCTGCTTCGGGGACGGCATGGCATGGCGACACAGGATGCTCGGCGTCACGGGTGCTGTTGTCGAGGGCTCGGTCCGCGACCTCGCCGGAATCAGGGACGCCGGCCTGCCGATCTGGGGCACGGGCCGCGTGCCGGGCCACGGGGTCTTCAACCTGGTCTCCGTAAACAGGCCCGTCTCAGTCGGCGGGCTGCTCTTCTACCCCGGCGAGATAGTGCTCGCCGACCTCGACGGCTGCACGAAGATACCCCACGGGACCGACCCCGAGGATGTGCTGAAGCACGCGCGCCAGATCCGCGAGATGGAGCAGGGGATGTTCGAGCTGTACCGGCAGCCCGGCATGACCAACACTAAGCTGAAGGAGCTGCGAAGCCGGGGATAGACCGTCTTGTTGAGCCTCCCCCTCCTCTCCCTTGACGGGAGAGGATTGAGGTGAGGGTGAGCTTCCGTCGCCCATGCCCGGGGCAAGGGAGGTGACCGATGCTGGGGTACCTGGTCCGGCGCCTGCTGTTGGCCGCACTGACGATCTGGGCGATCTCCGTCCTGACGTTCGTCATCATCGAGCTGCCGCCCGGCGACCAGCTCGAACGCTACATCGACATCTTCTACAGCGACAACGCCTTCTCTCCCGACCCCGAGCACGTCGAGCTGCTCCGCAGGTACATGGGCCTCCACAGGCCCCAGTACGTGCGCTATGCGATGTGGATGTGGAACCTGATGCAGGGCGACCTCGGCCTGTCGTTCCAACTTCGGCACAACATCGATATGCCTGTGAAGGAGCTGATCGGCGACAGGCTCTGGCTGACGGCGGTCCTCACCGCGTTCACCATCATCGTGACATGGACCTTCGCCGTGCCGGTCGGCATCTATTCCGCCGTCCGCCAGCACTCGGTGGGCGACTACGTCTTCACGCTCGTGGGGTTTGCGGGCCTGGCGGTGCCGGACTTCCTGCTGGGGCTCGTTCTCATGTACATCGCCTTCGCGTACTTTGACCAGAGCGTCGGCGGGCTCTTCTCGGCCGACTACGCCAACGCGCCCTGGAGCGCGGCCAAGGCGAGGGACCTCCTCGCCCACCTGTGGGTCCCGGCCATCGTGCTCGGTACCTCGGGCACTGCGAGCCTGGTCCGCATCATGCGCAACAACCTGCTGGACGAGCTGGGCAAGCCCTACGTGGTCACGGCCCGCGCCAAGGGAGCCGCACCGTGGAGACTCGTCTTGAAGTACCCCGTCCGAGTGGCGATCAACCCCCTCGTCAGCACCGTCGGCTACCTGCTGCCGTCCCTCGTTAGCGGCAGCGTGATCGTCTCCGTGGTACTGAGCCTGCCCACGCTCGGCCCGCTCCTGCTCGAGGCAATAAGGCACGAGGACGTGTACCTCGCAGGGTTCATTATCCTCGTGGCCGGCGTCCTCACCGTTGTGGGCACCCTCCTCTCAGACATCCTCCTAGCCGTCGTAGACCCGCGCATTCGCCTGACCGGCCGATAGTAACCCCACTATGGGAGCCGTACAAGAACACATGCCTATGAGACACTTAGCTAGGTTTGTACTGATAGCCACGGCTGTGGTCCTGTGGATCTTCTCCACCTCGGGCCATGTCTATGCGTGTTCTTGCGGACTCCCGTCTCCTCCATCCGAAGAGTTTGACGATGCGGTCGTCGTGTTCAAAGGGAGAGTCGTTGCCATACACAACATTACTCCGAAGGGTGTCTTGTCGATTGACCCCACTGATCATCAACTGGCTGAGTTTAGGGTCGGCGCCGTATGGAAGGGCCCTGCCTACGAAACGATGTTCGTTAGGACATATTTGGCCTGGGGGGGAGGTTGTGGGTATCCATTCAGGGAAGGTCAAGAATACGTGGTGTATGCAACTAGCTATGTTCACGAGGCTCCAAGCACCGGGCTGTGTACCCGTACGCAGCGGACCGATTCTGAGCACGTATCGGAAGACCTCGACTGGCTGGGCGAAGGGCAGGCTCCGAAACCTGGGACCAGCGCTTCACCGCCTCCTTCGCCCACCCCTACATACACACCGACGCCCACTCCTTTGCCCACCCCTGTGTACACACCGACGCCAACGCCAGCGCCCACACCGGCGCCCACTCCTTCGCCGGTTGCTACTAACACGCCAGAGCCCGCTCCTTCGCCGGTTCCCATCCACACGCCTACGCGCGCTGCCGCTGAGAGGGTGCCTAGGCCAGCTCCGGGAGGTTGCGGGCTGCTCTCTCCGGGAGCATCCCATGCGCCGAGGGACATCTGGGGATTGGGACTAGTTGCGGCGGTCGCTTGGCTTGGATTACGGGGGCATCGGCGCCGGTAGATCTTTGCCCGACGGGTCACTTAGTCGCGAGCCGGGCATCAGCCCGGCAGCCGCCACCTGACAGCGTGCATGCCCCAAGGCTCGGCCGGTTCCCCCGTGGGCAGCAGCGGAGTGTTGCCAGTCACTGTGACGATGGTGTCGTCGTCGAGCACGACCGAGCCTGAATATCCCGCTCCGTCGCTCACGACGTAGTACTCCTCGCTCCAGGTCGCGCCCTCGTCGGACGATAGGCGGGCGCGCAGGTTGCCCTCGGGGTAGGGGTAGCGGCTGGTGTGGAGCAGCACGATCCGCCCATCCGAGACCCGCACCAGCTCGCCCGGGCAGTGGCCGATCACCTTGGTCCACTGCCTCAGGTTCGTCCACGTCCGGCCGCCGTCGTCCGAGTCGGCCAGGAACAGGTGCTTGTATACCATGCCGGGGTCGCCGCCCGTCTGCTTCCACGTCTCCGGGGGGTCGTCGGGGTACGAGAACCAGCGCTGCCTGCGTATCGCCGCCAGCAGCCGGCTTCCCCCCAGTGGCAGGAAGGACGTCTCCGAGCAGTGGTCGACGATAAGCGTCCTGTCTCCCCACGTCGCGCCGTCGTCCGTCGACCGGTAGATGTAGTCGTAGATGCCGCGCTCCTCCATCGGCAGATCGGAGCCGTCATGGTCGCGGACGCCGTCCCCGTTGCGCAGCGTGACCGCGACGATGACCGTGTCGTCCGGCAGGGCACAGAACTTGTTTCCGTCCGCCCCCGGCGCTCCCGTGTAGGGGGTCTTGTCCAGCGGCGTGCCGGGGTCCCACGTCCTGCCCCTGTCCGTCGACCGCGCGACCGCCATGCCCCTGACTCCCAGGACGTCGGGCGGCGTCTCGTAGAGCATGAGGAAGGTGTCGCCCGGCAGGACGCCGAAGTTGTTCATGCGGTCGAAGCCCTCGAAGCCCACCGGGAACGAAGTCCAACTTCGCCCCTCGTCCGCCGACTCGAAGATCCGGCTGTGGACGCCTGCGAATAGAGTGCCGTCGGAAGCGCGTCCGATGCACGGGTCCGCGCGCCACGGCATGTCCGCGTATTCCATCGCGCCGGTCTCTGTCGCCAGCCGGCCGATCTCGTTCCCGTAGTTGTCGCACACCGACACCGTCGATTTCATGGTCCGCTTGTACCTGTTCTCCGTGAAGTCATGCTCGCCAAGTAGGTGTTCAGAGTCGAGGGGCGGCTTGTTCCTTCCCCCCGAGGGAGAGGGTTAGGAAGGGGGCTCTCGCGCTGCCGGAGGGCCTGTCCTGAGCCTGCCGAAGGGCATAGCTGCTCATGCCTCATCAACTCTGAAGAGTTCCTCCTCAAGCGAATCCTTGTTGGGGTATGGAGCGTAAGTTAGTATAAATTACCCACAGTCAACACGCCGAGGCTCCCCTCAGCGCCGGTCCGGCCCCAGCATCGCCGTGCATGGCGCCCCCTCACCCCCGGGGTTGGCAAGCAAGGAGATGCTCAATTGAGTTTCCTAACGTCACTGGCCCTGCGCCGCCCGACGGTGGCGCTGCTGGCTATATTCCTTGTGCTCGGCTCAGGAATCTTCGCCTACCGCACCCTCCAGGTCGAGCTCTTCCCACAGATCGAATTCCCCCTCGTCACAGTCTTCGCATCCTACCCCTCCGCAGACCCCGAGGCCGTAGTGCGCCAGCTGACCGATCCCATAGAGAGGGCTATCGACGGCACTCCCGGGCTGGAAACCATACGGTCGACTTCGCGGGAGGGCAGCGCGGCTGTCTTTGCCACGTTCAAGTACGGCACCGACATGGCCGAGGCGGAGAGCGTCATCCAGACGGCGGTCAACGACATCTCCCTCCCCGCCGGCGCAGGGGAGCTTACCGTGGGCCGTTTCAACCCCGACGAGTTCCCCGTCATCCAGTTCAGCGTAGTCTCCGACCGGGACCTGTACGAGGTCCAGGGCATCGTCGAGTCCCGCATCCTCCCCGAGATTTCCGGGATCGAAGGCGTTCAGAACATCTCGCTGACCGGGGAGGTTGAGCGAAGCGTCCGTATTGTGGCGGACGCCGAGAGGATGGCCGCGAACGGGGTATCCCTGTTCCAAATCTCGGCAGCGCTCAGCGAAAACAACCTGACCCTGCCCGCCGGCCTCGTGTTCGACGGCTCCCAGGCGGTAATCGCCAAGACGACCCACACGCTCGACTCCGTCGAGGACATACAGGGCCTCGTCGTGGGCGTGTCCCCATCAGGCCCGGTGAGGCTGTCCGACGTGGCCGACGTGACCTTCGGCGGCGGCAGGCCCACGAGCATCACGCGGACCAATGGCAAGCCGGGCATTGGTATCGAGGTCTCCAAGAAGCCCGAGGTCAACACGCTCGACGTGACGACCGCTGTCAACGAAGCCCTCGACGGGATCACCGGTCTCCCGTCCGACGTCGAGATCATCGTCGTTGCCGACCAGGGGCCCAACATCCAGCGGCAGATCGACACCCTGGCCAAGGAGGCCGTGTTTGGCTTCCTCTTTGCGGTATCGGTAGTCTTCGCCTTCATGCTCACCATACGCCCCACGGTCCCTCGGGGGCTCCTGAACACCCTCCGGCCCACCGTAGTTATCGCCCTGTCGATACCCCTCAGCGTCTTCACGGGCACCCTGCTCATGTCGTGGCAGGACATGACCCTGAACTTCATGACCCTCGGAGGGTTGGCCATATCGGTGGGGCGCGTAGTGGACGACTCCATCGTTGTGCTGGAGAACGTCTACAGGCACATCCAGGCCGGCAGGGACAGGTGGCGCGCCGCGCTCGAGGCCACGACGGAGGTCGGCCCGGCGATCTTCGCCTCCACCATGACTACCGTCGTCGTCTTCATTCCCCTCGGGTTCATACAGGGACTCGTAGGCGCGTTCTTCCTGCCCTTCGCCCTCACGGTCACCTTCGCGCTGATCGCCTCCCTCCTGGTGGCGCTCACGGCGGTGCCCGTGCTCGGCGCGTACCTGCTCCGTCCGGGCGACCTTCCTGAGGGAGCCGGGGACGAGGGCGAGATCAGGCTCCCGGAGACGTGGATGCAGAAAGGCTACATAGCCATCCTCAAGTGGGTTCTGGGCCACAGGCTGGTCACCCTGCTGGTCGCCTTCCTGCTGACCGCATCGAGCTTCGGGCTGCTGGCTTTCATCCCCGTGAACCTGTTCGGAGGCGGCGGCGACCGCTTCCTCGAGATCGACCTCTCCCTTCCGCCAGGCACGCCGGTCGAGCAGACGATTGCCGAAGTGACCGAGATCGAAGATCGCGTACGGGAGATCGCCGATGTCCAGCTGGTGACCATCGGCGAGACTGACCTCGCCTTTGGAGGAGGCCCGGGCGGACCGGAGCGGGCTACCTTCTTCGCCCGCATCCGCAGCGGCGTCTCGGAAGACATCGCCAATATCCTCAGGACGGAGCTGGACAAGCCTGGACGCTCGCTGAGCATTTCGGAGTCTGTGGACGGTCCGCCTACGGGCGGGGTATTGATCTTCGTGACCGGGCCAGACTACGGCGACATATCCAGGGTGTCGGGCGAGCTGGTCGCGTCCCTGTCCTCGGTTGACGGCATCGTGAACCTCGAGAGCAACGTCGCCCAGGCCCGTCCGGAAGTCTCGATAGAGGTCGATCCCGAGAAGGCGGCCATGATAGGGCTCAGCACCCGCCAGGTCGCGTTCCAGCTCAGCCAGTACCTTATCGGCCAGACCGTGACAACCGTGAACATAGAGGGTGAGGTGGTGGACGTGGTCCTCTCAGGAGACCCGAGGTCCGCCGGGGGTATCGACCAGATCCAGTCGCTGACCATAGTGGGCCCTGCGGGCGCGGCTCCCCTGGGAGAGCTTGCCGACGTGGTGATGAAGGAGGGGCCCGTCACCATCAGCCGCACGGACGGCGTCAGGTCCGCATCCATCACCGGCGACATAACGTCGGACGACGCCCAGGGTGTCGGACGGCAGGTCGACGAGAAGATCGCCGCTCTTCGCCTGCCGCCAGGCGTCGAGGTCGTCAGCGGCGGCATCTTCGCGGACATCGCCGAGGGCTTCCAGGCCATATTCATCTCGATGGCCGTGGGTATCGTGCTCGTCTACCTGGTGATGGTCGCGAGCCTGGGCTCCCTCAGGAACCCCTTCGTGATAGTGACGACGTTGCCCCTCGCCCTCATCGGCGTGCTTACGGCCCTCGCCGTGACGGGCCGGGCGCTGGGACTCCCTGCCATGATGGGCATACTCCTGCTCATCGGCATCGTTGTCACCAATGCCATCGTCCTGATTGCGTTCGTCGAGCAGCAGAGGGCCAGGGGCATGGGCGTATACGAAGCGATGATCTCCGGCGCTCGCGTGCGCCTGCGCCCGATCCTCATGACCGCCCTCACAACGAGCTTCGCGCTGCTGCCACTCGCGGTCGAAACAGAGGGAGGCGGGCTCATAAGCGCCGAGCTGGCAACCGTCGTAATCGGTGGCCTCATGAGCTCGACGGGGCTGACGCTGCTGGTGCTGCCCATCGTCTACATGATCTTCAACGAGAGCATCCCGAACCTGCTGGCCCGGCTCTTCCGCCGCCGAAGTCCTGACCCTGAGCCGGCGCCCGCTGGCGATCCCGTACCCGCAGGCGACTAGCACTAGTCCTCCGCAACGAAGGAATGTCACATCGTAGGGGCGGGTTTCAAACCCGCCTTCGCCTTCAGGTGGATCGCCGGCAGGCCCTGTGCCCAGCTGTCGTCCTGAGGAGTCCCCGACGAAGGACCTGGGGTGGGGTCCCTTCGCCACGGCCACGGCAATGGGCGCCTCTTCAAAAGGACCGTTCAGGCATCTTGTAAACGCGATCTGAGATAATCGGCAGGCGAGGGCGTGACTATCCCCGGCCCCGACGGAGGCTCCCATGAACGAGTTCATAAAGTTCGATGAGCGGCTCATAGGCGACGGCTACAAGTACACCATCGGCGTCTCGGCCGTCGACCTCACTGGAAGCGGGTCGCTGGACCTGGTCAGCACCGACACGGGCGTCGGGCTCTACTGGTACGAGAACGACGGCGCGGGCAACTTCACGAAGCACGTGGTGCACAGGCGCTTGGGCGAGTGGCTGGAGCGCCACGCGGTCGCCGACATCAACGGCGACGGGGTGCCCGAGATCGTGAACATCGACAACATCGGCGGCAGCGTACTCTGGTTCGAGTTCGACGGCGACCCCCGCCTGGCAGAGTCGTGGTCGCACCACTACATATGCGAGGGCGGCCTGCCCGGCGCGTACGACGTCGAGGTGGCAGACTACGACGGCGATGGCGAGCTCGAGGTCGTAGCCTCCAGCTGGGTCAAGGGCAACCGCTTCTCATACTTCGACCGCCGGGACGGCGAGTGGCGCGAGACGATCATCGACTCCAACGTCGCCGAGACCCGCATGGTGCGGGCTGTCGATATGAACGGCAACGGGCGCCTGGACCTCGTGGGCACGGCTACCGGCGCGAATCTGCTGGCCTGGTACGAGAACACCGGCGACCCGTCGAGCGGCCCCTGGCCCCGTCACGTCATCGACGACACCACGACCAAGCCCAACCACGGCGACATCGTCGACATGGACGGCGACGGGGGCGTCGACGTGCTGGTCGCCATCCGGGGCGACGACTCGGACAGGGAGTCGCTGGAGACCCCGGGCGCCCAGATAGCCTGGTACGAGAACGAGGGCGGCGACAGCTGGCGGAAGCACGTCATCGCCGAACCCTTCCACTACGCCTCCCACGCCATCGCCGCTGACCTGGACGGCGACGGCCAGTTGGAGGTGCTCGCTTCCGCCTGGGGCGCGGATGGCCGGCTGGTGATGTTCAAGCACAGGGGCGACCCTCGGGGCCCCTGGGACATGCAGGTGCTCAAGTCCCCCTGGAGCAAGGCGGCCATGATGATGGCCGTCGACATCGACGGCGACGGCCGCCTCGACGTGGTGGCCTGCGCCGAGCGTGGCAGCAACGAGCTCCGCTGGTGGCGCAACCTAGGCCCGGCCAGGTAGGTATGCTGGACACCAACGGCTAGCCACAGTGTCTCAATGGCGTGAGCTCGTTCACTCTGAGCAGCGTTACGCCCGTGCGCAGGCTGTGCGGGGATGGTCAGTAACTGCCGGGCAGCTGCTTCAAGGTACGTTCGGCCTTGTATCTTGAGATGGAGGGGCGTGACAGACCGATTCGGCCTTGGTCCTCGAGACCGCGGCTCAGCGTGGTCGTCACGCCCCAGATCTCCCCAGAGCCCGTACAGTTGATCGGACCCAGAGTCCGGATGTGCAAGGTTGGGCCAAGGGAGAGCACCAATCTTAGTGCAAAGGGTGACAGTATGGAAGCTGACGAGAGGTACATCGGAGTGGACGTGTCAGCCTCGGAGCTGGTTGTTGGTGTCCTGCCGACCGGGGAGGTGTGGCATTTCGCCAACGACCCTGAGGGGATCTTAGAGTTGAGGACACGTGTAGGAGAACTCTCACCTGTCCTGATAGTCATGGAGGCCTCGGGAGGGTTTGAGTCTGGGGTCGCTGGAGAGCTGGTTGATGCAGGAATGCCCGCCGTAGTAATCAATCCACGACAGACCCGTGAGTTCGCCCGAGCCACAGGCAGACTGGCTAAGACAGATACGATCGATGCGTTGGCGTTGGCGCGATTCGGCCAGGCCGTACAGCCTCAGGTGCGTCCACTGCCAGGGAAGAAGGAGAAGGAGTTGCGTGCGCTGGTAGACCGCCGTCGCCAGGTAGTCGACATGATCACGGCTGAGCGCAATCGCCGTCCCAAAGCGACGCCGTACGTGCGGCAGCAGATCGAGCAGCATATCGTCTGGCTCCAGTCGCAGCTCGACGATCTGGGCAAAGACCTCGACCAGTTCATCAAGTCAAGCCCCACCTGGCGCGCCAAGGACGACCTGCTGCAGAGCGTACCGGGGATAGGAGATGTGTCCTCCAGCGTACTGTTGGTTGAGTTGCCCGAGCTCGGGCAACTCAACCGCAAAGAGATAGCCTGCCTGGTGGGGGTTGCTCCTCACAACCGTGATAGTGGCACATTTCGCGGCAAGCGGTCAGTGTGGGGAGGCCGCGCCAACGTGAGGTCGGCCCTATACATGGCGACGCTGGTAGCCTGCCGCTTCAATCCTGTGATCAGGGCATTCTACGGACGGCTGTGCGAGGCAGGCAAGCCCAAGAAAGTCGCCTTGGTAGCCTCGATGCGCAAGCTCCTTAC
Organism: Dehalococcoidia bacterium; assembly: GCA_965243655.1. Classification (GTDB taxonomy): domain Bacteria; phylum Chloroflexota; class Dehalococcoidia; order Lucifugimonadales; family CAJWER01. The sequence goes on along the minus strand of CBDEVV010000017.1, from coordinate 1,021,779 downwards.
GATCCTGAACGTCATTGTCCGCGATCAGTCGCCTTGGGACCCCAGCAGGCATCTACAGTACACAATCTCTTGACCATCAAGACAGTTGCTGAGCCTGTCGAAGAGCCTGCCCCGTACTCGATACGGGGGCAGTGCTCCGCCAATACGGCTAACCTCTGGGACAGTCCCTAGAAGTCGTTCCGCACCTTCACCGCACGGCCCGTCCGCATCGACTCCCAGCACGCCAGGCCAGTGGCCACGACCCGCGCGCCCTCACGTACCCCCACCCACGGCTTCGCGCCGTTGGTGACGCAGTCGACCATGTGCTCCATCATCACGATCATCTCGGTGCCGTGGCCCCGCTGCGTATGCGGGAACGTGATCTCGTATTCCCGCATCGGCACCGTCCCCTCAGTGTCCAGGCGGACCCTGCCGTCCACGATGGAGCCGAGGGTCCCGTACAGGCCCAGCCCGTTCATCAGCAGCGTGGGCGGGTGTACGACGCCGCAGAATGTAGCGACCCTGCCTATCTTGCCGCTGGCGAAGCGCAGATTGATTATGAAGTTGTCCTGCTGCGGGTAATCAACGGCGACCCCGCCCCGGAGCCCGTAGCAGTGGACCTCCTCGATGTCGCCCATGAACCATCGCAGTGCGTCGATGGGATGGCACGCGCCGCCGAGCAGCAGGTCCTGGGGCATCTGCTTGCGCCAGGGGGTGGATACATACAGCGGCCTCAGGTCGTGGATGTAGGTCGCCTCCCCCAGGAACAGCTCGCCCAGCGCGCCGGAGTCGACCAGCCGCTTCGCCTCCATGTGCTTCGCGTCGCCGCGCATAGTCTGAGTCACCTGCAGCACGAGCCCCGTCCGGTCGACCGCCTCGACGACCTGCTCCACCTCCTCCATCGTGTACACCATCGCCTTGGTAACCATGACGTGCTTGCCCGCGTCCAGGGCCGCCAGGACCTGAGGGGCGTGAATCGGCCCCGGCGAGTAGATGCCCACAACATCCACGTCGTCCCGGCGCACCAGCTCCCGGTAGTCCGTCGTTGCCGGGAGCCCGTACTCTGCCGCGGTGGCGGACAGGCGCTCCTCGTTCACGTCACACACCGCCGTGACGCGCATCTGCAGGTCGTCGTGCTCCCGCAGGTTCGCCTGCAGCAGAGTCCTTCCGTGCCCTATGCCGATCAGTCCAAGTCTAAGCATCTCGCCTCCATCGTGGCTCTACGTTGCCCAGCTTCTCGAACACGGCCCGCCACCGTTCGGGATGGCTCTCGTGGTCCATGTCCGGCTCAAATCCTAAGTTGAGGTACGTCTTGATGGCGGGAAGGCGCCAGTCGTCCGTCCACAACCGCGCCGCCGTCCATCCCATCTCCCTTGCATGGAGCAGCACCGCCAGGGTGACCTGGTAACCCAGCCCCTTGCCCTGGTGGTCTGGGGAGACGGACACCCAGCCGACCTCCACGGGAGCGCCTGCCGCTCTGGGAGTCACGAGGCACGTCGTGGCCACGGGCATACCCTCGCACACAACTATGTACGAAGCCTCGGGCACAACGTGGTGGTCTCCCTCCAGCCACTCCCTGGCTCTCGCGTCTTCCCAGATGCCCAGCTCCCCCGTTGAGTTCAGCAACTCGATCCACTCCCGCTCGCCCCTCTCCGCCAGCGTGTGCAGGGTGTATCCCGCCGGCAGCTCCACGGGCGGCAGCTCGTCGAACCGGACACATCGCATGACCAGCTGGGGCAGTTTGTCCGAAGCCGGTGTGGAAGCCATCGGCTGAACCTCCCGCCACACTATGCCAGAAATCCAAGGCTGGCGCAGTGTGGCGTCGTAGGGGCGGGTTTGAAACCCGCCCTCTCCGTGCGTAATTGTTCAGGCTTGGTGAGTTGAGACCGCGAGAGCCCTGGACTGTCATTCCGAGCCCCGCGAGGAATCTAAGGACCTTGTCATAGGACACCGCCGTTCATGCGGGGATCACCGGGCCCCATGTTCTCCGTCCCTGCACCCCTCGAGGTTCCACCAAGTCTAAGCGGTTGCGGCGCAGTCCCTCCGGGATCCGCGGCCGGCGTCGATGGGAACGGTTCCTTCCGCCATAGAACCGATTTGAGACGATTTACGTAGCAATGGTTGTCACCCTAAAGAGGACATGTGCATCGCCATCTGCATTCTGTTATGATTCGCCGCCTAGGATACGCCTAGGAGAAGAGTGGCAACCTATCTCAGGAAGCATGATCACGGGAGGTAAGAGGATGTCCACCGAGCTGAAGAGCATACGGCTGTTTCTATCACTGATAGCAGTTCTCGCACTTGTCGCCGCCGTGGCCTGTGCGGCCGAGGATGAAGAAGAAGAGCCTGCCCCGCAGCCCGAGACGAAGGCCGTCGCGCCTGCTGAGACGGCTCCAACTGCTGCACCGGCAGCCAAGGAAACGATGAAGGAGACCCCGAAGGAAGCGCCCGCCGAGGCCATGGGCGAGCCCGCGCTAGCCAAGATCGGCGTCAATGGCAACGTGACATTCCGGTACGACGGGCCCATACCGACGAAGTTCAACGAGGCCCCCATCGTGGCCGAGCTTGTGAAGAAGGGCGAGCTGCCGCCCGTCGAGGAGCGCCTGCCGGAAGACCCGCTGGTCATCCCGCCGCCTGAGGCGATAGGCGTGTATGGTGGCACCTGGCGCAGGGTCTACACCTGGGCCGGCGACCACGCAATCACATACACGGACTCGCTGCTGTGGGCCGACTCCGACGGCAGCGCCTGGCTGCCACACATGGCCAAGTCCGTCGAGATGTCCAACGACAACAAGACCATGACCATCAAGCTCCGCAAGGGCCACAAGTGGTCCGATGGTACGCCTTTCACGTCGGCCGACTTCCAGTGGGGCTGGGACAACATAGCCAACAACGAGGAGATATCTCCAGTATTCGATGCGAACTGGGTTAGCCCGGGCACCAGGAACAAGCCCAAGTTCGAGGTGGTGGACGACACGACCGTCACCTACACGTGGGACGACCCCTATGGCGTTGCCCCCGTGATGCTGCTGCGGGGCTCGTTCCTCCACGTGAACTTCCGGTGGCCGTGGTGGGGTCCGTCCCACTACATGAAGCAGTTCCATGCGTGCTGCGTCGACAAGGCGGATCTGGACAAGATGGTCTCCGATGCCGGGGTCGATAACTGGGTGGAGCTCCTCAAGCTCAAGAAGAACGCCTACCAGAACCCCGAGCTGCCGGGTCTCGCCGCCTGGAAGACCTCTGACCCGAGCGAGGGCGAGGAGTGGATACTGGAGCGCAACCCCTACTACCCCGCAATAGATACGGCGGGGAACCAGCTCCCATACATCGACAGGATCCACCTGACACTCGTCGAGGACCTGGAGACTGCCGGGCTCAGGGCCGCCAACGGCGACATCGACTTCCAGGGCCGCCACATGACGCTGGCCAAGCTGCCCCTCTACCTGAAGGAGAAGGATAGGACGAACATCGAGGCACAGCTCTACAACTCGCCCAGCCCCAGCGATACGACCATAAACATCAACCAGAGCTACAACCAGGACCCGGTAATAGGCGATCTCCTCCGAACAAGGGACTTCCGTATCGCCCTGTCCCTCGGCATCGACCGGAACGAGATCAACGAGACCTTCTTCCTGGGCAGGGGCACGCCCCGGGCCTACATACCCGAGAAGGGCACCATGTTCTATCCGGGCGACGACTACCACGACAAGTACTCGACCTTCGACCCGGATGAGGCGAACAGGCTGCTGGACGGCATCGGCCTCGAGAAGAACGCCGATGGCAGGCGGCTCAGGTCTGACGGCGAGCCGCTGCGGCTGCACTTCGTAACCCTGGGCGCATACGCCGTCGACTACGCCCCCGTCGCGGAGATCATCTGCCGGACGTGGGACAAGCACCTGGGTATAGCCTGCGACTATACGACCACCCGCGACGCGGCCAGGATGATCCAGAACAACGAGGAGTACCTGTTCGTGTGGGAGTCGGGCGCCGGAGTGATCCCCTGGGTGGGCACGTGGAATTTCTGCCCGTGCTTCCAGCACTTCCGCTCCGCCGTCGAGCCTGGACGCTACTACCAGACCGGAGGCGAGTCGGGCGAGCCTTCCACCGATCCGAAGTACGCCAACCCGGAGGGCGAGTTCCCAATCAAGAGGCTGCAGGACATCTTCGACGAGGGTAAGCAGTACCCCTTCGGCCACCCAAGGCAGGTGGAGTTAGGCCAGGAGGGCTACAAGATCCACGTCGACGAGATGATCAACATCGGCGTCGTCGGCAGCAGCCCGCTGATGAAGGGAACGTTCCTCAAGAAAAACAACATGAAGAATGTACCCGCCAATTCGCTAATGCAGGGCTACTTCAACGCGGTCCCGGCACGCGCAGAGGTCTACTTCTTCGAGGACGGAAAGAACGACGCCGGCTACTAGCCCAACCGGTCCCGACCGATAGCAGTGAGGGCCCCGGCAAACCCCGGGGCCCTCTTGCCGTCTGGAGGTTCCAAGGTCCGCCACAAGATTCCTTCTAGTGGAGACTAGCCAAGACGTTCGCCCTGAGCCTGTCGAAGAGCCTGCCCCGTACCCGATACGGGGGCAGTGCTCTAGAAGTACGATGATCCCCCAACTACCCTCGCTGGAGCAGCACCATGATCAAGCTAGCCTGCAATTCCCTCATATCCCTCGACCGGGCCTCCGGTCGCTGGATGGACGCCGAGGAGTTCGTCGACATGGCCTACGAGCTGAAACTCGACGCAGTCGACTTCCAGGCGGACCGCGGCCTGCGTTCGCGCGACAGGGAATACCTGGCCCGCCTGAAGCTGGCGTGCCTGCAGCGCGGCCTGCCCATCGGCTTCCTCGGCATCGGCGGCGGCTTCATCGGCTCGGCTGAGGAGCCGGGCGTAGGCCAGGTCGGCGTCCCGCTGCCGCGCGATGAGCTGCGCTGGCGTATCGACGAGGCCAAGGCGACCGTCGACGATGCCGCGTTCATGGGCGCCCCGCTCATACGGATATTCGGCGGCAGCGTCCCCGAGGCGACGCCCGACCGCGACGCCCTCTTCGCCGAGATGATTGCCAGCTACCGGGAGGTCGCCGACTACGCGGCGGGCAAGGGCGTATTTATAGGCCTGCACAACCACCCGCCGGTCGACTCGCCCACCGGCGACGAGATCATCGAGATACTGCGAGAGACCGACCGCGAGAACTTCACCTTCATCCTCGACACCGGCAGGTGGTGGGGCTCGCCGGGCACCCCTCCGATGGGCGTGTCCAACCCGGACGTGGACATCTACGAATACATGGAGCAGACGGCCCCATACGCCTCATACGTGCGGGCAAAGATCTACAAGATCGACAGCGGCCGCGAGGAGTGGATCGACTACGAGCGCGTGATGGCCATCCTACGCGCCGTCGACTTCAACGGCACAATGTCCATCGTCTACGAGGACCAGGGCAACGCCTGCACCCCCCGCGAAGCCATAGCCCTGGCCGTCGCCCACCTGCGAGACGTCCTCTCATCAGGCTAACGGGCAACGCCCCAGCGTGGAAGGCCGCTGGGTTCCGGCTCTCGTAGGGGCGGGTTTGAAACCCGCCCTCCCCTCTCGCAAGGGCCAGGCTAGGCCGGCGGCGCTCCCCTCAGCGAGTCGTTCAGCCCGTACCGGTCCTCGCCCCGCACCAGGAACGTCCGCGCCAGGTAATCGATCCGCTGCTCCTTCAGCCCCTCCGGGTCGAACTTCACCTCCGGCGTCGTGAACCTCAGCGAGTATGCCACGCGTGGCACGTCGCTCACGTTGGCGTTCGAGCCGTGCAGCGTCGCCTCGCTGAAGAAGACCACCTCGCCCGGCGACATCTCCACGTCGATGGCCTTCGACTCGTCCACCTGCTCCGGCGCCAGGCCGCGCGAGAACGCGCTCTGCTCGTCGAGAGTCCGGTAGTCGTCGTCCAGCCACGCCTTGTGCGAGCCCGGAATCAGGCGCAGGCAGCCGTTCTCAGAGAAGGTCGGCCCCAGCGCAATCCACGCCGTCAGGTTGATGCGCGGCTCCATCGGCCAGTAGCTCGCGTCCTGGTGCCACGGGATGTACTTCGTGTTGTGCGGCTCCTTGTACCAGAACACCGTCGCCCACAGCACTATGTCGCGCCCCAGCGCCAGCTCCACGTGGTCCAGCACCCGCTCGTGGGTCGCCAGGTCGTGGGCCCAGCGATGCTCGAGGTTGAAGCCGCCCGGCCTGAAGTCCGCAGGCCCCGGCGCGTCCTCCGGCTGCCCGATCGCCTCGAAGAAGGCGCTGCGCCCGGCCGCGGCCTCGTCGGCTGTCAGCAGCGGCACCGGCCCCGTGTAGCCCTCCTCCGCAAGCTGGTCGAGCGAGAAAGTCGCTCCCGATACAGTCATGAAGTGTACCTCCGGCCGTGCTTCGGCTAGTGGTTGAACTTGAAGGCGTAAATGTCGGCGTCTTTGAGCCAGAAGCGGAGCCGGACCGGTCTGCCGGCCAGTGAGGAGACGTTGGGGCCGTGACCCCAATGGACGACGCCCGCGATCTCGTCGCCGAAGATGTCGGGGCAGTCGTCGAGGGAAAAGCCCTCCTGCGGATTCCCGTTGCCGTCCTGGACCTCTACCTTGACCGTACCGGCGGCGGAGGTCGAGTAGTTGAGCTCCAGCTCACCGCCATCGAAGGTGAAGGGGTTCGTTACCAGCTCACCCCCGGCGTAGCCCGCGTTGACGGAGACGAAGCCGTCAGTGCGGAGCGAATAGCGCCGGATGCGCTGCGTGGGGAGGGCCGAGTTCTCCATCCCATACAGGGAGAGCTCGGTTGGCGAGGTCTGGAGGACCCCCGATTCGAGATAGATACTCCGGTCGTGCCAGTTGTTCCGGTCGAGCCCGGGCCTGATGAAGGCCTCCTTGAAGCTGCGGTCGAAGTGGATGCCGTCCCGGCTGGACATGAAGACGATGTCGTTAACGCCCGGGCTGCGGATCCACGCAGGGTCGGGCGTTCGCTCGACTACGAACCTGGATGGGAACATGAGGTAGGTGTTGGGAGCGCGCTCGTACTTCACGCAGGAGTTGGTGTAGTGGTGCTCGTCCGGGGTTTCGCCGGTGTCGATGAGCTCCAGGTCGCTCCATGTCCTGAAGTCGTCGGACGTCGCGCGGCGTATCCAGCGGACCCCTCCGCCAAACTCGTGCCCCGGCCTCCTCTCGGGCCGGCCGATCCCGGTGGTCGACCTGAAGGTGTCGGTCTCGCGGTCGTACCAGGCCGAACCGTCGGGGTTGCCGATTCCCCGGGCGTAGACGACGTATTGGCCGATGGAGTCGTCCCACAAGGAGACGTTGACGGAGTCGAAGGGCCCGTCGGTCATGATGGGCTCTTCCTGGAGAAGGCGCCAATGGATGCCGTCTGGGGACCCCAGGGCCAGGAGGTCGTTGGTGCGGACGACGGCCTTGTACCGCTCGTCGTCCGGAGCGTTGGGGTTGGCGTCCTTGAAGGGGGCCATGTTGGCGCCGGGCCCCATCCAAATGGCGCTGTTGTTCCTCGACCCGTCGATCTCGAAGAGGCCGAGGTCCGGTTTCTCCCAGCGGATGCCGTCTTTGCTCTCGGCATAGGCCGTCGTCGCGTCGGGGTAGCGGACGGGGTCCAGGGCAGGTTTACCGCCGCCCGGCGTGACGATTACGGATGTGTCGTTGTCCGTGCGGTACCAGGCCCTGTAGAGGCCCTCGTCTTCCATGAATCCGGCCGAATTTGGGCTCAGGTCCCACGGCGGGTCGGGCTCGATGGCCGGGGCCTCTCGGGTGGGCTGGTGGAGAATCCGGGTCGTCCCCCTGGCCCCGTCGATCCAGAAGTCGTCGAGGAAGAGCTGGCGGTCGGTGCTGATGTGGACCGGGGCGTCTGCCATGTCAGCCTCCTTGCCAGGCTAGGCCGAAACTAGTGGTACAACATCTTAGAATTGAGGGTGTCTTGTAGGGGCGGGTTTGAAACCCGCCCTGTCCCCGCAGGTCGCCTATGCGTTCGCGGATGAACATCGCGCTGGCCAATTACCCCTCAGTCAGACTACTAGCCCCAGCCGCTTCGAGGCCTCGGTAAGCTGCTCCAGCGCGTCGCCTATAGCGACCAGCCTCGACCCGTCGGGCGTAGGCGAGATGAAACTGGCCGTCTCGTACAGGTCGAACCCTGCGAAACGCTCGTCGCTGGCGGTCCGCTCCAGGTCGGCCACGTAGTCCTCGTTGCCCACGGCGCGGTCGATGTACCGGTTGAGGTACACCGGCAGGCCCCGCCGGTTCGCCTCGCCCAGCACCTTGGCGGCGAACGGCTCGGACAGCGCGTTGTCGAGCCTGCTCCTCTGGGCCGGGCTGTCCGGATGGTCCTCCAGCGCCTCGAACCAGCTCGTGCGGAAGACCACGTCGTCGATAAGCCCCTCGTCCAGCCACTCCCGCCACGTATACCGCATGTTGGCGGGGAAGCCCATGAGCTGGCCGTGGCACGGGTCAGGCCGGAACGCCTCAGTATGCATGTGCGCCTGGAAGCGTTTGCCCGCCGCTCGTGCGCGCCCGCTCGCCTCGCGGATGAAGTCGCTGTAGTGCCGTCCGCGTATCTCCGCGATCCCGGCCCGTGCCTCATCGCTGCCGTCCGGGTCGCTGCCGTAGATGCGGCGGTACTCCTCGACGACCGGCTCGTCGTAGCCGTACTCCAGCGGCTCGTCGGTCAGGCTCCCGTGGGCCGACACCCGGATGTCCAGGCCGTCCACGCCCGAGGCCAGTATCCTGTCGACCCACCCCGACCACAGCCTGCGCACGTCCGGCAGTGACTCGGCGGGTGTGGCCGCCAGGTACTCGTTCTTGCCCCGGGCGAACGCGACGACACCATGGCTGGGCAGCGAGCTCCAGAACCGCTCCCCCTTGCCCGTCGAGTTGTCGGCGTCCAGGTAGAGCTGCAGCATCGCCCAGCCCGAATCGAACTCCAGCCCGTGGGTGCGGAAGTCGCGGTTGTGGTCCCAGATGTCGCTCCGAGTCGCCACCGTGATGGGCAGGGGCTCAGGGCCCGGCCCGTACGCCTCGATCATCCCAACCGCCGTGTTCCTGAAGTCGGCCTTGCCGTCCTTCAGGTCGGTCGTCACCAGCACGAAAGCGTCCGGCAGTTCCAGCCTGTCCAGGGTCAGCGTCCTCACCTGCGACCCCTTCGACACGACGGGCGTGCCGTAGTAGTCGGCCACGTCCCGCGGCGCAGGCTCAACCGACTCGGTGAGCGTGAAGTCACCAGGCGCCGGCGTGTACCGGTAGTTGTCCGGGCTCACCCATATCTGGATGTTCTCGCGGGCGACCCTTGTGGGCGTATCGTCGGACTTGCGCAGCCTGATCCGCCGTATGGGGATGCTATCGAGTCCGGTCGGCCCGTCCAACCGCCTGCGTCGCACCCGCGCCTGTGGATTGCGCTGGATGAAGGGGATCACGCTGACGAGCGTCCCGCCGATGCGCTGTATCGCGCCCGGCGGGCTCCCGGCCAACCCCCTCGGCTTCGTGATAGGCGCGCCGGCGTTGTACGGCTTCAGCACGCCGTATATCTCCAGCCCGTGCCGGTGGGCCGCCGCGGCGCCCGCCCTCAGCGGCTCGCCTATGTTCGCCAGCGTCTCCGGCCCATACGGCATGGCCGGGAATATGTACCCTGCCCAGTAGGACTCCGGGGCGTCGTCGCCGTAGTAGAGCCAGTTGATCCGGCGCACCCCGAGGCCCCGGAGGACCGACATAAGCTCGTCGAGCAGCGCGTGCGTATACGGCCCGTCCCGCACGTCGTCGGGAAAGTCCACGGTCGCCGTGAGCATGAACGGGCTCTTCCGCGAAAGCGCCAAGTACCATCCTCCTAGGGTTCACGCGAGAGTCTAAGCGCGCCCGCCAACCTCGTCAAACCGCCGCTCGGCCTTTTTCCCCCGAGGAGACCTGTCGTAACTCCCTCTCCCTCAGGAGGCACTTGCATAACTCCGTCATTCCGGCGAAAGCCGGATTCCTGCCCCAGGAACCGTCCCCCATCCAGGGGGATGGGGCTCAGCTATGAAGGCAGCGCCCCATGCAGTGCATGGGCGCCCAGGTGAAGGTTATTCAAGAGTCTCCTCAGGAAGAGGGTTGGGGTAAGGGTGAATGCCCTGTTCAACAATCCTGCACAGTTACAACTGTCTCCAATTGACGACTGGCCCGCAGCCGGGCGAACATGGACTCATGCTAGGAAATTCCTCATCGTCCGAGCCCGGCGTCCCCGTCTACCGTCCGGCGGCCCGTGTGCTGCTTGTCGATATGGACGGCAGGGTGCTGCTGTTCCGGACTACCTTCCCAGTGGGAACAAGTGACGCCGAGCTTTGGATCACGCCCGGGGGCGCGCTCGACCCAGGGGAGACCTACGAGGAGGCCGCAGCGCGGGAGCTCTGGGAGGAGACGGGACTGGCGGGGGTGACCCTGGGGCCGTGCGTCTAGGTGCGCCGGCACCTCTGGCAGTGGGGCGACCAGTGGGTCGACTCGTACGAACGCTTCTTCCTGCTCCGAACACGCGGGTTCGACATCGCCCCGGCATCCCTGGACAAGCTGGAGGAGGAGTACCTGCAGGAGCACCGGTGGTGGAGCGTGCCCGAGATAGAGGCGGCACGCGGCGTCGAGACGTTCGTGCCCAGGCGCATCGGCGAGCTGCTTCCACCGATAGTCGCTGGCGAGATACCAACCGCACCGATAGACGTGGGGCCTTGACTCGGCATAGCAGCCGGCCTCCCGAAACAGGGCCCCCGGAATCCTGTTCCTGTGGGCCCTAGTCCCGGGCCCGTGCCTTGTCGCGGCGTTGACGCTTGCGCCCCGACACAGAGAGTTCGGCCTTGCGGAGGCGAAGGCTCAGGGGTGTGACTTCCAGCAGCTCGTCGTCGGAAATGAACGCCAGGGCCTCCTCGAGGCTCATCCTCACAGTGGAGTTTAGGCGCTTTGACACTTCCGCCGTTGAAGACCGCATGTTGGTCAGCTTCTTTTCCTTGCAGACATTGACGTCGATGTCGCCCGCCCGGCGGTGGGAGCCGACGATCATCCCCTCATAGACCGCGTCGCCCGCGTCGATGAAGGTGTCGCCCCTGCCCTGGGCGTTTAGCAGACCGTAGGTGACGGCTGTGCCGCCCTCCGACGCCACCAGCGCGCCGCTGCGCTGGGACTCGATCTCACCCTCCATGGGCTCATAGGAGCTGAAGACACCCGTCTTCACCCCGTCCCCTCGCGTCATCCGAAGGAAGAACGCGTTGAATCCGATCAGTCCCCGGGTGGGTATCTTGTACTCCATGTGCACGTAACCGTCCTCGGCGTACCTCATGTCCCTGAGCTGGCCCATACAGGCGGAGAGATGCTCGGTCAGAACACCCACGTACTCCTCCCGGGTGCTGATGCTCAGGATCTCGTAGGGCTCATACACCTTGTCGTCGACCACTTTGGTGACTGGTGTGGGACGGGACACCTGGAACTCGTACTGTTCCCGGCGCATCGTCTCCACCAGGATCGACAGGTGCAGCTCGCCCCGTCCGGAGACGACGAATACGTCCGGGCTGGAGGTGGTATCCACACGGAGGCTGATGTTCGTCCGCAGCTCCCTGGTAAGCCGTTCGTGAAGATTGCGGGAGGTGCAGTGGACGCCTTCCCTGCCCATGAAGGGCGAGGTGCTCACTCCGAAGGTCATGCGCACCGTGGGCTCGTTGACGTCGATGGTCGGCAGGGCCTCCGGGCTCTCGGGCGAAGCCATCGTGTCGCCTATTGACACGCCTTCAGGGCCGGCCACGGCCACGATATCCCCTGCATGGGCCTCTGGCACTTCAACCCGCTCCATCCCCCTGAACACGAAGACCCGATCGAGGTTGTGAGTGCCGGCATGGCCGTGGCGGCCCAGCACGGCCACGTCGTCCCGTTGCCGGAGCGTCCCGTTGGAGATGCGCCCCACGGACACCTGGCCAAGGTAGTTGTCGTAGTCCAGGGCCGCCACCAGCAATTGGAGCGGAGCGCCGGGATCGCCGGTGGGGGGCGGCACCGACTCCAGAATGGCCTCGAAGAGGGGCTGCATGTCCGTCCCTGGCACGTCCGGGTCCGTGGTGGCGTATCCCTGGCGGGCCGAGGTGTAGAGCACAGGGAAGTCCAGGTGCTCGTCCCTCGTAGCAAGCTCCAGGAACAGGTCCTGCACCATCGCGAGTACTTCAGTCACGCGGGCCTCTGGGCGGTCCATCTTGTTGATGACGACCATCGGCGCTACGTCCTGCTGGAGGGCTTGACGAAGTACGTAGGTGGTCTGAGGCATGGGCCCGTCGACGGCATCGACCAGCAGCAGGCAGCCGTCGGCCATGTTCATGACCCGTTCCACCTCGCCGCTGAAGTCCGCGTGGCCAGGTGTGTCGATGATGTTGATCCTGACACCGCCGTAGGAGACGGAGGCGTTCTTGGCCAGGATGGTAATGCCCCGCTCCCTCTCCAGCGGGTTGGTGTCCATAATCAATGCGCCCACCTGCTGGTGGGCCTGGAAGACCTGGCCCTGCTTCAACAGCGCGTCGACCAGGGTGGTCTTGCCGTGGTCGACGTGGGCTATGATAGCCAGGTTGCGAATGGCGTTGTTCCGATAGTCGCTCAATCTGCTCACCCCAACAGATAATGGTAGCAGGGGGGCGGGCCCCTTGTCGGTGTTTATTTCAACCCAGCAACCGTTCACCGTCGATGCCACCCAAGCCTGGCCTCAGCTCACCCATCTCATATCTGCTGAACGAGTGAACTGAATTGACACCCCCATGCCCCGAACATAGAATGGACTTGCAGGCTATAGATACAAGACTGCGCCTGCATATGGAGAAGATCCAATGGCCGAGACCACTGAACTGACCAAAGATGTAGTGATGGAGGCCCTCAGGGACGTCTACGACCCGGAGATCCCGGTCAACGTCGTCGATCTAGGGCTCGTATACGACTGCCAGGTCGAGGAAGGCGACGTGCAGGTCAAGATGACGCTGACCTTCGCGGGCTGCGGCATGGGCCCGTACATCGCGCAGCAGGCCGAGTGGCGCATTGCGGAGATCGAGGACGTGGAGGACGTGGAGGTCGAGATGGTGTACGACCCTCCTTGGACGCCCGACCTGATCTCCGAAGAGGGCAAGGCGCTGCTGGGCCTCGACTGACCGGCGCCCGAAATCCCACCACCTGATCGGACCGGAGCGGACGCCGTCAAGCGCGTCCGCTCTTTGTTTCTCCAGGAGATATAGATGACACACCAGCACCCACCCAACCAGGGCCCTCCGAACCAGCAGCAGGCCGCCCAGGCCCGCGCGAAGATCGAGCAGATGAAGCGCCAGTTCGAGCAGAAGCGCGCCATAGCCGACAGCTTGGGCGGCATCGGCTGCCAGATCGGCGTCTACAGCGGCAAGGGCGGCGTGGGGAAGACGACTGTCGCCGCCAACCTGGCCGTCACCCTGGCGCAGGACGGCGCCGCGGTCGGCATCCTCGACGTGGACATCGACTGCCCGAACGTCGTACGCGCCATGAAGGTCGCGGAGGTCCCCGTGGTGAGCGAAGAGAACAAGCTCGTGCCGCCGGAGCGCTTCGGCGTCCGCGTCATGTCCATGGCCTACTTCCAGAAGAACGAGGAGGAGGCGACGATCTGGCGCGGGCCGATGATCCACAACGCCATCAACCAGCTCCTCCAGAGCACGGCCTGGGGCAAGCTCGACTACCTGGTCATCGACCTACCGCCCGGCACGTCCGACTCGCCTCTCACGGTGATGCAGACCCTGAGCCTGGACGGCTTCGTGGTGGTCACCACGCCCCAGGAGCTGGCGAAGATCGACGCCAAGCGCTCCATCAACATGATCAAGACCCTGAAGGTGCCCGTGCTGGGCGTGGTCGAGAACTTCGCCGGCGATGTCTTCGGGTCCGGCGCGGGCGAGGAGCTGGCGGACGAGATGGGCCTGTCATTCCTGGGCAGGCTGGAGATGCGCACCGACTACCGCGACACCTCGCGCCCCACCGTCCTGACCAGCGTCCGCGTCCTCAAGGAGTACCGCGACATAGCGGTCGCCACCAAGGCAGCCGTGGAGAGCGCCACGGCCGGGGTGACCTAGACTCCCGTCAGACTAGACGATTAGATAAGGCGCAGACGGCGAAGATCGTCCTCGGTCCACTGCGTTGCCTTGAGAATCTCCCGCAGTGTGCCGATTGGGAATGTGTCGCCTGAAGCGTGGACGTGAACGACGACTCTCCGACCGTCGTCGTTCCTGTAGACCCGTGCTGAGCCCCTCCGCCTCCTGTACTCGAACCCATCGCGTTCCAGGGCCCTTACCAAGTTACGCGCCGTTAGACTTCTAAGCCGTCTAATGGGCAGCCGAGGCAGGGTCATCGAGTGACTGTTACGAGAGGCGCCTCCACAATCTGGAAACCTCGGCTGGGGATATCCTCACCCGCGTCCTCCATGTCCTCGATATACGCGTCCGCGGCATCCTGCAGCGCTAGGAGCGCCTCCTGGCGAGTGTGGCCCCAGGCCGTGCATCCGGGCAGGGCCTCGATCCACGCGCTCCACCGGCCATCCTCGTCCTGCTCGAGCTCTGCTGTGATCACGTATGTCTTCACTGTTGCCTCCCCGAGCTACCGGGTATCGCCTCGCTCCATTCTAGCCGATGGCTTACCGTCGCCTTGCCCAACCTCAGTCCGAGCCCACCGCTTGGTGGATCTCGTCGAGCCAGACTACGAGCTCGGCGGTGGCGTCGTTGTTGTAGCCGGGGAGGCCCGAGGCGGCCCACTCCCACGCGCCGTTCTCCGACTGCGCGTCGATCAGGTTGTCGCCGACCCTGATGGCCATGTCGCGGTACTTCGCCTCGCCCGTGAGGGTGTACATCATCGACGCGGCCCAGCCGACCTTGCCCGCGCGCAGCAGGCGGAAGTGGTAGTCGCCCACGTAGTCACAGAACAGCATGTACCTGCGGGCCAGGTCGAGCCACTCCTGCTCGCCGGTTGCCATGTAGAGGCGTGACAGGAACCCCGCCGCGATTCCGGGGTGGAAGAAGGACTGGTCGCGCGACTCGTCCCGCGTGAGTACGTACCGGAAGTCGTCGCCGTCGCGCACCTCGGTGATGAGTCCGCTCTCGCGGCTGTACACCGTCCACATCTCCTCGGGGTAGTTGGGCTGGTCGTCCATCATGCGCTTCATCCACGTGCCCAGCCCACGGGCGACGTCCAGGCGTCCGGTGTAGATGGCGCACCAGCCGCTGCCGCTCACCACCCACAGGTCCTGCTCCGTCGAGTCCTCGCGCTCGGTCGGGCTGGAGTAGAACCCGCCGCTCTCCGGGTCGTGGAAGCGCATCAGGAAATCCATCCCGCGCTGGGCGAGGTCGAACTGCCCCAGCCGGTGCGCGCCCTTGATCACCCAGGCGTTGTGATAGGTGTAGTAGAAACTGTCCTGCTCGTCCGCGGGCCTGGGCCCAAAGTCGCCGTCCGGGGTGAAGCCGTTGCGCCGCACCCAGTCCAGCAGGCGCCCGGCCGCGCCAGACATCCCGCACACCATCAGCGCCGCGGGGACCTTGTAGTACTCCGTGACCCCCTGCTCGGGGTCGCCGAAGCTGCCGTCGTCGTGGAGCTGGGTCAGCAGGTACCGCCCGCCCCTGTCCCTCGCCTCTCTGAACCTGTCCATGTCACGCTCCTGATTGCTAGTCAGAGTGATACTGCCCCCAGGGGCTCAGCAGGAACGAGGCCATAGGGTCGTTCGCCCTGAGCCTGTCGAAGGGCAGTGCTCAGCCAGGCCAAGTAGTCTTGGCTTCTCGACAAAGCCATCACGCGTCGACCAGGGCCAGGTTGGACATGGACGCCTCTATCTCACCGCTGTCGACGCGCCGCGTCAGGTCTACGATGGCCTGGTTCACGGGTGTGGGGACCCCGACCTGCTGTCCCTTTCGCACGACGTAGCCGTTCAGCTGCTCGACCTCGGTCGCGCGGCCCTTCATCAGGTCCTGGGCCAGCGACGGCCGGCCCGTCCCTATGTTCCTGCCGTGCTCGACGAGCAGGCCCTCCACCTCCTCCTTCGCGGCCCCGTCCTCGAGCGCCCTGTTGAAGAGCTCGGCCGGGACGCTGCTAATCGGCTCGACAGATACGCCGTGGGCCTCGGCCACGCGGACCAGCTCAGCCGCGATCCGTATGGACAGGAACCGCACCTCGGGGTTGAACCTCAGCTCGGCCGACTTCAGCCCCGTGAAGCCCGCCACTGCGTTGCTCATGGAGTTGGTCGCCAGCTTGGCCCACCGCTCGCCCCACAGGTTCGTCGTCGTCTTGGTGATGCCCGCGTCGCCCAGCACCTCGGCGAGTCGTTTCAGCCGCTGGGTGATCAGCCCGCTGGGCTCGCCGACGGTGAAGGCGGGGCGGTCGATGGCGCTGGTCCGCTCGGGCGTGCCCGGCTCGTACATCCCCGCGCCCAGGGTCACGACGCATCCGACGACCCGCGACCAGCCGAGCACGTCCGCGATCGCGTCCTCGTTGATGCTGTTCTGGGCCGACACCACGTAGCCTCCAGGCGCCAGGTGGGGTTCGATGAACTTGGACGCCCAGCTCGTGTCGTACGACTTGACCGACAGGAACACCACGTCGAACTTCGTCCTGGCGGCCGACACCTCGCCCAAGTGCAGGGCCGCAGGCCGGACGGTGAACTCGCCCTCGTGGGACTTCACGGTCAGCCCGGCTTCCTTGATCCGCTCGATGTTGGCCGGCCACAGGTCTATGAGCGTGACGTCGCGCCCCCCGCGCGCCAGGTACCCGCCAATCACCCCGCCAATCGCCCCCGCCCCAAGCACTGCAATCTTCATTCCGTTCTGCTCCTGTGTTGCGCCTCGCTCTCTACCTGTCCGAGGGTCCCCCTCCCCCTCCTCTCCCTTGACGGGAGAGGATTGAGGTGAGGGTGACTCCCCGATCCCTATCCCCCATTGATGGTTAGGCGGGTCCGCACCCGCTCTTCCACCCGCTCCCTATCGAGCGGGAAGTAATAGTGCTCCCCGGCCAGCCACGTGCCCAGCTGGTCGCAGTAGTTGGGGCTGCCGGGGTTGCCGGACAGCCCGGCGGTGTCGACCGCCCAGAGGCCCGGCGGGTCGTCGGACAGCTCCGCGTTGATCCTGTAGTTCGCGCCGACGGCGGCCAGATAGGTTGGGTCGAACCCCGTGTTGCAGACGGTGATGCCGCTGCCGCGGACGGGGTCGCCGCCCCTGTTCAGGGTCTCGAATATCTCGCCGCGCGACGTCAGGTGATGGTCGAGCCTCACCGTGTGGACCGCGCCCCACGTCCACGCGGACATGTCGCTGCCAAGCCTGGACTCCAGGTCGTCGAGCGCCGTGTTCATCGCCTCGACGATGGCGCCCTCCCGGTCGCCGCCGTCAAACCAGCCGTGCTCGTCGCCGTCCAGCATGCTCAGCGACAGCCCAGCCATCGCCGTGCCGAGTACCGCAGCCTGTTCGGGCTCGAAGCGCTCGGCTGCGGCCCGCAGTCCCCAGAACAGGAAGAAGCTCTCGAATATGGCGGCTCCGACCCGGTCCGGCTCCATCATGCAGTCCCATACCTGCAGGTGGCCGACGGCCTGGGCGACCCTGGCGTCGTCGACCTTCTCCAGCGTCCCGATGAGCCCGGGCAGGCCTTCCTGCGCCCTGAGCGACATGGAGTCCATCTGCATCTCGGCCACATCCTCGCGGGTCAGCCGGTCCTTCTCCTCGATCATGGTGCGAATGCGGCGGGCGCGATGGCCGCTGCTCCACACGCCCGACAGCGGGTATGGGAAGTCCTCGGGGGCGAGCCGGTTGTTCGCCGAGCGCACCCAACCCTGGTCGGGGTCCTCCATCTTTGGCATGGCGTCGTAGGGGATGGACTCGCGCCACTGGTGGGCCGGGTCCCAGCCCGGCCGGTAGCCGCGCCCCCAGTTCTCCTTGATCGGGAGCCTGCCGACCGACTGGTAGCCGAAGTGGCCGTCCACGTCCGCGAATCCGAAGCTCCAAGTCGGCACGATCCACGTCCTCAGCGCCTCGCGGATCTCCGCGGCGCTGCCGGCCCTGTTGACCGCGAGCATGGAAGTGATCTCGTCGCAAGGCTCGTGGCCCATCCACCGGAGCGAGACGGGCCCGCTCTCCCTGGCGATGCCGGGCACGATCTCGTCGGCGAGCGGGCCGTTCCGCGTCGACCTGATGTTCCTGGTGACCGGGTCCGCGCCCTTCACGTCGATCCGCTCAACGACCTTCGACGCGCGCTCCCACTCGCCGTCGTAGAGGAAGTGGCCGGGCCTGTCGGGGTGCTCCTTCTCCTGGTAGAGGTCGCGCTGGGCGCAGATGTTGTTGGTCAGGCCCCACGCGGTCCGCTCGTTGCGGCCGAATGTGATACCGGGAACGCCCACGTAGCCCGCGCCGACCGTGTTGAAGCCCGCGCCCGACAGGTGGGCTTGGTACCAGCAGGACACGCTGCCGAAGGCGATGTGGGGGTCGCTGGCGAGTATGGGCAGGCCTGAGTCGGAGAGCTTGCCCCCTATTACCCAGTTGTTGCTGCCGAGCCCCTCGTCGGGGTCGCTCACCACCTCGCCGACCCTGTCGCCGCCCGACCTGTTCGGGGGGTAGTGGCCGTGGGGGACGATGCTCTCGTCCTCCGCCTCGCCCAGAAGGAACGCCTGGTATAGCGGGCCGTCTCCCAGGGCGCGCCTCGCCATCTCCGGCAGGGCGATGACCGGGAGCCGCCCGGTGAGGTACCAGCGAAATTCGGCCCAGATGGCTATGGAGTCGACGGGCGACCAGGGCTCAGGCTCGTAGTCGAGCAGGCCGAACTCGATGGGCAGGCATGACCGGCTCTCCTCCATGGCGGCGTTGATGCCGTCCGAGAAAGCCTCGAGCAGCTCCCTCGTCTTGCCCGGGATGCGGTCGATCTCTTCTGCGGCGATGCGGTTGAGGCCGACCGTGCGTGCAATGATGTCCGTCTCCAGGCCGTCCGGCCCCAGCACCTCGGCGAGGCGGCCCACTGCCTTGCGACGCAGGTAGTCGAGCTGCCACAGCCTGTCTTGCCCCATGGCAAAGCCGTAGCCGAAGAAGAGGGGCCCGGCGTCGTCCGCGTAGATGTGGGGCGTGCCTGTCTCGTCGCGCAGTATCTCGACCCGCCCGGCGCCGTCGAAGGCGCGGGCCGTCGCCACGTCGGGCAGCCTCGATTCGAGCTGCCCCTGCCACCACTCGTCGAACTCCTCCCTGCTCATCCCTGCGTCTGAGCACACCGCGCCTATCGTCTCGCCCTCGCCGAGTCGCTTCAGTATCGTCTTCTCGTCCAGGTTCATTCTTTCCCTCCAAATGTTCAGATTTGATTCAGACGGCAGGTCTTATTCTTCGGGGGCGCGAGAGTCCCGATCCCTTCGGCGGGCTCAGGACAGCTCAATCTTCCCTCTCAGGGGGGAGAGGCCCAGCTGGCTCTGGGGTCCAGCGCCGGACCCAGATCAGACTTATCGCGCCTACTACGAACATGACCGCCACGGCGATGAATCCGGGCCCATAGCTCCCCAGCCGGTCGAAGGACTGGCCGGACAGGAAGGGACCCAGCATTCCCGATACCCCCATCGCCAGGGACATCAGGCCCGCGATGCTCCCGAAGTTCTTCAGCCCGAAGGTCTCCTGCGCGACCAGGTTAATGAGCGCGCCGTAGGAGCCCATGAAGAGCCCGAACAGCGGCACTGCTAGCCACGCTATCGGCGGCGTCGGGAACATTACCATCATCACTATGAAAAAGGCCTGGCCGGTCAGGCTCACCATCATCATCCGGCGGGCGGTGACCAACTCTGAAAGATACCCGAAACTGAACTTTCCTGCCATACCGAACGCGGCCAGCAGGCTCATGGCCCGCGCGGCGGTCTCCAGCGACATGCCCGAGGTTATCAGGTGATCGGCAACCTGGGGCAGGATCGCGCTGTAGGTGAACGAGCCCAGTATCAGCGAGAAGCAGACCAGGTAGAAGGTCGAGCCCCTGACCACCTCGCCGACGGCCAGGCCCGTGAGCTGCGGCGCACGGCCCGCCTTGCCCGACCCCTTCGAGTTCCCGTTATTGGGGAACTCGCGCACCAGGGCAACCGACATTAGGGCGATCACGAAAGTCAGTCCCGCTAGCAACAGGAACGCGCCCTCCCAGTTTCCTAGCGCCAGCATCGGCCCGACGATGAGCGGTACGGCAAAGCCGCCGAAATTGTTGCCCATGGTCGTCAGGCCCATCACGCGGCCCGGCGTCCGGGGGAACCAGATGGAGACGAGCCGTCCGGCAGGCAGGTTGGTCGCGCCGCCAAGGCCAGGTACTGGAGGAAGCTGAGCACGTACCAGTGCCAGAGCTGCGACATGAGGGGACGGAACAGGAAGCTGGCGGCGGCGATCAGCAGCGACCACGCCATGAGCGGTCTCGCGCCCCGCCCGTCCATATACCTGCCGAGGAACGGGGCGATTAGGCTACCCACGGCGACGAAGGCCAGCGACGCGCTGATGGCCGTGCGCTGCCATCCGAACTCCTCCTCCAGCGGACCGATGAACAGCCCGAAGGCATACCCCGGCCCTATGGATATGGCCGAGGAGAGGAATACGGTCCCAACTACGAGCCAGCCATAGTACGCAAGCTGGCCCTGGAGCCCGGAGTAAGCGGCGCGCATCGCCCTATAGTACCACCGAGCGGGAGTCTATCACCGCAGGGGACGCGGAGGTCGCAGAGAGAAGATTCAGTTATTAGTGGGCGCCTACCGAGGGGATGAGCGGCCTGCGCGGCTTGGCTGGCAGGTTATCGTGTAGGCCGATATGATGAGCTGGACGGTGGGGCAGTGGCGGCATCGAAGGGAGTGTAAGCGATGCGTATTTCGTCCTTTGAAACGAAGGCGGTCCGAATCTGGCGGGAGCCGGGGCCGACGGCTCCCCGCGACCAGGCGGACTTCGTTACGCTGCGCCTGCGCACGGACGACGGAATAGAGGGCATCGCCTACGCGGGCTTCGCCTCGAAGCTCGTGACCAAGGCACTGAGAGAGCTGGTGGACGCGCTGGCCTCGGAGACAGTCGGCGCGGACCCGCACGCGGTCGAGGAGATCGGGCGCGGCCTGCTCCTGGAGGCAGGCGACGCGTCGCCCGCGGGGCTGGTGACCCGCGCCGTCGCGGCGATCGACACGGCGCTGTGGGACATCAGGGGCAAGGCGCTGGGGATTCCGGTGTGGCGGCTACTGGGCGCGGGATCGGGCGTAGTGCCCACGTACGCGAGCGGCTACCTGTGGCGCCACTTCGACCTGGACGAGCTCGCGGCTGCGGCGACGATGCTCGCCTCGCAGGGATTTCGCGCCATGAAGCTACGCATGGGCGGAGAGCGGACCGTCGATGACGAGCTGGCGCGGCTGCGGATGATACGAACATCCCTTGGCGACCGCGTGGTCCTGATGGTGGACGTCAACCAGGCGTGGGACGTTAACACGGCCATCACGGCGGGACGCGAGATGGCCGAGCACGGGGTCTACTGGCTGGAGGACCCAACGAACTTCGAGGACCACGCCGGGCTCGCGCGCATAGCGGACGCGCTGGACACGCCCATCGCGGCGGGCGAGTACGCTTACGGGATTGTGCCGTTCAGGCACATGCTGGAGGCGCGCTCTATCGACATCGTGATGGTGGACCTGCTGCGGGCCGGCGGGATCACCCAGTGGATGAAGGTCGCGCACATGGCCGAGGGCTTCAATCTGCCAGTGGTGACGCACCTTGCGCCCGAGATTCTGGGGCACGCGCTGGCAGCGGCGCCGAACGGGCTGTACGTGGAGCACATGCCGTGGGCGTTCCCCCTGTTCAAGGAAGTGCCAAAGGTGGACGAGTCGGGCAACCTGGTGATGCCGGATGCCCCGGGCCTAGGGCTCGCGTTCGATGAGGACCGCCTGGCGGCGTCGGCGCTGTAGGGCGGTCACGGGTGTAGCCTGATAGAGTATCCCGTCGAACGACATGCTCGAACTGTTCGTGGCGGAGGTGAGCTATGCCGGCGGGGTTCGGCTTCGTGGTTAACGATAGGAACGAGGTCCTCCTGATCCAGCGGGGGTATGGCAAGCAGAAGGGCCTGTGGAGTCTGCCGGGAGGAAATCAGGACAGGGGTGAGAGCCTGAGGAAGACCGCCGTAAGAGAAACGAGCGAAGAGACGGGCATCAGGATGACCTCCGACGACCTGTATTACAAGAGCGATCGGCACCGCTTTGAGATTTGGCGTGGGAAACGTATCGGCGGACGACTGCGGATCCAGAGGAAGGAGTGCCTGGACGCCGCGTGGTTCAGCAATGACATGCTTCCCCATGACGACAATCTGGCCTTTGGCCCGGACAAGAGGGCCATTGGCAAGTGGGCAGACGAGAATCCGGGCAGTCGCAGGGTGCACTACCCCCGGCGGCGAAAGATGGGCAGAGCAGGCTTCGCCCTCGTGGTGAATGAGGGTAACGCTGTCCTCCTCATACAACTCAAGAGTGGCAGGAGGACAGGCAAGTGGAGTGTCCCGGGCGGCAGAGCTGGGAAGAGTGAGAGCCGGCGAGGCGCCGCCGTACGGGAAACGCGAAAGACCACCGGGATCGAGTTTACCCCTGAGCGCCTGTACTACGAGAACAGGCACGGCGGACAGATCTGGTTGGGAACATATCCTTCGAGGCCTTTGAGCGTCAACCTGTTCAATGGCCTTGTGGGCAATCGCCCTCGCTGGTTCTCGTTGGACGAGCTGCCCGATGACGACAGCCTGGCCTACGCCATAGACGTGAGGACGATTGAGAAGTGGGCGTCCGAGAACAGCGGAAGCGGCCGAATTCACTATCCGGAGTGACACTGATCCGCCGTGATGCCGCCGCAAGGGTTGAAGTGGTGCATAGCCTACCTATAACCACCCCGTCTGTGGCAATCGCCGGGGCATGGATTCCGGCTCAAGGCCGGTATGACGGATTGAGAGCTCTAAGAGGCACGAGTGAGAGGACCGTTGGTGAGGAATAGAACGATAGTCGTTGCGACGCTGGCTGCTATGCTCGCAGCGGCCTGCGGTCAGCCCGAGCAGGTGATCGTGGTGGTGACGGCGACGCCGACGCCTGAAGAGCGCGTGGATGACAAGCTCGCCCGGAGCATAGCATCGCCTACGCCATCGCCAGTTGCCAACACACCGACTCCACCGCCTACCAGCACTCCCACGCCCGCCGACACGCCGACTCCGCCGCCCACCATCGCTCCTGTGCCCGCCGACACACCGACGCAGACGCCTACCGGCGCACCCGTGCCCGCCGACACACCGACACAGACGCCTACCAGCACAACCATTCCCACCCGCACCCCGACTCCTGTGCCCACTGGCACACCCATCCCGACCAACACGCCCGCTCCCACCAGCACGCCGACGCCCCTGCCGACCAACACCCCCATTTCCACCAGCACGCCGACGCCCACCAGCACACCCACTCCCACAAACACGCCCGTGCCCGTCGTGATTCTCGTCTTGGAAGCTGAATCTACGGTTGCCGGATACTGGTCGGACGGTACGGCAGATGTCGAGGTGACGGCGACGCTGCGCAACGATGGCACGCTGCGGCTCGACAGCACCCGGGAGTTGACGGCGACCTGCATAGCGGAAGGCGATGAGCGCAGGGACTGCCGCGAGGAGTTAAGCCTGTCCCTGCCGGATGGCTTCGCACCGGCTTCCGACAGCTTTACCTTACGTCTTCCTATGGGTGCGACGACCCTGAGTTTCGACTACGGGGAAGACGAGCCGCTGACGCTTGACGTGGATGTACCTGAACGCATCCTGGGAGTCGACGGTGACGCCTGGGAGTGCTACGCGGACAGGCCGCCGGAAGGCTTCTCTCTAGGGAAGCACAACAACTGGATAGCAGGGTGCGGCGGTTGGGGAAAGCCGACCGTTGAGAAATGGCTCAACGATGTTCCTGTCAAGGTCTGGGCAACCGGACACCCGGATTATATAGCAGTCCTCGAAACCATTCTGTCGGAGCTTTCTCCCATCCTGAACTTGGAGTTCGAGTGGGTAGCCGCCGAGGAAGACGCGGATTTTACTGCATTCGTGGGCGTTCCGCGGTCCGAGGCTGACTCCCTCGGCGTCAGTGACCCCTACTATGTACACGAACCTTGGGGTTTCGGAGGCGCGAACGTGAACCGGGGTGAAGCCACATCAGGGAACATAGTCATATGGCATATCGACCTGTCCGGCGTCGCGTCCCCGGTAGATGAGATCAGGGGGATAACCATACACGAGGCGTTGCACGCCCTGGGTCCTATTGATCATAGAGTCCCAGTGGGCCATAGATCCCGGCCTCTGAGCGTCATGGAGATCGCCAAGCCGGGTGTCTTGATTCCACGAGAGAGGCAGATGCTCGAGATCAACTCCCACCCGCTGGTGCGGCCCGGGATGTCCATGGATGACGTCCGGAAGCTGATCGTGCTCACTGAAGAGCTCCTGGACTACCCGCTGATCGAATCAGCGGCGGCGCCTGACGATCCCATCGATCTCATCAGGCGGGCCTACGTCGAGCTGGAAAGGGTGGGGTCTGCAAGCTTCCGCATGAGCGGAGGTTGGACCGGGGATGAAACATGCAACTGGCCCTTCGGAGTCAGGCGTGGGCCCATTGAAGTGTCAATCGGGGACTTCAGCCTGACAGGCGACTGGTCCGATCTTGACCCAGCACTGGTGCACCTCGACTTCGGCACAAGCCGCTTTCTCATAAGACGTGAAGACGGCGAACGGCTCTATTGGTGGCTCACACCAGGGGGAGCTTGGGAGATGGTCCACAGGGAGGCCATCGAGACCGCCAGCTCATATTGGCTGTGGACCGCCACACTCCCGACCACGCTTCGCAGCGCTCTATGGGACGGGTCTCCGGAAGAGATCAGTGTCGAAGAGACCGCCGACGGAAACCTGCGTCTCCAGGTCACACTGGACCACTCGTATATATATTTGTGGGACTGGGAGTCGGTTGACAAGTCTCTGGACTTTACGCTCGTCGTGGATCCAGAGACCTACGCGATTGTGGGGTATACGTGGGAGCTGCACAGGGACCCCGGCGTGCATCCCGGCCCGTGTCTGACATACAAGGAAGTGGCGAGCGACGGCCGCCTCGGCGTCGACATGGACAGATTCATAGGCCAGCCGGAGATCGAATCTGAAGACTCGATCGACATTGTATGGCAAGCCTACCTAGCACTCGAAAGGGCAGGTTCCGCGAGCTTCCGCCTGAGCGGGGGCTGGGTCGATAGAACGTGCAACCATGCCTTCGGTGTCAGGCGGGGCCCAATAGAGTTGTCGATTGGGGACTTCAGGTTGTTCCAAGACAACCCCGCCCTGTCGTACTTAGACCTCCACACGAGCCAATTCTACATAGTTTATTCCCAAGCAGGCCAGGAATGGACCCACTGGCAGCTCTCGCCGGAGGGAGCATGGGAGAGAGTCGACTATGACACCGTCGCAGATGCCAGCGAGTGGTGGGTGTGGAACGGCAAGCTCCACGCAACGTTTCGCGGCGTCCTCAGTGACGGGCTTCCAAAAGACATCAGCGTCAATGAGACCGCTGACGGGAATCTCCGTCTCCAGGTCACGCTGGACGAGTCCTATGCCAATATGTGGGACTGGACTCCGGGTGATTCTGTGGACTTAACGCTCGTACTGGACCCTGAGACTTTCGCGATTGTGGGCTACACGTGGCAGCTTCGCAAGGACCCCGCAGCGAATCCCAACTCGTGCCTTACTTACAAAGAAGTGGCGACCGACGGCCGCCTCGGGGTCGAGATAGAAGTGCCCGAATCGATCAGGAACCGGCTAGCGGCCTCGGCGGGAGGCCGATAAGCCTCTTCCGCCCATTGGGGCCCTTGCATAACTCAGTGAGAGGAGAAGTGAGCTGTGGGACCACTTGCGCCGCAATCCAGGCTGCCCCTCCCCCCTGGGTTCCGACTTCCGCCGGAATCACCATGGCGTGGCGCAGGCCACATAGGTGGATGAAAGTGGCGTTGTCTCCTCGCAAGGGGAGGCGAACCCCACCCCAGGTCCTTCGTCAGGGACTCCTCAGGACGACATGGTGGGCAGCAGGGTGCTATTCTCATAGTAACCACGGGGGCATGCAAGGTTTCCAGAGGGAGAGGAAGTCAACCCAGGTCGACTATGTTTCGCAATTCGGTGACGTGGTCGATGGTGTGGTCTGGGGGTAGGAGGTCGGGGGGATACTGACGGCCTCGGCGGACCCAGGCAGTCTTCATGCCGAACCGCCTGGCGCCGTCTATGTCGGCCTCCGGATTGTCCCCGACGAACATGACCTGCTCGGGGGTTGTGAGTCCGGTCGCCTCCAGCGCGTCCTGGAATATCCTGGGGTCGGGTTTGCGGTAGCCGGCCTCTTCGGAAACGATGATGGACGGGGCTAGCTTGTCCAGGCCCGCCCTCCGGCACTTGCCGTGCTGGCTCGGCGACCCGTTCGTGACGATGCCCCAGGGCACCTGCCGTTCGTTCAGCCAGGCGAGGAACTCGTTGACCGCGGCTTCCGGCTCTACCTGGCGCTCCATCTCGGCGCGGTACCAAGTCCTGAGCGACTCCATGTCCAGGCGGACGTCCGGCCACTCGCTGAGCCACCGCCGCAGCATTCCCGCCCTGTCGTTGTAGCCGTCGCCGTCCCACTCGACCATCACCGCCACCGCTTCGTCCCGCTCCGCGAGCGCCGCGGGACGAAGGTGCTGCTCGTAGAAGCTCTCGGCCACGCCAACGAAGGCGCCGTACCTGTCGAGCAGGGTGTTGTCCAGGTCGAAGACCAGGCCGTCGATGACAGAGTTCAACGTCTACCTACAGCCTGGTCTTGACACGGTGGCACCTGCGCTCAATCCGACTACCTTGCCGTCTATCACTTGCTAAGGATTCCTTTGAGAAGCTCCTCAACCCGCTTCTGATGCTTCTCGACGCGCTTCTCGTGTTTGCTTCGATCTATGGTCTGCTGTAGCGCAATGAACATACTGACTGCAATTGCTCCCAGCGCGGCAACCCACGGCGTCTGACTATCAGTAATGCCTACATCCAACATGTACACAACCAGAGCTAGCACCACCGAGATGAAGACTACCCATCCCAAGTGTACGCCGAATTGCTTTAGCTTACTGCTCGTGAACCATTCAGACATGTCGTCCCTACCCCCTTCCTGAAGTTGCTGGCCACCGGCTTCGGCCGAGAACTTAGTGTACGACAGTTTGCGAGGATGGTGGCGGTGGTCGTGGATAATGCCCGCCCCGCGTCCAGAGCGGGGCAGGCTCTTCGCGGGAACGACGGATGGTGGAGCGCGGCTAAGTGGCAGCCTTGGCGCAGCTTCGGAGATGTTTGGGCGGGGCTACCAGAGCGGCGACAGGAGCAGGAGGGTGTCGCTCGCGTACTCGACGGCCAGCATGAGGGGGGCTGGGTAGACGCCCAGTAGGATGGTGCCGGCGAAGAGGGCGGCGAGGACGGCCGTCGTTAGGCGGGGTACCCTCAGAGGCGTCTTGTCTTCGGGCGGGTCGACGTACATCCGCTTTATGACCATCAGGTAGTAGTAGAGCGATATGAGGCTGGCGGCTATGGCGAGGCCGGCCAGCCAGAGGAGACCGCTGAAGGCGGCGGCGTTGAAGAGGTAGAACTTGCTGACGAAGCCCGCGAATATGGGCAGGCCGGCCAGCGAGAAGAGCGAGGCCGCCATCACCATTGCCAGGCCGGGCGAGCGCGATGCGAGGCCGGAGTAGGCGGAGGTCTCTTCGCTGCCGGTGGCGTCATACACGGTGCTGACGCACAGGAACGCGGCCATGTTGGTCACGGCGTACGCCACTATGTGCAGAATTATCCCGCTCACCACGAGGGCATAGCCGTCGATGCCGCGCCCGGCACCCGGCGAGCCGCCTGCGTCGAGGGCCGCCAGCGCGGCAATGCCCAGCATCAGGTAGCCCACGTGCCCGACGCTGGAGTATGCCAGCAGCCGCTTG
Organism: Dehalococcoidia bacterium; assembly: GCA_965243655.1. Lineage (GTDB taxonomy): Bacteria > Chloroflexota > Dehalococcoidia > Lucifugimonadales > CAJWER01. Next base: position 993,853 of record CBDEVV010000017.1, on the reverse strand, counting down.
ATGTTGGTCTGCACGAGTGCGACGAGATTGCCCAGGACCATGGTCAGCGCCGCCAGGACGGCCATGACGACCTGCAGATCGCCGTGCGCCGGCACGAGCCCATCGATGAAAAGCCGCACGATCAGCGCGAATGCCGCCGCCTTGGAACCGACCGCCAGGTACGCCGTGATGGGCACGGGCGCGCCCTCATAGGCGTCGGGCGCCCACATGTGGAAGGGCACGGCGGCGACCTTGAACGCCAGGCCCACGATGAGCAGCGCCAGCCCAACCTGCACGCCGAGCCCGGGATCGGGCATCGCCGACAGGACCCCGCCGATCTCCTCGAAGCGCGTGGTGCCGAGCAGCCCGTATACCTGGCTGATGCCGTAGAGCATGAGGGCGGACGAGAACGCTCCCAGCAGGATGTACTTCGTGCCTGCCTCGTTCGACTTGGGATTGTAGCGGTCGAAGGAGACGAGCACGTAGAGGCCGAAGCTCAGCAGCTCCAACGATATGTACGCCGTCAGCAGCTCGCGCGACGACGCCATCAGCATCATGGCGAGTACGGTGAAGAGCAGGATGCCGTAGTACTCGCCGGGGTGCTGCAGGTGGCGCTTAACATACTCGACGCTCGACAGCACGACTACGACACCCAGGGCGACGAAGAAGACCTTGAAGACGAGCGAGTAGCCGTCGAATACCAGTGCGCCGCCATAGAGGCTGAGCTCGTCGGCGATCAACTGCTGGTATAGGGAGCCGGCCTCGTCGCGGGTCGTCGTCAGGAGCAGGACCGCGCCAACGCCCACGAGTCCCGCGACGGCGACGGCCGGGAGAAGCTGCTTGCGGCGGTCGGGCAGGAACAGGTCGGCTCCGAGCACGATGAATGCGAGGGCGGTTAGGAGGAACTCCGGGATGAGGAGGGTGAGATCGTTCATCCTGCACCTGCCATGGCAGTGAGGAGCCTTGCCACGCTCTCGTCGATGCCGTTGATGAACAAGAAGGGTAGGACTCCCATGAGCAGGATGAACGCCGCCAGCAGCCAGGACGCGATGGACTCGACCCTGGTCATGTCGAGCGCGGGAGCCTGTCCTGAGCCTGCCGAATGGGCCGCAAGAGCCTGCCCTGAGCCTGTCGAAGGGTCGGTGGTGCCGAAGAAAACCTTGGCAACCAGCCTGAGGATATACACGGCCGTGATGGCGGCCCCGATCACGGCGAGCGCCCCGAGTATCGGGTAGGTCTGGAACAGCCCCAGGAACACGAGGAGCTCGGCGACGAATCCGCTCAGGCCCGGCAGGCCCAGGGACGTGAGCCCGGCTATGACGAACAGCGCGGTCGTGGTCCTCATCGGCTTCGCCATCCCCTCGAGCACGCCGATGTCGCGCGTATGCGTCGTCTCGTAGATTGACCCGACGACAGCAAAGAACAGCGCCGTCATGATGCCATGCGAAAACATCTGGAGGACCGCGCCGCCCACACCCAGGTAGTGGAGGGTCGCGAGGCCCATCAGCACGTAGCCCATGTGGCTCACGCTGGAATAGCCTACGACGTACTTCAGGTCGCGCTGGCCGAGGGCCGAGATTGCGCCGTAGATGACGTTCACCGTGCCGAGCCCGAGGAGCAGGGGCATCCACGTCTCTGCGCCCTCGGGCATGAGGCCCATGCCGACGCGGAGTATGCCGTACGCGCCGAGCTTCATGAGCACGCCGGCGTGGACCATGCTCACGGCGGTCGGCGCGGCTACGTGGCCGTCGGGCGACCAGGTGTGGAAGGGCCACATGCCCGCCAGGACGCCGAAGCCGACCATGAGAAACGGGAAGAAGATGCGCTGGAAGGTCACCGGGAGCTCGCCGTTCTGGTGCAGTGCGACGAAGTCGAAGGTGCCCAGGTCGGCCTCGGCGAAGATGGCCATCAGGGCGATCCATATGAGGACGCTGCCCGCCACCAGGTAGAGCATCAGCTTCATCGCCCCGTACTCCTTGGTGCGCACGAAGGTCTTGAAGTCGCTGCTGCTGCCCCAGACGGCGATGAGGAGGTACATGGGGAGCACGGCCAGCTCGTAGAAGAAGAACAGGAAGAACAGATCGAGACTGACGAACACCCCAAACACCCCGGCGAGGAGGAGGAAATACAGCACGAAAAAGTCCTTGGGGCGGTGGGTGACGTTCCATGAGACGAGGACGCCGGTGAACATGACGATGCCGGTGAGCATGACCATCAGGGCGGATATGCCGTCCACGCCCAGCTTGAGCGCTATACCGTGGCCGTCCGCCCCCGGGACGCAGTCCATGTACCCACCCTGGGTGGACTCTTCGACCGCGCACTCCTGGGGCACCAGGTCCAGCCAGGCCCACGATCGCTCGAACTCGAACCTGAGCACGTTGGCCTGGCCGGCGAACTCGTCCATCGACCTTCGCGGCGCGCCGAAGTCGGTGTGACCCACGAACACGTAGACCGAGAGCAGCATGACGACGAACGCGACGGCGGTCGCGACCCACCTGATCGCCAGCCGGCGGTCGCCCGGCACGGCCAACATCACGGCCGCTCCCGCCAAGGGGAGGACGATGAGGGCGAATAGCGCGTATGAGTTTAGGGTGTCCACGGCTAATTGGGGCCTGCGAACCGGGTCCGGTCGCCAGTTACTACTACGAAACGGCCTTCCAACCGGTCGGCGTACTCGTCGATGAGTACTCGCAAGACGCGAATTATCGTCTCGGGCCGGTGGTTCTCGAGGCGCAGCAAAACGACGCCCCTGTGGGGGCGCCGCTCGCGGAAAGCCAAGTCACCGAAGTCCTTGTCACACGTGATCAGTATTCTGTCTTCCTCGTACGACTTCTGGATTATCTGGCCGTCGGACATTCCCCGCGCTTCCGGGTGCACCGATGCTACGTTGTGGTCCAAGGTTGCGAGCCATAGGGCCACCGATGGGCCTATGTTCTCGTCCACCAGGAATCGCATCAGGTGGTTTCAGCGGCAACCGGCACGAAAGTGATGTCCTCCAGAGACTTGGCAGCGAACAGCAGGCAGGCCTGGAGGTCCTCCTTCTCGATTTCGAATTCGTCGATGACCTCATCGGCGGTCATCCCGTGGGCAAGCAGGCCGACCATGTGCTCGACGGTCAGGCGCGTTCCCTTGATCACCGGTTTGCCGACCATCACCTCGGGATCGACTGCGATGCGGCTAAGCAATTCTGCGTTTCCTGCCATGATTGCACCTCGGTTAGCCATTTTCCCCTACCCCGATGCTGCTCGCAAGTTGGAGCACATTGGATGCCCTCAAGAGGAGATGGATTCCCCCCTTCGCGGGAATGACGGTTTGGGTGACCTGCGGCTGTACAGAGTATCCGCATTCACTCGGCGAGCCACCAAAGGAGGGCCAGGCCGACGGCTCCGAGGGCCATGGCCATGGCGTAGGTGTACATCAGGCCGGACTGGATGTACCGGACGCGGATGGCGGACAGCCACACGGACAGGGCGGGGCCGTCGACGCCGGTGTCGTTGACGATGACCCGGTCGAACAGCGCTACGAGCCTGCCGAGCGCGAGGAAGACCCGGTCTATGACCCACTGGTAGGCCTCGTCGACGTAGTACTTGTTGACGAGGAGGCTGTGCGTCCGGGCCCGCAGGCCGGCGGTCCAGCCCGTGACCGGGTAGACCTCAGGATCCTTAGGGTCGGCATATCTCGCGGCGCCGGGGAGCCACGACGGGCGGCTTACGTAGCTCGTCCAGCTCACTGCGATAATCGCGCCGACCATCCCGCCCGACAGGCCGGCCAGCCACCACGGCGACGCATGTGCGGCCTTGCCGGCGAGGAAGTCGCCGAACATCTGGTAGGTCGCCCCGCCCAGCACGAGCGCGAGCGGCGCCAGTACGACTAGGGGCGCCGTCATGAGCCAGGGCGACTCGTGGGCTTCCCCGTCGCTCCGGCTCGCGCCGAAGAAGACGAGGAATGTAACCCTAGCCATGTAGAGCGCGCTGAGGAGCGCCGCGGCGAAGGTGGGGATGAAGAACGCGAACCCGCGCTCGTCGAGCACCGTGATCAGCGCCTCTTCCTTGCTGAAGAAGCCGCTGAACGGCACGAGCCCGGCCAGGGACGCGGCGCCTATCATAAATGTGATGGCCGTGACCGGCATGGCGCGCCACAGGCCGCCCATCTCGCGAATGTCGGTCCTACCGGTGCCGTGGGTGACGCTGCCCGCGCCGAGGAAGAGCAGGGCCTTGGAGACGCCGTGGACGAGCAGATGGAATATGGCGACGGCCATCCCGAACGCGCCGAGGGACAGCATCATCAGGCCCAGGTGGCTGACGGTCGAGTAGGCGAGTACGCGCTTCAGGTCGGTCATCACCAGCGCCAGGGTGCCCGCGAAGGCGAAAGTGATCAGCCCGATCACGGCGACGAAGAACAGGACGGCGGGCGCCATCTCGAACAGGGGCATGAGCCTGGCGACAAGGAACACGCCGGCGGCCACCATCGTGGCGGCATGGATAAGCGCGCTGACGGGCGTCGGGCCCTCCATGGCGTCGGGCAGCCAGACGTGGAAGGGGAACTGGGCCGACTTGCCCATCGCGCCGAGAAACACGAGGAACATCGCCAGGTTCACCGTGGCCTGCGAGACCAGCCCCGTGCCCACTCCGTTCTCGACGGCGTGGATGACGCCGCTGATGTCGAAGGTGCCAGTGGCGCGGTAGAGCAGGATTATGCCGATCAGCAGCCCGACGTCGCCTATGCGCGTGGTGACGAAAGCCTTCTTGGCCGCCTCGGCGGCGGACCGTTTCTCGTGCCAGAAGCCGATCAGCAGGTACGACCCCAGGCCGACCAGCTCCCATGCCAGGTAGAGGAAGACGAGGTTGTCGGCCAGCACGAGGGCCAGCATGGCGGCGGCGAACAGGGCGTGGGACGCGAAGTACCAGCCGTACCGGGGCTCGCCGCGCATGTACTGGATAGAGTAGAACTGTACCAGCAGGGCGACGAACGTCACCAGGCCGATCATCGTCACGGACAGCCGGTCGACGATCACGCCCCACGTTATCGACACGTCGCCCAGCACCAGCCAGTCGGCGCTGAAGGTCCCGCCGCCGTTCTCCAGCAGGTCGGCGAGCACGAACCAGAAGAGCACGAACCCCAGCAGGACCGCGGCGACCGAGACGAAGGCGCCGCGCATGGGAAGCCACCGCCCGAACAGCGCCACGACGACGAACGCCGACGTGCTAAGGGCGGGGACGGCCCATGCCCACTCGATTCCTATGTTCATCGCTGGGTCACCTCGAAGTCGCCCCCATGTGCTGAAACGACGCACTCAAGGCCGCTCCCCGGCCCTTCTGGATTCTCTAGACTCACAAACGAAGTGCAACACCTGGTTAAGGTGTTGCCATGGGAAAGCGTTATGGACATGTCACCATTGAAGAGCGGTGTGAGATTGCCCGGCTACAAACCGAGGGTCGCTCGATCCGGCAAATCGCTGCAGGTCTGGATCGCTCGCCATCAACAGTTGCTCGGGAGCTGAAGCGCAATGGGTCACAGACCGGTGGGTACAAGCCAGTGTATGCCGACCAGCAGGCGCGTGCCCGAAGGTGGCGCGGTTCGCGCATGGAGCGGGACGATACTCTCCGTTCACGAGTGCTCTCACACCTCGCACAGGGCTGGTCTCCAGAGCAGGTCGCCGGTCGGCTTAAGTTGCAGGCTGGCAGAGTGGTCATCTCTCATGAGAGCATCTACCGGTTCATCTACGGCCAGCTTGCCCGCACGCAGGACTATGCCTGGAGACACTACCTCCCTCGTGCCAAGTCGAAACGGGGTTGGCGGGGACGCAAAGGTGGCAGTCCTGCATCCTTCATTGCTATGCGACGACCCCTCGCCGAGCGTCCACGAAGCGCCGCAGACCGCCGCACTCCTGGCCACTGGGAGGCGGACCTGATGCTGTTCAGAACCTATGGACATGCGGTGTTGGCCATGCACGAACGCCACTCGCGTATCCTCATTGCGGTCCGGCCACCCGGCAAGGCATCCGGCCCCATCGCCGACGCTATGGCCCAGATCCTAGGCCAGCTGCCACCCCATTGTCGAAGGTCCGTTGCCTTCGACAATGGCACCGAGTTCGCCCTCCATCACCAACTCCACGATCTGGGCATCGAAACCTTCTTCTGCGACATCCGCTCTCCCTGGCAGAAGGGAGGCATCGAAAACGCCATCGGCCGGTTGAGACGAAATCTGCCCCGCAAGACAGACCTGACGGCTCTGCCAAACGACCAGTTCACAAACTTGATCCAAGCCTACAACAATACCCCGCGCAAGTGCCTGGGTTACAAGACCCCGGCAGAAATCTTTATGCACCAAGTGTTGCACTTGAAATGTGAATCCACCTTCCGGCTTTCGCCGGAATGACGGTCTGGCCTACCACTTCATCAGGTCGACCTGGTCCATGTTGACGGACGACCGGTTCCTGTAGAGGCGCAGGACTATGGCGACGGCCAGGGCCAGCTCGGCCGCCGCTATGGTGATGACGAATATGACGAGCACTTGCCCCAAGGCGCGCTGGGCCTCGGTGAAGTCGGCGAATGCGGCGTAGCCGATCAGGTTCAGGTTGACGGCGTTCAGCATCAGCTCTATGGACATGAGCACCAGCACGGCGCTGCGCCGCGCGAGGACTCCGTATACGCCAATGGCGAACAGGGCGGCGCCGAGAAGCTGGAAGTGGGCCAGCTCTATCACCGCCGGTCACCGTTCGACCGCACCATCACCACCGCGCCGATGAGCGCCACCAGCAGCACGAGCGAGGCTATCTCGAACGGCACAGCCCAGTCGACGAAGAGCGACCTGCCCACCGCCTCGAAGGCGACGGCCTGCCGCTCCCCCGCTGCCACGTCGGTCAAGAGGGCCGATGCCGCGAGCAGCCCAAAGAGCGCCAGCGCAGCAACGACAGCGGCGGGCCACTGCACGTTGTCGGTGAGCCGCTCGAAGTCCTCGATGCGGGTGAGCATCAGCGTGAACAGGATGACCACGATGATCGCCCCGCCGTAGATCAGCACCTGCACGAGCGCGAGGAACTCGGCGAAGGCCAGCAGGAACAGCCCGGCCACGCCTATGAGTGAGGCGAGCAACCCGAAGGCCGCGTACACGATGTTGCGGGTCGTGACGACGGCCAATGCGCCGCCGAGGGTTATCACTCCAGCGATGTAGAAGAGGACTAGGGACATGGTGAATTGGGAATTGGGAATGGTGAAATGGGAGCCCGGGCCCAACCACGACCCCGCCCGGGATGGGGAACCCCACCCATCCACCCCCCTGGGTTCCCGCCTTCGCGGGAACGACGAAGAGGGGATTGCGGGCTCGCCGTCCCCATTCACCATTCGTAATTCTACATTCTCACTTCTCTTCGACTCTCCCGATGTTCTTTTGCTGGGTGGGCTCCCAGCCGGTCTTGTCCTGGAACTCCTTGCCCATCTCCAGCAGCCGGTCCTTGTCGGCTCGGTTGCCGTTGCGGGCGTACTTGCCGAGCTCGTGCTCGTGGCTCATCTCTATAGCGTCGAAGTTGCACACGTCGACGCATATGCCGCAGACGATGCACCGGGCCAGGTTGATCTCGAAGTCGTCGACGATCTTGCGGCGTTTGCTCTTCCCCTCCTCGTGAAGGGGGTTGTCCTTCATCGTAGCGCTCATGCACTGGGTGGGGCACTCGCGGATGCAGACCATGCATCCGGTGCAGTAGGGCTCGTCGACCGTGTAGTCCCACAGCAGGGCGGGGAAGCCCATGTAGCGCTCGTCGATGTCCAGCCGCTTGTCCGGCTCGGGGTACTGGGCCGTGACGGGCTTGCGGCTCGCCGTTTTCAGCGTGACCTTCAGCCCTTCGAGGAATCCTGCCATCTCACATCCTTGTTCGAACTGCCAGCCAGCGTTCACCCTCACCCCTCTCCCGTCGAGGGAGAGGGGGTGGAGCACGAGAGCCCCCATCTCTATCTTCCCCCTCGGGGGAAGAGGCTCAGCCTCTCCCGTCGAGGGAGAGCGGGTTTGCGGTCAGGGTTAGGCCTGTTCCCGCAGGCTGCTGGCGGGGTGGACCGTCACGGTGTCCCGGACGGACCTCGCGCCCATGTTCTTGGTGACTGCGAAGTAGGTGCCTACCAATATTAGCAGAGACAGCAGCGTCAGCACCCAGAGAGGCCAGCCGTAGAAGAGCACGACGCCGGTGACGACGATGTTGGCGAAGGAGAGCGGCACCAGCACCTTCCAGCCGAAGGCCATGAGCTGGTCGATCCGCAGGCGGGGGTAGGTACCCCTGACCCAGAAGATGAACAGGATGACCGCATAGCACTTGACCATGAACCACGCCACCGACAGCGCCGAGTGGATCGCTCCGTCGAAGGGCATGGCCGGCCAGCGCCAGCCGCCCAGAAAGAGCAGGGTCGTCAGCGCGGCTACGGTGAAGGTGTTGACGTACTCCGCGAGGAAGAAGATGGCCCAGTGGGCGCCGCTGTACTCGACGAACGGCCCGCCGACGACCTCCGACTCTGCGTGGTGGATGTCGAACGGCGTACGGCCGAGCTCCGCCAGCCCCGCCGTCAGGAACAGGAACAGGCCCAGCGGCTGCACAAGGGCGTAGGCCCAGTCTGCCTGTGCATTCACGATGTCCTCGAGGTTTAGGGACTGGACAAGCATGGCCACCGCGAGGATAGACATGATGAAGGGGATCTCGTAGCTCAGGAGCTGTCCCGCAGCCCGCAGGCCACCAAGTATGGCGTACTTGTTGGCCGAGCCCCAGCCCGCCATCACCAGCCCCAGCACCGACAGTACCGAGATGGCCGTGATGTAGAAGAGGCCCAGCTCCATGTTCCTGATGACCACGTCCTGCGCCACTGGCAGGGTGACCCAGATCAGGAACGACGGTACGAACACGGCCAGCGGGGCAAGCCAGTATACGCGCCTGTCGGCCCACGACGGCAGGATGTCCTCCTTGGCCATGAGCTTGACGGCGTCGGCGATTGGCTGGAAGGTGCCGTGGAAACCGACCCGCATGGGTCCCATCCGCATCTGGATGCGCGCCAGGGCCTTCCGCTCCAGCCACACCAGCACCAGCACGGTCACCGACAGAAAGCCGAAGAGTATCAGGGCACCCAGACCGTATATGCCGACGTCCGATAGGCTCACCGGTCCACCTCGCCCAGCACTATGTCGATGGACCCCAGGATGATGACGGCATCGGCCACGTAGGCCTCCCTGAGCATGTGCTGGATCGCCTGCAGGTTGGCGAAGGACGGCGCCCTGACCTTGACGCGGTAGGGCTTGTCAGTTCCATCGCTGACGAGGAAGACGCCGAAGTCGCCCCTCGGCGACTCGCTCCTGGCGTACACCTCGCCCTTTGGCGGGCGGAGGATCCGACGAACCTTCGCCATGATGGGCCCGGGCTCCATCTGCGCCATGGCCTGGTCGATTATGGCGAGGGACTGGCGCATCTCCTCGACGCGTACGTAGTAGCGGTCCCAGCAGTCGCCGGAGGAGCCCACGGGCACGCCGAAGTCGAACCGGTCGTAGATGCCGTACGGCTCCGACACCCGCACGTCCTCGACGACGCCGCTGGCCCTCAGCCCCGGCCCGGACACGCCGTAGTCGACCGCGTCCTCCGGGCCTATGACGCCGACGCCCCTGGTGCGCTCCAGGAACATCTCGTTGCCCGACAGAAGCTCGTCACACTCCTCGATGCCGCGCCGCAGCTGATCGGTGAGCGTCGCCATGCGCTTGCCGAAGTCGTCCGGCAGGTCCTCCTTCACGCCGCCCACGCGGATGTAGTTGTGCATCATGCGCGCGCCGGTCACGGCCTCGAACAGGGCCTGGACGCGCTCTCGCTCCCTGAAGCCGTACAGGACCGGCGTCATCGCGCCGATGTCCAGCCCGTACACGCCGTAGAAGAGCATGTGGCTGGCTATCCGGTTCAGCTCGCACAGGATGACGCGGATGTACTCCGCCCGCTCCGGTATCTCCAGGCCCATCAGTTTCTCGACCGCGAGGCAGAAGCCCAACTCGCTGTTCAGGTTGGCCACGTAGTCGAGCCTGTCAAACAGGGTGATCACCTGACCGTAGCTCTCGCCCTCGCTCAGCTTCTCGGAGCCCCTGTGGAGGTAGCCGATGTGGGGCTCGGCCTTGACGATCCGCTCGCCGTCGACCCATATGACGAGCCGGAACACCCCGTGGGTGCTGGGGTGCTGCGGCCCCATGTTCACCATGAGGTCGATGGCGTCGGCTTGCTGTGTGGGCTGCTGGGTTACTTGCATGGTGTGTGGTTCAGATTCCGTGGGGTAACCGCGTGTTCCTCTCGTCCAAGTTTACGACAGCTACCTGGATGTGGGTCGAACGCTCGCGCAACTCCCACACGCCCGCGATTTCGTTGAATCCCAACTCCTCTAGCACGATACCCAGGATGTCCTGGTCTTTGCATTCCTGCAGGTAGGCTTCCACCGCCTTCTGCAAACGGCCTACAGCCTTGTCTGGGGAGTGACCTGTCTCCCTAATGCGAAGCTCCGGGCACACCCCAACATACTGGCGGCCGTCGCTGAACACCTCCGTCCTGTAAATGACCTTGTCCACTTCTCTCCCTGCCCAGTTCGGAGACCCAACGCGCTTCTGCCCTTCGAAGGGGAACTCCTGAGGGTTGGGCGCCTCCGAAGAGCCGACTCATCTCAGCAGGCCAGAGGCACGACTCTCGACTGTCGGATTACGTGATCGCGCGTAACTAGGGGAACGCTATACACAACACTGGTTGCCGCAATTAGCTCATCGGCGGGATCGCTCTTGAAGTCCAGACGCGTCGATGTGCGGGCGACTGCCAGATCGATCGGCCAAACGTGCAATCGGTCCAATACGCGGGACACGTCCCTATCGTCGAGGTCCATGTCGATGCGGCCTAGCTCTATCAGCTTGGCAAGCTCCCACAGCACGATGGCTGAGACGGACCATGTTTCCCTTGCAAGCAACGTCCTCTCTGGCGGCCTGAGCTCCCCATCAAGGGCGAAGACAAGCATGTGGGTATCAAGATTCAGCATCAGCATTCCAACGCACGCCGGTGCTGAGTATGTCGCCCCGGACCTCGATCTTGTGCCGCAAGCTGCCGATCATGTCGGCCCACTGCTGGTCATAGGGGACCACTCGCGCAACCGGCTTGCCGTGCTTGGTGACGACCAGTCCCTCGGCGTCGAGCCGGTCCAGCAGCGCCAAGCACTGCTCCTTGAACTTCGCGGCGCCAATCGTCTTCATCGGACTGCCTCCTCGTTAGTGGACACATTATATGACCAGTCACTAATTATGTCCATTCTGACCGATGCCATGACCTCCACTTCTCCTACCATTCGTCGTATTCGTGGAAGGGGAAGCTCTTGAGGCCGGGGTGGCCTTCGAAGCCCTCGTAGAGGAGCAGCGGCGACAGGTCCGGGTGGCCCTCGAAGACCACGCCGAAGAGGTCGTGCCCCTCCCGCTCGTACCAGTTGGCGCCGCGCCAGACTCCCGTCACGGTGGGTACGCGCGGGGTGTCGGGCGGCAGGTTGGTCTTGACGACCATCTTGTGCCGGTTGGCGAGCGAAAGGAGATGATAGTTCACCTCCAGCCGCTCCTCGTAGTCCACGACTGACAGCGCCCTGAGGTAGTCGAAGTCCAGCGCCGGGTCCTCCCGGGCCGTCCTGCACACCTGAGGCACGTCGGCGGGCTCGACGACGACCGTGACCTCGTCTAGGGCCGTGCCGAAAGAAGCTTCGACGCCCTGGAGGGCGGTCGGCAGGAGGGCGGAGAGGGCCTGTCCGCGCTCATCAAGCCCGGGGCCCGTCTCCGCCTGGGCCCTAGGCCTGCTCCTTGCCACGTTCCCTCGCGTCCCGCTGGATCTTCTCCTGGAGCTGCATGAGCCCGTACATCAGCGCCTCGGGCCGGGGCGGGCAGCCCGGCACGTAGACGTCGACGGGTATCAGGTGGTCGACCCCCATCACGACGGAGTACGACCTGTAGTAGGGCCCGCCGTTGGTGGCGCAGCTGCCCATCGCTATGACCCAGCGGGGGTCCGGCATCTGCTCGTAGAGGAGCTTGATGGGGTCGGCCATCTTCTTCACTACCGTTCCCGCGACGATCATCACGTCCGCCTGCCGGGGAGACGGCCACGTGACTATGCCGAAGCGGTCCAGATCGTGGTGGGACATGTGGGTGCTGATCATCTCTATGGCGCAGCAGGCCAGCCCGAAGCTCAGCGTCCACAGCGAGGACTTGCGGGCCAGCGCGAACAGGTCGCTCGACCTGGCCGTAACGGCGTTGGGCAGCACTCTCTCGAACACACTCTCGCCCGGCTCGTTGCCCTGGTGGGGCCGGTAGCCGTGTCCCAGCTCTATCTCCACTGCAGCACCCCCTTCTTCCACCCGTATACGACCCCGAAGAACAGGATGGCGATGAACAGGAGCATCTCGTAGAAGACCAGGGGGATGGTCTTGAGGTAGACCATAGCCCACGGAAAGAGGAAGACCGCCTCCACGTCGAAGATGAGGAACAGGATCGCGAAGACGTAGTAGCGGATGTTGATCTGGGACCAGCTGTAGGGGGCCGGCGGGATGCCGCACTCGTACGGCATGTCCTTCATCGCCGAGGGGCGCCGGGGCGCGATCAGGTAGGATGCCGCGAACGCGCCCAGCACGGCCACGAGGCCGACTCCGGCGACAATCAGCACGGCTCCCCAGTTCAACGCGTATCCGTCGGGCAAAGTCTATCCCTCTTGCGGGCGGCGGACTGCCCACAGTTTAACACCCGCTTGAACGGCGCTTCAAATGAGACCACCTCTACGCGATTCTCAATAGGTGGCTGTCGATGTCTGACTCCAGTTGCTCTTCCACCGCCACTTGGAACTCTCCGGGTGGTTTGTATCATTTGGCCTGACGACCGCAACGGGCGAGGAGCCTCCCCTGCTACAATGACCGGGTTGCGGGTTAGGCGCAAGCCTCCAGCATCCCATACGAAACCATGCTCAATTTCCTGGGACGCGGAAAGAGCGAGAAGACCGAGCGGGCCGCCGAGAAGACCCGGCGCGCCTGGTTCTCCCATGTCACGGACCTGTTCCGCTCCGGCAGCCTGGACGACGACCTCTGGGAGGAACTCGAGGAGCTGCTGATCGCCGCCGACGTCGGCCTCGGTCCCTCCCAGGACCTGCTGGAGAGGCTCAAACGGCGCGTCAGGGAGGAGGGCGTCTCGGACCCTGATGGGGCCATCGACCTCCTCAAGCAGGAGCTCATATCCGTCCTGGACGTGCAGCCGCCACCGTCTACCGAGAACGGCAGGGCGCCTCACACCGTGCTGATGGTCGGCGTGAACGGAGCGGGCAAGACTACGAGCATCGCCAAGCTGGCCCAGCTCTACGCCGACGACGGCAAGCAGGTGCTGCTGGGCGCTGCCGACACCTTCAGGGCCGCGGCAATCGAACAGCTGCAGGTGTGGGGCAGCCGGGTTGGCGCTGACGTCATAGCGCACCGGCAGGGAGCCGACCCGGGCGCCGTCGCATTCGACACGCTGCAGGCGGCACGCAGCCGGGGCGTCGACGTCGTGATCATCGACACGGCAGGAAGGCTGCACTCAAAGGTCAACCTCATGGAGGAGATGAAGAAGGTCCGGCGCGTCCTTTCGCGGCATGACGACCGCGCGTCCGTCGAGGTGATCCTGGCGATGGACGCGACCACCGGCCAGAACGGCCTGGCGCAGGCCCGTGCCTTCACGGAGGCCATACGGTGCGACGGCGTCTTCCTGTCCAAGCTGGACGGCACGGCAAAGGGCGGGGTCGTCATCGCCATAGCCGCCGAGCTGAAGCTGCCCGTGCTGTACATCGGCACCGGCGAGCGGCTCGAAGACATCGCGCCGTTCGATCCCGGGGAGTTCATAGACGCCCTGTTCGCGTCGCCCGACGCCGCATGAGTCGTGTGCGGGTAAAGGCGGCCCGGCTAGCTCCCGGCGGCCCAGACGATGATTGATGCCATAATCTGGGTCCTGGCTGTCGAGGCCGTTGGGCTCGTCGCTTTTCCCGTCTGCTTCTTCCTCTTCCCGTCGCTGGGCGATCGCGGCTTCGGCATCTCGAAGCCGCTGGGATTAGTCGCCGTCGCCTACGTCTCCTGGATACTGAGCGCGGCCCAGCTCGTGCCCAGCACCCAGGTCACCCTCGCGCTCATCCTCGCCGCGATTGCCGTGGCGAGCGGGACCTATGCGTGGCGCCAGCGCAGAGCCATCTTGGCCTTCGTGAAGAAGGAGATCTGGACCCTGCTGGCCGCGGAGGCACTCTTCCTGCTGGTCTTCGCATCCTGGGCCCTATACCGCGCATACGACCCCGCGATAGCCGCTACCGAGCAGCCGATGGACTTCGGCTTCCTCAACGCGTCGGTCCGCACATACCTGGGCGAGCCCTATGACCCCTGGCTGCGCGGCGAGTCGATCAGCTACTACTACTTCGGCTACTGGATGATGGGGACGCTCGCCAAGCTGACAGGCATCCATCCCGCCGTCGCCTACAACTTGGCTCTCACCCTCATCCCTGCCCTGGCCGCCATGGGCATCTTCTCGCTCGTCGTCGGCATGGTCCGCTCGGAGTCGAAGGGCCTGCGGTACGCGTTCATAGCGGGCTTCGCCGCGGCCTCGCTCCTGGTGCTGGCCGCAAACCTCGAGGGCGTGCTGGAGTTTATGAGGGCCAACGGCCTCGGCTCCGCGGGGTTCTGGCAGTGGCTCGCCATCGACGGTCTGGACGAACCCCTGCCTGCCGCCGCCGAGTCGTGGAGGTCCCAGGAGCACCTGTGGTGGTGGCGAGCCTCGCGCCTCATCGGGACATTCGATGGGGACATCACGGTCGACTACACAATTCACGAGTTCCCATTCTTCAGCTTCATCGTCGGGGACCTTCACCCCCACGTGATGTCGATTCCTTTCGTCGTCGCCTTCCTGACGATGCTATGGGCATACCTGCGATCGCCCCAGCAGACCCACCGCCCCCTGGATGCGGGACGGTTCCTGGGGCAGGAATCCGGCCTTCGCCGGAATGACGGTTATGCAGAGGGGAGTGCGGCCGTCTCCATGGCGGACCTGGCCCGGGGCGCGGCGCTGCCGGCCGCCATGGGGCTGGTCCTGGGAGCCCTCGCATTCACCAACATGTGGGACCTTCCGGTGTTCGCGGCGCTGCTCGTGGGCGTCGCGGGCGTGAGGGCATACTCGGCTAGCTCCAGCGATGCGGCAGGCCTGATCGCGAGGACCTTGTCTGCCGCCCTGCCCGTCATCGCCCTGTCCCTGGTCCTCATACTCCCGTACCTCATCTCGTTTGCCAGCCAGGTATCGGGAATCGGCGCGGTCGGCGTGTACGCCACCCGGCCGCCGCACCTCCTCATCGTGTGGGGGCCGTTCCTGCTTGCCGTCGCACCGGTGATCGTGACCGTCCTGCTGCGGTCCACAGTGGACAGTGACTGGCGGCTCCCCACGACGATATCGCTGTCAGCCGGGTTCCTGCCCTTCGGCGTGTGGGCTCTCCTGAACCTCGATGGGGATGCGAGCCCCGTTGCTAGGCTGCTGTGGGTGCTGCCGTTCGCCCTGCTGATCAGCGCGTCCGTGTACGGCGCTCTCTGGCTGGCGAAGCAGGACAGCCCCCGGCACGGCCTGGTATACGCGTTGATGCTCGCGGCGCTGGGACTCCTGCTGATCATGGGGCCGGAGCTTCTCTACGTCGACGACAGCTTCGGCGGCGCGCTGGAGAGAATGAACACCGTCTTCAAGCTCTACTACCAGGCGTGGATAGTCCTGTCGGCGGCCGCCGGGTATGCAATATTCCACGTGCTGACGCTCAGGTCCGGAGCCGAGGGGCGCGCGCCCACCCTGTCGCGAGTCTGGGCGGTTGCATTCGTCGTGCTGCTGGCATGCTCGGCCTACTACGCTCCGGCGGCCGCAGCCACCGAGGCGAACACACGGGGCCTCGACCCAACCCTCGACGGGCTGGCGCACCTGCCGCGGGACGAGCGCGCCGCCATCGAGTTCATCCGCACCGACGCGGGGCGCGACTCGGCGGTGCTGGAGGCGTTCGGCAACGACTACTCCCCGCACGGCAGGGTCTCGTCAAGCACTGGGGTGCCCACGGTGCTCGGCTGGGCCGGCCACGAGACCCAGTGGCGCGGCTCCCATGAGCCGCTCTCGGGCAGGAGTGAAGACATCAAAACCATCTACACGACAGAGGATGCTGAGGTAGCGCGAGGGCTGCTCGACAAGTACGGCGTGGACTACGTCTACGTCGGAGACCGGGAGCGGCAGGCCTACGGCGAGGCCGGCCTGGCCAAGTTCGGCGAGTTCATGGATCCCGCGTTCCAGCAGGGCAGCGTTACGGTCTACCGCCTGGGAGGCTGGCGGCGCTGAAGGACTCGCACGTCTTTCGCAGACCCTGGGCCAGCGAGGTCGAAGGCCGCCAGCCCAGCATCTCGCGGGCCCTCGTCGAGTCCAGGCAGATCCAGCGCACGTCACCCGGCCTCTCGCCGGCCCACTGCGGAGGCCTAGTGTAGCCGACCGCATCGGCCATGGCGCTGAAGAGGTCGTTGACCGAGGTCTCCACGCCGGTGCCGACGTTCACCGTCAGCGACTCGCCCGACGTCAGCGCAAGGCCGTGGGCGTCGACCACGTCCCCCACGTATACGTAGTCCCGCGTGTGCTCGCCGTCGCCGAATATGGTCACCGGCTCGCCCCGCGCCATCCTCGACGCGAAGATCGCTACGACGCCCGACTCGCCGTGGGGGTCCTGCCGCGGCCCATAGACGTTGGCCGGGCGCAGAACCTTCACGGCCATTGATTCGGGCAGCAGGATGGGCAGGTACTGCTCCAGCGTCCACTTGCTCAGCCCATACGGGCTTATGGGGCGGATAGGGTGGTCCTCGTCGCAGGGCAGGTACTCAGGCTCGCCGTAGAGTGCGCCTCCCGTCGTCGCGTAGACGAACTGGGAGACTCCTGCCCCCACCGCAGCCCGGCAGACGTTTATCCCGCCAACGACATTCACCGTGGCGTCGCGCTCGGGATCGGACACCGACCCCGGCACCGACGCCTGGGCCGCCCAGTGGCTGACCGCGTCCGGTCGGAACGAGGCGGCCAGCTCCAGGAGGTCCGGGGCACAGATGTCGATGTCCACCAGCCTGGCATGTGGATTGACGTTCTCAGCTCGGCCCGAGGAGAGGTCGTCCGCTACGACGACCTCGTGCCCTGCCTCCACCAACCCGTCGACGATGTGCGAGCCAATGAACCCGGCCCCGCCCGTCACCAATACGCGCAATCGGCCCTCCTGCGGCTCCGCTCTCCCACGGCCCGCGCGACAATTCTATGTCCGGGAGTCCATGCGGGCAAACCGACCCGGTGGGGTCCTGGACTGCCAAATATGATGGATAGGGCGCCCGGGAAGGTGCTATCGTAGTCTCAGTATCTCTGCCCAGCGAATCGGAGCCGCGCCATGCCTATTGAGATACCCGAACGTGACTCCTGTCCCTTTTGCAGAAACCTGCGGGGGGAAATTGAAGTCGACGAGGAGCGTACGAAGCGCTTCGCGTACGTCGAGCGGCTCGAGCAAGCCGTCGCCATCGTCAACCCGTACCAGGTAAGCCCCGGGGCCCTGCTCTTGATGACCACGCGCCACGCGCCGACGGTACTCGACCTCGAAGAGGACGAGGCGGTGGAGCTGGCCCGGCTGGTCAGACGTGTCGCCCACGCCGTGCATGACTCCCTCTCGCCCGTGGGGTTGAACATTTACCAGAACAATGGCGTCGCAAGCGGCCAGACGATACCCCACTACCACGTGCATATGGTGCCGCGCCTTCCGGGCGATCGGCCAGAGATTTTCCTGGCGAAAAACGCAAGGCTCATCCCCTACGAAGAGAGGGCAGGGCTCGCTCGTCGAATCGCGGCCAGGCTGCCCCGCTGGCCGCCCAGCACGGCGGCTCGTAACTGCTGAGGTCTGATGGGCCACGCCACCCAAGCTGTCCCACCCCACCTCTGGATGGGGGACGGCTCCTGGGACAGGAATCCGGACTTTGCCGGAATGACGGTAGTTCAAACCTGAACATTGCCGGCAACCGGGTACGACTCCGTTGTGGAGCGTACCCGGTTGGCCGGATTCTTTCGGTGTCCTTGCGCCAGACTAGGGACTTGAGCAGGCGCTCAGGCCCGCTTCGGCGAAGTCGTTGTCCGCTACACTCGCTAGGTCGCCCGGCAGGCAGGTGCCGGATGTGAAGTTGTTGTCCTTCAGGTGTAGGCGCTGCAGTGTATCGGCCGCGTTGGCGAGGCCGGCATCGATGCCGGTGAACCGGTTGTCGTTCAGCTGCAGCCTCTCCAGCCCATCGAGATCGCCTAGCGTACCCGGGATCGTGCCGCTCAGCCGGTTCTGCTGGATCCTCAGATACCGCAGGCTTGCCAGGCCGGTCAGGTCCGGAATCTCGCCTGTCAGCTCGTTGTCGCGCAGCTCCAGGCTCGTCAGGCCGGCGGGCAAGTTCGCAGCCGGAATCTCACCCGTAAGGCCGTTGCTGTAGAGCCACAGGGTACGCAGGCCCGTCAGGCCGCTCAGGTCGGAAATGGTCCCGCCCAGGCTGTTCTCCTGCAGGAGCAGCCACTTCACGTTCGGAGGCAGCATCGACCCGTCGGGGACGCCGCCGTCCAGCATATTGCCGTTCAGCTGCAGAGTCTCCAGACTGGTCATCCCGCTAAGATCGGGCAGCGCCCCGCTCAGATCGTTGCCCCAGAGGTTGAGGTCCTCGAGGCTGCTCATCCCATTCAGCCACGCCGGAACAGGGCCCTCCAGGTCGTTGCTGGCCAGCCACAGCATCTTCAGGCTGGTCAGCCCGCTCAGGTCCGGTATGGCGCCGCTTAGATCGTTGCCGTGGAGCGCAAGCTCCTCCAGGTTCGTAAGGGCGTTGAGCTCGACCGGTATCTCGCCGAAGAGCTCATTGTCTCGCAGGTTTAGCTGCGCCAGCATGTCGAGCCTGCCCAGCGCGGCCGGGATCCTGCCGTCGAGGTCCCCGCCCCGGCTGGTCAGCCTGGTCACCCGTGCGGGATTCCCGTCGAGGCTGATGTCGTCCCAGTCCGAGATTTCGGTATCCTGCGCCCAGTTCAGGGTACCCTGCAGGGAGACGCTAGCCACCAGCAAGGCCTCGCAGTCCAGGATCAGGCCGGTGTTCTCCCTGTCCGTTACCGCGCCGCCCGTGACGCACGCGCTCGACATCGGGGTCTCGGTTAGAGTCTCCGACCACATTCCGCCACCGTTGCTGTTCACGGCGCGGACCTGTACGTCGTACTGCGTCCCGTCCGTCAGCCCGGTGACCGTATGCTCCAGCTCGCCGCCGGACTCTGACTTCCAGATGCCCTCCAGCACCGTCCAGCTCGCGAGGTCCGTCTCGTCCGCATCGGTCGGAATGTAGCGCAGGTCGTACGCGGCGATGTCCGAATCGCCCGCCTCGTCAGGGGCCGTCCAGGCGACGTCGAGCCTCTCGCCGCCCACGTTGACATCGACCGAGTCGAGCGCAGCCGGACCCGGCGCGCGTTGGTGCCCGTAGACCGAGATGGCATACCCGGCGATGGCTCCCCCGGCGGCGGGAATTCGGTCGGTGATGTGCAGCTTCCAGTCCCCGTTCGGGTCTTCTCCCAGGTGCTTTGCGGAGCCGAACTGGTATGGGCCGTACAGGGGAATGAAGCCCTCGCCAAAGAAGTTACCGAGGCCGTCGTAGGTGTCGTAGGGAACGGACAGGTTGGAAATGGCCCCGGACGGCGACTCCAGCAGGATCTCCAGGTCCCTGAAGGAGTCGTGCTTGAACGCGATCGTAACTTCCACGAACTCAGTGAACCCAATTTCCGTTTCCACGGCAAGCGTATGCGTGGTCGTTGTCGCGCTGCCAAAGGCCGTGGCGTCCGGAATCTCGATGTACAGCTCCTCGTCTGAGCTCACAGAGTGCGCCTGCATCTCGGGCAGGTTGGTCCAGCGCTTTGCGAGAGCCACCGCGCCCGCGGCATTGACCACTCCGAAGCCGTACTCGTGGTTGAAGTGGTAGCTGTCGGTCGAGGAGACGGGGTGCTTGGTAGCGCCGTCGTCCCACCCCAGGCTTGCGGGGTCGTTCTTGCTGGCCGAGGCGGCGAGAATCAGCTTGACGTCGCGCCACGTAAGGTCGGCATTGGCGCTGCGCGTCAGCGCGCCTACTCCCGCGACGAGGGGCGCGGCGGCAGAAGTCCCGCCGAAGTCGTGGTAGTAGCGGTCCGAATTCTCTGTCGTCAGGATACCCCGGGCTCCGCCCAGGCTGCCCGGCCGGTCATTAGATGGAGCGCAGACCCACAGGTTGGAGCCCATCTCCGAGTATCCGGCCCTGCGGCCCTCGCTGTGCACCGAGCACGCCGCGGTGACGGCATGGGTGTTGGCGAATTCGTCGAGGTTCGAGTCGTCGCCCGCGAGATGCCCGTTGCCGCCGGCGAAGACGTAGAAGATGCCCTTGCCGTCGTACCCCTCAGTGATACCGGCGTCGATCGCCCGTCTCCACAACGAGAAGGCGGGGCTCGGCCCCGGGCCGTCGGCTGGGCCCCAGCTATTGTTCGAAACGGCCGTCACGCCCATGTTGCGGGTCATCGCATCCAGCAGGTTCGGTCCAGTGGAGTTGAAACCGGACAGGAAGTTGTATCCGTAGACCGTAGCTCTCGGGGCAACCCCCCGAAGACCGATATCGTTGTCCCTGGCCGCGATCATGCCCGACACGTTCGTGCCGTGGTGGTCGAAGGGGTTGTAGATGTCGCCGTCTCCTTCACCACTCCCGTCACCTTCGCCGTCGCCGTTCCCATCGCCGTCGCCGTCCCCTTCATCGTCCTCTCTTACGGTGTAGTCGTGATTGAGCTCGCTGTCGACGTTGTCCTTCAGGTCCTCGTGGTTGTGGTACATCCCATCGTCGACAACGGCGACGTTGATCCCCTCTCCCTTGATTCCCTGTTCCCAGACAGACTGTACGTCGACGTCCTGCCACTGGGAGCTTTCCAGATGCCACTGGCACGAGTATAGGGGGTCGCTAATGTCGGGATCGTTCAGCGCCTCAGTATCGGCCGCACAGTTTGAGAGCAGCTCGGTGTACTCCAGGTCTTCTTCGAAGAAGATGGCGTAAGGCACCGCCTTGACCGGCGCCTCTTCCTCTTCTCCAAGCAGGGGGCCGAACAGGCTGGGAGCCCCGGGGCTGGTCACCTTCAGGTAGTAGGTGCCCGGCTCGAAGTCCTCGAATATGTCGATGCCTATCGGGAACAGCGCCCCGAATCCCCTCAGGTTTATTCGCCCAATGTTCGCAGTGAGCTCATCGCCGTCAGCGTCCAGGAGGGCCATGTCGAGCGGCAGTATGTTCGCGGTCCTGGCATCGATGATCACGTGCTTCTTTTCTGTGAAGTCGAGCCGGAAGTAGTCCACACCGTCCCCGGTGTCGACCGTGCCTCCGTCGTGGACTCCGAGAACCAGGGGCTTCGCCGTCTCGATCGAGCTTCCGGGGTCCGTCACGGCCCGGGCGTGCAGCGTGTAGTCTCCGGTCTCTCCTGAGTAGCCGACGGCGATCACGTAGTAGACTCCCGGGGGCACGACGCTCCTTATCGAGAAGGCGCGTATCTGTTCGTCGAAGAAGCCGTCGTCGTTCAGCGCGATCAGAGCCCCTGCGCCGTCGTACAGCCCCCCGAAGGTGTCGAAGTCACCCCGCGTGTACACCCACAAGTCCGTGGGCCCGGTCGCGTCCGACAGGTCGAACTTGAACACGTCGCGGTCGTCGCCCGGGTCGATGCGCCCCTCCACAGAGGTCCCCAGCTCCATGGGCGTAGCCGTGTCGAAGGAGTTGCCGTGGTCGTCGCCGTCCGTCTGGCCCCCGACGTTGCTGGCGATCAGGAGGAACCCCATGGCGACTGCGGCCGTGGTCAGAAGCGCCCTGGCCACTGAGGGGAGTGAGAGCGAATGATGAGAAGGGGTGAGTTGCATGGCGTTGTTTCTCTCCGTGGCCGGGTGTGATCTTGCCGTTGAATGTGTTGAATGGACGGGTACCTTACTTTGCCTCGAACTGCGTCCACCAGTTGGGGCTGGAAACCTCCACGCCGTCCTGAGCGGCCAGCGAATTGGCCAGCTCCAGCGACGGGAAGCCCGGGGCCGTCTTTACCAGGAATCCATTGGGCAGGAATCCCAGTGCTTCTACCTGGTCCATCGAGATGCCGTTCTTCGAGAAGAAACCTTCGACCTGGTCCTGGTCCCATTCGGAGTCCAGCGAAAGCAGGACGCCGCCGGGCAGAGTCATCAGCCCGCCGCCCGACTGGGAACGGAACACGGGTAGCGAGTCCTCAGTGTTCGCCGACTTCACCCGGACGATGCTGTCGGCGGATCCCCTGGCGACCACTTCGGCGTCTGGTGCGACGTCTTTACTGTCCTGGACGACGAGGTCGCCTTGGAGCACCACGTTGAGGGTCCTGTCGCCGTCCTCCCAGGTGTAGACATCGCCGCCCTGGTCCAGGCTGGCGGCCGCTTCGGAACGGCTTACTACGGGGGGATTGGCGGCGGGTGCCGGGGCCTGAGGCTGGGAATCGCTCACCACCTGCAGCTTGTCCGGCGGTTCAGGCAGCTCCAGCGGGGTCGGCGGGGGTGTTCCGGCAGGCTCTGAAGCCAGCACTCCCCTGGTCACGACTATCGCTCCCAGGGCCCCTGCCAGCAGCACCACGGCCGCAACGATCAGCACAGGGGTAGCACTCATTTGAAACTTCATCTCAGTTCTCCTCCTAACAAGCAAGAGGACACGCGGTATCTGGCTGTCTTGGGCATGAGGGGGCCGCACAGGCCTTGTAGACATGTTACACCATTGGCAGCCGGAGATGCCCGCTGAGCATTCTGCTAGACTGTGACCAGATACGCCATGGTGACGGCATGGGACAGACACACGTCGACATAAGCATTCATGGGAGCTCCGGCTCCGTGGTCGTGTCCGCGTTGGCGGATACCGCAGCTACGTTTACGAAGGTGCCGCGCGCGGTGTTCGACGAAGCGGGGCTGGTGGCAAGGTACGAGGCAGAGGTGGAGATCGGGGACGGCCGGACGATCCGGCGAGAGCTGGCATTGGCGGACGTGGAGATCTTCGGTGTCCGCAGGCCAGTGCTGGTGTCGGCAGGCGGCGAAGACGAGAGACCGCTGGTGGGGTATACGACGCTCGAGACCCTGGGTTTCAAGGTGAACACGGTCGCGCACACACTGGAGCCCGCTTCTCCAATAGAGTACGGAGGCGTGCCTCCCTCCCCATAGCTCAGCCGCCCCCATGGCCCGGGCCACCCACGCGCTGGCTGCTATCCGCCCGCACCCATCAGGGTTCTTCCCCCGCCACAGGGTCTTTGGGGGTGGGACGAGGCACATCGGGCCTTATTCTCCAGCCTGCTTTGGCGGAGCACTGCCGCCGTATCGAGGACGGGGCAGGCTCTTCGACAAGCTCAGCGGCAGGCTAAGCCCTCTCACGCATATGAGGTCAGGTCCTCATTCCTCCTCAGGCGAGGGCGAAAAAGGGGCCGTATGGTATACTTGCCGTTTGTAGGATTGGCCGCCGGGTGGTGTGACGGACTCCGGCGGCGGGTGTGAGTTTTCGGTATGGAGAGGGTGCTGGGATGATGGAGGTACTGCGGGGCGGCGGCGTTACGTCGGCGCGCGGATACAAGGCCGGCGGGACGTTCGCCGGGCTGAAGACGGTGGGCGAGGGCAACCTCGACCTGGGCATCGTCGTGTCCGAGACCCCGGCAACAGCAGCAGGCACCTTCACCACCAACAAGGTGGAGTCGCCCTCGGTGACGCTGAGCCGCGAGCGGGTCGCGAACGGGACCGCGCAGGCCGTGGTCGCGAACAGCGGCTGCGCTAACTGCTGCGTCGGCGAGCAGGGCCTGGTCGACGCCAGGGACATGGCGGCGCTGGCCGCGCGGCACGTGGGCGTCGGCGAGGACGACGTGCTCGTGGCCAGCACGGGGATGATCGGCGTGGAGCTGCCGATGGCGCTCATACGCCAGAACATCGGCAACGTGCGGG
This sequence comes from Dehalococcoidia bacterium, assembly GCA_965243655.1. Taxonomy (GTDB): domain Bacteria; phylum Chloroflexota; class Dehalococcoidia; order Lucifugimonadales; family CAJWER01. The sequence goes on along the minus strand of CBDEVV010000017.1, from coordinate 969,840 downwards.
TCAGCGAGGACGGCGGGAACGACTTCGCGCGGTCGATCATGACTACTGACACACACGAGAAGGAGGCCGCGGTCTCACTGGAGATCGACGGCCGGGTGGTGACGGTGGGCGGCGCCGCCAAGGGCGTGGGGATGATCCACCCGAACATGGCTACGATGCTGTGCTTCATGACGACGGACGCGCCGGTGGAAGCAGGGTTCCTGGCGGACATGCTGCGCGAGGCAGTAGACTCGTCGTTCAACATGATCAGCGTGGACGGCGACCAGAGCACGAACGATACCGTGATACTGATGGCGAACGGCGCGGCGGGCGGCGAGGAGATCAGCGCCGGCACGGGCGCCGCCGACGCGCTGAAGGAGGCGGTGGGCTACGTCTCGACGACGCTGGCGAAGGAGCTGGTGCGGGACGGCGAAGGAGCGCAGCGCCTGCTGGAGGTGGTGGTCGACGGAGCCTGCGACGTCGGCCAGGCCCGGACGGCCGCGCGGGAGATCGCGGGGTCGTCGCTGGTGAAGGCGATGGTGCACGGGCGCGACCCGAACTGGGGCCGGGTGATGATGGCGCTGGGCAAGAGCGGGATCGACTTCGAGGAGTCGAAGGTGGACCTGTTCATCAACGGCATCCACATCGTCCACGAGGGCAAGGCGCTGGCGTACCTGGTGGACGCTGTGGTGAGCGCCATGAGCGTGCCCGAGGTGCAGATAAGGGCGAACGTGAACGCCGGAGGCGCGAGCGGGACGGCGTGGGGCTGCGACCTCACTGAGGAGTACGTCACGTTCAACTCGGCCTACAGCACGTAGGGAATGAGAGCCTCGGCAGTCCATTTTCCCTTGCGTCGCGACCGCCATTCCGGCGAAAGCCGGGACCCAGCCCACGCCTGAAAGGGAAACAGATTGCAGAAGCCGATCCTTCACCCTCACCCCAACCCTCTCCCGTCGAGGGAGAGGGGGCTACGTGGAGGGACGAGGGGGCTCTCGTCATGGTCGTAGAGCGGCTTTCGGAGGGGCATGCGGCGCGGGAAGAGGCGCCGGATGCGGAGCCGGAGCCCGGAGCGGAATTTCAGCTTGGGACGATTGTAGTAAAGATAGGCGGAAGCACGCTGGGGAGCCACGACACGAGCCTTCGGGACGTGGTGGCGCTCCAGCGCGGCGGCGCTCGCCCCGTGGTCGTTCACGGCGGCGGCAAGGTCGTCTCCGACTGGATGCAGCGCCAGGGCGTGCGCCCCAGGTTCATACGGGGCCTGCGGGTGACCGACGAGCCCAGCCTCGAAATCGCCGTCGCCGTGCTGACCGGGCTGGTGAACAAACAGCTCGTGGCCGAGTTGAACGGGCTTGGCGGCCGTGCCGTCGGGCTGTCGGGCGTCGACGGCGGGATGATCGAGGCGCGCATTGCCGACCCCCAGCTTGGCCTGGTGGGCGAAGTAACGAAGATCGACCCCGGGCCGGTGCACGCCCTGGTGGACGCCGGGTACATCCCCGTCGTGGCGTCTATAGCCGTCTCCAGCGACGGGGGCGAGCCCCAATTGCTGAACATGAACGCCGACACGGTTGCGGGCGAGATGGCCGCGGCCCTCGACGTGGAGCGGCTGGTCATGCTGACAGACGTGGAGGGCGTGCTCGACGCCTCCCGGCGGCTGGTCCCCAGGCTCACGCGGCGCCACGCCCGGCGCCTGATGGAGTCGAACGTGATCGCCGGGGGTATGGTCCCGAAGCTCGGGGCGTGCCTCAGGGCGCTGGAGAGCGTGAGCTCGGCCCACATAGTCGACGGGCGCAAGGCAGGCGCGCTGATCGAGGCGCTGCAGGACGCAGACACAGGGACGAGACTGAGTTGAGGTAAAGGAATGTCATTTCAGCAGGATTCTGACTATTTCACGGACCTGACGGGGTCACTGCCCACGCAGCTTGGGGGCAGGCTAAAGTGGGTGGTGATCATCGCCGCCCTGATCGCCCTGGTGGTGGCGATATCATTCCTGCGGGGCGTGTATACGGACTGGCTTTGGTTCGGCTCGCTGGACTTTCGGGGGGTCTATCTGAAGGTTTTGGTGACGCGCATCGCGCTGTTCGCCGGCGGGGCGGTCATCTTCGCCATAGCCTGCGGCATCGCGGTCTACTTCGCCCACCGCGTGTCTCAGGGGCCCGAGGAGACGCCGCTGCCCCCGCAGGTGCGGAGCATGCTGAAGCGCCTGATCTTCTGGGGCACTGCCGTGGGCGTTCTGGTGCTGAGCGCGATATTCGGGGTGATTGCGGCCGGGCAGTGGGAGGTGTTCCTGCGCTACGACAACGCGGCGTCGTTCGGCGTGACCGACCCTGTCTACGGCAACGACGTGTCGTTCTACGTCTTCGTGCTGCCGCTGTACGAGCTGCTGCAGGGCTGGGCGCTCGGCGCTGCGATAGTGATCACGCTGGCGACCTTCGCCGTCTACTTCATCAACTTCAGCTTCCGCGGCGTGGGACTGCAGATCACGCCCGGGATCAAGCTGCAGGTCTCGATAATGGGCGCGCTGGTGATGGTGATCATAGGCGCGGGGCTGTGGCTCGACAGGTGGGGTCTGCTGCTGTCGGACCAGGCGGTGGTGTTCGGCGCGGCTTACACGGACCTGAACGTGCGGAAGAACGCGCTGATGATCCTGACGATCGTGGCGCTGGCCAGCGGCATCCTGATACTGGTCAATGCGTACCTGCGCGGGGTAAGGCTGCTGGTCGGCGCGGTGGCGCTGTTCGTGGTGCTGAGCATCCTGCTGGGCGTGGTATGGCCGAACGCTACGCAGCGCCTGCGGGTGCGCCCGGCCGAGTTCGCCCGTGAGGAGCCGTACATCGCACGGAACATCGAGTTCACGCGGCAGGGGTTCGGGCTCGACGGGATTGCCGAGCAGCTCTACCCGGTCGACCCGGGGCTGACGGCTGAGATGGTGAGCGCGAACCCGCAGACCATCGACAACATCCGACTGTGGGACCACGGGCCGCTGTCGAACGTGTACAAGCAGATCCAGCTCATCAGGCCTTACTACGACTTCAAGGACGCGGACGTGGACCGGTACTACGTGGACGATCGGTACAGGCAGGTGATGCTGGCGGCGCGGGAGGTGGTGCCGGACAAGCTGGACGAGGACGCCCAGACCTGGGTGAACCGGAAGCTGCGCTACACCCACGGGTTCGGGGTCGCCATGAGCCCTGTGACGGAGTTCACGTCTGAGGGCAGGCCGGAGTTCTTCGCGAAGGACATCCCGGAGGACGGGGTGATCGAGGTGAGGCCGCTCGACGAGAACGCCGCGCCTGAGCTTCGCGTGCAGAACCCCCGCATCTACTACGGCGAAGAGACGACCGACTACGTGATCGTCAAGACACAGACGGAGGAGCTGGACTACCAGGCAGCCGGGGAGGAGCTGAAGAGCACGACCTACTTCGGGAGCGGCGGCGTTGAAATGAGCGGCATCATCCGGCGGGCGGCCTATGCCTGGCAGTTCACGGACATCAACATCCTCATCAGCCCTGAGATCACGTCGGAGAGCCGCATCCAGTACAGGCGGGAGATACAGGAGCGGATCGCGACGGTCGCGCCGTTCCTGATGCTGGACAGCGACCCATACATCGTGGCGCAGGAGGAGGGGCTGTTCTGGGTGCAGGACGCCTTCACCGTCAGCGACAAGTACCCGTACTCGGACCCGGCCCCCGAGGGCGGGTTCAACTACATCCGCAACAGCGTGAAGGTGGTGGTGGATGCGTTCAACGGATCGCTCACGTTCTACGTATGGGACACGTCCGACCCGATGGTGCGGACCTACCAGTCAATCTTCCCCGACCTGTTTACGGACAAGGACCAGATGCCCGAGTCGCTGCGGAGCCACGTGAGGTACCCGCAGGACCTGTTCGGCATCCAGGCGGACAAGTACCTGAGGTACCACATGCTGGACCCGCAGGACTTCTACAACCTGGAGGACATCTGGGACATACCGGAAGAGAAGTTCGGCCAGGGCGAGCAGCTCCTGGAGGTGAAGCCCTACTACGTGATCATGAAGATCCCGGGCGAGGAGCGGGAGGAGTTCGTGCTGCTGATCCCATACACGCGGAACCAGCCCCCCATCCTGGCCGGCTGGCTTGCGGCGCGAAACGACGCGCCGAACTACGGGGAGCTGGTGGCGTTCCGGTTCCCGAAGGAGCGGCAGGTCGACAGCCCGCAGCAGGTCGAGGCGAAGATCGACAACGACCCGTTCATCTCGCAGTGGTTCACGCTGAGGTGCCAGGAGGGCTCATTCTGCATCAGGGGCAACCTGCTGGTCATCCCAGTCGCCACGGAGGAGGAGTTCGGCCTGCTGTACGCGGAGCCGGTCTACCTGCAGGCCGAGGGGATCGACTTCCCCGAGCTCAAGCAGGTGATACTGGCGACGGGCGAGACCGTGGTGATGGCCGACTCCGTGCCCGACGCGGTCCAGACGTTGACGGGATACGCACTGGAGACCCGAGAGGACCCGGCGGCTCCGGCAACGACGGAGGTCGTGCCAACGACCAACTTCCAGGCCGGGTTCGACAGGATCAACGACGCCATCGACGGGCTGAAGAAGGGCCTGGAGGACCTGGAGAAGGCGCTGGAGGACCTGCGGAATCAGTCGGGCGGGCAGTAGGAGGGGAATTGGGGAAGAGTGCTAGCCAGCGGGCACAGAGGAAGAACGTTCGCCCTGAGCCTGTCGAAGGGCAGTGCTCCAGCAGTGCGAGCAATCTTGCCTCCACTCGGCTAAGAGGGGCGGCATGAGAAAAACTAGGGTGGTGAAGCAATGACGACTGACTGGAAGGCGATCGAAGCGGAGTATTACATGTTCTGCGTGCGGCGGCAGCCCATCGTCATCGTGCGTGGCGAGGGTACGCGTGTGTGGGACGACGAGGGCAAGGAGTACCTGGACTTCACGGCGGGTTGGGCCGTCAACAATGTCGGCCACGCAAACGCCGCGATAGCTGAGGCGGTGGCCGAGCAGGCACGGACGCTGGTGCAGACGTCCAACCAGTTCTACACGGTGCCGCAGTTGGAGCTGGCGCAGCTCCTGGTCGACAACAGCTGCCTCGACAGGGTGTTCTTCTGCAACAGCGGGGCCGAGGCCAACGAGGGCGCGTTCAAGCTGGCCCGCAAGTACGGCAAGCTGCATCGGAACGGCGCCTTCCAGGTCATCACCGCCCTCAACTCCTTCCATGGGCGGACACTCTCCACGTGGTCGGCGACCGGCAAGCCGCACGACCAAGACCCGTTCCTGCCGCTGCCGCGGGGCTTCGTGCACGTCGAGTTCGACGACTTCGACGCGGTCCGGAGGGCTACGACCGACCGGACCGCCGCCGTGATGGTCGAGCCGGTGCAGGGAGAGGGCGGCGTGAACGTGCCCTCGCCGGGGTACCTGGCGAAGCTGCGCGATTGGTGCGACGAGAACGGCATCCTGCTTATATTCGACGAAGTACAGACGGGGCTGGGCAGGCTGGGGACGCTGTTCGGGTACGAGGTGTCGGGCGTGGAGCCGGACGTGATGACGCTGGCGAAGGGCCTCGGCGGCGGCGTGCCCATCGGCGCGTTCCTGGCGAAGGAGCACGCGGCGGTCTTCGAGCCGCTGGGCGAGCACGGGTCTACGTTCGGCGGTAATGCGCTCACCTGCGCGGCGGCTGCCGCGTCGACGCGCTACATCATCGACAACGACGTCCCGAGCCACGCCCGCGAGATGGGCGAGTACATGCGGGCCGGGCTGCGGCGGATATGGGACTCCCACGACGTCGTGACGGAGGTGAGGGGCGTCGGGCTGCTGATCGCGGTGGAGTTCAGCGACGAGATCTCGGCGGACCTGCTGACGGAGTGCAACGGGCGGGGGCTGCTGCTGAACGCGCCGAAGCCGACGGCGATCAGGATCATGCCACCGCTGACGATCACGAAGGAAGAGATCGACGCGGGCCTGGAGCGGCTGGATGCGGCCATAGGGCAGGTGGCAAGCTAGTCCATGAACTGGCGTGAGTTGCGGGACAGGGGTGTGACGGTGGTGGGGGGTGCTGTGTCTGGTGGGCTGGACAGCTGCACTACTACGCACTGGCTGCGTGAGAAGGGGCTGGAGGTACACGGCTTCACGGTGGACCTGGGCCAGCCGGACGAGGAGAACATCGGCGCGATCGCCGACCGGATGGTTGGGAGCGGCGCGGCGGACGCGCGCATCGTGCCCGGCAAGGAGCCGCTGGCAGAGGCGGGGCTGAAGGTCATCCAGTCCCAGGCGCGGTACGAGGGCGGCTACTGGAACACGACGGGGATCGCTCGACCGGTTACGGTCGCGGCCATCCTGCCGGAGCTGGAAGAGCGGGGCATCGACGTCCTGTTCCACGGCGCGACCGGCCGTGGGAACGACCAGGTGCGGTTCCAGCTCGCGACGAACATGCTCGCGCCGGGGGTCACGGTGTATGCGCCGTGGCGGGACCCGGAGTACGTGTCGGAGTTCCCGGGGCGCCAGCAGATGCTGGACTACTGCGAGGCGAACGAGATACCCATCAGGCCCGCGGCCGAGTCAAGGTACTCGACGGACGCGAACTTCCTGGGACTGACCCACGAGGCGGGCGACCTGGAGGACGTGACGCTCCCGCCGTACTTCGTGGAGCCGGGCATGGGCGTGTGGGCCTGGGACGCGCCGGACACGCCCGAGACGGCGACCGTGCGCTGGGAGGCCGGCGTACCGGTGGCACTGAACGGCAAGGCGCTGGACCCGGTGGCGGCCTTCGAGGAGGCGAACCACATCGCGGGCCTCCACGGGGTCGGCATCGGCACACACGTGGTCGAGAACCGGTTCGTGGGCATCAAGTCCCGCGGGATCTACGAGGCGCCGGGGATGGAGCTCCTGGGCCGCAGCTACGAGTACCTGCTCCAGTTCGTGCTCGACCGGCGAGCGACAGAGTGGTTCGAGCAGATTTCTAAGACAATCAGCAGGCAGATATACCAGGGCTACTGGCTGGACCTGGCGACGACGTCGGCGCTTGCGGCGCTGCAGCCGCTGACCGAGCTGTGCACGGGCACGATCTCGGTCAGGATGTACCGGGGTGAGCTGTACTTCGAGTCCGCCGAGGACACGCCCGAGGCGATGCCGCACTCGCTGTACACGGACGATTCGTCGATGGAGGCGATGGGCTCCTACGACCACGCGGACGCGGAGGGGTTCCTGCGCGTCCTGGGGATATCGGCGAAGAACGTGGGGCGCAAGCAGGGTTCTTCGTATAGGCGGGGGTAGGCGTCGCCGGCACTACGCCCTCTGTCTCGATCGCTTGGCGGAGCACTGCCCTTCGACAGGCTCAGGGCGAACGAATCTGTGCTCAACGTGCTTCGTTGAGACCTCGCTGAGACCTCCTCACGGCCGGGCTTCTTGATACAATCCTCAGCGACGGCTGTGGCAATAGGAGCGATGAGAGTCACATACGATCCGTCGGTGGACGCGGCGTACATGCAGATCACGTCCAGCAAGGGAGGCGTGGAAACCACCCTTGTCGACGACCACGTTGCGGTCGACATCGATTGTGAGCGCCGGGTGGTTGGGGTCGAAATACTCGATGCCTCGTCGAGGCTCGACCTGGAGGACCTCAAGACTCTCGACTTCGAGGAGCATGGGGAAGCCACCGCGCGCAATCTGCGGCCGGGTGCCGCAGCCGTTCGGGAGGAAGGCACCGACTACGAGACTGATGGGAATGAGTGAGGGCCCAAGACGATGATTCATGACGCGCGGGACTCTTTTGGCGGGTACCTGGAGGACTTCCAGGTGGGGGACGTGTTCAGGCACTGGCCGGGCAAGACGATCACGGAGGCGGACAACCACCTGTTCTCGCTGCTGACGATGAACACGAACCCGCTCCACACGGACGAGAACTACATGAAGGACCACCAGCACGGGAAGATTCTGGTGGTGGGGCCGCTGGTGATCAGCCTGCTCGTCGGGATGAGCGTGCGGGACACGTCGGGCAAGGCCGTGGCCAACCTGGAGTACGAGAAGATCACCCACGACGCGCCGGTCTTCCACGGCGACACGATATACGGCGAGAGCGAGATCCTGGAGGTGCGGGAGTCGCGGAGCCGCCCGGAGAGGGGCATCGTGTACATGGAGAGCCGCGCCCACAACCAGCATGGTGAGAAGGTCGTCACGCTGCGGCGGCGGTTCCTCGTCTCCAAGAGGCCCGGGTAGGGACCAGCCGTTGATGGACACGCCCTCGGACTACACGGTCTCGATCCACTACGACAGGCGGCTGTACCGGCAGGACATCGCCGGGTCGATAGCTCACGCGCGGATGCTGGCGCGCCAGGGGATCATCGCGTCCGAGGACGCGGACGTGATCGTGGCCGGCCTTGGGGAGATCCGCAGTGAGATCGAGTCGGGCAGCTTCCCGTGGCGGCCCGAGCTCGAAGACATCCACATGAACATCGAGCGGCGGCTGCACGAGAAGATCGGCGCCGCAGCGGGAAGGCTCCACACGGCGCGCTCCCGCAACGACCAGGTCGCGACGGACATGCGGCTCTACGCGATGGCGGCCATCGACGAGGTGCTGGGCCAGATACACGCTCTGCGGCGGGCTCTTGTGGGCCAGGCGCGGGCAAACGCCGCGGTGGTCATGCCCGGCTACACCCACCTCCAGCGCGCCCAGCCCGTCTACTTCGCCCACCACTCGCTCGCCTACTTCGAGATGCTGGGGCGGGACGCCCAGCGGTTCCGGCAGGCACGGAGCCGGGCCGACGTGATGCCGCTGGGCAGCGGCGCGCTGGCGGGCGTCCCCTACCCCATCGACCGCGAGTCGGTGGCGGCCGAGCTCGGCTTCTCGGCGATCAGCGCGAACAGCATGGACGCCGTATCGGACCGCGACTTCCTGGTCGACTTCCACGCGGCGGCGGCTACGTGTGCCGTGCACATGTCGCGGATGGGCGAGGAGCTTGTCCTGTGGACGTCGGACGAGTTCGCGTTCGTCAAGTTGCCAGACGAGTACACGACGGGCAGCAGCATGATGCCGCAGAAGCGCAACCCCGACTTCGCGGAGCTGGCACGGGGTAAGACCGGCCGGGTCGTCGGCAACCTGGTCTCGCTGCTCACGGTGCTGAAGGGCCTGCCGCTCACCTACAACCGGGACCTGCAGGAGGACAAGGAGGGCTTCTTCGACACGCTGGACACGCTCCTTGGCACGCTCGGGGTGATGACCGGCATGTACGAGTCGCTGACCCTGGACGAGGCGAGGCTGCGCCGTGCCGCGGAGGCCAGCCACGTGCTGGCGACCGACATCGCCGACTACCTCGTCGCCAGGGGCATGCCCTTCAGGGAGGCGCACGGGGTGTCGGCGCGGCTCTCCATCCACGCTTCCGATACCGGCAGGACGCTGTCCGACCTGACCATGGACGACTACCGGCAGTTCTCCGACCTGTTCGCCGAGGACGTGCTGGAGATCACGGTGGACTCGTCGATCGAGGCCAGGGACGTCCCCGGCGGCGCCGCGTCCGAACAGGTGCTGCAGGCAATTGAGGCCGCCGAGCGGTCGCTGGAGACTGAATCCGGTGGCTGACCGCGCCGTCCGGATTGTGCCGTCCATCCTGTCGGCGGACTTCGCCAGGCTGGGCGACCAGGTGGCTGAGGCCGAGGCGGGCGGGGCCGACGGCATTCACGTCGACATCATGGACGGCCGGTTCGTGCCGCCGCTGACCTTCGGGCCGATGATCGTCGAGGCGATACGGGGCCGTACCACGCTGCCGCTGGACATCCACATGATGGTGATGGAGCCGCAGAACTTCGTCGACGAGTTGGCGGGCGCGGGCGCCGACGTTATGACTGTGCACGCCGAGTCGCCCATACAGCTCGATCAGGCGGTGCAGCAGGTGAAGGACGCAGGGATGGGCGCGGGCGTCGCCATCAATCCGGATACGCCGGCTTCGGCGGTCGACGATGTGCTGCCTGAGCTGGCCATGGTGCTGGTGATGACGGTGAACCCGGGCTACGCAGGCCAGGCTTTCATCGAGTCGGTCGTGCCCAAGATAGCCCAGCTCCGGGCGACGCTGGATGCGCGCGGGCTGCCTGCGGAGATCCAGATAGATGGGGGGATCGGGCCCGCGACGGCGGGTGTTGCGGCGGCGGCGGGGGCCGACGCGCTGGTCGCAGGCTCGGCCGTGTATGGCAGCGCCTGCATCGCCCAGGCGATCGCGGGGCTGCGCTCGGCCGCCGCGAGGGGCTGACAGGGTGCTCCCTACAGTCCCTTCTCCCCTGGTAGAAACCCTGGCACAACGTCAATCCTATGAGAACAGCAAAGTCATCCACCATGTCGTCCCGAGCCCCGAGGGACCTGGGGCGGGGTCGGCCTCGACCATGCCAAGAGTGTTAGGCCTGTCCTGAACCTGTCGAAGGGTCGAAGGGATGAGGGGTACTCGCAACCAACACCTTCACCATCGACCTTCAGCAAGGGAGCTAACGAATGGCTGACGCCCCCTTCCCCCGTGTGAAGTACCTGGCGTTCGACATCTTCGGCACGGTGATGGACCTCAGGGGCAGCCTGGCCGGTCCTGCCGGAGACTTCCTGGCGGCGCATGGCTCCGAGATGACGGGCGAGGCGTTCTACGCCGAGTGGCGGGAGCGGCAGCGTATTGAGCAGTACCAGGACAACCTGCTCATACTGGGCCACAGCGGCTACCTCGAGACCTGCCGGCGGGCGTTCGTCTACTGCCTGAAGAAGCACGGCGTCGGCTATACAGGCGAGGCGGTCCGGGAGTTCATGCAGGCCTACAAGGGGCTGCAACCCTTCGGCGACGCCATCCAGGGGCTGCGACAATTGGAGGAGCGCTACGGGCTGGTCGCGCTCTCGAACGGGGAGCAGTGGTACCTGGAGGAGCTGCTGGGCAACAACGTGCCGGTAGGGTTCGACGCCATCATATCCGTGGAACAGGTTGGTGCGTTCAAGCCTTCACCCGGCATATACCGCAAGGCGGTACAGCGGCTGGGCTGCGAGCCATCGGAGATCATGATGGTGGCCGCGCACTCGTTCGACATCCTGGGCGCCCAGGCGTGCGGCTTCAGGGCGGCCTACGTCAACAGATACGGCCTTCCAACGGAGGTGTCGGATTACCAGCCCGAGGTCGTAGTTAGGGACTTCGTGGAGCTAGCCTCAGAGCTGCTGGGGTGATGCGCCAGTATCGGACCAGCCAATGTATACGGTAGACAGAACCGTCATGGGCCACCTGACAGCACAATACCGCGGATCCAGGGAACGAATGACATGGTCAGAAACTATTGCGACTTGCCCGTTGAAGGCTCTTGGATTGCGAACCTCAGGGCGAGACTGCCGTATGGCTTCCTGAACATCAGGGAAGTGAAGCCAAAAGACAGACCCAGGTATTTCCAACTGTCGGAACCGACCCTGTTGACCGGGATGGAGGCAAGCGAGCACCACAACTTCTGGAGGCGAGGCAATGTCTATTACATGACAGGCAAGCTCATGGACTACTTCTCGATGTCGGAAGCAGGCCGGCTGTACAGGCAGTTGGAAGTCTTACGACTGCTGAGCGGCCACACCACTGTCCGCGTACCTTGGCCCATGAACCCGCTTGCATTCTACAACTCCATGCAGATGGAAAAAGTCTGGGGCTTTGTGCAGGGCAATCACCTGGACAGGGAACGGGTGATGATGACAAACGTCATGTTGGCGATAGAACTGTGCCTGAAAGCAGTTATGACCCATGCCAACTTCCACGAATTCAGCAGGTTCGAGTTCAGGTCCGGCCATCACATTGTCAAACTGTTCGAGGGGCTCCCGAATTCACTCCAGGAAGAACTCGTAGCCGAGTCAAGAGCATTCGCCGCAGACTACGCATCATTCAGAGTTCAAGTGGAAACTGACGTTAGGGAGATTCATGAACGCTCGCACAAACAGTTACCGGGCCCGGCCCCTACAGAGAAGCAAGCCCGAGCGGAGTGGGACGAAATTACGGACAGGATAAGGCAAAGCCATTACACGGCCTTTGTAAACAGCAACGACCCTGGCGCGAGAATCTCCGAAGATTGGTTCGAAGAGTCGCTCAAGCGTATCGACAGTGTAAGGGATCCCCACGACATCTCCCAGTACTTCAGGTATGCACCGGCGAAAGACAAGGACGAGTTGCCGACCGACCTGATAGAACAAGTGCTGATGCTAGGCCGCTTCCTGTACGAGCATCTATTTCCTCTGCCGCCACCGGACGACCTACCTTCCTCTGGGTTTTCCAACTAGCGCTCAGGATCCTACTTCTCGCCTCCCCATGAGCAAATGCAGTCGGGACCACCAAACTTGACAGAATCTAGAACCTTACCTTGAAGCTCGTCTTGGACCTATAGTCGGTTGCCGACTCCGACGACTCGGGTCTCGGCCCACCACGGTGCACCAACACAAGTACCATCTTCGAGCTGTGGCTGGGTGGCCGCGGGAGACGGTAGGCCGGATATCTTGGATCTGCTGTGGATGCTAACGCGGGAGTGGTTTCCGTTACGCCTATGACCCCTGCATGTCCTGAGGCACGGCTGGCCCCCTAGTAGGAGAGCACGACTGCCCAGTCGCCCCGATATCGCCAGTGCTTCCACGATCACCCTGCCTAGGGAAGGCCGCAAGAATCTGCTGAACGGTCGAATCTGGACACCGTGGGTACAGCTCCCGGATCGTTGCAGAGGAAACATCCCTCAGGGATCCGGTGTGGCCGCGTAGCCGTCTACCGAGCCTCACCACGTCCACGTCGATAGCGGATGCCATCTGCAAGGCCTTGCCATAGTCCTCGGTTAGCTTGGTCTTTTCCAGCCCTATCTGACCGAAACGGTTGGATACAAGCCATCGACTGAACGCTGCAGCGACAGCCTCTTCGAGATATGTTGCATCTGGCGGCCCAGGATTCAGGCAATGCACTGCCTCGTGTCCTGCCTCATATAGGTAGCCGACCCTACTCCGGTCCTTGGTGAGCCACACACAGACCAACTCAGGACCGACTATCACGGTTTCAGGATAAGGCGGAGTGTCTCGCAGTTGGACTTTGTACTGCCAGCCGGGGCTGCGTGCGCCAAGTGTCCCTTCGGCCATCGATAGGCCCTCCCAGAATATGTGATGAACCTCCCGCTCATCGGGAACCATGTTCATGCATTCCGACGATGTGTTCATATGGGGATTCTAGGAGGCCAGTGGTGATCGGCTGGCTTCACACGGGTGTCGTTCCTTGCCCATAGGCCTGACTGAGACGGGACAGCAGTCATCCTCGCCGGGCAAGAGGCCAATCTGAAGTAATGCAGGGGGAGGTGAGTGGTGGCTCACCAACTCGCATCCTCGCTTCACTCAGAAGTGTCGAGACAAGTCTGCGGGCGCCCTTGGGCAACGCAATCATTGTTTCTTGGTGAACGATACTTCTGAATTCAGGTCATTATAGATTTTGCCCTCTATGACGAACTCCTGGATGAACCTCCCTTCCTGGTCCTTAGATATCCTGAGGCCGTAAGGGACATCTCGCCCGTCCAGGGACAGAGGCGCTCCTCCGCCCTCTGGTCCAATCTCTCCAAATTGCAGTTGATAGTGATCCTGGTCCTCGATGTCTTCATACCCATAGACCGAAGCTGCAGACACGAGACGCTCAACCAGGTACTGTAGTTGTCTCAGTTGTTGGCTTGAAACCGAAGGGTCATTCCTTCCGTCATGGAATACTTCATTTCGCAAACGACTTAGGTCGCGTACGAGTTCTGAGTCGCCTGGTTTAAGATGAACTCCCCATGCCTTCGCAAACAGTTCGAGCTTCGTCCTAGGCGGCCACTGGTTCTGCAACACTCTTCCCGAGATCATCTCTTTCGAAATCATCAACGGATGGATAGCCTGTGTAGGGAGCTGAAGCGCGGCGATAGCTTCTCTAAGCCTGTCCCTCACCGACTCCCGAGGCCCGTCGAAGACACCGGGGTAGTCTATGGCATTCAATATCGACTCCAAGGAAATCCAGGTGGCAATGAACTGATCAGAGACCCCTTCTTCACTTGAAGCAATCCCAAGCCACCTCAAAGAGCGCTGTATGCCAGCAGAGAGCTTTCGTTCCCGGTCAGTCAACGAGCGTTGCTCAGTCTGATCTACGAAGTCCCCTGCTTCAGATGCCTCAAGGAAGTGTTCCGCGAAGAATGAAATCCTGTCGTATACATCGTCGAGGTCGACTTTAGTGTCTTGGTCAATGAGAGGAAGTGTCCTGATCCATCCTTTTGTATTCTTTTGATCCAAGAGGAGCACCCAAGGTTGCAGGGTCACCCTGGACCTGCCCAGGTCAACATCCCATTCGAGGAGCTCAGATTCGTACCGGGTGTCGAAGCGACTCATGCCGGTACGAAGGCTGAAGCTAATCAGGTCAGCTGTAAACTGAGCTCTGCCTAGAGCAAGGCCTTCAGCCTCTATAAGATCCCGCGCGAACACAACGCCCCAGGCCTTTGGAACCTCTGGCTGCCAAACTGACTCAACCTTGCCGATATTGGAGTCGGCTAGGAGCGGATTGAAGACGTCGTCGGCATCACCGGAGGTAATGCCGAAGTCCCTGATGAAGAAGAACTTTCTGTCGCCCTTGGCCGTAAGCCCCTCTAGCGGGACGGCATACATGAATGGTCGTAGTTCCGTATCCAATGTCAGACCCGGCACTTCTACTCCGCGAACGAGCCCGGTGAGTTGAGGGAACCAGTATGCTATCTCTTCATTGGACATACCGAAGATTTCAATGTTCTTGATGGATGCCCGACCTAACTCCCAAATCGCCCCCTCTATCAGGAACTCCATTGATCCATCGTCTCGCCATGCGGCACTGACGCATGCGCCCCTTTGGCGCAACCCCTTGGGTCCCTCCAATGAAGCTTCAGTGTGGTAGTCCCACCGAACCTCCGAGGGTGGAACGACAACAGCCGAGGCCGATTTCACAACGTGATTACCTTCCAGTCGTTCCGTGAACGTCTGTTCCTGAATGGCTTCTCCGGAGAAGCAGTCGGCCCCGAAGCATAGCTTGGAAGGGTTGGCGGCTCCCTCAGATTTTGATTCGGCTTCCGGTGCCTTGTCGGTCGTCAATAGGGCCCTCCGTCTGCATAGTCCGGGTTGTTACGCTCAGTTCGTGGTAGAGACCTGAAGGCAAGCCAAAGCGAACTCCAACGTAGGTATTCTCGATTCTCCACCTATCAGGACTCGAACCAACCACTGATCCTTCGGCACAATTCGCTAGAGGGCTGACGCAAAGGCTGAATGGCCTCACCCTCACCTCAATCCTCTCCCGTCAAGGTAGAGGAGGCCCGAGCCTAGCCCGCTCCTAGCTCGTGGAGCGGTCGTCGTCGATGCCGAAGTGGTGGGCTACCTCGTGGACGATGGTGAGCCTGATCTGCTCGATGGCCTCTTCACGGCTGGAGCGAATCGACTCTATAGAGTCCTGGAGGTCAGCCGGCCTCTTGGCGAACCCTGACGCTGCTGTAACCCGCAATCAGCAACGTCCCAGCGATTCCAACGATGGCTATCAGAAGGATGATGATCCGTCCATTGGACGCTGCCTGCGCGTACCGGTCCCCCGCAGCCGCCGAGCTCTGCTCGACCCCTAGAACCAGGCCGTCTAATTCCCCTTGCAGTCCGGCCAGGATCTGCCTGTTAGCTCCAATCAGTTTGCGCTCCCGTGCCACCATCGACGTTCGCAACTTCATGGCGTCCAGGGCGCCGTTCTCGCCAGCGCCGGCGTCTAGTAGCCGATTGGCAAGGGGAATCACCTCAGCATTCAGTTCCGGACCACCACTCTCCGAGAGATACTCGATGCTGCGTTCCATACGCTGGGCCGCGGTATCGAAGGTCTCTTCGACCCGTGCCGCTAGCGCCGGAATCGTCAACCTGTTCGCAAAGTCGAGCGTCCAGTAGCCTCTTGACACCGATTCCATCAGCGTGGCCATATGCCAGTAGCGAAGGAATTCCTCCTCGGACAGACGGTCGGGACCCGAAGGGCTTCCACCTCTGAAATCGCTTCTACCCGTCATCATGTAGTAGAACTGGTTGTCCAGGCTCGAACCGATGGCGGGAAGAAGCTCATAGTTCGTGGACAGGCTGAGCTCCTGCCAGTTCCGCTCACCGTCCAGAATGGCCTCCAGCAGGGCTGGCCGCTCATCCTCGATTCTGGACACGTTGGCCGTCAGCAGGTTGACCTGCTGACCTATGCGCTCCACTCTGTCATCATAGCCACGGCCTTCGAGGGCCGTGAGCGAGTCGGCCAGTTCTGCCTCATTGCTGGCGATGGCTGCCCTGGCCTCGGCTATGCCTTCGGGAGTCATCCGGGCATTGCTGGCCACGGATGCAGTCGATGCCAGCGCGCTTGAGCGTCGAGTCACCTCCACCGCCGCGGCCAGGACCTCGACGTCGCCGCGGCCCCGGGTCTCAGCCTCCAGACTGTCAATGACCAGCCAGCCGGCCACCGCCGCAGCGATGATGATGGCAAGGGCACCCAGGGAGCCTACGGCCAGGGACACAGACATGCGCCGACGCGACTTGAAGCCGGAGTAGCCTGCGACGAGCAGCGTCCCAAGGACTCCACCGACGGCAATCACCAGGATGGTGATGCGTCCATTGGACACTGCCTGCCCGTACCGGTCCCCCGCAGCCGCCGAACTCTGCTCGACCTCTGCAACCAGGCCGTTCACTTCCCCCTGCAGACTGGCCAGAATGTGCCTGTTGGCTTGGATCAGCTGGCGCTCCCGAGCCACCATTGACGCCCTCAGCCTCATAGCATCCAGGGCGCTGTCCTCTCCCGCGCCGGCGCCCAACAGCCGGTTGGCAAGGGGAATCACCTCAGGAATCAGGTCCGGCCCGCCGCCTTCCGCAAGATACGCGATGCTGTGCTTCATGCGCTGGGACGCCGTATCGAAACTCTCCTCATTGCTGGCTAATCGCGTTGGGTCATCCTGGCTGCTGAGATTCGCCGCCAGCAGGCTCCGGTGCGCGCTGAATGTCCACTCCAATAGTGTGGCGAGGTGCCAGTAACGAAGATACTCCTCCTCGGGCAGAGTACCGGAGGCGGCCGCCTCAGCATCCCTGAAATCGCTCCTGCCCGTCATCACGTAGTAGAACTGGTTGTCCAGACTGGAGCTGATGGCCGGTAGCAGTTTCTGATTGGTGGAAAAAAGAAGCTGCTGCCAGGTGCGTTCACCGGCAAGGATCGCCTCCAGCAAGACGGGCCGCTCATCTTCAATTCGCGACACGTTTGCAGTGAGTAAATCGGCCTGTTGACGTACTCGTTCCACCTTGTCGCCATAACCTCGCCCTTCAAGGCCCAACAGGCGTTCGGCCAACCGGGCCTCATTGCTGGCGATGGCGTTCGTCTCCTCGGCTATGCTTTCGGGAGTCATACGGGAGTTGGTCGGAACGGATGCAGCTATCGCCAGTGTGCTCGACAGCCTGTTTATCACGGCGAGGTCTGCCAGGATCTCGGCGTCTCCGCTTCTTCGGTTCTGGGCCTCCAGGTTGCTAATGACCAGCCAGCCGGCCACTGCCGAGGCGATGACTATTGCAAGAGCGCCAAGAGCACCGGTTATCAGGGGCGCGGTTGCGCGGGGGCGTGCCATCACCGCGCACCCCCCAGATTGTTGACCAGGTGGTAACCTCCATCATCTCCGATAACGGTCACAAACACCGCGTCCGATCCCTGGTTGTCGCCGGGGCCGTACTGGAGGGTCAGCCCATGAAGGTCAATCGTCCCTGAGTTTCGCAGGACATCGAGGAAGCAGTCGCGGCTGACGTCCGCGCCGCACTCTTCAAGACCCACTATGGCCAGTCGCCCCGCCAGGTACCCCTCCAACGAGACGAACCCCGGTACAGCATTCGCATCGAACGCCTTCAGTGCGGCCCGATAGTCGGCGACTACGGGAACGTTAGTATCGTTGGGCAACGGCACCACCTGGGTGACGTAAACGCCGGCGCCATCCGGCCCCAGCTCTTGCGCCAATGCGTTGCTGCCCACAAAGGACACCGCCATGAATACAGGGTCTATGTCTTCGCGGGCCACGTTAATCGCCTTGGCAACCGGAGCATATGCCCCAATCATGATGATCGCCTCGGGCCTGGCTTCTACGATGTTGAAAACGGCGGCCTTTACCGCGTCGCTGTTGCGCTGGTAGTACCAGGACGCTGCCAGCTCCAGGCCTCGCCGCCCCAGCGCATCGACTACACCGTCCAGCCCTGATTGGCCGTAGGAGTCGTTCTGATACAGCACGGCGACGCGGGATATCCCCAGGTCTTCTGTGAGGCGCGCCACCATCTCCTCCGCCTCCTGGTGGTACGAAGCCCGCAAGTTCACCACGTTCTCCATCTCAGCCTCCCGGAGGAAACCGGCGCCCGTAAACGGTGCAATGAACGGCACATCTTCGGCATTGGCCAATGGCGACGCCGAGCGAGACGTTGGTGTTCCCACTTCACCAATAAGCGCGAAGACGCGTTCTCTGTTAATCAGATTCAGCGTGTTGCCATAAGCCAGGTGCGGCTCATATTGGTCGTCCAGAGTTGTCAGCTCCAGCATCCGGCCGTGTACCCCGCCCTGTTGGTTCTGTTCGTGGAACGCAGCCTGGATTCCCAACCGCATCCCCTGGCCCAACGCCTGCGCAGGGCCGCTGAATGCCGCCGACTGCCCGAACAGCACCCGTGCATCGGACACGCCTGGGACTTCCTCGTCCATCATCTGAGCGCCGGTCTCGAGGTCACCCGCGGGAGCCGGGGTCTCTTCATCTGGGTCTTGACAGGCCGTCCCCAGGGCCGCCGCTAACAGGGCGAGCATCGTAGCCGTCATCAAGATGCGGAAAAACGAGGTCTTGCTTGTTGTCATACTATGACCGTCCCCACGAGAATGTATTTGATCGCCTAGCCGGATAGGGTTCCTTAGCATGCGATTGGCTCTCTCTGTGTTGTATTGAGTAAGCCCGAAGGAGCTAAGCTTGGAAAGTTGCTATTGAGACATGAAATCAATATCTGTTGCCCGAAGTCTATCGCGATTGACCCAAATCCCGCCAGTCAATTTCCTTTTCAGTCGGACTCGTCCTAGCCCACTCCCAGCTCGTGGAGGCGGTCGTCGTCGATGCCGAAGTGGTGGGCCACCTCGTGGACTACGGTGAGCCTGATCTGCTCGATGACCTCGTCCCGGCTGGAGCAGACCGACTCAATGGAGTCCTGGAATAGGGTAATCTTGTCCGGGAGGACCATGCCGTACTCGTCCCTGTCGGTGAGGGGGACGCCCTCATAGAGTCCCAGCAGGATTTCCCCTTCTTCGATCTGGTGGCCCGCGAGCTGGTCCCACGACGGGCCGTCATCGACGACCACGTCGACATTGTCCAGGTATTGCATTAGCTCCTGGGGTATCAGGCGGTAGGCCTCGACTACGAGGCGTTCGAAGTGCGACCGCTCCATGTCGTGTAGTGTAGCAGGACGGGAGGCCATTGAAGCAGGTGAATTTCGACCCGTCTCGGCCCGAGGGCCTGTACGTCCACATACCCTTCTGCGCCACCAAGTGCCCGTACTGCGACTTCAACACGTACGCGGGCATCGAGGCCATGATGGGGCCGTACTTGGCGGCCCTGAGGTCGGAGATCGAGCTATGGGGCGAGGTGCTGGGCGAGCCGCGGCTCGAGACGGTGTTCTTCGGCGGCGGCACGCCGTCCTACCTGCCTGCGGGCAGCCTGGACATGCTGCTCGATGCGATTCGGGGGGAGTTCGGCCTAGCGGACGACGCGGAGGTTACGGCTGAGGCGAACCCGGACGACCTGGACCAGCGCAAGCTCGCGTCACTACTGGAAGCTGGCGTGAACCGGCTGAGCATCGGCGTGCAGAGCCTGGACGACGGCCTGCTGCGGGTGCTGGGGCGCCGCCACTCGGCACGCGAGGCCATCGACGCCTTCGATGCGTCCCGGAGCGCGGGCTTCGACAACGTGAGCATCGACCTGATGTATGGGCTGCCGGACCAGACGCCGGAGCAGTGGATCGCGACCCTCGACACCGCACTGGGCCTACGGCCGAGCCACATCTCAATGTACTGCCTCACCCTCGAGGGTGGGACGCCCATGGAACGGGACGCGGCGGCGGGCAGGATTCCCGTGCCGGATGGCGACCTGGCAGCCGACATGTATCTGGCGGCGGAGCTGAAGACCGCAGACGCGGGGCTGAGACACTACGAGATCTCGAACTGGGCTACTCCGGGCAGGGAGAGCCGCCACAACCTGATCTACTGGCGGAACCGCCCGTTCCTGGGCGTGGGGCCCGGGGCGCACTCGTACCTGGACGGGCACCGATTCCACAACATCCGGTCGCCGAGGGAGTACATCCGCAGAATGGGGCCTGGCGAGCCGCGTCGTGAGTCCATGGGCAGGCCTTTCGACTCCATCCCCGTCGTCGAGGTGGCGGAGCCCGTCGACCGCAGGCTGGAGATGTCCGAGACGATGATGATGGGCCTGCGGCTCGATACGGGTGTCGATCCCTGCCAGTTCACGGCGCGATTCGGGGAGCCGCCGGCCTACGTGTACGGCGAGGTCATCAACGAGCTGGCAGACGACGGGCTGCTGGAGACGGCGGGCGGGAGCTTCGTGCTCACGCCCAGGGGCCGGCTCCTGGGCAACGAGGTGTTCAGCCGCTTCTTCTAGGCCTAGTGGGGCTTGATCCAAGGTGAGGGAGCCTTTGGGTTACCCTTGCTGCCCTACCATAGTTCGGCTATCCTGTCGAAACACCCATACCAGCCAACCGGGGAGGGCAAACCACATGTGAGGAGACGGCGTGATCGACAAAGTGGCGCAGGCACAGGAGTGACTTGTGAGATTCATCAGCTCGGACTTCACCAAGTCTAACTGTGCCTAGTCGAAGGAGAATCTCATATGCTAAACAAGACCCTCAGCACCACTCCCTCACAATCAAGTAATCCTGCAGACTCTAGAGCCGAGGCCAGCTCTGGAACACCACGGATAGAAGCAAGCCTAGGCGTGTATTCAGCAAGGACGGCAGCTCGAATAGCACGTATCCCCACTCAGAGATTCCAAGCATGGCAGAAGGCGCATCTGTTACGCCCGAGTAGGTTCACGCGCGGCAATTGGATCGAGAACATATACACATATGACGACCTCTTGCTGATACGGCTCATCGTGAGATTGAAAGACCATGGTATCAAGCCAAAATCAATACGCGTCGCACTAGACACGATTGAGCACATGGGCAATGGCGACAAGGCAGCGTGGAAGAGGGTGAAAATCTATGTGTGCGATGGCCTTATAGTGGTGGTGGATCCCGAGAACAAAGAATGGAATCCCATAGCCGCCTCTGAAGGGCCCCAGCGAATGGCTCTCATTTTCTTCCCTGCATTGGTGGAAGACTTACGAAGGGAGCTTGTCCCGACTAAGTTCAAGCATATTGATGTGGACCCGGAGGTACTGGGGGGATCACCAACAGTAAAGGGAACGAGAATATCCACCTCCGCGATTGTCTCAGTCTTGAAGTCTGGCGGCAATCCAAGGGAAGCGTACCCTGACTTAACTGACGAGCAGGTCAAGGAAGTAGAAGACTACGAGCTTTCGTTCCTGCAGGCAGCATGATGCTGGTGGCCGACGCAGATGTGCCAAGGCCAGTAATAGAAGCGCTCAAAGCTCTGCACTATCCGATAGTCTCATATGAAGAGATTGGTGCACCAGTGCGTCCAGATACGGCTCTAATGGAGTGTGTCCTTAGTCATAAGGGTGTCCTGCTTACCGCAGACACGGGCATACCGTCACAGGCGTATGTGATGCAGTTTGCCCAACGAGGTCTGACAGTTGCACTTCTTCGTTGGAAGACATGGGGATTCGAAGACTTCCAGAAGATGGCAGAGGTGATCCTAAGAGATGGTAGCCGGTGGGAAGAAGTCGCGTCTCACACGCCATCAGTCATCAGTGTGAGTGCGCGAGGCAGTCGGTATCGGGCATGGAATACTGTCCCCGACACCATTTCTGCTTCCCGGACCGGAGATAGGGAACAAAGCAGGCTACCAAGTCGCCGAGCGGGGCGTGACGTTCGAAAGTAGCGACTGCAAGTTGTGCACCCGTCCCGGCTGTCGTCCATGACCAGCAAGCACATCAGCCACTGGAGCGGTACCTGCTGAGGGAGCTGACCAGCGACGACGACCGGCTCTTCTGACCCGTAGTGGAGACCCATATGTTCGCCCGTCACCCTCGACGTGAACGCAACGGCGTCTGCCCGCGCTGGTGTAGAATTACGGCCAAAGCACCATGTTCGTCATAGGCACAGCGGGACACGTCGACCACGGCAAATCCACGCTCGTCGAGAGGCTCACCGGCATCGACCCCGACCGGCTCCGCGAGGAGAAGGAGCGGGGCATGACCATCGACCTGGGCTTCGCGTGGCTGACGCTGCCCGGCGGTGACGAGGTGAGCATCGTCGACGTGCCCGGGCACGAGCGATTCGTGAACAACATGCTGGCGGGCGTGGGCGGTATCGACCTGGCCCTGCTCATCGTAGCCGCCGACGAGTCGGTGATGCCCCAGACGCGCGAGCACACCGCCATCCTCGACCTGCTGCAGGTCGAACGCGGCCTCGCGGTGGTCACCAAGCGCGACCTGGTCGACGACGAGTGGCTGGAGTTGGTGCAGGCCGACGTGGAGGACTTGCTGGAGGGCACCTCGCTGGAGGGCTCGCCCATCCTGGCGGTCTCGGCAACGACCGGAGACGGCATCCCAGAGCTGACGGCGGCGATCGAGGCGAGGCTGGGCGAGACCGAGCCGCGCCGCGATCTGGGCCGCCCGCGCATGGCCGTAGACCGGTCGTTCACCATGTCCGGCTTCGGCACCGTCGTCACAGGCACGCTTATCGACGGCAGCCTGGCGGTCGGGCAGAGCGTCGAGATAGTGCCGACGGGCCGCACGAGTCGGGTGCGCGGTCTCCAGTCCCACAAGCGCAAGGTGGACAGCATAGGCCCCGGCAACAGAGTCGCCGCCAACGTTGCAGGGATATCCCAGGGCGACGTGCAGCGCGGCGAGGTGCTCACGGTGCCGGGGTGGCTCGCGCCGTCCGAGGCCATGGACGTCAGGCTGCAGGTGATCCCCGGCGCGTCTAGGGCGGTCAGGCACAACATGTTCGCGACGATACACGTCGGCAGCAGCGAGACGGTCGGGCGCGTGAGGCTGCTGGATCGGGACAGGGCCGATCCGGGGGACTCGGCGTGGGCGCAGATCAAGTTCGAGCAGCCCCAGGCCGTGGTGAAGGGCGACTGCTTCGTGGTGCGTTCGAACCACGAGACGCTGGGCGGCGGCAGGGTCGTCGACCCCCACGCCAAACGCCACCGGCGCAACTACGCCCCCCTGCTGGAGCGGCTGGCCGTGATGGAGGCGGGCTCGGACCGCGACGTGCTGATCAAGGGCATCGAGTCGTCGGAGCCTGTCGACCTGCGCGAGCTTGCCAGGCGGGCCAACATGGAGCCGGGCGCGGTCGTGTCGGAGATCAAGCAGATGGCGTCCGAGCGGCTGGTGGTCGCGCTGGGTGACAACCCTTCGACAGGCTCAGGACAGGGAGTAGTGCAGAGTACCGTGGTGTACACGTCGGCCGGGTGGGCGGGGGTGTCGTCGAAGGCGCGCTCGTTCCTGGAGGAGTTCCACGGCAGGTTCCCTTTGCGCCGCGGCGCGTCCAAGGAGGAGCTTCGGAGCCGCCTGGGTATGAAGGCTGCCGTGTTCGGGAGCGCCCTGGCGCTGCTGGAGGCCGACGGCGTGCTGGTCGAGGACGGCCCGGCCGTACGGCGGCCCGACCACGTGCGTGTCGTTTCGGACTCGCAGCAGCGGGAGATCGACGCGTACATGGTACTGCTAGGGTCCAACCGCTACTCGCCGCCGACGGACAGCCCCCCCGACCCGGAGCTCCTCTCGCTGCTGGTCGAGGACGGCAGGGTCACGAAGGTGAGCGACAGCGTAGTGTTCGAGTCAGCGGCGTACGAGGAGATGGTGGAGGCGATACGGGCGAAGATCCAGGAGTCGGGCGAGGTCACCGTTGCCGACGTGCGGGACATGTTCGGCGGCAGCAGGAAGTACTCGCTGGCGCTGATGGACTACCTCGACCAGCAGCGGATCACGCGGCGCGTAGGCGACGCCCGCGTACTCCGGTGAGCCATGGTAACGACACCCGAATACCGTCATTGCTATGAAAATAGCCCAGGTCGCCCCACCATGTCGTCCCGAGGAGTCCCCGACGAGGGACCTGGGGCGGGGTCGGCCTCACCCATGCCAAGAGACGACGCCATTTTCATCCCCTTATGTGGCCTTCGCAAGACCATGGTGATTCCGGCGAAAGGCGGAACCCAGAGGGGCGGACGGGCGGGGTCCCCGGCCCATAATTAGCAGGCCATGACATCAACCCCGGACACACCCAAATACGTCCTGAGCATCGAGATCGCCCAGGCCACCGTCTCGGTCTCCTACATGTCGTCGCTGCTGCGCGTCGTACAGGCGGCGCTCAGGGAGGTCGCTCTGGACACCGGCGGCGCGAGGGAGCACTTCGAGGGCAAGCCCCAGCCGCTCCTGGCGATGCCTGCGCCGGCGGGCGGAGACTCGATCGCGATGTCGTTCGTGTTCGTCGACCCGCAGGACGGCAGCCCGATGGAGGGGCTGTCGGCGGCGACGTTCGGCTCGTTCCTCGACAGGCTCCAGGCCCACGTCACGAGCCTGCCTCAGCCGAGCCTCTTCGGAGGCGCATCGCGACGGCCAGCCCGGGATGCCGGCACCGAGGTCGAGCGCCGCATGGACCAGGTGTACGCCGAGCTTCGGCGCGCGTCGAGGGTGACGCTGCGGCACGGCGGGCGCTCGCTGGTGATCGAGGGCGACCGGTTGGAGGTCGGGTAGGCGCAGTGCCCCTCGATTTCGTCGACACCGCAGCGCAGATCGAAGGGATGGCGGACGAGCTCCGGTCGCGCCGCGAGATCCGCGAGCACCGGCTCAGGAACGCGCTGGACGTGATGCGCGACTTTCCCGTGGAGGCGTACGAGGAGCGGCGGCGCAGGGGCGACTTCGGGGGGACCGCACCGGAGGTCAAGGAGCCGCCCGACACTGTCCACGGCCTGCCCGAGGCGCCGTACGACCACGTCGTGGCGGCAGTCGACGGGTCCCACATCGACGTGGACCGCCACCTGGCGGCGCGGTGCTTCCTGATCAACACGGGCTCGGTGGCACTGACCTACGGCTCCCAGCCCGGCGTGGAATTGGAGGGCCGCGCGAGGCTCTACGCCAGGGCCGATGAGATGGTCATACACGACCCCGGCGGCGGGGCCGACCAGCGGATCGAGGGGGCCGTGCTGGGAGCAAAGCGCACGGCGGAGGAGATGCTGCGGCTCGTGGAGGTCGTGCGGTCGCTGCCGGGCGACGTGCCGACGCTGGCGCTGGTCGACGGGCCGCTGGTCATGCTGGGCCTCATCGGCGGCCGGGGCTACGGCGACTTCGTGCGCCGGGAGCTGGTCGAGGAGGGCTTCGCCGCGGCACTGGAAGAGCTGGGAGCGCTGGCCGACGAGCGTCCCCTGGCGCTGGCGGGGTACGTGAGCATGCCGGGGTACACCGAGGCGGCCGCGGCCCTGCGCTACACCGTGTGCGAAAGCGGTGCCTCGGCGACCCGGTGCGAGGCGGTCGCGGTCCCATGCGAAAGGTGCGTCGGCGACGTACAGGACCGGACGATCTTCGCTCCGCTGCTGGGCCCCGGCGAGAGGTCGGGGCTATTCGGCGCGTCGTCGGGCATCATCAGGGACCACTACCGGGGCACGGGCATCGACTTCTTCTACGTCAACACCGGCGACGAGATCGCGCGCGTCGAGGTGCCGACATGGACATCCGGCGACGAGGCGTCGCTATCCCTCACCCACTCCCTCGTAATCGACCAGGCCCAGCGGGGCCGCGGCTACCCGGTGGCGCTGATGGAGGCCCACGAGAAGGCCGTAATCAACGGCGCAGACCGCCGCTACTTCACCGACCTGGTCGAGCAAGCGCTGTACGACCGGGACATGCCGGTGCAGACATCGGAGAAGGCCCTGTCGAAGCGGCTGCGCTGGCTGTGACGTGGTCCAGTATTTCCAACCAAGTCGCATGAGAATCATCCTCGTAGTCTTCCTCCTGTCCATAGCTGCCTGCGCCGAGCCCACGCCTGAGCCGGAGACCGAGTCTGTCGGCTGGACCGTATCGGCGGATATGGCCATCCCGACACCTACGCCCACCGTCACTCCTACACCGCCACCGACTCCCACAATCACCTGGTCCGTCGCGGCGACCGCGGCCGCGGAGACCAGGCCGGTCCTCATCGGGGACGATGACGCCATCATAGAGCTGTTCCGCGACACTAACGCCCTGTTCGAACACTGGTCGGGCACCCCAGTCCAAGGGCCTGCGGGTCAACGGACGACGATCTACCACGGTCTGTCGATCATGCGAATGCATGCAAATACGAGGGACGGTATCCACGCAGCGTTCATCAGAGTCTACGGCCTGTCGGGCGAGTCTGTGCAAACACTACGCACCTTCTTGTCCGCCCTCCTACCCGAGTGGAAGGACCCCGACGGCTGGGTTCTCGACCATTTGGCGGACGGAACAACACCGGCGGGTATACGCTTCGGAGGGAATGTGGCGGTTACATTGGAGGTCCAGCTGACCTCGTTCCTCGTTACCGTGGAGATCGACCGCTGAACGAGGGCGGCGCTGCCCCGTGAGCCAAGGATTCGCCCCGCTGTCACGGATCGAACCCCGTCGTGTCCAGCTACAGCGGCTCGAAGAAGGTCAGGTCCGAGCCATTATTCTCCATCGCCTCCACCTCATCTCCCCGGAATCGGACCCGGATGTCCCGCGTGAGGTGGTGCAGCACCACCTCCGACGACGCGAGATCGTACTCGAACATGATCGGGCGGTTGACCGGCGGGCTCGGCAGGAACAGGTACCCGTTGGTGAGGCGCGGCGTGTCGTTGGCGCCGGTAATCGTAACGGAGTTGGGGTCGCACCAGGCGGGCAGGCGAACGAAGAGCGGCGCGGGCGTCTTCAGCCGTACATTGAGCGCCGGGTGTGTGTAGGCCGAGCGGACCTCGATGTCCGGCGTCTCGTGGTCGAACAGCAGGTTGACCCAGTGGCCGGCCTCGTCGAGCCGTGTCATCTCCCTCAGCGCCTCGCACAGCGACCCGACCGTGCCTCCCACCACGTCGGTGTTGAAGCGCATCCTCCCGCCGTCCCGCTGCTCCACCGGCTCGTGTCCGAACGGCGCGGGGAACCCCCATGCGCCCTGCTGTCGCTGGGCGACGTCGCGGAGCGTGTCGAGGCCGTCCGGGTTGTCCGGCGAAGGAATCCACGAGATGTCCCGCAGCTGGGATGGCAGGATGTGACAGCGCAGGATGCGCTCGGCGTCGTGGAAGTAGTCCGTGTGCCCCCACCGCCCGAGGATCAGCGCGGTCTCGAGGATGTCGCCGGTGTTGTTCATCTCGCCCTCGTCGGGCGCGCCGTTGTCGCCGACCGCGTTCTCGCGGGACCAGCCGGTCTCGTCGCGCATCGCCCACAGCCCGTTGTCGTAGAAGGCCTTCACGATGCCCATCAGCGTCGAGTCGTGGGTGAGGTCGGCGAGCTGCGCGAGGGACGACATCGTGCAGGTCACCGAGTGGGCGTGGGTGCCGAACAGGTCCGGGTCGAATGAGCCCTCGGAAGTATAGTAGCCGTCCAGGCACTTCTCCTTCAGGACGATGGCGAGCTCTAGGGCCGGCGCGTACCCGGTGGTCCGGTAGTACTTTACGAGTGGCCCGATTGCCCTCGCCACGCCGGAGATGAAGGACTGCGGGAGCTGCACGACGACGCCCTCTCTCTCCAGGCGGTCGACGTCCCAGTCGGCGCCGGGGTCCCAGTAGTCGAAGACCGCGTCGATGCTGGCCGCGGCGATCTCGGCCGCACGCTCGGATCCGCGGTACTCGACGAGGGCGTTGAGGGCATGGAAGCCCTCGCGGATGTGGTGGGGATTGAAGACGACGGGGGAGTCGTACTTGCCGTCGTCGCGGTCGAGCGGGAACGGCACGGGGCCGGTGTATGAGTAAAAGCACGCGTTGGCGAACTTCTGCACGGCGTCCTCGTCGACTTCAAGGCCGGCGGCGTCCTCGGCGTTGAGGAGCGCGTTCAGGTGACGGCCCGGCACGTGGCTCTCCAGGGCCATGCCGAAGTACGCCTCGGGCCGAACGACCACGCGGAAATAGGGCGCGTCGCCACCGTTCGGGTCGAAGATGCTGCACATCGCGTTCCGTGCCAGCTCGATGGCGCCGACGATGTCGGTGGTGTTCACATCGGTGAGTCGCGTCATGGCCTGGTCTCCAGTGGTCGCCAGGGACCTACTCTGCGTCGGGTTGCAGGAGGGGTTCGAGCTGGGCGACTAGTGAGGGGAGGTCGTTGCGGACGGTCTGCCAGAGCACCTCGGGGTCGATGTCGAAGTATACGTGGACAAGTCGGTTGCGCATCGCGACTATCTGCGCCCATGGAATGGCCGGCGTTTGTTCTCGAGTCAGTTCACTCACGTGGCGTGCCGCTTCTCCGATCATTTCGACTGCCTTGGTGAGCGAGAGAATCAATCCTTCGTCTTCGTCCAAGTCACCCAGCGTTCGTCCCTGAGCTAATCGCAATGCCGTATTTGCCGCATCCAGCATGTGGCGCAGCCGTATCTCGTCACTGGCGTTCATACTGGACCTGTGCCTCGTCGATCACCTGCTGGCGGAAGTAGCGGCTCAGATCGCGCGGGGTGCGCAGGTCTACTCTTCGCCCCAACATGCGGCCCAGGTCCATCTCCATACCCGCGATGCCAAGGAGACCTGGTGTTCGTCCCGGCTCGAACTCTACAAGCAGGTCTACGTCGCTTTCGGGTCCGAAGTCAGACCGGAGAGCGGAGCCGAATACGGCAATTCTCCTGATTCCCCGTGCCTGGCAGAAGGAGGCAAGGTGGGCTTTGGGGATGGACACCTGTGGGTTCATTGCTCCTTGCTCCATCCGGATGTAGGCTCCTTTATCGCATCCGTTTCGCATCATTGTCAAACCGGAGGTCTCGGTTGGATGGCTCATTGCTTCTGCGCTCTCCGCGCCCTCTGCGGTAGAATCGTGGGGCTATGGCACAGTCGAATTCCAACACAGACGGTGGGCAGCGCGTAGGCGAAGTGGTGGAGGCCTCGACGTCGCGGTTCGTGGTGCAGTGCCACGAGCTGTACGGTGCGCCGCCGCTTGGATCGCTGGTGCGGAGCGAGGGCGGTGTGTACGGCGTCGTCGCGGAGGTCACGACTCAGAGCCTCGACCCCGGCAGGAGGGCCGTGGCGATGGGCCGCGGCGAGGACTCGGCGGAGGCCGTGTACCGGCAGCACCCCCAGCTCACGCGGCTGATGTCGACCGAGCTCGAGGCCGTCGTGGTGGCCCACCGCAACGGCGCGGAGCTGAGCCGCTTCCTCGCGCCCACGCCCCCGCGCATCCACGAGATCGTCCACGCATGCAGCGGCCCGGAGCTGGTGGAGGTCGCCGGCGAGCTGGAACTGCTGCCGTCGCTGCTGTCGTCACCGGCGGGCTCTGCAGACGACGTGACGGCGGCCTTCCTGCGCCAGTTGGCCGATGCGCATCCCGAGCCCGAGCGAGTGCGGCTGGAGGTGGGCCGCAGGCTGGCTGGACTTCTACCAGGCCAGCTTCATCGCCTGACGGGGATACTCAAGCGATTGTGAGTGTGAAATGGTGAATGGCGATTTGATGGGCGGGGAGATGAGCGAGGTCGGCGGCAGGCTCGGCATGGTCGTGTCCGGCTCGCTGACCGAGGGCGTACAGGTCAAGCTCGACCCCGACTCGTCGGTCGAGGGAGTGAAGGTCGGCACGTTCGTGACGCTGCAGGGCGAGCGGATGCGCTTCTTCGGCGTGGTGACGGATGTGTCGCTGGGCTCGACCGACGCGACGCTGAGCGCCAGCCCGCCCGACCTGTCGGACCCGTACGTCGCCCAGGTCATCTCCGGCACGGCGGCGTACGGCGCGCTGACGGTCGAGCCGATGCTCACCATCGCGAGCGACGACCCCGAGGTGCTGCTGGAGGGCCCGCAGCCGGCCAAGACTGTCCCTCCCCATTTTGCGGAGGCCGCGTCTGCCACGGAGCAGGACATCGAGCGCGTGTTCGGCGGCGAGGGCGACGGCCACTTCTGGATCGGCAGCCCGCTCGACATGGACACGAAGCTGTGCCTCGACGTGCCCGAGCTGGTGATGCGCAGCAACGGCGTGTTCGGCAAGAGCGGCACCGGCAAGACGTTCCTGACGCGCCTGCTGCTGGCGGGCATCCTCCAGAGCGGGGCGGCCGTGAACCTGGTCTTCGACATGGAGAGCGAGTACGGCTGGCGCGGGTACAGCGAGGCGGGCTCGGAGGTGAAGGGACTCAAGCAGCTCTTCCACTCGCAGGTCGCGGTCTTCTCGCTGGACGAGGAGAGCTCGAAGCGGCGCGGACTGACGCCCGACTACGTGGTGCGGATCGGCTACGACGAGGTGGAGCCGGACGACATAGTGCTGCTGCGCGAGACCCTCGACCTGTCGGAGGTCGCGGCCGACGCGGCGCACTCGCTGCGCGGGTACTATGGAAAGACCTGGCTGTCGGAGTTCCTCGCGGTGTCCGGGCGCGAGGACGTCTCGGATCTGGCCGACGCGACCGGCGTGAACGCCAACGCCCTCTGGAGCCTGAAGAACAGGATGCAGAGGCTCGGGCGGCTGGGGTTCATGGAGGAGAAGGGCCAGGGCTCGGTCGAGCACATCCTGCGCTACCTGGACCGGGGGATGCACGTGGTGCTGGAGTTCGGCAGGTACGGGCGGAACCTGGCGGCGTACATCCTGGTCGCGAACCTGCTGACGAGGCGCATCTACGAGCGGTACGCCGAGCGCAAGGAGCTGGCATCCGACGACCGGAGCAGGGAGCCCACGCCGCTGGTCATCACCATCGAGGAGGCGCACAAGTTCCTCACGCCAGGCGTCGCGTCCCAGACGATATTCGGCACCATCGCGCGCGAGATGCGGAAGTACAACGTGACGCTGCTGGTTGTCGATCAGCGTCCGAGCGGCATCGACGAGGAGGTGATGAGCCAGCTCGGCACGAAGATCACGTGCCTGCTGGACAGCGAGCGCGACATCGACTCGGTCCTGACCGGCGCGTCGGGGAGCCGCAAGCTGCGGGCGGTGCTGGCGCGCCTGGAATCCAAGCAGCAGGCGCTGGTGTTCGGCCACGCAGTGCCCATGCCGGTGGTGGTCAAGACGCGCGAGTACGGCTCCGAGGAGTCGTACAGGTCGCTAGGCTGGCGCGACGCGGCGGAGATGAAGGCCCAGGTGGAGCAGGACATCGAGGACCTGTTCGGGCCAAAGCCCTAGAGACCAGTCGGAGCCCAGGTACTAGCCCTGTGGCTCAACCGGCCTGTCGGGCGGTGCCTCAGCGGGGAGCCGTTCAGGCATATAGCCCGAGATGTACGTGGGATTGCCGCGACGCCTTCGGTCCATTCAGCCCGGGTGAGTTGGGAGATGCTGACCTTGCTCCCAGAATGTCCCGGCTCAGGAGCCAGGAGGGTTGGGAATGAGCCTTAGCAAGCGCCTCTTTGCCGCATGGTACGACGCACTCACCTCTCCCATGGAAGGGCGTTTGGCGCCCTACAGGAAGAGCACGGCAGGCCGCGTATGGGGCGACGTGCTGGAAATCGGCGGCGGCACTGGGGCCAACCTGCCGTACTACCCGGACGATGTGAGGCTCACCTTCCTCGAGCCGGACCGCCACATGGTTAGGCGGCTGAAGCGCCAGATCAGTCTCCAGGGCAGGAAAGCCGTAGTCATCCAGCAATTCGGTGAGAGCCTCCCTTTCGCCGACGCGAGCTTCGACACCGCGGTCACGACGTTGGTTCTGTGCACGGTGCGGGATCCTGATGCGGTGGTCCGGGAGGTGCGGCGCGTACTCAGGCCAGGGGGCGCGTTCTTCTTCTTCGAGCACGTGGTGTCGCCACGCAGTCGCGGCCGCTGGCTGCAGAACAAGCTCAATCCGGCGTGGAAGTGTGTCACGACGGGCTGCAACCTGAACCGCGACCTCACCGCGTCGATTCAGGGTGCGGGCTTTTCGGAGATCGAGATTGAAGCGTTCGAACTCTCAGTGGGCCCTCCGATCAGACTACCGAACATAGTCGGCATCGCCAGGGCCTGAGACGCCCCGCGTCGACGCCGAGTCTGCACTTGCCTCGTACGCGCTGCCTGTACCGTCACAGGCGATCCTTGCAGGCGTCGGGTTGCTGAGGAGGGGCCCGAACGCGGAGTCGGCAGCCGGGCACGGTCAAGCAGGCGTCACGGCGGCGGGCTGTTGGGTATAATGGCGCGAAGGAGCGGGTCATGCTCAAGCTGAAGCCGTCTGATACGTTCACGATAACCAAGGACGGCGTCGAGATTCAGTTCGAGGTTGCCGAAGAGGGCGGCTACGTCGTCTCGGTGCCGGAGCTGCCCGGCTGCCTCTCAGAGGGGGACACGTTCGAAGGGGCCCTCGCCATGATCGAGGACGCCATGCAGGGATGGCTGGAGGTAGCCTTAGAATATGGTGATCCTGTTCCTGAGAAATTCCTTGGGCTCGTGCGCTCGGAGTAGTGGCGCGATTACCTACCATCACTCCGAGAGAGATGGTTCGCGCACTGGAGCGAGCGGGATTTGAGTTTGTGCGTCAGCGCGGCAGCCATCGCACCCTGCGAAATCCTACGACAGGGAGCAAGGTCTCAATTCCCGTGCACAGTGGGGACATGAGAAGAGGGCTCGCGGAAGGGTTGATAAGACAAGCAGGTCTATCGCGCGAAGAGTTCATGGATTTGCTTTGAGGCCCATCCAGATACGTTCTGGAGGTTTGCGGGTACAGTCGAATAGGTGATCTGACATGAGGGAAGTATTCCACGAAGCGGCGACTGAGCTAGACGAGGGGCGTCCCGTGGTAGTGGCGACCGTGGTGCGCACCAAGGGCTCGACCCCACAGAAGCCCGGCGCCAAGCTGCTCGTGCGCGACGACGGCTCTGGCGTCGGGACGCTCGGCGGCGGTTGCGTCGAGGGCGACATCTGGTTCGCCGCCCAGGAGCTGATGAAGCGAGGCGGCTCAGCCCAGTACCGCGACTACGAGCTCAACGAGGACCTGGCCGCCGAGGACGGGCTCGTCTGCGGCGGCACCATGTACTTCCTCATCGACCCCGTGTACGAGGCCGGCAGCTATCTCGACTACGCCCGCGAGATCGACGCCGCATATGCGGGCGGGCCCGCGGTCGCGCTGGCGACAGTGACGTCGGCGGGGGACGGGGCCGGTACGCTGGGCGCGCGGCTCTTCATCCGCGAGGGCGGCTCGACCGAGGGCACGCTCGGCTCGCCCGAGATGGACCGCGAGGCGATCAAGAAGGCCCGCGAGCTGATGGTCCACGGCAAGAACGAGTTCGTGACCATGAAGGACGGCCCCGAGTTCTTCGTCGAGGCGTACACGACCCCGCCCCAGATGGTGCTGTGCGGCGGCGGCCACGTCTCCAAGGCCATAGCTCCCCTGGCGGCCACGCTGGGATTCAGGGTGTTCGTGACCGACGACCGGGAGGAGTTCGCCAACTCCGAACGCTTCCCCGAGGCCGACATCATCGTGGCCGAGAAGCCCGAGACGGCCCTCCCGCAGCTTCCCATTAACCCGAACACATTCATCATCATCGCCACGAGGGGCCACCGCTACGACAACGTGGCACTGGAGGCCGCGGCGCTGACGCCGGCGAAGTACGTGGGTCTGCTGGGCAGCAAGCGTAAGACCATCCTGATCTACGAGGACCTGATCCGTAGCGGCCTGCCCATCGAGCGCATCCGCGAGATCCGGTCGCCGGTGGGCCTGGACGTGCGCGGCCGCACACCCGAGGAGATCGCGGTCAGCATCATGGCCGAGGTGCTCATGTTCCGGCTCGGCGGCACCGGCCAGCCCATGAAAATCGAGGACTGGCGCATCGACCGCATCCGAGAGAAGGTCGAGGCCGGGCGCGAAGAAGCAGCCGTCGCCGACTAGGATCGCTGTAGTTATCAGAACTACGGGGGTTACACTGCCCGCATGACTACCCCAATACACTTGAATGGGTCGCGGCTCTTCGTCACCAAGGTTTGGGCCCGCAACTTCAAGAGTATCCGAGAGCTCGACTTGGAGCTTGGCCCCCTTACGGTGCTAGTAGGGCCAAACGCCTCCGGCAAGAGCAACGTGCTGGACGTGCTGCGATTCCTCAGCCAGGCCCTTAGCCAGAACCTCGTCTCAGCCATAAGAGCCCGAGGTGGCATAGAGGGTGTCAGGCGCTCCATGTCCGGAGGACGGCCCGACGTGGAGGTAGGGATCAGGGTCGAGAAGGGCAGA
Organism: Dehalococcoidia bacterium; assembly: GCA_965243655.1. GTDB lineage: Bacteria > Chloroflexota > Dehalococcoidia > Lucifugimonadales > CAJWER01. The sequence goes on along the minus strand of CBDEVV010000017.1, from coordinate 935,473 downwards.
TTTCGCCTGGAATATGGCTTCGTACTTGGAGGCCGTCGCACGACTAACAAGCACATGGTCGGCGAGCAACGAGCGTACGCCACGCCTGAACAGACCCAGATGCGTCGGCAGTACACGGTGGACGACTTCATCAGGGCCTTCTACCGGGTGAAGCGAGAGTTCGGCGTGGTGATCCCTGCAAACCCGGGGGAGGCCCGGTTCGAGTTCGAGATCAGGGAGGGGCAACTCGTCCAACCCAAGGACATGAGGGTGTTGGAGATGGAGGAGTTTGAGACCGCTGGTCTCGCTTTTCCTTCGCTAAGACGCATCATGTTCCGCACCGCCGAGCCGGGAAGTGGGCAGATCGGCGGCATGACCCAGACGTATCGCGACGTGTACGAAGCTATGGAGTCTATTTCAAGGCTGCAATTCTACCGCCTGTTCCCCGACGATCTGAGAGAGCACCATTCGCCGAGGGGTACGGATCTACTAGACGAAGATGGGAGCAATCTGGCCCCGATACTAAAGGAGATGTACAAGAGAGACTCACTGTACTTAGATGAGATCAAGAGAGCACTGGGAAGCATCGTCCCAGGACTTTCGGATATACCGGTCCAACAGTCTGGTGGTGTTCCAGTCGTCAAGGTGCGATACAAGTCAGACGGCAAACCTAGGTCGACCTTCGACCTCTCCCAGGAGTCGGACGGAACCGTGCGCCTTCTGGGACTGCTCACGGCCCTCTACCAGGAGCGTCCTCCGTCGCTGATGGGTATTGAGGAGCCTGAGCTGACAATACACCCAGGTGCCTTGGCCGTGCTTGCGGATGTCATGGTCGAAGCCGGGCTCCGAACTCAGGTGCTGGCCACAACTCACAGTCCCGACCTCATTGACCGACTGCCAATCGAGTCACTTAGGGCAGTCCAAATGGTAGACGGCTGCACCAAGGTTGGTCCCGTATCGGAACTGCAGGCGGGAGCCGTGCGGGACGGTCTCTTTACATCGGGAGAGCTGCACAGCATGGAGGGGCTGGAACCGCGGACATGACGTTTGCTGCTCCAGCCATCGTCCCTATTGTCGAAGGGCCGGGCGATGTTAAGGCTGCGCCGATCCTGCTGAGGCGAATTCTGCACGAACGACTGGGCAGATACGAGCTCGAAATCAAACGGCCGAAGAACGCGCAGAACAAGGGCGGACTTATCAAGAGGCTCGGCAGATTCCTCGGATATGCCAAGAGAACTCCAGAGTGTGCGGCCATACTCGTACTGCTGGATACGGAGGACGATTGTCCAAGAGAGCTTGGTGTCCAACTAGCAGATAAGGCCCTAGCAGCCAGCGTGGGTTTGCCAATTGCAGTCGTTTGTGCAAAGAGGGAGTACGAGAACTGGTTCTTGGCGGCCGACAAGGACTTCACGGGGGATGCAGAGGAGTTCGGCGGCGCGAAGTTGTGGCTGAGGAACAACAAGGTATCGCCGGGCTTAGCTTACAAGGAGACTTCCGATCAGCCGAGGTTTTCTGCCACTATGGATCTTGAGGCCGCATTCCAATCCTCACGTTCCTTCCGCCGCCTCTGCAATGCCATAGAGCAGCTTGTCGACTGCATCGATTCGGGAACAGTGAGCGTCACGCCGTGTCCGTAGAGCAACTGTCCATTCGCCCCTATGGGGATGGCGACCTCGCCGTGGTGAAAGACATCACCATCGAGGCCTTCGACGGCATCGCCATCGACCAGGTCATCGAGCGTCGCGAGGGGCTGCTCAGGGGCGAAGACTGGCGCGCCCGCAAGGCCCGCCACATCGACGTGGACGTGTCGCGGGAGACGGCGGCGATATTCGTCGCCGAGATCGACGGCGCGGTCGTCGGCTACGTGACCTCGTGGACCGACGAGGCGTCGGGCATCGGCCACATACCGAACCTCGCCGTCAGGGTCGCCTTCCAGGGGGTGGGCATCGGGCGCAGGCTCATCGACCGCGCCCTCGACAACTTCAGGGCTGCCGGCATGACCCACGCGAAGATCGAGACTCTGGAGTCGAACGCCGTTGGCTACGGCCTCTACACCTCGATGGGCTTCGAGGAGCTGGCCCGCCAGGTCCACTTCCTCAGGAAGCTGTAGCCGGGGCTGCGGGAACCCCACTACCCTCGGCCGCCGCCCTTCCTGATCCTCGCCCACGAGTCCCGTAGCGACACCGTGCGGTTGAACACCGGCGCGCCCGGCTTCGAGTCCGGGTCCACCGCAAAGTAGCCCAGCCGCTCGAACTGGAACCGCTCGCCCTGCACCGCGTCTGCGAGGCCCGGCTCGAGCTTCGCGCCGCGCACCACCTCCAGCGAGCCTGGGTTCAGCGTCGTCATGAAGTCGTCGTCGTCGTCCGGGCGCTCAGACGTGAACAGGTGCTCGTACAGCCGGACCTCGGCGTCCGCGGCGTGCTGCGCCGACACCCAGTGGATCGTCCCGCGCACCCTGCGCCCGTCCGGCGCCTGGCCGCCCCGCGTCTCGGGGTCGTACGTGCATCGCAGCTCCACCACATCGCCGGCATCGTCCTTGACCACGTCAGTGCATGTGATGAAGTAGCCGTAGCGCAGCCTGACCTCGCGCCCGGGGGCGAGGCGGAAGAACTTGCGCGGCGGGTCCTCCATGAAGTCGTCCCGCTCCACGTACAGCTCGCGGGAGAACGGCAGCTTGCGCGTACCCGCGTCCGGGTCCTCCGGGTTGTTCACCGCGTCCAGGTACTCGACCTGGCCCTCCGGGTAGTTGTCGATCACGACTTTGAGCGGCCTGAGCACGGCGAGGACGCGGTTGGCGCGGGCGTTCAGATCGTCCCTGATCGCGTGCTCCAGCATGGCGATGTCGATCACGTTCTGCCGCTTGGCGACGCCGACCTGGTCACAGAAGCTGCGTATGGACTCAGGCGTGTAGCCTCGCCTGCGGAGGCCCGCTATGGTCGGCATCCGGGGGTCGTCCCAGCCGGTCACCCGGCCCTCCTGCACGAGCTGCACCAGCTTGCGCTTGCTCAGCACCGTGTGGCTCAGGTTCAGCCGCGCGAACTCGATCTGCTGCGGGTGGTACACGTCCAGCTCGTCGAGGAACCAGTCGTACAGCGGCCGGTGGTCCTCGTACTCCATCGTGCAGATCGAGTGGGTCACGCCCTCGATCGAGTCCGACTGGCCGTGGGCGAAGTCGTACATCGGGTAGACCACCCACTGCTCGCCGGTGCGGTGGTGCGGCGTCTTCAGGATCCGGTACAGGACCGGGTCGCGCATGTTGATGTTGCCCGAGGCCATGTCGATCTTCGCGCGGAGGACGCGCGAGCCCTCCTCGAACTCGCCGTCCGTCATGCCGCGGAACAGCGCCAGGTTCTCCTCCACCGGCCTGTCGCGGTACGGGCTCTCGACGCCCGGCTCGGTGAGTGTGCCGCGGTATTTGCGGATCTGCTCCTGGTCCAGGTCGTCAACGTAGGCCTTGCCCTTGCGGATCAGGTCGAGGGCGAACTCGTGGAGCCTGTCGAAGTGGTCCGAGGCGAAGTAGAGGTGCTCGCCCCAGTCCCAGCCCAGCCAGCGCACGTCCTCCAGGATACTGTCGACGTACTCCTCCTCCTCCTTGGCGGGGTTCGTGTCGTCGAAGCGCATGTGGCAGCGCCCGCCATACTCCTCCGCCAGGCCGAAGTTCAGGCACATCGACTTGGCATGGCCGATGTGCAGGTACCCGTTGGGCTCCGGCGGGAACCGCGTCACCACCTCCCCGCCAAACCGCCCCGACTCCCCATCCGCCTCCACGGCAGCGCGAACGAAGTCCGACGCAGGTTTTGTTTCTGTATCAGTCAATGCCCCTCCTTCCGTTCCAATCCCTGACGTGCTGGTCGGCAACCGCTCAGACTTGAGGGGGGCGACTCTTGCCCCTTCTCCCCTGGCGGGAGAAGGCTGGGATGAGGGGGATTCCGTTGCCAACAACGTGCTCCTGCCTCAAAGGCGACCCCGTCAAGCATCCCCTCACACGTAGGGGCGGGTTTGAAACCCGCCCTCCCCGGTCGGACAGCGGCTCAACCCGTCCGACCCTACCATGATGACAGCCCCAAACCCGCCGATGTCAAGCATCGTTCAGCCTGGGCGCACCACCTGCCTACGCAGAAACCTCGACCAGGGGCACTATGGCGCTCGTGTCCGTCGAGGCCCGGGCTACGTCCAGGTCATACATCCGCTGGAGGTTCAGCCAGAACTCCGGGCTGGTGCCCAGGGCCCGCCCGATCCTCAATGCAGTGTCCGCCGTGATCGACCGCCGGCAGCGCACTATGTCGCTGATGCGTATCGGCGGCACGCCGATAGTCTTGGCGAGGCGGTACTGGCTGACGCCCAGCTCTTCCAGGATCTCGGCAAGATGCTCTCCGGGATGGATGGGCGTGGGTGCGGTCATTCTTTCCTCCTCAGTGATAGTCGGCGACCTCGATCTCCATGGCTCCCTGGTCCGACCACTGGAAGCACACTCTCCACTGGTCGTTGATACGGATGCTGTACTGTCCCGCTCGGTCCCCGCGCAGGGCCTCCAGCCTGTGAGAGGGCGGCACGCGGAGATCGGCTAGCGTTGCCGCCGCGACAACCCGCTGCAGCCTCATCCGCGCCCGGCGATGTATCTCAGGTGGCAGTCGCCGGGATCTTTGCCCGTTGACGAGACGCTCAGAGTCACGGTCCCTGAATCGGTTCACTACCCAGAATGATAACGCCGCGCGTTAGCATGGGTCAAGAGAACACGCCAGCTTATGGTGCCAGGAGCCCTGCTGCCTGCGGCTACCGGCCGCCAAACTTGATCCGCGGATCCACTACCGCCAGCAGGATGTCCGAGATCAGCGTCCCCAGCACCGTCAGCGTCCCCAGCATCAGGATCACGAACCCCGCCAGGTACACGTCCTCGTCCTGGATCGCCGTCAGCAGCACCGGCCCGATCGTCGGCAGGCTCAGCACCACCGATACGATCACGCTCCCGCTCACCAGCGACGGCAGCAGGTACCCCACGGTGCTGATCAGCGGGTTGATGGCCACGCGGACGGGGTACTTGATTATCAGCTTCCAGGGTCGCACGCCCTTCGACCGGGCCGTTACCACGTACGGCTTGGCCAGCTCGTCCAGCAGGTTGTTGCGCATCACCCTGATCAGCCCCGCCGTGCCGGACGTGCCCAGCACCACCGCGGGGATTATCAGGTGCTTGATCAGGTCGTACGCCTTCGCGAGGCTCCAAGGTGCGTTCTGGTAGTCGGCCGAGAACAGGCCGCCGACGCTCTGGTCGAAGTAGGCGAACGCCACGTACATCATCACCAGCCCCAGCAGGAAGTCGGGCACCGCCAGCCCGGTGAAGCCGAGCAGGGTGAAGGTGTAGTCGCCGATGGAGTGCTGGCGGACGGCCGAGTATATGCCGACCGGTATGGCGAATGTCCACGTCACGAGCACGGTGAAGCCCGTCAGCGCCACGGTGAGCCACAGCCGCTCCTCGACGATTGTTCTGACCGGCTTCTGGGCCATGAGCCCCGAGCTCGGAGAGCCGAACGAGCGGCCAAGGTCGCCCTGCAGCAGACCCCCGAGCCAGAGGAAGTAGCGCACGTAGACCGGCTTGTCGAGCTGCAGGTAGCGCCTGACCTGGTCGGCGATCTCCTGCGCCTGCGCGGGGCCCGTCGTGTAGTCCATCGTGCGGTCGAGCCGCTTCGTCGCCAGGTCCCCCGCCGGCAGCTCGATGATGAAGAAGGACAGCGCCGAGATCGCCCAGATCGTGAACAACGCGAGGATGAGACGCCTGGATATGTATGCCGTCATGCCGCGCCTCCCTGCTCTCTACGGGACTACGGGGCGATTGTAGGACTTCCCCCAACCCCAGGCAACCGCACCCCGGAACCAAGGCTCCTGGGGCCGGGGGCAACTCAGCCCAGCACGGCTGGAGCACGACCTGAGCCCAACAGAATCGTCGTTCCGGCGAAAGCCGGAACCCAGAGGGGCGGGGGGCCGGGGCAACGCGGCCCAGCAGGAGGAGCCCCTCCCCTCCGTTCACCCTGAGCCTGTCGAAGGGCCCCGTCCCGAGTTCACCGAACGGTCCGCAGACAACCCAACCGTCGTCCCTGCGAAGGCAGAGCCTGCCCGAGCCTGCCCTGAGCCTGCCGAAGGGTACCCGATACGGGGACCCAGAGGGGCGGGGGGCCGGGGGTGTCCTCTGTGGTGAGTTTCCCCTCTTGACAACCCCCCGATCATCCCCCATAATAGCACTCATGTACGAAACATATGTGCCCATTAGGGTGGAGCGGAAGCCGCCCACCATCGCGGAAATCGTCCGCCAGAAGACCGACGACGGCGCACGCATCATAGACTTCTTCCTCGACATCATGGAGGGCAGGGTCGATGACGCCAGGCTCTGCCACAGGATTGACGCCGCCAAGCAGCTCGTCAAGTACGGGTCGAAGAAGGCCGCCGACTTCATCGCCGAGCACGGCGACGAACCCTGCGACCACTGCGAGAGCCGGAAACGCGGCCCACGCCCCCGCAAGGACGTTCACGAGGCTCTTACCCCCTCTCCCTCGACGGGAGAGGGCTGGGGTGAGGGTGACGCGCCCCACCTCACACCTGACTTCCTCACGATGCTTACGGAAGACTTCCTCACCGTACTCTCAGCCGTGGACGAAGACCTCATGATCAAGCTCCTCCGAGCCCAGACGCGCGACGGCGGCACCGTCATCGACTTCCTCGACGACGTCATGGAGGGCAGGAACGCCCGCTTCAAGCCCAACCACAGGATAGCCGCCGCCAGGGAGCTTATCTCGCACATCCTCCGCGACGAGCACGCATTCGCACACGCAGTCCTCGACAACGTAGAGCCTGCCCCGTACTCGATACGGAGGGCGGACCCACGTGTCCGCCCGCTCCCCGGCTCCGAGACTCCCTCTCCCTCGACTCTTACACCCTCTCCCTCGACGGAAGAGGGCGGAGCCTGTCCTGAGTCCCCCCGAAGGAGTGAGGGTGATCTGCTCCCTCTCCCTCAGGGAGAGGGTTGGGGTGAGGGTGACTCCCCGGACACAACCACCACTATCGTCATTCCCGCGGCCAACCCTACCGTCGTTCCGGCGAAAGCCGGAACCCAGGGGGCCCGCGGCGCCACAACCAACGGTGCTAGTGCCGAGCCCGTTCCGAGCACCGACGAAGGGCCCAACCCTACCGTCGTTCCGGCGAACGCCGGATTCCTGCCCCAGGAACCGTCCCCCACCCAGAGGGGCGTCGAGGGGCGGAGCGGCCCCCAACTAAGAACTAACAACCAACAACCAAGAACTCTCCCCGGCCGCTCACCCCCGTAGCAGCCCCGACCGGTCGACACAACTGAACGAAGCGCAGGGGGTCCCCGCGATGCTGGAGCAGTACCTATAATGAGGGCGCGGCCAGGAGCCGCACACCCGGGAGGCACCAGCATTGTCGAGCCCACAGACTAGAGGTAAACAGGCGCAGGCGCGGAGGGGTGCGGACTCGCTCGTCCGCGCCATGGAGGCTGGCGGGGTCGAGCGCGTGTTTGCGTTGTCTGGCAACCAGATCATGTCCGTGTTCGACGCCGCCATCGACTCGGGCGTGGAGCTGCTGCACGTCCGCCACGAGGCCGCCACGGTCCACATGGCCGACGCCTTCGGCCGGCTGACCGGCAGGCCGGGCGTCGCACTGGTGACGGCGGGGCCCGGCTTCGCCAACACGCTCTCGGCCCTCTACGTCGCCCTGATGGCCGAGTCGCCGCTGGTGCTGCTGAGCGGCCGCGCGCCGCAGGACAGCCCCGGCGCGTTCCAGGACATGCTCCAGGCGCACATGGCCCGGCCCGTCGCCAAGGAGTCGTGGACGCTGGCCGAGGGCGTCGACCCGGGCCTGGAGCTGGCCAGGGCGTACAGCATCGCGGCGTCGGGACGCCCCGGCCCCGTGCACCTCGCCCTGCCGGTGGACCTGCTCGAGGGCGACGCCCCGTCAGCGACCGGGTCGGCGGGCCCCGGAGACTTCGGTCCGGCGGAGCCTGCGGCGGCCGGGCTGGCCGTGGGCTCGATGCTGGACGTGCTCATTGAGTCCGCGAGGCCGCTGGTGCTCGCGGGCCCTGCATTGACCCGGGGACGGCTCCGCGAGGCGCTGGAGGAGCTGGCCGAGAGGTCGGGCCTGCCGGTCGTGTTCATGGAGAGCCCCAGGGGCACCGGCGACCCCAGCCTCGGGGCCCTCGCCGACGTGCTGCCGGACGCCGATGCGGTCCTGCTGCTGGGCAAGAAGCTCGACTTCTCGCTGAAGATGGGCCGCCCGCCCGCGTTCGCGCCCGGCTGCCACTTCCTGCAGGTCGACGCCGACGAGGCCGTGATCGAGCTGACGCGCAGCGTGCTGGCTCCCGCCGTGCCCGAGACCGCGGTCGTCGCCGATCCAGTGCGGGCGGCCGAATCGATGGTCGGGGCGCTGGAAGGACGCCGGTGCGCCGACCCGGGCTGGACGCGCGAGGTGGCGGACGCAATCGCCTACCGCCCGGCGTCCTGGGAGCCGGTCGAGGCGGCTGAGGGAGAACCGCTGCATCCCCTCCAGATCGCCCGCGCGATCAGGGACACGATGGCGGGCTGCGACGACCCCGTGTTCGTATCGGACGGCGGCGAGTTCGGGCAATGGGCGCAGGCGATGGTGTCCGCCTCCAGCCGGGTGATCAACGGGCCGTCGGGCGCGATCGGCGGCGGGGTGCCGTTCGCGCTGGGAGCGAGGGCCGCGAGGCCCGGATCGACGGTGTTCCTGACCATCGGCGACGGCAGCTTCGGGTACCACGCGATGGAGATCGACACGGCGGTGCGCTGCGGCCTGCCCTTCGTCGCCGTGGTGGGGAACGACGCCGCGTGGAACGCCGAGTACCAGATCCAGCTCCGCGAGTACGGCGAGGAGCGGCTGTACGGCTGCGAGCTTCTGCCCACGAGGTACGACCTGCTGGCCGAGGCCCTGGGCGGCCACGGCGAGCACGTCACGGACGCGGCCCAGCTCCGCCCGGCCCTCGAGAGGGCGGCAGCCTCGGGCAAGCCCGCCTGCGTCAACGTGGAAATACAACGCGCCGGCGCACCGACGGTTTCCCGGCGCACCCCGGCCTGAGCCGTGGCCGCGCCCAGGGGATCACCCGCGGCGGCCACCGAAGATCCCTACTTCAAGAAGACGGTCGGATTCGAGGTCGGCGGCCTGGAGCTGAAGCTCCGCGTCTCGCAGACCCTGTTCAGCAGCCACGCGGTAGACGCCGGGACCGAGCTTCTTGTGCGGGCCCTCCACGACACCGGCGCCGGGTTCGAGAAGGTGCTGGACCCCGGCTGCGGGTACGGGCCCATAGGGATTGCGCTGAAGGCGCTCAACCCCGGGGCAGCCCTGCACATGACGGACAGAGACGCGCTGGCCGTCAGGTATGCCCGCGAGAACGCCCTGCTCAACGGCATCGAAGACGCCCTGGCGTATCCCAGCCTCGGCTTCGACGACATCCGCGACAGGGACTTCGACCTGGTCGCCGCGAACATCGCAGGAAAGGCCGGCGAGCGGGTCATCGCTTCCTGGCTGAGGGACGCGCCGCTGCTCCTTCGCGCCGGCGGGCTGGCCGGCATAGTCGTGGTCTCGCCCCTCGAGCCCCTCGTCAACGGAGTCATCGACGGGCTGCCGGGGGCCGAAGTCGTGCTACGGAGGCGCAGGGGCGGGCACAGCGTGTTCCTGTACAGAGCCGGGCAGACAGGGGAGGGTGCGCCGGGTCCTGCCGGCTCGTTCGGCCAGGGACAATACGACAGGGCACAGGCCCCGTTTTCGCACGGGCAAGTCGAGTACCGAATGAACACGGTATTCGGACTGCCGGAGTTCGACTCGCTGAGCTACCGGACTCAGCTTCTCTGCAGCGTACTCAATCTGGACCCTCACCCCTTCGGCAAGCTCAGGGCAGGCTCCAACCCCCTCCCGTCGAGGGAGAGGGGGCGGCAGGCTGGGGATAGGGTGCTCGTGCTGAACCCCGGGCAGGGCCACGTCCCTGTCATCCTGTCGAAGGCGCTGGCGCCCGCCTCCATCGACATGGTCGACCGGGACCTGCTGTCCCTGCGATGCTCGGCGAGGAATCTGGGGCTGAACGGCTTCGAGGCCTCGAGGATGTCGACCACGCATCGGGCGGACCTGGGCGGCGGCGAGCCCACGTGGGACCTGGTCGCGGCCGGCATGAGGGATGAGGAGGGACCGGACGCCATGGCGATGCACCTGCGGCAGGCGATGGGCCGCCTCGCGCCCGGTGGGAGACTGGTCGTGGCGGCCGATTCCGGCTCGATTACGCGGCTGGCGGGCGTGTGCAAGAAGGAGCGCCTGGGGCCGGTCGTCCAGCGCAAGCGGAGGCGCGGCAGCAGCGTGCTGGTCGTGGCGGGCTAGCCGGAGCTGGGTATGGGCGGCGCGGGATTGACAGGCTGGGTGTGTTGGTAATACAATTACATGTAACGTAGCGTCTGGAGGGGGAGCAGCCCCTTCCGCCGCACGGCAAGCTGGGAAGCCGGGGCTATGAGGCGCGCAATTGCAGTCGGTCTGGTGGTGCTGGGCCTGGGAGGCGCTATGGTCTCCCAGGGTGTTGCGGCCGTGCTCGCGGCCGAGCCACACGTCGCCGTGATCGACCTGGACGACGCCATCCATCCAAACTCCGCCCGGTTCGTGAAGCGGGCGATCGCGAAGGCCACGGACGACGGCGCGCGCATGCTGGTCATACGGCTGGACACGCCGGGGGGCCTGCTCGATTCGACCAGGGAGATCGTCGAGGCCATACTCAACTCCGAGACGCCCGTGGTCGTCTACGTCGCGCCGGAGGGCGCCCATGCGGCGTCGGCGGGCACGTTCCTGACGGCCGCGGCCCACGCGGCGGCCATGGCGCCGGTCACGAACATCGGCGCGGCCTCGCCTGTCGGACTCGGGGAGGACCTGCCGGAGACGCTGGAGCGCAAGGCCTCCCAGGACGCGGCGGCGTTCCTGCGGGAGATAGCCAGCGAGCGCGGCCGTAACGTGGAGGCGCTGCAGTCGACGGTCTTCGAGGCGGCGTCCTTCTCGGCGACGGAGGCGCTGGACGAGAACATCGTCGACGTGGTCGCCGACGACCTGGCGGACCTCATTGCAAAGCTCGACGGGACAGTCGTCGAGCTGCGGTCGGGCGAAGTGCGACTCGACCTGGAAGGCGCTGCGCTGAGGCGGATCGACCGCACGCCCCTCGAGCTGTTCCTGGGGTTCCTGTCCGACCCGAACGTGGCGTTCGTGCTCGTGACCATCGGCCTGATCGGGCTGTTCGTCGAGTTCATACTGCCGGGCCTCTGGGGGCCGGGAATACTGGGGGTCATCTGCCTGGCGCTCGGCTTCGTGGCGCTGGGCGACCTGCCGGTCAACTGGGTGGGCGTCGCGCTGATGGTCTTCGCGATGGTCCTGTTCTACATTGAGGTGCAGGCGCCAGGCATCGGCATATTCGGCGTGTCGGGGGCAATCGCCTTCGTCGTGGGCGGCTTCCTGCTGGTGGGCGGGCTGACGCCGCCGGCGATACCCCAGGCCCCGGAGGCGCCCAGCTTCAGGGTGAACTACTTCCTGCTGGGCGGGATCGCCGCGGGGATGCTGGGGCTCATGCTGTTCGTGGCTAAGGACGTGGCAAGGGCGCGGAAGCTCGCGTCCGAGGACCGCGGCACGACCGCGCCGATCATCGGCCAGGTGGCCGTGGTGACGGCGGCGCTGGACCCGCAGGGGTCAGTCCACGTGGGCGGCGAGGAGTGGTCCGCCATCAGCGACTCGGGCGACTCCATCGAGAAGGGCGAAGAGGTGATAGTATCGGAGGTGGAGGGCCTTACTCTCAAGGTCTTCAGGTCGTCCGAAGCGTACGGCGATAGTCAGCTCTAGAGGCACCAACCAAGGAGGGACACAGTGGGTATCATCAATTTCCTGAGGAACTACCAGAGGATGGCCCGATTCCGGTGGGGCAACTTCGAGGGCATGAAGGGCCCAGGCCCGGTCTGGCTCATTCCCATCATGCATAGCGGCACGAGGGTCGACCTGCGGACCGAGGTGCTGGACATAGCGCGCCAGACCAACATCACGAAGGACAACGCGCCCATAGACATCGACTTCCTGGTCTACATGCGCGTGATGTCCGAGTACGCGGACAGGGCCGTCCTGGAGGTCGAGAACTACAGGGCTGCGGTGATCGGGCTTGCCACCACCACGCTTAGAGCAGTGGTCGGTGACATCGATCTGGACGAGGTGCTGTCCCAGCGCGAGCGCATCAACACGGTGCTGCGGGAGAAGCTCGACTCGGAGACCGAGCGCTGGGGGATCAAGGTCACAAACGTGGAGATCCGGGAGATCGAACCGCCGCCCGACATCCAGGAGGCGATGAACCGCCAGATGTCGGCAGAGCGCGTGCGCCGCGCGGTGGTCAGGGAGGCGGACGGCACGAGAGCCGCGGCCATCACGGTGGCCGAGGGCGAGAAGCAGGCCGCCATCCTGAAGGCGGAGGGCGAACGCCAGGCGGAGATCCTGCAGGCGGAGGGCGACCAGCAGGCCGCGATACTCCGCGCCGAGGGCTTCAGCACGGCCCTCGACAGGATATACGGCATCGCCCAGAAGGTCGACGCGAACACGCTGAGCCTGCAGTACTTTGACACTCTGAAGGAGCTGGGCACCAGCCCGTCGACCAAGTTCATATTCCCGATGGAGTTCACCAACCTGCTCAAGCCCTTCACGAACCTAGCCGAACGTTCGGGCGACGGGAAGGGCGACGGGGGTTAACCCCACTACCGCCCGCCATGGTCTAGCCGGGCGGCTGGCGTCATCTCGGCCAGCTGGGGTTGCAATTATGCATTTGAAAAGCATAATATCAACCTAACAGGTAGCCGAGATGGCGACAAGGGACACCCAAGGATACATCAGTCGCTCCCTGGAGCCGGTCCTCACCAGCGCTGCGGCGGAATTCCCTGCGGTCGTCCTGACAGGGCCGCGCCAGTCGGGCAAGACGACGCTCCTCCGACGGCTCTTCGGCGCGCGATGCACGTACGTCTCGCTGGAACCGCCGGACGTGCGGGATTCCGCTCTGAAGGACCCGCGCGGCTTCCTGGAGCTGCACCTTCCTCCTTTGATACTCGACGAGGTGCAGTACGCCCCGGACCTGCTCCCCTACGTCAAGGAGAAGATCGACGCTGACCGCGGCGAGAAGGGCCGGTACTTCATAACCGGCTCACAGAACCTGTCGCTCTCGGAGAGTGTGTCTGAGTCGCTGGCCGGTCGTGCTGCAATGCTGCGTCTTCTGCCGCTGTCCCGGAGGGAAGTGGAGGGACGCCCGGCACTTGCTCTGCCATGGGAGCGCTGTCGCCGGGCGCTTTCCGAGACCAAGAGCGCCTATGGCGAGATCTGGAGGGACTTCCTTCGCGGGGGGTACCCGGAGCTTGCGTCGCAGCCCCACCGAGATGCCTCCCTATGGCACGCCAGCTACGTTCAGACGTATCTCGAAAGGGACGTACGCAGCCTCAGACAGGTGGGCGACCTGACACAGTTCCAGAACCTCCTCCGGGTACTCGCGGCCAGGAGCGGCCAGCTCCTGAACATGACCGACGTCGCCCGGGACCTCGGCGTGGCAGTCAACACCATCAAGGCGTGGGTCTCGGTGCTGGAGGCCACCTACCAGGTGATTGTGCTGCGCCCATACTTTGCCAACGTCGGCAAGCGGCTCGTGAAGACCCCCAAGGTGTACTTCTCGGATGTCGGCACGCTGTGTTACCTCGCAGGTCTCAAGGACCCTGGCCATGCCGCCTCGGGTCCAATGGGCGGCGTGATCATGGAGACGGCGGTGCTGTCCGAAGTCGTCCGCACGTTAACCCACAGGGGAGTCGAGCCGCGGGTCTACTTCTGGCGGACTATGAAGGGGACGGAGGTGGACCTCTTGGTCGAGACTGCGGGGAAGCTCGTGCCAATTGAGATCAAGCTGTCGGCGACGCCGCGCCCGGCCATGGCCGCTTCTCTCAAGGCGTTCCGCAGAGACTTGGGGAGCGCGGCCATGCCGGGCTATGTGGTGCATCCGGGGGACCTGCACGCCACCCTGGGGGAAAGCGTTTCCGCCCTTCCCTTCGGCGAACTATAGCGTCCGCTAGACCTCCCAGCGGCATGACGCCGCGTGGGTTATGCCGTCGCGCCCGGTGATGTAGTAGACGGTGAGGATGGTCCCGTCGTCTAGCTGGGTCGATATCGGGTAACCCAGGTCGGCCCCTGCGTTCGACTTGTTGGGGCGCATCTCGTTGGGCGTGCCCCCGTCGTCCCGCAGCACGACGATGTTGTCCACGTCCCATGTCTCGCCGCCGTCGTGGCTCAGGACCGCACGGACGCCCATGGGCTCCCTCCGGTGGCCGTAGGAGCACAGGACCCGGCCGTCCCGCAGCATCAACAGGTGCGTAGGGTATCCCCAGAAGTCGGCCTCCACCGGGTACGTCCACGTCCGCCCCTTGTCTTCCGACCATCGCTGGACCAGGCCGCCCGGGTCGCCCCGACGCTCGGACCGGATGTCCGGTGAGGTGCGGGACAGGGAGAGAATCCTGCCCGGCGCGACCTCCAGGAACGAGGTCTCGTTGGTGTAGCGGGCGCCTGCGTTGGAGCCCATCGGCATCATGCGGAAGGTGTTGCCGTCGTCGTCCGAGCGCGATACGAACGACCCTGCCGGATTGCCGTCGGCGGCCTGGGCCGTGCAGCAAATCAGGATCGTACCATCGGCGAGCCTGCTGCCTTGCGGGACCTGGTGGACCTGGAATGCGCCGAAGCCGGGGATGGTCCACTCGCGGCGCGACCACGTCCTGCCCCCGTCGGTGGAGCGCTGGACGAACATCTTGTGCCCGCCGACCACTATGGAGTCCGTGTCGACCTGATGGGGACGCACTACCAAGCCCATCTCCTCGGCCTCTCCGCGGCGCGCGGCGGGCCATACCTGCCATCCCACCGACCCGGCGCACAGGAACGACCCGTCGGGCATGACGTCGGCGAAGCGGTCGTACCGCTCGCGGGGGTTCTGGCCGGGCCAGCTGTAGGGAATTGAGGGGTCGTCGGACTCCTGCCAAGAGTCCCCGTCGTCCCGCGACTCGAACACGAGGAACTGGGACCGCCTGTCGACGTGGAAGTGGTCGCTGAACGGCGAGGCCGGCACGCCCACGGTCTGCCGCCCGTCGGGCATTGAGTAGAGCTGCGGAAAGGCCGTGTACCAGCCGCGGCGCTTCGAGATTACCGTGTGCTTCATAGCCATGCCTCCGGGCGGGACCGGCCGGCTAGGCCCCACGTCGCCGCGTATGGGATAAGCCCCAGCCTGCGGGCGACGGCTAGCGATGCCTCGTTGGTCCAGGTAGTGCTGTACAGGGGGGTGCGCCCCGATTCTCTCATGGCCAGCGCCCATGCCGCGGCGACACGCGGGGCGAGGCCGCGCCCTCGGAACTGCGGCGTCGTCTCGAGCCCGGCCTCCGTTGCGAAGCTGGTCCTCCTGGCGCAGAAGCAGACGCTGATCGGGTAGCCATCCTCCATCACGGCGACGATGGGTGACGCATCCGGAATCTCGTCGGCGGTCCAACCGGTGAAGTGGTGCTCGATCTGCCGGAGATCGTCGACGGTCTCCGTCTCCCCAAGCGGAGAAAGCGTCTCCGGGAAGGTGAATGCCGGGCCAGACTTAAGCTCCCCTCCGACCATCGCTTCGTAACGCTCGGCGTGGACCGGTGGAGCCCGCAGGTCCGAGATGGGCGGCTCTTCTCTCGCCAGACGATCGAGCTCGCTGGCGATGCTCGACTCGACGCCGCTGTGGACGGCCCACGCGCAGGCCGACCTGCCTCGGACCAGGATGAACGCGGCGCCGTAGCCGGGGCTCGGCGGCCGCGTCGACACTATGCGGCCGGCTTCGTCGAACACGTACCTGGTCCGCAGGCAGAGTTCGGGCGTGCCCATCTCAGCGTGGGTTCCCGGAGTCCCTTCTCCCCTGGCGGGAGAAGGCTAGGATGAGGGGGAGCCTCGCCATCGTCTTCACCCCTAACAATACGCCTACTATGGTGAGACGAGGATTCGGAAGACGTCCTTTGTGGGCTCCAGCATGCGCTTGAAGCCCCGGTCGATCACCTCGTCAAGGCGGACCCTGTCG
This sequence comes from Dehalococcoidia bacterium, assembly GCA_965243655.1. Lineage (GTDB taxonomy): Bacteria > Chloroflexota > Dehalococcoidia > Lucifugimonadales > CAJWER01. The sequence goes on along the minus strand of CBDEVV010000017.1, from coordinate 919,362 downwards.
GAGATGAGGGGCGTGGTGTCGACTGCGCCGCTGGCGATCAGTCCGACCACCTCCTCCACGTCGCGGCGCTGGTAGGCCAGGGAGCCGATCACGTGCTTTTCGCCTGCGACGACTGCGTTGAAGTCGATGGATGTCTCGGCGGTGTATATGGCGACCAGCAGTACCCGGCCGCCGGGCCTGACCCAGTCGACGGCGAGGGCGGGGGTCTGGGGGCCTCCGGCGGCGTCCATGATCACGTCTGGCCCGTCGCCGTCCGTCAGCTCGAGCAGGCGGTCGTGGGCATCGTCGGCGCTCGTGTCGATGGTCGCGCCGGCGCCCAGCTCTGCCGCCAGGTCGAGGCTCATCCGGCGGCGGTCCAGGGCGATGGTCTCGGCTCCCATGGCCCTGGCGGCCTGCATCGCCAGCAGGCCTACGGTGCCGCAGCCCAGCACGGCCATGGTCTCGCCCGGCTCCACCCCTGAGCGACGGACGGCGTGGAGGGCGACGGAGGCGGGCTCGACCAGGGCGGCCTGCTCACTGGTGACGGACTCCGGCAGGGGGATGGCCTCGTCGGCGCGCCACAGCATGTACTCGGCGAGCCCGCCGTCGAGCGCGAACCCGGCGACGGCCATGTCGGGGCACATCGTCTCCTCGCCGGCGGCGCAGCGGCGACAGTCCTGGCATGTGAGCACGGTGTTGAGGGCGACCCGGTCGCCTGGGTCGACGTTCGAGACGCCGTCGCCCGCCTCGACGACCGTGCCGGTGATCTCGTGCCCGGTGACCAGGGGGAGGGTGCGTCCGGTGATTGGGTTGGGCGACCCGTGGGCGATGAAGTTGGGGCCGTACAGGTACTCCTCGATGTCGGTGGCGCATATGCCGCAGTGGTCGATGCGGAGCTTCACCTCGCCTGGGCCCGGCTGGGGCTCGGGGATGTCCTCGAGCCGGAGGTCCTTGTTGCCGTGATATACGAGCGCCTTCATAACAACGTCACCTCATTGAGTGTCCCAGGACTACCGCATTCGGCGGAGCACTGTCCTTCGACAAGCTCAGGACGAGCGAACCCCTAGTTGCCGGAGAACTTGATGCGGGGGTCGATGACGGCCAGCAGGATGTCGGAGAGGAGGGTGCCGAAGACGGTGAGCATGCCTATGAGCAGGACGACGAAGCCCGCCAGGTATATGTCCTCGTCCTCTATCGCCGTGAGCAGGACCGGGCCGATGGTCGGGAGGCTCAGGACGACCGACACGATGACGCTGCCGCTCACCAGTGCGGGCAGCAGGTAGCCGATGGTGCTGATCAGCGGGTTCAGGGCGACCCGTACCGGGTACTTCAGGATGATCCTAATGCCTCCCACACCCTTGGCACGGGCCGTGACCACGTAGGGTTTGCCAAGCTCGTCGAGCAGGTTGTTGCGCATGATGCGAATCAGACTGGCGGTGCCCGAAGTGCCGAGGACGATGGCCGGAATCCACAGGTGCTCGATCATGTCGAGGACCTTTCCGACGCTCCACGGCTCGTTCGCGTAGTCGGCGGAGAAGAGGCCGCCGACGCTCTGGTCGAAGTATGCGTAGCCGATGTAGAGGAGGACGAGTCCGAGCAGGAAGTCGGGCACGGCGAGGCCGGTGAATCCCATGAAGGTGAACAGGTAGTCGCCAACCGAGTGCTGGCGGACGGCCGAGTATATGCCGATGGGTATGGCGAGGGTCCAGGTGACCATGATGGTGAAGCCGGTGAGGCCGATGGTGGTCCAGATGCGGTCGCCGATGACCTGCTTTACGGACACCTGGACGGCGAGGCCGTGGCCGGTGGGGCCGAAGGAGCGGCCCAGGTCACCCTGGAGCATGTTCCAAATCCAGTAGGCATAGCGGACGTAGATGGGGCGGTCGAGCTGCAGGTACTCCCTGAGGGCCACCATTATCTCGGTGGCCTGTGCGTCGCCCGAGGTGTAGGCCGTGGTGCGGTCGTACCGCTTGGAGGCAAGGTCGCCCTCGGGCAGCTCGATGATGAAGAAGGCCAGCATCGAGATCATCACGATGGTGAAGAGGGAGAGGATCAGGCGCCTGGCGATGTAGGCGATCATGGCGACCTCCCGGCCGAGGCCTCGGCTGCAGGGTGAGTTTAGTCAGGCTGAACGTTAAGTGTCAATGCAGGGGCCATTCACCCTCACCCCAACCCTCTCCCATCAAGGGAGAGGGGGAAGAACCACCCCGGCCCTCTCTCTTCGAGGGAGAGGGGGTATTGGCGTCGGTGGAGGGAGGTTGATCGGCGGAGCACTGCCCTTCGACCCTTCGACACGCTCAGGAGAGCCAGGCTCAGGCGAACGTCTTGAGCTCCTGCGCCGCTTCCTGTGGGTACCCGTACCGAGTGCGGGGCAGGCTCTTGGCGGGATGACGGTGGTTTAGCCGGGCTGGCGGGTTTCGGGGATGACGGCGTAGACGTCGATCTCGAAGTCTATATGGGGCTCGGCGAGGGCCTTGACGACGAGGCCCGTTGAGGTTGGGTAGGTGTCGCCCAGGTGCTCGGCGAGTACGGCGTAGACCTGCTCCCTGTAGGCTGCGTCGGTCACGTAGGTGGTGACCTTGGTGATGTCCTCCATGCGTGCGCCGGCCTCCTCGAGGAGCGCCTTTACGCAGCGCATCGCGTTGTCGGCCTGGGCGGCCGGGTCTCCCCTGCCAACGAAGTCGCCGCCATCGAGGGGTATGCCGGTCTGCCCCTGCAGGTGGACTGTGTTGCCCGCGCGCACCGCACGGCTGACCTCGTAGTCCAGGCCGGGGAACATGGACTCGTCCCTGATGTTCTTCACCCTGACGCGCCGGTGCATGGCGGGAGTATATCACCGGGGAGGGTTTCCAGTTGTTGGTAGGTGACTTCAGGCAGGGGGAAGGGTCTGAGGGAGTGTATGATGCACCCCAGCGAAGCAGGCTCGTCACAGAAACGACAGACGTGCATGGAGGTGCGCAATGGGCATCGTCTACCGGAATGAGAATTCGTACTGCGGCCCTATCAACATGGTGCTCCCGTTGGCCAGCGGTGACCTGGTGGTCGTATTCCGCGAGGCCCTGTGGCGAGGCTACTCGACGCACGGGGACCCCACGACCCGCACTTCAATGGTGCGCTCGACCGACGGCGGCGCGACGTGGCACTCCCAGGTCACGCCCCACCCGTATGCGGGGAACGGGTGCGTCATCGGCCAGATCTCGGACGGATCTCTGATCGTCAACAACTTCAGGTGGATCTTCGCGCCTATCGAAGAGGGCAAGACCCGGTTCAGAGACTACGATACCTACCGCGAGAACGAGCAGCTGGGTCTGGCCACGGTCAACGAGGGCGTCTACACGGCCACGTCGCGGGACGAGGGGTATACGTGGGAGCCCGCCAGGATGCTCCTGAGGCGCGCCAGCACGGCCGGCCGGGTTGTCGAGATCGACGACGGCTCTGTACTTATGCCCGTGAACGGACCGACCGGTTCAGGCTGGGCCATGCGCTCGACGGACGGCGGCGAAACGTGGGAGCAGCACGGCGTCGTCACGACCGTCGTGCCGGGGCTGAGGTTCAGCGAGATGCGGTTCCTGCCCCTAGGCGGGGGCAGGGTGCTGGCGGGGATGCGCACGGCGGAGGCGAACTTCCACGTGTCGCACTCGGATGACGGCGGAGCGACATGGAGTGGGCCGGAGGAGACGCCGATCTACTGCCGAGGCGGCAGCCCGTTCGACCTGATCACGCTGAACGACGGGCGGGTGCTGGCTACCTACGGACACAGGCGCCCGCCCTACGGCGTGAGGGCCTGCCTTAGCGAGGACGGCGGCCGGACGTGGGACGTAGGCAACGAGGTGGTGCTGCGGGACGACGGGCTGGACAGGGACATGGGCTACCCGAGCTCGGCGCAGCTCCCGGACGGCTCGATACTCACGACGTACTACTGGCACGAGGCCGACCAGATAAGGCATATCCGGTCGGCCAGGTGGAGGGCGGAGTAGCGAGCCCCCTCTCCCCCGAGTAACTGCTCCAAATCATGGTTGCGGTGGTGAGCACTGGCCTTCGACAAGCTCAGGCCGAACGTACCTTCAAGGGCTTCTCCGCGACGATGATGGCGACGGCGCCGAGGGCCAGCGGCTTCCGGGCGCGCACGGTCAGGCCCGCTTCTTCCATCACCGCGGCTATTTCGGAGGCTGTGACGAACCCCTGCACGGACTCGGGCAGGTAGGTGTAGGCCTCTCGGTCGCCCGCGAACACGGCGCCGAGCCATGGCGCGACGGTACGGAAGAAGGCGGGAAGCAGACGGGGCAGGACGCCTCGCCCCTCCATGCGCACGATCTCCAGCACGACGAGCCGGCCGCCGGGACGCAGCACCCGGGCCATCTCCGACAGGGCCCGGGGCAGATCGACGAAGTTCCTGATGCCGAACCCGACGGTGACGCATATGAACCTGGCATCCGGGAACGGGAGCGAGTGGGCATCGCCGGAGACGTATTCGATGGGGGCCGCGGCTCGACGGCGCGATTTCTCGACGGCGAGGGGCAGCATCGGCCTGGCGAAGTCGAGCCCGACGACGCTGTCGATCTGCGGCTGGGCCGCGAGGTCAATGGCAAAGTCGCCGGTGCCGCAGGCGACGTCCAGCGCCGTGCCGGTGAGCTCGCCCACGGCCAGCCGAGCGGCGAGCCTCCGCCAAGCGTAGTGGCGGCCGGCGGTCATGATGGTGTTGAGGCGGTCGTAGCGCCGCGAGATGCGGGAGAACATGCGGGCCACGTAGCGCGAGCGCTCGCGGCCCCCCAGGTGCGCCAAGGCTGCCTTACCCGGCCAGGGCTGCGATGGCCCTGGGGAGAGCTGGGAGCAGGTCCGACGCGAGCAGGCCCGCGCGTCCGCCGGGGGCCGCCACCTCAGCCGCCGCGCCGTGCAGGTATACGCCGAGGCTAGCCGCTTCGACCGGACCGAGTCCCTGAGCCAGCAGCCCGGCTATGGCTCCGGCCAGCACGTCCCCGGTGCCCGCAGTCGCAAGGGCCGGGTTCGCGAAGGGGCTGACGGCGGCTGCTCCGCCGATCCGCTCGTGGGACCCTTCGACAGGCTCAAGGCGAACGGGCGCTGCTCCGCCAATCCGCCCTTGGAACCCTTCGACAAGCTCAGGGCGAGCGGGTTGGGCAACCACCGTGTGTGCGCCCTTTAGGACGACGACGCAGCCCCAGCGTTCCGCGGCATCGATGGCAACTGCCGTCCTGTCGCGCTGCACGTCCGCAGTCGACATCCCGGTCAGCCGCGCCATTTCGCCGGGGTGGGGCGTGAGCACGGCCGGGCCCGAGAGGTTTTCCCACCATGCCTCGTGCTGAGCGAGAAGATTCAGGCCGTCGGCGTCGACGACCGTTGGTGGCAATGGCCCACCCGAAAGCAGCAGGCTGCGGAGCATCTCGCGCGTCTCAGGTGCCTGCCCGATGCCCGGCCCGACGAGCATCGCTTTGCACTTCGCGGCCTCATCCAGCACCTGCGTGGCGGCTTCGGGGGAGTGGACGCCGGGCGCAGCCTCGTCCAGCGGAAAGTGAGTCGCCTCCAGGACCTGGGGCGCGAGAGTGGCCTGCAAGCTCGCAGGTGCGGCGAGAGTCATCAGACCAGCTCCGACACGCCCGGCGCCTCCAATGGCAAGGACGGCGGCGCCAACGTAGCTGCGGGAGCCGGCGACGACGAGAACGCGGCCGAAGGTTCCCTTGTGTCCCGAGAGGGGCCTCGACGGCAGGGCGGACGCCGCCCACTCGCGCGTCACTAGCTCGACAGGGACATCGGAATCGAGGCCCGGCGGAAGGCCGATGCCGGCGATCTCGATCCTGCCAGCAGCCTCCGCGCCAGGGAAGCGGTACAGGCCGGCCTTGGGCCTCCCGAGTGTCACCGTGATATCCGCGCCCGCGCAGGCGGGGTCGACTGTGCCGGTGTCGGCGTCCACGCCCGAAGGCACGTCGACGGCGAGCAGGCGGAGGGATGGGCACCTCGTCTTCTGCGCCGCCACTTCGTGGAGCAGGCCCTCGAGGGGTCCGCCGATGGGGCGCGACCGGCCGGTGCCGAGCACCGCATCGACCACTACGTCGGCGGTTGCCAGAGCAGCGCGAAGCTCCGGGGTTCCGGGCGCGAGGATGGGGGTGCGCTGTGCCAGCACGGGCGCGAGCTTGGAGTCGCCGTCCGGGCGCTCCCCGACCAGGCACACGGCCACTTGCCCGCCCCAGGAACGCAGCCTGCGGGCGACAACAAGCCCGTCTCCGCCATTGTTGCCCTTGCCGACGAGGACGAGGGTGTGAGTGCCGACGACCCGGCCCAGCACGCGCCTGACGCTGCGGGCGACCTCGAGGCCGGCGTTCTCCATCAGCGTGTCGGTGCTCGTCCCGGCCTGCTCTGCCCTCTGCTCGAGGGTGCGCATCTGGTCTGAGGTGACGATCTTCATTGAGAGCAGCGCTGCCACATCTCCCTTGACGTTGGAGGGCTGGGGTGAGAGTGAACGTCCAGCATTCGCCGGGCCAGGCCTATGCGAAGGTCTCCTTTCGCAGGAAGCACCCATGCCGGCTGCGACCGGCACGCCAAGCGATGAAATGGCTCAGCCATCGCCACCTCGAACTGACGGCAGCGGCCGGGGACTGGATTCCGGCTCGGGGGCCGGAATGACGGATTGGGCGTCTTGCGGCTACTTCGTACCAACGACGGAATTCTAGCACGGGGCCGCCTGTCACTCGTCGGCGCTCTTCTCGTAGGCGCCTATGTCGCTTGCGCCGCCCTGGGGCCGGGCGATACCCCTGCTGTCCGCGCCGGGGGCCAGGCCGTCGTCGGCAGCGTCGATGGCGGGGCTGCCGTCGAGCAGGACGTACTGCGTGGCCCGGCCGGAGTCGTCGCGGATGACCCTGATGTTCGGGTCGATGGGGCTGTCCGTCGTGCCCATCATGTCGCCCGCGTGCGACCGGACGTCGCAGGCCACGCCGTTGCCGACCAGGTTGTGGCCCATAGATATGGCATCGTTGACCGAAGTGAAGCAGTCTGGACCGACCTTGGACTCGTTCGCGGCGATGATCGAGTTACCGAGAGTCATCATCCCGCTGGCGATGTTGTGGACGCCGCCGCCCTCCGACGGCGCGCGATTGTGGGCCACAGTGCTGTTCGTGATCCTGAGCCGGGCACCCCAGTTGAATATGCCGCCTCCGTCGGACCCGGCCTGGTTGTCCATCACGACGGCGTTGACCAGGGTGAGCTCGCTGCGGGTGTATATCCCGCCGCCGCCAAACCTCGACGAGTTGCCGCTGATGGATGTGCTCGAGAGGGCGACCACGCCGCCCTGGCTGTTGTGCAGTCCGCCTCCCTTGCCCCGTATGGCCGAGTTTCCGGTGACCGTGCTGTCCCTGACGGTGATGGTGGCGTCGTTGAATATGCCGCCGCCGTGCCGGGCCACGTTACCGGTCACGAGGGTTCGCGACACGACGAGGGTGCCGCCCATGAGGTTGAATATGCCGCCGCCGTGGATCTCCGCCTCGTTGCCCTTCACCACGAGGTCATCGAGGGTCAGGTCGCCCTGGTTGTAGATGCCGCCGCCCCAGGTGGCCCTGCCGCCCTCGATGGTCATGCCCGAGATCTCGACGCGGTGGCCGGGTACCATGATCACGCTCACCGACTCGTCCTGGGTACGCGGCACGGCACGGACGAGGGTCGCTTCCGGACCTGCGCCGATTATAGTCAGGTCCTTGTCGACGAGCAGGCCCCCGTACTCCAGCACGTACACCCCGGCTGGCACCTCCACCACGTAGCCGGGCTCGGCGGATCGGATGGCCTCGCGCAGTCCACAGGGGTCCGAGCACGTCCTGGCCCGGCTGTCGGTGGTGGTCCCGACGCGGATGCTGTGGACGATGGGCTGGAGCCGAATCCGGTCGAGCGAGTCGGACACTGCGGTCGACGGTGCGGGAGAGTCGGTGGGGGCGGTCTCGCGGTCGCGCAGCTGGGTGCAGCCGATCAGCGCGACCACAACCGGGGTGACGAGAGCGGCTGCCAGGAATCGCGCCCCATGCCCGGCTAAGTGAGCTTCCACGGCCTGAACGCCCCTCCCTTGCAGGCCGGGATTATAGCACCGGACGGGGGAAAGTCCGCTTGTGGGGGCTGAGTTGCAGGGCTTACACTGGCGGCCATGAGTTCCGAACCCGGCAGCGACGGCGGCGACGTACCGAGCGGCACACCGGGCCCGCCACCGAGGAGCCGCCGCCCAGGATCCGTCCGGCGACGCCGCGGCGGGCTCGGCTATACCTTCAGTTCCCTTGCCAACCCATCGTACAGGCTCCTCTGGTTCGCCGTAGTCTTCTGGGTGGCAGGCGGGCACATGCAGACCGTCGTCAGGAGCTTCCTGGCGTACGAGCTGACCAAGTCCGCCAGCGTCCTTGCCATCATCACCGCGGCGCAGGTCATCCCGCTGCTGGCGCTGGCCCTCTTCGGGGGAGCGGTTGCCGATAGGGTGGACCGCCGCAGGCTGCTCCAGGCATGCCAGCTTGCCACGATGGCCGCGACGCTGTTCGTGGCCGTGTCGATCACGACGAACACGGTCACTTGGTACCACCTGCTGGCAAGCGGGATGGTGCACGGCGGCGTCTGGGCGTTCATGTCGCCCGCCCGACAAGGGCTGATCAAGGACATCGTCGGACGCAGGGGGCTCGCGAACGCGATCGCGCTGACGGGCGCCGGCCTGAGCACCGTGTCCCTGGCGGCTCCCGCGGCGGGCGGGCTACTCTACGCGTACCTGGGCCCGGAGGGCGTGAGCTATCTCAGCGCCGGCGTGGTGCTGGTATCCGTCGTCCTCATAGGGTTCATACCGAAGCAGGCGCAGGCGACCAGCGGCCGTCGCGCCAACGTGCTCGAGGACATCCGGTCGGGGCTGGCCTATATGAAGCAGGACACGCTCCTGATCATGATAATCGGCACGGTCGTGGCTACGATGATGCTCGTCCACCCGGTGATGACCCTGCTCCCGGTGCTTACGACGGAGGTCTTCAACCGGGGCTCGGACGCCTACGGGCTGCTGATATCGATGCTGGGCGTAGGCTCCCTGGTAGGGTCACTCGTGGCCGCCTGGCTGGGGAGATGGCGGCGCGGCCTGCTGCTCATAGGGGGCAACCTGGCGGCGGGCGCGGCCCTGATCGCCGTTGCGTCCGTGCCGCTCTGGTACGCGGCCCTACCCATCATGGTGATCGTGGGTCTGAGCGAGGCCGGACGGCGGGCGCTGAGCCAGACGCTGATCATGGAGCGAGTCGACGACGAGCACCAGGGGCGCGTCATCAGCGTGTACACGATGTCCTTCGGGCTCACACCCGTGGGCGTCTTGCCAGCGGGTTTCGCCGTGGAGCAGATAGGCATAGGGCCGACTATAGCCGCCCTTGGGGGAATCATGCTGGGCGTGTCAGCGCTGGTGGCGGTGACGCAGAAGGGCCTCCGCCAACTCAACTAGCAGCCGTATGGGCTGGTGCAAGAATAGTGCCGCGCGGATTGCAAGCGTTGGAGGGCAGGCATGGAACTGGACCGAGATCGCATAAGGGCTATCCTGGAGGCGGACCACTCTTACTATTCCCCGCGGCCGGCGGGGACCCGCATAGATGATCGACTCGCGCCCAGGGCGTCTGATTTCATCGCCTCGCAGCTAAGGCCGGACATGCGTGTGCTGGACATCGGCTGCGGCAACGGTGCGAGCCTGCTGAACAACTGCCACCGGTTCGCATCGGGCCTGGGAATCGACAGCGATCCCGCTCACATCCGTCTGGCCCAGGAAGCATCGAGGGAAGGGGACTGCGGCAACGTCGAGTTCCGCCTGCTCGATTTCCGGGCAGATAGCGGTGAGCTGGAACCGGAGTCCTTCGAGTTCGTGTTCTCGGAGCGCGGGCCCATCGGCTACGACAGCTACGGCATCCAGGCCGCGCTGAGGGTGCTGAAGGACGACGGCATCCTGTTCTGCGAGGTGATCGGGAACCTACATCACCAGGAGGCGGCCGAGGTGTTCGGTCCCCGCGTGCTGCGCAACCAGATGATACGGACACTGGACCAGGCGCAAGTTGCCATGGAGCGGAACGGAGTGAGCATCCGGATCGCGTCCGAGATCGTGACCAATTACTACTACGCCAGCATCTACGACTGGCTGGAGTTCCAGTGCGGCATATGGGCCTGGAGCGGTGCGCCCCTCCCATCTCCTGACGACGCCCGGATCGGGTTGTTCGCGGAGCGCTGCGCGACGCCAGCGGGCGAGATCGAGACGACGCACCATGTGGTGTGGGTAGGCGGAGTGAAGCTGGCGGGAGAGTCCTACTATACGGAACGCAGCTATCTTGGGAGGACGTGAAGAGCGGAACGTGGTTCTCAAGTTCGGCCACGCATCCCGTAATGGCTTGATAGTCGACTGTAAATCCGTTACGATTTCCGTAACCCACCGATTCGGTTGAGGCGATTCGAGACCGGCTATTGATTTGGAGTATCACGGCCGGCGCAGCCGTCCAGAATCCATCTCAGCAACACCACCACAATGTCCCAGGGGGCGAACATGCGCGCACTAGCAACAGCAGTCCTGATGACAGCCCTTCTCCTGGCACTTGCAGCCTGCGGGGGAGGCGAGGGTGATCAGGGTCCTGCCGGACCGCAGGGCCCCACCGGCGCAGCGGGGCCCCAGGGGCCCGCGGGAGAGCCGGGGGAGGTGTCCCAGGCTGCAATCGCCGCCGTCCTCGAGACGATGCTCACGGGATCGGCCGCAGGTCCCGTACCGTCACGGTCGACGGCCGACGAGTACACCAAGTACCTCGTCAGGGAAGCCATCGCCAGGTACGAGTCCGACGGGCTCGACAGCGTCGTGTCCTACTACAACACCAGCGAGAGCGTGGACGGCGAGTGGTACGTGTTCATCATCGACCAGGACGACATGATGCTCGCTCACGCCGCAAACCCCGTCCTGGTGGGCCGCCCTGTTTCGGAGACCGTCGGGCCGAATGGCTACCCCGCGGGGGAGGCGGTGGCGGCTGCTGCTGACGAGGACGGCGAGTGGTTCTCCTACACCTTCCCCAATCCAGAGACCGGCACCGTCGAGACGAAGCACTCCTGGATGGTGCGGCACGACGGGCTTGTCTTTGGCACGGGGTGGTACGAGGGCGGCCCCCGCAAGTCGGACGCCCCCGCATACACCAAGAGTTTCGTCCGGCAGGCCATGAACCTCTACGACGCCATGGGACTGGAGCCCACCCTCGAATACTACAACTCGGAGGAGAGTACCGACGGCCAGTGGTACGTGTTCATAGGTGACGAGAACGACATCATGCTCGCCCACGCCGCCGACCCCGGCCTGGTGAATCGCCCCTTTTCGGATGCCGTGGGGCCGAACGGCTACCCCGCCGGCGAGGCCGTGGCAGCGGTTGCCGACGAGGATGGCGAGTGGTTCTCGTACACCTTCCCCAACCCCGCGACCGGCTCGGCCGAGACGAAGCACTCCTGGATAGTGCGGCACGGCGGGCTTGTGTTCGGCTCGGGATGGTATGAGCAGGGCCCGCGCAAGTCGGACGCCCCCGCATACACCAAGAGCGTCGTGGGCCAGGCCCTGAATCTCTATGACTCACTGGGCCTGGAGGCTGCCGTCGAGTACTACAGCTCCAAGGCGAGCGTGGACGGCCAGTGGTACGTCTTCATCGTCGACGATGACGGCTACACGATCGCCCACCACAATCCCATATTCGTGGGGCGCGACCCCAGCCTGCGAGTGGATGCCACGGGGTATTTCTACGGCGACGACCTGCTGGGCGCAACCGAGACCGGCCGCTGGGTCGACTACGTGCTGGTCAACCCGGAGACTGGGGACAACCGTCAGAAGCACACCTGGGCCGTGCGCCACGACGGCCTGATATTCGCCTCCGGCTGGTACGAGTAGCAGCTGGTGGGATGCCGGGTAGCTACTGTCCTCTGGCGGTCTGCTCCCGCTGCCAGCCGTAGTCTACGTCGCCGTCGTAGAACTTGTCGGGGTTCTCCACCGCCCAGATCTGCTTGCGGATGAGGTAGTTGGCCGGGTCCAGCTCTAGCCCCTGCCGCCAGCGGGCGATGGCCTCGGCGGTCCTGCCGGCGCGGTAGTGCTCCAGCCCGTCGCGGAAGATTGCGTTCGCCTCGGCATGCCCGGCGCCCAGGCTGTCCTTTGGCTCATCCCCACCGGTCACCGGGCTCCCGGCTGACAGCCAACGTTCCAGGACCTCGGCGGTCTCGTGCCGCCTTATGTCGAAGCCACTCAGCCGGCTGTACCGGACGATGCCCTGTTCGTCGATGAGGAACCCGTTCGGTATGGCCCGGAAGCCGTATAGGTCGCTCAGGAGGTTTTCCCGGTCGACGAGGGTGGTGAAGGTCGCGCCTGCCCTCTCGACGTAGGAGCGGGGCACGTCCGGAGACTGGGCGTCGATGGCGACGGAGAGCACCTCGACGCCGCTGTGCCGGTTCTTCTCGCTAAACTGCTGCCAGACTGGCAGCTGCTCCCTGCAACCTCACCAGGACGCCCACATGAAGAGGACGACCTTCCTGCCCGAATAGTCGGACAGCCTGACCTTGCCGCCGGTCAGCGAAGGAAGCTCGAAGTCCGGGGCCTGGCCCCCCGCAACGACCGGTCTGGATGTCATTGGCTATGACCTCCTACGGCGGAGGGTGACGTAGGTGACGACAGTCGACGTGATCAGGCTCAGCAGCCCACCGATGAGTATGTCTATGGGGACCAGGATGGCCGGCCAGGTCGACAGCATCAGGAATATGGGCACGATGTAGGTGGCGTAGGCCGCGCACCCCAGGACGAAGCTGTTCTTCATGGCCCTGACCAGGCTGCCTTCCCTCAGCGCCGGCTCGATCGCCAGATAGCTATTGGCGAGGGCGATCAGCAGGAGGAATGCAAGCAGGGCGAGCATCTCGGTGCCGCCCCAAGTATCCATCTGCCTGCCGAAGGTGTCCAGGACCTCCTTGTTGCCGCTATCCTCGTAGAGACTCTCGTACATGCCACGCGCGATGGGCGAGATGTTCCACCCCACGTCGATCACCGTGTACACCACGAATGCCGCTATGAACCTGACGTATTGCATACACACCTCGTAGTTGGGTCTGGGATTCGCGGACGCGAGGCCCCGCGCGATTCTACGCCTGCCGGCGCTGCTTTACCAGCGCTCACCAAGAGGAACACAAGGTCCTCCCTCATCCTGGCCGCTCACGTTCGTGCTATAATCGCTCACCCCCAGCAAGGGTCTGGTCTCAAATGACCGCGTATCTCGCAAGAAGGCTCATCCTCGCCCTGTTCACCATCTGGGTGATCTCGATACTGACGTTCATCATCATCGAGCTGCCTGCGGGCGACACCGCGGACGCTGTCATGAACAACCTGATGGACCAGGGATCGACCGCGTACAGCCCCGAGGTTGCGGAGAACCTGCGGCGTTACCTGGGCCTGGACCAGCCCCAATACATCAGGTACCTGAAGTGGGTAGGGAATCTGCTCCAGGGCGACCCAGGCTACTCGATGAACCCCCGCTCCAGCCCCGACGGCATCAGGCCGATCAAGAAACAGATCGGCGACCGGCTGTGGATCACGGTCGCGCTCACCGGGTTCACGATCCTGGTGACGTGGACGTTCGCAATACCCGTGGGGATATACTCGGCGGTCCGCCAGCACTCCGTGGGCGACTACGTATTCACCCTGGCGGGCTTCACCGGACTGGCGGTGCCGGACTTCCTGCTCGGCCTCGTGCTGATGTACATAGGGTTCGCCTACCTGAACCAGAGCGTGGGCGGGCTCTTCTCTGCGGACTACCAGAACGCCCCGTGGGATTTCTGGAAGGTGTGGGACCTGCTGAAGCACCTGTGGATACCGGCCGTAGTGCTCGGCACTTCCGGCACGGCGGGGCTCATCAGGGTCATGCGGAACAACCTGCTGGACGAGCTGGGCAAGCCGTACGTGGTGACGGCGCGCGCGAAGGGCGCCCCCTCCTGGAGGCTGACGCTGAAGTACCCGGTGCGGGTGGCGATCAACCCGCTGGTCAGCACGGCGGGCTACCTGCTGCCGTCGCTCATCAGCGGCAGCGTCATCGTATCGGTCGTGCTCAGCCTGCCGACCCTGGGGCCCATCCTGCTGAGGGCGATACAGCTGCAGGACCCCTACACTGCTGGGTTCATCATTCTGATGCTGGGCACGCTCACGGTGATCGGGACGCTGGTCTCGGACGTGCTTCTGGCCATAGTGGACCCGCGGATCAAGATCGTAGGCCAGTAGGGCCGCTCGGGACTGGCCGCCCTCTTCTAACCGTATCTCTCAATACCGGTGCGCCATTTGGCTATTAGGTCCCAGTCGTACTGGACGCCGAGGCCGGGGCCCTGGGGGACGGGGAAGTGGCCGTTTTCATCGGCGGCGTCGAGCTCGTCGCGGTAGTCGTCCTTGTAGACGGGGACGTAGTTCTGGTTCTGGGCCTTGGGGTGGGAGCCTGAGAGCTCGTAGTAGTTCGTGTTGCGGATGGCGGCGACGCACTGGCGCTGGGCCGGGCCGGGGCTGTGGAACTCGATGTCGAGTCCGAGGCCCTCGGCGGCGTGGGCAATCTTCATCGAGCCGGTAATTCCCTCGCCGGCGATGTCGCCCCTGACGAAGTCGGTGGCCTCGGACACCATGAAGTCGACGTGGGACTCGACGCCGCGTATGTGCTCGCTTATCAACAGGGGCGTCTTGAGGATCTGCCGCAGCTTGCGGTGCGCGAAGATCGAGGTGCCCATGTCCAGGAAGGGGTCCTCGTACCAGAAGTAGCCGGCCTCGTCGCATGCGCGCCCGACCTTCACGGCGTCGCCGAAGGTGACGAGGGCGTTGAAGGGGTCGAGCATCATGTCCATCCTGCCGCCTACGCGCCCGGCGACCTTGTGGACCGTGTCGATCTCGCGGGGGACGTAGCCGTTCTCCCAGCCGTGGATCTTGTAGCCGGGGTAGCCCATCTCGAGGCACTGCTGGGCGAAGTCGGCGTAGGCTTCGGGCGAGTCGAGGCCACCGGTGCTGCCCTCCTCGCCGTGCAGGGTCGCAACGTAGGTCGGCAGGGTCTCCTTGTGGCCGCCGAGGAGCTGGTGGATGGGGGCGTCGTGGTACTTGCCCGCCAGGTCCCACAGGGCGATGTCGATGGGCGCGATGCCGATGCGGTTCATCCTCATAGCGTGGCCTACTCGGGCGTATATGTGCTCGCGATGGAGGGCGTTGCTGCCGAGCAGGACGTCGACGAATGAGGGCAGCGCGGCGTAGTCGGCCGCCGCGCCCCCGACGTACTCGCCGACGGGCCCCTCATCCGTGAGGATGCGCAGGGCGTACCCGGTGCGCTCGGACCTGGCACCCGGGCTGTAGGCGACACCGCCGTCTTCGGTACGGGCAATATCCTCTTTCGTGAACCTGAACTGGTGGACCTCGACGCCGGTGATCCTGGGACCCTTGCCCATAGCGCACCTCCCTCCACTGCCATTGCTCGCCAGAGTATACCGGCTCTCCGGGCAATGGAGGAGGAAGCCGGTGGCCAGGGATGAGTGCGCTTCGTGGGGACGACAGTGGGTTTCCTGGCTTCCCATGCCCCACAAGGGAGGCCGGGCTTCAGCCCCGCACCTACCGAGCAACGGTTCACAGTAGGGAGTCACCCTCACCCCAACCCTATCCCTGAGGGAGAGGGGAAGACTGAGGGAGAAGGGGTCCCTAATCAGGCGTTCAGGGGGTCCTGGTCGTCCTGGGTTAGGGGTCGTACGTCGTGGCCGTTGACCCTGGCGCACTTGTGGCCGCCGGAGTCCACGGGCTCGGAGCAGAGGGGGCAGATGGGACGGCCCGCAGCGCAGACCTTTAGGGCCTCGGCGGCGAAGGTCCTGAGCTGTCCCCGCACGCCCCAGAGCCTGATAGTGGGGGCGTCGTCCTCGCTCTCCTCCTCGCCGGCGTCGTAGGCATCGATGACGAACCGGTCGCTGGTGCCCTCGTGTCCGAGCACCATCTTGCCGACGGTGAATTCGAAGTGGGGGAATTCACCCTCTCCCGTCAACAGGCTCAGGGCAGGCTCCCAGTCCTCTCCCGTCGAGGGAGAGGGGGCACTGTGGTCCTCGCCAGAGGCGGGCAGGATGGCCTGCAGCCGGGTGATGGCCATGGCAAGCTGGAAGAGCTGCTCCTTCTCGAGCCAGAGCATGGCCGAACCGGCGGAGTCCTCGACGAGGAGGCGGAAGGTACGCTTACCAGGCTCCCCCAAGGCCTCGGGTGTGATGCTGTTTATGCTATTGAATTCGGCGTGCGGTGGAGCCATGAGTCCAGTCTCAATGATATGCGGGGTTGGGTGGACAGGCAAGCGGGGATGGGGCAAGGAGGGTTTGGGTCGATGGGACCGCAGCGGGGCCGACTAAGCCTCGGGGCGTGGGGGGCTAGAGGACAGGCGGACTAGCGATGACGTTGCTGGCCGTGTCGGGGGACCCCGCCCCAGGTCCCTCGGGGACGACAGTTGATGCGGGTGCTCTGGAGAGGATAGAGGGGCGGTTGGACGTGGGGAATTGCGGGGCAATAGAATGTGTGGCGGTTGACTCGACTGACCGACAGCCTCAACCGGGAGCCGTGAAATGCCTGCACCGACGGTGATTATCTGCATCGACGGGTTCGATCCCGAGTACCTGGACGCGTCGCCCATGCCAAACCTGCGTGAGATGGGGCGCTCCGGGTTCCTGGTGACGGGCCGCTCGATGATGCCCTCGGTGACGAACGTCAACAACGTCTCCATCGTCACAGCCCAGTGCCCCTCCGAGCACGGGATATGCTCGAACTACCGGTGGGACAGGCAGACGGGCGAGGAGCTGTACGTGGAGTCCGGGGAGTACATCCGCTCCCAGTCGATGTTCGCCAGGGCCGAAGAGCTGGGCATGACGTCGGTTGTCGTCACGTCGAAGGACAAGCTTCGCACCCTGGTGGGCGTGGACGCCACCATTTCAGTGTCATCGGAGCAGCCGCCGGACTGGGTGGTGGACGCGGTCGGTCCCGCGCCTGAGATCTACTCGCTGGAGGTGAACGGCTGGGTGATCGACGCGGGCAGGGTCATCATGAAGCAGAAACCCGCTGACATCGTCTACCTGACGACGACCGACTACGCGATGCACATGAACGCGCCCGAACATCCTGAGGCAATGCGGCACATGTCGATCCTGGACGACGCGATCGGGCGGCTGATCTCGGACCACCCGGACGCGACGGTATTGTTGTCGGCGGACCACGGGATGAACGCGAAGAGCCGGATGGTCGATATCCGGGCCGTGCTGGCGGCGGAGGGGATCGAGTCGAACCCCGTGCCGATCATCAAGGACCGGTACACAGTGCACCACTCGAACCTGGGGGGGTGCATGTTCGTGCACCTGGACCCGGAGCAGGCGGACGACGCGATTGCCGTACTTCGCGACACGCCCGGCGTGGACGATGCGTGGACACGCGAGGAGGCGGCCGCGAGGCTGGACCTCAGTCCAGAGCTGATCGGGGACGTGGTGGTCGAGGCGGACGCGGACACGGTATTTGGCGACGAGGACGAGGTGACGATGCCCGAGGGCCTGCGCTCGCACGGCTCCCAGCACGAGTGCGACGTGCCGATAGTGGGCTACAACGGTGACTTCGACGGGTTCACGTTCGAGGAGAACCGGGACATGGGTCGCTACGTGTTCGAGCGGGTGCTGACCTGATTTCTTTTTCCCTGGGGGTCCATGGCCCTTTGGGGGAATTCACCCTCACCCCAGCCCTCTCCCTGAGGGAGAGGGGGAAGAGGCTCAACTAGCAGTCTGGTCGACGGCGGCGGTCTGCCTGGCGATGGTGGCGGCCATGTAGCCTGCGCCGAAGCCGTTGTCGATGTTCACGACGGCGACGCCCGGGGCGCAGCTGTTTAGCATGGCCAGCAGGGCGGCAGCGCCGCCGAAGCTCGCGCCGTAGCCGACGCTGGTGGGCACGGCGATCACCGGCGACGCCACGAGCCCGCCGATCACCGACGGCAGCGCGCCCTCCATGCCTGCGACGGCCACTACGACGGACGCCTCGCGCAGCACGTCGACTCTGTCGAGCAGGCGGTGGATGCCGGCCACGCCCACGTCGGCCAGCCGGACGACCTCGCAGTCCATGAGCTCTGCGGTGAGGGCGGCCTCCTCGGCGACAGAGAGGTCAGAGGTTCCGGCGCTGGCGACGACGACGCCGGGCACGGGCTGCACGTCACCGCGGCGGTCGACGACGATGACCCTGGCGGCCTCGTGGTAGACGGCGTCGGGCAGGGCTGAGACGACGGCGTCCGCGGCGTCTGCGGCGACGCGGGTGGCGAGCAGGCGGTCCGAGCGGCCGAGCACAGCCCGGGCTATCTCGGCGACCTGCGCGGGGGTCTTGCCGTCGCCGAATATCACCTCGGGGAAGCCCTTGCGGGCGGCGCGGTCGTGGTCGACCTTGGCGAAGCCGAGGTCTTCGTAGGACTGCGCGGCGAGGCGCGAGGCGGCTTCATCCGGGGTGGTGCGGCCGGCCTGGAGGTCGGTTAGCAACTCTCTTATGTGGGATTCGTCGATGGTGGGTGCTCCTAGATGGTGGCGCTGGCTCTAAGGCAAGGCGAGGGCGGGTTTGAAACCCGCCCCTACGGAGTGATGGCGAATCGGCTCGTTCGGTCTTGGCTGCGTGGTATCATGCCCTCGAAGGTAGAGTATGCCACAAACTGCTGCTGCACCCACGTCCATCGCCGAGAAGAGGCAGGCCCTCGATGGCGTGCTTCGCGAGATGGGGTCCGTCATCGTCGCCTTCTCCGGCGGGGTCGACAGCGCCCTGCTTGCGGCAGCCGCCCAGCGGGTGCTGGGCGAGGGTGCCCTGGCAGTCACGGCCCATTCGCCCAGCCTGGCGCCGGCAGAGCTCGAAGAGGCGAAGCGCACAGCCCTCGCCGCCGGGCTCAGGCACAGGGTGGTGCGGACGCGCGAGGTGGAGCGGGAGGACTATCAGGCGAACGACCCGAACCGGTGCTACTTCTGCAAGGACGAGCTGTACACGGTGCTCGGGCGCATGGCGGAGGACGAGGGATACCGGTTCGTGGCTAACGGGGCGAACGTGGACGACCTGGGCGACTTCAGGCCGGGGCTGAACGCGGCGAAGCGCCACGGGGTGCGTTCGCCGCTGGTGGAGGCCGGGCTCGGGAAGGCCGACGTGCGCGAGCTTTCGCGCGACATGGGCCTGGCGACGTGGGACAAGCCCGCGCAGGCGTGCCTGTCGTCGCGCATCCCGTACGGCACGCCCGTGTCCGTCGAGGCCCTCGACAGGATCGCCCAGGCCGAGAGCTTCGTGCGCGGCCTCGGAGTCAGGCAGGTACGGGTGCGGCACCACGGCACGGTGGCTCGGATCGAGGTCGAGCCCGGCGACATCC
Organism: Dehalococcoidia bacterium; assembly: GCA_965243655.1. Lineage (GTDB taxonomy): Bacteria > Chloroflexota > Dehalococcoidia > Lucifugimonadales > CAJWER01. The sequence continues at coordinate 899,995 of CBDEVV010000017.1, read as the reverse complement.
CGGTGCTCACTTCGGGCGACGCGGCCCGCCAGGTGTCCGAGCATCTGAGGTCGCTGGGCTACTCGTACGTGACGGTGGACCTGGAGGGCTTCCGGTCGGGCAGCATGAACGAGGCGCTGCCAGGGCGCAGGAGGGTGGCCCGTGGGTAGGCTGGAGGGCAAGTCCTGCCTGATCAGCGGGGGCTCGAAGGGGCTCGGCGCGGCGCAGGCCCGGCTGTTCGCCCGCGAGGGCGCCCGCGTGGCCGTGGGCGACATCCGCGATTCGGAGGGCGCGCGGCTCGTCGACGAGCTGAAGGCCTCCGGGGCGGAGTCGCTCTACGCGCGGCTGGATGTGACATCGGAGGCCGACTGGGAGAGCGCGGTGAGCGCCGTGATGGAGGAGTTCGGCGCCCTCGACGTGCTGGTGAACAACGCCGGAATCTACAACCGTGCGCCGGTGGAGGAGACCACGCTGGAGGAGTGGGAGCGGGTCATGGACGTCAACTCGACCGGGGTGTTCCTGGGCACGAAGCACGCGATTCCGGCGATGCGGAGCTCGGGCGGCGGCTCCATCGTCAACATGTCGTCGGTCGCCGGGCTCGTGGGGAGCCGGACACAGACCGTGTACAACGCTTCGAAGGGGGCGGTGCGGCTGCTCACCAAGTCGACGGCGGTCCAGTACGCGGCGGCGGGCATCCGCGCGAACTCCGTCCACCCGGGCGTCATCGAGACGGACATGATCAACGAAGTGATACGCACGGATGAGGAGCGCGCCACGCGGATGTCGCTGACACCCATCGGCCGGTTCGGCACCGCCGAGGACGTGGCCAACGGGGTGCTGTTCCTGGCGTCCGACGAGGCCAGCTACGTAACGGGGGCGGAGCTGGTGATCGACGGCGGCCTCACCGTCCAGTGATCATGTTCGCCGTGGGGCGGGCTCGGGCGCTGACCATTCGCGGCGCGGCTACCATCGCATTGTCGGTACTCTCCGTGGCAGCAGTCGCATCCTGCTCATCCGCCCCCGGCGAGCCCACGCCGGCGCCTCAGGCGGCAGAGTCGCCCACTCCCCCCGAGCCCACGGCGAGCCCCGAACCGACGGCGCCCCCGACGCCCGCCGCGCGAACTGGGCAGGAGGTATTCGCAGCTACGTGCGCCGCCTGCCACGGGGAGAACGGCGAGGGGCAGCCGGACTGGCACATACCAAAGGAGAACGGCACGCTGCCCGCCCCGCCCCTCAACGGCGACGGCCACACGTGGCACCATGCGGACGGCCTGCTGTACCGGATCGTCAGCGAGGGCGGGAAGTTCCAGGAGACCCCGGAGGTGCCGAGCTTCAAGAGCGCGATGCCGGCGTTCGGTGAGCTGCTCACCCACGAGGAGATAATCGCGGCGCTGGAGTACGTGAAGAGCCTGTGGGGCGAGAAGACCAAGCGGGGCATCTCCATCAGGGAGTCGCAGCAGTGGCTGAGCGAGGGCGACCCGTACCCGGCGAGCGGGGGTTGAGGGCTGTCTGCCGGCCACCCTATAGTCATAGAGAGCGCCCCCCGGCGCGCGAGTGGACAAGAGCCGGCTGAAATGTGTCTGAGCCCAGCGGGGCGACGAGGATACTGACTATGGTCAAACTGAGTGGCGGCGAAGCGCTGGCGAAGTCCCTTGCAAGGGAGGGGGTCGAGGTCGTATTCGGCATCGCCGGGATACAGATCTACGGGATCGTAGCCGGGCTCCGGGACGAGCCGGGGATCCGCATGATCACGACCCGGCACGAACAGGCGGCGACATATATGGCCGACGGCTACGCCCGCGCTTCGGGCAAGCCCGGCGTTGCCGTGGTGGTCCCTGGCGCGGGTCTCTACAACGCCGCCGGCGGCTTGGCCAATGCCTACGCCCGCTCTTCGCCCGTGCTCCTTGTTGCCGGCCAGATCCCGCGTGGGGCGATCGGAAAGAACGTCGGGGCGGTCCACGAAATCGCCGACCAGCCGGGCACGGTGCGCTCAGTGACCAAGTGGCAGCGGCAGGCCATGAGGCCCCGGGAAGTGCCGGACGCCGTGTTCGAGGCGTTCAGACAGATGCGCACCGGCCGTCCCCGCCCAGTCCTGCTGGAGATGCCGCCCGAGGCCGGGGTAGAGCGGGAGGAGGTCGCGCTGCGGGACCCGGCCCGCATCTCCCGAATCGTTCCGAGCCCCGCGGACCTCCGGGAGGCCGCCCAGATCATCGCAAAGGCACGCATACCCCTGATATACGCGGGCGGCGGCGTGGCGCGCTCCGATGCGGAAGATGCCCTTGTGAAGCTGGCCGAAGCCACGAACATACCGGTAGTTACCTCCAGCGGCGGCAAGGGGACCATCCCGGACAGCCATCCACTCTCGTACGGGTCATGCTTCAGCCCGCGGGGCGAGAGACAGGAGATGAACCAGCTGTACGAAGTCATGCAGTCCGCCGACGTTGTGATAGGCATCGGGGCGCGCTTCTCGCTGGGCATTCCGGCAGGCGAGGCGTCCTCCCTGGTGAACATCAACATAGACGACGCAGAGCTCACCAGGCACCAGGCGAACACCATTCCCCTGCACGGCGACGCAAGGGCGACGATCGAGGCCCTGCTGCCATACCTGATGGAGGCCGGAGCCCAGGGACGCCCGTCGCCCGCAGAGGCGGTGGCAGCGGCCCGCAGCCTGATAGCCTACTATGACATCCGGCTGAAGGAGCCGCAGTTCGCCGTCCTGGAGGCAGTGCAGGGCAGTGTCCCAGGGGATGCCTTCACGATCTGGGACATCAACCAGCTGAGTTTCTACGCCCGCACCCACTGGCATGTGGACCATCCGAAGACATACATGGACTCCGGCTACTCGTTCAACGTGGGCTATTCGTTCCCGACGGCACTGGGCGTGAAGGTAGCGGAACCCGATCGCCCAGTATTGTGCATGGTTGGGGACGGCGGCTTCATGTTCAACTCATCGGAGCTCTCAACGGCCGTCAGGTACGGCATCAACGTGGTAACCGTCGTCTTCCGAAACGACTCCTACGGGAACGTCGCCCGCGACCTGGACGAGGCGTTTGGCGGCACCTACGAGACCGACCTGCACAACCCCGACTTCGTCAAATTCGCCGAGTCGTTCGGCGCCGTAGGCATGAGGGCCAGCGACCCCATGGAGCTGGAAACGCTGATTCCCCTCGCGCTGGCGCGCGAAGCGCCGGTGGTCATCGACGTGCCTCTCGGAGAGATGCCGATCCCGCCCTCCCCGCAGTTCGCGCCTCTCTACAACCTGCCCTGGACCCACCCGCAGGAAGGGCTGATTCAGTCCTGAGCAGCCGGTCTGGGAGCATGTCCGCAACACCTGGGCGCGGCTCGAGGCGGTCCGAGGGCGGCGCACGTGCAGCCGCCGTGACCGCCTGGAGACGGCGGCCGTCCTTATCCATCAGCACCTGCGTAGGAGTGATACGTGAAGACAACAGTTGGACTCGCCGGGTATGGGAACTGGGCGCGGGAGGCGTATGTCCCCGCGCTGCTGGACGACGCAGGGGTGGAGATAGGGGCGGTCGCGGCGCGGTCGGAGGAGACTCGGCGGCTGGCGTCCGAGCGCTTCGGCGCGGGGGTCGAGTTATTCAGTGACCCATTCCGCCTCGTCCGGGAGGCTGACGTCGACGCGGTGATGATCGGGCTGCCATCCGGCCTCGTTTCCGACGTTGCCATCGCCGCCATCGATGCAGGGAAGCACGCCTGGCTGGAGCCTCCCCCGCCTGGCGACCCTCGGATCGCTGCACTGCTGGACCTAGCCGGGCGGTCCGGCCTCGTACTCCACGCGGACATGGAGCTGCGCTATCACCCAGTGGTGGCTGCGATCGCGGGCCTGCTGGAGGATGAGTTGGGGCCGGCGCTCTCGGTGCGGGTGATACAGCGCTGCAACTGGGCGATGACCTGGGACAAGGACGCGATCCCGAGGGGCGCGATGGCATCCGGGCTTAGCATCTGGTACCTGGACCCCGTGGACGCGCTGCTCGACCGCGAGCCCCGGCGCGTGGACGTGATGGGCGCTCGGCCGAGGTTCGAGCGGGCCGTCGAGGCCGGGTCGGCGCTGGTCGAGTACGACGGGGCCGTGGGCGAGTGGGTGTTCAACTTCCGCAGTCCCGAGAGGCTGTCGCTGCGGCTGGAGGTGGCTGCGCTGGAGGGCGAGGCGGAGGCGGACCTCATGACGGGCCGGTACCGGTACCGCGCGGGATCGCCGGACTGGGTCGAGGCCGAGGCGCCCCCGGCGCTACCGGCATACGGGTTCGTGGGGATGCGGGAGTGCGTCGCGGCGTTCCTGGGCGCAGTGAGAGGCGAGGGCGCCAGCCTCACGGGGCCGGGCGTGCTGGGCCGCGTCCACGCTGCCGTGACGGCGTTCGACGAGAGTGTCAGGAGCAGAGCAGCAGCGGAGGTGCCGGGGTGAGCGCCCGCCAGTCGTCCGGGCAGGGGTTTATCGGCACTTGCGTGGGCGTGGTCGTGAACCCAGCGGCGACGATGCGGAGCATCGTGCGGCGGCGTCCGGTGGGCTGGGCGCTGCTGGTCATAGTGCTGGTCTACGCCGCGCAGGGCATCGCCGCCCAGGCGGTCGTGCTTGCCGGGACGTTCGACGCCGCCGACTTTGGGGACATGGAGTGGCTGCTGGCTGCCGTCCAAGTGCTGCCCTTCATCGTCGCGCCGGTGATAGCCGTGCCGGTGCTGGGGTTCTTCGCGGCGGTCTTCTGGGTGATGAGCCTGATCCTCGGCGGCAGGGGCCCGTACTGCGGCCTGTTCACCGGCCTGGCGTTCGCCTCGGTGCCTAGCGTATTCAGCCTCCCCGCAAACCTGCTGGTGTCGCAGTTCTGGCTGCTGCCAGGGATAGTCGGGCTTGGCATATTCGCGTGGACGCTGGCGCTGACGGTGTTCGCCGTGCAGGAGAACAACAGTTTTTCTACGGGCCGGGCCATCGCCGCGGTCTTCATTCCGCTGGGGATTCTTTTCATACTGGCCGTCGCGCTGGTGGTGTTTGTCATAGTGATCATCGCCATCGCCATCAGCGAGGGTGGTGGTGGATGGTATTGATGGCCGAGGCCCTACAAGGGACCCTTGCCGTACCGTGCTGCTGGTGTATGGTAGATGTATGACACGCACCAACATAGACATCGATGACGAGGCGTGCGCCGAGGTAATGCGGCGTTACCGATTGGTGACCAAGAGCGAAGCCATTAATCTCGCGTTGCGGTCTCTGGCGGCTGAACACGCGTCCATAGACGAGGCCCGCTCGCTCCGGGGAAGTGGCTGGGAGGGCGACCTCGACGAGATGCGGGCTGGACGCTAGCCTTCATACGGTGTGGCGGTCTACGGGTGAGGCAGCGTCGGGTACAATCTCGCTTGTTCCAACGCCATGAGATCCTAAGGACTACCCGCACTGGTGAGCACTGGCCTTCGACAAGCTCAGGCCGAACGTACCTTAGCCGCCCGGGAGTTGCTGACCACCCATGTACGGCCCGCGTTCGGGCGTAACGCTGCTCAGGGCGAACGTATTTCGTCCCCGCTCTTCGTTGGGCAGGAACTCGCCAGATGCAATGAGATAGTCACCAAATGACGGGGGACGTGAGATGAGCGCTTCTTCTTCGGCCGAGACGAGCCGGTATACGGAGTCTACGCCCAGGTCCCGTGAGCTGCAGGCCGAGGCGGAGAGGTTCCTGCCGGGGGGCAGCTCTCGGGGCACGGCGTACTTTGCGCCGTACCCGTTCTTCGTCGACCGAGGCGAGGGCCACTACGTCTACGACGTGGACGGCAATCGCTACCTGGACTTCATGCTGAACGCGACGAGCCTGATCATGGGCCACGCCCACCCGGACGTGACGCGGGCGATCCAGGAGCAGGCGGGACGGGGCGTCGCTTTCAGCGCGCCGACCGAGTCGCAGGTGCGGCTGGCGGAGATGCTGTGCGAGCGCCTGCCGTCTGTCGATCTCGTGAGGTTCACCAGCTCGGGCACCGAGGCGACGATGAACGCGATCCGGGCGGCCCGGGCGTACACCGGGCGGTCGAAGATCGCGAAGATGGAGGGCGGGTACCACGGCTCACACGACTTCGCGTCCATCAGCGTCACGCCACCGGCAGACAGCCTCGACCCGGACGGCCCGACGCCGGTGCCCGAGTTTCCAGGGCTGCCCGATGGCGTGCTCGACAACGTGATCGTGCTGCCATACAACGATCTGGATGCGTGCGAGGCGGTGATTCGCGAGCACGCGGGGGACCTGGCGTGCGTCATCATGGAGGCGGTGGTCTCCAACTTCGGGTACCTGCCGGGCGACGACGACTTCCTTCGGGCCATCCGGCGTCTTACGGAGGAGCTTGGCATCGTCCTCATATTCGACGAGGTGCAGAGCTTCAGGATCGCCCCCGGCGGCGCGCAGGAGCGGCTCGAGGTCGTGCCCGACATGACGGCGCTGGGCAAGATCATCGGCGGGGGCCTGCCGGTGGGGGCATTCGGCGGGCGGCGCGACCTGATGGAGCAGTTCGACCCGCGCCGTCCCGACCCGATCCCCCACGCGGGGACCTTCAACGGAAACCCGATGACCATGGTGGCGGGCGAGGCGACTCTGCGCGCCCTCACGCCCGAGGTGTACGAGCGGATGGACGCTCTGGGCTCGACCCTGAGGGCGAAGCTGCAGGCGGTCCTCGACGAGCTAGAGGTACAGGCGGTCGTGACCGGCATCGGGTCGCTGTTCGGGATCAGCTTCGGGGTCGACTCGGTGCGGGACTACCGCTCTAGGCTGGAAGGCGACGCGGCGATGTCGTCGGCGGTCTTCACCGGGCTGCTGAACGAGGGGGTGCTGCTGCAGGAGAAGTGCGCGGGGGCGCTCTCGGTGCTCACAACCGAGTCGGAGGTGGACGCGCTGGTCGACGCTGTGCGGCGCGTGGTCCAGCGCGTCTCCGCAAGTCACGGTTGACGGCTGGCCAAGAGTCGGTGAGGGGACCAGCCTCCATGCTCCGAGGAGACCCTATCGTGGAAGTCCGACAGCTCAGTGATCCGACCGATGGCGATTGGCTGGAGTTGAGGGGCATGCTCTGGGACGACACCGAGCGCTCCGAGCACGAGGCTGAAATGGCGCAGATCGTCGCGGAGCCGTCCCGGTTCGCTGTCTTCCTCGCCGTCACTTCCGAGCGGCGCGCCGCCGGCTTCGCCGAAGTGTCCGTCCGTACTGACTACGTCAATGGCTGCGACTCGAGCCCCGTCGCCTTCCTGGAGGGCATCTACGTCAGGCCCGAGTTCCGGCGGCGAGGGGTCGCGAGGCTGCTCTGCCAAGCAGCGCAGCAATGGGGTCGGTCAAGGGAGTGCGCGGAGCTGGCCTCGGACGCCCATATCGACAACACCGTGAGCCGCAGCATGCATCTAGGCCTGGGCTTCCAGGAGACGGAGAGGGTGGTCTACTTCAGGATAGGGCTCTAGCGTGGTGGCCCCATGTCCTCAACCCCTACATTACACGTAAGTTGACAACAGTATTGCAGGTACGCGATACTACCTCTTGTCCGTTCCGACACAACGAGTGAGGTGCATGAGATGAGCAGAGCAGGTGGCCTGGGCCTTCTGATGATCGGTATCGTCATCGCGTTCGTCGGGCTGCTGATACAGTGGGACGTGTTGGCGTGGCTCCTGAACATCGTGGGGTGGCTGGTCGTTGCCGTGGGAGTGGGAGTGGCCATCGTCGGCATCGTCAAGATGTTCTCCGGCGGCGGCAGCTCGGGCTACTAGTCCCGCTGGCGCGGTGGTGTATTATGTAGCCTGAATACGACCACTGCACTGGAGGTAAGCCATGGGCATGCTCTCGAGAATGTCCACGATAGTGAAGTCCAAGATCAACCGCGTCCTCGACGACGCCGAGGACCCCCGCGAGACGCTCGACTACTCGTACGAGAAGCAGCGGGAGATGCTGCGGAACGTGAAGCGCGGCGTGGTCGAGATGGTGACGGCCAAGCGGCGGCTGGAGCTGCAGGCCAAGAAGGCCGAGGCGAACATCGCCAAGCTGGACAGCCAGGCCCGCCAGGCGCTCGGGGCCGGGCGCGAGGACTTGGCCCGGCTCGCGCTGGAGCGGAAGCAGGCCACCATCAACGAGCTGCAGGGTCTGAGCGAGCAGATCGCCGGACTCGAGACGGAGCAGGCCAAGCTGACCCACGCCGAGCAGCGGCTCCAGTCGAAGGTCGAGTCCTTCCGCACCCAGAAAGAGGTCATCAAGGCGCAGTACAGCGCCGCGCAGGCGCAGGTGCGTATCGGATCCGCCCTCGGCGGGATCTCCGAGGAGATGGGCGACGTGACCCTGGCGGTCGAGCGGGCCCAGACGAAGACCGACAACCTCCAGGCCAAGGCCGGCGCGATCGACGAGCTCGTGGCAACGGGCGTCCTGGACGATCCCACCGGCAGCGGCGACCCGCTGGACAGAGAGCTCCAGCAGCTATCCGCGTCGTCCACCGTCGAGTCGGAGCTGGCGGCCCTGAAGGGCGAGGTGGGCCCGGCGAAGGACACGAAGAGCCTGCCGGGAGGCAAGCAATGATCGTAAGGATCCTCAGCGAGGGACAGTACAACCTGCCGGGCGCGTTCGTCGACCGGCTGAACGAGATCGACAACGAGATCGTCGAGGTTGTGGGCGACGGGGACCGAGAGGCCTTCCGCAAGCTGCTCGACGAGATGCTGGACCACGTGCGCAGCAATGGGACAGAGGTGCCGGTCGAGGAGCTGGTGGAGTCGGACGTAGTGCTGCCGGAGCCGGACATCACGCTGGAAGAGGCGGCGGAGCTGTTTACGGGCGAGGGGATACTGCCGGACTAGATCATCAGAACTGCCCGGCGTACGTCTCACTGGGGAGGCCCCAGAGGCGTCAGTCAGTTGTCGACTACTCGCAGAAGCTGACTGCGGATGGTCTGGCTATCTGCCGCGAGGTCAACCGTAGCGAAAGCAACCCGATGGCCTTGGATGATGGCCGATTCGTTGTAGGGAACGCCCAAAGATGGATAGAGCAAGACGCCGGTAGAGTGGCACGACATGGAGTCGCCAGGCTGTTCCTGGGAACGCAAGTAGGTGTACAACTGGTACATGTGCCCACTCTTCAGCATCTGTTGCCTAAATCGGCCCTTTGTGACAATTGACGTGAACTTGGTGTCGATGACGATTCTCTGACCGGCGTCCGGAGTAGTGTAATCCCGGCGCTCCAAAGTGATGTCAGTGATCATTTCCGGCATGATGGCGTGCAAGCACGGCGTGGGATTCGTTGCAGGCCATCGAATGCGGCTGCCTTGTCTTACCTTCCAGCCGCGATGAGACAGAGCGACGTCATAGAAACCGGCGACTGCGTTCTCGTACAGCCTCCACCCCTCGGTTTCAGATCGATTGACGATGGGCAACAAGGCCACGCCCGATTGCTCGGTGGGAATAGCAAGGTTCAGGGCCAAGCTAGCAGCAGCGAGCACCTGGCGCTCGTGAGCGTCCACCCATCCCACGTTGTCCAGTGCCGCAGCCTTGCCCGCGTACCGGGGATCGAGGTGGCCGACCACCCCAACCCGCTCTAAGCGGAAAGCCAGATCGCGGCACCTTCGTTCAAGGTCCGAATCATTGGCGAGCTTGCTGACAACACCTGCGATGTGTGTAAGAGCAGCCTTGACGTAGCGGTTGCGTGGAGTGTCAACCGTCAGTTCGTCGAATACGCAGGCAACGCTGCCCCGTTGCAGTAGCCGTCGCCGTTCGGTACTGAATAGGTCGATCCGTCCGCGGACCCGACTGAGAACAGCGGACTGCCGCTGGTAGCCGTGAGACAGGTTGCGGCGCAGGCGTCGTTCGACCGCGTTTGCGAGGATCTCAGCGACCAGATGCGGCATTTGGTCCGGGGCGTCTTCTAGCTCGACTCGGCGAGATTCGGGTAGCTCGCGATACAACTGAGACGCGTAGAGCAGCAACAACCAGATGTTTCGCACAGGGATGTCGCCGATGAACCCGGATGCTATGGTCTCTGTTACATATGTCATAAGCCGCTCAAGAGTTGCGATCTAGCTTCGTCTGCCCTCTCGGGATTGTTGAACCAGTACTCTCGCAACAGCGGGGCGATCTCAGCTTCTACCACCTGCATGAACCATTCCTCAGGGACGGCAATAGGCTCGCCTGACTTGGGCACGACGAAGCTGTGGCCGATACGGAATTGGCGACCAAGGTTAGGGTCGTCGGCGATTTGGTCGTTCAGTGCGCCAATCCGACGCGATATGTCACTCAGGAATTCGGTAGGGACTTCGCATTGACCGTGAACCCACTCACGCCAAGCATCATTGATTGCTGGTTCGAGGTCGAAGAATGCGAATCGGCGTCGCAGTGCAAAATCGACCAGGGCCAGTGAGCGATCAGCGAGATTCATCGTCCCGATGACGTGCAGATTCGGCGGGATGTGAAAGCGCTCACCGGGGACGTGACGATAGGCTAATGTTAATGCGCTATCGGACGTTCGCTTATCGGCTTCAAGCAAAGTCAGCAACTCTCCGAAGATGGACGCAGGATTTCCTCGGTTTATCTCCTCGATTACCACGACATAGGTGCCGTTAGGGTCCTGGCGGGCCACTTCAGCGAACTGCAAGAATGGCCCATCCACCAGCCCGAGTGTGCCGTTGCTTTGAGGTCGCCAGCCGCGCACAAAGTCCTCGTAAGACAGGTTGGGGTGGAATTGAACCTGCCGGACCTTATCTTCGTCTTTCTGGCCTATCAGGACGTAGGCGAGCTTCTTCGCCAGCCAAGTCTTGCCGGTGCCAGGTGGCCCCTGGAGAATCACGTTGCGTTTTGTCTGTAGGCTCTGAAGCATTGATTCCAGCGTGGCACGGTCAAGAAAGCAGCCTTCGGAGATGATGTTGCCAATGTCGTAGTGCAGCGGGACCTCATCCTGTTCCTCTTCCTGAGGTTCCGGATAGCCGTATCTGTCGCCCCAGTAGGGGTCTCCTAAAGTTCGGTTGACATCTTGAACTTCGCCATCAAAGGTGAAACGTATCAACGCTTGTCGCCACCACGCGTCAGGCAAGACCGCCACAATCGTCCCCCTGAACGTGTGGAAGTACCATTCGCGCGGTGGGTCAATGGGAGTCCACTCCACTCGCAAAGAGCGGCGGTCGCCCGGGTTTTCAATGACGATGCCCGTAGCTTTGATTGCCATCACAGAGACGTACTCTCCGCGATTGTCAAATGGCAATCCGTTCTTTCGGGTGTACCCGGACTTGATAGCGATTCGGTCCCCCGGTTGTACGGAATCGATTAGATCACCGTATGTCTCTACAGGGCCGCCTTCCCATATTCGGTCTTGGATAAACCGCTCAGTCTGGTCGTCGTAACCACCGAAAGCGGCACCTACAAACCAAGCGGGGCGGGGATTCTCCAGTGCAATCGTCATCTTTTCGTCTCCAGCAGCCGTTTTGATCCTGAAAGACGCTACTACAAGAGTGATGGAGGTGTCCAACTCATGCGCAGGAACGTGACCCACAGGGACGATACCATTTGTGGGGTCCTGGATGAGCGAGTGCCCAAGAGCACCCCATCAGGATATCAAAGCTGCGGTCGAAGAGGCGCTAGAGCGCCTGTCGCCAGGGTTTGACCGGATGTACTAAAGGGGGTAGTCGAGTTTGCCGCCGCTTACCACCGCACCTGACAATCGGCGGGTGGTGGTCTATGGCGTGACGGGGATGGCGGTGGGCGCGACCGGCTCGATCCCCAAGTCTGCGCACCCGTCGAGATAGACGTCGATTGAGGTGCGGAACTCCCGATCGATGCCCACCACGTCCGTCGCCTCGGCGTTGGCTATGGGGTATGGGCCGCTGTTGACGACCCTGACGTGGAAGACCTTCGCCTCATCGTCGTACACGACCTCGCCGACGTAGCCCTTGTATTTCATCCCGCGCGAGTCCCCCTCAACCTAACCTTCTCCCGCCAGGGGAGAAGGGACAGACGCGCTCCTCCCGTAAATTGCCAGCCGGTCCGACGCCTTAGGCCTTAGCCCGAGGCTGCGCAGGCGCAGCCGGCGCCGGTGTTGCCTCCGCAGCAGCCGCCTGCGCCCGCTATGGCGGATGTCTGGCCGTCGGATCCGGTGGAGAACGAGAGGAAGACGGATAGCTGGCGCCTGGAGTCGCTGCCGCAGTCGGGGCAGTTCGCGGGTTCGTCCATCTGGCTCATGGGCCGCAGCTTCTCGAAGACGTTGGAGCAGATGGTGCAGGCGTATTCGTAGATGGGCATCGGGATTCCCTGTGCAGGTGTTCCAGGTACGGGTTCATTCTATGGCGGGGGTTCGTGGCGGGTCAAACCGGGGATGGGTGTCACCGCAGAGGGCGCGGAGGGGGAAGTATCAATGGCCTTCCGGAGGCCGCATCGGCGGATGAGAGTGGCGTCGCCGCTTAGCACGGTTGAGGCCGACCCCGCCCCAGGTCCCTCGTCGGGGACTCCTCAGGACGACAGGGTGGGTGAGCCGGGCCATTGTCAGAGGAATGACGGGCGCAGGGGAGGGAACCCTGCCCCTCCACCCCTCTGGGTTCCCGCCTCCGCGGGAACGACGACTATATGCGCGGGTTGGGGATGAGTTCCCGCCCCCGACTGCTCGGGGAGCAGGCTCTTCGTGGGAACGACCCTTCGGCGAGCTCAGGGCAGGCTCTGAACGGGGCCCGGGACTGGATACCGGCTTTCGCCGGTATGACGGATTGGCTCGCGTTTCGTCCTATTGTTGGTCGGGGGAGGGGTCGGTCCAGAGGTGGAGGCTTACCCAGGCCATCAGGATGACGTAGATCGTGTCTATGAGCACCCAGTAGTTGCCGTTGACATCGCCGTCCGAGCCGCCGCCGGCCAGCTCGTCGACCCAGTTCCGGAAGAAGAGGACCGCCAGGACCGCGGCCGTGTAGAACTTCGCGTTCACGGCGAAGTAAGTCTTCGTGTCGCAGTCGCCCCCCTCGGCGTCCCGCTTGGCCCGGAAGGTCACGACCAGTGCGACGACCACGGCGAAGGCCATGAACCAGTTGAGGACGTTCCACACGTCGCCGCTCCCCACCACGTCCTCGTAGACGGGACCGAGCACGAAGTGGACCAGCACGGCAACGGCTGTGAGCCCAACTATGACGGCTAGGGGTCTTCTGAGCATCTCCATAGCTTCCTCAATCCTCCAGCTCCGCGAGCCAACCGGTTGACCCGCTGGATGTTCGAACAGGCGATGTTACACCACCGACAGCAACAGGCGCGATGGGCGCTCTCGGTCGTGGAAGACGGTCTGGCTCGCCACGCGCAACTCCGAGTCCGACCAGAAGTCGGCCCCCGTGTTGTGGTTGCGGTCAAAGTTCGGGAAGTCCGAGCTCGCCACGTCCAGCCTGATGCGGTGCCCCTCGCCGAACCGAATTCCGGTCGGCCCCAGCCTGATAGTGAGCTCGTACGGGGTCCCCGGCTCCATCGGCTTCGGCTCGTCGTAACCCTCCCTGTAGCTGGTGCGCATTATGCCGTAGCTCAGGTTCACCGCCAAGCCGTCTGGACGGACGTCGATCAGCTTGGCGGTGAAGTCCGTCTCAGGAGCAGATGAGGCGACCCAAAGCTTGAGGGTGACGGGGCCTATTACGGTGACCGGTCTCTTGAGCGGAGGCGTGGCGTATACGAGGATGTCTTCGCGGGCATCCAGGGGCGACTGGTCCCGCACGGCGGCCTGCGCGCTCAGGTCCATCAGGCTCATGACCGGGTCGCTCGGATCGTAGTCGTAGCGGTCAGGCCGCTCCTCCGACGGCTCAGACGCAGACAGGACGCCGTCGCCACCGACTGAGTTGGCGCGTCCGCCGCTGTGGAGGAACAGCTCGATCTCCCTGGCGCCGTCCGGGGGCCACTGCTCCTCGTACCTCCACCTGTTTTCGTTCATCACGAACAGCTTTACCGGAGGCTCGGACCCGACTCCTGTGTCGACGGCCTTGAACCTGTAGTCGTACCATCGCGCGACCTCGTCGGCGTAGGTCGTATCGGCTTCCGGGCCGAAGTCGAGCGGGCCCTGGCGCCGCACAAAGGCGCCGTTGTCGTGCCCCCACGGGCCGATCGTGATCCTATGCTGGCCGCGGAGGGCCGCAGGTCCGTTCGCGACCATGCCGGTGAAGTTGCCGATGGCGCCGATCAGCCGGTCGTACCAGCCGGTCACCTGGCAGGTCGGCACCTCGACGCGGCTGTGAATCCTATCGAAGGCCCAGAGCTCCCTGTTCTGCTCCCTCATGTACCGCTTCAGCATCGGGCCGAGGGTGGAGAAGACGCTGTCGGGGATGTCGGCGAGGGGCAGCCGCCAGATCCACTTGCCGCGCTCCACCTCGTGCCACTGCAGGTCCGCCTCGGCGCGCGTCGATGGGCCGCGACCGTCGCCCGCCCTCTTCCGCGCGCCGACCGCCATGTTGTACGTCCACTGGAGGCGCCGGCCCGTCTCGAACACGCCGAAGTTGAGGTCGAGAATACGGGACGCCATCCCGCTGGCGAAGAGCGCGCCCAGATGGGGTGGCGCGGCCCCGGCGAGCTGCCATATGCACCACGATGGGTAGGAGTGGCCCCACGTCCCGACCTGACCGTCGGAGCCCGGCAGTCCGGCTGACCACTCGACGGCATCGTAACCGTCCTGCGCGTCGAAGGTGTCGGCGCTGTCCTGGAACTGCCAGATGAATTCGCCCTCCGAGGCGTAGCGGCCCCGTATGTCCTGGACCGCTACGACGTACCCGCGGGCAGCGAGGTCGCGCGCCGTAGCCGCGTTGGACTCGGAGGCCTTGTCATACGGGGTCCGCTGGAGCAGCACCGGATAGCCGCCGCCGGAGGCTGGGCTGTAGATGTCCGCGCGGAGCACCGTCCCGTCCCGAGCCTCCATCGGCACGTTCTCCCGGACCTTTAGGTCGAAACCGGCCATCCGCGGGCTCCTTGCAACTGTTCAGACAGTATATAGGTACGCCTCCTGGTTGGGCGCGTTGCCCCCAGGCGCGGCGAGGGCGGGTTTGAAACCCGCCCCTACGGCGTGCGGCTGGGCCAGACATGCGTTGCGCTGTCGTGGTGGTGCGTTCATAATCTACGCGCAGCGATTCCAGGCTGACCCATACCGAGGAGACGTACATGTTCGACATCAAGATCACCGGCGGGACCGTCGTGGACGGCACGGGCGAGGCGGGCCGGCGGGCCGACGTGGGAATCACGGGCGACCGCATCGAGGCGATAGACGACCTGTCGCAGGCCGAGGCGGGGCGCACCATCGACGCCGAGGGGCTGACCGTTTCGCCGGGCTTCATCGACACCCACGTGCACTCGGACGCGGCGCTGCTCACCGACCCGCAGCACGCCGAGGGCATCCTGCAGGGCATCACGACCGAGATACTCGGGCAGGACGGGCTGTCGTACTGCCCCCTCTCGGCCGACAACTACAAGGTGTACGGCCGCTACCTCAGGGGCATCCTGGGCGACCCGCCCGAGGGGCTGGACGCGAGCAGCGTGGCGACATTCCGCGAGGCCTACCGGGGCACGACGGCAGTCAACACGGCGTACCTGATCGCCCACGGCGCGCTGCGGCTGGAGACGTGCGGTTTCGAGGACGTGCCGATGACGGGCGACCGGCTGGAGCACGCCCAGCAGCTCGTGCGGGAGGGCATGGAGCAGGGCGCGGTCGGCCTGGCGACAGGCCTCTCGTACCACCCGCAGGCCTGGAGCGACACGACCGAGATCGTCGAGATATGCAGGCCCGTCGCCGAGGCGGACGGCGTCTACGTCACCCACCTGCGCGATGTGAACACGGACCGGGCATACGGCGACGGCGGCGTGCCCGAAGCGCTGGAGGTCGGGCGGCAGTCGGGCGTGAAGGTGCACTTCTCCCACTACCGCACGGCGGCGCCGACCGCGGGCCAGGTGGCCGAGCGGTTCGCTGAGATCGACGCGGCGGGGGACGCGGTGAGCATATCGGGCGACCTGTACCCGTACCCGACGGGCAGCACCTTCCCCGCCAGCAACCTGCCCAGCTACTCCCACCAGGGCGGGCCTGACGCGATCATGGAGCGGCTGCAGGACCCGGAGGAGATGCCGAAGCTCGTGGAGCACATCGAGGCGAGCATGAAGCGGCCCCTGATCGAGGCTGTGCTGTCGTACCTGCCCAACCATCCGCAGTTCGAGGGGATGGTGATGGGCGACATCGCCGAGCGCATGGGGATGGGCCTCGGCGAGGCGCTCTGCCAGCTGCTGCTTGAGGAGGACCTGCAGATCGCCTTCTGGGGCACGCCGCCTGACAGCGTCAACACCTGGGAGCAGGTGAGCCGCGACTCGCAGGACTTCCTGGGGCGGCCCGACTTCATGGTCGGCAGCGACTCGATCCACGTCGGCAGCTTCCCGCACCCGCGCGCCTACGGCACGTTCCCGAGGTTCATCGGCCGGCTGAGGCGCCGGTTCAACGTGCTGTCGCTGGAGACGGTCATCCAGCGCGTCACGGACAACCCGGCCCGGAGGTTCGGGCTGACGCGCCGGGGACGCATCGCGGAGGGCTACTTCGCGGACGTGGCAGTGTTCGACGCGGACCGCATCATAGACACGGCGACCTTCGACGATCCGGTGCAGCACCCGGTAGGGATACCGTACGTGCTGGTGAACGGACAGGTGGCTGTCGATGGGGCGAAGCCTACGGGGGTGCTGGCGGGTCAGCCGGTGCCGTAGGGACTATACCCGAGTCTTCTGAGCACTGCCCTTCGACAAGCTCAGGGCGAACGATCTTGGTCACGCCGGTTCGTGCTGGTCTCGCCCGTAGCGCTGCCCCCGTATCGTGGTACGTGCAGGCTCTTCGACAGGCTCCAAGTAACTGCCCTCCAAGGGGGAGCGCCCCGCGCCGCCCCTCTGGGTTCCTGCCTTCGCAGGAACGACGATTACGGAGGCGGGTGTCCTTCGAGGGTCCTGCAACACCCGATCCTAGTTCAGGACTCCCATTCTGGGCGTTGCATGGTGAAGGCGTTGTCGACTTCGACGAAGTCCAGGTAGCCGAGGCGTCCTACGGGGCGGAGCTTGAGGAAGTCGATGCGACCGTCGGTGACCACGCTGTCATCGATGTGGACGCCTATCACCTCTCCGAATACGACGGTGTTGGGTTCGCCGGGCTTGTTGGAGAGCACTTCAACTGAGCGGGTGTAGCGGCACTCCAGGTGCAGGGGGCTCTCGGCCACGCGGGGGCACTTCACGAGCCTGCTCTCGGCCTTGGTCAGGCCGGCATACTCGAACTCGTCGACCTCGTGGGGCGCGGGCACGGCGGAGGCGTTCATGCGCCCCCGCAGCTCCGACGTGGCTACGTTGACCACGAACTCGCCCGTGGTCTGGGCGTCTATCACGGCGTCCTTGAGCCCGCCGAAGCGGTGGTTGCTGGTGGCGGAAAACATCACCTGGGGCGGGCCGTAGGCGACTGCGTTGAAGAAGGAGTAGGGCGCGAGGTTCGGGACGCCCTCCGCGCTGAGGGTGGATATCCAGCCAATGGGCCGGGGGACGACGATTGCGTTCAGCGCGGTGAATTGCTCGCCTGGGGCCTTCCCGATCTCGTAGAACATCGACGCCTCCGTGACTGACTTTCCTGGTGATGATACAGAATCGGCCTCTTCAATTGTCACTCCGAGGAGCGGAGCGACATTACGAAGGTGGCGTCGTCTCTTGGCGTGGCCGAGGCCGACCCCGCCCCAGGTCCCTCGGGGCTCGGGACGACATGCCGGGGCGTGCTGTGCTACTTCGTGGCAATGGCGTCGACTGAGGCCTTTCCGTGTGAAATACCGGCTGAGGGGTTATCCTTCCACGGTTGGAGATTGCTTGACGGCCTGTTTGGGCTGGGTGGGACCGATGCCCTGCCTCGCGGGCCGTCCGCGCGAACGCGGGGAGGTCTATGCCGGAGCCCCTACAGATCGTGGTCGCGGCGGCGGGGATGCTGCTGGCGTCGACGGTGTCGAGCACGCTCGGGTTCGGCATTGGCCTGACGGCCGGGCCGGTGCTGCTGCTGGCGCTTGAGCCTCAGTCGGCGGTGGTCCTGATCAACACGTCGGGCCTGCTGCCTACGGCGCTCGTGGTCTACCAGACGTGGGGGCGGCTGAAGCTGCGGGAGATCGCGCCGATAGCCGCGGCGGGCGTGCTGGGAGCGCCGGTCGGCGCTTACGTGCTGGGCGCGGTCGACCCGGTCGCCATGCGAATCGGCATCACGTTCCTGGTGCTTGCCCTCGCGGCTGTCATCACGACGGGCGCCGGCGCGTCCATACCGCGCCCCAGGTGGCTGGGCCCTCCGCTGGCGCTGGTCGTCTCGGCGCTCATAACTTCGTCCGGCGTGGGCGGCCCGATCATGGCGCTGTTCCTGCTCGACCAGGACAGGCACCGGGACGAGTTGCGCGGCACCCTGGCGGCATACTTCTTCGTGGTGATGGCGGTAGGCTCGGCGGGTTACGCCGCCGGGGGCCTGCTGACCGGGGAGCGCATGGTCTACGTGCTGGTCGCCATCGTGCCGGTGCTGGCGGGATTCCGCGTGTCCGCGCTGTTGCTGCGCCGGATGAGCCGGGAGACGTTCCGCAAGGCGGCGCTGGGGCTCATCCTTACCGCCAGTCTCGTCGTCCTCGCCCGCGAGCTGCTGTCGGCGTAGAGACGGCCATGCCAGCCCCGCTCAGGGCTTGATTGTCCCGGCGGTCTCCGAGTTTACGGTGACTGTGTACTCCACACCCTGCTCGAAGTCGGAACCAAGGGGAACCGCCGTCTCGACCACGGGCAAGTCGCGGGTGCACGCCGCCTGCGGATCGGTCACCTCATGGTGGGTGATGGCCACGTCTATGGTGTTCGACTCGCGGCGCCTGATCTCGTAGCCGTTGAACTGGGAGCAGCTGCCGCCCTTGGGCATGCGGGAGACGACGCGAAGCTGGTACTGGGGTGGCGCGCTCTCCACAATCTCGATCTCGGCCAGATCGATGGGGGACTCGGCAATGGCGGTGAAGCCGAGCTTCGGCACGGGCAGGGTGAAGGTGGTCGTCACCCGGTCGTTCACGATGACCCGGTAGGTCTGCCCGGACTCCAGCGATTCCCCGATGGGCTCGACCGTGTCCAGATCGACCACCTCCTCGTCGCAGGGGATCGCCCAGGATGTAGGCGGCGGCTGCATCAGCGTGACGGTGGCTACGATGTCGCTGCCCTTCACCTCGAGGCCCTGGCTACCGGGACGCGCGCAGCCCTCGATGGTCGACTGGTAGTAGGCGACGCGCAGGAACAGCTCCGGCTCGTTGGGAATCAGGTTGGCCCATATCACGCGGGCGGGCGTCTCGACCCACGTCCGCCAGTCTGTGCCCTGCTCCACCTGGTCGGGCGGCGGCTGCACGAGCACCAGCAGCATGTCCACCTTGCTGGGGTTGCCGCGGGTGATCACGTCGTACGCCGTGTCGTTGGTGAAGGCGAGCCGTCCGTCGGACTCGACGATCCTTGCGCTGACCGCGTAGGTGTTGCGCGAGTCGATGTCGTCCTTGTGGTACTCAACCTTGAATCTGATGGGCACCTGGCCGGGGTCGGAAATGGTCTGGCGAGCGATGAGTGGAGCGGCAGCGTCCTGGTAGGACACGTCCCGGAGGGATACTTCGAGCGTTGCGTCCGGGGTGAGGGCGATGCGCTCCCGGTAGGTGACGGTGCCGCTGACCGAGGCGTTGGGGGTGCGCCCTGATGTCACCTCCATCGTCGCGTTCGTGGGCTCCGGGTCTCGCTGGCATGCGGCCGCGCCGAGCACGGTGACCAGCACTATGACGAATAGGAGGGAAGCCCTGGATCTTAGATTCATTCGGCACCTCGTTCACGGCGGCGCAATCGGGAGACCCGTCCTATAACGATTATAGCTACGGCGAAATCTTTGCGGGGGCACGCCGCCCACGATTACCATGGTCTAGCAGCTATCTCAAATGCCGTGTGCGCTGCTGGGAACTGTCCTTCGACAGGCTCAGGACGAACGGTCTGCCAGGGGCAGAGGCTCGCCGGAAGGGTATTGAGATAGTTCCTTAGAGGTGTCGACATGGACCTGTACCAGCGGGTGGACGAGGCCGTTCAGAAGGGCGAGGCTTGGCGCGCGAAGGAGATACTGCGAGGGAACGTCGCGTCCGGCAGCTACGACTCGCAGCTGTACGAGCGCTACGGCCTGCTGCTCATGGAGCTGGGCGAGCTGATGGAGGCCGGCAAGTACCTGTTCCTGTCCGGGCGCAGGTGTGCCGAGTACGCTCGGGCGATCGATGTCTACCTGTCACGTCACCCGGCGGACCGGCCCGATGTGCTGTACCACTCGTTTCCATCCGCTGCCCGCTTCGGCGAGCACCAGCTGAGCCGGTATCCCCTGGAGGTCCGGCGCACGCTGCAGGAGCGCGGCCTCCCGGAGTACTTCGAGGAGCTCCACAGGCAGCGGCTGGAGCGGCACAGGCAGCGCAAACGGGTCTACGAACGGGCGCACGAGCAGGTGCTGCTCCGTGAGGGCTGGGCCGGACCCAGCAGCGTGTTCAGGTACGGGCCCGGCAGCTTCAGGCGGTACCACGACATCGCCGGTCATCCCCATCCAGTGGAGCGGGTCATCCGGCTGCTGGGCGTGGGCTTGGCGGGCGCGGTCAGCATCTTTCTCATGGCCGCCACAATCGTAGGCGTGGTGGCTATCGTTCGCTGGGCCGCGTCGCTGCTGTAGGCGTCGACCGGGCTTTACTCCGGGCGGGCCAGGCGATACCCTCTCGGTCACCATGAAAGCGGCCGTGTACAGGGGCAAGCGCCGCCTCGTCGTCGAGGATATTCCGACGCCCTCGCCGGGGCCCGGGCAGGTGCTGGTCAGGGTGCGGCTCAGCGCCATTTGCGGGACGGACGTGCACGCGTACATGTACGACGCGCCCCGTCCGGGCACCGTCATGGGCCACGAGTACTGCGGCACCATTGCCGCGGTGGGTGACGGCGTCACGAGCTGGAGCGAGGGCGACAGGGTGGTCGGCGGCGGCGGTATCGCCCCTGCCGGGAGCCTACCCAGCTTCAAGGGGGCGCGGTTCAACTACAGGACGATGGGCTTCGACGCCAAGCCCGTGCGCGCCTACGCCGAGTACGTGCTGATGGAGGAGTGGGAGCCGCTGGGCGTGCCCGACGGGGTGTGCGACGAGGACGCCGCCCTCTGCGAGCCGCTGGCTGTGGCTGTACACGCCGTACGGCGTTCAGCCCTGAAGCTGGGGGACTCGGTGGCCGTGCTCGGTGGAGGGCCCATCGGGCTCTTCACGGCGCAGGCGGCCAGGGCCGCGGGCGCGAGCAAGGTCATACTGTCTGAGCCGGCGCCGGCGCGGGCCAAGGCGGCCCTGGAGCTGGAAGTGGACGCGGTCGTGGACCCGAGGAGCGGCGACGCGGTCGAGGAGGTGCTGGCGCACACCGACGGCCTGGGGCCGGACGTGGTGTTCGACTGCGCCGGCGCGCCGCCGACGCTCGACCAGGCCATGAACATGGTGCGCCGAGAGGGCCAGGTGATGCTGGTCGCGCTCGCATGGGAGCCGACGCCGATGCTGCCTGTTGACTGGATCGCGAGGGAGGTCAGCCTGGCGACTACGTTCTCGTCGGCATCCGAGGACTGGCTCATCGCGTTCGACCTGCTGGGCTCCGGCAGGGTCAAGACCGGGCCGATACTCTCCGAGTCGAGCTTCATACCGCTGGACGACATCCAGCAGGCCTTCGACGACCTCATGCAGCCGTCCACAGAGCTGCAGATGATTGTCAGCATCCCCTGAACCACGTATGTTGATCGATTCTGGGCGGGCTAGGGGGCGGATGGAGGCGCGGGGGCTGGACGTGCTGGTGGGGGCGGGGTATGTGAACTATGGGTACATCGCCGGGTACTTCACGCACTTCGGGCGGGACTACCCGGGGCCGCTGTACAACGGGCTGCCGATGGTGCGGTTCTCGGCCCTGCCGCGGGACCCGGCGCTACCGCCGTTCCTGGTCACATATCCGGGCGAGGAGGGGGACATACACGTCCAAGGCTCGTGGATCGAGGACCGGCGCTTCTGGGGGCCCAAGTACAACGTGCCGGGGCGCACACCCGCCTTCGAGATCAACGAGGACCCGTACAGGACCCTCGCGGATGCCCTCGACGAGCGGGGGCTCGCCGGAGGCGTCATCGGCGTCAGCATGTCGGAGGTGCCGGTGCCCATGCTCCGGGGCCTCGAAGGGGCCCTGCCGCGGGCGACCCTTGTCGACGCGACGGACGACTTCAACGCCATCCGTATGGTGAAGACGCCTGAGGAGATCAGGCGGCTCAGGGGGGCCGTTGCGGGCGCGGAGCGGGGGCAGCTGGCGGTGCGCGAGTGCCTACGAGAGGGCATGACGGGGTTCGAGCTTGCGGCGGAGGTGAAGCGGGCGGTGACGGACGAGCGCACGGACCGCTACATCGTCCACGTCAGCGCGGGCGCGCTGGGATCGGTCGTTCTTGCGCCGACAGACGAGCCCATACGCCGCGACTCGGTAGTGTCGGTGGACGTGGGCTCGCTCTACGAGGACTACTGCGGCGACATGTTCCGCGTCTATGCCTTCGGGGACGCTCCCAGGGACGCGCTCGACATCCACGAGAGGCTCGACGAGGTCAACGAGACGCTGATCGGTGCGGTCAGGCCGGGCGTCCTGGCGTCCGAGCTATACGAGCTGGGGCGCGGCGAGATGGAGCGGCGAGGCCTGAGCCTGGCGCTGGACTTCGTGGGCCACGGGCTGGGTATCGACGTGCACGAGACGCCGTACCTGATACCGACGGACCATACGCCGCTGGAGCCGAACATGGTCGTGGTGCTGGAGGCGTCGACCCGCCGGTCGGACCTGGGCCACATATGCGCCGAGATCACTTGCCTCCTGACCGAAGACGGCTGCGAGGTGCTGAATTCGCTGCCGCATACG
Organism: Dehalococcoidia bacterium; assembly: GCA_965243655.1. Lineage (GTDB taxonomy): Bacteria > Chloroflexota > Dehalococcoidia > Lucifugimonadales > CAJWER01. The sequence continues at coordinate 877,122 of CBDEVV010000017.1, read as the reverse complement.
ATCACGCACGTCCCATGAGCGGTGTGAGCAGACCCAGTCCTGAGACCCCAGACCTTGACTTCGGCCGGTTCGAGTGGGTCAGCTTCGACTGCTACGGGACGCTGGTCGACTGGGAGACGGGCATCTCGACGGCGGTCGGGCAGGTACTGGAGTCCCACGGGGTCCGTAAGTCCAGGGCCGAGGTGCTGGCCCTCTTCGCGGATGCGGAGCCGAGGGTGCAGGGCTCAGGGGACTTCCTGGAGTACCGCACCGTGCTGCGCCGTGTGATGGCGGTGATCGGGGCCGGGCTCGGCATCCAGTTCACGGAGTCCGAGCTGGACTGCCTGGCCGACACACTGCCGGGCTGGCCGGTGTTCCCGGAGGTCGTGGAAGCGCTCAATGCGTTGAAGACGCATGGCAGGCTAGCGGTCATCTCCAACGTGGACGACGACCTGTTCGCCGGGACGGCCAGGGCGCTGGGCATCAACTTCGACATTGTAGTCACCGCGCAGCAGGTCCGGAGCTACAAGCCCAATCTGCGGAACTTTCACGCGGCCCAGAGTCGCATGGCGGTGGACACCGGCAGGTGGCTCCACGTCGCGGAGAGCCTGTACCATGATATCGGGCCCGCCAACCGGCTCAGCATCAAGTCTGTGTGGGTGGACCGAGCGGACAGGGGCGGGGGAACGCGCACCACCGACGCAGTCCCGGACCTCGTCGTCCCCGACCTGGCGACCCTCGCTCGGATGATGTGCCAGGGGTGAGCCGAGATCAAGCCTGAGACGCCTGACAGGAGAGGAGGACACCCATAAGTACGACCCCCAAGTTACACCCGTTCCTCTGGTTCGACGGGCGGGCCGAAGAGGCGGCCAAGTTCTACGTGTCGGTGTTCCCTGACTCCAGGATGATGAAGGTCGAGAGGGTGCAGTCCGGCCCGGGCGAGGGAGCTGCCATCGTGGAGTTCGAGATCGGAGGGCAGAGATTTGGCGGGGTCGACGGCGGGCCGATGTACAAGCTCACGCCTGCCATATCGTTTGTAGTCTCCTGCGACTCCCAGGAGGAGATCGACTACTACTGGGACAGGCTCTCGGAGGGAGGCACGCAAAGCCAGTGCGGCTGGCTGGAGGACAAGTTCGGCGTCTCCTGGCAGGTCGTCCCAGCAATGCTCGATGAGCTGATGGAGGGCGACCCCGAGAGCGTGATGGGCGCGCTGCTGACGATGCAGAAGATCGACATCGAGGGGCTGCGCCGGGCCTCTAAGGCCAACCAGTGACCAGCGCCGCAGCGGGCTGCCGATGATAAGGGAGATTGGGATCCACGCCAGCGACGAACGAACCCTGCTTCACGTGGAGACTCGCGAGGAGTGGCGGGCGTGGCTGGAGCGGCACCACGAAGAGTCCGACGGCGTCTGGCTCGTCTCGTGGAAGAAGGCCACCGGCAGGCCGTTCGTTCCGTACCCGGAGTCCGTGGACGAGGCGCTGTGCTTCGGCTGGATCGACTCCAGGCCGAACAAGATAGACGAAGAGCGCGCCATGAGGCTCTTCACGCCCCGCAACCCGAAGAGTATATGGTCTCGCATCAACAGGGAGAAGGTAGCCCGGCTTACGGAGCAGGGCCTGATGGCCGCTGCAGGCATCCGGTCGGTCGAGGCAGCGGAGGCCAACGGGTCATGGACAGTCGGCGACGAGATCGAGGACCTGGTCATACCGCCGGACCTGGCGTCCGCCCTGGCGGCGAACGAGACGGCCAAGGCATTCTTCGATGGCTTCCCCAATTCGTCCAAGAAGAACATCCTGTGGTGGATAAAGTCGGCCAGGAAGCCCGCAACGCGGACAGCGCGCATCTCGAGGACTGTGGACCTGGCCGCGGGAAACCGGATGGCCAACCACCCCAAGGGACGCGACAAGGGGCCGAGGCACCGGTCCCCATCGTAGCCGGTGACGGGAGGTGTTACCCTAGGATGACCCCGCCGGTCGTTCTACGGCGGACAAATCCGTCGGTATCGAGGCATCGAGAGTGAAGGACAGACCGCGCGACATTTCAAAGGTCCTGAGGGAACCGTCCTACCTCGTCCAGGCAGTACGCGTTCCCATTCAGAGGTTCATCCATACCGAGGAGGTAGGCGCGGTCATCCTGCTGCTGGGCGCAGCCGCGGCCCTCGCCTGGGCGAACTCACCCTGGTCGGAGTCGTACGAGAGCTTCTGGCATACGAAGGTCTCGTTTGACATCATACTCTTCGCCGTCACGGAGGACCTGAGACACCTGGTCAACGACGGCCTGATGGCCGTCTTCTTTTTCCTGGTGGGGCTCGAGATAAAGCGAGAGCTGCTCCACGGGGAGCTATCCACATTCAGGAAGGCGGCCCTGCCGGCCTTTGCGGCCGCAGGCGGCATGGCGGTGCCAGCGCTTGTCTACCTCCTGTTCAACTGGTCGGGCGAGGGCGTCAACGGCTGGGGCGTCCCGATGGCGACCGACATCGCGTTTGCCCTCGGAGTCCTTGCGCTGCTGGGGAGGAGAATGCCGGCCGAGCTGAGGGTGTTTCTCCTAGGCCTGGCGGTGGTCGACGACCTGGGGGTGATCGCCGTTATCGCCACCTTCTACACGGAGACCATCCACTGGACGGAGCTCGGCCTGGGCGTAGCTACGTTTGCCGCGATTGCCGCATGTATCCGGCTCGGGGTCCGTTCCCTGGGCTTCTACCTCATCATGAGCGTCGCGATGTGGCTGTTCTTCCTCGAATCCGGCGTCCACGCCACCCTGGCCGGAGTCCTTTTGGCTGCGATCGTGCCGTCCCAACCGGACCTCCACAGGAGGGACTATGCCGCGGTGATCGACGACCTGCTCCACGACTTCAGGCTGGCGATGGAGAACGGCGACGAGGAGAGGGCCGAGGCCATCGTTGAGCAGATCGAGCGCCTCAGCCGCGGCACCGAGGGACCTCTGGAACGCCTGGAAGAGATGGTCCACCCGTGGGTCAGCTTTGTCATACTGCCCATCTTCGCGCTTGCGAATGCCGGAATCGTCTTCACAACGGACTCGCTGTCCGACGCACTCGCCAGCAGCGTGACCATGGGCATCGCCGCCGGGCTGCTGTTGGGCAAAGCACTGGGGATCTTCGGCCTGACGTGGCTGGCCGTCCGGCTGGGCGTGGGCCAGCTGCCCTCAGGCGTCCACTGGCGGCACGTGCTGGGCGTCGGGTTCCTGGGCGGCATCGGATTCACGGTCGCGATATTCGTCTCAGCCATAGCCTTCTCCGACCAAGCCATGGTCGACCAGGCAAAGATGGGCGTGTTCGGGTCTTCTATCCTGGCCGGAGCGGCAGGCTACCTGTTCCTGCGTTTTGCAGGCGCCCGGACCTCTCAGCCGAGCAGCTAGAACATAGGCTGGGGCCAGTCCCCCGGGAGACCTTGAGCGGGGAACTTCTTGCGGGGCAATCCAAGTTGGCGCACCACCGTCACCCTAGCCCTTGGCTGTTGTCCACGGGGCCGGGGACTGGATACGGGCTTTCGCCGGTATGACGTCGCCGGCTGTTTGGTAGGAATGACGGTTGTGCAGGTGTCCGCTAGAGCTGCGTCTTCAGGCTGTGGATGCCGGTAGCGCCGCTGGGCCGGTTCTCGCGGAACTCCTCGATCTGCGGCGTTCCGTCGCCCTCGGCAGCGCGTACGCGGAAGACGTGGTGCCCTGACTCGACGGGCCAGTCGTAGCGCCAGATGACCCAGGTGGTGTCGGAGAGCGGGGTACGGAGCTGCGCCTCCTCCCACGGGCCGTCGTCGACCCTGACCTCGACCTTCGATATTTGCTTTGCGCCGCCGAAGGCGATGCCGCCCACCGGCACGAACCTCTGGCCGTCGTTCTCGTAAGTCGCGTCCACAGCCACGGTGTCGACCACCGAGACAGTCCTCACCTCGGCCCGCTCGTCCCAGCCCCTTTCGACCCAGTAGCCCTGGCGGTACTCCTCGGTGATCTCCATGCCTGTGATCCACTTGGGCTGCTTCATGCCGTAGCGGTCGGGCCGCCAGATGCGGAGGGGGAAGCCGTGATCGACCGGGATCGGGTGGCCGTCCCAGTCGTACGCCAGCATGATCCGCGGGTCGGCCGCGATCTCGTCGAGCGGCACGGTCTCGTAGAAGCCGTCGCCCGACGTGATGTACAGGTATTTCGCGTTGCCGTCCAGATTGGCGTCCTCGAGTATCTTCTGCATGCTGACGCCGGTCCAGTATGTCGTGCTGATCAGGTCGGTGCCGAGCCTTCCCGAGATGCACGAGAGCGTCACGTAGTGGCTCTGCGACTCGTACTTGTTGCGGATCTCGTCCAGGCTCAGCATGAGAGGGTTGCCGACGAGGCCGGTGATCGGGAGCGTGTAGTTCGTCCCGTCGATGACGGTGGGCGACACGCGGATGAAGACCTTGTAGTGGTCCTTAACCGGGGTGTACTCGGGGCGTGTCCCCGGCGCGGGCATGAGCGGGTCGTCGGCGTTCGGGAACGGCGACCTGGAGCTGCCCTCAGACTGGTGGGCCGCGGTCATCGCGGCCTCGTTGGCCAGCCGGCGCTCGTCGGACCGTGCCAGCACCTGGCCGACCCCAGCGCCGACCACGGTAACCGTAGCAGTTGCCGCTCCCAGGCGCACGAGGAACTGCCGCCTGTGTATGCGGGCCACCTCGCGCCTCTCCTTGGCGCGGGAGCGGGCCTCAGCTACGGCCTCGGGAGTCTCCTCATCGAACGGCGCAGGCTCGGGTTCGGGCTCTTCCTGGTGATCAAGGCGGTCGTAGGCGTAGCCTGTCGAGAGGCCCCAGGCGAGGTAGAGCACCGCGAGCCAGGCGATGCCGATGACAGGGCTGACGGGAGACTGGCCGATAGCCACGCTAATGGCGATCATCGGCAGTCCCGCCAGTGCACCGAGCACAAGCCCGCTGCCGCGCCCGGTGAATCCCCACGTGCTGCGGGCGGCAAAGTAGGCCGCGCCGGCAACCGCGCCCATTACGACGACCTGTATGTTGGCTATGATCTGCTCGGCCGTCTTCGCGCTGTCGGCGACGCTCATGTTCACCATGAGCATGCTGTCGATCATCAGGTCTATGCCAAAGGTGACCAGCCCTCCGGGCAAGATGCGCGTGATCCAGTCGAAGAACTCGTAGGGGATGTATGGCAGGTCGACCAGCTTGTGCACCAAGTACATCAAGCCCGTCAGTGCCGCGGTCAGCAGGCCACCGGTGATTGCTCCTGTGCCAAGACGCAGTTTTTTCATCGCACCCACCTCGAAGGGGTATACGGCCATATTACCCGAATATGCCGCAGGGCGTCGCTGGTAGCAGCCTCAACCATGAGAGACGACACCCCTTCAATCTCTTGGATGCCCCACAGCCCAGGATGATTCGAGCCGTGGAGCGCACAACGCCGGGCGGACCGCCACCCAACGGGTTACGCTGGCCCTTATCTGCCCTCTACGGCGGCCTGCGAGGCCGGCTGGGCCAGCGGGGTTCCCGAGTAGATGCGGCGGAAGGCTCCCATGAACCAGGTCACGAACATCACGACTATGAACGCGACGCCTGCGACGCCCAGCACCAGCGGCGCGTCGATGTAGTCGGCCAGGACGCCGTTGTACAGGTTGGCGATGGCCATCATGCCGCCGATGTGCACAGAGTAAATGGCGCCCACCCTCCCGCGCACACCATCCGGCACAATGGTCTGGATCATCGTGTGGGTCAGGGTCATGAACCCGGCCTGGGTCGCGCCCATCGCGGCAGCGCCCAGCAGGGCCATCGGCATGTTCACGGCGGCGGCCAGCACCACGGGCGACAGGCCGCTAAGAACGCCTAGGTTCAATAGTAGCCGGCCCGTCGACACGTTGCTGCTGATTCCCGCAAGAAGGAAGACCGAGACGAGGGCGCCGGCCCCCACGGCCATCATCATGTAGCTGAAGCCCGCCTCCTCGGCCTGAAACTGCTGAGAGGACAGCACTGGCAGCAGGGACTCGAAGGACATCGTCAGGCCGCAGTGGAAGAGCGCCAGCAGGACGATGGCAAGCAGCACCGGAGTCCTATACATGTAGGTCAGCCCGGCACCGAAGTTCGCTGCCAGACTCTTGCCTGGATCGATCTTCCCTGTCGAAGGCGTGCGTATCCTGAGCACCTGCACGAACCCCACCAGGTAGAGCCCGGAGCAGAGGAAAAAGGTGGCTTCGAACCCAAGCGTCGGGAGCAGCAGCAAGATGGCCAAGGGCCCCGCGAGGCGGGACCCGTGCCCGGCCGCCTGGTTGAGGGCGATCGCGTTCAGGAGCAGCCGGCGCGGGACCAGATTCGGGATCAGCGCCTGGGACGCGGGCATCATCGCCGCCCTCGCGGAGCCGTTCACGAACGCCAGTAAGACCAGGGCCCAGACCGGCGCCAAGTCGGTGAGCACCAGGACGCCTAGCACGACGTTGTGTGCGGTGTTGATGGCGAACATCGCCGCGACCACAGCGCGCCTGTCGAAGCGGTCCGAGAGGTAGCCGGTGAAAGGGGTGACCAGCACCCTCGGCGCCATGGCCGCGAACGTAACCACGCCTACCCAGACAGGGGAGTCGGTCTCGGCCCATACGAGCCAGCCGCGCGCGACTATGAGGGCCCAGGCGGCGGCTCCCGCCGACATGCTCGCCGTCCACAGCGTGAGGAAGTCGCGGTGCGACAGCGACTCCAGGTAGGTCGGCAGTCGGCCCAGGACAGCCTCCTTGCGGGGCTTTCGGGTCCCGCCCCACGCCTGGCGTCGAGGCGGGACCGCGTGTCGGGATTCGCGCAGTGTAGGCGCGCATCGGCGCGGGTGTCAACGAGAACGGCAGTTGTGTGACCCATATGCTAGTATGACCGCGACGGCGACACATACGACCGCATGCGCCGGATTGAGTCTGGCAGCTTGATCCTGGCTCGGCGAAGGCGTACTTGTCATGCCCGCACATGGAGTCAGCATTCCGTTTCCACGGGCTAGGGCGTTACATGTCTAGTTGGCAAGGGTTCTATTCAACATCGCAGGTCTCTCGCTTGGCGAGGGTGCCACTGAGCACGCTCTACAGCTGGAAAACGAGGGGCATTATCTCTCCTTCAGTTGAGGTCGTGGACAAGGACGGCTACGTCGTGGAAGAGGGCTATTCCTATGCGGATCTGACGATCATCAGAATCATGCGCGCGCTTAGGGAAGACCGTCTGGATCTGACGTCAGTCGGCATCGCACTTCGACATATGTATGAAAGGCTGGGCCCACCGAGCGAGGGCTGGTCTGATGCCAACGTTTACCTAGTTGGCAACAAGATTTTTGCCGAAAGGTCAGACGAGTGGCAGACAACATCGGCTACTAGCTTCGGGCAAAAGGTAGCTACTCGTATGTTTGGGGACTTGTTTCCCTTGTTGAGGGAGCAGGAAGAAGAGGGCTCCATCCTCGTCCCACGGGACTACGCCAAGTACGTGGAGATAGATCCCCGCGTCATGGGCGGACAGCCGGTTGTACGAGACACGCGAATCCCCACGTCTCTGTTTCCGGTTCTACTGGCCAAAGGGAAGTCCGTAGACGACCTAATCCGTCTGTATCACCCTATATCCCGAGAAACAATCGAGAAGACCGTAGAATTCGAGAAGTACCTTGACAGCGCTGCCTAGGCTGGAACGACTGCTCTTGGACACTGACCTAGATGTTGAGATCCAGCCATACTTAGAGGCCGTCGGCTTCCGGACTCATTTGGCTCTGCACATTGAGGCCGATGAACGCGACGACGTTGCTCTGCTCAAATGGGCAAGAGAGAACGGCCACATTCTTGTCTGCCACGACAAGCACAGGGACCGATCAACGCGCCTAGAGCTCTATCCCGAGCTCAACGCCAACGGTGGCCGTATCCTGCGAATCACTGGAGACTCCAGCCAGGACGTGTTGACCGCAGTCGGCAAGGTTCTAGTCAATCGCGAGAAGTGGAGTGCATGGTTCCAAGAGAATCATGGCCTCGTAATACTGAAGATGGATGGAGTCCTCTATCGCGGCTCCGACGAACTCTACAGCATGGTGGAGCGGCACCTTGTAGACATTGACCCCGCTGAGAGAATACGTGACCGGAAACCAGCACGCTCCAGCAAGCCTTCTGCCCGCACTAATCCCCAGCAGAACCCCATGTTCAACATGGACTCAGAAGACGCCGACAGTCTGGACACCTTAGTTTAGGTTGTGGAATGCACATTGGACTAGGCACGATCCTGATCGGGGACTCCATCGACATCGTCGAGCTTGCGCCGAGGGTGGAGGAGCTCGGATTCGACTCGATATGGACTCCTGAGCAGCCTACCCTGCCGGTCGTGACGGAGGAGCCGATACCCAGGGAGTGGGGCGACATCCCGGACCCGTTCGTGCTCCTTAGCCGGGCGGCGGCCGTCACTACGACGCTGAAGCTGGGGACGGCGGTGTGCGTGGTGACGGAGCGCCACCCGATCACGCTGGCGAAGGAGGCCGCAACGCTGGACATGTACAGCGGGGGCCGATTCCTGTTCGGCATCGGCACAGGGTCGCACCGGGAGCAGGCGGAGATCCACGGGGTGGACTTCGACCGCAGATGGACGCAGGCCCGGGAGGCGGTCTCGGCGATGAAGGTGCTGTGGACGCAGGAGGAGAGCGAGTTCCACGGGAAGTACTACGACTTCCCTGCCGTCTACTGCTACCCGAAGCCGAGTCAGAAGCCGCATCCGCCCATCCTGCTGGGCAGCCACGTCCCGCAGGTGTTCAGGCGCATCGTCGAGTACGCGGACGGTTGGGTGCCGATAGACATCACTCCCGAGAGCGCCGCAGAGGCCAGGCGGACGCTCGACAGCCTGGCCGAGGGGGCGGGACGGGACCCGCGCTCGATAGAGATCACCGCGTTCGGCGTGCCCGCCGACCGGCAGGTCGTCGCCGACTACGAGAGGGCGGGGATCGACAGGGTCGTGGTGGGGCTACCGACGGCCAACCGGGCCGATAGCCTCGCGGAGCTGGACCGGATCGCTTCGGCGGTGCTCTGAGCCGGGCCGCTAGGACGCCGGGATGACCGGCAGGACCAGGTGCGACGGGTACTCGCGGCTGTGGTGCACGGCCTGGCGGGCCACGCGCGTCTCGGCATCCTTGCCGTAGGTGCTGCCGGTATTGGGGTTGCGGTCGAACCTGGGGAAGTTCGACGACGACACCTCGAGGCGGAGCGAGTGGCCCTTCCTGAACACGTTGCCGGTGACGCCGACCTCGATCCGGTACTCGTAGACCCGGTTTGGGGTCAACAGTGTGGGGTCGGTGCGGCTCTCCCTGTACCTCGCCCGCACAATGCCGTCGCACAGGTTCATGGCGTAGCCCGTGGTCGAGACGTCGACGAGCTTGGCGGTCCAGTCGGTGTCGGGCCCGTCTGTCTCGGCGTATAGCACAAGGGTGATGGGGCCCGTCACCTCCGTGTCCCGCTCGAACGGCGGGGCCGTGAAGCAGAGCACGTCGTCCCGCATCTCGACGGGGCGCTGGTCGTAGGGTCCCCAGGGGACGATGTGGGGCGAGCAGCAGTTGTTGCCGCCGACGGTCTGCACGGGGTGCTCGGGATCGTATACGAACCGGTCCGGCGGCTGGTCGCCGGGCTGCTCGGTGGACAGAGCGCCGTCGCCGCGCACCGAATTGGCCCCGCCGCCCGAGTGGAGGTACCACTTCTGCCAGTCGGTCCTTGCGAGCGGCCATTCATGCTCGTCCCGCCACTGGTTGACGCCCATGATGAACAGGCGCACGGGAGGCTCGTCGAGGATGCCGTTGTCGACCTCCTTTAGCCAGTGGTCGAACCAGCGCATTTCCAGCGCGTCCAAGTCGACCATGGACTGTGCGCCGAAGTCGACGTCACCGGTCTTGGTGGACTGGCTGAGCGCGTGGGGCCAAGGGCCGACGATGATCCTGCTCTGCCTCGACTCGGGAGTGCGGCCCTCGCTGCGCTGTCCGTTGAAATTGGAGAACGTGTCCGAGGCGTACAGGTCGAACCACCCGCCCATGTGGAACGAGGGCGCGGCGATCTCGCCCCACTTGTCCTCAACATCGATGGCGTTCCAGTAGTCGTCGTAGGTCGGGTGATCTATCCAGTCCTTCCAGAACTCGAGGCGCCTGCCAGCGAGCTCGTCGATGTCGTATATGGGGAGCGAGCGGAACGCCTCGGTCCAGTTGTGGTACTCGATGCTCTGGGCGGTGCGGCCGTTCGTGCGCATCCCCCACGTCATGGCCACGTTGAGCTGCAGTGCGCCTCCCGGGTAGAGCAGGCCGCCGAAGAAGTCGGCGCAGATGACGCGCGGAACCATGCATGTGAGGTGTCTGCTCCTATGCGGGGCGCTCATGAGCTGCACGAGGCCGCCGTATGAGCTACCGGACATGCCGATCTTGCCGTTGCTCCACTCCTGCGCACCGACCCACTCCTGGGTGTCGAAGCCGTCGGGCCCGTCGTGGTGGAAGGGGTAGTGGTCACCGTCTGAGTCCCAGCGCCCCCGCGTGTCCTGGATGACGCAGGCGTAGCCGTTGTTGGCCAGGGCGCGGCCCTTCTCGATCATGATGTCCATGTTGTTGCTGTATGGCGTGCGCATGAGGACCGTGGGGAACGGGCCCCGGCCCCTGGGCAGGTACAGGTCCGACGACAGCTCGACGCCATCGCGCATCGGCGTCTTGATGTTCAGGCGCATCTCTACGTCATAGCTGGGCTTCATCTCGGGCTCCTTTGCTCATCAACTGTGCCGTCGCGTCAGTGCCGCCGCACATGTCACGCCCGGTCGGGGTATCTCTGGGCCTCGTATGCTGCTATCGCGGCCTCGTGCTGGAGGGTCAGCCCGATGTCGTCCAGGCCGTTCAGGAGCGAATGGCGTCGGAAGGGGTCGATCTCGAAGCTCTCGGCCACGTCCTCATCTACGTCAGACACACGCTGGGCGTCGAGATCGACCGTGATCTTGTAGCCTGGACGCGCCGAGGCGTTTGCCATCAGCCGCGACACTGCATCCTCCGAAAGGGAGACGGGGAGGATGCCGTTCTGGAAGCAGTTGTTGTAGAAGATGTCGGCGAAGCTGGGGGCGATGACGCACCTGAAGCCGTAGTCGAGCAGCGCCCAAGGGGCGTGCTCCCTCGACGACCCGGACCCGAAATTCCGTCCGGCCACCAGGATGGACGCGCCCGCGTACCCTGCCTGGTTCAGGACGAAGTCTGGATTCGGCTCGCCGTCTTCCAGGAAGCGCCAGTCGAAGAACAGGAATTGGCCGAATCCTGTTCGCTCGATGCGCTTCAGGAACTGCTTGGGGATGATCTGGTCGGTGTCGATGTTCACCCTGTCCAATGGGGCAGCGACGCCGGTGTGTGTCACGAAAGGCTCCATCAGGCTACTCCTCAGAAACGAGCATCTGGATCAGCCGAAGCTACCAGTCTCGGATGTCAACGAAATGGCCGGCTATGGCGGCGGCGGCGGCCATCTCGGGGCTTACGAGGTGGGTCCTTCCACCCTTGCCCTGGCGGCCCTCGAAATTACGGTTCGACGTGGAGGCGCACCTCTCGCCCGGTTGGAGTATGTCAGGGTTCATCCCCAGGCACATCGAGCAGCCCGCGACACGCCAGTCGAAGCCCGCGTCCTTGAATACGGCGTCTAGGCCCTCGTCCTCCGCCTGCTTCTTGACGGCGGCAGAGCCGGGCACGACCATCGCGTAGACGCCGCCGCTGACCTGTCTACCCCGGGCAACGTCCGCCGCCGCCCGCAGGTCGTCGATGCGTGAGTTGGTGCATGAGCCTATGAAGACCCGATCTATCTCAATTCCCTGGATCGGGGCGCCAGGCTCCAGGGCCATGTACTCCAGCGCCCGCTCGACGGACTCCTTCTCGCCGGCGTCGTCGTAGGCGTTGGGGTCGGGCACGCGGCCCGTGACCGGCGCGACCATGCCGGGGTTCGTCCCCCAGCTCACGTGAGGCTCCAGGGTAGCGCCGTCGAGCTCCACGACACTGTCGTAAGCGGCCCCCTCGTCCGTGGCGAGCGTCCGCCACTCCTCTACGGCCGCGTCGAAGTCGTCGCCCTGCGGCACCTGGGGCCGGCCTCGCATGTACTCGAAAGTGGTTTCGTCCGGCGCCACCATGCCGGCGCGCCCGCCGCCCTCGATGGACATGTTGCACACAGTCATGCGGCCCTCCATCGACAGGGAGCGTATGGCCTCGCCCGTGTACTCGATCACGTGCCCCGACGCGCCGGCAACGCCTATCTTGCCGATTATGCCAAGTACCACGTCCTTGGCGGAGACCCCGGCAGCGAGCTTCCCATTGACGCGGACCTCCATGGTCTTGGGCTTGAACTGCCGCAGGGTCTGGGTCGCCAGGACATGCTCGACTTCCGACGTGCCAATGCCGATGGCGAATGCGCCGAAGGCCCCGTGAGTGGACGTGTGGCTGTCGCCGCACACGATGACCTTGCCGGGCTGGGTGTAGCCCTGCTCTGGCCCTATGACGTGGACGATGCCCTGGAGCGGGCTGAACCTGTCGTACAGGGTGACACCGAACTCCTCGCAGTTCCTGCTGAGGGCATCCAGCTGCTGCTGTGCGATGGGATCGGTGATGGGCAGCGACAGGTCCCATGTGGGCGTGTTGTGGTCCGCAGTCGCTACCGTGAGGTCAGTCCGGCGCACCTCGCGGCCCGCCATGCGCAGACCGTCGAACGCCTGCGGCGACGTGACCTCGTGCACGAGGTGCAGGTCGACGTACAGAATAGCCGGCTGTCCGGCCTCCTCGTGCACGACGTGGCTGTCCCAGATCTTCTCGAACATCGTCTTTGGCGGCATCTTGGCTCTGCTCCTCAGGTTACGTAGTCGTCAAGGTGGAGGTATTGTATGCCCGGCACGCCGCAGGACATCGCGCCGTCGTTGCCTATCAAGACATCGCACCGCTCTTCGATGGCGGTGGCCACCACTATGGCATCGGGAAGCCGCAGCCTGCTGGCGGCCCGGACCTCGGCGGCTCTCTTGGCCACCGCGCGGTCGACGCTCCGGAGGACAAGGTTGGGCGAGTTTCTCAGAAACAGCTCTATCGTCTCCTGCGCCCTGTGGTTGCGGTCCCGGATCGGCCGCACGAGCATCTCCGCCTCGACAATGGTCGAGATGCACCCGACCATTAGCCCTCTGTCCATCATGTGCAGCACCTGGCCCACAAGGTCCCTGTATGGCTGGACGTCCTCGAGCAGGTAGATAAGGACATTGGTGTCCAGACCGACCTGGCGGCAGGTACGCAGCTCGTCCAGCCACCTGCCGGTTTGCGGAAAGCCCAACATATCAGCGCAGACGCCTGTAGCAGCCTTCGTCCCCGGCTTCGGGGCCGTCGACCCGCCCAACAGCGTCGAGATCCTCAAGCTCCTCGAGCTTCTCGTCCGTGCGATAGACGCCAGAGTCTTCGCGTATGGCTGCCAGAGCGCGTGGCTCGGCTGAGGAAGTGGCATCGTAGACGGCGCGGAGGTCAGGGTCCCTGTCGAGAGCATCATGGAGGCCGTACCTGTCGGAGCCGTAACGCACCTCCGCAATATAGCGGTCCACCTCCTCTTTGGTGGACCCGTAGACTCCTTCGAGGCTGCCGATCATGTACTCGGCCCAGCTGTCGGGCCTGGGAAGCAGCACTATCCTGTCGTCGATCAGCTCCGCGACGAGCTTGTCCCCGGCCTTGAGCCCGAGGGACCGGACCATCGCCGCGGGCAGAGTGACCTGGTTCTTGGAAGAAATCGTTATGTTGGGCACGACCACACCTCGGCCTTGTAAGGCTTACCAAGCGAATAGTAAGCCAAACAAAGCATCCTCGTCAAGCCCTACCCCGTAGGGCCATGTGGCGCGGACGGCTACGCCTGTGCAGCGGCTTCCGCCTCGACCCGCTCCATGATGAGGAGCCGGTTCAGGGCGTTCATGTACGCCTTTGCGCTGGCAACGATGATGTCCGTGTCGGAGCCGCGCCCGACGTACGTCTGACCGTCGCGGTCGATGCGTATCGTCACGTCTCCAATGGCATCGATGCCCTCGGTCACCGCGTCCACCCGGAACTCGGTGAGCTTGTTCGGCACCTTGATCACGCGGTTGATCGCCTGGTAGACGGCGTCGACCGGACCGGTGCCTGTGGCGGCATCGGTGACCGGCTCACCGTCGGGGCCCGTGATCCTGACGGTTGCGGTCGGTATGTCGTGGTCGCCGCACGATACCTGCACGTGGTCTAGGTTGTACAGGTTGGGCTCGGACCTTGCACGCCGCTGGTCCGCCATCAGCGCCTCGAGGTCGGCGTCGGTCACCTCACGCTTGCGGTCGGCCAAGTCCTTGAAGGCATCGAAGGCCTCGTTGAGCTGCCCGGGGCTAAGCTGGAACCCCAGCTCTTCCAGCCGGGACCTGAGGCCCGCGCGACCGCTCAGCTTGCCGAGCACCAGCGAGCTGCTGGGCCAGCCGACGGACTGGGGCTCCATGATCTCGAACGTCGTGCGCTCCTTCAGCACCCCGTCCTGGTGTATGCCGGAGGCATGGCGGAACGCGTTCGCACCAACGATAGCCTTGTTGGGCTGCACCGGGAATCCCGTGATATTGCTGACGAGCCTGCTCGTCCGGTAGATCTGCGTCGTGTCGATGTTCGTGTCCACGCCCAGCAGGTCCTTGCGCGTCTCGAGGGTCATGATGACCTCTTCGAGCGAGGCGTTGCCCGCCCGTTCGCCAAGGCCGTTGATGCAGCCCTCCACCTGGCGCGCGCCCTCCTGTACAGCGGCGACGCTGTTGGCTGCCGCGTTGCCCAGGTCGTTGTGGCAGTGGACGCTCAGGATAGCCTGGTCGATGTTGGGCACGTTCTCCCGTATCTTGTGGATGCGCTCGGCGAACTCGGCAGGAACGGCGTATCCCACGGTATCGGGGATGTTGACCGTCGTCGCACCGGCGTCGATTGCCGACTCCACCAGCCTGTAAAGGTACTCCAGGTCGGTGCGCGTCGCGTCCATCGGGGAAAATTCCACGTCGTCGCAGTAGCCCGCGGCCCGCTCCACCGACGCCACCGCCTGCTCCATCACCTCCTCGGGATTCTTGCGGAGCAGGTCCATGATGTGCACGTCGGAGCTGGAGATGAAGACATGGATGCGGGGGTGCTCTGCGTCCTTCAGTGCCTCCCAGGCAGCATCGATGTCGCCGGGGACGCACCGGGCCAGGGACGCGATGATGGGCCGGCGGACCTCAGCTGCGATGGCCCGCACAGCCTCATGGTCGCCGGGCGAGCTCGCAGCGAAGCCCGCCTCAATGATGTCGACGCCCAGCCGGTCGAGCTGCCGGGCTATGTCGAGCTTCTCAGCCGTCGTCAGCCCTATGCCAGCGGACTGCTCGCCATCTCGCAGAGTCGTGTCGAAGATCATTACCTTGTCATTGGTCATTGGTTGTTGACTCCTTCATCCTGGATTGGGCGGCAAGGCCAGCCGCCGGTCGCCCCGCCGACTCATGCGGCGGGAATCAAAACGGGAGTCACGTAAGGACAACGTAGTCCGCCAGGCCAAGCCCTGCCAGGACCCGGCCAGTACGGCGAACTACGTAAGATTCCTCCGCTGGCAACATATCGATTCTCACTGCGGTCTATACGGTGTCGAAGATCCCATCGAACAGCCCGTCGCCGTTGCACCGGACATCTATCGTCCTATTGACGGCGTCCTTGTTGATGGGACCGTAGATGTGCGGGTACTTCTCCCTGCCTCCCTGTTCATACCTGGTCTCCGGACCCAACCTCGTAGGCATCACCTCCAGCAGCACCAGGTCATCCCGGCCCCTGAAGTTGTACCCGGCTACTGGCTCCAGCTGGTGCTGCTCGGAGCAGTGAATGAAGCCGTCTTCACCAAACCTGCCCGGGGCATACGTAGGCTCATCGGCCTGGGACTCCCACTCTGTCTTCGTAGCGATGTGATAGATCATTCCAACGACCCCTCGTACAGTCTCTTGCCCATGCTCAGCCGGTCCTCTACCGAGAACCCCAGCTCCCGGTAGAACCGCACCACCCCTGTGTTGTCGGGCATCACCTGCAGATTGATCTTCAGGCATCCCCTGTCCTTAAGCCTACGTTCAACCTCCGCCATCAAGTCGGTGCCGATCCCCCTGTGGCGATCGTTCTCGTCGACGGCCAGCGAGTATATCCACCCACGGTGCCCGTCGTACCCGCCCATCACCGTCCCCACCATGCGGCCCCCGTCGACGGCCACCAGGAATAGCCCGGGGTCGTATGCGGTCTTGAGGTCTATAGACACCTCAGGGTGATTGTGGGGAGCTTCGTACCCGTCGGCGAAGATGCCCTCCCACAGCGCGATCACCCCCTCCCGGTCAGCGTCGAGGTACGTCCGTATTTCGAATGCCCTCTCCCATGGCTAGTCTGCGTCCTTCAGGAACGACATCATCCCCCTGAGCTCCTTGCCCACGCTCTCGATGGGATGCTCTGCGTTCTCCTTTCGGAGCCTGTCGAAACGGGGGCGGCCCTCGTCGTTCTCCGCAATCCACTCGCGGGCGAAGCTGCCGTCCTGGACAGCCTCCAGCACCTTCTTCATGTTCTCCTTGACGCGCTCGTCGATCACCACCGGGCCCCGCGAGTAGTCGCCGTACTCGGCGGTGTCGCTCACCGAGTACCTCATGTATTCCATGCCGCCCTGGTAGAGCAGGTCGACAATCAGCTTCAGCTCGTGCATGCACTCGAAGTAGGCCGACTCCGGCTGGTACCCGGCCTCCACCAGCGTCTCGAAAGCGGCCTTGATGAGCGCCGTTACGCCGCCGCAGAGGACGGACTGCTCGCCGAACAGGTCGGTCTCCGTCTCCTCCTTGAATGTCGTGTCCAGCACGCCGGCGCGGGTGCATCCGACGCCGCGTGCGTAGGCCAGACCGATGTCGTGGGCCATGCCGGATGCGTCCTGGTGTATGGCGAGAAGCCCGGGCACTCCGGAGCCCCGCGTGAACACCTCGCGCATCCGGTGTCCTGGGGCCTTGGGCGCGACCATGGAAACGTCCACGGCACTGGGCGGCACGATGGTCTCGTAGTGTATGTTGAAGCCGTGAGCAAACATCAGCGTCTTCCCGGACGACAGGTGGGGCTCGACCGACTCCTTGTACACCCCGGCCATGGTGTGGTCGGGAATGAGCATCATTATGACGTCGGAGTCCCGTGCCGCGTCGGCGACCAGCTCGACCCTGAGGCCTTCACCCTCGGCCTTCTCCTTGCTCCTGCTGCCCTCGTACAGGCCGACCACCACGTCGACCCCGCTCTCCTTCAGGTTCAGGGCGTGGGCGTGGCCCTGGCTGCCATAGCCGACTATCCCCACGGTCTTGCCGTCCAGAAGGGACATGTCGGCGTCGTTCTCGTAGTACATCTTTGCCATTGATTGCGTCCTCTCCGAATTTCCTCTGCGTTATACCGACGACGCCTCGCCCCAGTCGACCTTGGACGATTGCCTCCTACCCCTGCTGTCCGCTCCCCGATTCATTGCAATCGTGCCGGTCCTCATCACCTCGATGACTCCGAAGCTCTTGAGGAGCTCGTGCAGCGAGTCGACCTTGTCCTCGTCCCCGCTGACCTCCACGACAAGCGACTCGGGCGCTACGTCCACGATATTGGCGCGGAAGATGTGGACGATCTGCATTATCTCGCTGCGGGTATGCACGTTCGACTTGACCTTGATGAGTGCAAGCTCGCGGGAGACGATGTTCTGGTTCGAGATGTCCGAGACCCTGATCACGTCGATCAGCTTGTGGAGGTGCTTGGTCACCTGCTCGACAACCCTGTCGTCCCCCTCGACGACGAAGGTCATGCGGGACAGGTCAGGTTCCTCGCTGTGGCCGACCGCCAGGCTGGCGATGTTGAAGCCCCGCCGCCTGAACATGCTCGAAACCCTGTTCAGGACCCCGGGCTTGTCCTGAACCAGGGCGGTGATCGTCCGCCTGGGCACGCTGGGCGCGCTTCCGTTGGTAGTCACTGTCGCACCCCCTCTGGCAGCGGCTCCTCGATGAGGTCGTGGATGGTCTGGCCCGCCGGAATCATCGGGTAGACGTTCTCTTCCTCCTCGACGACGAAGTCGATGAGGGCTGGGCCGTCGTACTCCATCGCCTCCATGATGGCGGGCATGACCTGGGTCTTGTCCGTCACCCTGATCCCCAGCATCCCGAATGCGTCGGCCAGCTTCACGAAGTCGGGGTTGTGCGTGTACTGGGTGGCTACGTAACTCTTGTGATAGAAGAACTCCTGCCATTGCCGCACCATCCCCAGGAACGAGTTGTTTATGATGGCGAACTTGACGTTTATCCGGTTCTCCACTAGGGTCGCCAGCTCCGCCATGGTCATCTGGAACCCGCCGTCGCCCGCGACCGACCACACGACTTTCTCCGGTGCGCCAACCTTGGCGCCCATGGCGCCCGGCACCTCGTAACCCATCGCACCGGAGCCGCCCGAAGACACCCACGTCCGGGGCTCCTTGAACATGTAGTGCTGGGCAGCCCACATCTGGTGTTGGCCCACGCCCGTGACCACTACTGCCCTGCCGTCGGTAGCTTCGGAGAGCTGGTTGATGATGAACTGGGGCAGCAGCTTGTCCGTGGGCCTTATGAACATCGAGGGGTGGTCGCGCTTGAGCACGTCGATGTGCTGGATCCACTCCAGGCGCGTCGCCGGCTTGACGAGCTTGTTCAGCTTCAGCAGGACGCGCTTGAGATCGCCGACGATCGGGACATCGACCGGCACGTTCTTGCCGATCTCGGACGGGTCGATGTCGACGTGAATCTTCCTGGAGCCCAGGGCGAAGGCGCTGGGCTTGCCCGTGATCCGGTCGTCGAAGCGCATCCCCAGGGCGATGAGCAGGTCTGCCTCTTCGATCGCCTTGCTGGCGTACGCCATTCCGTGCATCCCCGGCATTCCGACGCACAGCACGTGGTCGTCCGGGAAGGAGCTAATGCCTAGCAGGGTGGTGATCACGGGTATCTGCGCCTTTTCGGCCAGCTCGCGCACCTCGTCATATGCGCCGGAGAAGATGACCCCGTGACCGGCTAGGATCACCGGGCGGCTCGACTCGGCAATGACCTTGGCGGCGCGCTTGATCTGGGCCCCGTGGCCCTCCATGTTGGGCTTGTAACCGGGCAGGTCGATCTCGTCCGGATAGACGAACTCGGCCTCCTCCTGCTGCACGTCTTTGGGTATGTCGACGAGCACCGGCCCGGGGCGGCCCGTACTGGCGATGTAGAACGCCTCCTTGATCACCCCCGGTATGTCCGCAGCGTCCATCACGAGGTAGTTGTGCTTCGTGATCGGAAGCGTGATGCCGGTGGTGTCGGTCTCCTGGAAAGCGTCGCTGCCAATGGCCGCCCTCGTCACCTGGCCGGTGATTATGACCATCGGGATGGAGTCCATCTGCGCCGTGGCGATGCCAGTCACCAAGTTGGTCGCCCCCGGCCCGGAAGTAGCCCAGGCGACTCCGGGGCGCCCGGTAACGCGGGCATATCCGTCCGCGGCGTGGGCCGCGCCCTGCTCGTGCCGGACCAGGATGTGGCGCAGCTGAGGGTACTCCGGCAGGGTCTGGTACAGGGGCAGGATAGCCCCGCCAGGAAGGCCGAAGATCACGTCGACGCCTTCCCGAATCAGGCTCTCGCAAACCATCTGCGAGCCGTTCAGTTTCATCTGCGTTCATCTCCTCCTTGGAACCTACGAATCCGGAGGGCCAATAAAAAAGCCCCGCCCTAGCAAAGGGACGGGACTGAGGTCTCGTGGTACCACCCTAATTGCCCCGGCGATCGCCGAGGCCACTCGAAGGCTGTAACGGTGCCTGCCGCCCGACCCTACGCGGTGTCCGTGGGGACGACCAATCGCGCAGAGCGCCGGGACATTCCGGCTATGCTCTGCGCGCTGTCTCCTCCGGCTCCCTCAAGACGGGTGCTCAGGGGCGAGTTCACGGCTGCAACACACCGGGCTCCCACCATCCCCGGCTCTCTATTGCGCACCATGCCGCTACTACTCCCCTTCAACGCAATCTGCGTTCCGTAAGTTGTCCAACCGCGTGAATATAGCATGGCGGCAGATAGGGTGTCAATTTGGGCCGGTGCGGTATAATCGCGGAAACCGACCCTCATCCCCTGCCAAGCATCCGACTTCCTTCCCCATGACATACGACCCAGAGACGCATACCGCCAGCCTCCCTGCGCGCCGGGTTGCCATCTTCATAGATGGAAGCAACCTGTACCACAGCCTGGAGGAGAACTGCGGCAGGTACGACCTCAACTTCCACTCCTTCTCCCGGAAGCTGGCCAAGGGGCGGACGATGTTCCGCACCTACTACTACAACGTGCTCCAGGACCCCGAGCGGAACCCCCAGGGCTACCAGGACCAGCAGAAGTTCCTCACGGCCCTCCACAATACGCCATATTTGGAGGTCCGCCTCGGCGGGTCCAAGACGCGCGGCGCATCCACGGTGCAGAAGGGCGTCGACATCATGATCGCGACGGACCTGCTCCGGTTCGCCTGGGACGACCGCTACGACGTGGCCGTGCTAGTGAGCGGCGACGGCGACTTCTCCTACGCCGTGCAGGCAGTCAAGGACATGGGAAAGCACGTGGAGGTTGCGGCATTTCCAGCGAACCTGTCGCCGGAGCTCGTGAGCGTCTCGGACGACCGCGAATTCTTCACGCCGGAGTACTTTGACGACCTCTGGAGCCGCCGCCGCTCCCATCACAATGGGCGCGGGGCGCCGGCCGGCCGGGACACTTACAGGAGCTCGTTCGCCGGGCAGAGGTCAGGCGGACCTAGGGACGGCGGCTACGCTTCGGCGCCCTCTTCGGAGCCGCTGTACGACAGCGTAGACACATAGCCTTCCAGGGCCGCACAGACGGGCCGCCGACGCCGTTCGCAAAGCTGGTTCAGATTGACATAGAGGGCCCCGGCCTGATAAATTTCAATGTGAATACATTGAGCAAAACTGTCCTCGCCCGAGTGATGCGCCGGATTTCGTCAGGACACACGGTGCCCTCGGGCGGCCTTGTCAAAGCGTCGAGCCGGACAGGCGCTCGACGTAGCCCGGAGGGCGACACTTGAAGAAGACCGATTTTGTTTTGCGCTTTGCAGGAGAGGGCGGCCAAGGATTTCTGAGCGCGGCGGTAGGGTTCGCGAGCGCCAACACCCAGGCCGGGTACCACGCCCAGACTTTCGCCACCTTCCCGTCCCAGATTACCGGCGGGCCCACGTGGATGCAGGCCCGCATATCCACCACCCCGATCTTCAGCCGGGGGGACGGGCTCGACGTGCTGGCCGTGTTCAACGAGGAAGCATACGAGACCCACAGGGATGAGGTGAAGGACGGCGGCGTCATACTCTACGACTCCGACTCCATGACCCTCGAGGACGACGGGCGCAGCCTCGGCATCGCCTTCGACAAGCTAGGCAAGTCCACGGGCAACGCACGAGCGGCCAACATGGTATTGATGGGCGCCCTCGCGGAGCTGGTGGGCGTCCCGCTCGATGTGCTGGCAGACTTCGTGAAGAGGCGCTGGGGCAACACGGCGCGATACGGCCCGAAGATCGTCCCCCAGAACATCGAAGCACTGAAGCTGGGCAAGCAGGCCGCCGCAGAGAGCGGCTTCAGCCTGGGCGAGCTGGCCGCGCCGGAGCCGCCCGAATACGAGCAGATATTCACCAACGGCAACTATGCGCTGGCCCTCGGTGCCGTCCACGCGGGCCTTAACTTCTACGTCGGCTATCCGATATCCCCGGCGACGACGATCTTGGTATGGATGGAGGAGCAGCTGGTTGGGGAAGGCCAGTTCGTATACCAGGTCAGCTCAGAGATAGAGGCCATAAACGCGATCATAGGCGCGGGCTATGGCGGCGCGAAGGCGATGACGGCCACCGCGGGGCCCGGATTCTCGCTAATGAGCGAGGGGCTGGGTCTGGCCTGGATGGCCGAGATCCCCTGCGTGGTCGTAGACGTCCAGCGTGGCGGACCGGCCACCGGCCTGCCGACCAAGACGGAGCAGTCGGACCTATTCGCCGCCCTGCACCCCGCCCACGGCGACGTATCCCTGCCGGTGATCGCACCGGGCACGGTCGAGGAGTGCTTCTACGCGGCCGTAGCGGCGTTCAACTGGGCGGAGAGGTACCAGGGCCCCGTCATAGTGCTGAGCGAGCACTCGCTCTCGGAGCGGGAGCAGAACTTCCGCAAGCCGGACCTGGACTCGATACCCGTGGAGAACAGGAAGGTCTACGACGGCGGAAACGGCTACCTGAGGTACGAAGCATCGGAGCTCTCTCCGATGCCTCTCCCGGGCAGCCCTGGTAGCTACGTGGCGAACGCGAGTGAGCACGACCCCTGGGGCGACACCACGCACCTGCCGGAGCGGCACATCCAGATGACCGAGCGCCGCTTCAGCAAGCTGAAGCTTCTGGAGGACGGCACCTACGAGTCCCAGAACATCGACGCGCCCGTAGCAGTCATGCCCTGGGGCGGTTCCAAGGGCCCGTCCATAGAGGCGTACCAGCAGCTTATAGCGGGCGAGGTGGACGTGGCCTGGTACTTCACGATGTTCCTCAACCCGTTGCCTCCGCAGCTGCTAGACGAGCTCCGCAAGAAGGAGTTGGTCATCGTTCCCGAGCTGAACTACCAGGGCCAATTCTCATCCTACCTGAGGTCGAAGGGGGTCAGGGCCGAGTCGATAACCCAGTACACGGGCCTTCCATTCAGGGTCGGTGACCTGGTAGAGCGCATTTCCGACCGAATTGCCGCCACCCGAAAGGAGGGTGTGGCCGTATGAGTGACAAAAACCCGGAATACGATTTCAAGTGGTGCCCCGGCTGCGGCGATTTCGGCGTGCGCCGGGCGCTGGAGCAGGCAGTAGACAGGCGGACCATCGAGCGGGAAGAGCCCGTAGAGCAGAACGTGGTCGTCGCCGGAATCGGCTGCTCGGGCAACATGGTGCACCTCCTGGAGGGCCCCCAGCCCTACGGCATCCACGGCCTTCACGGGCGCACTCTGCCGATAGCGCTGGGCGTCAAGATGGGCCGTCCCGACCTGAACGTCGTCGTTGTAGCGGGCGACGGCGACTTCCTCAGCATAGGCATGGAGCACATCGCGCCCCAGGCCCAACGCAACCTGAACGTCTGCGCTGTGATCATGGACAATGCCGTCTACGGCCTGACCAAGGGCCAGAGCTCGCCCACGGCCGCCGAAGGCATGGTGACCAGCTCCACGCCGTACGGCAAGCCTGACGCCGGCATCGACGCCCTGAGTTTCTACCTGGCGATAGGGGCTTCGTTCGTGGCGTCGGGCATTTCGACAAAGATCAAGGACCTGGCCGACCTCATCTACGAGGGTATGGAGCACCCCGGCTTCTCGATAGTGCATGTGCAGTCGCCATGCACGGTCTTCAACAACACGTACGAAGAACTCAAGGGGAACAAGCGCAAGGGCATCGCGCCGCTCGCCTGGGCAATAGAAGAGGGGCACGACATATCCGACCTGCGCGCGGCCCGAGGCGTCGTAGAGAGGGGCGGTGTCCCGCTCGGCATCCTTTACAAGGACGCCAGCCAGTTCTCGTTCGAGGACCGCATCGCAGGCATGCTCAGCAAGGCCAAGCCCAAGACCTCCAGGGAGCTGGTCGACTCCTACGCTATCTAGCCGACGCTCGAGCTTGGCTCCGAGTTCTTACCGGGCGCAGGTGCTTGCAAATCGAGGTGCCGGTGAGCGGACCGCAACCAGATGCGGGAGCAGGCTGACATTAGCCGGTTACAACCTCGCCCACCGGACGGGACGGAGTCAAGGACCAGCTACAACGGTTCGGCAACGAAGACTGGAATCCGACGCGTCGTGCGGTCCTGGTACTTCTCGTAGGTTGGGAAAGCCTCAACCGCCAGCTCCCAGAGCCGCGCTCGTTCCCCGGCGTCTTCAACCTCGCGGACCCGCATTGCGTACACTTCGGTCTCATCCCGAATCTCTACGTTGCCGTCGGCGCGAAGGTTATACACCCACTCTGGATTCGTCGTCGCGCCGCCCTTTGACCCCACCAGCACGTAGTTGTCCCCGTCCTTCACCCGCATCAGCGGCGTCTTGCGGATTGCCCCTGTCCGGTTTCCAAGGTTCGTCACGATGATTACGGGCAGACCCGTATCTCGCAGCGTCGTTCCTGCGGTACCTCCGCTGCCCTCGTAGAGCTCCACTTGCTCACGCACCCAGGCGGCGGTTGACGGTATGTACTTGGCCATAGTTCGCTCCTGGTCCAGATTCCAAGCTGTTCGCCACTGTTCGAAACAGTAGCGCGGCGGCTAGAGGTTGTCGATGAACGCGAGCTCCTCTGCCAGCACTTCCGCGCCGTAGAAGTGCTCCATTAGCAGCGTCGCGTCCAGGTACTTGATGCGCCGGTGCATCTCAGTCGGCAGGGTGCCCTTGTCTAGAGGCGCGTGGGAGTCGGTGCGGCCCCGGTCGTCATAGAGGTAGTTGTCGTTCCAGTGGACGTGGTTGATGAGCTCTGGGCGCGAGAGGAAGGCCATGACGCGCTCCTCCCGCTGATCCTCAGGGAAGCGGTGTGCGTATGTGACGACGTGGCTGGAGTCGAGGCATAGGGCGACGTTGGCACGGTCGACGTCCACGGAGATCTGCTGCCACTCTTCCGGGGCCATGCCGAAGTACTCGTTGCGTTCCGACCAGTCGACCTGCTCGCAGGGCGTGCCTATGATGTCGTCGGTCCAGTATGAGTTCTGGTTCTCGAGGACGAGCTCCAGGTCGTGCTCCTCACAGGAGGACGCTACTTGGCGGATGCCATCGATGAGCAGACCGTATTCTCCCTCTCGCCCCGCCGTCTGGGTACCGTCGTTCCAGCGCTTAGGGGCGAAGTGCATGTTGATCTGGGTGACATTCGGGTACCGCGCCGCCTTCTCAATGTAGTCGACTAAGACCTGGATGGAGGTCATTCGGAAGTCCGTATCTGTCGCCGCGATGTTTAGGCGCAGGTCGTCGACCACGGCGGGCGCGTGGGCGCAGGCAAGGACATCGGCATAATCGTCCATCTCGTCGATCTCATCGGCCATGGACGCTTCGGTGTTCAAACCGAGCCGCCGGAGCGTATCGAGACCGGCGCCCGACGTGACGCCGAGTTGGTGCTTGAGCTCGGTGTACTTGGTCACTGTGTGCTCCCTCCTGCTGCTGCTGCGGCCGCCTTCGGTACCCTGGCGATGCCCAGGCGATGTACGGCCTGGCGTGCTTGCGCCTTCTGCTCCGGTGTGGCTGGAGGGGTCGGCAGACGAGGCTCCCCGGTCTCCATGCCCAACCTCTCCCCAACGGCAGCCTTCAGCGCCCCCAGGTAGCCCAGGTCGATGACCATGTCCTCCACCTCGCTCGCCCTGGCCTGCGCCGCCTCGGCACTGTCTAGGTCACGCGCCTGGTAGGCGTCCCATATGGCGACCCATAGCTCGGGTGCGAGGCAGGGCGGCCCGTCGACGCAACCGGCGGCCCCAACTGTAAGGGCCGGAAGCATCAGCCTTCCCATGCCGGTGAACGCCCGCAGGCCCATCTTGGCGAAGAGGTAGATGTTGTTCATGTCGTAGCCCGAGTGCTTGAGGCCGGTGAGCTGGGGGACCTGGTCCTGGAGCCGTTTAATCAGGTCTGGTGTGAGCTCCACTCCTGTCGACTGAGGAAGGTTGTATGCGAAGAGGGGCAGGTCGGCAGCGGACGCAACAGTCCTGTAGTAGTCGGCCACTCCCTGGTCGCCGGGGTGGACGAAATAGGGCGGGACGGCGCAGATCGCCTCGACTCCAACCGCAGCCGCGTGCTCCGCGTTCCGGGCGGCGCGGGCCGTCGTCTGCGCACCCACGTGCATGATGACGTTGGTGCGTCCCTGGTTTTGGTCGGCGGCCGCGCTGGCGATGCGCCTGTTCTCCTCGTCGGTCAGCAGAACGCTCTCGCCAGTACCCCCTGCCGTCCAGAAGCCGTGCACGCCCGCCTGGATGTTGTCCTCCATGACGACGCGGAAAGCCTCTTCGTCGACCTCTCCGTCTTCGGTCATGGGTGTGATGATCGCCGGAACTATTCCCTCGAACGCTGGCACGTCGTTCTCTCCTACGGGAGTTGGACTGCGGGCGGCATTGTACTACCTGGCGGCGGTGCGAGGCCTATCCCGGCCAGTCATCCGGCGGAATGAAGCGCAATCGTACGTCGTCGCCAGTCCCCGTCGGCCTGGCCCACTCGGCCAGCCGCCAGCCGACCACCCAGGCTATGCCGCCCTTGCCGATCACGAGGGGTATGCGGTCCCTCCACGAACGGTCGATCTTGCAATCGACCATGTAGTCCTGGAGTTTCTTCGTGCCCTCCATGCCCAGGGGTTGGAAGCGGTCTCCAGGCCGGCGGCTTCGCACCCTCAGCCCGCCCCTCGCGGCCCGGGCCGAGATCGACGTGCAGACAGCACCTGCCTCGTTCCCCCCAATCTCGGCTTCGACTCCAGCTACCACGCGCCATGTTCCCACCGCAGTCTCGCCGGGCACCTCTATCTCGACCTCGCCCGCCAGCCGGGGCAGCGGGCACGTCTCTAGCCCGGCCGGCCCTAGGGCCGCCTCGCGATAGCCCACTCCGAAGGCCAGCCCGCCCGGCAGGTCTATCGAGCGCCCGGCGGGACCATTCAGCAGGTCGAGCATCTCGTCCACGTGCCTGAGGCCAAGGTCGGACAGGCCGTCCGACGCCAGGCCGACGGCTCGGCGCAGCAGGTGCGCTCCCACCGACGCGTCCAACCCGGCGAACCCTGCCCTGTCGATCAGGACGCGGTCGCTCCGAACCGCAGCAACTTCAGTCCACGCATCGTCGACGGCCCGCTCCACGTACTCCAGGTCTCGCCGCGCGCTCTCCGAGAGCCGTAGGACTGCATCCCTCACCTGGGGATTGATCCGCGCAAGGGAAGGCATCACCTCGTGTCTGATCCTGTTCCTGAGCATGTCCATCGAACTGTTCGACGAGTCGTGTCTCGGCTCCAGCCCAAGCGCGTCGCAGTAGCCCTTCGTGTCGCTCCTGGAGACTCCCGCCAGCATCGGCCGGAATAGGTGCACGTCCGTCCCTTCGATCCGTCTCGTCGACGACTCAGTCATCCCGCGCAGGCCGGTGAGCCCCGTACCTCGGACTATGTTCATCAGCACGGTCTCGGCCTGGTCGTCGACGGTGTGTCCCACTGCCACGGCCATCGTCCCGAGCTCGGAGGCAACCCGAGCCAGGAAGCGGTACCGGAGCCTGCGCGCCGCGTCCTCCAACGAAAGGCGGTGAGTCCTGCGGAAGGTCTCCGTGTCCGCCGCGTCGGAGGTAAAGTCGATGCCAAGGCTGCGGCAGGTCTGCGCCACGAAGATGGCATCGGCGTCGGACTCAGCTCCCCGCAGGCCGTGGTCGAGATGAGCGGCGTGGAGCCTCAGCGAAGTATCCCGCCGAGTCCGGGCCAGGGCGTAGAGAAGGGCGAGGGAGTCCGGGCCTCCTGACACCGCAACGACCAGCAGGTCGCCCGGCGCCAGTCCACAGCGCCGCGCCGCACCCACTACCTGCAATTCGAGGCGGTCGACCAACCCTTCGTGGGCCATCGCGCGGCTCACGGGCTCAGTCCCGCTCAGGCCGGGCGCCCGCCGGACGGTTTCCTGACCAGCTTGACTGCCTCGATCTTCAGTCCGTTCATCTCCGCCACCTCCACCGAGAGCCCGGCAGTCTCGAAGCTCTCTCCCTCATGGGGAATGTGGCCCAGCGAGTCCAGCACAAAGCCCGCCACGGTCTCGTAGTCGCCGTCGCCCAGGTCGATGTCTAACTCGTCCTTGACTTCGTCTATGCTCATCCCGCCGTCGACCTGGTATGTGTCGTGCCCGAGGGCCTCGTACTCCTCCTCCGGCCTCACGCCCTCCTCGCCGACCCGGCCAACGACCTCTTCCAGCAACCTCTTGAGGGTCACCAGGCCGGCTACTCCCCCGAACTCGTCTATCACGATGGCCATCTGATTACCCGTGTTCCGCAGCTCCTCGAACAACTCGGCGATGCGTTTCGTCTCCGGCACGAAGTAGGCGTCCCTGACCACGTCCGTGACGATGCCGTCCAGGTCTACCCTGTCTGCGGCCATCGACCTGAGAATGTCCTTGGCCGACAGGATACCCACGACGTTGTCGGTCGAGTTCTTGTAGACCGGGAAGCGCGTATGGGCGTGCTCGGCGTACAGCCTGAGGAACTCCTGCATGGAGGTGCCGCGGGCCACAGAGACGATCTCCGTCCGTGGCGTCATCATGTCGCGGACCTGACGGTCGCCGAACCGGAAGACGCTCTCCAGCATCTCCGCCTCTTCCGGATCGAACTCGCCCTCGGCTTCTCCGATATCGATGAGGGTCCGAAGCTCATCTTCAGTTATCGACGTGTCCCTCGGCTCACCTCCAAAGTTGGCAATCCGGCTGATCCACTGCAGGACGGCCACTATGGGCAGCAGGACGAGCTCGAAGAACTTCAGCGGGCGTGCGGCCAGGAAGGCCACTCGCTCGGCGTGGCGGACCGCCTGTGTCTTCGGCACCACCTCGCCAAATATGAGGAGCACTACCGTAGCCACAACCGTCGAAGCGACCACGCCGGCGCGCTCGCCGAGGAACGAGATCACAATCGCGGTGACGAGCGCCGCGAACCCAATGTTGACCAGGTTGTTCATCAGCAGGATCGTGGAGAGCAGACGGCCCGGCTCCTCCAGCATCTCCTGGACGCGGATGGCGTCCCGAGAGCCCCTGCTCACAAGGTGGCGCAGGCGCGCAGTGTCTTGCAGGGCGAGGAATGCCGACTCCGAACTCGAAAAGAAGGCCGACAGCAGCACAAGGACCCCCGCAATAACCAGGTCGCTGACTTCGACGCCGGACATCACGAAGCCATCCACGGGTCGGGAATGGGAGCCAGACTACGATGCGGGGCCGGGCACGGCACCTGGAACTGCGGCCCGCTCCCCGAACGGCAGGGGGGGACCCTCCTCGGGAAGAGGCGTAACGGGGGTTCGTCGGATGTCGAGATCAATTCACGCACTGGTGGTCCCGCCCCGTGGCGGTGGCCGTCGATGCTACGCCTGCGCGGCGTCCCTGACAAGGCCCTCGATATCGCCGGCGACCTCCTCGTTCTCCCTGAGAAATGCCTTGGCATTCTCCCGGCCCTGGCCGAGCCGTACTTCTCCGAACGAGTAGAAGGACCCGCTCTTCTTGACCACCCCGGCCTCGCTGGCAAGGTCCACCAGGTCACCCTCTTTGCTGATGCCCTCGTTGAACATCATGTCGAACTCCGCGACCTTGAACGGCGGGGCGACCTTGTTCTTCACGATCCTTGCCCGTATCCGCGCGCCGACGATGTCCTTGCCCTGCTTGACCGATTCTATCCGCCTGAGGTCGATACGTACAGAGCTGTAGAACTTCAGCGCCCTGCCCCCGGGCGTCGTCTCGGGACTGCCCCAGAGCACGCCCACCTTCTCCCTGATCTGGTTGATGAAAATCACGGCGGTGTTCGACCGGCTGATGGCCGCCGTCAGCTTCCTCAGGGCCTGGGACATGAGCCGCGCCTGGAGGCCGACGTGGGTGTCGCCCATGTCGCCCTCCAGCTCCGATTTGGGGACGAGCGCCGCAACGCTGTCCACCACGACGATGTCGAGCGCGCCGCTGCGCACCAGGTATTCGCATATCTCCAGGCCCTGCTCCGCCGAGTCCGGCTGCGAAACGAGCAGGCTGTCGATGTCCACACCGCATACGGCGGCGTAGGAGGCGTCAAGGGCGTGTTCGGCGTCGATATAGGCCGCCTCGCCTCCCGATCGCTGCGCCTCGGCCATGACGTGGTAAGCGAGCGTCGACTTGCCCGACGACTCGGGCCCAAAGACCTCGACGACACGCCCTCTCGGCATGCCGCCGACTCCCAGCGCCATGTCCAGCGTGAGTGACCCCGTCGATATCGCCTGGATCTGGGGCGACTCGCCGGCATCGCCCAGCCGTAGTACGGACCCCTTGCCAAACTGGCGCTCGATCTGCCCGAGTGCCAGGTCGAGCGCCTTCTCCCTCTCTGTGGTCATGCATTCCTGCCTTGCGGATGTCTGTGCGTTCCGGAGCGCACGCAGTTCACGCCGAGTATGATAACAAATTCACATCCGTTCGCGCGGCGCATTTCCGGAGGCGGCATTCCTTTGATATGATACTGTGTGTGCCTTGAGGTCCTAGGGGGTGGAGTGTGCTGCCTGGCAACCTCCAGAACATTGGCCGGGGAAATCTGACCGACGGCCTCCGTTCGTATCTGGGTTTGGGTGTGGCTGGCCCGGACTGCGCGGGCCTGTCCGACCAGGATCTCGTGCAGGAGGTCGCGGAGCGCAACCGGGCCGCGCTCGAGGAGTTGTACGCAAGGTACTCAGGTCCCATTTACTCGCTCGCCCTGAGAATGCTGAGGGACTCCGGGGCGGCCGAAGAGGTTACGCAGGACACCTTCTTCAATGTGTGGAAACAAGCGGCAAGCTACCGGCCGGTCCGCGGCAAAGTGACGGCCTGGCTCTTCAGCATCTGCCGTCACAGGGTGATAGACGAGATACGGAGGCGCAAGAGGCGCGAGCGCACTCACGTGCACCAGGACGTCGAGCTGGCGAACCAGCCCGCCGACGATACCAATGACCCGGCCCGCTATGCGAACCGGCGGATGCAGCGCGGGATGCTCAAGGAAGCGCTTGCCAAGCTCAGGACGGAACAGAGGACCGTGATAGAGCTGGCCTACTACGGAGGGCTGACCCACTCTGAGATAGCCAGGACACTCGACCAGCCCCTGGGCACAGTCAAGACCAGGATGAGACTAGGGCTACGAAAACTCAGGGAGGTCGTCGGGCCACAGGCCCGAGAGTGGCTTTAGACATGGACTGCAAGAGGACCGAAAAGCTGGCATCATCGTACCTGCTGGGTGAGCTCGGCGGCGAGGACCTCCTGGAGGTCGATTTGCACGTCGAGTCCTGCGACTCATGTGCGGGTCTGCTTGGGAAACGCGAGGAGAGCGTGTCAGGCCTCGTGCTCGGAATCCCTCACCTTCAGCCTCCCCCAAGTGTGAAACGCAATCTGATGGATAGGGTGAACGCGGACTGGCGCCGGAGCCAGACCCCCCTCCACCGGCTGGCCATTCGTGCGGGCATGGAGCTCACCACCAAGCCGGGGGTCGCCGTGGCAGCCGTGCTGGTGGTGGCTCTCGTGCTCGCCAGCATGTGGAACTATGGGAGGACGGGCGACACATCCATGGACACCGCAGCGCCCCCCGAGGCGGTCGGCGGCGCGGGAGAGAACGACCAGCTCTTCCTCGCGTATTCGGCTGCTGCTCCCGGACTTGCCATCGAAGAGCTATCAGCAACGCGGGCGGCAGATACGGCCCGCGCGATGTTCCTTGTGCCCCGGTCGAGCAACTCCGCCCTGCTGGTGGGGATCGGTATGCCTCAGCTTCCCAAAGGACAGAACTACGGGGTCTGGTTCACCACCGAAGGCCAGCGGTACAGGGCGGGCACCCTGCAGGTGGGCCCGGACGGGCACGGGCACGTGAACCTGCGGCTCTTCGTCCCGCTCTCGTGGATAGACTCCGTCTCGGTGACGATCGAGGGGAAGACCACCCCCAGGAACGACTCCGAAGACAACATGCCCCACGGGCCTACAATTCTAAGGGGCGACCTCTAGCGGGAATTGTGGTAATATTCGTCCGCTGGGAGTCTATGCGAATAGCTCCGCTTGTGGTAATGTAGTGCTGACCCATCTCACCAGACCCTCTCGGTCGTAGGAGGAAGGCGTGATTATGCCTAGGCTAAAGTCGATCCTTATCCTGGCTATCGTCACGATCGTAGCCGTGACCGCGGGCCTCTCGCTGTCCCAGGACGTGACTGCCCAGAGCCCACCCGGCACCGCGACGATCTCGGACGATCAG
Source organism: Dehalococcoidia bacterium (assembly GCA_965243655.1). Classification (GTDB taxonomy): domain Bacteria; phylum Chloroflexota; class Dehalococcoidia; order Lucifugimonadales; family CAJWER01. Next base: position 845,249 of record CBDEVV010000017.1, on the reverse strand, counting down.
GCGCTGAGCGACGCAATAACATACACGATGAGTGTTCCCCCGCCCTCCGAGGGCACTGAGTACGTCGGCTGGCTCCTGTCGGACGATGGCTCGGTCAAGTTGAGCACGGGTCCAATGGAGCGTCTGGCCGATGGCTCCATCAACCACACCTTCGACAGGGACAACGCCCGCTACACCGGCGAGAACCTGATCCAGGGCTACAGCAAGGTGGTCATCACCGAGGAGGCCGCCGGCACAGACCCCGGTGAGCCAGCCGGACCGGCGGTGTACTCCAGCCAACTACCCATGGGCGCGATAGCGCACATCCGGGCAATCGTCGGCGACGGTGGCCCGGCGAACGCGGTCAGGACCCAGTTGGCTGACGCACTGCAGATGGCAAGGGCAGCCCAGAGCGTTTCCTCCATGGCCGACGCCACGGACTACCTCGAGGGTGTCGTGAACATGATCGAGGGCACCTCCAACGACGTCGACGGCAACGGCTCGGTGAACGACCCCGGCGACGGCACAGGAATTCTCGCCCATGCTGCGGCCATCATCGATAGTGCCATAGCAGCCAGCGCAGGTGGCGCGAGCGGCGCAGGCCAGGTCGAAGCAGCCGCCCGGCACGTTCACGAGTCGGCCGGACTGGCGCGTGACGAAGCCGTTATCGCCATAAACGCAACCACCCAGACTATCGCCAGGCTCGCCGCGGGCGGCGCCGCAGGCTTCCTGGACGGCGCACTGAACGGCACGCCCGGCTCTGCCGGCGCTGAGCAGGGATATGTCGCTGCCCAGATGATGGCGTCGCACAACCTGCAGGTTGGCGGGCTCCCGACTCCCACGCCTGAGCCCACCGCCACGCCTGAGCCCACCGCCACGCCTACTCCGGTACCCACGGCCACGCCCGTGCCTACCGCTACGCCCATACCGCCTGAAGCGGGCGACAGCTCGGTTCCAGCCGCTATGCAGCTAGTCCTGGTATTGTCGGTGCTGCTCCTCGCAGCCGGCGCAACGTTCGCACTCAGAGGACGACGGGACTCGGCCTAGCTTAGGTCCAGATAGCTTCCGAAACTAACAGGACTCCCCGCCCCTGGATACCGGGGGCGGGGGTCTTGTCGCATATAGGGGTACATGGCAGCAGCCACCCAGCGCCGCACAGCCGACAACCATCACCGGAATCGAGTCCTCTGTGACATATGCGGGAGCATAGTCGTAGTAGTCCACTGCAAGCTGAAGTGCACCGTCTGTGGGTTCGCACGGGACTGCTCCGACCCCTTCGCGGCCTACTGAGGCGACTCGGCCCAACCCTGACGGCGTCCCTAGCCGCATCCGCATTCATCCTCGCCACTGCGTGCGGGGGCGGGAACGGCGTTTCGGAAGCCACACCGGCTCCGAGCCCCACTGCGAGTCCTACCCCGACGCCGACATCTACCCCCACACCTACGCCTACTCCCACCCCGACGCCGGTGCCGTTCGATCCCACGGCGGCCCTGGAGCGCTCGGGCAAAGCCATGCAGGACCTGGAGTCGTTCCGGTTCGATCTCACGCACAATGAGGGCGGCACACAGTTCATTCCCGGCCTGGTCGTAGAGGAGGCCCAAGGTGACGTGGTCAAGCCGGACCGCCTTGCGCTCAAGTTCAGCGGTATCTTCGGCGGAGGGTACGCGATAAAGTCCACCCTCATCTCCGTAGACGGCACCACGTATATGACGAACCCGCTGACCGGTGCCTGGCAGGAGATGGATGACACAGTCAGCCCGCTCGGCTTCTTCAACCCCACGATCGGAATCGCCGCGATGATGCTGCAGCTCGAGGACGCGGAGGAGGTCGAGACCGACCGGGACGACGTCCTCAGACTGACGGGCTCGCTGCCCGCCGTTGCGCTCTCACCGCTGCTGGGCTCGGCCATCCAGGACGCCTACGTGGACGTGGACCTGACCATCGACTCGGAGCGCCACTACTTGCTGGAAGCGATCGTGTCCGGGCAGGTCATTCCGTCCGACGAAGAGGGGATTGTCCGCACCATAGAGCTGCGGGACTTCGGCGAGCCCATAGCGATCGAGGCTCCCCAGTAGCCGCCCGGGCGAACGGCTCCCCATGAGCTCGGCCGCCAGGAGTGTCTCGCCGTACGTTGCTCTGGTTCCCGTGCTGGTGGGCGTCTTCATCGCCGCGGACGACCAGACCGTGATCGTGACGGTGCTGCCCCAGATCATGCTCGACATGAGGGTGGCCGTCACCGAGCTGGACAAGGCCTCGTGGACCATAACGGGCTATCTACTGGGCTATCTTGCAGCGATGCCGCTGATAGGCCGCGTCTCGGACGTGTGGGGACGCAGGCACGTCTTCTTCGCGGCTATGGCGGTCTTCATGGCCGGCTCCGTCGCCGTTGCCGTCGTTCCCGACCTGGAGGCGATGCTGCCGTTCGAGGTACCTCCGGGCGCGGTGTTTCCGGACTTCGAGATCCTGATAGCCGCGCGGGTATTCCAGGCGATCGGCGCCGGGGCGCTGGTGCCAGTCGCCATCGCAATAGCGGGGGACCTGTTTCCGGCCGGCCAGCGCGGTCTGCCGTTCGGGCTCATCGGGGCGTCCGCGGAGGCGGGCGGTGTGATAGGGCCGCTCTGGGGCGGCCTAGTGCCCCAGCAGATGGACAGGCTGTGGAACGCCGTCTTGTCCAACGCGCCGGTTGCCCAGGGCCTGGCCGAGTGGCTCAACCAGGAGCAGGGTTGGCGGTGGGTATTCTGGATCAACATACCCCTCTCGCTGGTCGTGCTCGCCCTAGTCATTTGGCTGCTCCCGCCGAGCCCGAGGGCCGCGGCCAGGGTCGACTACGCGGGTGGCGCGCTTATCGCCGCGAGCCTGGCGGCCATGACCCTGGGCCTGGCGAGAATCGGCGAGCCGGACGCGCTCATGGTGGGCTACCTGCTCCTGTCCGCCGCCGCGCTCGGGCTCTTCATACGACGCCAGCTATCCCACCCCCAGCCGCTACTGCCCATGTCGGTCTTCAGAGGTGCGGCGTTCGGCGCGGCCTCGGGAACCCACGTGTTCGTGGGGGCGGCGTTGATCATCGGCATGGTGACGCTGCCCCTTATGGCGAACACGGTAATGGGCCTGACGCCGCTGGACGGAGGGCTGTGGCTGATGCGGATGACGGCAGCCATGCCGGTGGGCGCCATCATCGGCGGGCTGGCCTGCCAGCGCTTCGACTACCGCGTGCCGACGGCGGCCGGCCTAGTTCTCGCCGCCGTCGGGTTTGTGTTGATGGCAGGGTGGGACACGAACATCCGTGACCCCGCGCTGACGGCGCACCTGGTCATCGCCGGGCTCGGATTCGGCCTCCTGATCGCTCCCATCTCCTTGGCCGCCGTCGATTCAGTCGAGGAGGGTGCTCGCGGAGGTGCGGCGGGCATCGTCACGGCGACCAGAATAGTCGGGATGACCATGGGACTCGCGGCACTGACGGCGTGGGGGTCGGACCGTTTCACCGGCCTGGCCGCCCACATCACTTTGCCTCTGCCTGCTATCGGGGAAACGTCCGCGGAGTACCAGCGGCGAGTCGACCAGTTCGACGCCGAGCTGTCCGGCGTCGGCGTGACCATATTCAACGAGTTCTTCGTAGTAGCCGCGGCGCTATGCCTCGCGGCACTCATTCCGGCGGCCTGGATGGCCTGGAGCAGGTCCAGATCGCCTGCCCTGGAAGGCTAGACCTTGGAGTACCTGGGGGTGGCTATGCTGGTGCCGTCGGGGAGCTTATCTACGGTGAAGTCTCCGAAGAGGAGCGGGGCCTCGTCCCGCAGAATCGCCAGTATGGCGAGGGCGAGGCGGCGTATCTCCCAGTCTGCGTAGGACGCGCCACGCATCTCGATGAAGTGGCGCCATGCCCTGACGTTGGCGGTCACGAATATCTTCGTCTCGGTGGCATTGGGAAGAACGGACCTGGCGGCCTGCCGGATGGCTTTCCGGCGCTCCCAGGGGGTCGTGAACGCGTCCTGCTCGACGCCATCCGCCTCTACCTTATCCGGGATGCTCTCCTCGAGCGCGTCGACCAACTCCCTGTAGCTCTGGGCGGCCTTCTCGAGCGCCTCCTGCAGGGTGGCCTCGGTGCCCTCGCCGCCACCTTCGCTGATGGCCGGCGGCACGACGAAGGGGCTGTCGGACTCGTCGACGAAACGCTGGGACCGCTGGCTGTAGGCGAACCCGGCCCTGTGCCGGACGAGCTCGTGGGTCAGGCTACGGGAGACGCCCGTTATTACGAACCCGTAGTTGACGTGCTCAAATACGCTGCCGTCCCCCTTCGACAGCAGGTTGGTGATAAAGTCCTCGATGTGCCTGCGGCCCCTGCCGAAGCTCATGTAGCAGAGCCTCGCCGACACCTCCACGATGGCCGATGATTCGTCGTTGCCCGACCTGATGCTCTCGGGGACGCCGGGCAGGTCCTCGTCGGCCAGCAGCTCGGCGATCTTCTCCCAGTCCACGCTGGGGCGTGAGACGAGGTAGACCTTCGGCTCGGTCAGGTACCGCATGGCGTATCCAAAGATCGCCTAGACGACCAGGCTCAGCGGGTTCTCCAGGAGCCTCTTGATCTCCAGGATGAACCGGGCGCCCTCCGCGCCGTCTGAAACCCTGTGGTCGGCGGAGAGGGTCGCGTTCATGATGCTGGCGACCGTAACCTTGCCGTCGCGGACCACGGCCCGCTCGGCCACGCTGCCCACGGCCAGCATTGCCGACTGGGGCGGCAGGATGATGGCCACGAAGCTCGTGATGTCGAACATGCCCATGTTGCTGATCGAGAAGGTGCCGCCCGTGTACTCCTCTGCGCTCAGGGTGCCGCCGTTGGCGCGGCTGATCACGTCCTTGCTGGCTGCGGAGACGTCCCTCAGGCTCTTGCCGCCGCAGTCCATGACGGCTGGCACGATGAGCCCTGCCTCCTGAGCTATTGCGATGCCGACGTCGATGTTGTCGTTCATCCGGATGCCGTCGTCGGTGTACGAGGCGTTGAACTTGGGATGGAGCCCAAGGGCCGTCGCGCAAGCCTTGATGACCAGGTCGTTGACGGTCACGTGGACTCCCTCCGATTCCAGGGAGGAGTTGATCTGCTTGCGCAGCGACATCGCCCCGGTCATGTCTATCTCGGCGGAGACGTAGTAGTGTGGCGTCTCCTGCTTGCTGCGTACCGTGACCCTGGCAATCTGGCGGCGCATCCGCGTCAGCGGGACGATGTTCTCGGGCGCGGCCTCCTCCTCGGCGGGAGTCTCTTCCTCCGCTTCGGGCTCGGGCTCGGCGGACTCCTCGGCGGGGGCCTCTTCCTCCTCCATCTCGGCCGCTGGCTCGGCGGCCTCCTCGGCGGGGACCTCTTCCTCCACCGCAGCCTCTGGCTCGGCAGCCTCCTCGGCGGGGGTCTCTTCCTCCATCGCAGCCGCAGGCTCGGCGACCTCAGCAGCGGGGGCCTCTTCCTCTGCCACCTCGGCCGCAGGCTCGGCGACCTCAGCAGCGGTGACCTCTTCCTCTGCCACCTCGGCCGCGGGCTCGGCGGACTCCTCGGCGGGGACCTCTTCCTCTGCCGCCTCCGGCTCGGGCTCTTCCGGCTCTGGAGTGAAGGACAGGACATCGTCTCGCGTGATCCTGCCTCCGGGGCCGGTCCCCTTTATGAGGCTCAGGTCTATGCCCTGTTCCTCGGCGAGCTTTCGGGCAACCGGCGAGGCACGGAGATTGTCTTCGAACATGGCTGTCCTCTCCTGCTGGGGTTCTGGGTCCTGGGGTTCAGCGGCGCTCTGCACAGGTGCTTCCGACGCGGGCGCATCAGCGGCGTCGCCCTCGGGTTCGCCGGTCGAGTCGGCCTCTTCGGTCTCGGGCGCAGCAGCAGCGGCTGCCGGGTCCTCTCCCGCATCTCCGACGATGGCGATAGTCTCTCCGACGGGCACGGTCGTGCCTTCGGCGACGAGCACCTTCAGGAGCACGCCCGCCACCGGGGACTCGAAGTCGACGGCGGCCTTGTCGGTCTCAATCTCCGCGACCGCATCTCCAATCGCCACGTCGGAGCCCTCGTCGACCAGCCAACGGATGACCGTCCCTTCCTCCATGTCGTAGCCCATCTGGGGCATATTGAGTTGAGTGGCCACTTTGTACCGCGCCTCCCTCTTAATCTTCTGTTAGAACTACCTGCACTGGTGAGCACTGCCCCTTCGACAAGCTCAGGGCAGGCTCTTCGACAGGCCCAGGGCGAACGTATCTTCGCTCCGCTCCTCGCTGGGCTGGAACTCGCCAGATTCCTTTGCGATAGTCACTAGATTCCGTACAAACCCTCGATGTACTTGACGACGCGCTCGGCGTTCGGCAGGGCTGCGGCTTCCAGCGTCCCGTTGTATGGGGCCGGCACCTCAACGCCGCCCACGCGCCCCACCGGGCCGTCCAGGTAGTCGAAAGCCTCCTCCTGGATGGTGCTCGCAACCTCAGCCGCCAGGCCTCCGGTGCGCCAAAACTCCTCGACAACGACGGCCCTGCCGGTCTTCCTAGCCGACTCGACTACCGTCTCCTTGTCCAGGGGCCGCAACGTCCGAAGATCCACCACTTCGGCGTCGACGCCGCGCTCTGCCAGGGCCTCGGCAGCCTCCAGCGCGACGTGCACCATGCGGGAGTAGGCGACCAGCGTTATGTCGGCCCCGTGCCGTTTCACCTTCGCCATGCCCAGGGGTACCTTGTAATGCCGGTCCGGGACATCGCCCTTGACCCTGTAGAGAAGGGCGTGCTCGGCGAAGATGACGGGGTCGTCGTCCTCGATGGATGACCTAAGAAGCCCCAGCGCATCGTATGGGTCCGACGGGGCGACCACCGTCAGGCCGGGGACCGAAGCGAACCAGACTTCCAAGCTCTGGGAGTGGGTTGCGCCCAGTTGACCGCCGCCGCCCGTCACGGTGCGAATCACCAGTGGGACCGTGATCTGGCCGTTGGACATGTACCTCAGTTTCGCCGCGTGGTTGACGATCTGGTCCATGGCGAGCAGCATGAAGTTGATGGTCATGATCTCGATGACCGGCCTCAGTCCGCCCAGCGCCGAACCGATGCCTGCGCCGACCATCGCCGCCTCGGAGATGGGGCTGTCAATGACGCGCTCGGGGCCGTACTGCTCCAAGAAGCCGTTCGTCACCGCGTAGGGGCCTTTGAACTCGCCGATGTCCTCACCGATGATGAAGACGCGGTCGTCGGTGTCGAGAGCCTCTCGAAGCCCCCTGCTGACCGCGTCTCTAAGGTTTATCTCCGGCATCTGGTCGAGTACCCCGCCTAGTCCGCCGAGCTTACGTCGACTACGTTGTCGTAGAGCGATTCGGGCGAGGGCTCCTGGCTTTGCTCGGCGAACTGGGTGGCCTCGGCAACAGCATCGTCCACCGAGTCTTCGATCCTCTTCGCCTCGTCCTCGCTGATGAGGCCCTGCTTGACGCACAAGTCCTTGAAGGTCACTATGGGGTCCCTGGCACGGTACTCGTCGACCTCGGCGGAGTCCCTGTAGGCCTCAGGATCCTGCACCGAGTGGCCCACGAACCGGTACGTCATGGCCTCCAGCAGGACGGGGCCGCCCTGAGAGCGGATGCGCTCGACGGCCCGCATCGTGCCCTCCCGCACGTCGACGATGTCCATGCCGTCGACTTGCATTGCGGGCATTCGGTAGGCGTCCGCGCCATGGAATATGTCGCGCCCTCCCGCGTGGGCCCTCTCGACGTGGGTGCCCATGCCGTACAGGTTGTTCTCCAGGAAGAACAGCACCGGCAGGTCCCACAGCGACGCCATATTCAGCGCCTCGTGAAACTCACCCTGGTTCACGGCGCCGTCGCCGAAGAAGCAGACGGCTATCCGGTCCTCGCCCTTGTACTTGGCAGACAGGGCTAGGCCGACGGCTATCGGGAGGTGCGCGCCGACGATGGCGTGGCCCCCCATGAGTCCCCTGGACACGTCGAACAGGTGCATGGAGCCGCCCTTGCCCCCACTGCTGCCCGTCGCCTTGCCCAGCAGCTCGGCCATCACGATGTTCGGGTCCATGCCGCGGGCCAGAGCGTGCCCGTGGTCGCGATAGTGGGTGATGATGTAGTCGTCGCTGCGCAGGGCCGACATTGCTCCGACCGCAACGGCCTCCTGGCCGATGTATAGGTGGAGGAACCCCCTGATCTTGCCGGCCATGTACAGGCGGCCGCTCTGCTCCTCGAACCGGCGGATGAGGAGCATCTGCTCGTAGAACGTGCTCGCCTGGGCGTAGTCGAGGTCCAACTCTAGCCTCGCTTCGGCCTGAAGACGTGGACCGCCGCCCCGTCCGCATCGAGGGCGGCTTCCTTGATGGTCTCCGAAACGGTCGGGTGCGGGTGTACCAGCCACCCGAGCTCCTCGGTCGTGCTCTCCAGCAGGTGGGCCATGGACAGCTCGCCCAGCAACTCGGTGACCTCCGGACCGATCATGTGAGCGCCCAGCAGACTGCCCACCTCGTCGTCCACCACCAGCTTCACCATGCCCTCGGTCTCGCCGAGCCCAAGGGCCTTGCCGTTTGCGGCAACGGGGAACTTACCGACCCTTACATCGCCGTGGCGCTCCCGCGCCTGGGCCTCGGTGAGCCCGAAGCTCGCAACCTGGGGCTTGCAGTAGATGGCCCGCGGTATCGTCTCGTAGTCCAGCTTCATGGGGTCGAGCCCGGCGATGTTCTCGACGGCCGTGACCGCCTGGGCCGACGCGACGTGGGCCAGCAGCATCCTGCCGGTCACGTCGCCGATGGCGAAGACGCCCGGGACGTTCGTCTCCATGCGATCGTCGACGGGGATGAAGCCACGCTCGACAGTGACGCCCGCCTCCTCGAGCCCGATTCCCTCCGTGTTGCCCTTCGCGCCGACTGCCACCAGGACCTTGTCGCACTCGATGCGGGTCGTGCCTGAGTCGTCCGACACCGTGACCGTCGCGGTGGAGCCGTTCAACTCGACGCCCTCCACCCTGGCGCCCGTCATGGACTTGATCCCCTGCCGGCGGAAGGAGCGCTCCAGCAGGCGGCTTATCTCCTCGTCCTCATTGGGGACGATGCGAGGCAGCAGCTCGACGAGCGTCACCTCCGCCCCGTACGTGCTCCATACGTAGGCGAACTCCGCGCCGGTCGCCCCCGCGCCAACGATCACGACCCTGCCGGGCACATCGCGGGTCTGCAGCGCCTCCCGGCTGGTGATCACCGCTTCGCCGTCTATGGGAAGGCCCGGGAGCTGCCTGAACGACGCCCCCGTGGCGATGATGACGTTCTCAGTCGAGAGGGTGTGTCCCCCGGCCTCGACGGTGCGGGGGCCTCTCAAGACCCCCTCGCCCTCGACGAGCTCCACGCCGTTGCCCTTGAGGAGCATGTTGACGCCGGAAGTGAGCTTCTTGACGACGGAGCGGCTGCGGTCGATGGCCTTCGAGAAGTCGTAGCTGACGTTCTCGGCGGTTATGCCAAACTCGTCGGCGTGTTCGAAGAGGCTGACGACCTCGGCATTGCGGATCAGGGCCTTGCTGGGAATGCACCCCCAGTTGAGACAGACTCCCCCAACTTCCGACCGCTCGACAATCGCCGTTTTGAGACCTAGCTGGGCCGCCCTGATTGCCGCTACGTATCCGCCCGGCCCGCTTCCTATGACAACGACGTCGAAGTCCGCCAAACTACAGCTCCACTCTAAGGGGGTATCCGAAAGCTGGGCATATTCTACACCATGCGGCGGGCCTGTCTCCATTTGAGGCGCTCCCGCAGCGCGACTTCGCCTAGCTGGAGGCCCTACGGCGCGGCGCAGCGCCAGACTGTGATATGCTGTGTCCGCAGCCAATCCTTCGGGAACGGTGAGCATTCGGTCTGCCGCTTCGACCACCGGCCACGCGCCGTGTGCGTCAACCCCGTGTCCGACCGGGCGCACCCTCCCGACACCAGATGGAGGTCGCTTTGCCGGTCCGACGCGCGACAGGGGCGGGAGCCGCTCCCCCCACCAGGTCCTCCCGGATAGGGTTCGTAGGCGCCGGTGTCGTCGGCAGGTCCATGGCGGCGGCGCTGTCCAGGCAGGGTTACACAGTCCGAGCCGCGGCCAGCCGGTCTGCGTCGTCTGCAGCGGAGCTGGCGCGGCTGGTCGAGGGAGCCCGCGCATACGACGACCCCCAGGCCGCGATCGACGCCTCCGACGTGGTATTCATCACCACGCCGGACGACGCAATCGGGGCCGCGTGCGCCGCGTACTCCTGGAGCGGGAGGCATACGGTCGTGCACTGCTCCGGCGTGTCGTCGCTCGACGTGCTGGGCCCGGCGGCGGAGCAGGGTGCGCGAGTGGGGTCGATCCACCCCATGCAGGCGTTCGCGTCAGTGGATAACGGCATCGCGAGCATCCCCGGCGCGACCTTCGGGATCGAGGGAGACGACGAGGTCCGCCCCTATCTGAGTCAGATGGCGCTCGACGTGGGCGGGCACCCCATATTCCTCGAGCCCGAGGACAAGGCGCTGTACCACCTTTCGGGCGTGATGATGGGCGGGCTGCTGTCGGGCATCGCCGCGGCGGCCTCCCAGCTATGGGATCACATCGGCCACGACCGGGCCCGGGGCGTCCAGGCGCTGATGCCGATGATGCGGCAGGTGTCCCAGAACCTGGCGAGCGCCGGGGTGCCTGCCGGGCTGGCGGGGCCCTACGCCAGGGGCGACGTGGGCACGGTGCGGAAGCACCTGGAGGTGCTGCGCGAGCGGTCGCCGGAGACCCTGCCGCTCTACTGCCACATGGGCCTGGCCGGCCTGCCATTCGCGCTGGAGAAAGGGACACTCACTCGGGAGCGGCACGAGCGGATACGGGAGCTGCTCGAGGAGTATCTCGCCCGGTCGTCACCCCCACCCCAGCCCTCTCCCGTCGAGGGAGAGGGGGCTTTGCGGCCCGGAGTGAAAGCCGAATGACCAACACGTCTGAGAGCCTGGCACGGAAGAAGCTGGCGGCCGAGCCCATCGCGGTGCTCACGTGCTACGACTACCCGACGGCGCGGTGCCAGGACGAGGCGGGCGTCGACATCATCTTCGTGGGCGACAGCGTCGGGACGAACGTCCTCGGGTACTCCAGCGAGAAGGAGGTTACGCTCGACGACATGGTCCACCACCTGAAGGCCGTCCGCAGGGGAGTCGAACACGCCTACCTGCTCGCGGATCTTCCCTACGGGACGTACGACACTCCCGGCCAAGCGGTGGCGAGCGCGTCGCGACTCACCGGGCTGGGGGCCGACGGCGTTAAGCTGGAGGGTTTCGCACCCGACGTCGTCAGAAGGCTCGTCGATGAGAACATCGAGGTCTGCGCGCACCTGGGGCTGAACCCGCAGCTCCACGAGAAGAAGGCGATGCAGGCCAAGACGGCAGCCGCCGCGGGCGAGCTCGTGTCGCAGTCCATCGAGCTACAGAAGGCGGGCGCGTGGATCATGGTGTACGAGATGGTCCCGGAGGAGGTCGGCCGCATCGCCACGGAGCGCCTGTCGATCCCGACCATCGGTATAGGGGCGGGCCGGTACACCGACGGCCAGGTGCTCGTCGCGCCCGACATGCTGGGCATCAACACCTTCGAGATGAGGCATTTCCGCAAGTACGACGACCTGCACGAGCGGACGCTGCGTGCCTTCGAGGGCTACATCGCCGACGTGCGCTCGGGGGCCTTTCCGTCTGCGGACAATGTCCGCCACCTCGACGAAGCCGAGATGCGGGCACTCGACGACACTCTGCTGCCGGTCTCCTGATCGCGCCCACGAACCCGCCATCCCCATGAAGACCATCGAGAGTATCGACGCGTTCCGGGCCGAACACGCCCGGCTGACCGGACCGCTGGGGCTGGTCCCCACGATGGGAGCATTGCACGAGGGCCACATGTCCCTGGTGCGCCGCGCCCGCGAGGAGAACGCGACGGCGGCCGTCTCGATATTCGTGAACCCGGCACAGTTCGGTCCCGGCGAGGACTTCGAGGCCTACCCCCGCGACGTGGACGCCGACCTGACCAGGCTGGAGGAGGCCGGCGTGGACGTGGTGTTCACCCCGACTGCCGAAGAGATGTACCCGGAAGGGTTCGACACGTACGTCGACGTGGGTCGCATCGCCGAGCGGCTGGAGGGCGAGGCGCGGCCGGGCCACTTCCGGGGCGTGGCGACCGTGGTGTGCAAGCTCCTGTCCATCGTCCGGCCCGATCGCGCGTATCTCGGCAGCAAGGACGCACAGCAGGGGCTGGTCATACAGCGGCTGAATGCCGACCTCGACCTAGGCGCCGAGATCGTGATGTGCCCGACGGTCCGGGAGCCCGACGGCCTGGCTCTGAGCAGCCGCAACGCCTACCTGGCCGCCGACGAACGCAGGGCGGCCACGGTGCTTTATAGGGCCCTAGGCCTCGCCCGCAGCATGAGGCGCGGTCCTGCGGAGGCCATTCGCGCGGCTATGCTCGACATGCTGGAGGCCGAGCCGCTGGCGTCGGTCGACTACGTCAGCGTCGCCGATGCCGCCACGCTGGAGGAGCTGGAGACAATCGACAGGCCCGCCCTCGTCTCGCTGGCGGTGCGCATCGGCTCCACGCGCCTGATCGACAACATGGTCATCGGGTGACGTACCGGCCGGAAACATACTCGCCCAGTCCTGCCGCTGATATAATCGGCGGGCTGTCATGCGAATCCTCGTAACGAACGACGATGGCGTCCACTCCGACGGTCTCTGGAGCCTGGCCGCGTCCCTGGCGGAAGTCGGGCGCGTCTCCGTAGTTGCGCCCGACCGGGACAACAGCGGAATCGGCGCGGCGATTTCCATCACCAACGTCGTCCGGGCCAGGCCCTTCGAATCGCCCATCCCTGGCATCGACGCTACCTCTGTGCAGGGTACGCCCGCCGACTGCGCGATCCTCGCCCTGGAGTCCCTGTACGACGAGCGGTTCGACCTGGTGGTGTCGGGCATAAACCACGGCGCGAACTTGGGCCTGGACATGCTCAGCTCGGGGACCGTGGGAGCAGCCACCCAGGGCAGCCTGAGGGGCATTCCCTCCATAGCAGTCTCAGTCGCCTCCCTCGCGGACGTTGCCTTCGAAGCCGCGGCGCGCACGGCGAGGGCGATTGCCCCGGAAGTCGCGCGGCCCAGCGTAGCAGCGGCCAATAGCGTCGCGCCGCTCGTGAACGTCAATCTGCCGAACCTCCTGCCGGACGAGGTGTTGGGGGTCTGTGCTGCCAGGCTCGGCCCTCGCGCCTACCTGGAGGAGGTGACGAAGGGTCACGACGGACGCCGAACGCATTACTGGATTCGGCACAGCAGGGAGGTCGGCGCGGACGCCGCGACGGACACGGACGTGTACGCGGTCCGCAACGGCTGGGCGGCCATTTCGCCGGTAACGTGGGGCGCGGACGATACGATGCCGCATGACTGGCTCGAGCGCCTGGCCCGGCTGGCCGCCGATGAGCTGGGTGTCGAGGCAGGCTCACCCGCCGCCTCCAGCTAGTACCTCTCCACCGTCGGGCGGTGTTCTGAGATAATCCCCAGGCCCGCAAGCGAACGACGCCGGGTGACCTACTGACGACGGTGGGCCACCCGGACGACTACAGAGGAGACAGGCTGATGATCTACGAGTACAGGGTATACGAGGCGGTTCCGGGCAGGATCAACGACATCGTCGCGCGGTTCCGAAACCACACCGTGGAGCTTTTCGAGAAGCACGGGATCAAGAACATCGGCTACTGGACGCCCAACATCGGTGGCTACAACAACGAGCTGGTGTACATAGTCGCCTTCGAGGACGTGGCCCAGAGGGAGCGGGCGTGGGCCTCGTTCCGCTCCGACCCCGAGTGGCACAAGGTCGTGGCGGCATCGGAGGCCAACGGCCCGATAGTCGCGCGCATCACCAACACCCTGCTGACCCCGACAGACTTCTCGGCCCTGCAGTAGTCCCAGAGGGTCTGGAGGCGAGGGACTCAGAGCCTTTTCGGTCGGGCCTTGCTCTTGTCGCCGGCAGAAGTGCGGGAGGACTCACACTCGTCGCACTTGCACAGCTTGCGGAGGAGGTCGAAGGGGTAGATGCCCGTGAAGTGGGCGTCGCTCCAGAGTATCTGTACAGCGTACTGGCCGACGAGCAGGAAGTCCTCGGCCCTCAGGTCGGCGTCGACCGTAGCCGGGTCGAGCAGCTGGCGGCGGCTCCACTCCTCAACGCACTCGGCGCACCCGCAGTTGAGCCGCAGGTAGCGCGCCTCGAACTCGCACACTTGGCCGTCGGCCCACTCGACGACCAGGTCGCCGTCCCTTATCTCAATGCTCGCGACTGACGTATCCAACTCGGCCTCCCGCCCACAGTCTACACCCTGCACCGGACGCCGTATAATCCCCGCCATGCCGCACCCGGGGTAGGGCGATCACATCGCGACAGGTGCAATACGCATCCAATCACCAGATATGTCATCACCGGCGAAACAACGACACGGCCTGCTCCGGCGGGCGTCAATCGCCGCCGTGGCGGGGGCTGCGGCGCTGGTGCTGGCCGCATGCGGCGCGGCAGTGCAGGGCGCATCGTCAGCGGATGCAGTAGCGGAGGACGCGCCGGGACGAAGCCTGTGGGCCGCGGGCCTCGAGCGCGTCCCCTGGGATGTTCGGCTGGAGGAGTCGGCCGGTCATCCCGAGGCGCCCCAGATACTCATCAAGCGCTCGCCCGAGGAGCTGGCGGACCTGCTCGCCGATTACAGGCTGTACGACTACGAGTTCAGGAAAGCCATCGTAGACCCGCGCTTCATAGCCGCCGAGCAGGCGAGCGACAAGTTCGCAAACCGCCAGGTCCTGGGAGTCTCGATCGGCGGCGACCACCGCGCCTACGCGATCCACTTCATCGAGGCCCACGAGATCGTCAACGACACCGTCGGCGGAGTACCCGTCGCCGTGACCTATTGACCGCTGTGCGATACGGGCGTGGTCTACGCCCGCGAGATCGAAGGGCAGGTGCTCACGTTCGGCGTGTCCGGGCTGCTTTACCAGGGCATACTCGTGATGCGCGACGCGGAGACGGGCTCGCTCTGGAGCCAGGCAATCAGCACGGCCATCGACGGCCACTTCGACGGCATGGTGCTGGAGCCCATCCCGGCCGAGAGGGTCTCGTGGAAGAGGTGGATGGAGGAGCACCCGGACTCGCTCGTGCTGGGCTTCCCCCCGAAACGCGATGAGTGAGCCGTGCATCTAATCAATATGAAGCAATCACACCTTCGCCTCTACAGATCGCCCCTCTGGCTGGCAGTCCTGCTCGTCGCGGCCCTCCTTACAGTCGCCTGCGCGTCGGACAACGAAGGGGACTCCCAGCCGTTTCCCGCGACGCCTACTGAGTCCGCGGCCAACCAGCTCGACAAGGACGTTGCCCCGGCCGACCCGATGAAGGGCCCGGAGCCGAAGGTCGCCGCCACGTTCAGCAGACCGGAGGGCGACAAGCAGCGGGAGCTCGAGATCATCGACATCCTGCCCAAGGATGGCATCCCGTCCGTCGACAACCCGTCGTTCCTCAACGCGACCGACTCAGCGTCGCAGATAGGACAGCAGGACCTGATCATCGGCGTCTCGCTCAACGGCGAGCACAAGGCCTACCCCACGGCGTTCCTTAGCAGCCGCGAGATCGTCAACGACACGATCGGGGGTGTGCCTGTCGCCGTCACCTGGTGACCTCTCTGCTTCACGGGCATAGTGTATGCCCGCACGGTGAACGAAGAGGTGCTCACCTTCGGCGTGTCCGGCAAGCTGGTCATGAACGCGCTGGTCATGTACGACCGCCAGACCGACTCCCTGTGGAGCCAGTTCCTGGGCGAAGCAATCAAGGGGCCGCATGAGGGCAAGAAGCTCGAGCTGGTTCCCTCGCAGCTCACGCGATGGTCGGCCTGGAAGGAGGAGTACCCCGACACGCTGGCCCTGGACATCGGCGGGCCAGCATTCGACCAGTACCTAGACTACTATGTCGGGCCCTCTGCAGGGATCCTGGGCCAGAGCAACAGGGACGAGCGGCTCATCGGCAAAGACCTCGTCGTAGGCATAGTGGGTGAAGACTCCCAGCGGGCCTACGCGCACAAGCACTTGACCAAGCCGCGCGTCCTCAACGACACCTTCGAGGGGTCGGACATCGTGGTGACGGTGGACCTGAACAGCGGCTCGACCAGCGTCTTCGACCGGACGGTCGACGGCAGGACCCTCACGTTCATACAGGGCACAGAGCCCGAGGAGATGTCCGACGTCGAGACCGGCTCGTCATGGAGCAAGCTGTCCGGGCTGGCGACGGGCGGCGACATGCAGGGCAGGCGGCTCAAGCCCTTCCCGTCGTTCAACGCCTTCTGGTTCGGCTGGAGCGACTACTTCCCCAACACCGAGCTCTACGACCCGTCCTGACTTACCGCCCCTGTCCCTGCGAGAGTATCAGCCATCACCCGATGGCTCATCGCCCTCGAGTGTAGCAACGTTAGCCTGGCCGGCGACAGCCGCCCAGGCCAGTGCCGTAAGCATCCTCGCCGGGTTCAGAATCTGCCATATGACCCCATTGTCGACGAAGTAGCCATTCGCGAAGACCAGGGCGCCGAGTGCACCCGAAACCACCGCGCCCACACGCCCGGCAGTGCACCCAGTCCGCCACAGGGCCACGGAGGCCACGCTGGAAGAGCCGATGAACAGCGGGTTGACGGTACGCCAAACGTTGCCCCAGTGGTCGTCGAACAGATCGCTGTACCCGTTGGCCAGCACCGCCAACGCCAACATGCCCAGTGCCAGACTGCGCACCCAGGGAACGAGGCGGGTGCTCGACCAGATCCACCAGACGCCGCCTAAGCCCATTAGCAGCGGGGCGACTTGCCACAGCTTCCAGGGCCAGTAGGGAACAGACATCCCGTCCGGGTCAACTAGGACGGTCCTCTCTGTCCAGGCGAATATGGCCAAGGCCACGAAGGCTGTGGCCGCGACGGCGGGGATCGGGCCCAAATCTCGCGGGGCGATCAGTTTGAACATCGGCTACACCTGTTGCTAAGGGCTACATACAACTGGTGAAAGTTCCTAGCGCTCGTGGTCCCAGATATCGCGCGTGCCGGTGTCGACGCCGCCGTCCACCGCCAGCACCTGCCCCGTGACCCAGGACGACTCGTCAGACGCCAGGTATAGGGCGGCGTACGCGATGTCCTCGGGGTGGCCTGTGCGTGCCAGCGACGCCGGCGCAGGTGACAGGGGCGGTCCCCCCACAGGTGCGCGGAACAGCCCCGCTCCTATGACGTTTACGCGAATGTTGTCGGAGTACAGCTCGCGGGCCAGGTTCCGCGCGAACCCGATCACGCCGCCCTTCGCCGCGCCGTAGGCCGCGTTGCCCTCCTGCCGCACGCTGAAGCTGGCCGCAACGGCAACGATCGACCCGCCTCCCTGCGCCTTCATGGCCGGGCGGCTGCTCTGGGCCGCGTTGTAGAGGCTGTTCAGCGTGTTTGAGACAGCGCCCGCCCAGAATCCCTCGTCCACGTCGTCGAAGGTACGGTCAGGCTCGAATCCGCCGCCCGCGGCGCTGTACAGGATGTCCAGTCGTCCGTGAGCGTCGACTATCTCAGCAACTATGCGCTCGGCATCGGTCCTGCTCGTCAGGTCGCCGGGCGCCGCGTTGGCATTCCCACCTGCCTCCCTGATCGACTCGGCCGTCTCTTCCAGGTCGTCCCGCCCCCGTGCCGTAAGGACTACGTTCGCCCCCTCCTGCGCAAACAGGGTGGCGGCTGCCCGCCCCATGCCCGTGCCAACTCCCGCCATCCATGCCGTCTTGCCCTTCAATCTCATGTCCGGTTCCCCTCCTGGCGGACGCGTGGCAGGACCTGCTCTCCGAAGAGCCTCATCATTCCTGCTACGGCGTCCGGGTCCATCTGACCCGTGTTCAGTTTCAACATTACGTTCGGCACTCCGGAGCTCTGGAGCTCGACCAGCTGCTCCGCCACCTGGCTCGGCGTCCCTACCATGTAGGCTTTGTCGAACCTGTCCTCGAAGTCTGCGGGATCGGGCCCCTTGTCTCCCCCGACCAGCGGGTTGAGCGTGTGCCGCGCGGTAGTGGAATGCTTCTGCTCGCGCCGGTAGCCCGCCTCGACCTGCTCCCTGGCCTCGGCGTTGGTCGGGGCCACCCAGGCGCCCATCCACGTCCATATGTTGTCGACGGCGCTCGCCACCTCCTCGTCCGAGAAGCCCGCCCCGGACATGGCCGACCTGTAGATGTTGACCCTGTCCATGATCTCGGGGCCGCCGAGCCCTCCCATCAGTATCGGCCTGCCCTGCGCCGCCATCGCCCTGACGGAATCCTCGCTCAGCACGGCCCTCACCAGCGGTGGATGGGGCTTCTGGTACGGCATCGGGCGCATCTGGGGGATCACCGACTTCCAGTGCTTCCCCTCATGCCGCATGCCCTTGGCCGTCCAAGCCTTCACCAGCAGCTCCTCGGCCTCCTCGATCCGCTCCCTGCCCTCCTCGATCGTCGTGCCGAAGCCGGCGTACTCGTAGTGGTTGAAGGCCGAGCCGCGCCCCGTGCCGACGATCAGCCTGCCGTGGCTCAGGTTGTCCAGCAGCGCCGTCTGCACGGCCACCCTGACAGGGTGGTTAAGCGCCATCTCCACCACCGCCAGGCCGATCTTGACTCTGGTAGTGCGTGCAGCGATAGCGGCGCCGAACACTATCGGGTCCGCATAGACACTCTCGCCCACGAAGTGGTGCTCCGTCAGCCACACCGCGTCGAGTCCGACCTCTTCGGCCAGCACGGCCTCGGCCAGCGTCGAGTCGATGGTCGCGGAGTCCCCCTCCGGCTGGTGGCTGAGGGGGACCATGAATGTGCCGATTCTCATGTGTGGTTGTCCTCTTCTTCGTCCAGCTTGCCCAGGACGGTGTCGAGCTCCCCTGCGAGCATTGAGAACGAGACCTGGCCCGGGGCAATCACGACCCTTCCCCTGCGGGGCCCCTGATCCGTGTCCACGAGGACCCAGTCGCCGACCTCGAGCTCCTGCTCCCCTGGGCGGAAGTAGACCAGCGGCTGCATCTCGTTCAACCTCACGCCCACCACCCTGGATATGCGCCCACCCTCCGTCACTGCTGCTTCACCCGTGGCAGGTCCAGCATCATCACCTCCAGCGCCAGGCGAGAGTTGACGTTGCGGGCGATCAGCCGGCGCGTCCTGCGCACCGCCTGGATCGCCCCCGTGATCTGCTGGCGTGAGAGCGTCTCAGCCACCGGCTTCAACGATTCGATCCTCGAAAGGTTGGCAGCCGACTGCGGGACACCCTCCTTGACCAGCATCACGTCCCGCCACCAGGCCAGCCAGACCTCCAGCTCGCGGCGGCCCATCTCCCTGTCCCTGTCCGTGGCGGACCCAAGCCGAGCCGCATGGTCGAACCGCGTATCCATGCCGCCCTTCACCACCTCTTCGACGGCGTCGACCTTCTCCTCCACCGCCTCCAGGAGCTCCGGCTCCCCGGCAGCGCGAATCGCCCAGCCCGGCATGCCGCCCGACAACCGCGCAGTTCGGTCCGCCTGGGCCTCCCCGATCCCCAGGCTCACTCCGAGATGGCGTGCAATCACGTCTGAGGGCACCGGCTTCAGGTCCACAAGCTGGCAGCGAGACACCACAGTAGGCAGAAGCGCCTCGGGCTTCGCGGTGAGGAGCAGTAGGTACACTCCGGGAGGCGGCTCTTCCAGCGTCTTCAGCAGGCTGTTGGCCGCCTCCTCGCTCAGGAGCTCCGCCCCGTCGAAGATCACTACTCTGCAGCCGCCTTCGAACGGCGCGAGGGCCGCCTCACGCTGGACGTCCCTCACCTGGTCGACTCCTATCAGCGTGCGGCTCCGACCTCCGCCTGCGGCCTCCTGTAGGCCAACCACGTGCACGTCCGTATGGAGTCCGCGCCGCGTGCGCGAGCAGCCGGTACACTCCGCGCACGGTTTCTCGTTTTCCGTGCAGTTCAGGGCCGATGCCAGGTCGACGGCCAACGCCATCTTCCCGACGCTCTCCGGCCCCGAAATCAGGATGGCGTGCGGCAGCCTGTCCCCGTCCAGCGCGCGGCGGAGCGCCCCCGTAGCCTTCTCGTTGCCGATAGTGTGCCAGTCCATGCCCTGTCGCTCGCGGCGCGGAGCGGCCTAAGCGAGCACGTCGAGGGCCATCATGTCCTCGTACGTCTCCCGTCGCCTGATCACCCGTGCCCGGCCATCCTGCACCAGCACGACCGCGGGCCGAGGGTTCAGGTTGTAGTTGCTCGCCATGGAGGGCGCGTACGCCCCCGAAGCCGGTATGGCCACGAGGTCGCCCGTCTCCAGCCTGGGCATGTTGATGTCCCGCACCAGGATGTCCCCTGACTCGCAGTACTTGCCGGCCAGCGTGACCTGCTCCTCCGGCTCCGCGTGCATCCGGTTCGCGATCACCGCCTCGTAGCGCGACTCGTACAGCGCCGGGCGTATGTTGTCCCCCATGCCGCCGTCCAGAGACACGTACTTGCGCACGGTGGGAATGTCCTTGATCCCGCCCACGCGGTACAGGGCAACGCCAGCCCGCCCGACTATCGAACGCCCGGGCTCCACGGTGAGCAGCGGCTCCCCGAATCCCAGGTCGGCGGCGCGGGCCTTGAGGGCCGTCGTGATGACCTCGGCATACGATGCGACCGGAGGCGGAGGCTGCTCCCTCAGGTAGCCGATGGCGAACCCGCCGCCCGGGCTGAACTCTCTCAGGTCCAGCCCCTCGCTCCTGAACGGCGCGAGGAACGTCAGCACCGTGTCCACCGCAATCGAGTACGGCTCGAGCTCGAATATCGGTGAGCCCAAGTGGAAGTGGATGCCCACCAGATCCAGGTTCCGCGCGGCGAGCGCCTGCCTGATCGCCCTCTCCGCGTCACCTGTCTCGATAGAGAAGCCGAACTTGCTGTCCAGGATGCCCGTCGTCGTCTTGGCGTGGGTGTGCGGGTCGATGCCCGGCGAGAGCCGCAGCATGATGTCCTGGGTCGTCCCGAGGGTCTCCGCTATGCCGTCCAGCAGGCCCAGCTCGTAGAAGCTGTCCACGACGACACGGCCAATCCCTGCGTCCACAGCCATTTCGAGCTCTTCCGGGCTCTTGTTGTTCCCGTGGAAGTAGACGTCCCGCATGGGTACGCCCGCCGCCGCCGCGACCGCCAGCTCGCCGCCGGACACCACGTCCAGCCCCAGGCCCTCTTCACTGACCAGTCTCGCCAGGGCGGGATTGACGTAGGCTTTGGACGCGTACAGCACCTTCGTGTTCGCGTACCTCGACGTGAACTCGTCGACGAACTCCCGGCACATGCCGCGGAGGGTCGCCTCGTCGAATACGTACAGCGGCGTCCCGAACTCATCGGCCAGGGCCTCGACGTCGCAGCCTCCGAGGGAGAGTCTACGGCCCTCCGTGACAGAGGCTGTCGTAGGGAAAATGTCGACATTTGGGAATGGCATCAGGGGTCTCCTGGAGGTCGAATCGTGCGTGCCATTCTAACATCCACCCAGCCACCTGGCAGTGAGGGAACGGAGCTCCCACGCGTCTCGCTTGGCGCCCGCCCGCCGAATTGTCTTGACTGGTATTCGGGGCGTCTGATAGATTGACTATGCAGGCCGAACCGATAAGGAGACCATCCCTACACACCGATGAATTCGCTACGGCGCCGCTCGAGAGCCCTCTGGGCGGGCCTCACACTTCTCCTCATCCTGGTCCTGGCAGCCTGCTACCCCGACAACCCGCAGTCGACGTTCGGCGTGTCCGGGCCCGTCGCGCAGTCCCAGCTCAACCTCTTCTTCTGGATATTCTGGGCGGCCGTCTTCGTCTTCGTGGTGGTGGGCGGCATCCTGATGTACATCACCATCATGTACAGGCGGAGGGCCGGCGACGCCGACCCCGAGCAGGTACACGGGAACACCCCGCTGGAGATAGGCTGGACTATCGCCCCCGCCCTCGTGCTGGTGGTGATAGCGGTCCCCACGGTGCTGACCGTCTTCGACAACCTGAACAGCCCCGATCCCGACGCCCTGACCATCGACGTGGTCGGCCACCAGTGGTGGTTCGAGTTCAAGTACCCGCACCCCGACGGCGAATCGACGATCGTGACGGCGAACGAGTTGCACATACCCGTGGGCGAGGTCGTGAACGTCAACCTTGACTCCAAGGACGTGCTCCACAGCTTCTGGATCCCGAAGATCGCGGGGAAGGTCGACCTGGTGCCGGGCAACAAGAACTTTATGTGGATCCAGGCCGACGAGGCCGGGGAGTACCTGGGCCAGTGCGCGGAGTTCTGCGGCGAGGCGCACGCCCTGATGAAGTTCAGGGTCGTAGCCGAGCCAAGGGGAGACTTCGACGCCTGGCTGGCAGGCGAGGCGGCTGCAGCCGACGAGCCGGTCGACCCTCTGGCGCAGCAGGGCAAGGCCCTGTTCGAGGGCAGCAAGGCCCAGTGCTGGTCGTGCCACGCTGTCACGGGTTCGGACAAGTCTCGCGGCCAGACCGGGCCCAACCTGACACACGTGTGGAGCCGCAGCCATATCGCGGCTGGCGTGATCGAGACCACCCAGGACAACCTCCGGCAGTGGCTGGAGGACCCGCAGTCGATCAAGCAGGGCACGATCATGTACAGGGACGCCAAGATATACACCGACCCTGACAACAAACTCACCGACGCGGACGTGGCGGCGCTCGTCGCCTACCTGCAGACACTGGATTAGGGGTGGAGACTATACAGGCTATAATGGACGGCGATAGAGCAACGTCCGCCGGCAAGGGGGTCGCGCCATGACAACCCTGGCTATCCCGATACCGAAGCGGCCCGTTCACCCTACGGGTGTGTGGGGCTGGATCACGACGATCGACCACAAGCGAATCGGCATCCTCTACGGCGTGACGGCGTTCATCATGTTCATCACGGGAGGGCTGGAGGCGCTGTACATGCGCGTCCAGCTGGCCCGGCCCGAGCAGGAGCTGGTCAGCCCTGAGGTGTTCAACCAGCTCTTCACGATGCACGCGACCACGATGATCTTCCTGGCGATCATGCCGATGGGCGCGGCGTTCTTCAACTACATCATCCCCCTCCAGATAGGCGCGCGTGACGTGGCCTTCCCGAGGCTGAACGCGTTCAGCTACTGGACGTTCCTGGGCGGCGCGCTGATCCTGAAGCTGAGCTGGTTCCTGGGCGGCGCGCCCAACGCCGGATGGTTCGGGTACGCGCCGATCACGGGCATCCAGTACAACCCCGGCCACGGCATCGACTTCTGGATCATGAGCCTGCAGGTGCTGGGCATCGCATCGCTGGCCGCGGCGTTCAACTTCATCGTCACGATCATCAATATGCGTGCGCCGGGGATGTCGCTGATGCGGATGCCCCTGTTCACGTGGATGACGCTCGTGACGTCGTTCCTGCTGGTGCTGGCGTTCCCCGTTATCACGGTCGCGCTGATCGAGCTGATGTTCGACCGGTTCTTCGGCATGAACTTCTTCGTGCCGGCGAAGGGCGCGAACCCGCTGCTGTGGCAGCACCTGTTCTGGATATTCGGCCACCCGGAGGTCTATATCCTGATCCTGCCGGCAATGGGGATCATCTCCGAGGTGATTCCGACGTTCTCGCGGAAGCCGCTGTTCGGCTACCCGGTGGTCGTGCTGTCGGGCGTGGTGATCGGCTTCATGGGCTGGATGGTGTGGAGCCACCACATGTTCACGGTGGGCCTGGGGCCCGTCGCCAACTCGGTGTTCGCGCTGACGACGATGGCAATTGCCGTCCCCACGGGTGTGAAGATATTCAACTGGATGGGGACGATGTGGAAGGGCTCGATAGAGTTCAACTCGTCAATGCTCTTCGCGCTGGGGTTCATCTGGCTGTTCATAATCGGCGGGCTTAGCGGGGTGATGCACTCTTCCGCGGCGTCCGACGCCCAGCAGCAGGACACGTACTTCATCGTCGCGCACATCCACTACGTGCTGTTCGGCGGGAGCATCATGGCCTTGCTGTCGGGCGTCTACTACTGGTTCCCGAAGATAACTGGCCGGATGATGAACGAGACACTGGGAAAGATAAACTTCTGGCTGGTGTTCATCTCGATGAACATCACCTTCTTCCCGATGCACTTCATCGGTCTCGACGGGATGCCCAGGCGCATATACACGTACGACCCGGACATGGGCTGGAACATGTGGAACATGGTCGCGACGGTGGGGTCCTTCGCCCTGGCGTTCTCGATCCTGGTGTTCATCATCAACGCAGTCCAGAGCGCGAGGAAGGGCGAGAAGGCCAGCGGCGACCCCTGGGACGGCCGGACACTGGAGTGGTCGATACCATCGCCGCCGCCCGAGTATAACTTCGCACAGATCCCGACGGTCCACGGCATCGACCCGCACTGGATGACCAAGCGCGAGGGCGTTCCCGCCGTGCCGGTGGCCGGCGGCTCCGACGACGAGGAGGGCCACAACATCCACCTGCCTCAACCGTCGTACTGGCCGTTCCTGGCGTCCCTGGGCCTGTTCGTGGGCGGATACGGGCTGGTCTACTTCCAGTCGCCGATAGGCCTAGCGTTCGCATCGGCCGGGGCGATGCTGACGATGATATCGGTGTACGCCTGGTCGTTCGAGCCGGTCAACGATCCTGAAGAGGGGCACTAGCTTGGCAGAGGCCGCGGCAGTTCATCACGAAGAGCACGAGGACACCACCACGGGGCTGAATCACAGGAAGCTCCTGATGTGGGCGTTCCTGGGGTCGGACTGCATGTTCTTCGGGTCCCTGATCGCGACGTACGTCGTGTACCAGGGCAAGAGCAAGGTGGGGCCGTTCCCCGAGGACGTGTTCAGCATCCCCATCACGTCGGTGAGCACCTTCGTCCTGCTGATGAGCAGCATGAGCATGGTGCTGGCCTACGCCGCCCTCACGCGGGGGAACATCAAGGTATTCCGCGTGTGGCTCATCTCCACCGCGATCATGGGCATGACGTTCCTGGGGTTCCAGGTCTTCGAGTTCAGGGAGTTCGCTAACCACTCGGTCCACCTGGAGTGCGCCCACCTGGAGCCGGACAAGCTGACGGAGTTCGAGAAGACGTTCGTGGACCGGTGCACCGAAGGTGTTGAAAAGTTCGACGAACAGCACGGGCTGACTCCGAGAACGAACCTGTTCGGCACGACGTTCTTCACGCTGACGGGGTTCCACGGGGCTCACGTGACCCTGGGCGTGATCTGGCTGCTCACGATCCTGTTCCACTCGTACCGGGGCGGCGTACGTCCCGAGACGAACCTGGACGTGGACCTGGCGGCGCTCTACTGGCACTTCGTGGACGTGGTGTGGATCGTGATCTTCACCGTCGTCTATCTGTTCGGCGTGTTCCCGGGGATATAGCCAATGGCAGAAGATACCCACAACCACGACGGCGCAGCGGAGGTCCACACGGGTCACCCGACGCCGATGACCTACTTCAAGGTGGCGATGATCCTCTCGGTCATCACCGCCATCGAGGTGGCGATCTTCTACGTCGAGGACCTGAGGCACGGGATCATTCCGATCCTGGTGGTGCTGTCGGCGGCGAAGTTCGCGCTGGTGGCGATGTTCTACATGCACCTGCGGTACGACGCGAAGCTGTTCACGAGCTTCTTCGTCGGCGGCCTGATCCTCGCCTTCACAGTCGGCATCGCGCTGCTGGCCCTGTTCAAATTCTTCGTTTGAGCCCGGGCGGTGGAGTCGATATGGACCCACTGGCACGCCCACCCCGACGTACTGATCGGGCTGGCCATCCTAGAGGGCGCCTATCTCCTCGGAGTCGGCCCTATCCGCCAGCGGTACAAACTCGCCGAATCCGCGGACCCTCAGCAGGTCGCGACCTTCACCATCGGCGTGCTGGTCATATTCTTCTCGCTCCTCTCGCCCCTGCACATCCTGAGCGACCAGTACCTGTTCAGCGCGCACATGCTGCAGCACGTGCTGTTGACGCTCGTCGCGCCGCCGCTGCTGATCATCGGGACGCCGGACTGGCTGATCAGGCGGATTCTGAGGCCCGACTGGGCGTTCATAGCTGCGCGTATTACTCTGCATCCGGTCGTTGCCGTGGTGCTGTTCAACGTGGTCTTCTCGGTCTGGCACCTGCCCGCGCTCTACGAGCTGTCTGTGACGAGCCGGTCGGTCCACATCGGCGAGCACCTGCTGTTTATCGCGACGGCAATGGTCATGTGGTGGCCGCTGATGAGCACGATGCCGGAGCTGCCCAGGCTGTCGTACCCGCTGCAGATGGTGTACCTGTTCGTGATGTCGCTGGCCCAGATCATCGTATTCGGCGCGATCACGTTCTCGCCGGAGCCGCTGTACGAGTGGTACGTGAACGCGCCGCGCATATGGTCGCAGTCGGCGCTGGCGGACCAGCAGATAGGGGCGGTTATAATGAAGGTCGGCGGCGGGCTGCTGTTCATAACGCTGATGATCATCGCCTTCTTCCGCTGGTACGGCGCGGAGCAGCGCAAGGAGAAGGCCGAGGCCGCGGAGCTCGGAATCGCCCGGGAGTAGGAGCAAGATGAAGAACAAGCTGGACAATATGGTGGTGCTGTTCCCCGTGCTGTCGATACTGACGGTAGTGATCGTCGCGGGCGGCCTGGGGGCCATATTCTCCGTGATCTACGAGATGACCCACAACGAGTGGGGAGTCATCATCCTCGGCGTAGCCCTCGTGGTCGGAGTGCCCGCCGCGGCGGCGCTGGTGCAGAAGAGGATGGAGCAGGAGTAGCGACCACTCCCGCCGCACACGTGAGCACCAGGGCCGCCCTCCGCCTCGCAATGGGGGCAGTGCTTCTCATTGCGGTGCTATCGTGCGGCGGGCCGGAGCCGCTGGCCGGGACGGTGATGGACCCTCCGAGGGACGCGCCTGATTTTTCGCTCCACGACCAGGACGGCAGGCCCGCCTCGCTGGACACCTTTGACGGCGACGTGACAGTCGTGACGTTCCTCTACACCTACTGCCCGGACGTGTGCCCTGCCGTGACGAGCCAACTGCGTGACGTCCAGAGGTCACTGGGCGACGAAGCGTCCGGCGTCGACTTCGTGGCGATAAGCGTCGACCCCGAGCGGGACACCGTGGAGAGAGCCCGCGAGTACCTCGAGGCGTGGGGGTTGACCCAGCGATGGGCTTTCCTGGTCGGCACCGAGGACGAGTTGTCGCCGGTCTGGCGAGGCTACTTCGTCGACCCGGCGCAGATCGCATGGGAGCGGGGCGAGCCGGCCGTCACGCCGCAGATCGCGGGCTCGGAGCGGGGCGTGGCCGCGCTGCTGCGCGACATTGCGGTCAAGTACGAGGTGAACCACGCAGCGCCGGTGTACCTGCTGGACCGCGAGAAGCGAATGAGGGCGCTGCACACGCCACCGCTGAACCCCGACGACATCGCCCACGACATCCGGCTGCTTCTGGATTGAGGTAGTCCACGGCTCGAGGTTGGCCGTGCGGTGGATCCATCCTCTGAGTAGGTAAGGCCAGCTACTCGAACTGGTCCTCAATGCCGTCGAAGTCCGTATCGACGATGATGAACTGGTGCTGGAAGTAGTCGTGGACTGTGCCCGCCTCGATTAGCGTCCTGTAGTAGGTCCTGGATACCGAATCGGGGCCGGTTATGGTGATCGGGAACCTGCCCGCCATGTCGAAGGGCCACTCCCTCGACCGGAAGACAGCTGCGCCGTTGCTGAGCGGGGCGGTGTGAGCTTCACCGTCGATGGTGATCTGCGCGGTGCCCTCCGGCGCCCCGTCCACGCCGATCATGATGACGTAGTCTCTCCCCCTGTCCTGTTGGAAGCCCTTGAGCCCGAAGAAGTAGTAGCTGGCCCTTGCGCCGGCGTCGTGCTCGATGTAGTCCGTGAATGTCACCGTCCCCTTGTACAGCCCTACGGCGAATCTCCGCATAGCGAGGTCCCTGGGACTGGCCCACCCAAGCCCGGTGGGGGAGCCGTCCAGATCCCTGTCCCAGTCGGTCTTGAGGCTGTAGCTGGCGTACTCCCTGCCGTATGCGTCGGTGACTTCCACTACGAAGCTGGCCCCCTGGGTGTCAATGTAGTGGTACCCATCCTCGGCGGGGCTAGTGCGCACCCACTCGGGAACATCCTCGAGCGCTTCCTCTGTTATCCCCCACCAGAGGCTGCCATCGGGGATCGCGTAGGCAAGCGCAAACCGCTGATCGCCAGTTTCTCCATAGGGCCGGATGGAGTCGAGCAAATAGATGCCCTCCTCCAGCTTCCGGCCATTGAAGACGGGCACGGTGTCGAGGTACTCCCCCAGGGGGTATCCGTTCAGCTCCGGCACGAGGACTTCCCACAGACCGACAATATCCTCGCGGTTGGGGCGCCAGCCGGGGTCGTCCATGACCCTCCGAAAGTAGCGGGTCATGAATTCCCTCCCGAAGCCCAGGTTCTCTCTTAGCATCATCTGGACGGTAGTAGCGGCGATGGAGTACCTGGCATCAGATCCGCCGGTATGGGTCCGGAAGTCCCCGGCTCCCGTCCATCGGGAGCTCCTTATCGAATCGTAGTGAGTGGTCTTGGAGCTCCAGTACTCGTAGAGCCTGTCATCCAGCACCTGCAGAGTCGCGGAATCGTCCGGGTAGCTTCGGACATACTCGTGGATGATCTCGTATGCCATGCCCTCGGCTAGTCCTTCAGAGAAGCCGCTCAAGGAGTCGTCGTACTGCCAGTCTTTGTCCCTGCTAATGCCGTAGCTGCCCTCCCACGCATGTACGAGCTCGTGAACGATCAATCTGGGCAGGAAGCTTGCATCGGTCACCAGTACCCGCCCGTCGCGTTTCGAGATGAAGCCGTCTTCGCCCTCCCCACTGTCGCTGATGAGGATGTCGAATGTCTCCGCCGGCGCCCCCAGGTATTCGTACAGGATGGGGAATACCCGCTTCAGGAATCGCCGGTACTGCTGCTGGGCGTCTTGGGGAAAGCTATTCGAGAATGTGTAGCCGATCCTGTTGGAGGGATCGCCAACTATCGAGGGCTCGGAAAACTCCAATGAGGACAAGTCGATGGTGAACTCGGAGAAGTCCCCCACCCACGTGCGGTCCAGGACCTGCCTGGAGAACTTGCCTACCAGGGTCTCCGTCCCCGTCAGCTGTAACTGTCGGAGCACGACGGGGGCATGTCCGTAGTTGTGGCTACCGTAGTAATCTCGCCATTCGGCCGTGCCCTCCGGTTTCAGGCTGAATGCATAGGTTATGTACTTGCCGTCACCCGGGTTTTCCCACCTGATGTCGATTCTTCCCGGCCCGATCTCGTAGTACGCGCCGACTTCGGAGCCCTCGATCGGGTGCTTCTCTGGACTTCCACCGGTCGTTGGCTCCGGTTCAGCCGGGAAGCTCGAGGGGTCCAGTGGGTCAAAGCCGTACTTTCGCTCCGCCGCATCGGTCATCCCGTCGCCGTCCGAGTCGGTGAAGTCGCCTGACAGGTACTTGGTGAGCTCGTTCGGCGCCGTTGGGTTCGTCCAGCGGGTCGCGGGCGTCGGACTCGGCGTCACAGATTGCGACTCAGGGGTAGGGGAGGGAGTGGACGTAGGCAATGTTGATGTTGGCGAGGGGGTGGTAGTAGGCGTGAGCGGAGGTCCCTGAGCTGGAGTGCTGTTGGGCGTTGGCGCGGGCGTGGGAATTGGAATGAGTGGGAGCGTCGGCGCGCTGTTGGGCGCCGACGCGGGCGTGGGAGTTGGAATGAGTGGGAGCGTCGGTGCGCTGTTGGGCGTTGGCGCGACTGCGGGTGCTGGCGTGCTCAGTTCAGCAACCTGGGTGGAGAGCGCCTCTACCTTCTGAGCAAGCTGATCGTTCGTCTGACGCAGCGCGTCGATCTGTGGGTCCTCGCCACAAGCCGCCAGCAGCAGGGCGACGGTCAAGAGCAGCGGTGCGCGCCAGAATAGATTGTGGGTGGCCTTGGGCGACTTTGCCAGCATTGCAGAGACTCTACATGAGCGGGGGGTCGAAAGGAACGCCAGTTTGCTGCTAGAGTGCGGGCTGGATGCCCGAATCAGGACTCTCAGGTGGGGGACTAGCAGGATTGAGGACTTGGTACCACGGCTCCCTGACAGGGCTCTTGAGTAACTGCTCCACATCATGGTTATGCTGCTGAGCACTGCCCTTCGACAGGCTCAGGGCGAACGACTTGCATCCAGCTTGCGGGGGCTCGATGCGCAGGTTTGAGGACCGAGACGAGCTATTGGAGGTGTGGCTGCGGGAGGAGCGGCAGCCGTTCACCGGGTGGAACTTTTCGCACTTGGATGGGCGCTTGCGGGGGGAGAGCGAGCCGTGGTCGTACATGGATCGTGCCGGTGAGTTGATGCGGCGTGCGTCGTCGATGATCGACCTGGACACGGGCGGCGGAGAGAGGCTGCTGAGGTTGCGAGAGCACTGGCCCTCGAGGGTCGTCGTCACGGAGGACTATCCGCCGAACTTCGAGCTGGTGAGGGAGCGGCTCCCGCCCCTGGGCGTGGAGGTCGTGCGGGCTGCGGTCTCGGATACCGGCCCGATGCCGTTCGGGGACGGCGAGTTCGACTTGGTGCTGAACCGGCACGCGCAGTTCAACCCGAGCGAGGTGGCCCGTGTCCTGTCGCCGGGAGGCGCTTTCCTGACCCAGCAGGTGCACGGGATGTGGCTGTGGGACCTGCAGGCCGCCTTCGACGCGGCTCCCCCGTTTCCCGAGAACGCGCCAGCGAAGTACGTGCCGAAGTTGGAAGCGGCAGGGCTGGTCATGGAGGCTGTCGAGGAGTGGGAGGGGCGCATGGCGTTTGCCGACGTGGGGGCGATCGTCTACTACCTGAAGGCGGTCCCCTGGGATGTCCCGGGGTTCACGGTGAAGACGCACCTCAGGTACCTGTTAGCGCTGCAGGAGAGGCTGGAGGCGGGCGAGGAGCTGAGCTTCCACACGGCCAGGTTTCTTCTCGAGGCGCGAAAGCCGGCCGATGGTCCCGGTGAGCTTGCATCTCTCCAGCTGGTGGTGTAAACTTAGCTAAGCTTAGTTAATGGTATCCGACCTTGGGGGTGCTACGTGCAGGTGAACATGCATGCTGCAAAGACCCAGCTTTCCCGGCTTGGCGAGTTGGCCTGGCAGGGAGAGCGGGTTGTGATCGCGAAGGCGGGCAAGCCGTACTTGGACCTGGTCCCGCACAGGGGTTTCGAGCGCAAGCTGGGGGCGCTGAAGGGCCAGATATGGATTGCCGCTGACTTCGACGAAACCCCTGAGGAGATCATCGAGGCGTTCGAGGGGTAGCTGGTGCAGCGCCTTCTCCTCGATACCCAGGCGGTGTTGCTGGCGCTCGCCGACGATCCCAATCTGGCTCCCTCAGCACGCAGCGCGATTGGCGACCCTGCCAACGACGTATTCGTGAGCGCTGTCAGTATCTGGGAGATCGCTATCAAGCGCGCCCTGGGAAAGCTGAGGGCTCCAACCGGCATCGCGGCCCTCGTGGACGAGTCCGGCTTCCAGGAGCTCGTCGTCACTTCCTTCCACGCGGAGCAGGCCGGCGGCCTGCCGATGCACCATCGAGACCCGTTCGACAGGATGCTCGTTGCCCAGGCGCAGACGGAAGGGCTCGTCATAGTGACCTCGGACCGTCGCATCCCCCTCTACGGGGTACGTACGGTCTCGGCCTCAGCCTAATTCAAGGGACTGGATACTGGCGAACGCCGGTATGACGGGGGGCGTCTGTCCCTACAGCACGCCACCGGCGCGCCAGCCGGCTATCTCCTGGGTCGACGCGCCAGCGTAGTCTCGCAGGACCTGGTCGGTGTCCTGGCCGAGGGCCGGGCCGGGCCGGTGGTCCGGGGGGACGCCGCCGACCTTGATGGGGTTGGCGGGCTGGCTGATTTCGCCGAGGGTCGGGTGCTGGACAGTGGCGATCATCTCGTCCTCGGCGACCTGGGGATCGGCCAGGGCCTCCTCGACAGTGTTGACGGGAGCGCAGGGGACTTGGCCCCGCAGCAGCTCGAGCCAGTGGGCGGTGGTCTGTTTGCGCGAGAGGTCCTTGAGTATGGGGCCCAGCACCTCGCGGTTCTCGAGGCGGTCGGCGAAGGTGCGGAAGCGGGGATCGCCTGCCAGCTCAGGGGCGCCCATGATGGTCACGAGGTTGCTGTAGAACTTCTCCTTGGCGCACATGACGACGAGCCAGCCGTCGGCGGTGGGCAGCACCTGGGACGGGACCTGCGACGGGTGGGACGAGTCGGGCCAGCGCTGGGGCTGGTAGCCGGCCGAGAGGTGCCACGCGCCGAGGTAGGCGAGGTGGGCAATGGCGTTGTCGAACAGGCTCACGTCCACGTCGCAGCCGCGGCCGGTCTGCCTCGCGCCCAGTATGGCGCTGACCATGCCGAGCGCGGCCATCAGCCCCCCGCTGTAGTCGACCATGGAGAGCCCGGCCTTCTGCGGGGGCGAGTCGGGCTCGCCGGTGATGCTCATCCAGCCCGCATAGGCCTGCATGATGTAGTCGTAGCCGGGCTCGGCGGCCCTGGGGCCGTGCCGCCCGAAGGCGGACAGGGAGCAGCACACTATGGCGGGATTGGCGGCGCTCAGTGCCTCGTAGTCGAGGCCGAGCTTGGCGGGCAGGTCGCCCCTGAGGTTGTTGAAGACGGCGTCCGAGGACGCTGCCAGCCGGTGCAGCACCCCCTTCGCGTCGGGGTGCTTCAGGTTCAGGGTGATGCTCTTCTTGCTGCGGTTGAAGCTCTGGAAGTAGATGGAGTCCTGGTCGCCGGTATACGGCGGCACGTAGCGGGCGACGTCGCCGCCCGTGTCGGGGTTCTCGACCTTGATGATCTCGGCGCCCATGTCGGCCAGGTGCAGCGTGCCCCAGGGGCCCGCGCCGTACTGCTCGAAGGCGATGATGCGGACGCCCTCCAGGGGGAGGCGGGGGGAGAATTGCTCAGAGTGGCTTGCCATATGGAGATCTTCTCAGAGTCGCTGCTTTTCCGGAGCACTGCCCTTCGACAGGCTCAGGGCGAACGTCTCCCAGAGGCGCAGCTCGTGTGTTCAGCTCCTCAGCCCAGGGAGTCGGCGCCGTTGGTCAGCCAGTTGAGGTCGAACTGGGCCAGGCGCAGGCTCTCGTAGGGGTGGGTGTCGCCGCGCTCGTAGAGGCAGTTTATGGTCATGTCGGGGCCGACGGCCAGCTCCGAGTATGCCGAGGGGCCGGTGTAGAGGACCTTCGAGACGGGCCACGTCTCGCCCTCGTCGTAGCTGAGACGCAGGGTGATGTTGTGGCGGATCTCGACGCTGTCCAGGTTGGAGAGGATGATCCTGCTCCTGTCGTGCTCGTCGGAGTAGGAGTAGCGGGCGATGCTGGCCTGGCAGTTAGGGTCGGGGACCTCGTCGATGGCCGTGGGCTCGGACCAGGTCATCCCGCCGTCGGCGCTGCGGGCGTAGTAGCGGCGCTTGTCCTGGCGTTGGGCGGTCCTGATGGTCATGTACAGGCCGCCGTCCTGGGTCTCGACAACCTCGGACTCGTTCGTGGCCTCGGCCGCGGAGCCTCCGGGCTTCCAGGACGCGCCGTGGTCGTCGCTGTATATCACGTCGGAGTGGCTGAATATCCAGTCGCGGCGCGTGCCCTCCGTATGGTCGCCCGGGAGCACAAGGGTGCCGTTGCGCATCTGTATGCCGTGGCCGGGCGCGAAGCCGAATCCAGCCCAGTTGGCCCCCTTCACGTCGGCGGTTATGTCGACAGGCTCCGACCAGGTGACGCCGTGGTCGTCGCTGCGCATGACGTGGGGGTAGAACGCGCCGACGGCGTAGGCGAGCCACACGGTGCCGGTGTCGCGGTCGACGACGACGGTGGGGTTGTTGTGGGTGGTCTCCTCGTTGCCGGTGAGGAGCTGCATGTCCTCCCAGGTGACCCCGTTGTCTGTGCTGCGCCGGAGGACCAGGTAGTTGGCGTGGAAGTCGTGCTGCCCGTGCCTGCGTCCCTCGCAGAACGCGAGGATGGAGCCGTCGGCCGCGACGGCGAGGGCGGGGATCCTGAAGGTATGGTAGCCGAGGGTGCCGGAGGTGAATACTTCGGTCTCGCGAAACAGCGGCGCGGTGGTGGTCATGGCAGCCTCCTTGGTGAGCGGGGGCCATTATATGCCACAACGGGCGCGAATGCGTATTGCAGGGGTCGGCCCCGGCTAAGGGTGGGTTACACTTGCTAGGTGGAGAGTACAGGGGGCCGGCAGTTGGACATCACGCTGGACATAGACGACGAGGTCGTCAGGAAGGTGCGCAGGGTCGCGAGCGATAGGGGCACAACCCTGTCGGCCATGGTGCGCGACTACCTGGCGTCCGTCATCGAGAGCGACGCTGCCGCCAGACGGGAGCATGCAGCGAAGTTCAGGGAGTCAGTCGAGCGCTACAGTCGCGACATGGGGCCGCGCACCTGGACTCGGGACGACCTGTACGACCGGCCCAAGCGCTTCTACCAGTAGGGAGGAAGCCGAGGGCTAAGGTCTGGTAGCCGGGAGAGACCGTAGCTTTGACCTCAGCAGAACTGACGTGCTACACTCAGTGTGTAGATCCTAACGAAAGGGCCAGAGGGCGTGGCCGCAAAGCGTTACCACGAGATTAGGGATCCTATCCATGGCTTCATCACCTTGGACAGCGATGAGCGGCGCGTCCTCGACTCGCCGCCGGTGCAGCGGCTGAGGGACATCCATCAGTTGGCGATGTCCTATTTAGTCTATCCTAGTGCTACTCATAAGCGATTCGAGCACAGCTTGGGAGTCATGGAGTTGGCTGGCAGGGTGTTCGATGTCGTAACCGCACAGCACAATATCCACCCATCAATACACGGTGGAGTCCTGAGTCTGACCGATGACGAACGAGCGTACTGGCGCAAGGTCGTGAGAATGGCCGCCCTGTGCCATGACATCGGGCACCTCCCTTTCTCCCACGCAGCTGAGGAAGAGTTGCTACCGGTTGGCGTGACCCACGAGACGCTTTCTGCTCAGATCATCCAGAGCGACGCCATGTCTGATATCTGGAATTCAATGCGTCCACCGTTGATTCCTAAGGATGTTGCGAAGGTCTCTGTAGGGAAGGAAGTGATGCCCGACGAGGAATTCTCGAGATTGGAATACATCCTGTCGGACATTATCATCGGCGACGCGCTTGGCGTGGACAGGATGGACTACCTGCTGAGAGACTCCCACCATGCCGGTGTAGCTTACGGGAGATTCGATCACTATCGACTTGTCGACACGATGAGAGTCCTGCCACCTGCGCGGGGCCTCCATCAGCCGGAGCAATCCACCGAGCTTGGTGCAGAGTTGGGAATCGAGGCTGGTGGGATCCATGCAAGCGAAGGCCTCCTGCTGGCGCGGTATTTCATGTTTATGCAGGTCTACTATCACAGCGTTAGACTTGCCTATGACCTTCACTTGCAAGAGTTTCTCCTGGCATGGCTGGACGGTGGCCATATACCCATCGACGAGGACGGCCTGCCTAGCCTGACCGATGTCCAGGTACTTGCAGCAGTGACGGAGGCGGCACGGAATCCATCGGCCCCGGAGTACGAGCCCGCATCCCGAATCATCGGGCGCAACCACTTCAAACCAGTCTACACTCTCACGCCGGAAGACTCGGAACGCTTCCGGGATCCCCTAACGGCCCTGGCCGACGCCTGCACAAAACAGTTCGGGGCAGGTAACGTACGCAAGTGCTCCCGCACTCAATCTGCACCGACGACGGACTTCCCCGTCACGGATTCTTGGGACAAGGTGTCCCCATCTCACACACTCTCAACACCGCTCAAGCAGATACCCTTAGCGTCAGCGGGGTATATACTGGCCGAACCAACTCTCGCAGATAACGTTCAGACGTGGCTGGAGAGTGAGAGGGACTCCATCTTGTCGACGAACTCGGAGGGAGGCTGAACATGGAACAGATGGAAGAGTCTGACCGCAGAGAGTTGCTATGCCATCTCATAGCCGCGATGGAGAGAGCGGGGAGTTGGGTTGGCGAAACCCAGATACAGAAGTCCGTGATGTTCTTGCAGCGGTTGATGGGCGTGCCCATGGGCTATCAGTTTGTCCTCTACAAGCACGGTCCATTCAGCTTTGACCTCAGAAGTGAGCTGGCCGTCATGCGAGCTGGGCTCCGGTTGGACGTGGAGCACAGAATGAACTACGGTCCATCATTCACGCTTGGGAAATGGGGACTTGCCGCTATCGAAAAGCCCACCGCATACGAAAACGAGATACAGTTCGTAGCCGAGAGAATCTCGACGGAAGCCTCGCGACCAGTGGAGCGGATCTCGACCGCTTTCTTCCTGACCAGCAAGTATCCCCAGAAGGACGTAGGCGAAATCGCGGCCGACATCAACAGGCTCAAGCCGCACATAAGCGTCAAACAAGCCCTGCTCGCGATTGACGATGCAGAGCGGCTCCGAACAGAGGCGGCCAGCATGAAGGCGGGTTGAGTAGCACGGACCGCTGACCCCGCCCCAAACCCCGCCAGTTAGTGGAGCAGCTTGTTGAACTTAAGGCGTACGGCGGATTCGTTCATTGCGGCCAGCAGGCTCCCCTATGCCCTCACCACGTCCAGGTACTTTAGGCCGGAGCCGGTGTTGAGGAGCAGCACCGTTTCGTCGGGGGAGACTGTGCCGTCGTGGAGGAGCTTGGATAGGGCGGCGGCGGTGGCGGCGCCTTCGGGGCAGACGAAGATGCCTTCGAGGGACGATACCTTTGGGACCCACTCCAGTATCTCCTCGTCGGTGACGATTACGCCTCCGCCGCCGCTCTCGCGCAGGGCGTCGAGCATCAGGTAGTCGCCGATGGCGGCCGGGACTCTCATGCCAGCGGCGAGGGTGTGGGCGTCCTGCCAGGGCTCGGCGAATCTTTCGCCGTTGTTGAATGCCCTGACGACGGGGGCGCAGCCCTCGGGCTGGACACTGTACATGCGGGGGCGCTTGCCGTCGGTCCAGCCCAGCTGTTCCATCTCCTCGAAGGCCTTCCAGAACCCGACTATACCGGTGCCGCCGCCCGTCGGGTAGACGATGGCGTCCGGGAGCGTCCAGCACATCTGCTCCGCGAGCTCGTAGCCCATCGTCTTCTTGCCCTCGACCCGGTAGGGCTCCTGGAGCGTGGACACGTCGAACCGGCCATGCTCGGCGGCCAGCTGGCGCGAAATGGCGCCGGCGTCGGAGATGAGGCCGTCGACTAGCGTGACGTGGGCTCCTGCGGCCTCGGCCTCCGTGCGGTTGGCCTCGGGCACGTCCCTGGGCATGAATACGTGGGCCTCGATCCCCGCCCTGGCGGCGTAGGCGGCCAGCGCGCCGCCCGCGTTGCCCGCCGACGGCATGGTGAGCTTCGTGATGCCAAGCTCCTTCGCCTTGGACACGGCTGCGGCGAGGCCGCGCGCCTTGAAGCTGGCGGTCGGGTTCACTCCCTCGTCCTTGATGAGGATGTTCGGCGCGCCCATTTCGCGGCCCAGCCGCTCCGCCCTGAGCAGGGGCGTGAAGCCCTCGCCCAGGGTGACGACGTTGGACTCGTCTAGTATGGGCATGACCTCGAAGTAGCGCCACATATTCGCGGGCCGGCCCGGCAGGCTCGCCCGGTCGAAGGACCGCCGGGCGGCGTCGAGGTCGTAGCGGGGGTAGAGGACCTTGCCGCACTCCAGGCAGGTCCTGATGGGCCGGTCGGCGGGGTATCGTTTGACACAGAAGGTGCAATCCAGATCGGTGAGGAAGCTCTTCTTTGCCATTGGGTGAAAGCACTGCTCCGTGGGTCTATAATGGACTTTCGAGCGTAACTGTTCAGACTTGGAGGGCCGAGGTCCACCCTCACCTCAACCCTCTCCCGTCGAGGGAGAAGAGGAGAGACAAGCCTCATCGAGGCTGAACTGTTACTTTCGAGCCAGCCAGTATTGTAAGAGGAGGCGTAATGGTCACGCCAATCGAGCAGGCATATATCGATCTACACCCCAAGAGCGCGGAATACTACGCGACCTCGAAGGACCTGTTCCCGAACGGGGTCACGCACGACGCGCGGAACCTGAAGCCGTTCCCGTACTTCGTGACCCACGCGCAGGGCTCGCGGAAGTGGGACGTGGATGGCAACGAGATCATCGACTACAAGGGCGGCCACGGCGCGTTGATCCTAGGCCACAACCACGCGGACATCGTGGCGGCGGTCACGGACCAGATGACGAAGGGCACGCACTACGCGGCCTCGACTGAGCTGGAGATCCAGTGGGGCCAGCTCGTGCAGGAGCTGATCCCATGCTCGGAGAAGGTGCGGTTCCACAGCTCGGGGACCGAGGCGACGATGATGGCGGTGCGGATGGCGCGTGCGTACACGGGCAGGACGAAGCTGCTGAAGTTCCGCGACCACTTCCACGGCTGGAACGACTACGTGCGCAGCCACGAGCCCTCGGGCGGCGGCATACCGGCCGAGACGGCGAGCACGGTGATCTCCATCGAGCCGAACGACATCGCGCTGGTGGAGCGGACGCTCGCGGGCGACCGAGACATCGCCGCCGTCATCGTCGAGCCGACGGGGGCGCACATGGGGGACACTCCGCTGAGGCCGAGCTTCCTGGGCGAGCTGCGGGAGGTGACGGAGCGGCACGGCGTGGTGCTGATCTTCGACGAGGTGGTAACGGGGTTCCGCATGTCGAAGGGCGGGGCGCAGGAGCTGTACGGGGTGACGCCGGACATGTGCACGCTCGCCAAGATACTGGGCGGCGGTCTGCCCGGCGGAGCGGTGACGGGCAAGGCCGAGATCATCGACATGATCCAGCTCCGTGACGAGCCCGGTTTCAACAGTGCCTCGCGCATCGGCCACAACGGCACCTTCAACGCGAACCCGCTGTCGGCTGCCGCCGGACAGAAGGCGCTGGAGCTGGTCAAGACCCAGCCCATCAACGCCAACGCTGACAGGGCCGCGACCCGCCTAAGGGACGGCCTGAACGGCCTGCTGAACCGGATGGAGATCACGGGCACCGCGACGGGCGTGGCCTCGGCGGTCTTCCTGCGGCTGGGCGTGGAGGTGGACCCGCACGACGACGAGGTGGTGTTCACCGAGGCGCAGGAGCGGGCGGTGTCGGATACGGTGAAGAAGGACCAGATGACGCTGGCGATGTACAACCACGGGGTGGACGGAGGGCCGAGGTTCCTGGTGAGCGCGGTGCACTCCGACGACGACATCGACCAGACCATCGAGGTGACCGGGAGGGCGCTCGCGGACATGCGTGAGCAGGGGCTGGTCTAGGCGCGGCATCTAGCCCGGTGGACAAGCGCGACCTCATCCGCCGCATAGAGACGGCCCGGCGAGACTGGGACGAGCTTGTCCGCAGGGTCGACGACGACTTGGCGCTGATGCCGGGGGCCGAGGGCGAATTGTCGGCGAAGGACCTCGTCGCCCACGTCACCTGGTACGAGTGCGAGGTCGTGAGGATGCTCCGCACGCGCACCATGGACGTGACCGGCCTGTGGGCCCTAGGCCCCGACGAGCGCAACGCAGCCATCTTCGAACAGGTCCGGGGCATGTCGCTGGAAGACGTGCGGGCTGAGTCGGTGGGGGTGTACGCCGCGCTGATCGAGCAGCTCGAGCAGCTGCCGGAGCAGGTCTACTACGACGCGTCGCGGTTCACGGACATGCCACCCGACTGGGTGCCGTGGAAACTCATCGCGGGCAATACCATCCGGCACTACCCTGACCATACAGGGGCAATCCGGCAGTTGCTCGACTCCTGAGACCGGCTTCACTCCGAGCCGTCGTCGGGGGCAGTGCTATAGTTGACGCTGGACGAAGTCCTGTCGATGGGAGGTAGGTATGTTTGCAACGATTGGCAGGAGTTTCAGGCTGGCGAAGCTGTGCCTTCGCGTGCTCGCGGCCGACAAAGAGCTGGTCGTGCTGCCGCTGCTGTCCTCGGTCGGTGTGGTGGTCCTGCTGCTGACGTTCGCGGGGGTCGGGATAGGTATAGGCGCCCTCGACCGCATAGAGGCCGGCAGCCCCGGCATCGGGGACATCCTGGTTGCGGCGGTGTTCTACATCCTCGCCTCGTTCGTCATCATCTTCTTCAACAGCGCGCTCGTCTATGCGGCGCACGAGAGGCTGTCCGGGGGCGACCCGACCGTCCGGTCGGGCCTTGCCGGGGCATGGAACCGGGTGCTCACGATCTTCGTGTGGGCGGTCATCGCCGGCACGGTCGGGCTGATCCTGAACATCCTGTCCGGCCAGGCCCGGGAGCGCGGCGGCGTGCTCGGAATAGTCAGCGCGATCATCATCTCGCTGCTCGGAGCCGCGTGGACGCTGATCACATACTTCGTGGTGCCGCTGATCGTAATCGAGCACCGCTCGCTCGGCGATGCGTTCAAGACGTCGCTGTCAATGCTTCGCCGGACCTGGGGCGAGCAGGTCGTGGGCAGCTTCGGACTGGGCATCGCGGCGTTCCTAGCCTTCCTCGTCGCAGCCGCGATCACCGCGCTGTTGTTCTTTGTCCTGTCGCCCCTGGGGGGCGCGGGCATCGCCATGGCAATTGCGATCGGCGTCGTGCTGATCGCGGGGGTTGCACTGGTGTTCGCGACGCTGGACGGGATCTACAAGGCGGCGCTGTACAGCTATGCCTCGAGCGGCGACGTGCCCAGCCTCTTCCCGGGCGACGTGATACAGGGGGCTTTCCGCCAGAAGTAGGCGGGTCGGGTCAGGTCAACCACTCGGTGAAGCCGCGCCAGACCATGAGCGCGCCCACCACGAGCAGCACGACACCCATCGACAGGACGAGCCTGGAGAGGGACACCTTGCCGGTGAGCCTCGCGCCGATGTTCACCCCGCCTATGGCGGCAAGGGCCATGAGCACTACGAGGGGGTAGTCGACCTGGCCCTGGACCACGTGGCCGACCCAGCCTGACGCTCCCATGGCGAACCCGATGAACATGTTGGTGCCGGCGGCTATCCTGGGCCCGAGGCCGAGCACGCGGATGAGTGCCGGGAGGCGCAGGCTACCCAGGATCAGGCCCACCGCGCCGCCTATGGTGCCGATGACGAGGCCGATGACGGCCGCGAGCGCGGGGTTGTTGCGGCGCCGCTCGTTGCCCGTGGCCAGCGCGTCGGCCATTGCCGTGTCCGAGCCGCTGGCGCTGCCGGCCTCGCGGGCCTTCTGGACCAACTCCACGCCCTGCCAGAAGACCAACACGCCGACGGCGAGTACTAGTACGCCCTCGGGCGCCTTCGCTGCGTAGAAACCGCCGAGGAACGCGCCCGCGAAGCTCGGCAGGCCCATCACCAGGACGACCCGCATGTTCACGCGCCCCTCGCGCATGTGGCGGATCGCTCCGAACAGGGCGCTCGAGGTGCTGACGATGATGTTGGTGCCCGCCGCCACGAGAGACGGCACACCCAGCAGCAGAAGGACGGGCAGCCTGACGGTGCCCAGCGCAAGCCCCACGAAGCCGCCTACGATGCCTACGCCGAAGGACATAGCCGTCAGCAGCACGGCCTTCCACAGAAGGACGTCGGATGGCAGGCCAAGCTCCTGCAGCGTGATGTTCAAGAGTTCAGGAGTCGCGGGTTGGGTGCGGCTTGTTGCAAGGGAGTGTCATTCAGAACAGGCGGATTAGCTCTCGGCTGCCATGTACAACCCGGGCGACCTCGATCCCGTAGCGCCGCGGGAAGTAGAAGATGATGAAGCTTGCGTTGGGCACCGCATGGCTGCGAATGTCCGGGTCGAACTCGGGTCGTGCCACCCCCATATAGGGCTGCCCGGCCAATAGCAGGAATCGATGGTACAAGCGGTCGAGCTGCTGGTCGGCAACTCCCTCACTGGCCTCGGTGGCGTAGTAGTCCCAGATCTGGCGTAGGTCCCCAATTGCCGGAGCAGCAATCCGGTAAAGCGACATCACTCATTGCGAGATTCGCCATGGGTTGCCCGCAGCTCACGTCCGCGATGCTTCACCTCGTCGAATAGCTGATGGAGGGTGTCATCCGTGTACTCAGTGGATTTACCATTACCGAGAGCGTCGATCCCGTCTTGCACTTTTGCTGCGAGGGCATCCAATTCCCTGGCCAGGGACTCATCATGCTCATCCAGCAGACCAAGGGCCTTGGCCATGACAGCGTCCGGCGACTGGTAGATGCCTGAATCCACCTTTCGCTTGATATGGTCAAGGTTCTGTTGGCTTATTGAGATTTCCATGGGCCTAGTCTACTCTGCACTTCAAGCCTTGGGCAAGCTGCAACGATAGCGGCTAGAGGGGTACACACCGGCTCGAAGCTGGCAGACGGGGATGATGGACAAAGGCTACAACGAGCGGAACCGTACTCAGACCCAGCGGCTCAAGGGGCTTTGCAGCATGACGGACGAGGACCTCCTGCGCCCTGTCGGAGAGCACTGGACCGTCGGGATCGCGCTGGCCCACATCCAGTACTGGGACGGACGAGCGGTCGGCGCCATCGAGGCGTGGAGGCGCCACGGCCTTCCGCTGTCCCTCTGGACCGACGGCGAGGGCGTGATAAACGACGTGCGGCTCCCGGTATGGCGTGAGGTCCCACCACGAGAAGCCCTGGAACAGGCCATCAGGACGGCGGAGGCGCTCGACCGCATCGCGGAGGACCTGAGTCCGGAGGAGGCCGAGGCCGTAGCGACCCAGCGGTACCGGGTGCTCGACCGATCGATGCATCGCTCGGAGCACCTCGACGAAATCGAAGCGGCACTCAGTTTAGGTCAGTGCGGGTGACGCCATGAAGGCAATCCTGTTCCTGGATGATTGGATGGTCGAGCACCGGGACTCGCTGGAGCGGGTCTGGGGCAAGCCGGAGTTCGTGAAGGAGCTGTTCACGGACTACTATCCCGGCTTCCTGGGGTACGGCGGCTACATGACCGTCTTCCACGACGAGCTAGTCGGCCGGTACGTGCTGTACCTGGCCGTCTTTCCGCCGGAGGCCGACCCCGGGGTGTTCGTGGTCAGGCTGGAGTCGGACGACCCGTACGAGTGGCCCCATCCCGTCTACGACGCCGGCGTGACACCGGCATGGAAGGGGTTCGCGAGGGTGGTGCTGGACCAGCACGGGCAGCGCTTCTGGCCCTTCTCGGTCGTCCCCCTGGCCGGGACGCCAATAGCGGACCGGGGCTACGTCACGGGGGAGTGGGTCATGCCGCCGCTGGCCGACCGGCGGCAGGCTGCGAGGGAGGGCGTGAGCGCCCTCGGCTTCTCACGCGACGGGCTGAACTTCGAGGTAGACAGGGAGAACCCGTGGCGCAGGCCGGGGTCGGACGTGCCCGGGCACATCACCTGGAACGAGGAGGCCGGACACTTCAACATCTACACCCGGAACGTGAACCTGGACCGCAGGATCGCGGTATCGACCTCGCCCGATCTGCGGAGCTTCTCGGAGCCGTTCACGTGCATACAGCCGGATGCCCTAGACAGGGTCGGGACGGAGTTCTACGAGATGCCGGCGCACTCCTACGAGGACATCCTGGTGGGCTTCCTGAAGGTCCAGACGGTCGACCACTTCGAGACGCGGCGGTACAAGCGGACGGGGCGCATGGAGACGCAGCTTGCATACAGCTACAACGGGCTGAGCTGGTACCGCCCGAACCGGGAGGCATTCCTGGGGCTGCGGGACTACGGCCTCCTGGGCGGTGGCCAAGTGTACGGCCAGGAGCTGCTGCGGACGCCCGACGACAGGCTGCTGTTCTACTCGTCGACGACGATGGGCGAGCACGCCTTCTACCCCGACATGCAGGAGGCGGGGATGGACACGACGGGCGTGATCGGCCCCCTGCTGCACGAGCTGCGGCTGGACGGCTTCTGCTCGCTGAAGACGTTCGCCAGGGAGGGCCTGCTCAGGACCAAGACGGTGATACCCAGGTCGGGCGGCCTGGCGTTCAACGTCCGCACGACGAACCACACGCGCATCCTGGCCCGGATGCTGGACGGCGAGACGGCCGAGCCTATAGAGGGGTACGGCTGGGACGAGTCCGTGCCGATCAGCGGCGACCACCTCTTCGCGCCCGCGAGGTGGGCCGAGCGGGAGGACATATCGGGGCTCGTCGGGAGGCCGGTGCGGATCGAGGTCGCCATGCACGAGGCGGAGCTGTTTGCGATACGGCTGGACCACGACGCCTACTTCGCTACCCTGCCGCTGGAGTCGCTGGCATGACCGGGCGCGGCGAGGTCGACGTCGACGGGCTGGCATCCGAGGTGATGTCGCGTCTCG
This sequence comes from Dehalococcoidia bacterium, assembly GCA_965243655.1. Classification (GTDB taxonomy): domain Bacteria; phylum Chloroflexota; class Dehalococcoidia; order Lucifugimonadales; family CAJWER01. The sequence continues at coordinate 801,165 of CBDEVV010000017.1, read as the reverse complement.
AGGCCGCCGCGAATCCGGTGAGGGCGGCGAAGGGAGCATCGTACACACCGACCGGCGCAAGGATCATCGGAGTCACCGTGCCGGACATGCGGAGGGTCGCCCGCGACGCCGCCAGGGAGCTTAAGGACGCGCCGCCCGGCCCAGTACTCGACCTGGCGCGGGCACTGATCGACTCGCACACGCTGGAGGGGAGGCAAGCTGGGTACGAGGTGCTGAGCCGCCACAAGGGCGTCCGCGCGGCCCTGGATGCGCCCGCCGTGGAGTCGCTTGGGCGCGGGATGGACAACTGGGCGAGCGTCGACGCCTACTGCTGGCTGGTCTCAGGCCCGGCGTGGCTCGAAGGACGCATCGGCGACGAGGTCATCGACGAATGGGCGGGCTCGGAGGACCGGTGGTGGCGCAGAGCCGCACTCGTCTCAACGACGGCCCTGAACAAGAAGTCGCTGGGGGGCACGGGCGATACCCCGCGCACGCTAAAGGTATGTCGGATGCTGGTTGCGGACTACGACGACATGGTCGTCAAGGGCCTGTCGTGGGCGCTCCGGGAGCTCGTCCCGTGGGACAAGCCGGCGGTTGTGAAGTTCCTGGAGGAGCACGACGGCGTCCTGGCCGCGAGGGTGAAGCGCGAGGTGCGGAACAAGCTGGAGACTGGGCTCAAGAATCCGAGGAGCCGCTAGAAACTTGCTCTGGAATCTTCCAGTCGGGCGGAGCACTGGCCCCGTATCGAGTACGGGGCAGGCTCTTCGACAGGCTCAGGCCGAACGTACCTGCAAGCAACTGCGCGGCAGTTGCTGACCATCCCGCACGGCCCGTGCACCGGGCATAGCGCTGCTCAGAGCGAAGGATTCTCGCTCAGGAGCGACGGCCGCTAGGCCTCGCGGTATATCGCGACCGCGGCGTGGGTGAGGACGCTGCCCTTCATCGGGACCTCGGGCTTCCTGAGGCGTACCCTCACCGCCTCCACGCCGGGGTGAGCCAGGACGCGCTCAGCGATGGCGGCCACGACGCTCTCCAGCAGGTTGTGGCTGGGCCCCTCGACTATCTCTTTGATGCCCCGGTAGACCTCTGAGTAATCGACCGTATCGTCCAGATTGTCGGTCCGGCCCGCCGTGGCAAGGTCGCAGAAGATGTCGAGGTCGACGATGAAGCGCTGGCCCAGCTCCTTCTCGGCGGGATTCACGCCGTGGAAGCCGTAGAAGGTCATGCCCTTCAGCTCGATCTTGTCCTTCAAGGTTGCTCTCACCAGGATTTCAGACTCGTCAAATCAGTCTAGCACTGCCCTTCGACAGGCTCAGGGCGAACGATGGGCCAATCAGCACTGCCCTTCGACAGGCTCAGGGCGAACGACGGGCCAATCAGCACCACTCTTCGACAGGCTCAGGGCGAACGGACTGCGGTATCGGCGCTCCTGGGGCCGTCAAGGTCAGGCCGTGCGGCCGGCTAGATCGAGGATGCCTCGGGCTCTCTTGACCACGGGCGCGTCGACCATGCTGCCGTCGACCGATACCGCGCCGGTCCCTGCACGCTCGGCCTCGTCGAAGGCGTCCACAATGCGGGTGGCCCAAGCTACCTCAGCGGGAAGCGGGCCGAAGCCCTCGTTGATCGCGTCGATCTGGGCAGGGTGGATGGCAAACTTGCCCTTGAAGCCGAATCGCCTGGCGGTTCTGCAGTCCCGGCGCAGGCCGGCCTCGTCTCGGAATCGTACGTATGGCGTGTCGATGGCAAGCACGCCGGCGGCCCGGGCCGCGATGCAGACGGCACTGCGAGCGTACGCGACCTCGTCGCCGCTCTCGGTGCGCTCGATCATCATATCGTTCGCCAGGTCCTCCGCGCCGAAAGCGACTGCCGCCACCCGTGGCGCGGCGCATATCTCGTATGCGTTCACCACGGCCATTGCGGACTCGATCCAGGGTACCAGGGCGATGCTCCCGGGCTCGATGTCCCGCTGGGATTCCAGCCTGCCGACAGCGTCGCCTATCCCCGCAATCTCGTCCGCCGATGCCGTCTTGCCGACGGTGATGCCGAAGACGCCCGGCACGACCGCGGCCTCGAGGTCCTGCCCGATAAGGCCTGAGCCGGTGGCGTTGACGCGTGGGATGACGGGGATGCCAGTCTCGATGAGCCTGGGCAGGAAGGAGGCGACTGTCTCCCTGCCTTTCTCCTTCTCGCTCCAGGGGACGGCGTCCTCCATGTCGGGCACGAAGGCGTCGGGTGCGAGCCCCAGCGCCTTGGTGAGCATCCTGGGGTTGTTTCCCGGCACGAACAGGGGGCTGCGGAGGGGTCTCATGGCGGCTGCCAAGTATACCACGCGAGGTTTGACACCCCCGGAAACGGCGTGATTACATGACTCACCATGACCGTTCCGCGCATCGAGATCATTGGCGTGACCGGCCTTCCCGAGATAGAGCCCGGCGCCCGGCTGGGCGAGCTCGTCGCGGCTGCGTGCCGGGACCAGGACACGCCCCTGCGGGCGGGCGATATCGCCGTCGTTACGCAGAAGGCCGTCTCCAAGGCCGAGGGCAGGCTGGTGGACCTGGGAAGCGTAGAGCCCTCGCAGTTTGCGCTGGAGTTCGCGCTTCAGAGCGGCAAGGACCCCAGGGTCGTCGAGGTGGTGTTGGGCGAGAGCCGCAGCATCGTCCGCTCCGACGCCGAGCGCGGCATCCTGATCACGGAGACGCACCACGGGTTCATCTGCGCCAACGCGGGCGTCGACTCGTCCAACGTCCCGGGCGAGGGCATCGTGTCGCTGCTGCCGGAGGACCCGGACCGGTCTGCCAGGGACATCCAGGAGCAGATAGTCCGCGCGACGGGGGTCGATACACCGGTCATCATCACCGACACCTTCGGGCGTCCCTGGCGGGAGGGCCAAGTGAACTTCGCCGTGGGAGTGTCCGGAATGGAAGTCGTCAGGGACTACCGCGGCGAGGCCGACGCCTCGGGCAAGGTGATGGCTGTGACGAACATCGCCGAGGTCGACGAGATAGCGGCGGCGGCGGAGCTGGTGATGGGAAAGGTGGACGCGGTACCCGCAGCCATAGTGCGGGGGCATCCGTATCGAGTCGGGGACGGGGGCGCGAGCGCGCTGCTGCGGAGCCGCTCGACGGACCTGTTCCGGTGAGCGGCTCCTTGTGCAGACAGGCGCCCGCAGCGCTTGGGCGCCTATCTGCAGGTGTGTCCCGGCCTCTACTCGTAGTCGTCCTCGATACCGGGCTCGCGCCGGACGTTGATCTTGGCGCTCTTGGCAAGCTGCTCGACTGATATGTCGTAGCCCCAGGCTGAGCCCTCGATGTAGTTAGGGAACTCCTTCTCACTGCCGCATGCCAGGCAGGTGCCCTTACTCGATGGGCCGTTCGGCGAAGCTATCATCCACTGGTGCAGGCAGGCGGACGCCTCCAGTACTTCGCGCTCGGCCACTGCGGACGATGCAACTGACGTTTCCATATCTCCTTTACTCCTTTATCTCAAACTTCACTGCGCCTGCATTACATGAATTGCAACGCACGAATTGAAATGTATGATGCGCAATTCTAGCAAGGCGATTCTGTATACGTCAACGTATTTCGTAGCTTTCTGGTGCCCTTTTGCCAGATAGAACGCTGGCCGCAGCTGGCCGGTTAGTAGGATGGCACGGTGTAGCAATACGAAATGCGTAGCAGGATCGGATTCCAAGGGACTATCTCAAGACTCTTCGGCATGAGATGGGAGCAGTCGCCGCCGGGCCGGCACTACTCGCCGGGGTTGCTCCCTGTTGGGTCCTGCCCGCCGCTTTGGGCCAGGGCCTGTCCCCACCCCGAGCGCTCCCTCGGACGCCGCCGGCCGAGGAAGCGGCGCCCCCACCTGTAGGCGAAGAACAGGACCACCGCCAAGACCGCCGAGCCCGCGACCACGACCCAGCCCAGCACGCTGTACTGGCCGGCGAGTGCCGACTGCTGTTCGGGCTCGAAGATGGGGCCTACTTCGAGCGAGGCCCCCCTGAACAGGCCGGATCTGGTCGTGCCGGTGAAGAGCTGGGATGTCTCACCGTAGTTGTCCGGTACGGCCAGGGTTGACACGCCGAGAGTCCTCAGGCCGTGGTTCACTGGCTGCCACGACTCGCCTCCATCCTCGGAGCGGAATACGCCGTCGGCGTCCGTGCCGGCGAACAGCGTGTTATCGCTGGCATAGTCGGGTGAGAGTGCGACTGCGAGGAAGGTCGAGCCCTCCCTGAGTCCTTCGCGCAACCGGCTCCACGAGCCGCCTCCATCGGTCGACCTGAAGAGACCAGCGGTGGTCCCGGCGATCAGCGTGGAGTCGGACCCGAACGCGGGCGAAACCACCAGCGACTGAACCCTGAGACCGCCCAGGCCGTCGTTTACGGCTTCCCAGGAGCGGCCCCCGTCCACGGACCGAAAGACCCCGTCCGAGATCGTAGCCGCGAACAGGGTGCCGTCCGTGACAAGCCGCGGGGATATGGCCAGCTTCCAGACCGACGTGCCCTCGAGACCGGTCGACCCTTCCCAGGTGTCACCGCCGTCGTCGGACCGCAGGACGCCCTGGGACCCGCCGGCAAAGACCGTGTCGTCGGAGGCGTAGTCGGGCGAGAAGGCGACCGCGGGGACGGGCGCCTCATTGGCGAAGACATCGAGCCGCTCCCACTCCTCGCCCCGGCTCGTCGTGCGGAAGACGCCTTCCGCGGTGCCGAGCATCACTGTCGAGTCGGCTTCGTAGCTGGGGGAGACCGCAATGGTCCACACGTCGGGCAGGAGCCAGCCCTCCCCCGAGGCGACCGTGAGACCCCTCGTGACCTGCTGCCAGGTGTCCCCGCCATCGGGCGACCTGGACACTACGCCGTCTGATGTAGAGAAGAACAGGGTCGGGTCCGACGCGAAGTTCCCGGCGAGGGCAACGCTCCTGACGTTGATGGCTCCGGTGATGCCCTTGGTGATCTGCTGCCAAGTGTTTCCACCGTCGACGGATCTCAGGATGCCGCCAGTTCCCGCGCCCGCGAACAGTGTGAGGTCGGTGGCGTAGGCCGGGGACACGGCGAAACCCTGCACGCGGCTGTCCGAGATGGACCTCTCTTCGTTTAGCTGCTCCCAGGAGTCGCCGCCGTTGACCGACCGGAAGACGACTCCGAAGGTGCCCGCGAAGATAGTGGAGTCGCTCTGGAAGTCCGGCGAAAACTCCACGGCGGGGAATCGTTGGAAGGCCAAGCCTTCTTCGACCCGGCTCCAGGTAGCGCCGCCGTCGGTGGAGCGCATGATGCCGCTGTGAAGTGTCCCGAAGAACGCGGTGGAATCAAAGGCGAAGTTGGGAGACAGGCTTATTGCGATGGGGGACACCTGCCTGAATCCCTCGTCGATCTCGGTCCAAGTCGCGCCACCGTTGGTGGAGCGGTACAGCCCGCCGTCCGGCGTGGTGAACTCGCCGCCCCCGAAGGACCGGCCGGTCCGCCTGCCGAGGAGTCCCGCGAAGATGGTCGAGTCGCTCTGGAAGTCCGGCGATATCCCAAGCGACAGGACGGTCGCGCCCGTCAGGCCCATGTCGGCGACGCTCCATGAGTTGCCCCCATCCGTGGACCGGTACACGCCGTCGCTCGTACCTGCGAAGAGGGTGGAATCGTCCGCGAACCCCGGTGAAATGGCGAGCGCGAGCACCTTGGGATTATCAAGCCCCTCGACGACCGCTTCCCAGGAGTCGCCGCGGTCCGTGGAGCGGAAGACCCCCGTCGGGCCCGCCGCAAAGAGCGTGCCGTCGGTCTCGTAAGCAGGCGAGGCGGCCATCGTCGCGATGATCCGTCCGAGGCCGGGGCTGTTGATCCTACGCCAGGTGGCGCCGCCGTCCCTGGACCTCAGGACGCCCCGGCCGTCCGTGCCCGCGAAGACCGTGCTGTCGGTACCGTAGGCCGGCGAGGCCACCAGCGACCATGCGTAGCCGCCCGTGGGGCCGATGGACTCCCACGAGCCGTCTGCTCGGGCAGTCCCGGGCGCCGCCACGGCCAGCGCCAGCAGGCCGATCGCGGCCAATGCCAAAGCTGTGCGTCTTGCGATGGAGTGTAGGGGCAAGCCGATCTCCGAAATGACAGGCGCAAGCCGCATGGGCCCAGCTTGCGCTAGCTACAGTCTAGCAACTGCGCGGCGGCACGGTCAAACGAGACAGGCCGTCCAGGCAAGAGTGCCGTGGAATCGATGTGGTGATCGGCTCGATGGCTCCGCCCTTGGCGTCGTAAGATACAGGAGCCATGACAAGTGACCGGCCCACGAAGTATGGGATTGCACCCGCCCCGAAGGCGATGCTCATCGACCTGGACGACACAATCATCCACTTCCCCGGGCAGGAAGAGTGCTGGCGCGAGGTGTGCGCCGCCGCAGCCGGCCAAGTCCCGGGCCTGGACGCCGGCGACCTGTTCCGCGAGATAACCAGGACGCGCTACTGGTACTGGTCGGACCGGGAGCGCCATCGCGTTGGCAGGCTGAATCTGAATGTCGCCAGCGTCGGCATAGTCCGGCGGTCTCTCCGCACGCTGGGGTTCGATCTGCCCGACCTTGCCCGCGACCTGGGCCTGGCATACAGGGCCAGGCGAAGTGAAGGAGCCGAGCCCATCCCGGGGGCGATCGACGCCCTCCGGCGGTTCAGGAGCCGCGGCATTCGCCTCGCCATGATCACCAATGGGAATGGGGAAGGCCAGAGGGCCAAGGTGGAGCGCTTCGACCTCGCGCGGCACTTCGACCAGGTCCTCATCGAGGGCGAGATGGGCTACGGCAAGCCGGACCGGCGGGTCTACCTGGGTGCGATAGCCTCACTCGGGTCGGGACCCGACGACACCTGGTGCGTAGGCGACAACCTGGAATGGGAGGTCGCGGCGCCGCAGAGGCTCGGCATGTACTGCGTCTGGGTAGACCCGACGGGTGAGGGCCCGCCGGCAGACTCGTGCGTCACGCCCGACCGCATCGTATCCTCAATCGCCAAGCTCGACTTCGACGAAGCGACTGGCCAGTGAGTCTTGCCGTATGGGGTTCCGCAGGACTTCAGTCCAGCGGACTACGGAAGGGCGGCCTGGTGCGGCGGACCGACTCGATCCGGTGCTCGGCGATGCGGTTGGCCGCGACGTGGGTGGGCACATCCTCGGCCCGCGAGGCCTCGATGACCCGGGCGGTCGTGTCGTAGATCCGCTCGGTCATCTCCCGGGCCCGGTCGGCCCTGTAGACGCCGCCGATCTCGGACGCCACGGTGATGATGCCGCCTGCGTTGATCACGAAGTCGGGGGCGTAGAGTATGCCGCGCCGGTGCAACTCCGCGCCGTGCTCATCGGCCAGGAGCTGGTTGTTCGCGCCTCCGGCGACCACCTTGCAGCGCAGGCGCGAGACCGTGTCGTCGTTCAGCACGCCCCCCAGGGCGCACGGCGAGAAGATGTCGCACTCCACGTCGTATATCTCGTCCGCTCCCACGATCTCCGCACCCATCCCGGCCGCCAGTGCGCGGGCGTCCTCGTAGATGTCGGTGACCATGAGCCGCGCGCCCTCCTCGACTAGGTGCGGCGCCATCTGCTGCCCGACGTGCCCGAAACCCTGGACCGCTATCGTGCGCCCGCCCAGGTCGTCGTCGCCCCACACGGCCTTCGCGGCGGCCTTCATGCCCAGGTAGACACCCAGGCCGGTGAGGATGGACGTGTCGCCGCTGCCGCCCATCGACAGGGGCAGCCCCACAACGTGCCGTGTCTCCAGGGCGATGGGCTCGAGGTCGGCAGGGGTCATGCCGACGTCCTCGGTTGTGATGTACCGGCCGCCCAGGGAGTCGACGAAGCGTCCGAAGGCGCGGAGCAGGGCCTCAGTCTTGTCGGTGCGCGGATCGGCCCAGATGAGGGCCTTACCGCCGCCCAGGGGCAGGCCGGCGACGGCGGACTTGTAGGTCATGGCGCGGGAGAGGCGCAGCACGTCGGTGACGGCCGCCTCCTCGCTGGCGTGGGGCCATATCCTCACCCCACCGCAGGACGGCCCCAGCGTCGTGTCGTGCACGGCGATGAAGGCCTTCAGCCCGGCCGCGGGATCGCTCCCTGCGACGAGCAGCTCGTGTCCGTGTTCTGTCATGTGGGCCAGTGTGTCCAATCGGTACCTCCGCAGCTAGAAGGGCTATACGTCCATAATAGCAAATCTACGAATTTCGTCGCCGCGCCGCCCGCGCGCTTCCCGTAGGGGCGGGTTTGAAACCCGCCCTCCCCTGTACGTTCGGCCTGAGCTTGCCTGTCCTGAGCCTGTCGAAGGGTCGAAAACCAGTGCTCAGCAGCATAACCATAGTGCCCGCGTCAGGCCCTGCCCTCTCCCTTCAATGGAGAGGCGTACGGTACGGACGGCCTGCGTCGGCTATAATGCGGGCTGACGGACCGACCCTGGCCCACTGCCTGGAGGCTTCATGAGGACCAACATCATTCGGGAGAAGCTGAGCCGAGACGAGCCCACGGTGAGCACCCACATCCACACGACCTGGCCATCGGTGGTAGAGGCGCTGGGACACACTGGGCTCTACGACTACGTGGAGTTCGTCGCCGAGTACGGCTCGTTCGATCTGCACGACTTGGACAACCTGTGCCGCGCCGCCGAGCTCCACAAGCTGGGCTCGATGATCAAGGTCGACCAGAGCCACCAGGAGTTCCTAGCCCAGCGCGGCATCGGCGCCGGCTTCGGCAGCGTCCTGTTCACCGACGCCCGCTCGGCCGCAGAGGTCCGGGAGTGCGTGCGCATCGCCAGAGCCGACACCCCCGAGTGGAGCGGCCTGTACGGCGCGGCCACGAGGCGCAACACCTATATGGGCTACGGCGGCGGCGAGTCCTACGTCGAACTGATCAACGACACCGTCGTCGCGGTAATGATCGAGAAGAAGGGCGCGGTCGACGACCTCGACGAGATACTCGACATACCCGGCGTCGACATGGTCCAGTGGGGCGGCTCGGACTACTCGATGAGCGTCGGCCTCGCCGGTCAGCGCACCCACCCAGACATCGTCGCGGCCCGCGACAGGGTCTTCAAGACCGCGCTGGCGAAGGGCGTGGCCCCGAGGGCGGAGGTGCAGACGGCGGACGACGCCAAGGAGTACCTCGACATGGGCGTCCGACATTTCTCCATCGGCACCGACATCACCATCCTGTACGGCTGGTGGCAGGACAGCGGCGAGGAGCTCTGGAAGACCATGGAGGACGCGGGAGTGGGCCGGGTCGAATGACCTCCCGGCCCCAGGAGCCGGGTTTGGCTACGGAACGCATCGTTTCGGGGGACCCACGGGAGGAGGACCGCCCGGTCGAGGACAGCCTGCGCCCACAGCGGCTGTCGGAGTACATCGGCCAGGAGCGCCTCAAGTCCAACCTCGACATCTTCATCGCCGCGTCCAAGCAGCGCGGCGAGCCGCTTGACCACGTCCTGCTCCACGGGCCGCCCGGCCTGGGCAAGACGACCCTCGCGAACATAATCGCCCGCGAGATGGACACGCGCATCAAGACCACGTCCGGCCCGGCCATCGAGCGCCCCGCCGATATGGTGGCGGTGCTGACGCGGCTCCAGAAGGGCGACGTGCTGTTCGTCGACGAGATCCACCGGCTCCACCGGGTCGTGGAGGAGGTCCTGTACGGCGCGATGGAAGACTTCGTCGTCTCGTGGGTCATCGACAAGGGGCTCAAGGCCAGGAGCATCAACCTGGCCATCCAGCCCTTCACCCTGATAGGCGCGACAACCCGCTACGGCATGGTCAGCTCCCCGCTGCGAGACCGCTTCGGCCACGTGTTCAGGCTCGACTTCTACGACGAAGAGGCAATGCACACGATAGTCCGCCGCTCGGCGCGGATACTTGACATCGAGGCCGAGGACGATGGCTTGCAGCAGATAGCCCGCCGGTCGCGCGGCACACCCAGGGTCGCCAACCGCCTGCTGAAACGGGTGCGCGACTACGCCCAGGTCGTCGGCGACAACGTGATCACCGCCGGCATATCCCTTGATGCGCTGGGGAGGCTGGAGGTGGACGGCCTGGGTCTGGACGACTCCGACCGGTTGGTGCTGACCACGATCATCGACAAGTTCGACGGCGGGCCCGTGGGCATCGAGACGGTGGCCGCAGCGATCAGCGAGGAGGCGGACACCATCATGGACGTGTACGAGCCGTTCCTGCTGCAGAAGGGCTTCCTCGACCGCACCCGCCGGGGCCGCGTAGCCACCCGCCGCGCCTACGAGCACCTGGGCCTGGCGTTCCCACAGGACCGCCAGTCAGCGCTGTTCTAGGGGTTCTCTTCGGGGCTACTTAGCCGTAGGTGTTCGGCGGCTCAATGAAATCCGCGAAAGTCTTGCCCTCCAGGTAATCGGGGAATGTGTAGATGCCCGTCACCTGAGTCCAGCAGACTTCCGGATCGCCCCACGGCCTGGTCAGGCCAAGCCGAAGGTAGATTCGATCAACTGAGTGCAGCGCTTCCATCAAGGACTCTTCGACCTCAACGGGGTCGCCGATTGCGTCGAGCGAACGCGACATCATCGTCCTGAAGGTCAGGTCATTGATGGGCCTGTCCAGGAATCTCGCACCAGAAAAGTCTTGGAAGGAAATACGATAGCGTCGCCGATCGGTGTCGTCGAAGACTCGCACATACTCGATCTCGACGTTCCCGATGGTTCCGAGTGACCGTGTCCTGCTCCCCGGCGGGACGTATCGACCCTCCACCAATTGGCCGTCGAACATTGCCGCCACGTCGGTGGAGCATGAGGCGGCTAGTACCTCCTCCCATTCTCGTGGACTGCACCAACCCTTGTCGGAGATGGAGGACGGGAAGAATCGCTCGTCTTCGATGTGCGGTGGTTCGGTCTGCGTCTCAAACAGCTCGAGTTCGACCTTCCTCCCAGGGACGACTACTGCCGAGTCACGGACATAGAGGTGACTCAAACGAACTCCGCCAGGCACAACCGGACGCACACAGAAGCCTACCTCGTCGATGCCCGCGACGCAGACCTCGTCACCACGCATCTCGGTTACGTCCGTCATGGTGAGCGTCTTGCGCATAGCCAAGTCGTTTACAGGTGGATGATCTGCGCGCCTTCGAAGAGACGGTCAACCAAGTACTCAGCGGCGAGTCTTCTGTGGCATCGCTCGGCTGTGGGCTCGGTACATAGGAGCACCGCCCCTCCCATGAAGGCATCGCGGTCAAGCGTCTCTTCAAGTAGTCGCTCTTCAAGCAGTTGAAGGTACCTGGCTGCGTACCGGTCCCAGTCGCCGTCGTCCTTGTATGAGTCGAATATCGGCTTGGTAGGCGCGAGAAGGGGCACCTCGACGTATTCGAGGGCGGTCAACCTGTACGTGAAGAACTCTAGGTCGCGCTTCTTTGTGAACCCAGCGAGTTGGGAAGTATTGTTGAGCCGGATGTCCACTAGATGCTGGGCGTTCACGTCTTCCAGGGCCTCAAAGAACTCCCTGGCTGACTTCTTTGTGAACCCAATGGTGTAGATGTTCACTCGTCTTCACCGCCCGAAAACATACTCGCCTGGAAGTTGCGTAGATAGGCCTTCCTGTTGCCGAGGTCCTCGGTGCCTTGTAGGGAGCCGTCGGAGCGGATGTGGGACAGCGGCACTCCTATCTCCGCAAGGGAAGGGCCGATCAGGAGCCGGCGGTGACACTTGCCGGGGTCTTCCTCTGCGCACATGAGGGCCACACGGCTGTCGTTCGCCAGTGCGGCCAGCGCGGTGATGCCGCCCTTGAAGAAGTCCCTGGACCTGATCTCGTCGTAGTCGGGCTTGCCCGCATCGTCGTAGCACGACCGGTCCGAGGGCTTGCCGCCCAGCGAGTCGCCCATGAAGGTGTAACGCATGCCCTCGCCTTCCAGCAGCCGAGGGAGAGCCGGCACGTTGGCGAAGGGGGCGAAGCGGCTGACCGGGTTGCTGCGCACATCCACGAGAGTATCGATGCCGTGCTGCCGGAGGAGGTGGGCGAAGTCGTCCCAGGTGTGGTTGCTGTGGCCTACGGTGAAGATCATGACACGAGGGGCGCGGGCCTGGGCAATGGCCAGCCTTAGCTATGCGAAGAGGTCGCGGACGGGGACAGCGAAACCGGGGAGCGCTGGCGCGCCGGACAGGGAGTCCGTCTCCGAGAGCTGCTGAGGCTGGCCCGTCTGGCGATGGACCGCGACAGAGCGCGAATCGGGATAGACGACCCACACGAGGTGCGTGCCCGCTTCCAGCCAGTCCTGGACCTTGTCGCGGATGGCGGCTGAGGAATCGCTGGGAGAGACTACTTCCACTGCGAGGTCGGGAGCGAGCTCCAAGTACCCGCGGGGAAGCTCGTCTTCAGCCAGACGGCCCGCGGCGACGAAGGCTACGTCGGGAGCCCGCACCGTGTCGGGGTCCCGTCTCAGGAGAAAACCGGTCTCGGCGGCGAAGACCATACCGCCCTGTCCGGCGCGGGTGAATCCAGTTAGCATGTACGCGATCGCGTTTGCAATGTGTCCGTGTCGTCCTCCGGCTGGCGCCATTACGACGAGGTCTCCCCTTACGAGCTCGGTCCGCTTGCCTTGGGCGGCGAGGCGCGAGGAGAGGGCGGGCAGGTCGTCCGCCGATACCAGGCTACGTTGAGTGCTTACGGCCATCGCTCACCTCACCGGGCCATTCTACACGACGTTGAGATTCCGCGAGTTCGAGGCTGCTTTGGAACGGCTAGGGTGCCCAAGGCATCCCTTGCTGCGAAGGTCTGAGTCCAGAGTGGCGTGCTGGGGACCCGATTATGACTCCTGGCGACTAACACTAGGCTAACCGTACTGGCGTAGCACTGGCCTTCGACCCTTCGACAAGCTCAGGACAGGCAGGCTCAGCAACTGTCTTGATGGTCAAGAGATTGTGTACTGTAGATGCCTGCTGGGGTCCCAAGGCGACTGATCGCGGACAATGACGTTCAGGATCGTAAGGAGCTTGCGCATCGAGGCTACCAAGGCGACTTTCTTGGGCTTGCCTGCCTCGCACATCCGTCCGTAGAATGCCCTGATCACAGGATTGAAGCGGCAGGCTACCAGCGTCGCCATGTATAGGGCCGACCTCACGTTGGCGCGGCCTCCCCACACTGACCGCTTGCCGCGAAATGTGCCACTATCACGGTTGTGAGGAGCAACCCCCACCAGGCAGGCTATCTCTTTGCGGTTGAGTTGCCCGAGCTCGGGCAACTCAACCAACAGTACGCTGGAGGACACATCTCCTATCCCCGGTACGCTCTGCAGCAGGTCGTCCTTGGCGCGCCAGGTGGGGCTTGACTTGATGAACTGGTCGAGGTCTTTGCCCAGATCGTCGAGCTGCGACTGGAGCCAGACGATATGCTGCTCGATCTGCTGCCGCACGTACGGCGTCGCTTTGGGACGGCGATTGCGCTCAGCCGTGATCATGTCGACTACCTGGCGACGGCGGTCTACCAGCGCACGCAACTCCTTCTCCTTCTTCCCTGGCAGTGGACGCACCTGAGGCTGTACGGCCTGGCCGAATCGCGCCAACGCCAACGCATCGATCGTATCTGTCTTAGCCAGTCTGCCTGTGGCTCGGGCGAACTCACGGGTCTGTCGTGGATTGATTACTACGGCGGGCATTCCTGCATCAACCAGCTCTCCAGCGACCCCAGACTCAAACCCTCCCGAGGCCTCCATGACTATCAGGACAGGTGAGAGTTCTCCTACACGTGTCCTCAACTCTAAGATCCCCTCAGGGTCGTTGGCGAAATGCCACACCTCCCCGGTCGGCAGGACACCAACAACCAGCTCCGAGGCTGACACGTCCACTCCGATGTACCTCTCGTCAGCTTCCATACTGTCACCCTTTGCACTAAGATTGGTGCTCTCCCTTGGCCCAACCTTGCACATCCGGACTCTGGGTCCGATCAACTGTACGGGCTCTGGGGAGATCTGGGGCGTGACGACCACGCTGAGCCGCGGTCTCGTGGACCAAGGCCGAATCGGTCTGTCACGCCCCTCCATCTCAAGATACAAGGCCGAACGGTGGGAGAGGGCCGGGAACCCGGGGACGGGCGGGTTCCAAACCCGCCCCTACGATGTGTTGGGCGATGGGAACTGCCGGCCCTGGCTATTCGGGGATGGCTGCCTTCAGGGCGGCGAAGTTCATGGAGTAGAGGTGGGCGTAGAGGCCGTCGCGGTCCATGAGCTCGTCGTGGTCGCCGACCTCCTCGACCTCGCCGTGGTTCAGCACGACAATCTTGTCAGCGCCGCGTATGGTCGAGAGCCTGTGGGCTATGACTATGGCCGTGCGGCCCTCCAGGAGGGTCTGCAGTGCCCTCTGGATCAGCATCTCGGTGAAGCTGTCGATGTTGGCGGTCGCCTCGTCGAGTATCAGGATGCGCGGGTCGTCGACGATGGCCCTGGCGAAGCTGATGAGCTGGCGCTGCCCGACGCTGAGGTTTACACCTCGCTCGTGGAGGAGGGTGTCGTAGCCGTCGTCTAGCCTCTCGATGAAGTTGTGCGCGCCGACGGCCTTCGCGGCGGCGATCATGTCCCCGTCCGACACGTCGTGATGCGTGTACTTGATGTTCTCTCTGACCGTGCCGGTGAACAGGAACGGCTCCTGCAGGACCATGCTGGTCTGGCGGGCGAGGGACTCGCGGGTCCTGTTGCGGATGTCGTGTCCGTCGATCAATATCGCGCCCCTGCCCTCCTCCACGTCATAGAACCTGGACAGCAGGGAGACAAGAGTGGTCTTGCCCGCGCCCGTGGGGCCCACGACCGCGACTGTCTGGCCTGGCAGGACGTGCATGTTCACCTTCTTGAGCACGTCTTGGCCCTCGACATAGCTGTAGCTGACGTCTCTGAATTCGATCTGGCCCTGTATCTCCGGAAGGTCCCGCACGCCGGGCTTGTCCTCCAGGTCGGGCTTCGTGTCGAGCAGCTCGAATATGCGGATGCCCGACGCCATGGCCCGCTGGAGCTGGGTGTACTGCATCGTCAGGCTTCGGATGGGATCGAAGAAGCGCTGGATGTACAAGACGAAGGCCACCAGTGAGCCGACCTCCAGGGCGCTGCTGCCCACCAGCCTTGCCCCGAAGAAGAGCACCAGGCCGATGGATACGGCGGTCAGTATGTCGACGCTGGGGAGCAGGCCCGACGAGATGCCGGTGGCGTGGACGGCGGCGTTGTGGTTCTCGCGATTCTTGGCCTCGAAGATCTCGGCGTTGCGCTCCTGGCGGTTCATGGCCTGGACGACCCTGACGCCGGAGATGTTCTCGTTCAGACTGCCGTTGACGATGGCCGCGGCGCGCCTGACGCGCATGAAGGCCTTCCGCGCAAAGGGCTGCCATACGGCCATCACGAGGATGAGCAATGGGATTGTGACGAGTGATATGAGGCCAAGCTGGACGCTGAGGTAGAGCACCATTCCAACGATACCGACGAGGCTCAGCAGATTGCCGACGGTGATGACGGCTACGGACAGGAACTCCTGGAGCTGGTACACGTCTCCCAGGACGCGAGACATGATGCGCCCGACCTCGTTCTTGTCGTAGAAGGAGACTGACTGCTTCTGGAGGTGGCGGAACATGTCGCCGCGGAGGCGGTAGAGCAGGTTCTGGCCGACCCGGGCGATGGTCACCTCCTGGGTGAAGTTTGCGCCCCAGTTGAGCATGGCGTTGCCGATGAACAGGGCGACTATCCACATCAGGCCAGTGAAGTCGCCCTGGATGATGAATTCGTCGAAGGCCTTCCCGATGAGCAACGGAACGGCGACCGAGGTCGCCGTGAAGACGAGCATCGAGACGACTGCCAGGGAAACCAGTCCCTTGTTTGGGATGATGTAAGGGACCATCCGCGCTACGACGCGGTAGTTGAAGGCCTGGCCGAATACCTCGTCGTCCAGCCTGCCCGATTCGCGGGAGGCCTGCCGCATGAACGAGCCCGCGCCGGACATCATCGGACCGCGGCCTCCATCTCGGCCGGTACATCGAACTCCATCATGACCTCCTCCTGGGGCCGCAGCTGGAGCTCGTATATGCGCCTGTACGCGCCTCCTCTGGCCAGAAGCTCCTCGTGGGTGCCCCGCTCAGCTACGCGCCCCCTGTCGAGGACTATGATCTCGTCGGCCTTATGCACTGTGCTGAGCCTGTGGGCTATGACGAAGGTCGTGCGGTCCTTCATGACGGCCTCCATGGCCGTGCGGATCTTTTCCTCGGTGTTGGCGTCGACACTGGCGGTGGAGTCGTCGAGGATGAGTATGGGCGGGTCGAGGAGGACGGCCCTGGCGATGGACATGCGCTGGCGCTGGCCTCCGGACAGTGTCGAGCCGCGCTCGCCTATCTCGGTGTCGTAGCCCTCCTCGAGGCCCGAGATGTAGTCGTCGAGCTGGGCGACGCGGGCCGCTTCGACTATCTCGTCCATCGACGCATCCTCGCGCCCGTAGGCAATGTTGTCCCTGAGCGAAGCGGTGAAGAGGAAGACGTCCTGCTGCACCATGCCGATGTTCCGCCTGAGGGACTTGAGGGTCGTCTCCCTGATGTCGACGCCGTCGACGGTTATGCTGCCGGACGTGACGTCGTAGAACCTGGGCAGCAGGTTGACTAGGGTGCTCTTGCCGCTGCCTGGCGCGCCCACGAGGGCTATGACCTTGCCCGGACGGGCGTCGATGTCGATATCCCGCAGAGTCGGTGTGCGTCCATCGTAGCTGAATGACACGTTGTCGAAGCGGACGTGCCCCCTGCTCTTGGGCATCTCACCGGCGCCGGCCTTCTCCTGTACGGGCGACCTGTAGTCGAGCACCTCGAAGAGGCGCTGCCCGGCCGAGTAGGCCCTGGCGTAGGAGTTGATGACCATGCCGGCTTGCTGAATGGGGAGGGAGAGCAGCTGCATGAAGAAAAGGAAGCTGGTCAGCTCCTTTACTGTCAGATGGCCGCCGATTACTCTCGTGCCCCCGATCCCCAGTATGAGCCCGATGACCACGAGGTAGGAGAAGATCATAAGCGACGTGTTGAGGGCCTGGAGGCGTGACGCCCTGACCATGTCGTCGGAGACGGCCGAGCTGCTGGCCTCGTACTTCGCCTCCTCGTAGCTCTCAGCGGCAAAGGCCTTGACGACGCGGACGCCGGTCATGTTCTCCTGGAGCGTTGTGCTGAGGTCGGCCATGTCCTCCTGGACGCGCAGCCAGATCCTCCTGAGGTGCATCCTGAGGACTGCAGTCAGTACCGCCAGGACCGGCATGAAGCTGAGCGCGACCAGGCCGAGCACCCAGTCCGTATACAGGAGTATGCCGGCCGCCCCGACGAAGAGGATGATGAAGGATGGCGACCTGACCAAGCTGGACATGATGAACATCCTGAAGGCCTCCACGTCCGTGATGGCCCGGGACATCAGGTTGCCGGTGTGATGGGTGTCGTGGAACTTGAAGCTGAGGTCCTGGACGTGGCCGTAGAACCTGTTGCGGATGTCGTAGGCGACGGCCTGGGACAGGCGCTCTCCGAAGTAGGTCTGGCCGAAAGTCATTGCTCCTCTGAGTACGCTTACGCCAAGGATCGCCAGGGAAATGCTGAGGATCGTCGCATCTGAGACGTCGCCTCCATCCAAGACGCGCTTGACCTCGCCGATGGCTGCCCCGAGGAGCAATGGAAGGGCGAGATACGCCGCCGTAGCGCCGGAGACGCAGAAGAGGGAGACGGCGAGCAGCCGCTTGTGGGCGAAGGTGAGGGATAGGATCCGTGCCAGAATCATGTCGCGTCGGACGCTGGGGCGTCCCTGACTGTGCTCCGGTGGGCGTTGACTAGATCTGGCGCTTAGGGTCGCGTCGAATCCGCCGCACAATAGTGAATTCTACGACGCCCTGGGAGAGGTCTCAAGGGTTTTAGGGCCCTATTTTTCGTGAGTTTTATTTCATAAACCAGCCTTCTCTATATCACCTAAGCAATGGCGCAGGCCGAGTTGGCCACGAGGGCCTCGCATTACACTGCCAATCCGGGGACGGGAGCACCGAATCCGCGGGAACGACGGGGTGGAGGCCTAAGCAATGGCGAAGGTCGAGCCGGACGACGTCTTGGTGACCTCGATGCGGACGGGGAAGGCCTCCTTGACCTGTTCGACGTGGGTAATCACGATTATCTTCTCGAAGTCGGCCTGTATGGACTGGATGGCCTCCTTGAGGTGCTCCTGCCCTCCTGTGTCGAGGGCGCCGAAGCCCTCGTCGATGAAGAGGATGGGAAGGGGTGCTCCGGACCTGCGGGCCAGCAGCTTAGACAGGGCGATGCGGAGTGCGAAGTTGACGCGGAACGCCTCACCGCCGCTGAACATCTCGTAGCTTCGGGTGCCGACCTCGTCGGATATGCGGATGTCGAGCTCCTCGGAGGCGACGCCACGGAAGCGGCGGCCCTCCATGACCTGGAGCTTGAGAGACATGCGGTTCTCGGTGAGCCTTCCCAGGAGCTCGTTGGCGTCCTCCTGGAGCTGGGGGATGGCGTTCTCGATCATAAGCGCCTGGATGCCGTTTCGCCCAAAGGCGACGGCGAGATCGTCGTAGATGGACTTGCGGTCAGCGAGCTCTTTGCGTTCGGCCTGGAGGCGCTCGATCTCGGCCTGGAGATGGTCCAGCCGGGCAAGCTCCCGGCCGAGTCGCCCCTGCTCTATGGCGGCCGCGCGGACCTGGTTTTCGAGCGAGTCGCGGGCCTGCCCTGCCTCGTAGAGCTCGCGCTCCCTGGCGGGCATGGAGGCTACCTGGACGCGCAGCTCTTCGCTCCTTTCCAGGTCAGCCTGCAGGTCCGATCTGCGCCTCTCGAGCATGTTGGTGTCGGCGGCCAAGGACTCGCGCTCGCGCGGCAGGGCGGCCCTGGCCTCGCCGAGCCGGCGGCTGAGCTCGTCGTAATGATCGAGGTCGGCGGCAGCCTCGCGTGCGACGCGGTAATCCTCCGAGTCGTAGCCGAGGTCTCGCAGACTGGCTGTGAGGGCCTCGACCTGCCGGCGTTCGGCCTGTGCGAAGTCCCCGGTCGAAATGGTGTGGTCGAACTCCTGCAGGCGCCTGCGCTGGGGCTCCAGCTCGCCAGACGCGCGCCTCGAGTCCTCCAGGTCCGATGCGAGGACGGCCCTCCTGGTGCGGATCTCCGTGCGCGTGCGGTTCAGCGCGCTCTGCCCGGCATCTACGCTGTTCCGCAGGGCGGCGATGCTGCGGTCGATCTCCCTGCGGCGCTCTGGGTCGTATTCGACGGCAGCAAGCTCACCTTCGATCTCGCCGAGCCTCCTGCGCTCTTGGCTGGCGAAGCTACCCGTGGCGAGGTTGGCGCGAAGCTCTGCCAGCCAAGCCTCGGCTGTGACCAGATTCTCAGCGGCCGTCTCGGCATCGTGGAGACGCTCCTGCAGAGTGGCTCTCCTCTGCGCCGCGCCGCGCCGCCGCTGTTCGAGGGCCGCGGATCGACTGCGGGCCTCGTCCTCCTGGCGAGCGTGGGTGCTCTCCAGCCTGCTCAACTCAGCCCTGTTCTCAGCGTAGCGGCGCTTGCTGCTCAGGCCCTGTTGCTCGAGCTCGGCCTTGAGGTGCTCCCGTCCGTCGGGACCCAGGGGGTGCTTGCAGACAGGGCACGTAGCCTCGTCGCCCAGGATGTCGAACTTTTGGCGAGTCTCGTCCATCTCGGTGCGTAAGTCTACGTTCGTCTGTCGAAGTTGGGCCATGTGGGCGGCGGCGCTCTCGACGACGCGCCTGAGGGTGTCGATGTCGCCGGCCTCGGCGTCGATTGCCGAGTCCTCCGTGGCCAGCCCTACAAGCTGCTGCCGTAGGGCGTCGAGGGCGCCGGCATCCTTGGCCAGCCGCTGCGTCCTATCTGACTGGTGGTCAACGTCGGTCCTGATCTGGGCCTCCTGGACGGCTATCTCTCGCTCGACCTCTGCCTTGCGGGCCTCGATCTCGGTTCTCTGCTCCATTGCGTTGTTGAGGGCATCGCGCTCCACTGTCAGCCCATCGATCTCGTGCCTCCGCTCTTCGAGGTCCGCCTCGTTGGCGTCGAGAGCCTTCTCGTCGCGTTCGAGTCCGGCCATTTCGGACTCGATGGCGGGCGCCCGGTTCGCTGCCGGCTCCAGCTCGTCGACTATCCTGACCCGGACTTGCTCCCTGTCGCCTGAGAGGCGCGTGCGTTCCACGGCGATGGCCTTGTCCAGACTGGAGATCCTTGCCTCGAGGCCGGCCGCCTGCAGGGAGGCGTCGCGAAGGCGCTCGACCTCGCGTCGGGCGGCGGCCAGATTATCGAAGCCCTGCCGGACATCGGCTTCCCTGCCGAGCAGGTCTTCGGCGGCCTCAACGCGCTTGCGGGTTTCCGGGATGCGCCGGGCGATCTCGGCCATGTCCGCCTCGGCGTTGACGATGCGGCGCTCCAAGTCCTGGAGCTCTGCGGCCCTGGCGCGGAGGGCTGTGACGGCTTCCTCCAGCCGGCGATGGTGGGACTGCGCGTCCTCGGCGCGGGTTTCCAGGCCCTGCATGCGGGCATTCACCTCGGCGAGGGCCTGCCCGTGTTCCTCCCGTCTGCCCACCTCGACCGCGCGGATGTCGACGCCGGTGTCGGCCCTCGCTACCTGCGCCTGGATCTCACGGCTGCGCTGCTTGGCGCGCTCCTCGAGGGTCTCGTAGTAGGCGAGGTCGAGGACCTCTGCGAGGACCTCCTTGCGCTTCGCGGGGGTACTGGCGGTAAACATGTCGGCCTTGCCCTGGAGGAGGAAGGCGGTGTTCACGAAAGTGTCGTAGTCCATGTGGAGAGTGTTGCGGATGTGCTCCTCGGTTTCGCGGACGGAGTTGAGGGTCACGGGGGTGAAGCCGTTGCCGGACCCGACCTGGAATTCGAGAACGGTGTGGCCCTGGCTGCTGCGTCTGGAGTACTTCCTGCTGACCCTGTACCGCTGGGACCCGGCGGAGAACTCGAGGTCGACGGCCATGTCGGAGAGCCCCTGGTGGACGAGCTCGTCGTGGGTGCGGGCGCGGGACTTGCCCCAGAGGGCCCACGTAATGCTGTCTAGGAGTGCGGACTTGCCGTGGCCGTTGTCGCCGCAGAGGCAGGCGACGTGGATGGACTGCAGGTCCAGCTCCGGGACGTTGTCCCGGTAGCACATGAAGTTCTTGACTTGGAGCTTGAGGGGGATCAACCGGACGTGAGTATATGCAGGCCGCCCGGACGCAGTCAACGGCGTCCGGTATCAGGCCACTTGTGGGCGCCAAATTCACACCACCCCCTCACCCCCACCCCGTATCTGGTACGGGGCAGGCCCTCAATTCTCTCCCTTCAAGGGCTTAGCAAGAAGAAGGCCTAGCCTCCTGCGTCCCGATGGTAGTATTGGGCAGGGAGTGCTGGATAGAGGATGGACAGCCAGGCCAACAGGAATGTGATGGTGCTCGGGAAGCAGGACTTCTCGGAGCTGCTGCGCGCTGTCCCGTCGAAACCCGGCGTGTACCTGATGCGGGACAAGGTGGGCGAGGTCCTGTACGTGGGGAAGGCGGGGAACCTGCGGAACCGGCTGCGGAGCTACTTCGGAAAGAAGGCGAGTCCTTACCCGAAGGTCAGGGGCATGGTCCCTAAGATCGCGAACTTCGAGTTCATCCTGACGGAGTCGGACGAGGAGGCAGTGCTTCTCGAGTGCAACCTGATCAAGGAGAACAAGCCGCCGTACAACTCGCGGCTGAAGGACGACAAGAGCTACCCGTTCATCAAGATCGACACGTCTGAGGACTTTCCCCGGGTCTACATAACGCGGGGTCAGACGAACGACGGGTCGCTCTACTTCGGGCCGTACGCCAGCGCGTACAGCGTGCGCAGGACCCTCGCGCTGCTCAAGAAGCTCTTTCCTTATCGCTCGTGCACCAAGACGATTACGGGGACAGACGCGCGGCCATGCCTCGACTACCACATCCACAGGTGCGTGGGCCCGTGCATCGGCGCGGTGGACAAGGAGGGGTACGGGGAGGTGATCGACCACGTGGCGCTGTTCCTGCGGGGACGGACGGACCGTGTGGCGAAGCAGGTGGCGCGGCAGATGGAGGAGGCGGCGGAGCGCCTGGAGTTCGAGCGGGCAGCGGTGCTGCGGGACCAGTACAGGGCCATCGAGAATGTGAGCGCAGGCCAGAAGGTGCTGCATCTCAGTCCTGACAGCATCGACGCAATCGGCCTCTCGAACGAGGGGGGCGAGGCGTGGGTCGAGATATTCTTCATTCGCGAGGGCAAGCTGGTCGGTCGGGACAATTTCATCATGGCCAGCCCTGCCGACGACGAGCCGGGCGCAGTGATTACGGCGTTCATCAAGCAGTTCTACAGCGCGAACCCCTTCGTGCCGCCCCGCATTCTGACCCAGCACGCCACGGTCGAGACGGAGGAGCTGGAGTCCTGGCTGGGGCAGAAGCGGCAGGGCAAGGTGCGGGTGTACGTCCCGCAGCGCGGGGAGAAGCGGAAGCTGGTGGAGATGGTGGCGGAGAACGCCGTGGAGGGGCTGGAGCAGCTACGGGTCAGGCGCGTGGCCCGGGGGGACTCTGAGGAGGGGATCGGCGAGCTCCAGGAGGCGCTGAGCCTGCCGCGCCCGCCGAACCGGATCGAGTGCTACGACATCTCGAATACGCGGGGCACGAACCCAGTGGGGAGCATGGTGGTGTTCGAGGAGGGCAGACCCCTGCCCAAGCACTACCGGCGCTTCAAGATCAAGTCGGTGGACGGCATCGACGACTATTCGATGATGCGCGAGGTGTTGACGCGGCGGTTCAAGCGGCTGGGCAAGGCCGGCAGCGAGAACGGCAACTCGGAGAAGGACGGCTGGGCGACCGTGCCGGACTTGGTGCTCATCGACGGAGGGAAGGGGCACCTCGGGGCCGCCCTGCAGGTGTTCCTGGAGTTGGGCGTGGAGTCGGTGCCGCTGGCGAGCCTGGCCAAGGAGAACGAGGAGCTGTTCGTGCCGGAGACGCCGGAGCCGATAGTGCTGCCACGGGGCTCCAAGGCGCTCTTCCTGGTGCAGCGGGCCCGCGACGAGGCGCACCGTTTCGCCATCACGTTCCACCGGCAGCGCCGGTCGAAGGCGTCGGCCTCGTCTGCGCTGGACGGGGTGCCGGGGATCGGCCCGAAGCGGCGGCGCCTGCTGCTGCGGAAGTTCGGGTCGGTCAAGGGCATCCGCGAGGCCGGGGAGGATGAGATAGCGGCGGTGCCGGGGATGACGGCGAAGCTGGCGGGGAGGCTGAAGGAGTACCTGTAGGGGGCATCTTTCAAGCCGTGTTCGGCAGGTCTGCGGAGAATAGGCCCTTATTATCCGCAAATTGTGCGGTGGTTGGCGATCCGGCCAAGCGCATCTCCCTGTCAGGTCTGAATTGGCGGAGCATTGCCCTTCGACAAGCTCAGGGCGAACGGGTTGGGTCCACCCGTGGGATTTAGGTTGCGGAGATTACGGGATTATTCTCCGCACATCATGCAGGGAATAATTGCCATTTGCGGAGATTGGGCGTATAATCTCCGCAAATGATGCGGAGAAAGTACATCCACGACGATCCTGGCTGGCCCAGCTTCCGGTGGGACGAGGGCGGGCTGGCGGGGCCGCTAGCGGAGATCAGGCACCGGCAGGGACGCCTGCTGGGCCGCATGGAGGACCTCGGGTTCGACCTGCGACAGGAGGCGGTGCTCGAGACCATCACGGGCGACGTGGTGAAGAGCAGCGAGATAGAGGGGGAGCGGCTTGACGGGGAACAGGTGCGCTCGTCGGTCGCCCGCCGGCTGGGGATGGACATCGGCGGTCTGAGGCGCGCGGACCGGAACGTGGACGGCGTCGTAGAGATGATGATGGACGCGACGTCGAACTACGCGCAACCCCTTACGGCGGAGAGGCTGCACGCCTGGCACTCGTCGCTGTTCCCGGTGGGCCAGACCGGCATGAGGCGGATCACGGTCGGCGCATGGCGGGACGACAGCACGGGGCCGATGCAGGTAGTCTCAGGGCCCATGGGCCGGGAGCGGGTGCACTACGAGGCCCCGCCCGCCGCGAGACTGGATGCGGAGATGGGTGCCTTCCTGGGGTGGTTCAACGCGCCCGCGGAGACGGACGGAGTGCTGAGGGCAGGGCTGGCCCACCTGTGGTTCGTGACCATCCACCCCTTCGACGACGGCAACGGCCGGATAGCCCGGGCGGTGGCGGACATGGCGCTGGCGCGCTCGGAGGGCAGCCCGCAGCGCTTCTACAGCATGTCGTCGCAGATCATGCGGGAGCGAGACGACTACTACGACATCCTGGAGCGGACGCA
The DNA here is from genome assembly GCA_965243655.1 of Dehalococcoidia bacterium. Taxonomy (GTDB): domain Bacteria; phylum Chloroflexota; class Dehalococcoidia; order Lucifugimonadales; family CAJWER01. Next base: position 776,974 of record CBDEVV010000017.1, on the reverse strand, counting down.
GAGGGGGACGACGGACGTGTCGGCGTGGCAGGAGTGGTTCCTGTCGTGCCTGGGACGGGCCATCGACGATGCCCAGGCGACGCTATCAGGCGTGCTGGCGAAGGCGCGGTTCTGGGAGCGCGCGGCCCGCGTGCCTCTCAACGATAGGCAGCGGCTGGTGGTGGGCAGGCTGGTAGACGGGGAGTTCAAGGGCAAGCTCACGACTTCTAAGTGGGCGAAGCTGGCGAAGTGCTCGCAGGATACGGCGCTGCGCGATATCCAGGAGCTGGTGGGTCACGGGATCATGGCGAGAAGCCGGGCGGGCGGGCGGAGCACTAGCTATGAGCTATTGCGGGATTAGGGCTCCTGCCGGGCAGCCTGAATTGGCGGAGCACTGCCCCCGTATCGAGTACGGGGCAGGCTCTTCGACAAGCTCAGGGCGAACGGTGTAAGTTCAACCCCCTCTATGGCATCCGGAGGGGCTAGTCTGTCAAGATGGCGGGGACTCCTGACTTCTCGAGCAGGGTTGTGAAGGCTGGGATGTCGCTGTCGATTATGTCCTGCAGGGTGTCGAACTGGGCTTGGAGGCGCGCAGAGAGGTCGTCGAGGAGCTCGTAGGATGCGGCGGTGGGGGGCCAGTCTGCGCCGGCCACGATGCCCATTAGCTCCTTGAGCTTGGCGTAGAGGCCAACGGGTATGCCCCTGGGCTGGGGTCCCGCGGACCTGAATGGGACGATCTCGTTCTCGGCGTCGGACAGCCTGTCGCGGATGCGGGAGGCGGCCTCGCCTATCTCTTCAGCCGCGTCTTCGCCGGACCGCTTCTTCCACTCGTCTATCTGGGTCTTGATGGCGCGCATCTGCACCACGCGATCCCTGGTCTCCTCGTACTTGTCGCGTATGCGGAGCTGGAGGGCGAGCTGTGCGTCCAGCTCGGCCTGTGTGGCATTCGAGCGGGGATCCATGAGGACTTCGAGGGAGGCGGTGCGGGACTGGCCCCCGGCGGTGAGCCTGACGGTGTATGTACCCGGTGAGGCGAGGGGGGCGACCTTCGCCGCGCCGAAGGGGCTTGCGCCGCCTGCCTCGTCCGGCAGGTCCTCGGAGGTGGCATAGCGCAGGTCCCACCAGACGCGGTTCAGGCCAGCCCGGGAGGTCAGCCTGTCGGAGCCGTCGGAGCAGGTGGAGAAGCGCCTGATTACCGTGCCGGCGGCGTCCAGCAGATCGATGGCGACCTCGCTCTTCGGGGCCGCGTCGACCTGGAAGTCGATGGCCGCGCCTTCGGGCGGGTTCACGCCGGAGTCCAGCCCCTTCCTGGCGGTCCGGCCGTCCGGGTCCGCGGTCTCGATCCAGGACGCTGGGTCGCCCAGGATGTCGCTGGCGTAGTGCTTGCCGGGGCCCGACTCGACGATGGAGCCGAGCTGCTTCATGAACCTAATCGCCGGGCGCGACTCGAACAGGTGCGTACCCGCTGTCTCGCCCGCTGCTGACTGCCTCAGCGGGGTGATGTCGTCGAGCACCCAGAAGGAGCGGCCGTGGGTCGCGGCGACCAGGTCACCGTCCTTCACCTCGAGGTCGTAGATGGGGGCGATGGGCAGGTTGAGCTGCATGCGGGTCCAGGTCGCGCCGTCGTCGGTCGAGGCGTACACGCCCGTCTCGGTGCCCGCGTAGAGCAGCCCGGGCTGCACGGGGTCCTCCCTGAGGACGCGGGTGAAGTCGTCGCCCGGGATGCCGTCGACGATGAGGGTCCACGTCGCGCCGTAGTCGTTCGTCCTGTAGAGGAAGGGGCGGTTGTCGTCGAGCTTGTACTTGGTGGCCGCGAGATAGGCGGTGGCCGGGTCGTGGCGGGACGGCTCGATGAAGCTGACCATCGTCCACTCCGGCAGGCCCTCGGGCGTAACGTCACTCCACGTGCCGCCGCCGTCCCTCGACACATGCACCAAGCCGTCGTCGGTGCCCGCCCAGAGGAGCCCGGGTTCGAGTGGGGACTCGGCGAAGGCGTATATGGTGCAGTAGATCTCGGCCCAAGGGCCCTCGGACGTGATGGGGCCTGACAGCTCCTGCTTTTCGGGGTCATCGCGCGTCAGGTCGGGGCTGATGGCCTCCCAGGTGGTGCCTTCGTCCGACGTCTTGAAGGCGACGTTGCCGGTTGCGTAGAGGGTGTCGGGGTCGTGGGGCGAGATGGTGATGGGGAACTCCCACCCGAAGCGGTATTTGTACTCCTTGGGAGGCGAGTTCTGGTAGTACTCGGGCCAGACCATGATCGCCCTGACCTGGCCGCTGCCGTGGTCGTACCTGAGGAGGGTGCCGCCCGGGTAGGAGGAGTAGACGATGTCCGGGTCGGTCGGCTTGACGGCGACCTTGCCGCTCTCGGACAGGCCGATGGTGTAGCAGTCCTCCCACGGGATGACGCCCTTGACGGAGCGGCTGGGGACGCTGACGGCGCTGTTGTCCTGCTGCGCGCCGTAGACGCGGTATGGCACCTGGTTGTCCGCGACGACGGAGTAGAGCTGGGAGGTGGGCTGGTTGTAGATGGAGCTCCAGGTCTCGCCGGCGTCGTAGGTGACGCAGGCGCCGCCGTCGTTGCCCTCGATCATCCGGCGCGGGTTGGACGGGTCGATCCAGAGGTCGTGCTGGTCGGAGTGGGGCATGTTGATCTGCTCGAAGTTCGTGCCGCCGTCGGTCGACCTGAGCGTCTTGGGCGCTAGGACGTACACGGTGTCGGGGTTCACCGGATCGGCGAACACGTGGGTGTAGTACCACGGCCTGCTGCGCACGTCCTCGGTGTCGTTCAGCTTCTGCCAGGACTCGCCGCCGTCGTCGGAGCGGAAGAGCCCGCCGTCCTCGGCCTCGATGAGGGCCCAGATACGGCCCGCCCTGGGCGGGGATACGGCGACGCCTATGCGTCCGACGACGCCCTCGGGCAGGCCGGGCCTGCGGGTGATCTCGTCCCAGGTGTCGCCGCCGTCGGTGGAGCGGTAGAGCCCGCTGCCCGGGCCGCCGCTGTTCATCGCCCAGAAGGAGCGCCGCGCCTCCCACATGGATGCGTAGAGGATGCGAGGGTTGTTGGGGTCCATCGACAGGTCGGCCGCGCCGGCGTCCTCGCTCTTGTACAGGACGTTGTGCCAGGACTCGCCGCCGTCCCGCGACCTGAAGATGCCCCGCTGGGGGCTGGGGCCGAAGGCGTGCCCGAATGCGGCCACGTATACGATGTCGGGGTCGCTGGGATGGACGCGGAGGCGGGAGATGTGGCGGGTATCCTCGAGGCCGAGGTGCTTCCAGGTTGCGCCGGCGTCGTCGGAGCGGTATACGCCGTCGCCGTGAGTCACGTCGACGCGGATGCATGTCTCGCCCATGCCGGCGTACAGGACGTTGGGGTCGGACTGGGCCACGGCGATTGCGCCGACTGAGGCGGTGTTCAGGAAGCCGTCGGAGACGTTCTGCCAATATGTCCCGCCGTCGGTGGACTTCCAGACTCCGCCGGCGACCGAGCCGAAGTAGAAGACGCGCGGGTCGTCGGGGTCACCGGCGACGGCGACGACGCGCCCGGCCCTGTAGGGTCCGATGCAGCGCCATTCGAGCGCGCCTTCGAGGGCTTCGACGGCATTGAGGGGGCTAGAGGTCATTGTGGCTGGCACCTTGTCCGTGGGAATGGCCCGGGCTCTGCATGGGCCACTAGGCTGGGGGAGTATATTACATGTTGACCGAGAGGAGAGGAACGGGCTGTGTGGGCTACGGATTCTCCTATGTATTTGGACGCCCCAATTGGTCGATGGTACCCTTTTGAAGCATGGTCGCCTAGGCTAGAGCATGTAGCAACCAACCCCGATTCCCGAAGTAGTAGGAGCCACAAGTGGACAACGACAACACTCATGATCTACACGACTTCATGCAACAGAACAGTAACGAAATGGCGGCGGAATACGGCCGCATTCAACGGCGAGCTGCTGAGGATCCGGGAACTGCGGGGGACCAAGGAGAAGAGAACTGGGCTGAGCTTCTGCGCGGGTGGATTCCGCCCAGCTATGAAGTAGTCACAAAAGGACGAATCATCAGCGAGAGTGGTCATACCAGCCCACAGATTGATGTCGTAGTGCTGAAGGATGTGTACCCTGAGAAACTACTCTCAAAGAAGCTTTATCTTGCTGCTGGAGTCGCCGCTGCGTTTGAATGCAAGACTACCCTGAAGGCCTCCCACATTGAAAAGGCTACGAAGACCTCTGCAAGGATAAAGGACCTATGTCCGACCCGGTCAGGCACGCCCTTTAGGGAACTACACGCCCCCATTGTATATGGGTTGCTCGCGCATTCGCACTCCTGGAAGGGCGAGAATTCAGCACCTGAAAGTAACATTGCGCTACAGTTGTTACAGTCTGACTTCGCTCATGTGTCACACCCTCGCCAGAGTCTCGACGTTCTCTGCGTCGCCGACTTAGGGACTTGGACATCAACCAAGGTGGCTCTCCTTGGCGCTGATAGACTGGGCAATCCCCAGATGGCTCACTCCCACGCCAATCACACCCTGTCATACGAGAATCAGGGCAAGGACTTCACTCCGATCGGTGCTCTCGTAGCCTATCTGAATAGAAGGATCGCATGGGAGAATCCTGGGTTGCGTGACCTCGCCGACTACTATCGGCTCTCGAAACTAGGCGGTACAGGTGAAGGGCGTATTCGCCACTGGCCTACCTCTGTTGCATATAGTGAGAAGATTCGCTCTCTCGTACAGGCAGGAAGACTTACGAATGGCAGGGTCTGGGATGAGTGGAGTTTCGTGTTCTTTTGAGTGTACGCAACAGCGGGAGTCGGAAGAGGCCATCGCAAGAGCTTCGGGTTTGCCGAGCGCACACGTCCGCTTCCGTTAGCACTCTCCTGCCGGACAGGGATCAATGGGCCTAGTGTCAGGGTGGATTCGTTAGTTGGCAGATGTGGTCGTGGGAGCAGGCCCACTGGTAGAGGGGCACGGGGCGGCCGAACCAGGCTAAGGCTATCTCGCGGGTGATGGCGTCGATCTGCCAGGGTAGGAGGTCCGGGCGGTTGGCGGCGAGGATTGGGCGTGTTAGGCGCAGAGCCGCTATGGCTTCTACTGCTGTCGCCGGGGTGACGTAGGGGCCCAGGCATGGCGGCGGGGCGTCCTGAGGGTCGTGGGCGAGGATGGCTGCGATCACGGTCTGGGCCTCGGCGGCGATCCTGGGGATGCGGTCCCTGCCGGCTGAGAAGGTCCTGCCGACCATTTCCCTGAAGCCCGCTGGGGTCGGCTCGCGTCCGGCGAGGCACTCGGAGGCCAGGTAGACGGCGGCGTAGTGGTCGAAGACGGCCAGTGCGTCGTCCAGGGACTCGGGGCTATCGTCGTAGAAGGGTAGGACTACGAGCTCGTAGTCGCTCCTGGAGGGCCAGCCGGGGGGATCGGCCCCGACATCGGCTGCGAGCCTGGAGGTTAGCTGCTCGACCGCGTCGGGTGCCGGCGGGAGTGTGGGCGACTCCGGGTCAGTGCCCGGGGCGCATCCGGCCAGCCACAGGGCGAGAGCGAGGAGTGCGGCCCTTCGCATTAAGCCCTGTGCCTCATACCAAATCGGCATGATGCCGGCACATAGAGCGCCGGAAAAGTGGCAGGTTTGCCATAGCCACCCGGCTTGAATACAACAGCCGGGGACTGGATTCCGGCTCAAGGCCGGAATGACGGGTTGCGAGCTGCCTCACGATCAATTGTCGGCGTAGTCAATTTGAAAGGTATCAGCCGCACATGTCGTCGAGGAGAGCGGGAAGCTCGGAGAGGCTCTCGATGCGGGGACACTCACGGTAGCGTGGGTGGTTCCGGTCGCGGTCGAGGAGGACGGGGCGGATGCCGACGGCGAGAGCGCCCTGGACGTCGGATGATAGCTGGTCGCCGACGTGAACGGCCTCGCGGGCATGGACGCCCGCCCGGGACAGGGCTGCCCTGAATATGGCGGGGTCGGGCTTTGCCGCGCCCACGTCGCCTGACGTGATGGCGACGTGGAAGAGACCTGCGAGGCCCAGCGTTGTGACGAGCTGGTCGCCGCCCATGTCCATGTTCGAGATGAGGCCGGTCAGCAGGCCGCGGTCGCGGAGGGTCCGCAGGGTGGGCGCGGCGTCCGGAAAAGGAGCGAGGTCGTAGGGTATCTGCTGTATGCGGAGCCATACCTTGCCAGCGGTCTCGAGGGAGACCTCGACGCCGCTGCCCCGAATGACGCGCTGCTGGTACTCCGCGAAGAAGGCGTCCCTCTCGGCGGGGGTGCGGCGCCCTATGTGGTGGACGGCGTTCTCGCGGCCCATGTAGGCGTCGGCGTCGGCGTAGCCCCGCAGCACGCCCTCGGGAGTGAGGGTTATGCCAAACTCGGCACAGGCCATGGACTGGACCTCGTAGCGGCCCGGCTCGAAGCCGGCGATGGTGCCGTAGAGATCAAAGAAGACGGCTTTCAGCATATTCGGCTTACCTTCCGCGAGTCTGTATCTGGGTATCGCGTTCCCAACTGTCCAGAGCCCCAGCCCCGCTCCTCTGGATTCCTGCCTTCGCAGGAACGACGATTCAAGGGCATATGGCTATGTTAGCATCGGGCGGCAATGGAGGCTGGGAAGTTACCGTTCGAGCTGCTTACTGAGGTGCTGGGGAAGCTGGATGTCCGCGACCCCAGGGTCGTCCTGGGGCCCCGGCCGGGCGAGGATGCGGCGCTGATCGACTTCGGCGACCGGTACCTCGTGGCGAAGAGCGACCCCATCACCTTCGCGACGGACCTGATCGGCTGGTACGTGGTGCAGGTGAACGCCAACGACCTGGCGGTCATGGGCGCGACGCCGCGCTGGCTGATGGCTACGCTGCTGCTGCCGGAGAGATCGGACCGGGCGATGGTGGAGTCGATATTCGACCAGCTTTCGGATGCGTGCAGGGAGCACGACATCACCCTGGTGGGCGGTCACACGGAGGTCACGTACGGCCTGCCGCGGCCGATAGTGGCGGGGGCGATGCTGGGCGAGGTGGCGAAGGACCGGGTGGTGCTGACCTCCGGGGCGAAGGTTGGCGACAGCATCATCCTTACGAAGGGAATAGCCGTGGAGGGCACGGCGATCCTGGCTCGTGAGGCGTCTGAGGCGCTAAGCGATGCGGGCGTGGGCGAGGAAGTCGTGCAGAGTGCTGCGGCGCTCCTGTTCGAGCCCGGGATCAGCGTCCGCCGGGAGGCCGAGATAGCGTGCGCTGCAGGGGCGCGCTCCATGCACGACCCGACGGAGGGAGGGCTGGCAACGGGGCTGCTGGAGATGGCGTCGGCGAGCGGCCTAGGCCTGCGCGTGGACGCGGCGCGGATTCCGGTGCTGCCGGAGTGCATCGAGGTGTGCGGCGCGCTGGGACTGGACCCGTTGGGGCTAATAGCGTCGGGCTCCCTGCTGGGGGCGATCCCGCCCGGTCGGGCTGCAGGGCTAATCGACGGGCTGGCAGGTGCCGGCATAGAGGCGTGGGAGATCGGCAGGTTCGCGGAGCCGTCAGCCGGGTTGAAGCTGGAGACGGCCTCTGGTGTCGAGGAACTGCCCCGGTTCGACCGGGACGAGCTGGCGCGGTACTTCGGAGCCGGGGCTACGGGTAGCGAATGATCCCGCGGCCATCCTCGCCGCGCACGAGGGCGGCGAAGCCATCGTTGATCTCGTCGAGGGAGTAGGTCCTGGTGACGAGGCTGTCGACATCGAGCTCGCCCTTGAGGTAGAAGCCGACCAGCTTGTCGAAGGTCTCGTGGGGGCTGGCCGCGCCGTAGTAGCTGCTGACGAGGGACTTCTGGTTCCGCAGGAACTCCACCATGTCGATGGGGGCGGTCTCGCCGACGTGCCCAAGACCGATCATTACGGCCGTGCCCGCCTTGCGGAGGGCCAGTACCGCGTTGTTTGTGGTCTGCGCGCTGCCGAAGCTGTCGAAGGCCATGTCCACGCCGCCGTCTGTGATCTCCCTGATGGCCTCGACGGGGTCCTGCTCGCGGGAGTTGACAACGTCGGTCGCGCCGAACTTGTAGCTGAACTCGAGCTTGTGGTCGTGGACGTCGACGGCGATTATGCGGCTGGCGTTGAAGAGCCGCGCGCCCTGTATGACGCTGAGTCCGACGCCGCCGCATCCAAATACTGCGACGGTCATGCCGACCTTCGCAGCGGGCATGTTTATCACCGAGCCGACGCCGGTGGTGACGCAGCAACCTATGAGGGCCGCGACGTGCATGGGTACCCCGTCGGGTATAGGGTGGGCGGCCTGCTGTGGCGCCACCAGGGACTCGCCGAAGACGCCGAGCTTGCTCATCTGGCCTATCTCGGTCTCGCCATCGTGGAGGCGCACAGTGCCGTCGTACTGCCGGGAGGCGGTCTCGAGGTTGGTGTCACATAGCTGGGGGTTGCCGGTCCTGCACTGGCGGCAGTGGCCGCAGTTGGAGACAAAGGAGAGGATGCACCGGTCGCCGGGCTTCACGCGCGTCACGCCCTCGCCAACCTCGGTGACTACGCCTGAGCCCTCGTGGCCGAGGACTATGGGCACCTGCTGGACGGCAGTGCCCTTCATGACGTGGTAGTCGCTGGCGCAGAGGCCCGCGACCTCAGTCTTGACGCGCACCTCCTGGGCCTTGGGCGGGTCTTGCCGGAGGTCCATGATCTCGAGGGGCCGGTCTATCTCCGTCAAGACGGCGGCTTTCAAGGGGCGTCCTCCATGATGAGCCGGGGTCGTGGGGTAACCCTAACTATAGGAAGCGCCCGCATGGCAGTCAAGGCGCTCGGCGGGGCGGTAGACCCTGCCTAGAATGAGATCTCAGGCACCGTATCGGCTGCATGACGCGCCGAGCCGGGGGAGGGACCCTCCCCCTTCCACCCCTTTTGGGTTCCCGGCTCCGCGGGAACGGCGGGCTGTGTCGCACGTGACGTACTTTGGTGGCGTGATAGCCGTATACGTGTTCTCTTAGGCGTATCCGTGTATACGTGCAGGGCGGTTGTGCCAGGGTCTAGCTGGGCGGGAACTGCGGAGGGGACGTGTTATATTATGCTCCTAGGCTGGCACCGGGAGTTGCGGCGATGGCCGTTCGCATAGATATGAACTGCGATATGGGCGAGAGCTTCGGGATGTACAAGATGGGGCTCGACGAGGAGATCATACGCCACGTGAGCTCTGCGAACATCGCGTGCGGTTTCCACGCCGGGGACCCGACGTGGATGCGGACGACCGTGCAGCTGGCCGAGGAGAACGGCGTGGCCGTGGGGGCGCACCCCAGCTACCCCGACCTGGTGGGATTCGGGCGCCGGAATATGAACGCGACGGCGGACGAGGTGAAGTGCGACGTTGCATACCAGCTCGGCGCGCTGCAGGCGTTCACGGCGGGGAAGCGGCTCCAGCACGTCAAGCCCCACGGGGCGATGTATAACCAGGCGGTGGACGACGCGGACCTGGCGCGGGCGATATGCGAGGCGGCGCTGGAGTTCGACCCGGACATCATTCTCGTAGCGCTGGCGGGCTCGAAGTGGGTCGAGACCGCGTTGGAGATGGGCATGAAGGTCGCGCCGGAGATCTTCGCCGACCGCGCTCTCGATGGGGACGGGACGCTGGTGTCGCGCTCGAAGCCCGGCGCCGTGCTGCACGACGTGGGCGAGGTGGTTGAACGAAGCGTGCAGATGGTAACTGAGGGCGTCGCGACGGCCATCACGGGGGAGCGCATCGAGGTGGAGGCGTCGTCGATATGCATCCACGGCGACACGCCGGGGGCGGTGGAGATGGCGGCACAGGTGCGGCGGGGTTTGGAGTCAAGCGGAGTCGAAGTGGTCCCGATGGCGGAGCTGGTGTAGCTTCGCAGCTGCGAAGGCCGCTTGCAGTACAGCGCATGTACACGTTCGTAGCAGTTCTTCCTCCTGACCCGAGAGCCCACATCCCTTCGGCTGGGCTCAGGACAGGCTCAAGCTTTCCCCTCGGGGGGAAGAGGCTGATCCCTTCCCCTCGCAACAGGCTTGCTTATGTTTGACGAGCCTGTTTTTCGGGCGGCGGGCGACCAGGCGGTGCTCGTGGAGCTCGGGGATGAGATCAGCCCCGAGACGAACGCGAGGGTGCACAGCATTGCCCGGGCTATCGAGGAGGTTGGCGTGGAGGGCGTTGTCGACGTAATCCCGGCGTACGACAGCCTGCTTGTCCAGTACGACGCCAGGGCAGTGTCGATGGCGGACCTACAGGCCCGCGTCGTGGAGCTCGACTCGGAGCGGGTGGAGTTGGCGGAGGGCGGCAGCGTCGTTGAGCTGCCCGTGCTTTACGGCGGGGAGCACGGCCCGGACATCGAGAGGGTGGCCGAGCACGCGGTCATGAGCGTGGACGAGGTGATCGGGCTGCACTCGGGCACCGACTACCCCGTGTACATGCTGGGCTTCACGCCTGGCTTCCCGTACCTGGGAGGTCTGGATGAGCGGCTGGCCACGCCGAGGGTCGCCACGCCGCGGCTGGGGATCCCCGGGGGCTCTGTCGGCATCGCGGAGTCGCAGACGGGGGTATACCCGCTGACGAGCCCGGGGGGCTGGAACATCATCGGGCGTACCCCACTGTCGCTGTTCGACCCGACGCGGGAGCCGCCGTCGCTGCTGGCGCCGGGCGACGTGGTGCGGTTCGTGCCGCTGGACGATCCCGACGAGTACGCAAGGATGGCCGAAGGATGAGCCCGGCAATCGAAGTCGTAGAGCCGGGCCTGTTCACGACGGTGCAGGACCGGGGCCGCCACGGCTACCAGCGGTTCGGCGTGCCTGTGTCTGGCGCGATGGACCAGTTTGCGCTGAGGGCCGCGAACCTGCTGGTCGGCAACGACGAGAACGCGGCCGCGCTTGAGATGACGGTGATCGGGCCGACGCTGGAGTTCAAGGGCGACGCGGTCATCGCGGCGACGGGCGCAGACCTGTCGGCGATGCTGGACGGCTCGCCCATGCCGCGCTGGGAGGCGGTCAACGTGGCGGCCGGCAGCAGACTGTCGTTCCACGGGATGACGGACGGCATACGGGGATACGTGGCGATTTCAGGGGGCATAAATACTCCTGAGGTGATGGGCAGCCGGTCCACGTACGTGAAGGGTGGGTTCGGCGGGCTGAACGGCAAGGCGATTTCAGCCGGAGACGTCCTCGACACGCTGGAGGCTACGGGCCCGGCGCGGGCCTTCCCTCTGGGCTTCCAGGCGCCCGTCTACGGAACTGAGCACGAGTTGCGTGTGACACTGGGACCACAGGACCACGCTTTCAACGACGAGGCGATATCGACGCTGCTGGGATCTACGTTCACGGTGTCGCTGGACTCGGACCGGATGGGGTACCGGCTGGAAGGGCCACAGATAGTGCACAGGGGGTCGCCGGATATCATCTCGGAGGGGAACGCCCCGGGTGCGGTGCAGGTGTCCGGGGACGGCGTGCCCACGGTGTTGATGGCGGACCGGGGCACGACGGGTGGCTACACGAAGCTCGCAACGGTGATATCGGCTGACCTGGGCCTGCTGGCGCAGGCGGTGCCCGGCGAGTCGGTCAGGTTCACGGCAGTGAGCCACGACGAGGCCTTGGCGGCACTGGAGGAACAGGATGCTGTTCTAGCCGCCATTGACGGTGTCCCGCCCACTCCAGCTATGCCGGTCACGGTCGTGGTCGACGGCGAGACGCTCGAGGTCGTTGACGAGAGAGGTGAGCCGGTAACGGTGGGCGATGGCACAGCGCGGGCGCAGAGGGCCACGGCGGTGGTGAAGGGCCTGACTTACAGCTTCGACGTAGAGGTCCGGACGGACGCCACGAGCGAATGACGGAGTGGCTGCACGACCTGGCCGACTGGACGGTCGCGTTTGCCGACAGCGACTGGGCAGTCGGGATGCTGGCGCTGGTGTCCTTCTCCGAGGCGATCTTCTTCCCGGTGCCGCCCGACCCGCTGCTGATTGGCATTGCCCTGGTGCAGCAGCCGCTGGCACTGTGGCTGGCGCTGTTGGTGACAGTGTCATCGGTGGCAGGCGCGCTAGTGGGTCACTGGCTCGGGAGAAGGCTTGGGCGGCCCATCCTCGACCGGCTGTTCACGGAAAGCAAGGTCATGGCGGCTGAGAGGTGGCTTGGACGATACGGGGTCTGGGCTACGGTCCTCGCCGCCTTCACGCCGATCCCCTACAAGGTCTTTGCGGTGACCGCCGGGGTGCTGGACCTTGACCGGCGCAGCTTCGCGATAGCGTCGCTAGCGGGCCGGGGGGCGAGGTTCCTAACGATCGGGGTGCTGGTGATGCTGTTTGGAGAAGAGATCCAGGAGTTCATCACCGGCAACTTCGAGCTGCTGACCATCGCGGGAGGGCTGGCCGTGGTCGCGCTGGCTGTCGCGTGGCACCTGTTTCACCGGATGCGGGCCCGCCGCGAGGAGGTCGGGGGCGAGGGGCTGCCGTGATACTCGACTCGCACGTCTACTGCTTCCTTCCGGCCGACTCGCCGAGGGGGTACGCCGATGGGACGGAGCACCTGCGCTGGGTGCAGTCGGCCAACGCGAGGCACCACCAGCCCGCGTTCCGCACGCGTGACAGGGCACCCGGCCCGTCGGAGGTGCTGGCCCCGAGTGGACGCGACTTGGGTAGCCTGCCCGACCTTGGGTTCCACGTCGACCACGAGAAGGGCCGGGTCGCGTGGGAGTACGAGGGCGAGGAGTACACCAAGCACTTCTACCCGCCGGCATTGCGCGGGTGCGAGTTCTCGCCGCACAACCTGATCGGCGAGATGGACTACGCGGGCGTGGACATGGCCCTGATCCACACGGACCCGATGCTTGTGCGGGACAGCAGCTACCTGGCGGAGTGCGTGGCCCTATACCCGGACCGGCTGCGTGCGATGGCGCCTGTCGAGGAGTGGAGGCTGCTAGACGAGACGGAGGCGGTGATCGAGGAGGTGACGCGGGCCATCCGGGAGGATGGGCTGCACGCGATCAAGTTCAACCCGTTCGGCTACACGGTGAGCGACGAACCCTGGGACGGCGGCTCCTACGCGCCGTTCTGGGAGGCGGTCACCGAGCTGGAGGTGCCCGTATTCTTCACGCTGGGCTCCGGGCCTGAGTCGGGCCCCGGCGGGCGCGAGGGCTACCTTGCCGAGCTGAGGGTGCTGATGCGGTGGATGGAGCGCTACCCGGACGCTGTGTGCAGCCTGACCCACGGCTTCCCGTGGCGGGACTTCCTGGAGGGCGACGCGATCGTGCTGCCGGACGACGTGTGGGAGCCGTTCAAGGGGGACCGGTGCAATCTGGAGGTGTGCTTCCCGGTGCGGCTGGGCGATCTGTTCGACTATCCGTACCGGGAGGTGTGGCCGACGCTGGAGGCGATGGTGCGAAACATCGGGGCCGACCACCTGGTGTGGGGTACGGACATGCCGTTCCAGAACCGGTTCTGCACATACAGGCAGTCGCGAAAGTGGATCGAGAGCTACTGCGGGTTTCTAGGGGCTGAGGACCTCGCCATGATCATGGGAGGAACTGCAGCGAGACTGCTGGGGGAGAGTTGTTAGTTGTTGGTTGTTAGTTCTTAGTTGTGGAACAGCCGAGGAGTTACCGGGACCTGATCGTCTGGCGGAGGTCTATGGATTTGGTTCGCAAGATCTATGCCTCCACGCGTTCCTTTCCCAAGGAGGAGATGTATGGCATTACCTCCCAGGTCAGGCGGGCCGGGGTCTCGATACCGGCCAACATTGCCGAGGGCCAGGCGAGGAACACGAAGGGTGAGTTTGTTCAGTTCATTGGAATAGCCCGCGGGTCGCTAGCAGAATTGGTGACGCTGCTCGAAATCTCAAGGGACCTGTCATACTTGACTCCACAAGATGCGAAGGAATTGCTGAGCGGCTGCGGAGAGATCGGCAGGCTGTTGTCGGGTCTCAAGAGATCACTCGAGTGACTACCAACTAACAACCAAGAACTAACAACTAGGAACTGTGAGCTATGGAATACGTGAGGTTGGGCAAGGCTGGGGTCAGGGTCTCGCGGATTGCGCTTGGGTTGGGGTTCAGGGGGCAGTCGTCGGTCAGGTCGGCGCAGCGGCTGATCGAGCACGCTATCGATTCGGGCGTGAACTTCATCGACTGCGCGAACTTCTACCGGGTGATCGGCGGGCCGCTGTCGGAGGAGGTGTTCGCCCCGGTGCTCAGGAAGCGGCGCGACGACCTAGTGATCACGTCGAAGGTGTACGGGCACGTAGGGCCGGGCCCGAACGACGGCGGCAGCAACAGGTACCACATACTGTCGCAGGTCGAGAGGTCGCTCAAGAGACTCCGCACCGACCACGTGGACGTCTACCTACTCCACCAGTTCGATGACGAGACGCCGGTGGAGGAGACGGTGAGGGCCCTGGACGACCTGGTGATGTCCGGCAAGACGCGGTACGTCGGCGCGTGCAACTTTGCGGCGTGGCAGGTGTGCAAGTTCCTGTGGACGGCGGACAGGGTGGGCGCGGACCCGCTAGTCACGATACAGAACCCGTACAGCCTGCTGAACCGGAGCTTGGAGGCGGAGATGTTCGGGCTGCTGCGGGACCAAGGGCTCGGCGCCATGGCTTTCAGCCCGCTGGGCGCGGGACTCCTGAGCGGGCTGTACACACCGGGAGAGGCGCCTCCGCCGGGGTCGCTGTGGGCGTCGAAGGACCCGGCGCGGTACGAGCGGTCGTTCGCCGGGCAGGGTCCGGGGATCATCAGCGCGCTCCGGGAAATCGCGGCGGACAGGGGCAAGACCCCGGGGCAGGTGGCGCTGAACTGGGTGATGTCGAAGCCGGAGATCTCGGTCGCGATATCGGGCAACGACACGATCGAGCAGCTGGACGAGAACCTGGGCGCGGTCGGTTGGAGCCTTTGCGACGAGGAGATTGAGCGGCTGGACCGGGCGTCGGTGGGCACGAACGTCAGCTTCGTGAACCTGTAGGGTAAGATTACGATAGAGTCCATGCGGCGGCGGGCAAATGACGATACAGATCGACATACCGCAGGAGGAAGTGGCTGCATACTGCCAGCGCTGGCAGATTACTGAGCTGGCGCTTTTTGGATCGGTGCTGCGCGAGGACTTTCGACAGGACAGCGACGTAGATGTGCTCGTGCGCTTTCGCCAGGAAGCCGGTCACTCCCTCTTCGACCTCGGTCACATGGAGCAAGAGCTCTCCCGGATACTCGGCAGACCAGTGGACCTGGTCGAGCGGACGGCTGTAGAAGGGAGCCGAAACTATCTCCGCCGCAGGGCAGTCCTCCAAGCGGTAGAGGTGATTCATGCCGCGTGATGAGGATGCATACCTCCTAGACATGCTACTTGCGGCCCGCGACGGAGTGCGCTTCGCACAGGGGCTGACTTTTGGGCAGTTCGAGCGAAGCCGCCTTCGGCAGTACGCGGTTCTCAAGGCGGTTGAGATCATCGGGGAAGCAGCGGCCCACATAAGTGCTGAAACGAAGAAGACCCACGCCGACCTTCCTTGGACAGACATCATCGGTATGCGCAACCGACTGGTGCACGGGTACTTCGAAGTCGATACTGGGAGGGTGTGGGAAACTGTGCAAGATGATCTCCCCAGGCTGATCTCGCAGATAGAGCCACTGGTACCCCCGGAGACCGATGAGTGAGTAGCATAGCTGGGTTCGGCGCTATTCGATCTGGGTAGTCACCTGAGGGAGATAGTCGCGATGCCCGCTACTATCAGGATGGTGGCCGCGGCCTTGACGGTTACGGCGCGGGGGGTGACCTGCTCGCCGAGCATCCCGCGGAATTGCAGGCCCAGCAGGGTGCTGTAGAGGAGCAAGAAGAGCGAGGAGCTGGCCGAGAGGGCGGTGACCAGGGACACGGGGCCGAGCGAGGTGGCCCAGAGGTTCAGTACCATCCCCGTGTTGACGACCAGGAACTCGTTGACGCCGAAGACCGCCAGGGCTGGACTCCTGTAACGTATCATCCTTCGAAGCTCGAGTACGGGCTCCATGCGGGCGGTGAAGGCCAGCAGCACGACGGCTACGCCGATGGACCGGAGTGCGTGGACCAGCAGCACCGGCAGCGTATCCAGCGCCTGCTTGGCCGCCAGGTTCATGGCCGCCATGAGCAGGCTCGCGCCCAGGAGCTGGTAGAAGGAGCTGTCGATGGCGAACCCACGGCCGCCGGCGTCCTGACGCACCGACATCATGACCGCGCCGACTACCGTAACGACAATGGCCGCCCAGTCCAGCAGCCTGAGACTTTCGCCCAGGAAGAGGACGGCGGCGGGCGCGACGAATATCGGGAATGTCTGGACTACGGGGATGGTACGTGACACCTCCCGTCTCGCCATTACGCGGAAGAAGACCACGGCGCTGAGGCCGCCGAAGAGTCCCGCGGCCAGGGCCAAGCCGGCCGCTTCGAGGGTCAGGCCGTCCAGGGGCGAGATGGCGGCGAACACGGCTGAAATGGGTATGTGGCTGACGCCGATTAGAAACGGGAGGGTGCGGAGGGACCGGGCGTAGTGGTGTATGAAGGCCTTGTCGAGGACGCCGACGAGGCCCAGCACGACAGCGCCGAGGAGGGTGATGGCTATCCAGGACAAGGCGGGCTCCGGGGTGGTGAGAGGCGGGCTTTAGGATTATTCCGGGAGTTCCCGCACTTCATGAGCACTGTCCTTCGACAAGCTCAGGACGAACGGTATTCTCACTGCGGGCTTGCCTCTTCAGGACTCTTGGCGACTGTCTCAGATTTGCCCGGGCTGGCGTGGTACTGCCTCTTCGACAGGCTCAGGGCGAAGTACCTATCCTTGGACGCTCCTCGCATACGGTTGGCGGGGCATGTATGCTCTGGCCAGGCCGCAACAGCATCGACCGCGGCGCATTATACATGGGAACCCCCCCATGCGATTCCATCCAGGTGTACACATGAACACTTACCGCGAACCTATTCCTGACCTGCAGGCCAAGCGACTCGAAGCTTTGCACTGGCGGTGTATTGGGCCGTTTCGGGGCGGGAGGGTGGTTGCGGTGGCAGGGCATCCCGTGGAGCGCGGGGTGTTCTACTTCGGGGCTTGCGCGGGCGGCGTGTGGAAGACTGAGGACGGCGGCACCTACTGGGAGAACGTTTCCGACGGCTACTTCGGTACGGCGTCGGTGGGCGCGATTGCCGTTTCCCAGTCGGACCCCAACGTGGTGTACGCAGGGACGGGCGAGGCCTGCATCAGGGGCAACGTGTCCCACGGGGACGGGGTGTATCGGTCGACGGACGGCGGGCGCACCTGGCGGAACGTGGGGCTGCGCGACACCAGGCACATCGCGAGGGTGCGGATACACCCGTCGGACCCGGACGTGGCGTACGTCGCCGCGCTCGGGCACGCGTTCGGGCCCAACGACGAGCGCGGGGTGTTCCGCACGACCGACGGGGGCGAGAGCTGGGAGCGGGTGCTGGACCGGGGCGACCGGGCCGGGGCCGCCGACCTGTGCATGGACCCGAACAACCCGCGGATACTCTACGCGGCGGCGTGGGAGACGCGGCGGCAGCCGTGGAGCTTCACGAGCGGCGGGCCCGGCAGCGGGATCTTCCGGTCGACGGACGGCGGCGACACTTGGGACGATCTCACGCGCAACCAGGGGCTGCCCGAGGGGGTGAAGGGCCGCATCGGGGTGGCCGTCTCACCGGCTATGCCTGGGCGCGTGTGGGCCATCGTCGAGGCGGAAGAGGGCGGGCTGTTCCGTTCCGACGACGGGGGCGAGACGTGGCAGCATCTGACCAGCGACGCAAACCTGATGCAGCGGCCCTGGTACTACAGCTACGTCTTCGCTGACCCGCAGGACGAGAACACCGTGTGGGCGTTGAACCTGAAGGCATGGAAGTCGACGGACGGCGGGAGCACGTTCACGGAGGTTACGACCCCGCACGGGGACAACCACGACCTGTGGATCGACCCAAACGACACGAACAGGATGATCGAGGGGAACGACGGCGGCGCGTGCGTGTCGTTCAACGGCGGCGAGTCGTGGTCGTCGCTCTACAACCAGCCGACGGCCCAGCTCTACCACGTGGTGACGGACGACCAGTTCCCGTTCAAGGCGTACGGGACTCAGCAGGACAACACGGCCGTCAGCGTGCCGGGCCGATCCATCAAGGGCGCCATCGAGTGGCGGGAGTGCGAGCGGGTGGGCAACTCGGAGTGCGGGCACATCGCGGTCAAGCACGGCGACCCGGACGTGGTGTACTCGGGTACGCCGACCCACGGCGGCGAGATCCTGCTTCGCTACGACCGCCGCACTGAGCAAACACGGGTCATCGCGCCGTGGCCGGAGTTCAACTGGGGCTACGGGGTTAAGCACCACAGGTACCGGTTCCAGTGGACGTACCCGATAGTCGCCTCGCGCCATGACGCGGGCGTGCTGTACGTCGCGGCGAACGTGGTGCTGCGGTCGCTGGACGAGGGGACTAGCTGGGAGGAGATCAGCCCCGACCTGACGCGGGCCGACGAGACGAAGATGGAGGCCGCGGGCGGGCCTATCACCATAGACACTACCGGGCCGGAGCATTACGGCACGATATTCGCGCTGGCGGAGTCGCCGCTGGATGCGGAGATGCTGTGGGCGGGCTCCGACGACGGGCTGTTGCACCTGACGACGAACGGGGGAGCGAGCTGGCGGAACGTGACGCCGCCCGACATGCCGGAGTGGGCGACGGTCAGCACCATCGATCCGTCGCCCCACGACCGGGGCACGGCGTACATGGCGGTCACGCGGTACAAGTTGGACGACTACGAGCCGCTGCTGTACCGGACTACGGACTCCGGCAGGACATGGACGCGAATTAACGACGGCATAAGAGAGGGCGACTTCACGCGGGTCATCAGGGCCGACCTGGTGCGTCCGGGGCTGCTCTACGCGGGAACGGAGACGGGGATCTACGTGTCTTTCGACGACGGGACAAGATGGCAGCCGTTGCAGCTCGACCTGCCGGTCGCGCCGATCCACGACATATCGGCGCGGGAGGGCGAGCTGGTCGCCGGCACGCACGGGCGGTCGTTCTGGGTGCTGGACGACCTGACGTACCTGCGCCAGGCCGATGAGCCGGAGGACGGCGCGCGCCTGTTCAGGCCCGCCGACACGTACCGGATACCCTTTCCGAAGGGGCTGCGTGTTTCGGTGCCGGCCAAGAGCTATGGGTATGGGGCCGCGGAGCAGGCGACGCATCTGTCCGGGGGCCACAGAGGGCCGCGCTTCCTGGACGCGGGCGAGAACCCGCCGGACGGCGTGGTCATCCGATACTCGGTGCCGGAGGATGCGGGCGAGGTCGGGCTGGAGATCCGCGACTCGTCCAGGCGGTTGGTGAGGAGTTTCTCGTCCAATGCGGCGGGTGATCCGGAGACCGGCGCGCCGGAGGAGCCGCTGCTGGGGTCCGAGCCGGGGGTCAACGTCTTCGAGTGGGACATGAGGCACCCCGGTGCTGTCGGGGTGCCGGGCGCGGGCGCGGCGGATAAGGGCCTGCTCGGCCCGCTGGCGGTGCCCGGCAGGTACGAGGCGCAACTTACGGTTGGGGGCCACGTCAACACGCAGCCGTTCGAGCTGATGGCGGACCCGAGGGGCGAGGCGTCCATTGACGATCTGGAGGCGCAGCGCAACCTGCTCCTGAACATCAGGGATAGGCGCACGGAGCTGAGCCGGTCGGTCCACCAGGCCCGCGCCATCCGCGAGCAGGCAAGGGAGTGGAGCGAGCGGGCGTCGTCGGACGAGCGCTTCACAGCAGTCGTGGAGGCCGCGGAGGTGGTGGTGAAGGCGCTCGATGGGATCGAGGAGTCGCTGGTGCAGCTCAAGGTCGACGGGCAGCTCGGCGGCATCTCGCACGAGGCTCGTCTCGACGCCAAGCTGGCCGAGCTCACAGTGGTCGTGTCGTCAGGCGACCACCCGCCGACAAGCCAGGCGTACGAGGTCTTCGAGGAGATGTCCGCGCGGCTGGACGCGGTGCTGGCCCGGCTGGGGCAGGTCAGCGAGGAGGATGTGGGCAAGCTGAGCGCGTTGATCGGGGAGCTTGGCGTGCCGACGGTCGGGGCTTAGGCTGCCCGCGCCCGTTCAAGCTATACCTTGCGGAGACCTCCAAGCTCCTCTGTGTTCGCGGAGCACTGCCCCTTCGGCAAGCTCAGCGCAGGCTCTTCGACCGGCTCAGGGCGAACGTGCGGGCCCCGCTCTGTTATTGCTGCTGCCCCGTCCTGCCTCTGCGTGTTTGGCGGCTGCGTGGACTCAGGGTTGACTCACGGTAGGCGCGTGAGTAGCCTGCCCGCCGGTAAGGAGGTACCGGCAATGCGCATGTCGATTGTGTTATCGCTCGTCAACATGAAGGTGGTGTTCCTACTCGTCGGATCGTTCCTACTGGTGCTGGCCGTCATGAACTGGCTCGGCGTGCTGGGGGACTGGTACTACCTGGATACGGGCAGCATCGCGCAGGCGCAACTTGTGTACATCCAGATGACGCACTGGGTCCTGGTCGGTGCGCTGGGGTTGGGGATGATCCTGTACGGCAGCCGGCAATTCGAGTGACAGTTACTATCTCGGGGTCGACGTGGGGGTGGGGACAGAGGCTATTGCGGAGGAGAGGTGCTCCTGAAACACGTTGAAGGCAGCGTCAAACGCCGCCTTCGGAGAGGTGGAGTAGGCCTCGCTGGCGGCTTTCGCTACGGCTTCTCTCACGGCTTCGGAGTCAATGGCTCCCGTGGCTGCTCTTGTGGCCGCGGCATAATCGTCGCCATATTGTGGGGGCTTTCTTTCGTGCATGACTTCGAAGAATGCATCCTGAAGCTCGGCGCCAGCCACATTGACAGCCTCTGCGGCAGTGTAGGAGTCCTCAATTGCAGCAAGCAAGGCGGGGCATCCTTCAGCGAACGCCTCCAAGGCGGCCAATCTCCCACGTTCTCCAGTAGCAGTGTAGGCAGCATCCTGAATCCCCTGAAAACCGTCCTCGCGCGCGGTGTGATAGGCCTTGTGGGCAGCTACCTGTACTGCGCCCATAGCACCGAGGGCGGGGACACCAGTCAAGAAAAAGTCGATCTGGTCATAGGCAGCTACTCTCATTAGTCTTACCATTGCACCAGCAAATAAGTTGACAGCAGTTTCCATGGCAACGCGACGGGTCTCAAGAGCTTGATCCAAAGTGGCTGCATAGGCATCCAAGGCGGCTGACTCATCCTCGAAGGAATCATTAGTCGCAGCGGCACCTATGAAAGCATCATTAACCGCCGCAGTGACATCTATCAAAGCAACGTTGGCGGCGCGCATGGCCTCGATACTACTGGCCATGCGGTCTGAGGCTAATCTTGCTGGGTGAGGGGTAGGGGTACTAGTAGGGCTATCGGTGCATGCGACGAGCGAAAGCACCATGAGCGTAATGGTGACGATCACACGGGCAGTCACTTTGGTCGTTCCTCGACGTAGACTACGTACGAACTCCCGAACTGTCGGACCAATAGCGGGAAGGAGCCTTGTAGACCGGATGCTGGGCGGGCTAGAGTGCCGAGCTGCCGCCCTCAAGCCAGTGGGCGCAGTCCTCGGACAGCTCCCGGGCTACCGCCGCCTCGTATAGCTCCAGGTCCTCCTCGGTCAGGACCTCCCTCCACCGGCCGTTCGAGCCGCTATGGAAGAACGTCTGCGCGCCGCCGCTCATCAGGCTGTCCAGGCGAGGCCACGTCCGCTCGGCATTCTGCTTCATCGAACTAAACGTGACCGCGTCCACGGTCGACTCCAGGGACTCGTCGCCTAGCTCGATGTCGAGGAACCGGGCGACCCTGCACACCTCGCCCGGGAGGTCTGCCAGCAGGTCGTTGAAGTGGACGAACAGGATGTTTGGCAGGTGGCGGTGATTCCACCAGGTCTGCACGTGCCTCAAGTTGGACCAGTAGGGAAAGCCCTCGCTGTCCCACTCGAACCAGCCCCTCGTGGTCCACATGCGCCACAGCTGGCGTATGTCATCCGGGCAGCGCGGCAGCGGGTCGCCGACCCTGCCCGGGGTGTCGTTCAGCAGGTGGTAGAAGTGGTCGGTGTAGTTGCTGTAGTGGTTCCAGAGCGACATGAAGACGTCGCGCGCGTCGCGGCTGACGACCACGTACTTGACCTGCGGGTAGTACTGCAGGCCGTCGAGCGGGAGGTGCGTCTTGACCGACCGCCGGTGCTCCTGGGCCTCCAGGTCGCTGATGACGACGTCCAGGGGCGACAGCCGCCGGTCCATCCAGGGGGTCAGCTCGCCCAGCGAGGGCATGCCAGCCTCGCGCTCACCGAACAGGAGCCTGCGAACGATGGTCTGCATCCATGTCGTGCCGGACTTGTAGGGCGTGGCTACGACTATATCGTCGTCGCGCGGCTGGAAGCGCTCCCAGCGTGTGCTGTCCAGGTGGTGGTTCTGGTAGACCCGGGTAAGTGCGGGCAGGTCTGCCGTCACGCCTGCAGCGCCCTTGGCAGGACTGCGAACATCATCCCTACCTGTTGTGCTTGTAGAGGCTCTTGAGCCGGGTGGATGGCAGTCTCGTGAGCTTCTGGTTGCGTGGGTCCACTTCGATGCCCACGGATTCGAGGGCGGTTACGCCGAGCAGCGGTTCGGAGTCGTCTTCGCCAATCACGATTGTCGACCCAACGATGTCTCCCATGAACTCGATGTCGCCAGTGGTGACGTCCATCCTGACCTCGCTGCCGTCGGCGAGGCCGTATACACGCTGGCCCTTGGGCTTGAGTCCGATGGATTCCAGGTGCTGCCTGGGCACGAGGGAGTCTATAGCGCCGGTATCTACCAGGAATAGCCCTTCCCAGGTCCTGTCCGGCTCCGCAGGGTTCCGGACCGTAACGGTGACTTGTGTGATTCCCATTCAACCCTCCTAGCGCGCCGTCCAGCCCGCATCCACCGATATCGACGCGCCGGTGATGGAGCGGGCGGCGTCGGATGAGAGGTAGGCGGCCATGGCGGCGATCTCATCGGGCTCGACGAGGCGCTTGATGGCGGACGGAGCGAGCATCACGTCGGTGACGACGTTCGCCTCGGGGATGCCGAGGGTGCGAGACTGATCGCCGATCTGCTTCTGGACGAGGGGGGTGTTGGCGTAGCCGGGGCAGATGGAGTTGACGGTGATGCCGTAGTCGCCGACCTCGAGGGCTACGGTCTTGGTCAGGCCGATGACGCCGTGCTTGGCGGCGTTGTAGGCGGACTTGTAGGGGCTGGCGACGAGGCCGTGGATGGACGAGATGTTGATGATGCGGCCCCAGCCGCGCTCCTTCATGCCCGGCACGACGGCCTTGGTGAGCTGGAACGGCGCGTTGAGCATTATCTGCATCATCTTCGCCCACTGCTCGTCGGGGAACTCGTCGACCGGGTGGATCTGCTGTATGCCGGCGTTGTTGACCAGGATGTCGACGCCGCCCACCTCTTCGAGGGCACGCCTGCCGAGGTCGTTGGTGCCCTCCATGGTGGAGATGTCGGCCTGGATGAAGGTCCCGCCGACCTCCTCGGCCGTCTCGGAGCCCGATTCGAGCAGGTCGGTGACGAGGACGTGCGCGCCGTCGGCCGCCAGGGCCTGGGAAATGGCCCGCCCGAAGCCGCCTCCCGCACCGGTTACCAACGCCACCCTGTCTTCGAGCTGCATGTCCAACCTCTCCCTGTCGTATGTGGTGCTATGATAACCGAGCAGCGCTTATCGCCGTTCTATTCTACATGAAGCCCCACTCCTCGATGGAGGATGACATGCTTGGTATGAGGCCGTGGATCGTCCCGATTATCGTTGTCGCGCTGCTCGGAGCACTGGCCTGCGGGGCCGGCGAGGAGGAAGGCTTCTGGGGCGGGACTGACGAGGCGGAGTTTGCTTCCGCGCCCGCGCAGCCAGCGGCTATGGCGATGTCCGATGCGCCTGTGCGGCAGGAGGGAACCGTGTCGCAAGCCGCCGACGCTCCGGGCCGTCCCGGCCTTCCGGGCGCTCCGGCTGCCGCGCCGGCCCCGGCTGCCGCGGCCAAGCTCGCACTAGGCCAGTCGGTGGAGTCCGCCGCTTCTTCGGAGCAGCAGCTTGCCCAGCTCGTCACACAGCAGCG
This sequence comes from Dehalococcoidia bacterium, assembly GCA_965243655.1. Lineage (GTDB taxonomy): Bacteria > Chloroflexota > Dehalococcoidia > Lucifugimonadales > CAJWER01. Next base: position 752,998 of record CBDEVV010000017.1, on the reverse strand, counting down.
GATAATCATCCGCACGGTCGACATGGGGGTCGAGGTCGACGAAGTGGGCGCCGCAATCGACGACATCGGCCACCTGGCGAAGCGGATGGGCGGCTGGGTAGTCTCGTCCAACAGGCCGGCGATGCACACCGGCTCCGTATCGGTCCGCGTCCCGGCGGACATGCTGGACCAGGCGGTGCTGGACATCAGGGCGCTCTCGCTCAGGGTGCAGTACGAGAGCTCCGACAGCCGGGACGTCACCGACGAGTACGTTGACCTGTCGAGCCGGCTGAAGAACACGATGGCGACCGAGGAGGCGCTGTTGAAGCTGCTGGAGCGGGCCGAGAAGGTCGACGACGCGCTTGCCGTGCAGCAGAACCTCTCGAGGGTCCAGGAGGACGTGGAGCGGCTGCAGGGGCGGATCAAGTACCTGGAGCAGACCTCTGCGTACTCACTCCTTAACGTGTCGCTGTCCGAGGAGCCGCGTGAGATGGTCCCCGACGCCGGCCCGGACGTAAGGGCGGGCGTTGGTGAGCCGATCAGGTTCCGTGCGACGTTCACGCCGCCCGACGGCATCGAGAGCTTCGACTACACCTGGGACTTCGGCGATGGCTCGAACGTCGTATCGGGCAACCGCACGGCTCCCACGGGCGATGGCGACCGCAGAGTTACGGCGACGATCCACCACAGGTACGAGGATGAACGGGACTCGCCGTACATCGTCCAGTTCAACATCACCGGGTTCGGCGACGGCGGCCTCTCGGAGGGCGAGGACACGCTGATCGCCACCGTCTCGAGGATTCCGAATATCGAGGTCTTCGCCGGTGAGTGGACGGAGGCGGAGGAGGGCGAGACGGTCGCGCTTTCGGGCTCCTTCACCAGGCCCGCAGGTATGACCGACGTTAGGTATACCTGGGACTTCGGGGACGGCTCCGACCCGGCCTCGGGTAGCCTCGCGGAGGGAGTGACCACGGCGGTCGCCGCCCACGTCTACCAGAACTACCGGCCCCGGCCCTACACGGCTAGGCTCACCATCACCGGCATGATGGAGACGGGCGAGGTCGAGGGCTCCGGCAGGGTGGAAGTGCACGTCCGGGAGGCGCAGGGCTGGCTCATAGCCGGCTGGAGCTTCGCGGATCAGTGGAAGACCGCGGTCCGGACGCTCTCCGGCGTCGCTGCAGCGGCTCTCACCGGCTCCATATGGCTGTTGGTATTCAGCCCCATCATCGCCGTCATCGTGGTAGTGGCCATCTTCCTGGGGAAGCGGGCCGGGCGCCGGGCCTCCCAGGCGCAGGACGGTGACGGTACGGATTCCCGCGAGCGGGGCCAGGGCGAGGAGTCCCCTCAATCCGGGTCGTAGGATGGCCGTAACCAGGCACTTCACGGCGACCGGATTCGTCGTGCACCGGGGCCGGGTGGCGCTGCACTGGCACCCCAAGGTGAAGGCGTGGCTCCCGCCGGGAGGCCACGTCGAAGCCAACGAGGACCCGGTGCAGGCCGTCGTGCGCGAGGTCGAGGAGGAGACGGGCCTGGACGCTGTCGTCGTCCCGACTGCGCCACGCCTCGATCTCGAATACCCGGACCACGTCCAGCCGCCGTTCACGATCATGATCGAGGACATCCACGATCCGGTGCAGGGCTACCACCAGCACATCGACATGATCTACTTCTGCCGCCCGGCGGGCGAGCCCGGCGAGTTGAATGACGGGTGGCACTGGATCGACAGGGAGACCCTGAGGTCCGGGACGCCGATAGTCGGCGGAGAGGGCCCTTCGGAGGCGCCGCCGAAGGACGTGCGGGTGCTGGCTGAGTATGCGTTTGCGCTGATCGAGGGGTAGCCGCGAGGAGGCTTGGTCATCCAAGGGTGATGCGCGACCTTGAGCGGGAGACAGATGCCTCCTTCTCATCCCAGCCTTCTCCCTGGCGGGAGAAGGGGGTTAGGGACCCGCCCAGGCCCGGGGCGGGTCTTGAAACGGGTTCTCCGCATGGCTACCCTATGCGGCGTTCGAGAAAAGAAGGCTCGGAGGGAGCGATGGCCAAGTACCTGGCGCGATTTTCGTATACGCGAGAGGGCCTGCAGGGACTCGTGACGGAGGGCGGCACGGCCCGCCGTGACGCCGCTGCGCGAACCGTAGAGGCGGCGGGAGGGACTCTGGAAGCCTTCTATTACGCCTTCGGCGACCACGACCTGTACGCCATCGTCGACGTCCCGGACAACGAGACGATGGCAGCCCTCATGCTCGCCGTTGGCGCTTCGGGGTCGTCGAGCGGGAGCACCACGGTGCTCCTGACGCCCGAGGAGGTAGACGCCGCCGTGAACAGGGCTGTCGCGTACACACCGCCCGGACAGGATGCGGAGTAGGCAGAGGACTCCGAGCTCGAGGTTGAACGAGTGAAGCTGTACATACTGGGCGCAGGCACGCCGGTGCCGTCGCCGGAGCGGTTCGGCTCTTCGTACGTCGTGAGAGTGGGCGGCGACTGCATCATGTTCGACTGCGGCCCCGCCACTACGCACAAGCTGTCAAAGGCTGGGCTCAGCCCAGTGGACATCGACTACCTGCTCTTCACTCACCACCACTACGACCACGATGTAGACTACCCATGCTTCATCCTCAGCCGGTGGAACCTGCACGTCGGCGACGAGAACGAGCTGCAGGTGTTCGGGCCGAACCTGACCGAGCAGCTGCACCACAGGCTAATGGACGAGCACGAGGGGGCATTCGCCCACGACTGGATAGCGCGGATCAACCACCCTCTTAGCCTGAACGCGTACACGAGCAGGGGCGGCGTGCTGCCGAGGCCCGCGCCGTCCTTCACTGTGTCTGATATTGGGCCTGGCAAGGTTGTGAAGGGCAGCAACTGGGAGATCACAGCCGCGCCCGCAGAGCACGTGGAGCCCTACCTTGACTCGCTGGCATACCGGATCGACAGCGACGAAGGCAGCATCGTGGTTACCGGCGACACGCGGCCGTGCCAGACGGTGACGGACCTGGCGGCGGAAACGGACGTCCTGGTCTGCCTCTGCGTGTATGTGCAGGAGGAGATCGAGGGCACGCCTGAAGCCGAGTACATGTGCGGCAGCGTCACGTCGGCCGAGATGGCGCGGGACGCGGGCGCGAAGAGCCTCGTACTGGTACACCAGGCCGAGGAGCTTGACTCCCCCGGGGAGACGGAGCGGGCCCTGCGCGACATCACCCGGATATACGACGGGTCGGTCGTGTGGGGGCGCGAGCTGATGGAGCTGGAAATCTGAACGGCCGCAACACCCCACAATGTCGTCCTGAGCAACGCGAAGGACCTGGGGCCGGGCGGAGCCTCGACCATGCCGCAGACGCCACTCGGCTTTCGAAGACTTCGATAGCCTGCTCCATTCCGACCGGGGGGTTGGACCAGTGAAGCTGTACATCCTCGGCGCAGGCACCCCAAGACCGTCGCCGGACAGGTTCGGCTCGGCCTACGTCGTGAAGGTCGGCGGCGATCACATCATGTTCGACTGTGGCCCGGCCACGACGCACAAGCTGTCGAAGGCCGGGCTCAGCCCCGTTGACATCGACTACCTGCTCTTCACCCACCACCACTACGACCACGACGTCGACTACCCATGCTTCATTCTCAGCCGGTGGAACCTGCACGTGGGGGGCGAGAGCGAGCTGCAGGTGCTGGGACCTGCGCTGACCGAGCAGCTTCACCACAGGCTTATGGACGAGCACGAGGGCGCATTCGCCCACGACTGGATCGCCCGGATCAATCACCCGCTCAGCCTGAACGCTTACACGAGCAGAGGCGGCGTATTGCCGAGGCCGGCGCCGGCGTTCACGGTGACGGACATAGGGCCGGGAAAGGTTACCCAGGGGAGCAACTGGGATATCACTGCCGCGCCCGCCGAGCACGTGGAGCCGTGGCTGGACTCGCTGGCCTACCGGATCGACAGCGACGAGGGCAGCATCGTCGTCACGGGCGACACCCGGGCCTGCAAGTCCGTGACCGACCTCGCGACGGACGTCGATATGCTGGTGTGCATCTGCGTCGACGTGGAGGAGGACGTGGCGGGCACGGCCGAGGCCGACTACATGTGCCACAGCGAGACGGCGGCCGAGATGGCGCGGGATGCCGGCGCGAAGAGCCTCGTGCTGGTGCACCAGGCCATTAGCCTGGACGCCCCAGGGCAAACTGAGCGCGCCCTGGCCGACATCACCCGCATCTACGACGGCCGCGTCGTGTGGGGAGAAGAGCTGATGGTGCTCGACGTCTGAACGACGAGAGCGCCAGGCCTAGCGGCGGCGGATGATGTACCTGTCCCGCTCCCAACGCGAGCTCAGCAGCGGGCTCGCCTCCAGCAGCCTCTGCAGGGTCTTGTACTTGGAGGCGCTCAGCTTGCCGACCCCGAGAACACGCGCCGCGTCGTTGGCGGCGGTGCTTCCGGCCATCCGGTCGCCGGAGTTCGGCGCGCGCTCCAGCCACGCCTGGTCGATGCCGTTGTGCCATGCATCGGGCTGCTCGGAGCCCTCGAAGAGCTCCACGGACATGTTGCCGCCGCCCCTGGGGCGGGTGACCGACACCTCGGACGACGCCTCCAGGTACCGCGAGAAGGTTGAGTAGCCCAGGCCCCGGTAGTCGAAGCTCGGGTCCATCCGCTGCATCGTCTCCATCAGCTTGCCGCCGTTGATCTGGCCCTGGGCGTCCATGCCGGAGCGCACGGCCCGGACGAGGAGGCTCTCGCCGGGCCTCTGCTCAGTCGTTTCCGCCGACTTGGTCGACGAGCTGGCCTGTTCTAGGTAGTAGTAGCGGTCGCACGACCTGACGAGGGTCTGGGAGACTCCCTTCTTTCGTCCCGCGCCTATCACGCCCTTGCCCGCAGCCCGGAGGCGGCTGACGAGGGGGACGAAGTCGGTGTCGGACGAGACGATGACGAAGGTGTCGACGGGGGAGTTGTACATCAGCTCGACGGCGTCTATCGCCAGGCGGATATCGCTCGAATTCTTGCCCGAGGCCGAGTGGAAGAGGTGGATGGGCTCGATCCCCAGCTCGAGAAGCTGGTCGCGCTGGCGTCTCTGGTCGCGGCCCGAGCCGGACTGGGACCAGTCCGCATATGCGCGCTTCACGATGACCCGGCCGTGGTCGGAGACCTGGTCGAGGAGCCACTGTATCGCGGCCAGGCCCACGTTCTCATAGTCAATCAGTACGGCTACCTGCCGCTCTCCTAGTCCCTCTGTCGCCAATTGTTCTCCTTCCATTCCAGTCAAGACTGTCCTGATTTCGAATAATAGCAGGTTGTAGTCTAAGACATGTTAGGCCATTTCGCCCAGCGGCCTCCCGCCCAGAACATGCAGGTGAAGGTGAGCGACCGTCTGGTCGGCGTCCCGGCCCTGGTTCACCACGAGCCTGTAACCCGACGAGTCCACGCCCTCGCCGGCGGCCATCCGTCCGGCGGCGGCGTACATGCCTCCTATGGCGGCGCGCTCGTCCACGGACAGCGCGCTCAGGGGTCCGATGTGTAGGTTAGGTATAACCAGCAGGTGCACGGGGGCCTTGGGGGCGATGTCTCGTATCACGAAGCAGTGGTCGTCGCAGTGGACGATGTCGGCGGGAATCTCGCCGTCCCTGATCTTGCAGAATATGCAGTCGTGAGCCATGCGTGCGCCTCCCCGTCGAGTCGGCTATGTCTCGATCAGCTCCAGCAGCTCCAGCCCGATCATGAGGGGTAGGAGTCCCACGGCAACCACGTATATCGGCCGCAGCTCCTCGTTGTACCCGAAGAGCACCCGGACGGCGATGATCATCAGGAAGATCTGCCAGAAGGTGGCCGCATAGGAGATGAACAACCCCACGGTCGGAATGAACGCGAGGCTTCGGAAGAGCCGAGGCGTCATGGCGAAGCCCAACACGCGCGCCACCTTCAAAGGGTCGGGGCCTGGGCTGCTCGCACCGTAGTCCGTCGGCAGTGGAGGAAAGAGCCTGTTCCCCACCGCCCATATGGTCAGGCTGAGGATAGCCCACCAGATCACGAGCTGGACCATGTGGAGCAGGATGAGGTCCTGCCACCCGACCTGTAGGCCGAGGACGCGGGCAACCGCGCTGAGCAGCACTATCATCCCCGCCTGGGTGATGGCCGTGGGGTCGCCGGCGATCTCAAGGTAAAGGCGCTCGTCGAAGGTGAGCGCCCTGATCATCCTGCCGAAGATCGCGTTCATGCCAAGTCAGCGCCTATATGCAGCCCTCACTAACGGTGCTGGAGCAGCTCTACCCTAACGCCGCCCGGGGCCTTGATGAAGGCTATGATGGGACCGCCCGGCACGTCGACCGGGCCCTCCATGAGCTGGGCGCCCATAGCCGTGAGCCTTGGGATCTCGGCGGCCATGTCCTCGACCTTTATGCCCATGTGCTCGAGGCCATAGTGGGCGCTGGCATCCGAGTCTCCCAACTTCTCGTCGGTCCGCGCGCCGGAGATATTGACGACGGCCCCGTCCGACGTCTCGCAGCGGATGAAGCGGTCGCCCCAGGGGCGGACAGCGTCGCTGATGATTTTGAATCCGAACGCGCCGACGTACCAGTCGACAACAGCTTTCGGGTCTGGGGCCTTCAGGTGAACGTGGTCGAACTCGTAGGTCATCCGGGGGCCCTCCATCTCGGGGTTGCTGTTCGGGGCTTCAGACTAGGTTATCGCCGGAGGACGTGTCAAGGCGGGGGACGCCACGTAGGCAACCTTGACACGGGGTCCGTGTGTAGATACACTGAACCGACTGCAGGCGTGAGCTTGCAGTTTGCTGTTTCATGGGGTTGGGCGGGTTGCACATTAACGTCTCGCAGCTGCTCAAGGAGCCGAGCGGGTCCGTCCGTACCTACGACGTGGCCGAGAGGGTCACGCACGACGACGGGTCGCATGATGTCCATGGCTCGGTGAAGCTGTTCAGGACGAGCGACGGGCTGTGGGTGTCGGCGTCGCTGGAGTCGAGCGTGAGTTCCTCCTGCAGCCTCTGCCTGCAGGAGTACACCCAACCCCTGGAGCTGGCCATCGACGAGGAGACGCTGTCCGCCGGCTCGTCTGAGGAGGAGGAGAGCGAGCGGCTCAGGATCGACGACGACATACTCGACCTGACGGAGGCCGTTCAACAGTACCTGGAAATCGCCCCGCCCATGAAGCCCGTGTGCAGCCCCGATTGCAAGGGCATCTGTCCCGGCTGCGGCACAGACCTGAATTATGGGGAGTGCGGCTGCGATGGGCATGAGCGGGACCCGCGGTGGGGAGCGCTGCTGACGTTGGCGGCGAACGGCGCGGACAAGGGAAAGAGATAAGGCAATGCCACCACTACCAAAGAAGAAGCATTCGAAGGGGCGAAAGGGTAAGAGAGCCGCTCACCACGCCCTCAAGCGCCTGCACTTCTCCTCCTGCCCGCAGTGCGGAAAGGCGTACAGGCCTCACCGGGTGTGCACACCGTGCGGCTATTACAACGGTCGCGAAGTCGTCGCAGTCAAGTCCGCCGAGGTCGAATAGGCGGCGGGTCAGCCGCTCGGCAAGACTATGGGTTTCATGTTTCCCAAGGCGAAGGGCGATCGAGGCGTGGGGTACCTGTTCCCGGGCCAGGGCTCACAGGCGGTCGGGATGGGGACCCAGCTCTACGACATGTCCACGTCGGCCCGGTCGGTATTCCACGAAGTGGACATGGCGCTTGGGCGTCCGCTTTCCAAGCTGGTGTTCAACGGGCCCGAAGACCAGCTCCGCGACACCATGAATGCCCAGCCGGCAATCATGGCCGTCAGCTTGGCAACGACCATGGCGATGGAAGAGCAGCTCGGACCGGAGGGCATGCCGCCCCCGGCGTTCATGGCCGGGCACAGCCTCGGTGAGTTCACGGCCCTGGCGGTGGCCGGGGTGCTGGAGGTAGGGGAAGCGGCGAGGCTGGTGCAGGAGCGTGGCAGGCTGATGCAGGCGGCGTGCGAACAGCAGCCGGGTGGAATGGCCGCGGTGTTCGGCCTGGACCTGGACACGATCGAAGAGATCGCGAGGGAGACCGGCACGTACGTGTCGAACATCAATACTGCCGAGCAGGTCGTAATCAGCGGTGACCTGCTGGCAATCGCCATCGCGCTCGACCTGGCGTCGGCCCGGGGCGCCAAGAGGACGGTCCCCCTGAGGGTCGGGGGCGCCTTCCACTCGGCCCTAATGGAGCCCGCCAAGGAAGGGCTGATACGGGCGGTGAGCGACGTAAGGTTCAGCGATCCCAGGATCCCGATAGTGGGAAACTGCAATGCGCAACCTCTCACCACGGCCGACGAGGTCAAGGGGGAGGTGATCAGCCAGATATCGAGCTGTGTCCAATGGAAGCGGTCGATGGACTATATGCTGGGAGCCGGCGTGGCCCGCTTCATCGAGATAGGGCCGGGCAGGACGCTCAGCGGCATGGCAAAGAGGATAGACCGGTCTGTCTCGTCCGTGAGCATCAGCGACATGGACGCCGTCCTCTTGCTGGGTTCCAAGTAGCCAGCCAACAGGGGCATGGCTCGGCGTAGCGTTCACCCAGGCTCGACGGCGTGACAAGCACAGCGACGCCCTATACTGCGCGGCGAAGGGCGCGGGTCTTGGCACTCCAGGCCCTCTACGAGATTGACGGGTCCCGGCACGACCCGGAGAGCGTGGTGGCCCAGAGGGTCCGGGAGTTGTCCCGGCCTCATGCCGTGGAGTCGTTTGCCCGCAAGATAGTGCGGGGAGTCCTTGAGAATCTCGAACGGATAGATAGAATTATAGGGACGCATGCCCCTGCATGGCCCATACGGCAGCTGGCGTCGGTTGACCGCAATCTGCTTCGAGTGGCAGTTTACGAGTTGGAGATCGACGGGGAAACGCCTCCGAGGGTGGCCATCAACGAGGCAGTGGAGATAGGCAAGACGTTCGGCTCCGACGCGTCTTTCAGGTTCGTGAACGGCGTACTGGGGTCCGTGCTGGCCGAGCGGCAAGCCTCTGGAGAGGCTGACAGGAACGGCAAGACGATGGAGGTGGTCGATGTCAACGGTTCTTGAGAGAGTCCAGACTGTGGTTGCGGACAAGTTGAGCGTAGAGACGGACGAGGTCGTGCCCGATGCCTCGTTCACAGAGGACCTGAACGCCGACTCCCTCGACCTCGTGGAGCTGATCATGGCCTTCGAGGAGGAGTTCGGCACGGACGACACGCCGATCGAGATCTCGGACGAGGACGCCGAGGGGATCACCACCGTCCAGGCAGCCATCGACTACCTCAAGGAGCACGGCGTCTCCGACTAGCCCCGGCGGCCTCACCGGGTCCTTTGGGGACTCTTTGCCGGGGTGTGACGCGTGCCCTACCCCGGGTATGAGAAGCGCATTCTCTCGTTGACGCTGTGGACGCGTTGTTGGTACGATTCGCCCACATTTCCCGAGGCTTGCCCCCATGCCGCAGTACGATCTTCTCGTCCGTGAGATCCACGACTGTACTCGATGCTCCCTCTCGGGCAAGCGCACGAACGCCGTGCCGGGAGAGGGCTCTCTTGACGCCGACATCGTCTTCATCGGGGAAGGCCCGGGCTTCCACGAGGACAGGGAGGGACGGCCCTTCGTCGGTCCGGCGGGCAAGCTGTTGGACGAGCTGCTGGCATCGATCGGGCTGGCCCGCAGCGACGTCTACATCACGAACATGATCAAGTGCCGCGCCCCAAACAACAGGGACCCGCTGCCGGGCGAGATTGAGAGTTGCAGGCCGTTCCTGGATCGCCAGCTGGAGATGATCGGCCCCAAGGTGGTGGTGACGCTGGGACGCTATTCCTTCCAGCGCTTCTTCCCCGGCGAGCAGCTCAGCAAGTCGCGTGGCAAGCCCAGGAAGCTGAACAGCTACACGGCCTATCCCATATACCATCCGGCGGCCGCGCTGCACAATCCAAGGCTGCGGCCCGCCATCGAGCAGGACTTCAGGAACCTGCGCGAGCTGTTGTCGGGCGCAGGGCCTGAACCCTCGGCACCCGTGGAAGAGCAGACATCCGAGCAGCTCAGCCTCTTCCAGTGAGCCGGCTGCGCGTCGTCCCCCTGGGCGGGCTCGGCGAAATCGGGAAGAACATGCTGGCGCTGGAGTACGGCGAGGACATCGTCGTCATCGACGCCGGCGTCCTGTTCCCCGATGAGAGCACCCCTGGGGTCGACTTCGCCATTCCCGACATCACGTACCTGCTGGAGAACCGCTCCAAGGTACGGGCCATCCTCATAACGCACGGCCACGAGGACCACATCGGCGCTCTGCCTTGGGTGCTTGAGGACCTGGACGTGCCCGTGTACGCCCCCCGGCTGGCCCACGGCCTGATCAGTGTGAAGCTGAAGGAACGGGGCTTGCTGGCCGGTGCCAGACTCAACGTGGTGGAACCGTACGAGCCGTTCCGGGTCGGAGGGCTGGGCGTCGAGTTCTTCCGCGTGTGCCACTCGATCCCCGACGCCATGGGAATAGCGGTGACGACGCCGCTGGGCTTGGTCGTCCACACCGGCGACTTCAAGATCGACCACACGCCCGCGGACGGCAAGGTGATGGACTTCGCGGCCCTGGCTCGGATGGCGTCGAAGGGGGTGCTCCTGCTCTGCTCGGACTCCACGTACGCAGAAGTAGAGGGTTACACACCCTCGGAGCAGGTAGTCGGCGAGGCACTGGACAGGGTTATGGGAGAAGCCGAAGGGCGCGTGATGATCGCGACCTTCGCCTCGCTCATCTCCAGGGTGCAGCAGATCGTCGACGCAGCGTCCAGGCACGGCAGGAAGGTGGCGGTGATCGGCCGGAGCATGATCAACAACGTGCGCATGGCCAGGCAGATGGGCTACCTGAAGGTGCCCGACGGCGTCCTGGTATCCGCGAAGCAGGCGCGGCGGCTGCCCCTGGACGAGGTGGTGATCGTTGCGACGGGGGCCCAGGGAGAGCCGACGTCGGCCCTCGTCAGGGTCGCCATGGGGACTCACCCGGACATCGAGATCGTTCCGGGCGATACGGTCGTGGTTTCCGCCTCGCCGATACCGGGCAACGAGACGCTGGTAGCCAGGACCATCGACAACCTGCACCGGCAGGGCGCGCACGTCCTCTATAGCCGGATTGCCATGGTCCACGTGCACGGGCACGGCAGCCGGGAGGAGCTGAAGATGATGCTCGGCCTGGTCAAGCCGCGGTTCTTCGTGCCGGTGCACGGGGAGTACAGGCACCTGGTAGCCCATGCCGCGATCGCGCGCTCGGCCGGGGTTGCCGCCTCGAACACCTTCGTACTCGAGGACGGCGACGTCCTGGAGCTGACCAAGGACTACGGCGAGGTGGTAGACGCGGTCCCCGCCGGAATCGTCTACATCGCGGGTCAGCACCGCTGGACCGAGACCAGGGTGCTCGACGAGAGATTGAAGCTGGCTCGCGGAGGCGTAGTGGTGGTGACGGCCTCGACGGCCCGGGACGAGTCGGGCTTGCTGAGGGAGCCGAAGGTGATGTCTGCGGGTGTCGCCGGGACAGTGGACTCGGCCGGAGTCCTCGAAAGAGTCTCCGAAGAAGTGCTGTTTTGCCTAGACCAAAGCATTGAACAAGTCTTAGATTACGACAGAACCCGCAGCCTGCTACAGGGTCGAGTGTCCGAAATCTTCTACGAAGAGACCCGGACCCGACCGACCGTCTTGGTGCACCTGCGGGAAGACTGAATCGAGTCCGCGGCAGCCCACCGGCGCTCCGGTCCTTAGGTGGCAAGCCACCGGACAAGCCTCTGGAGGCTAGGTGATGATTCGTCGTATTCTGTCGTCCACGGCCGGGCTGGCGGCCGTCATCTTTGTGGTCCTATCTGTGGCCGCGGCCGGCTACTGGTACCGGCAAACACTGCTGGAGGCGTACTCGGCGCTGGAACAGTCCGCCCTGACCGCGCTCAGCCTGGGGCTTGCAGCCGTTGCCGTCTGGGTCGTGGCGTTCACGGCTATCGCCTTCGCGCCGGTCACGCCTCTGCGACGGACCGTCCTGTGGGTCTCTTCTGTGAGCGCACTGGCGGGAGTGCTGGGGCTGCTCTCCTTCTACGATGTCTACTTCGGATCGCTCTCCTGGGTGACGCTAGGCGGCGAGGTCAGTCTTGGCGGGAGAGTGGGCGAGACAATAGCCGGACCGCCTGGGGCAATCGCCGTCGCCAGGGTTGCGGCCCTGTTCCTGATCGCGGCGGCCGCGGCCATGCCGTCCGTCGCGAGAGTCGTTGGCAAGGGCTCGTACCTCGCGATGGTCTTCGTCTTCGGTAAGCTGGCGTCCGCAATGCGCAGGGAGAAGCGGGAAGTGCCCCGAGAGGAGCCGTCGGGAGCTGTCGGGTACGCGAGCTCGGCAGAGCTTTCGGCCCTTTTGAACGAGAGCCCGTACGAGAGCGGCGACGGCGAGCAGTACGAGAGATGGGAAGGCGTGGAGACGTGGGAGGAGCCGTCGGGAGACATGTACGATGCCGCTCCGGACCCCGTCGCAGAGGAGACGGAGGCAGAACCGGCCACGGCATTCGAACAGGCGCCCGTCCCGGAAGAAGAGGAGCCGGAGCCTGCGGAGGAACTCGAGGCGGCGCCCTCGGCATTTCAGCAGGACGCCTGGTCGGAGCCCGCGACGGACGACCTGCAGCCTACGAAGGCCAGGTTCAACAAGTTCTGGGGCGAAGAGGCGGTCCCGCTGGAGCACCACCAGGGCGTTACCCACTACGAGGACATCAGGGAGGAAGACGAAGGGGCCGACCACGACTCCTATCCAGAAGCCTCCGCATGGGACAGGCCGTCGCTGGACATCCTACGGGAAGTGCCTGAAGGCGGAATCACTCAGGAACAGATCGACAAGACCGCGGAGAATATCAAGACCACCCTCGCGGACTACGGCGTGGAGGTGGAGGTCGGCGAGACTCACCCGGGCCCGACAGTGACTATGTACGGGTTGATCCCGGGCTGGATCCGGCGGCACAAGCAGGTCACCGTGACCGACGACGACGGGCGCCCTGTGCTCAACGATCAGGGGAAGCGGACCACCAAGCGAGTCGAGACGAGGACCCGGGTCAAGGTCGAGGCCATCGCCTCGCGCGAGAAGGACCTTTCGCTGGCGTTGCGCACCCCCAGCATTCGAATCGAGACGCCGGCGCTGGGCAAGTCGCTGGTGGGCATCGAGATCCCCAACCCCAACCCGTCGCTCGTGACCCTTCGCGGCGCAATGGAGGGCCCCGAGTACCGGAGGCTGCGCGAGTCGGCCAGTCTGCCCGTGGCCCTCGGAAAGGGCAGCGGCGGCGAGGCGGTGGTGATCGACCTTGCGAAGATGCCCCACCTGCTCGTGGCCGGAGCCACCGGCAGCGGTAAGAGCGTCTGCATCAACACCATCCTGTCCGGGCTGATAGTTGAGAAGACGCCCGCTGAGCTGCGTCTCCTGCTCATCGACCCCAAGAGGGTCGAGCTCACACCATACAACGGCATCCCCCACCTCCTCACCCCCGTCGTAGTCGAGACCGACGAGGTGGTCGGCCTGCTGAAGGGCTTGATAGCCGAGATGATGAACCGCTACCGTCGCATGGAGGAGGCAGGCGTCCGCAACATCTCATCCTTCAACAAGAAGATGCCCGACCAGATGCCATATCTCGTCGTGGCCGTGGACGAGCTTGCGGACCTGATGATGACGGCGTCGTTCGACGTGGAGCAGTCCCTGTGCCGTCTGGCGCAGATGGGCCGGGCCACCGGCATACACCTGATAGTCGCTACGCAGCGTCCATCCGTCGATGTAGTTACCGGCCTGATCAAGGCCAACTTCCCCAGCAGGATCAGCTTCGGAGTTACGTCCCAGATCGACTCCCGGACGATCCTGGACACCGCGGGAGCCGAGAAGCTCCTCGGCAAGGGCGACATGCTTTACCAGGCCGTCGACGCGGCCAGGCCCGAGCGCGTTCAGGGTGTGTTCATATCGGACGGGGAGGTCGAGGAGCTGGTCGATTTCTGGAAGACGACCCCCTGGCTGCCGCTGCCGACCGTGGCCCTGCACTCCGCCGGCGACGGCGATCTGGACGAGGGCAGCCCCGACCTGGATGAGGACGACGGCGACAGGGACGAGATGCTGGACAAGGCCATAGAGCTGGCCCACACCCAGAAGAAGCTGTCCACGTCCCTTCTGCAGCGGCGCCTGCGCATCGGCTATCCCCGCGCGGCCCGGCTGATGGACCAGCTGGAGGAGGAGGGGTTGATCGGGCCGAGCGACGGGTCGAAGTCGAGGGATGTTATAATCGGCGTGTAGCCAGTCGAGCGGATATTAGGCCGGGCTTCACCAGCCTTGAACCCCCGGCCGACCCCTCGGCTGCGGGGAGGGGTGAATTGGTCCGCAACGTCGCCGGTGCGATCGGATCCGTAGTGCGGCGGCGCGATGGGGATGGCGGAGCGCCGGAGCGGGAGTCCTGTCTGGTCTGCAGCACCAACCTGCTTACGTCGGACCTGTACGCCCGCAGCCGCATCTGCCCCGTCTGCAATTTCCACTACAGCATGACCGCCCGCGAGCGGATCGATTCACTTGCGGACCCGGGCACGTTCCGCGAGACGAACCGCCGGGTCTCTTCGCTGGACCCGCTGTCCTTTTCCGCCAAGGTGTCATACAAGCAGCGGCTGTTCCTCGACCAGAGGCGCACTGGTCTGACCGAGGCCGTAGTGACCGGCACCTGTTCCATAGGAGGCAGCCCAGCTGTCCTGGCGGTGCTGGACTTCGGCTTCATGGGCGGGAGCATGGGCTGCGTAGTGGGCGAGAAGGTCGCCCTGGCGATGGAGCGCGCCGGCAAGCGCCGACTGCCGTTCGTGACGGTGGTGACGAGTGGCGGCGCCCGGGTGCAGGAGGGCGTCCTGTCGCTGATGCAGATGGCCAAGACGGTCATCGCGGCCAGCCAGCTCCACGAGAATGGGCTTCCACTGATCACCGTCCTGGCGAACCCGGCTACCGGCCACGCCTACGCGAGCTTCGCGAACCTGGCAGACATCATCCTTGCCGAGCCGGGAGCCATCGTAGGACTTGCGCCGATGAGGGCGATCAGGGAGTCGAGCTCCCAGCCCATTCCCGGCGGGTCTCACACGAGCGACTCTCACCTCGCTCACGGCATCGTAGACGACGTGGTCCACCGGTCCGACCTGAGGGACAGGATAGCCGTGCTGCTCGAGTTGCTGGGCCCGAGGTACAGGCTAGAGGCCCAGAGGAAGGCGGAGCCCCGGCAGCCGACCGAGCACAGGCCCCCAGCGTGGGACTCGGTCCAGCTCGCTCGCCACAGCGACCGCCCAACGGCGTTGGACTACCTTACTCGTATCATGTCCAGCTTCGTAGAGATCCACGGCGACCGCGTCCACGGAGACGACGGTGCGGTCGTGTGCGGGATCGGATACCTGGGCAGCCAGACCGTCGTGGTTGTCGGCCAGGAGCGTGGTCGGCAGGGAGACCCCGTCGAGCGGAACGGCGGCAGGACCTCGCCCGAGGGTTTCCGGAAGGCGCTCCGGGCAGCCGATCTCGCCGAAAAGTTCGACCTGCCCATCATTACTCTCATAGATACGCCGGGGCCGCTGTTGTCGCTGGAGGCGGAAGAGCGAGGCCTTGGGAATACCATTGCGGCGATGATGGCCCGCATGGCAGGACTCTCGGCGCCTGTGGTGGCGGTGATTACGGGAGAGGGAGGCAGCGAGGGCGCTCTCGCCCTGGGGCTGGCCAACCGCGTGCTGATGCTCGAGAACGCAATCTATACGGTGATCTCGCCGGAGGAGGCCGCGGGGCTCTTCTACCAGGATCAGACCAGGGCCGACGAGGCGGCAGAGTCCCTCAGGCTCACGGCGAGCGGCTGCGAGGAGCTCGGCATAATCGACCAGATCGTGCAGGAGCCGCCTGGGGGAGCACACGTCAACCCGGACGAGGCCGCCAGGCACCTGCGGCGGGCTCTGCTCAAAGAGCTGTCGGAGCTCCAGCCGAGGAGGAGGTCCGGGCATGCCGCGGAGCGCCGCAAAAAGTTCCGCAACATGGGCGAGTACAGCTCATCGTTCAGGTCCACCATCAGCCGCGACGTTCACCGCCTCCAGGGCCTCGCCGCCACCGGTGTGCGGAAAATAACGCGGAGATCAAACCCCGAGCCCGAGAACACGGAGGGCATCCCAGCGGGGGAGGAGCGTACGTAGCCGGTCAGCTGCGTTCCGTGCGCCCGTACCCTAGCCGTGTTGCTGGAGTGGGATTGGATCGATGCTGGCATATCTGGGCCGCCGGATCATCCTTGCAGCCTTCACCATTTGGGCCATCTCCATCCTGGCCTGGATCGTCATCCAGCTGCCCGAGGGCGACCTGGTCGACCGCTACTTCGAGGCCCTCGCTCAGGGCGGAGAGGTCGGAGCCCACGACGACCAGCAGCGGATTGAACAGATGCGCGAGTACCTGGGCCTCGACAAGCCGATGCTCTACAGGTACATGAAGTGGATGTGGAACCTCGCCCAGGGCGATCTTGGCCGCTCCTTCCTCGGGACGCTCACCGGGACCACCGCCGGGGCAAGGGCACGCCAGCAGCCCATCAAGAGGCTGATCGGGGACCGTATCGGGATGACTGTCGTGCTGACCGGGTTCACAATCATCGTCACCTGGAGCTTCGCCATCCCGGTTGGCATATACTCCGCCGTCAGGCAGCATTCCATAGGCGACTACGTCTTCACGCTGCTGGGCTTCTCCGGCCTGGCCGTACCCGACTTCCTCCTGGGGCTGGTGCTCATGTATGTCGCTTTCGCGTACTTCGACCATAGCGTCGGGGGGCTGCTCTCGGCGGACTATAAGCACGCCCCCTGGTTTGACGGCGGCCCCAACCTCGGCAAGCTCGTCGACCTGCTGCAACACCTGTGGATCCCCGCAGTGGTGCTTGGCACCTCTGGTACCGCCGGGTTGATCAGGATAATGCGCAACAATCTCCTGGACGAGCTGAGCAAGCCCTACGTGGTCACCGCCAGGGCAAAGGGGGTCGGGCCTGTCAGGCTGATCATGAAGTACCCCGTACGGGTAGCTATCAATCCGCTGGTCAGCACAGTGGGCTACCTACTGCCGGCCCTGGTGAGCGGCAGCGTTATCGTGTCGGTGGTACTCAGCTTGCCGACCGTCGGCCCACTGCTGCTGTCGGGGATCCTCGAGCAGGACTCCTACCTGGCCGGATTCATCATCCTGCTCCTTGGGACCCTGACAGTGGTCGGGACGCTGATCTCGGATATCCTTTTGGCAGTCGTCGATCCCCGCATCAAACTTACCTAGCGGCCCGGAGGGGTCGCACCGGAACACGGGAGGGACCGTCACATGAATGGAATGGCAGTAGCGCCGCAGCCCAGGGCGGCCGAGGAGGCCGTGGAGGTCCTCAGGAACGGCGGAAACGCCGTCGACGCGGCCATAACCGCCGCCTTTATCCAGGGCATCGTAGATCCGCTGAACTGCGGCATGGGCGGCCTGGGCTGGATGCACATCTACGACGACGCCTCGGGCGACGACGTCATACTCGACTTCTGCTCCGTCGCGGGATCGAAAGCAACACCCGACATGTGGGAGGCCCTGATAGACCGGCAGGGCGAGGACGGGCTGGGCTACATTCTGAAGGGCGACGTCAACGAGATCGGCTACCAGTCCATCGGCCTTCCCACCGGCATACGCGGCCTGCACGAGGCCCTTACCCGCTACGGCACCTGGAGCTGGGACCGCGCAATTGCACCGGCCGCCAGGCTGGCCCGCGAGGGATACACGGTGCCGCGCGAGCTCGCCGAGGAGTGGCGCAGCCGATACTCGCCCGGGCGGCCCGTCGCGATGACGCGCTTCTCGGTCACACCCGACGCGGCTGCCATATACACGCGCGACGGCGCTCCCCTCGACGACGGCGACGTGCTCAAGAACCCCGACTACGCGGCGAGCTTGGAGCGTATCGCCGACGCCGGGCCCGACGACTACTACACCGGCCAGCTAGCCGAGCGGCTAGTCGCCGACTGGGAGGCCAACGGCGGCCACGTCACCGCGGACGACCTCGCGGGCTACAGTCCGGAAGTCCTGCCGCCCGTGCGCGGTACCTACCGCGGCTACACCATCTCGGACCAGCCTCCTCCCTCGGGCGGCGTAACGCTCGTCCAGGTGCTGAACATCCTTGAGGGCTACGACCTCGCGGGGATGGGGCACAACAGCGCCGAGTACATACGCGTGCTCGCCCTGGCGTTGGGAGCAGGATTCGAGGACCGCGGCAAGTACATGGGCGACCCCGCCTTCGTCGACGTGCCTGTCGACATGCTCACGTCGAAGGAGTACTCCGCCGATTGGCGCAGACGCATCGATCGGGGCGAGGGGCCCGTCGCGGGACGAGCCCGGGCGACGGACGGCGCGGGCACTACGCACATCTCCGTGGTCGACCGGGAGGGGAGCTGTGTGAGCCTGACTCACACGAACGGCCTGTGCTCAGGGGTAATAACGCCGGGGCTCGGCTTCCTGCAGAACAACTACATGATCTCCTTCGACCCGAAACCCGGCGGCCCGAACTCCATCGAGCCGGGCAAGAAGCGGACGACCGGCGCGTCGCCCTGCATCGTCTTCAGGGACGGACGGCCCTTCATGGTCGCGGGCGCGCCGGGCGGCACGTACATCATCGGCGCGGTGCTCCAGACCATCCTCAACGTGATAGACCACGGCATGACGGCACTCGAGGCGGTATCGGCTCCGCGAATAGACTGCCAGGACGAGACGGTCTACGTCGAAGGCCGGGTGCCCGGCTCGGTGTGCGACGAGCTGAGGGCGGGCGGCCTCAGGGTGATGCGCGACACGTCCTCGTACGGCCTCTACCCCAGCCGCTCCGCCCGCGTGCAGGCCATAGTGCTGGGCGACCATCGCGGCGAGCCATCCGGCGGCAGCGACCCACGCGGCTACGGCGCAGCGCTGAGGGCGTAGGGGTATCTCAGAATCCTCCGGCAAGCCCTTGGCCCCGTTCGTCCTGAGCCTGTCGAAGGACAGTTCTCAGCAGTGCACACGGTATCTGAGATAGTTCACTTCGGGCGCTGAAGTCGTACAGAGGCGCTGACCTGGGCGCCGGGGGCGCTTCAGTCGGTGATGTACGTGTGGGTGATGACCTCCCACACGTGTCCGTCGGCGCACTCGAAGTAGAACCCGCGTCCCTCGTGCTTGTGGTTGATCTTGCCGTCCCCCCGCGAGCGCGGCCCGCTCCCGAAGGTCACGCCCTCGTCCTTGACGCGCTGCAGCACGGCGTCGAACTCCTCGTCGGACGCCAGGAAGGCGTAGTGATTGGACTGCGGGTTGTCCGAGTCGTCGAAGTCGAGGGTCAGCGTATCGTTGACCTTCACCGGGGCGAAGTGGCCCCACGGCCCCTCGTACTTCAGCCCGAATATGCGTGCGATGAACTCCGCGGACTTAATCTTGTCGCGCGCAGGCACGATTGTGTGGTCTAGCTGCAAAGGCATATCAAGCCTCTCCGGTTTACCGGCCTGCCACGCCTACTGGACCTCGGGCCGCAGGCACAACCTGTACCGGCGTCGGAACTACCCAGTCGCGACCGATTTTCCGGGCGCCTCTGATGCGCCGCTCTGACAGCAGCTTCCTTACCCTCGCGCCTGAGACACCCAGCTCTTTGGCGGCCAAATCGGCTGTGAGATTGGATACCCCAACCCTAGCCTCTCCTGTAAGCTCGAACTCCAGGGAGTCCGGTCCCCCGTTAGCCGAGAACTCATGGACCATAAAACCGAGGCTGTTGCCATCCGCATCGACGCGCTCCAGCACCCTGTCATTCTCGTAAATCGGCTCGTATGTGCCGCCACCGGGCGCCCATATCACTTCGAGAATGTCGCTCTCACGCTCCCAAGATACCTTCACCCTAGCCTTTGCCATCTCCACTCTCCTAGCGCACTCGCCCGGTCAGGTAGGCGGTAAGCACAAACTTGTCGTCGTTGGATTCGCATACGACGACGCACACATACTTCGTGCCGTACCCCGTTTCGTCGAACAGTTTGTAGTAGAGCGACACCTCCGGATCGGATCTGGAACTGGTCACTGCGTCCGGTGAGGAGAGCGTTCCAGGGATGGCGTGCATGTTCCCTGCCATCTCCTCGTGGTCGCTAAGTATCTTGACGACCCGTTCGTTGGTGAGGCGTATGAGGCCTCCGTCCGACCCACGAAGCAACTCCACAAGTACCTATGTCCAACACCTATTATTGCACACGCGCAATAGCTTGTCCATCTCAAGCTGGTGTGCCGATGGTCTCGCTGCCCTTCAGTGTCGGGAGGGACCTGACGTCCTTACCCACCTTCTTCTCCGCAAGGCGCAGCTCGTAGATCTTCTGCAGGTTCAGCCAGAACTCAGGGCTGGTGCCGAAGAAGTGTGCCAGCCGAAGGGCAGTATCGCCGGTTATTGCTCGTCGCCCATTCAGGATTTCCGTAATGCGGTTGGTGGGAACCGCGAGCTGCCGGGCCAGCGCCGCAGCGCTCATGCCAAGCTCTTTCAATTCCTCGGCGAGATGTTCACCCGGATGGATTGCCTGTATGGTCATGGCAGTCCTCCCTACAAAATCTCACTCCGCAAAGAACCCTGCGACGAGAGCGAGCGCGTCCTCCTCGGTCCCCTTAGGTGTTCGTGTAGAAGCCCACTGACGACCCGGATGCAAAGTGTCCCACCAACTCCTATCCCCTCCAGACCGGTACCTGCCTTGCGGATTGTTACCAAACCCGTCCACTTCGGTGTTCCAGATGGGTCGATAGTGGTCGATCAGGAACCGTTCGGCCAGAGTGATCCACACCGGCACGACTGCCAAGTATCGGCATCGGAAACTGTCTACTGCGAGGTTCTCAGCAAGTTCTATAGACTTCCGATGTAGCCGTAGGCGGTTGCGTAGAGCGTGCGGGGCACTCCCCGTCCCCGTCCCCTTGCGAGTACCTTGCGGCACAGCCTTCCCCACGTAGATGGGTCTGAGTGTGCCAGCAATCGGCTTGTAGGCCTGATGAGGCCCGTCGTAGAACAGCGCATAGATGCCTGGGCCGCGTGCCTCGTCAATCGACGCTAAGCTCACGAGCGGGACTTGCTCGAAACGGGCCGCCAGGCCCGCCATTAAGTTTTCCCACGTGAGAGGGTCGTACAGGGCTGTCATGGCTGTCGCAGCTCGACAACGGACTCATAGAGACTTTGGTGTCCAGCGCCTCCACGCCGGACACTGGAGTTCGTGATGCTGTTCCCTACACGGGTAAGTCGAGGCGTATGGATCGCCACCACTTCAAGTCCTTGGCTGTCGGCGATCTTAGCGAGGAACCTGTCGGTGGGAACATGAACGCCTTGCACGATGCTGTTCCCGATCACCACCAACGCTGTGGCCTGGGGTCTGAGACACCACTTCATGCCAGCTACGAACCGGACGCAGTCGTTCAGGTAGGTCGTGATGTAGTTGGCCCACCCACCGCCACCGTATAGACCGCGCTCGGGGTTCTGGCGTCGGATTTCGGTCAGGGTCGCTGTGATGCTTGGGTCCTCAATTGCGGGGTGTAGGGTGACTTGCTCTAATGCTCGTGCTTGCTGCCAGTACGTCCCGAAGTTCTGTCCTTCAAGGTGTTTCAGGTCCTCCGGTGCCTCACAGAAACCGAGCCAGTATAGGTGGGGCCGGGTGTTTCGGTTGTAGTGGTAGTTGTTCGCGTAGGGCGGCGACGTGACGATCAGGTCAACACTGTGTCGGGATAGCCGTCTATATCCATCGAAGAAGGACTCCACATGAACCTGTCCAGGGGGGCGTCTCACGTGGGCCCGGTGCAATCTATACCATTTGGCGTCTTCAGCCATTTCTGTCAATTTACGGGCGACACGTTCAGCGACGGGATGATCCTCTACATCGTTACGGCCAGCCGATCTACGCCGCCCCAAGCTAGGTTCATAGGAATAGTTGGAGTATTCCACCATAGTGGCGCCAAATGCCAAGCGTAGAGCGGCGGCTACCCTTTCATCGGTCTGCCGGCGGGCAAAGTCCATCATCAAGAGGACCTTGCGCTCCACCTCAGGGCTGTAGAAGGGCGAGCGTGTTCGGAAAGCCCGGGGCGGAGCCGACAAGGGCTTGGCTCCGTTCTGCTCCACCGTCAAGGCATGGGTCTTGAGGTCAGAAATTGTGGATCTCAGGGCCGCGATCGGCAACTGGTACGCCTGTAGCTTGGTCTGGGCGGCGAATGCTGCATATGGGTTGATTTCGAACCCAACGGCTCTGTGCCCTGCCAAGTCGGCCTCCACGAGCGTCGTACCGACGCCAGCAAACGGGTCAAGCACCGTGTGGAGCTCCCCATCCATGAAGGTCTCAATAGCGTCTTCAATGAAGTGCTTTGAGAACCCCGCAATCCAGGGAACCCACCGGTGTACGGGCGCCTTACGGTTCCTCGAGAATGCCGGGTCGCTGAAGGCCGCAGTTTGTCCGCCTTCAGCAATGGCCATCTTGAGCTGCACGTGTCCTCTTCCTGCTGTAGCGTCCTGCGTTCGCTGGCCTTCGTGAGTAGCGATAAAGGGTGAAAGTGCCTAGCGCCACCCACTGCGCCAAAGGATAACGAAATCTGTAGCCACATGCGAGTGCGACAAAGTCCGACGCAGTCCTGTGATTGTGCGAGCCTACGGGTGATATATGACCATCTTGAGCTCGGTCATCTCCTCGACTGCGTAGCGGGGGCCCTCCTTGCCCATGCCGCTGTCCTTGACGCCGCCATAGGGCATCAGGTCGGCGCGCCACTGGGGGCCGGAGTTGATCATCAGGTTGCCCGAGTCCACCTCGCGAGCGAACTTCATCGCCCAGTCGATGTTCTGGGTGAATATGGCAGCGCTCAGGCCGTAGTTCGTGTCGTTGGCCATTGCGATGGCCTGGTCTATGTCCGAGAAGGGCGTCACGGCCACGGCCGGGCCGAACAGCTCGTCGCACGAGATTCGCATCTCCGGGCTCACGTCGGCCACGACGGTCGGCGCGTGCATCGCCCCCTCGTACTCCCCGCCGACGACGGTGCGGGCGCCGCCTGCAACGGCCTCCGTGACCCACTCGTTGACTCGAACGGCGTCCTGGGCCCGGACCATCGGCCCCATCTTCACCGTGCCGTCCAGCGGGTCGCCAGTGCTCAGGCCCTTCACGCCCTCGGTCAGAGCGTCCAGATAGTCGCCGTAGACCCTCTCGTTGGTCAGGATGCGCTGGGCGGAGATACACACCTGTCCAGCGTTCGAGAAGCCGCTCGCGACGGTGCCCGCCACGACCTTCTCCATGTCCGCGTCGGGCATTACGATAAGCGGCGAGTTAGAGCCGAGCTCCATCGTCACCTTCTTGAGCCCCGCCGTCCTGCAAATGTGCTCGCCCACCTCCTTGCTGCCGGTGAAGGTCACCTTGCGCACGCGCTCGTCCGCCACCAGCGCGTCGCCGATGGACCCGCCCGAGCCGGTCACGCACTGCACGGCTTCGGCCGGCACACCAGCCTCGACCAGTATCTCCGTCAGCTTCAGGGCCGACAGCGGCGTGTCGGACGCGGGCTTGATGATGACGGCGTTGCCCGCGGCCAGGGCCGGGCCGACTTTATGGGCCACGAGGTTGAGGGGGAAGTTGAAGGGGCTGATGGCCGCCACGACGCCGCACGGCACGCGCAGAGTGAACCCGAGCTGTCCGGTCCACGTGGGCGCGCCGTCTAGGGGCACGACCTCGCCGAACATGCGCTTGGCCTCCTCGGCCGAGCCGGTCATGGTCTGGATCGCCCGCTCAGCCTCGCCCAGCCCCTCGCCTATGATCTTGCCCTCCTCCATCGTGATGGTGCGGCCCAGGTCATCCACGCGCTCCCTCATCAGGGCGACGGCGCGGGTCAGTACCTCGTAACGCTGGTAGCCGGACATCGCCGCCATCACCTTCGCGCCCCGCTCGGCGCTGGCGATGGCCGTCTGGACGTCCTCCACGCTGCCCCTGGGCACGGTGTCGAACACCTGCCCATTGAAGGGATTCACTACGTCGATCTTCTCGGCCCTGTCCACCCACTCGCCCGCCAGGTACATCTTCATTTCAGGTCACCTCCGTAGAGGCTTCAGCATATGCGGATGCCGGACTGCAGTCAATCGCGTCCCACAACCGCCATCCCTCATGCTCTCGTTGACACCCATCTATGCGGCTCTTACACTCCGTGAGCCGCCCGGGCAGGCCCCGTCGGGGCCTCTCGATAGCATCGGGCTGCCGTCCGTTTCCACGCTGTTCCGGATCGACACTGACAGGAGAAGAAAAGTGGCGCTCACCGTCTACGACTACCGGGAAGATGTCAGGAACGTGCTGGTCACGCCGCAGATACGCTCCCGCTTCATGCGGCTGGAGCCCGGCGACGAAAGCGGCGCCCACTCCCACGACCTTGGGCACGAGGTCTTCCTCGTCCTGGAGGGCCTGGCAGAGTTCACCATCGACGGAGAGACCGGCCTGGTAGGCCCTGGGCAGATGTGCGTCGCCCTGGTCGACCAGCTCCACTCGCTGCGGGTAATTGGCGACGAGCCCATGACCATGTACCTGTCGGTCACGCCCCACATCCAACCCACGCACACCATGTGGACGGACGACGGCGAGCGCCTGCCCCACCGCTTTGCCCCATCGAGCGCATACGACCGGCAGACCGACACGGAGACGCCGCTGGCCGCCCTGCTCGACAACCTGACCGCCGCGACGCTGGCGGTGCGGGAAGCGGCCGCACAAGCCGCCTCCACCCAGGAGAGCGAGGCCGGTGGTCTGGCGGAGGCCGCGTCGACGGGCGACGTCGACTCGTCATCGCAGGCCAGGGACGCGATATGGGACGCGCTCTTCGAGGTGTACAGGCGCTCGGCGGAGCTTGCCGACCTGTGGAACGACGTCGCGCCCCGCGCGGGCAGGACGTAGACGCTATCTAGGGATACCTGCAACAGCCGAGCAACTGCCCCTTCGACAGGCTCAGAGCGAACGTTGGGCCGTTGCAGTCAAGGAGACAGCGCATGGACAGGGTACGCATCGGCGTCGTTGGGTGCGGGGCGATCGCGCAGGTACAGCACCTGCCATTCCTGACCGAGCTTGCCGAGGAGTTCCAGGTGGCCGCCGTCTGCGACGTCTCGCCATCCGCTTCAGAGTACGCCGCACAGCTGTACAACGTGCCCAGCCGCTACACGGACTACCGATACCTGTTGGACGCCGACCTGGACGCCGTGCTCCTCTGTCACACGGACCCCAAGACCGAGGTTGCGGTGGCCGCCTTCGACGCGGGCAAGCATGTGTTCGTCGAGAAGCCGGTCTGCTTCTCCCTTGAGGAGGTCGAGGCGATTACGGCCGCGGCCGCGTCCTCAGGCAAGGTCGCGCAGGCCGGGTACATGAAGCTATTCGAGCCTGCATACGAGCGGGCCAAGGTCGAGATCGAGGAGATGGACGACGTTCGCTTCGTGCAGGTCAACCACCTGCACCCCGACAACGACCTCCACGTGCGCCAGTTCAGAACGCGGCGCTTCGATGACGTGCCGGCAGATGAGATCGAGAGGACCAAGGCCGCGCGGGAGGCCGCCGTTCGGCAGGCCATCGGCGACGCCCCACCGCACGTCGTCAGGGCCTTCGGGACGCTGTCCGGCAGCATGATCCACGATCTGTACGGCCTGCGGGACCTGTTCGGTGTGCCTACCAGAGTCGTTAGCACCGAAATATGGCAGGAAGGCAGCGCGATCTCGACGACCCTGGAGTACGAGGGCGGCTTCCGGTGCGTGGCGACGTGGGTCGACCTGCCGGAGCTTTGGGACTTCTACGAGACGCTGGAGGTGTACGGCAGCGACAAGCGCGTCATCGTTTCGTACGAGACGGGCTTCTCGCGCGGCGTCTCTCGATTACGGATCCAGCACATCGACGACAGGGGGGCCAGCGTCAGCACCCAGCCGGCCATGGAGTGGGAGAACCCGTTCCGGAGGGAGCTGCGCCACTTCCACGACTGCATAGTGAACGGCGCCGTCTCCAGGTCGCCGATCTCCGACGTGGGCAAGGACATCGGCCTGGTGATCGACATCATCAGGGCATACCAGGCCCTGGGCTAACGTTACTCCCCCGTCTCGGCGCCCGGAGCGCTGTAAGACTGCTTCGCCTGCCACTCCTGGCGCCCGATCTCCATCTTCATGAAGTCGAGCCCGCTTCGTCTCACCTTGACAGTCTCCCTAAGGCCGGACTTCGCGAAGGCTCGGCGGGCCCTCTCGTTCCATTCCAGGGTGTGTAGGTAGACCAGGTCTATGGACATGTTGGTGAAGATGTACGACAGGAGGGCCGCGACGGCGTCTGTCCCGTAGCCCTGGCCCCAGTACTCGCGCTTGCCGATCATTATCCCCAGCTCGGCCCGGCCGCGACGCAGGTCAACGTCGTAGTACATGCAGTTGCCGATGTGCTCGCCGTCGAAGGTGTCGATGGCGAGGCGCCTGGACGTGCCCCCTGAGTAGAGCAGCTCGTCCTTGGAGAACCTTAGGAAATCCCTGTACGTCATCCTGAGGGGCTGGGAGGCATCGAGCTTGGCCAACTCCTCGTCCGTGCGCCAGGAATAGTCGTCGGGCGCGTCCTCGATGCGCTTACCTCGGATGACGACCTTCTCGCCGCGTATGACTTCCTCGCCGGCTCCTGGCTCAGGCCTATTGCGAAGCCAGGGCAAGGCCCTTTTCAACAACCCTCACCTCGTTTTCGTAGGTCAATGCCTCGAGGGCCTGTCCTGCGGGAAACCACCGGACCTCGTCAAACTCGTGGTCGTGGAGGGACTCGTCGCCGCCCGTGGGGCGCATCAGGTAGTAGTGGACCGTCTTGTGGCAGCGGTCCCGGTCCCGCACGAACCAGTAATCGATACTTCCTATGTACTCCTCGCGCTCGACCTGGAGACCGGTCTCCTCCACCACCTCCCTGATGGCCGTCTCCTCCCGGGTTTCGCCTGCGTCGGGCGTGCCCTTGGGCAGGGCCCAGATCGGGGGAGAGTGCCGTCCGCACAGGACTACCTCCGCACCCGATTCGCCCATCCGGTACACGACCCCGCCGCATGACTCCAGCCGCACTGTCGACCTTCGTAAGCTCATGAGAATGCGCGTAATTCTATTTGCGCACAGATACATTTTCAAGCTGGCGCGTTCACCTGCCATACCCTCGCCAGCATTCCTGTCCAGTCCTGTACCGCTTCCCGCCAAATGGCCGCACACCGTTGAACTCTCCTGCGCGCGCCGCTACAATGGTTGCTGTCCCTTTAAGTCAGTCCAGAGAGGCTGGCAAGGGCGCGGATCGGAGCTTGCCGAGAGGCGGGCTCAGAGCATCCCATTGACCGCACCCCCTTGTCACCTCTGGCGAGGGGTCTTGTTTGAAAAGAGGCATCCTCAGCTCCGACGAGATTAGGCGTGCGCTGACGCGGATCGCCCACGAGGTGCTGGAGCGCAACGGCGGCGCGGCCGATCTCGTGTTCGTTGGGCTGCACACCCGCGGCGTTCCCATCGCAAGGCGCCTCTCCGGGCTCATCGGCCGCTTTGAGGGAGCGGACCCGCCTGTGGGCTCGCTGGACATAGCGCCGTACCGCGACGACCTGTCGCGTTCGCGTCCGCGGATGCGCCCGACGGACATACCCGTGTCGATCGACGGCCGCCCGGTCGTGCTCGTCGACGACGTCCTATACACGGGACGCAGTGTCAGGGCCGCCCTGGACGCCCTCACCGACTTCGGCCGGCCCAGCAGCGTGCAGCTCGCGGTGCTTATCGACCGGGGGCACAGGGAACTGCCGATCAGGCCCGATTACGTGGGCAAGAACGTGCCCACCGCCAGGGGCGAAGAGGTGCGCGTCATGCTAACCGAGACCGACGACAGGGACGGCGTGCTGCTCGTGAGGAGCGAAGAGCCATGACCAGCACCGGCCCAGTGGATGCATCCGCGCGGATGGACGCGGTATCTGCTCCCGCGTGGAGGGAGCGCCGCCACATCCTCGACATCGACGACTACACGGCGTCGGAGATCGAGGAGGTGCTCGACAACGCGGAGGCGATGCAGGAGATACTGGAGCGGGACATCCGCAAGGTACCCGCCCTGCGCGGCAGGACGATTATCACGGCGTTCCACGAGCCAAGCACCCGTACCCGTGTCTCGTTCGAGCAGGCGGGCAAGATACTGAGCGCCGACGTGATCAACGTCTCCGGGTCGGGTAGCAGCGTGGAAAAGGGGGAGTCCCTCTACAACACGGCACTTACGCTCCAGGCGATGAACGCCGATGTCATAGTCGTGCGTCACTCCCATGCCGGTGCGCCCCACTTCCTGGCGCGTCACCTGCGGTCGGCCATCATCAACGCCGGCGACGGGGGGCACGCCCACCCGACGCAGGCCATGCTCGACATCTACACCATCAGGCGGCACTGCGGCCGGGTCGCGGACCTACGGGTCGCCATCGTGGGGGACATCCTGTACAGCAGGGTCGCCAGGTCGAACCTGTGGGGCCTCACGACAATGGGCGCGAGCGTAGTGATCTGCGCGCCGCCGACGCTCCTGCCGGTGGACATGGTGAACGGCCGCCAGGCCGTCGAGGAGCATCCCTTCGCCACGGTGGAGGTGGAGACGAGGGTCGAGAAGGCCCTGGAGGGCGCGGACGTGGTGATGGCCCTCCGCCTCCAGCAGGAGAGACAGAGCGCGGGCCATCTGCCCAGCCTGCGGGAGTACTCGAGGACATACGGCATCAACAGCCGTAGGCTGGGGTTGGCGAAGCCCGACGCCCTTGTCATGCACCCGGGACCCATGAACGAGGGCGTCGAAATCGACCCCGACGTAGCCCACGGCGTCCAGTCGGTGATCGAGGAGCAGGTTACCAACGGCGTCGCCATCAGGATGGCGCTTCTCTACGGGCTGGCGACTCCGCCGCGCGAGAGGGCTGAACAGTGACCGGACACCTGCGAGACCGCGCCACCGTCGTGTTGACCAGGGACAATACTGTGCTGCTGGTACGGGGTCACTCCGGTAAGTTCGTCATGCCCGGCGGAGGCATCGATCTCGGCGAAGAGCCATCTGCGGCAGCGGTGAGGGAGCTCCGAGAAGAGACTGGGCTTGAGGCCGAGAAGGTCGAGCCTCTGTTTGTATGGGACAACGCCATCCACAGGCACCATGTCTACCGAGTCGCTGCCGCTGGAGACGTGGAGATGGGGCCGGAGATCACCGAATACCGGTGGTGGGACCGTCGCGAGCGTCTGCCCATGCACTCGCATGTCGAGTCGATTCTGGAGCGGTCCGAGAGAGTCAGGGCGTGACCGGGCACCTGCGCGACCGCGCCACGCTGGTGGTGATCAGAGACGGCAAGGCGCTGCTGGCACGCGACGCCGGGCAGAGCCACTACAACATGCCTGGTGGCGGTATAGAGGACGGCGAATCGCCTGAGGAGGCAGCCGTCCGTGAACTACGCGAGGAGACGGGTATGGCGGCTACAGGCACGGAGTGGCTGTTTGTCTGGGAGAGCACAGCGGCCAGGCACCACGTCTTTCGTGTCGACGCACAGGGGGACCCGAGAAAGGACGGCGAGGTGGACGAACTGCTCTGGTGGGACGGAACAGGGCCCCTGGAAACAGCTCCCCACGTTAAGGCGATACTGGAGAGGCTCCAGGTCTATGGGTGACACACGACCGATACTGGTGCGCGGCGGGCGCATAGTCGACCCGGCCCAGGGCCTGGACCAGGTCTCAGATCTGCTGATCGAGGACGGGGCTATAGCCGGCATCCATACGGAGATCGAACGCGAAGATGCTCGTGTCATAGACGCGGCCGGGCTCGTCGTGTCACCGGGCTTCATCGACCTGCACTGCCACCTCAGGGAGCCGGGGTTCGAGTACAAGGAGACCATCGCCACCGGAACGCTGGCCGCCGCCCGCGGGGGCTTCACGACGGTCTGCGCCATGCCCAACACCGACCCGGTCATGGACACGCGCGCGACCGTGGAGTTTGTGCTGAGCAAGGCCCTTGAAGAGGGCGTGGTCCGAGTGCTGCCCATCGGCGCGGTCACGAAGGGGAGCAAGGGGGCGCAGTTGGCCGAGATGGTAGAGCTGGCGGACGCTGGGGCCGTCGCCTTCAGCGACGATGGCCACCCCGTCGCCGACGCCAACTTAATGCGGCAGGCGCTGAGCTACTCCTCGTCGCTCGGCCTGCCGATCATCAACCACTGCGAAGTGCCGGAGCTCTCGGCCGGGGGCGCGATGAACGAGGGATGGACCGCCAACCGTCTGGGCCTGCGCGGCATACCGAACGCCTCCGAGGAGGTGATGGTAGCAAGGGACATCACCCTCGTCGAAACAGTGGGCGGGAGGCTCCACATAGCCCATGCCAGCACCGCGGGAACGGTGGAGCTGGTACGGCTGGCAAAGGAGCGTGGCACCGCCGTCACATGCGAGGTCACGCCTCACCATCTGACCCTGACAGACGAGGCCATCCTGGGGCACGGTGGCACGCACGGAGCTTTCGAGCCGCTGACGGAGGCGGCCTACGACACCAACGCCAAGGTCGCACCGCCGCTGCGCTCGCTCGATGACGTGCCGGCACTAGTGGAGGGCCTGCGGGACGGCACGGTGGACTTCGTGGCGACGGACCACGCACCCCACGGCCGGACCGACAAGCTGAGCACGTTCGACGAGGCCGCCAACGGTATCAGCGTGCTGGAGACGGCGCTGGGGTCGGTCATGTCGCTGGTGCACAGCAAGGCACTCACCCTGCCCCTGGCCGTCGACAGGCTGACGGCGGCCCCCGCCCGCTTCCTTGGCATGGACCTGGGCACGCTGAAACCGGGATCGCCGGCGGACGTCACGATCTTCGACCCCGACGCCGAATGGCTGGTCGACCCAGCCAACTTCGCCTCCAAGGGCAAGAACACGCCCCTAGCCGGCACGACGCTCAAGGGCCGCGTCATGGCGACGGTCGTGGGTGGCAAGGTCATATACGTTGACGGTGTGTGACATGGCTACTCCTGCACACCTCGTACTGGAAGACGGCTCGGCCTATGAGGGCCTTGCCTTTGGCGCGTCGGCCGACGCGTTCGGTGAGGTCGTATTCAACACTTCGATGACCGGCTACCAGGAGATGCTGACCGACCCGTCTTACGCCGGGCAGATCGTCGTGCCGACGTACCCGCTGATCGGCAACTACGGCATAAATGAGCGCGATTTCGAGTCGCGCCAGGTGCAGGTGGCTGGGTTCGTGGTACGCGAGCACTGCCCCCGCCCCAGCCATTCCCTGAGCACCACCACCCTCGACGAGTTCCTGGCGGCCCAAGGGATTACTGGCATCAGCGACATCGACACCCGCGCCGTCACGCGCCGCATCCGCACGCGCGGCGTGATGATGGGGGCCATCGCAGTGGGCGGGTCGGCTGAAGACGCCCTCGCGAGGCTCCGTGAGCAGCCGCGTTACGACGACACCGACTTCGTGTCGCGGGTGACCGCGGACGCCCCCTACAGCCCTGAATTCAGGGCCGGCGCCAAGCCGGTCGAGATTGCCTTGACCCCATGGAAGGCTGCGGGAGAGAAGGCCGCATCCGAGACCCTCCCAGCCGGACGCCGCATCGTGATCGACGACTGCGGGCTCAAGTACAACATCATGCGCATCCTGCAGGCTCAGGGCTGCGAGGTGGTGGCGGTCCCCGCCGGAACGTCCGCGGAGCAGGTGCTGGCCCTGGAGCCGGACGGCGTGCTCATGTCGCCGGGGCCCGGCGATCCGGAGCTGCTCGACTACGCCGTAGAGACGGCCAGGGGGCTTGCCGGCAGGGTCCCCATGCTCGGCATCTGCCTGGGGAACCAGGTGATCGCCCGCGCCTTCGGCGGGCGCAACTACAAGCTGAAGTTCGGGCACCGCGGCGGTAACCATCCCGTGCGTGACAACCGCACCGGCCTCGTCTACATCACCGCCCAGAACCACGGATACGCCGTCGACCCGGACTCGCTCCCCGCCGACCTGGAGGTGAGCCACGTAAACCTGAACGACGGCACGGTGGAGGGAATCAGGCACAGGACGCTGCCGGCCATGAGCATCCAGTACCACTCCGAGGCCTCGCCGGGCCCGCTCGACAACAAGTACATCTTCACGGAGTTTCTTGAAATGGTGTCGGAGCACAACAATTCCTAGCATCACAGAAATGCATCGCCATTAGATGTGGTAACCTTATGCGGTGGCTTGATGTGTCAGCGTGATGTAGAGGGAGTGGCTTGCCATGAGGACGACTCTCGACATTGACAGCAGGTTGCTCGATTCGGTGGTCAGCGCCACCGGAGAGAAGAGCAAGAGTAAGGCGGTGAACACAGCCTTGAAGGAGTACATACGTCGAAAGCACGTCCAAGAACTGATCGACTCGTGGGGCACAGTCATTGTGGATGACCACAGTCCGCGGGCGCTGGAGCTGGAGGAGAGAAAGGTGAAGTACCTAGCTTCATTGAGAGACGGCCCGGGCTGATGATCCTGATTGAGTCGTCGGTCCTGATGCAGGCACAGAGGCTTCCGGGCTCTCACGAAGCCATAGAGCTTGCTAGTTTGATGTCCTCGGGCGAAGCCGTGTTGACCGGGCCGGTAATCATGGAGTACCTCCGTGGAGCACGTTCGCCCGCGGAGCTCGACTTCCTAGCCGAAAGGGTCGTTTCCGTAGAGTGTCTTGAGACGGACCAGCAGGCATGGGTGATTGCGGGGAGATTGAGCAATCGTCTCATCCGGGCCGGAGAACAGATGACTGATCTGGATGTAGCCATTGCCGCGACGGCGATCAGGCACGACGTACCACTGTACACCTTGGATGGAGCTTTCGAACGAATACCGGAACTGAGGCTACACCGCTCACTACCTAGCTAGGCTGGAGACACGGCTCTTTGATTGCACGGTCCTACAGATTCGAGAATGGCTACGCCAAGCCCGTGAACAGAGGAATAAACCTCTGGAACGGTAGCAGGGGCGAAATCAGCCGGGACAATCCACTGCGATGGCTGGACGACCTCGTCTATGAAGCCATAGGAGCAGAAGAAGTCTGGTCGGACGGTTACAACCTGAAGGGGATCAAGATCACTATCGAGATCGACGAGGCGACCAGGCAGTGACCTCCTTCTCAGGCATCACGACCATTTCGTTCGACGTGGACGGGACCCTGTGGGACTTCGAGGGGCTGTCGCGCCGCGCCCTTCAGGCCGCCTTGGACGAGCTTGCGGAGGTGGAACCGGAGGCGGCGGGCAGGCTCGACGTCGAGCGCCTCGTGGCCCTCAGGAACGAGATCCACACCCGGCTTCTTGGGAGCGTCACCGACCTGGACGGCGTTCGCGAACAGTCGATGCGAGAGGCGCTCCGGGAGGCGGGCAGGCCTGACGATGAGCTTGCCTCGCACATGGCCCAGGCCTACTTCCGGAGTCGCGACGAGCTGCGCTCCCTGTTCCCCGATGCCCGGCCGGCCCTGGAGCGTCTTGCCCCGGCCTACAAGCTCGGCCTGCTGTCGAACGGCAACAGCCGCGCGGCGGCCCTGGGCATCGACGACCTCATGTCATTCGAGGTCTTCTCGCAGGACCATGGCGGCATCGAGAAGCCCGACCGTCGCCTGTTCGAAGTCGCCCTGCGAGAGGCCGCGTGCGAGCCCGGCCAGCTGCTCCACGTGGGCGACTGGCCGGAGACTGACGTGGATGGGGCGCTCGCCGTGGGCGCACAGGCTGTGCTGCTTAGCCGCAACGGGGCCGGTACGGCGCCCGCGGATGTGCCGGAGATACGGTCGCTCGCCGAACTCCCCTCGCTGCTCCGGTCAGGGCAGACCGCCGGGGCGCTGCCATGAGCCGCAACCCGAAACTCGAGAAGGTCCTGGTCATCGGTTCCGGTCCCATCGTCATCGGGCAGGCGGCGGAGTTCGACTACGCGGGCACCCAGGCGTGCAGGGCCCTCCGCGAGGAGGGCGTGACCACCGTGCTCGTCAACTCCAACCCCGCGACCATCATGACCGACGAGGACATCGCCGACGTCGTATACATCGAGCCCCTCACCGTCGAGGTGCTGGAGCGCGTCATCGCGGCCGAGCGTCCCGACGGCATACTGCCGACCCTGGGCGGCCAGACGGGCCTCAATCTCGCGGTCGACCTGGACGACGCAGGGGTCCTCGAACGCTACGACGTCCGTTTGCTAGGCACGCCGCTCAAGGCCATCAAGGACGCCGAGGACAGGGACCGCTTCCGCCAGCTGCTCATCGACATCGGCGAGCCCGTGCCCCCCAGCGCAACAGTCGGGTCGATGGAGGAGGCGCGAAGGGTCGCCGGCGAGCTCGGCCTGCCGCTGGTCGTCCGCCCGGCCTACACTCTCGGCGGCACGGGCGGCGGCATAGCGAACACCCAGGAGGAGTTCGAGGCGATCGCCGCAGGCGGGCTGGCAGCCAGCCCCATCAGCCAGGTGCTCGTGGAACGCTCTCTCGTTGGGTGGAAGGAGCTCGAGTACGAGGTGATGCGCGACGCATCGGACAGCTGCATCACAATCTGCAACATGGAGAACATCGACCCCATGGGCGTCCACACGGGCGACAGCATCGTCGTCGCGCCCAGCCAGACCCTCAGCGACAAGGAGTACCAGGCCCTCCGCTCGGCGAGCCTCAAGATCATCCGCGCGCTGGGGATCGAGGGGGGTTGCAACGTCCAGTTCGCGCTGGCGCCGGGCGACGTGGTCGGCCCGACCCTGCCCGGAGGAAGCGGGGGCGAGGGCGAGTACTACGTGATCGAGGTGAACCCCAGGGTGAGCCGCAGCTCTGCACTGGCCAGCAAGGCGACGGGGTACCCCATCGCCCGTGTGGCGGCCAAGATAGCCGCTGGCCGGCGCCTCGACGAGATACCGAACGCCGTGACCCGCCGCACCGTCGCGGCGTTCGAGCCGGCCCTCGACTACTGTGTCGTGAAGATACCGCGCTGGCCCTTCGACAAGTTCCCTGCCGGCGACCGGACCGTCGGCACCCAGATGAAGGCTACCGGCGAGGTCATGGCGGTCGACAGGACCTTCGAGGCCGCGTTCCAGAAGGCCGTCCGCTCGCTGGAGATAACCGGCCGCTCGGTGCTGTGGGAAGACCCCGGATGGCGTGGCGATGGAGGCGGCCCCCTCTCCCACCTGCCCCTGCACCCCAACGACGAGCGGCTCTGGGCCCTGCTGTCCGGGCTCCGGCGCGGGTCCAGCCCCGAGGATCTGTCCCGGACTACCGGGGTGGACCCCTGGTTCACGCGGGCGTTTGGGAGAATCACGGCTATCGAGGCGCGGCTGCTCTCCGAGACGCTGGCTCCCGGGCTGCTGAGGGAAGCCAAGCGGATGGGGTTCTCCGACGGGAGGATCGGCGTGCTGACGGACCGGACGGAGGAGGCCGTTCGGAAGCTTCGCAAGGAGCAGGGCCTCCGGCCCGTGTACAAGATGGTGGACACGTGCGCCGCGGAGTTCGAGGCCGAGACGCCGTACTTCTACAGCACGTACGAGCAGGAGAACGAGGCCCAGGCGCTCTCCGGCAGGAAGGCCGTCGTAGTGGGCAGCGGCCCGATACGCATCGGGCAGGGGATCGAGTTCGACTACTGCTCCGTCCACGCGGCGTGGGCGCTCCAGCAGGCCGGGATGAAGAGCATCCTGGTGAACTCGAACCCGGAGACTGTGTCGACCGACTTCGACACCAGCGATCGGCTCTACTTCGAGCCGCTGGACTCCGAGAGCCTGCGCGACATTATAGAGAACGAGTCCTCAGCTACCGACGCAGGCCACAAGGATGCGCCGCCGTCGGTCGTGCAGTTCGGCGGCCAGACCGCCATCAACCTCTCCCAGGCGTTCGCGTCCTCCGGGCTGCCGATTCTCGGCTCCACGGCCCGCTCCATAGACACGGCCTCGGATCGCCACCTGTTCGAGGAGTTCCTGTCCCGCGTCGGCATACCGAACCCGCCCGGGGCTGCAGTCGCCGACCTGGAACAGGCCGAGAGAGTCGCCGACACCATCGGGTACCCCATCCTCGTCAGGCCGAGCTACGTGCTGGGCGGCAGGGCTATGGAGATCGTCCAGAACCCAGGCGAGCTGGAGCGGTTCATGGGCGAGGCGCTGGCGGCCGGAGAGGGCCGGCGCGTGCTCATCGACAAGTACTTCGAGGGGCGCGAAGTCGAGGTGGACGCCGTGTGCGACGGCGAGTCCGTGCTGATCCCCGGCATCATGGAGCACGTCGAGCGGGCGGGCGTCCACAGCGGCGACTCCATGGCGATCTACCCTGGGCTGACGCTGAGCGAGGAGGAGGTCGACACGATCGTCGACTACACCACGCGCATCGGCCTCGAGCTGGGCGTCAGGGGCCTGATGAACATCCAGTACGTGGTGGTGGGCGGTGGGGCCTACCGGAGCCCGGGCAGCAGCAACGGGCCGGAGCGGCCCACCGAGGTCTTCGTCCTGGAGGTCAACCCCAGGTCGAGCAGGACCATCCCCTTCATCTCCAAGGTGACGGGCGTGCCCATGGTGCGCTTGGCGATCAACGCCATGCTGGGCCGGACGCTGCGAGACCAGGGCTACGAAGGCGGGCTGTGGCCGCGCCAGAAGCTCGTCGGGGTGAAGGCGCCCGTCTTCTCCATGTCCAAGCTGGCGGGCGTCGATACATACCTGGGCCCGGAGATGAAATCGACGGGCGAGGTCATGGGCATCGACAGCGAGTTCGGCCCGGCGCTGGCGAAGGCGCTGATGGCCGCCGGGCTGATGCTGCCTCCCAGGGGGTCGATCCTGCTGAGCATCGCGGACCGGCACAAGCCCGACGCAGTGGAGATGGTGCGGGAGCTCCACGGCCTCGGGTACGGACTCTACGCGACCGAGGGCACAGCCGCGATGATCCGGGAGATGGGACTGCCGGTTACGACCGTGCCGAAACGCCTGTCGGAGAGCCATCCCAACGTGGTGGACATCATCGTGGACGGCACGGTCGACGCCGTGGTGAACACGGTCACGGGTGACCGCGAGGTGCTGCAGGACGGCTTCCACATACGGCGCGCGGCCACGGAGCGGCGCATCCCGTGCTTCACCTGGCTGGACACGGCAAGGGCCGCCGTCGCGGGGCTGGCCAGCGGCGCGGACACCTACAGCGTCAAGCCGCTCCCCTCTTACCGGAACGCCTAGCCGCTTCGCCCAGTACCAGGCTTGGGCTTGCACACTGTGTAGTGTTACGGGTACACTATGCCTTGCACACTGCCTCGAAGGAGGGCACGTGTCTGGAGGCGAGACATGCGGAACGTCACCCTAAGCGCGGACGCGGGCCTGATAGACGCGGCTCGCCAGCGTGCCGCGTCGGAGAACACCACCCTGAACGCCGAGTTCCGGCGGTGGCTCGAGGGGTACGTCCGCCACGAGCAGGCGGAGCGGGCCATGAGCGCCGTGCGGGAGCTGCAAGCCAGGTACGACGCGGGCGGGCGCAAGTTCACCAGGGACGAGATGAATGAGCGCTGAGGACTTCCTCGACACGAACATCTTCGTGTACATGCTGGACGCCGCGGATGACTTCAAGCGCCAGAGGGCCGAGGAGCTGGTCCAGCGCAGTCTCTCCAGGGGGACCGGCTGCATCAGCTACCAGGTCGTGCAGGAGACCCTGAACGTCGCCATCAGGAAGCTGGGCTTCGCCGAGGATGACTCCCGCACCCTCCTGACGCACATCCTCGCGCCGCTCTGGACGGTGCACCCGAGCGCGGCTCTGTACGAGCGGGGCCTCGAGGTACGCGCCAGGTACCGGTTCGGGTTCTACGACTCGATCATCGTCGCCGGCGCCATCGAGTCGGGCTGCACCCGCCTGTACACTGAGGACCTGCAGCACGGCCAGCAGGTTGAGTCCCTGACCATCGAGGACCCCTTCAGGTCTTAGCGAGAGGAGCATTACTTGGCTACCTAGCAAAGATCCACTTGCAGCAGGCAAGGAGTTGTGGACACAGGCACTTTATAGCAGATGCCCCAGAAGTAGAGATGGGTTGACATACACCGCGCACAAGTGTACATACAGGACGCAGGAGGGAGAACGTGACACTGGCACTGCCATTGCCACTAGACCTTGATGGGTCGTGGGATTTCAAAGGGAGCAATACTCAATACAGCACCCACGGCCTTCACACATACGTGGCGGCTATGATTCCGCAGTTGGCGCGACGCCTGATTGACCGTTATGCACCGCCAGATGAACCGGTCCTTGATCCCTTCTGCGGAGGCGGGTCTGTACTGGTAGAAGCAGTCTGTAGCGGACGTCCCGCCATCGGACGCGACGTTAACGAGCTGGCCGTACTGATCTCTAGAGCCAAGACGACTCGCATAGACAAGGTCTCAGCAAGTGTCGTGGCTGACAAGATCATCGCAGGGACAGAGAATTGCCTCCAAGTTCCCGACTTTGACACCAATACACGCTTCTGGTTTAAGGCAGAACATCTGCTGCCGCTACACGCTTTGCGTGAGTCCATTGCCGAGCAGGTAGCTTTCGACAGTCCCATGCTACCGTTCTTTCTCACTGTCTTCTCGGCGACTGTCCGAGATGTGAGCCTGACTTATAGGAACGAAATACGGCTACGCAAGATGTCGGCTGATGAGATAGCTAGCTTTAGCGTAGACCCGATCGCCCGTTTCAGCAAACGGGTGGAGCAGGCTTCCCATGTAGTATCCGCCTTGCCGAATATGGCGCATACCGATATCATGCACGGTACTGTAAGGTCCCTTAGTCTACGCGACGATGAAGCTTCAACGGTCGTCTGCTCACCACCCTACGGCGATGAACGCAACGGCGTTTCCTACACCCAGTTCTCAAAGAACATGCTCCGATGGCTAGGTCTCTCACGGGAGCGGATCCTGCAGTCAAAGGAACTTAGCCTCGGATGGGGAAGACGAGCGCGAACAGTTCCGCCCTCACCGACTCTTGAAGGGGCGCTCTCAGCCATCAGTGGTTTCCCCAATTCAGTACAAGAAGCAGTTGCCTTCTATGCCGACTACCAGGAAGCGCTGAGCGAGATCGTGCGCGTCACAAAAGGAACGGTAGTAATCGTCATCGGACAACGGGTTCTGCGGGACACTATACTGGACAATGGAGCCATCACAACTGAGCTAATGCGCAACATTGGGGTACCTCTGGTAGAGGTGTTCTATCGGAGACTACCGTCAAAGCGCCTTCCGAGGATGCGCAAATTTGGGGCTGCCATCAATCGCGAAGCGATTCTGGTCTTCCGGAAGTGAGGTAGAGAATGAGCGAGGTCGTAGACGAGGTTCGGTCGTTGCTGCTTACTCTCTGGAAGGCAGAACGAAAGCCCGGCGTAAAGGCGTGGGCTATCCATGTGGCGCTTACCTTCGCGATCAACGAAGATCCACTCGTTAACAAACGAGACATTTGGAAGCTCATTCAGAAAGAGTACGTCAAGAATCTGCGACAGAGATTCCCTGATCAAGAGGAGCCCAGCCAAAGCTACCGAAGGGCGAGCGGTGACGCTTGGGAAATGTTTGTTGAGGAGTACCTAAACAGTAACGATCGCCTCCGCCAGGAAGGGCTTAGAGCTGTGCGTTTGCGTGGCGAGGACTTCAAGAGGTTGATCGCCGCTTTAGACGTTGATGTTCGCCCAAAGGACGTAGACTTCTTCCTTCAGGGCGTGGACGAGGACGGTTCGCTACGGGTCTTCGGAGCATTGTTTCCAAAAGCGAGCTATGCTGAGCGCATACGTGCAGACGAAGGTGCTAGTAGGAAGCTCATGGAGAAGGGGCTGTGGTCCGGGACCGTCACACTCGACGCGAGGGAAGAACTGGGTACAGAGGATCAGCCGTCGGTTAAACGGGAAACGATCAACCGAGGCGCGTTCCATGGGTGTTACTCCTTCAATGAACATACTTCGCCGGGGCCGAAGGTGCACATAGTTCAATGCACGGAACGTGGTATGAGGAATCCACTCGTGAGAGACATTGTGCAAGCTTGGCGCTCCAGGGATTGAGTGAAGGACACAGAGGCGCAATTGGGCCAAGAATTTACCGGCCACGCGACGGTTGGCGCGCCCACGTCTAGGGCTCTTTCAAGGCGGGGCACTTTTTGTCGCGGCCCAGGAATGCGTTCTTGGTGAGGCGGTAGCCGAGGAAGCGGAAGTCACCCCAGGGCCCGAAGTGGGCGTCGATCTCGCCAGGGCCGATGCCGTAGCGGTCGCGGCAGTACGAGGTGACCTCGGAGTCGACGGGGACGCGGCTGAAGTCGTGCTGCAATACGGCCATGTGGGCCGCCGCGTATGGGCCGATACCCCACAGGTCGATCAGATCGTCGTAGGTAACGTGGCCTGCGGGGCGTCCGGACTCGTCGATCAACCCCCGGTCGAGCATCGCCTCCGTGCCCTCATAGAGCGAGCGAGCCCTGAAGCCGAGCCCGCGCGCCCGCAGGCCGGACTCTCCCAGGTCCAGGACCTCGGACGGCGTGGGGAATAGGCCGCCGCCGGCATCGACCAGCGCCTCGACCATTCGCAGGCTGCCCGACCAGGCGATCTGGATGGTGCAGACGGTCTTAACGAAGTCCTCGTAGAATGTGCTGCAGCGGAGGAGCCTGCCGCCGCCTCCCTCGATGGTCCTCGCCGCTTCGGGGTCGACCTTGCGGGCTGCGTTTATGGCTTCGGCCGGGTCCCAGTCCAGCGAGAGCCAGCGCCTCACGAGGCCTGCTGCCTCGTCCACGTCGCTCACGTTGAGGCCGTCGCCATCGACTGTGACTTCGATCCGTCCCGCGTCCTTCTGCGTTGCCTGGATGCGGGCTGCCCGTCCAGACGAGAGCCTGTCGCTCCTCGAGAGGACGCCGCTGGAGTCGTCCCAGCCCCAGGGGGCGAGCATGACCCATCCGTGGCTCTTCACGGTGCTTCGGAGGGAGACCGGGTACGGGGGAGTCAGGTCAGTCTTGACGGTGCCCATCGCAGGCCACATGATATCGGAGAATTGGGAATTGTGAATGTGGAATTGAGAAACAGGGACCATGCGGGGCCGATCGCGCAGGAGAGTCCCGGCCTGACATTCCCACGGGGGTTCGAGCGTGACCATTAGGCTTTGCATGTTGTCGGGGTCCTTCGAGTATGACTCTGAGGGGTCGCTGGCGATCTTCGAGGAGCATATCGGCGGGGTCGCTGACGTCGATTGCTCGACGGTGGTTTTCGAGTCGGAGGACGACGACAGGTCGCTCGCGCCCATCGACGATGCGGACGTGCTGCTGTTGTTCACACGCCGCCTGAACACGGCCGGCCCGGAGCTGGAGCGGTTCAAGGCGTACTGTGCGGCCGGGCGGCCGGTAGTCGGGGTGCGGACGGCCAGCCACGGGTTCCAGAACTGGCTGGCCTTTGACGCGGAGGTGCTGGGCGGGAGCTATGACATGCACTACGGCGCGGGTCCGCTGGTGCGGGTGGACGTGGCGCCGGGTGCGGCGGGCCATCCGATCCTCGAGGGCGTGGCGGGGCTTGTGTCCCACGGCAGTCTGTACAGGAACACAACCATCGCGGACGACGCGACACTGCTGCTGACGGGTGCTACGGACGAGGCGACGGAGCCGGTGGCGTGGACCCGGATTAGCCGTGGCGGACGCGTCTTCTACACTTCGCTTGGGCACCAGGACGACTTCAGGGACGGGCGCTTCCTCCGCCTGCTGACCAACGGCGTGCTGTGGGCTGCGGGGGTGATTTGAGCATGGCAGCCGATAACAGCAGCTCTCATCTGCTCCTCAACCTGCGCACGCAGGTCGTGACGCTGAAGAGCACCGGGTTCTGGGACCGGGTGACGGTGCCCAAGCTCTTCCCCGTCGCCGAGACGGCCGTGCTGCTGTGCGACCTGTGGGACGATCATTGGTGCCGGGCCGCCGCCAGGCGCTCGGCGGCTATCGCTGAGCGGGCGAACGGCGTCGTTGCCGCTGCCAGGGCGAATGGCGTGCAAGTGATCCACTGCCCGTCGGACACGATGGACTTCTACGCCTACGAGCCCCAGCGCAGGCGCATGGCCGAAACGCCGAGGGTGGAGCCGCCCGACCCGATCGACCTGCCCATCGCGCCGCCTCTGCCAATCGACGACTCGGACGGCGGATGCGACGACGGCGACAGCGAGCAGGGCCGCCCGTGGACGCGTCAGCACCCGGCCATCGAGATCGGTGAGGACGACGTGATCTCCGACAGCGGCGAGGAGGTCTACAGCTTCATGCGGGGCGCGGGCATCGAGAACCTGGTCGTGATGGGCGTCCACACGAACATGTGCGTGCTGAACCGCTCGTTCGCGATCAAGCAGATGACGCGGTGGGGAGTCCGGTGCGTGCTGGTGCGGGATCTGACGGACGCGATGTACAACCCGGGCCGCGCGCCGTACGTCAGCCACGACCGGGGGACGGAGCTGGTCGTGGACCACATCGAGCGGTACTGGTGCCCCAGCATCCTCAGCCGCGACCTGCTGGAAGTCCATGGGCGCTAGGGATGTAGTCTAGGCCCGCGCTGGAGCTGGTGCCGCGGCAATTCAAGCTGGCCTCCAGCCCGACTCGACTCCGAGCCCGTAGGCTTTCGACCAGACTGCAGTGGCGTCTTCTCTTGGCTTGGTCGAGCCGACCCCACCCCAGGTCCCTCGGGGCTCGGGACGACATTGCCGGGGGCCGGGCGCCGCTTCACGGCGATCGCAGTCTTGGTTAGGTCCCCTATGCGAAGACGCCGGGATACCTAGTCGACGCTGCCTCCTTCGAGCCGGGCTACGAGGTTTGAGGTGTGGATGGCGTCGCGGATGTCGTTGATGGGGATGCGGCCGGAGGCGACGGACTCGGCGACGTGCTTGTGCATCTCGAGGGTACCGTCGTAGGCGTGGGAGTCCTGGGCATCGGCGCCCTGCAGGTCTGCGCCGTGCATGTCGCGGGGGTCGTGGCCGCTCTGGAGTACCTCGATGCGCTCGGGGATGCGCATATAGCAGCCGACGCCGATGCCGTGCAGCTCGGACCTGAGGGTGCGGCCACCGGACGACCTGTTGGCTAGCAGGACGCCTGTTGCGCCGTTGCGGAAGCGCATGAGGGCCGTGAAGTCGTTGCGCCAGTCGGTGCCGCGGGCATCCTGGAAGGCCGTGGCGTCGGCCACCTCGCTCCCGGCCATGTACCTGATCAGGTCGACGGCGTGACAGACGTCGTTCCAGATGGTGGTGCGGGGCGGCTTGGGAGCGCCGACCATGTCCTTGTGGAACTCGCCCACGGCGAGGGTCGCGCCTCCGGCGTCCCCGATGAGGCGCATGGCCTCCCTGGTGACGTCGGCGAAGCGGCGCTGGAAGCCTACGGCGCAGACGACGTTGTTGGCCTCGGCCGCTTCGAGGAGGGCCTGAGACTCCTCGGGGCTCGCGCCGGCGGGCTTCTCGATGAAGACGTTCCTGCCGGCGTTCATGCAGTCGATGGCGATGGGCGCCATGTACTCCTCGCCCATGATGACGTAGACGAGGTCGGGGCTCACCGCGTCGATCATCTCGCGGTAGTCGCCGAAGGCCTGGGGGATGCCGTACCGGTCGACCACCTCGCCCATGCGGGACTCGTCGAGCTCTGACACTGCCTCGATACGGGCGTCATCCAGCCGGTCTACGCTCGGGTAATGGGCCGACTGGGCTCTCCCGCCTGCGCCTACGAACGCCGTCTTCAGCATGGTTGTCTCCTGGGGGGATTCGTTGCGGGATGTGTTGTTGCCCGCTTGGTGGGGCGATGTTACCGTAGGGCCGCTCCTGGGACAACGCCCGGCGTACAGAGGGGAGGGTCACCCTCACCTCAGTCCTCTCCCGTCAAGGGAGAGGAGGGGCGAGCCCCCATCCTAACCTTCCCCCTCGGGGGGAAGGGACAAGAGGTGTGAGATGGCTGACAAGCTGCGGGTTGCGATTGCGGGGTGCCACCGGATGCTGGACACGCTGAACCGCGGGCACAACTGGGCGAACGGGTTCGCTCGGGTGCCCGAGACCACGGTGGTGGGCGTGTTCGACAAGGGGCAGGAGACGCGGGACGAGTTCCGCTCGGTGTGGCGGGATACGTGGGGCGAGGTACCCGGGTACGACGACTACGACAGGATGCTGGCGGATACCAAGCCCGACATCGTGTGCGTGACGACGCGGCAGACGATGCACGCCGACCAGGTCGAGGCGGCCGTTGCGGCGGGCGTGCGGGGCATCGCGTGCGAGAAGCCGCTCGCGCCCAGCCTGGAGGAGGCCGACCGTATCTTCGCCGCATGCAGGGGAAAGGGAGTGCCGCTGGCCTACCTGCTGGACCGGCGTTGGACCGCGAAGCAGCGTGCCACCCGAGCGCTGATAGCCGGCGGGGCGATAGGCGAGGTGACCAGCGTCGTGGGCTACGGGGCGTCTAACCTGATCAACCACGGGTGCCACTGGTACGACATGGCGCTGGCGCTGGCCGGTGACGGAGAGCCGGTGTGGACGAGCGGCGAGGTAATCGACGTGTCGGGCGACCCGCCGGACTCGCGGCGGCCGATGGACCCGCCGGGCAGGTCGATGACGCAGCTCTCGAACGGCGCCGTGATGCACACGATGCCCGACGGCTCGGGTCTGTCGTTCCACGTCACGGGGACCGAGGGCGGGCTGCTGGCGCGCGGCGACTTCACTTCGGTGCAGTACTGGCGCGACGACGAGGACGGGCA
The DNA here is from genome assembly GCA_965243655.1 of Dehalococcoidia bacterium. Lineage (GTDB taxonomy): Bacteria > Chloroflexota > Dehalococcoidia > Lucifugimonadales > CAJWER01. The sequence continues at coordinate 708,454 of CBDEVV010000017.1, read as the reverse complement.
GACGGCGCTGGACCTGCCTGCCGATGAGGTGGAGTGGCCGGCGGGCCCGGATGCCGTGACGGACCTGGTGGATGCGGTGGTGAACGGGGGCTCGACGGCGTGCGACGTTGAGGAGGCGCGGAGGGCCACGGAGATCGGGTTCGCGGTGCACCTGTCGCACCGGGCGGGCGGCGCGAGGGTCGCGTTGCCGGCGGCGGACCGGGGCCTGCGGGTGGAGTCGTTCCCGTGGGGGAACGAGTAGGGGGCTACGAGCTACCGACTCCTGTCTACACAACGACGGTGGCTGCCCTGCTGAGCACTGGCCTTCGACACACTCAGGCCGAACGATCCTCCCCAGCCTCGGTTCCACCCTCACGGCGGTTAAGGCCCCCACCCCACGCCTCTGGGTTCCTGCCTTCGCAGGAACGACGGGAGGGGGTCACATTATGTTGATGCAGACGGACTGGACGGCGTTTACGGCGTAGCCGAGGCGGTTCCAGCGGTTTTCCATAGGCTGGACGTTGCCCTGGGCGTCGCGTGCCCTGACCATGAGCGTGTGGTGGCCAGAGGCGGCAGGCGACCACCGGGCATTCCACTGGCGCCAAGTGTACTTCTGGGCGAGACCGCCGAGGTCCGTGGGCGCCCAGGTGTCGCCGAAGTCCTCGCTGATCTCCACGTAGTCAATTTCGCCGAGGCCTGACCATGCGAGGCCCGCGACGTCGACCTGCGACTGTTCGAAGACCTGGCCGTGGCGGGGTCTGCTGAAGAGGGACTTGACGAGCATGTTGGCGAGGGGCTCGGTATGTCCGTTGCCAGTATCGAGGATGTAGCGGTCCTTCTGGAAGAAGCCCTCGTACGGCTGATCGACGAGGGAGATCCTGGTGAGCCACTTGACAGAGGCCATGCCGTACCAGCCCGGGACCACGAGTCTCAGCGGGTATCCGTGGTCCTGGGGCAGCGGCTCGCCGTTCATCTCGTAGGCGAGGAGCATGTCGGGGTCGCGGGCGAGGTCTATGGGAAGGCTGCGTCCGTACGGGCTCGGAGGCGCGCCGGGCACGGGCGAGCCGGTGTCGGCGCCCTCGAAGACCACCTCGACGGCGGAGCGGGACACACCTGCGCGGTCGAGGACGTCGGGCAGGGATACTCCAGCCCAGTAAGCGGTGCTGACGGCGCCGCCCTGGAACCTGTTGCCGCTGACGGGCGGGTCTAGGTCGACGCGGTTGTTGCCTGCGCACTCCATGGTGACGGGAATGGTGTGCCTGGGCATCGCGATTATCTCTGCGTAGGTGAGCTCAAGGGGCGTTGAGGTGAGGCCTTCGACAGCGAGGGTCCATGCGGAGACGTCGATCGAGGGGGTGTCGTAGTGGTTGCGCGCGTAGTAGAGGGCGTTGGGCGTAAGCCAGCTCTGGATAGCGTCCAGCGGCGTCTCTCCGATGAAGGGCTCGGAGTCGATGGTGACCAGAGCGGCGGGCTGTGGGTGCGGCTGAGTGTGCCAGGGGTCCTCGGTTATCCCGGCTGCCTCAGCCGGCGTACACCTGCAACGTTGCATCCTCGCGTCCTCCGAATTGGGGTTAGGCCAATTCTAGGGCGCGGGCGCACGTGTTTCAACCGGGGAGTCTTAACCCCCTAGGCAGAGTGGATTACGGTACCTATGGTCATTACGAGGGGTGGTGGGCATGTCGTTTAGTTGCAGCCCACCGGATTAGGGGTATCGTTGTAGCTTCGACGTGGTCTGTGGGTCTACCACAGACGCTCCTGCAACCCCCCAGAGGTGTCTGTAATAGCACTGCCGCTGCGCTCTTCCGTGCCCAAATCGGGATCAGACTCCCAGATTTCGAAGAGTCTGATCAGCTTTTGCTTTCCACGAAGCGAGCCCCGCACGGTAACGTGCGAGTTCCACATGGGTCGAACTATGTCGTCCATCAAGCCTCGAGGAACCAGCACATCGTGCTTGGAGTCGTTCTTGCCATGGAGTCTGATCTTCCTCCCACTGGCGTCTGCCAGTCTCAGCAGGCCACTCACGGTAACTACGCTTGTGTCTGGGCCCCGAGGTTCCCGCCTCGGAGAGAGAAAATCGGACGCTGGGGTCGTCACGGACAGTGTCCTAACCCCCGCACCATTCACTGACGTGAAGCCAACCTGACGGATCCTTCTGCCATCCGGTGCCAGCTTCTTGCTCAAACCAAGGAAGTTCTGCCTGAAATGCAGGTCAGGTATCCGTTCCGCTATCTCATCCGTACGGGATTCATTGGCGTACTCAAGCAGATCCATGAGTTCGGTGACTATTTCTTCGGTGCCAAGCATCCCTGGAAAAGAGGGTTGATCTCCGGAATGTGCCAACCTGATGCCAATGGCAAAGCTCCCCGCTGTCGGTGCTGCGGCGAAGGCACGATATCCGTTTGTCACTTTATTCGGCACGCGGCTCGTATACTCCCCATCGATGCGTCGCTGAGCCGTACGGAACACGAGCTTCTGAAAGCTATCTACTCGTGACAGCAGATCCGGCAGGGACGCCATCCCTCCTGCTGCCGCCGCCCCGACGAGACTTAGCTGTACCTCCACGTTGCCTAACTCAACCCTTTCGTATTCCAGGTGGCGGTGGAAATTCGCCCGCTCCCAGACATCGCGCAGTTCCCCCGCAATCTGTGGGTGTGGGTCTCCCGCAAGGGCTGTGCTCGCTAGCTTCTCCGCCATGCGGAAGTCCTCGCAGTCAAGAGCCATGGTGGCGGCACTTCGATAGAGAATCGACCAACCCAGCCCTCGCTTCTCCGGGAGACTGTCAATTGCCGAGAGCTCGCTATCTAAAGCCTCCCGAAACAGGGCGGTTGATGTCTCACCTCTACCGCGCACCCTTTCAAGGAGTGCCCGGTCCACTAGTTCCATTGCCTGCTTGTGTAGTTCTCGAGCACTATTCATTTTCGCGTGATCTCTGCAAGTGGCCGCCCGAATTCCACAACTATCACGTAGACCGGAAGCTCCGATGAGTCAGACAATCCTGTTTGAGTCAGCTTCTCCTTGGTTCTGGCTCGGACATCGGTGTCGCTGCCCCGGAGAATTCCAGAAACCTCAAGACGACCCCTTACTGTCAGATTATCATCCTCAAGCAAGGTCTGTAGCTCAGTAGTCATTGCCCTCTCAGCCTCAGAAGCGCTTCCGCCATTGCTGCTCCCCAGCCAATAGTCGATGCCTGTCGCCTTCCTTGATCGTAGGATAATGGTATGGCCCGTCTCCCGGAGAGCCAGCAAGATCGCTATGCCCGCGGCACCATCCTCGGTGGCCTCCTGTGCATCTGACCGTGTACGCCGCCCTTGCGCCGTGACCGAACCCCAAATCAGGGAGCACCTGCTCTCGGACACCCCGCGCACCGTGAGTTCCACTCCTGGTACGTGTGCTTGCGACTCAAGGCACACGGACGCAGCCTTCGCCAAGTCATTACCCTTCGATCTGTCAACTCCCGGGATGTCATCGGTGTCCAGTTCACTTAGGTCAAGCATATCTTCTGGGTGGGCACGAATCGTCCTGACTCTGCCAGAGACTAGCAGGGCTTGTATGAACTCTCAACCCACCTGAGTCCCGTCATGTGGCTGGAAGAGGCGGGAGTGGCTAGCGAGCCTACTGAAGTGACAGATTGAGGCGGTAGATGCGGACCTGGTCGGTGCGGTAGACCTCGTCGAGGGCGGGGACCATGGCCTCTTCGAACTTGGCGAGGCCCTGGGCGGGGTAGTAGAGGCGTTCGAGCTCGCCTATGTAGACGTACTCGACATCGTACTTCCGCAATAGGTCGAGGGCTTCGGCCGCGGCGGTTGTGGAGTAGATGCGGTCGACGTCGCGGGCGCGTTCAGCGATGGCCCACCTGTAGCCCCATCTCTGCTGCTCCTGGTGCCATCTCCAGCCGACGACCGACGGGAGACCGGTGTAGACGGAGATGCGGCCTCCCCAACGGTAGTTGGGCGTGAGGCCCTCGAGTATGACGGGCGAGCCGTCCACGTTGTCCTGGAGCCAGCGGATGGCGTCGTGGTCGGCTGACAGGTCGATGGGGCCGTTGGCGTCGTTGTAGACGGCCGTGCGCATGTATGCGGTGCCGTCGAGGGTCAGCGGGAGCACGTCGAACCTCGTTTTAAGCCGGGCCTGGGTGCCGAGCACCGGGTATACGGCGGCGGCGAAGACGAGGAGCGCCAGCGCCCAGCCCCACGCGGCGCCCCAGGCCACGGGCATCGCCCTAGCCAGTACACCGGAGCTCAGGATGCGCCAGCCGAGGTAGGCGGCGGCGATTGCGAGAAGCACCCACACCTGCAGGTAGAGCTTGAAGACGCTGTTCATGCGGTCGATGTCGCCCTCGACGCGGAAGATGTCTAGCCCGATGACGACGCAGAGGGCGGCGCAGACGAGAACGGTCGCGAAGGTCATCTGGCGCGAGTCCGGACGGCCTGACGACATGTGCTTCATCCCGCTCGCCGCAGCGAGGACGAGCAGCAGCAGGGCAAAGGGGATCGTGCTGCCGGTAATGCCCGTGATGAAGCTGAGGGCCAGGTAGCCCGCAATGAGCACCGCGATCCCGAGGGGCACCAGCTTCGCGCGGCTCTCCCCTGCCCTGCGCCACAGCTTCCGCAGCGAGGGGAGCCACTGGGTGCGGGTGTCGAGCAGCAGGTGCGACGCGACGATGAAGACGAAGAGGCCATGGATGAGCAGGAATTGCCACAGCACGGTTTGATTGGTGGTCGCTTCGACACTCGTAAAGAAGGTCTCGGTGCTGGCGTGGTAGGGGAGGAATGCGAGGAAGCCGACGGCGGCCACGATGGCGGTCTTAGCAGCCGACTCGAGGAGGACCTGCAGGCTTAGGCCACCGTTCCTGAAGTATGCGGAGAGGAAGACGGCTGAGGCGGCCAGGAGCATGTATACGGGGACGTCCCAGGTGTTGATGGCGCGGAGGGAGCCGACGGCGAAGCCGAGGAGGGCGAGGAGGGCTAGCTCGGCGGGAGCACAGCGGGTCTGTATGCCGTCAATACTAACGCGACCGAACCATCCCCCGGCCTCTCCTCTAGGTTCCCCGTATCGAGTACGGGGCAGGCTCTGCCTTCGCAGGAACGACGCATGCTCGCCGTCGGCCTCTTCATTGCGGCCGGACATGACCACTGCGAGGGAGAGGCCGATGGCGAGAAGGGTGAAGGGCAGGGCCATGAGATGGGCGTGGAGGTCGGCGAACAGGAAGGTGAAGAAGGGGAACTCGGTTATCTCATGTCCGGGCGGGTCGGGCGGCATGACGCGCGTGCTACGCCAGAAGTCGAAGCCAGTGAAGGGCTCGTTGAGGACGAAGGCGTTCCAAATGCCGCCGAAGAGCTGGACTGCGCCGTCGAGGTTGCCGAGGAGGACTACGAAGGCGGCGCCGGCGAGGCCTGCGACGGCGGGGGAGAGGGCGAGGCGGGCAGTCCGGGTGGGGATGGCGTCGTGTGCCGGCGTAGTCGAGGGGGACCCTTCGACAGGATCAGGACAGGCTCCCGCCCCAGGTCCCTCGCTGCAGCTCTGGACGACAGTTGGTGGGCGGCCGGGACGTGTGGCGCTGGCAAGGTTGTAGACGATGGAATAGGCGGCGCCGGCGGTTAGGGCGAAGAAGAGGGGGACGGCGAGGTTGAAGGCGATTGCGGGGTCGATGCCTGTGGCCCTGACGAGGGTCGCGACCATGAACTGGCCCCAGTAGTAGTAGTTGATGTATCCGCCGGCGAACCAGGGGTCGTAGGGCGGCATGTAGCTCGACTTGAGGACGGCGTTGAGGTAGGCCATGTCCATGGGCTTCTCGCCGCCCAGGTGGGAGTGCCACAGGTCGGGGTTTGCCATGCGGACGAGGACGAAGGCCAGGAAGGCGACGAGGAATACGGCCTCGCCCGCCAGGAGGGTCCTCCACCTGCGGGCGACGAAGGCGGAGATCTCGCGCCAGTTGGCCGCCAGGAGGGCCAGCGACACCGCCGCGATCACGGCCATGCCCACGCCGATAGACGTCACCGAGAAGGCGAGCAGCTCGTAGCTGGCGAGGAGCCAGACGACCAAGCATACGAGCAGGAGGCCGAGGGGCTTCGCTAACAGGTAGCCCCGGTCGGGCAGGCGGCGCAGCAGGACGAAGGCTATCGGGACCGCCAACAGTGACATGAGCTGGACGACGAGGAGCCATGAGAGCACCGGGAGCCTGGCCGGCCAGCTCTCGGGCCTCACGATCTCGCTCCAAGTGCCGCCGGCACGCTGGACCGAGGCCTCTTCGGCGGTGAGCATGAGCCCAGGGACGCGCAGGTCGATCGACTCTCCCACACCCAGGGCCTGCTCGATCTCCCCGGCCGTATGGCGGCCGCGGTTCTCGAACACGAGGGTCATGGGGTGGTCGTACACGGTGAAGCTCTCGTCCGCGAAGCCCATGTTCAGCACCAGGCCGCCGGCTGCGCCTGAGACGAGGCGGCCGGGATTCGGGACGCCTGGACGTGAGAGGGTGTCGTCGACGAAGGTGACTCCAGCGAGGCCGGGATATGACGTCTGGACGTCGGCGAGCTCGTAGCCGAGCCCACCCGAGAACAGGAGGCGATAGTACTCGCTGCTGAAGGGGTACCGGTCCGGCAGCCTGGGAATGGTGCCGTAGAGCCTGTTGCTGTAGAAGACAACGTAGTCGGCGGCCGCCAGCTCGTTGGCGATCCGGCTGAGCTTGGTCTCGGTGTCGTCGTTGTACAGGGGCAGCTCGCGGATCTCGAACCCGTGGAGGCCGGGGATGCCTTCCTCCCAGTGCTCCTTGAGGATCACCGAGCCCTCGGGGGCGTTGTCGTTGATCCAGCGGGCCGTCCTGATAGCCGGGTGCTCCCGGTCATAGACGGCGGTGTAGGCGACCGCATAGACGCCCGTCGTGGCAAGGAGCAGGAAGAGGCCGGCGACCAGGAGCGGGCGCAGGCGTGGCAGGCTGGCGCTCGCTGTGTCCCACAGGTCGAGGAGCATCCGCGACCCGAAGAGGACGAGGAACGGAGTGGCCGGAATCATGTAGCGCAGGAACTTCACCTCAAAGGAGCCGGTGATGAGCAGGTACGGGACGACCCACGAGAGGAGGAGCACCGTGCCCCTCGACCCGGCGGAGCGGAACGGGAGGGTGAAGGCGAGGGCGGCCAGAGCGATGCCGGAGGCGGCGACTATCGCAAGCAGGCTGTGGGATAGGACGAGGATTACGGCCGGCACGGCTATGCCCGCCGCGAGGTAGGCGAGCCCGTGGGCGGGGCGCATCCCTCTCACCGCGGCGTGCAGCAGGCCGGCCCATGCGACGATGCCGAGCGGGAGGCCGAGGCCCCACGTTCCCAGCTGCCGCACGTGGTACCAGTATGGCGTGGTGTCGACGTACTGGCGGGTGTAGGGGTAGTCCCTGATGCGCCTGACCATCTCAGACTGCTCGACCACGTCGCCCATGAAGCGGGGGAAATCGATGAAGGCATAGGGCTGGACGACGGCGAAAACGACGACGGACATCGCACCGCCCAGCACGACGCCGTTTACCGCGGCCGCCACCCGTTCAGCCAGGCTTCCGCCTTCGTCGCTGCCGTTGTCCAGTAGTCCGAGGGCGTAGACCAGATGCGCGACGACGAATGCGCCGTAGATGGGCGCGAGGGTTACCTTCGTGGCGATGCCGAGGCCGATTACGGCGCCCGCGGCGAGGGAGTCCCGGGTCCGGCCCTCCTTTGCCACGCGGGCGAGGAGGTAGACGGCGGCCGCGGCGCAAGCGGCCATGATGGTGTCGACGGCGAAGAAGTGGCTGAGCTGGACGTGGAGGACGGCCAAGGTGACGAGGATGGCGGCGAGCAGACCCTCACGCCGCCCATACAAACTCGTGCCCAGAAGGTAGACGAGGGCCACGGTGGCGGTGTCGGCAAGGGCGGATAGCGCCCTGCCAAGAACCCTGAGGTCGTGGATCTCTACGCCCGGCACGGCAGACAGGAGGCCCTGGAAGGCCTTGAGGACATAGAGGGGGAAGCTGCCGTAGGGGAACCAGCGAGGGTTCAAGGGGCTGCGGTCGGCGTCTAGCAGGTCGCCCACGTCGCCGGGGCTCGGGAGGGCGAGTTCGCCCACCTTCATGAGTATGGCCCGCTCGTCGGGGTGCGGCGTGAACGGGTAGCCGCTGTCCCACTCGATGCCGTAGAGGCGGAGAGCCAGGGCGATCACGAGGGTGAGGGCCAGGGCTAACGCAGGGACAATGTGCCGGGAGCGCGCGGCTCTAGCCGCAGCCGGTATGTGCCGGAGCCGCACCATATCCGGGATATTGTAGCGGGTATGTGGGAGCGGGATTGCCCGGGTTGGCTGAGAGCCGGGGCTGCGACTAGAGCCGGGCGCTATCGCATAGTCGAGGCCGATCCCGCCCTAGGTCCCTCGCTGGCGGTCGGGACGACATGGCGGGGCCTGCTGGGACTGGATACCGGCTTTCGCCGGTATCACGGACGTTACGGGGCGAAGCGGAGGGCCTGGTCGACTATGTCGAGCCCTACTGCCTCACCCCAGGCGGCGAGCAGCTGCTGGGTGATTGGGCCGGGCTTGCCGTCGCCGATGGGGCGCTTGTCGACGACGGTCATGGGCAGGACGCAATAGCTTGTGCTGGCGAAGAAGGCCTCGTCGGCTGTGTAGAGATCGTAGGGCTGCAGGTCCTCTTCGACGACGGGGATCTCGAGCTGGCGGGCGAGGTCGAACACCATGCCCCTGGAGACGCCCTGGAGGATCGCCGTGTCGGTGGCGGTGCGGATGACGCCGTCGGTGACGAGGAAGTAGTTGTAGCCGGTGCCCTCGGAGAGGTTGCCGTCCATGTCGAGCAGCAGGGCCCACGCCCCGGGGTCGAGGTCGTCGGCCTCGAGGGTGGCGAGGTTGAAGTTCATGCGGCTGTGGTGCTTGATCTTTGGGTCGAGTGCCTCGGGCGGGTAGCTCCTGGTCTTGGTGATGACGCCGTGCTTCCCCAGCTCGTAGGAGCTGGCGTAGCGCCCGAAGTCGAGGGGCAGTATGTTGATGCAGACGGCGGGCGGGCCCTCGGGGTAGCCGACACCGCCGGTGCCGCGCGTGACCCACTGGTTGACCCTGAAGTCGCCGACGGCTGCCCTGTACTGCTCGTTGCGGCTGATGGCCTCCTCGCTGAGGTCGATCATCTCGTCGGCGGTCATGCCGGGGTCGATGCGCACGTACTTGAGGGAGCGGTATAGGCGGTCGACGTGCTCCCTCATGCGGAAGCTCTTGCCATTGAAGGTGCGCTCGACGTCGAAGACGACGTCGCCGACGGTGAACCCCCTGTCCTGGGGGTGTACGCGGACATCACCGAAGGGCATCCAGTCGCCGTTGTAGTATGCGATGAAGTGGTCCATTTCTTCCTCCTGGTCCTGAGCACTGCCCTTCGACAGGCTCAGGGCGAACGTCTTCGTGTCCTCCTGATCCTGAGCGACTAAGGCAATCCGTCTGACTTGTCGGAGCACTGCCCCGTATCGAGTTCGGGGCAGGGTCTTCGACAAGCTCAGGGCGAACGATTCCTACCCAAGGTCCCATTGAGCTTTCAGGGAAGCGGATTATACCCCAAGGCCGTCGATGTGGGAGGCGTCGGCGAATCTGTTGATGCGCCAGATGCGGTGGTCGCGGTGGGGGCCTTCGACGTGCCAGCGCTCGACGTCGAGTGAGAAGTCGAAGATGGCGGTGTTCCGGATGTCGACTGCCCATGTCCTGTCGCTGTCCAGGATCGCCCTGAGGAGATTGGCCATTATGCCGCCGTGGGCGACGGCCAGGACCAGGTCGTCCTGGTTGTGCCGACGGAGGATCTCGCCGACCGCGCGACGGCCTCGCTCGGACCGGGCCTCCAGCGGCTCGGCGCCAGGGAGCCCTTCGAACCCGCGCACCCGCTCCGAGGCCATGTCGAGGTGGGGGTGCCGGGCCGCGACCTCGTCCAGGGTCAGGCCTGAGGCGTCGCCCAGGTCGTGCTCCATGAGGTCGTCCCAGTACTCGATGTCGAGGCCCCAGCGCTCGACTATTAGCCGGGCGGTCTCGGCGGCGCGGCTGAGGGGGCTGGCGTAGACGTGAGTAGGCTTCAGGCCCTCGCGGTCGAGCCTCTCGCCGCATGCGCGGGCCTGGGCGCGGCCCCTGGATGAAAGGTCGAACGAGGGTGACTCACCCTGCCCCTGCACCTGCCCGCTGGCATTCGCATAGGTCTCTCCATGTCGTACGAGCAGCAGTCTCATAGGTTGCTTCCTCCAGGGAATGGTGCGGGGACTATCCTACCGTTGTGGGCCTCCAGGATGGAGTAGAACTCGTAGCCCCTGGCCCTGATGGCATCGCTGCCGCCCTCGCGGCGGTCGAGGATGCAGGCGACGAGCACGACCTGGCACCCTGCGTCCTCGACGCTGTCGATGGCGTGCAGCAGGCTGCCGCCAGTCATGCAGGTGTCATCAACGACCGCGACTCTGTCGCCTGGCTGTGGGGAGCCCTCGATGATCTTGCCGGTGCCGTGCTTCTTGCGCTCGGACCTGACTATTAGGCCCCTCACAGGCCGCCCAGCCGCGTAGCTTGCCGTGGCAATGGACGCCACCATCGGCACCGCGGCAACCGCGGGCCCGGCGGCCGAATCGATGCAGTATGAGGACAGCACGGGCAGGAGGGCGCTGGCGACGGTGTGCGAGCCCTCGGGATCGAGGGTCACGAGACGGCCGTCAAAGTAGTAGGAGCTGGTGCCGCCGGCGGTGAGCTTGAACTCGCCGAACTGCAGCGCGCCGAGCTTCCCGGCGATCTCGATGATCCTCTGCGAGGCCGCAGCGGTGTCTGTCACTCGCATGTCTCCACCTTGGCGTAGAGCCGGTTTTCGCGGATGTAGCGGTTCACAGCGCTAGGGACCAGGTGGTCGATGGGCAGACCCCGGCCGGCCCGCTTCCTGATTTCCGTGCTGCTTATGTCGGTCATCGGGCCCGCAAGGGTTGCCGCGCTGTCCGCCGAGCCGGGAGCGAGCTGCTCGAACATCGTCCCGTCGAGCTGCTCGAAGCCGCGGCGCGGCACCCCAACGACCGCCGCCTTCTCCAGTATATCCGCCGGGCGCCCCCACCGTTGGAACATGGCCAACGCGTCGAGCCCAGCCAGCAGGAAGAGGGCGCTGCCCGTCCTCTCCTCGCTCAGCCGGTCCAGTGTGTCGGCGGTGTATGTGGGACCGGTTCGCCTGATCTCGATGTCGGAGCAGGCGAAGAGCGGGCAGTTTGATATTGCCAGCTCCACCATGCGGAGACGGTGATGCGGGGCGGTCGAGACGTCCCTGTCCTTCAGCCGCGGCTGGCCCGCGGGGATAAAGATGACCTCGTCGAGTGCGAGGTCTTCACCTGCTCTCTCAGCTATGGAGAGGTGGCCGTTGTGGATCGGGTCGAAGGTCCCGCCGAAGACCCCGAGCCTGCGCACTACTCCCACGACCACTCTTTGCCGCCCAGCTCGAACGTGTCGCCAGGGGAAGCGCCCGCCCTCTGCAGGGCCCCGAAGATCCCCGCCCGCTCAAGGTGGGCGTAGAGCTGGGCGCGCGCTTCCCAGTCGGATGGGTCCACCATCGCAGCCATCCTGCCCTGTCTGCCGGCGTTAACGACGTACTCAGTACCATTCCTGTCGACTCCGATCGCCTCGTCAGCAGCCGCTGGTCTGAGGACCACGCGCTCGCCACTATCGTGCTCTGGGACATCCTCTTCTTCATCCAAGGCCCGCAGTACAGCGAAGGCCTCGTCCACTAGCGGCCCAAGGCCCCTGTAGGTTGCCGCCGATATTACTTCGACTCGTTTCCCGTCTAGGTCTTCGCTGAGACCCTCCGCCTTGTCCTCCACCCCCGGGATGTCGCATTTGTTGAGCGCCACGATCTCTCGTTTCGCGGGCAAACCATCTCCGTACTGGATGAGCTCCTCTCGCACTAGCCTGTACTCCGCAGCCGGGTCATCGAGTGACCCGTCTATCACATGGATCAGGATCCGGGCCCTCTCGATGTGCCTGAGGAACTCGTGCCCCAATCCTATGCCTGCATGGGCACCCTCGATCAGGCCTGGGATGTCCACCAGTACTGCCCTCTGCTCCCCGATCTCCACGACGCCTAGCACCGGTTCAAGGGTAGTGAACGGATAGGCTGCAACCTTCGGATGGGCGGCAGTTAGAGCAGTCAGCAGGCTCGACTTACCGGCATTAGGCTGGCCGATGATCCCAACGTCAGCGATCAGCTTGAGTTCCAGCCGGGCCGTGAATTCACGTCCCTGTTCACCCTGTTCAGCCAGGAGTGGGTACCTGTTGGTCGAGGTAGCGTACCTAGCATTCCCTCGACCCCCCAGCCCTCCAGATACGAGCACTTGCTGACCGGCATGCTCCAAGTCTACGGCGCTTGTGTTTCCCGCAGAGTCCACGAGTGTCACGACCGTGCCTTCAGGCACGCCGATGTCCACGTTCCGGCCACGGGCCCCGTGCTTCCTCCTACCGGCTCCGTTTCCCCCATTCCCTGCGACAAAACTGCGCGGGTACCGGTAGGCGATCAGAGTCTTTACCGAAGGGTCACAGGCAATCCTGACAGAGCCCCCATCGCCTCCATCGCCTCCGTCAGGGCCCCCCAAGGGAACATATTTCTCGCGTCTACCGGAGATGGCTCCGTCCCCACCATCCCCGCTTCTTATCTTGATGGAAACAGAGTCAATCATCAGGGTAAGAGTATAACAGTATCAATCTATAAGCCCTGTGGAATGTGTTGGTTAGGGACCTGCCGCTGGGCATATTGGGCGTCACGGTGGTTCATCGTTGTAGACCGCGAGCTTATACCCTGCGCATTAGCGTGGAGGAAGAGTGGAAAAAGGCCGCTTGTCCACAGGAAAGCCGACTTATCCACAGGAAAGGCACAGATACCCACACAAACGGGGCGTGAAGGGGAGGCCGCCTAGCGGGCTTAGGCTGCGTCGAGCGATGCCCGGATGTTGAAGAGATCCTGCCTGAGGTGCGGCTCAACATCCATCTGAGTGGAGATACGATTGCAGGCATGCAGGACGGTTGAGTGGTCCTTGCCGCCCAGCAGTCGCCCGATGGCACTGGCCGTCATGTGGGCCTCCTCACGCAGTAGGTACATAGTGACGTGGCGCGCCATGGCGGTCCTCTTGTCGCGGCGCCGCCCGGTGATCGCGTCCTCGGTAAGGGCAAAGTAGTCTGCCACTGCCCGGAGGACATCGTCGCCGGAGATAGACCTGGGTCTGCCCGACACATGGTTGTCCGACATGATCTGCCGCACCATATCCAGAGAGACTGCGTGCCCGGAGAGCTCTGCGTAGGCGGCGACGCGATTCAGATAGCCTTCGAGTTCGCGTATGTTGGAGTTGATACCCTCCGCAAGAAACTGCAGCACGTCCTCCGGGAACGAGAGCGCGGCTTCCTCAGCCTTTGCTCTCAGGATCGCGAGGCGCGTCTCGTAGTCGGGCAGTTGGATGTCGACGACGATGCCACCGGCGAGCCTGGACCTGATGCGATCCTCGAGCAGGGTGAGGGCCGCCGCCGGGCGGTCGCTCGTGATGACGATCTGCCTGCCAGCCAGGTGGAGGGCGTTGAACGTGTGGAAGAAGCCCTCCTGGGTCTGCTCTTTGCCGATGATGAACTGGATGTCGTCGAGGAGCAGGGCGTCGGCGGAGCGGTACCGGTCCCGGAAGGCCTCGGTCGTGCCGTTGCGGATAGACCGGATGTATTCGTTCGTGAAGTCCTCCGTGGTGGCATAGATGGGGTGGATGCCGCCCTGGACGAGCCTGGCCGCTATCGCATGCATCAGGTGTGTCTTGCCGAGGCCGACCCCCGAGTAGATGAAGAGGGGGTTGTAACGGCGGCCAGGCTTCTCAGAGACCGCCAGGGCCGCGGCGTGGGTCAGCTCGTTGGACTTGCCGACTACGAAATTGCCAAATGTATACTTGGGGTTGAGGCGGCTGGCTCGCCGCAAGGCCGGGGGGGCCTCTTGGGTCGAGTCAGGCTCGGGCGCGTGGGGCGCTGGTGTGCCCGGGCCTGACTCGAACGCGATCTCGACGCCGCCTCCCACCACCTTCTCGACTGCTTGGGAGATGACGGAGTGCATCCGTCGCTCGAGCATTTCAGAGACGAAGGCGTTGGGCGTGGAAATGGTGAACCTGCCGTCGACAAAGGAGCCGCCAGACGTGCCCTGGAGCCAGGTGTCATAGCTCGGCTTGGGCACGCAGAGCTGCAGCTCACCGAGCACGGCCTGCCAGACAGATATGGCGTCGCGAGCGACCAAACGGGCTCCTCAACGTACACGTGCGGAAGACCGGGAGGCGCATAGTACAGGCGCTCGTGGGACGCGGGGTCTTCCCGTGCGTGAAAAGTGTCGCACCGAGTCTAGCACCCTGAACAGGGGGCGGTGAGCAGAGATCTTCCGGATTCTGCGCCGATGTTTTCATGGTTATCTGGGGGCTCTCCGGGGCTCCGTCGATGGGCCGTGATCAGGCAATGGCGTTATAGACGCTGGCGCGGGGCGGGGAGCCAGTAATCTCCACGCTCCGGGCGCCGGGCGCGGAAGAGTAGGCGCCGGGCGGGAGTCGTTCTAGCAATGTTCGGTACAAGTCCGGGACAAATGGGATGACTGATACAACTTATTTCCCGGACAACTGCAAGGAAACGCGGCGAGCGGCCAACCCCTCATGGGTCATTGCAACTCTCCCCTGTGGGGATGGGTCCCACTCCGCCGGGAACGACGGTCGTCTAGCGCGTAGGGTCTAGCCGCTGCCGGCGTTGTTGTTGGACTGCACCCGGCGGAAGGGGTGTATCCAGTTGGCGAGGGAGCGGGGGTTGCGGGACTGTACCCAGAGCTTACCGCGGCCGGAGAACTCCATGATGATCTGGTCTGAAAAGAGGAAGGAGCGGATGCGGGCAGCCCGGGTGAGCCTGTAGTCGAGGGAGGGCTCCCAGGCGACCGCGTGCCCGTTGTCGACGACGTACGACCCGTCCACTTCGATCTCCTGGATGTCGCCATAGGCGTTGAAGAAGAGGAGCCCGCTGCCGGTCAGGCGCAGGATGAACAGCCCCTCGTTGAAGAGTCCGCGGAGACCCTGGAAGTCGGCGTTGGTCTCTATCCCGGACGTCGAAGCCAGGTACGCCCCCCGCTCGAGGAGCAGCTCGCCGCCGTCCAACTCGTAGCCCTGGATGTCCCCCGTCTGTCCCGGGGCCAGCCCGATTGTGCCCGGCCCTCCCTGGGCGGTGTAGGTGTTCTGGAAGAAGCTCTCGCCGCCCCCGATGGCGCGCTTCACGCCCGACATGAGGCCGCCCCTGACGGAGGTCTCCACGTCGATGTTGGAGTCCATCCATGCCATAGCGCCCGCCTCAGCGACGAGCTCCTCGCCGGGGGCCAGGGTGACTTCTAGGAGGCTGTAGCTGGGCCGCGAATCGATGCTGTAGTCCATCACGACCTCCTGGGCGGAAGCAGAGGACCGAGGGAGTTGCCGAACTCCGTCGGGTTGTGGCTCTGGACGTACAGCCGCCCATGGCCGGAGAAGGTCATGGTCACTCCCTCGCCCGTGAGGAAGGACTGGACCCAGCTTCCGCCGGCCTTGCCTATCGTGTAGTCCAGGGAGTCCTGGAATGCGACGACGTGGCCGTTGTCGACGGTGAGCTCGCCATGGACCTCGACCTCCCTGATGGTCCCGAAGGCGTTGACGACGAGGGGCCCTGCGCCATCGATGAGGAGGAAGGAGAGGGACTCGCCTGAGAGGACTCCGCGGAGGCCCTGGAACTGGGTGTCCACATCGAGTTGGGGCGACGAGCCGAGGTAGCTTCCCCCGGCACAGACCCACTTGCCGGTGCCGCTGCAGTCTATGACGGCAACCTCTCCCTGCAGGGTGGGGGCGAGGCCCACCTCGGCCGGTCCGCCGCCGCCAGCGGTGAAGGTGGAGAAGAAGAAGTTCTCGCCGGCGATCATTCGCTTGATTCCCGACATGATGCCGCCCGTGCCGCGGCTTCGCGTCGTGACGTCGATGTCGACGTTGCTGGAGGTCCTGAACATGGACCCGGCCTCTGCGACGAACCGCTCACCCGGATCGAGGTTGACCAGGGCCCAGCCGAAAGCGCCGCTCTGGATTGCTTCTACGTGCATTTTTGCCGCCTAGCCAAGGAAAGGGGTCAGCCACGAGGCCGCGCCGCCCAGGGTCCTGGTCTGGAGGTAGAGCTTGCCCCTGCCGGAGAACTCCATAGCGAGGCCTTCTCCCGAGAGCAGGGTGCTCTTCAGGCCGCCCATGCCGCGGATGCTAAAGGTGAGGCCGGGGTCCCACGCAACTACGTGGCTCGTGTCTACGACGAACGAGCCGTCTACGTCTTTCTCGACGATTCCGCCGAAGGAGTTGAAGAAGAGCTCGCCGTTGCCGCTGCACTCGACGAAGAATAGCCCCTCGCCGGAGAAGAGGGAGCGCAGCCCGCCGAACCTCGTCTTCAGCTCGATGCCGGGTGTGCAGGCCATAAAGGAGCCGGCCGTCAGGGTGATGGAGTCGCCGGACAGGGTGCGCTGCACCACCATTCCGGGCCTGGAGGGCGAGAAGGTGACGCTGCCCTCGCTGCCGGCGATGTACTCGCCGACGAAGAGGGACTCGCCGCCGGTCAGCTTGCGAATGAGGGCGGGCAGGAAGCCGCCGAGGAGGCGTGCCTTAACGTCGAGCCCGGAGTCCATCCAGGCCATCGCGCCGCTCTCAGCGATGAAGGTCTCGCCGGGGCTGATCCGGACCGTTATCTGTCCGTAGTCTGGGTTCCCGTCGATAGTGAAGTCCACGTTGGTGGAATGCTAGGGAATGCAGGTCAGGGCGTCAAGGACATTTGAGCGTGGATGGGCGGCGTTCTGGGGCAAGCACTGTACTGTAGTTCGTACTTGGCGGCATCGGGGTACGATGCTGGTCGTGCACAACATTGACGCCCGCCGCCGCTTGGTGGTAGTGTGTCCGCACCACCCCTATCTCTTCGGCGGTAGGGTCGAGGCCGTCCCCCGGGGCGGCCTCTGTCTTTGTAGGGCAAGCAAGGATTGATCACCAACCTGTACGTAGACGGCTTCAATCTCTACTACCGCGCGTTGAAGGATACGCCGTTTCGGTGGCTCAATTTGCGCAAGCTGGCCGAAACCCTCTTCCCCTCGGACGACATTCACAGAGTCTGTTACTTCACCGCGCGACTCGACGCCAGACCAGGCAATCCCGCCCAACCTCAGCGCCAGCAGGCGTACCTGCGAGCGCTGGCGACCCTGCCGGGCTTAGACGCGTATTACGGAGTCTTTCGGTCCGGTGTCAAGCGCCGCCCCTTGGCAGCGCCGGTGGCGGGGCTGCCGACTCACGTGCTCATCCCGGATTCGGAGGAGAAGGGGTCTGACGTGAACCTCGCCACCCGCCTCCTGGTGGACGGGTTCAACGGCGAGTATGAGCAGGCGGTCGTCGTCTCCAACGACGCGGACTTCGCAGGCGCGATGAGGTACATGAGGGACGACCTAGGCCTTAGGGTCACGCTTGTCAATCCTGACCCCAGGAACGCTAGTCCCAGGCAGTTGGCTGACGCTGCGACGTACGTCAAGCGCCTGTGGAAGAGCCACCTTAGGAAGAGCCAGCTTCCCGATGCCTTGAGGGACGATGTTGGAGTTATTACGAAACCGATGGGGTGGTGACCATTAGATAAGGCTATGCGGGACCATGCTAGCGTAGTCATAGTCGGCGCCGGCATTGTGGGCTGCAGCGTCGCCTACCATCTGAGCAAACTCGGGCTGACCGACGTGGTCGTCGTGGAGCAGGGGCCGCTGTTCGAGACGGGCGGCTCCACGTCGCACGCCCCGGGGCTCATCTTCCAGGTCAACCCGTCACGGACGATGACCGAGTTCGCGAAGTACTCGGTGGACCTCTATTCGCGCCTGGAGGGGGACGGCGGGCCCTGCTTCTATCCAGTGGGCGGGCTGGAGGCGGCGTGGACGGAGGAGCGGTTTGCGGACTTCAAGCGCCGTCGCGGGCTGGCCTTGTCCTACGGGGTCGACGCGGAGCTGATCGGGCCCCGCGAGATGCTGGAGCTTGTGCCGATAGTCGCCGAACGCGTTGTGGGGGGCCTCTACGTCCCTTCGGACGGGATCGGCAAGGCGGTGCGGGCGGCGGAGGCAATGGCAAGGGGGGCGCAGACGGCCGGGGTCGTCTTCCGCGCCGACACGCGCGTTACGGATATCGAGGTGACCGGCGGGCGCGTCCGGGCGGTGGTCACGGACCGGGGCCGCATCCGCGCGGACCTGGTGGTGTGCGCGGCAGGAATCTGGGGGCCGAAGGTAGGGCGGATGGCCGGGGTGTCGATCCCGCTGTACCCGATGCAGCACCAGTATGCCCGCTCAGGGCCACTCGCGGCGCTGAAGGGGCAGACCGGCGAGGCGAGCCATCCCATAATGCGGCACCAGGACGGCGGGCTCTATTTCAGGCAGCACGGCGAGGGCTATGGGATGGGCTCCAGCGATCACGAGCCGCTGCCCGTCGAGCCCGAGGATATCGTCGATCACGGAGAACCCGGGGTAATGCCCGCGGCGATGGCCTTCACCGCCGCAGACTTCGAGCCGGCACGCAGGTCGGCCGAGGAGTTCATCCCGGCCCTCAAGGGAGCGGAGCTCGTCGAGGGGTTCAACGGCATGTTCTCGTTCACGCCGGACGCGATGCCGGTCCTGGGAGAGTCGGACGAGGTGCGCGGCTTCTGGGCGGCCGAAGCGGTCTGGATCGCCCACGCGGGCGGCGCCGGCAAGGCAGTCGCGGAGTGGATCGTGAAAGGCTCGCCATCGTTGGACCTGCGCGAGTGCGACATAACCCGCTTCCATCCCCACGCGCGCAAGCGGCCCTACTGGCTGGCACGCGGGGTCGAGCAGTACAGGGAGGGGCCGACCGTCCACCACCCGCTCGACCAGATGTACAGCGCGAGAGACACGCGGCCCAGCCCGTTTCATTCGAAGGAGCGGGAGCTGGGGGCGGTCTTCTTCGAGAGCGCCGGGTGGGAGATACCCCAGTGGTACGAGGCGAACGGGCCATTGCTGGACGGCTACGACGAGCCGTGGAAGGACCGGAAGGGGTGGCCGGCGCGCAACTGGTCGCCCATCGCCGGCGCCGAGCACAGGTCGGCGCGGGAGCGGGCGGCGTTGTTCGACCTGACGGCGATCACCAAGCTGGAGGTAACGGGGCCGGGCGCGCTGGCGGGCCTCCAGCGAGTCATGGCCAACCAGATGGACCAGCCCACCGGCCGCATCACCTACACGTCGGTTCTGAACGACGGGGGTGGAATCGTCAGCGACCTGACGGTGACCAGGCTGGCGGACGACCGGTTCATGGTCATGACCAGCACCGGGTACGGCTACCGCGATCTGAAGTGGCTCCGCGACCACATGGGCGCCGACGTTGCCGCTCAGACTGGGCGCGACGTGAACAGCTTTGCCCTTAAGCAAGACGGGAGCCCCCATCTCAATCTTCCCCCTCGGGGGGAAGAGGCCGACCACATGGGCGCCGACGGTTCCGTGAGCATCGAGGACGTGAGCGACGATCTCGGCTGTCTCTGCCTGTGGGGCCCGAGGGCCCGGGACATCATCACTGCGGCCAGCGGCGACGACTTTTCGAACGAGGCCTTCCCATACCGGGGGGCGCGGCACGTCACGATAGGCGGTGTGCCGGCGCTTGCGATCAGGCTCTCGTATGTGGGAGAGCTGGGCTGGGAGCTTTACGTGCCGTGGGACAGGGGCGCCGACCTGTGGGAAGCGCTGTGGGAGGCGGGCCGTCCCCACGGGCTGATCGCAGCGGGCACGGCCGCCTTCACGTCCATGAGGATCGAGAAGGGGTCCCGGCTGGGGGGTACCGACATCCACACCGAGTACAACCCGTATGAGGCGGGCCTGGGGTTCGCGGTGCGGCTGAGCAAGGGCGAGTTCATCGGCAGGGACGCGCTGATGGAGGCACGCGAGGCCGGGCTGCGAAGGAAGCTCTGCTGCATGACCCTGGACGACCCGGAGGCCGTTGTGATGGGCTCGGAGCCGGTGATGTCGGGTGAGCGGGCGCTCGGATTCGTCACCAGCGCCGACTACGGGTACTCGGTCGGCCGCGGAATCGCCTACGCCTACCTGCCCGTGGAGTACGCGGAGCCCGGCACCAGTGTGGATATCCTATACTTCAACGAGCGATACGCCGCCAGGGTCGTGGAGGAGCCCCTGTACGACCCCGGGGGGAAGAGAATGAGGGCCTGAATGGGAACGTCTTCAATCGTCTCAAGACTGGAAGCAGGGGAAAAACTCCTGCTGGACGGAGGCACCGGCTCGGAGCTCCAGCGGCGCGGCGTCGATGTCTCCAAGCGGACCGCCGCCGGCGCGATTGGGGCCTGGTCGGCCACGGCTAACGTCGACGCTCCCGATGCTGTGCGTGCGGTCCACGAGGACTATCTCCGGGTCGGAGCCGACATCATCACGACCAACAGCTTCTGGTCGAACCGCACGCGCCTTGCCCGCCTGGGGGAGGCGGACCGGATGGAGGAGTACACGCGCGTGTCCGTCGAGCTGGCGCGCGAAGCCGTCGAAGACTTAGGCTGCGACGCCTATGTGGCGGGCAGCATGGCCCCGCCGACAGGCAGGCGGTCGCCCGGCAACATCGTCGCCGCCACCGACGACCTGGCCGGGGAGTTCCGGGACCAGGCAGCCGTCCTCGCCGAGGCGGGCTCGGACTTCATCCTGCTCGAGTACGTCAGCACCGTCGATGAGGCGACGACTCTTGTGAGCGTTGCCGCGGAGACCGGGCTCCCGGTCTTCCTTGGGCTGAAGCACTTCGACGCCGGCGGCACGATGGCCTCCGAAGAGGATGCCGTGGACGCCGTCCACGCAGTCGAAGGCCTGCCTGTAGCGGCAGTCCTGGACATGTGCAGCCCCCCTGAGGAGATCACGGCCGTCTTTCCCCGCATACGGGAGGCGTTCGAGGGGCCGATCGGGGCGTACGCCAACATCGGCTACTGGGGGGACTCCAAGGCACCCAGCGACGCCACCCGCCAGTGGCACCGCATCGACGTCGGCGAGAACTCGCCCGACAGGTACGCGGAGTACGCGCGGGGCTGGCTGGCCGAGGGGGCTCAGGTCATTGGGGGTTGCTGCGCCTCGGGACCGGAGCACATTGCAGCACTGCGTCCGCTGGTAAAGGGCTAGGCGAGCGCACTCTACAGGCAGGCTTTCAGGTTACCGCCACAACCAAGCCGGGGATAGCCCGCCCCGCGCCGCCCCTCTGGGTTCCTGCCTGCGCAGGAACGACGACTACGTGACAGACTCCTTCGGCGGACCCTTCGACAAGGTTAGGGCGAACGAGCCGCGACGGGCGAAGCCGACATTGACATTAGGTTGGCGGGGCGCGAATAATATTCGCCTACGGCTGTAGCCGGGAGTAGCGCATGGTGACCGAACACGAGGGACTCGTAAAGGAGTTCCAGTACGTAGCCAATCCGACAGAGCTCGCCCATATCCACACGCTGTTCGAGGGCACGGACTCGCTGATGCACGAGACGGCGTACGCGCTGATCACGGGCGACCAGCACGAGGTTGACCGGCTGACGCGCCAAGCGCTCGAGGACGGGTTCTCCGCCAACGACGTCCTCGACGAGGGGCTGATCGCTGGGATGGCCGTGGTGGGAATCAAGTTCAGGGACAACATAATATTCGTGCCCGAGGTCCTGGTGGCGGCGAGGGCGATGAAGGCTGGCATGGCGCACATCGAGCCGATCCTGTCCGCCTCAGGGATCGAGCCGATCGGCACGGTGATCATGGGCACGGTGAAGGGCGACCTGCACGACATCGGCAAAAACCTGTGCATCATGATGCTGCGCGGGGCCGGGTTCGTCGTGCACGACCTGGGGGTCGACACGAGCCCGGAGGAATTCATCGATGCGGTGGTTGAGCACGAGGCGAAGGTGCTGGGCATGTCCGCACTGCTGACGACGACTATGCCGAACATGGGGCGGACGATCCAGTCGTTCGAGGACGAGGGCCTGCGCGAGGAAGTGAAGATCATGGTGGGCGGAGCGCCGGTGACCCAGGAGTTCGCCGAGGACATGGGCGCGGACGGCTACGGCAAGGACGCGATCGCGTGCGTCGACATGGCGAAGGAGCTGCTTGCGGCCGAGGCGCTATAGGCGGCCCTCCCGGACCGCCTCCAAAGGAATGCCGCCCGAATCAAACAGCAAGAAGGTGGACAGGGCACGGTACGAGGCGAGTGTCGATCGCCTCTACAACATCTTCAAGGGCATATCCGAGACCGCCGGCGAGGTTTCCTCGTGGCGCTGTCCTTACAAGAACGTTGAGGACAGGTGCACGGCGGGCTTCGGGTGCCGCAACCAGGACCGCAGCGTCCCGACCGGCGAGCTGTATATTTGCACGGGCAGCGACAAGCTGGACTACCGCAGCGCCTGGGAAGTCCAGTAGGCTGCGGGCCCCAGTTGAGCCCGAAGGCGAGCCATGACATCAAGTAGCAACTACCCGGTATCCGTGGGGGATGTTGTAGGAGCGCATCGCCAGGTCGAGAGCCCCCATCCCTTCGGCGGGGCTCAGGACAGGCTCAGTCTTCTCCCTCAGGGGGAAGAGGCAGGTCAGCCCTCTCAGCACTGAGCATGCCCACCCTCACGGTTCGCGAGCTGACCGGGGATGATGCCGATGACTTCCGCCACCTGAGGCTGAGAGCCCTGAAGGAGCACCCGGATGCCTTCGGGTCTTCGTATGAGGCGGAGAGCGCGGCCCCTGTCGAGGCTGCAGCCGAACGGTTGCGCCTGAACGCCGAATCACAGGACTCCTTCACGCTCGGCGCATACCGGGGGAAGGACATGATCGGGATGGTCGGCTTCTATCAAAAGTCGAGGGAGAAGACGCGGCACAGGGGTACCATCTGGGGCATGTACGTCCCCACCGAGGAGCAGGGGAAGGGCATCGGAAGGGCCCTGCTGGCCAGAGCGTTGGAGCTTGCCAGGGCGCTCCCGGGTCTGGAGCAGGTGGAGCTCCATGTTGTCACGCGCAACAGGCGGGCGATGGACCTGTACGCGTCTTTCGGATTCGAGGTGTACGGGGCCGAGCCGAGGGCGCTGTTCGTGGACGGCGAGTACTTGGACGAGGAGCACATGGTGCTGCTGCTTCCACCCTCACCCTTCGACAAGCTCAGGGCAGGCTCCCAACCCTCTCCTGTCGAGGCGGAGGGGGTTACGGACGCCCAGGGCCGGTAACGAATGTCTCCGATCATTTACGACAACTCGATGCTCGAGTCGGCAACGGAAAAGAGCATCTTCGACTACGCCGACGCGCTGAAGGTGCGGGTGCCGACCTCCTGCGGGCGGAGTGGCGAGTGCCACGAGTGCATCGTCGAGATCAAGCGGGGCATGCCCGCGCTGACCCCGCCGACGCCGTCCGAGGAGTTCCTCCGCGGCAGCTACCGGCTGGCATGCCAGGCGCACGTGACCGACGCCGACGCCGACGTGGAGTTTGCGGTACTGAGGCGGCAGCCGCGGATACTGACGCGCTCGGTCAGGCGGCCCGTCAAGGCTGACCCGGTCGTCGTTCGCAGGGGCGACGACGTGTACTCGGGCGACCGGCGGCTGGAGGCGTACAGGGGGCAGATATACGGTCTGGCGGTCGACGCGGGCACGACGACGGTGGTGATGAACCTGGTCGATCTGGAGAGCGGGGAGATGCTGGCGACGGCGTCGTTCGAGAACCCGCAGAGGTTCGGCGGCAGCGACATCATGCACCGGATTTCGTACGATGGCGGCGAGCACGCCGGGGAGCTGAGGCAGGTGCTGCTGTCGTCGATCAACTTCGAGATCGGCGAGATGAGCCGGCAGCTACGTTTCCACCGGAGGCGCATCTACGACGTGGTGGTGGTGGGCAACGCGACGATGCGCGACATCCTGTTCGGCGTGGACGTGCAGAGCATCGGGCAGAAGCCCTACAAGTCGCTGATCGAGCTGGAGATGGAGCAGGGGGAGCGCGCGGGCACGGCCATGAACACGACGGCACGGGAGTTGGGGCTTCGCGTGTTTCCCGGCGCGAACGTGTACGGCGGGCCGCTGGTGGGCTGCCACCTGGGGGCGGACGTGACCGCGGACCTGCTGGCGATCGGCATGGACGAGGAAGAGGACGTGGTGATGCTGGTCGACGTGGGCACGAACACGGAGGTGGTCGTCGGGAACCGGCACGGAATGATGGCCGCGTCCTGTCCCGCGGGCCCGGCATTCGAGGGCGGCGAGATCACGTATGGGATGCCCGGGTACGAAGGCGCCGTGGAGTCGGTGGAGATCGGGGCGAGCGGCGTGGCGTGCAGGACGATTGGCGGCGTGGAGCCGCAGGGCATATGCGGTTCCGGGCTGGTGGACCTGCTGGCGGAGCTCCGCCGGACGGGGATGATGAACGAGCTGGGGGTGTTCGCGGACGGCGGGAGCGAGTTCGCATTCGCGCCCGAGCAGGGGATGTCGGTGTCGCGGGCGGACGTCAGCGCCCTGGCGCAGGCCAAGTCGGCCAACTTCAGCGGGCAGCAAATCGTGCTGCGGCGGTACGGCGTGACGCCCGGGGAGATTTCGAAGCTATACCTGGCCGGTGGGTTCGCCAACTACGTGGACGCCAAGAACGCGGCGAGCATCGGCTTTATCGCAGACGCCCCGCCGGAGCGGGTGGAGAAGGTGGGCAACGCTGCGCTCGAGGGCGCAACGCTGATGCTGGTCTCGCGGGGGATGCGGGATGAGGCGGAGCGGATCGTGGGGCTGATCGAGCACGTGGAGCTGGAGACGACGCCGGACTTCTTCGAGGTGTTCGTGGAGGGGTGCATGTTCAAGCCGATGGCGGAGTCGGAGGCGTAGGGATGCAGACTGTCCATGAACGGGAGTTGGCGGGCCCATCTATAATGGGGACCGTATGTCCTTCGCGGATGCCATTCGCAGGCTTAACGACCTCAAACAGCGCGGGCTAATCAGGGACTACGCCGTGATCGGTGCAGTCGCAGCCACGGCCTACGTCGAGCCGGTCCTTACCCAAGACGTCGACGTGGTGGTCTTGGTGGACTCGGACGACGAGTTTTGGGAGACTTACCGCCGGGTGGGAGATGCCGCCGAAGGGATCGACGGGATGCATCACATCCTCGGAGGGCGGCCAGTCCAGATGTTCCCATCGACCATCAAGCCCATCTACCGGGACACGCTGACGGCGGCGAGGCAAACAAGGATTGGGGATGCCATGGTGAAGGTCGCGTCCCCCGAGCATCTGGTCGCGCTGGCCCTGGGGGCATTCCGGTACAAGGACAAGCTGCGCATCGCGGAGCTGCTGGAGCTGCAGGGGACCGACAGGGAAGGGATTTGGAGACTGATAGGGGAGTTCGACGATGAAGACGGATCCCTCGCCGAAAGATTCCGGTCGTTTGGCTGAACGCATCTTCGAGGAGAAGGCGAAGTGGCATCGTCGGCAGGCGCAGGCCAGCTTTGAGAATAAGCTCGCTGTGCTGGACAAGCTGTACGAGGACGCCAAGCACCTGCCCAAGCTGGAGCGGGAGTGACGTCGGGGCCGCCATCACCGCAACAGGCATAGCGACTATTCCCAAACCAAGCTGACTTGGCGGAGCACTGCCCCCCGTATCGAGTATGGGGCAGACTCCTCGGCCAGCGACGAGAGGGCGGGTTTCAAGCCCGCCCCTAGAAGGCCTCAGCCCTCGCTAATCTGGTCAGGGACGGCGGCATGTTGTACCTTTGGACGGACAAACGCCACCGAGAGGCCGTTTAGATGACCAAGAAGGTGCTCATAACCGACTACGTATGGCCCAGCGTCGAGCCGGAGAAGGCCGTGCTGGCCCTGGCGGACGCGGAGGCGATCGTCGCCCCGGATGGAGACGAGGACACGCTCGTTGAGATGGCGAGGGACGCCGACGCTATCCTGACCTGCTTCGCGAAGGTCACGGAGCGGGTCGTGCGGGCCGCCGAGAAGTGCGTTGTGATCAGCCGTTACGGCGTGGGCGTGGATAACATCGACGTGGACACGGCGACTGAGCTGGGGATAGTCGTGACGTACGTGCCCGACTACTGCATCCCCGAGGTGTCGGACCACGTGATCGGGATGATGCTCGACTGGAACCGGCGTTTGACCTTCTTCGACCGGGCGACCAAGACGCAGGGTTGGGGGGGCGAGGGCCTGGGGATGCGGATCATGCGGCTGGAGGGCAAGCGGCTCGGCATCGTGGGGTTCGGCCGGATTGGGCGCGGGGTCGCGGCCAAGGCACAGCCGTTTGGCCTGGAGGTACTGGCGTCGGACCCGTTCGTGACGCCGGGCTCGGCCGCCTCGAGCGGGGCGCGGCTCGTCGAGCTGGACGAGTTGCTGCGGGAGTCGGACTTCGTGACGATCCACTCGCCGCTGATCCCGCAGACACGGAACATGATCGGGAGTGACGAGCTGGCGATGATGAAGCCGGATGCGTTCCTGATCAACTGCGCGAGGGGCGGGCTGATCGACGAGGACGCGCTATACGATGCGCTGACCACGGGGAGCATAGCGGGAGCCGGGCTGGACGTGCTAGTCGACATCGACCCGCCTCTGGACCACCGGCTAATCCAGCTCGAGAACGTGATCGTCACGCCGCACACGGCGTTCTTCTCGCAGGAGGCGGTGCTGGAGCTGGAGGAGAGGGCGGCCGGGGAGGTCGTCCACGTATTCCAGGGGCAGATGCCCGACAACTTGGTGAATCCGCCGGTACTGGGTCACGCGCGGGTCGAGCTGGAGTGAGGGAACGAAGTGCGGCGCCTCCGCTAACGGAGAGGAGGCCCTGCCCAGCCGCCCCTCTGGGTTCCCGCCTCCGCGGGAACGACGGCTCTTTGGGCAGGGTGCGATACAATTGGCCGGGGTGAGATATGTGCGGCGTTAGCGGGATACTCCATAAGAAGGCGACGCCGGGGCGGCCCGCGCCGATCGGGCGTGCCCTGGTTAGGATGCTGGACTCGATGGCCCACCGAGGGCGGGACTCTACGGGCTTCACCGTTGCGGGCGAGACAACCGAGGCGGACCTGATCGTGCGGTTGAGGGCTGACGGAGCTTCGCCCGAGGATACGGCGGCGCGGGTGACGGACGCGGTGTCTCGCCTGGGCGCCGTGGTCGTCTCGCTGGACTCGCAGGGCGACTTCATCCGCCTCTTCCTGAACTACGAGGGCGAGGTGCCGGAGCTTGCGGGCGCGCTCTACGACATGCCGGAGATCGAGATACACAGCATGGGGCAGTCCTCGGAGGTGGTGAAGGACGTGGGGACGGCGTCGGACGTGGACGGGAGGCATGGCCTGGGGTCGCTGCGGGGGACTCACGGCATAGGACACGTGCGGCTGGCGACGGAGAGCATAGTCGACATCAACCACGCGCACCCCTTCTGGGCCTACCCGTTCCCGGACGTGACGGTCGTGCACAACGGGCAGCTCACGAACTACCACAAGATGAAGCGGAAGTACGAGGACTCGGGGCACCGCTTTCAGACGCATAACGACTCGGAGCTGATCGCGGTGTACTTGGCGGACAAGATGGCGAACGGCGAAACGCTGGAGGACTCCCTGCGCGCCTCGCTGGAGGACCTGGACGGCACGTTCACGTACCTCGTGTCGACGAAGGACGGCATGGGCTGCGCGAAGGACCGGTGGTCGGCCAAGCCGCTGGTAGCCATGGAGACGGACGACGTGGTGGCGGTGGCGTCGGAAGAGGTCGCGCTGCGCAGCGTGTTCGACGAGGAGATCGCGCGGACGGAGCCCCAGGAGGCAGAGGTCATGACGTGGTCGAGCTAGACGCAGCGTCGCTGACCACGCGGGAGCTGAACCGCCGCATCAAGGAGTTGGCGGCGGCGGGGCAGGACGCGGTAGTGGTGAACCCCGCGGCCAGGCACAACATCGCCGTGGGCGTGCTGCAGCCGTGCCGCATCCGCGTCGAGGGCAGCGTGGGCTACTACTCGGCGTCCATGCTGGACGGGCCTGAGGTCGAGATCGAGGGGAACGCGGGCTGGGGCCTGGGCGAGAACCTGATGAGCGGCAGGATCAGCCTGTCGCGGGACGCCGGGGCGTCGGTGGCGGCGTCGATGCGCGGCGGTGAGATATACGTCGGCGGCAATGCCGGGGCCCGCGCGGGCATATCGATGAAGGGCGGGACGCTGCTCGTGGGCGGCGACTCTGGGTTCCTGACCGGGTTCATGATGCAGAAGGGCCGTATCATCGTGTGCGGCGACGCGGGCGACGCGGTGGGCGACTCGATGTACGAGGGGACCATCTACGTAGCCGGCAGCTACGGTTCGCTGGGCAGTGACGCAACGGTCGAGGAGGCCAGCGAGGAGGAGCTGCTGGACCTGTGGGGGACGCTGGAGAGGCACGGGATAGACGAGCGGCCCCACTTCAAGAAGATCGTGTCGGCCAAGCGCCTCTACCACCTGGACTCGCTGGAGCGACTGGAGAAGGCGGCGGTCTGATGGTCTACCAGAGCAGCCAGATCATGCCCCCGTGGGTGATGGACGACATCCATGCGAAGGCGGAGTTGGGGCGGTACAGGATACGCGGCTTCAGCACCTTCCAGCGCGTGACGCACTTCGACGACCTGACGTTCCTGTCCACGGGGCTGACGCGGTTCCCGCTGGAGGGCTACAAGGAGAAGTGCAACACGCGCACGGTCGTCGGCCACCGGTACGCCGAGGAGCCGCTGGTGCTGGACACGCCCATCTACATATCGGGTATGAGCTACGGCGCGCTGTCGGCGAACGCGAAGACGGCGCTGGGCAAGGGCGCGGCGCTCGTGGGGAGCGCTAGCTGCACGGGCGACGGCGGGATGCTGCAGGCGGAGCGCGATGCCGCCGACAAGCTGATCTACCAGGTGCTGCCGAGCCGGTACGGGTTCGACCCGCACCACCTGGTGCAGGCCCAGGCGGTGGAGATCGTGGTGGGCCAGGGCGCGAAGCCGGGCACCGGCGGGATGCTGATGGGCGTGAAGGTGCTGGACCACATCGCGGAGATGCGCGACCTGCCGACGGGCATCGACCAGCGGAGCCCGGCGCGTCACCCGGACTGGCTGGGCCCGGACGACCTGGCTATCAAGATCGACCAGCTGCGCGAGGCGACGGACCACAAGGTGCCGATTCACGTGAAGCTGGGCGCGTGCCGGGTGATGGACGACGTGAAGCTGGCGGCCAAGGCCGGGGCCGACGCGGTGGTGATCGACAGCATGGTCGCGGGTACGGGCGCGTCGGCGGAGATGCTCCTGGACCACAGCGGGATACCGACGGTGCCGGCTATCGTGCTGGCGCGGGAGGCGCTGCGGGAGATCGGGATGTACGGCGAGGTGAGCCTGATCGCGTCGGGCGGCATTCGCAGCGGCGCGGATGCAGCGAAGGCGCTGGCGCTGGGTGCGGACGCGGTGGCCATCGGCATCGCGGCGCTGGTGTCGCTGAACTGCAACCGCGATATACCCGAGGCGGACTACGAGGCCGAGGTTGGCGTGCCGGCGGGTTACTGCGCCCACTGCCACACGGGGAAGTGCCCGGTGGGGATCACGACGCAGGACCCGGACTTGGTGAAGCGGCTGGACCCCGAGGAGGGCGCGGAACGGGTGGCGAACTTCCTCAACGCGATGACGATGGAGATGTCGCTGCTGACTCGGTCTCTGGGCAAGGGCGACGTCCACAGCCTGGAGCCGGAGGACATGGCCGCGCTGACGGTCGAGGCGTCGGCCATGGCTCGGATTCCGCTTGTGGGGACTAACAAGGTGTTCGGGGAGTAGGCGGCCTCGGGCGACAGCCGGGGGAGATCATGGCAACGGACGCAGAACTGCTCGAACGTATCACCGTGCGGACGGACGTGTTCGGCGGGAAGCCGATCATCCGGGACATGCGTATCGCGGTGGAGCACGTCCTCGGAATGCTTGCCGCGGGGGAGAGCAAGGAGTCCATCCTACAGGAGCATCCAGTCCTCGAGGACGAGGACGTACAGGCTTGCCTGCTCTTCGCCCACCGCTCGCTGGCTGGCGAGCAAGTGCATTCGCCCGTGTGATGGAGATTGTCTCTACTCAAGCAGGACCTGCACTGGGACTACGACGGTGAGGCCGATGTCCTGTACATCTCGGTCGCATCACCGACACCTGCGGTAGGCGTCGATATAGGGGAAGGCGTGGTCGTCCGGTACGATGAGTCCCAGAGCGAGGTTGTTGGGATCTCAATCGTGGGGCTCCGCGAGAAGATGCTTCGTGAGCTTTCCAACTGAGGTCTGGGGCTACCAGCTCAGGGCGACACAACGGACACACCTGCGGACAGGGTGTGTTTGGGGTCGCGGGCTTCCCCGGTGACTGTTCAGTATTGACGATAAGATGTCCCCGCTCCGATTCGCTCGCGGCCCAACGTGTCAGGGCGACTCGGCGAGTCGCCCCTACCTATATGCGATGGGCTTCCCATCTCATATAGTCTGAGCAGGCACCTTCCCCAGGCTCCCTTGACGCGAGTGTTCGAGCCATTTGTCTTTCGGTGCATAGCTCTGCGGGCTATCGGGATGTTCCCTCAAAGGAGCCAGGCCATGAATAGTATGCACGAGGCCAACCGGCGGTACTGGGACGGGGCCGCGGAGTGGTGGGGGAGGCTGGAAGAAGAGGGCGGCCTGTGGGAACGCTTCGCCGGCGAGCCTGGCATCGCCTTTACGGGAGGCGCGCTTGGCCTGGTCCGCGAGGTCGCGGGCACACTGTCGGGCAAGGACGTGTGCGTCGTCGGCAGCGGCGACAACCTGGCGTCATTCGCCTTTGCGGGAATGGGGGCGAACGTCACGTCGGTGGACATCTCCGAGGAGAGGCTGTCGAAGGCCTCGAAACGGGCGACACACCTGGCGCTGCAGATCAAGTTCGTGCAGGCCGACGCCGCCGACCTGAGTATTATCGGGAGCGAGGAGTTCGACCTGGTGTTCTCCTCGAATGGATTCTTCGTCTGGATTGCAGAGCTGCAGGCGGCCTTCAGCGAAGTGCGCCGTATCCTGCGCCCAGGAGGACACTACGTCTTCTACGACGTCCACCCGTTCCAGAGGCCATGGAAGGACAAGGTGACGGCGATCGAAGTTGCGAAGCCATACTGGGATACCGGGCCAATCGATGGTGCGGGAGGGTCGTTTGGCTTCAACTGGACCCTTGCGGACATTCTCAACCCTCTGGCGACCGCGGGGCTCGTGTTAAAGCGAACCCTTGAGAGCCCCGCCGAGGACTCGAGATTCTGGCAGGAGCTCTCGTACCTGCCGGGGACAGACGACAGCCTACTGGACTGGAACGAGAACCCCCGCGCGGCACTGCCGGTGTGGCTCGCGCTGGCATTGCAGAAGCCCTCACAGTTCAGTGAATAGGCGATGGCTCATTGTCGCCGTGGCCCTGTTCTACCCCCTGGTGGTATATGGGGGCGCCTCGCTAAAGGCCGACTACAGCCATGTCAGCCAGTACATCAGCGAGCTCAATGCCATAGGCTCAGCCTGGAGCTGGCAGATAGGCTACTTGGGATTCCTCCCCTTGGGCCTGCTGGGCTTCCTCTTGCTCTTGGTGGTTGCGCCGCGCGCAGGATTGAACGGGATATCCAGAATCGGCTGCTGGCTGCTTGTCGGCGAGCCGATAGCCTACGCCAGCTCAGCCCTTGCACCCTGCGACCTGGGTTGTCCAACTACGGGCAGCCTCTCCCAGGACGCCCATAACCTCCTGGCCGTGGTCACGCTACTCATGACTACGCTCGGGCTGGTGCTCTTGTCCTTCAACAACAGGCTCGGGCCGGCAAAGAGGGCTGGCTGGCTGGGTCTGGCCGTGATGTACATCGCGCTCTACACACTTGCGCTGGTACCTGATCTCGCTGAGTGGCGAGGACTGCTTCAGCGGCTGGCGGAGGGGACTCTTTACGGCGCTCTGTGCCTCATCAGCTGGTATGTCCTGGCATGGCGTGACGACTCTGCAGACTACTAGACGCAGTCCGCTCGCGACTTCAGATGCACTTCTATCGCTGTCTATTCAGCGTCAAGCACAAGCCCATTCCGACCTGCCTGCCAACAGTCATTGCCTGTCGGCGAAGGGTGAGCCGGTGATGAGCCCGTGGATGCGCCGGGTGGCCCCGTCACCGAAGTGAGCGGTTATCACATAGAGGTGCATCTCGACCTCCGAGGCGAGCAGGTTGTGGGTGTTGTCGTCCACCTCCTGCTGCGTCAGCCGGTCGGTTGCGCTCTGCGGGTTGTCTGGGTGCGCCTCGGTCTTGCTGCCTGGGATCCTTAGAGCCTGGACCTGGACGTTGTGCTTGCGTCCCGGCGCCAACAGGGAGCCGGTCCAGGACGTAGACGTCCAGTCGTCGTCCAGCCGCTCTATCGACGTCGGCGCGCCCGAAGGGTCTTCGCGGACATTGGAGATGCCGCTGCAGAACCAGGCCCATCGGGTCACCACTCCCGCGCTGTCCCTTTCAACCCCCCAGGGCCTGCAGCTGTTCACATCCGGTGCGCCGTATTCCCAGTGGTCCACAGCGGTGCCGTCGGCCTCGAGCTGGAAGTTGTCGCGGTACATGAACTGGAGCCTCTGGATGGCGTAGCGTTCCACGTTGCTCTGCCGGCTGGCCCACTCACTCCAGTTGATGTGGTATGTCCCGTCAGCCATGGTGGTGGTGACCGAGAAGGAATTTCTACTGCAGAGTACCGCCCGCCCGGCGGCCAATTCCTCTCTGCACTCCTCCATGGTCGCCGGGCTATCGTTGGCCTGGCCCTGCGCCACCTGTGGCGACAGCGCAAGCAGGGCGGCAGCGGCAACGACCGCGGCAATAAGCAATACCGGGATCGAGCGGGTGTTCCAAACGAGCGATCCAATGAGTTGCATGTTATCGTACCTCCTATACAACAGTTGCATTTGTTAATATTTGAATATCGAAAGAGTTTTCCCAGCGGCGACGCCACGGTGATGCTTAAGGTCCCGAGGCGCTGAGTCCTTCGCTTCTTCCTGGCGACCGCCGCTGCGATAGTAGGTTGTGCACTCGGACAAGTCTGTGCATTAGAGTTTTTTTGACACCCCAAAGCTGAAATGTGCGTGGTGATCGATGGCGAGTAGGAGCATCCAGCGGGCGAGGGCGGCCCAGGTGGGCCTCTTGATGAGGTCTTACCGCGAGTCTTTTTCATCCGGAGGCGGCCGGCGAGGGTTGACGCAGGAAGGCCTGCTGGAGCGGATGGGGTCGGTGGACAGTGACTACGCCGAGCGGTACAGCCACGCCACGGTGTCGCGGTGGGAGTCCGGCGACACCCGCCCCACTCTTCAGCGGCTGAGAGTCTTTGGCAAGGCCCTCGATCTGTCGCAGACGGAGATGGCCGGTCTCGTGTTGCTGGCAGGGCTGGCGGCTGACTTTCAGACGGCGATGGGCCAGGTCACCGGTAGTCGTGCCGGAACTGTGGGCCTCGGAGCGGCGCCGAAGCCGGGACCCGCCCCAGGCGCCGTGCGCGACACCGGAACGTTACCGCCAGGAAGTACCCGGTCAGCACTGGGGGACGCAGCTCATTTTGGGCTTCTGAGGGTTGTTCCGCTGGGGCTGTGCATCGTTGGCGGGTATGCGCTCTTCTCATTCGGCTGGAACAGCGGCTGGATGCCCGCAGCCTACATCGCTTTCACCACGGGGATCGTTCTGGCGCAAGGGTTCTTGTTCAGAGACCGCGAAGCCGGCCTGCGGGAGTTCTTCTGGGTTTCGCTGTTTTTCCTGTTCACCACCCCGCTGCTGCAGTTTGCCCGGATACACACAGACCATTACGGCTTCTATACGATCGGGAGCCTCGCCGGCACACAGATGCCCTACATGCTGGCCCTGCTCCTGAACCTCTTGATCGCATCTACTGCCGGGCTGGCGTTCCAGCTACTATGGAAGCGTCAGTATTCAGGCGCCGGCGACGGTGCCAGCCCCCTCCGCCGGGCGGCCTTTGTAGTGCTGCCGCCGGTGATTTTCGCGTACGTCACGGTCGTCGTGATTACCAATATCTCGGTATCCGTACACCTGACGGTCCTGTTGCCGGTATTGGGCGTTGCCTTCGCTGCGCTATTGATACTGCGGGACCCGGCGTTCAACCCCAACGAGAGAGACCGGTTGTTCCTGCTCTCTACAACAACGGTCCTGGCGATGCTCTCGGGGGTCCTGGGGATAGGCACCATTCTGGCGATATACCTGTCGCCGGACCTGCCCAGCGTTCTGCCGGACCACAATCTACTGTGGTCCTGGGAAATCGACCTCGCAGGGCTGGGCTTTTCCCGGGAAGAGGCGCTGGACCGCATGAACGTAGGTTACGTGTGGCACACGATGTGTGTCTTCGGCTATATGTTCTTTCTGGTCTTCGGCAGGCTGTTGGTGTCCCTCTATCGCATTGACGGCAGTCGAAGACGATAAGGTCCACGACGGTCGGAGAAGCGACCTTTGTCGAGCGCGATATGGAATGGTCTTGACCTGTGTCGTTCTCCAACGTCAAGGTTCGCCACGATTTGGGGCGGACAGCACCATCTCCAAGGTGTGGATCATCCTAGCAGGGCCACTCAACTGTACTCGACCTAGGGGAGTAGCTCCAAGCCTGCAATTGCGGATCCGTCTATCCCAGGGATATCCAAATGGCTTAGGCTTTTCGTTGCTATTGCCCAGCCGGTATGAAAGGCGTGGGCCAGGGATGGTTCGATGGCGTCCCGTGAAGGTGATGGGCAATTTGCGTCCTAACTTGAGGATGATACTGATTGGTGGAACGTCCCATGTCGGGAAGTCGACGGTGTCCGAGTTGCTGGCAGCCGCGTTGGGATGGGAGCACGTGTCCACAGACAGCCTGGCGCGCCACCCCGGCCGTCCCTGGAAGCCTGCACCGGAGAAGGTGCCTGATCACGTGGCGGATCATTACCTCACCCTGTCTGTCGACGAGTTGGTCGATGACGTCCTCCGCCACTACCGGGTGAATGTGTGGCCGATGGTCGAGGGGATCATTGCGTCGTACTCGAATGATGCGGCCTCTCCCGGACTAGTCCTGGAGGGGTCGGCGCTGTGGCCCGAGCTCGCGGCACGCCTGGATTTCGGCAAGGTCGCCGCAATATGGCTGACGGCCGGCGAAGAGGCGTTGAGGCAGAGGATTCACGAGGGAAGCGGGTATGGCTCGAAGTCCAGCCGGGAGCGAGACATGATCGACAAGTTCCTGCAACGCTCTGTCTCCTACAACGTCCGAATGGTGGATGCTGTCAGGAAGCAGGGACTC
Organism: Dehalococcoidia bacterium; assembly: GCA_965243655.1. GTDB lineage: Bacteria > Chloroflexota > Dehalococcoidia > Lucifugimonadales > CAJWER01. The sequence goes on along the minus strand of CBDEVV010000017.1, from coordinate 673,243 downwards.
GTCCTAGTGGATGTTCTGGAGTCCGACGCGACGGAGCTGACCGAGCGGTGTCTCTCGGTGCTCGGGCACGTCACCGAGTAGAGGGGCGCGCTGCGGATGGAGGCGTCCGATGCCGATTGAGGTCCCGCAGGGGCCTGGGGGTGCGGACCGGGGCGAGACTCCCGTGCCCGGCGATCCCTGTTACATGTGCGAGGTTGTTGGAGGGCGCGCGGAGAAGGGCATCGTCGAGGAGGCGGACCTGACGCTCACGGTAGTGAACTGGAAGCAGTACGAGTTGGGCCAGGTCTACGTCATCCCCAGGCGGCACGCTCCGACGCTGTTCGACCTCACGGATGAGGAGGCTGAGGCGGTGATTCATGGGGTACGCTGCGTCGCCGATGCCCTGTTACTCGCAAACGCCCCCGACGGGCTCAACCTGATCCAGAATAACGGGGTCGTCGCCGGTCAGAATGCGCCTCACTTCCACATGCACGTGGTGCCTCGACACAGGGCCGGGAGCGATTGGGGCAGCGGGCCTCCCCCCATCGCGGTTCTCGAGGGGAAGACGCCGATAAGGCCCAAGCGGGATGTGAAGGTCAGCCTGGAGCGGGAGCAGGAGATCGCCAGCTACATTAGGGGGTTCATCGGTTGAGGCGCGGCGGGTGGGAGGTCGCGAGCCCGCCGATTCATGTGAGCAGCCAGGCGCCCTGCGGGAACAGGGCGGGTTTCAAACCCGCCCCTACGAAGATTCAGGCAGATGCCCTCTCGTTACCTTGTGCTGGGCCGCTAGCCGCGGACTCTCGCCACTCGCCCGGTCCTCGAGGACTCCTTGGCGGCTTCGATTACCTCGAGGACGTGGACCTGTGACTCTATGGGGCTGGGGGCCGGGAATCCGTCCTTGGCTGCAACGAGGAAGTCGGAGAAGAGGCGCTCGGCCATGACGCCGCCGTATACGTCTGAGTGAGGCACGTCGAAGCTGGAGCTCCTTGCCCCGCCGGTCTCCCAGCCGGGCGCTTCGCTCCACATCAGGTAGGCGAGTCCTGACTGGTCGCCGTCGAAGCCGCTGGACGACCAGGGAGTCGTGAAGGGCACTTGCAGGTAGCCCTTTGAGCCGCGCAGGGCGATTATCGAGTCGTCCGGGTTCTTGCCGGGGCCGGCCATCAGATACCCGGCGTGGAGGGTGCCCATCGCGCCCCCGGCCATCCTGAAGGCGACCATGGCGGTGTCCTCCACGTCAACGGGCTCAGGGTTCTGGTTGCCGGTCATGGCAGTGACCTCGACGATGCGGTCGCCGGTGATGAAGTTGAGGCTGTCGAGGACGTGGCAGCCGAGCCAAGAGAGGATGCCGCTACCGGCGTACTCGCTCCTGAAGAGGTAGTTCGTGCGGGGGCGGCGGTACCTGAGCTGAGAGGTGAGCATCCGCATCTCCACGGCCCACAGCTCCCCCAAGCCTCCCTCGTGGAGGGCCCTCCTGGCCTCGAGGACGGAGGCGGAGTATCGCCACTGGAACATCGTGCCGGCCGTGACGCCCCTGGAGGCGGCTAGCTCGGCGACGTCCCGTATGTCGTCGGCGCGGGTGGAGGCGGGCTTGTCGAAGAGGACGGGCACACCCGCGTCGACGATGGTCCTCAGCGTCGGCGGGCCCAGGTCGGGGCGGACGCAGACGCCCACGGCGTCGAGGGGCCTGCTCAGTAGCTCCGACAGGCTGCGGCTCCTGGAGACGACCTTGGGGGAGAGGGATGCAATGGCGTTGAGGTCCGCCTCGTCAGCTATGGTGCAGACGTGGATGGCCTCGACCTCGGGGAGCTTGTCCCAGACGGTGACGTGGCCGTTCTCGTGGCCGTGGGAGGATACTACGCCGACGTGAATGCCCATCGCGGGAGCTACCTCATCGGGAAATGTTCAGGGCACTACACTTTCTACCAAGCTGTCTTGGCGGAGCACTGCCCCCGTATCGAGTACGGGGCAGGCTCTTCGACAGGCTCAGGGCGAACGGTTCCTCAACGGCCCTGATTCAAAGGAAGGGGGTTATGTGCCGTTGAAGACGGACTGGTCCCAGTCTACCCACTCCATGATGCCGCTGGCCTCGGTCTGGCGCCTGATGTGGTCCTCGAACTCGGGGGTGACGTCGGCTTGGCCGGGGAATGGCGGGCCGGCGTCGAGGCCGAGGCAGCGGAGGATGACGAGGGCGTTGGGGCCGTCGGCGACCATGTTCTTCTTTGGCGCGGGCAGGGAGTTGGGGCTGTAGACAGGGTCGAATCGCACCTGCTTGTGGAGTGCGTCGAGCTGGTCGTAGTCGCCGGCCTCCATGAGGGCGGTCTGGTGGAGGGAGAACCTGGGGGCGGCGTTGCCGAGCACGTCGATGTAGCCGGTCATCCCGAAGCGCGTGCCCATGGAGAAGAAGAAGCGGTTCTGGACCATCTTGATGCGGTCGCCAAAGAGCTGGGCGATTCCGAGGTAGTCCTCCGTGGTGGGGGCGCTCCACTTCATGCCGTCAACGTTCTCCAGGTCCGAAAGCCGCTCCAGCAGGCCGCGGCTGAAGGAGTAGTGGTTGGGCATGACCCAGTAGCTGTTGTATAGGACTATGCCGATGTCGGCGCGGTCGTTCACGTACTTGTAGTGGAGGAATACGTCGTCTTCGGAGGGCGCGGAGTAGTGGGGCGGCGAGAGCAGGACGAAGTCCACTCCGGCGTCGGCGGCGACCTGGCACTTCCGGGCTGCGGCGCGGGCGCTCAGCTCGGCGACCATGACCATGACGGGTGCCTCGCCGCGGGCCTCCTCGACGCCGAGCTTCGCCAGGGTGGCGAACTCGTCGTCCTCGAGCATGTAGGTCTCCCCCACCCCGCCGGCGATGAGCAGGACGGCGCGGCCCTCCTTCATGCCCTGGTCGACGGCCCAGCGCAGGTGTATGCGCTGCCGGTCGAGTAGCAGGTTGTGGTCCTCGTCGGTGAAGACGGGGAGGGAGAGTATGGAGCCCTTGAGGCGGTCCCTGCGCAGCGTGCCCATTGCGTTCTCCTGTGTGGTGGGAATGGCGGCTATGGGAGTATCGCCGGGTCCCAGTCGACCCACTCCATGATGCCGCTCTCGTCGATGACCCTCTTCGTGTGGTCGACGTAGTCCTGGGACGGCTGAGCCTGGGCGGGGAAGTTCGGCCCTGTCTCGAGGCCCATCAGCCGCCACCTGAGCCGTCCGAATACGCCGTCGGCAACGGACGCAAAGGCAGGGGCGTCCTCGGCCGTATTCAGCCTGTTCTCGGCGTCGAAGTGGAGGGCGTAGAGCAGGTCGTCGAGCTCGTCGTAGCGCTCTTCGCGTATCAGCTCCAGCTTCTTCAGGGACAGGCGCGGGGCTACGTTGCCGTAGAAGTCGACGAAGCCCGTCATGCCGTGCCGCTGGCCGAGGGAGTTGGCCATGCCGTTGTCCATGAAGGCGAACTGGTCTGAGAAGAGCCGCAGGATGCCGACGTAGTGGGCGGCGCTGGCCGAGCTCCACTTGAACCCGACGACGTGCTCCAGGTCGGTCATGCGCTCGATGAGGCCGCGGGTTATCTCGAAGCCCGGCGGCGGCGTGGCCCAGTAGTTGTTGTAGTTCATGATGCCGATGTCGGCATTGTCGTTGATGTGCTTGGTGAAGATGTAGACGTCGTCCTCGGACGGGCACGAGTAGTGGGGCAGGCCAAGCTCCAGGAAGTCGATGCCGGCGTCGGCGGCGTACTTCGCCCGGCGCGTGGCCTTGCGGACGTTGAGGTCGAATATGCCGACCATGGTGGGGACCTTGCCGCCGGCCTCGTCCATGAGGGTGTCTATGAGGGCGAAGAGCTCGTCGTCCTCGAGGTAGTAGCCCTCGCCGTAGCCGCCCGCGACCATGAGTATGCCGGCGTCGCCGGTGATGCCCTGGTCCATGAGCCACCTGATGTGCGCCCGCTGCCTGTCCAGCCGGAGGCTGAGGTCGTCGTCGGTGAAGGTCGGCAGGGAGACGAGGGCCCCGGCGAGCTTGTCGATTCTAGCGTCGGTCATGTGAGCCTCGATTCGGGTCTATAATGGCGGCCCTAGTATAACGGCATGGCGTGATGGGCGCGAGGGCCGCAGGAGGAGCAGGCATGAGCACAGGCGAGGTTTCGGACGAGATCATCGAGCGGTTCAAGGGAGTCGGGACGGCGACGGTTTACAGCGCGGTGAACCAGCGGGGCTACCCCCTCTGCTACATGAAGGGCGTGAACTGCTACACGCCGGGCATGCGTGTGGTCGGCAGGGCGCGGACGCTGCAGTACGTGCCGTTCAGGCCGGACATCGAAGAGGAGCTGGAGCGCGGTGAGCACGCGCCGGAGTTCAGGGCGATGGGGTCCTGCGGGCCGGGCGACGTGCTGGTGGTTGGGACGAACCGGAGCGCGGAGCTTGCCATTGCGGGCGACGTGATCCTGCTGCACCTGAAGATGATGGGCGCCGAGGGCGTGATAACGGACGGGGCCGTGCGCGACCTGCCCCAGGTGAAGGAGTACGGCTACGGGATATTCACGGCCGGCGTCACCCCCGCGGGCCGCGCCGGCATGATCACCTACGACGACAACGTGGACGTGGTGTGCGGCGGCATCACCGTGAGGCCTGGGGACGTGATGGTGGCCGAGGACCACGACATCGTGTGCGTGCCGCAACAGATCGCCGAGGAGGTGATCGACTGGGCGGAGGAGCACGAGGAGCTGGAGGAGGTGGTGAAAGGGATGATCCTGAAGGACGGGTGCCCTCCCGGCAGGTACTACAACGCGGAGACGTTCGAGCGGCTGGAGAAAGAGCGCCGGGGCTGAGAGAGCTGGGAGTTACAGCCCGCCGGCAGAGGGCCAGAGTCAAATCGCACGGGTGGTTGACCGCTGTGCTATAATACCTCGGACTCCGATACTCGATGCGAATGTCGTCCCGCTTCCTGCGCTTGCACCAACTTGTTGTAGAACGCATGCGACGCTTGACACCGGTGAGGAGGATCTTCAACAAGGAGGAGCGCGCATGAACATCTATGTGGGCAACCTTCCGTTCGCGATGACCGAGGAAGAGCTCGAGGGCGCTTTCGCGGCCCACGGTGAGGTGCAGTCAGCACGGATAATCACCGACAGGTATACCGGACAATCGCGGGGCTTCGGCTTCGTGGAAATGCCGGACAACGACGCTGCGGAATCCGCCATTCAGGCCCTGAACGGGCGTGAAATGATGGGCCGCCCCCTGACCGTAAACGAGGCTCGACCTCGCGAGGACAGGGGACCACGCGGCGGCGGCGGTGGTGGCGGCGGACGCTGGTAGGCTAACGACAGGCTGACTCGACCCGGCCGCCAGTTGGAAGCGGCGTAAAGGCGGTCCGGGCCGTAGGCAGAGTCAAGACTACAAAGGGGCGGGAGCACCATTGCTCCCGCCCCTTCTCTTTGCCTGCGAATCGGTGAAGTTGGAGCGGGTGATGGGATTCGAACCCACGACATTCTGCTTGGGAAGCAGACACTCTACCCCTGAGTTACACCCGCCCGCCAGGGGATTCCATCATATCAGGGCCGCAAACCTCGCTCAACCGCCGGCCAGCTCCTGCCTGACCAGCTTCGTGCCCTTCACCATCGCCTCCAGCTTCAGGTAGGTGATCCACCTGGGGAGCTGGAAGAAGCCGCAGTCCGGGCTTACGTACAGCTTCTCCGGCTCCACGACCTTCAGCATCTCTCGGATGCGCTCGGCCACGTCCTCGGGCTGCTCGACGTAGAAGGACTTCACGTCGACCACGCCTGCCCCGAGCTCTCTCTCGTCGCCGACCTCAGCCCACAGCCCACTCTCTTTCATCTCCCGGTTGGCGAACTCGAAGACCAGCTGGTCCGACCGGGTGTCCAGCAGGGCCGGGAACATCCAGTCGTAGTTGCGCTTGCCCCTGGGGCGGCTGCTCAGGTTTCCGAAGCAGACGTGCAGCGCAAGCTTGGCGTCCACACCTTCCACGGAGGAGTTGTAGAGGCTGACCCACTCGTCCAGCTCGCCGGGAATGATGGCAAACGACGGCTCGTCGATCTGGATGTAGTCGACTCCGGCATCGACGAGGGCCCGCAGTTCTTTGTTGATGGCATCGGCGAGCTCCCATGCGAGCTCCAGCCGGCTGGAGTATCCCTCCCTGGGACGGATGTGCATGGTTAGCGTCAGCGGGCCCGGGCAAGTGAGCTTGAGCGGCCTGTCCGTCCGCTGCTTCGTGAACTCGTACTCCTCGACAATGCCCAGTCCCTCGGGCACCGTGACCTTGCCGGCGGTATGGTACCGCTGCGGGCTGTCGTAGGCGTACAGGCCCACCTTGCGCAGCGGCGGGTCCTCCACGATGTTGGACATGCGGTCGTAGAAGCTCTGGACGAAGTACCAGCGGCGCATCTCACCGTCGGTGATGATGTCCACGTCCGCCCGCTCCTGGTCCATGATCGCGACCATTACAGCGTCGTCGAACGCCTCCGCGGTGTCGGTTGCCCCGTAGTTCCCCTTCTCTATCTCGCCCAGCGCAGTCCACAGCCAGCTCGGGTAGGCGTGGCTGCCGATGACAGTGGTCGGGAGAAGCGAAGGGGCGGTCCTGGTCATTGCGTGGCTCCGTGGGGAAGCTATGGGTTCGAGGTGCCCGGATTATACCACCGCACTGGCGAGGCGGCCCCGTGCCGCCCGCACTCCGCCTAAGGCGCGCCGGGGAGCGACTCGCATGCGATGCCGTCCCCATCGTTGTCCAGCCGGTGTGGGTCGGACTCCGGGCCGCCCTCGGACTCGAAGAAGGCCTGCGCCTCGGCCCACGTGTCGAAGTCCGAGCAGTTGCGGTCCGGAACGGACGGCGTAGCTGTAGAGAATACCGTTGGAGTGGGTGACGGACTTACTGTAGGGGTAGGCGGTGTAGGCGTGGCTGTGGGAGTTGCTGTGGGAGCTGAGGGCGTGGGCGTTGCCGTCGGTGTGACCGTGGACGTAGGCGTGGGTGTAGCAGCTGCGGTGCGCGGGGTCGCTGTGGGTCTGGTGGTGGGTGTAGCAGTTGCGGTGCGTGGAGTCGCCGTGGGCCTGGCGGTGGCCGTAGGTGTGGCCGTGTATGTAGGCGCGGTGGTGGGCGTTGGCGAAGCCGGGGCCTGCTCAGCCGCCCCCTGGCTGGGAGCTCCCGGCAGGGACTCGCAGGCGACGCCGTTGCCGTCGCGGTCCAACCCGTGCCTGTCGCTCCCAGGCCCGCCCGCGGCTTCGTAGAAGGCCTGCGCTTCAGCCCATGCGTCGAAGTCCGAGCAGTTGCGGTCCGGCCCGGCGGGGTCGTACCGCAGCTCGACCGCGCTTTGGGTAGGTGTCGGAGTAGGGGTTGGAGTCGGCTCGGGTGTGTGAGTAGGTGTCGCTGTTGGTGTGGCTGTCGCTGTAGGCGTAGGTGTCGCGGTCGGCGACAGCGCGGGAGTGTGGCTCGGACGGGGCAAGCTGAGGGGAGTGGCGGTGGGTGTCGGCGTCGCCGATGCCGCGGGCAACGGCGTGGTAGTGGATGTTGGAGTCGGCGTGGGCGTCGGGACGGACGTAGGGCTGGGAAGGGCCGTGGGAGTAGGGACAGGCGTTAGTGTCGGCGCTGCCGTGGGCCTCGCCGACTCGGGAGCACCGGGCAGGGACCCACACGCGACACCGTCCCCGTCGCTGTCCAGCCTATGCGGGTCGACCTCGGGTCCGCCCGCGGCCCTGTAGAAGGCCTGCGCTTCGGTCCACTTGTCGAAGTCGGCGCAATCGCGGTCCGACCCGGCGGGGTCGTACTTCGGTCCGCTCTGTTCGGGCACCTGCGTGGCCGTGGCGGTGGTGGGGTCGGTCGAAGGCACAGGAGGAGCGCTCAGAGGCGTGGGAGTGTCGGCGGCCAGGACCTGCAGGTGCACCCTGGGCCGACAGCCGTCCAGCATTTCCCGCAGCGCGGCCGCCTCCGCCCTGGTCGCGGTGAGGTCCCACTCCCTCTTGATTGCCACCCAGTCCATGGCGTACTGGCACCAGTAGGTCCGGTCGGGCGGCCTCCACTCCTCCGGTCCCTTTGCGCCCTTGGAGCGGTTGGCGGCTGCGGTCGCTGCTACCAGGTGCCCGGGGTAGGACAGGCTGTTGGCGTACAGCTCCTTTCGCTCGTCGCTCCACCGGTACCCCCCTGAAAGGTGAGCATTCGCGAGCGGTACCATGTGGTCGATGTCCAGCTTACCCGGGTCCTCCAGCACGTCGCCGGTGTAAGGTCCCATCCACCTGCCGGTCGCAACCCTGCAAGCCTCTTCGCTCGTGAAAGTGACCGGAATCAAGGACTCGGCTATCAGCACCTCCTGTCGTGTGTCCTGGCAGTCGCCGTCCACGTCCGTCCAGTGTCTCCAGTCATCCCTGTCGTACCTGGGTAGCTCAGACTGAAGGTCGGCGACTACCACGCTCATCACTACCGCGAGAGCCTGTCCCGGCGCCGCCGTGGCCGTGGCCGTGGGCTGAGGCAGGGGCGTTGGTGCAGCTTGGGTTGGCGGAGGCTCCCGACGGTCAGGTTCCGGGGCCCCGCAACCCGCCGCGACCACAGTGGCGGCCATGGCCGCTGTGGCAATAAGTCGCCGGAATATGGCCCAGTGAGCACCTGGTCGTGGGGGTCTCTCCGTCACGGGCGCCAGCCCCTCCCATACCCGGGCGTCAGAACCAGTCTCGTGAAGAGCGACTGAACTGCAGGGGCCCGGACGGCGTCCCGATGCCTGGGCTCGACGGGCCTGTGTGCGCGTGGACGCATGGCTGATATAGTAACAGCTTCACACCCCTTCTTATCCAGGACGTTGAGGGCTGCGGACCCAGGTATGGTGAATTGATAGCAAGGCTGCAGAGGAGCCAGATTCTGAGGGGTGTGGTCCTCATTCTGGTTGCCCTCGCCTTCCTTGTGTGCATAGCCGTGGTGCTGGATTTAGCGCTGCCTGATGGGGGCAGGGCCAAGGACATAGCCTCGATCGTCCAGTCGTTCGCTGCAGCCTTGGCGATCGTGGCCGGAGGCATCTACGCCCTATACAAGCTACAGCTGTTCAGGACGCTGGAGCCCCACCTGACCATCGAGCACAGGATCTCCCACAGACGCCTCAGCGACAGCTACATGCACATTGACGTCACAGCCGGTCTGCACAACAGCTCGAAGGTCAAGATAGAGCTTCGGCAAGGCCTCTTCCGGCTTCAAGGGGTATCACCGGTTTCGGATGAAGAGGTGGAGATCCTGTACACGGAGACCTTCGCCCAGAACAGCTTCAATAGCATTCAATGGCCTACGATTGAGGAAGCCGAGAGAGCCTGGGCAGAGGGAGAGTTGGTTATGGAGCCGGGCGAATCCCACTCAGAGACTATCGAGTACATTGTTGAGGCATCGGGCTACGAGTCGGTCCTCGTTTACACCTACTTCTATAATCCGGCACGGAGCCCAGGATCTGCCGAAGGATGGACGGCAACTACCGTATATGATATTGTCCATCGTAGCTGAACCAAGAAGTACACAAGGAGGTCGCTCGTGCCACTTGGGGACGAAAGGGACAGGCTCATAATCGAAGGAACAGGCCCAAGGGTTGCGCCTCCTCGTCCCCGAGGGCTGAGAAAGCCACCGGGGAAGCAGCCAATTCAGCCCAGACAGGCGTCTCCCGCACCCAGGCGATCCTAAAGGCCCGCGCGGCATCGCGGACGGTGTCTGTCGCCGTGGCCGCAAGCCGGGTGTCCCGGACCACTTCCCAATCCTGCCAAATCGCATCCCTCTGGATCTGGACTTCCTCGTAGCTTGAATACCAGCGCCGAACAGCAGGTGCACCAGGAGCAAACACGATGATCGAAACAGAAGCTGGGATCAGTCACCTAACCACCGAGCAGATCGACGCCGGCATGGACCACGTCCTGCGTTCTCCAGCCGACGGCGGCTCTCTTGTGAAGATCGTCCGCCGGCCCGACACGGGGCTGCGCGAGACCGTCGAGGAGGGTGTGCTGGACGTGGAACTCGGCCTTGTTGGGGACAACTGGATGTCCCGCAGCCCCGATCCGGTGGGCCAGATCGCGGTGATGAACTCACGCTTTCTGTCACTGATAGCCCAGTCGGAGCAGAGATGTGAGCTGGCCGGCGATCAGCTGATAATAGACCTGGACCTGAGCATGGAGAACCTGCCGCCGGGAACACAGCTTGCCATCGGGTCTGCGGTGCTCGAGATCCAGGATAAGGCGCATACGCCCTGTGCCAAGTTCTCGGCACGTTACGGGCAGGAAGCCCTGCGGTTCGTGAGCACCCCCAGCGGCCGTGAGCTCAGGCTCCGCGGCCTCTATGCGAGGATCGTGCAGTCCGGCACTGCCCGCGCCGGAGATACAGTCACCAAGCTGTCCTCGTAGCGCTTCTGCTGTTCAGGGGGTCTCCCGCAGAGCGTCCGCCACCGCCTCCGGACCGGTTCCGATCTCTTAGCCCCAGAATGGCATCGTTGGGGCTACGCCCTATGGTACGATAGCTATGCTGCAAAGCTGGCGTCAGGCTGCCAGGAGGCGGACTTGTGGACATGCTCAAGAGCGTCCTTGCCGTGTATCTCGGCGGCACCCCGATGAGAGGAGACGGCTAGGCCGCGATGCGCATCCGCTGGGAGCTTGAAGGGCTCGGACTGGAGGGCGGTTCAGCCGTTACCATCGGCGTCTTCGACGGCGTGCACCTCGGCCACGTGAGCCTCCTGTCCCGGCTCAAGGACGTCGCGGCACGCCGGGGACTCTCGTCAGTCGTCCTGACCTTCCGCAACCACCCTGCGTCGGTGCTCAGGGCCGGCTTCGAGCCTCGCTATCTAACCATGCCCGACGATCGCGTGCGGCTGCTCCGGGAGACGGGTGTAGACCTAGTCGTGCAGGCGACCTTCGACGCAGCTCTCTCGCAGCTCAGCGCCAGTACTTTCGCAGCCTTGCTCCAGGACACCTTGGGCATGAGGACGCTCGTGGCGGGCCCCGACTTCGCCATGGGGCGCAACAGGGAGGGCAGCGTATCAGTCCTGGGCGAGATCGGCCAAGAGCAGGGCTTCGAAGTGGAGGTAGTCGAGCCCCTGCTCGGCTCCCGGGGCGAGGCCGTGAGGAGCACGGCAGTGAGGTCAGCGGTCTCGTCCGGCGAAATGGAGCAGGCGGCGGCGATGCTGGGGCGCAGCTACGCTATCACTGGCACGGTGGTACACGGCCACGGACGGGGCGGGCCTCTCGGGTTTCCTACGGCGAACCTCCAGGTGCCCGAGGAGAGCCTCGCGCCACGCGACGGCATATACGCCTGTTGGGTCGAGATCGATGGATCGCGCTACATGGCCGCAGCCAGCATAGGGGAGCGCCCGACGTTCCCCGGCGCCGGGCGCTCGGTCGAGGCCTTCGTGATGGACTTCGATGGCGACCTCTACGGTAGGGAGCTGCGCCTGGAGCTGGTCAGGAGACTCCGCGACGAGGAGAAGTTCGACAGCATCGAGCAGCTCCGTCTACAGGTGGACAGGGACGTGGAGGCGACAAGGCGGGTGCTGAAGGCCGGCGCTGCGGCGCTGCATTCATGATCCACGGCAGGGAGTGAGCATGGACCCAGAATTGAGGCATCGCCTGCTGCAGAGGGGCGTCGCCGAGGTGATTGTCGAGTCGGAGCTGGTCGAGCTGCTGGATAGGGGCGAGCCGCTGAGGCTCAAGATGGGGTTCGACCCCAGCGCGCCCGACCTGCACCTGGGCCACGCCGTTGGGCTGCGCAAGCTCAGGCAGCTACAGGATTTGGGCCACAACGTCGTCGTCATCGTTGGTGACTGGACGGCGCAGATCGGCGACCCCAGCGGCAAGTCGTCGACCCGGCCGATGCTCACCCAGGAGCAGGTGCTCGCAAACGCAGAGACGTACCTGGCCCAGTTCTTCAAGATCGTGGACAGGGACCGCACGGAGACACGGTTCCAGAGCGACTGGTTCGGTCCGTTCGGCCTGGACGATGTGCTCAAGCTCACCAGCCGCTTCACCGTCGCCCAGTTTCTGGCGCGGGACGACTTCGCCAAGCGGTTCGATGCAAACCAGCCCATAGCCATCACTGAGCTGCTCTACCCGCTCATGCAGGCCTACGACTCCATCGAGATTGAGTCCGACATCGAGTTCGGGGGCACTGACCAGAAGTTCAACCTGCTCGTAGGGCGCGACCTCCAGAGGATGATGGGCCAGCGCCCCCAGCAGTGCCTCCTGGTGCCCATCCTGGTGGGCACGGACGGCGTGCGGCGCATGGGCAAGAGCCTGGGCAACTACATCGGGCTCGACGAGCCCCCGGAGGACATCTACGGCAAGGTGATGTCCCTGCCCGACGTGAGCGCCGAGATGCGCGAGATGGAGGATGTCGGGGGAGAGAAGGTGCGGTACACGGTGGTCGACTACTTCGACTACCTGACCGACGTCTCGACCGAAGAGCTGGAGGAGATGCGGCGGGGCATGGAGACGGGCACGGTGAACCCGATGGAGCTCAAGAAGCGGCTCGCCCGCGAGCTCGTCGCATGGCTCCACGGCGCGGAGGCGTCCCGCGACGCGGAGGCCCACTTCGAGCGGACGGTCCAGCGGCGCGAGCTCCCCGACGAGGTCCCCGAGTACGCGCTCCCGGCGGCGCCAGGGCGGGAGAGGCTGAGCGACGTGGTCGTCGGGGCGGGTCTGGCGTCCAGCTCAGGCGAGGCGCGTCGCCTCATCGACCAGGGCGCCGTGCGCATCAACGACGAGCGTGTGGACCGCAACGCCCCCGCGTCGTCCCTGCAATCGGGCGACGTCATCAGGGTCGGCAGACGGCGGATTGTGCAAGTCAAGCGAGACTGAACGGAGGAGTGAGTTGAACCTGAGAATACCTGGGCCCATCCCCGTGCCCGACGACGTGCTCGAGGCGATGTCGGGCCAGATGATCAACCATCGGGGCCCCCAGTTCAAAGAGATGTTGTACCGCGTCAGCGACGGCATCCGCAGCGTGTTCGAGACCGGCAACGACGTGTACATACTGACGGCCTCGGGCACGGGCGCGATGGAGGCGGCGGTAGTCAACACGCTGTCTCCCGGCGACAGGGTGCTGAACCTGTCCATCGGTTTCTTCGGCGACCGGTTCGGAGAGATCGCCCGCATCTACGGGGCGGAGGTCACGGAGCTTGCCTTCCCATGGGGGCGTGCCGTGGACGTCGACGACGTGCGCCAGGCCTTGGACGATGACCCAAGCATCCAGGCCGTGCTGGTCACTCACAACGAGACCTCGACGGGCGTGGCCAACGACGTGGAGGCAGTCGCCGGCGTCGTGAAGGGCGAGTTCGACAAGCTCCTCCTTGTGGACGGCATCAGCAGCGTCTGCTCGGTGCCGCTGAAGACCGACGCGTGGGGCTGCGACGTGGTGGCCACCGCGTCCCAGAAAGGGTGGATGCTGCCCCCGGGCCTGGCCTTCCTGAGCTTCAGCGCAAAGGCGTGGGAGGCCTACGAGCGGTCGACGATGCCCAAGTACTACCTCGACGTTGGCCAGTACAGGAAGTACTACGAGAAGGGCCAGCCCCCGTATACGCCCGGCCTGTCCGCCTACTTTGCGCTGGACGCGGCGCTGGAGAGAATCGCCGAGGAGGGGCTGGGCACGTTGTTCGAGCGGCACAAGACCATTGCGCAGATGACGCGGGACGGCGTGAAGGGCCTGGGCCTGGAGCTGTTCCCCGAGGAGTCAGTCGCCTCCGACACGGTCACCGCGGTCAAGGTCCCCGAGGGGACGTCGGACTCCGCGCTGCTGTCCGCGCTGCGCGAGAATTACGGCATCGTGCTGGGCGGCGGCCAGGGCCCCGTCGAGGGCGAGATATTCCGCATCGGCCACATGGGCCGCGTCGAGCCATCCGAGATCCAGGAAGTGCTCGACGCGCTTGCAGCCGAGCTGTCCGCGCTGGTCTAGGAAGCTGCGCCGCTACGCTCAGTCGTTCGCCTGGCCCGGCCACTGCTCCGGATCGCGTCCGCGATAGGACCCAGCCGCGCCGGCCCGGAAAACAGCCGTAGATCCAGCAGTCGTTGGATTTCGTCGGCTTCCATGGAAGCTATGAACTTGAACACCCTGGGTATGGCGCTGGCGCGAGACCGAGACGCCGGTTCATCGATCCCGTGGATCTGGCAGAAGTTGGCTATGTCGCCAAACGTGGGCATGAATGCCTTGTTCTCGAACCTCCTGGCAAGCTCAGCCACCGCTGTCTCCTTCTCTGCGGGGAGGTTCATCTTCGCCACGTGCTCTGGCGCCGTGGGCTTTAGCTTGCTCTTTCTGGGTACTGGCTCAGTGTCCCTGTCAGTAGGGCTAACGCTCCTATTGGTACTCTGCGTCTGATGTCTCGAGAGGCCGATCTCATCCAAGGACCGGCTGACCCGTTCAAAGCCATACTCGTGGACGATGGAGTCTAAGGTTTGTTTCAGTTTGGCTTGGGTCATGAGCTATCGCAGTCCACATCTAGTCAAGAACTCGCGTGCAATGGGATGGAAATCGGCGAGGGCCCTCCCGAGATGGCTGTAATCGCCTCGCATCAACTTTGGGTAGCCACGCGAATGAGGTAGCTGGCCCTCAAATACGTGCCACTTGTTTGTTGCTGCCTGATCCAGTATTTCCGGCAGCGCCTTTCGTCTCTCTGGTCCTCCGTCATTCCCACCATCATAGAAGGAATTGTTAATGATGACACCGAGAACGTCAATCTGGCTCGCTGTATTACTACGCCCGAAATCCTCTAGCGATTCATTTAGTAATGGGAAGCCGATAGTCGCGAAGAACTCCGGCCTAACGGGAACGAGAATGTATCGAGATGCGTGATACGCAGCCCTAGTGAGTATCGATTCAGTTGGAGCACAGTCAATGATGATCAGATCTCTATCCTGGAAGTGGCTGGCGATCAGCCGGGCCAATACTCTTTCGTCCGGCCTGATGGCATCAATCAGGTAATCAGAAAAGTCAAACCTTGAAGGGATTATCTGTAGATTTGGCCTGTTTGTTGCACGAGCTACGCTGTTAACATCCAGTGCCGTCGGCGCCCCAATCTTCGTCGTTGGCGGCTGGTACCCCTTGAACACCTCAACTATCGAAGGTGATTTGTCTGTAGAGAATCGCCTAAAGGCTTCCTCTCCCATCAACGCCTGCGATAGATTAGCCTGTGGGTCGAGATCCACTGCCAAGACCTTAAGACCAGACTCTGGATTAGCTGCGTACCTGCACAACAGTGCCGCGATCGTCGTCTTGCCGACGCCACCCTTCATGTTTATGACGGAGACGCAGATGGGTGGCATACCGCTACTTATTCGGCCGCGGGGGCGGGACTGCCTATGAAGGCCCGCGGGGGTTGCTTCTCTGCAGCGGTGGGCTTGCCGAGGATCTCTTCGAGGTCCGGCGCGTCCGCCGTCTCATGCTCCATCAGGTACTTCGCCAGCGCGACCAGCTTGTCGTTGTGCTCCACCAGGAGGGCCTTCGCCCTGTCGTAAGCCGAGTCGATTAGCGAATGGACCTCGTCGTCTATCGTCTCGGCGACCTTATCGCTGTAGTCCCGCTGCTCCGAGATCTCCCTGCCCAGGAACACCAGCTCCTCGCGCTTGCCGAAGGTGCGAGGGCCGAGCTTGTCGCTCATCCCGTACCGCGTGATCATGGTGCGGGCGATGTTCGTCGCCATCTCCAGGTCGTTGCCCGCGCCGGTCGTGATCTCGTCCTCGCCGAACGTCGTCTCCTCGGCGACACGGCCTCCCAGAGCCTCGGCCATCCTGTCCTTGAACTGGTTGAGCGACCACATGTGCCGGTCCTCCTCCGGCAGCGACCTGGTATGGCCTCCGGTGGCGCCCCTTGAGATGATCGTGACCTTAGCTATCGGGTCCGCGTGAGGCAGGAAGTGACCGACGAGGGCATGTCCAGCCTCGTGGTACGCGGTGATCTCTCTCTCTCTTGCGCTAATGACACGAGACTTCCGCGCCGGCCCGAGCATGACCCTGTCGATGGACTCAACGAAGTCGTCGAAGTCGATCTCGGTCTGCTGACGGCGGGCCGCCAGGATGGCCGCCTCGTTGACGAGGTTGTTCAGGTCCGCGCCGCTGAAGCCCGGCGTGAGCTTGGCGACACGCTCCAGGTCGATACCCTCCGAGAGCGGCTTGCCCTTGCTGTGGACTTCCAGGATAGCCTCGCGGCCCTTGATGTCAGGATTGTCGAGGGTGACGCGCCTGTCGAACCGGCCCGGCCGCAGCAATGCCGGATCGAGGATGTCTGGGCGGTTCGTCGAGGACAGCACGATGACGTTGGTGCTCGTGTCGAAGCCGTCCATCTCGACTAGGATTTGGTTCAGGGTCTGTTCCCGCTCGTCATGGCCCCCTCCGAGGCCGGCGCCGCGATGGCGGCCCACGGCGTCGATCTCGTCGACGAACACGATGCAGGGTGCATTGCGCCTGGCCTGCTCGAACAGGTCCCGGACGCGGGACGCACCGACGCCCACGAACATCTCGACGAACTCGCTGCCGCTGATCGAGAAGAAGGGTACCCCTGCCTCGCCCGCGACGGCGCGGGCCAGCAGCGTCTTGCCCGTCCCAGGGGGCCCCACCAGGAGCACGCCCTTGGGGATCCGGGCGCCCAGGCTGAGGAAGCGCTCAGGGTACTTGAGGAACTCGACGACCTCCTCGAGCTCCTCCTTGGCCTCGTCGGCTCCGGCCACGTCGGCAAAGCTCACGCTCGGCTGCTGGCCCACGAGCATGCGCGCGCGGCTCCGCCCGAAGCTGAATGTCTGGTTCGTGTTGCCCTGCGCCTGCCTCATGATGAAGAGGAGCACGGCCCCGAAGAATATGAGCGGCAGGAAGTTGAGCAGGATGCTGAAGAGACTGCCCAGCCCGCTCGACCCCTTTACGACTACGGTGGGGTTCGATCCGTACGGGTCGACTCCCGCATCCGTAAGCAGCTCCAGCAGGCTGGCCCCGCCTTCCTTGCGGGACGTCAGGGTCTCCCCGCGTGTAGTGTAGGCAGTGAGCTTGTCGCCGCGGATCTCGATGGTGTCGATCTGGCGCTGCTTGGCCATAGCTATGACCTCGCTGATCGACTTCTCGTCAGACCCGCCGGGGCCATCGAACAGAGTGTAGAAGATCGCTATTACGGCAACGACTATCAGCAGGTAGATGAAGCCGTTGCGCAGCCATTTGGTATTCATCTGAGGGCCCTCCGAATCAACTGGTGCCCCAACGGCAGGTCGATGGAGGGAGTGGGGCTACCTGACCATGATAACACGACTCGGCGCAATTCGCCCGCGTAATCGCCGCGTGCGCCAGCTCGATTCGCCACGCTATGTACTACGTAAGCCAGTCCCTTTCGGTTGCCGTTCCCACCTATCCGAGCCTTGCCAGGCTGGTCTCAGGCACCACGACCAGCAGCACGACGACGAGCACGGACAGCCCTATCGCGATCGACAGGGAGCCATACTTCGCCGTGGCACCGTCCTTCGAAGAATTGAACACGTCGATCACCAGCGCGCCCACCGCGAAGAGGACGCCCGCGACCAGGCTCGTGAAGAAGTACTCGAAGCCGAAGAGAGGGGCTAGATACAGGGAGCCGATCGTCAGGTCTATCAGGCTCGACACCAGGGTCACCATGCTGATAGCCCCGCCGTAGAAGGCGAAAAACCTGAGCCACACGGGCAGGAGAATGCCGAGTATCAGGGGAAGCGCCAGGCCGTACCCGAACCCCAGGAGCGCCCAGGCCGTCACGCTCCTGGGCCCGCGCTTGGGATGGGGCGTGAAGGAGAACGTGGGCAGGCCGCCGTACATCCAGTAGGCCAGCGGCGCAGTCATGACCGCTCCCGCGAGCCCTCCCGCGCTGGCGAAGAACAGGGACGCGCTGAGGCTCATGTGCTCCGGGATGTCCGGGAACTGGGTCCTGGACAGGAAGTTCACCAGGATGGCGCAACCGCCTATGGTCGCGCCGTAGACCGCCATGCAGGCCGCAAAGCGTATGCGCTCCCAGTCCGGCACGCGGCGTCGGCGCTGGGCCGGCTCCTGTGTCAAGGTTGTGGTGCTCATCACGAGGTCTCGTTACAGGCGAGGGAGGTCCTCGTCGGGCACATCCTCCCAGTTCGGGCCGTCCTGCCCATCCCCGGCCAGAGGAGTCGCAAGGGCGCCAACAGGCTCCAGGTGCCCTCCTTCTTCGAGGCCGAGGCGTTCGCGCCCCTCTTCTGATATGTCGAACCGCGCGGGAATCAGCCTGCCGATGATGACGTTCTCCTTCAGGCCGCGCAGGTAGTCGACGTCGCCGTTTATCGCCGACTCCGTCAGCACCCGGGTAGTCTCCTGGAATGATGCGGCTGCCAGGAAGCTCTCCATATTGAGAGAGGCCCTGGTGATGCCGAGCAGCACCGGGCTGGCCGTCGCGGGCTCGCCGCCCTCGGCCAGCACGGAGGCGTTAGTCTCCTCGTACTTCTCCCTGCCCACGTACTCTCCAGGCAGATGGTCGGTGTCGCCTGGGGAGTCGATGCTGACCTTGCGCATCATCTGCCGCACCACGACCTCGATGTGCTTGTCGTGGATGGTTACGCCCTGGGAGCGGTAGACCTTCTGCACCTCTCCGATCAGGTAGCGCTGCACGGCCTCCCTGCCAAGTATCCTGAGTATCTGCTGCGGGCTCTTCGGCCCGGCGGTTAGAGGGTCGCCGGCCGTTACCCTATCGCCGTCAGAAACCGTGATGGTCGCGGCTGCGGACACGGGGTACTCCCGCTCCTCCTTCTCGGCCCATGAGATGGTGATGGCCCCGTCCTCAACGTGCGCCGTGCCGGCCACCCTGGCCGTCAGCTCCGCCGTCTGGACTGCGAGGACATCCCCGTCCTGCTCCTGATCGTCTTCGGCCTCCGCCAGCCTGTCGCCGATGTTCACCTCGTCGCCCTCTTTGAAGAGCGGCTTGTGACCCTCGGGCAGCCTGTACTCGTCGCTGTATTCCTCGACGCTGTCTACGAGGACGCTCCGGCGCGCGATGCGTCCTTCAGCGTCCGTCTCCTCGACGATACTTGCGACGCCGTCGATCTCGGACAGCACCGCCTCCCCCTTGGGAGACCGCGCCTCGAACAGCTCGACGACCCTGGGTAGGCCGCTCGTGATGTCCTCGCCCGCAATACCGCCGGTGTGGAAGGTGCGCATCGTCAGCTGCGTGCCCGGCTCGCCGATGCTCTGAGCCGCAATGATTCCCACGGCCTCGCCCTGCATCACCCGGGCCCCGGTCGCCAGGGAATCGCCGTAGCACTTCTTGCACAGCCCGCGGTCCGACTCGCAGACGAGCGGGGACCAGACGAGCGCGCCCTGCACGCCCGCCTCGTCGATTCTGGCGGCCAGCGCCTCGTCGACCGACTCACCCGCGTCGGCGATTATCTCGCCCGTCTCGGGGTCGGCGACCGGCTCGGCCAGGGTCCGGCTCTTGAGCCTGTCGATGAACGACGTAGCGAGCGGATCGTCAGGCTCGTTCTCCATCCAGAACCCGGCCGCAGGCTCACAGTCGTCAGCCGTAATCGTAACCTCCTGGGCCACGTCGATGAGCCTGCGCGTCAGGTAGCCGCTGTCGGCGGTCCGGAGGGCCGTGTCCGACAGTCCCTTGCGCGAGCCGTGGGTCGATATGAAGTACTCGAGGACGCTGAGCCCCTCCCGGAAGCTGGACTTGATCGGCCTGTCGATGATGTGGCCCTTGGAGCTGGCCATCAGGCCCCTCATGCCCGCCATCTGCTTGATCTGCGCGATGTTGCCCTTGGCTCCCGAAACGGCCATCAGGTAGATGCCGCCGTAGTTCTCCATGTTGTCTTCGATAACCTTCGTAAGGTCATCGTTCGCCTTGGTCCAGATCTCCACCGTGTTCCTGTGCCGCTCCTCCTCGGTGATGAGGCCGTCCAGGTACTGGTCCTCCAGCTCGGAAACGCTCTCCTCGGCGTCCCAGACGATCTCGTCCTTCTTGGGCGGCACCTCGATGTCGTTGATGGCGATGGTGGTGCCGGACTTCGACGCATACTCGAAGCCGAGGCTCTTTACGGCGTCGAGTACCTTCAGCGTCTCCTCGTTGCCGAAGGACTGGAAGCACTCGGCCGTAATCTCCTTGAGCGAGTCCTTCCCTTGCTCCTCGTTGCG
Organism: Dehalococcoidia bacterium; assembly: GCA_965243655.1. Classification (GTDB taxonomy): domain Bacteria; phylum Chloroflexota; class Dehalococcoidia; order Lucifugimonadales; family CAJWER01. The sequence continues at coordinate 653,198 of CBDEVV010000017.1, read as the reverse complement.
GAACGCCATCCCCTCCGGCAGCACGTCGTTGAAGACGATCCGCCCCACCGTGGTGTCCATCCACCCAGAACCGTTGTCACCGCCGTTTAGGCGCACCTTGACCTGGGCCCGGAGGTCTATGCTGCCCATCTCGTAGGCAAGCCGGGCGTCGTCGAAGCTCGCGAACTTCCGCCCCTCGCCCCTAGCGCCAGCCTGGACCATCGTGAGGTAGTAGCAGCCGAATGCTATGTCCAGCGTCGGGGCCACTATGGGCTCGCCGGAGCTGGGCGACAGCATGTTGTAGGAGCTGAGCATGACCTTCTTGGCTTCCTGCACTGCTCCCTTGGACAGCGGCACGTGGACCGCCATCTGGTCGCCGTCGAAGTCGGCGTTGAAGGCCAGGCAGACTAGGGGATGCACCCTTATGGCCCCGCCGTCCACGAGGATGGGCTGGAACGCCTGGATCCCCAGCCGGTGGAGGGTGGGCGCCCTGTTAAGGAGCACGGGGCGCTCCTGCACGATGTCCTCGAGGATGTCCCACACCTCGGGCCTCGCGCTCTCCGCCAGCCGCTTTGCGCTCTTGATGTTGTGGGCGTAGCCGTTGATTACCAGCCTGTTCATCACGAAGGGCTTGAACAGCTCCAGGGCCATCCGGCGGGGGAGGCCGCACTGGTGCAGCTCCAGGTTGGGCCCGACAGTGATGACCGAGCGGCCGCTGTAGTCGACCCGCTTGCCCAGCAGGTTCTGGCGGAACCGCCCCTGTTTGCCTCGGAGCAGGTCGGACAGGGACTTCAGCTTGTGGTTGTGGCTGCCCGAGACGGGCCTGCCGCGGCGGCCGTTGTCGATCAGGGCGTCCACGGCCTCCTGCAGCATTCGCTTCTCGTTCCGGACGATGATCTCCGGCGCCTGCAGCTCGATCAGCCGCTTGAGCCGGTTGTTGCGGTTGATGACGCGCCGGTAGAGATCGTTCAGGTCGCTGGTCGCGAAGCGCCCGCCGTCGAGCTGCACCATGGGGCGCAGCTCCGGCGGCAGCACGGGAAGGGTCGTCATGATCATCCACTCGGGCTTGTTGCCGCTCTCCCGGAGCGCGTCGACGATTCGCAGCGTCTTTATGGCCTTCTTCCGGCGCTGCCCTGAAGTCGACCGGATCTGTCCCTGGAGGTCCTCCCTCATCTGGTCGAGGTCGAAGTCCTGTAGCACCTTCAGGACGGCCTCTGCGCCCATGTCCGCCTTGAAGACCTCCGGGAAGCCGTCCCGGAGCTCCCTGTAACGGCTCTCTGTGAGCAGCATGCCCACCTGCAGCTCCTCTAGGCCCGAGATCGTCGTCTCGATGTCGTTCTGGATGTTCTCTTTCGCCTGCTCGAACGTCAGCCTGAGGCCCTCCTGCGCGGACTGGACCTTGTCAGACTCGTCATTCTCGCCGTCCCCGGCCTCTTCGTCGCCGCCGGCCTGGAGCTCCTGGACCTTTTCCTCGAGCTCTTTGTCCAGGCGGCTGAGCGCCTCGTCCAGGTCGCTCTCTAGCTCCTCGATGGCCGAATGGCGCATCTCCTCGTCCAGCTCGGTGACGAGGTATTGGGCGAAGTAGAGGACGCGCTCCAGGTTCCGCGGAGACAGGTCCAGCAGCAGCCCGAGCCTGCTGGGGATGCCCTTCGACATCCAAATGTGGGCCACGGGAGCGGCTAGCGCGATGTGGCCCATCCGCTCCCTGCGCACCTTGGCCCGCGCGACCTCGACGCCGCAGCGGTCGCAGATCACGCCCTTGTATCGGATCTTCTTGTACTTGCCGCAGTAGCACTCCCAGTCCTTGGTGGGACCGAAGATGCGCTCGCAGAAGAGTCCGTCCTTTTCGGGTCTCAGCGTGCGATAGTTGATTGTCTCGGGCTTGGTAACCTCTCCGTAGGACCACATCTTGATCTGCTCGGGAGAGGCCAGCGCTATCCTAACCGCGTTGAAGTCGTCGCCGCTCTGGACCATGTGTTGATTAACCCCCTTGTTTGCCCGCTGGAGGCGCCGTTCGGCCGCCCCCTCAACTCGAAATCGGCTAGTCGGCTTCCACGGGTTCTGTCGCCCCGTCGTCTCCCTCGCCGGTCTCGGCTTCGTCCGAGGGAGCTGGATCCGCGCCGATCGGGACCGGCTCGGATGCGCCGTCCTCCATGTCTATTGGGTCCACCAGCTCTAGCGTCGGCTCGCCCGCAAGCATCTCGGCCCCGGCCTCGAGAGCGGCCTGCTCCTGGAAGTCGGCCATCAGCTCCACGGACAGCCCGAGGCTCTGCAGCTCCTTGAGCAGGACGTGGAACGACTCCGGGATGCCCGGCTGCACTATGTCCTCGCCCTTGACTATGGCTTCGTAGGTCTTTACGCGGCCCAGCACGTCGTCGGACTTGACGGTGAGCATCTCCTGCAGGTTGTAAGCCGCGCTGTAGGCCTCCAGGGCCCATACCTCCATCTCTCCGAAACGCTGGCCGCCGAACTGCGCCTTACCCCCTAGGGGCTGCTGCGTGATTAGCGAGTAGGGTCCGGTCGAGCGCGCGTGTATCTTGTCCTCCACGAGGTGGATCAGCTTCATCATGTAGATGTAGCCGACTGCGATGGGCTGGTCGAACGGCTCGCCCGTGCGGCCGTCGTACAGGACGGACTTGCCCAGGATCGGGGCGGCGACGAACTCTTCCCGGTTCAGCCGCAGCGCCTCTTCCTTCATCTCCTCCACGGTCATACCGGCGGTGTCGCGGCCCATCTCCTCCCGGAACCAGATCTCGAGACACGCCGTCCGGGCTTCGCCCGGCTGCGGGTTTGTGATGATCTTGTCGAAGCTGTATCCGCGCTCCTCGATCCACTCCCTCACGGCACCCAGGTCTATCTGGGAGGTGTCGCGGCCGTCCAGCGTCTGCGGGCTGACCGCCCCCGACTTTTGGATGATCCAAGCCTGGCCTAAGGCGTCCTCGATGGCCTCGTCGGGTGCCCCATCGAACACCGGTGTGACGGCGCGGAACCCCAGTGCGTGGGCGGCCTGCCCCAGGTGAGTCTCCAGCACCTGGCCGAGGTTCATCCGGTTCGGCACCCCGATGGGGTTGAGGATGATGTCGACGGGTGTGCCGTCCGGTAGGAAGGGCAGGTCCTCTTCGGGCAGGATCTGTGAGATGACGCCCTTGTTGCCATGCCGTCCCGCCATCTTGTCGCCTGCGGCTATCTTGCGCGTCTGGGCGACCCACAGCCGCACCATGGTGTTGACGCCCGGGGAGAGCTCGTCGCCGTTCTCCTTGCTGAACACCTTGACGTCGATGACCTTCCCGCGCTCGCCGTGCGGCACGCGCAGCGACGTGTCCCGGACGTCTCTGGCCTTCTCGCCGAATATGGCCCTCAGCAGCTTCTCCTCGGCGCTCAGCTCCGTCTCGCCCTTGGGCGTGATCTTGCCCACGAGGATGTCGCCCGGGCCGATCTCCGCGCCGATGCGGATGATTCCCTCTTCGTCCAGGTTGCGGAGGCTCTCCTCCCCCACGTTGGGGATGTCCCGGGTGACCTCTTCGGGCCCGAGCTTCGTGTCTCTCGCCTCGACCTCGTGCTTCTCGATATGTATGGAAGTGAAGCGGTCGTCTTTCACCAGCCGCTCGCTGATGACGATCGCGTCCTCGAAGTTGTAGCCCTCCCAGCTCATGAAGGCGACCAGCACGTTCTGGCCGAGTGCCAGCTCGCCCTGTGCCGTGGATGAGCTGTCTGCCAGGAACTGTCCCTCCTCGACCACGTCTCCCACGTCGACCATGGGGCGCTGGTTTATGCACGTCCCCTGGTTGCTGCGCACGAATCTCCTGAGCTTGTGCTCGTGCGCCTCGCCCATCTCGTCGGTTACGACGATCCTGTCCCCGGAGGCCTCCGTAATGACCCCGGATGTCCTGGAGAGCACCACCTGCCCGCTGTCCCTCGCGACACGCCCCTCGAGCCCAGTACCGACGAGTGGGGGCTCGGGGCGAAGCAGGGGAACAGCCTGCCTCTGCATGTTCGAGCCCATCAGGGCCCGGTTCGCGTCGTCATGCTCCAGGAACGGGATCAGCGCAGTCGACACGCTGACCAGCTGCATGGGCGATACGTCCATGTAACCGATGTTCTCCGGCGGCTCGGCGGACACGCCGTCGCCGATCCTAGTCTCCACCCTCTCGCCTACGAACTGCCCCGCTTCGTCCAACGGCGCGGTGGCCTGTGCTATGTGAATGCTTTCCTCGTCCGCGGCCGTCAGGTATTCGATGTCCTCCGCCTTGTCGGTGACGTACGGCCGCACGGATATCTCTTGCTCCTCCAGCTCGACGATCTGGGTCCGCAACCCCTTCGACACCGTGCCCCCGGCCTTGACTATCGTCCGGGTGCCGCCGGTCACGTCCCGCGTCACGGTCCGGCCCAGCAACTCAGGGTCAGTGCTGGAGACGGTCTCCTCTCCACCGTCGGGCGACTCGACGTTAATCTGCTGCTCCGGCAGCTTCGTTATGCGCGGCAGGGTAGCTTCCGTGACGACCCGGCCCGCCTTGAGGACCGTCCGCGTGCCGCCGACCACGTCCTGCGTCACGGTGTGGCCCAGCAGCCCGGGGTCCTTGCTCGAGATGGTGGTCTTGACGCGGCGGTAGGGCGTCTGAAGGAAGCCGTACTCGTTCGTCTTGGCATAGGTAGCCATGGAGCCGAGCAGGCCGATGTTCGGCCCCTCCGGCGTTTCGATGGGGCAGATCCGTCCATAGTGAGAGTGGTGGACGTCGCGAACGTCGAAGCCCGCGCGCTCCCTCGACAGGCCGCCCGGCCCCAGGGCCGACAGCCTGCGCTTGTGGGTCAGCTCGTCCAGGGGGTTTGTCTGCTGCATGAATTGCGAGAGCTGGGACCCACCGAAGAACTCCCTGACCGCGGCGACCACCGGGCGGACGTTGATCAGCGCCGCCGGCGTGGTCTCGGACGGGTCCATCTGCGTGGTCATCCTCTCCTTGATGACGCGCTCCATGCGCAGCAGTCCCACGCGCACCTGCTTCTGTATCAGCTCTCCCACCGAGCGAACGCGCCTGTTGCCCAGGTGGTCGATGTCGTCCCCCTTCTGCACCCCGTTGTTGATCTCGATCATGGTGCGAAGGAGGCTGATGATGTCGTTCTTCGACAGGATGCGGTCGTCCGGGTCGGTGTCGAGGCCGAGGCGAGCGTTGACCTTGTAGCGCCCCACGCGCCCCAGGTCGTACCGCCGCGGATTGAAGAAGAGGTCGTCCAGCAGCTTCCGCGCGTTGTCGATGCTCGGGGGCTCGCCCGGCCTGAGTCTCCGGTAGAACTCCAGCATCGCCTCCTCGTGAGTATCGACGCGGACGTCCTTGTCTATAGTGGTCTGGATGTACTGGTGTTCAGGATCGGTGTCAACGTCGCTGAACAGCTCCAGGACCTCCTCGTCGGTCACGTAGCCCAATGCCCTGATGAGCATTGCGGCAGGGCTCTTTCGCTTGCGATCGACCTTGACGGAGATGACGTCCTTGTTGCTCGTCTCGAACTCCATCCATGCCCCGTTGTTTGGGATCATCTTCGCCGAGGCGAGTTGCCTGCCGGTGTTGGCGTCGGTGGTCGTCGTGAAGTAGGCTCCCGGGGACCTGACCAGCTGGCTCACCACGACCCTCTCGGCCCCATTTATGATGAACGTGCCGGTGCGGGTCATGATCGGTATGTCGCCAATGAACAGGTCCTGGAACTTGCGCTCGCCCTGGGCCGGGCCCGGCGCCCTGTTTACGAGCTCCACCCTGACCTTCAGGGCTGCCGAGTAGGTGGTCTCGTTCTCCCGGCAGTCCTCCTCAGAGGCCGCGGGCTCGTCGAACGTGTGGGTCAGAAAGTTCAGCTCGAAGCGGCCGCCCGGGTAGTCCTCCATCGGGGAGATCTCCTCGAACAGCTCTCGCAGGCCGTCGGTCTTGAACCACTCGAAGGAGTCTATCTGTGCCTGGATGAGGTTCGGCACCTCCAGCACGGTCGGCGTCTTCGAGTAGACCCGCCGCCCGTTCTCGCTGCCGTTCGCTGACTTCAAAGAAGGAAATACCATACGCTTTGACGCTCCTGTGGGGAGAATAGGGGGATGCGCTAGTGCCCGCGCTGCGCGGGCTACCGGGCGAAATGGCTGGAAGGAAGGTAAAGGTGTACCAAGGACTGTGGGAAACAGAAGGTACCGGAGAGTGGCAGAGGGCGCATCCTCACAACGTTAGCCTAGCACACAAAAGACACCCTGTCAACACCGTGTACTCGTTCAGTACATATGAGACAGAGGAGCTGAGACCAAGCTTGGATGGTGCTGCTCAAGATACTCGGCCGGAGTGAGTCCGTCCAGCGAGTGGTGAGGTCGGATCGTGTCATAGACGCGCTCCCACCCCAGGAGGGCTCGGTTGAGGGGGATCATCTCGACGTCGCCGTCATACAGCTCGTAGAACTCCTCGGTGTGAGTGCGCTGACCTCTCTCCACATGGCCGTTGAGCTTGGGTGAGCGCGGCGGCAGTACGAAGAGCATGATGCCGTGGTTCTGGCACGCAGACTCGAAGGCGGCCTGGAACTCCGAGCCTCCATCCACTTGGACGGCCTTGATAGGGAAGGGGAACCGTCGCCGCATAGAATCGAGGAACTGGGCCGCCAGCGTGGACGTTGCCCTGGTGTGTACCTCGAGCACGTCCCATCGTGAGACCACATCCCTTGCGGTGAAGTGCTTGAGCACCACGCCTGGCAGGGGACGGATGTCCAGAGTGTCCACTTGGACTATGTCCCCAGGCTCTCTGGCACGATACTCTCTGGGTTTGCGAACCGCGTAGGGACGCTTGCGGGCCTGCCTGCGTACAGGCAGGCCATGTCGTACCGGCTCTTTGAGTATGCCACTGGCCTTCAGGCGAGTCAGTATCCGGCCCACCATCGATGTGGACACCTGCCATCCCTGACGGGTCAGCAACACCACCAGCTTGTCCTTGCCCCAGCGGGGATACTGCTCCCTCAGCTCCAGCACCGCTTGGGACAACTCGGGACTCCACGTAGGCTGTCGCACCCTTCGAGGACGACGGCTCTTGGTGCATAGACCCTCCGGCCCTGACTCTCTGAGCGATCTGTCCCACCGGTACAGGGTGGACCGGGGCAGCCCCAGAGCCTCTGCAGCCCCTGAACTGGTCAGCCCCTGCTGTCTCAGCGTCTGCCAGCAGCTCACCCAGCGCAATCGCTCCTGAGCTTCGCCAGGCAGGTCTCCTGGACTCGTCTTGGCAAGCTGGTAGAATGACCTGGGTAGTCCTACTACCCTCATGGAAGGGACCTCCTTCGGATTGTTCTCACCCAAAGGATGGTCCCTTTCTTGTTTGTTTACAACTTCGCCCGTCTCACATCTATCTGAACGAGATCACACCGGTGGCGCCCGATTCTCGCACGTCGGCACGCCCCCTTGGGGGCGCATGCGCCCGTTCAACAGGAATCGCCCGCCGGCGACGAGATGTCGAGGAACCTGACGGTGTCGCCGACCGCCAGGCCGAGCCTGCGGCTTGCGCCCGCCGCGATCTCGAGGACGTGGGCCGCCTCCACGGAGGGACTGGCCCGGGGAATCTCGGAGTCCGGCGCTCCGGATCGTGGGGGTTGGAGCTCGTGGGTGATGTCGCCTACCGTGCAGTCTGGCGCTATCCAGAGGATGTCGATGGCAAACAGCATGTCCTTCATCCAGAACTGGTATGGTCGGCCATTCTCGTACAGGAACAGCATCCCTGACGCCGGGGCCAGGCCCTCCCGGCCCGACAGCCCTATCCGCTTCTCCTCCTCCGTAGATGCCACGTCGACGCTGAACACCGCCCCGCTGACCACCACCTGCGGCCCGTATGGCAATGTGGGCGGGGCTAGGGCGCTGCTGGATGCCGGGGTCGCAGTTGGTGACGGCGAGGGCGTTACCGTCCCGGCCGGGATCGGAGACGACGAAGCGGCAACAGCCGGGGTCGAGGTTGGGGGTGGGCCAGCGGCAGCAGTCGGCGTCGCAGTATGAGCCGGAGTCGCGGTAGGGGGCACGGTGATGCTGGGGAGCGCCGGTGGCAGCAGCGCGGAGATCGGCGTTGATGTGGCCGCAAGATCCGACAGGGTGAACGGTGTCGAGGTTGCGACTGCGCCCGCGTCTTCGTCCGACGCTGCGACCGGGGACGGCGTAATGGCAGGGTCGGCACTGACGACAGGCGGAGGTGTTGCAGTTGGCTGCGGGGTCTCGGTGGGCGCCGCAGTCGGCGGTAGCGGCGACTCGGCGGGTGCGGGCACAGCGGCCGCGGGTGGGGTGGGCGCCGGACCGGGCCTGCTACCGGGGCCCCAGCAGACGGCGACGGCCATGAGGAGCGCGGCAGCCAGGGCGATGGCCAGCCGCTTGGCGGTGCTCGCCTTCACGTCAGCTCCACGGATGTAGCCCCGCTGCCGCCGCTCATCGGCGCCTCGGATCTGAACGACTTGACCAGCGGATGGCGGTCCAGGAGCTCGCGGACAACTCGCCTCAGTACGCCCGTCCCCTTGCCGTGAACGATGCGGACAGAGCTGAGCCCGTCCCTCACGGCCCTGTCCAGGAACTCGTCCGTCCGTATCGAAGCGTCCTCGGCCTGCATTCCCCGCAGGTCGAGCTCGATAGTCCCGAGTACGGGGGCCAGATCCAGCCCAACCTCGACCTGGGGCTCGCCGGCGGACTCCGGCTCCTCTGCTTGCGTGAGCCGGTCAAGGGCGACCCTGAGCCGGACGTTTCCGACCGAGACGTCGGCCTCCTCTCCCTGGGCGTCGATGGACTCGACCACCCCCTGCACACTCATCCCGCGTACGTCGACCAGGTCGCCCGCGGCCAAGGGCTGCCCTGTCCGCCGGGCCCGAAGAGGCGAGGCCTCAGACTCGACATTCGCCATCTTCCGTTTCGTCGCGTCAAGCTCTTCGGCGGCCCGGTCGATCACGGGTTCGAGTGGCTCCCCGGGGGGCGCGGACCACGAAAGTGCGGCCTGCGCCCGCCGGAGTCCTCTCCGGGCCTCCTCGTACTTGCGCTCGATGTCCTTTCGGGCTTCCACCAACACGTCGGCGCGCGAGGCCTCGAGCTCTTCCAGCTTCGACTCCAGTTCCCGTCTGGAGGCTTCGGCCTCCGCCTGCGCTCTGTCCGCCGCGGCGATGCGCTCTTTCAGGTTCCGGCGCGATGCCTGGAGCTCGAGGAGCCAGTCCTCGAACAGCACGTGCTGCGGCTCCATGAGCGAGCGGGCATCGTCGAGAATCTCTCTGGGAAGGCCCACCTGCTCGGCTACCGCTATTGCGTAGCTCCGGCCGGGCACGCCTGGGGTAATGTGATACGTGGGGCGGAGGGTAACCGGGTCCAGCTCGACGCTTGCGTTGCTCATGCCGGGCGCCGTCTCGGCATGGACCGCTACGCTCCTGTGATGGGTGGTGGCGATGGACCACGCACCCAGAGATGCCACCCTGTTCAGGACTGCCTTGGCAATGGCCGAGCCCTCGTCGGGGTCGGTGCTCGCCCCCAGCTCGTCTAGAAGCACCAGCGACCGTGGGGTGGCATGTCTGAGGATCGCCGCTACGTTGCGGACGTGGGACCCGAAGCTGGACGCGGACTGCTGGATGTCCTGCATGTCACCGATGTCAGCGAACATGCCGTCGAAAACAGGCAGCTCGCTGTCGCCCTCGACGGGAATCGGCATTCCGCACTGGTGCATGACCGCCAGGAGCCCGACCGTCTTGAGGGCGGCGGTCTTGCCTCCCATATTGGGGCCGGTCACCACCAGCCCGGTCCACCCCGGGCCCACGCGGACGTTCACCGGCACGGCCTCTCCGCCGAGCAGTGGGTGTCTCCCCTGCGTCAGGCGAATGGCGTCGCCGAAGTCGTCCACGGGCAACCCTGCCGCTTCACTCCTTGCGCCGTACCTGGCGCGCGCCATGATGAAGTCCAGGCGGGTCGCGGCTTCGACGCCCGACTCGATCTCTCCCGCCGACTCGCCCACGGACGCCGACAGCTCCCACAGGACCTTCTCGGTCTCCCGCTCCTCCTCCAGCACCAGCTCGCGCCAGCGATTCCCCATCTCCACCGTTGCGAAGGGCTCTACGAACAGGGTTGCGCCCGTGTTCGACGCGCCATGCACCACGCCGGGTACCCGGTGCCTGTGGTTCGCCTTGACCTGGACCACCAGCCTGTCGGAACGAATGGAGACGACGCTGTCCTGCAGGGCCTCGGCGCCCTCGGGCGACTCGACCACGCGGGCGAGGGCGGACGCGGCGCTGTCGTATGCCTGCCTGACGCTGCGGCGCAGTGGGCCGAGGCCCGGCGACGCGCCGTCCAGCACCTCGCCCATCTGCCCGATGCTCCCTGCAATCCTGCGACCAAGTTCCGACAGGTCAGAGATGCCGGAAGCTATGGCCGCCAGGATGGGCGCGGAGTCTCCGAAGGAGAGGACTCTCGTGCGGGCCCTGCCCTGCACGTCCAGCATCTCGGAGATTGCAAGCAGCTCGTGTCCGGTGAGAAGGCCGCCCTTCGCGGCTCGCGCCGTAGACGCGGACACGTCATCCACGGCCCGCAGGGCGATGTCGCTCCCCTCCTGGAGCAAGGCCGCCGCCTCGGCCGTCTCCTCGTGGAGCCGCGCCACCTCGTGCGCGTCGTACGAAGGGGTCAGCGAGAGGGCCATCCCGCTGGCGCGGGGAAACGTCGTCTCTGAGGCGAGCTGCTTCCGCACCTCGGGGAAGTCCAGCATGTCCAGCGCCTCCCCCAGGAGACGCTCTCTCTCAGCCTCGCCCAATCTGTGCTGTTCAGTCGACACGTTGTTGGCAGTCCTCAAGCGAGGAGTTTTCGGTGTTGGATTGTACCAGTTGCCCCTACGCGAACATCGGCAGGCGCACGGCGGCCTGCCCGGCCCGTGCTATTATGTTCCGCAGCCTGTTTCCACCCGTATTCGACCGGCCATGGCAAAGCGGATAACTGTAAGCGTCCCAGCTACGACGGCTAACCTGGGCCCGGGCTTTGACTGCCTGGGGATGGCTTTGGACGTCTGGAATACCATCACGTTCACGACCGGAGGGACGGGGTTCAGCGTCACCGGTCAGGGTGAGAGCAACCTGCCTGCCGGGCAGGGCAATTTCATCAGCTCGGCCTTTGCCGTCCCCTTCGAAAGGTCGGGAAGCCCAGTGCCAGATGTCGAGATCGTCTGCCGCAACAAGATTCCGGTCGGCAGGGGGCTCGGTAGCAGCTCGGCGGCCGTGGTAGCCGGGATAGTGGCCGGAAACGAGCTGTGCGGCAGCCCGTTCAACCAGGAGGAGCTGCTTGCCATGGCGGCTGAGGTCGAGGGACACCCGGACAACGTGGCATCTGCCTTCCTGGGGGGACTGCAGATAGTTGTGAACGGCAGCGATGGGATCATCGTGTCGTCGGTCCCCCTCCCCAGGGGGCTGGACGCCGTGCTCTTCGTGCCCGACCAGCCCGTGATGACGGAGGAGGCGCGGTCCCTGCTGCCTCCCAAGATCACCAGGGACGACGCAGTCTTCAATATCGGCAGGGTCGGGCTTCTCATAAACGCGTTGGTCACAGGGAATCTCTCCCTGCTGCGTACGGCCACTGAGGACCGGCTTCACCAGCAGGAGAGAGAGAAGATCTTCCCGGCGATGAAGAACATCCTGAGGGCCGCGCTGGACGCGGGAGCCCTGGGAGCCTTCCTGTCGGGGTCGGGTTCCTCTGTGCTCGCGTTCGCGAACAGCCGGAGGATGACTATCGGGTACGAGATGGCCGAGGCTGCATCCAAATCGGGGGTGAGCGGCGAGTTCAGGGTGACGCGCCCCTCCGAGAAGGGCGCGCGCCTCTACGTGGAAGACGAGTAACCCCTCCGTTGTCGATCGTGGTCCAGAAATACGGGGGCAGCTCCCTGCCCGACGCCGACGCCATCCGCAGCGTGGCCCGCCGCGTCGCCAGGTCGAGCCGAGGGCAGGACCAGGTAGTCGCGGTCGTCTCGGCGATGGGCGACACGACCGACAGGCTCATCGAGCTGGCCGAGAGCGTCGGCGGACGCCCTGACACGAGGGAGCTCGACGCGCTCCTTGCCACGGGAGAGCTGCAGAGCTGCACCCTCATGGCCATGGCGCTCCACTCGCTCGGGTGCGGCGCCGTCTCTCTCAGCGGGGCACAGGCGGGGATTCGAACAGACTCCCGCCATCGAGGGGCGCGTATTTCGGTAGTTGAGCCGGAGCGCATCACCCGCGAGCTGCGGTCCGGCAAGATCGTGATCGTCGCTGGCTTCCAGGGCATAACCGACGACCTGGACGTGACGACCCTGGAGAGGGGCGGCTCGGACACGACCGCCGTCGCAATCGCGGCGGGGCTCGGCGCGTCGAGGTGCGAGATATATACCGACGTGGACGGCATCTACACCGCGAACCCCCGCATAGTTCCCGAAGCCCGCAGGCTCGACGAGATAGGCTTCGAGGAGATGCTGGAGCTGGCGAGCTACGGGGCAAAATTCCCCCCTCAGGCCATCGAGCTGGCCCTCGTCTACGACGTTCCGATACTCGTGGCGTCGAGCTTCCAGGATGGTCCGGGCACGATGATTCACAAGGAGTCGAACGTGAGCACCAGAGTCGGCCAAATTCGGAACAGGGTCAGGGCTATTGCGACCGACACGAACGTCGGGAAGATCACCGCGCGGGGCCTGACGGACCGTGTCGGCCTCCAGGCCGACATCTTCGGCCCGCTCGCCGATGCCGACATCAGCGTCGACGTGATAGTCCAGAACGTGGGTGTGGACGGGGACACGGACCTGTCGTTCACGGTCGAGCGCACTGACCTAGATGCGGCGCTGGAGGTCGCGGAGCCGGTCTGCAGGGCCCTGGGAGCGTCCGAGGTCGGCGGCTCGGCCGAGCTGGCCAAGGTGACGATAGTCGGCACCGGCATGCAGAACATGCCGGGCTACGCATCCAGGATGTTCCGGGCCCTGGCGGACGCCGGCATAGCAATCGAGCTCATATCCACCTCCGAGATCAGGATTACCTGCGTGGTCCGAGAGGAGAGGATGGAGGACGCGGCGCGGGCCCTCCACCGCGCCTTCGAGCTCGAGAGCGCGGACTAGCGGCCATCCCTTGGACGCGCCCTACCTCTCCGTGGTCGTGCCCGCCTATAACGAAGAGGCGAGGATCGGCCGGACGCTGGACCAGGTTGCGGCTTACCTGGGCGGGCGCGGATTCACATGGGAGGTGCTGGTGGTCGACGACGGTAGCACCGACCGCACCCGAGAGCTCGTGGAGGATGCCGGCCGTCGCTTCCCCGGCATCCGGGTCCTTCCGGTAGCCCACCGAGGCAAGGGGTGGGCCGTCAGGCAGGGCATGCTCTCGGCCAGGGGTCGCTTCAGGTTCATGGCGGACGCCGATCTGGCCATGCCGATCGACCAGCTCGCCGGGTTCCTGGACAGGGCCGACGAGGGCTACGATGTGATGATCGCGTCCCGCGAAGCCCCGGGCGCAAGGCGGTTCGGGGAGCCCCAGATGAGACACCTCATGGGCAGGGTGTTCAACTGGGTGGTCAGGGTCCTGGCCGTCAGGGGGCTCCAGGACACCCAGTGCGGGTTCAAGTGGCTCTCCGCGGAGGCGGCCGACAGCCTGTTCAGGGTCATGAGCATCGACGGGTTCGGCTTCGACGTCGAGCTTCTATACGTGGCAAGAAAGAGGGGTCTGCCGATAGTCGAAGTGCCGATCCAGTGGCACTACCAGCCCCGGAGCAAGATCAGGCCTCTCCGCGACTCGATGCTCGCGCTGAACGACATACTGCAAGTGCGGCTGCGAAGCCTGGCCGGCAAGTATGATTCCTGACCGCCGAACAGCAGTCGTGAATCCATGTTGGATACGCCTTGCGTCGGTGCCGGAGGTTGGCTAGAATCCCCGCGAAATCGGGAGCCGGTGTGTCTTTGCAGAGCTACGAGACAGATAAACAGGGGTTCAGGAAAGACCTGGCCAAGAAGGCCGTTGCCCTGGCGATGGAGTCCCGCTGGGCCGACGCGGTACACGCCAATCGGGCCATCCTCTCGGTGTTTCCCAACGACGTCGAGGCATACAACCGGATGGGCAAGGCGCTCACCGAGGCCGGCAGGGTCGCCGAGGCCAGGGCAGCATTCCAGCGAGTCCTCGAGCTTTCGCCCCACAATCCCATCGCCAGGAGGAATCTCGATCGGCTGGGGAAGCTCGCTGATGGAGAGCCCGGACAGTCCACGGGCGCAAGCGGGTCCCGCCGGGTGTTCATCGAGGAGAGCGGCAAGTCGAGGGCCATACCCCTGATCAACCTTGGGCGTACCGCCGACCTCCTCAAGGAAGCCCCGGGACACCCGGTAACTCTCGGGGTCGAGGGAAGGTCGCTAAAGGCCCACGGAATCGCAGACAGCTACCTGGGGCAGGTGGAGCCGCGTCTCGGCTCCAGGCTCATCAGGCTGATGCGGGGCGGCAACCGGTACGAGGCGGCAGTGAAGAGCGTCGGAGACCGCGAGTTCGTCATCATGGTCAGGGAGGTCTTCCAGCACCCTTCACAGAAGGGCTCCGTCTCCTTCCCCTCCAGGGACGGCGCACGAGGCGGCTATCGGGACTCGCTGGTCGGTCTAACGTCGGGGGGCGGAACGGGCAAGGGCGAAGTAGCCCGTTACGAGACGGTGGCAGTCAAGGACTGGTCCAGCGACGACACCGAGCCGGGCGACGACGACGAGTTCGCACCGGTATATGACCGCGTCCTCGACCCCGTTTCCGGTCAAATGGCCCCCGTGTCCAGCGAGGACGACGAGATCGTCTGAGCCAGTCAGGGATCTACCCTGCCCCTTCCTTTTCTGCGAGGGCCCGCGGGCGGTAGTACAGCCCCCACCTCTGCATCACGGCGCCTACGTCCGTATCGTCCAGCTCGGTCAGCTCCCGCAGGAAGCCCGCCAGCGAGTGGATGTGCAGCATCTCGTCGTTGCATACCCAGCTCGCCTCGCTTGGAACCACATATAGCACACCGCTCTGGTGCTCGCATTCCAGCTCGATACGCCTGCTGCCGGTTTCGCCCTTCAACGCAAATCCGCTGGAGTCCATCGCAGGATCATCCCCCGCCGCGCTATACTGGCCCACCTTCGGGCCGCAGATGGATTATACCAATGGGTTCGGAGGGGCGCTGGAGGAGCGAACGTGTTCGACCCAGGCAAGATTGCGGCTGAAGGCGTTCCCTGGGGCACTTGGGACGTCGTCCGTGCGATTGGCCTGATTGTGGCCGTCTCCGCCGCGGCGGTTGTCGTTCTCGCCGTGCTGGAGCCCGGCCCTGCCGTTTCAGTGGTCGTGCTGGTGCTCCCACACTCCAGCATGTTTGCGGCGGTATGGCTCTTTGGAGTGCGGAATCGCAGGGGATGGCGGCCAGTCGGGTTCGTTGTGCCTCCGCTGCCCCGGGGACTTGTGCTGCCCGGGCTGGTACTGCTGGCTAGCCTTGGCCTTGGCGCCATCTACGTAAGGACCGTGACGGCTCTCGGCATAGACATGCTGGTCCCGCCGAGACTCCCCCACGAGCTCCTCGCCGAGGGCCCAGCCAGGCTCCTGAGCATCGCCGGGGTGGGCATCGCCGGGCCGCTGATCGAGGAGGTATTCTTCAGGGGCTTCCTGCTCGCAGCCCTCGTACAGCCGCTGGGCCCGCTCCGGGCGGCTGTTGTCTCCTCGGCGGTCTTCTCCGTGGCCCACGCCAGCCTCGCAGTCGTGATACCCTTGTTCTTCATCGGGTTGCTGCTGTCGTGGCTGTACCTGAGGACGGGGTCGCTCTGGCCGCCCTTCGCGGCCCACGCGGCCCAGAACCTCCTGGCCCTGGCGGCGACCCTGGCTCTGGAGGAGACATAGTCCGGATGACTAACCGGATCGACACGAGGCTGGCGAAGGCAGCCGCGGAGGGCCGACCAGCCCTCGCGCCCTTCCTTACCGTGGGCTTCCCCGACGTCGAGACCTCCACACGCATCGGCGGGGCCCTGCTGGATGCGGGCGCCGACGTGCTCGAGCTGGGCGTGCCGTTCAGCGACCCGCTTGCGGAAGGCCCCACCATCCAGAGGTCGAGCCTTCACGCGCTCCGGCAGGGCGTAACGTTCGACGTGTGCCTGCGGGCGGCCTCGGACGTCCGGGGCAACTACCCCGACGCGGCCATTCTCTTTATGGGCTACTACAATCCCCTGCTCAAGTACGGGCTCTCGGACGCAGCCGACGCGGCAGCCGACGCGGGATGTGACGCCTTCATCGTCGCCGACCTGCCCGCCGAGGAGTGCGGGCCTTTCGCCGACCAGTGTCGGCGGCGCGGGCTGCACCTCATCCCGCTCCTGGCGCCGACGAGCACGGAAGAGCGTATTGCTTTAGCTTGCGAACAGGCAGGCGGGTTCATATACTGCGTGAGCGTGGCCGGGGTGACTGGTGCGCGCGCCAACGTTCGCGGCGGCGTCCGCGGGCTGGTCGAGCGGATACGCCGCCATACTGACCTGCCCATACTGGTGGGTTTCGGTATATCGAAGCCCGAGCATGTCTCCGAAGTCGCACAATTCGCGGACGGGGTCGCGGTTGGCAGCGCACTGATCGACGCGATAGCGGGCGCATCGGGAGATGAGCCCGCCGCCGCGGCCGAGTTCACGACGAGCCTAAGGGGTAACGCCAGGTGAGATTGAAGAATACGGCCCCGACCATACCGGGCGGGGGCAGGAGCGACGTGCTCCGATGAGCGTGAGGGGCATCCGCGGAGCAACTACCGCGGACGAGAACACGCGCGAGGCTATCCTCGACGCGACGGCCGACCTCCTCCGGCAGATGGTCGAGGCCAACGGGACCGAGATAGAAGATGTTGCAGCCGTATACTTCACCGTCACCCAGGACCTAGACGCCGAGTTCCCTCCCCTGGCGGCCCGCCGCATGGGCTGGACCGACCTGGCGCTGCTCTGCGCCACCGAGATACCGGTGCCGGGCAGCCAGGGCCGCTGCATACGAGTGCTCATGATTGTCAACAGCGAGAAATCCCAGGGAGACGTCCAGTTCATATACCTCAAGGACGCCGCAAACCTGCGGGACCGTGGAATGAAAGAAGAGGTGCAGCCCCTTGCAGCCGAGGAGTGACATGACCGCGGAGGTCCTCTCCCCGGCGCGGGGCTGGTTTAGCCAGGCGGAGCTGGCGCCCCTCTATTGGCGCCCAAGCTATTGGCGACCATCCGTGCCCGGCTGAAACACCTCAACTCAAGGAGATACAAGACACCAACAATGGTAACCACATCGCGAATACGAGACGTCAGGGTCGAGAGCATCACACCGCTGGCCCCCCCGTCGGAGTACTGGAGACGATTCCCCGCCACGCCGGAGATCGAAGACCGTGTGGCGGACCACCGGGGACAGATCGAGCGCATAGTTTCGGGCGAAGACGACCGCATTATGATGATAGTCGGCCCATGCTCCATCCACGACATGGAAGCAGGGCTGGATTACGCGACCCGTCTGCGGGCGCTGGCCGAGGAGTTGAAGGACCGGATCTTAGTGGTCGGCAGGGTCTACTTCGAAAAGCCCCGCACGACCCTCGGCTGGAAGGGCCTCATCAACGACCCGCATCTGAACGGCAGCTCGGACGTCACCACGGGGCTCGCCAAGGCGCGCGAGTTCCTGCTCCAGGTCTGCGCCCTTGGCCTGCCCACCGCGACCGAGTGGCTGGAGCCGTTCACGCCCCAGTACCTGGGCGACCTGGTGGCATGGGGCGCCATTGGCGCACGGACGACCGAGAGCCAGACCCACAGGCTGGTCGCCAGCGGCCTGAGCATGCCCATCGGCTTCAAGAACGGAACGGGCGGCAGCATCCAGATCGCTGTCGACGGCATCGTCGCCGCGGGCTCACGCCACGTATTTCTCGGCATCGACGACAACGGAGTGGCCTCTATTGTGCAGACCGCGGGCAACCCGAGCGCTCACCTCGTGCTTCGCGGCGGCAAGACCGGCCCGAACTACGACGCTGAGTCCGTTGCGGAGGCCATCGGCCTGCTGGAGGAGGCCGACCTTCCGCCTCACCTGGTCATCGACTGCTCCCACGCCAATGCCAACAAGGACCACCGGAGGCAGCCGGTGGCGTTCGAGGACATCATGTCCCAGCGGCTGGGCGGCAACAGGGGCATCGTCGGCCTGATGTTGGAGAGCCATATCAACGCCGGCAACCAGCCCCTCGATGACCCATCGGACCTTGCCTACGGTGTCTCGATTACCGACCCGTGCGTCGACTGGGCCCAAACGGAGGGGCTCCTTCGAACGGCGCACCGCGAGCTTGGGGAGGCCGGGGTGGGCGCGGCCTGAGGGAGATACTGACCAACAGAGTCCCACACTCGGCCGGTCGCGCGGGCAGCGCTCCCTGCTGCAAGGGGCCTGAGTGCGCGGCCGGGCCTGAGTGCGTCGCCCGCCGACCCGGGTCTGTAGGGGGCTAGGCCAGGTGCGCGGCTCCACCAAGAGCAGGGCGAGGAACACGCTCGTATTCGCCTCCGCGACGCACGTGTGGAGCGACCTGTTCTTCGTCATCACCGTTCCGCTGCTGACGCACATCAAGGTCGACCTCGGCCTCTCGTACACCCAGACCGGCCTGCTACGCTCCGTGCAGAGCGGCGCGTCCGCCCTGCTGCAGGTGCCGGCCGGTTACCTGGCAGAGCAGACCGGCGAGTTCTGGCTGTTGATTGGCGGCAACATCTGGGTCGCCGCTGGGCTCGTGGCGATGGCGGCGGCGACCACGTTCCCGCTCCTGCTCGGGGCGGCACTCGTCGGAGGCCTCGGCGGGGGCACGCAGCACCCCCTCGCTACCAGCATGGTCTCGCGCTCCCACGACGCCCGTGGCAGGTCCACCGCCGTTGGCACCGTGAACTTTGCGGGCGACCTGGGGAAGCTGGCCGGCCCAGCCATGACCTGGCTCCTGGTCGCGAGATACGGCTGGCGCGGCATGCTTTACGGAATCGGGTTCGCGGGTCTAGGGTTCATGGCGCTCGCCGGGCTGGCTCGCAGAGCCATCGTTTCCGCCCGTCCGCCCGCAGCCGCGGCTGCAGCTGCAGAACCGCCTGTCCAGCGCCGCGAGTCCGTGGACCTGCGCGCGTTCGGCATACTCGGCGGCGTGGGCTTTCTGGACTCGGGGACACGCGCTGCCGCCCTGGCCTTGCTGCCGTTCGTCATGACAGAGATCACGGAATTGAGCGATAGACGCATGGAGCTGATGCTGTTCTCCCTGCTTGCCGGGGGGGCGGCCGGGAAGCTCGTATGCGGCTGGCTAGACGACCGCTACGGCTCCATAAGCCTCATATGGGGCACCAAGGGCCTGACCGCTTTGCTCCTCGTCGCCTCGCTTGCCGCTCCCGCGTACGCTATAGCGCCCCTGATGCTGGTGCTCGGCATCGGCCTCAACGGCACCTCCTCCGTGCTGTATGCCACCGTGTCGGCCTTCATCCCATCCGGGCGGCGGGCGACCGGCTACGGCTACTACTACACCATCACCGAGATTGGCGGCACGCTCGCCCCCATCGCCTATGGCCGCATCGCGGATGTATACAGCCTGAGGGCGGCGATTATAGCGATGGGCGTCGTCACGTCCCTGATTCTGCCGGCAAGCCTGGCCCTTCGCGCCCCCCTCAGGGCCTACGCCGCCAGCCTCCGCGACGACTCGCGCACTTCCGGGGCGTGACAGTCGCGCAAACCTCCTCCTCCACACTCCACACTCAGCTTGCCATCGGGTAACGAAAGCGTTACCATCCTGGAGTGATCAATGTCCGGGAGTATGTTGATGGCGGAGGCCGTAGTCCGTTTGGTCGCTGGTTCGACAGTCTTGATGCGACCGCAGCGATTAGGGTGAGGACGGCCCTGGCTCGCATGGAGACGGGCAGCTTGGCGGGCGTCAAGGGTGTGGGGAGAGGGGTGCTGGAATACCGCATCCACTTCGGCCCAGGCTACAGGATATATTTCGGGAGAGACGGGGACGCGATCATAATCCTGCTTGGCGGTGGAACCAAGAGGCGCCAACAGAATGACATCGAGGATGCCCGGGGTCTTTGGCAGGAGTATAAGCACCGCAAGCGGCAGGAGGCGTAAGATGGCTCTCACTCGCGACTTCAAAGAGACCGTGCTGGCCCGTGCCAAGCGCGACCCGGCCTTTCGAGAAGGACTATTGAAGGAAGGCGTCGAGTGTCTGCTCGCAGGTGATGTCGAGACCGGTAAAGTCGTACTGCGCGACTACATCAACGCTACCGTCGGCTTCGAGAAGCTCGGCTCCCTAACAAACAAGCAGCCCAAGAGCCTCATGCGCATGTTCGGCCCAGGGGGAAACCCACAGGCCCGCAACCTGTTCGAGGTCCTCAGCCACATGCAGCGGCACGAGGGCGTCCATCTGGAAGTGAGGCCAATCCGATGAATAGAATCGAAACGGCGATCGCGGCTGTCCCCGCCGTCACAGGCATGGCGGCCAGGCACCTGGAGACCGGGCGCGAGCTCGGCCACATGGCCGACGACCTCTTCTTCACCGCCAGCACCTTCAAGGTGCCCATTCTCGTCGAGCTATACCGGCAGGTCGACCAGGGCATAGTCGACCCGACGGCCCGGCTGGAGCTGACCGACGAGGTCCGGTCGCCTGGCGGCGGCACGCTGAAGGAGCTGGACAGCGGCCTGCGGCTGACCATTCACGATCTCGCCATGCTGATGATCATCGTCAGCGACAACACCGCGACCGACATGCTCTACAACCTGGTGGGCCGCGACCGCCTCAACGACACCATGCGGAACCTCGGCCTTGACCGGACCAGCCTGCCCATGACCTGCAAGGAGCTGCTGTACAGCATGTACGGGGTCGAGACCGGCGACATATTCGAGGGGATCCGCCTGGTGGCGGACGCCCTGGCTCATGGGCGGATGGTGCCCGGGTCGGACGGCCTGTCCGAGGAGCGCTCCGACGTGTCGTCGCCCAACGACATGGTGCGCCTGCTCGAGATGCTCTACCGGGGCGAGCTGCTGTCGGAGTCGTCGACCCCGGCTGCGATGGACATCCTGGAGCGGCAGCAGGCCGCGACGATCATCCCCTACGGCCTGCCGCCAGGTACCAGGACCGCCCACAAGACCGGCGGCGTGACCAGCGTCAGGTGCGACGTGGGCATAGTCTTCGCGCCATCTGGCCCCTACGCCGTAGCCCTCATGGCCAAGCAGGTCGCCGACGGCAAGGCCATCGACCGCGCCCTGGCAGGGGTCTCCGAAGCCGTCTACGCCGAGCTTGGGGCGTAGCCGTCCGGCACCCTGTTGCGTTCGATATAGCCGTTGATTTCGTCTTGATGGTTGCTATAGTAGCTGAGGGCGTCGAGCACTTCCGCTATAGAGGGTGCGGCAGCTCATTGACGATCTCCTCAGGCGCGTAGCCCATCCGCCACAGCTCTACGACTGCGCGTACCGGAGTCCTCGTGCCCTTGACCACCGGCTCGCCCCCGAGTATCGTGGCGTCTCGCCCGATGTATACGTATTGACCTTTACCGTATACGCCCATCCCATCCTGTCACCTACTTGGAACCTTAGCAGGGAGCCAGCCTAACCTCGCGAGGGCCTCTGCGCCCTCGGCGAACTCTGCGGTGAACCTCCTTAGTCGCGGGGGAGGGGTAGGCTGACCTCTTCGCCCCGTGCGGCGGAAACGAAACCGCCCAGGATGACCTCGGTCAGGGCGGCCGCCCGCTTCGCGTTCATGTCCGGCTGGGCGCCGTCGTCGATCGCCTTCACGAACGCCGCTACGTCGTCGGCCATCACGTTGCCCGAGCCCAGCGACACCCACCGCTGCTTGGGCGGCGGCGCATATGCGGGGTGCGACGCGCCCCACATGCCCATCGGGTCGTACGGGTCCACTGCCGGCTGAACGAAGTCCGGCTCGTTGTTGTACACCTCGACGCGGAGGGCGAAGGGGTCGAAGCTCATCGTTCCCTCCGTGCCCACTACGACGACCTTCTGCGGTCCGCTGAGCGGGTGGCTCATCCACCCGAAACGGCCGCCCAGGACCGTCGCTGTCACGCCGCCCTCCAGGGTCGCCATCATCACGCCGAAATCCTCGACGCCCGCGCCCATGTGCTCGGCGAAGAAGTAGTTGCCCGTGTGGCCCAGGACCGACTCGAAGCCGAGCCCGCCCGTCACCTCGTGGATGAAGCCCAGACTGTAGATGCCCACGTCGAACATCTCGCGCTTGGCTTCCAGGTACGTGAACCGGTCGAGGTCTTCGCTCTCCTGGCGCACCGTGCCCTTGGGCACCGAGCCCGCGCGCCCCTTGGAGAACAGGTTCTCGGCGTGGATCGCCCTTAGCTCGCCGATCTCGCCGTTCTGCACAGCGCGCTTCGCGTCCTGAACCCAGCCGGCCAGGTTCTGGGTGAACATCTGGGTCACGACGCCCGTCCGCTCGGCCGCCGATACCATCATGTCCAGGTCCGCGACCGTGCCCGCCATCGGCTTGTCGAGGTAGACGTGCTTGCCCGCCTCCATCGCCCTGGCCGCGACTATGCCGCGCCGCTCCACCGCGGGCGTCGAGCTGACGATGTGGACATCGTCGCGGGCCAGCGCCTCGTCCAGGTCCGCGATGTGGGGCAGGCCCAGGTCGTCCGCCAGCTCCTGGTACTGGGCGACGCGGCCCTCCGGGTCGCCCTTCTCGCTCACCACCGCGACAAGCTCGCAGTCTGGGTGGGCCGCGAATATGTCGGCGTGGCTCTGCTGGTGTGTGCGCTTCGCGCCCGCTAACAGGACTCCGTACTTGCTCATAGCCTCACGCTCGGTGGTAGAGTGTGCCGCGGCTGCCGACGACCATCAGGTCGATGTCCGCCGTGCCGCTCCCGCCGGTGGCGCTCACCGTGATCAACGCCCCCTGGCCCGCGTCCCAAGTCGACATCTCGGTCAGGTACGCGCCGCTGCCCTTGCCGCGGCGTGTGCTTGTGGCGGCAGGGCCGCCGAACCACGCCTCGCCCATCGACGCGAGCGTCTCCAGCGACGAGTCCAGCGAGCCGCCGTCCGGGGCCCGCGCGACGCACCGCACGAACTGCGGCTGCCCCAGCCTCTCGTCGTCTATGGCCTCCTGCACGACCTGCTGCAGGGCCTCCAAATGGTCTGCCATGGTTCAGTCTCCAGCTACGCGGTCTGACGCGAACATTAGCATACACAGAAGTACGGGGCCAGTACACGTCCACTCCGGGTAGAGGTGGTGCACAACCAGCCGCGCGGCGATCGTGAGGAGTGCTGGAGAGACCGCCCTCGCGAGGTCAGGCGGGTAGCTGTTCGTAAGAGAAGTCGGCAATCGCTATGCGCTCGCTGGCGTGCTCTATGGTCATGGCGCAAAGCCTGCCCTCGCTGTCCAGGTCGAGGAGGGTGTTGCGTCCAGCTCGCGAGTTTCCTAGACCTCAGCAGGCCAGAGCTCGATGTATGGGGTGCCTGTGTCGCGAAAGTACTTGATCTTCATGGGCCTACCGCACCCCGAATCGTCGCCGCCGTATTGTTTAGCTCCACCCGGGTTGGCCGCCCCTTCTTGGGGAGCCTGAACCCGAACTGATCCCCTTCATACCTGGGCAGGACGTGCAGGTGAACGTGGAATACCTCTTGTCCCGCCGCCGCCCCATCCGACAGCAGCAGGTTCACTCCCTCGCACCTGATCCCCGAGTCTCGTACTGCCTGGGTCAGCTTGTGAGCCGCTTCGAAAACACGCATTCCAACATCCGCGTCCATGTCGCTGAGGTGAGTGGCGTGTACCTTTGGAACGACCAGGGTATGCCCCTGGTTTATCGAGAAGAGATCGAGGAAAGCGACTACATGCTCGTTCTCGTACACAACGCTCGCTTCAGCCCGCCCGGCCACAATCTCACAGAAGATGCAGAACTGGTCCGGCATGTTGGCTACCTCCCCAAGACATGACAAAGCGAGTATCGACTTCCGCGCATTTGAGGCTCGTGGCCCTGCGCGGTGGGAATTGTCTTCGCGGCCCGAAAGCGCTTACAGGTGTAGACGACTCTAGCAGAAGGAGGCCTAGCCAGGCAGCACAGCGGCCTGTGCGGTTACTGCTGCTAGTAACTGTTCAGTATTGATGAAGTGGATGTGCCTTCTCCGATTCGCTTGCGTCCCAACGTGTGAGGGCGACTCGGCGAGTCGCCCCTACCTAGAGTCGGCGGTGGTGCGAGTCGCCGGGTCCTCGTCTAGAGTCCCCCACTCCCCTCCTGGGTGGGGGACGGTTCCTGCTCGCAGGAATCCGGTTCGGGGGCCGGAACGACGGTTACGTAAACCGGCGGCTCGTTGTTGACCGTGTTTGGGGGGCGTTGGTATCATGTGATGTCCTTCATTGAACCGCAGTGCTATGAGGACAATCGGACTTACAGGGGGTATTGGCAGCGGAAAAAGCGCAGTATCTGACATCCTGCGAGACTTGGGCGCATTCGTGATAGACGCCGACGTCGTTGCCCACGAGGTCTACCGGCCCGATTCGGATGGGTGGCGCGAGGTGGTAGAGGCCTTCGGCAGCGAGATAGAGAGCCCTTCCGGCGAGATAGACAGGGGCAAGCTGGCGGCCATCGTATTCGGCGACGCGGCGCAACTGGAGAGACTGAACCGCATCGTCCACCCGCGGGCACGGGACCTGGTCGCCGAGCGGCTGGGCCGCGCTGAGAAATCAGGCGAAGCGGCGGTGGTGGTGGAGGCGCCCCTCCTGTTCGAGGCCGGGTGGGAGGACATGTTCGACGAGGTGTGGGCGGTCGCGGCTCCCGAGGAGACGGTGATCGCGAGGGTCGTGGAAGCCAGGGGCATCGACGCAGCTTCGGTCAGGTCCAGGATGCGGGCCCAGATGTCGAACGAGGACCGGCTGAGCCGAGCCCGAGTGGCAATCGACAACTCTCGCAGCCCCGACGACCTGAGGGCCACCGTCACGGAAGCCTGGGCCCGCTTCGCCGCAGGAGTCGAGCCGGGGGGCACGCGCCAGAACCGCAGCCTAAACTTATGACAACCAGGACCCAGACCCTATTCCGCAGCTACATAATCGAGGAGTACCACCTTACCGAAGAGCCCTACTACGTACCTGTAGCCGATGAGATCGAGCTCTTCGAGGCGGCGTACCGCCAGCGCATCCCGATCCTGTTCAAGGGGCCCACTGGGTGCGGCAAGACGCGGTTCGTGGAGTACATGTCGTACCGGCTGGGCCAGCCGCTGACCAAGATCAGCCAGCGCATGGATGGCGATCCCCCGGCAGAGGAGAGCGAGAATGGCCACCGCAACCTCCCGCTGGTGACCATCGCCTGCCACGAGGACCTGACGGCCAGCGACCTGGTTGGAAGGTACCTGCTGCAGGGGGAAGAGACCGTCTGGATCGACGGCCCGCTGACCCGCGCCGTGAAGGCGGGGGGCATCTGCTACCTGGACGAGATCGTGGAGGCGCGGAAGGACACGACCGTCCTGATCCACCCGCTCACGGACCACCGGCGCATCCTGCCGGTCGAGAAGCGGGGGGAGCTGCTGGAGGCGGCCGAGGGGTTCCTGCTGGTGATGTCGTACAACCCCGGCTACCAGAGCGCGCTGAAGGACCTGAAGCACAGCACTCGGCAGCGCTTCGTGGCCATCGAGTTCCATCCGCCGCCGGCGGACATCGAGGCGCAGATAGTCGAGCACGAGTCGGGGGTGGACGCCAGGACGGCGGCGCAGCTTGCGAAGCTGGGCGAGAAGGTGCGGAACCTCCGGGAGCACGGCCTCGCGGAAGGAGCGAGCACGCGGCTGCTCATCTACGCGGGCAAGCTGATAGCGCAGGGCATACAGCCGAGAAGGGCCTGCCAGGTGGCGGTGAACTGGGCCGTCACGGACGATGCTTCGATACACAGCAGCATCGGCGAGGTCATCTCGTCCATATTCGAGTAGCCAACACATCAACCCCAGCGAGTCGCAGAGCGATCAGCACCCGTCCCTGACCAGGGCGGGTGTCCTCGTGCTCGTGTACCGGAAGGAAGGGGAGCTCCACCTGCTGCTCAACAAGCGAAGCGACACGGTCGAGGACCACAAGGGCGAGGTCTCTTTTCCCGGGGGGCGGATGGACGCCGGGGACGACTCGCTGCTCGACACGGCGCTCCGGGAGGCCCACGAGGAGGTGGGCGTGAGGCCCGAGGACGTGCGCGTGCTTCGCCGGCTGGATGACGTGAACACGAGCACCGGCTACTTGGTGAGCCCGTTCCTAGGGGCGATACGCGAGGGCTATCCATTCGTGGTCAGCGCGGTCGAGGTGGCCGAGCTGGTGGAGGTGCCGGTGGCCGCGCTTGTCGACGGCTCGACGATAAGGAACGAGACGCGCTTCGAGGACGGCGTGCCTGTCAGCCGGCCGAACTACGCCTACGGGGGCCACCTGATCTGGGGCGCGACGGCGCGCATCGTGACGGGGCTGCTGGAGCTGCTGCGGGCGGACGAGGGCGGGGAGCTGCTGGCGGAGGCGGGGCGCGTATGAGGGGACAGCATGGCATGACCGTCTTTCCGGCGAAAGCCGGAATCCAGGGGGCTGGGGGCGAGGCTCGATGACGGCGCGCCCAGCGGGCGGACACACGGGGGTCCGTCCCTACAGGTTGGGGGTTACGCAAGGGTATCCCTGCGGGGGAACCACCCATGCCGGTTTGTGCCGGGACACCAAGGGATGAAAGATGGGCGTCGAGTTCTCTCGTTGCAGCATGGTCGGCAGAGACCGGGGAAGGGCGGGTTTCAAACCCGCCCCTACAGACTCGAGCGGGCGGACACACGGGTCCGCCCCTACCGATGGGGGTGTGGAGTCCCGTTTTCGTGCTTGAGGACGGGTAGGCAAGGGTGGCCATGAACGATAAGACGCGGGAGGAGCTTGGCCTGATCGGGCGGCGGCTTGAGGCTGCCCGCGAGGGGCTTTCGGACGAGGTGCTCCCGGCCATCGAGGCGGTGTCGGCCGAGCTGCAGGACGGCCAGGTGGTGGAGTGGGCTGAGCGGGGCGCCGCGATGGCGGAGCAGTCGGTGCGCTCGTGGGAGGCGGCGTCGCGGTTCTACGCTGTCAGCCCGGCGGTGGCCCGCATGATGCCGTTCAACTACTTCCTGAAGTGGGCCGACTGCGGTTCGGAGCTGTGCGCGGAGTCTCCCACGCTAGCGGTGGCCTATTTCGCCGCGAGCCCGGGGGCGATGAGCCGGCTCAGGTCGCGGCACATCGAGACGTGGATGAACCTGGGGCGCGGGCTGTACAGGGGCTCGTGGAAGTCGAGCACGCTCTCTACCAAGTTCTACGAAGCCAGCCCCAATCTCCTGGGGACCCTTACGGTGCCGGAGCTCGAACGGTTCGCGGGCTTCCTGGGCGCACTGTCGCAGCGCTCCTATGACATGGCTGCGGAGTGCCTGGCGGCATCGCAGGAGATCTTCCCCATGCTGGGCGAGGACAAGCGGACCTTCATCCGCCTGGGCACGTCGCTGACGGAGACGACGTGGCGGCAGGTGAAGGGGCTGTTCGAGTCGTCGGCCCGGGCGCTGCCCAACATCCAGGCGGACCAGCGCACGAGGTTCATCCGGCTGGCGCAGGGGCTCCACGACGCGGGGGCCGTCAACGTGCCGGCCTCCATCGCATCGGCCGGGCAGGCACTGGGGCAGGTCGAGACCGAGCACCACGAGCCCATCGTCGGGATGGCCGAGGCGCTGATGAAGAAGGCCCCGGAGGCCGTCCCCAGCTTCATCGAGAGCTGCCCACGGGCGCTCGAGAAGGTCTCGATTACCCAGCTTACCCAGTGGTTCGACGAGGGAACGGCGATCCTGGACCACAACGAGGACGGCGGGCTGGCCTACTTCCGCATCGAGTCGTCCCGGTCCCTCGAGGCGCTGGAGACGCTGTCGTCGAGCGTCGAGTTCACGCGCGTCAGGGACGTGATGGAGATGTACTGCCGGGCGCTTGCGGGCACGGAGATCAAGTTGTCGACGAGCGACGACCTGGCGGAGAAGAACATCGGCTGGGTGTCGGACGAGGCCCCGACGACCGAGGGCTCCACCGTGTACCTGCCGGCGCAGGAGGGACGGTACGGCAGCAAGGGGGAGAACTTCGCGCTGTACAAGGTGATCTCGACGCACCAGACGGCGCACCTGGAGTTCGGCAGCTTCCGGTTCATATATGCCCTGCCCTCCACGCTGTTCGAGGACCTGCGGCCCCAGGTCGACCCGGCGTCGAAAGCCGGCGAGAACGGGTCGGAGGAGACGGGCGCGTGGGTCACGGACATGCAACGGTTCTTCGACATATTCGAGCAGCGGCGGCTGGCGCTGGACGTGTTCACCATCGTCGAGGACGGGCGGCTGGACGCGATCGTGGTGGCGGAGTACCCGGGGATCAGCGCGTCGTACCTGGCCGTCCAGGAGGGGGCGCTGGAGAGCCGGCCGGACATCAAGTCGCTGCCGGCACGCGAGGCGCTGGTCGAGCTGCTGGTCAGGGTCAGTCTGCGGCAGCAGGAGGGGTTGGCCATTCCGAAGCAGTACAGGGAGGAGGCGCACCAGGTGGTCGCGCTGGCCCGCAAGGTCGCCGTGCCGACTGCGACGGTCGAGGACGCCGCAGAGGCGACGCTGCGGATCTACGCGATCCTGTCGCAGATACCGAACGAGGAGGCGGCGCCGGACGACTGGGAGGACATGGAGCTTCCTGACGCGGAGGGGGCCGAGTCCGGGCTGGACGAGAGCCAGCTCGTCGACCAGCTCACGCAGGACGCGGAGAGCCAGGAGGGCGAGGAGGAGGAGTACAACCCCAGCCAGGACGTGGACTACCGGGGCGAGTTCAAGCCGGAGCTGGCGCAGATGATGACGGAGCTGAGGATGCAGCGCCAGGGCGAGTCGGATGACATGGAAGGCGAGCAGATCACCCAGGAGATGCTCGAGGAGATGCTGAAGTCGAGCGCGGAGGTGGACCTGGAAGCGGGCGAGGGCGGGATGGAGGAGGCGACGGGCGCCTTCGCCGACAACATGCTGAAGGAGGCGGGGCTGCAGCTGCCGCAGACGCCGGAGATGGGCCAGGGGCCGCTGATGCACGTGGACGAGCAGGGCGGCTCGCTGGACCCTGACGAGCCGCAGTCGTTCGTGTACGACGAGTGGGACTTCAGGGCCGACGACTACAAGCCGAACTGGTGCATCGTGCGGCAGAAGAAGATGGCCGAGGGCGACGCGGCGTACTTCGGCAGCACGTTGCACAGCTACGGGCCGCTGGCGGACCAGATACGGCGGCAGTTCGAGATGCTGGTGCCGGAGATGTTCCGCAAGGTGCGGAAGCTGGAGGACGGCGAGGAGATCGACATCGACGACGTGATCGAGGCGATCGTCGACATACGCACGGGCGCGGGGCCCAGCGAGAAGCTCTACTGGAAGCGCAACAAGGTCATGCGCGACGTGGCAGTGGTCTTCCTGCTCGACACGAGCGCGTCCACGGCGGAGGCCATCGAGGACTCGAAGAACGTCACCGACGACTGGGACGCGCCGAGCGACCCGGTCGAGTACATGGTCTGGCTGCGGACGCGCCGGGGCGACGGGATGCGCCGCTCGTACAAGCGGATCATCGACCTGGAGAAGGAGGCCATCGTGCTCCTGATCCACGCGCTGGAGGCGATCGGCGACGTGTACGGCATCTACAGCTTCTCCGGGTATGGGCGCGAGAACGTGGAGTTCTACACGATCAAGGACATCGACGAGAATTTCTCCGACCGGGTGCAGCGCAGGATCGACCGGGTAGCGCCGCTCCACGCGACGCGGATGGGGCCGGCGATCCGCCACGCTACCATGAAGCTGGAGGCGCAGGACGCGCGGACGAAGCTGCTGTTCCTGATCAGCGACGGCCGGCCGCAGGACCGGGGGTACAGCCGCGAGGGGGTGGAGAAGGAGTACGCCGTTCACGACACGCGGATGGCGCTGGACGAGGCGCGGGACAAGGACATCAGCGCGTTCTGCCTCACGGTCGACAAGAACGGGCACGACTATCTCAAGACGATGTGCGCGGACATGGGGTACGAGGTGCTGGACGACATCCACGCGC
Organism: Dehalococcoidia bacterium; assembly: GCA_965243655.1. Classification (GTDB taxonomy): domain Bacteria; phylum Chloroflexota; class Dehalococcoidia; order Lucifugimonadales; family CAJWER01. Next base: position 623,230 of record CBDEVV010000017.1, on the reverse strand, counting down.
TGCCCAACCGGCTGCTTTATCTCTACCGGCGGCTGACTATTTAGGGGCTACAGGGGACATCGTTCCCCCTCACCCTCACCCTCACCCCAACCCTCTCCCTGAGGGAGAGGGGGTGGGAAAGAGGGAGAGGGGGCTAGTTGATCGAGGTGCATTCCTGAGAGTCAGTTCTACCAACCCCTCTTAGACCTTGACGGGAGAGCGCTGGAGTGAGTGGGATGTCGCAAGTATCCAGGGCGAGAGAGTTGAGAAGACGGTCCACAGACGCCGAACGACGACTTTGGTCGAAACTGCGCGACCGCCGGATGATGAACTGCAAGTTTCGAAGGCAGTATCCGATCGGCAGGTACATCGTGGACTTTGTGTGTCGTAAGCACAACCTCATCATAGAGATCGACGGAGGACATCACGCGGACCAGCAGGACTACGACGAGGTCAGGACTGAGTGGCTTCGGTCACAGGGATTCGATGTGCTCCGGTACTGGGACAACGATGTGCTGAGCCGGGTGGAATCGGTACTGGAATCAATTGGGGACGAACTCAGGAGGCGCGGCGCATCATACTCCCACTCCTCCTCCCCTTCACCCTCACCCCAACCCTCTCCCTGAGGGAGAGGGGGTTCAAACCACACTCCGGAGGGCGCTGATGCGTATTGACAGGTTCGAGGTCTACCACGTGGCGATGCCGCTGATCTATCCGTGGCGTACGGCGTACGGTGAGGACTACGACATTCACTCGGTGGTCGTGAGGACGGTGAGCGGCGAGTACGACGCGTGGTCGGAGTCGAGCCCGCTGCGCGCGCCGACCTACCTGACGGAGAGCGCGGCGTCGGTGTTCCACAACGTGACGGAGTTCTTCGGGCCTCACGTGGTGGGCGGCGAGTACGACTCGGCTGAGGACCTGAACGAGCGGATGCGGGTGTTCAAGGGCAACAGCTTCGCCAAAGCGGCGATCGAGATATGCTGGTGGACTCTGCAGAGCGCGATCACCGGCACGCCGGTGCACCGGCTGCTGGGCGGCGAGACGAGGGAGGTGCAGGCCGGCGCGGACTTCGGAATCCAGGACTCGTACGACATGCTGCTGGGGAACATCCAGCAGGCGGTCGACGGCGGGTTCCCACGCATCAAGCTGAAGGTGGCGCCGGGCTGGGACCTGGAGATGCTGCGGATCGTCCGTGACGCCTTCCCCGACACGACGTTCCACATCGACTGCAACTCGGGGTATACGCTGGACGACCTGCCGTTCTTCCAAGCCATCGACGAGCTGGGGCTGGCGTTCATCGAGCAGCCGCTCCACTACGCCGACGTGCTCGATCACGCCGAGCTTGCCAGGCGGATCCAGACGCCGGTGTGCCTGGACGAGACGATCGTGAGCGTCAAGGCGGCCGAGCAGGCGATCAGCGTGGGCGCGTGCAAGTACATCAACATCAAGCCCGGGCGCGTGGGCGGCCTGGCGAACGCGAAGGCGATTCACGACGTGTGCCAGGAAGTGGGGATACCGGTCTGGATCGGCGGGATGCTGGAGAGCGCGCTCGGCGGGGCGCTGTGCGTGGAGGTCGCGACGCTCCCGAACTTCACGTACCCCGGCGACCTGTTCCCGTCGTCGCGCTTCTACACGGAGGACCTGTCCGACCCGCCGATGGAGCTAACGCCGCGCAAGACGTTCGAGCCGTTCGAGGGACGGCTGCCGACGCCCGACCGGGCGCGGCTGGAGAAGGTGACGGTGCAGTCGAGGTCTATAGTCTAGGTCTCGCGGCGCAACGCGTGAGGGCGACTCGGCGAGTCGCCCCTGCATGTGTGCGCTTACATATACGCCCCTACCTACACGCTTCCCGGACGATGGTTTCACGCAGGGCAGACACATCGCCACCCGGCGGGCGGACACGTGGGTCCGCCGCTACGTGTGACGCTAACTACTGCTGAGTGGGTACCTGGGGACGAGAAATCTAGCAGGGTGACCCTAGGGCCCCATAGAATGATTCTTTGGCGGCGGACGGACCCCCCTTTTCACGACAGCCCGGGGAGCGACTCGCATGAAGGTCCTGCTGCGGCTGGTCGGTTACTCGTTGAAGCGCAGGGCGCTCTTCATTGTGACGGCCGTAGTGATGGTCTGCTCCATCGTGCCGCGAGTCGCGATCCCCCGCCTCACCGGCAACGCCATCGACGAAGCGCTGGCCAGCGCATACGCAGAGCTGGCTCTCGTGGTTGGGCAGATCGTACTCGCCGGGTTGATCAGGGCGGCCCTGGGCTACCTCGCCCTGTACATGGGTGAGAGGGTCGGCCGGGAGACGGACTACCGGCTGCGGAACGACTTCTTCGACAAGCTCCAGAGTCTCAACTTCGGTTTCTACGACCGGCAGAAGACCGGAGACCTCATGTCCAGGGCCACGGTGGACATAGACGCCACCGGAAGGTTCATTTCGATCGGCTTCCTGCACGGCACATCCGCACTGGTCTCCTACATCCTGCCGATTGCCGTCATGATCACCATCGAGTGGCGCCTGGGGCTCGCCGTCCTCGCCTGCTTCATTCTCGTCTCGTGGTTCGGCGTACAGCTGGCCGCCAGGCTGTACCGCGCCAACAGGCGCATTTTCCAGGAGACCGGGCGGATGAACACGCTGGTGCAGGAAGGCCTGTCCGGAATGAGAACGGTCAAGGCGCTGGGCTCGCGGGACTACGAAGTAGCGCGGTTCAGGGAGCGGGCGGGGGCGGTCGCCGCCAGTTCCATCCTCGAGAGCCAGCTGGCCGTCACGAGGGATGCCGTCCTGATGTTCCTGTTCGCCGTGGCTCTAGCCGGGGTGCTGCTGGCCGGCGGATGGCAGGTCCAGCAGGGCGCGCTCACCCCGGGAGCGCTGGCATCATTCGTGCTGTACATGGTCATGCTGGCGGCGAGCATAGGCGGGTTCGAGTGGAGGGTGCATGTCTTTTCCAGGGCCCTGGCCGCGGGCGAGCGCATCTTCGAGGTGCTCGACACCCGCAACCCGCTCGAAGTCCCCGCAGACGCTAAGGACCTGTCCCCCACGGGACGGGTCGAGTTCGACTCGGTGTCCTTCGAATACGACACGGATGTCCCCGCGCTGCACGGCGTGAGCTTCGAACTGCAGCCGGGCCAGACGGCGGCGATCGTGGGCGCGGCGGGCTCGGGCAAGAGCACGATCGCGCACCTGCTTCCCCGCTTCTACGACGTATCGGCAGGCAGAGTACTGATCGACGGCCTCGACGTTCGCTACGTCACCCTGGAGTCGCTGCGCCGCAATGTGGGCATCGTGCAGCAGGACGTGTTCGCGTTCTCGGCAACCATACGCGACAACATCGCCTATGGAGTCGACGACCCGACCATGGACGATCTCGTCAAGGCGGCGAAGGTGGCCCAGCTTCACGATTTCATCGAGGGGCTGCCGGACGGGTACGACACATGGGTGGGAGAGCGCGGCATCACGCTCTCGGGCGGCCAGCGGCAGCGCCTTGCCATCGCCCGCACCATTCTCCTCGACACGCCCATGCTGGTACTGGACGACTCCACTTCCAGCGTCGACGTGGGCACCGAGGCGGAGATACACAGGGCGATGGAACTTGTCATGAGGGGAAGAACCTCATTGGTGATCGCTCACAGGCTGTCCACTGTGCGGAATGCAGACCTCATACTCGTGCTCGACCAGGGCAGGATCGTCGAGCGCGGCACGCACGAGGAGCTGCTGGAGCTGAACGGCTTCTACCGTAGGATTCACGACCTGCAGCTCCGGCCCGCCGAAGAGATGCGGGGACTCGACTAATGGCGGCAGCGACAGGCCAGACCCAGGGAGCGGCGCGCCTCGACCTGGAACAGGATCGCCCAATTCGCTACTGGCGGACGCTTGTCCGGCTGCTGGGATACGCCCGCCCGTACAAAGGGAAGATTGCCCTAGCTCTCGCGGCCATGCTGGCGTACAGCGGGACGATGATGGCGCTGCCCTGGACGGTCAAACTGGCCATCGACGGGCAGGTCATGTCCGGCGACGGCAGCTTTGCAGGCCTAGCCGCAGCCGTGGGGCTGTTTTGCCTGGTGGCCCTGCTGCGGTTCGCCACGGGCGTAGTCCATAGCCGTTTGCTCGTGAACGTCGGCGAGAGCCTGATCCTCGACATCCGCACCCGGCTCTTCGAGCACATACAGGCCCTGTCAATGTCCTTCTACGACCGCAACCAGGCGGGCAGGGTCATGTCGCGAGTCCAGAACGACACGATGGAGCTGAGCCAGGCACTGTTCGCCGTCCTCGCATTCGCGCTGGCGGACCTGTTCAGCGTGGTGGGCATTGCCGCAGCGATGCTCCTCATGGACGCCACCCTTGCGGCGATCACCCTGGGCATGGTCGCGCTGCTGGTCCCGAGCCTGGTGTTCTGGCGCCGGTTTGCCCAGCCGCACTTGCGCAGGGCCAGGGTGACCGTCGCCGGTGTGAACTCCAGCATCCAGGAGAACGTCGCGGGAATCCGCGTCGTGCAGAGCCTCAACCGGCACCGGCACAACGCCAGTACCTTCAGGACCGTGAACAAGGAGAACCTGGACGCAGCCCTGAGGTCCGCCCGCTACAGGTACGGCCTGTGGCCGTCGGTCGAGCTGCTGGCGGTCATCGCGACGGCCATCGTCATCTACGCCGGCGGCCGGATGGCCGGCACGACGCTGGAAGTGGGGCTGCTCGTAGCCTTCGTGCTCTACATAGACAGGCTCTTCGAGCCCATTCGCGACCTGACCGGCGAGTTCGGCCAGCTCACCGGCTCCCTGGTGGCGGCCGACAGGGTATTCGAGCTCCTGGACGTCACGCCGGACGTCGCGACCGCGCCGGACGCACTCACCCTGCCAACCGTGACCGGCAGGGTCAAGTACCAGGACGTCAGCTTCCACTACGCGCCGGAGTCGCCAGTGCTGCGGGACATCAGCCTGGACGTGGAGCCGGGCGAGACCGTGGCGCTGGTCGGGCCCACCGGTGCGGGCAAGACGACCCTCGTGTCGCTGCTGATGCGCCTGTACGACGTGGCCGATGGGAGGATCACGATCGACGGCCATGACGTGCGCGACGTTAGGCCCGACTCGCTGTCGCGGCAGATCAGCGCGGTGCCACAGGAGCCCTTCCTGTTCTCGGCGACCGTGCGCGAGAACATCCGGTACAATCGGACCGACCTGACCGACGCCGAGGTGGTGAAGGCGGCGAAGGCCGTCGGCGCCCACGACTTCATCGCCCGCATGAAGGACGGCTACGACACGGAGCTGGAGGAGCGAGGCGCCAACCTGAGCATGGGGCAGCGCCAGCTAATCAGCTTCGCGCGCGCCCTCGCCAGGAATCCGCGCATCCTGATTCTCGACGAGGCGACGGCGAACGTGGACACGGAGACGGAACTGCACATCCAGCAGGCCCTGGAGAGCCTGATGCAGGGCCGCACGTCCTTCGTGATCGCCCACCGGCTGTCGACGGTCCAGAACGCGGACCGCATAGTGGTGCTGGACGAGGGCCGTATTTTGGAGCAGGGTACTCATTCGGAGCTGCTGGCTAAGCGCGGGCTGTACCACGAGCTGCACTCCCGGTAGGTGGCTGCGGGGGCATACTGCAAAGCGCCCCACCCTTAGCGTCACGTATGGGTACGAGGTATGCCGCAGGCCGGGCCCGCCCCGAACGCGTGGTTCCCCGGCTGGGCCGATGCAACCCAATGCCAGCAAACTGGGTTTCTAGCATTGAGGGGCGCGCCATTGAGCGATATGAAACATCTCAGGGACACCCTCGCCAGAGCCACGCTGTCAACCATGAAGGTCAACCAACGGCCTGAGCGAAAGCTGCTAGGTGTTGAGTGCCAGGGCTCATCCCTCCATCTCGATTTCGAGTGGCAACCTGAGCATCCTGTCTTTGAGGACTTTGATGGTGTCCGGGTCTAGGCTAGCCTCATTCCGGCGCGCCATCCATTCGGCTATGCCATCGTAGGTACAGTGGCGGAGGTAATTGAGCACCCCCTCGCTGCCATCGATTAGTTGCCAATGTGGATGCTGGGTGTTAACGATTATCAGGACTTGGTCATTGGTTGTCGCCTCCACAACCACATAAGGGTCGTTGGGCGAGGCGTCATTCACGAGGAAGCCGCGAATCTCCAATCGATACCCCTCAAATTTTGCTTGAAAGGTAGGCTCGCGATCGGCAACAGAATCTCTTAGAGGGAGCTGGGCCTGATGCACCGCTTCAGGAGGTGGCACTATCTCCAGGTTGATTGCGTCCAACAGGGATTTGGAACTCAGCTCCTGCTGAAGCTCGTCAATCGCTGTCTGAACTTCAAGGTCGGACGGCCCGGTTGGCCCTTGGCCTCGCCGATGTCGCCTCGCAACTTCTATGTAGTCTGCGCACTCCTTTTCGAGAAGATTCTCGACCTGCTCCTGTTCATCTCCATGCCAGAGGATGTCATCCTTAGTATGGCTTACTTCAAAGTCGTTGAGGTGAATTTCGCCGACGAGCCTCTGGTTGATGAGGTCGTTCCTGCCCTGAAAGCCATAGATGGCTTCTGGCCTCCAACTCTCGGGCCAGCCCTTAACCACCCTGTCAGCGTGGAGAATGGAGAAGCCCGCGTTGGCTCTGCTGCCCCTGCCCAAGACACCAACCCAACCCTTGACTTCCTTACCGCTCACAAGAAACCCGAAGTCCTTCTTGTAGGTGCCACCATCCCTGGCTTCAAGAAACTGGAAATCTGAGTCATTCCATTCAAGGGGACTTCCTTGCCACTCAATAGTTGCCAGCCCGCCGCGCAAGTCCTGGCGGTACATTGAGCGTAGGAAGTCCTTGATCTTTCCCAGGGTGCGACCATGGAATGCCTGATTATGGTCCCTAATCTCGATTACCGTGTAGTGAAGGTCTTCAGGTCTTTCCGTCACGGCAGAGTACCCTAAGTCGTTGTCGCCGGCAGAGATCTTGTCGACATCCACAGTTACGCAGTGCTCGGTCGTCTCGCCTAGTCTCTTTGTGCGGACCGTCCACCTATTGCCAATCCAACACGATGCGGTCTTCATCCCCATGCCGTACTTGGACCGCCCTGATGTGTTTTCTGGCGGGAATCCAACCTTCAGGGCATTCGCCAACTCGCCGTAAGACATCCCCATTGCATTGTCGGAGACTCTCAACAGACCTGCCCCTTCGCGCTCGTATACTACTCCAATATTGAGACTCTCTCCTGCAGCAGCGAGTGCTTCATCAAGGATGTCTTGATTGTTGAAGTAAGACTGCGTTGCGTTGTCCACTAACTCCGCAATTGCATGCCAAGGGGTATACGATAGCCTCTTGTACGACTGAATCACCTGGAGGCCAAGTTCCAGCTGTATCGGTGGCGATGTCACAACAAATCTCCTTTGCGGTAGTTCAGGGTCTTCTTTCAAGGGTCAGATGGTCATCTGGTCCCCTTATGATCTGGTACTCTTGCTTGGCGGCGAGGGGATTCCTTCCTGATGGCACGAGCCACACTCTATCTGATGCATCCACTCTAGACCAATTGGTCAGGCCACCGTTGAAATCAATGGCAACCTGTCCACCGATCTCAATTCCTAGCGCAGCAGGGGAATCCACCTGTAGAAGACCAGGCAGAGTGCTGTCAAGTCGACAAAGTGATGCGATGTGCGCGTCCTCGCTCTCTGGGTAATCTCCGTTGACTCTCAGAATGTGTTCATTCCTGTCCGACCTAAAGACTTCTACGACAGTAACCATAGCGTCTAGCCTGTGTATTGGGTCAACCCAGTCCGGCACGCCGCGATTGACAACAACGAGTACACGAGGCTGGGCACCCATGATCATGTCCCGCAAGGCTTTGGCATCCAATTCATCGCCCTTACGGGCCAAGTAGTTGGCGTGGTCCTCGCCATACTTTCCTCTAGCAAACACCTCGACTTGCGGTATGACATGGCCGTAAAGAGAATGATGAGCCATTTCTATTTCCACAACCCACCAGAGACGATATTTCACATCCACTAAGGCCAAATCAGGAATCTTCCGACCTTCTTCCGACTCAACTGCTATTCGAAAAGGCACCACATAGAACTGGGGGAACAATGAGTTACCTCGGCTCATTATGATGGACTCAAAGTCCGATTCATACTGACCTTCTGAAGAAACTGGATGAAACCACTGCTCACTAAGCAGAAGCCGCATTATCCCTCCCAATAGAGGAACGCATCCAAGTGATCTCACCGGCTTCAGTGAGCGTGCGAGCCTCCTTGATCAGGCGGTTTTCTTCGGGTTTGCTCACATAAATCGTGTATATCTTGGCGCGTGGTTTACCAACTGCGGGGCGAAGCACTCTGCCAAGCCGCTGAATCCGCTGCCTGACGCTGCCTGTTGATGATGAGACAATTGCAACGTCTGTTTCCGGTATGTTCGCCCCTTCGTCAAGCGCTCTACAGGTAACAAGAGAGTCGAAGACTCCACGTCGATAGAGCCGTAGGTTGTCCCTTCTGAGCTCCGCACTGATCTTGGAATGGTAGATCGTGGCATTGAAGCGCCTTGCCAAGAGGATGTTCAGTATGGTCTCAGCTGAGCGTATACTCTCGTGGAAGACGATCACTCGGTTGTGTCGGTGCTGTTCAGCTAATCGGATTGTCACTGGGATACGTTGTATGGAAGATGCCGCTAGGCGCGCCCGGCGTTGTAGCTTACGAACCAGTACTTCGCGTCTAATCTCACCAGACTCGACCTTTCGGTAAGTGCGGGTGATGTCCGCAGTAGCGTCATCGTACAGCTGTTGCTCTTCGGTAGTCATATCGACCGATACATTGGCGAGGTCGAAAGGTACGATCACTCCATCCTGCAGTGCCTGACTGTAGTTATACCGGAATATGATCGGCCCAAGAGCAGGGACTAGGATCTTGTGGAATAGGTCGTCGTGTTCTCTCTCCGGAGTAGCAGAGATTCCTAGAGTGGCCTTGTATTCACCCTTCAAGGATAGTGAATTGGCTTGGCTGGCTGCGCGATGGCATTCGTCCACAACCAACATCGCATCATGCGCCTGGGGTATCTTCCCAGCATGGGCGCGCGCTGTGTTGACAACCATTAGGTTGATGATGCCAGGGTTTTCTGGACGGCCCTCACCCGAAAACGTGGCGATTTCGTGTGCGGGTACCAAGAAGTCCTCTCGCAAACTCACATACCACTGATCTAGCAGCGCCAGGGTTGGCACTACAATCACAAACCTACCTAGCGGATAACGTTCCCGGAACGACGCCATGCACATCTGAGCAAATATGGTCTTGCCTCCACCGGTCACGACAGAGGCTATGCCACGGAAAGAGTGCCGCCACGCCTCTAACGCAACCGTTTGCCAGTCGCGTGGAGTCTTCGTCAGCCGCCATGCTCTGTTGGTGGACGTTGTCAATCTTGGGTGAGGACCACACTTTCGGCGAAGCGGCTCCTGGATGCTTCAGCATATTCGCTTCTTGCCTCGATACTGATCCACCGTCGCCCCAATGATTCTGCGACCGCTCCAGTCACGTTGCTTCCAGCAAATGGGTCTAGGACTATGTCGCCCGGCTCAGTAAGGAACTCTATAAAGAACTTGGCTATCTGCTCCGGCATACGTGCGGGATGTGGCCGGATGTCATTCTCCTTGCAGTACTCCAGATAAGGATCAGTTGCACGTGTGTTCGCGGCGGTAATGACATTCGGAGGGATGGCACCCCCGTTGTTCTTCAGAAACGACTTCGTCCCGATTAGGTGTTCCGAGGGTCTGGGGCCTGAATTGTAGTCTCCCGTCTCGAGAAGCTTTCGCATTGCATCGCTATAGGCAGTAAGTACATTCCGATTGTTGGCCTTGGGCCGTGTAGTTGGAGACATCCACCAAATGTGAGTAAAGACATCCTTGACCCTGATTCGCTCAACGTTCACCCACTGAGCTGGCGAGGGTAGCCGAGCAGGATTCTGATAGACGAACTGCTGGCACAGATTCAGGTCCCCACTTTCGAGGAATCTCAATAGCGACTTTAACCCTAGCGTCGACATTGTAGGTTCCCCTGCGTTCCACGAATTGCCAATCTCAATGACGATTGATCCATCGGGATTCAGAAACTCAGAGAACGGCTTCGAGAAACCGGCTAGCCATCCCTCGTAGGTCTTCCCTGTCGAGTTGCCATAAGCCTTCTTGCGATTCAGGGGAAACGGAGGAGATGTGAAAACTAGATTCACCCTACCCAAGTATGTTTCGAGGAAAGGCGACCGGAGCACCGATTCAGCCTTGCCTTGCAGCATCATCCCGCGACTTGTCGCGTAAGACAGTCTCGTCACAGTATAAGAGTCTGCCATCCTTCACTTCCCAGTACCGAATCGGAATGGTCTCTTCGTTGCAATATCCCACAATCTCATGGAGCGGTCAACACAAGAATGGAACTCACCTCTTTGCCGGGTGCATCCGAGGTAAGCTCTGCCCTCAGATGAGGCCGGTGGCTTCTTCTACTTGTTCTTCTTTCATTAGGAGGGCTGGGAGGATGGCTATGAGGGAGAGGAAGCCGGTGATCATGAACATGTTCTGGAAAACGGTGACGCCGGCGTCGATGAGGAGGGCCTCTGTGACCTCGTAGGACTCGGTGGGGACGACGTCGGCGGTGAGGCTGTAGAAGCGCTCGATGCCCCAGGCGGACAGGGCCGCCAGACCCAGCGCCATTCCGACCATCCGCGACGCGGTGACCAGGGAGGCCGCGGCGCCCCAGTAGTGGCTGGGCGAAGCGCTGAGGGCGCTCACGGCTATTGGCGGGATGACCAGCCCGAACCCCAGGCCGGCCGTTATCAGGGGCAGGGTGAGCCTGAGCTCGTCGACCTGCGTCTCCCAGCCGCTCATGACGAGCAGTCCCGTTCCCATGAAGACGAGGCCGGTTATGCACACCGTCCTCACACCCGTCCAGCGAAGTATGTAACCCCCTATCACCGCCCCCACCGGAATGGCGGCTGTGAGGCGCAGCAGCTGGAGGGCGCTCTGCCACGCGGACTTTTCCATGACGGTGCCCGCCATGAGGGGCACGGCGACCAGGGCGATTATCAGGGCCACGCCCACCATGAACTGGGCGATGTTGGAGGACAGGAACGCCCTGGAAGTGTACAGAAAGGACGCCAGCAAGGGCTGGACCGCGCGGCGCTCCACCAGCACCAGGAGGGCGACCAGGAGGAGTCCTCCGGCCAGCATCAGGTACGGGTAGACGGACGTTCCCGAGAATATGCTCCTCTGCGCCAGCCCGATGGTCAGGGCAGTGAGCGCTGCCCCGAGGATGACCGCCCCGAAGTAGTCCATCTTCGAGCCGGGGTTGGCCCTGTTGGGCAGAATGGCCAGGAGCGCTATGAGGAAGAGGCTCTGGGGTATGTCCAGCCAGAATATCCACCGCCAGCCGATCAGCTCGATGATTGCCCCTCCGTAGAGCGGGCCGAGGACGGACCCCAGCTCGGCGGATGCGGCCACGAGTCCAAGGGCGATGCCGCGCTTCTCTGGCGATACGACTCCCACGGCCATGGCCAGCCCGATTGGGACCGTGGCGCCGCCCCCCACGGCCTGGGCCACCCTGGCCGCCACTATCCAGGGGAAGTTGGGGGCGAGCGCAACGAACGCCGAGCCGATGGAGAAGACGACGAGGGCCGCCTGGAACATCCTGACGCGGCCGTAGACGTCGGACAGGCGCCCCGCCAACGGCATGGCCACGGTGTATGCGACCAGGTACGCGGTTACGATCCAGGCAGCCCTGTCAAGGTCGGTGAGGGGGATCTCCAGGTCGACCATGACGCTGGGCAGGGCGGCCACGACCACCGTCTGGTCGAGGGCTGTGGAGAACACGCCCAGGCAGAGGATCCCCAGCACGACCGTCTGGGATGATCCCAGGGTGGTGAGCCGGTCCCGGACGTCCTTCACTGGCCGGACCCCACCTCCGGAAGCTGGATGTCCACCGGGACGTCGATACCCTCGATGTTCAGGAGACGGGTCGTCCCGGGGCCGTCGTCGTCGTAGATCTGGCCCGCGATCCGTATCTGCCGCAGGGCATAGTCGGTCTCGTCGATCCACAGGGTGAGGGTTATATCATGCCCCGGGTCCACGTCCGTGATGAGGTCCGCCAAGTCATCGGAGGTAATGCTTCCCTCGACGTGGAAGGTCTGGGCGCTTCCGATGGTCTCCCGGCCCTCGAGGTTGGGATCCTCGAGCCTGGCGAGCACGTCGCGCAACGTCGGACCCAGGCCGCCGAAGTTGAAGGGCACCTGGTCCAGCGGCAGGGGCGCCCAGGGCGCGTCCTCGGAGAACTTCATAAAGGCCTGATCGCCGACCGCCAGCATCTCTATCTCGACGAACCCGAATGCCGGTGCGACGACGTCCACCAGCATTCTGAAGCTGTCGGGGGCCTTGACCTCGGCTTCCATGCTCTTGAAGGTCGTATCGAAAAACTTGGCGCCCGTCTCCGTTTCGTCGATCATGCCGAACTTCGCGGACTTCATGGCAGCCATCTTCTCTCCGGCCCTCGATAGCACGTCCCTCACGTCAGGGACCGGCGTTGGAGTTGCGGCAGGCATGGGTGTTGGTGTGGGCTCGGCCTCCGTTCCACAGGCTGCGGCCAGGAACAGGAGAGCCGCCCCCAAGGCGGTGATCGACCATCTGCGAATAGGGGTCGTGGGTACGTTCATGTCCTCATCTCCTTCAACCAACTGGCTGAGCACTGCCCTTCGACAAGCTCAGGGCGAACGTTCCATCACTCATTCGAAGTCAGGAGGGATTAGGCCGAATCTTATATGTTGACAGGAATCAGACTCAAGACTATGCTCATGCCCGAACCGGCCAGACGTTCCGATAGAGGCTGTTGGCCAGCCCGGAGGCGCTTTGAGGACGATGCTGAGACGTTGGGTAATCCTTGGCGTATTGGTGATGCTTGTCGGCACGGGAGCCGCGTGCGGATCGACGCCTGAGCCTACTCCCACGCCGGAACCCACACCCACTCCGACGCCTGAGCCCACGCCCACGCCGGAACCCACACCCACTCCGACGCCTGAGGCCACACCTACGCCGGAGCCTACCCCCACGCCGGCTGCCGCCGCGACACCCGAGCCCTCGCCCACGCCGGAGCCGCAGCTCGAACCTGTCGCTTCGCCGGATGCGGAAGCCATCATGCAGGTCTTCACGGAGTACTGGAAGGCGTACAACGACTATGAGCCCGACAAGGCACTGGGGTTCATGATTGAGGAATTCCGCGAGACACAGGACGAGGATGTCCGCAACAACATAGGGCTGCTGCAGACCTTTGCGGCCAAGGTGGAGGCGACCGAGGAGGGCCCGCCCGGGCAGCTGGAAAACGGCGACGCGCAGGTGTACCTGAAGCTGATGACGGTCGTGGGCGAGCGCCGAGTCCGCATGGTCTTCCGCAAGGTGGACGGTGACTGGATGGTGGCATTCACCGAGGAATTAGTGCAGTAGCCTAGTCCTCGAAGCTACCCAGCACTCCCGCCAAGCCGCCTATCGGCACGACCTCGCAGTCGCTCCTGGACTGGCGCTCTGCGCCGCCGTATACGACGGCCTTGGCAGTGACTTCGGGGACCAGCTCGGCGACACGGTCGAGTGAGCGGAAGTAGTCGGAGTTGACCGTGGAGCCGGCCTTGATCTCGATGGCCCCGATGCCGCGGCCGGTCTCGTAGAAGAGGTCGCACTCCAGCCCCCGTGCGTCCCGGAAGAATGACAGGTTGGGCTGCAACCCGCGGTTGAACCGGTGCTTCAGCACCTCCGCGACGACAGCGTTCTCGAACAACGCGCCCCTGAGGGGATGGGTGGCCACCTGCCTCGCGTTCTCGACGCCGATGAGATAGCTGGCGAGCCCAACGTCGTAGAAGTAGAGCTTGGGGGACTTGACCAGACGCTTACGGATGTTCGCGTGGAATGGCTGTAGCTGAAAGACGATGTAGCTCGCCTCCAGCACCGTGAGCCACTCTCTCGCCGTTGTATGAGAAACGCCGGCATCAGACCCGAGCGACGTGAGGTTGAGCAGCTGCCCGACTCGTCCGGCGCACAGCCGGACGAATGTACGGAAGCCGGAGAGGTTGCGGATCTCTCCCAACCGGCGAACGTCGCGCTCGACGTAGGTCTCGATGTAATCTCCGAGGGCCTGCCGCGGATCGAGTCCTTGGTCGAGAATCCGGGGGTAGAACCCCGAGTACAGGATGTTATCCACCGCAGCGCTCACGCCCATTTGCCGGCGTTCAGCCAGCGAGAACGGGAGCAGACGGAGCAGCGCAGTCCGCCCGGCGAGTGACTGGTTGATGGCATCGGAAAGCCTGAACTGCTCGCTGCCCGTGAGTATGAAGAGGCTGTTCCGGCCCCTCTCGTCGGCGAGGACCTGGAGATAGGAGAGGAGCGCGGGGACGTGCTGGACCTCGTCGATGATTGCGCCCTCGCCCAGCTGGGCGAGGAATCCCCTCGGGTCCGATTCAGCGAAGTCGCGCTGGTCGGGCGCCTCCAGGTTGGCATAGCTGAGGTCTGGGAACGCCGAGCGGCAGAGGGTGGTCTTACCCGACTGGCGCGGCCCTGTCACTGTGACAAAAGGGTACTGCCGGAAGAGGGCCGCCAGGCGGGGTGCGATTTCGCGCTCTATCATGGCCGTCAAGATAGCAGCGTGGTGTGCAAATTGCAAGTAGTACTTTCAATTTGTGCAGTTTCCTACCTGCAGCCAACCCTCTCCCTCAGGGAGAGGGGGTTCCCGGCTATGCCTCGGGGTTTAGCTCGTCGAGGTCTACCCAGGCGCCGCGCTGGGCGGAGAGGGCCGCGGCGTCGGTGAGGAGCTGGGCCTTCCAGCCGTCGTCCAGGCCAGGGTGGTCGGCGCCCGAGCCCTCGGCCCGCTGGCGCACGCCGGGGAAGGCGAACTGGGCGAACTGGTTGACGGGCCCGCCGGCGGGCACCGTCTCCAGCAACTCAGGATCGTCCTCGGGCCAGGCCAGGATCAGCCGGCCCGCCCATCGCTCGACGCCCAGCGAGGCCTTCGTGCCGTGTATCTCCATATCGGGCGCCAGCCCCTTCCGCAGATATGGCGAGTGGGATGGCATGATGTAGCCGATTGCGCCGCCGGCGAACTCGATCGAGATCGAGCCGTAGTCGTAGGCAGTCCCGGCCCGGACGCGCTCGCTGTCGCTCGATAGGTGGGTCTCACCCCAGCGCAACGCCTCCTCCAGGTTGGGGTCGCCGATGTCCGGTTTTGGCGGGGTAATGACGCCGGCGTGGGTTATGACGCGGACGGCCTCGAGCCCCATCAGCCACCTCACCGTGTCGTAGGCGTGGGAGCCCAGGTCGCCGATGCTGCCTGACGACGACACCGAGGCGTCGTCGCGCCAGGTGAAGGGCATTGCCTCGGGCCGGGGGTTCTGCCACCGGCACACGACGCCCCGCACCTCGCCCAAGACCCCGGAGTCGACGATCTCCTTCGTGCGGGCGAATACGGCTAGGTAGCGGGTCCAGAAGGGCACGAAGTGGCCCAGGCCGGAGTCCCGGTAGGCCGACCACATGTCGTACGCCTCGGCGGCGTTCGCGCCGATGGGCTTGTCACAGATCAGGTGCTTGCCGCGCGCCGCGCACTCCATGACCGCCTCGTGGTGCCGAGCATCTGGCGTTACGACCATCACGAGGTCGACGTCGGGGTGCTCGACTATCTCGCGCCAGTCTCCGGTGACGAAGTCGGCGCCGTCCTCCCTGGCGGCCTCTTCGAGCGGGCCGCGGCGGCGGGCGCACAGAGCGACAATGTCGGCGTCGTCCTTCGCGTCCCTGATCTGGGCGCGATAAGGGGTGCCGATGAACCCTGTCGCGCCTATTACGCCTACACGGAACTTCATGGGGCGGCCTCCTAGTGTGACGGGCAGGTGCGGCGAAGGGTCAGCGGAACATCCTCGAGATTTCCTTCATGCCCTTGCCGGTGCTCATCTGCTTCATGAGCCTCTGGGTCTGCTTGAACTGGTTGAGGAGCTGGTTGACGTCTCGCGGGGTCGTGCCGCTCCCCTTCGCTATCCGCCGCCGCCTGCTGCCGCCGATGATGCTCGGGTTGCTGCGCTCGGCGGGCGTCATGGAGTAGACGATGGCCTCGACCTTGACGAGCTGGCCGTCGTCGAGGTCCGCCTCGGAAACCCGGCCCCTCATCGCGGACATTCCGGGGATCATCTCCATGATCTGGCTGAGGGAGCCCATGCTCTTGACCTGCTGAAGCTGGGCCATGAAGTCGTTCAGGTCGAACGTGGCCTGGCGGATCTTCTTCTCCAGCTTGACGGCCTCGTCCTGGTCGAAGGAGGTCTGGGCCTTCTCGATGAGGGTGAGCATGTCGCCCATACCGAGGATGCGGGAGGCCAGCCTGTCGGGGTGGAACTCCTCCAGCGCGTCGAGCCGCTCGCCCGTGCCGATGAACTTGATGGGCACGCCCGTCACGGACACTATGGAGATGGCCGCGCCGCCCCGGGCGTCGCCGTCGAGCTTGGTGAGCACGAGCCCGGTGAGCCCGATGCGCTCATGGAACTCCTGGGCTACGGCGACGGCGTCCTGTCCGGTCATGGCATCGACTACGAGCAGGGTCTCGACGGGTTGGACGGCGTCCCTGACGGCCTCGAGCTCTTTCATCAGGTCGTCGTCTACCTGGAAGCGGCCAGCCGTGTCCACGAGGGCCCACGACGCGCCGGTCTCGGCCGCGCGCCTGACGCCCGCCGCGGCGACTTTGGGTGCGTCGCGCCCCTCGCCGCGGTGTACGGGGACGTCGATCTGCCTGCCGAGGGTCTGAAGCTGCTCGATGGCCGCGGGGCGCTGCAGGTCGGCCGCCACCATTAGGGGGCCCTGGGAGTCTCGCTTAAACCGTCTGGCGAGCTTGCCGGTCATCGTCGTCTTGCCGGCGCCGTTGAGCCCGACCATCAGGATGACGGAGGGGGGCTTCGGCGCGGGCTCGAGGCGCTTTATGCCCCCGCCCAGGACCGTGGTCAGCTCCTCGTTGGTGATCTTCACGACCTGCTGGCCGGGCGTCAGGCTCCTGAGCACGTCATCGTCCAGCGAGCGTTCGCGTATCTTGCCGACGAAGTTGCGGGCGACCCGGAAGTTTACGTCGGCCTCCAGGAGGGCCATGCGGACCTCGCGCAGGGCAGCGTCCACGTCCTTCTCGGTGAGGCGACCCTTGCTGCCGAGGCCGCGGAACACGCCGTTCAGTTTTTCGGACAGCGTCTCGAACATCTTTATCCTTTGGGCTGATCGTCCGTGATCCGCTCCATTAGCCCGGTGAAGCCAAGCTGATCGTCAGTGTCTTGAGCTGGTCATCGGACGCGCTCGCCAGCCCAACCTCCCCCTGGATTGGCGACAGTTCCTGCTCGCAGGAATCCGGCTTTCGCCGGAATGACGGTCCTACGACGAAAGGCCGATGCCTGCGTAGCCCTCCTTGACCCAGGCGGTGATGATGAGGTGCTCGAGCCAGTCGTCGGTGTCGTTGATCATCTGGTGCCAGGACATGGGGGGTATGCACACGGCGTCGCCCTTCTGGACGTCGTGCACCACGTCGTCGATCTTCATCTTGCCGCGGCCCTCGGTGAAGTAGTAGACCTGCTCGCGGTTCTCGTGGACGTGGTAGTCGCCGCTCTTGCCCGGCTGCATCCGGTGCATGGTGAGGGACTGTATGCCCTGCAGGGGGGCCTCGTCGTCGGGCAAGTCCCTCGTGCCCTGCTCGTCGAACAGCCGCCAGATGATGGCGCTCTCGTGCCCCACCACCGGTGCTGCGTCCCGCCAGTTTCGAATGGCCGTCATGTCTTTCTCCTTTCGAGGACCTCAGTGTTGCTATCTGTCAGTCTTGTCTCTACGCCGTCGTCTCTTGGCATGGTCGAGGCCGACCCCGCCCCAGGTCCCTCGCCAGGAGGCTCGGGACGACATGGTGGGTAGCAGGGCGCCTATGCTCAGAGGAATGGCGGGGTTGTAGTGAGTCATCGGATCACGTCGAAGCCGGTGTAGGGTCTTAGCACCTCGGGGACGACGACCGAGCCGTCGGCCTGCTGGTAGTTTTCCAGCACGGCGATGACGACGCGGGCGACGCCGAGGCCCGAGCCATTCAGGGTGTGCACGAAGCGGGGGCGCGCGCCGGGCTCGGGCCGGTAGCGTATGCCGGAGCGCCTGGCCTGGAAGTCGCCGCACGTCGAGCAGGAGCTGACCTCCAGCCACTCGCGGCAGCCAGGCGCCCACATCTCGACGTCGTAGGTCTTGACCGAGGCGAAGCCCATGTCCCCGGTGCACAGTATCTTGACCTGGTGGGGTATGTCGAGGCGGCGGCACATCTCCTCGACCTGGGCGAGCATGACGTCCAGCTCGGCGTCCGACTGCTCAGGCTCGACCAGCTTGTACATCTCGACCTTTTCGAACTGGTGGACGCGCTTGATCCCGCGCGTGTCGCGCCCGGCGGCGGCCCGCTCGCGCCTGAAACATGGTGTGTGGGCCGTGTAGTTTAGGGGCAGTATGCCCGGGTCGAGTATCTCGCCCGCGTGCAGGCCGGTCAGGGGCACCTCGGCGGTCGGCACGAGCCAGAGGCCGTCCTCGTCGTCGTGGTACATGGTGTCGGCGAACTTGGGGAGCTGGCCCGAGCCCGTCGTGATCTCAGCCAAGACCATGTCGGGCAGGTACATCTCCTCGTAGCCGGCGCCAACGTGAGTGTCGATCATCCACGATATGAGGGCCCGCTGCAGCGCCGCGCCCCGACCCTTGAGCACGTAGAAGCGAGACCCGGCCAGCTTCGCCCCTCGCTGGAAGTCGATGATGTCCAGCCTCTCGCCGATCTCCCAGTGGGGAGCGGGCTCGAAGTCGAAGGACGGCAGGTCCTCTGACGTGCGCAGCAGGACATTCTCGTCCTCGTCCTCGCCGACGGGCACTTCGCTGCCGGGTATGTTGGGGAGGGACAGGAGGAGGCCGTCGAGCTCCTCTTCGACATCACGCGTCTGCGCGTCCAATTCCTTGATGCGGCCGCCGACGGTGCGCATCTCGTCGATGAGCTCGGGCGGCTTCTCCTTGGATGCGCCGATCTGCCGGCTCACGTCGTTGCGGCGGGCGCGGAGCTCGTCGCCCTCGTGCACAGCCGCCCTGCGTTGCTCGTCGAGCCGGAGGATGCGGTCCACGTCGACGCTGTCGCCGCGAAGTTCGGCGGCGCGGCGAACGCGGTCCGGGTCGTCCCGTATGATTTCGATGCTCAGCATGTGCGTGTAGTATACCCCTTCACCTGGGGGGCCAGTAATCTACGTCGCAGCGCGAAGGAGCATCCCTGATGGAGAACGACCGAATCGTCGAGGAGGCCGCGCGGGCGGCCCAGTCCGCCGGGTCCATGGAGGAGCTGGGAGACTACATCGCGCGCCTGCTGGGGTCCGTCATGCCGATCGACCGGATGAACATCGGACTGCTCGACATGGAGGGCTACGTCTTCACCGACGCCTACGTGACGGGCCGCAACGTGCCCGGGCGAGTGACGGGCCACCGTAGAACCCTGTCGGACACGGTCGTGGAAGCCGGGATGAGGGTGGGGGGTGGGATCGTGATAGGCGGGCCGGTCGAGGCTTTGCGCGAGCGATTCCCGCGCCTCGGGTCGACGCTGAACACGGGGATACGCTCGATGCTCACGGTCGCCCTGGAGCACGAGGGCAAGGCCTCGGCGGCGCTGGTGCTGGCGTCGACCGAGCCGTCAGCCTATACGGCGCGGGACCTGGAGCTGGTGCGCCGCGTGGGGGAGGCTATCGTCGGCAGGGTTGTGGGACTGCGTGGAGCGCGAGGGCAGTAGGAACATCCCAAGGCTGTATTCGAGGAGTCCATCGCCGATGGATGGCCCTGGCCAGTAGCGGCTTCCTAAGGACGGACCGGCGGCCTCTCCCTTATAGACGCCCTTGACAGGATGTAGACGATCCTCTACAACTAATGATGTGTTCAGGGTTCTTCAGACGGAGGCGTTCAGGCGGTGGCTAGGCAACCTAAAGGACGCCCGTGCCGCTGCCTCGATCACCAGGCGGCTGGAGCGCGTAGAGCGTGGGCATCTCGGCGATGTTCGCTCAGTCGGCGGCGGTGTCGCTGAGATGCGTATCAGCTATGGCCCTGGCTACCGACTCTACTTCGTTCGTCGAGGTGCCGACATAGTCGTTCTGCTGTGTGGCGGCGACAAGGGCAGCCAGGGCCGTGACGTGCAGACAGCCAAGCGTCTTGCCAAGGAACTGGAGGGGTGACATGTCACTGAAGCTAACGAAGTTCGACGCGGCCGAGTACATCAGCACCCCCGAGCGGGCACGGGCATATCTTGAGATGGCTATCGACGAGGACCCCGGCGACGGGAGCGACGTTCGCGCCGCACTCAATACGATCGCACGGGCACAGAACATGAGCGCCATTGCAAGGACGGCTGGGCTCGACCGCGCCGGTCTGATCAGAACGCTATCAGCTAACGGCAACCCATCGGTGGCGACGCTGCTCAAGGTCACGCGCGCACTTGGACTACAGCTGAGTGTCAAGACAGCGGAGGACCATCAGCCGTCCTAGGCCACGATCCCTGTACGGTGCGATGTCCACGAACAGGCTGTCGCGGTCGGTGCGACTAGGGCCAAGGTCAAAGTGAGGCTTCGGCTGTCTCCATGGCGGCGATCAGTGCCCTGGCGTCGGAGATACTACGCCTCACATCACTCTCGTGGAGATGCTCTTCGTAGAAGTTTACGTGAAGGGCATTCATCGCCTGGAACATACGCCCGTATGCGTCGGGGTCTGAGGTCAGGTGCATCAGTCTCCTGGCATTGTCGGATATGCCCCTGTGACTACCGTCCGGCCAGCCCCGCTCTTTGGCAACGGACTTCACGTAGTGGGCCACCGCGCCCCACGCCTTCTCGGAGGCCTGAAGAAGGTCGCCCTTCCCGAACTCAATCTCCGCGTGTTCGAGGAAAGTCCTGCTGATTTCCTGATGTCGCGCCGTAGTGGTCATGGTTGCCAGCCTGCTAGTGACCTAATCGTAGCACGACGCCGTCTCCACGGCGAAGGTGCGGACTTCGTATGGGGCTACGTCGAAGGTTAGGGCGCCGTCGTTCAGGGAGGCGGGTCCTTCGTCGCGTTCGAGAAGGTCTACCTCGTGGGCGGTGGTCGCGGGAACTCCGAAGTGGAGGCTTGCGGGGCCTCGGGTGTTGTGGCCCTCGTAGCAGCGGACTACGAGGCGGTCGTCGTCTTCGGCGAGCTTTACGGTGTCTACGAACAGGCCTTCGCGGTCTGGGGCGACGAGGGACATCTCCGTGGGCAGGTTGCCGGAGGGTGAGGCGTCCTTAGAAGGTATCTCAGAGCGGTTTGTGCTGCTGGGGAACTGTCCTTCGACAGGCTCAGGACGAACGATCTTCCCCGGCCGGAGCTCGCCGGATGAGTCTTGAGATGATCTCTCAGCGACTCTCACTGCCGTCATGGGGTAGTTGAGCTCGTAGCCGGCGCGGGTGGAGGCATTTCGCCAGTCGCCCGAGTGGGGCATGAGGCTGTAGGTGAACTCGTGGCTGCCCTGGTCGGTCTGCGGGTCGGGCTTGGTGGGCGACCGCAGGAGGCTGATGCGCATGACACTGCCCTCCACGTCGTAGCCGTACTTGCAGTCGTTCAGGAGCGACACGCCGTAGTCGCCCTCGGACAGGTCGGCCCACTTCTGGGCGCAGACCTCGAACTGGGCCTGGTCCCACGAGGTGTTGCGGTGGGTCGGGCGGTCGATCGCGCCGAACTGGATCTCGTAGGTGGCGCGGGAGGCGTTGACGGCGACGGGGAAGGCGGCCTTGAGCAGGGTGTGGGTCTCGTGCCAGTCGACCTCGGTGTGGAAGTCGATTCGCGGGATGGAGTCGTAGATATGCAGCCGCTGTGTGATCGAGGAGCGGGAGAAGCGGCGGGTGATCTCTACCGTGGCGCGGACCGGCCCCGTCTCGGTCACGCTGACCGACTCTACGCCCTCGATCTCCCACGCCTTGTCCTCGAAGTACCGGTCGATGTCCCACGCGTCGTAGTTGAGGGGCAGGTCCTCGAATAGCTGGAGCACGTTGCCGGCCGACCCCGGCGCCAGCACCTGCCTGTCCGTCAGCTTGTCGTATAGGGAGGCGATCCGGCCCTTCTCGTCGAGCTCGAGCCGGAAGAAGCGGTTCTCCATGGCTGTTTCAGATACGGCCAGCGACGACTCGAAGCCCGGTTCCCCCTGCTCGATGCCGAGGGTCGTGTAGCCGCAGGAGGGCACGCCGCCCACCTGCACGAGCAGGCGGCCGTCGCCTGTGACCTGGTGGGGGACGGCGCGGCCTTCCAGATCGATCAGCTGGGCTCCGCCGGGGAGCGAGCCCTCATCTACTTCGACGATCCCGTCGCGCCGCCACGAGACGGGGTTGAAGACGACCAGCGCGTCGCCGCCGGCGTCGATGCTGTCGGCGATGGCGTGGGTGGCGTCGCCGATGATGTCCGCGGCTAGCTCTTGGACGCGGGCGTAGTCCCTCACGGCGTCCTCCTCGGGCTCGCGGGTGATGGAGCCGGGGAGGATGTCGTGCTGCTGGTTTACCAGGAGCAGATCCCAGGCCTCGTAAAGGGCGTCGCGGGGGTACTCGCTGCCTGTCAGCAGGTGAGCCATGGCAGCGTATAGCTCGCTGTCGTGGAGGGCGACCTCGCCCTTCCGGTTGCCGCGCTTGATTATCCCCTTGGACGTGTAGGTGCCCCGGTGCAGCTCCAGGTATAGCTCGTTGGCCCAGACGTGGTGTGGCCCCGACTCCAGCCGCCGCTCCAGCCCTTCGAGATAGCCCTGCACCGTGCCGTGCTCGAGGGCCACGGGCGCGCCGAGCTGCCGTATCCGGCGGCCCGTCTCGAGCATCTGGGTCGTGGGCCCACCGCCGCCGTCCCCGTAGCCGTAGGTGAAGAGCACGCTGTCGGCCTGGTCTTTCTGCTGGTACATGGCCCAGGTCTCGGCGAGGGTGGGCGCGTCGAGGACGGCGTTGCAGGTGGTCGTCCAGCCGTCGCGGCCAGGGGACCTCGCGGTGAGCTGGTGGGCGACGACCGTGCTGCCGTCGATGCCCTGCCAAATGAAGGAGTCGTACGGAAGGCGGTTGAACTGGTTCCAGGACATCTTGTTCGTGAGGAAGTGCTTCAGCCCGCAGCGCCGGAGTAGCTGGGGGAGCGCCCAGGAGTAGCCAAAGGCGTCCATGACGATCAGCGCGTCGCCGCTTCCGCCAAACTCGCGCTCGAAGTAGCGGAGGCCGAAGGTGAGTTGGCGGACGAGGGACTCGCCGGACGGCATGTTGCAGTCGGGCTCGGTCCACATCGCGCCGTTCACCTCCCAGCGGCCCTCGGCGACGCGCTCCCGGACGGCCTCGTAGAGCTCGGGGAAGTCGCGGCGGCAGTAGTCGTAGACCTTGCCCTGGTTCTGCATGAAGGTGAGCTCGGGGTACCGCTCCATCAGGTCGAGCACGGTGGCCACGGAGCGGCCGACCTTGAACCTGTTGACGTCGAGCGGCCAGAACCATGCCAGATCGATGTGAGTCTGGCCCACGGCGATGGCCGTCGGCACGGGAGGGCTGAAGGTCGATTCGAACAGATCGGAGCCCAACTGCCGGGCGGCGGCCGGGATGGAGTCGTAGAAGGCGTCGCTGCCGGGCTCTCGGAAGTCGACACTCACGATGGCCCGGTCCAGGGCGCCTAGGATGCGCGCCCGGTCGACCGAGTCCTCCGGGAGCGATAACGCCACATCGTATGCGGTCGCCACGTCCCAGTAGAACGCCTCGGCAGTCCTGTCGATCAGCTGGACCGCAGTGCCGGGCTCCAGGTCGGGGTGGGGGCGCATGGAGGTGGGCTGCCAGTCGGTCTTCTTGAAGTCGGGCTTCCAGAACACGTAGAGGGCGATCAGGTACTCGCGGCCCCCCTCGGTGCTCTCGGCGATGGGGATGTCGTGGTGGTAGGCGTCGAGCCCCTGCACAAGCTCCCCGTCGACGAACGCGAGGGCCTCCGCGTTGAAGAGCGAATGTAGGTAACCGCCGACCTTGAGCGAGAGCGACACAGGGAGGCCGTCGAAGCGCTCAGGCACGGTGACGCGGGCGCGGAACCAGCTCGGGGCGTCGGTGCCGTCCCAGGACTCGAGCGGGGTCCAGCCGGAGTCGTCGAGCGAGGGGGACGCGCCGTCGTCGACGTCGCCTCGGTGCATCCGCCAGCCGGCGATCTCCTGCCTGTCGCGGACGACTGCCCGCCCGAGTTCTTCGATTCGCTGCTGGAGGCGTGGAATGACGTGCCTGAAGTCTGTGATCATGGCTCCTCCTGGGACTGGGGCCGCGTGGGATGGCCGGTGGCAAGGATGGGCGATGCCCGCATTGCGGTCAAGAGCCATTTCACGTGGGTCTGTGCCGTCATGACGGCACAACCGAGGGGAGGGCGGGTTTCAAACCCGCCCCTACGGCGGTGGGTTCCGTGTCACGGCGGCTTGGAATTGCACCAGTGGATGATGGTATGTTCTTGGGGCGTCGTGCTCATGGAGGGATGAGATGGGCTTTGTGTATGTGACAGTATCCGAGGAGGACCGGGTCGCGCTTCTTTCGATGGACGACGCCAGCGGGCGACTCGAACCGCTGGCGAGCTTCCACGTGCCGGGGCGACCAGCCCCAATTGCGAGACATCCGGGCGGGGGCTTCCTCTACGTGGGACGCAGGGGCGACAACATGGTCTCGAGCTACTCTGTCGAGGAGTCGGGGGCCATATCCGCTATAGGCGAGGTGGCGCTGAGGGCCGACCCCTGCTACATGTCCACGGGCAGGCGGGGCCGGTTCCTCCTGTCCGCGTATTACGGCGGCGCGGGCGTCTCGGTGCACCGGAT
This sequence comes from Dehalococcoidia bacterium, assembly GCA_965243655.1. Lineage (GTDB taxonomy): Bacteria > Chloroflexota > Dehalococcoidia > Lucifugimonadales > CAJWER01. Next base: position 598,432 of record CBDEVV010000017.1, on the reverse strand, counting down.
CGGCTCCAACGGCGCAGTCCAGGAACCGGTCGTGCAGTGGGTCGATACGGACACCGGCGCTCACTGCATCCAGACCGATGCCTCGAACAGCTTCGCGTTCGTGCCGCACATAGCCGACAAGGGCCCCAACGCGATATACCAGTTCCGGTTCGACCAGGAGACGGGGCGGCTCTCTCCCAACGAGCCTGCCTCGCTGACGCCCTCGACGGTTGACGGTCCGCGCCACTTCTGTTTCCACCCCGGCCTCGACGTGCTCTACACGTCGAACGAGCAGGGCTGCAGCGTGACCGCCTACGCGCTGGACCGAGACACCGGCCTACTGAGGGCCTTTCAGACGGTCCCGACGCTGCCCGAGGGCTACTCCGGTGAGAACAGCTGCGCCCAGATACGGATGACGCCGTCGGGGCGGTTCCTGTACGCGCCCAACCGCGGGCACGACACCATCGCCGCCTTCAGCGTCGACGAGTCGACCGGGCTGCTTACTGCTATCGGCCACACGCCGACCGAGAGCGTGCCGCGCGCCTTCGACATCGACCCCTCGGGGCGGTTCCTGTACGCCGCCGGCCTCGAGACGGGCCGCGTGGCCTCGTACTCCATCGACCAGGGCTCGGGCGCACTCACGCCGCTGGACGTCTACACGGTGGGAGGCGGCCCCATGTGGGTACTGGTGACTCCGGGCAGCTAGGCGCTGACTCGCGAGCTGCTCCTGATCGCGTCGTCTCTTGGTTTGGGTGAGGCCGACCCCTCCCCAGGTCCTTCGTCGGGGACTCCTCAGGACGACATGTTGGGTGGCAGCGCACTGTTTTCATAGTAATGACCCGAAACTCAACTCCGGCTAAGCTCTCTCCGGCGAAAGGAAATAGGCATGGCTAACCCGCTAATCAGGGACGTTAGGGTGATCCTCACCGAGCCGGACGGGATACGGCTGGTGATCGTGAAGGTCGAGACTACCGAGCCGGAGCTTTACGGCGTGGGATGCGCCACCTTCACACAGCGGCCCACAGCCGTGCTGGCCGCCGTGAATGACTACCTGCGGCCATTCGTCATCGGCAAGGACCCCGGGGATATCGAGGACATCTGGCAGTCCAGCTACGTCTCGTCGTACTGGCGCAACGGGCCGGTCCTGAACAACGCGCTGAGCGGGATCGACCAGGCCCTGTGGGACATCAAGGGCAAGCTGGCCGGCATGCCGGTGTACGACCTGTGGGGCGGGAAGGCGCGGGACGCCGCGGCCGTGTACGTCCACGCCAGCGGCGCCGAGCCCAAGGAGGTGGAGGACAGCGTACGGGCCTTCACCGAGGAGGGACACCACCACGTCCGTGTGCAGATGCCGACGCCCGGGTTCCGGTCCTACGGGGCCCGCGGGGGAGACACAGCCGCAAGGCAGGGGCCGCGCATCGCGACCGGCCGTACCCGCCACAGCTCCGGGTCGGGCGAACTGGAAGAGCATCCACCCGGCGTATTCGAGCCCATGCCGTATATCCGCACCGCGATGGCGCTCTTCGAGCACCTGCGGTCGACCGTCGGCTGGGACGTGGAGCTGCTGCACGACGTCCACGAGCGCATCCCGCCCATACTGGGTGTCGGGTTCGCGAAGGACGTGGAGCGGTTCAAGCTCTTCTTCCTAGAGGACCTGTTCCCGCCCGAGGACAACGACTACTTCCGCATAGTCCGCCAGCAGACATCCACGCCACTGGCCATGGGCGAGCTCTACAACAACCCCCACGAGATCATCCCGATGATCAAGGACCGGCTGATCGACTTCATCCGTGTGCACATCTCGCAGATCGGGGGGCTGACCCCGGCCCGGAAGCTGGCGGCACTGTGCGAAGCGTTCAGCGTACGGACGGCGTGGCACGGGCCGGGCGACACGTCGCCGGTCGGACACGCCGCCAACCTGATGCTCGACCTGAACGCCTGGAACTTCGGCATCCAGGAGTACGCGATATTCGGCGAGCGCACGCGGGAGGTATTCCCAGGCTGTCCAGAGGTGCGGGACGGGTACATGTGGGCCAACGGCATGCCCGGGCTCGGCATCGATGTGGACGAGGCGCTGGCGGCGAAGTTCCCGTTCAAGGAGCGCGCCTACGGGGGGGCGTGGGACACGGTACGCCGGGCCGACGGGTCGGCGATCCGGCCGTAGCGACTTGGAGATTCATCTTAGAACTAAACTGCACTGGTGAGCACTGCCCTTCGACCCTTCGACAGGCTCAGGACAGGCAGGCTCAGGGCGAACGTGTCTCTTCCTGCACTTGGCCAGGCTGGAGTTCTCCAGCTGTTTGAGATAGTCTCCTAGTCGACGACCTCCTGGCCCTTCGCCTCGGCGGCTTCCTTCATGCGGGCGTAGGCTTCGTCGAACTCGGGGCTGCCGTCGTCCTCCCACCAGCCGAAGTCGATGCCGCGTATGTCTCCCTCTTCCATGCCGGTGATGCGCTGGGGCCTTGGCTTGCGCGGCGTATGGACGACGGCGCCGTTGGGCAGGCGGAGGACGCCGATGACCCTGGGCCGCGTCTCCTCGATGGGGAGGTTCGACGCTACCTTACGCAGCATGGCCTCGTCGACCTCGTAGCCTAGCCCGGGCCCTTCCGGCACCGGCGAGAAACCCTCGTCGACCGGTATGCGCTCGGTGGTGATGTCCTCGGCGTACTGGTCGTCCAGGTTGATCGAGTGGGCCGAGGCGGTCGGCAGCACGGCCATGAAGTGCAGGGTCATCGCCTTCATCAGCGTGCCGCCGGTGAGCTGCATGATGACCTGCATGTTCGCGCGGGCGGCGGCAATACCACGCTGCATCGTGTCGCCGATGGGGCCTCCCAGCATGAAGATGTCGGCCATGCCGCTCGCCATCTCGTAGTGGCCACCCAGCGCGGGCCCACCGCCGTGGACGATGGGTATCGTCGTCTGGTCACGGAGCCTTCGCCAGCCGTCCACGTCGGTGCGCGGCAGGGGGTCCTCGATGAACCCGACGATGGGGTGATGGCGCTCCATCTCGGCGACCAGCGGCTTGACGACGCCGAGTGAGCGCCCCACGCCGTTGAAGTCGTAGTGGAGCCTGAACCCGTCGGGCGCAACGTCCGCCGCGGCCTCCGCCTGTCTGATCGGGTCGTACTCGGGGCTCGTGTGCATCTTGAAGACACGGTAGCCCTCGTCCACGGCCCGCCGGACCTCGCCCGCGAACACGTCGGCCGTGCACGGCCGCGTCCAAGCGGCGACCGCTCCGGCGTCCCGGACCTTCTGGCCAAGCAGCTTGTAGACGGGTACCTCCAGGTACTTGCCCATGGCGTCGTAGAGCGCTACGCCGAGGCCAAGGTTCACGTCGGCGAGCATGAAGTCGAAGGGGCTGCGGTCGATCAGCGGCTCGACCATCGACCTCGGCGGAGGCGGACCGGGCCAGTCGTAGTCGCCGTAGCCGATGATGCCGGCGTCCGTGGTCACCTTGAACACCATGCGGCAGTCGATGTCGCCCATCCTGGCGCGGCCCACGGGATTGTCGTAACGCTCCGCCAGCCTGGGGTGTATGGGTATGATTTCGATGTCAGTGATCTTCACCTGGACCTCCTATCGCCGGGGCCTAAGAGTTCACCCAAACTCATCAGTATTCGCGGAGCACTGCCCTTCGACAAGCTCAGGGCGAACGCGCTTTGCTTGCACTTGCCCTGTGGAACTCGTCGTTCGCGGTGCTTTGGGATGCTGCTTAGCTTAATCGACTACCTGTTGCCCTCGCGCTTCGGCTTCGGCCTTCATCCTCTGATACGCCTGCTCGAACTCGTCGGTGCCGTCGTCGACCCAGCGGTCGAAGTCGATGCCGCGGATGTCTCCCTCCTCAGTGCCCGTGATGCGCTGCACCGGCGCCCAGCGCGGGGTGTGGACGGTGCGCCCGTTGGGCAGCCGGAGTAGCCCGATGACCCGCGGGATGTCTTTCTCCCTTGGGGTATTGGCGGCGAGCTTCCGTATCATCGACTCGTCGACATCGTAGCCGAGGCCGGGCCCTTCAGGCACCGAGGAAAAGCCCTCTTCGACCGGTATGCGCTCGGTGGTGATGTCCTCCTCGTACTGGTCGTCGAGGTTGATCGAGTGTGCCGAGGCGGTGGGGAGCACAGCCATCAGGTGCAGCGTCATGGCCTTCATCAGCGTGCCGCCCGTGAGCTGCATGATGACCTGAGTGTTCGCCGCCGCAGCGGCCGTGCCGCGCGACATCATGTCGGCCAGCGGGCCCAGCAGCATGTATATGTCGGCGACGCCCTTGGCCATCTCGTGGTGGCCTGTCAGCGCGGGAAAGCCGCCGTGGACTATTGGTATCGTGGTCTGGGCCCGCAGCCTCCTCCAGCCGTCGATGTCAGTTCGCGGCAGCGGGTCCTCGATGAAGCCGACGATGGGGTGGCGGCGCTCCATCTCGGCCACGAGCGGCTTGAGTACGCCGAGCGTCCGCCCGTAGCCGTTGAAGTCGTAGTGCAGCCTGAACCCGTCGGGCGCAACGTCGGCCGCGGCCTCGGCTTGGAGCAGCGGGTCGAACTCGGGGCTGGTGTGCATCTTGAAGACGCGGTAGCCCTCGTCGACTGCCCGGCGGATCTCTCCGGCGAAGATCTCGGCGGAGCAGGGACGGGTCCACGCCGCGACCGCTCCGGAGTCCCGGACCTTCTGGCCGAGCAGCTTGTAGACGGGCACCTCCAGATACTTGCCCATTGCGTCGTAGAGCGCCGCGCCCAGCCCCAGGTTGAGGTCGGCGAGCATGAAGTCGAAGGGGCTGCGGTCGATCAGCGGCTCGACTTCGGATCTGGGGACCGGGTCGGCCCAGTAGTAGTCGCCGTAGCCGACTATGCCAACGTCGGTCGTGACCTTGAAGACGGTGCGGCAGTCGATGTTGGCCATCCTGGCCTGCGCATCGGGGTTGCCGTATCGCAGCGCCAGCTTGGGGTATATTGGGATGATCTCGATGTCGGTGATTTTCAACCGGACTCCGCTCGCACAGGCACTATGGATTGGCTCTTGATGTCATGCTACCTGGGTCGCGGCTAGAGAATGCCCTATTCGGTCTATCACCCTGGCCGGCTCAAACTGGCGCCACACCTTCTAGTTCTGCCACCGGGTCTTGGAGCAGCACGTCGGCCGATATTCCCAGGTGTCTATGAAGCGCGCGAGCCATCGACATGGTAATGTCGCGCTCCCCAGCCAGGACCTCCGACACCTGGTCGCGGCTTCCAATATATGGCACTAGGTCGCGCTGGGTCAGGCCGTGCTGGTCCATGTGGAACTCGATTGCGGCGATGGCACTCGGGAAGGCGATGGCGTGGTGCCTTTCCTCGTACAGTTCGACCAGGTCCACCAAGACATCGAGCTCGTCGCCCTCGGGTGTACCGATCTCGGCATGGAATATCTCAGCAATCCTGGCAAGCGCCACTTCGTAGTCATCCTCGGTACGTATGGGACTTACGGTCGGCACATCTACACCTCCTGAACATCGATGCGGTCGTACTCAGCATGTGTGCCTATGAAGCGGATGTATACGGTGCCGCGCCGGTAGTCGATCTCCACCACCAACCTGTAGTCATTGCCCTTAAGTCTGAACACCGCACGCTTGCCCCCAACGGTACTGGCCCGAGGGTACTGCTCCCTCAGTCTCGCGGGACTATCCCAATCGTCTCTGCGTACTCGCTCGTACCAGGCCTCAAGTGACGGCTTGGCGTTCGGGTGGCGCTCCCAGAATCTTCTGAGAGTGCTCTTCGCAATGATACGCACTACCTAGTCACTGTCCAGATTATATCTCCACGTACGGCTTGTTCCACTATCCCGCCCAGGGGAAGGAAAGGGTTGGCTGGTTGGCGTAGCGGCGCATGGTCAGCGTTAGCTCGGCGCCTGCGCCCGGCTCGAGGTGGACGGCGAAGGAACGGCCGTCGACGTCCACTGTGATCCCGTTCGTGGAGGCGGTGTCGATCTGGTGCTCGCCGTAGCCGCCGCCCTGCACTATCACGGTCCGGGACTCGACCTGGCTCACGTTCACCAGCGTGAGTGTCGTCTCCGTCGTCGTCATGCCGGTCACGAGGGCGGCGACGTCTTCCGGCACGCCGGCGCGCCCGCGGTCGGGGTCGAAGTAGCGTACGCGGGCGTGCAGCGGATGGCCCTGGCGTCCGGTGGGCATCCCGCCGAGCATGAGCTCAGTCAGCGATTCAGTGAGCGCGGGAGTCAGGCCGTTCATGTCGTCCGACATGCGGGTGTCGGGTGAGGCGGTGTCGTTGCGCACCCCCTCCATCCTCGTACGCACCTGTTCCAGGGTGTCCTCCAGCGCGGCGACCGGGTAGCCTGGGTTGCGGCCGTCCAGGAAGTCGAGCCATCCGCTGTCCACGCGCTCCCTGTCGGACGGGTCGAGCGTCCAGTAGTAGATCTCCATTGCGCCGTCGTCGAAAGGCTCGTCCCTGAAGTCGTACCAGCCCTCGTCGCCATGCATTCGCGGGTATTGCTTCCGGCCATCGACCATCTTCGCGTTCGCGTTGACGGCGTCGATGACGCCCCTCCAGGTGTCGACGTACCGGAAGTCGCCCGTTGTCAGCAGACCGTTGCCGAAGCTCCACGGAGCGCGACTCATCATGGCCGGGCGGTGTTGGATTTTCCCAGTGGCGGGGTTGTACACCGAGAAGCCCCACCCATAGACGCCGCCGTACCACCTGCCGCCGCACTCCCCGCCAATCGTCCCGTCCAGCCCGACGTTGCTCGGGGTTATTCCTCCGTTGGCCTCCGTACGCTCCACCCAGGCGTCGACGTAGCCGACGAGCCAATCCCGGTACCGCCGCTCACCAGTCAGCGCATAGGCGTTGAATCCCAGCGTCGTGGTGCCCATGTTGAGGGGATGGTCGCCCACGACGTCGTTGTAGTCCTGGAAATGGATGATCATCTCCTCGAAGTTGCGCTCGCCGTGTCCCGGGTCGAACCGGCCCTCGATCTCGATGGGGTCGCCGGCCCAGTCCAGCCCCGTCGCCTTTCGCATGAGCGGGCCGCGGCTGCCGTTGAACATGCTGCGAATGACCCTGTGCTCGGCGTCGTAGTTAGGCGCGGCGGGGTCGTCGCCCATGTAGAACCCGGCGAACCGCCTGGTCCGGAGTGCGAACGACGGGTCCTTCGGGTCCGAGAGGCCCTGCAGGAAGAATGCCGAAAACCCCTCGCCGTTGTGCATCCAGTCGAACATGACCGGAAACTCCTTGAAGTACATGCCGTCGCGGGCGAACGGCACGTACTCCGTCCTGGCCTCCGTGTACTGGCGCAGGTGGCCCTCCCAACCCCTCTTGAACAGGTCCAGCACCACGTCCGGCGCGCCCAGTGCGTGGAGCATGGTCCAGTTGAGCATGTTCTCGGCCGCGTCGTCGGGCCCGTCATCGCCGCCCCACCGGGGGACGCAAAGCAGGTATCCGCGCTCGTCGAAGTAGTGCTCGTAGAACGCTTCACACGCTTCGGCCTCCGCCTTCAGCAGCTCGCGTTCGAGCAGCGCCCAATGGGGCGGCTTCATCGGGGTCCCAATAGTCAGCACGGTGTGGTCCGGGTTCGCTGGTCGGCTCATGTCTGGCTCCTTGTGCGGGCTGGAAGTCTGGAGGATTATACCCCGCCCGCACCTTTGCATCGCGTGGGACTGCCGCGCCCCGGCCGTCGGGCCGCGCTATACTTGGCGCCAGACCAGAGGCCCGGAGGGTTCGCATGGAGTGGAAGCAGAGCGAGACTGCGGACGTGATCGACACGCCGGAGATACACGAGGGGGAGGGCGTGATCACCCGGCGGAGGTTTTTCCACGGGGAGGTGAAGCTACCCGTCAAGTTCGAGATATGGGAACTGCCGCCGGGGGCGAGCGAGGGATCCCACATCCACGACGGCCATGACGCACTGGAGGAGTTCTACTACTTCATCGGGGGCGAGGGCGTGATGTGGATGGACGGACGTGAGCAGCCTGTCCGCCAGGGCGACGCGGTACTGGCTCCCCAGGGGACCGACCACGGCTTCCGCAACACCGGCGACGAGACGCTGAAGCTGCTGTTGATATGGGGTCCGCCGAAGGGATCGTAGCGACCCCGTGCTTGCAACATAAGGTGTTGCGCGAGACAATGGCCTCATAGGACAGCCCACGCTAGGCCAAGGTGCCCGACCAATGTCGGACACTTGAGAGCGCAACATGCTCGCCCTCAGCTTGTCGAAGGGGCGGAAACAAAGGTGGTGAAATGATCTCGCTTCACGTTTACCTGACAGCCAAGGCCGGCATGGAGGACGCGCTCGACGCCGCGGTCTGCGAGGACTGGCTTCCGGCGATGGCCGAGCAGCCCGGCTTCATCAGTGCGGCCTCGGTCAAGCCCTTTCTGGACAGCGATCTGGAAGCGCTCGGCGCGCTGAAGCCGGACGCGGAGGTGGAGGCCGTCTGCTTCTGGGAGTCGGAGCAGGCGCGGCTCGACTGGGTAGCCCGGCCCCTGCATGACGAGGTCTTCGCCAGAGTCATCGATGCGGCGGACAGCGTCTCCTACACGCTCCAGAACGTGGACAAGAGCTGGGGCGTATAGGGTGACGTTCCGGCGCGATACGCGCCTGACGGTGTGATGGACCAGCACGCCATAGGACATGCGGCTTCGGCGCTGAGTGCGGGGCGTCTGGCGTGCGAGAGGATGGGCCTGCTGCCACCCGATGTGCGTCCCGCCGACGAAACCGAGGCCTACCGTGTCCAGGGTGCCCTGCACGGGCTGCTCGAGGCCGGCGGCTTCGGGAGCCCGGTTGGGCACAAGATCGGCTGCACGACGCCGGTGATGCAGAGCTTCCTTGGGATCCGCAACCCGTGCGCGGGGGCAGTCTTCGACTCCACGATGCGCGAGGGCTCCGGCTCGTTCGATTTCGACCGGCTGCTCCACCCCGGCGTCGAATGTGAGATCGCCGTCCGGCTTCGGGCCGATCTCCCGCCGGACCGCGCGCCCTACGACAAGGACTCGGTCACGCCGGCCGTGGGCGCGGTGATGGCCGCCATCGAACTGGTGGACGACCGATGGTCCGACTACAAGTCCGTGGACACGCCGACGCTGATCGCGGACGACTTCTTCGGTGCCGGATGCGTGCTCGGCCCCCCTGTGGGGGAATGGCAGGGGATGGATCTGACGGGCATCGAAGGCTCCATGTACATCAACGGCGAAAGCGTCGGTTCAGGCACTGGGGCCGACATCATGGGCCACCCGTTCGCTGCGCTGGCGTGGCTGGCTAACTCGATGGCAGGGCGTGGCAGAGTGCTTCGCGCCGGCGAATTCGTACTGCTGGGCAGCTTGGTCGAGACGAAGTGGGTAGAGCGCGGCGACCTCGTCACCATTGAACAGCCGGGACTGGGCAGCGCGAGCGCCCAGTTCTGAGCCCACCCAGAAAGCCCCCCATAAACGGCGCGAAGAGGGTGCCAGCCGCATAGCATGTCTGTGGTAGAATCGCAACGGGCTCTGGGAGCCCTGTGGTCGCCCTATGGCCGAAGGCAATTAAGACAGGCGGCCGGAGGTAGGAGAATGGCTACTAGGGATAACGTCGCCCTGACTGCCCACCTGATGCGCAGGGCCGGGTTTGGCGAGTCACCGGCGGAGATCGAGGCGCTGGCGGAGCGCGGCTACGAGGACGTGGTGGAGATGCTGCTGGACCCGCAGGGGCAGCCAGATGCGGACCTCGACCTACTCTATCGCTACCACCCGGGTGCAGAGCGGAGCTTGGGCCTCGTGACCGGGCAGCTAAACTGGCTCTGGCGCATGGTGACGACGCAGCGGCCGCTGCAGGAGAAGATGGCCCTCTTCTGGCACCACGTGTTCGCGACCGGCGACTCCAAGGTCGAGAACTCGTACCAGATGCTGGCGCAGGTTCAGATCTTCCGCGACCACGGGATGGGGAACTACCGTGACCTGCTGGTCTACCTGGCGCGCGACCCGGCGATGCTGTACTGGCTGGACCAGAACGAGAACCACAAGCGGTCGCCCAACGAGAACTGGGGCAGGGAGCTGCTCGAGCTCTTCTCGATGGGGACGAGCAACTACACGGAGAAGGACGTGTTCGAGTGCTCGCGCGCCTTCACCGGCTGGACGATGGGAGCGAAGATACACCACCTCCTGTGGGGACCCCACCTCTGGCCATACGAGTTCCATCCAGAGGACCACGACACGGGCAGCAAGAGCTTCCTTGGGCATGAGGGGCAGTTCGACGGTGAGGACGTGATCGACATCATCGTGCGGCAGCCGGCCTGCCACCGGTTCATCATGCGCCACCTGTACAACTTCTTCGTGGCCGACGAGCCGCAGGTGCCCGCGTGGCCCATCGAGCCGCCGGGCAACCCGGACGCGATCCGGGAGATGTGCCGTGTGTTCGTCGAGTCGGGCTACGAGATGAAGCCGGTGCTGCGCTACATGTTCAACTCCGACTTCTTCAAGAACGCCCGGTACCGGAAGGTGCGCAACCCGGCCGAGGTTGTCGCGGGGACGCTGAGGCTGACGGGCGACCTGAGCTCGCCCGACCCGCGCTGGGGCGAGATGGGCAACCAGACCGGTTACATGGGCCAGGCGCTGCTCGACCCGCCTAGCGTGGAGGGCTGGCACACGGGCAGGGAGTGGATCAACAGCGGCGCACTCATCAACCGCGTCAACTTCATGGCCGACCAGATGCGGAACGTGGAGAACCCCGGCGTCAGCGACATCGTGGAGCGGGTCGCGGCGAGCAATGGCCGGGACATGACTCCTGAGCACCTGGTCGACGAGTGCCTGGAGATTCTCGGGCCGCTGGAAGTGAGGGAGAAGACCCGGTCCGAGCTCGTAGAGCAGGCTGAAGAGGCAGGTCCGATAGACCTGGGAACTGAGGACGGATACAGGGAATTCAAGGGCCGCGTCGGAGAGGTGATGGCGCTCATCGCCGGCACGCGGGAGTACCAGTTCGGATAGGGCGCGCCAGCAAAGACCGAGTTGCGAGAGTACCGATGACAACGCTCACGACACCAGATGAAGTAGCCGAGGAGTACATAGAGACCAGCTCCAGACTGCTCCAGCAGGCGGATGCCGAGTTCGAGAAGGGCGACCTGCTCCAGGCGTCGGAGAAGGCGTGGGGTGCTGTGTCTCAGTACCTCAAGGCCATGGCAACCCAGCGTGGACTGCCACATCGTGTCCATAGGGAGCTGCGGCTGGTGGCCCACCACTTGGTGGAGGAGACCGGGCAGGATAGAATCTGGAGCTTGTTCCATACAGCCGAGGGTATGCACGCCAATTTCTACGAGGCATGGATGCCCGAAGCAGAGGTGCGGATAGGGATAGAAACCGTGAGGGAACTGTTGGGCATACTCGAAGAAGTCCCCCGGCCGGAGGGGACTCCTGAACGTCTGGTACGGCAGAGAACATTCTTCAGGGACCGCGGTGACGGGTAAGGCGTAAGGCTCTAGGAGCAGGAACAGGAGCAAGCGACATGACAACCAAGCAGCAGGACCCTGTACTGGTGGTGGTGCAGCTCAGCGGGGGCAACGACTACCTGAACACGGTCATACCGCACAGCGACCAGAACTACTACGACAACCGGCCAACGATACGCTATGCCGACGAGGACATCCTGCGTATCGACGACGACATGGCGTTCAACCCCCAGATGGCCGCCCTCAAGGACCTCTACGACGAGGGCAACATGGCGGTCGTCCACGGGGTCGGCTGGGAGAACTCGACCCGCTCCCACTTCCGGGCGATGGACATCTGGCACACCGCAGAGCCCGACGTGGTCGGCACCGAGGGCTGGCTGGGGCGCACGATTCGGGAGCTGGACCCGGGGGGCGACAACCCGGTCACGGCGGTGAACGTCGGTTACGGGCTGCCCAGGGCGCTCCTGGCTCCCAACGCCTCCGTGGCGTCGGTGTCCGACCTGGAGGCGTACGGGATGCTCAGCTCCATCGAGCAGCAGGAGCAGCGCGAGGCGTTGCTGCAGCGGTTCGCCAACATGTACGCGCCGGCGATCGGCACCGGCCCGGTCATGGAGTACATCGGCAACACGGGGCTGGATGCCCTGAAGGGCGCAGACATGCTGAAGGTCGCGCCGGGGCAGTACGAGTCCAGCGTCGAGTACGAGGCCGGAAACCCGCTGGCCCAGAAGCTGCGCGACGTGGCCCGCATCCACTTCTCGGGCCTCGGATCGCGCATCTTCTACACCGAGCACGGCGGCTTCGACACACACGCCTCGCAGGTGGGGAACCACCCGAAGCTTTGGAACGAGGTGTCGTCGGCAATAGGCGACTTTTGGGACGACCTGCGGGAGCACGACGCCGACAGCAACGTGCTGATGTTCGTCTTCTCGGAGTTCGGGCGGCGGGTGAAGGAGAACGGGTCGGGCACCGACCACGGGGCCGGGGGCGTCGCGTTCGCCATCGGGCCGGGTGTCAGGGGCGGGATGCACGGGGAGTACCCGGAGACGCGGGCGGAGGCCCTGGTCGACGGCGACCTTGCCCCGGGCATCGACTTCCGCAGCACGTACACGACGATTCTCGAGGACTGGTTCGGGCTCGACGCGGCCCCGATGGTTAACGGGCGGTTCGAGAAGCCGGCGTTCGTCGAGAAGTAGTCGCAGACGGGGGTAGATCAATGCTGATCACAGCCGCGGCGGGCAGGGCCTGGCAATTCAGCCACTCCCTTGGCCGCCCCACGAACGAGCACAACGGCAAGACGGGCGGCTACCGCTTTCCCATCGACCTGATTGCCGCTCAGGACGAAATACTGTATGTGCTGAGCAGAGGCCTTGGGTACCAGGAGGACTTCGGGCGCATCGGCAAGACGACGCTCGACGAGGAGCACCTGGGAGACTTCGCCAGGCGGGAGTTCACGTGGCCTGCCGGGATGGCTATGGCGCAGGACAGCAGGATCTTCGTGACCGACGAGTGGGAGCACCATGTGGCGGTATTCCCGTCCGACGTGCTGTACCCGTACCCAGAGTTCAACCCCGACGGGGAGCGCATCGGGCAGTGGGGCGAGGCGGGCTCGGGACCGGGCCAGCTCAAGGCTCCCAGTGGCATCGAGATCGACGCGGACGACAACGTCTACGTGGTCGACACGGGCAACGACCGGGTACAGAAGTTCACGAAGGACGGCGAGTACCTTCTCGGCTGGGGCTGCTCGGGCAAGGAGCCGGGGCAGTTCGACCGGCCCTGGGGCATGACCATCGACCGCGAGGGCTACGTGTACATCGCCGACTGGGGCAACGACCGGGTCCAGAAGTTCACCGGCGACGGCGAGCTCGTGCTGTCCTTCGAGGGGACGAAGGAGGACGGCGGCGACCTGAGCCACCCCGCGAACGTCGCGGTCGACAGCGAGGGCGACGTGTACGTCACTGACTGGGGGAACCTGCGCGTCCAGATCTACGAGCCGGAGGGCGACGTGATCGCGGCCCTGTACGGCGACGCGATACAGCTGTCCAAGGCGGGCGAGTACATCATCAGACGCGACTCGTCGACCATCGTCGCCTTCCAGCAGGTCAAGGACTACGTGCCGATGGGGCTGTTCGAGCGCCCGACGGGCATCGAGGTCGACGACCAGGACAGGGTCATCGTCTGCGACACCAGGGGCCGCCTACAGGTCTACGCCAAGGACAAGAACTTCGTAGCGCCGGAGCTAAAGGCGGAGCTTCTCTAGCGGCCTAGCGCTGGCGATAGCCGGGGTGAATTCGTTCACCCTGAGCTTGTCGAAGGGCAGTGCTCAGAAGAGGCAGGTAGTGTCTGCCGAGTTCAGGGCGCAGGGGCGTCGGGGTGAGTGAGGCCCTCGGCCCTCAGCTCCTCCCACAGGTCGGCGGGTATGGGATGGGCCGCCATCCGCATGTTCTCCTCGAGTTCCTCGATCGAGCGAGCGCCGGGGATAGTCGCGGCGACCGCTGGGTGGGCCAGCCCGAACTGGAGGGCGGCAGCCTTCAGCGGAACCGCGTGGCGGTCGCAGACTTCCTTGATGCGGCGGGCCTTCTCCAGCACATCGCGGGGCGCGGGCAGGTAGTTGAAGGTCGTGTCGTCCGAGAGGTCGGACGCAAGGATGCCGCTATTGTACGGCCCACCCAAGACGATGCCGATGTCCTTCTCCACGCATAGCGGCAGAAGCTCGTCGAGGCCCGACTGGTCGAGCAGGGTGTACCGGCCCGCCAGCAGGAAGCAGTCGGGGTCGGCCTCGCGGGCGAACCGGGCGAGCATCTCCCACTGGTTCATCCCCGCGCCGATGGCTCCGACGACGCCCTGTGACCGGAGCTCGTACAGGGCCGGAAACGCCTCGTCGCGGGTCTGCTCGAAGTGGTCGTCCGGGTCGTGGATCATGACGATGTCGACCCGGTCCAGGCGCAGGCGGGCAAGGCTCTCGTCGATGGACCTGAGCACGCCGTCGCGGGAGTAGTCGTAGGTGGGCTCCAGGCTGGGCAGGTCGACGAACTGGTCGCTCTCGGGCTGCTCGGCGACCGGCTCGAGCAGCCGCCCCACCTTGGTCGACAGGACGTAGTCGCCACGCGGGATGGTCTCCAGAGCCTCGCCGAACAGCATCTCGCTGCGCCCGCTGCCGTACAGCGGCGCCGTGTCGAAGTAGCCGATGCCCAGCTCGTGTGCGCGCCGTACCGTCTCGACGGCAGTAGCCGCCTCCACGGACGTGTACAGGCCCGCCAGGGGCGCGCCGCCCATCCCCACCCGGGTGACGTTCACGCCGGTGTTGCGGACTTCATTCTTTTCGAGGGGAGTCATAGTCATGCTCCTAGTGATTATGGGCGCGCACGCTAGCTTGAGCCTTGAGCCGCTCCTCCGGCGACAGCCTCCACCGGGTCTGCCGAGGCTGTTGCCATTACGTGGAGCTGCCGTCCTATTGCGCCTAGGGCAGCGTCCATCTGGTCCAGTCTAGACCGGTGCTGGACGTCGAGCACCCGGTCCACCTGCGGCATGTGCCATCCTAAGCGACGGGCCAGCTCCGCCTTGCCTACGCCCTGCTCTTTCATCCCCTGGTACAGCATCACCTTCACGGAAGTGAGGGTCGGCAGTACGGCATAGGTTTCGCCCCGTGACGGGATGGGGATGTCCCTGCGGTCGTGGATTCGTGCCGCTATCACTTCTTCGAGTGCGTGGACCGCGCGGGCAATGGCTTCTTCGCGGTCGTCCCCGAAGGTGGTCAGCTCAGGGAAGTCAGGGGAGGTGGTCAGCAGAGTGCCGTCGTCATCTTCGAGCGTTATTGGGTAGGCGAGCATCAGCTACTGTCACTCTTCTGCGACACAGACGTGTAGGAAGTCGTCAAGGGTTGTCAATGTAGCACAACCAGGGGACTGGGAGGAGGACGGTTCCTTGCGGACGGGAATCCCGCTCAAGCCCGGGATCACCATGGCCTTGTGAAGGGTATATACGGAGATGAAACTGGCGTCGTCTCCTGGCGTGGTTGAGGCCGACCCCGCACCAAGTCCCTCGTCGGCAAGCTCAGGGCAGGCTCTCGTCGGGGACTCCTCGGGACGACATGGAGGGGGGCCAGAGGCATCGTCGTCTCTAGGCATGGCTGAGGCCGACCCCGCCCCAGGTCCCTCGTCGGGGACTCCTCGGGACGACATGGTGGGCAAATGTAGCACAGATCCGGGGACTGGATACCGGCTCTCGCCGGTATGACGACGCAGGGCGGCGGCTATTCATCAGTGATGGCGGAGGCGGAAGCCTCTGCTCACAGTCGGCCGGTTTGGCGGGGGGCTGGGCGGGTGCAGGTCGATGCTAGGCGGATGGGGCCGGCCTGGTTGGAGGACTCGTGGAGGGCCTGCATGGCGTCGAGGACGTGGTAGGCGAGGCTTGCGTCGATGCGGGATGGTCTGCTCTCGGCGATGGCCGACGCCATCTCAGCTGCGCCGATGCCACGCCCTCCCTCGTCGAACCTCAGCGGAACCTCCTCCCACTCAGCACCGCCGACCTTTACCCTCACCGGGCCGCCGAAGTTGTTGGGATCGGGGACGCTGAGCGTGCCGCTGGTGCCGTAGACCTCGATGCGAGGCGACTCCGATCCCACACGTCGAAACTCATGGTGACCGTGGCGGGCGGGCCGGCTGCGAACTCGAGGAGGCCGGCCACGTGGGTCGGCACCTCGACCGGGAACGAGACACCCGGATGTATGTCGCTCGTCCGCACCTCGCTGGTGACCCTTGCGAGCCCGGTGACGCTGGCAACCGGCCCTAGCAGCACGACGAGGGCCGTGAAGTAGTACGGCGCCATGTCGAACACCGGCCCGCCGCCGCGCAGGTAGAAGAAGCCCGGGTTGGGGTGCCAGTGCTCGTGCCCCGGACTCGTGAAGGACGCGGACGCGCCTATCGGCTCGCCGATCACTCCCTCGTCCAGGACCATGCGGCTCGTTTGTATGCCCGCACCCAGGAACGTGTCGGGCGCGCAGCCCACCATCACGCCCGCCCCGGCGGCCTCTCGCACGATCTCCGCGCCGCCCTCCCTCTCGATAGCGAGGGGCTTCTCGGAGTAGACGTGCTTGCCGGCCCGTATGGCTGCCAGGGCCACGTCGACGTGGGTCTGCGGCGGCGTCAGGTTGATCACCAGGTCCATGTCCGGGTCGGCGAGCATTTCGGCGACCGTGCAGGCCTTCGGAATGCCGTAGCGCTCCGCGGCTTCCCTGGCGCGCTCGTACTGGACGTCGGCGCATCCGAGGACTTCCAGGTGGTCGTAGACGGGCAGGTGGCGGAAGTACCGGTTGCTGACGCTGCCGCAGCCGATCACGCCGACCCCGAGGGGCGCGGCGGCGTCAGTCACGGCTGGCCCACAGCATGCCGCGCCTGGCTATCTCCATCACCTCGGGCACGTCGAAGTCGTCGAGCTTGTGGCCGAGCGAGGAGTAGAATACCCGGCCGGCGCCCCACATGCGCTTCCAGACGACAGGCATCACGCATCCCGCGATCCAGGAGCACTCGTAGGGGGCCGCGCTGCTGGCCTGCTGGTCGCCCGCGAAGGTGGTCGTGGCCAGCACCTCGTTGCTTGGGTCGACGTGCATGTAATACTGCTCGGTCATCATCTTGAAGTCGTCGAGCCCGGCGGTGATGGGGTCGTCGCGGTCGACTATGTTGACCTCGTAGTCGACGTAGCCGCCGGGGTGGGAGACCCACTGGCCGCCGACCATGAACTGGTAGTCGGTGCTCATGCGGAAGGAGTCGCCCATGCAGCCGTGCCAGCCCGAGATACCCACGCCGCTGTGCACGGCCGCCAGGAGGTTCACCTCCTGCTCCTTCGTGATGACGCCCTGGGTCCAGATGGGGACGATGAGGCTGAGCTCCTTCAGCCTGTCGGCGTCCAGGTAGGCGTCCAGGGTGTCGGACACCTCGACTTCGTAGCCCTGGCTTTCGAGCCACGGGCCGAAGATCTCGGCGCACTCCTTCGGCGAGTGTCCCGGCCATCCTCCCCAGACGAGCAGGGCTGACTTCACCGCTGGCCTCCATTCGGCACGGCCATGCAGTGTATCATCTGCCCGTCGCCGGGACGGTGATGGAGGCAGGTAGCTTCAGTATTGATGAGAGGGGTGTACCGGCTCCGATTCGCTCGCGGCCCAACGTGTGAGGGCGACTCGGCGAGTCGCCCCTACTACATCCTGTGGGCTTCCTATTTCATCAAGTCTGAGCAGGTACGGAGGTAGCTGATATGGGTGTGCCGCTTCGGTGGGGGATCATCGGGACGGGGAAGATCGCCGTGGCTTTCGCGCAGGCCCTGGAGCACACGGACAGCGGCGACCTGGTTGCCGTGGCGAGCAGGACTGAGGCCAACGCCGAGCGATTCGGCGAGACGTACGGGGTCGAGCGCAGACATGGGTGCTACGAGGCGCTGGTGGACGACCCGAGCGTCGACGCCGTCTACGTCTCGACGCCTCACCCGATGCACGCCGCGTGGGCTATAAGGTGCGCCGAGGCGGGCAAGCACATCCTGTGCGAGAAGCCGATGACGCTGAACGAGGCGGACACCATGGCCGTGGTGGAGGCGGCGAGGCGCAGCGACGTGTTCCTCATGGAGGCGTTCATGTACCGCTGCCACCCGCAGACGGAGAGGCTCGTGGAGCTGCTCCGGAGCGGCTGTATCGGCGACGTGAAGCTGGTGCGGGCGACGTTCGGCTTCCGTCTCCCACTCGACCTGGAGGAGCGGCACATCGCCAACAGGCTCGGCGGCGGCGGCATCCTGGACGTGGGCTGCTACACGGTGTCGATGAGCCGGCTGGTGGCCGCGACGGCCCTGGGCGTCGAGGTTGCGGAGCCACGGGTGGTGCACGCGGTCGGGCACGTCGGTCCCGAGAGCCGCGTGGACGAGTACGCTTCGGCGACGCTGCTGTTCGACGGGGACATCGTCGCGGAGGTCTCGTGCGCCGTACGGCTGGTGGTGGGCAGCGAGGTGAGGATCTACGGCACCGAGGGGCATATCGTCGTGCCGGAGCCGTGGTTCTGCAGCGGGCGCGAGGGCGGCACCAGTCACATCGAGATTCATCGCACGGACGTGGAGCCGGAGCGGGTACCCGTCACGACCGATCGGTGGCTGTACGCCATCGAGGCCGACCACGTCGCCGAGAACATCGACCGCCGCGAGGCGAGCTTCCCGGGCATGACGTGGGAGGACTCGCTGGCCAACATGCGGACGCTGGACCGGTGGCGCGAGGCCATCGGCGTAGAGTACGACGCTGAGCGGCCGGAAGCACTGACCGTGCCGGTCCACGGCAGGCCGCTGGTCCGCCGGCATGACGCCCGCATGACATACGGGAGCGTGGATAGCATCAACAAGCCGGTGTCGCGGATCGTGATGGGCACGCTCAACCGGCACGACCTGCGGCACGCGTCGGTGATGTACGACGACTTCTTCGAGATGGGCGGGACGTGCTTCGACACGGCCAGGACTTACGGAGACGGCCGGTCGGAGGCGACCCTTGGCAGGTGGCTGCGGAACAGGGACGTGCGCGACCAGGCCGTCGTCGTGACGAAGGGAGCGCACACCCCCAACTGCTACCCGGACGTGGTGACGACGCAGCTTGCGGAGAGCCTCGATGCGCTCGGCACCGACTACGTGGACGTATACCTGCTGCACAGGGATAACCCGGAGGTGCCCGTCGGCGAGTTTGTGGACGTGCTCGACGAGCACGCGATCGCGGGCCGCATCCGGGCATTCGGCGGCTCGAACTGGACCATCGCCCGGTTCGAGGAGGCGAACGAGTACGCTGCGAAGCATGGGCGTAAGGGGTTCACGGTCCTGAGCGACAACTTCAGCCTGGCGCGGATGCTGGAGCCGCCGTGGGAGGGCTGCGTCTCGGCGTCGGACCCGGCGTCCAGGCGGTGGCTGGAGGCGCGGCAGGTGCCGCTGCTCTCGTGGTCGAGCCAGGCGCAGGGATTCTTCGCCGGTGATGGGTCGACGGCGTTCCCCGCCTCGTGGCACAGCGACGATAACGTGGAGCGCCGGGAGCGGGTACGCAGCCTTGCGAGGGAGAATGGCGTGGAGCCGACGACCATTGCGCTTGCGTACGTGCTGGCCCAGCCGTTCCACGTGTTCCCCATCATCGGGCCCGCGACGATGCGCGAGACCGCGTCGTCATTCGAGGCGCTCACGATTCAGATCACCCCCGACGAGGCTGAGTGGCTGAATCTCGAGGGGTGACCGCCTGGGATGGAGGTGGAGCGATGTTTGCCGAGACCGTCGACAGGCTCGACGAGGTGTTTCTCAAGGTCGGAGACCTCGAGCACATGAGGGCGTTCTATCGAGACGTCCTGGGGTTCGACGAGGAGTTCTATCACGCTGGTTGGGGCGCGGGCTTCAGGATGGACGGGGCGTCGCTTGTGCTCACCGCGTCCGACGAGGCAGCTTCGGGTGTCTCGCTGTTGTTTGCCTGCTGCGACATCGAACGGAGCCTACGCGCTGTAACTGAAGCCGGGCTGGTCGTGACCCACCCGCTGTCGGAGGGTCACTGGGGATCGAAGATCGCCGGCTTCGAGGACCCTGAGGGCAACACTATCTACCTGGAACAGCCCAACCGCCAATCCTGAGAGGGGCTGAGGCGAGAGAGGAGTGCCCGTCACCGTGCGGAAGAGTCCCCATTCCCTCGGCAAGCTCAGGACAGGCTCAATCTTCCCCCAAAAGGAGACCGTTGCGTAACCCCTCTTGGTAGGGCGGACCCGTGTGTCCGCCCGCTGAACGCGCCATCGCCGAGGTTGGCCCCCACCCCCTGGATTCCGGCTTTCGCCGGAATGACGGAGTTATGCGAAGGTCTCAAATGGGGGAAGAAGTTTAAGGCCCGCCCCTACAGGGGCGAGCGTTCGTTTGGGGGGTGGCCTGACTGTATAATGCGGCCGAACGCCCGCAAGGCCGACTGCGGGCAGTCTGACAGAGGAGATCGAAAATGCCCACCGTTCAGCGCGTACTTGGGGTCTATGTGATGGTGATAGCGCTCGCCGTCGCCGTGAATTTCATCATCACGCCCTTCATCTTCGACGGCAAAGACGGGTACCCGATCTGGGATGTCCTAGACTTCTTCATGGCGGCGGCGATACTCATCGTCTTCGTCGCGAGCTGCTGGGACATGTGGCGCCTGTGCAAGGAGGGGGACGACGCCGACCTGAAGCGCTACATCAACGTGAACGTCGCCTTCTTCGCTGCCGGAGTGCTGCTGCTCCTCTTCTTTTCAAACTGGGCCGCCCACCTAGTGAAGCACGCCAGCCTGGAGGACTTCACCATCTGGGCGATAATCGACGCGATCCTGCCGCCCATACTGGGCGCCGGAGGGCTCAGGCTCTGGATGAAGTCCTGAAGCTCGTGCCACTGGAGCTTTTGCAGCGCCTGAGTGGCAGTGCCTGACACGTGCCCGCTGTGCGGCTCAGAAGCATCCCCATTCCATAGCGTTCGGAACCGCGCGATGAGCCGCGACTTCGTGCACTGCAATGTGTGCGATCTCGTCTCCGTGCCTCGTCGATTCCACGTCGGGGAGGAGGCCGAGCGGAAACGGTACCTGGAGCACAACAACGACCCGGACGACCCCGACTACCGCGCCTTCCTGGACCGGCTGTGGAGCCAGTTGAAGCCGCGTCTCCGACCCGGTTCGAAGGGGCTGGACTACGGCGCGGGGCCCGGGCCCGCCCTAGCCGCCATGATGACCGAGGACGGCTTCGAGGTCTCGGTCTACGACAAGCACTTTCACCCCGACCGGGCGGTCCTGGGGCACGCATACGACTTCATCGTGTGCACCGAGACGGCGGAGCACTTCGACGACCCTGCCAGGGACTTCCGCGAGTTTGACGGCCTGCTGGGAGCCGGGGGATGGTTGGGGGTGATGACGGCGATGCTGGACGATTGGGCCGAATTCCCGGAGTGGTACTATCACAGGGACCCCACGCACGTAGCCTTCTACAGCAGGCGAACCATGCAGTGGATCGCGGATTGGCACGGGTGGCGGGCGAGCTTCCCGAAGGACAATGTAGCCTTGTTCCGCAAGGAATTGTGAATGGAGAATGGACGCCTCAGCAGGAACCACCCATGCCTATTGCGACCGGCATACCAAGGGATAGAAATGGCTCCGCCATCGCCACCTCGAACTGACTATTGCGGCCGGGGACTGGACTCCGGCTCGGGGGCCGGAGTGACGGATTGGGCTGCGGCTACTCTCGTACCAACATGAACCTGCACGAGCTGTTCGCCGGGATAGAGCCCGGCATGATTGTGACGATTGCCGGGGTTGGGTACGTCGAGGGGGTTCCCGCCCGGGAGGCGCCCGTGGGGTGGCCGATGGGCATCGCACGGAACGCAGAGGGCGACCTGTTCGTCGTCGACTACTGGGGGCACAGGATATGGCGTATCGACACCGACGGCATCCTGCACGAGTTTGCCGGGACGGGTGTGCCCGGCAACTCCGGCGACGGCGGCCCCGCATCCGAGGCCAGGTTCGACCAGCCTCACGACCTCCGCATCGACGATGGGGGCAACCTGTACCTCTCGGACCTGGGCAACGGCACCATCAGGCGGATCGACGCCTCGACTGGCATCGTCACGACCATAGCGGGCAGCGGGGCGAAGGGGCGCGGGGGCGACGGCGGACCCGCGGTCGAGGCGGAGCTGGACACGCACTGCGGCATCGCCATCGACCGCGACGGCAACGTATTCATTTCGAGCGAGTGGGCGAACAACATCCGCCGCATCGACGCCCGGACGGGGACCATCGACAGGTTCGCGGGGTGGGACGCGCGGCACCACCCGTCCGAGGACGGGGTGAGCCGCCCGGCGTCGGGTCCGGGCCTCAGCATGGGGGGCTACCACGGCGACGGCGGCCCGGCCGAAGCGGCCGGGTTCCACCACCCGGAGCACCTGGCATTCGATTCCCGGGGCGACCTGTACGTGTGCGACAACTCGAACCACCGGATACGCAAGATCGACATGGATTCGGGCATCGTCACGACGGTGTTCGGCAACGGGCAGGCGGCTTCGAACGGCGACGGCGGGCCGGCAGTCGAGGCCAGCGTCTTCATGCCCGACTCGATCTACGTGGACGCCCACGACAACCTGTACGTGGGCGAGAAGTACGGCTTCAGGATTCGGAGGGTGGATGGCCAGACGGGGGTCGTAGAGACGCTGGTGGGCACCGGCTCGCCCGGCTTTGGCGAGGAGGGAACGCCCGGCCCGGAGACGCGCTGCAACTCCTGCGAGGTGGGGCTCTGGGCCGACCCGGACGGCACCGTGCTGTGGTCGGACTGCTCCGGCAGGGTCCGGCGGTACGACGCCGAGACCGGTATCGTCACGACCGTGCTCGGCGGCACGAGCGTCCACGACGGCGAGGATGCCAACGCGGCCTTCCTTCGCGGGCCCGGCGGGATCTCGGTCGGTCCCGACGGCCACATATACATCGCGGACGTGTGGAACCAGCGCATACGTGCCATCGACCCTGAGAGGGGCACAATCCGCACCGTGGCGGGGAACGGCGCGCGGGCCCACGGGGGCGACAACGGCCCGGCCACGGAGGCGTACCTGGGCAATCCACACGACGTCTCGGTCGACTCGCGGGGTCGGGTCGTCATAGCGGACACGAGGCACGGGCACGTGCGCAGGGTGGACGAGGACGGCATCATCCGGGTCGTGACCGGCGCGGGCGAGAAGTGGGACCGGGGGGACGGCGGCCCGGCCATCGCCGCCAACCTGGTGCACGTGCTGTCGGTCGAGCACGGGCCGGGCGGCGACATCTACGCCGGCGACGGGGAGGCGGGCCGGATCAGGCGGATCGACGCCTCGACCGGCATCATCGAGACGGTCGCGGGCACCGGCACGCCGGGCTATTCGGGCGACGGCGGGCCTGCCGTCGAGGCTCGGGTGGGAGCGCCCACGGCGATCAGGTTCGACGGCGCGGGCAACCTGTACTTCAGCGACCGGGATTACAACGTGGTGCGTATGATCGACGGGGCGGGCATAATCAGTACAATTGCGGGCACGGGCGCACGGGGCTTCTCGGAGGACGGCACGGCCGCTGACCGTGCGATGCTGAACGAGCCCTGGGGCATGGAGGTCTCGCCCGAGGGGGTCGTCTACGTGTCCGACACGGGGAACAACCGGGTGCGCCGCATAGGTGGAGATGGCAGGCTGGAGACTGTGGCCGGCGGGTCTGATGCGGGAGACTCCGGCGACGGCGGGCCGGCGGTTGCGCCAGGCCTGAACGCGCCGAACGGCCTGCGCCTGTACGGGAGCGACGTGCTGCTGGTGTCGGACAGGTTCAACAACAAGATCAAGGCCGTGAGGCTGGAGGCAGAATGAGCGAGCGTTACACCGAGGAGTGGATCGAGCGCCTGCTCGACGGGTCCAGGTTTTCGGGAGTGGACCCGCGCGACCTGCTGGCGGCCCACGGCATCGGCGCAGGGCACACCATCGTCGACTACGGCTGCGGCCCCGGCTACCTGACGCTGGCCGCGGCCGAGCTGGCGGGGGCGTCAGGCAAGGTGTACGCCGTCGACAAGGAGCCGAGCATGGTCGAGCTGATTGCGGACCGATGCGCCGAGGCCGGGCTGTCGAACGTTGAGGCCGTGTGGAACGGCGGCTCCGACGCTCCCCTGCCCGATGCCATAGCCGACTTCGTGCTCTGCTTCCTTGTGCTGCACTACCCGGACGCGGACGACGGCCGCGAAGCCATTGCGCGGGACATAGCGCGGCTGCTGAAGCCCGGCGGGCAGGCGGTCATCATCCAGTGGAAGGCGGAGCAGCGGCGGACGACGGGGATCACGTACGAGACGCTGGCGGGCATGGTGGAGTCGGCCGGGCTCGCCGTAGAAGGACCGTACGACATCTCGGACGAGCACTACAAGGCCATCGCGCGGAAGCCGCGGAACGCTTAGAGATTGTCTCAGGACTACCTGCACTGGTGAGCACTGCCCCCGTATCGAGTACGGGGCAGGCTCTTCGACAGGCTCAGGGCGAACGTGCCTTCACCTTGCTCTTCCTTGGGATGGAACTAGCCGAATGTCTTGAGATAGTTTCTTAGAGGCTGAGAGGAGACGAGTAATGAAGAGAGTGGGGTTCCTGCTGAAGGTCAAAGAAGGCATGCTCGACGAGTACAAGGAGCACCACCGGGCCGTGTGGCCGGACATGCTGGATGCGCTGGCACGGAACGGCTGGCACAACTACTCGCTGTTCATGCGCGAGGACGGGCTGCTGTTCGGCTACTTGGAGGCCGAGGAGAGCTTGGCCGCTTCCCTCGCAGGGATGGAGAAGGAAGATGCCAACCGGCGCTGGCAGGAGATGATGGCGCCGTTCTTCGAGATCCCGCCCGGCGCGCGGCCGGACCAGACGCTCGTCGAGCTCGAAGAGGTCTTCCACACCGGCTGAGGCCGCACGCGTTGATGGAAATGCCGTCGTCTCTTAGCATGGTCGAGGCCGACCCCGCCCCAGGTCCCTCGCCAGGAGGCTCGGGACGACATGGTGGGTGGCAGTGCACTTTCATGGCAATGGCATTCGGGGAGAACCTCTCAACACATGGAGACTGGACCATTACGGACTCGTCTTGCGTTGGTACATCGGGCCCGCCGGATGCGATAATTCCAGTAACGCAGTGAGAACGAAACCCGGAGGCCAGGCATGCGACTGAAGGACAAGGTGGCGATCGTGACGGGCGGCTCGTCGGGGATAGGCCGCGCGATCTGCCAACGCTTCGCCGACGAAGGCGCGCTGGTTGCCATAGGCGACATCGACATCGAGGGCGGCCAGGAGACCCTGCGGCTCATCCAGGAGACGCGTGGAATCGCCACGTACATCAGGGCAGACGTCTCGGTCGAGACGGACATCGCGGCGATGGTCGAGGCGACGATCAGGGCCTTCGGCAGGATCGACATACTCGTCAACGACGCTGCGGCGTTCGTATTCGGCAAGATCGAGGACGTGACGCAGGACGACTGGCATCGGGTCCTCAACGTCAACCTTGTGGGGCCCGCAAACGCCGTGAAGCACGTCGTCCCCCACATGAGGGAGGCCGGAGGCGGGTCGATCGTCAACATCGCCTCCGTGAGCAGCTTCATCGCGCAGCCGGGGTTCGTGCCGTACAACTCGTCGAAGGGCGCGCTGCTGCAGCTCACCCGGTGCCTGGCGATGGACCTTGCGCCGGACAACATTCGCGTCAACTGCGTCTGCCCGGGCTCGGTACGTACGCCGGCGTCCGAGAGGCACCGCGCGTTCGTGGGCGCGTCCGAGGAGGACTTCTACCGTGAAGCCGCCGAGGGCAGCTACTTGAAGCGGGTCGGCCAGCCCGACGAGATAGCGACGGGTGTCGTCTTCCTGGCGTCCGACGAGGCCTCGTTCGTGACGGGTACGCCGCTGATCATGGACGGCGGAGGCGTGGGCTAGCGGAGACAGGCCTGTGCCCATACGACTACTGCCCCAGGACGTATCGTCCAAGATCGCGGCTGGCGAGGTCATCGAGCGTCCGGCGTCGGTCGTCAAGGAGCTCGTCGAGAACTCCCTCGACGCGGGCAGCACCGACGTCAGGATAGGCATCGCGGCGGGCGGCCTCGACGAGATCAGGGTCGCCGACAACGGGTCGG
This sequence comes from Dehalococcoidia bacterium, assembly GCA_965243655.1. Classification (GTDB taxonomy): domain Bacteria; phylum Chloroflexota; class Dehalococcoidia; order Lucifugimonadales; family CAJWER01. The sequence goes on along the minus strand of CBDEVV010000017.1, from coordinate 572,434 downwards.
GAATCGCCTCGGACGAGACTGTGCTGGCATTCGAGCGCTTCGCCACCAGCAAGCTCACGGATGTGCCGGACCTGGAGGCGATATCGACCCTCGGCTTTCGCGGCGAGGCGCTGCCTAGCATCGCGGCCGTGTCGCACGTGATGCTCGTCTCGAGGACGCCGGACAGCCCCGAAGGCTCGCGTGTCGAGGTAAACGAGGGCGAGACCGTATCGGCCGGGCCCGCGGGGGCGGGCGCGGGGACTACGATGACCGTCCAGCGGCTGTTCGCCAACTTCCCGGCCCGCCGCAAGTTCATGCGATCTGTCGCGTCCGAATCGTCCAGGATCCAGGCGGTCGTGTCCCGCTACGCCCTGGCCTACCCGGCCGTTAGGTTCGAGCTGACGCTGGACGGCAAGGTCGCCGTCAGCACGACGGGGTCGGGCGACCTTCGAGAGGTGCTCGCGGACGTGTACGGAGGGAATGTCGCCCACGCCATGCTGGAGGTGGACGTGGAGCGCGGCGAGGACAGGCCGGGGCTGTACGGCATGGTCAGCCCGTCCTCCATCTCGCGCTCGAACAGGAGCCACATCACCACCTTCGTGAACGGCCGCTGGGTGCAGGACAGGACGCTCACCTACTCGATACTGAACGCCTACCGGGGCTTCCTGATGGAGCGCCGGTTCCCCATCGCCGTCGTCGACGTCCTGGCGTCGCCGGCGGAGATCGACGTCAACGTGCACCCGTCCAAGGTCGAAGTACGGTTCCGGCGGGAGGGCCCCGTCTTTTCGGTGGTACAGCAGGCGGTGCGGGCCACACTCGTCGCCGGATCCCCCGTGCCCGAGGTCGGGGAAACGCCGGCTGCCGCGTCCGACCATACCCTCGCCACCGCGGGGCTTCACCCGGCGCAGCCTCGGTTGCTCGGGGCTGACGAGAGGCCTCAGACTCCCTTGCCTTTGGGCGCAGAGGTGCCGGAGGACAGCGAGAGTCCACGACCGCCGCAGCCTGAACCCAGCTCTTCTTCCACGCTCCCCCATGCCGCCCTGCCGGCACTCAGGGTCCTAGGGCAGGTGCAGAGCACCTACATCGCGGCTGAGGGCCCGGACGGAATGTACCTGGTCGACCAGCACGCCGCCCACGAGCGCGTCGTCTTCGAGCGGGTGACGAACGAGTTCCGGACGAAGGGCGCGGACTCACAAAGCCTGATGGAGCCGCACACGGTCGAGCTCGACCCTCGCCAGCAGGAGATCCTGCAGGCGCACCAGGAGCTGCTCTCGGGGCTTGGATTCGTAGTCGAGCACTTCGGCGACCGTACCTACATGATCCGCGCTGTCTCGTCGTTCCTAACCGGAACGGAGCCGGCCCAGGCGCTGAAAGACGTGCTCGACACCATGGCCGAGGAAGGCGGGTTCGAGAGCTGGGAGGAGCGGGCCGCCTACTCCATAGCCTGCCACGGCGCGATCCGGGCCAACGAGACCCTCACGCTGCACGAGATGTCGGAGCTTATGCGCCAGCTCGAGGGGTGCCGCCAGCCCCACACCTGCCCCCACGGCAGGCCGACCATGATCCACCTCACGTCGGCCAGGCTCGAGCGTGAGTTCGGCAGGACGGTGTAGCCGCTTAGCAGGCATTGGTCTGCCGTTCGACGGTTATATACACTGTTAGGATGCCAAAGCGACTTCAGGTCCTCTTCGATGAGGAAGAATACAGAGAGATTCAGGGCGAGGCCCGCAGACAGCGCGTGACTGTCTCGGAATGGGTTAGGGAAGCCCTCCGTGAGGCGCGAAACAACAGTCCTGAGACCGTCGATGCCAAGCTGCGCGCCATTGCCGATGCATCGCGGCACCGGTTTCCGACAGCCGACATAGACACGATGCTCAAGGAGATCGGAGCGGGGCAGCGGCTGCCGCTATAATGGTCGGCGGCATCAGAAGTGACCCTAGCCGGAGATATAGCATGAACCTGAAGCAGAGAATACGCAGCGGGGAAGATGTGCTCGGCCTCGCCGTACCCGTGACCATGGGGCGCGACGACCTGGCCGCGCTCATGCCTACTGGCCCCTACGACTTCGTGTCGGTGGACAGCCAGCACGCCGCCTACGACGAGGAGCGGCTGACGGCCTTCTGCAAGATGGCCGCAGACATGGAGATACCCGTCCAGTTCCGCATCAAGCACACGCAGCACACTTACTTGGTCGGCAACTACCTGGACCTGGGCCCCACGGGGGTCGAGATTCCCCAGGTCGAGACGGAGGATACAGTCGACGAGGCGGTCGCAAACTTCTACTACCCGCACACCGGCCTTCGCAGCTGGGGCGGACAGACCCGCGTGGGGTTGGCTGAGCGGCCGGACATGCACGAGTACGCCAACTGGTGGGCGCAGACGGGCGTCCTGTGGATGCAGATCGAGTCGGTCGAGGCGATCACGAAGGCGCGGATGCTGGCCAAGCCGGGTGTGGACTGCCTGTCCTTCGGGCCGGCTGACCTCACGTTCAGCCTCGAGGCGCATCCCGACCACCCGTTCAAGACCGTGGACGACTGCGTCAGCCACGTCGTCCAGCAGATGCGCGATTCGGAAGTCGCCGTCTGCTTCAGGAACTACGATCCGGCCCTACGGCAGAAGTACCGTGACATGGGCGTGACGGTGCTCCTGGAACGGCCATAGGACTTCACCACAGAAGACACAGAGGACGCAGAGGTAACACAGCTATGGCGATCTTGGGCAGCGGCGAGTTCACTTACGAGGTCTCGGGCGATGAGTGGGGCGACCTGCCCGACGGCTGGGAGTACAACGACGCGACGGCGGTTGCCGTCGATTCCAAGGACAACGTCTACGTCTTCAACCGCAGCGCCCACCCCGTCATCGTCTATGACAGGGACGGCAGGCTCCTGCGGACCTGGGGCGAGGACATCTTCACCCTGGCCCACGGCATCGCCGTCGGCCCCGACGACTCGATCTACTGCGTCGACGTGGGCGCCCACACCGTCCGCAAGCTGACGCCCGAGGGCAAGCTGCTGATGACGATAGGTAGCTCCGGCGCGCCTGCCGCGGCAATGAGCGGAGAGCCGTTCCACAGGCCCACCCACGTTGCGGTCGATCCGCGCAACGGCGAGCTGCTGGTGTCGGACGGGTACGGCAACGCACGGGTCCACAGGTACACCCCGGACGGGAGCTTCATCGAGTCATGGGGCGAGTCGGGGACGTTCCCGGGGCATTTCAACATCGTCCACAACATCTCGATAGACGGCGACGGCTGGGTCTACGTGGCCGACCGGGACAACCGGCGCATCCAGGTGTTCGACACTTCCGGAGAGTACCAGGCCCAGTGGGTGAACCTGTCGCGTGCGGCCTGCGTCTACGCGGACACGAGGGGAAGCCGCACGCTCGTCTACGTGGGCGAGTACTACGCGGGGCTGACCTCGAACGCGGATGGACTGGACCTGGGGCCGCGGGTGACCATATTCGACCAGGGCGGCGAGGTAGTTGGCAGGCTTGGCAGGGAGTCCTACGGCGACCAGCCGGGGCGCTTCTATGCACCCCACGGGATCGCAGTCGACTCGCGGGGCGACATATACGTCGCCGAGGTGTCGCTGGCCGAGTTTGCCACGATGATGCCGGGCAAGAACCTGCGCTCCATGCAGAAGCTGGTCAAGCAGGAGTAGGCTGGGGTGCGAGGGTAGACGTCTGAGAGGACATCTCAAGCTTCTCTGCATAGCACTGCCCTTCGACAGGCTCAGGGCGAACGGGTCCTCAGTCTTGGTCGGTGGGCTGAGCGGGTGGGCCTTGCTCCAGCAGGGTTAGGAATTCGTCCTCGTCGATTATGGGTATGCCCAGACTCTCGGCGTCGGCTAGCTTGGAGCCCGCGTCCTCGCCGGCTACGAGGTAGTTCGTGCGCTTGCTGACGCTGCCGCTTACCGCGCCGCCCGCGTCCTTGATCCTGCCCTCGGCCTGCGACCGGCTGAAGTTCGCCAGGCGTCCCGTGACGACGAAGCGCAGTCCGGCCAGGGACTGCTCGCCGGGCTCGGGCCGCTCGTCGTCGGCCATCCGCACGCCGGATTCGCGGAGCTTCTGTACCACGGCCCTGTTCAACTCATTGGCGAAGTAGGCGGCCACGCTGGCGGCTATCTTGGGGCCGATGGACGGTACTGCCGACAGGTCCTCTTCGGTCGCGGCCATGATGGCGTCGACGGTACGGAAGTGGCGTGACAGCGCGTCCGCGACCTCGAAGCCCACGTGGTCGATGCCGAGGGCGGTCAGGACCCGCGCCAGCGGCTGGCTCTTGCTGGTCTCGATGGCGGCCAGCAGGTTCGCCACGCTCTTCTCGCCCATCCGATCGATCGCCACCAACTCTTCCTGTCTGTCCTTCAGCGCGTAGAGGTCCGCCACGTCCTCGATTAGCCCGCGGTCTCGCAAGACTTCAACCTGCCGGATTCCCAAGCCCTCGATGTCCATTGCGCCCCTGCTGACGAAGTGCTCCAGCAGACGCACCAGTTGCGCGCGGCAGGAGGCGTTAAAGCAGTAGGTCATCGCCTCCCCCTCCGGTCGCCTGAGCTCTACTTCGCACTCCGGGCAGTGCTTCGGCATGAAGAAGGGCTTCTCGTTGCCCGTGCGGCGGTCCTCGACGACGCTGACGATCTGCGGTATGACCTCGCCTGCACGCTCGACGATCACCCAGTCTCCCACCCGCAGGTCCTTCTCACTCACATAGTCCTCGTTGTGAAGGGTGGCCTGGCTGACCGTCGCTCCGCCCACGTCTACGGGCTCCAGCACGGCGTATGGGTTGATGCTGCCCGTGCGGCCCACGTTGACGCGTATCTCATTCAGGCGGGTCAGCGCGCGGGTGGCCGGGAACTTGTACGCGACCGCCCACCTGGGCTCGCGGCCCACCGCGCCCATGTGCCGCTGGAGATCGAACGAGTCGACCTTGATGACGACACCGTCGCACCCGTAGTCGAGAGTCTCGAACGCGTCCAGCCAGCCGCGATAGTAGTCGAGGGCCTCCTCGGGGGTCGCGACGAGCCGGTTGTGGGAGTTGGTTTTAAAGCCGAGCCTGACCAGGTATTCCAGCGTCTTCCAGTGAGTGTCCGGCGTCGGGGCGTCGGCGTACCCGAGGCTGTAAACGAATATGTCGAGGCCGCGCGAGGCGGTGACGCGGGGGTCGAGCTGCCTGACTGAGCCGGCGGCGGTGTTGCGAGGGTTCGCGTATGTCGGCAGGCCGGCCTCCTCGCGCTCCCGGTTCATCTCGACGAACCGCGACTTCGGGAAGAGCACCTCGCCCCGTACTTCCAGGCGGCCCGGCACGTCCTCCAGCAGGCGCAACGGGATGCTCCGCACGGTGCGCAGGTTGGATGTGACGTCCTCGCCCACGGTCCCGTTCCCGCGGGTTGCGCCTCGTGTCAGTACGCCGTCCTCGTAGGTTAGGGCTACCGCTAGTCCGTCGAACTTGAGCTCGCACACCATGCCGAACGCCTCGCCATCGACGAGGGCCTGTGCGCGGCCGTGCCACGCCATGAACTGCTCTTCGTCGAAGGCGTTGCCCAGGCTGAGCATCGGCCTGAGGTGGACAGCCTCGACGAATCCGGCGACCGGCTCGGCGCCGACCCGCTGGGTTGGCGAGTCCGGGGTCACCAGCTCCGGGTGCCGCTCCTCGATGGCCCGCAGCTCACTGAAGAGCGCGTCGAACTCGGCGTCGCTGATTTCGGGCGCGTCGAGGGCGTGGTAGCGGTAGTTGTGGTGGTTGACCTGGGCCCTGAGCTCTTCGAGCCTACTGTGAGTGTCCGGGTTCGGCAAGGGTTTACCTGGTTGGTACTAGTCGCGGCGCCGAGCCCCTCTCACGCTGTATGCAGCCCTGCGCTGGCCTGGTACAGCACGGCGGTTAAATCTCCGGGCCAGAACGCTGGGCGGGACTCACCCAACGCATTTCCTCCTAGGAGGTGAAAGGAGCCCTGCGCAGATTTGCCGTCGGCGCCACGCGGCGATTCTACTACACCTTCAGGCTAGTACCGATTGCATACGGTTTGGGAGAACACCCTCACCCTAGCCCTCTCCCGTCAAGGGCGAGGGGATGCCTGCCCTCGGTGTGACTTACTTCCTGCGCCTCCGGAAGGCCAGTCCGGCCAGTCCGACGAGGAGGCCCATCGTAGCCAGCTCGGTGGTCGCGGTCGCTCCAGGCGCGGGTGCAAGGCAGCCCCCTCCGGAGGTCCCAGTTTCCCTGGGCTGCTCGGCTACCGGCGTCGCCTCCTCAGCGGGCGCGGACTTCGCGACTTGGGCCGGTGGCGGCGTGGGTTCCGGCGTCGGCTCGGTAGTGGGCGTAGGCGTAGGCTCGTCGCTCTGGGCCCCAACCACCTCGGTCCCTGCCTGAGGTGTCAGGCTGTAGAGGGAGACAGAGGGGCGTGGGGCCGCTGTGGGCCGGGCGCGGGCGACCCGGCTGCGGTCCAGCACCTCTGCGCCTATGGCCCTCCTCCATGCGGAGTCGAGTTCCTCCCTGTCAATCCCATAGGTATCCATGAGCGCCTCGTCGACGTCCTTGCCACTCTTCATCTCGGCCATGAGCTGTTTCATCTTCTCCGGGCCGAACACCTCGATCATCATCCTGACGATGCTGCGCGCCTGGCCGTAGAAGATGATCACGTCCTCCGGCTTGCCGGGCAGTGCTGGCATGTAGACGTGGGGCAGGAGCCGGTCAGTCTCGACTGCAAACTCGAGGGCGATGTCATAGGAGTATCCAGGGTCTACGTTGGCGTACTCGGCCAGCCCCTCGTCTAGCCAGGCAGGGATCCTGCGGAAGATGCTGTCGCCCGCCCTATGGGTGATTATGTGCATCACCTCGTGGGAGGCCGTGCCGAGGGCGAGCCTGCCGCCCCCGAGCACCAGCAGCGTGCCGAGGCTGGTAAAGGCCTGCCCCTCGGTGATGAGCTCCCTGCCTATGGCTTCGCTCCTGGGAGGCAGGGCCTCCAGCATCTCCTTGGTGTTGTTGTACATCGTGACCCGTATGGGCTCCTCGAGTGCCGCGTCGCCCATCACCGGACGCATCTTCTCCAGGGTCTCGTTGATCACGCTGAGGATGTTGTCGGCGCGCGACTTCACCGGGCCCTTGTAGGCGACGGTCACGGTGCCGGCCGACACCTCCTCCCACAGGGAGTTGCCCTCGTCATCCACGAACCGGGCGTCGTAGTAGATGAAGGGCAGGGGCTCGGTCTCCAGCCGGTTCCCGGCCGAGTCCTCGACCTCGAAGTTGTAAGTGATGATCGTGCCGGGAGGGATGTACCTCTGGGAGTTGTTCGTGTTCCAGAACAGGTTGAATGCGTCGGCCTCCTGTGTATCGGCCGCGTCGTCCCTGTCCAGGTAGTTGTAGACACCCGTGGTCTCCTGGCCGATCTTGAGCCGTATGGCGATCCCTGTGACGTCGTGCTTCTCCGAGGAGGCCATTGCCTGTATGCGGAAGCCTTCCGGGAACTCGCTGGTGATGCTGTGCGACTCGAGCTCGGGCAGGTCGCCCTCGGCCGAGACGACCCCGATCGGCAGCAACGAGCAAGCTGCAATGAGCGCTACTATCAGAAAGCGGGGTCTGGGGATGGATGTTATTCGCAAATGCCTGCTCCCGCGGGCGTAGTTCGGGCGGGCCCCTTCAACAGGTACTACGCCCGGCACGCGCCCCGAGGATTCTGCCCACATACTAATTGTAACGCAGCAGGTGCACCTGAGGTTGGGCTACCGGCCTTCAAGCGCCCGCCGAACGTGCAGCACGCGCTGCACGGTGGTGACGGCCGTCAGGGCTACAGTCGCGCCCAGGACGACGAGAAGAACTACGCCCAGCCATTGCCCGGCTATGAGGCCCGCTCCCATGGCGGCGACGCGCTCGGGCCGGGTGAACACGCCCACCTCGCAGTCGACGCCGAGGCCGCCCGCCCTTGCCCTCACGTAGCTGACCATCATCGAGCCCGCCATGGCACCGCAGGACAGGCCTACGCCGACGAGGGATGCCTCCCCCGCGTAGTAGACGGCCAGGCCGACGAGAACCGCCGCCTCCGATACGCGGTCCGCGGTCGAGTCGAGCAGCGCTCCGAACTTCGACTTCGTGCCCGTCAGGCGGGCGACTGAGCCATCGAACAGGTCGAGTATGCCCGCGAGGAGGGTCGCGGCGCCCGCAGCGAGGAGCAGGCCCTGGGAGGCCAGGGTGCCGGCTGCGACCGCGCCGAACATGCCAATCAGGGTAATCGCGTTCGGCGAAAGGCCCACTGCCGCCAAGAGCCGGGCGATGGGCTGCTCGACGTGCGATGAGAGGAGGCCTCTGAGGTCAGCCCTGTTCATATGGGTACTTCGTCCCGGGCCGCCCTGCGCTCAGGGAGGTCAGGTCAGCAGGGCCTGCCGCCTGCCCACACGGACCGGCGCCGCGCGCTCCATGGACTCGGCATAGTGGTCGATTACGCGGCGCGCGACTCGCTCCCACCTGTACTCGTCCACGGTGCGGGAGGCGTTCTCGGCCAGGCGATCCCTTAGCGCGGGGTCTTCCAGGAGGCGCTCGATGGCCGCGGCCAGGGCGACCCCGTCCTTTGGAGGCACCAGGAGCCCGTCGACGCCGTGTGTAAGGACGCCCGCGTAACCATCGATGCCGGACGCGACAATCGGGGCCCCGGAGGCCATGGCCTCAAGCAGGACTATGCCGAAGCTCTCGTTGCCCGTGGCGGGCGAGCAGTATATGTCCGCGGACTTGTAGTAGCGCGCCCGGTCCTTGTTGGACACTGCGCCCGTGAAGACGACGTCCTGGAGGTTCCGCGCGCTCATTATCCGGTGGGACTCCTGGTCGGGGTCGCCCCCGCCCACGACTATCAGCCGCAGGTTCGGCCACTCCCACTTGAGTCTGCTGTACGCCTCCAGCAGGTACCTGAGCCCCTTGCGCTTCTCCAGCCGCCCCAGAAACAGGATGTTGACCATGCCGTCGCGGAGGTGGGGGAAGGGCTCGACGCCGTCCGAGAAGTCCTCTACCCTGATGCCGTTAGGGATGATCTCGTACTCGCCCGGGAAGTAGCTGCGAATGTAGTTGCGAGCTACCGTGGATACGGCTATGAGGCCGTGGAGCTTGCGGAAGTACGGCATCGCCAGCCTGGTGCCGCCGATGCCGTAGAAGTGTCCGCCCTTGTAGCTATGGAATGTTGCGACGTTCAGAGACCTGGACTCGCTGATCATGAACGCAGTGACCAGGCCGGTAAAGGGCTCGTGCAGGTGCACTACGTCGAACTTCTCCCTGCGCAGAAGGTCGCGGATCCGGGGCTTGAGCCACATCGACAGGGAGACGCGGGCCACGGAGCCGCCGCTGGGAATCGGCACCGGCCTGCCCATCGGCACGAACCCCTTCTCGTCCACCTGGTCGGCGTCGGAGCACGGGGCCACGATGCGTACGTCGTGGTCCCATGATCGGAGCTGCGCCCCAAGGCTGGCGATGTGGTCATTCACGCCGCCGCTTACGGCGTAGTCGTAGCCGGATACAAGGGCGATCTTGAATGGACGGTCCATCTGATGCTAGCCCAGCTCCTCCTGGCCGTGCGTCCCATCCGAACCCGGCTAGAGTCTACCTTGAAGTAGCGAACTCGTCCAGTCCCCGAGCCGTTGGGCGCCCTCCCCCCGTGACGTATAATGGCGTGAGAACCTGGGAGGCAGGACTGGAGTGGACATCACCTTCGAGAGAGGGGACGAAGCAGCCCCGAAGGGGCACGCAATCCTCTACTTTCGCAGCAATGCGGACGCCAACGAGGTCTGGGCGACATACGTCGTCATACTGCCCATCGCCGTGGACGTGAGCAAGTATGTCCCGCCCTTCCTGATGAACCAGGTCGAACAGGCGGGCGCCACGGAGCTGTCGGCGTTCGCATTCCCGCCCGCGCCCGAGCGTGTGGGGAGCCGCGAGGCGCTCGAGGAGATGGCGTCGCGCCGGGAGGACGACGTGCTGTTCTGCGGCACATTCGACTCGGCAGACGTGGCGGGGGCAATGATGTCGGTCAACGAGGCCGTGCAGAGCTATGCCGACAAGTGCGTCGCAGTGGGCGCGGAAGCCCCCGACGAGGTCGAGGAGGACGACTCGCTCGGCGTAAACGAGGTCCTCTACGGGCTGATGAACGACGCCGACAAGCTGGGTGAGCTTACCAGCCTCGTGGGAAAGCTGAAGTTCGCGGTCGAGGGCTCAGATGACGTCCAGACGCGGGAGGCGGAGCGCGAGATGAGTGCGCTGGCCAGGCACCTCCCGGCCGACAACCAGGTCCATCGTCTGGTCGCGGCGGTCAAGTCGAGCGACAGCCAGGGAGCGAGGCTGGCCGACCTCTACCTCCAGAGGTGCTACCACCTGGTCAAGGAGGAGTACCGGGAGATGGCGGACATCGACCGGCGGCTCGCAGAGCTTGAAACCGAAGAGACCCAGAACAATATCTCGTAGCAGGAGGAAGCGCCGATGCCCCACGAAGCAATCGAGCAGGAGTTCGAGGTCGAGAGCGTTCACCTCGAATGGCTGGACAAGATCGCCGACGAGTTCAATTTCATGGACGAGAGCAAGGCCCTGAGAGTGCTCCTCGACTACGCCATCCAGGATGGAGACAAGGAGCTCATCTTCGCCGACTCGAACATGCGCTGCCTCCACTGCGGCTGAAGGCACACGGCCCCTGCCAATGAGGTAAGTGGCTGGAGTGATCCAGCCTCCACCTTCCCGTCCCCTGTACGAGGTGAAGCGGGAAGGCGCCCTGCGCGCGAACTATTGCCGGGGGTGACATGAGCACCAAGAGGCCCGAGCTGCGGGACTTCGGGATAACACTCGAAGAGTACAACCTGTACTACGGCAGCAGCGAGCTCGCCAGACGTGTTGGCCGTGGAGTGGTCCTGGCTGCTGTCTCCATTGCTTTCGCAGTCGGGGTTCTCACACAGGGCATGGGATTTGCGTTCGGCCTGGCCTTCTTCGGCCTTCTGGCGAGCGGTCTTGTTGCTCTATTCGTTGCGCCACGCATTGTTCGGTTCCAAAGGTCCCGCTTACTCAGGAGCGATGTTGCCTCCAGGATCGAACGGTACCTGGAGGCCGAGACGGCTTACGAAGAGGCGGAGAGGGCACGTCAAGGAGCCGAAATACGAAGGCTGGAACCCGAAGGGTCACGCAGAGAGGCTGAAAGGAAACGGCAATTCGGGACACCGGACGGTACGGGAGATCCTGGCCTTCGACGCCAGCCAACGCAACAGCAAACGACCCACCCCACATGTCCCATGCCAGGCTGCGCCAAGGAGATGATCTTGCGGACTGGGCGCTACGGCAAATCCTGGGAGTGCTCCGCATACCCCACATGCAGGGGGACCAGATTGGTCTGACGTGCAGCCCGCCCGTCCACCCTCGCGGCCACGTCCGGACTGGATACGCGCTCCGCATCGAGTGCGGGACAGGCTCACCGCCGGTGTGAGGAGAGGATGTCATCCGCCGTGCCGCCAACGGTTGCGGCCTCCCGGCGGTTCTTGATAACCTTCGTAGCAAACCTGTGAGAGAAAGGAACCGCCCATGAGGCTATTCAACGACCTTCTGACGAAGCTCCCGATCCGTGAGGCCCACGCCCACTGCGACATCCCCTGCGGCATCTACGACCCCGTGTCGGCGAAGATCGCCGCCCAGACCGTGCTCAAGATGGTGATGCGCATCGAGGCCCTGGAAGGGCAGATGGACATCGCCGCCGGCAACTCCTTCGGCCGCTACGTCGCCGTCAAGGAGCAGCACGCCGACCTCGTCAAGCACGAGGTTGACGTCCTCTGGCACGACTACTTCAAGCCGGAGCACCTGGACAAGTACCCTGACCTCCACACGACCGTGTGGAACGCGACCAAGCTGGCGTCGGCCAACAAGCAGAACGTCGACCTCGACTCGGCCAAGGCGCTTGTAGACGCGGTGGACGAGATCGCCGCCATCTTCTGGGCCACCAAGGGTGTCGAGTACTCCGACCCCGTGTCGGACGTCCGCTTCGGCACCTAGCCGCCCCTGAGTCCTGATTCCTTCTCGCCCGGTCCCAGTGGGCCGGGCGAGCTATTCTTTGTGAGGAGAATGAGCCCATGGACCTCGAGCTCGAGGGTAAGACTGCGATCGTGACGGGCGGCAGCCGCGGCATAGGCAAGGCCATCGCCAGGGAGCTGGCGCGCGAGGGTGTCGACGTCGCCATCGCGGCTCGTAACATAGATGCGCTGGAGGCGACGGCCGGCGAGCTCGCCGGGGAGACGGGCCGGCGCATAGTGCCGCTCAAGGCCGACACCGGCGACGGCGAGGCCGTGAGCCGCATGGTCTCCCAGGCTGCGGAGGCGCTGGGCAGGATCGACATCCTCGTCAACAACGCCGCGCGCCCCGGCGGGCAATCAGCGCCGCCGACCCTCGAGCAGATCACCGACGACATGTTCTGGGAGGACATGAACGTCAAGGTCCTCGGATACCTGCGGTGCGCTCAGGCCGTCGCGCCCCACATGAAGGCGCAGGGCTGGGGCCGCATCGTCAACATCAGCGGCATGGCGGCCAGGTCGACGGGTGCGACAATTGGCAGCATCAGGAACGTCTCGGTCGCGGCAATGTGCAAGAACCTGGCCGACGAGCTGGGCCCCCACGGCATCAACGTGACGGTTGTCCATCCCGGCCTGACGCGAACGGAGGCCACGCCGGGCGTGGTCGCGGCCCGCGCCGAGAGCGAGGGCGTGGAGCCTGAGGAGATCGAGGCGCGGATGGCGGGCGGCAACTCGGTGCGGCGCATGATCGACGCCCGGGAGATAGCGTACGTGGTCGCGTTCCTGGCCTCGCCCAAGGCCATCGCCATCACCGGCGACGCCATAGCGGCGGGCGGCGGCGTGGGCAACGCCATCCACTACTAGCACGACGCAGGAGACGCACCTTCACTTATGGGAACGTTCCAGGTCACGATAGAAGTCGGCGACCCCGAGGGCCAGCGCTATGAGACCGTGGAGGCCCTCGGGGACTCAGGGGCTACCTACACGACGATGCCCGGGTCCCTGCTCAGGCGACTCGGAGTGAGCCCGCATAGCAAGAGGACCTTCCTGCTGGCTGACGGGACCCGGATAGAGAGGGACTTCGGCCGCACTTGGGTCAGCCTGCATGGGGAGTACGATATATCCCCCGTCGTCTTTGGCGACGACGGGACCATGCCTCTCCTAGGCGCGTTGACTCTGGAGGTCTTCAGCCTTGGGATCGATCCTGTAAACCAGCGGCTGATGCCAGTCGATAGCCTGATGCTCTAGATCCGTCTCAATGTTGGTAGTGCCTGGGCGGGCTCTGAGTCTGTTGTTGGCCCAAATTGCGCTGTGCTATGATTGGGGCGCTCGTACGACGGTACAGGTGGCACGCGGTTGACCGACGGGAACGAAGCGCTGAGGGATCGCGTGAGGAGTGCAATCTCCTCGCAGAAACAGCCCACGGTCACCGTGCTCTCCACCCTGCACGCGGCCCACGACGAGCTGGGCTACCTCCCCGACGAGGCCATCGAGGAGGTGGCGGCCTACACCGAGGCGACCATCAACGACGTCTGGGGGGTCGCGTCCTTCTACACGAACTTCCGCTTCACGCCGCCCGCCGACCATGCCCTCGAGGTCTGCTGGGGTCCCACATGCCACATCCTGGGCGCAGCGCGCATCAAGAAGCACTGCCTCGAGGCCCTGGACCTGTCGGATGAGGGGAACACGGCGGACGGCAAGCTCAGCCTGAAGTACAACACCTGCCTCGGCGCATGTTCCCAGGCTCCGGTGGTCTCCGTAGACCACCGGCTCCATGGGCGCGTGACGCCAGAGGGCATGCAGCGCCACATCGAGCGCCTGCTCGACGGCGCGGCGGCGGGATAGGGCTGGTACGCCGTGGCCGACTATCGGGAGTTGAAGGCCGAGGCAGACCGCCGCTGGGAGGAGTTGACCCAGGGCTCCCGCCCATGGATCAGGGTTGGGGCCGCGATGTGCGCACAGGCGGCAGGGGCCCTCGACGTGATCGACGCCATCAGGTCGGAGCTCGCACGCACAGGGATCGACGCCCGCGTCGACTCGGTAGGGTGCATAGGCCTCTGCTACGCGGAGCCCATAGTCGACATCCTCAGTCCCGGCAGTTCGCGCCTCTTCTTCGGCGACGTTTCGCCTTCCGAGGTCCCGCATCTCCTCGACAGCGTCCTGAACGGCAGGGTGCCCGTAGACAAGACCATCGGATACATCGGCCAGCGCGTCGCCGGAGTGCCTGACCTGGCCACTCTGCCGGGCATCGGCAGCCAGGAGAAGATAGCCCTTCGCAACGCGGGCAACATCGCTCCCGACGACATCTACCAATACATAGCCAACGACGGCTACAGGGGCCTCGCCAGGGCCCTGAACGACATGAGCCGCGAAGGCGTGGTCGACGAGATGAAGGCCTCCGGGCTCCGGGGCCGTGGAGGGGCGGGTTTCCCGACGGGCGTGAAGTGGAGCTTCATGGCCCGGGGAGGGCCGCCCAAGTACATCCTCTGCAACTGCGAGGAGGGGGACCCCGGGGCATACAACGACAAGGGCATCCTGGAGAGTGACCCCTATACGCTGATCGAGGGCATGACCCTTGCAGGGTACGCCACCAACGCCTCCAACGGCTTCGTATTCATCCGCCACGGCCACGACGGGCCCATATCCAGGACCGAGCGGGCCATCGAGCAGGCGTACGAGGTCGGTCTGCTGGGCGAGAACATCCTGGGCTCCGAATTCAGCTTCGACATCGAGGTCTCGCTCACGGGTGAGTCATACGTCGCGGGCGAGGAGACCGCCCTGATGGAGTCCATTGAGGGTAAGCGCTCCATGCCGCGCTTCAAGCCCCCCTTCCCCGCGGCTTTCGGGGTCTGGGGCAAGCCCAGCACCATCAACAACGTCAAGAGCTTCTCGTATGCGCCCCAGATCGTCTCCAGGGGCGGCGACTGGTTCTCGTCGGTGGGCAGGGAGAACTGCACCGGCACGGCGATCGTTTGCCTGAGCGGCGACGTGAAGCGCCCCGGCATGTACGAGGTCCCCATGGGGACCCGGATGGGCGACGTGGTCGAAGAGATCGGCGGCGGCACTCCCAGCGGCAGGCCGGTGAAGATGATCCAGCTGGGCGGCCCTCTCGGCCACATCCTCGGCGCGGAGAGCCTGGACTACGGGCTTGACTTCGACGAGATGCGCGGGCACGGGGCTATGCTGGGGTCCGGCGGCGTGATAGTCGGCGACGACACCAGGTGCGCCGTAGACATGGCCAGGCTGCTTGTAGCCTTCTGCCAGTACGAGTCCTGCGGAAAGTGCTTCCCGTGCAGGCTGGGCATGACCCAGCTGCTTGAAATGATCGAGCGCATAGCGGACATGGAGGCGAGGCCCGGCGACGTGGACCTGATGAACAGGGTCGGCTCCACCATGGAGGCGTCCTCGCTGTGCTTCCACGGCCAGCTCGGGTACAACCCCCTCAGGTCGGCCCTGGCGAACTTCCCCGACGACTTCCGCGCACACGTCGAGGGGGGGCGCTGCCTCTACGGCGACTGTGACGAACCCCTGCTGGCGCCGAGGAATACGCGGGCGTTCGCCGAAGAGTACAGGACCGGCGCCGCGCCCGTGCAGGTGCTGACAAGGTAGGCCAGGCGGAGCTGGTACATGGCAAACGAGATCACACTCACCATCGACGGCCAGGAGGTAAGGACGAGCCCGGGCACCAACGTGCTGCAGGCGGCCATGGACGCGGGCATCTACGTCCCTTACCTCTGCTACTACCCGGGGATGAAGGCCTTCGGCGCATGCCGCATGTGCATCGTCGAGATTGAGGGCGGCCCGCCGGGCAACCAGGCCTCGTGCACGGTCCCGGCCGCCGACGGCATGGTTGTGAACACCAAGACGGACGGCGTCACGGACTCCCGCCGGGGCATTATGGATCTGCTCCTGTCCGAGCACCCCCACGGCTGTCTCACTTGCCACAGGATCGACCTGTGCGGCCCCAACGACATCTGCCTCAGGCACGTGTCCGTCAACGACAGGTGCGTGACTTGCCCGAAGAACGAGCGGTGCGAGCTGAAGGACACCGTGCGGTTCCTCGAGATGGACATGGACACGCCGCTCACCTACAACAACCGGCAGATACCACTCCGCGTAGCCGACCCGATGTGGGACATGGACCTGAACCTGTGCATCGTCTGCGGCAGGTGCGTGCGGGTGTGCGACGAGGTTAGGGGCGACAACGTCCTGACCTTCACCGACAGGGCCGGGCGGGGCCTGATCGGGACCTCCAACGGCACTTCGCTGCTGGAGTCGGGCTGCGAGTTCTGCGGCGCCTGCATCGACGTGTGCCCCACGGGCGCGCTCGTCGAGCGCAAGCATAAGTGGAGCAAGGCCGCAAAGACGGCCACGTCGGTCTGCCCGATGTGTCCCGTAGGCTGCCAGATGACCCTGGAGATCGACGAGCGCGACAGGCTCATACGGGCCATTCCCGACCGGTACGGGAAGGCGAACCGTGGCCAGGGCTGCTTCAAAGGCAAGTTCGGCCTGGACTTCGTCAACAGCCGGAAGAGGATAACCAAGCCCATCGTGCGCGTGGACGGCGAGACGAGGCAGGCGACGATCGTCGAGGCGCTGGACATAACCGCAGAGGGCCTGGCCGAGCACAAGGGCGATGGCTTCGCTCTCCTGGCTTCGCCGATGGGTACCAACGAGGACAACTACACAGCGCAGAAGTTCGCCCGCTCGGTGATGGGGAGCAACAACGTCGACGTCTCTTCCAACCTGCGCCCCGAGCTCACCCCGGCGCTGGAGGAGATGCTCGGGGTACCGGCCGGCACCAATCCGATCTGGGACCTGGAGCAGTCGAAGTGCTTCCTGGTCGTCTCGAGCAACATGACCGAGGAGCAGAACGTCGTCGCGGTGCCCATAAAGAAGGCCCTCAAGGCCGGCGCGTCGCTGGTGGTGATCGACCAGAGAGAGACGGAGCTGACGCGCTACGCCGACATATGGCTCAGGCCCGCGCCTGGAAGCGAGACCGCGCTGATCGGCGGCATGCTGCGAGTGATCTTCGAGGAATCGCTGGACGACCACGACTTCCTGCAAGACCGGTGCGACGGCGTGAAGGCGCTGAAGGACAGCCTGTGGGCCTTCGACCTGACCCGGGTGTCCCCCATGACGGCGGTGCCGGCCGAGGACATCCGCAGGGCGGCGCGGACCATTGCTGGGGGAGACCCCTGCGCCTTCCTGTACGGACTCGAGACGGTAGATGCGGGGCTGAGGGACGCATGCGTAAGGGGCATCGTCAACCTGGCCCTGGCCACCGGCAACGTGGGCAAGCGCTCGGCGGGCATCTACCCACTCTTCCCCGGCACGAATGAGCAGGGCTCCAGGGACGTCGGCTGCGTTCCCAACGGCCTCCCGGGGCATAGGCACCTCAGCGACAACGCCGCTCGGGCAAGGTTCGAGAAGGCATGGGGAGCCCCGATACCCGAAGGGGCAGGCATTCCCGCCACCGGCATGGCCGCCGCGGCTGCTGCCGGTGAGCTCAAGGCCATGGTAGTCGTCGGGGGCGACCGCAGCCTCACGAACGGCGACCTCGGCGACCTGACGGCAAGCCTCAGGGACCTCGACTTCCTCGTGGTGATGAGCACCTTTGAGTCTGAGCTTACCGAGATCGCCGACGTGGTCCTCCCGCTGGCGACTTTCGCCCACAAGCAAGGGACGTACACGAACCTTGAGAGGCGGCTGCAACTGCTAACTCCCGCCCTGGGTCCGATTGGAGAAGAAGAGACCGAGTGGCGGACACTGTCCCAGATCGCGCAGAGGATGGACGCGTCGGGATTCGATCACCCGGATGAGGACTCGGTATTCGACGAGATAAACAACGTCGTGGGAGCGTACGGCGGCATTACTTACGAACGGCTCCAGCACGACGGCCTGCAGTGGCCCTGCCTGGCTGCGGACATGGGCGACACACCTCGCCTGCACGAGGAGGATGCCCGTGGCCGCTCCCTGAACATGTCCAGGATGGCTCTGGCCGACGTGAAGCGCCACTCTGATGCCGACTTCCCGTTCCTCCTCGCCCACGGGCGCATTCTTCACGATGCCGACCGCACCATGGAGATTGGCACGGTCAAGAAGAAGTCCGTCATCGTGCGGGACGAGGTTATTGAGATACACGAGTCGGACGCCGGCAGCATGGGCGTCGCGGAGGGCGACTGGGTTCGCGTGGTATCGGCCCGAGACGCCCTGCAGGGAGTTGTGCAGTTGACGAGCCCCCTGCAGGGGATGGTGTCGACCACGAGCCTGTTCGGCCAAATGATCACCGACCTGGACCGGTCGCGGGAGCCGGCTCCGTTGCTGGGAGTCGACGGTCTTCCACTGGTGCCGGTGCGCGTCGAGAAGATTGAACCCGCCGCCGCCGATTGACCCTTCCTCGCCGCTCTCGGGGACTTCGCGGCCCATCGTCCTGGATGGCTCTGATGGCAGGGCGTACCATGGAGAGGCTGCACAGTGAGCTGCGTAGCCTGCGGCGGCAGCAACCCCCACGAAGCGCGCTTCTGCGTGACGTGCGGAGTGCCCCGGGGTTCACAGGGCGAACTAGGGCCTGACAAACTCGGAGGGAGACGCGTGCTGGACCCAAAGGAGTTGGGCGACTTCCTCGAAGAGTCGCTCGCCGTCTATAGGGGCAACTTCAAGCCCTTCATCCTCATAGCCCTATTGGCGCATATCCCCGTTTTGATACTAACGCTCCTGTCTGGCGGCGACGTTCAGGGCGCCGAGACCACCGAGGCTGTGGACGTCGCCGAGGCTATTGCCGACCTTGGCGGGATCCTGGTCGCAACCATAGTGCTTGCCCTTGTGGCGGGCTACTTCAACACCCTGCTCAGCGCCGCATCCGTCTCGGCGGTCGGCCAGTACTACCTGGCCGGCAGAATAGACCTCGGCTACTGCCTCAGGCGCCCCTGGTACAGGATCGCATCCCTGTCTCTCACATATGTGGTGTTCTCCCTCGCAATGGTGGGGGCGGGAGTCCTGATGCTACTACTCATTGGGATCCCGCTGTTCTTCTATCTGCTCGTGGTATGGTTCTTCTTCGTCGAGTGCATTGTGCTGGAACGCAAGAAGCCCATGGACTCGCTCTGGCGGAGCAGAGACCTGGTCCAGGGCAACTTCTGGCGCGTCTTCCTGATCGGCCTCGTGTACACCCTGCTGGCGGTGGGCGCAACGTTAGTGGCCGGGCTGGCCGACCTGCTGCTCTCGCAGATAAGCCAGGTCCTCTCTGACGCATTCCTCGTGGCCGTGAGCGCACTGATCACTCCGTTCGCATGGATCGGTCGCACCCTCGTCTACTACGACCTGCGTGTCAGGAAAGAGCAGTACACTATGGACGATCTTGCCGACGAGATGGGCCTGTCCCCGCCCTCCGCAGAGGTGAAAGTGGAATGAGCGACACGACCGTGGCCGCCAGGCGGCCTCGCCGCCGGCCAAAGCTCGAAGAATCGAAGGTCCTGCGCCGCCGGGACGTGACAGAGGACCTGTGGGCCGTGTGGATCGAGAAGCCGGACGGCTTCACCTTCAAGCCCGGCCAGTACTGCACCATCGGCGTGGACGGCATCGAGCGCGCCTACTCGATAGTATCGGCGCCCCACGAGGACGACCTGGAGCTGTTCGTAGAGCTGGTGCCCCCGCCGGACGGCGTCCTAACGCCAAAGCTCTGGGAGCTGGGCCCCGGCGATACGGTCACCATCCGCCCACGGGCGAAGGGAATCTTCGTATTCAAGCCGGCCCTGCCCAACCATCTATTCGTCGCGACTGTGACCGGTGTCGTGCCGTACGTGAGCATCCTGCGCGACTACATCCACCACGGGCGGAGCGGGCACCGCTTCCACGTGCTCCTGGGCGCAAGCTACGCCGACGAGTTCACCTACGACGCGGAGTTAATCGACCTTGTCAGGGAGCGCCCTGATCTCGTGTCTTTCGTCCCGACCGTGAGCCGTCCCGGCGAGGAACGCAACGGTGCCTGGCAGGGAGCAAGTGGCCGCGTAAACGAGATCGTCGAGGACTACGCGGAGGCTGAGGGCCTGACGCCCGACGATACCATCGTCTACGCCTGCGGCCACCCCGGTATGATCGAGGACGTGAAGGCCCGCTTCATCCCCCGCGGCTTCCAGGTTGAGGAAGAGCGCTTCTGGAAGGACGACTGACCGAGGCGGGCCTATTGCGCACGGGACGCGGATGCGAGTCCCGCCGGTTGATCGGGGAGGACGCCGGGAACCTCCACTTCGATACTCCCTACGATCACGTGGTACTCAGAAGGAAGCTGCAACGTTTCCTGGTCGATCTCGGAAGGGTCTTCGACCAGCAATTCCATGGCTTCCCGAGCGTTCTCCAATGCCTCGGCGGGGGTCCTACCCGATGTCGTGCAGTTGGGGAATCTCGGAACGACCACCTGGTAGGTGTCTTCGTCGGGAATCAGGATGGCGGTGAACCTGCGTGTCGTCATCGGGTAGCCTCTTCCAGTGCCTCGAACTCTCTGCTGGTCAGGCCAGCCTGCCTCAATATCCCTGCCATCGTACCGGGCCGTATCTCCCGTCGTGAGATTGGCACCACTACATGGTTCGTTGCTCCATGTCTGTTGAGAATAGCATGGGAGCCGCGCTGCCGACTAATCTGCCATCCCAGACTCCCCAAGGCTCTGATAACCTGTTCGTGGCGATACCGTTTAGGCACATCTCCCTCTGGCCGTGTGAGGCGTCATACTAGGCTACCCGGGACTTGATCGTCAAACGCATTCGACGAGTTCCCGCCGACAAGGAGGACGCGCTGGCGAACCGACGCATGACCACTCCCGCCCGACGACAGTACCTGCGCATAAAGAGGGAGCACCAGGACGAGATCCTGCTGTTCCGCATGGGCGACTTCTACGAGACCTTCGACGAGGACGCCCGGACCATCGCGCGCGAGCTGGAGATCGCCCTCACGTCGCGCGAGATGGGCAAAGGCCAGCGCGTGCCCCTGGCGGGCATCCCCTACCACGCGCTGGAGTCGTACCTAGCCCGGCTGATCAAGAAGGGCTACCGGGTGGCCATCTGCGAGCAGACGAGCGACCCGGCCACGTCCCGAGGCATCGTGGACCGCGAGGTGGTCCGCATCGTCACGCCGGGCACGGTCGTCGAGGAGTCGATCCTCGACCGCAACGCCAACAACTACCTGGCGGCAGCCGTGATAGAGGACGGCCAGGCCGGGCTCGCCTACGCAGACATCACGACCAGCGAGTTCGCGACCACCCAGCTGCCGGCCGGCCAGCTCGCAGTCGAGCTGGGGAGGCTCGCGCCCGCCGAGCTAATCGCGCCGGAGGGCCAGGACATCCCGGAGCTAGACAACGGCGCCGCAGTGACGCCGGTGAGCCCTGACGCATTCCACCCGGAGTGGGCGGCCGAGGGCCTGATGAGGCACTTCGGCACGGCGTCGCTGGAGCCCTTCGGATGCGACCGGCTCCCCCTAGCGGCGAGCGCGGCAGGGGCGATCGTCGACTACCTGGGCAGGAACCAGAAGACCGCCCTGGGCCAGCTAGGCACGCTCCGCACCTACTCGACTCGCCGCCACATGGTGCTCGACCCGCAGACGAGGCGGAATCTGGAGCTGTTCGAGGGCGGGCGCTGGGGCGACGCCGGGGCGTCCCTCATTTCCGTGCTGGACAAGACCGGCACGGCGATGGGCGGCCGCCTGCTCAGGCGCTGGCTGGGTCAGCCGCTGCTGGACATCGAAGCCCTCGAGCGCCGGCTCGATGCCGTGGGGTGGCACCACCGCAGCGCCCTACGCAGGGGTCGCATCACGTCCCTGCTGGGCAAGCTCTCGGACATGGAGCGGCTCGTGAACAGGATCAGGGGCGGGGTCGCCTCGCCGCGCGATCTCGCGGCCCTGGGAGAGAGCCTGCGCACCGCTCCCCAGGTCCGCGCCGTCATGGAGGAGGACGAGGACGCGCCGCAGGTGGAGTGGATCGCGCGCCGCATATACCGGAACGAGGATGCCGTCCAGCTCATCGAGGCGGCGATAGTGGACGATCCGCCGATCAACCTGGCGGATGGCGGCGTCATCAGGGAGGGGTTCTCGCCCGAGCTGGACAAGCTGCGCGGCTCGTCGAGGGAGGCGCGTGAATACATCGCCGGCCTGGAGAGCAAGGAGAGAGAGCGCACGGGCATCAAGTCCCTCAAGGTCGGATACAACAGGGTGTTCGGCTACTACATCGAGGTGAGCAAGGCGAATGCCGGCGCCGTGCCCGAGGAGTACATCCGGCGGCAGACCCTGGTCGGCGGCGAGCGGTACATCACCCCCGAGATGAAAGAGTACGAGGCCGAGGTCCTCAGCGCCGACGAGCGCATCCTGGAGCTGGAGGCCTCACTGTTCCGCCGCGTCTGCGGGCAGATCGGCGAGGCGGTCGGGCCTATCCTCGAGACGGCGGTCGCGGTCGCGGAGACGGACGTGTTCGCGTCGCTGGCCGAGGTCGCGTCCCGGCAGGGCTACGTCAGGCCCAGCCTCGACGACGGCCCGGAGATCGTGATCAGGCAGGGCCGCCACCCGGTCGTCGAGCAGACCCTGCCCTCCGGCTCCTTCGTCCCCAACGACACCGCCATGTCGAGCGAAGACGAGCAGCTCATCGTGCTCACCGGCCCCAACATGGCGGGCAAGTCCACGTACCTGCGCCAGGTGGCGGTCATCACCCTCATGGCCCAGGTGGGCAGCTACGTGCCCGCCGAGGCGGCCTCCATCGGCCTCGTCGACCGCATATTCACCCGCGTCGGGCTCCAGGACGACCTCGCGGCAGGGCAGTCCACCTTCATGATCGAGATGGTCGAGACGGCCGCCATCCTCAACCATGCCACCAAGCGCTCCTTGGTGATCCTGGACGAGATCGGGCGAGGCACCAGCACCTACGACGGGCTGGCCATCGCGCGCGCGGTCGCCGAGCACATACACAACCATCCCGACCTGGGCTGCAAGACGCTGTTCGCGACCCACTACCACGAGCTGACCGCGCTGGCCGGCACGCTGCCGCGGGCGCGGAACTACAACGTGGCCGTATCCGAGGACCGGGGCGAGGTGGTGTTCCTCAGGCGAATCGTGCCCGGTGGGGCCGACAGGAGCTACGGCGTGCACGTGGCAAGGCTCGCCGGGCTGCCAGGCGGCGTGGTGAACCGCGCCTGGGAGGTGCTGAAGGACCTGGAGGGCGGCCCGGGCGCCGCCGACGGGAAGCGCCCGGCAACGGCCAGGCCGGAGCCATCGTCCCAGCAGCTCAGCTTCCTCACACCCACCCCGGCCGCCGTAGAAAGCCTGAAGTCCCTGGACGTCGCCTCCATGACCCCCATAGAGGCAATCACCAAGCTCTTCCAGCTACAGGAGCTAGCCAAGAACGGGGACTAGCAGACAAAGAAAAGGGCCCCAAGAGGGACCCGGAGTTCAATGACCCCCAACGGGGGTGTAGACAAGACTCCCCAACGGGGAGGTGTACAGCCCCGAGTATGCGAAGCCTGTAGTCGGCTGTCAAGCAATCGGGCTCGTTCTCGTTACTGTTTAGGCTTCGTGCGACGTGGCCAGCTTCGTTCTCCGCCGGTACGAGAGCCCCCATCCCTTCGGCAAGCTCAGGACAGGCTCAATCTTCCCCCTCAGGAGACCTTTGAGTAACCGTCATTCCGGCGAAAGCCGGAATCCAGGGGGTGGTGGCCCAGCCTCGCTGATGGCGCGTCCAGCGGGCGGACACATGGGTCCGCCCCTACCGGCAGGGGGTTACGCAAAGGTCTCCTCGGGGGGAAGAGGCCAAGCCCCCTCGGTTCAAACGCCCTTGATCCGCGGCGGCTTGGTTCACAGCCGTTCTTGGGCCGCGTGGTAGAATGGGGCGACTCCGACAGGTTCGAGGTGGATCCATGCAGCAAGTAGCAGCCCTGCCGACCGTGCCGAGCGAGCTGAGGACGTTGATGCGACGGGGTGAGCTGAGCGGCCTGACGAGCGGCATGGCGCCCGGCCGCGTGCAGGCGAATCTCGTGATCCTGCCGAAGGAGCAGGCCTTCGACTTCCTGCTCTTCTGCCAGCGCAACCCCAAGCCGTGCCCCCTCCTCGAGGTTGTAGAGGCCGGCTCGTCCGAGCCCCGGGCGATGGCGCCCGGCGCCGACCTGAAGACCGACCTGCCCAGGTACCGCGTCTTCGAGTACGGGGAACTCGTGGAGGAGCCCACGGACATCTCTCACGTCTGGCGGGACGACATGGTCTCGTTCCTGCTCGGCTGCAGCTTCACCTTCGAGTCCGCGCTCGTGAACGCGGGCATCCGCATCCCACACTACGAGACGGGCGCCAACACGGCTATGTTCGTTACGTCCATCGAGACCGAGCCCGCGGGCATATTCTCCGGGCCCATGGTCGTCTCGATGAGGTCGATCCCCCAGGACAAGGTCGTCAAGGCCGTCCAGATCACCTCGCGCTACCCCGCCGTCCACGGCGCGCCTGTGCACATAGGCAGCCCGGAGTCCATCGGCGTGGACGACGTGCACACCCCCGATCTGGGCGACGTGGCCCACGTAGGGACGGACGATGTGCCGGTGTTCTGGGCCTGCGGCGTGACCCCCCAGGCTGTCGCCATGTCCTCCAAGCCGCCGCTCATGATCACCCACGCCCCCGGCCACATGTTCATCACCGACAGGCTGAACGAGGACGTGGCGGCGCTCTGAGCCGCCGCGCGGTCCTTCACAGCCGGATTTGGGGCAGGGCGGCATGACGTTCGTCAGCACCGACATCGAGGATGTCATCCTCGACCACGACAAGCGCGGCATTTCGGCGCTCAGGCCCCACCTGCCCTCTGGGTACATCGACGAGGCCGCGCGGCTCATTCTCGACAACCCGGGCACGGCACTCATAGTCACCGGGTTCTACATCATGTGGGCCGACGCCCCCGAGAACGACGGCCCGCCCGGCGCAGTGGTGATCGGAAAAGCGCTCAGGGCGCTCGGCAACGACGTGATCTACGTGTCCGACCACCACTCGACCGGCATAGTCGAAGGGCTGGTCGACGACGGCTCGACCGTGTTGGAGTTCCCCTTCATGGACGACGCGGGGAGCGCCAGCCATGCTGCGGACCTTCTCAGGGAGTCCGAGCCGTCGGTGGTCATATCCATCGAGCGGTGCGGCCCCAGCGAGGACGGCAAGGCGCGCAACATGCGCAACGCCGACATCACCGAGTTCAACGCCAAGACGGACTACCTGTTCACGGGCGGCATACCATCGGTCGGCATCGGCGACGGCGGCAACGAGATCGGCATGGGCAATCTCGCTGCCGTCATCCCGTCCGTGCCCACCCTGGTCGAAAAACCCTGCGTCACCAGGGTCACGAAGCCGGTCATCGCCAGCGTGTCGAACTGGGGCGGCTACGGCCTGGTGGCCGCGCTGTCGCGCCAGGCGGGGCGCAACCTCCTTCCCGGCATCGCCGACGAACGCGAGATGGTGCAGAGGTCGGTGGCCCTTGGAGCCGTCGACAGCTTCTCGGGCGAGAGGATCGAGAGGGTCGACGGCTTCTCGCTGGAGGAGAACAGCCGCACCCTCGAGAGGCTTCACGAGCTAATCTCCGCCGGCAGCCAGTAGCCCGGCGCCCGCCGGGAGTCAGGAGCCCCTTCACATGGCAAGGCTCGCAGGCAGGATCTACGACGCGGAGACCGGCGAGACCGTATCTGCCAGGGTGCACGTGTCCGACTCGACGGGCGCGTTCATGCATCCCCCGGACGCCATCCTGAAAGTGGGGCCCGGCGCCTCCTTCTTCTACTCCGACGGCGCGTTCGAGGTAGACGTTACCCGGGGCTGGGTCCGCGTGGTGGTGGAGCGCGGCACCGAGTACGCCCCGGCGCGCATCGACCTGGAGGCCCCCGGCCAGGGCGCGGTCACCGTCGACGTGAAGCTCGAACGCTGGTCGAAGCTGGGCGACGAGGGCTGGCACCCCGGCAACACCCACATCCACTACGACGAGAAGGAGGAGCGGCCCGACGAGCGCCTCCGGCTCGACCCCCGCATAGAGGACCTCAGGATGACCGCCGTGAGCATCCTGAAGCGGTGGGACCTCGAGTACGCATCGAACAAGTACGCCCCAGGCGTGCTGACCGACTTCTCGTCGGCCCACCACTACGTCGAGTGCGGCGAGGAGAATAGGCACAACGCCGAGGGCAGCCACAGCCCGGGCTACGGCCATATCATGCTCCTGAACATCCGCAACGTCGTCGAGCCGGTGAGCCGCGGGCTGCTGGTCGACGCCTTCGACCCGGACTATCCGCCCCTGTCGTATGCGTGCGACGACACCCACAGGCAGGGCGGCATGGTCATCTGGTGCCACAACGGCCGCGGCATGGAGGCCCCAGTGGCCGCCGCCTTGGGCAAGGTCGACGCCTTCAACCTGTTCGACCCCAACTGGATGGACCCGGAGTACGATATCTACTACAAGATGCTCGACGCCGGGATCAGGCTTCCCGCGTCGACCGGCTCCGACTGGTTCATCAGCTCGGCCAACCGCGTCTACGCCCACACGGGCGGGCCCTTCGAGCACGAGCCCTGGTTCGACGCCCTCAAGCGGGGGCGCACCTTCATCACGAACGGCCCGGCCCTCTCGCTGACGGTGAACGGCGAGCAGCCGGGCGCGGAGATCGAGGCAAGCACGGGCGAGCGTCTGCCAGTGCGGGTGAGATGGGACTCCCACTACTCCATCAGCCGCGCCGAGGTCGTGTTCAACGGCCGCGTTGCCGCTGCCGAATCGTTCCCCGAGGGCTGCGCGTCCGGGTCGCTGGAGGCCGACGTGACCGCCGCGTCAGACGGCTGGATCGCCGCCAGGCTGTGGAGCCGGGCCCGCGACAGCTTCGCTCAGCCCGTATACGCTCATACTAGCCCCGTATACGTGGCCACCGGGCAGACAGGGCCGGAGAAACGCGCCGCCGCCGCATACTTCGACGATCGCATAGAGCGGTCCATTGAGTGGGTTTCGGCGAAGGGCAAGTTCTACACCGACAGCCAGCGCAAGGAGGTCGTCGACCTGTTCAGGGAGGGCCAGCAGATATACAAGAGAGCTCTCGCCGGCTAGCGGCCCCGTGAAGCAGCTAGCCCTCTCGGCGGCGAGGGTGCTGGCCGTCGCGGTCGTCCTCTACGTCGCCGTGGGCCTCCTGCTCAGGTACACCAGCGTGATCAACCAGTTCATATACTTCCCCGACAGCACCATCTACCAGGACCCCGGCGACTTCGGCCTGGAGTTCGAGGATGTGTACCTGACCACGTCCGACGGAGTCCGAATTCACGGCTGGTTCGTTCCGGGTTCGGGCGGGCCGACGCTGATCTGGTTCCACGGCAACGGCGGCAACATCAGCAACCGCGCCGACAACATCGCCGGGCTTAACCGCCGCCTCGGCGTCAGCATCCTCATCATCGACTACCGGGGCTACGGGCTGAGCGAGGGCTCCCCCAACGAGCAGGGCACCTACCTGGACGCGGAGGCCGCCATGGCCCACGCCCTCTCCAGGCCGGACGTCGACCCCGAGCGCGTGGTGCTGTTCGGACGCTCCCTCGGCTGCGCGGTCGCGGCGGAGATGGCCGTCAGGCACGATGTCTACGCCGTCGTGCTGGAGTCGCCCTTCACGTCGGTGCCTGCCATGGCCGGCCGCGCCTACCCGTTCCTGCCCGGCCTCGGCCTGCTGACGGGAAACATGTACGATACCCTCGGCAAGACCGCCCGGATCGACGCGCCGGTCATGGTCCTGCACGGCGACAGTGACGAGATAGTGCCGTTCGAGATGGGCCGCGAGGTGTTCGAGGCGGCCACGGAGCCGAAGCGCTTCTACAGAATCCGCGGCGCGGGGCACAACGACACCTACGCCGTCGGCGGCGCGGCCTACCTCGACGCACTGGGGTCGTTCCTGTCCGAGCCGGGTTCCCAGCCATAGGAGGACTGATGTGATACTCCGCCGCCCGGACGTCGACGTGCAGATCAGCGTCAACAAGTCGAGCTTCAACGCCGGCGACAGGGTCGACGCCGATGTGAGGCTCCTGCCGAAGAGCGACTTCCGCGTCCGCAGCGGGAGGGTCGAGCTCGTCTGCATCGAGACCTGGGTGCAGCGGGTCGACTCCCAGTACGGCCCCTCGTACCACAGGAAGACCGAGGTGCTCAGCAGCGAGGGCGAGATGTTCATGGAGGACCAGACCGTCCGGAACGGCGTGCCCTACTCAGCCGACCTCAAGGCGACCGTCCCGCGGGACGCGCTGCCGACCCTCAGGGGCGCACTGGTGCAGAAGATCGAGCCCGGTGTCGCGTGGGAGGTCAGGATCGACCTGGACGTGGCCAGGGCCCGCGACATCAAGGAGAGGCAGGAGGTCACCGTCGTCGCGACCCCCGCACCCCTGGGCGGGCGGCCCGTGCCTGTCATCGCAAGCTCAACGCGAGGGGGATGCCCCCTCACGCTGGAGCTGTCCCGTGACGCGGCGCACTCCGGGGACCGCATCGACGGCACCCTGCGCGCCGAACCCCAGGGCGACGTGACCGCCTCCGAAGCCAGGGTGGAGCTTGTCCGGGAGGAGAAGTTCGGCAACACGGCAAAGAACCAGGTCGTGGACCAGGTGACATTGGAACGAGACCCGTCCCTGCAGTCCGGCGACACCCGGGAGTGGAGCTTCAGCCTCGACGTCGGCCAGGTAGCCGTGCCGAGCCTGCAGACCGAAAAGTCGTCCGTCAGGTGGCTAGTGAGGGGCGTGCTGGACCGCAGTCTCCGCACCGACCCCAAAGTCGAGCAGGACATCGACGTAGCCTTCTAGCCGCACCTCAGAAGCAGATGGCGAAACCCGAAACGATCCTGGTCACCGGCGCCACCGGATACATTGGCGGAAGGCTGGTGCCCCGGCTGATCGAGGACGGGCGGCGCGTCCGCGTGCTCGTGCGCAGCCGTTCCCGTGCGCTCTCCCGCCCCTGGGCCGAGCAGGTGGGGATTGCGGTCGGCGATGTCCTCAACCCTCAGGCCATGTCCGAGGCGCTGGAAGGCGTGGACACGGCGTACTACCTGGTCCACAGCATGTCCGGAAGCTCCGACTTCCACGAGCTGGACATGCGTGCCGCCCGCGCCTTCGGTCGGGCAGCGAAGGACGCGGGGGTCGGCCGGATCATCTACCTGGGCGGCCTTGGAGACCCGGAAACCGATCTCTCGCCGCACCTGCGCTCACGCCAGCAGACGGGAAAGGCCCTGCGGGAAGGTGGGGTGCCGGTCACCGAGTTCCGCGCCGCCGTGATCATCGGGTCGGGCAGCATCTCCTTCGAGATGGTCCGCTACCTCGTCGAGCGCCTGCCCGTCATGGTCTGCCCCAGGTGGATCTACTCCCGCATCCAGCCCATCGCCGTCGATGACCTTCTGGAGTACCTCGTGTCCGCCTTGGACACGCCGGAGAGCCGCGGCCGCACCATCGAGATCGGCGGCGAGGACGTGACCACCTACAAGGGGCTGATGCTGGGGTACGCCGGGGCGAGGGGACTCCGCCGGCTGCTGCTCCCGGTCCCCGTGCTCACTCCCCGGCTGTCCTCATACTGGGTGCATTGGATGACGCCCATCCCAGCCGGGATCACCGAGCCCCTCGTCGAGGGGCTCCGCAACGACGTGGTCGTGCTCGACGACCTCGCCCGCGAGCTGTTCCCCCACATAGCGCCCCGGGACTACGTCTCCGCCATTCGCCGCGTGCTCGACGACCTCGACGAGGGGCGGATAGATACGTCCTGGAGCGATGCCTCAGGGGACGCTGCCGCGCCTGAGAGGCGGGTCCGCCTGGAGTCGCGCCACGGTATGATCGTCGAGCGCCGCCGCCGCACCGTCGCGGCCCGGGCCCGGGAAGTCTACAGGGTGTTCACCGGCATCGGCGCAGACCGGGGATGGTACTTCGCCAACTGGGCCTGGCGGGTGCGAGGAGCGATAGACCGGCTGCTCGGCGGCGCGGGCCTGCGCAGGGGTCGCCGCCACCCCGACGACCTGCGCATAGGCGACGCCCTCGACTTCTGGCGGGTGGAGGACCTTCAGCCGGACCGGCTGGTACGCCTCAGGGCCGAGATGAAGCTGCCGGGCCGGGCATGGCTGCAATACGAGGTGCGCGAGACGCAGGTCGGCACAACCCATCTGGAGCAGACCGCGGCCTTCATCCCAAAGGGGCTCGCCGGCCTCGTCTACTGGTACGCCCTGTACCCATTCCACGCCTGGATATTCGGAGGCCTGGTCCGATCAATAGCCACCCGCGCCGAACGCCCAGGGGACTACGGGCGTCGGTAGTCTGACACCCCGGTGGAGCGATTCGCTTCGCCGTAAGCTCGTCTGCCTACCAGTCGAGCCCGACCGCCCTGGTCAGGAACTCCGAGAACGGCGCGGCGGTGCGGCACGCGTCCGTGTAGATGTCGATGAAGCCCGGCGAGACCACGTCGTCATCGTCGAAAGCCGTCCCCGCCGCGAAGGACTTGAGCTTCAGATAGTCGATGAGCGGGTGGTCGGGGTCGATGCCCTTCGGCGCGCGCTTGAGCGAGTCGCCCTCCAGGTTGAACCTGGACTTGAACGCCTCGTCGCCGACGATGCGCTCCCACCTGCCGGGGTTCTCCACGATGGCCCCGCGTATCTTCCCCAGCGTCGCCGAGTTGGGCATCCATATGCCCGCTCCTCCGAAGCAGCTTCCCGGCTGCAGGTGCAGGTAGAACCCGGGCCCGTGGACCTCCCGCCCCACCTCGTGGCGGAAGTGGGCGCCCGCGTTCGTCTTGTACGGGCTCTTGTCCTTCGAGAACCGCACGTCCCTGTATATCCTGAACATCGACCCGCCCGACGCCCGCGGGTCCGCCACCATGTGCGGACTGATGGTCTTCAGCCTCTCGCCGAAGTCGGCCACGAAGTCCAGCAGCGGGTTGCGGACGTCCCGCTCGTACCGGGCCTTGTTGGCCTGGAACCACTCACGGTCGTTGTTCATCGAAAGCTCGGCCAGGAACTCGAACAGGGCCGGCGTAAAGTGTGCGGTTGGCGTCATCTCGTCACTCCTGAGCATGCCTAAGGACAATCTCAACTTGGCGGCTATTGTCATCCTTTGCCGCCGGGCCCGGCTAGATACTGCTTACGATCCCCAGCTCGCCCTCGAGCTCCCACAGGGTCAGGTCGATGGCGTGCACTATCTCGTCCACGTCGCTGCGGGTGATGACGAGGGGCGTGCCCAGCGCAATGACGCCCCCGCTAGCCCCAAGGAGCACACCGCGGCTCCTGAGCTTCTCCTTGACCTTGGAGTCGATGCCGAGCTCCGGCGCGAACGGCTCCTTCGTCTTCCGGTCGCTGACCAGCTCGATGGCGCACATCAGGCCCAGGCCCCGCACGTCACCGACCGTCGGGTGGTCGGCCATCAGCGTCTCGAGCTGCGCCTTCAGGTATGCGCCCGTCTCAGCGGCGTTCTCGACGAGGCGCTCCTCCTCGATGATCTCGATGTTCTTCAGCGCCGCCGCCGAGCAGACGGGGTGCCCGGTCGCCGTGAAGACGTGGCGCAGGTAGTTGTCCTCGCCCGCGAACACGCCCGCCACCTCGTCGCTGACGACGGCGGCCCCGAAGGGCAGGTATGTGCTGATGAGCCCCTTGGCGACGGCCATAATGTCGGGCACGACCCCCCAGTGCTCCAGGGCGAACATCTTGCCCGTCTGGCCGAATCCGGTCACTATCTCGTCCGCCACCAGCAGCACGCCGTAGCGGTCGCAGATCTCCCGCAGCATGGGCCAGTACTCGTCGCCCGGTACCGCTATGGTCCGGGCCGCAACGGGCTCCGCGAAGACCGCCGCGACCGTGTCCGGGTCGTTCTCGACGATCAGCGTCTCGACTGCTTCGGCGCACAGAATCGCGGTCTCGGACGGGGTCTCGCCGCCCAGGGCGCAGCGGTATGGGTTGGGCTGCGGCGCGAACAGAAGGCTGTTAATCTCCATCTCGTAGCCCTCGCGGAGCCCCGGCGTGCTCGTGCCCATCCAGTGGACACCGCCCGTCGCGCCGTGGTACGAACCCTCGCGGCTGATGATCTTGTGGCGCCCTGGCTGCCCCCGGCGGCTGTGGTACCCGCGCACCATCTTCAACGCCGTCTCCATCGCCTCCGACCCGCCGCTGACGGGGAAGACCCTGTTCAGGCTGCCGGGAGCGAGGGACGCCAGCTTCTCGGCCAGCATCACTGTGGCGGCCGTGGTCGTGCCGGCGGGCATGAAGCTGAGCCGCTTGGCCTGCTCGAAGGCGGCCTC
The DNA here is from genome assembly GCA_965243655.1 of Dehalococcoidia bacterium. GTDB lineage: Bacteria > Chloroflexota > Dehalococcoidia > Lucifugimonadales > CAJWER01. Next base: position 540,207 of record CBDEVV010000017.1, on the reverse strand, counting down.
GGCAATCTCGGTCCGGCCGTGGCCCACGCCGACGGACATGTAGCCGCCGTTCACGTCGATCCACTCGTTGCCCTCCGAGTCCGTGACGCGGAGCCCCTTGCCCTCGACGGCGATCACCGGCCCGCCCGTCTCGGCCATCTCCGTCCAGTCGCGGTTCGCCATCCACAGGTGGCGCGCCGCCGACTCCCGCAGCTCGTCAGTGCTGGTCATCGAGCGCCTCCACGTCTCCGCCCGCACGGGCAGGACTAACGGCGCCTAGTATCGCACAAGCCGCGGCGGCCCGTGGATAAACGACGTCATGGTCGGCTAGCTCACACTGGAATGATACTCAGGAAGCGACGCTCGTTCTCTGCGACCAACCCTTCCATGCCTGCGTCCAGCGTGGCCAACTGTCCGTTTCGCTGGATTGCGGCCGCCACCAAAACGGCGTCTGTGATCTGACGGTACCCCTGGAGACGAGCGCCAATTGATTCAGGAAGGTTCGAGATGGACTGATCCAGGGACCAGAAGGTATGAGAGCCAAGCTGAGTCAGCCTCTCCAGAGCCGCTATGGCCTGTAGAGGGGTGATGGTGTGCCTCACTGCACGCGGATTGCAGGACACGCGGACGAAACCCGCCTCCGTCAAAGTGCATGTTGCCCAGCCATAATCCCGGCGCACCTCAAACCATGCTCTGGCGGCGGCGTGGTGCACGTGGTTGGGCCAGGCGAGAGCTACGAGTACGTTGACATCCAGCAGCGCCGTCACGGCCAGTCGCTCAGTGACTGGTACACGTCCTCGCTGGTAATGGGCTCCGCGTCGTCAGCGACGGCGAACACGGTCCCATCTTTGACATCCTCGGTGGTCGGCGTGCCCCTGAAGCCGCGCCGCGCCAGCTCGGACAAGGCGGCCCCTAGGCTGGTCCCGTTCCGTTCCGCCAGCGCACGGGCGACTGATAGAACGTCATCGTCGATAGTCACTGTGGTTCGCATAAGAGCATCATCGCATCAAGGTATCATTGTGTCAATACACGCCGCAGCTCAGATTGACACCTGTGAGCGCGCTGGACTAATATGATTCTACGGACGCGGACGACAGGGCAACGTAGCTCAGAGGTAGAGCGGGCGCTTCATAAGCGCTAGGTCACAGGTTCGAACCCTGTCGTTGCCACCAGGTCTGGTGTGCAGCTGGACGGGACCGGCGGGCTCGGGCGGTTAGCTCAGTGGTTAGAGCGCTCGCCTCACACGCGAGAGGTCCGAGGTTCAAATCCTCGACTGCCCACCACCGGCCGGAGCTTCCGGGTCCGGGTCGAGATCGTGCCGAAGTGGCGGAACGGCAGACGCGCTACGTTCAGGACGTAGTACCCTTACGGGTGTGTGGGTTCAAATCCCTCCTTCGGCACCACCCCCTATTTGGTAAGCTAAGACCCTGCTTGCCGAAACATTGCCAACCAAGAGCAGGCAGGCGATGAAAGCGCAGTGGCCTTGATGCGCGATGACAAGGGGGTTTAAGAATGATGACTGGTTTTCGGCTGCTCCTCGCGGGCGCGGCGATGCTCATGATAGTTGCATGCGGCGGCGACGAATCGCCCGGCGACGTTGGCCGGACCGCGCGCGCCAACCTTGCCGGGCCGGATGGCAACGGCATGGGCCAGGTGACGCTGACCCAAACGCCGACCGGCGTGCTAATCTCGGCGGAGGTGACCGGACTATCCCCGGGCGCGCACGGTTTCCACATCCACGGAGTCGGCGCGTGTGCGCCTGACTTTACCGCGGCTGGCAGCCACTTTGCCCCTGGCGGCGAACCTCACGGCTACCTCAGCGAGGGCGGTCCCCACGCGGGCGACCTTCCCAACATTCACGCCAGCGAGGACGGGACCGCGCGCCTTGACTACTTCACCGATGCCGTCACCCTGGACGCCGATGCGGCTCACTCGCTTTTTGATGAGGACGGCTCTGCCTTCATCGTGCATGCGGATCCCGACGACTACCGCGATGTGGCGTCGGCGGGGGCTCGCGTCTCTTGCGGGGTGATCGAGCCCAGCTAGCCCAATCCGGCTCCCGCGTCGCCAACGGTGTCCTGGTCGGTCGCCTGCGCGAAGCCACCTTGCCCGCCATCTCATCGTCCAGGCATTGGGGGGAGAGTATACGAGGCTGCCAATCCCACCGGCAGGCGTATAATGCGACGCCTGGGGACGTCCAACATGCTAGCCGGTCTTCACCGTTGGTTGCCGGGCGTATGGCTTCTCATCGCGGCGGTCGTCGCCCTGGCGGCTATCTCCCTCGTCGCGAGGCAAGCCCACGCGCAGGAGCAGTCAGCTCCGGAGCCCCAGGCCTTCCAGCCGGAGTTTAGTACGGGAGAATGCCCCGGATACCTGGAAGTGCCGCACGACGCAGTCCTCACGTGTGGCTACGTCACGGTCCTCGAAGACCGCGCCAAGCCCGACGGCAGGGCGATCGAGCTCTACGTCGTCCGCATTCGTGAGCTATCTGCGATCCGGTACCCCTACCCCCCCGTCATCTACCTCGCCGGCGGGCCCGGCGGAAGCGCCACGCGGCAGGCCCAGCGTTTCCTCGATCAGGGGCGGCACCTGTGGACAGGGCGTTATCTCGTGCTCTTCGACCAGCGCGGCATCGGCGGCTCAAAGCCTAGGCTGGAGTGCGCCCAGTACCGGCACGACTACGCCGACATTCGAGACCGCGGTCTCGACCCGGACGAGAAGCTGGAGTGGCGTGTGGAAGCCCTCCTGGACTGCAAGCGCACGCTCACCGATGAGGGGATTGACCTGGGTACCTACACGTCGGCGTCCACAGCCGCCGACGTGGCGGACATCGCCTCGGCCATGGACTTCGATTCATTCAACCTCTACGGGGTCTCGTACGGGACACGGCTGGCCCTCACCGTCATGCGGGACTTCCCCGCGGGCGTGCGAAGCGTGGTCCTGGATGGCGTGCTCCCTCTCCAGGTAAGCCGCTACGAGACCTACTACGCCGAATGGGAGGCGGCCGTCGAGCGGTTCTTCCGCCATTGCGAGGCCGACCCGGCGTGTGCCAGGGGGTACCCGAATCTGGAGCAGGCCCTCTGGGGGGCGGTAGAACGGTACACGGCCGCGCCGTTCACCCTGGAGTACTACGACAGATACGCTGACCGGTCCTTCGAGGAGGAGTTCGATGGTGACTTCGTTGCCCGGCTCCTTGTCGGCTCGCTGAGGAGCGACCGGTTGATCCCGTACCTGCCGTTCCTGGTGAACGAGAGCGCCGCCGGGAACGATTTCGTGGCGGACGCCTGGGCACGGCCGGCATTCCCGTACGTTACCGAACCCATCGACAATTCCGCAGCGTGGGCGTCGATGGTTTGCTACTCCTACGGCTCGCTTCTAGACGACGCCAAGGTCGCGGCAGACCGGGCGGCCCACCAGAGATTCGTCGACCCGGAACATCGGCACATTCCCCCTGCCCTCTGCGATCAGTGGAACGACACGCCCGCCGATCCGGTTGAGAGCGAAGCTGTGGCGAGCGATATCCCGACCCTCCTGCTTTCGGGCCAGTTCGACCCGACCACCCCGCCGAGGTGGGCCGCTCTCGCGGCGGAGACACTGAGCAACAGCTACACATTCGTAATTCCAATGGGGGGTCACGGGGTCGGTATCGACACTACATGCGGACGGAAGCTCGTGGAAAGTTTCCTGCACCGGCCGGACCAACGCCCGACTCCTCACGCCCTTGCATCGGACCAACCGCAGTTTTCGGACATCTACCTGAACCGCGGCCCCCGCACGATGGCTACGCAGGACTGGGGCAACGGTAGTTCGCTGAGGTCGACGCTCTTTCCGGTATACGAGGTGTACCTGGCGTCTTGGCTGATACAAGTGGTGGCCACGGCGTCTTGGCTGACACAACCGGTGGCCACGGCGTCTTGGCTGATACAAGTGGTGGCCGCGTTGCCTGTGCTGACCGTATTGCCGCTGTCTGTGCTGACCGTATGGCCGATAATCTTCGTGGTAAGTCGCCGCCGTCAAGTGCCAAGCTCGACCAACCGATTGGCCGGTCCCGCCCGGGTGATTGCCGCCGCAGCGTTGCTGATTATCGCTGGTTTCATCTTATGGGTAGTCTCTGATGAATACGAGGACGTCGTAAGGAACTTCGGGTACGATCCGTCGATACGCCAGTGGTTCATCATCCCGTATCTGATCGCACCCATAGCCGTACTCGTCCTGTATCTGGCGCATCGTGCGTGGAGAGAGCGGTGGTGGTCACTTATCGGCAGGGTCCACTACACCCTGGTGGCGCTGTCCATCGTCTGGTCGCTCCTATACCTGCGCATCTGGGCGTTTATTGGCCCGTAGCAACGCAACGGACCGCGGCCGCTCTCGCAGCCTCTGAACGCGGCAACTCGAGCCCCTGCCCCGTCACTCCGTCCCCGAGCAGGTACCCCTTTGCGGCGGCGCTAACGCCAGCGTCGCCGCCGGAAGATCCAGAACAGGTTCAGCGCGAATATGCTCGCTGCGACGATCCATAGAAGGGTTCCAATGGCGGGATTGAGCGCCAGTCCCACACCCAGTCCCAGGTAGAACACGACTACCGCCAGCGCGAACAGCAGTATGTGGGCGACTATCCTGACTATTGCGGTGGCCATTGCGGGGCCATTCTACCAACAGCGCGCCACGCCGTTAGTACTGCAACTGCTGACGGCTGTTGAGGCGGGGGGCCCTACGCCCCCTCCGTCATACCGGGGGAAGCCGGATTCCTGCCCTAGGAACCGTCCCCTATCCAGTCCCAGCATCCTGTTTGGCTCCAGCCCTTGGCGCGTCTCAAGAGTTTCCGCTGAAAACAGGCGTGCTAACCCCATTGACAACGCACAGGTGTTCCGCTATTATGTTCGCTGTCTAACCCCCCAGGGCCAACGGTGCTCCGGCCGCCAAGCCTCCAAAGCACACGGCAAACTGCACCCCCATGCAAGCGGCGGCCGGAGCCCAAGCCCGACCCCCTGGGCGGGCCTTCCTCTGCACACGTTCACCGCAAGCTTGGTTCTCCTGAGCAACATTACGCCCGCATGTGCACCGTGCGGAGATGGTCAGTAGCTGCCGAGCGGCACTTGAAGGTACGTTCGGCCTGAGGCTCTCCTGAGCTTAGTCGAAGGGCCTGTCGAAGGCCAGTGCTCACCAGCACAACCATGATGTTGAGCTACTCGAGGGTCTGCCGAAGAACCTGCCCCGTACTCGATACAGAGGTCGAAGGACAGTCCTCCGCTAGGTTGGCTGCCCCTCTATGGCCCTAGCGCCCCTGGCGGAGCTGCTCCTGCTTCCACTCCTGGTCGATGTCGCCGTCGTAAAAGCGCTCGGGGCTCTCGATGGCCCACGCGTGCCGGTGGACGATGATGCTGTCTGGGTCCAGGCGCATCGCCTCTCGCATCAGCGCCGCGGCCCCGTCCCTGTCGCCCTGCTGGTACTTCGCCGCGCCCTGCCGGTAGAGCTCTAGTGCCCGCCGGTCAGTCGCGCCGCGCGGCGCCTGGATGTAGTGGCTGTCCGTCTCCACGAACGGCGGTACCTCGGACTCGGCGACCCAGCGGCGCAACAGCTCCGCTATCTCCGGCCTGTCGATGCCGAACCCGCTGGCCTTGCTGAACGCCAGCACGCCGCGCTCGTCGATCAGGAACCCGCTAGACACCGCCTTGAACCCGTACAGGTGGCTCGTGACCCCCTCAGCGTCGATCACCGCTGGGAAGGTCGCGCCGGCCCGCTCCAGGTAGGGCCTCGCTCGCTCGGCGCCCTGGCCGTCCATGGCGACCGCAAGCACCTCGAGGCCGTCGCCGCGATGTCTCTCGTACACCTGCTGCCAGACCGGCAGCTGGTCGCGGCACCCTCACCACGACGCCCAGCTGAACATCACCACCTTGCGTCCCAGCAGGTCTGACAGGCTCAGCGGATCGCCGTCGACGGTAGGCAGCGTGAAACCCGGCGCCTTCTTCCCAACTCTTGCCGTGGCCCCGTGAGCATCGGCCATAGGTCAGTTCCCCCCGGTCCCCCGCAGATCAAATATGGCGCACTTCGCATGCTCCTCAGCCGTAGTATAAGCCACTCCGCCACCCGGTTATTGGTATACTGCCGCCGCATCGACATCTCGATGCTGGAGCGGTAACAGTTCGGTCTTGGCGGGGCATCTTCCCTCCTCTCCCTTGACGGGAGAGGATTGAGGTGAGGGTGACTCTCGGGCCTTCGAATCTGAACAGTGACCCGGAGCGAGGCGATGGCCGCATCACATAGCCCCCGCATCCTGGCCTGCGACCTGGGCGGAACCCAGCTCAGGACCGCGGTCGTAGATGCGTCCGGCGAAGTGACGCACCGCCGGGCTGTGCCAACCCCCAAGAACGACCCCGGCGCTCTTGCGTCCCTGCTGCGGGGCGCCTTGGCGGAGGCGGGCGATGTCGAGGGCGTGGTGGCAGGCGTGCCCGGCCCGATCGACTACGCCGCGGGCGCACCCACCATGCTGGTCAATCTGCCCGCGTGGGAGGGCCACGTGAGCGCCGACAGCCTGTCGGCGGAGCTGGGCCTCGGCGTTCTGCTCGCAAACGACGCCGACCTCGCGGCCCTGGGCGAGCACCGCTTCGGCGCCGGTATGGGCTTCGACGACGTCGCATACGTGACCGTGAGCACCGGTGTTGGAGCCGGCGTTGTGCTGGGCGGGCGCCTGGTCCGGGGCCGCCTATCCCTCGCCGAGCTCGGCCACACCATCATCGACAGGCGAGCGATGAAGACGGTCGAGGACTTGGGCTCCGGCACCGCGCTTGGCCGGATGGCGGGCGAAGACGCCGCATCGGTCTCGGCCCGCGCCCAGGAGGGCGATGCGGAGGCTGTCGCACTGTTCAGGGAGGCTGCTGACGCGCTCGCGGTCGGCGTGTTCAACCTGGTGCATCTCTTCTCCCCGCAGGTCGTCGTAATCGGCGGCGGCATGTCGCAGGCGGGGAACCTGCTGCTCGAGCCCGTGCGTGGGATGTTGGAAAAGCGCCCTGGATCGAGGGTTTCGGTGGTACGTGCTGCGACCGGCGACGATGCCGGACTAAAGGGTGCTGCGGCCTACTGGGCGGACGAGAAGTCCTGACTTGGAGATTATCTCAACACTCTCCCAGCGAGCCCTGGCCGGGGGAAGATCGTTCGTCCTGAGCCTGCCTGTCCTGAGCCTGTCGAAGGGTCGAAGGGCAGTTCTCAGCAGCGCACACGGCATTTGAGCTAGTTACTTGGGGCTCAATCTTGACCGAAGTGGTCTCAGGGCAGGAGCCTGTCTATGGTCAGGGCCCTGTTGTCGCGCGTCGCGCGTATTCGCAGCGCCTCTCCCTCGATGAGCATCTCAAACGTGAGCCAGTCCACCTCTACGATCTCCGCGTCCACCAGTATGAAGAAGCGGCCGTTCGCCATCGCCTCCTTGGCGACCAGGGACCCCTCGATGCGGCGGTAGGGAGGCGCCGCCGATATTATGCCCTGCGCCGATGTACCGATTCCTCTCAGGAGTGCTACAGTCCTGCCGACGAAGCTCATCGGGAACGACCGGTCCGGAAGAGGGCATGAAGGGGCGAGTACGGGACAACCCGGCCATACCGTACGTACAGAGGCCTTGGGAGCAGACGGCTACACGGCAATTACAGTCCTATTCCCTTGCCGGACACCTCGCATCATACCTGTGAGGATTCGTAGGATTCAATTGGTTCTGATACTCTGATAAGCCCGTTCGTATCGGCGCCGCCGGTCCAGGGGCAGCGAGTATCATTCTCTGGACACTCTCGTGTAGGATTAAAGTGACCGTAGGAGGCCGACGATGATCATAGTAGGAGCTCTGCTGGTCGCCGTGGGGGCTGCGGCACTGCTCGATCTGCCCTGGGCGCCAGCCCTGCTCATAGGTTTAGGTGCAGGAATGGTGGTTTCGGGTGTAACGGGCAGGCTCGGATGGCCTTCAGGCCGCTCCCGGGCCTCGGAGCGAAGCCGGGTCGCCGCGGAAGAAAGGGCTCAGTCCGGCTAGCGAGTCGTGGCCGGCTGGCGGCTGTACAGCCTCGCCAGGTCGGCCTGCTCGATCTCGTGTCCGAGGTGCTCCTGCAGCGCGTCGAGTAGCTCGAAGTCCTGCAGGTCCGAAACGAAAGTGATCGCAGTGCCCTGCTTGCCCGCCCTGGCCGTACGGCCGATCCGGTGGACGTACTCCTCCAGGTTGTCGGGCATGTCGTAGTTGATTACGTGGGACACGGCCGGGATGTCCAGGCCCCGGGCGGCCACGTTCGTCGCGACCAGCAGCCGCAGGTCCCGCGACCTGAACTTCGACATCACCCGCTCCCGCTGGGCCTGTGTCATGTCGCTGTGAATGCCGTCCGCATCGTACCTGTCGCGGCGCAGGTCCCTCACCAGCCGGTCGACCCCCGCCCTCGTCCTGCGGAATATCAGCGCCTGCTTCACGTCGTCCCCGGTGTCCAGCACCTCTTTGAGGGCCACTCGCCGGTCCTGTGCGGCCACCTCGTAGTAGACCTGGTTCACCTCGTCCACGGGCTCGGCCTCGCCGCCCACCCTGACCCATTCGGGGTCGTGCAGGTAGCGCCGGGTGAGCTTCCGGATCGGGTAGGGGATAGTCGCTGAGAAGAGCAGCGTCTGCCGGTTGCGCGGCGTCTGGCGCAGGATGTGCTCGATGTCGTCTATGAACCCGATGTCGAGCATCTGGTCCGCCTCGTCCAGCACCGCGATCCGTATCTTGCGGAGCGAAAGGGTACGCCGCTGCATATGGTCCATCAGCCTGCCAGGCGTCGCGACCACTACGTGCGCGCCGCGCTTGATGGCGTCGATCTGCGGCTGCATCGGTTGCCCGCCGTACACGGCCGCCACGCTGATGCCCCGGTGATGCCCGATCGCGGAAATCTCGCTGCACACCTGTAGCGCGAGCTCCCTCGTCGGAGCAAGTACAAGCGCCTGTGGGTCTCCAGGTGCCGGGTCTACCGTCTCGACGATGGGTATACCGAAGGACGCCGTCTTGCCGGTGCCAGTCTGGGCTTGGCCCACCACGTCCCGGCCCTCGCGTATGAGCGGGATCACCATGTTCTGGATCGGCGTCGGCTCACTGTAGCCCATGTCGACCAGGGCATGGTCGACTTCGGGCGATACAGGGATCTCGCCGAACAGGCCGGAGCCCGACCACTCAGCGGTAGGGGCCGGAGACTCCTTGCGGTACTGGGGCGCGGCGTTGGGGTTGGGTCTGCGTCCCCGCCGCTTCCGGCGCTGGCCCGTGGGTCTGGCTGCCTGCTGCTCGGGCGGCCCATCGGCCGTGTGCTGCGGCCGCTTGGGACGTCTCCTGCGCGGCCTCCTGGGTGCGGGGGTCTCCCTGGCGGGCGCCTCGGTTGTCGCTCGGGCAGGCCGTTGGCGTGGCCGCGGCCGTGTCGCTGCGCCATTCCGTGCGCCCGGGGCGCTCGGCGCCGCCTGTGCGGGACGGCTGCCGTTGGGTCTTGGATTCGGGGCGCTGGGCGGCTTGGCGCCGTTATCCGTGGGTGTGTCGCTGCTGAGCAGCTTCGAGAGTTTGCGGGTAACCGACTTGAGGACTGTGGGCATGTTGCTCGTGGACCTTGAGGATGATGGGCACGAAAAAGGCGCGCCTGGATTCGAGCGCGCCCCGCTGACAGCTATTCAGTTCTACGACCGTGCCCATTCGTTTCTACCAGTCTACCACCGTCGCCCGATGCTGTCAAAGCAAACTGGCTCGCCTTTACGGCTTTTCGGAAGCGGGACAGACGCAGTCGGCGGATTTCGACGGCGTCAGGGCGCCGGCTCCGGCGGCACGAGGTTGCCATGCTCGCTCTCCCCAACCACCGACGCCACTGCATACTCCCTCGAGTGCGAGAGGGACAGCGCCAGGTGATCGAGCCCGATCCGCTCGGCCCGGTTGCGGGCGGAGCCGTGCAGCCTGACCGTCGGCGGTCCGCCCGGACGGCGGACCACCTCGATGTCCCGCCACCTGACGCCCCTCGTGCCCGTGCCCAGCGCCTTCATCACCGCCTCCTTCGCCGCGAAACGTGCCGCAAGCTGCGGCGCGCGCCCCCGGCAGTATGCGATCTCTCCCGCAGTGTATATGCGCCCGAGGAAGCGGTCGCCGTAGCGCTCGGCCACCTCCTTCACGCGGTGAATCTCGATGACGTCGACGCCGGTGACCAGGACGGTCACGCCTTCAGCCCCGCCGACTCGATGATCCGCGGTATCCGCGCCTCCCAGCCCAGCGCCATCACGTGAGCGCCGGCGCACATCTCCCGCACTTCGCGGATCACCCGCGCGGCTATCTCGACGCTGGTTGCCCTGCGGTCGGACGTGGACTCCAGCTCGGACACGATGGCGGGCGGCACGAACACGCCTGGGAGGTTCTCGTTCAGGTAGCGGGCCATGTTCGCGGACTTGAGCACGATGATACCGGCCAGCACCGGCGCTCCCAGGCCCTTCGCTGCCTCCATGAACCGTGCGAAGGACTCGGGCTCATAGATGCCCTGGGTCTGGAAGAAGGACGCGCCCGCCTCGATCTTGTCCTGCATCCGGCCGACTTCCTTGTCCACGTCCGGCGCCCCGGGGTTCGCCACCGCGCCCGCGAAAATCTCCACCGGCCCGTCCAGGTCGTTCCCGCCCATGTCCGCACCGCCCTGCATGGCCTGTACGGCCCGCAGCAGCCCCACCGCGTCGATGTCGAACACGGCCTTGGCATCCGCATGGTCGCCGACACCCGGCGGGTCGCCGCTCATGCACAGCACGTTAGGCAGGCCCAGAGCGGCCGCGGCCAGCAGCTCAGACTGGAGCGCGATGCGGTTCCGGTCCCGGCACGTCACCTGCAGGATAGTCTCGATGCCGCGCTCGGCCAGTAGCCGCGCCGCGCCAATCGGCGCCATGGACATGTTCGACCCGGCCGAGTCCGTCAGGTTGAACGCGGTCACGGAGCCCCGCAGCGACTCCGCCTTCTTGAACAGAGGGCCCAGGTCCGCCCCCTTGGGAGGATTCAGCTCGCATGTAACCGCGAACTCACCCGAGCTCAGCATATCCGACAGTCTGCTCATCTTGCGGCCCTTTCCTTGGTTCGAATGGACTTCGTGCTAGGCAATCTCGGCGGGAGCCGGCATAGCGTCGACTACGAGCAAGGCCAGCGCATCGTGTGCATCAGGGTGTGCGAGCACCGTATCTGCCGAGCTGGGCTTGGGGATCTCCTCGCCGTACGCCTCCAGAGCCTCCAGGTGAAGGGCAAGCGCTTCCGCGGCCATTTCCCTGGCCTCCTCGACCGTACGGCCTGCTGAAATGCACCCAGGCAGGTCTGGGAAGCTCACGCCATAGTCGCTGTCAGGGTCCTTGTGGATCAGTCCTGTGTAGGTGCGCTCCATGTCCAAGAATGTTACTACGCCCTCCCTACAGCTACAACCGAATTGCCCGGACACCCCAATCATCCTCAATCCCTAACATCCTCTTCACTCTCGGCGCCCTCCGCGTCCTCTGCGGTGAAACTCCGTTGACCCCTTGTGGCCGCTGTATTAGAGTGACGGCTAGAATCACGGCGCATGGCGCCCGGGAGGTGAGACGGTGCTCGCCTACATGGCTCGGCGCATGGTCCTGGCCTTCTTCACCATCTGGGTCATCTCCGTCCTGTCGTTCGTGATCATCCAGCTTCCGGAGGGGGACGCCGCCGACCGCTTCCTCGACCGGCTCATGCAGAACGACTCGGGCGGAGACCCGCGCATCGCAGCGGAGCTGCGCGAGTACCTGGGTCTCGACAAGCCCATGTACTACCGCTACTGGATGTGGATATGGAACCTGGCCCACGGCGACCTCGGCCGTTCGATCGCTGTCTGGTCCGACCAGATCAACTCCCAGAAGCCCGTGAAGAAGATCATCGGCGACCGGCTCTGGCTGACCATTGTGCTCACCGGGTTCACCATCATCGTCACGTGGACCTTCGCCATCCCCGTCGGCATCTACTCCGCCGTGCGCCAGCACTCCGTCGGCGACTACGTGTTCACCCTGGCCGGTTTCACCGGCATTGCGGTCCCCGACTTCCTTCTCGGCCTCGTGCTCATGTACGTCGCGTTCGCCTACTTCGACCAGAGCGTCGGCGGCCTCTTCTCAGCCGACTACAAGGACGCGCCGTGGAGCTTCCACAAGGTCATCGACCTGCTGAACCACCTCTGGATTCCCGCCGTAGTCCTTGGGACCTCGGGCACAGCGGGCCTGATCAGGGTCATGCGCAACAACCTGCTGGACGAGCTCGCCAAGCCCTACGTCGTAACGGCGCGCGCCAAGGGAGTGAACCCGGCAAAGCTCATCATGAAGTACCCGGTCAGGGTCGCCATCAACCCCCTCGTCAGCACAGTGGGCTACCTGCTGCCCTCCCTCGTGGGCGGTAGCGTCATCGTATCCGTGGTGCTGAGCCTCCCGACCCTGGGCCCCATCCTGCTCGACGCCATCCTCATCGAGGACACGCAGCTCGCGGGCTTCATCGTCCTAATGCTGGGCATCCTCACTGTCGTCGGCACCCTCATATCGGACATACTGCTCGCGGTCGTAGACCCGCGGATCAAGTTCAGCGCCCAATCGGCGTAACTAAGCCACTTAGCGAAGGAGAATCAATGCGCGCAATTGACATGCACGTGCACGTGCCCAGGCAGGAGGGCCTGCCGGAGATGGGCATAGAGCAGGGACTGCGGAAGTTCTTCCGCGTCAAGGACGCCCCCGAGGACGCCGCCGATATGGCCGCCCGGTACAGGGAGTGGGACATCCTGGGGGTCATCTTCTCGGTAGACGGCGAGTCCTCCACAGGCGAGCCGCCCGACACCAACGACTACGTGGCCGAGATCGTGAAGGCCTACCCCGAACAGTTCATCGGGTTCGCGACCGTCGACCCGTGGAAGGGCACGGCCGCAGTCGAAGAGCTCGAGCGCGGCGTCACCGAGCTTGGGCTGAGGGGGCTGAAGCTACACCCAATCCACCAGGCCTTCTACCTCAACGACGCCAGGTTCTACCCGCTATACGAAAAATGTCAGGAGTTGGGCGTGCCTATGCTGGTCCACTCGGGGTTCGCGGCCGCCGGCGCGGGCCAGCCGGGCGGCATGGGGTTCAAGCTCAAGTACGCCAAGCCCATCCCCGGCTTCGACGACATCGCCGCCGACTTCCCCGACCTCACCATCATCATGGCCCACCCGTCCTGGCCCTGGATCGACGAGCAGGTCGCCGTCGCCCTCCACAAGCCCAACGTCTACATCGACCTGTCCGGATGGGCGCCCCGCTTCATACCACCCGACCTCATCCGCGAGGCCGACACCCGCCTGCGGGACAAGGTCCTCTTCGGCTCCGACTTCCCATACCTGCCGCCCGACCGCTGGCTCGACGGCTTCGCCGACCTGCCCATCAGGGACGAGGTGCGCCCCAAGATACTCCTCGAAAACGCCAAGGGGATACTGGGCCTCTAGTCGGCGGAGTGACCCTGCGGACTGCGGCGCCCCCTACTCCGGCCGTCGCAGGGCGGCGATCAGGTTGCGCGGGTTGGTCATGCTCTGGCCCGCCAGCAGGATGCCCACACTGAAGGCCCGCGCCGCAAGCCACGTCATCGCCGCCACCGACACCGCAACCACCGCCAGTGCCGCGGCGACCTCCACGTTGGTCATGTCGCTCCCCGCGCCACGACGCACCATCACCAGCGTGGGGGCGAAGAACGGCACGTAGGTCAGCACCTTGAGCAGCGGCCAGTCCGGCACATTCACGATCAGCCCGGTCGCCCAGACAGGCAGACCCACGAGTATGCCCATTGTACTTGTCAGCCGCTGCCCTCCCTCGACGGAGTCCGCCAACGTGCCCAGTAACATGGCGAACGAGGAGAAGAGCAGGTAGCCGAGCACGAAGCAGAACGCCACGATCACCAGCGACGGCCCGGATATCGCCAGCTCGCCGGCCCCCGGTATCCGGTCGAAGATGGCCGGCACCGCGAACGCCCCGGCGAGGATCCAGACAGCCATGTGGGCCAGGCCCGCCAGCACGACCGCCAGCAGCTTCCCGCTCAGAATCGACATCGGCGAGGCCGACGTGACCAGCAGCTCGATCATCCGCGTCTCCTTCTCCTCGGAGACGCTCTTGATTGTCGTCACGCCGCCCGTCATGATCGCGAATATGAGCAGGACCGCGAACAGCATCGAAGCCCCAAGCTCCACCAAGCCCTGGGCCAGGCCGCTGTCCGACTCGCCAACGCCGCCTGTACCCCCTGGCACGTCGAACTCGTCCATGTAGCCCGTGTCGAAGGCGCGCTCGACCCTGTCCGGCAGCTCCAGCCCCGAGGTCAGCCCATCCTTGACGAAGGTCCTGAAGCTTCTCTCGGCTTCGAAGTTGTCGGCCCAGACGGCGCCCCTCTCGCGGGTCGTCCAGTAGTCCTCGATCCTGCCGGAGTCTATGTAGTCGGCCGGCAGCACGAAGAGAGTGTCTATCTCGCCGCTTCGCACCGCGCTCAGCCCCTCGTCCTTGCCGGCGTACCGCTTCGGCGCTCCCTCCACCGCGAGGTCGTCCGGCAGGATGCCCGCCGTGTCCACGTAGCCATACCTCAGCGACGGGGCTTCCCTTGTGCCGGCCTCGGAGTCGCCGCCGCCCGTAGCGCTGTCCACTAGGCTGACGACGACAGGCGTGATGGGGATCGCGCCGGCCATCAGCACGACGATCAGCACCGTGAAGAACATGAACACCTTGTTGCGGATCTGCCGGCGGAACTCCTCCGCGAAGATCACCCGCAGCTCATACGACAGCCCGGGCACGCGATACCTCCTCCACGAATATTTCGTTCAGCGACGGCAGCGACAGCTCGAACCGCTCCACCTCGATCCCCGCGTCCAAGTACGACCGGAGCACCGACTCGGCCGTCCTGTCGCCGTCCAGGGTGTAGACGGCGGTCCCGCCCGGAAGAGTCCGGCTGCTGGCCCCGGCGAGATCGGAGGGGACGCCGCCGGCCTGCACCTCGACCGCGCTCGCTCCCCGCCTGCGCTTTATCTCCGCGAGATTCCCGTAGAGGAGCAGACGGCCGTCGGAGATCAGCGCCACCCGCTCGCACAGCTCCTCCACGTCGGACATGATGTGCGTGCTGAACATGACGGTGGCCCCGGCGCGTTGACGCTCCGCCAGCATCTCCTTCATCAGCGTCACGTTCAGCGGGTCGAGGCCGGAGAAGGGCTCGTCCAGGATGATCAGCTCCGGGTCGTGGAGGATCGCGCCGGCGAACTGCACGAGCTGCGTCATGCCGCGCGACAGCCCCTCGACGGGCTTGTTCGCGTGTTCGTGGAGGCCCACGCGCTCCAGCAGGTCCAGCGCCCGCCCCTGGGCGTCGGACTTGGACATGCCCTTGAGCCGCCCCAGGAACCGGAGGACCTCGACCACCTTCACTTTCTTGGTCAGGCCGCGCTCCTCTGGCAGGTAGCCGACCCGCTTCAACGTGCCGAGATCCGGGCGCGAGCCGAGGACCCTGACCGACCCGCTGTTGGCCCGCATGATCCCCAGGCACATGCGGATAGTGGTCGTCTTGCCGGAACCGTTCGGGCCCAGGAACCCGAACATCTCGCCCCGGCGCACCTCGAACGACACGTCGTCGACGACCGTATTCTCGCCGAAGGCCTTGGTCAGCCCGCTTACTTCAAGAACGTCCCTAGCCATGCTCTAATGGTAGCCAACACCCAGCCGGGACGTTAGCGGTTGCGGCCTCGGCTACGACTCCGAGCTCTCGGCGCAGATCGACAGGCGCCGCCCCACGGTGATCGACATCACGACGTACAGCGCGTCCATGATCGGGAAGTACACCATGTGCGAGATTACCGCCGGCTCGCCCGGCTCGCTGTCCGGGTTCAGCGTCCAGAACCACTCCCAGAAGAACAGCATCGCCAGCACGATGGCGCCGTAGAAGACGAGGCTGACGCGTAGCCGTTCCAGCGTGTCGACCTTCTCGCAGCCCTGCGACCGCCTCGCCGCGAAGCCCGCCACCAGTATCGCCACAGTACCGGCGGCCATGAACCAGTTCAGTATCTTCCAGAGCGGGTAGTCCGCCGATCCGTCGTGGATCAGCGGCGTCACGATGAGCAGCAGCGCCGCGGCCAGCGCCGTCAACAGCAGGTAGTAGCCAATGATCCGCTTCGCCAGGTCCATCACAACCTCCTGGGAATCACCCTATTCCCTCTCCCCATGACTCCTTCTACCCCTCTGCGCACTCCGCGCCCTCTGCGGCTATTCGTCGACCAGCGTCCGCTCGATCTTCGCGGTCGGGAAGATGGCCATGACCCGCGCGGGCGCTCCCGAGCGGTTGCTGAACCCGTGCTTGACGCCCGCCGGCGCCAGCACCGTCTGCCCCTCGGTCACCGTGATGACCTCGTCGCCCAGCACGGCCTCCAGCTCTCCCTCCAGGATCACCATCGCCTCCTCGGTAGGGTGGAAGTGGGTCGGGGCCTTCGATCCCGGCTCTATCTTCACGTCCCCGACGCTGAGCGAGTCCGCACCCTGGGTGCCGTCGACTATCGCGTGCCGCTCCACCCCCGGGCCCAGCAGCTCCAGCTCGATGTCCTTCTTGTCCAGTATCGGCATATCCCCCTCCAGGCAGGTATCATACGAGTCCACCCAATGTTATCTCATGCTCGCGTCCACAGGGCAACATCGACGAATCGGCGGTTTCTGTCGTCGTTCCTGCGCAGGCAGGAACCCAGAGGGGCGGTGGGGTGCGACCCCGCCCGCCGCAGCCATTCATGGCCGCCCAGCGTCGCTCGGGGACGCCGGGCGACTTGAACAACCACGCGGCTACAGGGACCGCGAACCGCTGGTGGGTGCTCGGCGTCGTCTCCATCGGCACCCTATCCTCCACTCTCGAGGGCGGCATAGTCGTCACCGCCTTCCCCGCCCTCGCAAGGGCCTTCGACACCGACTCGTCCACCGTGCTGTGGGTCACGGTCGTCTACTGGGTGACGGCCGTTGGACTGCTGATGACCCTGGGATGGCTGGGAGACGTGGCGGGCAGGCGACGAGTCTTCGCCTGGGGCATGTGCATATTCGCCCTGGGGATGCTCCTGTCCGCCGTGTCGTCCTCCATCTGGGAGCTCCTGCTGTGGCGGGTCATACAGGGCATAGGCTCGGCCATGGTCCTGGCGAACGTGAACGCCCTGATCACCGAGCACTTCCCCGCCCGCGAGCGGGGCAAGGCGCTGGGCGTCTCGGGCGCGGTCGTGGGGTTCGGGCTCACTGCGGGCCCGTTCGCGGGAGGGTTCCTGATAGACCTGCTCGACTGGCGGGCCGTCTTCTACTCCAGGGTGCCCATTGCCGTGTTGGGCGCGCTGCTCGCATGGTGGGTCTTGCCGGACGACCGCACCCACGGCGAGCGGCCACACGTGGACCCCATCGGCGCAACGGCGCTGTTCGGGGCGATGGGCTCCCTGCTGCTCATCGTGAACCAGGGCGGCAAGCTGGGGTTCACCTCCACACCCGTCTTCATCGGCGCGGTGGTGGCCGCGCTCTCCCTGCCCGCGCTGGTCTGGTCGGAGCGCCGCTCGCCCCGGCCCATCCTCGAGGTCAAGCTGTTCGCCAGCCGCCAGTACACCTTCGGCCTGCTTATACTCCTCCACCACTACCTCTCCCAGGGCGGGATACTGCTCGTCGCCCCGTTCTTCATGCTCGACTCGCTGGGGTACTCGGCCACCAAGATGGGCATATTCATAGCTGCCTTCTCGGCGACCCGGACCTTCCTCGCGCCCTTGGCCGGACGCCTCTCCGACAGGTACGGCCCCGTGCCCTTCCTGTTGCTGGGCAACTCCCTGGCCACGGGAGCGCTCTTCTGGATCAGCACGATGGGCTCCGGCGTGATGGACTGGGCACTCATGGCCGGGCTGCTCCTGGCCAGCGCGGGCTCGGCCTTCTTCGAGCCGGTCGTCACCAGCGTGATAATGGGCTCCGTGCCCCCTGACAGGCTAGGCACGGCCTCCGCCTCAGTCGCCCTGGGCCGCCAGACCGCCTTCGCCGTGGGCGTGACCATAGCGGGCGCCGTCTACGCCGTGAGGGAGCGGGATCACCTGGCAGAGCTCGCTGGGTCCGAGTCGGCAGTCCCCGAGGCCATCGCCCGCGGCTTCAGCGACGTAATGCTCGCGACCGTCCTCTTCGCCGCCCTGGCCGTAGCCTTCTCCGCCGCCCTCCGCAACCGCACCTAGCCGGCGTGGGGTCGGCCGCCCGCCGCTCCATTCTCCGTGTCGCGCCCCCGCAGAATGGTAAAATAGGCTGTGCAGAAACACACTGATCAGGGGAGCGCATGAGAGACGCAGGGATTACAGTGCCCGCCCAAGGAAGGGAAACCACCATGCCCTCACGCCGACCTCGCGAAGAGACAGCCCGCCTCGGCGACGAGATATACGAGCGGGACATCCGAATCCAGGTCGAGGCTGACCACCACGGGGCGTATGTCGCCATCGACGTTGACAGCGGGAGTTGGGCTATCTCTGACGACCTTCGGACGGCAGCGAAGGATCTTCGGACAAAGCGCCCTGGTGCTATTGATGTCTGGCTGCTCCGGGTCGGGCACCGGGCGCTGCATCACTTTGGGGGGCGTCCCATTCGGAGTGCCGAGTGATAGAGGGCGTGGTAAACGCCGCCTATGAGCCGGTGGTAGCCCTTGCCTTACAAGGCCCATTGGGGCAGACAAGTGAAGTCGAGGCGGTAATAGACACAGGCTTCACTGGATTCCTGACCGTGACTCCGGCGTTGGCGGCCGCGTTGGAATTGGCCCTTGAGGGTACTAGCCGGGCGACCCTTGCCGACGGCAGCGAGGTGACCTTCGATGTTTACGACGTTGCCGTGCTCTGGGACGGCCAGCCAAGATACGTCCTGGCCGACGCCGCCGAGACTACCCCTCTCGTCGGTATGCGGCTCCTGGATCGCCACAACCTGAACATCGACGTCGAGGATGGAGGACGCGTCCTCATCCGGCCCAAACAGTAGGGTGCAGCCCTTGTGGCTGCCCGCTCCCTCCCTCGGCAGAGACACATGCGATTTCCCGGGTGCCCGGAGTCCGTGGGAACCCCCTACGCCTCCCCGGCCCGCGCAATGGCCTGCAGGTCCAGCCGCGTCATGCGGCGCATCAGGACCGCCGCCGAACCCGCGAATATCGCCGTGAACATGGCGTACGTCGGCCCCATGATCCACCAGTCCGTCCTCAGGATGAACGGCGGCACCACGCTGTGGCCCGATTCGGTCACGGCCAGCGGCGACACCATCAGCTCGCTCACCTGGAAACCGGCCCACGTGCCCAGCCCCATGCCCGCCGCCGCGATTATCAGGTTCTCGGATGCCAGCAGGGCCGCCAGGTGCCCCTTCGACATGCCCACGCTCTGCAGGAACGCCACGCTGTTCATGCTCTCCTTTGCGAACAGCAGCAGGTATGTGGCATACCCGAACCCTATCGAGAGGACTGCCACGGCCACCGCCAGCAGCACCACCGCCTGCCAGCCCGCGCCCGAGAACGGGTCCAGCAGCAGCGCGTCCAGCCTCGCAATCCCGTTCTCGACCTCCAGGAACGACGCGTTCCTACCCTCCAGGATCGTCTCCTCGGCGGCAGCGCCCGCGCCCGGGCTGACCGATACGAACACCTCGTTCAGGTCCGCCCTCTTCACCGGGCTCAGCATGTTCAGGTACTCGTAGAGCGTGTCCACGTGGGCGATCATGAACCTCCTGTTGCTCCCGCCCATCGTGGGAAAGTAGCGCACCGAGTCCACCATCTTGGCCAGCACCAGCCTGCCGGACACGGCGGCGATAAAGTGGTCGCCCGTGTCCAGCCCCATGGACGTCGCAATGGACGAGTTGACGACGACCGGCAGCACGCCGCCGTCCCTGCCGTACAGCAGCCCCCGCACCGACATGTTCCTGTACGACCCGTAGGTGAACAGCGCGGCCAATTCGCCCCCGTGCGTGTCCGCTGCGGTGGTTTCCAGTACGTCCGTCGGCAGGAACGACGTGACGATCGGCGTCCATTCGAGCCCGCCCTCGAAGTCCTCCACCGTCTCTACCGACCCGTCCGCGCCGACGGTGTGAATGTCGTCGATCAACACCGCGCCCGCCGCGCCTGTAGCCGCTAGATGGCCGATCTGCCCCGGCCCGGCACCCGGTTCGAAGACCTGGACCGACACCAGCCTGACCGGCCGCGCAAGGTCCGGCGGGACTTCGTCGCGCAGGAGCTTCCAGTTGACGTCCCCGATGTCCCCGACCGTCACGGTCTCGACCCTGCCCTCCGCGTCCGCCAGCACGAGCCACAGACCCTTCGTCAGGCTCGGCGACAGCGGCTTCGCCCACGCCCCGATCTCCACGGCGTCGTTGGGTATGACGATGCCCGGCAGGCCCGCCCGCGTACCCTGCGCCCCGCCCGGGACTAGCTCGGCCAGCACCTCCGACATGGGCCGGTCGGAGAAGTCACTGCGGAACCATGCCATGTGCGGGAAGCGGTCGACGTCCAGCGCCAGCACCTCCACCGGCAGCGGCCCGGCGCTGCCCGACGTACGCATCGAGGCCGACGCCGCCTCTATCGATGGATCGGCCTCGTAGTCGGCCCCCAGCTTGCGCATCCCGCCGCGGATGAACAGGGGGCTGCCCGTCACCCGGATGTCGGTCCCGACCTCGTACAGGATGCGCTCGGTGCGGCTCTTCGTGAGGGTGCCCCCCACGGTCGTCGCCAGGATGCCCAGGCCGGTCACGAGCACCAGCAGCAGCACCAGCCACGTGTACTGGAGCGGGTTGCGGCCCATGTGCCACAACGTCATGGCGAGCCAGACAGGAGAGCGGCGCACCACGATCCTGAACAACGGGAAGGCCGCGGCGGCCGGTATGACTGCGGCCAGGCCCACGTCGGCCACGAACTCCCACCCCCGAGCGTCTGGCGGCTCGAGTGCGAAGAAGGCCGCGAGGGCCGCCGCCTGCCCCACCAGGCCGGCGGCGTACGCCATCCTGCTCCCCGACCGCGCCGAGTACGCGTAGGCCAGCACGAACCCTGCCAGCACGGCGAGCGGCAGGGAGCTCACAGGATCGGCCAGCCCTGTACCCTCCCGCAGCGCGATCCCCGCAGCCGCTGCGGCAGCGGACGAAGCAGCCAGCACGTGGACGAGGCTCTGCGACTCGCCGCTCACGTAGCGCAGGAGAAGCGGAAAGAGCCGCACGAATAGCAGCCCGACCATCGCCAGGAACAGTACCGGCGCAAGCAGCAGCGGCTCGTTCACACCCGCCTCGCCGAACAGGCCACCGGAGACCACCCTGCCTCGGCTGTGCAGCTCCCAGAACACCAGGGCCCCCATCACCAGAATGGCCACGTCCACGTAGTAGCGGTGGAACCATGATACCGACGGCGGACGCGAGACGGACAGCTTCTGGAACAAGAGGCCCGCCCGCGCGCTCAGCGTCCCAGGCACAACCAGCACCAGCAGGCACGCAAGGGCTGCCGCTCCCGCGGACAGGAGCGGGCCGCTCTCCAGCGCGACGGGCATCAGCCCTCCGCCGGTGATCTCGGTGAAGTAGGGGAGCAGGCCGCTCAGCGACACCGCCGCGTACGCTAAGACCAGGCCCGCAGCCGTACCCGCGCCCGCTATGACGAGCCCCTCCAGTGCGTAGACCCGCAGCAGCGCCCCAGTTCCCACGCCCCGGCTCCGTGCCAGCGCCGTGTCGCGCTCGCGCCTCTTGACCAGGTACGACACCACCATCGCCATGTAGAAGAGCACCGTAACGCCCATCACGGCCAGCAGCAGGAGGATCGGCACGCCGGCGAAGAAGCTCCGCCGCTCCACCGTGCGGATGGTCGTCGTGATCGCTCCCGCCCTCACCACCACCTCGGGCATCACCTCGCGCACGTCCTCTCTGAAGGCGTCGATGCGGGCCGTCGCCTCGCTCACGGACCAGGAGCTGACTTCGTCCTTCTCCAGCTTGGTGAACCACACAGGGTCGACCAGTGTGCCCGGATTCGTGCCGTCCACGACCGTGATCAGGTCGTCGAGGTGCAGGAAGAGCCCGATCGGCGGATCGTCCGGGTCCACCCTGACGCCGTAGGGCGGCGTCTCGAACAGCGGTGCGGGGTCCAGGTAGACGCCGGCCTCGGCCCAGAACTCGCCGCCGGGATCGGCCGGCTCGATCACCCCTGTGACGATGGCGGAGATCCTCGTGTCGATCTCGACCACCGTAGCGAGGGACAGCCTGTCCCAGGCCCCGATCCCGAACCTCTCCGCGGTCTGCCGAGAGATGACGGCCTCGACCACCGGCCCGCGCGGACCCTGGGCGACGCCGGGGGCGTTCAGCCTGCCCTCCGTCAGTGCGGCGTGCTCGGTCAGGCCGGACAGCGATTGCAGGTAGCCCCGCAGCAGTACCTCCCTCGTCCTCTCGTCGGGCAGGGCCCGGCCAGGTATGCCGACGAGATAAGGGCTGCTCCTCACGTACGTCGTGTGCCCCGCATAGGCGGGAGACAGGTGGCGCTCGGCCCCGCCTGCCACTGCCTCGTCGGCGGCTAACATCACGCGGTGGGTGAGAGCGACGTTCGTGGCGAAGATGTCCGCGCCCAGGAACCGCCCGCCGATGCTGCCGACCGACGCCCTGAAGGACAGCTGCTCCAGCGAGTTCAGGTATGCCGGACCGGCCGCGGCGATGGTCGTGGTGAGGACCACACCGGCGAAGACGCCCAGCAGCAGGCTCCGGTCGTCTACCAGACGCTTGAGGATGAGGCGCGCCATCGACTATGCCGGCAGGTCACCCGGCCGGAGCCATGCGGGAACGGGGGGACCGGGAGGCCCTTCACCCTGTCCTGTCAGCGGCGGACATGGCGTCACAGTGTGTCGAACCCGTCCCAGCCGGGCAGGGCCGCGGACTGCCGGACCCACTCCGCCATCTGCTCCTCGTCCAGATCGCCCTCGTAGATGTCGACCCACCGCGCGTCCGGGTCCTTGCCCGAGCCGGGCGGTTCGGGTTGCAGCGACGCGCCGTTCAGGAAGGTCACCTTCACGTAGCGGGTGAAGACGTGGTAGCTCGCGAACCACCCCTGGCCTGCGATGCCGTAAAAGGGCGAGTTCCACCTCACCGCCTTGCGCACCTCGGGCGCATTGCGCACGATCAGGTCGTCGAGGCGGCGCCCAAGTTCGCTCTTCCACTCCGGCATGGCTGCGATGTAGGCCTGCACGGGCGCGTCCCCGTCCGCCTTCGCGATCTGGGGGTTGCCCCCCGACAGGAGGCGCACCGTCCCGCCCGTATTCTCTTCGGCCCTCTCTGCCTTCATGGGTGTCTTGCGGGCCATCGGCATTTGCTCCGTCCACGCTGTCACAGCCTGATTAAGTCCGAGCCTGCTAGCGCGGAATCGAGCCCATGATAGCACGGCCTGAGGGACGGCTTGTCCCTTCCCCCAGGGAGACCTCTGAACAACCGTCATTCGCGCGCCCATAAGTCGTCGTTCCTGCGGAGGCAGAGCCTGCCCCGTACTCGATACGGGGTATAGGGCTCTCGCGCTGCAGAAAAGTCTGTCCTGGCCTGCCGAAGGGCAAGCCGCCAGCGCCTCATCGACACTGAACGGCACATGAAGATGTCCCCACTTGACGGGACCGCCGGGGCGCCATCATAATAGCACCTATGTACGAATCTTCACGAGTGGGCCTCGGGGCCCGCACTATCTGACGGACCTCTCGCCGCAATTGTCTCGCGCATCCGCAATAGCCCTGCGCCTATGGGAGCGGCACGGCCTCGCCGTTCCCGTCGACCTGAAGGCCTTGGCGTCCGCCCTCGACATCGAGGTCGTCTCCTTCCCGTTCAGGGGCAGGCTGGAGGAGGTGATCATCGACGGCACCATCGGCGTCCGTACCGGCCTCCACCCTCGCTGGTTCCGGTGGCGCGTCGCCCACGGCATAGGCCACCACCAGCTTCACACCGGCGTCCGCTCCCGATCTGGAGGCTGTGCGGGGCGCGACGGGAAGGCCGAGCGGCAGGCTGAGGAATTCGCCGCTTCGCTGGTCGCCGGGCCCGATGGCTGGGACCTCACCAGCGCCGAGCTGGCCATCCCGGCTGAGAAGCTGGCTCTCGTCAGGCGGGTCGCGAGCCCGGAGGGCTTTCCGGGCCGCGCTTGGACCTGACGTACCGGGCGAAGTCGCGCACAGACTCCCACTCCTCGTCGCTCAGATCGCCGATCTCCGTCAGCCTCGCGAGCTGCCGGTCGTCGATGGGACTCTCGTACTCGTCTCTCGTGATGTACCCCGCGTACACCGCCAGCTCTCCGTACACCAGCCCCAAGGCCGAGGATAGCGATTTCAGCGTCTCGACGTTCGGCCGAATGCCGCCCCGCTCCAGGTGCCCCACATATCCCTCGCTCATCCGCAGCAGACGGGAAAGCTGACGCTGCGTCAACCCCTTCGACAGCCTCGCCCGTCTCACCGCCCTCGCCAACCGCTCGTATGATTGCGCTTCGCCCACGGTCAGCAGTCGCAATCGTCGTTCCTGCGAAGGCAGGAATCCAGAGGGGCGGGGGGCTCGGACCGGATAGCCGCAATATCGAATAGGTTGCCCAAAATGAGTCTCCGGCGGGGATGCCCAGCGATGTGACTAAATCCCCTATTGACAACGCAATTAACCATACCGCATAATAGCAGTCGCCGCCACAGAACAGTTGTGCGGCCAAATTCACGCCAGGGGCGACGAATAATGAACGCCGGAGAGCATAACGACAAACGTCCTGGAGCCATAATGGAGGTAATCGATGATCCTGTTCAAGGCATGTCCCCGCTGCGGCGGAGACGTGGACACGTCCCACGCCGGCGATATTCGCTGCATCCAGTGCGCCCACAGGCCCGACGACGAGGCCCTGGAGGCGCTGGCCCGGCCCCTCGGCCCGGCCGGCGACGGA
Organism: Dehalococcoidia bacterium; assembly: GCA_965243655.1. GTDB lineage: Bacteria > Chloroflexota > Dehalococcoidia > Lucifugimonadales > CAJWER01. The sequence goes on along the minus strand of CBDEVV010000017.1, from coordinate 515,348 downwards.
CCTCGCAGCACCTGCCCCAGGTGCGAGTCGACGGCACTCGTGCTCCTGGACAGGCTGAGGGAAGTGGACAACTACTGCTACAGGTGCCGTCCCTGCGGCCACGTCTTCAGCCCTGCGGCCAGGTCCACGGCGTGAAGGCGCACCTTGGGCTGTTCACCGCCGTAGGGGCGGGTTTCAAACCCGCCCTCCCCACAACAGTGGGATCGGGACGGGTGGCTTCCTTGGCGCTATGCCAGCCCTTGCAAAGGGCGGCTGGCATACCCAATCATAGTGCCATGTCCACTACAGCCGAAGGGCCGCTCGCGCAGTACGAGTCAATGCGCGACTTCTCCCGGACGCCCGAGCCGGCGACCGGCGTGCCGAAGGGCCGCAACCTCCGCTTCGTCGTGCAGAAGCACGCGGCGTCGCGGCTCCACTACGACGTCCGGCTCGAGATAGACGGCGTCCTCAAGTCGTGGCCGACGCCGAAGGGGCCGTCCCTCGACCCGCGAGAGAAGCGCTTCGCCGCCATGGTCGAGGACCACCCCCTGGACTACGCCGACTTCGAGGGAATAATCCCCGCCGGCAGCTACGGCGCGGGCGAGGTGATCGTCTGGGATACGGGCGTCTACTCGCCCGACGAAAAGGGCGTCCTGTCGTTCGGCGACCGCGACGAGGCCAACCGCCGGATGCGCGAGGAGCTGGAGGCCGGCAAGCTATCCTTCACCCTGAAGGGACGAAAGATGCGCGGCTCCTGGACCCTCGTCCGCACCAGCCGGGGGCCCAACGACTGGCTCCTCATCAAGCACCGGGACCGGCACGCCGACACGGAGCGCGACATCCTGGCCGAGGAGCGCTCCGTGTACTCAGGCCTCACCGTGGAGGACCTGAAGCAGGGCCGGCTGCCCGCCCCAGCGGGTCCTCCACAGGGCAATCCAGCGCCGTTCCCAGCCTCGCTGAAGCCGATGCAGGCGCGGCTGATCGAGCGCCCGTTCTCCCATCCCGGCTGGATATTCGAGCCCAAGCTCGACGGATACCGCGCCGTCGCCTACGTGCGCGGCGGCTCCGTGGTCCTCAAGAGCCGCACCGGCAGGGACATCACCGCCCAGTTCCCGGAGGTCGTGGCCGACCTGCAGACCCAGCTATACGACGGGATGATCATCGACGGCGAGATTGTAGCCCTCGGCGAAGACGGGCTCCCGGACTTCGAGGTGATGCAGCGGCACGCCAATCCAATAGCCCGCCGGCACCTCGGGCGTCTCGAGACCGCACCGCCGATCATCTGCTACGCATTCGACCTGCTGTACCTGGACGGCATGAGCCTCCAGCGGCTGCCCCTCCACGCACGCAAGGAGGTCCTGCTGCGGTCGCTCGTCCCCGGCGACTCCCTCCAGGCCATCGACCACGTGGAGGCCCAGGGCGAAGCCCTCTTCGAGGCGGCGCAGCGCATGGGCCTGGAGGGAGTCGTCGCGAAGCAGCGGAACAGCCCCTACGAGCCCGGCGCACGGAGCAGGCACTGGCTGAAGGCCAAGCACACCCAGTCCCAGGAGTTCGTCGTCGGCGGGTACACCCAGGGCATGGGCGAGCGCGCCTCGACCTTCGGCGCGCTCATCCTCGGACACCAGTCCGACGAAGGTCTGACCTACTGCGGTGCGGTGGGCAGCGGGTTCGACCGCGACATGCTGGAGGGCCTCGCAGAGGAGCTTCGCTCACTCGAAACTGCCGACCCTCCATTCGCCAACGCCGACGCCGTCGACGAGCAGTCGCCGCGCTGGGTGCGCCCGGAGCTGGTCGCGACGGTGAGATTCACCCAGTGGACGGGAGACGGCAAGCTCCGCGCCCCCGTGTTCGTGGGCCTCAGGCCCGAGACGGACCCGGCAGCGGTCACCCGCGAGAGCCCAGACGCCGAGGCTCCCCAACTCGTCGTTCCTGCGGAGGCAGAGCCTGCCCCGTACTCGATACGGGGAACCCAGAGGGATGGGGCGCGGGGGCAGCCCGCGCCGGCCAAGTCCGTCCTGGAACAGCTCGAAGCGGGCGGCGATGCGCTGACTCTGGAAGTCGAAGGTCACAGGGTACGCGTGACCAACCTGTCCAAGCCCCTCTGGCCCGCCGACGGTGAGCACCGCATGGTCACCAAGGGCGACATGGTCCGCTACTACGCCAAAATCGCCCCCCTGCTCCTGCCTCACCTCGTGGACAGGCCCATGACCCTGACCCGCTACCCCAACGGCATTGATAGCGGCAGCTTCTACCAGAAGCACGTCGAGGACCCGCCGCCCTTCGTAAACACGATCGAGGTCTTCTCCTCTCACAACGAGGGCGACCGCAGCTACATCACCGTCGACAACCTCGCCACGCTGATATGGCTGGCGCAGCTCGCGGACATCGAGCTGCACCCCTGGTCGTCCAGGATAGCCGGCGACCCGGACGCGAGCCACCTGCCGGCGGTGTTCCACGGCTCCCGGGAGACACTCGAGAGCAGCGTGCTCAACTATCCCGACTTCATAGTCTTCGACCTGGACCCGTACATCTACTCAGGGCGAGAGAAGGCCGGCGACGAGCCGGAGCTGAACCGCGCCGCCTTCGCCAGCACCCGCTCGGTCGCGCTGGCCCTGCGCCAGGTGCTCGACCAGCTATCCCTGTCGTCGTTCGTCAAGACATCGGGCAGGACCGGCCTCCACATCTACGTGCCGATAGTGCGGCAGTACGATTACAGGGCCGTCAGGAAGGTCTGCGAGACCATAGGCGGGTTCTTGCTGCGGCAGCGCCCTCGCGATGTGACCATGGAGTGGTCGGTCGAGAAGAGGGCCGGCAAGATCTTCTTCGACCACAACCAGAACTCGCGCGGCAAGAACATGGCATCGATCTACTCCCTCAGGCCGCTGCCGGGCGCCCCAGTATCGACGCCGGTCCGCTGGGACGAGCTGGAGCAGGTCTACCCGACCGATTTCACCATCGACACGGTGCCAGGCAGGGTGGCCGAGATCGGCGACCTTTGGGCCGGCATCCTCGACTCCAAGCACGACCTCCAGCGGCTCCTCGAAACCATGTAGCCGCACGCAGGTAGTGCCTCGTTCTGAAATAGGGAGATAGACGACATGGGGATCATGAGCATAGTGGGCTTCTTCTTCCTCGGCATGGCGGCTCTGGTAACGACACCCCTTGCAGCGCTGCTCTGCGGAGCATTCGCGTGGCGGCAGAAGAAGAGCATCTGGCGATTCGCCGTGGAGGGTGCGCTGAACGGCATCCTTGTACTGCCCTGGATACTGGTGATGGTCAAGGCGAGAGGCCGTACGGTGCCCATCCTCGCCCTGCTGATATACCTGCTCCCCTGCGCCGTCTGGCTCGGTGTCTTGGCGGCCATCGCCAGCGGCATATTCTGGATATGGGAGTACACCCTCGGCACCGACACAGGTTACGTAGCCCCGCAGGCCAACCCCGTCTCGGCAGCGCTGATGACTGTATTTCTTGGATTCTGCGCCGCCGTGAACGTCGGCACCCTGCTCCTCTCGACAAGGGGCATATACAGACGATACAGACAGGACAGAATCGCCGGCCGATCGCCGGAATTGACGTACTACGCGAGGCCTTTCGTCTTCTCCTACGTCTGGCTAGGTGCGCTGCTGGTCCTCGGCCTCCTCGTAGCGCAGTACATGATAAGCATTGGAGTGGACATACAGGGATTCTAGTGCTCGTTCAAGCGAGGTAGTGTCCCCCGCGTGGCCGGGCTTGACCCAGCGAGAGCGGCAACGCTATCGTTGATACGATGCGGGAGTAACTCAGCGGTAGAGTTCCTGCCTTCCAAGCAGGATGTCGCCGGTTCGAATCCGGTCTCCCGCTCCAAATGCCCCCCTGCGCGTGGATACGAAGCCGACGAGGCCGTCATGATGGACGGTCTATTCTCTTGCCCGTCCGCTAATCCGACACCCCGCCTTGGCTAGGTTGGGGCATGTCTCCGGCGGTCCTCCTCATCGACACTGCGAGGTCACCGAGCGCCTGGCTCCTACCAGGACGCCCTTGTTCGGTCCCAGGGGCGCTCCCTGGCAACCTCCTCGTTCAGGTCGGCGCCCCACCCGGGGCCGGAGGGGACCGCCATGTGACCGTCGACGATCGCGGGCGTGCTCGTAACCAGGTCGTCCTTCCAGGGCACGTCGTCGATGTCGACCTCCATGATGCGGACGTTGGGCAGCACCGCGCACAGCCCAGCGCTAATGAAGGTCGACAGGTGGCTGTAGTAGTTGTGCGGGGCCACGTTTAGCTGGAAGACCTCCGCCAGGTCGCCTATCTTCTTCGACTGGCTAAAGCCGTTCCAGGGCACGTCAACCATGAACACGTCGGCGGCGTGCCGCTGGAAGTAGGGCATGTACTCCCGCATGTAAAAGAGGTTCTCGCCGGTGCAGATCTTGGTCGTCGTGGACTCCTTGATCTGGAGGATCGCCTCAGGGTCGTACATGTCGATCTCGAGCCAGAGCAGGTCAAACTGCTCCAGCACCTTGGCGATGCGCATCGCACTCTCGGGCTTGTAGTTGAAGTTCAGGTCCAAGTTAATGTCCACGTCCGGCCCTACGGCGTCCCGGAAGGTGCCGATGAGGGTCTCGATGTGGCGAAGCATCCCGTGGCTTACCACCTGGTCGGTGGTGCCCGGACCTCCCCCAAAGCCTCCAAACCACACCGAAGCCGGATCTCCGGGGATGACGATGTTCGTCTTGAGGGCCGTGAAACCACGCTCCACCACCTCGCGTCCCAGGGCGCCGATGTCATCCATGGAACGAAGGGGAGGCGTGCCCAGCAGGTCGGCGTTGTAGGCGCGAGAGGTCCCGCAGTGAGACCAGTACACTCGCACGGTGTCGCGAGTCGGGCCGCCAAAGAGCTCCACGACGGATATTCCCAGCGCCTTGGCCTTCACGTCCAGCAACGCCAGCTCTACGCCGGCTATGGCCTTGGCCGCGATGCCGCCCATGCTCTGACGCTGGCTGCGGACCATGTCCCAGAACCGCATCTCGTAGGCCCGCGGGTCCTGGCCGACCAGCAGGGGCTTGAGGTCCTGGATGGCGCCCACGACCCCCTGGGGCGAGCGAGAGTCTGAGCACTCCCCGTAGCCGGTAAGACCCTGATCGGTCGAGGCCTTCACGAAGATCCAGGGCCGCCATCCCCCGTCGACGATGAACGTCTCGATATCGGTAATCTTCATCTGTTCCTCCAGGGCGTTGGATGGCCGGGCGTTGACGGGCGCTGATGATACCAGAGCGCCCGGGACGGAACGCATGAACAGGGCTTGGCGCAGGATGTCGCGGGTTCGAACCCGGTCTCCCGCACCGCTCCGCGACGCATCCGGACCCACCCTACGAACGGCTGACTGCTACCGCTATCTCATTTGCCAGGTCGGCGGGCGCAAGCGCTTCGATGTCCTCGGCGATCCTGTAGCGCTCCTCGCCGGGATATACGACGAACCTGGCCTCGGGCCCTATGTCTTCGCAAGCGCTGTGGAACCCCCTGCTCGGCCGTGGGGTGAGGCTGCGCTCTATCTCCACGGCCCAGGGTCTCCGCCCAGGCAAGTTCAGCACCAGGTCGACCTCGGCCCCGCCCGACGCGCGGTAGAAGCTCGCCTCGGCGCGTTCGGGCGCGACGCCCAGCAGACTCTCGATCACGAACCCCTCCCAGCTCGGACCGACGACGGGATGCCCCACGAGCTCCTCCTTGGAGCCGATGCCGAGCAGTGCGTGCGCGATGCCACTGTCACGGACGTACGTCTTCGGCGACTTCACCAGTCGTTTCCCGATGTTGCTCCGCCAGGGTGGGAGCCGCCGCACCAGCAAGAGGTCTACCAGGAGGTCCAGGTACCTGTGAATGGTCCTGCCGGCGACCCCTAGGCCCCGTGACAGGGAGGCTGCATTCAGAAGCCCACCCTGGGTGTGGGCCAGCATCACCCACAACCGCCTCAGGGTCTCAGCAGGAATCCGTGGGCCAAGCAGGGGAACGTCGCGCTCGAGGTACGTGCGTATGAAGTTCTCCCTCCAGGACAAGCTACCGCCATCGTTCTTCGCAAGGAAGCTGTCGGGGAATCCTCCTCGCACCCAGAGGACGTCGCGGTCTCCCGCGCCGATCTCCAGGACATCGAACGGGTTCAGCTCGATATACGCAATGCGGCCGGCCAGCGTCTCGCCCGACTGCCTTAGGAGGTCCATGGAAGCCGATCCAAGCAGCAGGAACCGTCCTGCCCTCCTGCCGCGCCTTCGTCCACGGTCGATCAACCCGCGAAGGCTCTGGAACAGGTCGGGGACACGGTGGACCTCGTCGAGAATCACCAACCGGTCCTCGTGGTCCGACAGGTAGAGCTCGGCATCCGATAGCCTGGCCCGGTCCGAGGGCGACTCCAAGTCGAGATACACTGAGTCCACCGCCCGTGCGGTTTCCAGGGCGAGCGTGGTCTTGCCGACCTGGCGAGGCCCGAGCAGGGCGACGGCAGGGTACTCTTCCAGCAGGGCGCGCAGCTGTATTTCCGAACGACGAGTGATCATTATCCTTGTAATTATGGCACGTTGTGCCTGATTTGCAAGGTTAAATGCCTGATGTGCCCGCAACAATTCCTTGATTGCCCGCCTGACTAGAGTGTAGAGTCATTCGGGCAGATCATACCCACACCAAGCTTACGACGAGACTGCATCGGAGGTTCGAATGGCCGGGCTACCCACCTTACTGGACGTGATCGAGGCGAGGGGCAGGATCGCGCGCCACGTAGTGCGCACCCCGCTCCACCACTACACGGCTCTCGACAGGCTGATCGGGGCCGAAGTATATGTCAAGCACGAGAACCACCAGCTCCTCGGCTCGTTCAAGATGAGGGGGGCGCTCAACGTCGTCTCCCAATTCGGGGACTACCAGCGGGAGCGCGGCGTGATCTGCGCTTCGACGGGCAACTTCGGCCAGGGCATCGCCTACGCGGCAAAGCAGTTCGGCCTGGACGCCTCGGTAGCCATGCCCGAGGACGCCAACCCCGACAAGGTTGAGTCGATGCGCCGCCTGGGAGCGAAGATCATCTTCCACGGCCGGGACTTCGACGAGGCCCGCGGCCATGCCGAGAGGCTGGCGCACGAGGAGGGCTACTACTACGTCCACTCGGCCAACGACCCCGGCCTGGTCCCCGGCGTCGGGACCTACACCCTGGAGATCATGGAGGACCTGCCGGACGTGGACGTCATCATCGTGCCGTTGGGAGGCGGCAGCGGGGTCTGCGGCGCAAGCGTCGTCGCCAAGGCCCTGAACCCCTCCGTCCAGGTCTACGGCGTGCAGTCCGAGCAGGCCAAGGCGGCGTACCTCTCGTGGAAGGAGGGCAGCGTCGTCGAGTCACCGATGGGGACCAAGGCCGAGGGGCTCGCCACGGGTACCGGCTACGAGTACACCCAGTCCATCATGCGCGAGCTGATGGACGACCTCATCCTCGTGTCCGATGAGGAGCTGGACAGGGCCATCGTCCTGCACCTGGAGACCACCCACAACCTCGCCGAGCACGCAGGTGCGGCGTCCTTGGCGGCGGCGGTGAAGATCAAGGACCGGCTGGCGGGCAAGAAGGTCGCCCTCGTGCTGAGCGGCGGCAACATCACCGCCGACCAGCTACAGACGGCGCTGAACCGCTAGACCGCGGTCACCCTCGCAGATCGAGCATCTCGGCCTTGATGCGCCTGACGGCGGACGGGCCGCGGTAGACCAGGCCCGTGTAGACCTGCACCGTGTCCGCGCCGGCATCGAGCGCGTCCTGTGCATGACGACCTGTGAAGATGCCCCCGCAGGCGTTGATCCCAATGCTGCGGCCCAATTCCGAGCGCAGGTCCCGCACCAGGTCGAGCATCCGCTCGTAGATAGGGCGGCCGCTGAGTCCTCCCCGGCCGACGGCGAGCCTGGGGTCCTCCGTAGGCCTGCTATTGGCCGCGGTCAGCCCGTCGACCCCCGCGTCCCGGCAGACTCGCGCGAGTGAGATGACGGAGTTGGCCTCTTGGCCGTCCCCCTCAGGATACGGCGGCAGCTTTACCGCGAGGGGCTTTGCGCGGTCTTCGTTCACCCTGCCGATCAGCTCGTCGAGCGCCTCCGGCTCGTGAAACACACGGAGCCCGGCCGTGTTTGGCGAGCTAATGTTCACCTCGACGGCGTCCACGAGCGGCTCCAGCATCCGGTGGCAAGCCGCCACTTCGTGAATCGAGGTGCCCGATATGCTCGCCGCTATGGGTACGCCCCCAGTCCTCTCGCGGGCCCGGCTGAGCTCCCGTGCGGCTGTCGCGAGGCCCTTGCCCGGAAAGCCCAATGCGTTCGTCAGCGACTGCTGGGCTGGATCGCGGAGCAGCCTGGGCCTGGCGTTGCCCGGCCTTGGGTCCAGCGTCACTGTTCCCGCGACCATGTAACCGAAGCCCCACGTCGCCAGGGACGGCAGCAGCCGGCAGTCCTTGTCGAACCCCGCGGCCAGCCCAACGGGGTTGCCGACCTCGATGCCGCACCACTGCGACCGGAGACGCGAGTCGTCAGGCCCGGGTCCCCCCTGCAGCGCCTTCCACGCGGGCGTGACGCCGAGGGCGCTCTCCGCAGCCTTCTGCGCCGCTTCCGCACCGAGCCTGAAGAGCAGGGGTCGCGCTATCCGGCGGTAGAGCTCCGGCAAGGTTCCTCCCCGGCGGCAGGTCCATGCAAGCGTGCGCGGCCTTCGCGTACGAGTCGTCGGGCAGCGCTATTAGAGCATCAGGCCGCCTACCGCCGCAATAGGAGACCCTTGCATAGCCCGTCAACTCCGGCGAAAGCTGGATTGCTGCGAGCAGGAACTGTCCCCAATCCAGGGGGTGGAGCTCAGCTATGAAGGCAAGCCTCCCATGCAACGTAAGGGCCCTCATGGGAGGTTATTCAAAGGCCCCCAATAGCGGGAAATGCGGGCCTCGTTGACCGGCGTTACCAATGACATTAGACTTGGCCCATTGGTAGGGTCGGAAAGCTGTCCGGGTAGCTCTGGAGTGCCGACATGACCGAGTATATCGCCCGGCGCCTGCTCATCGCCTTCTTTACGATAGCGATGATCTCCGTGCTCGCCTTCTTCGTCGTCGAGCTGCCCGAAGGAGACCAGGCCACCAAGCGCTTCGACAGGACCCGCGCGGTGAGCTCGAGCGAAATCCAGGCCCAGGAGATGGTGGACGAGCTGCGCCGCTACCTCAACCTGGACAGGCCCATCTACGTGCGCTATGCCCTGTGGATATGGAACCTGTTGCAGGGCGACCTGGGAATCGCGTTCGGACCTACGGGGAACGGGCTCCTCTATCAGAAGACGGTCAAGTCGATCATCGGCGACCGGCTGTGGATCACCATCGCATTGACCGGGTTCACGATAATGGTCACGTGGACCTTTGCGATACCCGTGGGAATCTACTCGGCCGTCCGGCAGCATTCCGTGGGCGACTACGCCTTCACCCTGCTGGGATTCTCCGGGCTCGCGGTGCCGGACTTCCTACTTGGCCTGGTGTTGATGTACATCGCCTATGCCTACTTCGACCAGAGCGTCGGGGGGCTCTTCTCCGCCGACTACGCCAACGCGCCCTGGAGCCTCGGGAAGTTCTACGATTTCATCCAGCACCTCTGGATACCGGCGGTCGTGCTCGGGACATCGGGGACCGCCAGCCTGATCCGCATCATGCGCAACAATCTGCTGGACGAGCTCAACAAGCCCTACGTCGTGACTGCGAGGGCCAAGGGGCTGGGGTCCGCCAGGATCATCCTCAAGTACCCGGTACGCGTGGCCATCAATCCGCTGATCAGCACCATAGGCTATCTCCTGCCGTCGCTGGTGAGCGGCAGCGTAATCGTGTCGGTTGTGCTGAGCCTGCCCACCATAGGGCCCGTGTTCCTCACGGCCATCCAGGACGAGGACATCTACCTGGCGGGGATAATAGTGCTGCTGCTTGGCATGCTTACCGTGGTCGGTACGCTGATTTCGGACATCCTGCTTGCCGTCGTGGACCCAAGGATCAAGTTCACCCGCTAGGGTCGCCAGCCTGTCCGGTCTCACTTCGTCCGCGCGGCATAGCGCGCAGCGCTTCACCGGTTCAGAGAACACTCCAATATGCCATGCGAAAACTTGTTTGGCTTTGTTCTTAGATATGGTATACTGGGACTGCCTTGGGATTGGTGGCGCTCTGTAGCTGATTCAGCTATAATTGAGGGGTAGCCCCCGGCAGGTTGAAAACCTGCTCCGTGAATGCCCGCCGGGCTCCCGCAGAGATGCAGACCGTCACCTCTCTTATGGCTCCCGGCGGCAAGGCCGCCAGCCAAGTCCGAGTCTCGTGAGAGACCGCCGAAATCGGCAGCGCGGGCCAGCCCCGACTCGACAGGCAGGAGAAGTCTATGGCAGTTGTTGAAGCGCGTACCAGGCAGAACGAGGCGTACACCTCCAGCGACATCCAAGTCCTGGAAGGACTGGAGGCCGTTCGTCTCAGGCCTGGAATGTACATCGGCACCACGGGCCAGGCCGGTCTGCACCACCTGATCTACGAGCTGGTAGACAACGGCGTCGACGAGTTCATGGCAGGCGAGTGCACGCGCATTCACATAGTCATCCGGGCGGACGGCTCCGTCATGGTCGAAGACGATGGGCGCGGGATTCCGGTCGACAAGCACCAGACTACCGGGCTGTCCGGCGTAGAAACGGTCATGACGACCCTCCATGCAGGCGGTAAGTTCGGCGGCAAGGCCTACAGCGTGTCGGGCGGCCTCCACGGCGTCGGCGCATCCATCGTGAACGCGCTCTCCAACACAATGCATGTCGAGGTCTATCGGAACGGGAAGAAGTACAACCAGGAGTTCGCCAAGGGCGACACCCACACGAAGCTAGGTTCGAAGCCTCTCTCCGAAGACGAGGCCGACCGGCACGGGACGGTGGTGACCTTCTGGCCGGACGAGACGATTTTCGAGGCCATCGACTACGACTTCACCGTGCTGTCACAGCGCTTCAAGGAGATGGCCTACGTCAACAAGGGCCTGGAGATTTCATTCCGCAGCGAGTGGCGCCGCACCGGCGAGCAGCCGGAGCTTGCGGAGGAGGCCGCCCCGGCGCAGGAGGTCACTTACAAGTTCGACGGCGGCATCCAGGAGTTCGTGTCGACGCTGAACGCCAACCGCACCATCCTGCACAAGGATCCCGTATACGTCGAGCGCCAGGTCAACGGGACCAGGGTCGAGGTAGCGCTTCAGTACCACGACGCATTCAGCGAGTCGGTCTACGCCTTCGCCAACTGCATCAACACCCAGGACGGCGGCACGCACCTGACCGGCTTCAAGTCGGCCATGACGCGGGTGGTGAACGACTACGCCCGCAAGCAGGGCCTGCTGAAGGAAGGCAATCTTGCGGGCGAGGATACCCGCGAGGGCCTCACCGCCGTCGTGAGCGTGAAGCTGCCGGACCCGCAGTTCGAGGGGCAGACCAAGACGAAGCTTGGCAACCCGGAGGTCAGGAACCAGGTCGAGGGTGTGGTGGCCGAGACGGTCCAGATATTCCTGGAGGACCACCCGCAGGACGCCAAGCGCATCATCGACAAATGCCTCACGTCTCAGAAGGCCCGCGAGGCCGCCCGCAAGGCCCGCGAGCTCATCATCCGCAAGAACGCCATGGACGGCGGGTCCCTCCCCGGCAAGCTGGCCGACTGCTCGGACAAGAACCCCGAGAACTGCGAGCTTTACCTCGTGGAGGGCGACTCGGCAGGCGGCACGGCCAAGATGGGCCGCGACCGGGCCTTCCAGGCCGTCCTGCCCCTGCGGGGCAAGATACTCAACGTCGAGAAGGCCCGCGAGGAGAAGATGCTTTCCAACGAGGCCATCCAGTCCATCACGATCGCCATCGGCGCGGGCCTGGGCGAGGACTTCGACGTCGAGAAGCTCCGCTACCACCGCATCATCATCATGACCGACGCCGACGTGGACGGCTCGCACATCCGCACGCTGCTGCTCACCTTCTTCTACCGCAACATGCAGCCGCTGATCTCGGAGGGCCACCTGTACATGGCCATGCCGCCGCTCTACGGGGTGACCCAGGGCAAGAAGCACCAGTGGGTATACACCGACGCGGAACTGGACCAGGCCCTGGCGAACATCAACGGCCGCGGGAAGCCGAACATCCAGCGCTACAAGGGCTTGGGCGAGATGAATGCCGAACAGCTCTGGGAGACCACGATGGACCCGGATGTCAGGACGCTGATGCAGGTTACCCAGGGCGACGGCTCTTCGGCCGACGAGATGTTCTCCCTGCTGATGGGAGACGTGGTAGAGCCCCGCAAGCATTTCATCCAGGCCCACGCCAGGGAAGTCAAGAACCTGGACGTCTAGCCCCGCGTTCGGCTACGCCAATCAGCTCCTGTTCACGGGACAGTACGTCAGTCTGATCGACAGAGGGCGACACCGCCGGCTACTGGCTGACGACCACTCGCTCGCCGTGGTCAAGAAGTACGTAGAACCGGCTGATGACCCGAATGCCGACAAGTACCTCGTCGCCCATCGTCGTAGCGATACTTCGAAATGGCCCGAATCCAGCGACTTCCACGGTGCATCTGTAGTACGGAGCACGAGCGGTGCTGTGGTCAGCCAGTACCCAATCTATATACCCGGACAAGAGGGCATCATCAGGCAAGTACCGGCTGGGCAGCATGATGCCTCCACTGAAGCCGGTATCCAGCAGCGCATCGCCTTCGTAGATCGTGCCGTCAACGCTCACCCGGATGGGCAGATAGGGAAAGCGCGAGGTTACGGTATTCGCGTCTGTCACGCTCTTCCGACGGCCTTCTCGCCCACTTTGAACAGGAAGATGCCTCCTCCCATCTCATCTCCGGCACGATAGATCACCTCGTCCATGTCCGTGCCGAGGAGTGTCTCGCCCTTGGGGGATATGGCTACGAACTCACCCCAGTGCTCGGACTCAAGGGGCTTGCCGTACTTGTCATATAGATCGTCCCCCATCGCCATCGGGTCATGGTCATTATTGTTTGTCATGTTGTGCCTCCGCGTCCGACAGGTTCCTATGGCCTAGCCCCAGAGGTTCGTGCTGAAGTAGCGCTCCCCGATGTCGTTGATGATCGTGACGACGCGGCCGCCGCGGGCCTCCTTCGCAGTTAGGTAGGCGCCCTGCATGTATGCGCCCGAGGACTGGCCGGCGAAGATGCCCTTCGACGCAAGCAGCGCCGACATACTGTAGCCGTCGTCCACCTCGATGCGGACCATCCGGTCGACGATGTCCTGGTCGAAGGTGTCGGGCACGATGTGGCCCTGGCCCAGGGGCTTGAGTCCCTCGACGCCGGGCCACTCGTCGAAGTTGATGCCGACGACCTCGATGTCTGGGTCGTGCTCCTTGAGCCGCCTGCCCACGCCGCTGATGGTTCCGCCCGTGCCTACGCCCGCCACGAAGTGGGTGATGCCCTCGACCTGAGCGAGTATCTCCTCGGCGGTCGTCTCATAGTGGGCCTGCGGGTTGTTGGCGTTGGAGTACTGGTCGCAGTAGAAGTACCTGCCCGGGTCGGCCTTGTACCTGCGCTTCACCTCGTACAGCGTCTCGTCGTAGCCCAGCATGGGGTCGGTGAAGGTCAGGGTCGCCCCGTGGGCCAGCAGGCGCTTCTTGCGCTCCTCGCTGGCGTTCTCCGGCATCACCAGCTCCACGCTGTAGCCGAGCACCGCGCCGATCATCGCGTACGCGATGCCCGCGTTGCCCGACGTCGCATCGAGGATCACCTGGTCCTTCGTGAGCCTGCCGGTGAGGATGGCGTCGACCAGCATCCTGAGCACCGGCCGGTCCTTGATAGACCCGCCCGGGTTGAGCTGCTCGCACTTGGCGAAGATCTCGGCGCCGCCCATATCCAGGGGCAGGTCGAGCTTCACGGTCGGCGTGTTGCCGATAGCCGAGAGGGGAGGATAGGACGCTATGAAGTCGAGGTGGTCTTGCGGGATAGGCACGGCAGCAGTCCGGTCGCCTGGTCAGGCACGGGGATTAGGGCTTGGGTATGAACAGTATACCCTAACGGCTACCTGGTCCTGGGGTTCAGCACGTCGTTGAGGGCGTCGCCCAGCAGGTTCCAGCACAGGATTAGCAGCCATGCCGCGATTCCGGGCGAGAGCAGCATCCACGGCTCCTCGCGTATGACGCTTATGTGGCCGCCCTCCAGGAGCATCGTGCCGAGGCTGGGCCTGGGCGGCTGTATGCCGAGTCCCAGCCAGCTGAGGATGATTTCCGTCCCTACGTAGGCCCCCATGCCCATGCTGACGGTGACCACAATCGGCGCTATGGCGTTGGGCAGCAGATGCTGGAAGAGTATCCTCGCGGTCGACGCGCCGCTCGCCTTGGCGGCCTCGATGTACTGCGTCTCCTTCAGGAACAGGATCTGCCCGCGCACCAGGCGCGCCATCCCGATCCAGCCGAAGCCCACGAGTGCGATGGAGACGACGAAGTAATCAACCACGCCTATCCGGACGATGCCGTCAAGGAAGTCGAACCGGTCCTCCAGGGATCTGACGAAGTCGAGAATGCGTGGCCGCAGCGTGGCCGCGATGATGATGACCAGGAATATGTCGGGGAACGAGGCGAACACCTCCCCTGTCCGCATGATGAGTGAGTCGACGCCCTTGCCGAAGTAGCCGGCGATGAGGCCCAGGCTCACGCCTATCAGGATGCCCCCTGTCAGCATTGCAACGAGAGTGAGGATAACCGTGTTCTGGATCCCCCACAGGACCCTGGTGAACAGGTCGCGGCCCGCCCTGTCGGTACCTGCAAAGTGTGACTCCGTCCAGAAGGCCACTGGGCCCTGGTCGAGCACATAGCTGGGGGCGTTGCGGATGACCGTGTAGTCCTGCGCGGTGTAGTCGTATGGCGACACCCAAGCGGCGAAGATGCCTGCCGAGTAGATGATCGCCAGGATCACCACGCAGGTCATCGCGATCTTCTTGCGCATCAGCCTGGCCATGGCGCGTGCCAGGTGTCCCCTGCTGCGCTGGGTCTGTTCCTCTTCGGCTGCGGCCGCAAGCTCCTGTACTGCCATGCGCCGCCTACTGGTACCGTATCCGCGGGTCGATGATGGCGTACGTCACGTCGGCCAGAAGGTTGGCCAGCACGAACGCGCCGGACCCGATCAGAGTGACCGCCATGATTACCGGGTAGTCCCTGTTGAACACCGACTCGACAGCGAACCGTCCTATGCCCGGTATGCCCATGATCGTCTCGGTGATGAAGGCGCCGCTGATGAGCCCCGCCAGCGAGAACGCCAGTATGGTCACGATGGGTATCAGCGAGTTTCGGAAGACGTGCCGGCCGTTCACGACCATCTGGCCCAGGCCCTTGGAGTGGGCCGTGCGGATGAAGTCCTGGCCCAGCGTGTCCAGCGTGCTGGCGCGCATCAGCCTCGTCAACCCGGCGATGCCGGGAATGCCCATCGTGAGGGCGGGCACGACGATCCTGGGGTCGAACACGCCGCCCCAGCCTGAGCAGGGTACCCAGTTCAGCTTCAGGCAGAAGGTCCACAACAGCGCTGGTACGCTCACCATGACCGGGATCGACATGAGCACGAGGGCAATGGTGACGGCGGTCGGGTCCTCCCACCTGCCTTGCCTGTGGGCTATGAAGAAGCCGATGGGCAGTCCGAATCCCAGGCTGATCGCCATCGCCGCCATGGCTAGCTGGGCAGACACCCACATCTTGCGGATGATCAGCTCGCGCACGGGCTGGCCCCGGTACCTGTAGCTCTCGCCGAAGTCGCCCTGGACGAAGTTCCAGATGTAGTCCCCGTACTGGACGAAGAAGGGACGGTCGAGCCCAAGCTGGGCCTCGATGCGCTCGGCGATCTGCTCGTCGTAGCGGTTGCCCAAGATGACCCTGACCGGGTCTCCCGGCCCGAACCTGCCGAGCGTGAAGGTCATCAGCGATGCTGCCAGCAGCAGCACCGGAAGCCAGAGGAGACGCTTGACTATGTACTTCCACATTTTGAGGGTCTACTGATCCCGCACGCTACCGCACTGAGTGGGAGCCGCTACTTGGACTGGTACGCTTCTGCGGGCGCGTCAATTAGGGTGGTCGGGAACGCAGGTCCCTGGGTGGTGAACACAGAGTGAGTTGCACTCCAACCCACGGTCAACACAGGATTGGTCGCCCTGGCCACAGCCGCCTGCCGTATGTAACCTGAGACCGTCAGGCCGCCCTCGCGGGCCTTGGCTGCGACCAGCTCAAAGTCCGTGGCCGGGAAAGCCACGGACACGACCGCCCTGGGCTTCTTGACAGGCTTCCGGACCTCAGCAGTGGCGTCGTCCCAGGACGCAGGATCCATCAACTCTTCCTCTTCGCTGTCAACTGGCCTGCTGTTCCTCATGCTCTCCTCTCATCTGCGCCGTAGCCTTGCCACTTCCGACTCCTTGCACGGCCACGCGGTCACCGGACGCCACACATCCCCTGCAAGGGTGGGCTCGATGGGAACGGCTATGCATGAGCCCCCATTCGTCAAGCCGATTATCTGGTGGGTGGCTCTATGCCCGCGCCGATTCCGCCTGATCACATGAACATTCTCAAGGACCTGCAGAACCTCGGAAGCAGATACTCCGTGTAATCCAAACTTAACATCGTTGTCTTCGTCTATCAATAGCGCGGAGATAGTCGGACTTGACATAGCCTTTCTGGTGCACTACAGTACCACTACATTCTTACTACAGGAGCCTCAGCGTGTCAAATCAACAGGATCTTGACATGGACCAATCCGAAATCGAGTGGTTGATCCTTGCCGACGGAGCTGAAGTGGTCAACGGCAAGCTGTATGTGCTTGGAGGAGGCTGGGATCGCATCACTGCTGGAAGTCTCCCTTGGGGCCAGCACATGGCGATAGCGCTAGCGATCAGGGTCCCCTGGATGGATACCAACCGGCAGACCCCGATAGAGATAGAGCTTACGGACGGCGACGGGACATCATTGACAAAGGCCCAGGGAGGTTTCGTGGTTGGCCGCCCAGCACAAGCTAGGCCGGGGCAGCCACTCCGCACCCAGATCGTTCTCAATATGAACGTGGAGTTCCAAAAGCTAGGTACATACACCGTCCTCTGTAGGTTGCACGACAGCGAGAGACGCTTCCCGTTCGAGGTCGCGGCCAGTCCACAGCTTACGACCCAGATGCTGAACAAAGGCTAACGGGAGCGAGTGGAGTAAGTGGAGGGAGCCCCGTAGCTTCGGGACTCCCTCCACTCTCTGCTGTCGTCTCGCTCTACCCGTCGGTGAGCGTGATCTGCCTCAGCTTCGGTACGATCATCGGCGTCATCACGTAGCCTTCCACGTAGTCCTTGACGAGGGCGTACCGGTCGCCCGTGAACCACATGGGTACCCACGGGGCCGCATCGACGATCATCTGCTCGGCCTGGTGGTACAGGTCGATCCGCCTCTGGATGTCGGCCTCGGTCCTCGCCTCCTCCAGGATGGCGTCGATCGCGGCGTCCTTGAAGTCGCCGTGGTTGATGCTGCTCTCGCTGTGGAACAGGATGTCCAGGAAGTCCTGCGGGTCGGGATAGTCTGCCTCCCAGCCAAGCCCGGCGTACGCCTGGAACTTCTTCGCGTCCAGGTCCTCAAGGTAAGTCGCCCACTCGACCTGCTGGATCTCCACCTCGACGCCCAGCTCCTGCTTCCACATCTCCAGCACGACCTCCAGGTCGAGGCCGATGGTCCCGCCGGTGCCGGGCACGGTCACCACTATGCGGGGCCGTGTTTCGGCGTCCGGGTACTTGGACTCGGACAGGAGCTTGCGCGCCAGATCGGGATCGTGCTGCAGCCCGATGATGTTCTCGGTGTAGCCCGGGAATCCCGGCGGAAGGATGCTGTAGGCGGGCTCGACCAGCTCAGACAGGACACCGGTTGCTATCAGCTCCTTGTCGATGGCGTGGTTGAGCGCCTGGCGGAACTTCACGTCGTCGAAGGGCGCCATGCTCGCGTTGAATCCTATGTAGGACACGCTGAATCCGGGTGGCGCAACCACGAGCTCCTTGTTCAGCGGCTCGTTGGGATCGAGCACACGCTCCAGGTCGTACAGGCCCACGCCGGTGATCTCGATTTCGTCGTTCTCGTACATGGCCATCGCCTGGCCGCCTGCCAGGTTCATGATGACGGTCTCGACGCCCGCGGGCTCGCGGTAGTACTCCTCGTTGCGCTCCAGCACGATGCGCTCGCCTATCCGGTACTGGGAAAGCTTGAAGGGGCCGGTGCCTACGGGGTTATCGATCCACCAACTCCTCCCGCCGGCCTCCACGACCTCGCGGTCGAGCACATTGGCCGTCGGATAGGTCAGCTTGGCCAGGAAATAGGCCTTGGCAGCGTCGGTGGTTATCTCGAGGGTGTGGTCGTCGATGACCTTGATGCCCACGATCTCGTCCGCCTCGCCTTCGAAGTACTTCTCAGCGCCGAGGATGTCGTTCAGGTACGTGTCGGCGACCGGCGACGCGGTGTCGGGCGCGGCGGCCCTCTCCAGGGACCACTTGAAGTCGTGAGCCGTCACCGGTTTGCCGTTGTGGAACTTGGCGTTCGGCCGCAGCTTGAAGGTATAGACAGTACCTCCCTCGATGGTCCAGCTCTCCGCGATGTCGGGCACGAGCTTGAGGTCCGTGTCCAGTGTGACGAGGCCGCTGAACACCTCCGTTACGACACCCGCCGAGGTCGTGTCCCCGGTCAGGTGGGGGTCGAGGGTGGGGGGATCGGACCACAGCCGCCTGAACGTGCCGGTCGGCAGCGCTTGCGTGAGGTCAGGCTCCTGGTTCTCGAGGTTTATGGGCGTGGCCGCGGTCTCGGCCTTTGCTGCGGGCTGCTCGCTCTTCTCTTCGGCCGCCGCCGGGGCCGAGGCCGTCGAAGGCGGCGTCTGGGTCGGCTCCTCGGCGACTTCTGAGTCGCCGCATGCGACGGCGGCCAGCGTAAGCACTGCGGCTAAGGATACTAGGGCGATCAGGATTCTGTTCATGGCATCTCCTACCTTGTGAGAATGTATCGTTGTGTCCGCTTGGAGGCCGCCGTGCCCCGTTTACCGGGATGGCGGCCCGTCGCCGTTCATGTCTCCGATTGTGTGCGTCAGGTATGCGCTCATGAAGTCTTCCAGGCCGCCGTCCAGGACGCCCTCGGCGTCCGATGTATCGTGGCCAGTCCGGTGGTCCTTCACCATCTTGTAGGGGTGGAGCACGTAGCTGCGTATCTGGTTGCCCCACTCCGCGGAAACGTGGTCTCCCTTCAGCTTGGCAACTTCCTGCGATCTCAGCTTCATCTCCCGCTCTACCAGCCTCGCCGTGAGGATGCGCATGGCGATGTTCTTGTTCTGGTACTGCGACCGCTCGTTCTGGCAGCTCACTCGTATGCCCGTCGGCTCGTGGGTGATGCGGACGGCCGTCGAGTTCTTCTGGACGCTCTGGCCTCCCGCGCCGCCCGCCTTGAACACCTCGATCTTCAGGTCGGCGGGGTCTACCGTGATGTCGACGCCCTGCTCGACTCTTGGGAGCACCTCGACCAGGGCGAATGACGTATGCCTGGCGTGGTCGGCGTCGAAGGGCGAGAGCCTCACGAGCCGGTGAACGCCGCGCTCGGATCTCAGGTAGCCGTAGGCATATTCTCCGGAGATCTCGAGGACCGCGCTCTTGATCCCGCCCTCTTCGCCGGGGGAAACGTCGAGCATCTGGCTCTCGAGGTCGCTCTGCTCCGACCACCTCAACAGCATCCGCACTATCATCCGCACCCAGTCCTGGGACTCGATGCCGCCGGCGCCCGCGTGGACCGCGACGATGGCGCTTCCGCGGTCGTATTGCCCCGAGAGGGCCAGCTGGAACTCGCGGCGGTCGACCGTCTCAGTGAGCCGTTCCAGCTCCTCGACGAATGTCTCCGTCAGCGAGTCGTCTCTCTCGGCTATTGCTACTTCGACGAGCTCCGCCATGGACTCGACGTCGCCCTGGAGCTTGCTCCATGCATCCACGTCCGAAGTCAGGCCCGAGAGCCGCTTCATCTTCGACTGGGCTAGGTTCCGGTCCTCCCAGAAACCCTGCGCCATCGTTTCTCGTTCGAGCTCGACCATCTCCCTCCGCTTCCCCTCGATGTCAAAGACGCACCATTAGGTCCGAGACTCGCGCGTGCAGCCGCACAACATCACCCTTCAAGTCATGCATCGGTAGTGTCCCTCGGAGGCCCCGGATTATCGGCGTCCAAATAGTTAAACGCCGGGGCGGTCTGGCAGGTTAGCACCTGCCGAGAATCCGGCGCATTATACCAAACGGCCCATGGAGTCCTGGCCGGGCAGCTCATGGGACGGCTGCGCGGCGGTCTACAGACAACGAGCCCGCGGAGTCTGGCCTCGTCAGCCCAACGACACCTTGGGCGCGAGGCGCGGGTCCGTCATCGTCGCAGGGTCGAGGATCTCGTCGAGTTGCGCCTCGGTGAAGTCCGTGCGGCGTACGGCCACCTGCTTCACCGTCTCGCCGGTCGCCTGCGCCTCCTTGGCTATGGCGGCGCTGCGGTCGTAGCCGATGTGCGGCACGAGGGTGGTCACGATGGCGAGGCCGTTGTGCACCATGCGCGGGCCCGCGTCGGTCGCTGTTATACCCGCGACGCACTGGTCGGCGAAGTTGCGCGCCGAGGTCGTCAGGACATCGATAGACTCCAGCAGGTTGTGAGCGGCCACGGGCATCATGACGTTGATCTCGAAGTTCCCCGACTGGCCGGCGATGGTGACGGCGGCGTCGTTGCCGATGACCTGCGCCGCCACCTGGCACACCGACTCCGGGATCACGGGATTGACCTTGCCCGGCATGATGGAGCTTCCCGGCTGGACCTCCGGCAGCTCAATTTCCCCCAGGCCGGCGCGGGGTCCCGAGCCCAGCCAGCGGACGTCGTTGGCGACCTTCATCAGGCTCACGGAGACGGTCCTGAGCGACCCGCTGGCCTCCACGATCGCGTCTAGGCTGCTCTGGGCCTGGAAGTGGTTATCGGTCTCCCTGATCGGCATGCTCAACATCTCGGTGAGCTTTGCGCACACCCGGAGCGCGAACTCAGAGTGCGTGTTGACGCCGGTGCCGACCGCCGTGCCTCCCAGGGCCACCTCGGAGAGCCCGTTCATGGCGTTGCCCAGGCGCCTGATGCCGCGGTCGACCTGCCCGGCATAGCCCTGGAACTCCTGCCCCAGCCGGACCGGCGTCGCGTCCTGCAGGTGCGTTCGCCCGGTCTTGACGATGGGCATGAACTCCTCGGCCCTGGCGTCGAGCTGCCCCTGCAGGTAGGCGAGGGCAGGGATCAGGCCGTCGGATATGCCGGACAGCGCCGCCAGGTGAATGGCCGTGGGTATCACGTCGTTGGATGACTGGCCGAGGTTGACGTGGTCGTTGGGGTGGACCGGGTCGCGGGAGCCGAGCTCACCCCCCAGCATCTCCACGGCGCGGTTCGAGATGACCTCGTTGGCGTTCATGTTCGTCGACGTCCCCGATCCCGTCTGGAATATGTCCACCACGAAGTGGTCGTCCAGCTTCCCGTCCACGACCTCCGAGGCGGCGGAGACGATGGCCTCAGCGATCTCGGGATCCAGCAGCCCCAGCTCCTGGTTCACCTGCGCCGCGGCCAGCTTGACCTGGCCCAGCGCACGGATGAAGGACCTGGGGAAGCGAAGGCTGCTGATGGGGAAGTTCAGCGCGGCCCTCATCGTCTGGGCGCCGTAGTACGCGTCCGCCGGCACCTGCAGCTCGCCCATCGAGTCGCGCTCTACACGCATAGCCTGTTCAGATGTCATGTCGGCCTCCGTCGTGTCGATGTCTGGTTGACGCTTGGTAGGGGCGGGTTTGAAACCCGCCCTATCTTCGCGGCCTAGTCAAGTCACGAATAGATGGGGGTGGTGCTCATCACGCTAGCCGGACACCCCTCATTTCAAAGATTTCGGACTCCTACAAACGGCTCACAGTGTCCGGGACGTCCGGGTCCAGCTCCGCCGCGAGAAAATCGGCGACGCGCTCGGCCACCTCGATCTCGTGACCGGTCATGCCGTGGTTGGCGTCCGGGACCTCGTGGAACTCGACCGGCTGCTTCACCTCGTCGAGCGCCCGCTGCAGCTCGACCGACGGAACGACGCCGTCCTTCTGGCCCGCGATGAATAGCTTGGGCCTCTTGTCCTTCGACAGGGGTGATTCCCGCACGGCCGAGAGCGGCGGGGCTATGAACACGAAGGCTTTGGACGCCTTCACCTTGCGGACGCCGCCCAGCAGCACGCCCGCGCCGAACGAGTACCCCACGGCGGCCATCCGCCGCGGATCGGCCCACTTCAGCCCGTCCAGCACGCGGAACGCCGCCTTCACGTCATCCAGCTCTTTGTCGCCGTTGGTGAAGTCGCCTGAACTCTCTCCCACGCCCCTGAAGTTGAACCTCAGGCTGGCGATGCCCCTGTGCATGCATGTCCAGTCGATGGCCGACAGCACCAGGCTCTCCATGTCGCCGCCCAGCATCGGGTGCGGGTGGCAAAGCACTGCCGCCGGAGGCAGCCGCGTCAGGCCCTCGGGCCGGGCCGCTATGCCTTCCAGGGTGATGCCCCCGCTGCTGTAGATGTCGACGCGCGTGTGTCCCATGACATCAGGAGGCTCCCTGGCATGCACATTCGCCGTTCCTGCGACCCACACCGTCGTACCGGCGGAAGCCGGATTCCTGCGAGCAGGAACTGTCCCCAATCCAGTCCCCGGACCCGTGCCATGCGTCGGGTGCCGATGGGTAGGACCATCACGTGGGAGCCTGTAGCTCATGGTAGGTGACGGCTATGGAGTTTGACAAGCTCCGTTGCTAGAATGTGGCCCGTCAGCCACCCCACCAGCGAGGAGCCTCAATTGAGAGAAGTCGACCTGCGCAGCGATACGAAAACACGCCCGACCCCGGAGATGCGGCAGGCCATGGCGACGGCCGAGGTGGGGGACGACGTGGCGGGCGAGGACCCCACAGTCAACCGTCTGGAGGCGATGGCCGCGGAGATGCTCGGCAAGGAGGCTGCGGTGCTCGTGTCCAGCGGCACGCAGGGGAACCTGATCGGCATCCTGTCCCAGTGCCAGCGCGGTGAGGAGGTCATCGGCGGCGACAAGTCCCACATCATCAGGGCCGAAGGCGCGGGCGCGTCCGTGCTCGGCGGCGTGGCGATGACCGGCCTGCCCAACGACGAGCGGGGCCTGTACTCCGTGGAACGTCTGGAGGCCGCCATCCACGACGACGACATGGGCTACCCGAGGACAACGCTGGTCGCGCTGGAGAACACCCACAACTCCATGGGCGGCGCGGCCCTCTCCCCCGACGAAATGCGGCCCATCACAGACGTGGCCCACTCGCGCGGCCTGAAGGTCCACATGGACGGCGCCCGGCTATTCAACGCCGCCGTCGCTCTTGAGACCCCTGCCGCAGAGCTCGTGAAGGACTCGGACACGGTGACGTTCTGCCTGTCCAAGGGCCTGGGCTGCCCTGTGGGCTCGGTGCTGCTGGGAGACGCCGAGACGATGCAGGAGGCTCGGCGGTGGCGCAAGTGGCTCGGCTCGGCCATGCGCCAGTCGGGCATCATCGCCGCGGCGGGCATCGTGGCCCTGGAGTCGATGATCGACCGGATGGCGGACGACCACGCCAACGCGCGGAAGCTGGCCGAGGGCCTCAGCGCCGTCGACGGAATCTCTATCGACCCGGCGTCAGTCCAGACCAACCTCGTCTTCATCGAGGTCGACGCGCCCGACCACACGGCCATCGCACAGCGGCTCGACGAGCAGGGAGTCAAGGTCGGCGCTCGCCCCGGCGGCGTCTGGCGTCTCGTCACCCACAACGACGTCTCGTCCGACGACATCGACTACGCCCTCGAAGCGTTCGAGTCGACTTTCCAGGAAGCCGCCGCCGGAGCGTAGGAGCGGTCATGCAGTATCCGGTCCTTATTGAGTCCTCGGACAGCGTCTACGGCGTGGTGTTTCCTGATCTACCAGGCTGTGTGGCAGTAGGCCTGACCGTGGATGAGGCCCTCGAGAACGCGGAACATGCGGTCCGAGATTGGGTTGAGTGCACTGAGGAAGCCGGTGAACACGTTCCCGCTCCAAGCAGTCCAGAAACCATTGACGAACCTGCTGACTGTACGCTGGGTGGGGTCACCCTCCTTCGATCCCCCAGCTCCACATAGCCACCGCTGAGAAATAGCAGAGCTGTGGAGCACTGTCGTCCCGAGCCCCGAGGGACCTGGGGTGGGGTCGGCCTCGCCATGCCATGAGTCGACCTCGCCGAAGCCAAGACCCTTACAGTGACCAGACCGGGCTCTTGCGGATTCGGAGCGGCATCATCAGTCGCCGCCTACTCGGGCTCCGACGGGTCGAAGTAGGGTACGGGCACGTCGCCACGCGCGAGCTCGAATACCAGCGGCACCCTGCGCGCGTGGCCGGGCGACAAGTCTGGCAGGTCGTCCTCCGCGAAGTAGCCCACGCCCGTAGTCTCCGGCCCGGCCACGGGAACCTCGCCTTCGTCGAGCTCGATCAGCCATACGCTGGAGTAGAGGTGGAACTTGAGGCGGCTGCCCCACAGGCTGGCGTCGAAAACGCCCAGCAACCGCGTGGCCGTCCCTTTCACGCCCGCCTCCTCGTGAAGCTCCCGCTCCGCCGACTGCGCCCACGTCTCGCCGACCTCGGTCGCTCCGCCCGGCATAGCCCAGAGGCCGTTGTCCTCGCGCCTGATCAGAAGGATTCGCCCGTCGCGGAACACGGCCGCATCGGCTGCGACGTACGGCGTTGCATGGGGCAAGCTGCCTTCGTACTCCCCGAGCACGTCGTCGGCGTCCCTATTCTCAATGGCCGCGACGAGGCGGGCGCTCAGCGACCGTGCCCTGCGGTATCTCTCCAGGTCGTAGTCGTTATCGGCGTAATGCAGGCCCAGCTCGGCGATGCTGCGAAGCTCATCCGCAACCAGGTACATCTCGCCTGTCGGGTCGGTCTCGCTCATGCCCACCCGTCGACGGACCAGCGGCTCACGGCCTGCTCGTCGAACTCGACCCCCAGGCCGGGCTCCTCAGGCAGCGCCAGGCCGCCCGGGCGCACATCCGGCGCGGTGCTGAAGAGCCTGCCGATGTTCAGCACCGTGAAGTCGGGGAAGTACTCGACCCAGGTGGCGTTGGGCGTGGCCGCGACGAGGTGGACGTGCAGGTCCGCCAGCCAGTGGGGCGCGACGGCCAGATTGCTGGCCGCCGCCGAGGCCGCGATCTTCCGCCACTCGGTGACGCCTCCGCAGACGCCGGCGTCCGCCTGCAGGATGGCCGCCGCTCCCTCTTCCACGATCTGCTGGAACTCCCAGCGCGTCGCGTGAATCTCGCCCGTGGCGACCGGGACCGACACGGCGGCGGCGATCTCGGCATGTCCCCGTATGTCGTCGGGCATCAGGGGCTCCTCGATCCAGCCGGGCTCGTACTCTTCGAAGTGCCGCACGGCCTGTATCGCCGTCGAAGCGTCCGGCCACGCGTTGTTTGCGTCGAGGAACAGCGGCACGTCGGGACCGACCGCCTCCCGCGCCGCCCGCACGCGGACCGCGTCCTCGGCTGGAGACACCCTGCCGACCTTGATCTTGACCGCATCGAAACCCATCTCCACGTAGCTGCGCATCTCATCGGCCAGGTCTTCCGGGGTCTTGCCCTCCGCGTAGTAGCCGCCGCTCGCATATGCCGGCACCGTGCCGTCTAGGTACCCGCCGAGGTACCGATGCAGGGGCAGCCCGGCCTCCCTCGACACCAGGTCCCACAGGGCCATATCGACTGCGCTGATGGCCCTGATGACGCTGCCACGGCGGCCGTGCAGCAGGGTCTCCCTGTACATGGCGTCCCACATGGCCTCGATGCGGTGCGGGTCCTCGCCCACCGCCACGCCGGCCAGCAGGTCCCGGACGGCCAGAGTGACCACCGCGCCGCCCTTGTGGCCACCGTAGCAGAAGCCTATACCTTCGCCACCCGAGTCGGACCGGACCCGCACCAGCGTGTAGTGGCGCTCCTGCACCGCGCGCGTCGCAAAGGCGATGCCGCCTTCCAGCGGGACCACGCACGTGGTAGCTTCCACAGACTCGATTCGCATAGGGGCCTCCCTGCCGGTTCTAGCTGTCCGGGGCCAGAGTATACGCCATACATGTGGGACGGGACTGCCGGTATGGACCGTGTGGGATGAAAAGACGTCGCTGGTATGGTATCCTTGAATCCTTACTTCAAGGAGGTGCCTATCATGCTGGCCAAGTTGACCTCCAAGAACCAGATCACTCTACCGAAGTCTGTGGTTTCCTCTTTTGAGGGCACCGAGTATTTCGATGTGACCAACGAGAAAGGCCGAATAGTGCTCACACCGGTACGCCTCACCAAGGCCGATGCTGTGCGCTCCAAGCTGGCCGATCTTGGTCTGTCCGAAGCGGATGTGGCGGATGCGGTGGCCTGGGCTCGCCGACAGCAGTGACCCCACCTCGGCTGGTGCTCGACACCAACGTAGTAGTGTCGACCCTGTTGTTCCCCTCTGGGTCGTTGCCCTGGATGCGAGGACTTTGGCAGTCAGTGGCCATTGTGCCCTTGGCGAGCCGCGATACGACGGCGGAACTGCTCCGAGTGCTCCTGTACCCCAAGTTCCGCCTGACTGCCGAAGAACGAGAAGACATCCTGGCAGACTATCTCCCCTGGTGCGAAACGGTCGTCGTCTCACGGCCTCTGTCCGTTCCCGAATGTAGAGACCCGCTCGACCGACCCTTCCTAGAACTAGCTCTATCCGGCAGGGCCGATGCCTTGGTAACCGGTGACAAGGACCTTCTCGCCTTGGCGCCGGCGTTCTCCGTCCCCATTCTCACACCCGATGCAGTAAGGGCACGGCTACCCCAATGGAGCAGCAATTGACACTCGCCGCGGGCGCCGGTACCTTCAAGGCCGCTTTCGAGTCCCATCCGGGAGAGACTCGCCGACTCCATGACTGACCTGAGACCCGTTCCCGCGCGCAGGGACGCATGACCGACTCCAATGACAGGCCCAGGCTGAGGCGTGTCGAGCCCAGGCGCGTGCAGTACCAGGGGCAGCCATTCATCCACCTTCACGATCCCCTGGGCATCTCGGAGCGAACGATACTGCTGCCGGAGGGCATGGCCCCGCTCCTCGCCATGTTCGACGGCAAGAGAGACGCGTCCGGCCTCCAGGCTTCGTTGCTGCTCAGGACGGGCGCTCACGTGTCCCAGGAGCAGATCGCCGAGCTGATACAGGGCCTCGACGAGGCCTGCCTGCTGGAGAACGACACTTACGAGGCCGCGGTCGCCGCCGCGCTGACAAGATACCGAGAGGCCGACAGCAGGCCGCCCTCCCACGCCGGCGCGGTCTACCCGGACAACCGGAACAAGCTGGTCGCGGCGTTGAGCGAATACGAGCGCCGGGCCCCGGCGGTCGAGGCTCTCCCGGCGTCGGCCACGGTCACGGGTGTCGTGAGCCCCCACATCGACTACGAGCGCGGCTGGCAGGCATACGCGCAGCTATGGGCCCGCTGTTCGGGCGCCCTCGACGACATCGAGCTCGCCATCATCCTGGGGACCGACCACAAGGGCGGCCCCGGCGCGCTCACCCTTACCCGGCAGAGCTATGCCAGCCCGCTGGGAACGCTGCCGGCCGACCGCGAGATAGTGGATGGGCTGGCCGGCGTAATCGGCGAGACCGAGGCCTTTGACGAGGAGATACACCACCTGAGCGAGCACTCCATCGAGCTGGCGGCGGTCTGGTTCCAGAGGGCCATGGGCCGTGCCGTGCCCACGGTACCCATACTCTGCGGCTCCCTGTTCGAGGTCACGGCGGGAGGCATCGAGGTCGAAGGGTACGGCCGCCTCGACGACGCAATTGGATACCTGGAGGGCGTCATGCGCGGCAGGCGTACGCTCGTGATAGCCGCGGGAGACCTGGCGCACGTCGGCCCGGCCTTCGGCGACCCGAGCCCGGTCTCGGCCCCTGGCAGGACCTCGCTGGCCGCTGCGGACGCACGTACGATTGCCGCCATCGACGCGGGCGACGCCCAGGCCTTCCTGGACATTTCCAGGGCCGAGCGCGACGCCCGCAAGATCTGCGGCATCTCGCCCATCTACATCGCTCTCAGGCTCCTCGGCGGCTCGAAGGGCGAGTCGGTGGGATACGCCCAGTGTCCGGCCGATTCGAACGGCGGCTCTCTGGTCTCGATCGTCGGATCGATTCTGTGGGAGGACGGCGGATAGGGGTCCCCGGGGAGGGCGTGACGGCGCTATGGGCATAGAGGCGCTTACCGTAGACGCGGACGGGCGGGAGGCCATCCCAGCCAGCGACGATGAGTGGCGGGAGTGGGTGAGCGCGTCCAGCACGCGAAACTACGCCATCAGGGACCCGCTGCTCGACTGGCTCGACCTTTACGGCGAGAGGAACGGCTTTCGCCCGGACGACGAGCTGCCCGGCTACGACCCCAGGACGGACTTCACCCAGTTCATCTTCCGACAGGGCCACGCCTTCGAGCGGGCCGTCGTCGACCACATGGGGACCCTCGCCAACGTGGCGCAGATAGGCGGCGGGGAGGCTGCGGACTCCCGAGACCTGGGCAAGGCCGAGGAGACCCTCGCCGCAATGCAGCGCGGCGAGCCCATCATCTACCAGGGCGTGGTGAGGGACGCGGCGACGCGTACCTATGGCTCGCCGGACCTGCTGGTGCGCAGCGACGTACTGGCCGGGCTGTTCCCTGACGCGCTGGTTGAAGGCGAGGCCTCTGCCGCCGCGCCCGATCTCGGCGAGCCGTGGCACTACGTGGTCGTGGACGTCAAGTTCACCACGCTCCGGCTGCTGGTGAGCGGCGGCGTCCAGAGCTCCGGTTCCTCCAGGGCGTACAAGGCCCAGCTGTACATCTACAACCGGGCGCTCGGCCGGTTGCAGGGTTACACGCCACAGTCCGCCTACATCCTGGGCAGGAGCTGGAGGGGAACGGTGGACCGCAGGACCGTACGCGGTTCGAGCTGCATGGAGCGGCTGGGTCGCGTGCCTCAGGACTCGACAGTGGGCAGGGACGTAACGCTGGAGGGCATGACGAACGAGGCGGTCGACTGGGTGCGTAGGGTCCGCGTCGAGGGGATGCACTGGTCGGTGGCGCCGGAGCCGTCGGTGCCCCTGCTCAAGCCGAACATGCGAAATACCAGCGATTCACCGTGGAATACCGCCAAGAAGGAGATAGAGGCCATCCTGGCAGGCAACCCGTGGGTGGAAGGGGCGGACTCGATAGAAACAAGGACCGGCGACGGCCAGATGGCCTTCTGGCCCGAAGGGCAGCACTTGGCGGAGACCGACTTCAGCTCGGTCTCGCCGGCGAGGGTAGCCGCCGGGGGTGACGCCTGGCGTGAGCCGGGCTTGGTCTTTTATGTCGACTTCGAGACCGTGAGCGACCTGAACGACGACTTCTCGCTCATGCCTCAGCGCGGCGGCGCCAACATGATCTTCCTCATAGGCTGCGGCCACGTGGAGGGTAGGCGCTGGCACTACCGCTCCTTCCTGGCGCGCGATCTCTCGGTCGACGCCGAGGGCGAGGTCATCGACGGGTGGGTCGCGCACATGAGCGAGGTGAGGGAGGGGCTGGGGCGCCGTGACGTCGAGCCCCTGGTCTTCCACTGGTCGTCCGCCGAGACTAGGCTCTTTGAGACCGCCTTCGATTCCGCCGTGTCCAGGCACCCTGGCAGGACCTGGCCGCCTGTAAGGTGGTTCGACTTCCTCGAAAGGGTGATGCGGAAGGAGCCCGTCAGGATCGAGGGAGCAAAGGGCCTCGGTCTGAAGGCGGTGGCCCGGGCCATGAAGCGCCAGCGCCTGATCGACAGCACGTGGGACGACGACTCAAACCTGGACGGTCTGGGCGCAATGGTCGGCGCGTGCTGGGCCGCGGATGAGGCCCGAAGGCTGGGCGTCCCACTGGGGGAGATCGACCTAGTCCGGGAGATCGTCCGCTACAACGAGATCGACTGCAAGGTGATGATGGAGGTCATCGCCCACCTGCGCCGCTTCCACTGACATTCCCCGCTCCGTCGTTCCTGCGCAGGCAGAGCCTGCCCCGTACTTGATACGGGGAACCCAGAGGGGCAGAGGGCGGGCGGGGATCTTGCTCCCTCTCCCTCAGGGAGAGGGCTGGGGTGAGGGTGACTCCCCGGCGCTGGCCAGAAGTCCGTTCGCCCTAAGCCTGCCTATCCTGAGCTTGCCGAAGGGTCGAAGGCCAGTGTTCAGGACAGGAGTACACCGGGCCGTTCGCCCTGAGCTTGTCGAAGGGCAGTGCTCCGCGAATACAGACTCGACTTCAGGCCGCTCTCGTCGCCTCCAGGCTGGCCCTCAGCACGTTCGCCCTGAGCTTGTCGAAGGGCAGTGCTCCGCGAATGCAGACTCCACTTCAGGCCGCTCGCGTCGCCTCCAGGCTGGCCCTCAGCACGTTCGCCCTGAGCTTGTCGAAGGGCAGTGCTCCGCGAATACAGACTCCACTTCAGGCCGCGCGTGTCGCCTCCAGGCTGGCCCTCAGCTCGTTCGCCCTGAGCTTGTCGAAGGGCAGTGCTCCGCGAATACAGACTTCACTTCAGGCCGCGCGTGTCGCCTCCAGGCTGGCCCTCAGCACGTTCGCCCTGAGCTTGTCGAAGGGCAGTGCTCCGCGAATACAGACTCCACTTCAGGCCGCGCGTGTCGCCTCCAGGCTGGCCCTCAACGCCTCCATCAGGTCGCCCACCTTGGGCTCCGGCGGGGCGGCGGCAAGGCTGTCCGGCTCGGCCGAGCCGAGCTTCACCTCGATCACCTTCTCCAGCGCCGCCCTGTATTCGTCCTGGTACTCGTTCGCGTCGAACTCGCCGGAGAGCTGGTCGATCAGCGTCATGGCCATAGAGAGCTCCTGCTCGCTCACCAGCGACTCGTCATCGGGAATCTCCAGCTCGCCAGTCGAGCGTATCTCGTCCGGCTGGAGCATGGTCGCCATCACGATTCCGCTGCCGTAGGGCCGTAGCGAGCAGAGGTGCTCCTTCTGCCTGATAGCGACCTTGGCCACGGCCACGCGGCTCGACTCCTTCAGCGCGCGGGTCAGCAGCAGGAAGGGCTTCTGGCCCACGGCGTCGGGCTCGAGGTAGTAGCTCTTCTCGAAGTGTATCGGGTCGATGTCCGCCAGGTCGACGAAGCGCTTGATCTCGATGGTGTGGATCGACGGCACCGGCAGGCCCTCGAAGTCGTCCGGCTCCATCACCACGAACTGGTCCTTCGCGAACTCGTAGCCCTTCACCGTGTCGCTGTACTCGACGAACTCCTCGTGGTACTCGCACCAGCGGCGCTGCCTCATCCTGGTGTGGCAGCTGTTGTGAAGGGTGACGAACCGGATGTCCTTGCTCTGGGTCGCGGGGTAGAGCTTGATCGGAATCGCCACCATGCCGAAGCTGATGGCCCCTCTCCATATAGAACGCGGCATGGCTCTTCCTCCTTGAGCATCGAAGTAGGCTTGCCAACTCCACCTTACGAAAACGGACGAGTGGATAGCAAGGGATCGAAGGAGCGTCGATTCGATCTATTGCCCCGCGTCACCCAGTGGGCGGAGGTCCTTGGACTACGCTCTCCGCTGCAGCGCACCAGTTCACCGGAACTAGGCTGCGACCCTTAGAATGTCATTTGCAGCCTTTTCTCTGAAGTCATCCAGCGCCGGGTATTGAATGTCGGCATTCTTGGTGAGGTAGAGGCTGGCTCTCTTCCCTAGTTCTTCCATGTCCTCATGGACGACGAGGCTCACAAAAGGTAACCTGGCCTGCTGGAACTCGTATAGACTGATAGCTACGTTCTTGGCCTTGTCGTCCCCTCTGACTCCAAACACGTAGAGACTTCGACTATTGTGTACCAAGAACCAATCCACGCTGTAGACGGCGTCGTGCTCTGGGGGCGTGTGGTCTTGAATCGGGGAGAATTGCTCCAGCTTGGTTGTAACGAATTCACCCAAATCGTCGTAGAACGCACTGCGAACCGTCTCCCTCTTCCAATACCGCATGTTGCAGACCTTTTGAACGCAGCCCGCGAACTGCAAAATGCTCTCGTAGAGAAGACTAACTGGCGCGTCCAGGTACAAATTGCCGTCGCGCTGCTCTACGCCGTTGTTGATGAGTATGCTATGGAGTATACGTTCGCGGGTCGCGGTGGAAACCTCAAAGGAGTAGGAGAGTCTCATCAGCGTCATGCCGAAGTCGCAGACACGAGCGTACCCATCCCCTTTAGGGCTGTCCTGGATGTAGATATCCACCATGTCACCATCCTCATGCAGAATCGGAATCATGAGTTGATGGATTCCGGGTCGCCGCTCATGAAGGTAGAGGTCCCCAGACATGGCACGACCCAGAGAGGCTCTGACTTCAGATATCTGCATCGAACATCCTCGCCTGCCTGAGATTGGGGAAGCGGCTTTCCCATTCAATCGCCTTGATATCGTCGAAAAAGGCCAGGAGGGCACTTTCGAGCGTGCTGTAACGATCTGTGATTTCCCGACTCCGCTCTTGCGGCTCGGAACTTCCAGTAGCTATCTCTGCTGCGGTGATTCGGTGAATGTGCGGCTTGGCGAAATGCCTGTCTGGGTGGCGACTGTATTCCCCATGTGGCCCGTTATACCGGACCAGCGTAAGACTCCCCAGCCTTGGATCACCAGTAGAATAGCGAAGACCAATGGAGAAGTTCTCGTTGAACTTGAGGTTCTGTCTAACAAAGACTGAGAACAACTCACCTCCATTCGACATGGCCTTCATATCCAGATCACATCGTCTCTGCCCGTTTTCCTCTTTGTATCCAACTGCCGGATTCTTCGACTCAATCAACTTGGGAAGATGGATCAGGCTCTGAATATCGTCGTCGGTTAGGGTCATGGCATCTCTGGCACCTGCATGCCGAGCAGGTATTTCCCTATCATTCAGACAGCATTCCTCTGGTTCGCTCGAACGGCATTATATCAGCCCTCGTTCCACACACTTGGGTGAAGACGACATACGGAGCGCCGATGATCTCGTTGACAAGAGAATTGAGACTGGGGTAGTCTGGTCTAAAGGCGACGACGGAGAAGAGTACCGGAGAGACGGCGGCGAAGCGAGCCTGGTACGGTGAGAGCAGGCGCAGGCCGTCCCCGCGAAAATCCCTCCCGAGCTTCGGACCGAAAGGGCGCGCCGAGCGTCCGAATAGGCTCCGGCGGCCCCGCCAGCCGTTATCGTGGGCGGCCCGATGAGCCAAAGTCGGGCAGTGAGCGCCCTGCCGCGTGAAGCGGCGGGGAAGCAGGGTGGTACCGCGGGATACGATCCCGTCCCTACGAGGGGCGGGATTTTTTGTTGCCCGCGGTGAAGTCACCGGGGCAAGGAGGATCGAGATGTTCGAACCGGTCAGCTCGAAGATGGACTTTCCGGCCATGGAGCGGGACATACTCCAGTGGTGGGACGACGCGGGCATAGTCGACAAGTACCTGCGCCGGAACGACGACTCGGACAGGCGGTTCTCGTTCATCGACGGCCCGATCACCGCGAACAACCCCATGGGCGTCCATCACGCTTGGGGACGCACCTACAAGGACCTGTTCCAGCGCTACAAGACCATGAAGGGCTTCCGGCAGCGCTACCAGAACGGATTCGACTGCCAGGGCTTGTGGGTCGAGGTGGAGGTCGAGAAGGAGCTGGGGCTCGACTCGAAGCGTGAGATCGAGGAGTTCGGCGTCGAGAGGTTCGTGGAGCTGTGCAAGGCCCGCGTACGCAAGTACGCCGCCGTCCAGACCGACCAGTCCGTCAGGCTCGGCTATTGGATGGACTGGGACAACTCCTACTTCACCATGTCCGACGAGAACAACTACACGATCTGGCACTTCCTGAAGGTGTGCAGCGAGCGGGGCTGGATATACGAGGGCACCGACGTGATGCCCTGGTGCCCCAGGTGCGGCACGGGCCTGTCGCAGCAGGAGGTCGTGACCGAAGGGTACAAGGAGATCGTGCACCCCGGCCTCTACGTCAAGTTCCCGCTCGTCGACCGCGAGGGCGAGTCGCTCCTCGTGTGGACGACCACGCCCTGGACGCTGACCGGCAACACCGCCGCGTACGTCCACCCGGAGCTCACCTACGCGAAGGTCCGCACGGAGGACGGCGAGGTGCTGTACCTGCTCAAGAGCCGCCTGTCCGAGGTGAAGCGGGAGCACGAGATCGTCGAGGAGATGCCCGGCGAGGCCCTGGACGGCCTGCGCTACCGCGGCCCCTTCGACGAGCTGTCCGCGCAACGCGGCGTGGAGCACCGCGTCGTGCTCTGGGACGAGGTGAGCGAGACGGAGGGCACGGGCATCGTCCACACCGCCCCAGGGGCGGGCGCGGAGGACTTCAAGATCAGCAAGGAGCGGGGCCTCGAGGTCATCGCGCCGCTGGACGAGTTCGGCGTATTCGTCGACGGGTTCGACTGGCTCACCGGCAGGAGCGTGTTCGACGTCAACGAGCCGATCTACGACAGCCTTAAGGACAAGGGTGTTTTCTTCCGGCTCGAGAAGTACTCCCACAGGTATCCCGTTTGCTGGAGGTGCGACACGGAGCTGGTCTTCCGTCTGGTCGACGAGTGGTTCATCTCGATGGACGAGCTTCGCGAGAAGATCGCCGACGTGGCGAAGCGGGTCCGCTGGATACCGGCATTTGGGCTGCAGCGCGAGCTCGACTGGCTCCGCAACATGGACGACTGGATGATCTCCAAGAAGCGCTTCTGGGGCCTTGCGCTCCCCATCTTCAAGTGCGACGACTGCGGGCAGGTGGACGTGATCGGCAGCGAGACGGAGCTGGAGGCGCGGTCCGTCGAGGGCTGGGAGGAGTTTGCGGGCCACTCGCCCCACCGCCCGTGGATAGACTCGGTGAAGATCCAGTGCACTGACTGCGAGACGGCCGTACCGCGCATCCGCGACGTGGGCAACGTCTGGCTCGACGCCGGCATCGTCCCGTATTCGACCATCGGCTACCGGGACGACCGCGACCACTGGAAGGACTGGTTCCCCGCCGACTGGATATCCGAGAGCTTCCCCGGCCAGTTCCGGGGCTGGTTCTACTCGCTCCTGGTGATGAGCACCGTGCTGGAGGACACGGAGCCCTTCCGCAACCTCTACAGCTACGCGACTATGCGGGACGACAAGGGCGATGAGATGCACAAGAGCAAGGGCAACGCCATCTGGTTCGAGGACGGCGCAGAGCGCATGGGCGTCGACTCGATGCGCTGGCTCTACTCCCGGCAGAGCCCCGTTGCCAACCTGAACTTCGGCTTCGGCACGGCGGACGAGGTGCGCCGCAGGTTCATCATACCGCTGTGGAACGTCTACTCCTTCTTCGTCACCTACGCCAACATCGACGGCTACGATCCCTCGTCCGAGGGCCCACCCGTCGAGCAGCGGCCCGAGCTCGACCGGTGGATACTCTCAGAGCTGAACAGTCTCACGAGGGATGTAACGGCTTCGCTCGACGGCTACGAGCCTGAGCCGGCGTCCCGGCGGATAGAGGAGTTCGTCGAGGACCTCTCCAACTGGTACGTGCGCCGGAGCCGCCGCCGCTTCTGGAAGAGCGAGTCGGACGACGACAAGATGGCGGCATACTCCACGCTGTTCGAGTGCCTGGAGACGGTCACGAGGCTCCTCGCGCCGTTCGTGCCGTTCGTCACCGAAAGCGTCTACCGCAACTTGGCCCGGCCTCTGCCGGGCGCCCGCGAGAGCGTGCACCTGGAGTCGTACCCGGAGGCCGACGAGAGCCTGATCGACGAGGAGCTGTCGCAGGCTACCCGGCTTGCCATGAGGCTCTCCAGCCTCGGCCGGGCGGCCAGGAGCCAGGCCGGCATCAAGGTCCGCCAGCCCCTGGAGCGCGTCCTAGTCAAGCTGCGCTCCGCAGATGAAGAAGCGGCGCTGGACCGCGTGTCGGCCCAGGTGTGCGACGAGCTGAACGTCAGGGAGCTGGCCGTGCTCGACGACGAGAGCATCGTCTCACGCTTCGACGTGCGGGCCGACATGTCGAAGATCGGCCCCAAGTACGCACAGAGGACTAGAGAGGTGCTCGCGGCCCTGTCCTCGGCTGACCCCAAGGATGTGGCCCGGCAGGTTCTCGCGGGCAGCCCCGCCACCGTCGGCGAGTTCACCCTGGACCCGGACGAGATCGTGGTCACCAGCGGCGCGATGGACGGCTACTCGGTCTCGTCCGAGGGGGGCTACACGGTGGCGGCGCCCACCGAGGTCAGCCGCGAGCTTCGCCTCGAAGGCAACGCGCGGGAGTTCGTGCACCTGGTACAGAACCTGCGGCGCTCGGCCGGACTCGACATCGCGGACAAGATAACGACCTACTACGAGGGCGACCAGGCGCTGGACGAGGTTGTGCGCCGCCACGGCGGCTACATCCGCCAGGAGACGCTTTCCAACGCGGTCAGGCGTGAGACCCCGCCGGAGGGAGCCCACGTGGAGGAGCACAAGGTCAACGGGCTTGACGCCCGGGTCGGGGTGGTCCGGGAGACGGCGAGCTAGGCGTCCAGCTCCGAGAGGTGGCCCTTCCAGTGGAAGGCCGTCATCCGCAGGCGCTGCGAGGCCGGCCTCTCGGTCCCGTCCTGCAGGACGACGACGGTGACCTCGTGGTCGTCGAGCTCCCGCACGGCGGCGACCATCCTGGCCTGGAGGTTCGTGAGGGTTTCGACAATGTCCGAGGTCGTGAGCCCGGCGGTGTCCGCGGCCGCCCTGGCGTTCATCTCGTCGGTCGTCCCGGATATGCGGAACGGCTCGCCGCCCGCGAGCACCGACTCCATGCCCTCCACGGAGACCCGGTGCCAGAAGACCATGTGCCGCAGGACCCACTCGACGTCGGGCCGCGACCGATAGTCGACACTCGAGAAGTAGGCGAGGCCCTCGGCGACCGCCTGCTCGACTTCCTCGATCAGCCCTTCGATGCTAGTGCGCTCTGTCATGCTGACGTATCCCTCGCCTGACTGCCCCGGGGAGGCTCCCAACCCCTCCTGCTACGTGGAGATGTGAAGAGCGGCACCGCCAGGGCTCTATGCCGGCTGCTGAACGAGCTCCACCACGGTGGTGCGGACCTCGTTGTCGCGTATGTACTCGATGCTCACGCTGTCGCCCACGTCGTACGACCACAGCAGCTCCTGGTACGCGGCGCGGTCGGGCGTGGGTATCGCGTCGATCTTGGTAATCACGTCGCCCACCTCCATTCCCGAGCGGAAGGCCGGGCCGCCGCGGGCGACCGAGGTGATGATTACGCCTTCGCTCGTTGCCCTGATCCGGTATC
Source organism: Dehalococcoidia bacterium (assembly GCA_965243655.1). Classification (GTDB taxonomy): domain Bacteria; phylum Chloroflexota; class Dehalococcoidia; order Lucifugimonadales; family CAJWER01. The sequence continues at coordinate 478,093 of CBDEVV010000017.1, read as the reverse complement.
GGGCCGCGATGGCGGGCGTAAGGTCCCGCCCGTTCAGTCCGATGGTCGGGCGCACCACGAAGCCGTCCTCTATCAGGAGGTCGATGATAGGGGTAGCGACCGATGAGTTGATCGCGAAGCTGATGCCCTCGGCCTGCCTCAATGTCGCCTGGTTGACTCCCACGACCTCGCCATCCATGTTCACCAGGGGGCCGCCGCTGTTGCCGACGTTCACCGCAGCGTCGGTCTGGATCAGGTCGTAGAACGCGCCGCTCCTGGTCTCGATCGAGCGGTCGAGGCCGCTGACGATGCCCAGCGTTACCGTCGGCCCGCCTTTCAACGCCAGGGCGTTGCCCATAGCCATCACCCAGTCGCCCACGTTCGGCGCCTCCGACGCCATCTTTGCAGTTGGGAGCCCAACGGCATCGATCTTCAGCACGGCCAGATCGGTGCCTGCATCCCTGCCAACCATCTCCGCGTCGTAGCTGCGGCCGCTGGGCAGGTGGACCTTCACGTTGTCAGCGCCCTGCACGACGTGCCAGTTTGTGACTACGTAACCGTCGGGCCGGATGACGAAGCCGGAGCCCGCTCCGTCGGAGTCGAAGTTGTTGAAGAAGCCAGGCACATCTTCCTCCGTGGTGATGGAGGCGACCCAGGGCGTCGCTGCCCTGACCAGCTCGGCGACCGAGTGCGCTCCCAGGCCGGGCCCGAGATCGTACTGGACTGCGGGCTGCGCGGCGGGTGGGGCCGTGGGTTCGGGCGTGGGGTCCGGCGCAGGCGTGGGCGTAACCACGACGGTGACCACGAGCGGAGGAGGAGGCGCGGTCGGCTCAGGGCCGGGCCCCTCCGACGACCCGCACGCGACAGCGGCCAGGAGCAGTGGGACCAGCGTCGCCGACAGGAGCAGTTTCATCGATTCACAACGCCCGGGACGGCTCGACTACCCGGAGACGCACCCTCGAGAACCCCGTCCACAGCACCTTGGGATCGTGCCTGTGGTTCCCGAGGTTGGCGGCATACTGGGAGTAGCTTGCGGTCATGAGGGCTCCGAACAGCAGGATGATTGCGGACATGTAGGCCCAGGTTAGAAGGGCCATGATGTAGCCGACCGAGCCATAGATCACGTTGTATGCGAGCGGGAACGCCGAGAAGTACCAAACGAGGGCCTCGCTCACACCCGTCAGCGCCACGGCGGCCAGCAGGGCTCCCGGCCACACCTGGGCCATCCTCACCGCTGTGTTCGGGAGGTAGCGGTAGAGCACGGCGCAGATGGAGAACGCAGATACGAGGAATATCAGGGCCGGCGTGAGGGCCCAGACGAAATTGGTCAGGTAGACGGTTTCGGGCGCCAGGAAGAGAATGATCTCGCGCACCACGCCCAGTACGGGAGCGCTGAAGAGCGTAGCTATCAGCAGGAGTCCCGCGCCCATCACGAGGGCGAAGTCGATCATCCGCTCCTTGATGAAGGGCCGTGTCTGGCTGATCCCCCACGCGGCGTTGATTCCCTTCCTGATTGCCCCGAAGGCGGCGGTCGCCGCCGTGAAGAGTCCCAGTACGCTGGCCGCCCCCGTTATCGCCCTGGTCTCGACAACCTCATGCATCGTGTCGCTGATGAACTTGGTGGAGATGGGCAGGGTCTCGGCTAGCCGTACAGCCAGCTCCTCATGCTCCGCTTCCGGCCCCAGGACAAAGCCGAGCACGGAGATCATGGCGAGGAAGAGCGGGAATAGCGCGAAGAGCATATAGAACGCGATCGCCCCGGCTATGTGGGAGCAGTTCCTCTGCAGGAAGACGTTTATCGAATCTATGATGAAGAGTACGAACCTGACGAATACCATGTCTCCGCCATATTGCCGTATGGGGTTTTCTTCACGCCCCTAAGTCGAGGCTAACGAAGCCTCATGGACGATGTCAAGCCGACCGGCTGGGGCCCGGGAGGCCGGCGTCCCACGGCGCCGCGGCGGGACATTCCGCCGTCCCGCCGTGTGTGATACCGTATCGGGACGAACCGGCCAAGCCGCTACCGGGCCTGCTCCCACAAGGCCGGCTACGCCACCCTGGGAGCCCCGGCGCGGGCGCCCATCCAGGAGAGAGCCTATGACCACGCGAGAGGAAGTCCGAGAGCGCATGGCGGCCGACGGGGTCGAGTACATCCTCGTCCAGTTCGTCGACATGAATGGCTCGCCCAAGGTCAAGATGGTGCCGGCGTCGCACCTGGACGACGTGATCGACGAGGGCGCCGGGTTCGCGGGTGCGGCCCTCTGGGGGCTGGGGCAGGGCCCTCACTCACACGACATGCTGGCCAGAGTCGACCTGGACAGCTACACGTTCGTCCCGTGGCGCGAGGGGGTCGCAAGGTTCGCGGGTGACCTGTTCGTGGACGACGAGGTCCACCCGTATTGTGCGAGGCAGAACCTGAAGCGGGTGCTAGGGGCACACCGTGAGGAGGGGTATGAGTTTTACGTCGGCATCGAGCCGGAGCACTTCCTGGTGACCCGCAAAGAGGACGGCTCGATTGAGGTCTGGGACCCCAGCGGCGTGGACACGCTGGCAAAGCCGTGCTACGACTTCAAGGGCATCTCCAACGTGATGGACTACCTGCGCGATGTGATGGACGGCATGGCCCGCGTGGGCTGGGACGCCTACCAGTCGGATCACGAGGACGCCAACGGGCAGTACGAGATCAACTTCGTGTACAGCGACGCGCTGACCACGGCCGACCGCTACACGTTCTTCAAGATGATGACCAGCCAGTACGCCCAGCGGTACGGCGCAATAGCGACGCACATGGCCAAGCCGTTCTCCGACCGCACGGGGAGCGGCGGACACGTGCACTTCCACGTGGAGGACGCATCGACGGGCCAAAACCTCTTCCTGGACGAGGACGACAGGCAGGGCCTGGGCCTGTCGGAGTTCGCCTACCACTTCATAGGCGGGATCTTCGCCCACGCTCCGGCCCTGTGCGCCATCACCTCTCCGACCGTGAACTGCTACAAGCGGCTCCAGATAGGCGCGGGCCTGTTCGGCACCCAGTCGGGGTACACGTGGACTCCGGCCTTCGTCTCCTACGGCGACAACAACCGCACCCAGATGATCCGCACGGCGGGCCCCGGCCACCTCGAGGACCGCACGGTCTCGGCGGCGTGCAATCCGTACCTAGCGTTCGCGGCGTACGTTTCGGCAGGGCTGGACGGCGTGCGGAACCGGATGGACCCCGGCAAAGCCAACTTAGGCAACATGTACTCCCTGAGCCTGGAGGAGATCGCGCGCAGGGGCATCCGCACGCTGCCGCAGAGCCTGAACGAGGCGATCGGAGAGCTACGTGCCGACGTGGTCGTGCAGGAGGCGCTGGGACCCATCTACGACGAGTTCGTGAGCATCAAGGAGGCGGAGTGGAACGAGTACCACAAGCAGGTCTCCCAGTGGGAGATCGACCGCTACCTGACGATGTTCTAATCTTGTATGATGGACTCCCGATGAGCACAAGCACCCAATACAGATTCCTGGCGACGGGCGCGAGAGAGGCCGAGGTCACGGATACCGGCATCCGCGCGTCGACGCTGTGGCACGACAGGTACGTGTCCAGGATGAGGCCGCCCGAGATCGCCAGGGACCGTGACATACCGGTCGAGGCTGTCTACGAGGCCCTCGACTATTGCCAGGAGAACTGGGAAGCAATATGCCAAGAGCGGGACGCGGAGCGCGGCCAGCTTGAGAGCGCCGGTTTCTTTGGTCCTCCAAGTGTCACGGGGGGATGAGGCTGTACCTAGACGATGACTTGGACTCGAACCTGCTGGTCGGTCTCCTAAAGCGATTTGGGCACGAAGTCACGTCGCCGAGAGCGGTCGGGATGCGCGGCGCTCCGGATGAACGCCATCTGGAATACGCTGCCGCAAACGGCCTAGTATTGATGTCGGCCAATGCGGGCGACTTTGTACAACTTAACCGGACTTGGGTCCAGAATCGAACAGACCACAACGGGATTCTCGTCGTGTACAGGGAGAACAACACCGCCCGCGACATGAGCTTCGGGGAAATAGCCGATGCCGTTGGTGCACTGGAAGAATCAAGCATCCCCATTGGAAACACCTGCCAGAACCTCAATTTCTGGCGCCGATCCTAGTTCGAGCGGCGAGTAACACTTGGCATTCTTGGTTAACTGCCCCAACTGCGGGCCCCGAAACGTGTACGAGTTCAGGTTTGGCGGGGAGATCGTCCGCCGGCCTCGGCCGTCCGACGATACCGCCGTATGGATGAAGTACTTCTATGCGCGCCGGAATACCGCGGGCGAGCAGAGAGAGTGGTGGTACCACAGCCTGGGATGCCGCAGGTGGATCGTCGCCGTGAGGGATACGAGGACCAACGTGATCGGCTCTACAGGTTGGCCCGGGGAGGTACTGGCTTAGTTGCCCATACCAACCGACCAGGGCCGCCTCCCTGCCGCGGCTCACCACCTCACAGATAGAGACTGCCCCGTCGTCTTCGAGTTCAACGGACGGGAGTTCCAGGCCTACCAGGGCGACACGATAGCCTCGGCCCTCTACGGGGCCGGCGTTCGCATATTTTCGCGCAGCTTCAAGTACCACCGCTCCCGGGGGCTGCTCTGCGTTGCCGGAGCCTGCCCCAACTGCCTGATGAGTGTGGACGGTGTCCCGAACGTTCGTGCCTGCACGACGCGTGTCGAGCAGGGAATGCGGGTGCGCCACCAGAATGCGTGGCCGTCGCAGGAGCGCGACTTCCTCTCGGTCCTGGACAGGTTCGGTCGGCTGATGCCGGTTGGCTTCTACTACAAGACGTTCCACACGCCAAAGCTATTCTGGAAGGCCGCGAGGCCCATAATCCGGCAGGTCGCGGGCCTGGGTCGAGTCGGCCAGGACCCCGCGCCGGGACCGCATCACCACGAGTTCCGCCACACGGATGTCGCCGTGGTCGGCGGAGGGCCGGCAGGGATGGCAGCGGCCCTGGAAGCATCCGCCGGGTCGAGGGTCATCCTGGTCGACGACCAGCCGGGCTTGGGCGGTAGCCTTCGATACGATTCACGGACAAGCATTCGCCTCCCAGGAATGGGCGAGACATCTGCCCTCGACACCGCCCGCAGGCTTGCCACGGAGGTCGAGGCCAGCGACCGCATCGAGGTCCTCTCCGAGGCCACTGCCTTCGGACTGTACGAGGGCCGCCTCCTCGGAATCACGCAGGGAGACTCGATGATCAGGGTAAGGGCCGGCCGGGTCGTGATCGCGACCGGTTCGCAAGAGACGCCGCTGGTATTCGATCGGAACGACATACCCGGCGTGATGCTCAGCACGGCCTTGCAGAGGCTCATCCATCTCTACGGAATCAAGCCCGGCACGACCGCGATGGTGGCGACCACGGGCGACCAGGGCTACTACGCCGCTCTCGATCTTCTGCAGGCGGGGATGAGGGTCGCGGTGCTGGCCGACAGCCGCCCGACCTTCCCGGGTCAACTGGACGCCGCCCGAGAGCTCCGGAACCTTGGCGTGCTGGTCCTGCCATCCCACACCCTGGTGAGGGCCGAGGGCGTGAAGAAGGTCGTCGGGGGCGTCGTTTCGAGATTACAGGGTGGAGACACCACCACCGAAGAGAGGCAATTCGACGCGGACATCATCGCCATGTCGGGAGGTTTCGAGCCGGCGGCGTCGCTTCTGCAGCAGGCCGGCGCCACCCTGGCCTACAAGGAAGTCTCCGGCGAGACGCGGCCGTCCAGGCTGCCTGAGGGTGTGTCAGCGGCGGGAGGGGCCGCCGGTGCACGGAGTCTGGAAGAGGCCGTGCTGCAGGGCCGACTAGCCGGCGCCGAGGCAGGGCCCCGGGCAGGCGCTCCGCAGTCCGCAGTCGAGCTGGGTAAGAGCGTCCAGGCTGCTCGTGCCCAGGTTGCACCAGGCTCAATCGAGTCGCGGCCGCCTTACCGGGGGATACAGGGCTCGAAGCAGGTAGTCTGCTTCTGCGAGGACGTCACATCGAAGGACATCGCGACCGCCGTCGACGAAGGGTTCCGGGACATCCAGACGTTGAAGCGCTACAGCACGGTCACGATGGGCCCGTGCCAGGGGAAGATGTGCCACAGGAACTTCGTGGACATTGCGGCGGTGCACACAGGCACCTCGGCGGGAGACCTGGGTCCGACTACGTCGCGGCCTCCGCTGCAGCCCGTGAGTCTGGGTACGCTGGCCGGGCCCGCTCACATACCGGTCAAGCGCACGCCCCTGGACCGCCGACACAGGGCGCTCGGCGCCGAGATGTTCGATTCGAACATGTGGCAGCGGCCGCGTCTCTACGGCGAAATGCGGGATGAGGCAATGGCCGTGCGGAACGCCGTCGGCATCATCGACGTGAGCACGCTCGGCAAGCTCGACGTGCGGGGCAGGGACGCTCCCGCCCTGCTCGACCGGCTCTACACACACAGCTTCTCGACCCTCAGGAACGGGCGCGTCCGCTACGGGGTCCTGTGCGCCGACAACGGGACGATCATGGACGATGGCACGGTCACCCGGCTCGCGGAGGACCGGTACTTCGTCACCACCTCGACGGCCAGCGTCGAGGCCATCGAAGAGTGGTTCAAGTGGTGGATGGCCGGAGGAGACGACTGTGCCTTTGTGACCAACGTCACGTCGGGGTACGGTGTCATCAACGTCGCTGGGCCTCGCGCGCGCGATACGCTGGCCAAGCTGACGGACGTGGACCTGTCCACGAAGGCCTTCCGCTACATGCGGGCCCGGGAGGGCAGCGTCGCCGGTGTGCCGACACTGATGCTCCGCATCGGATTCGTGGGCGAGACCGGCTGGGAGCTGCACTTCCCCGCCGAGTACGGGGAGCACATGTGGGACGCCCTGATGGACGCCGGCAGCGAGTTCGGCATTTCGCCCTTCGGCACCGAGACCCAGCGCGTGCTCCGGCTGGAGAAGATGCACATCATCCCGAACCAGGACACGGACATGGTCAGCAACCCGCTCGACGCCGGGATGAAGTGGGTCGTTCGCATGGACAAGGACGACTTCATAGGGCGCGGCGGGCTTGCCGCTGCCATGGAGCGCCCGGCAAAGAGCCTCCTGGTCGGCTTCGTCATGCAGAACGGGGCGGTCCCCCGCGACGGGGATGCCGTGGTTGCCGACATGGCTCCGGTGGGTCGCGTTACCAGCTCGAGACTGAGCCCCACCATGGGCAAGGGCTTCGGATACTGCTGGGTGCCCGCCGACCTGGCGGAGCACGGAACGACCATCCACATCCGCACCGACGGCGTCATTTCGCCCGCCGAGGTGCGCACCGAGCCCTTCTACGACCCCGAGGGCAAGAGGCTGAGGGAGTAGCGATGGCGGAACCCAGGCCCCTGGCACTCAGCGCACTCCACCACGTCCACCTTGCGCTCGGCGCGAAGATGGAGGATAGCTACGGCTGGCTCAGGCCCGCCAGGTATACGTCGCCCGAAGATGAGGCCGCTGCGGTGCGCGGTGGCGTCGGCCTGTGCGACACCAGCCCCTCCGGCAAGCTCCTGCTCCACGGCGAGGTCGACCGGTACATCATGGAGGGGCTGCAGCAGGGCGGCCCGGAGGGGCCGGGCGACGCCGGCGTAATGCAGTTCACCGAGGACTCCGGTATCGGCGACATCCTCGCCGCACGGCTGACCGCCGACGAAGCTCTGCTGATCACGGCCCCGAACCAGTCACCAATGGTCGCCGAGACGCTTGGCGACATGCCGGGCGGGTGCGCCCACAGTGTGGATATCACCTCGGCCAGGACGGGCATATGCGTAGCGGGACCGGCAGCCCAACCCACCCTTGCGGCCGTGACCGAGACCGACACATCCCCCCACAGCTTCACCGACATGAGCTGCGCCCAGGGGAGCATCTCGCAGGTCCACGCCACCCTCATTCGCCACGACATTGGAGACCTGCCTCGCTACTCCATCTACGTCGACCGCGCCTACGGCGAGTACATGTGGGAAACCCTCATCGATGCCGGCAGCCGCTACGGCATCATCCCCTTCGGCACCGCCACTCTCAGCCATCTCCAGCCGGGGAGCATGCGGTGAAGTAATGGTATTCAGGAAGAACAGGATGTGGGGGCGGCACCCCTTGAAGGACTCCTACGATGTGGTGATCATCGGCGGGGGGGTGCACGGGCTGTCCACGGCCTACTACCTGGGCCAGATGGGCATCACGAACGTGGCGGTGCTGGACAAGGACTACCTGGGCGGCGGCGCGAGCGCGCGGAGCACGGCCATCATCCGGTCGAACTACCTGACGGCCGAGGCCATCCCCTTCTTCCGCGAGAGCCACAAGCTGTACCAGGGGCTGGCGAGCGAGCTGGGGTTCAACCTGCTGTTCGACGAGATGGGCCGGCTCGACATCGGCCACTCCGAGTCGTCCGTCTACTGGCTGAGGCTGCGGGCCGAGTTCAACCAGCTGCTCGGGGTCGACAGCCGCATCATCGGCCCGGCCGAGATCAAGGAGATCGTACCGCCCATCGACCTGCGGGAGGGCAAGCCGCTGCCCATCATGGCCGCGCTCTACCACCCGCCGGCGGGGGTGGTGCGCCACGACGCGGTCGTATGGGGCATGGGCCGCGGCGCCGACCGGGCGGGGGTCGAGCTGCACCCGTTTACCGAGGTCACCGGCATCACGCGGGAGAACGGGCGCGTCACCGGCGTCGAGACGCCGTCGGGGCGTATCGGCGCGGGCGTCGTGGTGAGCGCCACCGCGGGCTGGACTTCGACGATTACGGCTATGGTCGACCTGGACGTCCCCATCGTGACGTTCCCGCTCCAGGCGTGCGTGACCGAGCCGGTCAAGCCCTATGTCCACACCACGATCTCGTCCGCCGACCTGCACGTCTACGTGTACCAGACCGACCGGGGCGAGCTGGTCATAGGCGGGCCGGTGGACCCGTACTCCACCTACAGCCAGAAGTCGACCCTCGACATGCTGCACGAGCTGGCGGCGAGCACACTGGAGCTGCTGCCCGAGCTTCGCGACATCAAGATCCTGAGGCAGTGGGCCGGCCTGTGCGACATGACGCCCGACTACGCGCCGATCATGGGCAAGGTGGACGGGCTCGACGGGTTCATCCTGAACTGCGGCTGGGGCACGTGGGGGTTCAAGGCAGCCCCGGCCTCCGGCAAGACCACCGCCGAGCTGATCGCGACGGGGAAGACCCCGGAGCTCATCGAGAACTTCAGCCTGCACAGGTTCGACGACAACAGGCTGGTCAACGAACGCGCCGCCGCCATAGCCGCCGCGATTCACTAGCCCACTGGCGCCGGAAGTCCCCGCGAGAGACCTGGCTCAGATCAGGGCGCTGCCCCAGTCCGGCAGCTCCGTCTGACCCATGTCGTGCCCGAGGCGGGAGCGGACCGTCACGATCTCCCCGACGTGGATGTAGTGGTGGGCGGTGATCCGCATCAGGGCGTACCCAAGCCGGAGCCCGGTTTCCCTCAGTAGCTCTATGGAGCCGTCGTAGGGAATGACCCGGTCGAGGTCGGCCTCGTCGACGGTGTCCAGGAACTGCCGCGCGGCGTCGCGCACCTCGCCCGCAGCGGTGAGAACCGTGGGCCAGTCCAGCGCCTCTCCACCGCCGCCCGCGCGGAACTCGGGCGAATCGATGACCGGATGGGGCGGCAGGCCCTGGAAGTTCACGTTGATCCAAGAGTTGACCATGTGGGTGACGTGCCCCAGAGTCCATGCGATGGCGCTGCTCCCGTGCGAGCGCGTCACGGCCTCCTCCGGGGTCAGCCCGTCTATCGCACGATAGAGGTTGGCCCAGGACTCATAGGTCAACAGGACTAGCTTCGCGGTCATACACTGGGTGCTTCCAGAGCTTCCTTAGGTGATGCTGTGTCCATTCGAGTGATTGGATGTATAGCGAGCACAGAGTCACTGAGCCATGCGCACACGGCTCTCTATCGTGTCGACGAGCCATGCGTTTAGGCTCTTGCCTTCCGCCTGGGCGGCCATTGTCGCTGCCCTGTGGATGTCTGGACTTACCCTGAGAGGCACTCTCCCGGAGAACGGCTTGTCGGGCTCTTCACCTCTCTCGGCGCACATAGCCAGATAGTCGTCAATAGAGAACTGAAACTCCCGGTTCAACTCATCAACGGAGGTCCCCTCGAAGAAGATCACGTCGCGGGTGTTGATAACGCGCCCATGGAAGACACCCGCGTCGCTGTCGAACTCCACTTTCGCCCGATACCCCTTATAAGTCATCATCGTCTATTCCCGCCTCCCGAAGAAATCGCCTTATCGATTCGACCGCGCCCTTGCTGGCGTCCCGATTAGGATGGGGCCGGTGGGCATGGGCACGTACACCGTTCAGCCAGATTCCTATCCTGGAACCGGCCCTCTCCTCGATCTCAGCACCGCAGGCCAGAAGGAGTGACTCGATTTCGGCCCATCGTATTCCGGACTGAGTAGGTCTTCGGAAGATCAACGCAAGGATCCTGCGATGCTTCTTCCTCATTTCTCAATGATATCATAGAGTGATATTATCATCCAAGGACGTCTTGCAATAGCACATTGGCTGACGCGGAATTGTCCAAAGGGTTCAGCCAATGTAGGCGCGGCAGTCCGGTCCCGACACGCCCACCCTAGCATGTAGAATCAGCGTTCAGATCCCCTGCACGAGGAACACACCATGACACTTGGCGAACCCCTTTCCGTTGCGCTGGTTGGGACCGGGAACCGGTCGCGGCTGGTCTACCGGCCCCTTTTCGACGCATTGAAACCGTGGATGAAGCTGGTGGCCGTGTGCGACCCGGTGCGCGAATCGACCGACGCCTTTGCGGAGGCGGCGGGCGTTCCCGCCTTCTACGACCTGGCGGAGCTGGTCAGGGCCCGCCCCATGGAGGCGGCCCTGGTCGTGACGCCCGTTCCCTCACACCACTCGATCGCCGTTTACCTCCTGTCCCACGGCATTCCGGTGAACGTCGAGACCAGCATGTGCTCGCTGCTGGTCCAGGCCCATGAGATGGTGGCCGCCGCCCGCGACAACAACACCATCCTGCGAGTCGGCGAGAACTTCTTCCGCTTCCCCTTCGACAGGATGATGCGCCTGGTAGCCGACGACGGGTTCGTCGGCTCCATCAAGCGGCTCACCTGCTGGCACGACCACACCGGGTACCACAACAACTCCCGCTGGATATCGTTCTTCGGCGCGCATCCGGTTGCGGTGCAGGCCATATCCCACACCATGCCCGCCGCGGGTCACTACCAGCTGCCCCACCGCTACTACGAGACCGAGTCCTACCGCGCCCACTTCTTCTGGTTCCCAGGCGGCGCGCTGGTGATCGACCACTCTGCGAACATGAAGAGCATGCTGGGGCGCTATCCGCGCCCGGGATACACCGAGCTGGCTGGGGCTCGTGGGTCGATTGTCCAGCAGGCCAGGGATAGGGGCGTAGGTACAGCCGAAGTCCGTTACTGCAGCGACGAGGCCCTCAGGGACGGGGCAGGCGTCGCCGACCATGTCTTTCCCATCGAGCACGTCAACGACGGCGACGACTGGCTCTCTTCACATGTCGACTTGCCCACAGGGCGTGTCGAGTACATCAACGACCACCGCCCGGGCCGGACGGCCTACAATAGCCGGGAGTACTACGGCGCGGCGGTCATGGGGCATCTCGTGGACTTCGCCGAGACAGTCCGCGGAGTGCGCACTTCCGAATACACCGACGAAGACGCGCTCATGGCAATGATGATGGAGGTCGCCACGCGCGAGTCGGCCCTCAACAACGGGCAGCGCCTCCAGTTGCCCCTCGAAGGCGACCTCGAAAGCGAGGCGCTGCTGCGTGCAGAGCAGGAGCGGGAGTACGGCGTCGACCCCCTCGACATAGAGGCGATGATGTCGATCAAGTACCCCCAGCCTTAGCTGCAAGACCGTTTCGTCTTGACTATGCCGTGAATGATCACGATGCAGTTCGGCAATCCGTCATTGCTATGAAAATAGCCCAGGCCACCCCACCATGTCGTCCCGAGCCTCCTGGCGAGGGACCTGGGGCGGGGTCGGCCTCACCCATGCCAGGAGACGACGCCATTTATCCCCTTATGTAGAATTCGCAAGGCCATGGTGATTCCGGCCTTGAGCCGGATTCCTGCGTGCAGGAACCGTCCCCCATCCAGTCCCCGCCCGTTGACGCAGACCGGGTGGCTATAGGCAACCGGGGACTCCTTTCAGCCCCTCACATGTCGGCATCACGGCACATTGGTAGGAACGACAGCCCCACGGCGTCGCAGATCGCCTTGGCGCAGCCACTCGACGGTCCCGGAACCTACTCGCGCCAGACCTGTCGCAGCAGGCGGAGCCAGTTGCCGCCGAGAATCTTCGACACGTCCTCGTCGGAGAAGCCGCGGCCGAGCAGCTCCGTGGCTATGTTGGCCATCTTGTCGGGGGTCTCGAGTCCCTCGGGGTGGCCCGGCACATCGGGGTACTCCAGCCGCCTGGGTAAGAACTTGGTGCCCTGCTGTGACATGAGCACGTCGAACCATTCGCTGGTCTGGTCCTGGGTGTAGTCGGTGCCGATGCCCACGTGATCGACCCCGACGCGCTCGACCATGTCCTCGATGGCATCGCCGAAGTCGGCAAGCGTCGACTCCCAGCCCTTGCGCAGGAAGGGCGGCCAGGCCGTGGCGCCGACGACCCCGCCCTTCTCGGCGAGGAGCTTGAGGGCGTCGTCGGTCTTGTTGCGGCGGTTGTCGACGAAGGAGCGGGCGTTGGCGTGAGTGCAGGCGACCGGCACATCCGACAGCTCGATCGTGTCCATGGTGGTCTGGTCGCCCACGTGGGACAGGTCGATCAGGATGCCGAGCCGGTTCATCTCCCTCACGGCGTCCACGCCGAAGTTGCTCAGGCCCTCGTCGTTCCGCTCCCAGCAGCCGTTGCCCAGCAGGTTTCGCTCGTTGTAGGTCACCTGGATCACGCGCACGCCGAGCCTGTGGAAGAGCTCCAGCCTGTCCAGGTCGTTCTCGATGGGCGTGGCGTTCTGCCACCCGAAGATAACCCCGGTCCTGCCGGTCGCCTTCGCGTCCAGGATGTCCTGCACGGTGGTCACCTGCGACACGGTGTCCGAGCGCTCCCGGAACCGCCGCAGCCAGCCCTTGATGTTGTCCATCGTCTCCGCATAGTGCTCCCACACGGCGATCGTCGCGTTGATGGCGGTGACGTTCCCGTCGTGCAGGCTCTCGTACACCGCCGGGCTCTGCCAGTTGCTGACGTTCAGCCCATCGATGACGACGGACTCCTGGTATACATCGGATGCTCTTGTTTCGCTGGTCAACTCTCTCTCCTCCGTTACAGGTCCAGTAGATTTCGGGCTATGATCATGCGCTGGATCTCGGTCGTGCCCTCGTATATCTCCGTCACCCTGGAGTCCCGGTACAGGCGCTCCGCGACGGTGGGGGCGAAGTAGCCCGTGCCGCCGTGTATCTGCACGGCCCGGTCGGCAGACCGCACGGCGAGCCGCGAGCCGAACAGCTTGGCCATCGACGCCTCGGTCACGAAGGGCAGCCCCTCGTCGCGCAGGGTGGCGGACCGCATGACGAGGCCCCGGGCCGCCTCGATGTCTGTGGCCATGTCCGCAAGCTGCCACTGCAGGCCCTGGAAGTCGACGAGCCGCTGGCCGAACGCCTCCCTGGCGCGCGCATACTCGACCGAGCAGTCGTACGCCGCCTGGGCGAGCCCGACGCACTGGGCCGCGATCCCGATGCGGCTGGAGTTCAGCACGTCCATCGTCTCCCTGAAGCCCTGCCCTTCGGCCCCGATCAGGTTCTCCGCGGGCACCGCGCAGTCCTCGAACACCAGCTCGGCGGTCGACGTGGCCCTCATGCCCAGCTTGCCGTGCTGGGGAATGATCGTGAAGCCGTCCGTGCCCCGTTCGACGATCAGCGCGTCGATGCCGCGCGTGCGCTGCTCCCTGTCGTGGGTCGCGAGGATGACGAAGGTCTCGGCCTCCTCGGCGTTGGTGGTGAACAGCTTGCTGCCGTTCAGGACGTAGCTGTCGCCCCTCTTCTCTACCGTCGTGCGCATGGCGGCCGAGTCGCTTCCCGACTGGGGCTCGGTCAGGGCGAACGCGCCGATCTTCTCGGCGCGGGCAAGGGGCGGCACCCACCGCTCCTTCTGCTCGGCAGTGCCGAACCGCAGGATGAAGTGGAGGCACAGGCCCAGGTGGGCGACGTAGATCACGCTCGTGGAGCCGCAGCCCCGCGCTATCTCCTCGACGGCGATGGCGAGCTGGCGCGTGGTGCCGCCGCTGCCGCCGTACTCCTCGTCGACGGTCAGGCCGAACAGGCCCAGCTCCGCAAGCTCCCGCACGTTGTCCCAGGGGAACTCACCCCGCTCGTCGTAGTCGGGGGCGCGCGGCGCGAGAACCTCGTCCGCGAACTCGCGGACCATCGACTGGAGCAGCCGTTCGTCCTCGGATAGCAGCTCAGAGCTCATCGTGTCAGGCCAGCCTTCTGGTAGTCATGGACGCCGGTATTGTACTACCTCGCCCGGCGCATGGAAGCTGCGGCCGGCTGGCGCCCCTACTGCTCCATGTTTATGACGATGTTGTCGGGGCCGCGGGCGAGGAACTGCTCCGACGGCACGTCGTAGGGGTTTTCCTCGATGTGCCAGAGGTGGGCGGGCACAAAGAGGTAGTCGCCGGGCCCGGCCTCGACCGACTCCCCGAAGTTCTCGCCGTAGTGGACGCGGACGTGCCCCGATATGACGTACGCGGCGGTCTCGGCCTCGCCGTGCTGGTGCGGCGGGCCCTTGTGGTTGGGCTCGGAGGTTACGGTGCCGAACCAGATCTTGCTTGCGCCGACGGCGTCGGCGTCTATGGCGGGGCGACGCTCCATTCCGGGCGTCTGGGCGGTGTCGCTGGGCGGGCGGGTACCGTGCACCACCGTGGGTACTTTGAGGTCAGTCTTCGTTGCCATGCTTTCGCCTCCTCGACTTCGCGCCGCGACGGGAGTGCATTGTGGCCGCATCGCGCGCGACCCGCGGCTAGGTGAAAAGCATAAGTCCCCGATGCCCGTCAAGTCTACAGGAGTGGACGTACCTGCTCAGACTTGGTGAGATGGGCAGCCCGTTGCATGTAGGTAGGGCGACTCGCATGTAGGGGCGACTCGCTGAGTCGCCCTTGCACGTCGAAGTTGGTCGAGACCCGGCCGTACCTGGTTACGGCCAGGGTGAAATATTCTGTACACCTAGCTGCGGCCAGGCGGCGGGCGCGCCCGCCTCTGCGAGCCGCTCGTCGATGGGCAGGCTCTCGTCCCATAGACGCGCGAGGAAGCGCATGCCGTTGGTTTCCGCAGAGTCCTCGGAGGCGAGCCAGACCGCCGGGGGGCCCATCACCTCCGGCTTGATAAGGGACTCGCGGTCATAGACGATGTCCTGGGGAATGAGGTTGGTGTCGGTCGTCCCGCCGGGGACCAGGACGTTGGCGGTGACGCCGGTGCCCTCCAGCTCCTGGGCCATGAGGGCGACGAAAGCCTCGTGTATAGCCTTGGAGGGCCCGTAGGGGCACAGGCCGGCACGGTACATGGAGTCGACGCTGGTGGTAACCCCGATGATGCGGCCCCATCCCTGGGCGAGCATGTGCCCGGCGGCCGCCCGCGACATGAAGAAGGCGCCGCTGGAGTTGACGGCGACTATCTTGCTCCACGTCTCGGGCGTGATTTCCCAGAATTTCGTCCCGCCGGAGCCGCGGGCCGACGGGTTCATGATCCCCGCGTTGTTGACGAGGATGTGAAGTCCACCGAGGCCGGCTATGGTCCCGCGAACGGCCTCCTCCACGCTGCCGGGGTCCGAGACGTCGCATACGATGGGCAGAGCGCAGTCACCGCCGCCGATGGAGCGGACCTCGTCGGCGGTCTGCTCGAGCCAGCCTTCGTCGACGTCGAGCATTGCGACACGGGCGCCGGCCCGCACAAAGGCGAGTGACATGGCGCGGCCCAAGCCGGTGGGGCTTCCCGCGCCGGTCACGATGGCGACTTTCCCGGTCAGCGGGTTGTGCTGCACTTGCACTCCTCAGCTCAATAGCCCGTCCAGGGCAGGGCGCGAAGGGGAGCGTGGTGACCCGCCTCGGACTTGAACCGAGAACCTACTGATTAAGAGTCAGTTGCTCTGCCAAATTGAGCTAGCGGGCCGTTGGCGAGGGAGGCGGCCTCGTGCTTGGAGGCCGTGTATCAGCTAGGCAATTGTAGGCGTGGCGCAGCGGCAGCGTCAAGGTATGCCGCTGAGGCCCGAGGGCGAA
Organism: Dehalococcoidia bacterium; assembly: GCA_965243655.1. GTDB lineage: Bacteria > Chloroflexota > Dehalococcoidia > Lucifugimonadales > CAJWER01. The sequence continues at coordinate 461,874 of CBDEVV010000017.1, read as the reverse complement.
CGATTGGGCATCGTCGGAGACGTGCGCTGCCTCCGAGGCGAGTCGTGGACACCCTACCGGGGCGAGCCTATAATGGGTTTCCGGCGCGGGCCCGGCCATGCGGATGGCAATGTCCGGTGCGAGAGGCGGGGCCCCGCGAGTCCCAAGCAGGAGGCCGCATGACTGCGAGCGAGCTGCCCCACTCTGAAGTCCCCGTAGTCCCGGACCGCATACTGCTCGGCCCGGGCCCCAGCACGGCGCACCCCCGCGTCCTGCAGGCGATGATGGCGCCGATGATCGGGTACCTGGACCCCGACTTCATGAAGATCATGGACGAGCTGTCCGAGCTGCTGAGGCGCGTCTTCGAGACGGAGGACGGCCTGACGCTGTCGGTCTCGGGCACGGGTTCCGCGGGCATGGAGGTCGGGATCAACAGCCTGCTGGAGCCGGGCGACACGGTGATCATGTGCGTGTGCGGCTTTTTCGGGCACCGCATGGAGGACATGGCGGAGCGGATCGGCGCGAACGTGGTCGTCCTCGAGAGCGAGTGGGGCAAGCCGTTCCCGGCGGAGATGCTGGAGGCCGAGCTGAAGAAGCACGAGCGGGTGAAGCTGGTAACGATCGTCCACGCCGAGACATCGACGGGCGTGCTGCAGCCGCTCCGGGAAGTCTCGGCGCTTGCGCAGGAATACGGCGCGCTGTTCATGGTCGACGCGGTGACGTCGCTGGGCGGGAACAGGGTGGGGTTCGACGACGTGGGGATCGACTACTGCTACTCGGCATCGCAGAAGTGCCTGGCGACGCCTCCCGGCATGGCGCCCGTCGCCGTGAGCCAGCGCGCGCTGGAGGCAGTGAAGTCGCGAAAGCAGAAGCCGACTTCCTGGTACCTCGACCTGGGTCTGATCGCCAACTACTGGGGGCCGGAGCACGTCTATCACCACACTGCGCCGGTCAGCAACATAGTCGGCCTGCGGGAGGCGCTGCGCATCGTGCTGGAAGAGGGGCTCGACGAGCGGGCCGCCCGGCACAGCCGGAACGCCCAGGCGCTCAGGAAGGGGCTGGAGGCGCTGGGCCTGGAGCTGGTGGTGGACGAGGAGCACAGCCTGGACCAGATCACGCCCGTGTGGATACCGGAGGGCGTGGACGACCTGGAGGTCAGGCAGACCCTGCTCCGCAGGTACAAGATCGAGATCGGGCGCGGGCTTGGCGACTTCGCCGGCAAGGTGTGGCGCATCGGTCTGATGGGCGAGTCGAGCAGGGCGCACACCGTGCTGGCCTTCCTGTCGGCGATGGAGGAGATACTGCCGGGCGTGGGCTACGAGGTCGCGCAGGGGGCCGGAGTCGCGGCCGCCAGCAAGTCCCTCGCGACCGGGTGACATGCGGCACATACCCATCGTATTCCCCCTATCGTTCGTGGTGCTGCTCGTCGTCATATTCTTCACGAGCGCCTTCGCGATCGCAGACGGTGCGGTGGACAGGGAGGCCGGGGCAACCGAAGCCGCCGCGGAGTACGAGTGGTACGAGTCCACGGCGATCTACGTCTGCCCTTTGCATTAGGAAGCCGTGAATTGAGGGCCGGGGAGGGCGGGTTTGAAACCCGCCCCTACGGAATCGAATGACGGTCGGGAGAGTCTCTCCCTGGACGGAAAACGAGAGGACAAGCAGGAATGAGCCGATTCGAGGATAGGGTGGCTATTGTGACCGGGGCCGGCTCGGGTATCGGCCGGGGGATTGCGTCGCGGCTGGGCAGCGAGGGGGCGCGGGTAGCTCTGGTCGACTTCGACAGCGAGCTTGCAGAGCAGGCCGCCGGGGCGCTGGCAGGCGCCGGAGCGGATGTCGTTTCGGTGATCGGCGACGTGGGGGAGGCGGAGACGGCGAAGCGGGCGGTCGACGAGGCGATGCGCAGGTGGGGCCGGGTCGACGTGCTGGTGAACAACGCCGGCATAGGCGGCGACGTTGGCAACATCTGGGAGCTGCCGGTCGAGGAGATGGACCGGGTCTACAGGACGAACCTGCGGGGCGTGTACCTGTTCACCCACTACGCCGTGCCGGCCATGCTCGAGAGGGACTACGGACGCATCGTGAACATCGCGTCGATAGCGGGCAAGGAGGGGAACCCTCGCATGGTGCCCTACTCGGCCACCAAGGCTGCAGTGATCGGGCTTACGAAGTCGGTCGGCAAGGAGCTGGCCACTACGGGTGTACGGGTGAACTGCGTGACGCCCGCGGTGGTGCGGACGCGGATCCTCGACCAGATCACGGACGAGCAGGTCAGCTACATGCTCGAGCGGATACCGATGGGTCGTACCGGCGACGTGAGTGAGATTGCGGCGCTGGTGGCCTGGCTGTCGTCAGAGGAGTGCTCGTTCACGACGGGCGGCGTCTTTGACATAAGCGGCGGCCGCGCGACCTACTAGAGATTCGCGTCACGTCCTTACCATGACAGTAGCGCCTGCAACCCCACCATGTCGTCCTGAGCAAAGCGAAGGACCTGGGGTGGGGTCGGCCTCGACTATGCCAAGAGACGAAGGCGTTTCATCCACTCATATGGCCTTCGCCAGATCACAGCGACCCTGACGGAGCGTGGCGAAGAATCTAGGGCTTTTGCATGGAGTGCAAGGTCCTTAGATTCCTCGCTGCGCTGGAATGACATCTTGTATGTGTAACACCTTGCTTGCAAGAGGGCTGAGGTGCACCACACGCCGGAAAGGGAAGGCAGGGGTCTTCCCTGAACCTAGGGAAAGGATGCTGGCCGCATGATCGTCGACTCTCACGCCCATGCTTTTCCGCCGCTGGGCGGGCCAGCGGGTTTCTCGTCCCAGGCGCGTCATGCCAGCTACACGCAGCACGCGCTGGCGCACCATCACCAGCCGGTCCGACGCCTGGCCGACCACACGCAAATCGACCGGCAGACCCTGTGCAGCGGCGAGGACGTGACGATGGGCGGGCTGACGGACGTGGCCCTGCGCGGAGGGGGATACGGCCGGCTCGCGTGGACTGCGGACGGCGAGGAGTGCTACCTGCAGTACCTGCCGCCGACGCTGGTCAACCTGTCCGCGCCGCCCGACTTGATGATCGCGCAGATGGACTACGTGGGCGTCGACAGGGCCGTGCTGCAGACGGGGCACCTGTACGGCAGGCTCAATGGGTACCTGGCGGACGCGGTGCGAAGATTCCCGGGCAGGTTCTGGGGCTTGGCGATGATCGACGAGTGGCGGGCCGACTCGCCGTCGCAGCTAAGGACGCTGGAGAAGTCCATCGGCGACCTGGGCCTGCACGGCCTGTGGTTCCAGACTAGCGCGCTGGAGCAGCATGGACGAACCGAGACGGTGGACGACGCGGCCTTCCGTCCGTTCTGGGACCACGTGTGGGACATGGGAATACCGGTCTACCTGAACGTAACGGCGGCCGGGCCGGGCCCGGAGCCGTACCTGGAGCAACTCGCGGCGCTGCAGCGGTGGCTCGACAGGTACACGGACGTCCCGGTCGTCTACCCCCACGGCCTATCGCTCTACAGGTTCATGCGGGACGGCGAGATCTCGATACCGGAGGAGGCGTGGCGTGCGCTGTCGGCCCCCAACTTGATCGCCGAGATACTGATCCCGATATTCCAGGGGGCGATCTGGGAGTACCCCTACATGGAGGCGCGGCCGTTCATCCGCGAGTACTACGAGCGGCTGGGAGCGGACAGGCTCGCGTGGGGGTCAGACATGCCGAACGTGGAGCGGCACTGCACCTACAGGCAGTCGCTGGATTACCTGCGGCTGCACTGCGACTTCATCCCGCCGGACGACATGGCGAAGATCTGCGGTGGGAACATCGCAAGGGTGTTCGAGGGCAGCTAGGAGACTGGGACGCTATAATCCTTACAGACAGTGAGGGTAATCAGCCGTGGGAACGTTCAGCGTAGCAATCGAAATCGGCGATATGCGCGGGGATGGCTTCGAAGAGATGGACGCCCTAGTGGATACGGGCGCGACCACGACCGTGATCCCCGGCTCCGCGCTCAGACGGCTCGGAATAGCTCCTACCAAGCGCGAGACGTTCGAGTATGCCGGGGGCGAGCGAGTCGAGCTGGATATGGCCGAGGCAAGGGCGCGGGTGGAAGGGCGCGAGACAACCACCTGGGTCATATTTGGGGAGGAAGGGACGGCGGCGCTGCTCGGCGCCTACACGTTAGAAGGCGTGTTCCTGGGAGTGGACCCCTACGGCCAGAAGCTCATCCCCGTCCAAGGGCTGCTGAAGTAACCCAGTTGGTCAATCGCGATGGGCTGACCAATCCTTCCTGATGCGAACAGCCAGATCAGCGAACTTCTCTCTACTCCAGCGATAGCCAGATAGGTGATGGAAGCCGACTAAGTCGACTTCCCTTCCCTCCAATGCATCGAAGAGGCCCCTGACCTTTCTGTAGTAAATCTGTTGACCTGTTGCTGGTGGTGGAAGGGCACGGTCAATCTCCCTGACCTCAGAGAGGTGAGATTGAAGATATCGGAATACGCTCATTCCGTTGGCTACTACCAGAGTAGGTTGGATGATCCGCACTATACGCCATAAATACGGCCTGCACTTCTTTCGATTCAACTTCACTATGGGATCTGAAGGTTGGCCAGGGGATCGAAAGAAGCTAACATTCGTGACTGGCACACTGCGCAAGAGCCCAACCCCACTGGTTCCAAAGGCCTCGGTGAATAGCCCCCGCACCTTCACAGCCAACGTATAGTCCTCATCTATGAAGTCATGCTCACCCTCCTCGTACACCTCTTTATAGTTTGCTACGGTTTCGGGTTCGTTGGGATCTCCCCCGGGGCTATCACCAACCAGCAGCACCTCTGAAGGTGTAAGCGGTGAATAAGCCACCTTGTAAAGATTCGGATCGGGAAGCCCAAAGTCTTCTATGAAGTCCTCGATGATGCGCTCAGCAGTTTCGTCCTGGCTAGACAATCCTGTCTTCTCCTCTCTGGCGATTGTTAACAGACCACTCGCGCTGTATTCGTTCCTTAAGTGAGTTGCCCTTTAGATTACCTAGCAACTAGCACCTGGTTGTTAGACGGGGCTTCGTTCAAGGATTGTCGTATCTCGTCGGGCAGCCTGTAGCCACGATCGAGGTACGATTCCATGAAGGCGGCAGCCACGCTCTCCAGTATGTCGAGTGTGTCTTCGGGCGTGTCGCCCCAGGCCCTGCACCCGGGGAGAGCGGGTATCTCGGCCATGTACTTGTCCTCGGTTTCCTCGGAGGGCTCGTGCATGACGTATCGCAGTTTGTAGTGTCTCATGGCTTCCGTCCTGCCAATGTGAGCAGGGGAGGGCGGGTTTCAAACCCGCCCCTACGGGCCTCCTGCTGCCAGCTCCTGGCGGGACTCGGCCTGGGCCTCGATCTTCGACCAGTCGTAGAGCATGGGGAGGCTCTCGCCTTCGGCCCAGATGGGGGTCTGGTCGGCGTAGTGGGGGCTGCCGGGGTGGCCGGATGAGCCCAGGGGCGTGATCCAGCGCGAGTTGTCCCAGTCGGCCAGGTCGAAGATGTATCGGGCGACGGACATGCCCTGGGCGGTGAAGGGCTCGGACTGTGAGTACGTGGCCGCGTGGGGGGTGTCGCCATCGCCGCTCATGGGGACTCGCGGAGGGTCGAGAAGCGAAGCGAGCTTCGGGAATGCGCCTGACAGGGTGTGCGTGGGGCGGGTCGAGTGGATGCTCCCCCACTGCCACGAGTCCATGTCATCGCCCAGGGTGACTCTGAGCCACGTCACCCCCCTGGATAGCGCCTGGGCGGCTGCTGAGCGCCAGGTCCCGCCGCCGGGGAGCACGCTATCGTCGTTGCTGGCGGCCGCTGCCTCGAACTTGGCGCGCATCTGGGCGACGTGCATCGGTGCGCCCCGGCCTGTGGCCGAGAGGGCGTCGCCGACCAGCGGGCCGAGGCGGTGCTCGAGCAGGGCCCACTCGAGCTCGCGCCGGAACGCGCTGTAGATGGTGGGCGCGACGGCGTCCCTGTCCATCGAGCCGTCCCACCCGTCCAGCACGGTCAGCGCTTGGCCCGAGGCCTCGTCGAGAGGCTCCACCCCCTGCAATAGCTTCGAGTAGGTGCGGGCGGGCATCGAGACGATCTCGGCGTGTATGGATGCCATGTCGTCGACGGTTGCGGCGTGAAGCGGCTCGACGCGGTCCTTGATGCGGCGGGCCCTGTACTCGGGCGCGAAGTGCAGGGCAATGTAGTGGGGGTAGTCGTCGGGCGCGATCCTGTTGTTGGCCGTGACGATGTAGCCGGTGTCGGGGTTCTTCGACCGCACCAACTCCTCGAAGGGCACGAAGCCGTCCCACTCGTACTCTCCCGACCAGCCGGGCACGGGGAGCCACCCGTTGAGCGCCGGCCTGACAGGGAGCCTGCCGCGGTTCAGGTACTCGACACCGCCATCTACGTCAGCGAATACGAAATTGTTGCAGGGGTCGACCCAACCGCGCATGGCCTCGTCCATGTCGTCGACTGACCCGGCGCGCAACATGAGTGGCAGGCACTCGGCCCAGGCGTTCGGCCCGGCGGTGGAGGTCTGCTTGCTGGCGATGCCGTATCCGGGAGGCCCACCTAGGATGATGGGGCCGTGGTGGGTCGAGACGACCTCGATTTCAGTTACGCCGCCGCCGCGAGACCCGATCGTCTCGCGGCGCACGTCGGGCTTCCGCCATTCACCCTTCCACTCGTACTCGCCGGAGTCGTTGAACCTCTCGACGTACAGGTCGTGGTAGTCGGCCTGGGCGTGGGTCACGCACCATGCCACGCGGGCGTTGTGACCGAAGTGGGGGAAGCCCGGGCACCCGGGGAATGAGAGCCCCAGGGCATCGAATTCGGGGCAGGCGACGTGGTTCTGGTAGTAGACGTTGGGCGTGTCGAGGGGCCGATGGGGGTCGCCCGCAACGAGGGGCTTGCCCGAGGCCGTGCGGCTGCCCGTCAGGGCCCAGTTATTGCTGCCGCCGTCGGCGTCGGCGAGCCAGCTCACGTTCGATGCGCCGGCCGCCAGCTGCGCAAGGGCGTCCCACTCGCCGCCGGTGTAGGACTTGCCCGGGGGCGTGATGAGGAGATGGCCGGTTGGGTAATCGGGGATGATCTCCGCGGCCTTCTCGATCCCGAGCTGGTTGATGAGGCCGGCGCGCCAAAGCTTGCCCTCGAACACGCCCATCAGGATGTGGCGGACCTTGAAGACGGCAAGGCAGTGCTGGGGCTTCCAAGTGTCCGGCGACACGCCAGCTATCCGGAACTCGATAGGGAGCTCCTGCGTCGTATCGATAAGGGCGTTAACGCCGGCCGCGTAGGCGTCGAGCATCGCCCTGGTCTCGGTATTGAGTGCGGCGAGGTCGGACTCGACGGAGGGGCCTATGCCCAGCCGGCGCATCAGCGTGTCCTGATCGACGGCGGCGTCGCCGACCACCTCCGCCCAACGACCGTAGGCCATGCGGCGGTCGTGCTCCATGTGCCAGAGCCTGTCCTGGGCAGTGGCGAACGCCTGGCCGAAGAAGGCGTCGTGGGAAGTTCCAGCCCGGACGTGGGGAATGCCGTGCGAGTCCCTGAATATGGTGACGGGGCCCTCTAGCCCAGGCAGGGTCATGGGACTCGTCACGTCGGGAAGGGAGGCGGCCAGGTCTTCGGCTGAGAGGGCGAGGTCATCGTCAGAATGAAGGGGGATGGTCACAGTTCAGGCTCCTTGGGTCCGTGTGCAGGCCAGATCAAGGCGACCCCGCCCCAGGGTCCCTCGGGGCTCGGGACGACATGGCGGGGTGTCCGGACTTCATTGCCATAGCGATGACAATGCCTACTGAGCTGGCACAGGCTGCGCGTATCTTAGCCGAGCAGGCGTGCCGATGCTATGGCTACCGCGACGACTATGAGTACGCCGACGAGCCACCAAGGGATCGTTGGCGATATGCGGCGGGAGCGGAGGCGCCGTTCGGCCCTCCTGCGGCGACGGCGGTTTGTCATTGTAAGCGGTCTCTCAAGCAGATCCCCAACCCACGAGTCGTGTAACCGGTCAGCCTTGGCGCGACAGCTTTGCCCTCTGGCAGGGCGAGAGCCCCCATCCCTCCGGCAGGCTCAGGACAGGCTCAATCTTCCCCATCGGGGGGAAGAGGCCGAGCCCGTGCTCGCGCTGCTAATCGTCGGCGCTGCCGAATGTGCTTTCGTCGGTCGGGAATCGGTCCCACAGCCACTCGACATCCTCGGTGCGGGGCGTCTTGATGGAAGGACGGCCTTTCAGGACGTGGTCGACGTACTTGATGAGGTCGTTGGCGCATACACTGCAGTAGCCGTAGGTGTCCATCAACCTGGCGGTGACGCTCTTCCAGCGCTGTGTCCAGTTGACACGCTGCCTTGAGAAGCGTGGGCGGGTGAGGCTCTTGTTCAGGTCGTTTCGGGACATCAGGAGGCGCGTCTCGATGGCCTCCTTCAGGCGGGACTCCGAGTCGTACCTGAAGGGCTTGCCCCTGCTCTGCCAGGCGGCGACGCGTTCATGTATCTCTCGCCGGAACGCATCCTTGCCGCGGTCGTTGATCCCGTGGACGCGCTCGAGCTCGCGCATGTCGCGCTCCCTCTCGGCGTCGGCGCGGGTGGGACGGTATCCGTCCCTGGAGATGTCGGCGATGTAGGAGTTCAGGTTGGCCAGGTAGCTGGCGAGCAGGTCCTTGGCCTTCGTCTCGAACGCCTCCTCGCTGGCCATCTGCACGTCGCGCACAGCCATGTCCTCGTAGACCTTCACGGAGTCGGCGATCAGCGCTATCTTGGCAGCCACGTCGGCCTCGAAGCTCACGTTCTCGTCCAGGCCCTCCCAGAGGCTGCTGAGGGCGGCCAAGGGAGTGATGCAGTGAATGTTGGGCTCGCTGCCAGTCGCCCCGATGCGGTTCATCACGTACCGAGGGGAGATGCCGGACATCCCCTCCATCGGGTGATGCCGCTGCATCTCGCGGACGTCCTGGCGGGTGAAGTGCGGGACCGTCTGCCCGTCGTAGAGCCTGAGCTTGTCCAGCAGGGACAGGCCCTGCCGGTCCGGCGGCTCCAGCCGCGCCAGCACCGAGAACGCGCTGGCCGCCTGGAGGGTCAGGGGGGCTATGTGCACGTCCCCCATGCGGCTCGCCTCCATCATCTTCCGATAGATCTTCACCTCTTCAGTGACCTTCAGGTTGTAGGGAATCTGTACGGCGATGATGCGGTCCTTGAGGGCCTCGGAGCTCTTGTCCTTGGCGAACTCGTCGAAGTCGCCTTGGTTCGAGTGGCCGACTATGACCTCGTCGGCGTAGACGGAGCCGAACTTCTCCATCTTGATGATCTGCTCCTGGGCGAGGCTCAGAAGCGTGGTGAGCAGGTGGCTGTCGGCCTTGAACATCTCGACAAGCTCTACGAGGCCCCTATTGGCCACGTTGAGCTCTCCGTCGAGCCGGAAGGCCTTCCCGGCTACCTCGAGCCGGTCACCCTCGAGCCGGGCGGTGTTCACGCTCCCGACCAGCAGGGAGGAGTCCGACGGGTTGGGGTTGTTGGCCATGAAGTACCCGATGCCGATCGCTTCCGGCTCGGAGAAGGTCACGCGCTCGACCGGCACGTCCGCGTAACAGCCGCGGTACTCGGTCCTGACCATGTAGCGGCACCGCGGGCAGAGGCCGCCCTCGATGTATATGCCGTACTGGCGCCGGATCTGGGGCCTCAGCCTTTCGGGTATCAGGTGCAGGGGCTCCTCCTGCATCGGGCATCCCTTGATGGCGTAGACGGCGCCGGCGTCGCTCCTGGAGTGTGCCTCCATGGCGCGCTTAATGAGGTCGGTGACGGTGGACTTGCCGCTGGCCGGAGGGCCCAGGAGCAGCAGAATCCGCTTGCGCACCTCGAAGCGCTGCGCTGAGGCTTCGAAGTACTGGACGATGCGGTCCAGCGGCTCCTCCATTCCGAAGATCTCGCCCTGGAACAGGCCGTATACACGGTCGCCGTCCGGGGTTACGTCGGAGCCCTTTACCGCTATGGCGTCGTGGATGTAGGCGTGAGAGAGCCGGCTCCTGGAGGGGTCCTCGATGACCAGGCGGAGGTAGTCCGCGAAAGTCCCCTCCCACGAGTACTTCGCATCCTCCCGCTCGGCCTCGGATATGATGCCCTCGACAGTAAGCTCTTCAGTCATGACACCCCTACACTCCGATCAGGCAGACCCTCCCGCCCCCCAGTTCAATGGTAACAACTGGGGGCGACGGAGGGACCCCGCAGGCGGCGGGACCCGTCGGCCCGATATGACAGCCGCCTGGGACCGGGCCGGTCCGGGTCTATGAGATGACGGAGGTGACTGCCCAGAGCCCCATGAGACCGATGACGGCGCTGCCGAACAGCATGAACCAACCTGTCACGAGCCTCAGGACTTGCATCTCGAAGGCCATGTAGAAGAAGACCACGGCTGAGATGATCGTAAGCATGAGCGGTACCGCCGACATGGAGAGCCAGATGCCGAGGTCCTGCTCGAACACCCCGCCTTCAGCCATCGACAGTGCGAATACGAGGAAGATGACCAGGGAAACGATGGCCAGGAAGACGCTGTAGAAGCCAATGGCGCGCGGGTCGAGGTCCCAGATGCCCTGGGCCCCGACGGCGACGGCATATACGGCCCAGAGGACGATGAGTGCGGTGAGCGCCGTCAGGAGCTCCGTCGAGCCGTCGCCCGAGATCAGCGTGGGCGTGATGGTGGTGCCGAACATGATTGTGCCGAGGGTCATCAGGCCCAGGCCGGTGGTGAACACACCCATAGTCCGGCCTTCGGTGTAGAGCCCGAGCACCTGCCAGGCCTGAGAGAAGATCGCCGCGGCTATCAGCAAGAAGAAGATGCCTTCCATATGTCCATGCTCCTTTCAGTTCGATGTGCAAGGAGCAATCGCGGTTGCCGCAAAGCCGCGCCCGGGATCGTCCTGGCCGAGTGTCCGTAGTGTAGGTGGACGACACGAACTTGTCTAGTCTTTGTATTAGACAGGGCGCCCCCGGGCAGCGGCGCCGTAGGGGCGGGTTTGAAACCCGCCCTTCCCCGGCTATGGGCAAGGCCGACAGTAGAACACACGCCATGCGGGCGGAAACGTGGGTCCGCCCCTACGGCGTCGCTGGAGCGAGTCGCCATCCAGCGCAACCCAACCGTCATACCGGCGGAGGCCGGATTCCTGCCCCAGGAACCGTCCTCCATCCAGGACGGTGGGGATCGGGAGGGGCTCCCCTCCAACTCCGTTGGTTGCTACTTGAAGAGGGACGCGGGTCGCTCGACGAGCTGCTGGAGCCGACGCATGAACCCGGCCGCCACCGCGCCGTCGACGACCTGGTGGTCGACCGTGAGGCTGACCGTGATCATCTCGCGTATCACGATCTCGCCGTCCCTGACGACGGGCTTCTCGGCGGACTTGCCCACGCCGAGGATCGCCGACTGTCCCGCGTTGAGGATCGGCGTGAAGCCGTCCACGGAGCCGAGCACGCTGATGGTGAATGTCCCGCCCAGCACCTCGTCGGGCCCGAGCGAGCCCGCCCTGGCACGGTCGGCGAGGTCAGTCGTCTCCCCGGCGATCTGCTCGATGCTCTTCTCGTCGGCGCCGCGCACGACGGGAACTACGAGGCCTTCGCGCAGGGATACGGCCACGCCGACATTCACGTCGTCGAACGTCAGTACCTGTCCTTCGGACATGACGGAGTTGAGCGCGGGATAGCGTTTGAGCGCCCCGGCGCAGGCCTTGGTCAGCACGTGGGCGATGGACAGGGTGACCTCGCTGCCTGAGGACGCCTCCTTGCGGAGCCTCTGGGCCTCGGTCACGTCCAGCTCCATGAAGAACGAAAGCTGGGCTGTGTCGGCCAGGCTGGAGCGCATATGGTCGGCGATGGACTTTCGCATGCCGGTGAGCGCGGCGGAGCTTGCGGGCTCGGGGAGGCCGCGCGGGCCCGCCGTTGCGGGGGCGGCCTGCTGGGACTCGGCAAATGCCCTCACGTCGCCCTCTGTGACCCTGCCCCGGGGCCCTGTTGCCGTCACCTGGGATATGTCGACGTCCAGGCTGGCAGCGAGACGACGAGCGCCGGGCGTCGACGGTACCCCGGAGTCAGAGCGTCTGCCCGCCTTCCTGGCTGGGGCTCTACGTGCGGCGGCTCTTTCGGCAGCGGCTGCCGGGGCGCTCGTTTCGGCCTCCGGTGGAGCCTCGCCCTCGGCCAGCAGGTAGCCGATGATGCCGTCGACTGGGACCACGTCGCCCTCGCCGGCGACGGTGTGGAGAATCCCGGCGCCGCCGGCCTCGAGCTGGTAGTTGAGCTTCTCGGACTCGATCTCGCAGATGACCTCGCCCTGCTCGACCCCTTCACCGGCAGCCTTGTTCCACTTCGAGATCGTTCCCTCGGTCATGAAGTCGCCGAGGCGGGGCATTACTATGGGGTTTGCCATCGCTAGACTTACTCCAGTACCTCGTGGGCTGCGGCCACCACGTCGTCCTTGTTGGGCACGTAGAGCGCCTCCAGTGGACGGCTGTAGGGCACCGACGTGTGGGGCGGGGTGACCCTGCGCGGGGGTGCGTCCAGGAAGTCGAATGCCTGCTCGGCAACCAGGGCCGAGATGTCGCCCGCCATGCTGCAACGCGGGTAGTCCTCGTCGACTATCACTACCTTCCGCGTCTTCTCGACGGAGTTAAGGATAGCTTCGTCGTCCATGGGGGAGAGCGACATCAGATCGATGACCTCGGCGGAGTACCCCTCGGCCTCCAGGTCGGCGGCGGCCTGCCGGCAGAGGTGTGTGGTGTAGCCGATACCCACCAGCGTAACGTCGTCGCCCTCGCGCACCGTTCGGGCCGTGCCGATGGGGATCTCGTAGGACTCCTCGGGCACGTGTCCCTCGGGACGGAGGCCCATGAGCTGCCTGTTGTTGAATAGGATTACGGGGTCGTCGTCCCTGATGGCCGATATGAGCAGGCCCTTTGCCGTGTACGGGTCGGACGGGACCACGCACTTCAGCCCGGGGAAGTGAACGAAGAGCGAGTAGAGGGTCTCGGAGTGCTGGGCGGCCGAGTTCGTGCCGGCGCCCGTGCCCGCGAAGATGGTCAGGGGGATCTTCACCTTGCCGCCGAACATGTAGTGCATCTTGGCGGCGTTGTTGGTGATCTGGTCGGCGCAGACCCCGTAGAAGCCCACGTACATGAGCTCGACCACCGGCCGCAGCCCGGTCGCGGCCGCGCCAACGCCCGCCCCTATGAACCCGGCCTCCGAGATCGGCGTATCGCGGACGCGGCTCGGGCCGAACTCAGGGTAGAGCCCCTTGGTGAGCCTCATTACGCCGCCCCATGCGTCCTCGAAGCCCTCGCGGCCTCCCGCACCGGCCACGTCCTCGCCCATGACGATGACCGAGGAGTCCCGGTGCATCTCGGCGGTGAGCGCCTCGTTGAAGGCCTGGATGTACGAAATCTCTCTAACGGCAGCTTCGGCGACCATAATCTTTCTCCTGTCAGGACTTCCCAGGCGAGGGCCCTTCGAGTCCGGCCACACGCCAGGGGCTAATGCGACCCGCCGGCTAGTTGTAGCTCACGTACACGTCGGTCATCAGCTCCGACGCGTCGGGGAAGGGGCTCTCGTTGGCGAACCGGGTCGCCTCGGCCACCTCGTCGATGGCCTCTTGGTCCATCGCTTCCAGCTGGTCTTCGGAGGCAACGCCGTTCTCGAGCAGGTACGTCTTGAGCTGCTCGTTGCAGTCGCGGGCCTTGAATTCGGCCTCCTCGGACTCGGTCCTGTACATGAGCGGATTGTCTGCGCCGAAGTGGCCCATATACCTGTAGGTGAGGGCCTCGATCAGCGTCGGGCCCTCGCCGGCGCGGGCGCGGCGGACGGCCTCTCCCGCCACCTCGTAGACGTCGAGCACCGACATGCCGTCGACGGCGATGCCCGGCATGTTGTATCCGGCGGCGCGGTCGGCCACGGACTCGCCGGCCACGGCGTACTCGACCGGGGTCGACTGGGCGTATCGGTTGTTCTCACAGACGAAGAGGATGGGCAGCTTCCATATGCCGGCAAGGTTCATCGACTCGTGGAGCACGCCCTGGTTGGCAGCCCCGTCGCCGAAGAAGACGACGCTGACGAGGTCGGTCCCCTCCACCTGCGCCCTCAGCGCCGCGCCCGTGGCGACGGGGATGTTCGAGCCGACGATGCCGTTCGCGCCCAGCATGCCCTTGTTGATGTCGGCGATGTGCATCGTGCCGCCCTTGCCCTTGTTGGTGCCGGTGGCCTTACCGAGCAACTCGGCCATCATCAGGTTGATGTCGAGGCCCTTCGCGATGCAGTGGTGGTGGCTCCTGTGCGTGCCGAAGATGTAGTCGCCGTCCCTGAGGTGGACGCAGACGCCCGTCGGCACGGCCTCCTGGCCCACGGCCGAGTGCATTCCGCGAAGCTTGCCGGCGTCGGCCTCGCGCCTCGCCTGCTCCTCGAACCTGCGGATGGTGAGCATGGTCTTGTACATCCACAGGAGCGTGTCGGTGTCCAGCTTTGTAGTAGTAACCACGGCAGTTCCTCCCTGGGGCGCGGCCCGATTATACGGGCCTCGGAGTGGCGGGATTATAGCACGCAGTGACAAGGCCCGGCGCACGGGACTGCCACTGTATGTGTATGCTGATTACTGACGCGACCCTGGATTGAAGCAGGAACCGGGACACGACTGTCGACGAGCACGTCAGCACTGCGCGAAACCTCCTTGAACAGGCCGACCGCGAGTTCGAGATCGGAGACGAGCTGCAGGGCTCGGAGAAGATGTGGGGCGCCGCCCGTCATGCCATAGCGGCGGTCGCGCAGGAACGAGGCTGGGACTTCGGCAAGCACGGGGCCATCCGGTCAGCGGTCAGACGATTGGCCGATGAACGTGAAGACACCATGCTGGACGCGGGATTCCTTGCCGCCAGGCAGTTTCACGCCAACTTCTCACACGGCTTCATGCTCGAGGACGACATAGAGCGGGGCCGCGTCATCGTCCGCCGCTTCGTCGACCAGGTGCTGGCGCTGAACGACCTGGACGGCGAGAACGGCCGCTAGTTCCTACGGCGTCACGAAGGCACGGGTTATGCTGGCCTCGTCGCCCTTGCCTGCCCACTCCGCCTCCTCGAAAGCCTCCCCGATGCGGTCCAGCGGGAACGAGTGGGACATCACGTCGGTCAGCGGGTACTTGTCCCGCGTGCGCACCAGGAAGTCCAGCGTGACGGGCAGGATGTAAGGATCGTAGTGGGTCGCGGGTATTATCCTGACCTGCCCCCACAGTACCTTCGAGATGTCCAGGGTGACGTTGCTGTCGGGCCAAATGTTGCCTATCTCGACGTACGCGCCGCCCCGCCGCACCATCTCGATTCCCTCGGGCAGCACCTGGGGATAGCCTACGACTTCCATGACCACGTCCGCGCCGCGACCCTCAGTGAGCGCCTTCACGCGTTCGACCCGTGAATCGGGGGTCTCGTATTCGCGGATGTCTATCGTCTCGTCTGCGCCGCACTGTCTGGCAAGCTCCAGCCTGGAAGTTACGCCGTCGATGGCGATGACCTGGGCCGCGCCCATCTCCTTGGCGGCCGCGGCGGCGTTGATCCCCAGGCCGCCCGCGCCCTGGATGACGACGCTGTCGCCCATGCGCATACCGGCGATCTGCAGGCCGTAGACCACCTGGGAGGCCGCGCAGTTCACGGCGGCAGCGGCCTCGTCGGGCAGCTCGTCTGGGACCTTGAAGACGAAGTGGCCCGGGAACAGGTAATAGTAGTCCGCGAAGCCTCCGTTGCAGTAGGGGAACTCCTCGATGGACGCCCGGAAGCGGAACCTGTCGGGGCAGTGGTTAAGCTCGCCCCTGAGACAGTTATAGCAGCGGCGGCAGGGGAAGAAGTAGGTGAAGACGACCCTGTCGCCCTCCTTCAGGGGACGGCCCATGGAGTCGGTCGACACGTCGGGGCCGAGGGTGTCCACCACGCCTGCCATCTCGTGGCCGAGGATGACGGGACCGGGCCTGCCGGCAAGTATCGGCTCGATCTCGCCGCGCCAGAAGTGCAGGTCCGAGCCGCATATGCCACCGGACGTGATCTTGGTGCGGATTCCGCCCGGGCCGACGGGCACGGGTGGAAGCTCGGTCATCTCGAAGTGGTAGGGCTCTACGAATACGGCAGCCTTCCCCATGACCATGGCTACGTCCTCCTGCCCGGCCCTGCTGCAGGGCCTTTCCAGGTCCCTTCTCCCCTGGCGGGAGAAGGTTAGGATGAGGGGGAAGGGCCCCGGCGCTGTTGGCGTGCGCGGGTCTCCCGGGCGGGTGAATGATACACTACCGCGGCCCAGGGACGTACCTCGACTAACCCCATGGAGAAAAGAATGCAGCGAGTAGGACTGATAGGCTCCGACAACAGCCACGTGGAGCGGTTCACCGAGATACTGAACCTGGAACAGCATCCCGCCTACTGGCCGGAGAGCGGCGCGACCGTGCATGCCATCTGGGGAGACGACGCGGCCCTGACGGCCGAGGAGGCCAGGAAGGGGCGCATCCCCGTCGTGGCTTCGTCCCCGGAGGAGGTCGCCGAGTCCTGCGACCTCGTGTTCGCGACGTCCCGGCGTCCTGCTGTCCACGTCGCCCACGCCAGCCCGGCGATAGAGGCCCGGAAGCCCCTGTTCGTCGACAAGCCGCTGGCCCAGACGCCTGACCAGTGCCGCGAGCTGATCTCCCTCGCCGAGGATGCCGGGACTATGATGACGAGCTTCTCGACCCTGCGCTACGGCTCGGCGGCGAACGCATACCGCAGCGGGCTGGCCAAGGCCGGACCGGTGAAGTATGCGACCTACATGGGCCCGTGCACCAGGAGGAACGAGTACGGCGGCATCATCTTCTACGGCATCCACGTCGCCGAGCTGATGCAGGAGTTCCACGGTGCCGGCGTCGTCTCGGTCGAGGCGGTAGAGAGCCCGGCGGACGGCGACCCGTCGAATATGTCCGTCGCGTGCACCTACGAGGACGGCACGCTGGTGTCGCTGGGCCTCATTGGCGAAGGTGTGTACATATTCCATATGCTGGCCGTCGGGTCCGAGGGGATCGTCGAGGTGCCGGGCACGGCCCAGAACTACGCGGCGGACGCCCTGTCCAGGAACCGGGCCGAGGGCCGGGACACCAGCACGCCGGCGGAGGCGCAGGCCGCGCCGGAAGCCGACCACTACGAGAAGGGCACACGCCGCATCCTCGCAATGCTGCGCGGAGAGGCGCCGCCCGTCCCGCACGAGCAGATGCTCCGGTCCGTCCAGATATGCACCGCCATCGAGGAAAGCCTCGTTAGAGGCGCCCCGGTAGACCCCCGGTCCCTGTAGGCTGCCGTTAACTGGCCGCCCGCCAGCTGCGAAGAGCCGTGTCGTCCCGAGGAGTCCCCGGCGAAGAGCCTAGCAAAGGGTCATGTCGTCCCGAGGAGTCCCCGACGAGGGACCTGGGGCGGGGTCCCCCCGACAATGCCAGCAATTCGTTCGCCCTGAGCTTGTCGAAGGGCAGTGCTCCGCCACTCAGATAGCGTGCATAGGCCCAAGGCCCATGTCGTCCCGAGGAGTCCCCGGCGAAGAGCCTAGCAAAGGGTCATGTCGTCCCGAGGAGTCCCCGACGAGGGACCTGGGGCGGGGTCCCCCCGGCCATGCCCCCACACGCCGCCAGACCCCACGACCCGACCGAAACACACCTCATCCCCCTTCAATCCCTCATATCCCTATTGCCCCTCCGTGCTCTCTGTGCCCTCAGTGGTGAAATCTCCCTCTTGACAACCACCCTTCTCTCCAGCATAATAGCACTCATGTACGAAACATATGTGCCCATTAGGGTGGAGCGGAAGCCGCCCACCATCGCGGAAATCGTCCGCCAGAAGACCGACGACGGCGCACGCATCATAGACTTCTTCCTCGACATCATGGAGGGCAGGGTCGATGACGCCAGGCTCTGCCACAGGATTGACGCCGCCAAGCAGCTCGTCAAGTACGGGTCGAAGAAGGCCGCCGACTTCATCGCCGAGCACGGCGACGAACCCTGCGACCACTGCGAGAGCCGGAAACGCGGCCCACGCCCCCGCAAGGACGTTCACGAGGCTCTTACCCCCTCTCCCTCGACGGGAGAGGGCTGGGGTGAGGGTGACGCGCCCCACCTCACACCTGACTTCCTCACGATGCTTACGGAAGACTTCCTCACCGTACTCTCAGCCGTGGACGAAGACCTGATGATCAAGCTCCTCCGCGCCCAGACGCGCGACGGCGGCACCGTCGTCGACTTCCTCGACGACGTCATGGAGGGCAGGAACAAAGGCTTCAGGCCCAACCACCGTATATCCGCCGCAAAGGAGCTCATCTCACACATACTCCGCGACGAGCACGCATTCGCACACGCAGTCCTCGACAATGTAGAGCCTGCCCCGTACTCGATACGGAGGGCGGACCCACGTGTCCGCCCGCTCCCCGGCTCCGTAACCCCCTCTCCCTCGATTCTTACACCCTCTCCCTCGACGGGAGAGGGATGGGGTGAGGGTGACTCCCCGGCGCGGCCCCACACCCCGCCGCGCGGCTCCGTTGGGGCGGGTTCGAAACCCGCCCTCCCCGGCGCGGCCTGGGAACCCGGCGAACCCCCAATCGTCGTTCCTGCGCAGGCAGAGCCTGCCCTTGCGAATGCTAGGAGGAACCCAGACAACACAACCGTCGTTCCGGCGGAAGCCGGATTCCTGCCCCAGGAACCGTCCCCCACCCAGGGGGGCGGCGGGGCCCGCAGCGTCGTAGCCAACTCCGCTCGCCCTGAGCCTGTCCTGAGCACAGCCGAAGGGCCCAACCCAATCGTCGTTCCTGCGAAGGCAGGAACCCAGAGGGGCGGCGAGGGGCGGAGCGGCTCCCAACCAGAAACCAAAGACTCGAAGCTAGAAACCCTCCCCCGAAGGCGACGGCACCAGCCCGACCCCTGGGACGGACCCATCGACTCCACAAACCCGGGACGCTCGCCCCCTTGTTGACCGCGACCCGGCCACACAATTGAATAGGGGTGAGCAGGCAGTGCCCATGTCCCCGAACATGCGCTGCCTATGTCTGTCCCCGGCCTGAACGACCCCGGGCAGCTACCTTCCCGTGGCGCTGGCGACACGGCGGGGCGATGGTGGTAAGATACGCGGCGATCTTGGGCGTATTTCGGAACTTGTGCGATACTCAGTCTCAGAATGCGCCACTTAGGAGGTTAGCCGTGTCGATGCTGACTAGCGTCCTTACTCGCCGCCGCCCCGCCGCCATTCTGGCAGCAACGGGCATAGCGTCCGCCGTCGTCTTCCTGGCCCGGCCCGCCGTCGCGTACGCGGCGGGGGTCGACGAGGAGTCGGCCTTCGTATTCAACACGTTCGCGTTCCTGATATGGGGCGCGCTGGTGATGTGGATGTGCGCCGGCTTCACGATGCTGGAGTCCGGCTCGGTGCGCACCAAGAACGCATCGATGATCTGCCTGAAGAACATCGGGCTGTACTCCATCGCCGGGCTCGCGTACTTCTTCATCGGGTACAACCTCATGTACGGCGACAGCCTGGGGGGCATCATCGGCACCCCAGGGTTCATGTACCTGCCCTCCGGCGATGAGCTGGACCTCTTGGGCGACAAGGAAGGCGCGCTTGCGTCGGTACTGGCGGACGGGGCCGGATACTCCGTCATGTCGGACTGGTTCTTCCAGATGGTCTTCGTGGCGACGGCAGCGTCTATCGTCTCGGGCGCGCTGGCCGAGCGGGTCAAGATGTGGTCGTTCTTCCTGTTCACTCTGCTGCTCACGGCGATCATCTACCCCATCGTGGGCGCGTGGACCTGGGGTGGCGGGTGGCTCAGCGAGCTGGGGTTCCAGGACTTCGCTGGATCGACCATAGTGCACAGCACTGGAGGCTGGGCAGCGCTCGCCGGGATGCTGATCGTCGGGCCGAGGCTGGGCAAGTTCCGCAAGGACGGATCGGTCAGGGCCACGCCGCCCTCGAACATCCTGGTCGTGACTCTGGGGGTGTTCATCCTCTGGTTCGGCTGGTTCGGGTTCAACGGCGGGTCCCAGCTGGCGCTGGGGAGCGCGGGCGACGCGATTGCGATGAGCATAGTGCTGGTCAACACGAACCTTGCGGCTGCCGCGGGCGTGATGGCCGCGCTGGCCGTCTCGCGGCCGATGCTGGGACGCATCGACCTGTTCGCCGGGCTCAACGGCGCGATAGCCGGGCTTGTGTCGATCACGGCTGCGCCCGACATCGCCGAGCCGGTCATCGGCATACCAGGGCACCTCTGGGCGGTGATAATCGGGGCCATCGGCGGAGTGATCTGTGTAGCCGGGCTGAAGCTCCTGGAGAGGGTCAACCTGGACGACGTGGTCGGAGCAGTGCCGGCCCACCTGTTCGCGGGTGCATGGGGCACCGTGGCTGCCAGCATCGCCGGCGGGGCCAAGATACACATCCAGGTGCTCGGTGTGGTCGCGATAGGGGTCTTCGTGTTCGCGGTCTCGCTGGGGCTCTGGTGGCTGATCGAGCGGACCATCGGCGTCCGGGTGTCTCACTCGGTCGAGCAGCTGGGGCAGGACGCCGGGGAGCTGGGCATGGAGTCGTACCCCGAGTTCGTGCTGATGCCCGAGGAAGACTTCGACGAGTAGGACTAGCGGTCCAGCACCTTAGAATTGAGGGGTTCTTGTAGGGGCGGGTTTGAAACCCGCCCTGTCCCCATAGACGTAGGGGCGGACCCACGTGTCCGCCCGCAGGCTCAGTCTTCCCCCAGGAGGACAACAGCCGCTGGCCGGAAAGTGCTGCGGCACGGGGTTGACCGGAGCGCGGACTTCGGTGTAGGGTATATGGTCTGGGCGGAAGACGGCACGTCAGTGCGCAGCGCCCAGTGCACCTTAACAATTGGATAGTGGAAGGAAGCGAAGTAAATCAACTAGAGTTTGATCCTGGCTCAGGACGAACGCTGGCGGTGCGCCTAATGCATGCAAGTCGAACGGCGCCTGTCCGACTTGTCGGGCAGGGGTAGTGGCAGACGGCTGAGTAACACGTAAGTGACCAACCCCGAAGCGGGGGATAATCCGGAGAAATCCGGCCTAATACCCCGTAAGCTCGCCCCAATACGTTGGGGTGAGGAAAGGTCCCACTTCGGTGGAGCCGCTTTGGGACGGGCTTGCGGCCTATCAGGTAGTTGGTGGGGTAATGGCCCACCAAGCCAAAGACGGGTACCCGGTGTGAGAGCACGAACGGGCAGAGGGGGACTGAGACACGGCCCCCACTCCTACGGGAGGCAGCAGCAGGGAATCTTGCGCAATGGGCGAAAGCCTGACGCAGCGACACCGCGTGGGGGAAGAAGGCTTTCGGGTTGTAAACCCCTTTTCTCGGGGAAGAGTAAGGACGGTACCCGAGGAATAAGCCTCGGCTAACTACGTGCCAGCAGCCGCGGTAAGACGTAGGAGGCGAGCGTTGTCCGGATTTACTGGGCGTAAAGGGCGAGTAGGCGGCCCGCCAAGTCTCATGTGAAATCTCTCGGCTCAACTGGGAGGGGTCATGGGAAACTGGCGGGCTCGAGGGCAGTAGAGGAGAGTGGAATTCCCGGAGTAGCGGTGAAATGCGTAGATACCGGGAGGAACACCCGAGGCGAAGGCGACTCTCTGGGCTGCACCTGACGCTGAGGCGCGAGAGCATGGGGAGCGAACCGGATTAGATACCCGGGTAGTCCATGCCCTAAACGATGGATACTAGGCATTGGGGGTATCGACCCCCCCTGTGCCGTAGCTAACGCGATAAGTATCCCGCCTGGGGAGTACGGCCGCAAGGCTAAAACTCAAAGGAATTGACGGGCCCCCGCACAAGCAGCGGAGCGTGTTCTTTAATTCGATGACAAGCGAAGAACCTTACCAGGGCTTGACATGCTTCTGAAAGCCGCCGAAAGGCGGGCCTCCTTCGGGACAGATGCACAGATGTTGCATGGCTGTCGTCAGCTCGTGCCGTGAGGTGTTGGGTTAAGTCCCGCAACGAGCGCAACCCTTGTCGTTAGTTGAATTTTCTAGCGAGACTGCCTCTAACAAAGGGGAGGAAGGTGGGGATGACGTCAAGTCAGCACGGCTCTTACGTCCTGGGCTAGAAACACGCTACAATGGCCGTTACAGAGGGTTGCCAAGGAGCGATCCGGAGCTAATCCCAAAAAGGCGGCCCCAGTTGGAATTGCAGGCTGAAACCCGCCTGCATGAACGTGGAGCTGCTAGTAACTGCAGGTCAGCACACTGCGGTGAATACGTTCTCGGGGGTTGTACACACCGCCCGTCACGTCATGGAAGTCGGCAACACTTGAAGTCGCTGGGCCAACCCTATGGGAGGCAGGCGCCGAGAGTGGGGTCGGTGACTGGGACGAAGTCGTAACAAGGTAGCTGTACCGGAAGGTGCGGCTGGATCACCTCCTTTCTAGGGAGTGTTGCCTGGGCCTTACGGTCCACGGTTAACTCCTAGGTCGATCGGCGAGTGGGTCAACGCGATGCCATGGGTCGAGCCGGATCCCGACTAGTCGGGAAGAGCTCCCCGGACGCAGACCGAAGACCCCGTTAGACAGCTCGCCGTCTACTGAAGCTCTAATAGAGCAAAACGAAATCATCGTTTCCTTCCACTATCCAGGTGTTAAGGTCAAGGGGGGCCTCTCATGGACGGCCCCCCTTCGTTATAGGGCCCCGGGGCTGTAGCTCATCTGGGAGAGCGCCGCCTTTGCAAGGCGGAGGCAGGGGGTTCGAGTCCCCCCAGCTCCACTTCCTGAGGCAGAGGGACGAATTGCTATCTCATGCCCACCCGTGCGGCAGGGAGAGGTGCGCGATCGTTACCCGCCAAACGCGGCTGAGGCCCAGCCGACGGCAGCGGCGACCGCGACGGCGAAGGCGGACTGCTGCACGACAAGCTTGCCCGCGAACCTTAGCCCGAGTTCGCGTCCAATCGTCATCACGGTGACCAGGCATGGCAGCAGCGTTCCGGCGAGGAATGTTGCAACCAGCAGTTGGGTCGCACTCAGCGAGGCGACGGTGCCGGCCTCGGCCAGGAGCAGTATGCCGTCCTTGCGGATCGCGGCGAGCGCGGTCGGCATTGCCGCGTCCGCCGGCAGTGCGAACACGGCCATCGCGGGCCCCAGCAAGGCCCCAGCTGCATCGAGCACGCCGGACCAGTCGAGGAGCGAGGCAACCATGGCGATCGCGAAGAAGGTCGGGAGCGCTGTGCGGAAGAATGACCAAACCGTCCCTCGTGCCTCTGTCCCGACTGCCGCGAAGGACGGCCGGGTGAGGAAGGTGCGCGGCTCTATGAGCAGCGTGTTGAGTGTCGACCGAGCGGCAGGCTGGCTGATGAGGCGCGTGTAGACGAGCGTCGTCGCGACGAGCAGCGCCAGGTACGGCACAACGAGACTGCTATTGCCGGCGGCGGCAAAAACAGCGAGCGTCGCGCCGAGTTGGTAAGAGCAGGCGGACCCGAAGGAGATCGCGCCGACGGTCGTCGGCCGGGTGCAGGCAGAGCAGGAGCGCGTCGAGACGATTGCCGGGACGTTGCAGCCAAAGCCCATCAGCACTCTTGTCACGTCGCGCCCGTGCAGGCCCACCGGCCGCAACAGGGGGTGGAGCGCCGCCCCTATTCGGTCGGCGAGGCCGCTCTCCTTGTAGACACTGATCAGCACCGAGTAGGCCAGCACAGTGGGGACCGCCCACACAAACAGCAACGGCCCCATCGTAAGCAGTCCGTAGTCACCGGCGAGCACAGCCCCGAGCGGTCCCGGCCAGCCCTCTATCCCCTCGGCTAGGGGTGTCGTGCTCGCCACGGCCAGCGGATCAAGCCATGCGGCAGCCTGGTTGGCACTGAGCACGGCGAGCAGAGCGGGTAGGATAAGGAGGACGACCGCTATCGCGGGACCTGCGACCCCGTGGTCGAGGAGTCCGCGCCGCGGCTCGATCCGCCACCCTGCCCGCACCGGCGTTCGCTCATGGCGGACTGTGCCCGGCGCAGTGACGGCGGCCTGCAATTCCTCGAGCGCTGCAGCATCGGGACGGCGCGCATCGAGCACCACGAATGGCAGTCCAGTCGCCAGCGACATGCGCACGATCGCCTCGCGAGCGGTGGCATGGTCGGCGACGAGGTCCCTGTGTGTCACTGCGATGCTAGCCCGCCTCCCATGCACGAGCGGCAGCAGAAGGTCAAGGTCCTCGTCGAGCCGGGTCGCAGAAGCGACGATCAGCACCTCGTCCGCGTCCTCGAGCGCATGTAACGCGCGGCGCGCGGTGTCGGCATCGGAGGCGCGGTGAAGCCCCGGCGTGTCCACGAAAACCCGGCTGGAGGTCGTGTACTCGCTGCAGGGTACTGTTGTGCCGCGGAAGTCTACGCTCCGCGAAGCCTGGCCTGTTAGGGCACGAACTAGCGCGGACTTCCCAACGCCCGCGCGTCCGAGGAGCAGCGTGGTGGGAGGCGCCGCGACATCGATGTCATGCTGGTCAGCATGCACAGGACTCCTCGCAGCAAGAGAGGTCGTCCAGGTACATCCCCGCCGTTCGGCGGGCCGCAACGGCTTCCGTGGTGTCCATTCCGAGGCGCTGTGCGATCGCATCGGCGACGATGGCGAAGCGCTGGCGGAACTTGTAAATGAAGCAGAAGTTCACGCCCCGGTGCTCTAGTATGGGGCCGGAGATGAACAGGCCAGGCACAAGCGTGGATTCGTCGGCCTCTTCGGTGACGACGGGGGCGCCGTCCTCATCGTACTCAATCAGCCCGTCGAGGTGGCTGAGGGATCCCTTGAAGCCGGTGGCGAGAATCGGGCGCGTCTCGCTGATCCACTCGCGGCCGTCCGAGGCCTGGGCGACCCACGTGTCACCGTCCACACGCACCGATGTGATGTCGACATCGCCGACGAGGTCCACGGAGCCCGTGGAATCGGCCCATTCCAGACGTTCTCGGGAAAACGGGGTGAGGGAGATGCTGGGGTCCGGGTGTTCGCTGTTCCACGTCTCATCTCGCGCCAGCACGGTCACACTCTTCCCCAGCTGCACCAGCGAGACGGCCGCGTCTGCGGCACTCTCATATCCGCCAATCACCGTGAAACGGTCACCCTCGAGGTCCTGCCATGTGCGGACCTCGGAGGAGTGGCAGCAGGACTCTGCGCCCGCGAACGAATTGCGGTTCGGGTACTGGAATTCCCCGGCCGCCCAGATGACATGTCGCGCTCGCACCGGCCGGTCGGTCGTCGTGAGCGTGAATGTTCCGTCATCCTCGACTGTGACGGAGCAGACATCGATGCCAAGCTTCACCTGGAGCTCGTAGTGATGGACGACGTTGTCGAGGTACATCGCGTAAGCGTTTCCGCTGGGGTGTTCGCGGTCGAGAGTGTAGGCGGGCGATGTACCGGGGACTATCGCATTGAGGTCGAGCAACCCAAACGCGTTAGAAGTGAACGACGGCGTGATGAAGCGCATCTCTTGCGGCCACCGCCGGAACGAGGCGCCGACCTCATGGCGATCGAGGATGATGATGTCGTCGTCGACGCCAAACTCCTTGAGGGCAACTGCGCATCCCAGCCCGGCCGCCCCCGCGCCCACGATCGCGACTTCGTGGAGTCGCGACCCTTCCCGTGACCGATACCGCCTCCGTCCATTGTTCCGATTGCTCATAGGTACTTCCTCTCGATTTGCTGCTTCAGGACTCCAATGATACAGAACACAAGATGATACCTTGTATCATAGTGTGTGTCAATAACCCCCGGAGGGACCGGACTGTTTCAGGGGGTCATGACTGTGGGCACAGGTGAAGGCGGTGCCTGCCACGCCCGCCCCAGAACGGTGTTCGGTACCTACTTTCCCTTCGGCATCCGGTAACCGACGCGGGGCTGAGTGAAGATGTAGGCAGGAGTCTCCACGTTGTCACCCAGCTTGCGGCGGAGCTTGTTCACGATGGTGCGCATGGGCCGCATGTCGCCATCGCTCTCCTCGTCCCAGATCCGGGCCAGGAGGCGCTCGTAGGTCACCACCTGTCCCGCACGGGCCGAGATCTCGACCAGGACCCGATACTCAGTCGGTGTGAGATGTACGGGACGGTCGGCAAGGGTCACCGTGCGGCCGGCGTAGTC
This sequence comes from Dehalococcoidia bacterium, assembly GCA_965243655.1. Taxonomy (GTDB): domain Bacteria; phylum Chloroflexota; class Dehalococcoidia; order Lucifugimonadales; family CAJWER01. The sequence continues at coordinate 435,815 of CBDEVV010000017.1, read as the reverse complement.
GACGGTCAGGTCGCCCTGCACATAGGGCTTCGACGGATCTGCGGCCGCCCGTCTGCGCAGGGCCGCCCTGATTCTGGCCGAGAGCTCGGTCGGCGAGAAGGGCTTTACGACATAGTCGGTGGCCCCCATGTCGAAGGCCCTGGCGATGAGCTCCTCCCGTCCGTAGGCGGAGAGGAAGATGACCGGCACGTCGGCCATGTCGAGGATGTCCTTCATAAGCTCGATGCCGTCCGTTCCCGGGAGCATCAGGTCCAGCAGCACGAGCTCTGGCCTGTCCTCCTCCATGAGGCGGAGCGCCTCCTCTGGATCACCGGTCAAGATCGGGTCGTAGCCCGACTTTGCAAGAGTGTCGCGCACGTAGCGGAGGTCGTTGGGGTCGTCGTCCACCGCCAAGACGCGCAGCCGTTCCGCTCCCTGTTCGCGCGGCATCGAGGCCGCTGAGAGTCCGCCGGCCCCGCCGCTTCCGGAGTCTTCTACCGATGGAAGGGTGAAGGTGAAGCGCGCCCCCATTCCAGGCCCGTCGCTCTCAGCCCAGATGCGGCCCCCATGCGCTTCCACTATGCCCTTGCAGATAGCCAGACCCAGCCCCGTGTCCCCTCTCTGCTCCTCGGGCTGCGCCCCGGAGAACTTGCGAAACAGATGGGGCAGGCGCTCCGCCGGTATGCCGCGTCCCTCGTCGGCCACAGAGACCACCACGTGAACTCCGTCCTGCATAGCGGTCACCTTCGTGACCGCCGACTCCGGGGAGTTGCTCGCCGCGTTGGACAGCAGGTTGGACAGTACCTGGACGATGCGCCGCTTATCCGCCATTACTAGGGGCAGGTCCGGCTCAACGTCGATTGCGAGGTTGTTCCTGCCCGATGAGCTGGCGAAAGCGCTCCGGGCCCTGTCCACCAGTACGGCCACCTCAGCGGGTTCTGGATCGACCGGCAGCGTGCCCGTCTCGATGCGGGCGACGTCGAGCAGGTCCGCGACCAGGGCGTTCATGTGCTCGGCCTGGTCGCCGATGATTCGGACGAACTGGCGGACCACGGCGGGGTCGAGGTCCTGCCCGGCGTCCATGATCGTGGAGGCGGAGCCCTTTATGGAGGTCAGGGGAGTCCTCAGCTCGTGGCTTACCATGCCCAGGAACTCGGCCCGCATCCGCCCCTGCTCCTCCACGTCGGCCATGTCCTGCAGGGAGACGACCACCGACTCTACAGCGCCCTCGTCGGAGAGGATGGGTGTGGAGTTGAGCAGCACGGTGACGCTCCGCCCGTCCGGGACCCGCATTACGATCTCCTCTGCGCGCACGGTCTCATCGACGCTCAGAAGCTCGGCCATCGGGAACTCCCTCAGAGAGACCTCTCGTCCGTCGGAGCGCCTCAAGGTCAGTATGTCCAGAAGCCCTTCCGGCGACTGGTCTGGATTGCGCAGGCTGTCGACGATCCTGTGGGCCTCCCGGTTGAAGGACTTAGGCGCTCCCGTCGCGGCGTCGAAGACCACGACGCCGACAGGGGAGGTGTCTATGAGGGTCTCCAGGTCGGCCCTGGCCCGCCGCTCGTCCCCGTGCCTGCGCGCGTTGGCGATGACCAGCGCGGCCTGGGACGCGAACAGAATCAGCGTTTCCTCATCCTCTTGGGTGAACTCCCCGCCACCCGTCTCGTGGGCCAGGTAGATCGTGCCGACCCCGACCCCCAGGTGGCGAATCGGGGCCACCATCACGGAGCTCACCTGCACCGAGGGCAGGAACTCGGGCATGTTCAATGCCTTCAGGTGGCCGGCGATGTCCGAGACCCGTAGGGGCTCCTCCAGCCCGCTGAGGTACTCGAGGAATCCCAGTCCCTCCGGCATGTCCAGGAACCCCTGGTGCTCCTCCTCGGTCAGACCGGAGGCGATGAAGGTGGCGCGCCGGAAAACCTCGCTCGGGATGGTGATCGCCCCGTAACGCGAGGCCGTCAACGCCCGGGCGCTGTCCACCACTTCCTGCAACACCGTGTCGAAGTCAAGGCTCTCGTTGATGCGGAGACCGGCCTCGCTCAGCTTCGATAGGCGCTCCCGCAGACTCGCTATCTGTCGCATCAGCTCTTCAGGTTGGTCCAACTCGCCACCTCGATTGGGAATCGGCGCCGATCGATTATGCCGTTTTCTGCGTGAAGTTACAAGAGGTTACAGAATGCCGCAGCAAAGGTGACGTAACGGTAACACAAGGGTGGTACGATACCGCGCGGTCACAGGCCCCTTTGCAATGCAAGCGCAGGCCGTTAAGGAATCGCAGGCTGGACCGTATGAATACACAGGTGGCAGAGCCACTGCAAGGTAGTGCCCCCGCCCTCATGGAGGTCGATAGGCTCAGGCGCGAGGTGGAGTCCCTGCGAGGCCGCCTCGCCAAGTTGAGCGAGGCCTCTCTTGGCATCGCGGGAAGCGTCGAGATCGATGTCGTTCTGCAGGCAGTCATCGACGCATCCCGTCAACTGGCAGGCGCTCGCTATGGCGCAATCTTGACCTTCGACGACTCCCGGGATGTAGACAGCTTCATCACCTCCGGAATCAGCCCGGAGGAACGGCGTCGGATGGGTCACATACCTCTTGGATCGGGAGTCCTCGGGTACATCGAGGAGACTGAGGGGCCGCTGAGACTGACGGACATCTCCAGCCATCCCAGATCTGTTGGCTTTCCTGAGAGTCACCCGCCAATGAAGAGCTTCCTCGGGACCTCCATCCGTCTCGAAGGGGAGCATCTCGGCAACATCTACCTCGCCGAAAAGGAGGGGGGCGGGGAATTCACGTCGGAAGACGAGGAGATCCTGGCAATGTTCGCCTCACAGGCAGCGGCGTCCATCGCCAACAGCCGCGCCTACAGGATGGAGAGTCGCGCGAGGGCCGACCTGGAGACGCTGCTGGAGGTCTCCCCGGTTGCCGTCCTGGTCCACGACGCTAGTACCCGCGAGCTGGTGTCCCTGAACCCGGAGGCGAGGCGCATAGTCCATAGCCTGCAGGTACCCGGACGCGGCTTGAACCAACTCCTGAGCGTGATGGTCATGCGCCGGCCCAACGGACAGGACATCCTCCTCCATGAGCTGCCGACGGAGCGGGCGATTCGCAGCGGCGAGACGGTGCGCGCCGAGGAGGTCGTGATACATCTGCCGGACGGCAAGGCCATACCGGTGCTGGCCAGTGCCGCGCCCATCCGCGACGAGGATGGCCAGATCGTGAGCGTCGTCTCCACGCTCCAGGACATGAGCCCGCTGGAGGACCTGGAGAGATTGCGGGCGGAGTTCCTGGACCTTGTCGCACAGGAGCTCCGGAACCCGCTTACATCCATAAAGGGCGCTGTCGCCACGGTGCTGAACCCGTCCTCCTCCGTAGACCCGGTGGACACGCGCCAGTACTTTCGCATCGTCGACCATCAGGTCGATCGCATTAGCGCCCTGATCAACAGCCTGCTCGACATGGGCCAGCTGGAAACCGGAACGCTGTCCCTCAACGAGGCGCCAGTGGGCATGGCGGAAGTCTTCGAAGCGGCCAGGCGCAGTTCCCTCGCACGCGGGGCGAGAAACACCATCACAATAGACATACCGCAGGTCCTGCCCCCGGTCTTAGCCGACCGGCGACGAATCATGCAGGTCATGGTCAATCTCTTCTCCAACGCCTCCAAGCATTCGCCCGACTGGTCCGAGATTACGGTGAGCGCGTCGGTGGAAGAGTCGTTTGTGGTCGTCTCCGTGGCCGACGAGGGTGCGGGGATAGCGCCCGAGCAGGCGCCGCACATCTTCAGGAAGCACTCCGCGATCGAGCCCGAGGTCAACGGCGGTCCATTGACCTATGAGAGCCTGGCCCTCGCGATCTGCAGGGGAATCGTCGAAGCCCACGGCGGCCGCATATGGGTGGAGAGCGAAGGACCGGGACTCGGCGCGAAGTTTAGCTTCACGGTTCCCGTAGCCGATGAACAACAGGCCCTTCGTCCGGAGCCAAGCCCCAGCCGTACTTCTTCCCCCGATTCACAGGGGGAGATAAGCGTCCACGCGCGCGTTCTCGCGGTCGATAGCGAGCATCATATGCTGAGGTCGGTCAGCAGCAGCCTCCTGGAGGCCGGCTACACCTCCATCACGACCACTGACCTGGAAGACGCGATGCACCTTGTCAGGACCGAGAAGCCCGACCTCGTACTGCTTGGCCGCACGCTGGACGTGGCCGAGGGCGTTGGGCTCATCAGGCGCGTCCTCGAGATTTCCGACATCCCGATAATCATCCTGTCAGACCATGACGAGGATGAGTTCACCATCCGAGCCTTCGAGGCGGGAGCAGAAGACTACATCGTCAAGCCCTTCTCCCCGAGGGAGCTGGCGGCCAGGGTCAGGGCGATACTGAGCAAGCGTGCAACCCTGGTCCGGACTAGAACAGGAGAATCGTTCGCGCTGGGGGAGCTGACCATCGACTATGTCAGCGGCAGCGTGTCGCTGGGGGGGCGGCCGGTACATCTCACCCCCACCGAGTACAAGCTGCTTTGCGAGCTCTCGATGAACCCGGGTCGAATGCTCACCTACGAGCACCTGCTGAGACGGGTCTGGGGCATCCACTACACCGGCGACACGCAGGTGGTGCGCACCTTTGTGAAGAACCTGCGACACAAGCTGGGAGACCGGGCCGAGAGCCCCACTTACATCTTCACCGTGCCTGCCACGGGCTACCGGATGCCGAGTCCCTAACAGCGGGCTCCAGGGATCCCCTCCGGACATGGCGCCGTAGGGACGGCTCACATCCAGGCCAAGCGTACGCTTCGACAGCGGGGCTTCTCAGGCCTGCAGCCGCTCCGTTTCCTATAGCGATTCTTCCGTTTGCCTTCCTGCATTCTCTGTACAGGATCACGCCTGGGCGGGCCATGGCTCGTCGCAGCTCGACCGGGGAGCTCAAGCGAGGCTTCGGTCAGCAGGCTGTGCCGATTGTGTGTCGGAATCGTCACAGGATTGACACAGTTTTGGGCGGTAATCTTCACATTGTCCACACGCATACTTTGTATATTGGAATACTTGCCACAGCCAACTAATGGCTAGTGAAACGTTTGCGCGAGCGACTATCTGGGTCTCGATGCTCGCGCAGCGTCGGATGGTTGCCGGATTGGACTCCCAATGACGCCATGGCGCTTCATGAATGGTCTTCACGAACACGGATGCCGGTCGAGGGCCCTGCGTAGTGCAGACCCGCAGCTCCGCTCCCGCCGCACGCGCCCAGTATCCGGTACTGGCGGCTTGAAAGCCGCCCCCTGCGGTGTCTCGGCCCATGCGTAGTCACGAGCTTGCTGCGGCAAGGCGTTCGCGATTGAGGCGAGCCAGGCTCCTCCGGCTCAACCGCCTCTTCGTTGCGCTGCTCCTCGTTCTCGTAGCCACCCTGCCGGTGACCTGGGCCGGTGGGGGACCGGCGGGGGCCGACGGCGGGACGGCCGCCCCGGCCAAGCCCGCCGGACTGGAGGCCGCTGCCCAGCTGGGCTCGCTGAACGTCTCGGTGACCTGGGACGACGTCGATGGCGCGTCGGAGTACTTGGTGCGCTGGCGGCCCCTCGACAGTGATGAGAAGCTGAACGAGGGGGTGAAGGTCCCGGCGTCCAACATCGTCGTCACTGTGGCGGACTTCGGCGAGTGGCGGGTGCGGGTGCAGGCCTGCAACGACTCCGGCTGTGGACAGCCCCGCACGAATGACTTCGAGGTCGTACCTGTTCCAGGGCCCACCGAGCTGGAGGTGACGACCGAGGAAGGCTCGCTGGACGTGTCGCTGGACTGGGACGAGGTGGAAGAGGCTTCCGAGTACTGGGTGCGCTGGCGGGCGGCGGGCCCGGGCAACGTGCTGAACGAGGGCGTGAAGGTAGAGTCGTCCGACGCCGAGATCACGGTGGCGGACTACGGCAAGTGGGTGGTGCGGGTGCAGGCCTGCAACGACTTCAGCTGTGGACTGCACCTGGCGCAGCAATTCCAGGTCAAGCCGGCCCCTGAGGCCACGCCGGAACCCACGCCCGAACCCACACCTGAGCCTACGCCCGAACCGACGCCAGAACCTACGCCAACGCCTGAGCCCACGCCGACGCCTGAGCCCACGTCAACGCCTGAGCCCACGCCGACGCCTGAGCCCACGCCGGAACCCATCCCAGCACCCGGCCAGCCCACGGAGCTGGAGGTGGAGACCCAGGTGGGCTCGCTGACCGTATACGTGGACTGGGACGACGTATACGACGCCACCCACTACCTGGTGCGCTGGCGGGCGGCGGGCACTGGCAACAGGCTGAGCGCGGGCGTGCAGGTGCAGGCCTCCGACATCAGCATCACCTTCAAGGAGTACGGCGAGTGGGTGGTGCGGGTAAACGCCTGCAACGGCGCGGTCTGTGGAGATCACCTGGCGCGGAACTTCGAGCTCCAGCTTGTGGCCACGCCAACCCCTGAGCCCACGGCTACTCCCGAGCCCACAGCAACGCCGGAAACTACACCAACCCCCACGCCGACGCCGGAACCCACGCCGACGCCCGAGCCTACGCCTGAGCCCATCCAGCCCCCCGGCCAGCCCTCGGGGCTGGAGGCGGAGACCCAGCCGGCCTCGCTGGACGTGTCGCTGGACTGGGACGACGTCGACGGGGCGACCCACTACCTGGTGCGCTGGCGGGCGACGGGCGAGGGCGACAGGCTGAACACGGGCGTGCAGGTGCAGTCATCCGACGCCAGCATCACCGTCGACGACTACGGCGAGTGGGTGGTGCGGGTGGAGGCGTGCAACGGCGGCATCTGCGGCGAGCACCTGGCGCTGAAGTTCGAGGTCGTGGAGACCGCCCCAGCCGGGCAGACGGGCAACTCCCCTGCCGCGTTCGACGACGGCGCCGGGCCGCTGACCCGCTCGGTCGCCGAGAACAGCGCGGCGGATACGGCGGTGGGCGCGGCGGTGGCCGCCACGGACCCGGACGGCGACACCCTGGTCTACACCCTGACCGGCGCAGACGCCGGCTCCTTCACCATAGACGGCGACGGCCAGATCAGGGTCGGCCAGGGCACGAGCCTGGACTACGAGACCACGACCGGCTACGCGGTGACGGTGAACGTCAGCGACGGCAAGGATGCTGCAGGCGGCGCGGACACGGCCGTGGACGCCACCGTGGACGTGACCATCGACGTCACGGACGTGGCCGAGACTGCCCTGCCGCTGTACTTCCCCTTTGAGATAACCGGCCTAATCCTCGAGGCGCCGGGGGAGATCGACGACGTAACGCTGCCCGAGGCCGAGGGGGGCCGGGGCGAGTTCACCTACAGCCTGACGGGCCTGCCCGGGGGGCTGTCCTTCGACCCCGACACCCGCATCGTGAGCGGGACCGTGGCGGCCGGGAGGCACACCCTGGTCTACACCGCCACGGACGGGGCAGGCGTCCAGGCCTCTTTCAGCTTCACCATCACCGCGGGCGCGGCCCGGCGGACGGCCCGGAGCAGCCAGGAAGACATCAACTGGCGGCGGCCCAATGTCGAGAATCTCTCCGTCTTGCGAAAGCAGTACAGCGAGCCGTCGACCCCGGGCTTCAGCGTGTCCTGGGACGCCCCGGACATGTCCAAGAACCAGTCCGGGGAGACTGACCTGACCGTCGAACAGTATCAGTTTCGGTACGGGAGAGATGGACAGGGCTGGACTGCCCATGGAGCCCTGACCAGCGCCGGGCGCAGTGTGGTGCTCAGCGGTTTGGAGGCCGGCGGGAATTACAGAGTGGACGTGCGCGTGAAGTACTCGGATGTGCGCTACACCGAATGGACATGGGTCGAGCGCCGCGCCAACCGGCCGCCGAAGCTGGCGACGGGCAGCCTCAATCCCACCTACGTTCTCCAGTGGGGCGGAAACGACTCAGTTCAAAGAATCGACGACGACTTCACGGACCCCGACAGCGACGCGCTGACCTACTCGGTCTCATCCAACCCCGCAGGCATAGTCACCGCCACGATCGAAGATGTCGTAGAAAACGGGAACACCGTCAAGAAGCTGAGGATACACCTTCTCAACCCGATCACCGGCGCCGCCAATGTCACCTACGGCGCCCATGACGGGTACGGCGGGTACGTCTTCCAGGTCATCTCCGTTGGCGGCATCTCGAACCAGACGCGGAGCGTCGCCGAAGACTCCGTGGCGGGCACTGCCGTGGGCGACCCCGTTACGGGAATGCCCTACGGGGCAGAGACGCTGTTCTATTCCCTGACGGGCGAGGCTGCGACCTCCGGCGCATTCGAGATCGACTCCTCCACCGGCCAGATAACCGTGGCGGAGGGCGCGGCCCTCGACCACGAGGCCAAGTCCTCCTACACCGGAAAGGTGAAGTGGACCGTAAACGGCCAGGCCGCCGAGGTGAACCTGACCATCGACGTGACGGACGTGGAAGAGCCGCCCCTGGCCCCGGTGAACCCGCAGGTCACGAGCATCACCGACACCGGCTTCACGGTGACGTGGGAAGCGCCGGACAACACTGGCCGCCCCGACATCACGGAGTTTGAGCTAGAAGCCGAGGCCCCCGATTCCACCACGACTACCAAGAAGACGCCCGACGGCGCCACATACTCCCTCACTCTCAGCGACCTGGATATCGGAACCACCTATAACCTCACCCTCAAGGCACGCAATGAAGATGGGGATAGCCCGGAGGCGACCCTGTCCGCCACCACCACGGACTCCCGGCCCAGGTCCACGAACTTCACCAAGTACTTCAGGAACGACGAGAACGCCAGCTTCTCCCAGAGCGACTTCCCCTTCACCTCCGACGAGGACGACGACGTGTTGGGCAACGTCAAGTTCACAAGCAGGGTTGACAGAAGAGGGGCAGACTCCGTCGTTACCACAGAGGGCGACTTCAAGCTGAGGCAGTCCGACGGCACACTGGGACGGTCCGTGGCCCCGGACCAGCTCATAAAGGTCAGCGATCTGGACAGCCTGGTCTTCGTTCCGGGGGCGACCTTCGACGGTACGGTTGCCGTGAGGTTCAAGGTGATAGACCAGGAGGGAGAGGAGTCCGGGAGCGAATACACCCTCACCCTTCACCGGGTTGTCAACGTCCCGCCCTCTTTCGGTAGTCATGGCCCGCTCAGCCGGGAGATACCGGAGAACTCCGCCGGCGGAACGGCGGTCGGGGCCGCGGTGACCGCCACCGACCCGGACACCGGCGATACCCTGACCTACAGCCTGGGCGGAGCCGACGCTGCTTCCTTCGCCATCGACAGCGGCACGGGCCAGATTTCCGTCGCCGTCGGGGCCGTGCTCGACTACGAGGCGAAGAACGCGTACGAGGTTCAGGTAAGCGTCAGCGACAGCAAGACCCTGGAGGGCGACGACGACGCGGTGGTGGACGCATCCATTACGGTGAACATAGCGGTGACCAACGTGAACGAAGGGCCCCCGCCGGCCTTCGACTTCACCTTCTCCGAGGTCACGGCCACCACGATGAAGGTGACCGTGACTCCTCCCGACACCGCGTCCACATCGCCCATCAAAGAATACTACGTGCTTTACCAAGCGGACGACGACTTCAGTGGGATATGGCCTGATCGCCCCACTGAAGTGACCATCGGGTCCGGGACAAGCACAACCCTGACGGGCCTGACTCCCGAGACTACCTACTACGTGAAGGTGATTGCCCGCAACCTGGATGAACAGGTGACGCGACTCCCGTATCCTGAATCCAAGACCGCGACCACACTGGCCAACACTGCCCCCGACTCGGCGGACTTCACCAAGCAGGTCTCGCGCCATGCCGGGGCGACCTTCAGCGAGAGCGACTTTCCCTTCACCGACGCGGACGCGGGAGACTCGCTCAGCAAGGTGAAGATCGTCACGCTGCCAGGCATAGACAGAAATCACAGAAACCGCCGGCAAGGCGAGCTGCGTTTAGATGGCACAGCGGTCACCGCGGGCCAGCTGATTCCCGTCGACGACCTGGGCAAGCTGAAGTACGTTCCGCAGCCCGACGGCTTCCGCCTAGAAATCGGTTCTTCCTTCACCTTCAAGGTGGTGGACAAGGCCGGGGGAGAGTCGCCCACTTACACGGTGACGCTGGAACAGATACCCGACATTGTGCTCACCCTGTCGCCCGACAGCATTACCGAGTCGTCAACGCCCTCCTCTGGAGGCCGGGTGACGGTCACGGCCACCCTGACCGGACCGACCAGGACCACCGAAATAGTCGTTCCGCAAATCAGAATCGACATAGCCCACGACGCGCGGGAAAACAGCGACTACACGGTCAACACCAAACACCAGGAGCTGAGAATTGAAGCCGGGCAGAAGGGCGCCTCCCTGACCTTCGATTTCACCGGCATCGCGGACTCCCTGGTGGAAGGCGACGAGAAGATAAGGTTTGACCCGGACTGGGCCATAAACGGAGTGGTGCCCCCGGGCTCCGTGACAGAAGTGGTGAGGGGCGTTGACCTCACCCTCAAGGACAACGACCGGGCCGTGGTTTCCCTTGCCCGCCCGCCGGGAGAGGTCGAGGAGGGCGAGGACGCCGTGTTCACGGTGTCGCTGAGCCGGAGAGTAAACGCCCCCCTGTCTGTGGCCTGGACCGCGTCGCCCGGCACGGCGTCGGCGGACGACTTCGTCGGGTCCTCAGGCAAGGTCACATTCCCCGCCGGATCGCCCGACAACGCCACGCAGACCATCGCCATCCCCGTCACCGACGACCTGGACCCCGAGTCGACGGAGTCCTTCTCCGTTACCCTTGGCGCCATCACGGGGGAAGCGGCCTCCCAGGTGTCCATAGAGCCGGGCAAGGGAACGGCCACCGCCGACATCGCCGAAAGCGACGTCGTCACGGTGAGCATATCGGGCGATGCGCGGGTCGCGGAGGGCGAATCGGCCACCTACACCTTCTCGCTGGATAGCGCGGAATCAACCGGCGACATCACGGTGGACTACACCACCACGGACAAGACGGCATTGGCGGGCACGGACTACACCGCCGCCAGCGGGACTGTCACCATCGCGGCGGGGGAGACCTCCGCCACGGTTGCCGTGGCCACCTCCGGCAACGAGGACGACGAGGGCAACCGCTACTTCGAGCTCAGGATGTCCAATCCCCAGGGCGGCGGCGGGCCGCTTCCCATGCTGGACACCACCCAGTTCGTCAATACCACCATTGTTGACGATGACGGCGATCCCTCCTCCGTCGTCCTCAGTGTCGACAAGACGTCCTTCGGCGAGGCTGACGCGGCCGGGACGGTCAACGTGACCGCCACGCTGGAGGGGGGCACCCTGAGCACTGACGCTACCGTTGAGGTCACCCTGGGCGGCTCGGCTACGAACGGAAGCACCGGGGACTACACGGCCACGACGCTGGGGAACATCACCATAACCGGAGGTGAGTCCAGCGGGACGGGCAGCTTCACCGTGACGCCGGCGAACGACGAGGTTGTGGAGGGCGACGAGACCATCGAGCTGCAGGGGGCATCCGCCGGGCTGGACGTGACCCCAGCCGCCATCACCATCGCCGACGACGACACCGCCACCCTGGGTATCACCGCCGCCGCCGGGCTGGTGACCGAGGGCAGCAACGCTGAGTTCACCGTCACCCTGTCCCACGCGGTGGCCTCCCAGGTGGTGGTTGCGTGGTCGGCGGGCTCCACGGCCCAGGCCCCGGCCTCCGCCGATGACTACTCGCCGGACTCCGGCAGCGTCATTTTCCCGGCGGGGTCAGCCGCCGGCGCGGCGAAGACGATAACCATGGTCATAGCCGACGACGGGATAGACGAGGTGCAGGAGACCTTCACCGTAACTCTGGGGAGCGTAAGCGGGGACGTGGCTTCCAAGGTGTCGGTTGACTCCGCCAAGTCCAGCGCCGACGCCAGCATCGCCAAAGGGGATGTCGTGACGGTCACCCTGTTGGGGCCGAGGGCGTTCGCCCACGAGAGCAGCACTGATTATGCCGTTTACCATGTCCTCCTCTCAGGGCCCGTCAACGCGGACATCCAGGTAGACGTCGCTACCGCCGACGGGACGGCAACCGAGTGTATCAGCTCCGACAATAGCTGTATTGGAGGCCAGACGGGCGACTATGGGAGAGTATCTAAGACGCTTACCATAGGGCCCAGCAATCAGGACAATGGAAACAAGTTTGGAGTGACCTGGTCCACCGTGTTCGTCAATTTCACGGACCACCCGAGGAGCGACCCGGACGAGACCTTCACAATCTCGCTATCCAATCTCCGAGGCGGAGGCACGACGCCGGTGATGTTGGGGAATTCGTCGGTGACCACGACCATCAAATCGACTCCCCTTGCCTTTTCCGTCAGCGGGCCCGAGTTCGTGGACGAGGGCACGAGAGCTCGTTTCATCGTGACGCGGAACGTCGACCTGGTCGCAGACATGGGAGCCAGTGTGAGCTACGCCACCTCCGACGGCACTGCGGAGGCGGGGACTGACTACACCGCCGCCTCCGGCACCCTGGAGATGCCCATCCCCACTGGTAGTAGTGTTCCCACCATCGAGGAGATCCAGCGACGGTATTCGGACTGGGAGGTGCTGGTGCCAGTCACGGCTGACAACGTGGACGAGTCTGACGAGACCTTCAGCCTGACACTCTCCAACCCGCAGACATACTATTCAGGGCAGAGCAACATATCCGCGGCGGCGCTGGGAACGGACACGGCCACGACGACCATCAGGGACCGGGCCATGGTGGTCTCCGTCGGCGGCCCGGAGACGGTGGTCGAGGGCGGATATGCCGACTTCACGGTGTCTCTCAGCCGGGCGCCCACCGCCAACCTGACCGTGAACTACCAGACCTACAGCGCCCTTGCCCCCGCGCGTCTGGCCACGTCCGGCGATGACTTCACGCCTCAATCGGGCACACTGACCTTCGTGCCGGGCGAGACGAGCAAGCGGGTGCGCGTGCCGGTGCTGACCGACTCCATCACCGAGCCCGTCGAGTACTTCCGTCTGCTGCTCTCCAGCCCCTCGGGCGGAGGCGGCCTCACGCCCAGCCTGGGCGCCAGCATAGCGACCACTGGAATCGTGGACGCCGCCGGGCCGCTGCTCGGCGCAACCCTCACGGTGACGCCGGACAGCGTAGGCGAGGGTGACGGCGCAGCTACCGACTTCACGGTCAAGGTGGACCTGGACTGCTGCACCACCTTCGACAACCCGACCACGGTGAGAATAAACTTCACCGGCACCGCCACCGACGACTATACCCCTGTCACCGGCGCCTTGACGATCCCGGCGTCCACCGCCACGGGCTCCACGACGCTGAAGATTACGCCCGTCGAAGACGAGGTTGTCGAGGGCGATGAGTTCATCGTTGTTGGCGGCAGCGGCGTCCCCGGTTTCGTCATCTTCCCGGACACCATAGACCTGACGGACAACGACACCGCTACGGTGGGCATCACCGGCCCGGACGAGGTGGAAGAGGGTTCCACCGCCGAGTTCACGGTAACGCTGTCCGCTGGAATAGCAAGAGAACTCACCGTCCCGTGGTCCGCGCCCCTGGACACCGACACGGCTACGGCGGCCGACCTGGGCGCAACCGCCGGCATCCTGACTTTCGCCGCAGGCTCTGCCGCCGGGGCAACGCAGACCATCAGCATCCCCATCACCGACGACACCGAGGCGGAGGCTGCGGAGACCTTCACGGTGACGCTGGGGCCCGTGGGCGGCCACTTGGCGGATTCGGTGTCTTTGGATCCCGCCGCCGCCAGCGCGACCATCGCCAAGGACGAGGATTTCGCCCACATCACCCTCTCGTTCGACCCTGAGTACGTCCAGGAAGGGGAGTCCGACATCGACGTCCAGGTCACCCTCACGGCGACCCGGGACGGCACAGTCGGCGACCATACGGTCGAATGGAGCGTGGCCGGGCCCACCCAGACAGCCATCAACGGCACCGACTACACCAGGCCGGGACGTGGGTCCTGCCGCGGACGGGACTACTACACAAAGGTACATCCCACGGATGTGCGCATCGCACCGGGCGAGTCCAGCGCATCGACGACCATGACCATCCTCGTTTGCTCCGACGAGCTGGATGAACCAAACGAGACGATTTTCTATACGGCGACCGTGACCGGCGCAACCGTCACCCCGGCAATGCTCACCATCGGCGACCCGGAAAACATCACCCTCTCGGTCAGCCCCGGCACCATCGCCGAGGACGCCGGCGCGGTAACGGTGACGGCAACCATGAGCGCGGCGCGTGATACGGACACTGCCGTGAACATCACGCTGGGCGGTACCGCGGAGGCCCCGGCAGACTACATGGCCACGGCCATGGCAATCACCATTCCCAAAGGCCAGACCACAGGGACGCTGACCATAACCCCGGTCGATGACACCGTGGTGGAGAGAGACGAAACGATCGCGGTTTCAGGTGAGTCGGGCGCCCGTCCGGTGAGTCCGGCGGAGATCACCATCACCATCACCGACAACGACACCATGGCTACGGGTATCAGCGTCAGCGGGCCGGCGACCGTGATGGAGCGCAGCTCCGCGGTCTACACCATCTCGCTGTCACCGGCGGGCGCCGTGCCTCTCGCGGATCTGACCGTGAACTATGCCACGTCCGACGGGTCAGACCCCTACCGGGGACCGGCAGCGGTGGCCGGGACCGACTACACCGCAATGTCCGGAAGACTGACCTTCACCCCGACCAGCCCCGGGCCGAAGACTGTGACCGTGCCGATTCTTGGGGACACTGAGACGGATTCGGGCGAGGTCTTCACCTTCAGCCTGTCCAACGTGCGAGGGGGCGGGACGCCCCCGCCGAGCATGGTCGTCGACAAGGTGACGACGGTCATCCTCGATGCCAACAAGGACATCACACTGACCGCGAGCCGCTACACCTTTGGGGAGCACGAACATTCGGCCCGCGTCACCCTTACCGCTACCCGCAGCGACACGGGGGGCGCAGTTACGATAACCGGGGATTCTCCTCCGGGCGGCACGGCCACTCCGGGCGCGCTGGGCGATTGGCAAGACTACGTGGAGTGGACGAGATGGTCGATAACCATCCCGGGCGGTGCAAAGAGCGCGTCCACCAGCCAGGCGTTGGGCTTCACCATCAATGACGACGACTTCGATGAGGGGGACGAGACCATCATCGTGAACGGGCGGGCCACCGGCGGGCTGACGGTGGCCCCGGCCATCCTGACCATCAAGGACAACGACAAGCACGACATCAGGCTGACCGCGAACCGCTACACCATTGGGGAGCACGAACATTCGGCCCGCATCACCCTTACCGCTACCCGCAGCGGCACGCAGGGTGAAGTAACGATAACCGGGGTGCTGCCCCCGGAGGGCACGGCCACTCCGGGCGCTCTGGGCAATCCCCAGGACTACGTAGGATGGTCGGGATGGTCGATAACCATCCCGGACGGTGCAAAGAGCGCGTCCACCGGTCAGGCGCTGGGCTTCACCATGACTGACGACAGCGAGGTGGAGGGGGACGAGACCATCCTCCTCAAGGCAACGGCTACCGGCGGGCTGTCAGTGGCCCCGGTGGTCCTGACGATTACTGACAACGACAGGGACGACATCGAGCTGAGGGCGAGCCCCAGCTCCCTGGGCGAGTCTGGCGACGCCACGTCCGTCACGGTGACGGCGAGCCTCCCGGGCGGCGCGCGGTCGTCGGAGACGGTGGTGACCATCGGCGCCCTGTCCGGCACGGCCAAGAAGGGCTCGGACTACACGGCGACCAGCCTCGCCTCGATCACCATACCGGCCAACGCCACCAGTGGAACTGGGACCTTCACCGTCACTCCGGTGAGCGATCACCTGTCGGAGAGCGACGAGACCATATGGGTGGAGGGGACGACCACAGTCGGTTTGACAGTAGGCCGGGCCGTTCTGACCATCCGGGACGAGTACGTCAACAACATCGCGCTGAGCGTGAGCGAGTCCACGATTGCGGAGGATGCGGGCGCCACGGAAGTGACCGTGACGGCGACTCGCGACGCTGCCCGGAACGTGGACACCGTGGTGAAGCTGTCCCTGGCCGGGACGGCGAAGGTCCAGGATGACTACACGGCGCCGCTGCCGGTCACCATCACCATACCCGCCAACGAGACCAGCGGCACCGCGACCCTGACGGTAACTCCGGTGCACGACGCGCTGGATGAACGTGACGAGACTATCAAGCTGTATGGCACGGCCATTTGCCATACGGTGAAGACGACGAGCATCACCCTCACCAACGCCGCTCCGGCCGCGCCCGTGATCTTCTTCCAGACCGCGCCGGAGTCGGTCGACGAAGGAGACACCGCCTCGTACGTCGTCAAGCTGGAAGGCGGCCGCACCACTGACGTCACGGTGAGGTTCAAGACCGGGGCTGCCGGCGACCTGGCGACCGCCGGACAGGACTACACGGCGGTGGACACGACCATCTCCTTCACGCCTACCGACAGCACCAAGACGGTGACGGTCAGCACCACCACCGACACCAGGTTCGAACCTACGGAAGATTTCACGGTCACCCTCTCCGAGGCCCAGGGCGGCGGCGGCAAGACGCCCGTGATAAACGAGGGGAGCAGGACCACGACCATCGCCGACGCCTTCACCGACGATGATGCGTACCCCGACTCGTACACGCTGACCGCCTCTCCCACCACGGTGAGTGAAGGAGACGGGGCCAAGCAGATCACCTTCACCGCCACGATATCGGGCCACAAGAAGTTTACGACCAATGAGGTCGAGGTGCTCGTCTTCCCGAACTCCGACAGGGGCACCAGGGTGTCGACGGAAGACTACACCATCAGCGGGCACTACCTGCGTCTGTCCATCGGCGAAGGTGAGGAGAGCGCCAGCGGGACGCTGACGATCACGCCGGTCGATGACGAGATCGTGGAGGACGACGAGGACATCGTCTTCACCAGCCACGCCGGCGGCGGCATGACGACCTCGGACGAGCCCGCCGTCACCCTCGAGGACGACGACAAGCCTCCGAGCATAACGCTGAGCGTCGAGCCGTCGGTCCTGCGCGAGGGCAGCTCCGATACGGCCGCTGACGTCAAGGTCACTGCGACGCTGAACGGCGGTGTGACGCTGCCAGGCGCGATAGATGTTGCAGTCTCCCTGGCGGACGGGACCGCCAAGAGCGAGGACTACTCCGGGGGCACGGTGACGGTGACCATTCCCCCCGAAGAATCGAGCGGGTCCGGGAGCCTCAAGGTGATAGTCAAGGGCGACGATAAGCACGAAGAGGACGAGACCCTGGACGTGACCGGAACGGCGGCCCCGCTCACCGTCCATCCGGCGCAGATCACCATCCTGGACGACGACTCCGGGCGGAGAGGCATCGTGCTGACCGTCAGCCCCAGCAGGGTGCGGGAGGACGCCGGGGCCACCGAGCTGACAGTAACGGCGTCGCTGCATGGGATGGAGCCGTTTAAGGACAACGCGGAGATCGACCTGTCGCTGGCCGACGGCACGGCCAAGCTGGCAGACGGCGACTACTCCGCGGCCACCGGGAAGCTGATCATACCCGCGGGCCAGCTATACGGCATCACCACCCTCACCTTCACGCCAACCAACGACGCCGTCGTGGAGAGCGACGAGACCGTCCAGGTGACCGCGGCGCTCGAGGGCATCAACGTATTCCCCGCGACCGTCACGATCATCAACACCAGCCGTGCGGACCTGAGCATAAGCGGCCCGAGCGCGGCGGTGGCGGAGGGTTCGGACGCGACCTTCACGGTGACCCTGTCGGCGGCGGTCGCCGAAAGGGTGAGCGTGGCCTGGTCGGCAACGCCGAACACCGCGGTGGCGGCGGACTACTCTCCCGCCAGCGGCTCGGTGACGTTCCCGGCGGGCTCGGCGGCAGGCGCAACCCGGACCTTCACCGTCACGATGACGGAAGACGCGCTGTCTGAGCCGCAGGAGAACTTCACGGTAGAGCTGGGGGAGGTCACCTCGTCAGTCAGCGCCTTCGTATCGCCCAGGGTGGGCTCCCTGACAGCGAACGCCTATATCGCCGAGAGCGACCCGATCACTGTTAGCATCAGCGGCCCGTCCACCGTGGACGAGGGAGACGCGACCTCCAGCTACACGGTCTCGCTGTCCGGTGGGACGCCGACGGCGGACCTGATGGTGGACTACTCCACCTCGGACGGCACCGCCGAGGCGGGGACGGACTACGACGGGGCTTCGGGCACGCTGACCTTCACTCCTACGGCCACGGGGCCTATGACGTTTACGGTGCAGACGACCGATGACAGCGTGGACGAGGGCACGGGCGAGACCTTCACCGTCAGCCTCGACGACCCCACGGGCGGCGGCGGGCCTGCGCCGAGCCGGCACGCCACGAACTACACCGTGACCACGACCATCACTGACGATGACGCCGCCACGGGCATCACGCTGAGCGTCGACCCCGACACCTTCGAGGAGGACCAGGAGACGGCCGAGACAGTGACCGTGACGGCGACGCTTAACGGGGGCGGCACCCGGACCGAAGCGACGGTGGTGACCATCGGCACGCTGGAGGGGACGGCGACGAAGGGCACCGATTACAGGGTGACCACAGCCCTGGCCAGCATCACCATCCCGGCCAACTCAACTAGCGGCACGGGCACGCTCACAATTACGCCGGTGGACGATGAGGTGGTGGAAGGCGACGAGACTATCGTCATCTCCGGCACAACCACCACTCAGGTGGGCCTGGACGTTAGCGACGCGACCATCACCCTGAATGACCACAACGGGACCACCACGGGTGATCCCAACGACAAGGACAGTGCGGAGCTGAGCATCAGGGGCCCGGCGTCGAACGTGGCGGAGGGATCCGATGCGACGTTCACGGTGACGCTGTCGGCGGGAGTGTCGAAGGAAGTGACGGTGGCGTGGACGGCCACGGGGAACACGAGCGACTACTCGCCGGCCTCCGAGACGGTGACGTTTGCGGCGGGATCGGCGGCTAGGGCCACCGAGGAAATCGACATCGCGGTGACGGACGACGCGCTGTCGGAGGGAGCCGAGTCCTTCACGGTGACGCTGGGTGCCATCACGACGATGCTGCCCGCCACGCAGGTGACGGTGAAGAGCGATGAGAACAGCGCCACGGCGACGATAGCCGCAAGCGACCCCATCACCATCAACATCGCGGGCCCGTCCAACGTGGATGAGGGCGAGACAACGTCCAACTACACCGTGTCGCTATCGCCGGCCGGCGTGACGCCGACGGCGGACCTGGCGGTCAGCTACGCGACGGCGGACGGGACTGCGACGGCGGGCACTGACTACACGGCCAAGTCGGGGACGCTGACGTTCACGAGTACGGCGGCGGGTTCCCAGACGTTCACTGTTCAGACGACCGAGGACACCTTCGACGAGACGGGCGAGACGTTCACCGTGACGATATCGAGTCCGTCGGGCGGCGGAGGCCCGACGCCCAGTATCGGAACGTCGTCGGTGATCACCACGACGATTGACGATGACGACGATGCCCTCTCGGGTATCGCGCTGTCGGTTATCCCCACCCGTGTGGGGGAGGACGACGGCAAGACCGAATTCACCGTCACGGCGACGCTGCAGGGCGGCACCACCACGCGGCCATCGGATACGGTGGTGACGCTGACCCTGGGCGGGACGGCTGGGTCCTCCGACTACACGGTGACCACGGCCCTGGCCAGCGTGACCATTCCCGCCAACTCGACGAGCGGTACGGGGAAGCTGGAGATCACGCCGACGGACGACACGGTGGTGGAAGGCGACGAGACGATCATCATCTCCGGCACCACCACCGTCACGGGGCTGGGCGTCAGTTCGGCCACGATCACCCTGAACGACCACAACGGGACCACCACCGGTGACCCCAACGACGAGGACAGTGCGGAGCTGAGCATCTCCGGCCCATCGGCCAACGTGGATGAGGGCGATGACGCGACGTTTACGGTGACATTGTCGGCGGCGGTATCGAAGGAAGTGACGGTGGCGTGGACGGCCACGGGGAACACCGACGACTACTCGCCAACCTCTGGGACGGTGACGTTTGCGGCTGGATTGACGGCTGGGGCCACCGAGGAAATCGACATCACGGTGACGGACGACGCGCTGTCGGAGACGGCCGAGACCTTCACTGTGACGCTCGGGACGATCACCTCGACGCTGTCCTCGCAGATATCCCTCAAGAACGGTGCGAAGTCGGCCCAGGCGACCATAGCTCAGAGCGACCCGATCACCGTCAGCATCGCCGGCCCGTCCGATGTGGACGAGGGTGACGCGACCTCCAATTACACGGTGTCGCTGTCGCCGGATGGCGTCACGCCGACGGCTGACTTGACGGTGAGCTACGCCACGGCCGACGGTACTGCGACGGCCGGTTCGGACTACACGGCGAAGTCGGGGACGCTGACGTTCACGAATGCGGCGGCGGGCGCTCAGACATTCACGGTGCAGACGACGGAGGACACTACGGACGAGTCGGGGGAGACGTTCACCGTGACGATCTCGAGTCCGTCGGGCGGCGGAGGGCCTGCACCCAAGCTTGGGACAGCGAAGGTGGTCACGACGACGATTGACGATGACGACGATGCACCTACCGGCATCACGCTGAGCGCCAGTCCCAACACCCTTGGCGAGGACGACGCTGCCACATCGGTGACAGTGACGGCGACGCTGAACGGGAGCACTTTGCCGACGGATACGGTGGTGACCATCGGCACTCTGACTGGAACGGCGACGTCCGGGACGGGCAAAGACTACACAGCCACCAGCCTGGCGAGCATCACCATACTTGCGAACACGGCGAGTAGGACGGGCACGATCACCATCACGCCCATAGATGACGAAGTGGTCGAAGGCAACGAGACGATCGTCATCCCGGGCAGCACGACTGTCACGGGCCTCACCGTGACCTCAGCGACCATCACACTGAACGACCACAATGGGATCACCACCGGCGACCCCAACGACAAGGACAAGGCGGACCTGAGCATCAGCGGACCGTCCAGTGTCTCCGAGGGTGGCGACGCGACCTTCACGGTGACCTTGTCTGCGCCGGTATCCAAAAAGGTGACGGTGGCATGGAGCGCCCCGCTGGCGACGGACGATGCGGAGGCCGCGGACCTAACGACGACCTCGGGCACGGTGACCTTCGCGGCGAACAGCGCAGCCCGGGCGACCCAGACTGTCACCATCCGGGCTACGGACGACGACTTGTCCGAGACGGCCGAGGACTTCACGGTAACGCTTGGGGCGATCACGGCGACGCTGTCGTCGCAGATCTCCCTGAGGAGCGGGGCGAGCTCGGCGACGGCGACGATAGCCGAGAGCGACCCGATCACCATCTCGATTTCGGGGCCCTCGAACGTGGATGAGGGAGATGCGACAACCGACTACACGGTGTCGCTGTCGCCGGACGGCGTGACGCCGACTGCTGACCTGACGGTGAGCTACGCGACTTCCAACGGCACCGCGACGGCTGGCAGCGACTATACGGCGAAGTCGGGGACGCTGACGTTTACGAACGCGGCTGCTGGCGCCCAGACGTTCACGGTGCAGACGTTGGAGGACACCTTCGACGAGTCTGGTGAGACGTTCACGGTGACGATCTCGAGTCCGTCCGGTGGCGGTGGGCCTGCGCCGACGATTGGGACTGCATCGGTGGTCACCACCACGATTGACGATGACGACGCTGCCCTTACTGGGATCGCGTTGTCGGTCAGCCCCTTGAGTGTGGGTGAGGACGACGGCAAGACCGAGTTCACCGTCACGGCGACGCTGCAGGGCGGTACAACCACGCGGTCGTCGGATACGGTGGTGACCCTGACCCTTGGCGGGACGGCAGGGTCCTCGGACTACACGGTGAACACGTCCCTGGCGAGCGTGACCATCCCCGCCAACTCGACGAGCGGGACGGGGACGCTGGAGTTAGAGCCGACGGACGACGCGGTAGTGGAGGGCGACGAGACGATCGTCATCTCCGGCACCACTACGGTGGATCTGACCGTGAGCGACGCGACCATCACGCTGACGGACGACGACAAGATCACCACTACGGATGCTGACGACAAGGACAGTTCTGAGCTGAGCATCGCCGGCCCCACGTCGAACGTGGCTGAGGGCAGCGACGCTACGTTCACGGTGACCTTGTCGGCGGCGGTGTCGAAGGAAGTGACGGTGGCGTGGACGGCCACTGGGAACACCAGTGACTACTCTCCGACCTCCGGGACGGTGACGTTTGCGGCGGGATCGGCGGCTGAGGCTACCCAGGACATCGACATCGCGGTGACGGACGACGCGCTGTCGGAGACTGCCGAGACCTTCACGGTAACGCTGGGCACTGTAGGCGGTGACCTGTCATCTCAGGTGGCGGTGAAGAGCTCGGCCAACAGCGACACTGCGACGATAGACGCGAGCGACCCGATCACCATCAACATCACGGGTCCCTCCAGCGTGGGTGAGGGCGACACAACGACCGACTACACCGTGTCGCTGTCGCCGTCCGGGGTGACTCCGACGGCTGACCTGACGGTGAGCTACGCGACGGCCGACGGGACTGCGACGGCCGGTACGGACTACACGGCCAAGTCGGGGACGCTGACCTTCACGAATACGGCGGCGGGTTCACAGACGTTCACGGTGGACACGAAGGAAGACACGATAGACGAGGGCACGGGCGAGACATTCACCGTGACCATCTCCAGCCCCACGGGCGGCGGCGGAGCTGCGCCTAGCCGTGGCACTTCGTCGGTGAGCACGACGATAACGGACGACGACGACGCGCCTACCGGCATCACGCTGAGCGCCAGCCCCAACACCCTGGGCGAGGACGATCCTGCCACGTCGGTGACGGTGACGGCAAAGCTGAACGGGAGCACGTTGCCGTCGAATACGGTGGTGACCATCGGGACGCTGGCCGGGTCGGCGACGAAGGACACGGACTACGAGGCCACATCGCTGGCGAGCATCACCATCCCCGCGAACTCGTCGAGCGGAACGGGCTCGATCACCATCACGCCGACGGACGACGTGGTGGTGGAGGGCGACGAGACGATCACGATCCCCGGCACCACGACCACGCAGGTGGGCCTGGACGTGACCTCGGCGACAGTGACGTTGACCGACGACGACAGCAGCACGGACACCCCTGGAGACAAGGACAGCGCGGAGATCAGCATTGCGGGTCCCTCGGCATCCGTGAATGAGGGGAGCGACGCCACATTCACGGTCACCTTGTCCAAGGCGGTAGCTGCCCAGGTACAAGTGGCCTGGTCGGCGCCGCTGGATGCGGACGCCGCAGAGGCTGCGGACCTGGACGACACGTCGGGCACGGTGACCTTCGCGGCGAACTCGGCGGCCGGCGCCACCCAGTCCATCACCATCACGGCGGCGGACGACTCGCTGTCGGAGACGGCTGAGTCCTTCACGGTGAAGTTGGGTGCAATCACGTCCACTCTGTCCTCGCAGATCTCCCTCAAGAACGGCGCATCATCCGACACGGCCACGATAGCCGCGAGCGACCCGATCACTGTGAACATCAGTGGTCCATCCACGGTGGACGAGGGTGACGCGACGACCGACTACACGGTGTCCCTCTCGCCGGACGGCGTGACGCCGACGGCCGACCTGACGGTGAGCTACGCGACGGCCGACGGTACGGCCACGGCCGGTTCGGACTACACGGCGGCGTCCGGGACGCTGACCTTCACGCAGGCGGGCCACGCCGACAAGACATTCACGGTGCAGACGACGGATGACGACGTGGACGAGGGCACGGGCGAGACCTTCACTGTGACGATATCCGGTCCCACGGGCGGCGGCGGCCCCGCGCCCAGCCTGGGCACCTCGAAGTCGGTGGAGACGACGATAACGGACGACGACGACGCGCCGTCGGGCATCACGCTGAGCGCCAGCCCATCGAGCCTGGGCGAGGACGACGCGGCCACGTTGGTGACGGTGACGGCGACACTGAACGGGGGCACCACCCGGCCGTCGCCGACGGTGGTGACCATTGGGACGCTGGCCGGACTGGCGACGAAGGGCACGGACTATACCGCCACGGCCCTGGCGAACATCACCATACCGGCCAACTCGTCCAGCGGGAGCGGCACGCTGACCATCACGCCGACGGACGACGATGTGGTCGAGGGCGACGAGACCATCACGATCCCTGGCAGCACCACTACGCAGGTGGGACTGAGTGTGAGCTCGGCGACTGTGACGCTGACCGACGACGACAAGACCACGACCCCGGGCGATGACAAGGACACGGCTGAGCTGAGCATATCAGGGCCGGCATCGAGCGTGGCGGAGGGCGGCGACGCGACCTTCACCGTCACCCTGTCGAAGGCCGTGGCTGCCCAGGTGCAGGTAGCGTGGAGCGCGCCGTTGGGTACGGACGCCGCAGAGGCTGCGGACTTGGACGACACGTCGGGCACGGTGACCTTCGCGGCGAACAGCGCGGTTGGCGCGACGCAGACCATCACCATCACGGCGACGGACGACAAGCTCTCGGAGACGGCCGAGTCGTTCACGGTGACGCTGAGCGCGATCACGTCGACGCTGTCCTCCCAGATCTCCCTGAAGTCCGGCGCAAGCTCCGCCACGGGGACGATAGCCGAGAGCGATCCCATCACCATCTCGCTCACCGGTCCGACCACAGTGAACGAGGGTGACGCGACGACGGCGTACACGGTGTCGCTGTCGCCGTCCGGTGTGACGCCGACTTCTGACCTGACAGTGAGCTACGGGACGGCGAACGGTACTGCGACGGCTGGCAGCGACTACACCGCGAAGTCCGGCACGCTGACCTTCACGAATGCGGCGGCGGGTTCCCAGACCTTCACGGTGCAGACGACCGGGGACGCGATAGACGAGGGTACGGGCGAGACCTTCACCGTCTCGATCTCCAGCCCCTCGGGCGGCGGCGGCCCCGCGCCCAGTCTGGCCACGTCGAAGTCGGTGACCACCACCATCACGGACGATGACGACGCGCCTACCGGCATCACTCTGAGCGCGGATCCGTCCACTCTGGGCGAGGACGACTCGGCCACGTCGGTGACGGTGACGGCGACGCTGAGCGGCGGCACGACCCGGACCTCGGCGACGGTGGTGACCATCGGAGCGCTGGCGGGGTCGGCGACCAAGGACACGGACTACACGGCGACGACTCTGGCCAGCATCACTATACCGGTGAACACGACGAGCGGGACGGGCACGCTCACCATCACCCCGAAGGACGACGTGGTGGTGGAGGGCGACGAGACGATCACCATCCCCGGCACCACCACCACGCAGGTGGGCCTGAGCGTGACCTCGGCGACGGTGACGCTGACCGACGACGACAAGGGCACCACGCCCACCGACGACAAGGACTCGGCTGAACTGAGCATATCCGGGCCGGCATCGAGCGTGGCGGAGGGTTCAGACGCGACCTTCACAGTCACCCTGTCCAAGTCCGTTTCCAAGGAAGTTCAGGTGGCGTGGAGCGCTCCGTTGGGCACGGACGCTGCAGAGGGTGCAGACCTTGAGTCCACGTCCGGCACGGTGACCTTCGCGGCCAACAGTGCGGCGGGCGCTACGCAGAGCATCACCATCACGGCGACGAACGACGCTCTGTCGGAGACGGCCGAGTCGTTTACGGTGACGCTGGGTACTATTACCTCGACGCTGTCGTCGCAGCTATCGCTGAAGAACGGCGCAACATCCGCCACGGCCACGATCGCGGCCAGCGACCCGATCACCATCGCCATATCGGGACCATCGTCCGTGAACGAGGGTGACGCTACGACGGCGTACACCGTGTCGCTCTCGCCGGCCGGTGTGACTCCGACGGCTGACCTGACGGTGAGCTACGGCACTTCGAACGGTACTGCGACGGCCGGTTCGGACTATACGGCCAAGTCTGGCACGTTGACCTTCACGCAGGCGGCGGCGGGGTCGCAGACGTTCACGGTGTCCACGAAGGAAGACACGATAGACGAGGGCACGGGCGAGACCTTCACCGTGACTATCTCCAGCCCATCGGGCGGGGGCGGAGCTACGCCGAGCCTCGGCACGTCGTCGGTGAGGACGACGATAACGGACGACGACGACGCGCCGTCGGGCATCGCGCTGAGCGCCAGCCCCAGCACTCTGGGCGAGGACGACGCCGCTACGTCGGTGACGGTTACGGCGACGCTGAACGGCGGTACCACCCGCACCGAGGCGACGGTGGTGACGATCGGCACGCTGGCCGGGTCGGCGACGAAGGGCACGGACTACACAGCGACGTCGCTGACGAGCATCACCATACCGGCGAACTCGCCGAGAGGAACGGGCACGCTGACCATCACGCCGACGGACGACACGGTGGTGGAGGGCGACGAGACGATCACGATACCTGGCAGCACCACCACGCAGGTGGGCCTGACCGTGACCTCGGCGACCGCCACGCTGACGGACGATGACAAGAGCACCACGGAGGATACCAACGACAAGGACTCTGCAGAGCTGAGCATATCGGGGCCGACCTCCAACGTCTCGGAGGGCGGCGACGCCGTCTTCACGGTAACGCTGTCTGCGGACATAGCCAAGGAAGTTCAGGTGGGGTGGTCCGCTCCGCTGGGTACGGACGCTGCGGAGTCCTCAGACCTTGGCACCACGTCTGGGACGGTGACGTTCGCGGCGAACTCGGCTGCGGGGGCGACGCAGACCATCACCATCGCGGCCACCGACGACAAGCTCTCGGAGGTGGCGGAGAGCTTCACGGTGACGCTGGGTACGATCACGACGACACTGCCCTCGTCGCAGCTATTCCTGAAGAGCGGGGCGAGCTCGGCGACGGCGACGATAGCTGAGAGCGACCCGATCACGGTGAGTGTCAGCGGTCCATCCACGGTGGACGAGGGTGACGCGACGACGGCGTACACGGTGTCGCTGTCGCCGTCCGGGGTGACCCCGACGGCTGACCTGACAGTGAGCTACGGCACGAGTGACGGGACTGCGAAGGCTGGCAGCGACTACACCGCCAAGTCCGGTACGTTGACCTTTACAAGTGCGGCGGCTGGTTCGCAGACGTTCACGGTGCAGACGACCGAGGATGTCATAGACGAGGGCACGGGCGAGACGTTCACCGTGACGATATCGAGCCCCACTGGCGGCGGCGGGCCTGCGCCCAGTCTTGCCACCTCGAAGTCTGTGACGACGACGATAACGGACGACGACGACGCTCCTACTGGCATCACGCTGAGCGCCGCCCCCAGCACACTGGGCGAGGACGACTCGGCCACGTCGGTGACGGTGACGGCCACCCTGAACGGCGGCACCACCCGGACTTCGGCGACGGTGGTGACCATTGAGACGCTGTCGGGCACTGCGACGAAGGACACGGACTACGAGGCCACGTCGCTGGCGAGCATCAGCATACCGGCCAACTCGTCCAGCGGCACAGGCTCGATCACCATCACGCCGACGGACGACGCAGTGGTGGAGGGCGACGAGACTATCACGATACCTGGCACCACCACCACGCAGGTGGGTCTGAACGTGAGCGATGCGATCATCACGCTGACGGACGACGACAAGTCCACCACGCCGACGGACGACAAGGACTCGGCTGAGCTGAGCATCAGTGGCCCGTCGGCCAACGTCTCCGAGGGCGGCAACGCCGTGTTCACGGTGACCCTGTCCCAGGCGGTGGACGCCGAGGTGAAGGTGGCATGGAGCGCGCCGCTGGGCACCGACTCCGCAGAGGGTGCGGACCTGTCGGCGACCTCTGGCACGGTGACCTTCGCGGCGAACAGTGCCGTTGGGGCTACGCAGAACATCACCATCACGGCTACGGACGACGCGCTGTCGGAGACGGCGGAGTCCTTCACGGTGACGCTGGGCGACATCACGTCGACGCTGTCGTCGCAGATCTCCCTCAAGAACGGTGCAAGCTCGGCCCAGGCGACGATAGCCGAGAGCGACCCGATCACCATCAACATCAGCGGCCCGTCCAATGTGGACGAGGGTGACGCGACCTCCAGCTACACAGTGTCGCTGTCACCTTCGGGAGTGACCCCCACGGCCGACCTCACCGTCTCCTACAACACGTCCAACGGGACTGCGACGGCGGGGACGGACTACACGGCGGCGTCTGGGACGCTGACGTTCACGAATGCGGCTGCTGGTTCCCAGACGTTCACGGTGAGCACGACCGAGGACACAATAGACGAGGGCACGGGCGAGACGTTCACCGTGACGATTTCGAGTCCCTCGGGCGGCGGCGGGCCGACGCCGAGTTTGGGCACGTCGTCAGTGAACACGACCATCACGGACGACGACGACGCGCCATCGGGCATCACCCTCAGCGCGAGCCCCAACACCCTGGGCGAGGACGACGCTGCCACGTCGGTCACCGTCACGGCCACCCTGAACGGCGGCACCACCCGGACTTCGGCGACGGTGGTGACCATCGGCGCGCTGGCCGGCACGGCGACCAAGGACACGGACTACTCCGCGACATCGCTGGCCAGCATCACCATACCGGCGAACTCGTCGAGCGGGACGGGCACGCTGACCATAACGCCGACGGATGACGATGTTGTGGAGGGCGCGGAGACGATCACGATCCCCGGCAGTACCACGACGCAGGTGGGACTGAGCGTAAGCGATACGACGGTGACGCTGACGGACGACGACAAGAGCACAACTGGTGACCCCAGCGACAAGGACTCTGCGGAGCTGAGTATCAGCGGCCCGTCGGCCAATGTGTCGGAGGGCGGCAACGCCGTCTTCACGGTAACGCTGTCTGCGGCCATCGCCAAGGAAGTGCGGGTGGCCTGGTCTGCGCCGCTGGGCACGGACTCGGCGGAGGGTTCGGACCTGTCTGCCACGTCGGGCACTGTGACGTTCACGGCGAACAGCGCGGCGGGCGCTACGCAGAGCATCACGATCACCGCCTCCGACGACAAGCTCTCGGAGACTGCGGAGAGCTTCACGGTGACGTTGGGTACGATCACGACGACGCTGCCCTCGTCGCAGGTGTCGCTGAAGAGCGGCGCGAGCTCAGCGACGGCGACCATAGCCGCCAGCGACCCCATTACCATCTCGCTCTCCGGTCCATCTACGGTGGGCGAGGGCGACGCCACGACGGCCTACACTGTGTCGCTGTCGCCGTCCGGTGTGAAGCCGACAGTTGACCTGACGGTGCGCTACGGCACGTCCAACGGCACTGCCACGGCCGGTACGGACTACACGGCGAAGTCCGGTACGCTGACGTTCACGAGTGCGGCAGCGGGATCCCAGACGTTCACGGTGCAGACGACTGAGGACACGATAGACGAGGGCACGGGTGAGACCTTCACCGTGACGATCTCGGGTCCCACGGGCGGCGGCGGGCCCGCGCCGAGCCTGGGCACGTCGAAGTCGATCACCACCACGATCACGGACGACGACGACGCGCCCACCGGCATCACGCTGAGCGCGAGCCCCAACACCCTCGGCGAGGATGACGCTGCCACGTCGGTGACGGTGAAGGCCACCCTGAACGGCGGCACCACCCGGACTTCGGCGACGGTGGTGACCATCGGTACGGTCGCTGGTACGGCTACGAAGGACACTGACTACACGATCACGACCTTGGCCAGCATCACCATACCTGCCAACTCGACCAGCGGTACGGGCTCGATCACCATCACGCCTAAGGATGACTCGGCGGTGGAAGGCGACGAGACGATCACGATACCCGGCAGCACCACCACGCAGGTGGGACTGAGCGTGAGCGATGCGATCGTCACGCTGACGGACGACGACAAGTCCACCACCACGAATACCGACGACAAGGACAGTGCTGAGCTGAGCATAGAGGGTCCGGCGTCCAGCGTCTCCGAGGGCAGCGACGCGACGTTCACGGTGACCTTGTCGGCGGCGGTGTCGAAGGCCGTGACGGTGGCGTGGACGGCCACGGGGAACACGAGCGACTACTCCCCGACCTCCGGGACGGTGACCTTCGCGGCGAACAGTGCTGCTGGGGCCACCCAGAGCATCACCATCACGGCGACGGACGACGACCTGTCCGAGACGGCTGAGTCGTTCACGGTGACGCTGGGGGCGATCACATCGACGCTGTCGTCGCAGATCTCACTCAAGAACGGGGCGAAGTCGGCCCAGGCAACGATAGCCGAGAGCGATCCCATCACCATCAACATCTCGGGTCCATCCAGCGTGGACGAGGGCGACGCGACCTCCAACTACACGGTGTCGCTGTCACCGTCTGGAGTGACGCCCACGGCTGACCTGACAGTCTCTTATAGCACCTCCAACGGTACAGCTGAGGCGGGCAAGGACTACACGGCCAAGTCAGGCACGCTGACGTTCACGCAGACGGCCGCGGACGCTCAGACCTTCACGGTGCAGACCACCGAGGACACCTTCGACGAGCCGGGCGAGACGTTCACGGTGACGATCTCGAGTCCATCGGGCGGAGGCGGAGCGACGCCCACCCTTGGGACTTCGTCGGTCACCACGACGATTGACGACGACGACGATGCCATCTCGGGCATCAACCTAACGGTGAGCCCCACCAGTGTGGGAGAGGACGACGCCAAGACCGATTTCACCGTCACTGCCTCCCTGGGCGGCACCACCACACGCACGTCAGCGACGGTTGTGACGATAGGGACGTTGTCGGGGACGGCGACGAAGGACGCGGACTACACGGTGAACACGTCGCTGGGGAGCATCACGATCCCCGCGAACACGACGAGCGCGACGGGGACGCTGGAGCTGAAGCCAACGGACGACACCATAGTCGAGGGTGACGAGACGATCGTCATCTCCGGCACCACTACGGTGAACCTGACCGTGAGCGACGCCACGATCACGCTGACGGACGACAACGGGAGCACCACTGACCCCGGAGAAGAGGACGACAAGGACTCGGCTGAGCTGAGCATCACCGGTCCATCAGCCAACGTGGATGAGGGTAGCGACGCGACGTTCACGGTGACATTGTCGGCGGCGGTGTCGAAGGCCGTGACGGTGGCGTGGGCGGCCACGGGGAACACCAGTGACTACTCCCCGACCTCCGGGACGGTGACGTTTGCGGCGGGATCGTCGGCGGGAGCGACCGAGGACATCGACATCGCGGTGACGGACGACGACCTGTCTGAGACGACCGAGTCGTTCACGGTGACGCTGGGGACTGTAGGCGGTGACCTGTCATCGCAGGTGACGGTGAAGAGCTCGGCCAACAGTGACACCGCGACCATATCCGAGAGCGACCCGATCACCGTGAGCATAAGCGGGCCTGCAGGGGAGGTGACTGAGGGGAACGCTGGCACCTACACCGTGTCGCTCTCTGGGGTGACCCCGACAGCGGACCTGACCGTGTCCTACGCCACCGCCGACGGCACGGCGGTAGCGGGCTCCGACTACACGGCCAAGTCCGGGACACTCACCTTCACACCGACCGACGCCGGGGACAAGACCTTCACGGTGCAGACCACCGATGACATCCTGGCCGAGAACTCCGAGGACTTCACCGTCACCATCTCCAGTCCCACAGGCGGCGGAGGCCCCACGCCTTCTCTGGGCACGTCATCCTCAGTCACCACCACCATCAGGGACAACGATGCCCTGATCTTGTCCCCTTCTGACCCGTCTGACGCAGACATTCGGCTAACCGTCGCCCCGACCAGCGTGAACGAGAGCGACGGCGAAACCACCTTCACGGTGACGGCGACCCACGACGACGGGAGTACACGGAGCCAGGACACGGAGATTACGCTGTCCCTGGGAGGAACGGCGGGCAGCTCGGACTACACCGGCCCGACAGATGCCAGCGTGACCATTCCGGCGAACTCGAACAGCGGCTCCGGCACCCTTGTCCTGACGCTGGTTGACGACGAGCTCATCGAGGGCGACGAGACCATCGTAGTCGGCGGCGCCTCCGGAGAACTGGACATCCGCTCCGCGCTCATCACGGTGCATGACGACGAGGCGACGTATCTCAGCATCACCGGACCGGCGGCGAATGTGACGGAGGGTTCCAGCGCATCCTTCACCGTCACCCTGTCCAAGGCCGTGACCGCGGACGTCACGGTCGCCTGGTCCGCCGCTGCGGGCACGGCGGTGGCGGCGGATCTGGGAGCTACGTCCGGCTCCGTCACCTTCCCTGCCAACTCCACCTCGCAGACCATCACGGTTGCGGTCGCCGCCGACAACTTGTCGGAGGGCTCCGAGACCTTCAGCGTCGAGCTGGGGGCCGATACCGGCGACCAGGCGGACACTGTATGGGTGAAGTCCACGGCCGCCAGCGCCACGGCGACGATAGCCGCGAGCGACCCGATCACGGTGAGCATAAGCGGGCCTCCCACAGTGGACGAGGGCGACGCCACGACGGCCTACACCGTCTCCATCTCCGGCGGCGCGCCCACGGCTGATCTGACGGTGAACTACGCGACCGCCGACGGCACGGCGACGGCCGGGTCTGACTACACCGCCGAATCGGGTACGCTCACATTCACCGCAACCGACACCGCGAACAAGACCTTCACAGTCCAGACGATCGACGACATCCGGTCTGAAGCCCAGGAAGCCTTCACCGTGACCATCTCGAGTCCTGCCGGCGGCGGCGGTCAGGCGCCCACCCTGGGGAATTCGTCGGTCACCACGACTATAAGCGCCAGCGATCCCACTAGTGATCCCCCCGAGAACCAGCAAGAATCACGGGACTCGGTTGACATCTGGCTGACCGTCGACCCAGACAGCGTGAACGAGGGCGCCGGCAGCACAACCTTCACGGTGACGGCCGAACACAATGGGGACCCGCAGGGCGATCCCGTTACGGTTCAACTCGCATTGACGGGCACGGCGACGATGGGCAGCTCGGGCGACTACACCGCCCCGGCGCAGGCCAGCGTTACTATCCCGGCCAACCAGACCAGCGGTGAGGCGACGCTGACCCTCAACATCCTTAACGATACTGAGACCGAGGGCGACGAGACCATCATAGTCGGCGGCAGCTACGAGGAGCTGGTAATAAAGTCCGCGGTCATCACCATTCATGACGACGAGGCGACGTACCTGAGCATCACCGGCCCTACGGCGGAGGTGGCCGAGGGCAGCAACGCGACCTTCACCGTCACTCTTTCCAAGGCCGTGGCGAAGGCCGTGACAGTCGCGTGGAACGACGTCGTCATAGGGACGGCCGCGGCGGGAACGGACTACACGGAAGGTTCCGGGACGGTGACCTTCCCGGCCAACTCCGTGGCTGGGGCCACCCAAACCTTCACCATCGCAGTCAGCGACGACAGTCTGTCGGAGGAGGCGGAGACCTTCGGCGCGGCACTGGGCGCCGTTACCGGCGCCGGAGTGGACGGTGTTTACGTCAAGAGCACCGCCGCGAGCACAGAGGCCACCATCGCCGAGAGCGACCCGATCACCGTGAGTATCAGCGGGCCGTCGTCGGTGGACGAGGGAGACGCGACGACGGCATACACGGTGTCGCTGTCGCCATCGGGCGTCACGCCGACGGAAGTCCTGACGGTGAGCTACGCGACTTCCAACGGTACTGCGACGGCTGTCAGCGACTACACCGCCAATTCGGGCACGCTGACGTTTACGAATACGGCGGCAGGTTCCCAGACCTTCACGGTCCAGACCACCCAAGACAACATAGACGAGGGTACGGGCGAGACGTTCACCGTGACGATATCCAGTCCCTCCGGGGGCGGAGGCCCCGCGCCGAGCCTGGGCACTTCGTCGTCGGTGAACACCACGATAACGGACGACGACACCCCATCGGACATTACGCTCAGCGTAAGTCCTACCAGCATCGGGGAGGACGACGACCCCACCGACTTCACCGTCACCGCCACACTGAACGGTGGCGTGACGCGCAGCGTGGCGACGGTGGTGACCATCGGGACGCTGTCTGGCACGGCGACAAAGGACACGGATTACTCGGTGACGACGACCCTGGCCAGCATCACCATACCGGCCAACGAGTTCAACGCGACCGGGACTCTGGCCATCGATCCCACCGACGACTCTGTGGTGGAGGATGACGAGACCATCACCATCCCCGGGACCACCACCGCCGCCGTGGGGCTGAGCGTCGGCGCCGCCACCGTCACACTGGAGGACAACTCTCATGCGCTAGGGTCTACGCCCGCGCCCATACCGCCGTCGGCGCCCCCTGCTCCGATACCGCCGTCGGCGCCGCCTGCGCCAACGCCAACACCGGCGCCCGCGACTTTCACCCTGGGCGCGAGCCCCACCAGCATCGTCGAGAACGCCGGGGCGACGGAGGTCACGGTGACGGCGACGCTGGAGGGTGCGGCTACCGGCAGCGAGGACATCGTCGTGACCCTCGCATTGTCGGGGACCGCCGGCAGTTCCGACTACACGGCTTCGAGCCTGGCGAGCGTAACGATCCCCGCGGGGCAGTCCAGCGGGTCGGACACGCTGACCATCACGCCGAAGGACGACGGGGTACTGGAGGGCGCTGAGTCGATAGTGATCACGGGCAGCGCCCCCGGGCTCGGCGGCGCGGAGGCCACCGTAACCCTAACGGACGCCTCGGCATCCGTGAGCATCACGGCTCCCTCGACGGAGACGCCAGAGGGCTCCACCGCCGAGTTCATCGTTACGCTTTCGCGACAGATAGCCGCCGCCATCACGGTGAGCTGGAGTGTGACCCCCGGCACGGCGGACGCTGCCGACTTCACGACGACAGTGGGCACCGTCACCTTCGCAGCCAACTCAGCCGCGGGCACGACGCAGACCATCATCATCGCCACCAGCCAGGACCTGCTCTCCGAAGGGTCGGAGACCTTCACGGTCACGCTGGGAACGGTGGCGGGAGACCTGGCGCCCCGGGCGTCGGTGAACCCGGACAAGTCCACGGCCACGGCGACCATTGCCGAGAGCGACCCGATCGAAGTCTCCATATCAGGTCCGACGGAGGCTAACGAGGGCGACGAAGCCACCTACACCGTATCCCTCTCGCCCTCCGGCGTAATCCCCACCCGCGAGTTGACCGTGACCTATTCCACGTCCGACGGTACTGCCGTCGCGGGGAGCGACTACACGCCGGCGTCGGGCACCGTCTCCTTCACGTCAGCCTCACCAGGCGAGAAGACCTTCACGGTGAGCACGACCGAGGACACCGTAGACGAGACCGGTGAGGCCTTCTGGGTCTCGATCTCTGGTCCCGCGGGCGGCGGCGGCCCCGCGCCCACTCTCGGAACTCGGTCCGTCATCACCACCATAGCCGACGCCAACGGGGCGCCAGCACCTGCGCCTGTCCCGGTCGTCATACCTATCCCCACGCCCACACCTACACCGACGCCCACACCTACGCCCACGCCGACGCCCACACCTACGCCGACGCCCACACCTACGCTGACGCCCACACCTACGCCGACGCCCACACCTACGCCGACGCCCACACCTACGCCGACGCCCACACCCACACCTACGCCCGCGTCTACACTCAGCGGCCTCACCCTGAGCGCCAGCCCCGACAGGATTGCTGAGAACGCTGGCCTGACGTCGGTGACGGTAACGGCGGCGCTGAACTCCGCTGCCCACACGGAAGACATCATCGTGACCCTGACACTGTCGGGGACCGCCGACGAATCCGACTACACAGCTTCAGACCTGGTCAGCATCACCATTCCGGCCGGCCGGTCCAGCGGGTCCGTCACGTTCACCGTTACGCCGACGGCCGACGGGATAGTCGAGGAGACTGAGTCGATCGTGATCACCGGCAGCGCCCCCGGCCTGGGCCTTAGGACGGCCACAATACTCCTTACCGATTCCACCGGCACAGCCGTCGGCAGTGGCGGCGGCGGCGCCTTCCTGAGCATCGCACCTCCTTCCGAGGAGACGTTGGAGGGTTCCATTGCCGAATTCACCGTTACGCTCTCGCAACAGATAGCCGCAGCCGTAACCGTCGCCTTCCACGTGACCCCCGTCACGGCGGACGCATCCGATTACACCGAGCCGCCTCGGAGTACCGTTACCTTCCCCGCCAACTCGGCAGCGGGAGCAACGCAGACCATCTCCATCGTCACAAACCAGGACTTGCTCTCCGAAGGGGCAGAGACCTTCACGGTCACACTTGGAGCGGTCTCGGGAGAGCCAGCGTCCCAGGTGTCGGTGAGCCTGGACAGGGCCGCGGCCACGGCAACCATAGCCGAGAGTGACCCCATCGAGGTCTCCATATCGGGCCCGGCGGAGGCGGACGAAGGCGACCTCGTCCGATACACCGTCTCCCTGTCGCCCTCCGGCGTCATCCCCACCCGTGAGCTGGTCGTGACCTATTCCACGTTCGACGGAACGGCCGTAGCGGGGAGGGACTACGCGCCGGCGACTGGCACCCTCACCTTCACCCAGGACTCGCCAGAGGCCAAGACGTTTACGGTGAGCACGACCGAAGACATGCTGACCGAGTCCCGCGAGACCTTCTCGGTCTCGATCGCCGTGACGTACCGCACGTCCGAGGGGACGGTCCTTGAGGGGAGCAACTCTGCGTCGGCGTCGGGCGCCATCTCCTCCACCCAGGACTCGGCAAGAGACAGGTCCCCCACGGTGAGCGCGACCGGCGACACGTCGACCGAGTCCGGTGACACCTCCTCGGCCTCCATCTCCACCCCTGAGGTTGGCGGCGGTCCTGCACCGACCCTGGGCACCTACTCCGTCACCACCACCATAGCCGACGACGATGTGCCAGTACGTGCTCCTGCGCTCACACCCGTACCCTTGTCTTCTGGGGAACCCGCGCCGAATCCTACTCCCAGGCCGACACAGACGCCCGGGCCTGCGCGGGAACCCGTAACGGAGCCTGCCGCCACGCTCACCCCGGAGCCGACGCCCACGCCGACACAGGAACCCGCGCCGGAGCCCTCCGCCACGCCCACACCGGAGCCGAAGCCCACGCCGACACAGGAACCCGCGCCGGAGGCTACGTCCACGCCGGAGCCGACACCGGCGCCGACACAGGAACCCACGCGGGAGCCCACCGCCACGCCCACTCCCGCGCCGGACCAGGTTGTCCCGCTGGCCCAGCAGCTGACAGCCACGCCTTCCCCTGTACCGACCGCTGCCCCGCGGCTCACACCTGTGCCGACGAGCGCCCCGGTGCAGCTCGTGGCCAAGTCGATCGACGCAGGCACGCCGACTCCGACGGCCTCGCAAGCGCCCCCGGACATCCCGCCATCGTGGGTCACGCAATGGCCGTGGCTCCTGCTCCTGCTGGCGGTGCTGATAGCGCTGGCGATAGCGGCAGCTCGCAGACGCAGGAGACGCGCCATGAGCCTGAGTGTTAAGGGAGTACAGCCTGAAGCTCAAGCCAACGACTAAGCCCGGAAACTGGTCCTGACGGAGAAACCGCCTCATCGCCAGATGAGTCTCATAGAAACTCACTTCTTATCACGATGAATCTTACATATAACTCATAAACGACCGTGTATGCTTGATGAGTTGAGAAAGCGAATTTCGTCAGGAGCGGGCCGGCGATCAGAGACACCGCGCAGGTGGGACCGACCCCGACACTGGGATAACCGACATACGTGAAATCCCGTCTAGCCACACTGGCCGTCGTGTTCGCCGTCGCGATGTTCGTGAACCTCATCCCGGAAGGCTCCTCGAGCCGCCTGGCGTATGCGCAGTCAGCCGACTCCTCCATCGAGTACCGCGAGAACGGGACGCGCCCCGTAGGCGTCTTCTACGCCTACGACCAGGACGGGGACGTCATCGAATGGTCGCTGAGCGGTCCCGACGCCGACCTGTTCTCCATCGATGACGGCGTGCTGAGCTTCAGGGAGCCCCCCGACTACGAGGACCCGCAGTCTGCCGGAGGGAGCCGCACCTACAGGGTGACCGTCGAGGCTGCCGGCGGCACCCACGACGTGGCGGTAACGGTCACCGACGTGGACGAGGCGGGCGTGGTGACGATAGACCGGCCGCAGCCGCAGGTCGACCGGCCGTTGGAGGCCAGGCTGTCTGACGATGACGAAGGCGCTGCGGTCCAGGGGTGGCAGTGGGCGAGGTCCGGGGACGGGACGACATGGACGGACATCGAAGGAGCGACGTTGCCCAGGCGGAGCCCGGAGCCTGACGACCTGGACATGTACCTTCGTGCGACAGCCGCCTACTCCGACAAGTTCGGGGCTAACAAGACGGCCTCGGCGGTGAGCGCCTACCGGGTGGAGGCCCGGACCCTGTCCAACGCCGCTCCCGCCTTCGTGGACAGGAGCGGGGATGAAGTTACCACGGTGTCCCGTTCAGTCGCCGAGAACGCGGCTTCGAACACGCCCGTAGGCCAGCCGGTGTCGGCGACGGACCCGGACCAGGACATCTTGTTCTACGAGCTGCTGGACACCCCGGATCTGGGGGATGAAGACGGAGCACGGTTCACCATCGACAGGGGCACAGGCCAGGTCAGGGTCGCCAGGGTGCTCGGCGCGGACGGCGACGAGCAGGAGGACGAGGACTCGACCAATCTCGGCGGCAGTCCCGCGCTGCCCGCAGGCGATGCGGGCACCCCCGGCAACAGCAGGTACATCCTGCGGGTGAGGGTGAGCGACCCGTCTACCGCTTCGGACACGGTGAACGTCTTCGTCACCGTCACCAATGTGAATGAGCCCCCCAGATTCGACGAGGACGTACCGACCCGGCTGAGGGTGAGAGAGAACCAGAAGGACTCGAATGACCAGCCGGTCCGGCCAGTCATCACTCTAGAGGACGGCGTAACGCCGATCGATGCCACTACCTTCACCGTCACGGATCAGGACGCCGGTGACACCACCTTCCCGTATTCGGTCACCGGCGATGACCGCGAGGTGCTTGCCTTCGACAGCGGCGGAGTTCTGGGCTTCGGGGCGGACCACGAGCCGGACTACGAAAAGCAGAGCTCCTACTCGATAACCATCATGGCCAGCACCGGCGGGGGCGCGCGGAGGCTGTCGGCCGCGCTGGACGTGACCATCGAGGTGGTTGATGCGGAAGACGTCGGGGATGTTTCCCTGTCCCAGAGGCAGCCGCAGGTGGATAGGGAGGTGCATGCCTGGGTCACCGACCCCGACGGCGGTGTGAGCATTAGCCAATGGTCGTGGGCGAGGTCCGACGTGATCACGGTAAGTGACGACGGCGACCCGTCGGCCGAGTGCCGTGAGGACCCGGGGACCACAAGCAATGTTGTTGGAGGCTGGAACACCATAGAGGGGGCCGATTCATACGCCTACACCCCGGTCGAGGCTGACGTTGGCAGTTGCCTGCGCGCCACGGTGACCTACTCGGACAACATCGACGAAACAGACGAGAGCGTTGTGGGAGTGACGGAGGCTCCCGTCCAGGCCAGAAGAACCGCGAACGCCGCTCCGCAGTTCGTGAACCCGTCCGCGAGGATTAGCCGCAGGGTGGCCGAGAACACTGTTCCCGAGGAGCCCATTGGGTCCCCGGTCACCGCCTTCGACGATGACGACAAACTGCTCATCTACACCCTGGGCGGCGCCGACGCCGCGTTCTTTGGTGTGATGAGGAACAACGGCCAGCTGCTGACGAAGGCCCCCCTGAACTACGAGATCAGACGCAACTACGTTGTGGATATGATTGCGACCGACCCGTCGGGCGCGTCGGACCGCATGCTAGTGATTGTCAACGTCACCGACGTGCACGACCCCGTGCTGATAGTCGGAAACGGGTCGATTCGCTTCGCTGAGAACGGCACGACACCGGTCGGGATATTCAACGCATTTCGCGAGGGCAGGGGCTCCGTAACCTGGTCCACTAGCGGTCCCGACGAAGATCGCTTCACGATCCGCCGCGGAGTATTGCGCTTCAGGGAGCCTCCCGACTACGAGGACCCGCAGTCCGCGCTGGCGGGGAACGTCTACAGGCTGACCGTAGAAGCCGACGGAAGCGTCCGCGACGTGACCGTGACGGTCACGGACGTGGACGAGCGGGGAACGGTCCGCATAGACAGGCCCCAGCCGCAGGAGGGTAGGCTCCTCTCGGCCGATCTGTCCGACGACGACGGCGTGACGACCGAGAGATGGCAGTGGGCCAGGTCAGCGGACGGCTCTAGGTGGACGGACATAGAGGGGGCGACTTCGCGGAGACGGAACCCAGCGCCCGCAGACGTGCGCATGTACCTGCGGGCGAGGGTGAC
This sequence comes from Dehalococcoidia bacterium, assembly GCA_965243655.1. Lineage (GTDB taxonomy): Bacteria > Chloroflexota > Dehalococcoidia > Lucifugimonadales > CAJWER01. The sequence continues at coordinate 395,764 of CBDEVV010000017.1, read as the reverse complement.
CTACTCCGACAGGTTTGGGGCGAACAAGAGGGCCTCGGCGGTGAGCGCCTACCGGGTGGAGGCCAGTACCCTGGCCAACGCCGCACCCTCGTTCGCCGAGCAGGATGACGATGAGGCCACCCCCTACATCGATGTCGCCCGGTCCATCGACGAGAACTCGGCGGTGGACACGCCTGTCGGAGAGCCGGTATCGGCGAAGGACCCGGACGAGGACATCCTGCTCTACGAGCTGTTGGACACGAACGACCTGGAGGACGACGACGGCGCCCCGCGCTTCACCATCGACAGCCTCACCGGCCAGATAAGGGTCGCCAAGGTGCTGGGCGCGGACGCTCGGACGCATCTAGACGATCCTGATGAGCGGGAGGACTCAGACAGCAATAGCGAGTACGTCCTGCGGGTGAGGGTGAGCGACCCGTCGACCGCCTCGGACACGGTGGACGTGATCGTCACCGTTGAAGACGTGAACGAGCCTCCCGAGTTCTCCGAGGACGTGCCGACCCTGCTTAAAGTTAAGGAGAACCAGAAGGACCAAGATGACCAGGACGTGGTTCCGCCGGTCATCACTCTCGAGGACGGCGAAACGTCTATCGGTGCCAACACCTTCGTCGCTTCCGACCAGGACAGTGGCGACAACACCGTCTCATACTCGCTGTCCGGCGCCGACCGCACTTTCTTCACTCTCGGCCGCACCACCGGTGTTCTGACATTCAGGTCCCCTAACAAACCCAACTTCGAGAACCGGAGCTCGTACTCGATTACCATCACGGCCCGCTCCGGCGCCGGGGCGCGCCGGCTATCGGCGACCCTGGACGTGACCGTCGATGTGGTGGATACGGACGACCCGGGAACGGTGGACCTTTCCCAGCGGCAGCCCGAGGTGGGCGTCAGAATACATGCCACGGCCACCGACGCCGACGGAGGCGTGATCGTGAGGAGGTGGGTGTGGGAGCAGTCCGCCCAGGTCGATGCGTGCCAGGGCTTGCCAGAGGAAGGCTGGGACTCGATAACTGGAGTCTCCTCGGCGGTCTACGCCCCGCGCCAGGCCGACTCCGGCAGGTGTCTGCGGGCTACGGCGTTCTACTCGGACAACATGGGCGACGACCAGCAGGCGATGAGGGTGACGGAGGTCCCGGTGGGAAGGCACCAGCCGGCCGCCGGCGCTCCGGAGCCTGAAGGCGGCTTCGTCAATGCCGCGCCCGTGTTCCCGGACCAGGACCCCGTGACCGAGGGAGACCAGTCGGACACGACCAGCCGAGCGGTGCCCGAAGACACGAAGGAAAACACGAAGGCAGGACGGAATATCGGAGCGCCGGTCGAAGCCATCGACGATGACGATGACCTGCTGATCCACACCCTGGGCGGTGCGGACGCCGCACTCTTCAGCATCGACCCGAAGAACGGCCAGCTGAAGACCAAGGCTCCGCTGAACTACGAGGACAGGAACACCTACACCGTGGTGGTGACCGCCACCGACCCGTTTGGCGCCGCCGACAGCATCGTGGTCACCATCGAGGTCACCGACGTAGACGACCCCGCCGAGATAACGGTCAATGCGGTGAGATGAACGGCGGATGATGAGCTGGACTAGGGGCCGTCCGGCTATGGCGACCGGGGGGAAGACGCCCCCTACTGCTCGTACCAGCCTGAGGCGAACCGCAGGCCATCGTGGAGGACGATCCCCGTGTGCCTCTGCTGGCTCGTGCCCGCCTCCGGCCCGGGACTGGATACCGGCTCCCGCCGGTATGACGGTGCGGCGTCGGAAGACCACTTCATCGCAGTGACGGGTTGCCCGTCCGACCGCTACGGCAGGTGCTGGAGCTGTCCGGTCTCGGATGCGCGGTAAAGGGCGTGCTGGACGCGCAGGAACCGGAGCCCCTCCTCGTTCGTGATGGGCGGCTCGCCCACCCCGCGAATCGCGTCCAGGCACTCCTGTATGAACAGGGCCTGCGTGGCCCCGCGCTCCCTCGGCCGCTCTACGACTGTCTCCCAGCGCCGCACGCCGGTCGGGCGCGGGAAGTCGCCGCCGGGCTTCGGCGGGCGCTCGGTCCTGGGGTCGCCCTCCACCTGGAGGTCCATCACGAACCGGCCCCCCGACATGTCGCCGTGGATCGCGCCCTTCTCGCCCCAGACCGAAAAGCCGTGGGGCAGGTTCAGCTTGGACACGTCGTAGGGCGCGTCCATGTCTCGCACGGCCGGGCCCCAACTGCCGCCGATGAACGCGCCTACGACGCCGCTGCGGAACCGCACGTTCAGGAAGACCGAGTCCTCCACCTCGAGCGGCTCGCCGGACCGGACGTCGGCGAAGCCCGTGACCTGGGTGATGTCCTCGCCGACAATGCGCTGCATGTTGTTGACCGCGTGGCAGAACTCGTGGCCGAGCATGCCGCCGCCCGCGTCCTCCTTCGAGTAGACCCAGCCCATCCTGTCGCGGATCCGCCACCGCTGGTGGTCGACGAGCATGTAGTGGATGCTGAGGATGCGCCCCAGCTGGCCCTCGGATACGCGCCGCGCCGCCTCTCGCACCGGCGGGCCGTCCATCAGCGACATGGCGAGGAGCAGCCCCTTGGAGTTGGCCATGTCAACCAGGCGGGCGTACTCGTCCGGGTCCGTGGCCGCGGGCTTTTCGACGATGACGGGGACGCCGGCTGACAGCGCCGCCTCCACCATCGCGGGGCTCTTCTTCGGCGAGGAGTCCACGATGGCAATCTCGACGTCCCTCTCGCTGAAGACGGACTCCGGGGAGTCGTAGACCGCCTTCAGCCGGTCTCCCAACGCCTCCCGGACCGCGTCTGTGTTGCTACCGTCGGGGTCCGAAAGATACACGTCGTCGACTCCGGATCTCTGGCCCAGGGCCGCGGCCCAGCCGTGGAGATGCCAACCCATGCCGTCGGAAAGAAGCGCGACTTCCATTTGCTACCCCCAGGCGCGCTATTCCCCTGCCACCGCTGGTTTGACACCGCAGGGGTCGCAGTCTACGATTGCGCCGCTTCGCCGCCATCATATAACAGACGGGCGCCGTCGGGGCGCCGCCGGGAATGTATCGAGGCGCTGGATGAGCAGAGACACCCTGAAGCTTGCGTTCGTTGGAATGCGTCACGGACACGTCGGCACTTTCGACGACACCAAGCCCGGCTACATACACACCTTCAGGCAGATGGACGGCCTCGAGATAGTGGCCTACTGCGAGGACACCGACTCGTCACGTCTCGACGAGGCCAGGAAGCACCATCCCGCCGCGGCGACCTACGACAACGTCGACGACCTCATTCGGAACGAGGATTTCGACCTCGCGTGCGTCGCTCTGCCTGCCAACGAGATACCCGCTACCGGCATCGCCCTGGCCGAGGCGGGCAAGCACTTCTACGTCGAGAAGCAGTTCGCCAGGACGGCCGGCGACCTGGAGCCCATGGTTCAGGCCGTACGAGCCAACGGCGTGAGGGTGCTGCCGGGCTATGCGTGGCGGTTCCACCCGGTGGCGAGGGAGCTTAGGGGCATCATCGAAACCGGCGTCCTGGGGCGGCCGCTGGACCTGGAGGTCCGCTTCGCGACCTTCCAGGTGCGTCCGGGCAACCGCGAGCCCGACCATTTCTTCTACCTGGACGAGACCGAGGGTGGCGGCGTCCTGCACATGCTGGGCGGCCACTACATCGAGCTGATGCGCTACGTGATGGGCTCTGAGGTCCGTTCGGTACAGGCCATGACCGGGCGCCCGCTCGGGTACATCGAAGAGCCCCTGGAGGACGTCGCTCTGTGCGCCTTCGAGTTCGAGAACGGCGCGATGGGTGGCCTGCATGCGGGGTACCTGCTGCCCCGTGAGTGGGGCGACGACTCCGCCCTGGTCTACAGGGCCATGGATGGCTGGGCGGACTGGACGCCCATGTCGTCGAACGGCCCGCAGACGCTCCGGGCCAGGAGTCTGCACCCCGGATGGGCAGGCTCTCCCGAGAGGTCTCACGTCACCACGCTGGCTCCAATGCAGGGCTACGGCAATACGGTCTGGATATTCGACTGGCTGAGGCAGTTCGTCGACGACGTGCGCCACGACAGGGAGCCGGCCCTCACGGTCGACGACGCTCTGGCCGTCCTGCGAACAATAGACGCGGCATACGAGTCCGCCCGTACGGGGCGGCGAGTCGAACTGGGCGGCGGCGCCTGACTAGGAGGGAGACATGACTGACGAGCGGATCAAGGTGGGATTCGTCGGCTGCGGAGGAATAGCGCGCAGCCTCTACACCGGCATATACGGTGCACTGGCTGAGCACGCCCAGGTCGTGGCGGTCGCTGACCTGGACGCCGGGTTGGCCCGGCGGCGCACGGAGATGCTCGGCCACGCCTACAGGGCCGAGGCTCACGCTGCAAGGGTCGCCGCAACAGACGCCAGGACCGACGGGGAGCGCGAGGCGGCCACGAGCAAAGCAGAGGCGTCTGAGAGCGCCGCTGCCTACGACATCCGCACGTACAGCGACCACGAGGAGCTCCTGGGCGACGACGAGGTTCAGCTGGTCTGCGTGTTTACACCGCCAACCATTCGCGCCGTGCCCATAGTCGCGGCCGCCCAGGCCGGTCGTCACGTCTACACCGAGGGCCCCCTTGCCAAGAGCGTCGAGGAGGCGGACGCCATCAAGGACGCCGTCAAGGCGGCCGGGGTCAAGTTCCACGCCCAGGTCGTCGACCGCTACCCGCGCGGCATGGTGGTTGCGCAGCAGGCGGTTGAGCGCGGGTTGCTGGGCGCTATCGGCAGCGCGAACGTAGAGCTCAACAGCCACAGGCCCCAGAGCTACTACGGCTCCGTCGGGGAGCCCGGCGCCAGCTTCCAGCCGGGCAAGTGGCACGGCACCTGGGAAGGCGAGGGCGGCGGCGCGGTCTTCCACCACGGCAGGTACATCATCGACCCGTTCCTCTGGGTCGTCGGCTCGCGCGTGGCGGAGGTGTTCGCCTACTCGGGGCCGATGCTCAGGACCATCGAGCATGACAGCCTCTCACAGGCCATCGTCGCATACGAGAACGGCGCGACCGGCTACATACACGCCACGCTGATCAGCCACCTGAGCGGCAACATACCCGGTATCAGGGGCCGGATCACCGTGCTGGGCGCTGACGCCGCCATACAGGTCGACCAGGAGATGCCGGCCGAGGGCATCTACTCCGACCTCACTGTCGCCTCGAACGACAACCCTGACGCCGTGGAGAGCATCATGGCCCTGGAGGACGAGATCTCGGCCGACTTCCCCGAGTACGTCAGCCAGGAGGACCAGACGCGGCTGTTCCTCGAGAACATAGCCAACGACACGGAGCCGCTGGTCCCCATCGAGATACCGCACCACCACGTGGAGCTGACACGGGCCATCTACAAGTCCGCCGAGGAGCACAGGCCCGTGACCCTGCCGTTAGACAAGGACGACCCCTTCTACAGCTTCAAGGGGCGTCTGACCGGCACAGCTTCCGCGGGGCCCAGGACCTTCTCCCTCGGCCACGCCTTCGACTAGCAGCCGTATCCCCAAATCTGCCCACGACCCTTGCGGGTGGGCCTGCCAGGAGGCTGACATGACCGACGACAGGCTCAGGATCGGGATCGTGGGGTGCGGTGGGATAGCTCGCCTCTACACGGCGATATACGCCGACCTTGTGGACTTGGCCACCGTCGTAGCGGTGGCCGACAACCGTGAGGGCCGCGCCGACCACAGGGCCGACGCGCTCTCCGAGGCTTACCGGGTGACGGCGCACCATGCCCGCCTCGTCGCTGCGGACACCCGCGACCCGGATACGGTGGGCGCGGAGTTCACACGCCGTGCTGAGGCCGCCGCGGCATCCGCCGCGCATGGCATACGGCGCTACGACGGCTACGAGAGCCTGCTCGACGACGAAGATGTGCAGGTAGTCGTGCTGCTCACGCCGCCCTCCCTGCGCTCCGAGCCCACCATCGCGGCGGCTGAGAGCGGCCGCCACGTCTTCACCGAAGGGCCCATGGCCCGGAGCGTCGAGGAGGCGGACGCAATGGTCGAGGCCGTCTCGACGGCGGGTGTGAAGTTCGTGTCCCAGGCAGTCGACCGGTACCCGCGCGGAATGAGCCTGGCCCGGAAGGCAGTCGAGAGCGGGCTGCTGGGCCCCATCGCCAGCGCCAACGTCGAGAAGCTCGAGTACCACCCCCAGACCTACTACGAGTATGGCGGGATCACCCGCGCGGGCGGCCGGATGCACCGTGACTGGATGGGCACCTGGGAGGGCGAGGGCGGCGGCGCAGTCTTCCACCACGGCAGGTACCTGATCGACCCCTACCTCTGGGTGGCGGGCTCCCGCGTCACAGAGGTGTTCGCCTACTCGGAGCCGATGCTGCGTAAGATCGAGACGGACAGCCTGACTCAGGCCTTGGTGAGGTTCGACAACGGCGCGATAGGCACGATCCACGCCTCCCTCGTCGCCCACCGCGATGCTGTGTCGCCCGGCAAGCGGGGCCGCATCGCCATCTACGGCGAGAGGGCGTCCCTCGTCGTCAACCAGGACTCCTTCCGCGGCAGGGTCGTCACGCCCGTTGCGAGCGCCGACAACGTGAACGCTGCGACGGTCATCTCGTCCGACGTGGTGTTCGCATCCGACGGCTACACGGAGGCGGTCGAGGGCCTGGAGGCGCTGCGGGATGAGGTCGCCCACCTGCCCGAGACCGCCAGCCAACAGGACCAAACCCGCTACTTCCTGCAGAGCATCCTCGACGACACGGACCCCCTCGTGCCCATCGAGGTCTCCCGCCACCACGTCGAGGTGTCTCGGGCCATCTACAAGTCAGCCGTCGAGCGCGTACCCGTGGGGCTGCCTCTCGCGAAGGACGACCCCTTCTACACCTTCGAGGGCAGGCTGGGCCAGTAGGGCCTATCAGGTATACTGGCAGCCAGGAGGGCGCTATGGTCGTCGTAAAGCCCAAGACCAAGCTCACGTACCAGGACTACGCCAAGACTCCCGAGGGCGAAATCTGGGAGCTCATTGACGGAGAGAAGTTCATGCCGTCCACGCCTGGTACGGCACATTCGAGTGTCAAAGTCAGGTTGGGCTCACTAGTGCACGAGTTTGTGAAGGTTAGAGGTTTGGGTCAGGTCTATCCCGCCCCATTCGACGTGGTGCTGTCGGACGTGGACGTGGTGCAGCCGGACCTGCTGTTCGTCTCCAGGGAGCGATCGCATATAGTCACGCGTGCCAATGTCCGGGGTGCGCCCGACCTGGTGGTTGAGATCCGGTCTCCCTCCACTGCGAACAGGGACTGGACGACTAAGCGCGACCTGTACGCTAGGTTCGGCGTCAAGGAGTACTGGGTGGTGGCCCCCGACGCTCGAAGGGTGTGGGTCATGTTGGTCGGCGACAACGGCCTGGAAGAGGCGGGCAGCTATGGCACAGGAGACGTCCTGACGTCGCCGACGCTTGAAGGCCTCAGCATCGACCTGGACGACATCTTTCAGTTCTAGTTAGTCCCTGCCACTTCGTCGATAGGAGACCTGCATGAACGTCCTGGTCCTTGGAGCGAACGGGTACCTTGGCCCTCACGTGGTCAAGGCGCTTGAGCGCGACCACACCCTGCGGCTAACCGACATCAACGACCTGGACGACACGCCGCACGAGTACTTCAAGCTCGACGTATCCGACCTGGATGCCGTGGTCGCCGCCGCCGAGGGAATGGACGCCATAGTCAACCTCTCCGTGCTGCGGCACGACCGGCAGCTCGCCTTCGACGTGAGCGCAAGGGGCGCGTACAACATGATGGTGGCGGCGGTCGAGCACGACATCAGGCGGGTGATCAACACGGGGCCACACTTCACCGTCGCCGGGCCGAGCTACGAGCGGGTCGACTACGAGATCGGCCCGGACGTGACGCCTCAGCCGGGCACGAACCTCTACGCGCTGACAAAGTCGCTGGGACAGGAGGCGTGCAAGGTCTTCTCGGACAACCACGACATCTACGTGCTGACCCTGCTGTTCTACAACTTCATCGTCCCTGCGGACTCGTCCCGCTACGGCAAGGATGTGACGCCCTACGTGGTCACCTGGGATGACGCGGCCGAGGCCTTCCCCCTCGCGTTGACGGTCGACGAGAGCTCGCTGCCGTCACGCTGCGAGGTCTTCTACGTATTCACCGACATCCCCCACGGCCGCTTCGACAACGAGAAGACCAAGCGCATCCTCGGCTGGCAGCCGACAAACCGGCTGGAGCAGTTCTACACGCGTCAGCCAGACTGAATCCGATCCCGCGGTAACCCCCCAGCGCGCTACTGGCGTGTCGATGCAGCCATGGGCAGGGTGGTGAGACTTGGGCCCCTCAGGCCCAGCGAGCGTGAAATCTCGGTCCTGGTTGGCGGGTCAGTCTCCGTGCGTAGCTCTAGCTGCCCGCCTATTGCCGCCGCGATGGGGACGCCGCCCCTGTAGACTACCCGGTTGCCCGGGAGCGCCGGCACGCGCGGGCCCGGTGACAGTATGCCGGCCAGGTTGAGGGGGTCGCACGCCGACACGATTGTCAGGCTGCCGTCGTCCTCGGCCCGGCGGGTCGAGCGCATCATCTCGACGGCCTCCGGCAGTGCGAACTGCTCGCCGATGAACCCCGTCACGAAGCGGCCGCCCCTGATCTCGCCCCTCGCCTCCGCGCGCCGGTAGATGCGAACGAGGATGCGCCACGGCGGCGCGGCTGGCTCGCGTGCAAGCAGGTCGGGGAAGACGATGCCGTAGCGCTGGAGGAGCTGGAATGCCCTCGCCTCGTCCGGCTCCCGGCTGCGGTCGCTCACCGGCTCGTCGGGCAGCGCGTCCCAGTCTTCGTCAGGCAGTGCCTCCAGCAGCGACCAGCGGCTCGCGGCTGGCCGCCTGGCGTTGCGTCGCCGGAACCGGAGGCTCTGCCGGACCTGCTTCGCCGTGCCGTTGACGAGGCTGCGGAGACCCGCGAAGCCGTCGGACGTGACCAGCCCCATCGCCGCGAGCTGCCACAGGGCGTTCTCGACGTCGGCAGGAAGGCGGCGTGTGCCACGGATGATGTCGGGCAGGAACGATGCGCCGCGCTTGGACAGGAACTCGTACACGTCGCCCGCAGCGCCGACGGGTCCGGCAGCGTCGGCTTCAGGCTCAGCGATGAGCCAGGGCAGCGACTCTCGCAGGCCCAGAGATATGGGGCCGTTGCGCGACAGGGCCGCCCTGTTCGGGGATCCGTCGCCGTTGACGCGGCGGCTGAAGCGCCCCCAGACCACGTCGCCCTGGAGGCACAGGGAATCGAGCTCATGGGGGCGGTATTCGGCGACACGGAGGGGCAGCACGTCCGTCTCCCATGCGACGGCGGCAGCCTCGAACCCCTGCAGCCGGTCGATCACCTGCAGCAGGCCGTCCTCGCCCCGGACGCGGTACCCGTCGTCGACGTGCTGCCACCGGGCGAGGAAACGCACGAACTCCGCTGCCGATACCGGCTCGACCTCCCGGCGCAGCCTCCCGATGGTGTCGCGGTGAATCCGGGCCAGTATGCGCCGGTCGCAGAATTCCATGTCCAGGCAGCCGGGAGTGAACCGGCCGCGGAGTATGTTGCCGGTGCCCTCCAGGCTTGCCAGGGCGATGTCCACGGCGGAGCGGCTCATCCCCAGGGCGTCGGCGAGGTCGGCGGGCGTGAACGGCCCTACGCTCTCGACTCTGCCACGTACCAGCACCAGCTCGGCCTCGTCGCTCGTCGGCGGATCGCCGGCGCCTCGCACGGCGCGCGGCTCCGGCTCGAAGGCAACCTCGGGGAACGCCGCCCTGACCAGGTCCGCGCACTCGGCGGCCACCCAGGCAACCCTGCCCTCGCCATATGCTGCCCGCACGGCCCGGCCTGCTTCGATCAGCTCGGCGAGCCATGAGTGAACGGCCGCGGCGTCGCCCTGCCCGCGCTCCAGGTCGGCCTCCGGCATCATGCCCAGCGAGAGGAGCGCGTCGTGCAGTTCGTCAGCATCCCGCACAAGCGGCCAGGCGTCCCTCGATGCCTGCGCTATGGCCGCCTCGTCCAGGGCGGCGAGGTCGCGGGTGTCCTCAGGCAGGGCGCGCCGGAGCGCGACGGCCCTCGACCGACGCTCGGCTATCTCGCCCTCGTCGTCGAGGAACGCGTAGGGCATGGCGTTGAGTATCTGGTGCGAGAAGGCCGACGGCTGCACCGTGTCGCGGGCGAAGACCTCTATCTCCCCCCGCTTGATGTCGTCCAGGACGCCTTGGAAACCGTCGATGTCCATCGCCTCGGTCAGGCAGTCCCGCAGCGTCTCGAACACCAGTGGGTGTTCCGGCACCTCGATGTCGCCGGGCGGCGCGTTGTCCTGGCAGGCGACCTGTGCGGGGAACACCGCCGCCAGCAGGTCGTCCGACCTCATTCGCTGGAGCGCCGGCGCCACCTTCTTGCCGTGAGAGAAGCGCAGCACGGCCAGGGCGCGGCTGGCGCCCCACCTCCAGCGGACCTGGAACGTCGGCGCCTGCAGCACGGCTTGTGTGAGTATCTTCTTCGTCTTGGTCGAGTCGACGTAGCCGAATACGTCCTCGATGGGGAAGGAGAGCGAAGGTCCCAGCGACAGGTTGACGCCGTCCTCCGTCGCGGAGGCCTGCAGCTCGAAGTCGAACGTGCGGCATATCTCCTTTCGCAGCGCCATTCCCCATGCTCTGTTGATGCGCGAGCCGAACGGCGCGTGGATGACGAGCTGCATGCCGCCCGTCTCGTCGAAGAAGCGCTCGGCGACGACACGCTTCTTGGTGGGCACGGTGCCCAGCACCCTGACGCCCTCGACCACGTACGCCGCAGCCTCCTCTGCGGCTCGGCGCTCCACGCCAAGCTCGTCCATGAGCCATTGCACGGCGCGCCCGCCGTCGACGCGCGAGTAGATGTCGTCTCGCAGCTCCGACACCTCGTCGGAAAGCTCGCCCGTGCGTCCGGGCGCCTCGCCGAACCAGAACGGGATCGTGGGCGACGCGCCGCCCGCGTCTTCGACGCGCACTTGGCCGCTGCCGACCCTGCGGATGCGCCAGGCGTTATTGCCGAGTAGGAAGACGTCGCCCCTCATGCTCTCGACGGCGAAGTCCTCGTTCACCGTGCCGACGAACACGTTGTCGGGCTCGGCTATGACGTCGTAGTCGGCATTGTCGGGGATCGCGCCGCCGTTCGTGAGCGAGACCAGCCGGGCGCCCCTGCGGCCGCGCAGCTTGCCGTTGACGGCGTCCCTGTGCACGTAGGAGGACCTGCGCCCCTCGCGCGGTGCGACGCCGCGGGAGAGCATGTCGACGACCTCGTCGAACCTGCCGCGGGGAAGCTCCCGGTACGGGTAGGCGCGCCTGGCGAGCTCGAACAGCTCGTCCTCGTCCTGCTCCGCCGCGCCGGACTCGGCGACGATCTGCTGGGCAAGCACGTCTAGGGGCCAGGGCGGGATGGCGAGCGTGTCCAGGTTCTGCCGCCGTATCCCCCGCACGAGGGCCATGCACTCGACCAGCTCGTCTCTAGTGAGGGGGAACAGACGGCCCTTCGGGGTGCCGCCCAAATAATGACCTGAGCGCCCGACCCTCTGGAGCAGCAACCCGATGGACCTCGGCGAGCCCACCTGGCACACGAGGTCGACCGCGCCCACGTCAATGCCGAGCTCCAGCGACGCCGTGGCCACGCACACCTTCACCTTGCCGGCCTTGAGCCGCTGCTCGGCGTCGCGGCGGATCTCCTGCGACAGGCTGCCGTGGTGTGCGGCCACCGCCTTCTCGCCCAGCCGCTCAGACATCTGGTGGGCCAGCCGCTCGACGAGCCGCCGCGTGTTCACGAACAGTATGGTCGTGTGGTGTTCTCGGACCAGTTCCGCCACCCGGTCGAGGGCGTGGTCCCACTGCTCGTGGGTCGCGATGGGTCCGATCTCGTCCTCGGGCAGCTCCAGCGCAAGGTCCATCTCGCGCGAGTGGCCCGTGTCTACGATCAGGCAGTCCGGCTTCCCGTCGGGGCCAATGTTCGCCGCGCCGACGAGGAACCGCCCGACCTCCTCGATGGGCCGCTGGGTCGCCGAGAGGCCGATGCGTGTGATCGGCCCGTCCGCCAGCCTGCAGAGCCGCTCTACCGACAGGCTGAGGTGCGAGCCGCGCTTGTCATCCGCGACGGCGTGAAGCTCGTCGAGGATCAGCGTGCGGACGCCGGCCAACCCGCGCCGCCCGCTGTCCGACGTGAGCAGGATGTACAGGGACTCCGGCGTCGTGACGAGCATGTGGGGCGGGCGCTTCGCCATGGCCTGCCGCTTCGACGCGGGGGTATCGCCCGTGCGCAGGCCGACCCGGATCTCCGGCAGCGGCGTCCCTCGCTCCTCGGCGAGGCGGCCTATCTCGGCCAGCGGCCCCGTCAGGTTGCGCTCGATGTCGTTCGCCAGGGCCTTGAGCGGCGAGACGTATACGACCTCCGTCGTCTCGGGCAGGCCGCCCTCCAGCCCGGCCCGGACGAGCCGGTCGAGGCAAGTCATGAAGGCCGCCAGCGTCTTGCCGGACCCCGTCGGCGCGGCGACCAAGGTGTGAGTCCCGCGCGCAATGGCGGGCCACCCCTCGGCCTGCGCGCCGGTCGGGGCCTCGAAGCGGCTGCGGAACCACTCCTGTATCAGCGGATGGAATTGTGTGAATACGCCAGACATTGGTGGATACTACCCCTGCAAGTAGCGTCACATAGGCGACATATGAACTTTTGTGCTATTATACCATCGCGGTGAGCCTTGTCAAGTGGCGCGGCTCGACTACGCTATAGACTGATGACTATCCTCGGTGATCTCCGATGAGCTCCTCGAATCCGCCGGCTGGGGGCGTGAGGCCCGGTTGGTCAGCCCTGCCGGGTACCGTCCGTTCGGCGCTGGAAGGCTGGTTGGGCGGCCCCGTGGCGACAGCCGAGTCGCAGGCCGGCGGCTTCTCGCCGGGAATCGCGGCCCGGATCCGCACGGCCGACGGGTCCCGCTACTTCGTGAAAGGCGCTGGGCCGGTCCCGAATCGCGATGCGCCGGGAATCCACCGCCGCGAGGCACGTGTGCAGGCCGCTATGCCGGCCGGTGTGGCTGCTCCGCGCATGCTCTGGTCGTATCACGACGATGAGTCCGGGTGGGTACTTCTGGCGTTCCAGGACATAGAGGGCAGGCATCCCCGGATGCCGTGGCGCCTCGACGAGCTGGACAGGGTGGTGGACGCCCTGGCGAAGCTCGCGGACGCACTGACCCCATCGCCGCTTCCCGTCTCGCTGGTAGGAAGCGCGAGGAGTGCGTTCCAGCGGTCCATCAACGGCTGGCGCCGGCTTGCCGAAGGGCCGCCGTCCGACAGGAACCGCCTCGACCCGTGGTCCCGGCGAAACCTGGACAGGCTCGCCGAGCTCGAGTCACAGGCCCCTGATGCCGTCGAAGGGGACACCCTGCTCCATCTCGACGTGCGGGCCGACAACATGCTCCTGGCGGGGAACACGGTGTGGCTCTTCGACTGGGCCTGGGCTTGCGTGGGAGCGCCCTGGGTCGATGCCGTAGGATTCGCGCCCAGCGTCGCCATGCAGGGCGGCCCACCGCCGGAGCAGGTGATCGCTCGCCATCCTGCGGCTAACTCAGCGGATCCCGTCCATATCACGGCGGCAGTATCGGCCGTGTCTGGGTACTTCACCCATGGCGCGCTGCAACCGCCGCCGCCCGGCCTGCCGACTCTACGGGAGTTCCAGGCCGCCCAGGGGGCGGTGGCCCGAGAGTGGATTGCACAGCGGGCTGGGCTGAGCTAAACGGCATGGTGGTATCATCATTGAAATGTAGCTGGATGCAACATCTTGAAAACAGGATCACCCGACCGGGCCGTGCCCTCGCAGCACGAACAAATGACTGGCGCCACCGATCTACTAGCAGAAGCGTTTGAGCGACCTTTCGCGTCTACCTATGAGAAGTACAACGCAGAATACGCCAAGGGTTCGCTGAACGGATCAAACTTCCCTTACCACGAGGTACATAGCCTGCCTGGCTACGTCAATCGGAAGACACCCGGGTTCACAGGCGTCGACGCAACCAACGAGCTCGCCCGCCACTTGGCGGACTATGCAGAGCGAAATGGCTGCAGGTTGCCTTACCGGCAACGTGAGATATCGCACTACCTTTGGATACAAGCTAGCCGCGGTATGCTGGTGTGGGAAGAGATCCTCAGGGTAGTACGTGCAACCAGGAAGAGGCAAAGTCAAAGGCCGATCGCCTATGACTACTTCGGCTACAAAGAGACGATAAGGGAAGTGAAAGGAACCGCTAAGGACAAGAGACTGATCAAGCTAACCCGATATATTTCCCAGGAAGGCGAGTGCGCCGGGTGCCGGACGGAATTTCAGTTTGACGATCTGACCCTTGACAGAATCAGGCCGGGCAATGCAAACGGGACATACAATCTACGCAATGTGCAGTTGATGTGCCAGCACTGCAATTGCGCCAAGGGATCTACATACTGCTAGTAGGCGTCCGACGGTGCCCTCCTCAGGGCTGTCCCTAATCGCTCAGGAGGACGGCTCGGATGCGGTTGCTGTAGTAGTTGGAGACCAAGAGCACGGCTTGGCTGTATAACAGATGCCGTGGGGTTCGCTATATCGTGCCCTGCAGGGTCGCTAACGTTCCCCGCATCGCCACCTCCGGATTGTGCAAGGGCTGACTAGGCCGTTGCTTCGTCTCTGAATTCGCGGCGACCATGCATGATTCCCACGCCGATGACCAGGATGCAGATGGAGCTGAACAGCAGCACTACATTGCCGCAACGGCAATCCCACGTAGGTCTATGCTCGGTACGTGCTCCGAAGTCACCGGATGATGAGGTGAGCAAGCCTGTCAGCGCCAACCCCAGCGACGCTAGCTTGAAGATGTTCATGTCCGGACGCCGGTGCGCCAAGGCGTACACGTTCCTGATGCCGGTCGGCGCTCCCCATGACCACCTCATGCCAAGCATGCCTGCTCTCGCGGTCTGGACCGAGAACAGAGGCCGACTCTCTGACTGGCCGCGTGTGGGGCCGGGTACAATGTAAGTTAGAGTGACTCGGCTGGCCCCTCCAGCCGACGCAGGCCTCCACTCCGAGAACCGAGCATGACGCAATTGTCCCGCCTTAGCCCTCGTCTGGGCTTGGCGGCCCCCAAACACGGGAATACCCGGGCCGTGGCATTGGCTGCTGTCCTCGTCGGTATGCTGCTTGGCAGTGTTGTCCCGGATGGTTCATCCAGCCGTCCAGCGCATGCGCAGACGGCCGACTCCTCAGTTGACTTTGCCGAGAACAGGACGGCGCCGGTCGCCAACTTCCTCGCCTATGACCAGGACGGCGATGCGATCGACTGGACCGTCAGTGGTCCCGACGACGACCTGTTCACCATCGATGACGGGGTGCTGGCCTTCAGGGAGCCCCCCAACTACGAAGCCCCGCAGTCCAGGTCTGGGACCAACGTGTACAGCGTGACCGTCGAGGCCGGCGGCGGCGCGCACGACGTGGACGTGAGGGTCACGGACGTGGACGAGCCCGGGACGGCGAGCATAGACAGGCGTCAGCCGCAGGTGTCCCGGCCGCTCTCCGCCAGCCTGTCGGACGAGGATGACGGTGTGTCAGACCAGACCTGGCAGTGGGCGAGGTCGGAAGACCGGACGACGTGGAGTGACATAGTGGGCGCGACGTCGCCGAGGCGGAGCCCGGAGGAGGCGGACGAGGGCATGTACCTCCGCGCGACGGTGACGTACTCCGACAAGTTCGGCGCCGGCAAGACCGCCTTTGCGGTGAGCGACAGGCGTGTCGAGGCGAGGACTCTGGCCAATGCCGCTCCCCGCTTCGTGGACCGGCGTGATGATGAAGTTACCACCGTGACCCTGAGCGTTCGCGAGAACACGGCCGTGGGCAGGACTATAGGCCGGCGTGTATCTGCGACGGACGCGGACGAGGACCTGCTTTTCTACGAGCTGCTGGACACCCCCGACCTGGAGGATGGCGACGGTGTTGCGCGGTTCACCATCGACAGCGCGACGGGCCAGATAAGGGTTGGCAAGGTGCTGGGCGCGGACGACGGGGAGCGGGAAGACGTGACGACGACCCTGACCGGCAGCCCCGAACTGCCTGTGGGTGAGGATGCAGGGGAAGCAGACAACAGCGAGTATGTCCTGCGGGTGAGGGCGAGCGACCCGTCGACCGCCTCGGCCGCGGTCAACGTGATAGTTAGGGTCACCAACGTGAACGAGCCGCCGACCTTCAATGAGAATGTACCGACCTTGCTGAGGGTCGAGGAGAACGAGGAACCGCCTGTCATAACGGCTGGGGACAGCGGCACCCCAGTGGATGCCGACACCTTTGCCGTAACCGACCAGGACAGCGCTACTGCCACCTTTACTTACAGGGTGACGGGTGAAGACCGCGAAGTCCTTGAATTCGACAACAGAGTCCTGGGCTTCAAGGAGAACCACGAGCCCAACTTCGAGGAGAAGAGCTCGTACTTGATAACCATTACGGCCTCGGGGTCGGCCTCTCTGCACCTGACCATCGAGGTGGTGGATACGGAGGACCCAGGAGAGGTATTCCTGACACAGAGACAGCCGCAGGTGGGCAAGGAAGTGTCGGCCATTCCCAGCGATCCCGACGGCGGCATGAGCATCAAGAGGTGGGAGTGGGAGCGGTCGGCTGAGATCACGGTGGCAGCCGATGGCACCCCGTCAGCCGAGTGCCAGGACGACGACGACCCTGACACGACGGTAACGGTCGTCACCGGCTGGACTACGATAGAGGGGGCCTCTTCGCCGGCCTACATCCCCAAGACGGCTGACGTGGGCAGGTGTCTGCGGGCGACGGTGTTCTACACCGACAACCAAGACGGGGATCCCGACGACGAGGCAACGGGAGTGTTGGAAGCTCCTGTACAGAGCAACAGGACTGCCAACTCCGCGCCGAGATTCGTGGACCAGGACCTGAACTCGCCGGGAGACCAGTCGGACAGGACAAGCCGGAAGATTGCGGAGAACACTGATCCCGAGAAGCCCATCGGGCTACCGGTCACCGCCTTCGACGAAGACGACAGGCTGCTGATCTACACCCTGGACGGCGCGGACGCTGCCTTCTTCGATATATCGAGGGACGACGGCCAGCTGATGACGAAGGCTTCCCTGAACTTCGAGGCCAGGAACCGGTACAGCGTGGTGGTGACCGCCACCGATCCCTCGGGAGCCTCGGACAGCATACAGGTGACCATCAACGTCACCAACGTCCACGATCCGGTGCACATAACCGGAGCGCGCTCGGTGCGCTACCCCGAGAACGGTACGGCCCCGGTAGCCAGCTATACAGCCTTTGACGAGGCGGGACATGTCATCAGGTGGTCCCTGCGTGGGGACGATAAGGACCTGTTTACCATCGACGACGGGGTGCTTCGCTTCAGGGAGCCCCCCAGCTACGAGGACCCGCAGTCAGCTTCAACCAGCGCGCTGCTGTCGTCGAGGAACACATACCGGGTGACCGTCGAAGCTGCCGGCGGCACGCGCAGCGTGACCGTGACTGTGACGGACGAGGACGAGGCCGGAGTGGCGAGCATAGACAGGCCGCAGCCGCAGGTCGGCAGGCCGCTATCGGCCATCCTGTTGGACGAGGATGGCATGGAGGACGAGAGGTGGCGGTGGGCGCGGTCGGTAGATGGAAGGACGTGGGCGAACATAGTCGGAGCGACGGAGCCGCAGAGAAGGCCGGCCCAAGGCGACGTGGGACGGTACCTGCGTGCGACCGTGACCTATTCCGACAAGTTCGGCGCCGGCAAGACCGCCTCGGCAGTGACACTCAACCGTGTGGAGCCGACGACGCTGTTCGACGCCGCTCCCCGCTTCTTGGCCCGGAACGGGGATGAAGTTACCACCGTGACGCGGTCCGTCGCCGAGCACACGGCCGTGGGCATGGCCATAGGCGAGCCGGTGTCGGCGACGGACCCGGACCAGGACGTCCTGTTCTACGAGCTTCTGGACACCCCCGACCTGGAGGATGGAGATGGCCGCGCCCGCTTCACCATCGACAGCCTCACCGGACAGATCAGAGCCAGCAAGAGGCTGGGAGCGGACGCCGAGGAGACTGAAGACGAGGACTCGACGGCCCTAACGGGCGCCCCCGCCCTGCCGGATGATGAGGGCGCCGACGACGCCGGGAACAGCGAGTACGTCCTGCGGGTGCGGGCAAGCGACCCGTCGACCGCCTCGGCCACAGTTAACGTCATCGTCACGATCACCGAGGTGAACGAGCCTCCAGCCTTCAGAGATGACGCGCCGACGCTGCTGACCGTAGTGGAGTGGACGCCGCTGACCATAGCGGCGAACGAGGGCCCGCCGGAAATCAAGGTCGGGCACGACGGCGACCCCATCGATGCCGCTACCTACTCCGTCACCGACCAGGACGGGAGCGTCGCTGATGAGTATGACGACACCAACTACACGTATTCGGTGTCGGGCCCCGACGGCGATGATTTTGACTTCGACGACTCCGGCAAGCTGAATTTCAAAGAGGGACACGAGCCTGACTTCGAGGCCCAGAGCTCGTACTCGATAACCGTCGAGGCCCACTCCGGCGAGGGGTCCCGGAGGCTGTCGGCGACCCTGGATGTAGCCATCGACGTGGTGGACGGGGAGGACGCCGGAGCGGTTGTCCTGTCCCAGAGGCAGCCGGAGGTGGGTATCGCGATACTTGCCACGGCCAGCGACGACGATGGCGGAGTGATCATCAGGAAGTGGGTGTGGGAGTGGTCCGACGAGTTTAGGGTTACAGACAACTTGCGCCAGTGCCAGGACGAAGATGAGACAACCTGGACCGCGATAGCCGGAGCAGCATCGGCGGTCTACGCCCCGAAGCCGGCCGACGTGGGCCGCTGTCTGCGGGCGACGGCGATGTACGTCGACAACGTAGGCCGCCTCCAGGAGACCGCAACGGGCGTTTCCGAGGTCCCGGTGGGGCGACACGGGTCTTTTGGCGCCGCTCCGGCATCGGACGTCGGGTTCGTCAACGCCGCGCCCGTGTTCCCCGACCAGGACTACACCACCGAGGGCGACCAGTCGGACAGTACGAGCCGGGAGGTGCCGGAGAACAGCGAGAAAGGACGGAGCATCGGAGCGCCGGTCAGCGCCATTGACGATGATGACGACCTGCTGATCTACACCCTGACAGGCCCTGACGCTGAGTTCTTCCGGATTGGCAGGAGGGACGGCCAGCTGAAGACCGAGGCCCCCCTGAACTTCGAGGTCAGGAACAGCTACTCTGTGGTGGTGACGGCTACCGATCCATTCGGGGCAATGGACAGCATAGAGGTGACCATCAACGTTACCGATCGGGACGACCCCGCAGTGATAACGGTGGAGTAAGCGGTCGGCGCCGGGTGTATACCAGGGTGCGGAATCGATCTATCGGGAGGCGTTGCGGGCCGGTCCTGCGATGATCCCCTTTCTCTCCATGGCCCGGATGTCGGCCTCTGGAGCGCCGAGGATGTCCCGGAGCACGTGCAGGTTGTCTTGACCCAAATCGGGCGCGAATCGCCTCACCCCCAGAGCCAACTTCGAGAACCTCCACGGCGCAGCGAGGTGGGTGCGCCCCTCGGCGTCTCGCTGAAAGAAGCCCCTGGCCCGGAAGTGCTCGTTCTCGGCGACCTGCTGGTTGGTCAGCACGGCCCCTGCGGGCACTCCCACATCCTGGAGCCGACGCATGGCCGACCCGGCACTCCGCTCCCGCGTCCAAGACCCAATGATGCCGTCCATCTCGTCCTCGTTCCGCTTCCTGTCAGCCGGCGTTGCGAAACGCCTGTCGTCCGCCATGCCCTCCATGCCCATCACCGAGCACAGCCCCCGGAACTGCCGGTCCGTCTCGACGTCGATGGCGACCCACTCGTCGCCGCTGCACGGGTAGCACCCTGCCGGCGCGCGGTCGGGCCTTTTGCCGCCGCCGGACTCCGCGGTCCTGCCGTTCATCACGTAGTCCAGGACCGGCTCAGGAAGGGTGAAGATGTTGGCCTCGCGCTGCGACAGGTCGATCAGCTGTCCCTGCCCGGTCGCGGCCCTGTGGTGGAGGGCGGCGAGCACGGCGACGGCCCCGAGCAGGCCTCCGTTGGGGTCGCCGTACTTCACGCCGGTCGGGACCGGCGGCCCGCCCGGGTAGCTGCTGATGCCGAGCAGGCCCGACATCGCCTCCTGCGTTGCGCCCATGCCCACGAACCCGGACTCCTGCCCCGTCCTCCCGAACGCGGGCAGCGAGAGGTATACGATTCCCGGCGCGATCGCCCGGCAGTCTTCGTAGTCCACGCCAAGCCGCCCGGTGACCCCCACGCTGAAGTTCTCTGCCACCACGTCCGACATCGAGATGAGCTTGCGGATGTAGCGCTGGCCTTCGTCGGTACGGAGGTTCAACGCTAACGCCAGCTTGTTCCGGCTATAGGCGTGGTAACGCCCGACGCCCTTGCCGCGCCCGCCGTCGCCGCGCCCCGGCGACTCGACCTTGACGACCTCCGCCCCCAAGTCGGCAAGGATGCGGGTGCAGTACGGCCCCGCCCAGATGTGGGTGAAGTCGACCACGCGCAGTCCCTCCAGCGGCAGTCGGCCTTCTCCGTGCCCATCACTGCCGATGGCTCGCTCTTTGCGAGGCGGCAGGGAGGCGTGGTGGTGCTCTCCCAGCAGCGGCGCGGGGCGCGAGACGAACGGCGTCCTCGACATCCTGAATGGCGCGTCCGGCATCGTCACGCTGCCCGCCACAGGGTGCAGCAAACTGACGAAGAAGCGCCTGTGCCTGAGCTGCGGCGAATCCAGCAGGTCCCGCGCCGTCGCGACGTAGCCATAGGCGTGACCGTGACGCTGGAATAGCCGGTACGCCTCCTCCCTGGTATGCTCCGACACCCAGCGGGCGAACAGGCGGGTCAGCTCCTCGGCATGCTCGCCCCGGCCATCCTCTGTCGCGAAGCGGGGCGACGCGAGGCCCGGCAGGTCTTCGGACATCTCGCGGATGGCGCCCTTCCAGTCGGCGTCCGGCCTTCCGTAGGCCAGGACGTACCCGTCCCTCGCCTTCCACACGCCGCTGGGCTCCCAGTGAGTCCCGTCCTCGCCCCTGCGCGCAGCAGCACCAAGGCTCCACGGGTCCCCGTCCCCCCGCTGCGACACCTGTCCATCATAGAGCCACGCGTTCATCGTCGCACCGAGAATCGACGCAAGGCTCTCCAGGTGTGAGACATCGACGTGCTGCCCGCCGAGCCGATCTCGGGCGAGCAGCGCCGCCACGGCCGCGATGAAGCCATGGCAGCCGGCGTGGTAGTCGGCCAGGCTGCCGCCTTTCTTGAGCGGCGGGAGGTCCCTGCTGCCGGCCAACCCGAGCTCACCGCTCAGAGCGTGGACTATCAGATTGGTCGCCGCAAAATCCCTGTACGGGCCAGAGAGCCCGAACGGGGTGATCGACACCGCGACGAGGTCCGGGTTCGCCCGCGACAGCTCGCTGTAACCCAGCCCTGCCGTATTGACGCCCGACACGCCGTCGATCAGCACGTCGGCCCGGTCGATTAGCTCCCGCAACCGGCGCAGGTGCGAGGGGTTGCCGGAGTCGACCACGACGCTCTTCTTGCCCGCGTTCAGGTAGAGGAACAGGCCGCTCGCCTCGGGATCGGGAACGTCGTCCCGGAACGGCCCCAGTGTTCGGGACACGTCACCACGGGGCGGCTCGACCTTGATCACCTCGGCGCCGAACCCCGCCATCAGCTTCCCGCAGACCGGGCCGGCTATCCCCTCCGCACGCTCCACTACGACCAGACCGTCGAGCGCGCCGCCGTCCTCGGCAGCCTCCGGGGAAGGCGCAGGGGGTATGTCCGTGTCGGCAGTTGACATGGTCTCAGCAGTCACTCTAGCATCCGACCCACACTGGTGTCCTGATCCGGGATTCGATCGAGCATTCCATGAGGGCTCTGCCATGACCCTGACCGAAGCGAGGACGTGGAACTACGAAGCGGTCGAGGCCGGCCAGCGGGCGCAGCCGATCGTCAAAGAGGTCACGGTGGACTCCATCGCCGCCCACGCCTCCACCTCCCGCAGCACGAACCCGGACTACTTCTCGGACGCTCCGCCGTTTGCCATGCCTACCCAGATCTTCTCTCTCGCCCCCAAGAACAGGGACGGCATCGCCGAGAACAACGGGATGCAGATCATCACCGCGCACGCGACGCCGTTCGCCAAGTGCGAAGGGCGGTGGTTCGCCCCCATCAGGCTGGGAGACACTGTTACCAGCGTCGCGACTGTGCTGGAGAAGTACGAGCGGCGCGGCAACAAGTTCGTCACGATCAGGATCGAGCCCCACAACGACCGGGGCGAGAAGCTGGCCGAGATCGACCACACGTCCATATTCGAATTCCGCAGAGATGACCGGCCCCGGCCGGGCTCAGGCGGCGCGGAGCGGCGACCCGGAACGGCCCTCGATCCGTCGTCGCTTCAGGAGACGAGCCAGGATGATCGGGTGGAGACCTTCACCTACGAGGGCATCGAGGTCGGTGGTGCGGTCCATCCACTCACCATTCACTCGCCTCCCGAGACCGATGTCGACGGGGCGGCTGCGTCTGGCGACGGGACGAGCACCCGGGCGGGTGAGGCGAGCCAGCCCGGCCGCTTCCCCTGGGGCGCAATGCACGGAGTGGGCGGCATCACGATTATGGGCTATCTCGACGCGATGCTGGAACGATGGGCCCCAGGCGGTACTCTCTACGGCGGCGGTCGCCTGCTCTTCAAGGCCATCAGGAACTTCCGGCCCGGCGACACCAACACCTACCGCGGCGCAGTAACAGCCAGGCGAGAGGAACACGGCAAGGGCTTGGTGGACATAGAGATCACCGGCGCGAACCAGCTTGGCGAACTGACCGGGGTAGCCGAGGCGACGCTGGTCTTCCGGGGAGCCTCCCCCGGGCCCTAGTCTCCCAGCCTCACGGCGCGGATGCGGTTGTTGTAGTAGTCCGAGACCAGCAGCACGTCCTGGCTGTAGAGGCAGATGCCGTGGGGCTCATTGAGCTTCGCCCTGGAGGCCTCGCTGCCGTCGCCCGCGTCACCAGCCTGATCGCTGCCTGCGACCGTCCTGAGGGTTCCGTCGGGCTCGATCCTGCGCACGCGGTTGTTGAACGAGTCGGAGAAGTAGACCCGGCCGCTCCGGTCCACCTCAAGCCCCCAGGGCTGGTCGATCCGGGCCTCGCGGGCATGCGCCCCATCGGGCGAGAACCCGGGCTCGCCCGTGCCCGCCACGGTCGATATGGTCCCGCCGGCGTCTACCCTGCGCACGACGTGGAAGGCCGCGTCGGTAAAGTACAGGCTGCCGTCCCGGGCTATCCTGATGGCCGACGGCGCGCCTATGCGGGCACTTGCGGCGGGGCCACCGTCGCCCGACCAGCCCTGGATACCGACGCCCGCGACGGTGTTGATCACGCCCGTCATGGCGTCGATGCGCCGTATGCGTCCCACGGCGTCGCCCACGTAAATGTCGTCGTGGGGCCCGTGCGTGACCGCCTGGACGTGGTATAGGCTGGCGCTCACGGCTGGTGCCCCGTCGCCCAGGTCGGCCTTGAATGCTGTGCCCGCGATGGTGCGCACGATGCCGTCCTCGTCGACGCTGCGAAGGCGGCCGTGCCGTGAGTCGGCGATGACGACGCGCCCCCGCGAGTCCACAGACACGTCGTGGGGGCTGCCGAAGCTTGCATCGAGCGCGGGGCCGTTGTCGCCGCCGTATGCCCGCGCTCCATTGCCCGCCACGGTGCGGATAGTGCCCGTGAGTGGGTCGATGGCCCGGATGCGCTGGTTCCACGGGTCGGCGAAGTAGACGTGGCCGTCGGGGCCGACACATATGCCCGCCGGGCCTCGCAGGAAGGCCTGCGCCGCCGGGCCGCCGTCTCCGACGTGAGTGCCGCCGAAGGCCGTGGTGACGATGCCCGTCGCGCCGTCATACCTGCGGAGGCGGCCCGAGCAGTCGCTCCAGTGCACCGTGCCGTCCGGATCGGCCCAGATGCCCGACTCGCAGGAGTTGCAGCGGGTCTCGGAGCCGTGCATCCCTTCCTCGCCCCAGCCCGGCACCCCGGTGCCCACTATGGTCGACACGATGCCGGTCGCTGCGTCGACCCTGCGTACGCGGTAGCCGTACTTCTCGCCGACGTACATGTTGTCGTGTGCGTCGACGCACAGGGAGTCGGGCATCAGCAGGCTCGCCTCCACGGCCGGGCCGCCGTCACCCTGGGAAGATGGCCGGCCGTCACCCAGCACGGTCGTGACGATGCCGGTCTTCATATCTATCTTGCGTATGCGGTTGTTGGAGTTGTCGCAGACGTAGAGGTCGCCCTTCGAGTCAAATGCGACGTGCTCGGGGTGGAAGAAGCCCGCGTCTCTGGCCGGCCCGCCGTCGCCGTGGTAACCGCCGAGGCTCAACCCCGTCTCCCACGAGAAGGTCGTACCGGCGAGCCTGCCGGTGTAAGGACGACGCTCGCCGTCTTCCGAGGGGTAATGGCGCGCCTCCTGCCCGGCGAATACCTCGATCCTGCCCGTCCCTGCGTCGATCCTGCGGATGTTGTTGTCCCACTCCCCCGACAGGTATATGTTGCCCTCGCCTTCGATGGCGATGCCGCTTGTAGTGTCAATCTCGGCGTCGACTGCCGGGCCGCCGGTGCCGCCCCTGCCGACCCGGCCCGACCCCGCGACGCGGGTGATGATGCCGGTCTCGTAGTCGATGCGGCGGTAGCAGTTGTTCCACAGGTCGGAGAAGTAGAGGTTGCCGTGCCTGTCCAGGGCCAGGTCGTGGGGGCCGTACACCCTGGCATCGATAGCCGGGCCGCCGTCGCCCTCGTCCCCCGGCACGCCGTCGCCCGCGAAGGTGTGGAGTATGCCCTGGCCGTCGATTCGCCAGAGGCGGTTGCCCTTGTAGTCGGCGACTACCAGGTCGCCGCCGGGAAGCCGCACGACTCCCAGCGTCCATCCGCTGGGCGCGTCACGGGCGGGCACCCCCTCGCGGTAGCCCACACCCGCGATGGTGGTAATCCGCCCCCTGCCGAGGCGCTGAAGCTGCTGGATCAACGACATGACCGTGACATGTTCCTACCAAGGGGGTATCTGAGATCCTACGCGTGAGCCCTAAGTGGGGCCTGCCCCGGTTTCGAAGTAGGCGTGGCGCGAACTGGGCAATGCAGGCCCGTTCGCCCTGAGCTTGTCGAAGGGCAGTGCTCAGCCATCACAATCTAGCTGAACTCCCTGGAGTCCTGCCACAGGCTGTCGAACTGGAACCCGAAGGAGCGGTCTGCGCCCGGCGCCCGGCGTTCCAGCTTGAATGTGCACAGCTCGTGACTGCGGCGGTTCCTGGCTATGGTGCACACGTAGATCGAGTCATCGATGGCGAAGGTGATCTGCGACGGATAGTCGTCGTAGATCCTGAGTGAGAAGTCCAGCCCGGCCGTTGCGCTGAGGATCTCCCTGATGTTCTTGCGCACGTGGTCCCGCTGCTCGGCGAAGGTGATCCCCAACTGGTGCGCGCGCCGGGCGATGTAGGGGCTGGCCGGGTCCAGCGTGAGCAGCCGGACCCTGAGCTCGGGCGTCTTCCTGAGGGCCTCGTGCAACGCCTCGAAGTGGTACCGCCTGATGGAGTCCACGTCCATCTGGAGTATGTCCACGGCGCGGGTTGCCGCCCGTATGTCGGCGTTCATCTCGTCTACGGGGCGCTGTTCGTAGCAGGTCACCTGGTAGCTTGTTGGATTCGACACGTGACACCTCCTTCAGTATTGCCGGTCTTGGGGTCGGGCATCATGGGCCGCCAAGCCACGGGGACTGGGACGCCACGGCCCGGTAGGCCTCGAGACCTGCAAACTCCGCCCTGTCTCCCAGCTCCTCCTCGATCCGGAGCAGCCGGTTGTACTTGGCGGTGCGCTCGCCCCTGGCGGGGGCCCCCGCCTTGATCTGGCCGGCCGCCGTCCCAACCGCCAGATCCGCAATCGAGTCGTCCCCCGTCTCGCCCGACCTGTGGCTGATCACCGTGCCCCAGCCCTTCTCCTTCGCCATCGCCACTGCGTCCAGTGTCTCGGAGACCGTGCCGATCTGGTTGAGCTTGATTAGCACGGAGTTCGCCGCCTCCGTCTCGATCCCGCGCCTGAGCCGCTCAGTATTGGTGACGAACAGGTCGTCGCCCACTACCTGTACGCTCGTGCCCAGCCGCTCGGTGAGACTCTGCCAGTGGGGCCAGTCCTCCTCAGCCAGACCGTCCTCGATGCTGATGATGGGGTACCTTAGAGTCCACTGCTCGTACTGGTCGAGAAGCTCATCCGGGTCGAGTATCGCGCCCTCCCTGAGCAGCGCGTAGCGTCCGTCGTCCAGCACCAGCTCGCTGGCTGCCACGTCCATGGCGAGGAAGCAGTGCTCGCCGGGCACGTAACCCGCCTCCTCGATGGCAGTGAGGGCAAGCTCGACGGCCTCCTCGTTGGTGGTCAGGGGCGGCGCGAAGCCGCCCTCGTCACCGAGCCCGGTCGCCGCCCGTCTCCCGCGCAGGATGTCTCCGAGGGCGTGGTACGTCTCGACGCCCGCTCGGAGCGCGTCGCTGAAGCGGTCGAAGCCCGCGGTCACCACCATGAACTCCTGGAAGTCCGTGGAGTCGTCGGCGTGCCGTCCGCCGTTGATGATGTTGAACATGGGCGCGGGCAGGGTGACCGGCCCGTCCCCGGCGAGATACTCGTACATGGGCACTCCACGGCTGGCCGCGGCGGCCCTTGCTGCCGCAAGGGAGACTCCAAGCACTGCGTTCGCGCCGAGCCCCCCCTTGTTCGGCGTGCCGTCCAGCTCTATCAGTGCCCGGTCGACGGCGGCCTGGTCGTCTGCGCTGAGGCCGGTGACCGCAGGGGAGATACGGCTCGCGACGTTGTCGACAGCCTGCGTGACACCGAGCCCGCGGAATCGCTCAGGGTCGCCGTCACGCAGCTCCACAGCCTCGAACGCGCCCGAGCTTGCACCCGATGGGACCGCGGCACGCCCTTGGGAGCCGTCGGCAAGCTCGACGTCCACCTCGACGGTCGGGTTGCCGCGGGAGTCGAGGATCTCCCTCGCGCGGATGTGGGCGATGCTGCTCACGTCGGCCCGGCCCCCTCTTCCCGCGCCTCGGCCGCCCGGATCGCCAGCTCGACCGCCTCTTCCGGGTCCGACGCTGGAATCATTGAAGTGTCGGGCTGACCCTGGCGCTCGAGCTTCCACGTGCTCAGGGCCACCACGGGTATGTCATCGCCCAGGGCATGGCCGATCTCGGAGAGCGTCCCGTACGCCCCTCCGACGGCGATCA
This sequence comes from Dehalococcoidia bacterium, assembly GCA_965243655.1. Lineage (GTDB taxonomy): Bacteria > Chloroflexota > Dehalococcoidia > Lucifugimonadales > CAJWER01. Next base: position 368,496 of record CBDEVV010000017.1, on the reverse strand, counting down.
CCGCACGGCCGCTCTTCACCACGATGGCATTCCGCGCGAACGACATGCCTGTGCATATTGGGATGTCGACCCAGTCATTGGCGTCGGACGGGTCGCTGCCCGGCAGTATTCCCACCGTTGTCCCGCCGGCGGACTTTGCCCCCCTGCACGCCGCTTCCATCACGCCGCCGAGCCCGCCGCACACGACCACTGCGCCGCGTTTCGCGAGTCCCGCGCCGACCTGCTCGGCGAGCTTGGCAATCTCAGGAGAGGGCTGGTTCGCGCCTATCACGGATATGATCACTGCGTCCTCCGCTGGTGCGATGGGGTGGTTACATCATAGCAGGGCACATAGGGCGCGCGTCCCTCGTGAAAAAGCAAAGAAGGCAGGCGCAACTCCAAGAATACGCCTGCCTTCCTATGATCGTAACTGTTGGTCCCGCACTTCCGGCTCTATTTGCCGGATATCCGCACCCTCCACTCCGGGAGGTACTCGTTTCGCGGTTGCTCTTTCAGTATCAGCGGGCCCGCGAGCTTCTCCGGGCCCCTACCGACTCTTTCAACCTCTACCCTGCTAACACCTGCTGCCAGAGCCGATAGGGGCGGTAGTGGGGAACTTCCACTGATGGTTCGTGACGACAATCTTCATTACCATCGCGCTACCTCCTACATGGGCCTTCTGGCCGGTAATAGGGGGAGCCTCGTTGGTGCTCTCCCCTTCATCCGCACGCTAACAGAATTGAGAAGGCGCTGTCAATGCCGTCGCCCCCTTCGTACCTGCCCAGACTTGAAGGGATGGCAAGCCCGCCGCATGTAGGTAGGGCCGACTCAGTAGGGGCGACTCGCTGAGTCGCCCTCTCACGTTGGGCCACGAACGAACCAAAGCCGGGACATCCTTCCCATCTGTACTGAACAGTTGCCACTTCGGAGAATGCCTGCCGCGCGGTTGTAGCGGCAAGTGCTATCTCTTAGACTAGCCCGACACAGCTTCTCAGGGAGTACGAATAGCCACATGCGGGTCCTCATAGTAGGCGGATCGGGCAGGGTTGCGACGTGGACCGCCCCGTATCTGAAAGAACGGCACGAGCTCAGGGTGCTCGACGTCGTGCCGCCGAGGGCCGAGGGCGTCGAATACGTCAAGGGCTCCATCACCGATCCCGGCGCTCTCAGGGAGGCCCTGGACGGGGTGGACACGTTCGTGAACATGGTGATGAGGAGCCCAACCTCGCCCGACAACAACACGGCGTCGGTCCAGGACGCGATCGACAACTACAACGTCAACGCACTGGGCCTTCACCTGCTCCTCCAGACCGCCCACTCCATGGGCATCGCCTGCGGCGTCCATACCAGCTCGTTCACCGTCCACAGGCGCGACCGCACGTGGTACCCGTCCGAGGAGGAGATGCCCCTGGACAACCCCGGCGTCTACGGGCTGACCAAGGGGTTCGGGGAGCGGATATGCAGGTACTTCTGCCGCGAGTTCGGCATGTCCATCGTGGCGCTCCGCATCACCGGTCCGCGCAACAGGCGGCAGTGGATCGAGGACCGCAAGATTCCCAAGGACACGCCGGGCCGGCTGTGGGTCACGGACGAGGAGGACCTCGCCGCCGCATACCTGGCCGCAATCGAGGTCGCGAAGGGGCGGTCGAGCCGCTTCGACGCCGTGCTGATTGCGGGAGACGAGCTGGGCGAGTACGCGAATCTCAACAAGGCGAGGCAGCTACTCGGATGGGAGCCCCGCACCCACCTGAAGGTGTGAAGCCGGCGGGAGCGTTGGAGCAGCCATGAAGATAGAACGGGTAGAGTCGATTCGCATCGGCACCAAGTACCTGGTGCGCATCCACACCGACTCCGGGCTGACCGGGCTTGGGCAGACGGCCTGCTGGGGCTACACGGAGGCCGTGGAGAGCATCGTGGGGCGGATGGCCGCGTACCTCGTGGGCCAGGACCCGCTCCAGATCGAGCACCACTGGCAGGCCAACAACCGCGCCATGCCCTTCCGGGGCGGGGCGCTTTCGGGCGCGATTAGCGCCGTGGACATCGCACTGTGGGACATCAAAGGCAAGCACTACGGGGCGCCGGTGTGGGACCTGCTGGGCGGCAGGTGCAGGGACCGCATCCGCCTGCACCTGCTGATGGGGGACGGCGGCACCCCAGACTCGGTCGCGGCAGCGGCCCGGGCGGCTGCGGAGGAGGGCTTCACGGCCATCAAGTTCGACCCGCTGCCCGATGGCTTCCAGGATATGACCCTTGCCCGGCAGATATCGACCGCGAGCGACCTGGTAGCCGCGGCGAGGGAGGCCGTCCGCGACGACGTGGACATCATCGTGGAGATACACCGCAAGCTCACGCCGATGAACGCCATCGCCCTGGCCGAGGCGCTCGCCGGCTTCCGGCTGCTCTTCTACGAGGACCCCATCCAGATAGACAGCATGATGTCCCAGGGCGAGATCGCTAAGCGTATCTCGATCCCCGTGGCGAACGGCGAGCGGATACACTCGATCTATGAGTTCAGGGAGCTGCTCACCCACGGCGGCCCCCAGTACGTCCGCCCGGACGTCGGCCTAGCGGGCGGCCTGACCCACTGCAAGAAGATCGCCGCTATCGCCGAGTCGTTCCACTGCGCCGTGGTGACCCACAACTTCCTCGGCCCCGTGCTCACGGCGGCCTCTGTCCATCTGGACGCGAGCATCCCCAACTTCGTCACCCAGGAGTACTCGAAGGGCGACGAGTCGCCGGAGAACGCGGTCTACAGGACGGCCCTCAAACGCGAGGGCGGCTACATTCCCGTCCCCGAAGCCCCGGGCCTGGGGGTCGAGCTGGACGAAGGGCTCCTTGCCCGGACCTCTGTCGAGACGATCGACCTCTCGGAGGGCCCCCTGCTCAGGGACGACGGCTCAGTCGCCTACAGCGTCTAGGAAACAGCGTCTTGCCACCCCGCCATGTCGTCCCGAGCGCCAGCGAGGGACCTGGGGAGGGGTCGCCTCTACCATGCCAGGGGACGACGCCTTTAGGCAGAGGTCCCCTGGAGTTGCAACGAGGGTCTTGTTGGCCTCCGCAAGGAAGCCCTGAGCCGCTAGGAGACCTCGACGCGTACCTTGGTGCGGCCGGCGATTATGGGCTCCCCCACGTCAGGCACGACCGTCGTCACGAGACGCCACTTGAGCGTGCCGCCTGAGGCGTGGGGCGGGCGCTCGTCCCCGATGTCCAGCGTGATCTCGTACCGGGTGGGGGTCCCCGGCGTCAGACGGATGCCGCCGGCCAACTTGACGCTGCTGTGGACGAACGTGTCGGTGTAGACCTGGACGTGGCGCTTCGGCGCGGCGGGCCCGGGCATGGGCTTACCCCTGCCAAGCATCCCGCCCGTCTTGCCCAGCGGCTCCATCTTCACGTAGGTGTCGGCCCACTGTTCCTCACACTCCAGGTCCACACGGGCCTCCTCGACTTCGATCTCGCGGCGCGCCTGGAGCTCGATCGACAGCTGCATCGAGCCTCCGAGCTCATACGCGCGGTCCTCTAGCTCCACCCGGGCGGAAACGGGGCCAGGGTTGATGATGTTCAGGAGCGACCTGAGCACGGCTGCTACTCCTCCGCGACGACCGGATTGCGCAGAACGCCCACGCCCTCTACCTCGATCTCCACATCGTCCCCGGCGACGATGGGGCCGACGCCCGCGGGCGTGCCGGACATGATCACGTCGCCCGGGTTGAGCACGAGCGCCTGGCTGATGTACGAGACCAGCTCGGCCACGCCGAAGAGCAGGTCGGAGGTGTTCGCGTTCTGCTTCTCGACCCCGTTGACGCGGGCCATCACCGCCAGGTCGGTAGGGTCGAGCCCGGTCGCCACCACCGGGCCCAGCGGGTTGAACGTGTCGAACCCCTTGCCGACCAGCAGGGCGCCCATCGCCATCTCGGCCCGCTGTATGACGCGCTCGCTCACGTCGTTGCCGCACGTATAGCCCAGCACGTAGTCCAGGGCGTCACCCTCGCTGACCCGCCGCGCCTGCTTGCCGATGACTACGGCGAGCTCGGCCTCGTACTCGACCTGCTGGCCTTGCGTCGGGTAGACGATCGGGTCGCCTGGGCCGATGACGGCGGCCAGCGGCTTCATGAACAGCATCGGAAAGGACGGCTGCTTGAGGTTCATCTCCTCGATGTGGGAGACGTAGTTGAGCCCCACGCCGATCACCTTCGTCGGCTCGACGGGCGGCAGCAGGTCGAGATCGTCGATGTCTCCCACCGCCGCTCCCGCTGCGCACTCTCCAAAGGGCGAGCCTTCCAGCGCCCGCACCTCGCCGCCGTCACCAAGCACGCCGAAGCTCGGCCCGCTCCCAGCGTCAAACCTGAGTATCTTCATATCTTTCTCCCTGTTCAGTGCGTCTGTGCCTGTTCTAGGGCTTGTCCTTCCGAAAGGCGGAGTACCTGTCCGCGATGCCCGCGTCCTCAGTAGACCCGTCGTGCACCACGAGCCTAACGCCCGCCTCTACGGAGTCGCCCGGGTCCAACTCCCACGATGAATCTATGATCGGGTTCACGGTTATCGTACCGTAGTCAGCCACGCTCCAGGGGCTGCCCGCAGTGGATGCGTGCGGGAAGACGGCTATGCCCGCTGACCGACCTCCTTGCGCGGGCCCGCAGGCATCCACCCACGCCGCACGCTCGCCCGAGATCGCGTCCCCCCCACTGCGTCCCTCCGAGTCGACCACGCTGCCGCCGTCCACCACCCGCAGCCCGTCCGCCAGCCTGACGGTGAACAAGGCGTGTCGCGTCGGCCCGATGCGCAGCGTCCACTGGGTCGGGCTGACCCGCGTGCGGATGTCGATGACGTTCGCGTCAGGTTCAGGCCTCACGTCGATGGTGCGCGTCTCCGCAGCGACGGTGCGCCTGTCGGGCGCGCCCCACTCCTCCGGCCCCTGCCAGTCGAGCTCCTGCGTCAGCCTGAGATGGTCGGGCGCGATGTCCGAGCCCTCCACGGACCGGCTGACGATGCGCCCAGGTGAGCGCCCCTGGAACGTGTAGTTGACGTAGAAGCTGTAGTTCGCCTCCTCGACCTTGTCGGACGAGTAGGGGAGGTAGCAGTTGAAGTGGTCCGCGCCTATGGTCACCGACTGGTGGTGCGGGTGGTCGATCGGCGACTCCGACGTCACCAGCACTCCCGACGGGGTGAAGATTGGGTAGATGTAGTTGCGAAAATCGCCCTGGCTCAGCCCCAGTACCTGGCGGCCGCGCCATCCGACCTTGACCCGCCTCGCGCGCGCGGTCGCACCGCGGGGTAGGTCGATGCGGTCGTCTTCGATGGTGAAGTTTCGCACGCGCCCTTCAGACGTCGCCGAAGTTGGCGATGCTGGGGGGAAGTTCGCCGTCGGGTAGGTAGAATTCCTTGGTCACGTCTACCGCCACGGCCTGTCCGGTCCTCATCGACTCGACGGCCTTCTCGAATATCAGCGTGGGTATACACGCCTCCCACGCGTCCATCGGGCTCGCACCGCCCTGGGAGGCCAGGTCGGCGAACATCGACATCTCCTCGTCGAAGCCGTTGTGGTAGCGGTTCTCCTCGATGCCCGGCTCGTCGGTGCCGTCGAACACCAGGTTGCCGAAGCGCAGCGTGGCCGCGCTCGTCTCGCCGGCGTGTACCTCGGCGTAGTGCTTGGGCAGGATGCCGCCGCTGCCCAGGTCGCTGAATATCGACGTGCCGATCCCGCCGTTCTCGAACCGCACGTTGATGGTGCTCGTGCTGGTGGCCTGCCCGTCCATCCCGACCGCGCTCACCTCCACCGGCTGCGATCGCATCACGTGCCACGTCCAGTGCAGGTTGTAGCCTGCAGTGTCGAGCAGCCCGCCCTTGCCGTAGGGGTCCGGGCTCGTGTACGGGCCCGGGGGGATCCTGCAGGTGAACAGCACGAAGCGCGGCTCGCGGATGACCTCGCGCAGCCGCTTAGTCACCGGCGAGTGCTTGAACCACCACCCGCTCATCAGCGGTATGCCGGTCCGGTGCACGGCCTCCTGTATGCGGCGAGCCTCCTCCATAGTCATCGCAAGTGGCTTCTCGCAGAAGACCTGCTTGCCGGCCTCGAGGGCCTGGACCGACAGCTCTGCGTGCGTGTCGTGCGTGGAGCAGATCATGACCGCGTCGATCCCGTCGTCCGACAGGACCCTGTCGAGGTCGGTCGTGAAGTAGTCGGCCTCGGCCTGCTCGGCGCGCTCCCTCGCCGCATCCTCCACCACGTCCATGGTCGCCGCAAGGCGCAGCTGCGGCGTCGCGAGGATGTTCGGCAGGTGGTGGCGGGTGATGCCGCCGCAGCCGATGAGCCCTACCCTGAGCTGGCGGTCCATGGCCTACTCCTCCCCTTCCACCTGTGCAATGAGCTCCCGTATGTTCGCGTAGTTGATGCGCATCGCCTCGACCGACGAGTCGCTGGCGGGCCTGAAGTGAGTCGCGATGGACAACACCGCGTCGACCCTGTTGTCCCGCAGGTTGCGCAGCACCGTGGGGAAGTCTACGTCGCCTGTGCCTACAGGCTTGTAGTCGAAGTCGAGGCTGAGGCCGTTGTTCACGTGCAGGTCCTTTATGTGGAGGCTGTGCAGGTACGGCCTGACGTTCGCGAACCCGGCATACGCAGCGTCGCTCTCGCCGCAGTTCATCGTGTCCGCCGGGCCCCACATCACCCGTATCCGAGGCGAGCCAATTCGCTCGGCGATCCGGCGGAAGTTCACCGAGGTGTTCGTGTAGTTCCACGGCATCATGGAGAGCACCACGTCTACGCCGTGTTTCTCGGCCGCCTCCACGACGGGCGCGAAGGCAGCCTCCAGCTTGTCCATGTCCACTTCGGAGATGACGCCGCCGCGGGTCATCCACCTCATCGGCCACGTCGGCTTCTCCGCCGTGTACTCGCCAGGCCACGCGAAGGTGTAGGACAGCACCGACCCTACGCCCAGGCGTGCCGCAATCTCCATCGACCTGACCAGCTCGCGTAGGTCGCTGGCATACTCCTCGTTGCTGGCTGGTGAGCCTGCGTCGATGTCGGTAAGGTGGACCTGCTTGAAGGGGTTCGTGGCACTGATGAGGAACAGCTTGAGGCCGTGCTCCGCCACCTTCTCGACCACGCGGTCGATCTCGGCGTCGCTCATGTCGGCGATCTCGGGCTCGCCGGGCACGCGCGAGAACCAGACGTACTCCGCCCCGATGTCCTTGGCCGTCGCCAGGGACTCGTCGAAGGGCAGCCTCAGCTCGTTCAGAAACATTCCCAGCTTGAACCGGTAGCTATTCGTCACTGTGCCAGCTCCATCCGTCGTGGTGGCCGTAGTCTACCACCTCGCTTGGCCCAGCGCCGAACCCTTCCCCCGACTCTCTCCAAACCCGTCCCCTCTGTGCTCTCTGTGTCCTCTGTGGTGACCTCTCCCATAGTTGCGGAGTGAGGGTGCAAGACCGCACCGCTGCACCCCTATGCATGCCGGATCAGGGAGTCGGTCTTGGCAGAGTCCACCTGTCGGTCATCGGGTCATAGAGCTCCGAAGACGCGAGGCTGCCCTTCTCCTCGTCAGATCCGCCAACGGCGATCACGCGGCCGTCCGGCAGTACCACGGCCTCGCTGATCCCCCTCCGCTCGACCGTTGCTCCCGTGGACACCCAGGTGTCGGCAGCGGGATCGTAGACCTCTGCGGCGCGGTCGAGCTCTCCAGGCGGGAACCAGGAACCTGAAACGAGCACACGACCGTCCTGGAGCAGCGCCGCCCAGTGCCAGAAGCGGGCTCGGCCCATCGGAGCCGCCCTCGACCACGTTCCCGACGCTGGATCATATACCTCGGCCGAGGCCACGGGTTCTTTGCCGTCGACGCCTCCCGCTGCCAGAACCCTGCCGTCCGGGAGCCGGGTCAGCGAGGCGAGTCCCCGCTTCGTGCTCATGCTCTCCGTCTCCGTCCACTGCCCGGTCCGGGGATCGTATATCTCGGCCGACTCGATGGCGCCCTTATCCCGGTACAGTAGCCCTCCCGCAACCAGCACCCTCCCGTCCGGCAATACCGTACCCATGGGCAGGCCGCGGGGGCTGTTCATCTCCCCAATCGGGGTCCACACGTCCGTGGACGGGTCGTAGATCTCCGCGGAGGTCACGGCCGGATCCGTCCTGAAGTCCCGCGACCACCCACCCACCGCCAGCACTCTGCCGTCCTGCAGCCGGACGGCCATGTGTCCGTAGCGGGGCTCCGACATGTTGGCGGCCGCCGCCCAACGCCCGGTCGCCGGATCGTACACCTCGCTGGAGCCCCGCTCGCTCAGACCCGAATCGAAGTCCAGGCCTCCCGCCACGAGCACCCGGCCGTCTTCCAGCAGCGTTGCCGTGTGCTTCCCCCGCTTCCGGCTCATGTCAGGGAGGGACGTCCAGTGCCCGGAGCGCGGGTCATATACGTCCGCGGATTTCAGGCTGACGGGCTGGTCGAGCCTCTCACCGCCCGTGACGAGCACTCTGCCGTCCGTGAGCGCCGTGGCCGTGAACAGGGCACCTCGACCCTCTCGCATAGCAGTCACGCTCGGGGCCTGGATCGACTTTGCCTCGCCGGGTTCCGAGAGCCTGATCGTAGCGGAGCCGGCCACGCTGTCGACCCCCAGCCCACCCAGGATCGAGTGCCCTTCGGGCCCGGTATGGTCGGACCCCTCGACCGAGGCCTGCAGCAGCCGCGGTTCGTTCTGGCCCACCCATAGCTCGACAGCGATCTCGCCGCTCTTCTCGGTTAGAAGGCCAGGAGCGATCGTGCCCTTCAGGTGGCGCGTCGGGGTGCCGTCCAGGTCGCTTTCACCGACGAGCTCGAAGTCTCCAGCCGCCGAGATGAGCGACCCGATGATGCGGGCCGGGTCGAGGAAGTACGGCGTATAGAACCCCACGCGGGTCCAATCATCCCCAGGCAGCGCCCTGGCGAACATGGCGTCCCCGACCCTCAGTATCTCCTTCCCTTCGATGGGGAATCCCTCCATCGTCCCGTGGGACCTGTCCGGCGTCTGGAGCACACCCGTGTACGCGACCCGCGCTTCCGCCGACTCGATCTGAATGCGTAAGTCCATGTCGAAGCTGACTGGACCCGCCTGCTCGAGGTGCGCCTCGGCCGCTTTCAGCAGCTCCGGCGCCCCCTCGTCCGCCTGTGCCCCCGCCGTTGGTTCGGATGGAGCGGGTGGAGCGGCGGTGGGCTTGGCTCCCCCGGTCTCGACCTGGGTGCACGCTACCTGCAAGAGCAACACTGCCCCCACGGCTAGCCCGCCCAGGACAGCCGCCAGCGTCCGGTTCGCCGCGTTGAGCCGCTTTCCCTTGCCGTCACCCATCGGCGCCCCTCCTTGGCTAAGATTACACGTAAGGGTACAACTATGTTACACGTCTGTCAACCGCAGTAGCCGCCAGCCCACAGACCTCCCGCTTTTGACGGGTGAAGCTACGACGCCCCCGTGAGTGCTGGATGGAGCCCGGCGTTTCGCGCCAACACTTGCCGGAATGCTTCCCCTTACCGGATTACGACTCACCCACGGGGCTAATCTGGGAAATGTGGGTAGAATACCCCCATGCCGACCCTCTACGTCATAGCAACCCCCATCGGCAACCTTGAGGACATCACCCTGAGGGCGCTGCGCGTCCTGTCCGAGGTGGGACTGATAGCCGCCGAGGACACAAGGATCACACGCCGGCTCCTCTCCCGGCACGAGATCCACACCCCCCTCACCAGCTACAACGAGCACAACAGCCCCGCAAAGCTGCCTATCATCCTGGCACGGCTTGCTGACGGCGACGTGGCCCTGGTCACTGACGCCGGCTCGCCCGGCATCAACGACCCGGGCGCATGGCTGGTCGAGGCCGCCGCGGAGGCCGGGCATACGGTAGCCCCGCTCCCTGGCCCCTCTGCCCCGACAGCCGCGCTCTCGGTGTCCGGGCTGTACGGTGACAGCTTCGTGTACCTGGGCTTCCTGCCCAGGAAGCGCGCCGACCGGGTGAGGCTGCTCGCGTCCGTCGCCGCGCAGGATCGTACCCTGGTGGTCCTCGAGACCCCGCGCAGGCTGCGGGACGCGCTGCAGGACATCGCGGAGACTCTCGGCGACCGCACGATCGCCGTTTGCCGCGAGCTCACCAAGCTGCACGAGGAGGTCTTCCGCGGCACGGTCTCTCAGGCCATCGACCACTTCCACGAGCCCAGGGGCGAATTCACCCTGGTTGTACAGGGCGGTACCGGGGAGCCCCTCGACGAGGGCGACGCTGAGGAGACGGCGAGGAGCATGCTGGCCGAGCTCCGCTCCGGGGGCACCCACGCCAAGGACGCCGTATCCCAGGTCGTCGGGGCGACCGGCCTCCCCAGGCGCAGGGTCTACCGCATGTGGCTGGACGCGGCTGCTGACCGGCCCTGATAAAGCGGCGTATCACGCCCGGCCAAGCTGGGTGTGATACCATTTCATATGTTCCCCAGTATCAACTGACTGAGCCTATGCCAGAGCGAATCCTCGTCGCCGTTGCGTGGCCGTACGCCAACGGCTCCATACACTTGGGCCAGATAGCGGGCGCAATGGTGCCCGCCGACATCTTCGCCCGCTACCACCGGATGCGCGGAAACGACGTGCTGATGGTGTCCGGCAGCGACTCCCACGGCACGCCCGTCACGCTGGCGGCTGAGAGCCGGGGCGTCTCCGTCGAGGAGGTGTTCGGCCACTACCACGCCGAGTTCCTGGACAACTGGGATCGGCTGGGGATCAAGTACGACCTGTTCACCTCGACCCACACGCCCAATCACACCGAAGTCGCCCAGGACATGTTCCTGAAGCTCAAGGACAATGGCTACATCTACCTGGACACGATGATGCAGCCGTACTGCGACCAGCACGGCCGGTTCCTCGCCGACCGTTACGTCGAGGGCACCTGTCCGCACTGCGACTTCGAGCAGGCGAGGGGCGACCAGTGCGATAACTGCGGCCGGACCCTCGACCCCAAGGACCTGATAGGGATGGCCTGCAAGCTCTGCGGGAGCGAGCCCGAGATCAGGGAGACCGAGCACTTCTTCCTCAGGCTCAGCGCCTTCGAGGACCAGCTACTGGAGTGGATACGGCCCCAGGACGACTGGAGGCCGAACGTCCGCAACTTCTCCATCGGCTACTTGGAGGGCGGACTCCACGACCGGGCCATCACGCGCGACATCGACTGGGGCATCCCGATTCCCCTCGACGGCTACGACGGCAAGCGCATATACGTCTGGTTCGAGGCGGTCATCGGATACCTGTCGGCGTCCATAGAGTGGGCGAAGAACAACGGCGAGCCGGAGCGGTGGCGCGACTTCTGGCAGGACGACTGCCGCTCCTACTACTTCATGGGCAAGGACAACATCCCCTTTCACACGATCATCTGGCCGTCGATGCTGCTCGGGTACGGCGGACTGAACCTGCCATACGACGTGCCGGCCAACGAGTTCCTGAACTTGGAGGGCTTCCAGTTCTCCACCAGCAGGAACTGGGCCGTCTGGTTGCCCGAGTACCTGTCCAGGTACGAGCCGGACCCGTTGCGCTACGTGATCTCGGTCACGATGCCCGAGACGAGCGACTCCGACTTCTCCTGGCGCGAGTACGTACGCCGCAACAACGACGAGCTCGTAGCAACCTATGGCAACCTCGTCCACCGCGTCCTGACCATGGCCTACCGGAACTTCGACGGCAGGGTACCCCCTCGCGGCGACGTTGACGACGCCTCCCAGGCTCTGCTGGACGAGGCCCGCCGGGGGCTGGAAGAGGCCGGCGAGCACATCGAGGCCTGCCGATTCAGGGCGGCCCTGGAGGCCTCGATGAGCGTCGCACGGTCCGCCAACGCCTACCTGGACCAGAAGAGCCCGTGGAGCCTGATGCGCAGCGACAAGGCCGCCGCGGGCTCTGCACTCTGGACGTGCCTGGTTGTAATCGACTGCCTGAAGACCACACTCTGCCCGTTCCTGCCATTCAGCTCGAACAGGCTCCACGCCATGCTTGGGTTCGACGGCGACGCCGAGCAGCTCGACTGGTCGTGGTCGCCCGACACGCTTTCAGTCGGACAGGCCCTCGGGAAGCCCGAGCCGCTGTTCGCCAAGCTGGACGAGGCGATCAGCGAGCAGGAGAGCGAGAGGATCGGAGCTTAGTTGGCGACCACTCCCGGCGTTGCAACCACGACTCACTCGGCCAGGCAGGACACGGCAGCCGACCTCAACGTTGCCCTCCAGCGCGTCTACTCGCCGGTGCAGGAAGACCTCGACGAGGTAAGCAATACGCTGCGTTCCCTCGCGCAGGGCCATCCCCCCTTCATCATGGAAATGCTGGAGCACGTGCTGGCCACTACGGGGAAGCGCGTCAGGCCGGCGGTCACCCTCCTCTCATCGAGGTTCCATCCCAACGACGGCAGCAAGGCCAGGCTGATGGCTACCGGCGTAGAGATGCTCCACATCGCCACCCTGGTCCACGACGACACGATCGACAACTCGGACTTCCGGCGCGGACGGGCGACTATCAGCGGCAAGTGGGGCAAGAGCGCCGCGGTGCTAGTCGGCGATTTCATGTTCGCTACCTCCGCGACGTACGTCTGCGACACGGGGAGCATCCCCACTATGCGCCGCTTCGCCGAGACCATAGTGGAGCTGTCGAGCGGCGAGCTGGTACAGATGGCCAAGGCCTACGACGCCTCGGTGACTCGCGAGGAGTACTTCGGCCGCATATACATGAAGACAGCGACCCTGTTCACGACCGCCAGCCAGTCGGGCGCTATGGTCAGCGGTGCAGAGGAGGGCACGGTCAGCGCCCTTCGCGACTATGGGTACAACCTCGGAATGGCCTTCCAGATCGTCGACGACATCCTTGACTTCCAGGGGACGAGCGAAGAGACCGGCAAGCCCGTAGGGAGCGACCTGGCCCACGGGGTGATGACCCTGCCCACCATAATCGCACTGGAGCGAAGCAGCGACGGGAACCCCGTTGTGGAGTACTGCCAGCAGCCCGACGAAGGCGAGGGACTCGAGCAGGCTGTCGACTTCATCCGGCAGCCGGACATCATCGAGGAGGCCTACGCCGTGGCCGACGACTTCAGCCGCAAGGCCCTCCACGCCCTCGATCCCCTCCCCTCCACAGTCGAGCGGGACTCTCTCGCCGAGCTGGTCCCCCTCATAGCCCGCCGCAGGATCTGACCGTCATCGTATAGCCGTCATTCCGGCGGAAGCCGGAATCCAGGGGGGTGGGGTTCCTTGGTTGCCGGCGATGGCGTCTCGTACGTCAGCCTGCTCAGGCGATACCCCGAGTCCCCAATCCGCCCGCTACGCCAACGCGAAGATCAGCACGCTCGCGCCCAGGTAGGCTGCTACGAGTCCTGCCCCCTCCAGCGTCCAGACACCTCCCAGCTTGGCCCTCGGACGCGTGAGCACTGCAACGATCACGACGGCCGTCATCAGGATCGCGATCAGCCCGGTCAGGATGTGCACCTCGGACACGTTGCTCCAGACGACACCCTGGGAGTACACCAGGTCGTCGACGAACAGCACGAACCCCATGTTGAACAGGTTGCTGCCCAGCACGTTTGTAATGGCCAGGTCGGGCGCGTTGAGCCTGAGCGCGGCGAACGACGTGGCTATCTCCGGCAGGGACGTGCTTATGGCCAGGAACTGAGTTCCCATGAAGCTCGCCTCCCATCCCATCGCGTGCGCCACCTCGTCGCCTGTCATCGCCAGCCACACGGCCGCGGCCACGACCACCGCAGCCGAGGCGAAATAGATCGCGAACGCCTTGGGCAGGCTCTGGTCGGCATAGTTGGCATGGGCCTCAGCCTCTGCGGCCTCGGCCTGCCCGGATGGATCGCCCCCCTGCGAGTGCCGGTACACCAGCAGCATCGCCGCAAGGAAGGCCACGATCATCACGACCGACACAGGGCTGATGTACCAGGTCGACATCGCGTCCGTCGCGTTGTGGATGTAGATGGTCCCGATCGCCAAGGCTATGAGCCCGGCGCCTAGGGCCGCCACCACGATCGAGGTGAACCTGACGGAGGTGAGCACCGGCCCGTTGCGCCAGTAGAGATCGGCCAGCCCGATGATCATTAGGTTGAACAGGTTGCTGCCGAAGGCGTCCCCCGCGGCAAGGTCCGGCGCGTCCACGAGCACGATGGCGCTGATGCCGGTGCCCATCTCCGGCAGCGACGTGGCCGTGGCCAGCATCACCACGCCCACGAACGAGCGCCCGAGCCCCGTCTTCTCCGCCACCGTGTCCGCGGAGCGGGCCAGGAACTGAGACGCGATCAGTATTACCGCCGCAGTCGCCCCAAGCTGCAGCCAGAGCAGAGCCAAGTCCATCGGCCTTACCTGCGAGTCGAAGAGTAGGCAGCCGGCTCAGCTAGCCGCCGGCCGCCCGGACAACGGCGGCCATTATACATGCCCCATCATGTCCACCCGAAGCCAGCAAGCGACCTGGGCAGGGTCGGCCCCGATCCGGCTACGGTGGTTCAGGCCTTGCGCGCTATCGCCTCGCCGAAGGCGATTGCGCCGACGGCCCCAGGGTGGCCCTTCCACTCTTCCAGGCCCTGCTTCCACTCGTCGAACTGCTCCTGCGTGGCCAGGCCGAACTTCGTCGCCGCCCCTATGACCTCCGGCTTGTAGAACCAGTCCATGATGAACGCGTGGAAGAAGAAGACATCTTCGGTAGTGCCGAAGTAATCGAAGGAGCCGGACGCCTGGATGTCGGAGAACCCGGCGTCCAGGAGCGCGTTCTTCAGCTCCCTGCCCATGTTGGGATGGCCCCCGTTGGCTATGACGAGGTTTGCGAACGTGTCCCAGGCAGGCTGCGTCTCGTCCGCCCCCGGCTCGAGGAACGACGACGCGATGATGGACTCCCGGGCCGAGATGATGCCGCCGGGCTTCAGGACCCGCTTCACCTCCGCCAGCGCGCCCTGGGTATCCGCCACGTGCATAAGCACTGCGTGGCAGTGGGCGGCGTCGAAGTAGCCGTCGTCGAACGGCAGCGCGGTGACGTCGCCCACGTGGAACTTCGCGTTGTCATGGCCCCCAGCCTTCGCGGCCGCCGAGGCAAGCTCGACCTGGGACTCCTCCATGTCAATCCCGTGTAGCTCGCCCGGCTCCACCGCGCTCGCCAGACCCACCGAAATCGTCCCCGGGCCGCAGCCGAAGTCGAGGACGCGATGGCCCGACCGCAGATGCGGCAGCAGATGCCCGGCGTGGGTCTGTGCGCTGCGCCGGTCAAGCATCTGCCTGAACTCGTCGCTGTATCCCATCGTGTAGCTGGATTCCGTCAACGCCTCTTCTCCCATTGGAACTCAGACATAGTTACTGTAGCAGGGCAGTCCTATCGCGGGCCGTCGACGTGCACCGTGACGATGTCCACGCCGTGATACTTCTGGTGCTGGACCGACGACGCGTAGTGGCGCAGGAGGCGGAACGATATCTCGAGGCCGTCCTGGATCTCCGGGGTCTCCCCCATGTAAGCCAGCCTGTCCTCGATGTTCTCGCCCCCGGTTGCCGACAGGAACTCCAGCTCCGCTCCGCTGCCCTCCGTTCGTGCGGTCACGACCAGCCGCCGAGGCTCCTCCTCCAGGGGCCCATCGTCGTCTCTCGATAACATGCTTGACAGCGTCTCCTCCCCCACCAGCACAAGGCGCTCGGTCGATGCGTCGTTCCACCCCGCCTTCGTGGCAAGCTCGCGGAGGAACTCCTCCAGCGCGGGCAGTGCGGCAACGTCCAGGGCGGCCTCCATGCGCCTGCGCCGAGCGCTCGTAAGCTCTATGAACGCCATGAGAACGATTGCGATGATTGCGCCCGAGGTCATTCCGTTGCCGAGCAGTACCGCAAGGAAACCGTCTCCCAGCAGTTCAGGGAAGACCCACTGGTTTTGGAACGCCGTGCCAATCCAGAAGGAGACGCCCACGACAGTCGCCTTGCGGTGGTCGACGCCGTCCTGGATGATGATCTTCATGCCCTGCACGAAGAGCAGTCCCAGCAGCACTATCAGGTAGGCCGCCGCCACCGGTGACGGGATGGCGATAACCAGGGCTGTGATCTTGGGAAGGAACGCCAGCGCCAAGAACGTCACGCCGATGACGACGCCCACCCTCCGCGCGGCGACTCCCGTGACTTCGGCCATCGAAATGCTGGAAGAGTAGGTCGTGTTGGGCACCGTGCCGAGGATGCCTGAGAGGAGGTTGCCAACGCCGTCGGCATTTAGCGCGCCCTGTACGACTCGGAAGTCCGTGGCCCGCGGCGTACGCAGGGAGACGCGCTGGATCGCCACCCCGTCGCCGATCGTCTCTATGGCGCCCACCAGTGTGACCACCGCGAACGCCGGAAGCAGCGCCCAGAACGCCGGCCCAGGCGACACGTCGAAGCCCGGCCAGGACCCGAGGGGCACGTCCACCCATCGAGCGTCCAGGATCTGCTGGACGTCGTACAGGCCGAAGGGCGCGGCCACTGCGCACCCCACTACGATGCCTATGACGGGCGACCATAGCCGCCACGCGGGTGGAGCACGCAGCACCAGCACCACGACGGTGACGATGGTAGCCACGGCCGCCGCTGGGGCCGCAGCCTCTGATATGTCCTCGCCCACGTCGCTCATGGTCTGGAAGACCAGCGGCATGACGGTGGCCGCGATCAGCATGATCACAGTGCCCGAGACGACCGGGGTGAAAATGCGCCTCAGCACCGACAGTCGCGCCGCCAGCGCAAACTGGAACAGCGACGAGAGGACGACGAGGCTAGCCATCGTGGATGGGCCCCCCTCGATGAGGGCCGCTACGCAGACGGCGATGAACGCGCCCGAGGTGCCCATCATCAGCACGTGGCCCGACCCGAAACGGCCGACTCGGACCGCCTGGAGGATGGTGGTTGCCCCGCTGACCAGCAGCGCCGCGAAAACGGCCCACGATACATAGCTGTCGGACTGGTCTGCAATCCGGGACACGATCACTACGGTCAGGACAATCGGCGCCACAATCACCGTGGCCGCCTGGAGGCCGGAGCCGATCGTCACCACCCGTGGCGGGTTCTCATCCGGCTCGTACCTGACGTTCTCGTTCACATACGCGGAAGCCATCTGGCGCACCTCGGCTGTGTGTCCAGCATATGCTATCACCGGGGATGTGATAGTGGGTACCAATAGTCGGCTGGGCACAACCCTTCACCAAACGGGGCGGGTGAGGGCAAGGCTAGGTCCGGGGCGACCAGTTCAGGGCCTTGTGCAGATTCGAAAGGTACTCGGCGAACGCGCTAAGCCCAGAGGGCGTCGCCTGCACCCACGTGCGGGGCTTGGAGCCGTCGACCTCCTTCGTGATCGCCAGGTGCCCGGCGTCCTCCAGCTTCCGCAGGTGCGTCGTCAGATTCCCACCTGTCAGGCCGAGCGTATCCTGGATGAACCCGTAAGCGAGCCGGTCCCCGTCGGGCACCGAGACCAGCATAGTCATGATTCGCAGCCGGGTGGACTGGTGGATCGTCTCGTCGAGGACGATCTTCCCGTCGGTCACAAGACGCCGCTCCTGCGTATCCACGCCCATCCCAGCGCGGCGACCGCTAGCATTGAGACTCCAGACACGATCAGGGCGGCATCTCCCGCGAGATAGCTGGGGACGAAGAACGCCGCCGCAAGGCCCAGGCCCACCACCGCAATCGCCGGGCGGTGCATGATGCCGAACAGGATATGGCCAAGCGCCACTATGCCGATGGCGACGTGGCCTATCTCGTCCCCGGCGCCCTCTACCCACATCCCCGCGCCTGCTGGGACCAGTAACGCCGCCGCAGCGACGGCGAGCCAGAATAGGAACACCCGGATGCCGGCGCTTCGGATAGCGTCTCCGGATGCGCCCGTGCTGCCCGCCCGGGTCCCGATGATTGCACTTCCCACCATGCCGACCGTTACCAGGACGCCCCAGAGCGGCGCGGGAAACCACGGGTTGTCAGCAACGAAATCGGGCGCTAGGGCCTGTGTGAGGTACATCGAGATGAAGCCCACCGAGGCTATGACGCCCCAGAGGAGCAGTATTGTCGCCGTGCCGGCGACGTACATGGAGCTTCGCGCCTCTTCCATCGTGGTGTGAATGGCCTGCAGGCTCTCTTGCGCCGTCGGCTCCGCAGTTCCCACGTCCCGTCTCTGCATAGTGCGCCTCCTGTCCTAAGTGATCGCAATGCAGTTTGTGTCGCAAACCACTATATCACTTTGCAATGCAGACCGTCGTGGTTAGGCTATACCCTGGCCGTTCATCGGCGCCTTCGACGGCGGACGAGACCGGAGTCCATGCGAAGCCGGGGGCAGATCTGGTAGCTAGTGACCCTGGACGGACATGACGATCATCTCCAGCACCTCGTGGCTCGAGATGGAGCCGATGAACTCCCCAGTTTCTGAGTCTTCCACGGGAAGCACCGTCAGCGAATTCTCGGTCATTCGCTGCAGCGCGTCCTCCACCGGCTCGTCCGAGTAGGCATGCGGTCCATTGGCGCGCACGACTCTGCTGATGGGCGTGTGTTCCCATTCGCTGCGGGGAAGATAGCGCAGCATGCCCAGCGATACTATTCCCACCAGCTTGCCGCGCTCTACCACCACGTAGTCGTGCTGCTCCGGAAGAAGCCACCTCTCGACAAAGGCCCTGACGGTCAGTGACTGCTCCGGGTAGCTTCTGGAACGGTCGAGTATGTCCTTTACCCTGATACCCTCCAGGGCAAAGCGGTCCAGCAGCGGCGGGATGTGCCCATCGGAGGTGACAGCCTCAACGTGCCTCAGCCTCCTGAGCGCGTAGGTGATGCCCATCGGCGTGAGCAGGATGTAGCCGAACATGACCAGCACCAGCAGGGAGAACAGGCCCTTGTCGATCGCTTCGGTCTGGAGCAGCAGTAGCAGGAGGGCGATCTCAGCCACTCCCTTCGCCATCAGCCCGGCGGCTGTTGCGAAGGGGGCTTCTAGACGGGTGATGAAGGCGCTGATGAACGACCCCGCGAACTTGCCGGCCAGGGGCACGAGAACCAGCGCGACTATGGTCGCCGGGGGCAGCTCCAGGAACTCTAGGCTCAGGTGCAGGCCCGCCGACGCGAAGAACAGCGGGACGAAGAACCCCTCAGCGGCCCCTCTCATGCCCGGCATAATGTCCCGCCGTACCTGGTAGGGCAGCATGGAGAGGGCGGCGCCGAACAGCAGAGCCCCCAGCGAGCCGTGGAGGCCGACCTCCTCCGCCCCCACGACTACGAGGAAGAGCCCGCCCAGCAATAGCCCGAACGAGAGCTGCGGCACCTGCAGGAAGTGGTGCAGAAGGACGATGACCCTGGGAAGTATCTTCGTGGAGAAGAACCAGGTTACCACCGTGAACACAGCTATCTGCACTACCAGGAGGCCCAGGTCCAGCGGGTCCGCGCTGTGGCCTTGCCCCTCACCATAGAAGTGCTCGCTTATCGCGAATCCCACCACGAACAGGGCGATAAGCTCGGCGATGACTACTGCGGTGAATATCTGGACGCCCACCGGCTCCTTGAGGCGCCCATCGTCGATCAAGACCCTGGCTACCACCCCCAGGCTGGACAGCGAAAGCACTCCAGCCAGGCCCAGGGCTTGGGTGAAGTCGAGCCCCAGCTGCAGATCGAACAGGAAGTCGGTCGTGACTGACAGGGACACCAGCATCGAGATCGTTACGGACAGCACCGCGGCGAGGAACAGTCGCCCCCGCATGGCCGCGAGAAATCCCGAGATGTCCAGCTCGTCCAGGCCGATCAGGAAGAAGAAGACGAAGATGCCGATGCCCAGGATTATCTCGATCTCGGCGTCTGCCCTGACCAGCCCGGTCATGGGACCGAGGATCACCCCTGTGGTGGCATAGGCAAAGATCGAGTTCAGGCCGAAACGCTTGAATACGCCTTCCAGCAGCTTCGCCACGACGATGAGAAGGCCGACCGAGAATAGGGCTTCGTGGATCTCCAAGCCGAAGTGTCCTTCCTAGCCGCCCGTACCCACAGACAACACCGGCTGAGTACTGGGTCGGCAGGCGGCAACCCATCTCTGGAAATCTCGAGATTCCGCCTCGCTGCTCGAGGTCTGGCGGCATGGCCGCATCGGTCGGGGGCGGCAGGAGAGTCGTAGTTTGCGGCTCATTATTGGAGAGGAGGATAGAGGGTGTCAACTGGGCGACGCGGGCGCTACCGCCGCCGCTACAGGCAGCGCAGCCTGGAGGCGAACGTTGGCCGGCAGGATCAGTGCGGCCGATGCGGCTACCGGAGACCCAAGTAATCGACTTGGCTACGTATGAGGCAATAGGGCGGGGCGTCCCAAGGGATGGTGGGGGATAGAGGACTCGAACCTCTGACCTCCTGTGTGTAAGACAGGCGCTCTAACCATCTGAGCTAACCCCCCGGGACTACCGGGCAGTGCGGTCACCGGCGAATCGAAAGTACCGCCGCGGTCTTCGATTGTGGGGTGGTGGCGCGCTTGGCGGGACTCGAACCCACGGCCTCAGCCTCCGCAGGGCTGCGCTCTATCCAACTGAGCTACAAGCGCTCTCTCGCCGGCGAACACCGAGCATCGCTCGGCTGCGCATCCACTCCCCGCGTGGAGCTTCGCGCCATTCAATCGTAGGTGAGCGCGGCGCTCCCTGTCAACGCGAACGCCGCCAGCGTACCTGCTCAGACTTGATGGGATGGAGCCCGTCGCATTCATCGTAAGGGAGACTCGGCGAGCTGCCCTTGCACATTGGGCTGCGCGCGAATCGGAGCCGGAACATCCCTCTCATCCACACTGGGCAGTTACCCGCCGGCCCACAATGGAGCTCAGCCCCCGCAGCGCTTTAGGATGCTCTCACGTTAGCCCCTGGCCAGCAGTATCCTCAGCACGTCGGGGGCTGCCTGGGCGGCGCGCTCCCGGAGCCGGTCTGCGGGCAGGCTCCCCAGCGGATGCGGGAGTATGACGTATGGGTACTCAGGGATTCCTCCCAGCTTCGCCATGGCGTCCGCGCTCGTTATGAACGGCTCCGTGCAGATTACGGCCGCTGGCACGCCCATCTTCTCGAGGGTGATCCCGTCGTGCACACTGCACGACGAACAGGACCCTCAATCGCCCGAGGCGGTTATCACCGCGTCGCAGCGCTCCGCCAGCTCCTGCAGAATGTCGTCGGGACAGGGCCTCGATGCGTCGCCCTTGTTGCGGGCAACCACGCCCTTGAACTCGTAGCTGTCTGCCAGCACGTCGTACACCATTTCAAGCAGCTCGGGCGAGTTCTGCTTGCCGTTGGCCAGCAGGCCCAGCGTCATGCCGTCGAGTGAGCTCGGACGCGGGCTGACTACCGCATGCTCCGGTATCGCTTCCGCCGTCGGGTCGAGTACCTCGATCGTTGCCGTAGTCATGTCCGACCTCCCTCCGGGCTGTCCTGTTCCCGTAGCTGCCGACTCAAATGCGCCTCGTGACTGACTGAGAGTTCGATCCCGCGCCCCACAATGGTACCACCGCCGCGAAGCCTCCCGCTGCGCCCCCCGCGGTAAGGACGCGGACGGCGTCGGGGCTCGATACGGCCCGCAAGGTCCCCCCGTCCCTCTGCCGGGTGCCGACCTCGAACAGGGCCTCCTGGACCATGCGTTTCGACCACTCCGCCCTGCGGAAGTGCCCCAGCAGCTCAGGGCTCAATACCACGACGAGCTCGTCCGCTCCCATCCCAGCCGCGAACATGGCGTCCTCGAAGCCGTGGAGTATCGCCGCGGGTTCCTCGGCGCCGCTTGTCACCGGTATGGGCGAGAGCCCTGGGAACACGGTCACCGTACTTTCGTCCTCGCCGAAACCGCGCTCCACGTGCAGCGACTCCCAAGGGCTGGTCTCCTCGCACTCGGCCATGCACCACGTGTACTTGCCCGGGTGCCCCATCGTCGCCTTGTCCAGCTCGCCGGGCTTGGCCCCCGTCACATTCATGACTACGAGCCTGATCGCACGGCCTATGGTCGCGTTGGCCCGGTTGCCCGGCCCGAATACGCTCACGCCGGACCCCAGTCCGATGTCCCGCGCTGCCGGACCGTTCACAACCGTCAGGATCGCCGCGCCCATGGTCGAGACGGTGACGGCGTGGAGGTTGAATTGGGGCTCGCACATCGCCTCGAGCGTGGCGGCCACTATGGGGAAGTACTCCGGCAGGCATCCGGCCAAGACTGCGTTGACCGCCGCCTTCTCCGCCGTGATGACGCGGCCTCTCACCGGCTCGGTGCCCAGGATGTCTGAAGGCGACCGACCTCCGGCCTCGAGTGCCGCCCGGACCCGGTCCTCGGTGGGCGGGACGACCGGCAGCCCGTCCGTCCAGCCGCGCTCCAGGAACGAGTCAAACAGCGCAGCCTCGTCGTCGAACGTCAGACGCTTGGATGTCAGTGGTGCAGTCATTGAAGTGCGCGAAGAAGATACCAGATTCCATCCGGACCCGCCAACGCGAAGCCGCTTACAGAGTTGACTCGGGTCGCCCCGTCTGTTGACCCACATATGCGCCGGTGCTAGCATTCCGTGCTAGCTGCAGATACGTCAATCCTGTCGCTGCGCCCGCAAGGTCCGAACCGTTGACCGACACCCCTCCGAGCCTCCAAACCACCCAGGCCGTACCCCTTCCCGCCGTCTTCGACCGTTACCGGGAGGAGGTGGGCCTTGCCCTGCGGACCAGCCTGTCCGGCGACGACTCGCCCATACGCCTGATGCTGTCGTATGCCATGGGATGGGTCGACGTCGAGGGCGCTCCCACCCTGGCGACCGAGGGGAAGGCCCTACGCCCCACGCTGTGCTTGCTCGCCTGCGAGGCGACCGGCGGCACGACCGCCGATGCCATGCCTGCTGCCGTCGCAATGGAGCTGGTGCACAACTTTTCGCTGATACACGACGAGATACAGGACCGCGACGACGTCCGTCGCCACAGACCGACTCTCTGGAAGGTGTGGGGCGAGCGGAAGGCCCTCGTGGCCGGCAACGTAATGCGCATCGTCGCCGACATGGCCCTGTGGGGCCACCGGGACCGCGGGACGGCCCTGGCCGTGGCCGGACTGATTACGCAGGCGACCCTGGAGATGATCGAGGGCCAGTACATGGACCTCCACTTCGAGGGGCGATTGGACATCACCATGGACGACTACCTAGCGATGATCTCCCGCAAGACAGGCGCGCTCATACGCTGCTCCCTTGTCGCTGGCGCAGCCGCGGGATCAGGAGACCACAGCGCAGTCGAGGCGTTCGAAGAGTCGGGCAGGGCCTTCGGGATGGTGTTCCAGGTGCGTGACGACTACCTGGGAGTGTGGGGCGTCGAGTCGGCGACGGGCAAGCCCGTGGGGGCCGACGTCCGCCGCAAGAAGAACGCCTTCCCGTTCGTATACGCCATGTCGAAGGCCAAGGGAAGGGACCGCGAGGCGCTGCTGGAGATATACGGCCAAGCGGAGGTCGGCGACGGCGACGTGGCCGCGGCGGTCGAGATCATGGAGCGGCTTGGAGCCAGGGAGAGCGCCCAGGAGCTGGCCGCGCACCACTCAGAGCGGGCCGTCGAAGCGCTGAGGGGCATCGAGCTGGCTCCCGAGGCCAGGCGCGACATCGAGGAGCTGGCGCACTTCCTCCTGGCCCGCGACCGCTGACCCCGGCGGCATTGCGCCGCTATAGGTGGTCTAACCCCCTCTCCCTTGACGGGAGAGGGCTGGGGTGAGGGTGATGCCCGCCTTCTACGAGAACCTAGCCGTAGGGGTCGGCCGCGTCCCTGAGCCCGTCGCCCATGTAGTTGAAGGCCAGCACCGCGACGATCACCGGTATGGCCGGCAGCATTAGCCACGGGTATATGGCGACCGACTCGACGTTCTGCGTCGCCTGCAGCAGCACCCCCCAGCTCACCGCGGGCGGCTGCAGGCCAAGCCCCAGGAAGCTGAGGGCGGTCTCGCTGATGATCATGAACGGGATCGCGAGCGTCGCCGCGGCGATGACGTGGCTGGTGAACGAGGGAACCATGTGCCGGAAGATGATGCGGAGGTCCGTGGCGCCCGCTACCCTGGCGGAGGTTACGAACTCCTCTTCGCGCAGCGCCAGGAAGCGCCCGCGGACCACGCGCCCGAGCTCCGTCCACGCCAGCAGCGAGATTATGACCGTGATGGAGAAGTAGATCTGGATGGTGCTCCAGTCCCTGGGTACTCCAGCGGCCAGCGCGATCCATAGAGGAATCGTCGGTATCGACCGCAGTATCTCGATGAGGCGCTGGATCACCGTGTCTGCGTACCCGCCATAGTACCCTGAGATTCCTCCCAGCACGATACCCAGCAACAGGCTGATCCCCACGCCCACCAGGCCGATGGACATCGACAGGCGCGTGCCGTAGAGGGTGCGTGCCAGGAGGTCGCGTCCAAGCACGTCGGTGCCCAGGACGTGAGGCGCCGCCCTGCCGGATTCGGGATCGTGTCCAAACAGGTGCCTGTCCGTCCGGATCAGGCCCAGGAAGTTGTACTCGAACCCGCGCACGAAGAACTTTATCGGTATCTTCACCTCGGGATCGACCGTGTACTCCTTCTTGAACGTAACCGGGTTCCGTTCCCCTATGATGCCGAGAACGTGAGGCCTGAAGGTGCCGTCGTCGAACCAGTGGATTGACTGCGGCGGGAGGTACGCTATCTCGTAGTCCGACGTGATGGAGTCGGTGCTCGCAAGAAACTCCGCGGTGGCGGCTACAAAATAGAGAGTGGCAATGATGATCGCCGCGAGGAGAGCGGCACGGTGCTTCTTGAAGCGCCACCACATGAGCTGCCACTGGGTGGCGACGAATACCCGCTCCTCCTCGACGTCGGTGGCTATTCGCTCCGCTACGCGGACTTCGGCTTCCTGTGGCGGTAGAGACACGGTACTACGACATCCTGATTCGTGGGTCGAGAAGGCCGAGCAGAATATCCGATATGAACGTACCTAATACGGTGAGCGTGCCCAGGAGCAGCACAATGGACGAGGACACGAACAGGTCCTCGGTCAGCAGTGCCCTGAGTAGGATCGGCCCTTCGGTGGGCAGGCTCAGCACCACCGACACGATGATGCTGCCCGACATCAGGAACGGAAGCAGGTAGCCCATCGTGCTCACGAGGGGGTTGAGGGCAATCCTGACGGGGTACTTGAAGATCAGCTTCCACTCCGGCAGGCCCTTCGACCGCGCGGTCACCACGTATGGCTTGCGCAGCTCGTCCAGCAGGTTCGCCCTCATCACCCTGATTAGCGCGGCTGTCCCGGCGGTCCCTACGACGAGAGCCGCTATCCAGAGGTGGGACAGCAGGTCCACCACCTTCCCCAAGGTCCAGGGCTTGTCCAGGTAGTGGGGGGACAGGAGTCCCCCGACGCTCTGGTCGAACACCGTGACCGATATCCACAGCAGGATCAGGGCCAGGAGGAAGTCTGGCACCGCCAGTCCGATGAACCCGATGAACGTGACGGTATAGTCCTCGATGCTGTGCTGCCGCATCGCTGAGTATATCCCGATGGGAATCGATAAGGCCCAGGCCATGAGCGCCGTGCTTCCGGCCAAGATGACGGTCAACAGCAGCCGCTCGCCTATCACCTGCTTGACGGGCAACTGGAACTCCAGGGACCAGCCAAGGTCGAATCTCAGCACCTTCCAGAACCACTTGGCGTACTGAACGATCATGGGCTGGTCGAGGCCGTACTGGATCCTCAGCGACTTCTCCATCTCCGCAGCGGCCTTGCTGGTGGCTGCGTCCGCGCCCATCACCTGCTCGATGTAACCGGAGACGAAGTCGCCTGGGGGCAGCGTGATGATCACGAAAGAGATGAGCGACAGGGCCCAAATGGTCAGTAGGGCTAGAAGGAATCGCCGTATGATGAAAGCAAGCATATTGGGAGAGCTCTTGTCCCGGCGGTAGTCGATGGAACGGGCCGGCGCCCCGCATTCTACGGGACGCCGGCCCTACTTGCCTAGTTGCAGGCGGGAAACTCTACTCGGAGTCGTTCTTGCCGCCCTCCAGGAAGTACTGGGCGGTCCGGCCTATGCCGGGGTTCTGCAGCTGGGAGATGTTCGGGGCCAGCTGCGGCACGTTCTTGAAGTAGTTCTTCATCACGATGACGCCGTTGAACGCCGGGGTGTCGCCCACCGCGCTGATGTAGTACAGGTTCTGGACCGATATCTTCTGGGTGTCGATGTAGTTCTGGGTCCGTTCCTGGTACTTCAGGTTCTCGATCACATCAGACAGCTCAACCAGCTTCAATATCTCCGGATCGGTTGGCTCTGCGCACGCCTCGCCGAGACGCTCGGTCTTGCCGTCCGGCGTGCAGGACTTGCCGTTGTTGAACCAGTTGCCGAACGCGGGGAACGCGCTTCTGCCTGCCTTCACGCTCAGCGGGTGTCTGTCGCAGCAGCCGTCGGCGTTGATCTGGTGCAGGTTGCCCTTGCGCCGGTCGGAGAAGAGCTTCACGTCCTCGGCCTTGATGTTCATCTTCACGCCGATCTTCTCCCAGTCCTCCTTGGCAATCTCGGCCATGGACTGGTAGTCGAGGAAGTACTCGGCAATGTACACCAGCTCGATCTGGAGGGGCTCGCCGGAGCCATCGGTCCTCAGGCGGAAGCCGGAGCCGTCCTTCTTGTCCAGCCCGATGCTGTCGAGTATCTCATTGGCCCTGTCCGGGTCGTACTCGGTGTAATAGGACTCGATGTCCTCACCCGGGTAGAAGGGATGAGTCGTGTTGTAGGTCGGCTGCTTCAGCTTGCCGACGCCCAGGAACACGACCTCATTGATCTTCTTCCTGTCCAGGGCCAGTGAGAGGGCCTTGCGGAAATCGAGGTTGGTCAGCCACTTCTGGACCTCAGGGTCGGCCTCTTCATCAATGCCGCCGAGTCCGTAGGACTGGTTGATGGCGAAGGCGGCCTGGGTACCGTCCTGAGACCAGAAGCGGATCTGGTAGTTGTTCTCCGCCGCGTTTTCCTGGAACACCGGCACCTTTGCCATGTCGATGTGGCGGTGCTGGAAGTCCAGCTCGCCCGCGATCGCGCGGAGGTTCAGGACCTCCTTGTCGCCGGCCAGCCGCATCGAGATCTTGTCGATGTACGGGAGCTGGTTGCCCGCGGGGTCGGTAGCCCAGTAGTACGGGTTCCGCTCGAACTCCCAGATCTCACCGGTGTTCGGGCTCGTCACCACCCAGGGAGCGATCGTGGGAAGACCGACGGACCTGAGGTTGTCGGACTTGTTCTTGAAGTAGACGCCCCAGCCCTCGAACCCCTCGTCGGCAACCGTCTTGTCGAAAGCATCCTTGTCGTCGACAAAATCTCGGTGGTGCTGCTTTAGCCAGTGCGACGGTCCGAATGTGGCCGATGCGCCGCGCCCGTGAAGCGTCCACGCCCCGATCAGGTAGGTGGCCGTGTCGTCCAGGAAGCCGGCCGTCTGCTCGGTGAAGGTGAACTGCACGGTATGGTCGTCGACCTTCGTAATCTCGGGCGCGTAGTTCGTGTAGCCGAGCTTGGCGTCACGGCCTGGGCTGATGTCCTCGTTGCGAATGACGTTCTGGTTGTACCAGACGTAGTCGTCCGCCGTGAACGGAGCTCCGTCCGACCACTTCATGCCCTTGCGCAGGTGCCATGTGTAGGTCAGGCCGTCGTCGCTGGTCTCCCACTCCTTCACGATGTTGGGGATCAGCGTCGTGCCATCCAGGTCGTAGTATATGTTCGGGTCCATCATCAGCCTGTCGGCGTTCTGGCCGTCGTTCGGGCCAGTGAACGCCCGGCGCCAGGTTCCGCCGTAGTCTCCGATGCGCTCTACGACCGGGATGACCATGATGTCGGAGGGCTCAGGAAGCCGCTCCTCGACCGCGGGCAGATCGCCCGACTGGACCATCGCCGCGAGTATCGGGGCCTCGCCGAAAGATGTCGGCTGAGGGCCGTCCCACAGGAAGGTGCCCTTGAACTCGGTGGCCATCATGGCCGACTCGTCCTTCATGGTCTCCTTCGTGTCCTTGGCCATCGTCTCCGTGGCGGCCGTCGTCGGCGTAGCGGGAGCGCCCGCGGGCACGCCGGAAACCACCGTCGGAGCGACCGCCGCCGTCTCGCCGGTAGTCGTCTCCTCTTCCTCCGCGCCGCCGCAGGCCGCAGCCGCCGCGAGCGCGAATGCCGCTGCCAACGCCAGCAGCAACCGAATGTTCGTCAGTCTCAACATCTTTGCCTCCATTTCTGCTTATTCCCGTCGACTATTGGTAGCTGGGTCACACCCCACCAAACGCACTTTTTAGCATTTGTCGCATCTCAGTGTCAAGTCATGAGTCCATTGCAAGCGCCCCCGTGGGCACTGTCCAGAGATTCGCGCATACGCGAGAGTCCGTAGTCAGTGATTCGGGTGTTCGATTCCACAGTGTCTACTGGGATTTACGAGGAAGAAACGGGCCTTGGATTTCTGCCGACCGTGCACACAATCCGGCTGTCCGTCCAGGATGTGCCCGGGGGGCCGCGTCTTGAACCCGTCGGTCGGCCGTTGCTAGACTGGCCGGACTTTCAGGAGGTCATCTTTCCTTGCCCGACGAACCAAAGTCCGTCCTCATCACCGGAGCCTCGACCGGCATAGGCCGGGCGTCCGCGCTGTACCTTGCCGAGAGGGGCTACCGCGTCGCCGCCACGAGCCGCTCACTTGACCGGCTCGACGGCCTCCGGAGGGAAGTCGAGCGCGTCGGCGCCATACACTGCGTCGAGCTCGACGTCGACTCCGATCGGTCGGTATCCGAAGCGACCGCGTCCGTAATCGAGGCGTACGGGCGCATCGACGTGCTCGTCAACAATGCTGGCTACGGGCTCTGGGGGCCCGTGCAGAGCTTTTCGCTGGAGGAGCTGCAAGCCCAGCTCGACACAAACTTCTTCGGGGCATTCCGCATGATCAAGGCCGTCCTGCCCTCGATGACTGCTGCCGGCAGCGGCACCATCATCAACGTCAGCTCCGTGGAGGGCCGGCTGGTAACGCCCTTCAGCGGCGGCTACGCGGCGAGCAAGTTCGCGCTGGAGGGGCTGAGCGAGGCGCTGAGGTACGAGCTGTGGCCCCAGGGCATTCGCGTGGCGGTCGTGGAGCCGGGCCTGTTCGCAACCGACTTCCACGACAGCCAGATCGAAGCCGCCGCCGCCGATTCGCCAGACCTCCCCTACGGCCCATCGATCGCACGGTACCGGGAGCAGCGCGGGAAGTACGACCGTTTCGCCAAGGACCCGGTCCGGGTCGCCAGAGTCATGCACAAGATCATCCGCGCCAGGCGCCCCCGGTTCAGGTACCCCGTCGGCATGGAGGCCACCATCGGAATCCCCGCGTCCCAGTTCATGCCGGAGCGCCTCTACCAGGCGATCCTGGGGCGCGCAATAGGCTGACGGCTACTCTGCGACCAGGTCCATGAACTCCACGCTCTTCAGCTCGCGCTCCAGCACGTGCCTGATGTAAGAGCGGAGGACGCGCGACACCTCCCTGGAGACCGGCGCCGGCACAGCGAGATCGAGCGCCTCGCCCAGGCCCCGGCCCGCGTAGTAGCGCAGCACCTTGTTCGCTCCGAGGGACAGAGGCAGCACCGGGCCGCCCGACCCGGCCCTGCACCCATCGCAGACCACGCCGCCCAGTTCGCTGCTGTACACGTAGTCCGCAGGCTCCAGCGTGAACCGGCACTCAACGCACTCGCGAAGCTCCGGACCGAAGCCGGAAAGCTCCAGTAATCTCACCTCGTACCACGGCAGCAGCCTGGAAGGCTCGGCCGACGACTCAAGGGCGTCGAGGCAGTCCGACAGCAGCCGGAACAGGTCGTGGCTCGCCTCCCGTTCGGCCAGGAAAGCGTCCGCCAGCTCGGCGAGATAGACCCCTTTGGACATCAGCGCCAGGTCCTCCCGCAGTCCGCGGAAGCTCCGCACCGTTTGGGCCTCGCTGACCACGTCGAGGCTGCGCCCGTGGGCGAGGGACGCGGCCACGTACGTCAGCGGCTCCAGGTGGCCCGACAGCTTGCTCCTGGTGCGCCGCACACCCCGCGCCACCGCCCGAACCTTGCCAAGCTCAGGCGAGAAGATCGTCACGATCCGGTCAGCCTCGCCAATAGGCAAGTGCCGCAGCACGATCCCTCGGGTCCTGTATGTCTTCCGGGCCACCAAGGGACTCCTGGTGCACCTCAGGCTTGAACAATGACGGCAGTAGCCAGTACGTTCGCCCTGAGCCTGTCGAAGGGCAGTGCTCTGTCGATGTAGGCAACCCCAAGGCGATGCCTGATGCTGCTCAGAGGTCCCGGCGGGCCTCCATCGCCCGGCTCAGCGTCACCTCGTCCGCGTACTCCAGGTCCCCGCCCACGGGCAGCCCGCTCGCCGGGCGCGTCACCCGTATATCCGTGGGAGCGAGCAGGTTGTGTATATACATGGATGTCGCGTCGCCCTCCATGTTCGGATTGGTCGCGAGCACCACCTCCTGCACGACACCGTCCCGCAGCCGCGACAATAGCGCCTCGATCTTCAGGTCGCCGGGGTAAACGCCGTTCATAGGCGAGATGGCCCCGTGGAGCACGTGAAACAGCCCCCTGTACACCCCTGTCCTCTCTAGGGCCATCACGTCCAGCGCCTCCTCCACCACGCAGATGCGCGACTGGTCGCGGGCCGGATCGGAGCAGATCCTGCACGGGTCCTGCTCTGTGATGTTGTAGCAGATGGAGCAGAGTACGATGCGGTCCTTCACCGCAACGAGCGCGTCTGCCAGCGAGCGCGCGGACTCGTCGGGCATGCGGACCATGTGGTAGGCGAGCCTCTGCGCCATCTTGGGGCCGATGCCCGGCAGCTTGTCGAATTCCTCGATGAGACGGCCGACCGGCTCGGCGCCTGGGCTGCTGGGGTGTGCCATCGCCGGGCCTCTGCTAGGTCAGCCCCGGTATGTTGAGCCCGCCCGTGACGGCGCTCATCCGCGAGGCGGCCATCTCCTGGGCCTTCTCGAAGCCGTCGTTGACCGCTGCGACCACCAGGTCCTGCAGCATCTCGACGTCCTCCTCGGACACTGCCTCGGGGTCGATCGTGAGGGACTCGAGGGTCATCCTGCCCGAGACGACAGCCTTCACGACTCCGCCGCCGGCCGAGCCCTCTACCGTGGCGCTCTCCAACTCAGCCTGGACCTTGGCCATGTTCTTCTGGAGCTGCTGCGCCTGTTTCAGCATCCTCTTATTCATCATCGGGCACGTCCTCCTTCTCGTCTATCACCTTCGCTCCCAGGCTCTGTGCGGCGCGCACGAGGTGGCTGCGCACGGCCGGACTCCTCCGGGACCCGTTGGCCGCCGTCTCCACAACGCCCACCCCAACATCGTAAGGTTCGCCCAGCGCCATTGCCAATGCGTTCGTCAGTACTTTCCTGGTCTGAGGATCGCTGAGCTCCTCCTCCATGCGTTCCATGTTGGACTTGAACTTGAACTTCAGCGTGACCCGCCCCCCTGAGACCTCCCGCTCTTCACAGCCGCGAAGCAGGGCGCCCAGGTTGAACCGGCGGCCCTTGTGGTGTCTGAGAGACTTGAGGATGGCGTCCCACTGGCTCTCCAGCCTAGGCTGGGGCTCGGACGGCAGGCTCTCGGGGGTGGGCGCCTCGTACTGCGCGGGGGGAGTATCGGCGGTCTGCTGGCGCCGCGGCGCATGGCGCTGGACGGGTTGTGGGCGTGGAGCCGGGGCGGTCCGCACCTGGCGCGGCTGCTGGACGGGCGCAGGCTGCGGTGAGGGGGCTGGTGGGGGCGCGGGCTCCTCTTCGATGCTCGACCGGACCAGCGCAAGCTCCAGCTCGATGGACGCAGCGCCCTCCCGGCGCATGTCGATCTCGGAAAAGAGCCTCAGGCTGCGCACCAGGTGCCCGGTGGTCGCGCCCTCCGCGAACGCCTGCATCCGCTCCCGCACCTCCTCGGGCTGCCCCGTCGAGTCGGCCGCCCCCGCCTTTGCCAGCATCACCCCTCGAAGGTAGCCGACCACGGCCCTGTGAAGCTGTCGAAGGTCGGCTCCCTCTGCGGCAATCCGGTTGATGAGCTCCAGCCCGTCCTTCACCGACTTGCCGGCCACGTGCCCGGCCAACTCCAAGGCCTGTTCGTCGCTGCCGAGCTCGAGCAGGTCGCGCAGGTGCTCCTCCGTCAGGTTCGACCCGTAGGAGATCAGGGCGCGCTCCAGCAAGTTCTCGGCGTCCCGCAGGCTCCCGGCCGACTCCCTGGCGATCAGCGCCAGCGCCTCGGGCGAGGCCTCGACCCCTTCCTTCTGCGACAGGTCCACCAGCTTGGCGATGCTCACGTCCAGCGGGATTCGCCGGAAATCGAACCGCTGGCACCTCGAAACGATGGTCAGCGGCACCTTGTGGGCCTCGGTGGTCGCCAGGATGAAGATCGAGTGGGACGGCGGCTCCTCCAGCGTCTTGAGGAGGGCGTTGAACGCCTCCGCCGTCAGCATGTGGACCTCGTCGATGATGTACACCCTGTGGCGCCCCTCGGACGGGCCGTAGCTGACCCTGTCGCGCAGGTTCCTGATGTCGTCGATGCCGCGGTTGCTGGCCGCGTCGATCTCCAGGAGGTCCATCGCCCGCCCCTCGTTGATGGCGACGCACATGGCGCACTCGTTGTCGGGCTCCCCGTCCTGCGGGTTGAGGCAGTTGAGGGCCTTGGCCAGGATCCGCGCGGTGCTGGTCTTGCCCGTGCCGCGCGGGCCGCAGAACAGATATGCGTGGGCTGTCCGGCCCTGGCCGATCGCGTTGCGGAGGGTTCGGGCGACCATCTCCTGCCCGACGACCTCATCGAGCCTCGTGGGCCGCCACTTCCTGTAGAAGACCTCGCTCATCCAGCCTCACCCGAACCGGCCGTGCTGACGGTCAGCGAAATGGTCATGTCGTCCCGAGCTCCCAGCGAGGGACCTGGGGCGGGGTGGTCTCGACCATGCCAAGAGACGACGCTACCCCCATCCCCAACTCTGCCGCCGCCGGCTCTCGACTCCGGGAGGCTGACCGGCGACCGCTCGGCATACCCTATCACAGGGAGCAGGGCCCCGCCGGAACCTCCGGGACATCGGCCAGGATGCGGCTCTCGAGGGCCTTCATCACCGTCTCGTCTTCGGGCTCGATGTGGTCGTATCCCAATAGGTGCAAGACGCCATGGGCGAGCAGTGCCGCAAGCTCCTCGCGAACTGCGTGCCCCGCCGCATCCGCCTGTCTGACCGCCTGGGGGTACGACACGATAACCTCGCCCAGGGGCTCCACCTGGCCCGGTGGCAGCATAAACCCCGGCATCTCGTCGACGGGTACCCTCTCGTCCGGCTCGCCGTAGTACTCGCCCTCGTGGGCGAAGGAGAAGGCCAGCACGTCCGTGGTCTCGTCGAGGCCGCGGTGCTCCCTGTTCAGCTCATGCACCACGTCGTCGCCGGCGAACACCACGCTGACGCCGCTTCCCTCAGGGGCGTCAGCGGCCTTCAGCGCCAATGCCACCACGCCCTCCACCCAGCCCTCCGGCGGCAGATCGTGCCCCTCGTCGATGGCCTGGACGGACACGTCGAACGATTGGTGGGCCGAAGAGGACATGCCCGCCATTATAGCGCCTGTAACCCCTGGGACCGTTCGTCCTGAGCAGCGTTATGCCCGGCGCCCGGGCCGTGTGGGTATGGTCAGTAACTGCCGCGAGGCTGCTTGAAGGTTACGTTCGGCCTGAGCTTGCCTGTCCTGAGCCGGTCGAAGGGTCGAAGGCCATTGCTCGCCAGCACAGCCATGGCTTGGAGCAGCTACTTGAAAGCCTGTCGAAAGGCCGGCGCTCCGCCGAACGACTCCTCACGCAGGAAGAGGTTGGGCCTGTCCTGATCCTGTCGAAGGGGTGAGGGCGAAAACGAGAGAGCTACTGGCCCTCACCCTCGCCGCAGATGACCATGCTGGAGCCGTCGGCGTTCGTATGCACCGCGTGGGTAGCGCCACCCAGGTCGAATACCAGCCTGTAGCCGGGAGTGATGACTTGGGCGTAGCCAAAGCCCTCCTTTGGGCAGCCGAGGCTCGCGTCGGACCACTGGACGCCCTCGGAGTTACTGAGCGTGAATGCGCTCTCCGCCGCGCCTAGCTCATCGGCCAGCAGCCTACGCGCCGCCGCCTCGATCTCGCTGTCGCCTTCGAACTGGGCTCCGCCCTCGCCCTCGCTCTCGCCGCAGATGACCATGTTCGACCCGTCTGCGTCCGTATGCACCGCGTACTGGGTGCCGGCCAGGTCGAACAACAGCCTGTAGCCAGGGGTAATCACCTGGGCGTACATTAGTCCCTGCTGGGGACAGCCCAGGCTGGCGTCGGACCACTGCATCTTCTCAGAGCTGTTGAGTATGAAGGCCCGCTCTCCCACGGCCAGCTCGTCGGCCAGCAGCTTTCGCGCCGCAGTCTCGATGTCGATCTCACGGCACCTCGACTCGAGCTGGGCCGCCTGCGCATCCTCGATGGACGCGGTCCCCGCCGAGCTTGCGGCGCTCTTCCTGATGTCCTCGAACACCGCGCCCAGGTCTGCCGACGAGCCCACGAACATCGTGTTCTCGGCCAAGTGCAGCCTGTATGTCTCGAGCGAGCGCTGGAAGGTGTAGAACTCAGGGTCCTGGCTAAGGGCGTCCGCGAATATCTTGATCGCCTCGGCCTCCCCGCAGCCGACGATGATGTCGGCGTCCCGCCTCGCCTCCGACCGGATGATCACGGCTTGCCTGTCGACCGACGCCCGCTTCTCCAGGTCGGCCTTCGCGCCCTCGGCGCGCTCCCTGTCGGCAATCCGCTTCCGTTCCGCCTGCATCCTCTGGTAGATGCTGTTCGCGATCTCCCCCGGGAAGTCCGCCCGCTTGATCCGCACGTCCACGATCTCGATCCCGAATTCCCGCAGCTTTGGACGGACTTCGTCCCGCACCCGGTTCATGATCAGCTCTCGGCTCGTCTGTATGATCTCCGACTGGTCGTCACGGCCGATCTCGACTCGCAGATCGGAGGACACGATGTCGATCACGCGCGAGGCCGCGCGAGACTCCGTGCCGAGTCTCTCGACGAACAGGAGCGGGTTATCGATGCGACCCCGGGCGTACACGTCGATCACCAGCCGCTTCTTGTCCTTGGTGAGAAGCGAGTCGGGCGGCGCGTCGAATACCAGGAGACGCTTTTCCAGGTACTGCACCCGCTCGATGAACGGCGTCTTCACGTACAGCCCCGGGCTCTTGACCTGCCTGACCGGGTCGCCGAACCGCGTCACAACTGCGACCTGAGTCTCGTCTACTACGAACAGCGCCTGGGGGCCCACGATCCCAGCGGCCAGAACCGCGATCAGTAACAGCGTTGCTATTAGCTTCATCGGCTGCCTACTGCTGCCCTTCTATCTGCACCGGCAGGACGTTCGACCCGGCGCCTTCCGTGACGACCACCATGTTGGTGCCAGGGTCGACTATGAACTTCCTCACGTTGGGCAGTATCTCCTCCATCGCGTCCAGATAGAGCCTCTGCCGCGTGACGTCAGGCGCCTTGGAGTACTCGGCCAGGATGGCCTTGAACCGCTCGGCTTGTCCGGTCGCCAGGTTGACGCGCTCGGCTGCGTCGGCCTCCGCCGCCTCGACAAGCTTGGCCGCCTCACCCCTCGCGGTGGGCAGGACCTTCTCCTCGTAGGCGTCCGCCAGGTTTATGATGGTCTCCTTGTCCTCTTTCGCCCTCACCACGTCGTCGAACGCGTCTCGCACCTGGTCGGGAGGATTCACCGCCTGCAGTTTCACCTCGCGGATGTTTATGCCCGCCTGGTACGTGTCCAGGAGCGACTGGATGAGACGATGCGTCTCGATCTGGACCTCTTCCTTCTGGTCCGTCAGCGCGTCGTCGATGGGACGGCTGCCGATGACCTGCCTCAGGGCCGTCTCGGCCACGTCCCGCATCGTTATGCCCTCCGGATCGACCACCCGGAAGAGGAAGTCCGTCGGCTCCTTGATGTCGAACTGCACCAGCAGCTGCACGTCGACTATGTTCTCGTCGCCCGTGATCATCAGGGACTCGACCGGGACCGGCGCTGTGCCCCTGAACCCCAGCTCCAGGCGACGGATCTCGTCCACGTGGACGATGGTCTTCGTGCCTACGGGGGTGGGCGGAAACCAGTTGAGCCCTGGGCCCTGCTCGCTGTTGAACTGCCCGAAGAGCCGGAGCACCGCGACCTGGCCCGGCTGAACCGTGTAGAAGCCGGTCGCGGCCCATGCGATGCCCCCGATGAGCAGGATGGCCAGTAGGATGTAGAGGAGTGTGCCGCCGCCGCCAAACTTGAATCCGCCGAACATCGAACGGAGCCGCCCAAGGAGGTGCTCCAGGTTTACTTCCGGTTCGTCCTGCCTGTTCATACCCTTCCTGGCTGTTGTTTCCTAGCTGTAGCGTTTTGGCGCCAACTTCCATTCTAGCACACCGACGTAACGGCGTAAGTATCTATGAGACGGCAAAAATAGGAGCCGTCGTTCCTGCGGAGCAGAGTCGAGCCCCGGCCGGGGAGGAGCGTTCGTCCTGAGCCTGTCGAAGGACAGTTCTCCAGCAGCACACACCGTCTTGAGGTGTTTTCTTAGCCCCTCACCTAAGGCAGGGCGGTCGGGGGGCTTGCCCGCTAGCGCTGCCCCCCGCCGTGCCTATCGACCAGGGCCGCAAATCCCTCCGGCGTGGCGATGGCCGACACCCGGTTTATGAGAGTCCTGAGGTCCGGGGCCGAAGTCCTCAGCCGCCGCATACCCTCGCCGACCGGGTCGGACGACTCCGGCTGCTCCGCATAGGTGCCGGCGAACGCGAAGTAAGCCTGGTTGATCTTGCGCAGGTGGTAGCCGTGCTCCACGAAGACGAGCCGCCGCTCCTCCATGTACGCCTCTGCCTCCTCGACCCTTCCTTCGTTCAGGAGCGAGTCGACCCGCAGCCGCGTCTCCCGCATCTCACGGCCAAAGTCGAACCTGCCCTCGTCGGGCGCGGCTCCGGGCTGGCCAGGGTCGGGCGGCGGGTCTACGACGCCACCCAGCCTGGCGTATGCCAGGTCGCCCACCTCCCGGCCGAACAGGTCCGCAAGGGTCTCGTTGATGGTCAGCATCTCGTTGCTCTGAAGCGTCCTCAGTCCCAGCGGCGTGAAGTGCGCGACCAGGTAGTGGTGGAGCCACTCGTGCGCCGTCGTCTGGAGGATGTGCCTCAGCGGAAAGCTCGACCGCACTATCGCCGGGTAGGTCGCCACCCCGCCTATGTCGCTCACTAGCGCGGACAGGTCCGACCTCGCCAGCAGCTCCTCCTCGATCCCCTCCCGCTCGATTACGGACAGGCCTGGGGCCACTAGCGCTTCTTCTCCCCGGTAGATGGTGTGGCGGGGCGAAGTGACCACCACGGACGGCGGGTCGTCCAGTCGTATGTCGACCGGGGGATAGTCGGCCGGGCCGTATGACCCCAGGCCAAGCTCCGAGAGCGTCGCGCTGACGGTCGCCTCAATGAACTCCTCGGCCTCGTTTCGCACCTCCAGGCGCGCGGCCCTGGCGCTGTTGAGCTCCTCATGGAGGGCCGACAGGACATCGTGGTAATGCTCATGCTCGGGGACCGCAGCGGCTACATCGACCTCGTACGAGAGTCGCCCTATCTCGCGGCTAAGCTCCAGGTACGAGTCCAGGGCTTCCCGTCCGGTTGGCCCGGTCTGCTGCGACCACGGCAGGAACGTCGAGACTCTGTGGGTCCACTTGTCCAGGAGGTTCCCCGCCTCCCACGCCACAAGGCTGTAGCGGTAGCGGATCGAGACCCACTCGGCCGTATTGAAGTGGACTCCGTCGTTCACCTGGAGCACCGCCGCCAGGGCTATAGCGAGCAGGAACCTGATTGTCCTCACTACTTCCAGTCTATATCGACAGCGAAGCGCGGGTCGGACGCTATACTACGCCCGGGACTCGGAACCACCGCAGGCGCAGGGAAATGCCTGGGCCGAGAGCGAATCGGAGCCGGTGCATCCTTTCTCATCAATACTGAACAATCACTAAGGAGGCTCGATATGGCAAAGCCAAAGGTCGCGGTACTGATCAGGCAGCCGCTCAGAGAGAGGATATTGAGCGATGACGACCTGGCCAAGCTGAAGGAGGTCGCCGACGTCGAGCTCAGCCCTCACGAACGGGACATGACGGAGGACGAGGTCGCCGCAATGCTCAGGACCGCGGACGGCTGCATGTCGTCCTGGGGAACGCCGCCGCTGACTTCGAGGATCGTCGACTCGGCCCCGGGGCTGAAGATTTGGGCCCACGCCGCGGGCTCGGTCAAGCCCATGGTCGCGGACGACGCGTGGTACGGCGGCGTAACAGTCACGAGCGCCGCGCCCGCCATAGCCGATGACGTGGCCGAGATGACCATGGCGTGCATCACCATGGGACTCCGGTGTGTCGTGCCGCTGAGCCGCCGGATGGCCGCCAACCAGCCGGTCGACAAGGACATCGTGCGGTCCCTCTACCGGGCCACCGTGGGGGTGATCAGCGCCAGCCACGTGGGCCGCAGGGTAATCGACCGGCTCCTCTCTTACGACACCCGGGTCCTGCTGTACGACCCCTTCGTGGACGACGACGAGGCCGACCGGATGGGCGTCGAACTCGTGGGGCTCGACGAGATGGCCCGCGAGAGCGACGCCGTCACCTGCCACGCGCCTAAACTGCCCGAGACCTACCACATGGTGGGCGAGAGCCACTTCAAGGCCATGCGGGACGACACGGTCTTCGTCAACACCTCCCGCGGGGACAACATCGACGAGGCCGCCCTCATAAGGGAGCTTCAGAAGGGCCGTCTCTTCGCGTTCCTCGACGTGACCAGCCCTGAGCCCGCCGCGCCGGACAGCCCCCTGCGCACCCTGCCGAACGTGATCCTGACCCCTCACATCGCCGGAGCCAAGTCGTTCCGGACCGGAGCGATGGCGGTGGAGGAGCTATGCTGCTTTTTCCAGGGCAGGGCCCAGATCCACGAGGTCACAAAGGACATGCTCCCCGTCATCGCCTGAAGCCCCCCCTTACCTGTACCCACCCTCTCACATCTCAATGCCACTCCCCCCACGCCGTAGGGGCGACTCGCCGAGTCGCCCTCACCTCGCCAAACATCAACACCCCCAACCCAAGTTCGTTCGCCCAGAGCCTACCCGTACTCGAATGGGGGGGTGAGGGTGACTCCCACCGGCCGGCCGGGCCAACCACAAGCACAACCTAACCCTTATTCCGCTGTGGTATCGTCAATGGCGGCATGACACGAGACCATCGACTCGGAACCGGGCTACTTTGAGGCCGCTGCTGCTGTCCGCGCGGCCCAGGCAGTGGACGAAGAACCTGCTCATATTCGTCCCGCTGTTCTTTACGGCGGGGGACGCTTGGGGCCTCTCGGACGCCGCCGGAGCCCTGTCGCTGCTGGTCAAGGCGACCCTGGCTTTTGTCCTTTTCTCCCTCGTGTCATCGGGCCAATATTTGATCAACGACGTCCTCGACTCGGAGGAGGACCGGCGGCACCCCAGGAAACGCCAACGCCCGGTCGCGTCGGGTGCCCTCGCGCCTTCCGTCGCGCTGGGGGTGGGCGTGCTGCTGGCCGTTGGGGGGGTGGGGGCTGCTTTCGTGCTTGAGCCCGCTTTCGGCTTGATCATCGCCATCTACCTTGCCACGACAGCCATATACTCCTTCGCGCTGAAGCGGGTGGCGCTCCTGGACGTGTTCGTGATCGGCGCCGGGTTCGTGCTCAGGACGGTGGCGGGGGCTGCGGTCCTTGAGGTGCCCGTATCGCCCTGGCTCTACACCTGCGCCGGGCTCGGCGCGCTCTTCGTCGCCCTGTCGAAGCGCCGGAGCGAGCTGGCCAACGCCGGCAACCGGGCCCACGAGCAGAGAGAGGCCCTGGGCCTCTACTCGGTCCCCCTTCTCGACCAGCTCATAGGGATCTCAGCCACGGCGGCCCTGCTGACCTACGTCCTCTACACCTTCACAGCGCCCAACCTGCCAGACGACCACTCGATGATGCTGACCGCGCCGTTCGCCGTCTACATCCTCTTCAGGTACATCTACCTTGTTCAGCGGCGCGGCCTCGGCGAGAACCCCGAGGAGGTGTTCACCTCCGATCTGCCCATCATGGCTGCCGTCGCCCTATGGCTCCTCACCGCCCTCGCAGTCCTGCTGAGGGCTGCCGGCTAACTCGCCCGGCTCGCCTGAGGCTCCAGGAATGCTGCAGCACGACTGTCGTCCTGAGCAGCGTTATGCCCCCTGGCGGCCCGTGCCGGGGTGTACGGTAAGTGCCGCGCAGGTACTTGAGGTACGTGCGGCCTGAGCTTGTCGAAGGCCAGTGCTCAGCAGTACAACCATGATGTGGGGCAGTTGCTTGAACGCATCGCGAAGCCTGCCCTGAGTCTGTCGAATGGGGCGTGGGCTGGGTCCACCTGCTCGGGCCAAGAGTCGACCCTTGCGACGCCACACCTGCCGCACCGCTCGCTCTCCGGCTACCCGCTAGACCTCACGACCCGAACGCCGTAACCTAGTGCCATGACCCCTCCTGACCACCTATTCCTTGGCATACCCGCCTGGGTCGGCGTATACCTCTTCTCGGCCATAGTGTTCCTGATGGCGGGCTACCTGCTCTACGTAAGGGTGTTCCGGCTGGTGTTGGTGGGCAAGCCCGCGAACCGAACCGACAGGCCGGCGAAGCGGCTCCTCGGCGCAGTTCCTCTCGTCCTGGGCCAGAGCAAGGTGCTCCAGAGCTTCTCGCCCCTGCGGGACCGCGCCGGTCTCGCACACTTCCTGATCTTCTGGGGCTTCATCTCCTTCACCCTCAGCTACGTGATCTTCATCTACGGCGACACTATATGGGGGCAATTCTCGACCACCCTGCTCACCGAGACCGGCGTGCGGGTATTCGCCGTCTACCTCGAAGTGCTGGCCGTCGTGCTGCTGGTCGCGGTCGTATGGGGCGCGGTGAGGCGGTGGGCGGCCACGCCAAGGCGCCTGAGCTTCGACCTGACCCAGAAGCCCGAGGCCGCCATCATCCTCGTCCTGATTGGCGGGCTGATGGCGCTCACCCTACTGACGGAGGCCTTCCACGCCGCGGCTGGCGGAGACGGCCCGGGAGCCGCGCCCATCGGCTCCGCACTCGGCGACCTCTTCACAGGCGCGGGCATCGGCGAGAGCGCCGCGTCCGCACTGCACGTCCTGTCCTGGTGGGCGCACCTCGGGCTCATCCTCGGGTTCGCCGTATACATCCCCATGTCCAAGCACGTCCACCTCATCGGCGCGCCCCTCTCGTTCCTGTTCCGGGACCTCGAAGCGAGCGGAACACTCCCCACGCCTGGCGACCTGGAGACGGCCGAGACGTTCGGCGCAGCCCGCGCGCCGGACTTCACATGGAAGGAGCTGCTGGACGGTTACGCGTGCGCGGTCTGCGGCCGGTGCACCGACAGCTGCCCGGCCAACATCACCGGCAAGACCCTCTCGCCCATGCACATCGCCGAGGGGCTGAAGGAGCACCTGCAGGCCTCGAACGGCGCCGCCGACTCCCCACCGGTCATAGGCGAGGAGATCGGCGAGGAGGCGCTGTGGGACTGCCTCACGTGCGGGGCGTGCGAGCAGGTGTGCCCCGTCGGCGTCGAGCACATCGACATGATCGTGGACATGCGCCGCAACCTGGTGATGGAGCAGGCCAGCATGCCGGAGACGGCGGCGGCGGCGCTGATGAGCATGGAGCAGCGGGGCCACCCGTGGCGCGGCACCCAGCACACCCGCACCGACTGGGCGGAAGGGCTCGGCGTGAGGACGCTGGCCGAGCACCCCGACGCCGAGGTCCTGTTCTGGGTGGGCTGCACCGCCGCTCTGGAGCAGCGCAGTCGTGGGATAGCCCGATCCATGGCATCGGTACTGAAGCGTGCGGGCGTGGACTTCGCCATCCTCGGCGATGAAGAGGGGTGTACCGGCGACCCGGCCCGCCGCATGGGCAACGAGTACCTGTACCAAATCATGGCACAGCAGAACATCGAGATCCTCGACCGCTACAACGTCAGGAAGATCGTCACCGTCTGCCCCCACTGCTTCAACACCATCAAGAACGAGTACCCTCACCTGGGCGGCAGCTACGAGGTCATGCACTACAGCGAGTTCGCAGCCGAGCTCATAGCCCAGGGCAAGATCAGGCCCGTCGTCACGATCGACGCGTCGATGACGTACCACGACTCGTGCTACCTTGGCCGCCACAACGGCGTGTACGACGCCCCGCGCGACGTTGCCGCAGCCATACCCGGGCTGAAGCTGGTGGAGATGGAACGGTGCCGCGAGCGCGGTTTCTGCTGCGGTGCCGGCGGCGGGCACATGTGGATGGAGGAGAGCCGAGGACGCCGCGTCAACCACGCCCGGACCGAGCAGGTCCTGGAGACGGGCGCGGACACCGTCGGCGTGTCATGCCCATTCTGCCTCCAGATGTTCGAAGAGGGCGCCGGCTCAGTAGAAGGCGCCGAATCCCTTCAGGCCCGAGACCTGATCGAGCTCCTCGACGAAAGCCTCGGCGAAGAACAACCCAACTAGCGAGTGACTTGCACAGCAGCTCAAGGCCGCGAATTGCGTGGGGTGATGGGATAATGGTAGGGTAGACACCTCCAAAACGGTTCTACCCTAAGGGAGTCCAAGAGGGAGTCCAATGAGCCTGAACATTAAGAACGAAGAGACCTGTAGGCTGGCCGGCGAACTGGCGCAGCTCACTGGCGAGACTATGACCGGCGCAATCACGGTGGCTCTACAGGAGCGCTTGGAACGCGAGAAACGCCAGCGCAGCACCGACGCTCGGCTCCGGAGGATGCGGGCCATCTCAAAACGCTGTGCTAGGCTTCTGCGGGAGGCAGGGCCGCCAATCGATCACGCGGACCTGCTTTACGACGAACAGGGGTTGCCGAAGTGATCGTGGATACCTCGGCTGTGATGACGGTCTTGTTCGATGAGGAAGATTCGGAATCGTACGACGAAGCGATAGCTCAGGCCGCTAGCTGTCGCATGTCAGTGGTCAACTTCTTGGAGGCGGCCATAGTACTTGAGAGTCGCAGGGGCCCCACGGCCGGGCACGAGCTAGACGCCTTCCTGAAGGAAGCTGGCATCGAGTTGGAGCAGGTCACCACTGAACAGGCGGAAGCCGGACGACAGGCGTGGCGTAGGTTCGGCAAAGGAAACCACCCGGCCGGCCTGAATTTCGGCGACTGCTTCGCCTACTCACTGTCGGAGATCTCAAAGGAACCTCTCCTGTTCAAGGGTCAGGACTTCGCGCTCACTGACGTTGAAGTCGCGTTACATTCCGACCACTTGGGGAGTACCTCCAATGGACGCAGTGGCAGTAAGTGACTATACGCCAAGGAGGTCGCCGTTATGCCTGAGACGGTGCGAGTAGGGCTGATTGGGGCGAACGTGAGCTATGGATGGTCGCCACGGGCGCACATTCCTGCGCTCCTGGCGCTGCCCGACGTGGAGCTTGCCGCCGTCTGCACGGCCCACCCCGAGACGGCCCAGGAGTCGGCCGAGCGGTACGGCGTGCCGCTGGCCTTCAGCGACCACATGGAGATGCTGGAGCGCGACGACCTCGACGCCATCGGCGTATCGGTCCGCGTCCCCAAGCACCACGCCCTCACCATGGACGTGCTCAGGGCCGGCAAGCACGTCTACACCGAATGGCCCCTGGGCGCTAACCTGCCCGAGGCCGAGGAGATGGCCTACCTTGCCCGGGAGAAGGGCGTGCTCAGCATGGTCGGGCTGCAGGGCCGCTGCGCCCCCGAGTTCCTGCGGCTCCAGGAGCTGGTCGACGAGGGCTACGCCGGCGAGGTCCTCTCCGTCAACATGACCTCGTTCGTGCCCGGTGTCCTGAGCCGCACGTCAGACCGCACGTGGCAGAAGGACGTGGAGCTCGGCGCGACCACGCTCACTATCGCATTCGGGCACGTCGTCGACGCCCTGTGCATGTGCCTTGGAGAGTTCGCCGAGGTGTCGGCCTCCGTTGCCACCCAGGTTCCCCAGTGGCTCGACAGCGATACGGGCGAGATGGTCGACGT
Organism: Dehalococcoidia bacterium; assembly: GCA_965243655.1. Classification (GTDB taxonomy): domain Bacteria; phylum Chloroflexota; class Dehalococcoidia; order Lucifugimonadales; family CAJWER01. Next base: position 324,552 of record CBDEVV010000017.1, on the reverse strand, counting down.
CACGTCACCCGACAGCATCCTGGTCTCTGGGAGGCTCGAGGGCGGCGCACTGGCGTCGGTCCACGTCAGCGCAATACCGTGGCACGCAACCGGGTACCGCCTGGTAGTGTACGGCCGCGAGGGCACGCTGCTACTGGAGAGGGACGACCACCCCCACCTGGGCACGATGCGCCTCAGCGGCGGCAGGGGCACGGACGACGCTCTCGCCGAGCTGCCCATCCCTGCGCACCTGACCCTAGTTCCCGACACCGTGCCTGAGGGCCCGCCCTTCAACGTCGCCCAGATGTGGCACAGGTTCGCGGAGGGTATTCGGTCGGGGACGCGCGTCGAGCCCGACTTCGACACCGCGGTGACCCGCCACCGCCTGCTCGACGCCATCCAGCGCGCCTCGGACACGGGCCAGAAGCAGCGCCTGTAACTCGCTACTGACCGGACGGGATGATGATCTCGCACCTTGGACCGGTGGCCCGGCCGAGCCTCTCGTCCAGGGTTGCTAGGGGACGTTCCAGTGCCTCTGCCAGCGCCACGTACCAGGCGTCGTAGCAGGTCAGGTTCATCCGCAGCTCCCATACCCTGCCGGCAAATGGGGCGAATGGGAACAGACTCAGGTCAAGCCGCATGAGGTTTTCATGCGCACCCTCAGACTCCAGTCGCGACAGGTCACCCGTCAGCTCCAGCCGCCGCAGGATATTGCTGGCTTCGGCCAATGCAAGCTCCGGGCAAGTCAACTCCCCGCCAGCTACCACAGACTCAGCCCAGGCGCCTTCGGGACCCGTGTCCACAAGGGCTGAGACCAGTACGGAGGAATCGACAACCGCTGTCACGGCCGGTCCGCGTTACGCGCCTCCAGGATGGCCGCGGACGTCACACGGGTTCCCGTCACCGCCTTGCGGGCGCGGACCTCGCTCAGCCAGGCACTAACGGAGGGGCGCGAGGCTATGCGCTCGAGCTCACCCCTCAGGAACTCCTGCATCGACTGGCGCTCGAGGGCGGCGCGCACGGCCAGCTCGTCACGCACTTCCTCCGGCACCCCTCTAATGGTGATCTGTACTGCCATGCCAGCATTATGACATTACTGCCAGCAATATGCAATCACCCTTCCACTCCAGTTCAGCCTTCGTCAGTTGGTCTCCATGATTCGGGCCATGATGCCCAGCTAGACAATCAGCGCGGCGTCGACCGAGTTGATGGGCGGCAGGTGGTCGATCATTAGCTCCCACGTGTCGCCGTCGTCGCGGCTGTAGAAGATCTGCCCCGTCGTCGTGCCTACGTACACGCCGCAGTCGTCCAGCGAGTCGGTCGCCATGCCCTCCCTCTGCACGTGGAGGTAGGCGTTGCGCTGGGGCAGACCCCTCGTCAGTGGCTCCCAGTCCGCCCCCGCATTGCGGCTTCGGTACACCCTGAACTTGGCGTCAGTCACGTAGCGGACTCCTCCGCCCACCTCGCTGCCAAGGGCCTTGTCCTCTGGCACAACGTACACGGTGTCGGGGTCGCTGGAATGGGTTCCCATCACCATGCCGAATCGGGAAGGCAGCCCTTCGCTCATGTCCAGCCACCGGAGCCCGCTGTCGTCGCTGCGGAAGAAGCCGCAGTGGTTCTGCTGGTAAAGGTGTCCGGGCCCTGAGGGGTGCGCCAGCAGCTTGTGAGGGCACTGGCCGAGCTCAGGGAATGGGTCGGGCATGAAGTCGGCCCGCACTCCGGCGTTCATCGGCGTCCAGCTTGCTCCGCCGTCCTCGGTACCGAATATGCCGACCGCCGATATCCCCACCCACATCCGGTCGTCGTCGGCAGGATCGAGCACCATGCTGTGCAGGCACAGGCCGCCGAAGCCCCCCTCCCACATGGCACGGGTCGGATGCTTGGAGAGCGAAACGACCTCACCCCACGTCTCGCCGCCGTCGGAGCTCTTGAACAGCGCCGCGGGCGAGACGCCCGCATAGACGACCCCGGGCTCACTGGGCCTGCCGGGCTTGATGTGCCATATCTGCTCGACCGAGTCTCCCCGCTCGCTGGGGAACGCCGGGTTCACCTGCGACTTCTGCCAGGTCGCGCCCAGGTCGTCGCTCCGCTGAACCTCAGGCCCCCAGATCGGGCTGTTGATCGCGGCGAAGATCGCCCCATCCTCGCGGTCGTCGTAGGCCAGGTGGAACACGTCACCGCCGGCATGGTGAGGCCCGGACAGCGACCAGCTCTTTCGCGCCGCATCCGCCGTGAGAAAAAAGACGCCCTTGCGCGTCCCGACCATCAGGAGCACGTCGCCCCTGTTCGCCTCGATCTTCGGCATCAGGGCTGAGCCTACATGTCCATCCGCGTCAGGGCCTCGAACACCTCCTCGGGCGGGCGCTTGCCCAGCTTGCGCCGGTACTCGCTAACGGGCAGGTACTCGTACACCTCCGGGTTGTGGGCCACGAACGCCTCCGCGTACGAGACGCGCAGGTGCGTGGCCGCGCCGGTGCCGTCCATCCCGATGCTCATCTTTCGCTGCAGCGGGCTGTCCTCTCCGTAGTGCTGCGACTCGAACCTGTTCATCGCCGCCGACTTCTGGCCGATCGTGTCCGATATGTCGATGACCGTCGTCGGCACCCTGATGCTCAGGTTCTCCAGCACGTTGGTGCGGCCCAGGTGCGTGTGGTAGAAGATCTGCGCCGCCTCGCCGCCCGTGTCTCCCCCGGTCGGCGCGTAGGGCTTGCCGGGCCGGATGCCCGACGCCAGGTCGATGGCCAGCAGGAGCATCTGCGTCGTCACCGCGTGAACGGGCACAGTGTCGTACGGCCAGTGGGTCACGATCACGTTCGGACGCAGCTCGCCGATGACGTCAGCGATGTCGTTGATCACGTCCTCCCGCGGGAGCAGGATGTCGTCGTTGTAGCCCAGGAACCGGACGTCCGTGACGCCCAGCTCGGCCGCCGCGTTCACGAGCTCCATCCGCCGCTCGTCGACCAGCCCGCTCATGTCTGGCAGGTCGCCGCTGTCCCTGTAGTCGTCGATAGCGGCCAGGTGGTGGGACATGCCCGTAGTGGGCACGAGGATGCACACGTGGTCGCCCCTGGCCGCGTGCTTCGCCATGGTCCCGCCCGCATACAGGATCGCGTCCTTCGGATGTCCACCTAGATTCAGGATAGTCAGCGGCTCGGCCATTTCTTCCCTCCTGGTCCACCGTGCCGCGTAGTATATGTGCTGACCGCATGGCTGTCAGCGAGCGATTGCCCAGTCTCCGACCGTAGCCATATAATCCGCCTCGACCGGCAGTGCGAGGAGGCCCACCATGCGTGCGGGATTCGGCCAGTTCAGCCAGCCTTCTCAGGAGTACCTGCGGTTCTGCGCGCAGTTCGGCGCGACCGACGTGCTGCTGAACAGCGCGAATCTGCCGGGCACAGGGGGCAGGTGGCAGCTGCACGACCTCGTCAAGCTGCGCCTGGCCATCGAGCAATACGGGCTATCGCTGTCCGCCCTCGAGAACGTGCCCATCTCGTTCTACGACCACATCATGCTCGGCGGCCCCAGGCGGGACGAGCAGATCGAGAACATGATCGCGACGGTACGGAACATCGCTCGGGCGGGCATACCAGTCTTCGGCTACCACTGGATGCCGTCCATGGTGTGGCGTACAACTCCGGCGCACATCCGCTGCGGGGCCGTCGCCACTGCCTTCGACTACGACGAGGCCCGCACTATGCCCCTCACCCACAACCGCGAGTACACCGAGGAGGAGATGTGGGAGAACCTGGAGCACTGGATCAACATCATCACCCCCATCGCCGAGGAGGAGGGCATACGCCTGGGCATACACCCCTGTGACCCGCCCGTGCCCGTCCTGGGCGGCATCCCCCAGCTCCTCCGCAGCTTCGGCGCCTACAAGCGGCTCGTCGAGATGTGCCCGTCCGACTCGAACGGCATTGAGTTCTGCCAGGGCACCTTCTCCGAGATGGAGGGCGAGGACATCTACGAGATGATCCGGTACTTCGGCGAGCGGCGGAAGATTCTCTACGTCCACTTCCGCAACGTCTCGGCGCAGGTGCCCAAGTTCCACGAGGAGTTCATCAATACCGGCTACGTGGACATGTACAGGGCCATGACCATCTATCACGAGGTCGGCTTCGACAGCTTTTTTATCGACGACCACGTGCCACAGACCTTCCAGGACACCGAGTGGGGCCACCGCGGCCGTGCCTTCGCCAACGGCTACATCCAGGCCATGATCGAGGCCGTCACCAAGGGTGCGGGGTAGCAAGGCGCCGCCGACAGTGCGAATGAAGTGACCTAGTTATCCTATCAATAGGCGCTCATGAGTTCTGTGTAATGAGCAGCACCCTTTCGCTGGAGCTTCTGCCTGATGGAACCGAAGAAACACGTCGTCATATACACCGACGGAGCTTGCACAGGGAATCCTGGTCCTGGGGGTTATGGGGTCGTCCTGATGTACGGCGAGCATCGTCGCGAGCTCAGCGGAGGGTATCGACGCACTTCCAACAACCGCATGGAACTGATGGGGCCAATCGAGGGTCTTGAATCACTGAAGCAGAGTTGTCGCGTGACCCTGCACAGCGATTCGCAATACGTGGTAGAAGGCATTGAGAGGGGCTGGGCCAAACGCTGGCGGGCCAGCGGCTGGATGCGAAACAAGCGAGAACAGGCCATCAATCCCGATCTGTGGCGAAGGCTTCTTGACCTATGCGAGATCCACGAAGTCGAGTTTAGATGGGTGAAAGGACATTCGGGCGACGAGGTAAACGAGCGCTGCGACCAATTGGCAGTGCAGGCTGCCCACCAGAAGGAGCTCCCGGCGGATGAAGGGTATGAGTCGCCCGTTGTCGTCCAGAAGAGGATGTAAGGCCGCCGAGGTTCCAGTTCCAATAAACTTTGGGGGCAATAGGTGCCGCGCTCAGTAGACGCCGCCTGCCGGGTCGATGACCCGCACTGCGCGCGGATCGATGCCCAGAGCCTCCCGCGCCTGCAGCATCGCCCACAGCGCCCTGCCGGGTGATCCGCAGCCCCGTGACTCCACTATGGCGACGAGCCGCTCGCCGAGCTCCGCAACGTCTGGCGCACGCTGCCCGTACAGGACCTCGATGGGCGCCCATCGTTCGGGCCCCAGGTCCCGCGAGAGGTCGCAGTAGCGGATCGCCCACGTTGCGAACCATGCCGTGCCCGGCTCCGGCACAGGGCTGGACGACAGGCCCCGCGCGGCTCCCCCGGCCGTCCGGTCCAGGATGAAGTCGTTCCTGAACCCGAGCGGCCCCAGTATCTCCGACAGCGCCGCGTGATCTATCATCTCCTGCAGGTCGCCGCTCACCCTTGCTGCCTCTGAGCCGGGAGGTACGTCGCTGCCGGGGGATGCCATCGGGTAGTCGCGGGCGCGCAGCAGCAGATGAGTCAGCTCGTGTGCCACATGGTAAGCAAGGTCGTCGTCGGGCAGGCCCGCCCAGGCCGGCTGCTCCGGTGCGCTCCTGTCCGCGCCAAGGTCGCCGAAGACGGAGCTATGGCCCTCCTCGATGCGCTCGACAGGCGCCGGAATCTCCGGCCCGTGCTGCGCCCAGAAGGTATCGAACGGATCGGTCAGCCTGCGGCCAAGGACTTCCATGCCGGAGACCTTGGCACAACTAGCCGGGCTGGGCAACTCCGACACGTCGTTGTTGACCTGTCGCGCCGGCCTCGGCTAGAGTCCGGCCCACGTAGTCACCGCCAGGAGGGCCGCCATGTCTTCACCCCAATCCCAAGACTCCTTCGATAACGCCATCATTGGCGCCAATCCTCAGATAGACCCTGACGTGACAGTCGGCTTCCGGTACCACCCTGAATGCGGTCCGGCAAGGATTGGCGACAACTGCATCCTGCACAAGGGGACGGTCATATACGGCGACGTGACCATCGGCGACCATTTCCACACGGTCCACTACGCCGTGATTCGTGCGATGGTGAAGATTGGCGACCACTGCACCGTCCTCAACCACTCGACCATCGAGGGCGTTGTCAGGATGGGAAACGGCGTACGTATCATGTCCCACGTCTACATCCCGTCGCGGACCTGGTTCGGCGACAACGTGTTCGTAGGGCCCGGCACCACGTTCCTGAACGACCGCTACCCGTGCCGCCGCGACCCGCCTCCCACTCCGCGAGGGGCGACCATCCACGACGACGTGATGATCGGCGGGGGATGCACGATCCTGCCCGGCGTGACCATCGGCGAGAGGAGCTTCATCGCCGCGGGTGCTGTGGTGAACAAGGATGTGCCGCCCCGCAGCTTCGTCGTAGGGGTGCCCGGCAGGATATCGCCCCTCCCGGACCACCTGGACATGCCGAACAACCGCCTGCTAACCCTGCAGACCAGCGAGTTCTGGAACGCCCAGGCCGACTACGTAGGCAAGTCCATCTGGCCCGACTACTGGCCCGACAAGTTCGACTAGGAGCTACTCCTGGCTGCCAGGTACGGTGATGCTGTGTCGTCTCCCGTAGGGGCGACTCGCTGAGTCGCCCGCGGGTTGCCGTTGCAGTGATCGAATGTCCTCGACGACCATCTCGACCACTTCACGAATGTTGTTAAGCGCCTCTTCTTCGGAGCGTCCCCATGTCACCGCACCTTGATCCTCCAGGGCAGGACAATACGCATGCCAGCGATCATCGTCCGGCTCGACGACGACGCGGAATACATGGCTCTTTGCGGGTGCCTATGATGCACTCCTAGAACTGCCCTTCGACAGGTTTCCAAGTGACTGCTCCCAAGCCCGGGAGGGAGACCCCGCCCAGCCGCCCCTCTGGGTTCCTGCCTGCGCAGGAACGACGGGGGTGGGAACTTACAGCCTCGCCATGGGGTAGGCCTCGTAGTAGGCCTCGGAGGGCTTCCAGAGACGCATGCTCAGCGGCCAGTCCTGCGCTACGAGGTTGTACTTGGGGTTCTTGTGCGGGTCGGGCACCAGCAGCAGGAATATGTGCCCGAATATCGCCAGCAGCACGCCGGGCACAGCCAGTATGGGGCGGGTCCAGGGCCGGTTCAGCCACAGCCAGCTCGTTCCGATCAGCGCCAGCCACACGATGAACCACAGCCCGTGGATGATGATCAGCAGCAGCATCCCCAGGACTACGGCGATGAGCCCGTGCCCGATGAACTGCATCAGCTGGTCGACCGGCTTCAGCACCCACGAAAGCGCCCGCGTCACCCTCATGATCACCAGCCTCACGAGGGACGTGAGGAAGTCGACCGGGCTATGCTCACGCGCAAAGCTGATGCGCGTGTCGAAGTCGTCTATGTCCCAGAGCCAGCTCACTAGTGGTTCTTCACCCTTACCTCAGTCCCCTCTCGCGAGAGAGGGGGCGCTTGCGGGCAATTCTAACATGGGGTCTCAGGAGCCGGTGGCGGCATGAGCGTGCGCCGGTTCGGATACAATGGCCCAGCGCCCCGCAGGAGAAGCCGATGCTAACCCTAGTGCCCCAGGATATCGAGGAGTACGCCGTACGCCACACGACGCCTCTGCCGCCCCACTTGGCCGAGCTCGCCCGGTACACCGCTGAACGAAGCGACGGCATGATGCTCTCGGGCCCCATCGAGGGCAACGTGCTGCAGATGCTCGTCTGGGCTCTTGGGGCCCGCCGCGTCCTGGAGGTGGGCTGCTTCACCGGCTTCAGCGCCCAGATGATGGCGGGCGCATTGCCCGACGACGGGCAGCTCGTCACCTGCGAGATAGACCCCGACAACGCCAGGGTCGCCAGGGAGCACTTCGACAAGGGTCCGGACGGGCACAAGATCGAGATCCGCCTGGGCCCAGCCATCGAGACCATGGAGTCACTCGAAGGCCCCTTCGAGCTCGTGTTCATCGACGCCGACAAGACACCCTACATCGACTATTACGAGCGGGCGATGGACCTCCTCGCCGATCATGGTATCATCGCCGTCGACAACGTGCTCTGGAGCGGCCGCGTCCTCGAACCCGAGTCCGACTCCGACAGGGCTCTGGCCGCCTTCAACGACCACGTAGGTGCCGACCCCAGGGTGACGCAGGTCATCCTCACCATCCGCGACGGCCTCATGCTCATCCGCAAGACCTAGCCGCCACCCACACCTGCTAGAATGGCGCGCACTCTCACCAAACGGGGGAATCGCATGGCGAAGAAGTACAGGGCCGCAATCGTCGGGTTGGGCAGGATCGCGACCATGATCGACGACGAGGTGGTGGGCAGCCCCTACCTGCTCCTGCCCATGAGCCACATGGGAAGCTATGAGGCCGTGGACGAGGTGGAGTTCGCTGGGGGCGCGGACCCCTACGAGGAGCAGCGCGAGGCGTTCGGCCGCAAGCACGGCGTCTCCAACCTCTACTCTGACTACAAGGAGATGCTGGAGAAGGAGCGGCCCGACATCGTCTCCATCTGCACGTCCGCCCGCCCTAGGGCCGACATCGTCACCACCATCGCTGCCATGGACGTGGGTGTGAAGGCAATCTGGGCCGAGAAGCCCATTTCCATGAGCCTCGAGGAGGCCGACGCCATGGTGGAGTCCTGCCGGGAGGCGGGGATCGTCCTCGCCGTCAACTGCGCCCGGCGCTGGGACGCCTCGTACAGCATGGCAAGGGAGCTGATCGACGATGGCGCTATCGGCGAGGTGATGCAAGTCACCGTGTACCAAGCCGGCAACCTCTCCCACAACTCCCACATGATCAACCTGGGGCGCTTCCTCGCCGGAGGCAGCGGGCGGGTCGAGTGGGTATTCGGCGACTTGAACGACGAGACGGCTGCTGGGCCTCACGAGGATGACGACAGGGGCGGCATCTCCTACCTGGTCTTCGAGAACGGCGTACGTGCTCTCGTGCGCCAGGAAAACTGGGGCTACTGCGAGGCTGAGGCCGTGGGCACTGCGGGGTTCATCAGGGTACACAACGACACCCAGGATATGGAGCTCTGGACCAAAGAGGGGGAGCGCAATATCTCTCGCCGCCTCTTCCCGCGCCGCCAGAAGATAGAGAGCGCCACCGTACGCGCGGTGAGGGACATCATTCACTGCATCGAGACCGGCGACGAGCCCTCCAGCTCCGGCGAGGACGGCCGGCATGACCTGGAGGTGGCCATAGCGGTCCGCGAGTCCCACAGGAAGGGCGTCAAGGTCTCGCTCCCAATTGCCGACCGCACCGAGCGCATCAACTCGTACGAGACCCTGCTCAGCGCCGACGATCTGCCAAGGGCGATCCAGAAGCGGATGGCCGCGTCGTCGTGATGAGTGCCGCCGCCACCTGGTTCCTCAAGTCCGAGGAGGGCAAGCCTCTCGGCCAGGTATACAGGGACCCGGGCGACCCGGCGCCGACCGAGGGGGCGCAGGTCGACGGCATTGGCGAGGTGGTGCGGTTCACCGAGCTCGGCGCCTCCTGCGGCATGCGCCGCTTCGAGGTGATCGTAAGGCCGGCTGCCTAGCGTCACCGCTGTTGACCCTAGCCTTGACAGGAACAGGCAGCCTCCCTAATCTGCCTGCGGTCTCATTGGGAAGACGGAGCCGCAGCACGTGAACGACGAAACGGCACATCGGCTTGGGGCCGACATAGGCGGCACTTTCACGGACGTCGTGCTCCTCGGCCCCGACGGCACGTACCACACCAAGAAAGTCCCTTCCACCCCCGCCGACTACGCCGAGGGTATCCTGGACGGCGCAGTTCAGGCCCTGGGCGAGCACGGTGTCGACGAGGCGTCGATCCGCGAGGTCATCCACGGGACGACCGTTGCCAGCAACACAGTCCTGGAGAACAAGGGCGCGAAGACGGCCCTCATTACGACCCGCGGCTTCCGTGACGTGCTGGAGTTCCGCCGCCTGAGGGTGCCCCACCTCTACAGCCTCTTCTACGAGCCTCCAACGCCCCTCGTCCCGCGCAGGTTGCGGCTGGAGGTCGGGGAGCGTGTCGGCGCGGGCGGCGAGGTGATCACGCCCCTCGACGAGGAGTCGGTCTACGCCGCTGTCGACCGCATACGGGCCGAGGGAGCCGACTCCGTCGCAGTGTGCCTCCTCCACTCGTACCGGAACGGCGACCACGAGCGGCGGATCGGCGAGATCGTCCACTCGGAGCTGCCCGACCTCTTCTGCTGCCTGTCCGTGGACGTGCTGGCCGAGATCCGCGAGTACGAGCGCACCAGCACCACGGTCGTCAACGCCTACCTGGGCCCCATAGTGCAGGGCTACCTGAGCTCCCTCTCGGCCAGGACCCGCTCGGCCGGCATTGCCGCCCCCCTGAGGATCATGCAGTCCAACGGCGGCGTCATGTCCATCGACAGGGCCGCCGAATCGCCGGCCCGCATCGTCGAGTCCGGCCCTGCGGCGGGCGTGGTGGCTGCGCAGCGCGTCGGCGAACGCGTGGGCCTGGACAACGTGATCAGCTTCGATATGGGCGGCACGACCGCCAAGGCCTCGCTAATCGAGGACGGAAGCCTGAGCTGGACCACCGAGCACGAGATCGGCGCGGGCATATCCCTGTCCAGCCGCCTGGTGAAAGGCGGGGGACACGCGGTGAAGGTGCCCGTCGTCGACCTGGCCGAGGTGGGCGCGGGCGGCGGCAGCATTGTCTGGATCGACCGCGGCGGCGCCCTCAGGGTCGGCCCCCGTAGCGCGGGCGCCGTGCCAGGCCCCGTGTGCTACGACGCGGGCGGCGACCAGCCCACCGTCACCGACGCCAACGTAGTGCTGGGCTACATCAGCCCCTCGGAGCTGGCCGGCGGCGCGGTGAAGCTCAAGCCCGACCTGTCGGCCAATGCGCTCCAGGACAAGGTTGCAACGCCCCTCAACACGCCGCTGCTTGAGGCCGCCTACGGCGTCCACGTCGTCGCCAACATCACGATGATCAGGGCCATCCGCGCCGTGTCCACATACAGGGGGCGTGACCCGCGGGACTTCGCGCTCATCGCCTTCGGCGGCAGCGGTCCCGTTCACGCGGCGGAGATGGCCCGCTCCCTCGGCGTCCGCACTGTCGTGGTGCCGCCCGCGCCGGGGCTCCTGTCGGCGGTAGGGCTGCTGGAGGCCCTGCCCGAGTACCACTTCGTGCAGACCCACTTCGCCCCCGTCGATGGCGTCGATCCGGGCGCCGTGACCGGAGCATTCGAGCGCATGGAGGGACGCGCGGTGCGCGACCTCACCCAGGAGGGGTACCCGTCCGACGACATCGAGACCCAGCGCGCCGCCGATCTGCGGTACGTTGGGCAGGCCTACGAGCTCACCGTGCCGTGTCCGTCCGGCAGCCTCGATTCCAAGGCGCTTGGCGCACTGGCCGAGACCTTCCACGACGAGCACGAGCGCACATACGGCCACAGGGCGAGCGATGAGCCCGTCGAGATCGTGAACCTGCGCCTCACGGCCATGGGTACGCCGGGCCAGGTCTCGCCGACCCGCCCCGGCGGATCCGCTGCCGAACCCCAGCGCGGGGAACGCAGCGCCTACTTCGGCGCCGATCATGGCTCCGTCGCAACGCCGGTCATAGGTCGGGGTGGGCTGACCATCGCCCCTCAGGATGGGCCGCTCATCATCGAGGAGTACGACGCCACCACCGTCGTGCCACCGAACTGCACTGCCAGGCTCGACGACGCCGGCAACATAGTCATAGAGGTACACGGAGCCGAGTAGGAGCCCGACATGCTTCCCGAAGACATCGATCCGATCACCTTCGAGGTGATCCGCAACGGTCTCGACACCCTCGTCGACGAGATGGCCCTCACGGTCATGCGGACCGCTCACTCGGGCGTCGTCAAGGACGCTATGGACTACTCGACAGCGTTCTGCGACCGCAACGGGCAGGTCGTCGCCCAGGGCCTCACCATCGTCTGCCACCTCGGCTCGTTCCCGGCCGCCGTCGCATCCGTGATCGACAAGTACGGCGACACGATGGCCGAGGGCGATATTTTCATCATGAACGACCCGTACACCTCCGGCGGCATACACCTGCCCGACATCTACGTGATACAGCCGGTGTTCGTCGACGGAGAGCCCGAGGGCTTCGCGGGAGTCGTCGCGCACCATACGGACGTGGGAGGCATCGTCCCGGGTTCGAACTCGACCGACTCCACGGAGATATACCAGGAGGGGCTGCGCATCCCGACCCTGCGGCTCTACGACCGCGGCGAGCCCGTCGAGGCGGTCTTCACGCTCCTAGCCGCCAACGTGCGCGTGCCCGACAAGGTGCTGGGCGACCTGAGGGCCCAGATCGCGGCCGCCCACACCGGCGAGAGGGGACTGGTGCGCCTCACCGACCGCTACGGCGCTGTCGCCGTCCGCCGCTACATGGACGTGCTGATCGACCACTCCGAGCACCTGGCGCGGGAGGAGATAGAGGCCCTGCCCGACGGCACCTACCACGCCACCGGGTACATCGACGCCGATAACGTGCCGGACGACGGCCCGCTCGTGCTCCACGTTGCCGTTACTATCGACGGCGACCGGGTGATCACCGACTTCGAGGGCTCGTCGAGCCAGATGAAGGCCGGAATCAACTCGCCGGTCCCCTTCACCAGGGCGGCCGTCTACGGCGCGCTGCGGCTCCTTATGGACCCCGGCATCCCCAACTCGGCCGGGTACACCCGCCTCATCGAGGTGCGCACGCCCATAGCCTCCGTTGTCGATCCCGTGCTGCCCGCGGCCTGCGGTGCGCGCGGCATAACCGGCTTCCGCATCATGGACACGGTACTGGCGGCCCTGGCCCAGGCCGTGCCCGACAGGGTGCCCGCCGACGGCGAGGGGGGCAACACGATCATCAGCATCGGCGGTCACACGCAGGCCGGCGGCTTCGCATACGTAGACCTGTTCGCGGGTGCTCGCGGAGCAAGGCCCACAGGCGACGGGCCGGACGGCGTCGCACACCCGGCCGCGAACATATCCAACACGCCCGTCGAGATTGCCGAGGTCGAGTCGCCCGTGAGGATCGAAGAATACGGCCTGCTGCCCGACTCCGGCGGCGCGGGCAAGTACCGGGGCGCGCTGTCCGAGGTCAGGAGCGTCCGCTGCCTGGCCGACGAAGCCCTGCTTCAGCTCCGCTCCGACAAGCGCGCCTACCCGCCCTTCGGGCTGCAGGGAGGCGCGCCAGGCTCACCGTCTTACAACATCCTCAACCCCGGCGACGGCCAGCGCGTCCTGACCACCATGGGCACCGCGCCCATGCGCCGGGGCGACCTCATCCGCCACGAGCTCGCCAGCGGCGGCGGCTGGGGCGACCCCCTCGAGCGCGACCCGGCCATGGTCCTAGCTGACTTCGTCGACGAGAAGGTCACCGCCGACCACGCCCGCCAGGTCTACGGCGTCGTCATCGACCCGGCCACCCACCAGGTCGATACCGAAGCGACGGCGCGGCTACGCGAAGAGTTGCGCTAGCTCCCAATCCGTCATACCAGCGAACGCCGGTATCCAGTCCCAGATCGCTTGGCGCGGCTGAGTCAGAGCCTGCCCAAGCTCTCTGGACATTTCGGCCAAATGAGCCTAAAATGACTTGGAAATGAGACTTCGATTTCGGCCCGATTTCGTATCTAGAATCTCGAAATGAGCCGGAAATGAGAACTCATTTGAGCATCGCTGGCTCCATGCAATGAGAGGCGGCGACTGCGCGGGCGAGGTCATGACCGCGCATGGAAACAGACGACGGTGAGAGTCTCTGACAACTAACGCATACGCATTCCGGTCGTTGCACCGCCTAGGTTACTCCGATAAGCTCATGCTCCCGAGCGCAAGCCGGGACTATTGGGGAACCCACCCCGACATCCTGACAGTCGAGCAACGCCAATGCCACTGACCCACCTCGAAGTAACATCCGACACCCCCTACGCCGATGGCGAGTCCTTCGGCGATACCGGCCCCTACCGGGAGTTGAAGGGCACCGCACACTTCGCCGTAGACCCTAACTCACGGGTCAACTCGACCATCACGGACATCGGCCTTGCGCCAACGGACTCCGAGGGCCGGGTGCGCTTCTCTTCGCACTTTGCATTGCTGATGCCGGCCGAGCCTGGCCGGGGCAACCGGCGGCTCTTCTTCGACGTCTGCAACAGGGGTAACCGGACCGTCTTCAACAACTTCAACAGCGCCGGCCCCGTCGAGGACCCGGCCGCCCCGCTGGCCCCGGGCAACGGTTTCCTGCTCAGGCACGGCTACACCGTCGTCTGGTGCGGGTGGCAGGCCGATGTGCCCCCGACACCGGGTCTGATCGGGATGCAGGCGCCCCATGCCATGGGCCCGGACGGGCCAATCTCCGGCAGGATCATGAACTGGTTCCAGGTCGACGAGCCGACCACCACCCACATGCTCTCCGACCGCGAGCACCTGCCCCATCCCGCGGCAGACCCGTATGAATCAACAGCCGCCCTCTACGTCCGCGACCATCCCAACTCACCCCTAATGCCGGTAGACCGCTCCGCCTGGTCGTTCGCGAGCAACGAAGACGAGGACGCGACCCACGTCCGCATGGACTCCGGGTTCGAGCCGGGCCGCATCTACCAGCTCGTCTACACGTCCGCTTTAAGCCGCGTGGTTGGGCTGGGGTTCGCGGCGGTGCGCGACGCCGTCTCGTTCCTGAAGCACGACGACGCCGCGGCGGGCAATCCGGCGGCCGGGCAGCTCGACCACGCTTACGCGTTCGGCAGGTCGCAGAGCGGCAGGTTCTTGCGCCACATGCTCCACGCGGGCGTGAACGAGGACGAGTCGGGCCGCATCGCGCTGGACGGCGTCATCGCCCACGTCGCCGGGGCGATGCGCGGCGAGTTCAACCTGCGCTTCGGCCAGCCATCCAAGGACATCTGCTTCGTCATGCCGGAGCTGTTTCCGTTCACCGACACGCCCCAGGTCGACCCTGCGACGGCCCTTCGACAAGCTCAGGGTGAACGTGGTGAGTCGCTGCTGGCGCGGCTAGACGAGACCGACATGGCGCCCAGGACCATGTTCGTGAACACGTCGGCAGAGTACTGGCGGGGCGACGCAGCCCTCATTCACACCGACCTGGAGACGATGACCGACGCTCCGGAGCAGGAGTACGTCCGCCGCTACCACTTCGCGGGAACCCAGCACGGGTCGGGGACATTTCCGCCGGAGGACTCGCTCCCAGCCAGCAGCCTTCGGGGCCAGGTCCCCTACAACGCCGTCGACTACAACCCGCTGCTGAGGGCCTGCCTGGTGAACCTGGACCGCTGGGTGACGCAGGGCGATCCCGCGCCCCCGAGCCGCCATCCTTCGCTGGACGACGGCACGGCAGTCGAGTCCCACACGCTGCGGGAGAGGTTCGAGGCGATCCCGGGCGCGGTCTTCCCGCCCAGACCGACGCGCGCCATCAGGCTCGACTACGGCCCTGACCAGGCGCTTGGCAGGACGACGAAGCTGCCGCCCGGCGAGGGCGAGACCTACCCGGCCCTCGTGTCGAATGTGGACGACGACGGCAACGAGATCGGGGGCATCCGCCTCCCCGACGTCTCCGTGCCGCTGGCGACCAACACCGGGTGGAACCTGCGACATCCCGACGTGGGCAACCCCGACCTCGTCATCGGCATCACGGGCGGCCTGATGGGCTGGACGCTCCCCTTCGCCGCGACCCGCGAGGAGCGGGTGGCCACGGCCGACCCCCGCCCGTCCATTGAAGAGCGCTACGCTTCCGAGGACGACTACGCCGGAAAGGTTGCCAATGCTGCCGCCGAGCTGGTGGCCGAGGGGTACCTGCTAGAGGAGGACGTGGCCGAGGTAGTCGAGTCCGCCCGGGCCCGCTACCGGTACTGGACGGGTGTGGCCTAGTCCCACACGATGACCGGCTTGCCCGTGGCGCCAGTGTCGAACAGCTCGTAGGCCTCGGCAATCTGGTCGAGCGAGTACCAGTGGGTTATCAGTCGCCCCAGCGGGACGGCCCGGTCCACGACGAAGTTGGCGGCCTCGGCCAGCCCTGAGAGGCTGAACGTCCACGATCCGTAGATCGTCAGCTGCTTGTGGATGATCTGGTCGCTCACGTCGAACGAAGTGCGGTTGCCCTCGCCCACGAAGCACACGCGCCCCCAGTACCGCACTGAGTCGAGCGCGTTCCGCCGCACTTCCGGGATGCCGGTGGCGTCCAAGGTCGCGTCGGCGCCCTCACCGCCGGTCAGGTCCCGTATGGCGGCCTCGGCGTCGTTCTCCGATGCGTCGATGACCACGTCGGCCCCGAGCTCCCCTGCCAGAGCCAGGCGCTCGGCGACCACGTCCACGGCAATCACCCTGGCGCCCATCGCCTTGGCGAACATCGCGGCGCTTGCGCCCACGGGCCCCTGCCCGAATATCGCGACCGTGTCCCCGCCCGAGAGCCCCAGCCGCTTCACCGCGTGGAAGGCCGTGCCGGTGCCGCACGCGACCGCCGCGCCCTGGTCGAACGGCAGTGAGTCCGGCATCTTCACGCAGGTCGATGCGGGGCAGAGCAGGTAGTCCTGGTGGCCGCCGTCCCTGGTGAAGCCGTAGATCTCGTGGTGGACCAGGCACATCTGCGTGTACCCAATCCTGCACATCGAGCAGTCGTTGCAGCCGGTGTAGTGGTGCATCATCACCCGGTCGCCGGCCCGGACCGACGTGACGCCCGGCCCGACCTCAGCCACGACGCCGCACGGCTCGTGGCCGGCGACCCTGGGCGGCTGCGTCACCTCGGAGGCCGGGACCCTGTACCGTGCCAGGTCGCTCCCACAGAGCCCGGACGCCATCATCTTCAGCACGACCTCGCCGGGGCCTGGCTCAGGCTTCGGAAAGTCCCTGACCTCCACCCGCCTGTCTCCAACGAATACCGCGCCCTTCACCGATCAACCCTCCGTAGCCAGCAGCGCGTATGTTACATTACCCGCACACTTAGGATTGCGGAATGTAGAGAAGGAGGTCACAGGTGAGGGAGCAGGCTATTGCGGTCGAGATCTCGGAACGCGGGCCTAGCAATCTGGTCCTGCTGACCCTGGAGTTGACTCAGGAAGAGGACGTATGGGTAGGCACTTGCCTTGAGCTCGGCACCTCGGCGTATGCCGATTCCATTGAGGAACTTCGGGGCGAGATCGCCGATGCCATAGGCCTGCAGCTAAACGAGGCCATGCGACTCGGTTTCTTGGACGAGTACATCGAAGAGCGCAACGTGCGCACGCTCCCTCTCATTCAACTAGAGGATGGGAGCGTCGCCGAAAGGGAACGCTTTGGCCTGGTCGCTGTCGGAATCTGACACTTGCCTCCTAGCCTCAGCGGCAAACAGCTTGCGGGCCTGTTAGAGAAAGATGGTTGGCAGCGGGGTGGCAGGCGGAATCACGGTATCTACTACTTCAAGAAATTCCCCGGAGAACCGATACCTCGCTCAACTGTCATCCCTGACAAGTCAGACGACCTCCCAAGGACGACACTAGGGGCCATACTCAGTGTGAAGCAGACCGGGCTAGGCAGCGCCGGATTGAAGGAGTTGGTGCAACGATACGGCCGAGGGTAGCTCCCTACTTCCGGCGGTCCCGAAGGTGCTCGTAGATGTCCTCCGGCTTGCCGCCGTTGGCCGACAGCAGCACCAGCAGGTGGTACAGCAGGTCGGCCGCCTCGCGGGCCAGCGCATCCTTGTCGAGCTTGACCCCCGCGATTACCGCTTCGCCGGCCTCCTCGATAACCTTCTGGCCGATCCGGTCCACGCCGCCCCTGAACAGCTCGGTCGTGTAGCTGCCCTCGGGCAGGCTCCTCTTGCGGTCCTGGACCACCGAGAAGAGCTCGTCGATGACTCCCGGCCCTTTGTTGGACCTCTCGAAGTCCGGCATCTCCTCCAGCGCGGTGAAGAAGCAGACCTGAGCCCCCGTGTGGCATATTGGTCCCTCAGGGTCCACCCGCAGCAGGATCACGTCGCCGTCGCAGTCGACCGACGCCGACCTGACGCGCATGTAGTTGCCCGACATCTCGCCCTTGTGCCACAGGTCCGCCCTGCTACGGCTGTAGAACCAGACGTCGCCGCCTTCCAGCGTACGTTTAAGCGAGCCCGGGCTCATGTATCCCAGCATGATCACCTGGCCCGTGTCCGCGTTCTGGGCTATGGCGGGCACCAGCCCCTTGTCGTCCAGCTGGACTGCCACGTCAGACCGCCTCCGTCTTCCCGTCCACCGGGCGTATCGGAAGGCCCCGCCGGCTGAGGTGGTCCTTCACATCCGCCACCCTCAGCTTGCCGAAGTGGAAGATGCTGGCCGCCAGCACCGCGTCGGCCTTCCCCTCGCTCGCGGCCTCGTACAGGTGCTCGGCCTCACCGGCGCCGCCGCTTGCGATGACGGGCACCTCGACCGCCTCCGATATCGCGCGCAGCAACTCCAGGTCATACCCCGTCTGCTGCCCGTCCGTGTCCATGCTGGTGACCAGCAGCTCGCCCGCGCCGAGCTCGGCAGCGCGTACGGCCCAACGTAACGCGTCGACGCCGGTCGGCCGCCTGCCGCCGTGGGTATAGACCTCCCACACCGAGTCCTCGTCCAGGGCCAGGCTGTCGTCGGAGGGGACAGGCGTGCCATCTCCGTTCGCGGACTGGCCCGATTCGACTCGCTTCACGTCCATCGCCACGACGATGCACTGGCACCCGAAGTGGTCCGAGGTCTCCGCGACCAGGTCGGGGTTCTGGACGGCGGCCGTGTTCAGCGACACCTTGTCCGCCCCGGCCTCCAGGAGGCCCCTCACATCCTCGACCGACCGGACGCCCCCGCCCACCGTCAGCGGTATGAATAGCTGCTCCGAGACCTGCTTCACCACGTCCATGATGATGTCGCGCGAGTCGGAGCTGGCCGTTATGTCCAAGAACACCAACTCGTCTGCGCCCTCGCGGTCGTAGAAGGCCGCAAGCTCGGCCGGGTCGCCCGCGTCCCTGATGTCGACGAAGCTGACGCCCTTGACGACGCGCCCGCGGTCGATATCCAGGCAGGGTATGATCCGCTTGGTCAGCATGCCTGTGCCCCGCTCACTGCTGCCATAGCCTCTCCCAGGTCGATGGCCCCAGTATAGACCGCCGAGCCAACTATCGCCCCCTCCACCGGTACCGCCGCGAGCCGGGATACGTGCTCGACCGCCGACACGCCGCCGGCCACCAGCACCTTCATACCCGTCGCCGCCGCAATCTCCTCGACTCCGGCGAAGTTCGGCTCGGTCAGCGTGCCGTCCCGGGAGACGTCGGTATAGACGATGCGCTCGACCCCGGCCGTCTCCAGCTTCCGCGTGAAGTCCACCGCGTCCACGCCGCTCCCCCGGGTCCAGCCGTCGAGGGCGACCCTGCCATCCCGGGCGTCGACGCTGACTATCAGCGCGGCCGCTCCGATCTCCCGCAGCAGGGCTGGGACCAGGCTCGGGTCCTCCACAGCCGCCGTGCCGACTACCACCCGGTCCACGCCCGTCTCCACGGCCCTCACCGCCGAAGCGACGTCGCGCACGCCTCCGCCATACTGCACGGGCACGGGCGACGAGGCCGCGATCTGGGCCACCACCTCGATGTTGGGCGCCACGCCGTCCCTAGCACCGTCAAGGTCGACGACGTGCAGCCGCTCCGAACCCTGCTGGACCCAGTGCGTCGCCATGTCTAAGGGCGAATCGGAAAAGACCGTCTCCCGGTCGTAATCGCCCTGGAAGAGGCGGACGCATCGCCCACCCCTGATGTCTATGGCCGGGATGACTTCCACCGCCTACTCCAGGAGCCCGACGAAATTCCTGTAGACCAGCAGCCCCGTGTCGCCGCTCTTCTCTGGGTGGAACTGCACCGCCGCCACGTTGTCCCAGGCGACTGCGGAGCAGAACTCGACCCCGTAGGTCGTCGTTCCGGCGACCAGACCCCGGTCCTCGGGATCGGCGTAGTAGCTGTGTACGAAGTAGAAGTACGACCCGTCGGGCACCCCCTCGAAGACGGGGTGCTCGCGGCTCAGCTCGACCAGGTTCCACCCCATGTGCGGAATCTTCGATCCGGGCGGTAGCCGGCGCACCCAGCCCTTCAGCAGGCCGAGACCAGGCTCTACCCCCTCGTCCGACCCCTCCATCAGCAGCTGCAACCCCAGGCAGACGCCCAGAAACGGCCTGCCGCTGCGGACGAACTCGCGTATGGGCTCGACCAGCCCCCGCTCCCTCAGGTGCCTCATCGAGGAGTCGTTCGCGCCCTGGCCGGGGAAGACCATCGCGTCCGCGTCGCCGATGACCTGCCGGTCGCTCGTGATCACTGCGGTAGCGCCAAAGCGCTCGAGCGCCCTCTGGACGCTGCGCAGGTTCCCCGCGTCGTAGTCGACGATAGCTACGTATTTCCCGTTGCCAGCCATGGGAATCCATCGTAGCACGGCGCGACTTCCGTTTGACAGGCTTTCCGGCCGTCCATAGAATGCCGCCGAACCTACCCCGGAGCGATGCCAGATGTCCCCACGCAACCTCGTATTCATCATGAGCGACCAGCAGCGACGGGACTCCCTCGGTTGCTACGGGAGCGACTGGGCTCAGACGCCCAATCTCGACGCACTGGCGTCCTCGGGCGCGGTGTTCGAGAACGCCTACGTCACCCAGGCCGTGTGCACGCCCGCCCGAGCTTCCATCATGACGGGGCTGTACCCGCACACCGCCGGGCCCATCGTGAACAAGTTGCCCCTCTCGCCCGACGTTCCGGTGCTGTCCGAGATGGTGTCTGAAGAGTACGTGTGCGGCTACATGGGCAAGTGGCACCTGGGCGACGATGTAATCAAGCAGCATGGTTTCGACGTGTGGGTGAGCACAGAGGACTCCCACCGGGAGAGCTACACGCGCCGCGAGCACCGGCGTGTCCTGTCCGACTACCACCACCATCTCGTCGCAAACGGCTTTGAGCCCGATGAGGAGATCGGCGGCGACATGGTCTTCTCGGTCGATGCGAGGGCGCGGCTACCTGAAGAGTTCCAGATGGCGTCGTTCCTGGCCGGCCGTGCGGAGCAATTCATTGAGGACAACGGCGACCGGCCCTTCGTGCTATACGTCAGCACCTTCGAGCCCCACTCGCCCTACGACGGCCCGTTCGATGACCAGTACGACCACGACGCTATTCCCACAGGCCCGGCGTTCCTGAAACGACCCGAGGGCGCGGCGCTGGTCAACAAGGTCCGCTCCGACTACTTCACGCAGTACCTCCGTGGCGGCAGCATCGCCGAGGACGCGTACATGTCCAACACCATCGCGCCCGGCCACGACCTCTCCACCGAAGCCGGCTGGCGCAGGCTTAGGGCGCAGTACTACGGCAACGTCACCCTCGTCGACAGGATGGTCGGGCGGATCAACGCCGCGCTGGAGAGGGCGGGAGTCGCCGACGACACGGCGGTAGTCTTCACCACAGAGCACGGGGACATGCTGGGCGACCACGGGATGCTGGAGAAGCGCTCCTTCTACGAGGAGTCGGCCAGGGTCCCGCTGCTTGTGCGAATTCCCTGGCTCTCGTCCGGCCCGCAGAGGGTGGATGGAAGCGTGAGCCAGGTAGACCTGGCGCCGACCCTGCTCGAAGCGCTGGGCGAGCCTGTGCCCGGCCATCTCGAGGGCAGGAGCCTGGTGTCCGTCCTGAACGGCGAGAGCAGCCTGGACGGCAACGATGTCTTCATGGAGTGGAACGGCATCAGCCCCAACCTGAGAGACAGGTTCCTGGGCGACGAGGCCATCAACCGGATGCTGGCGCTGCCGTACCGCTCGGTAGTCTCAGACAGGTGGAAGCTGAACCTCTGCGCGGGCGACCAAGGCGAGCTGTTCGACCTCCGCTCAGACCCCTACGAGCAGACCAACCTCTTCGACGACCCGGTCCACAGGGACAGGGTCCTGGACATGTCGGCCCGCATCCGCATGTGGCAGTTCGAGACCGGGGACACCGCTCCTCTCCCATCCGTCTGAGCAGCCTCAGAACAAGCTCAGCACCCCGCAGAAGCCGGAGAGGAGTATGGGAGCTATACCGAGTTTATCCTAGTTTAGTATGGTTTATAAACTTGCGCTAACTTCGCTAATTTCAGTATAACCGTGCGCTCTGGGACGCTACCGCTACTGGCCACCTGGCATGATTCGCATCATGAACGCGTCGAACATGGGGACCGTAAAGGCCGTGTCCCCATGGCTGGGGCTCCATACCATGCCCTTGTTGATCAACTGGCTGCGAGTGGGGGCCAGGGAGGTCACTCGTCTGCCCAGCACGTCTGCTATGTCGCCTGAACGGTGAGGCCCGGCCCCGAGCTGGGCCATCGCTCGCAGGTACCGCTTCTCCGCAGGCGTAAGCCGGTCGAACCTGACCCGAAAGAAGCTCTCGTCGAGCTCGGCGATAGTCTGTTGGGAGGCGACCTCCACGGTGGCGGCGGTTATGGGAGATCGTTCGGCAGCGTCCCACACATGCTTTCCCCATTCCTGCAGGAAGTAGGGGTGGCCTTGAGTTTGGGCGACGATGCTAGCCAGAGCGTCGCTCTCTATCTCGACCCCTTCGTCCCTCGCGGGCTTGGCAATGGCTAGCTCGGCGTCACGGGGTGACAGCGCTCCGATTTCAGTGAACTCGAAGAGCCTCTCGGCGTACGATTTGGCTCTCCCCACTCGTCCCCGTATCTGCGGAAGCCCTGCCCCGACCATAGCCACAGGCAGCCTGCGCTGGGAGGTCCGGTGCAGAGCCGTGATCAACGCCGCAAGCTCATTCTCCTCTACGTATTGAAGCTCGTCGACGAAGAGCGTCAGGCAGCTCCCATCCGCCTTCGCAGCGTTCCCGACAACTTCGAGCAGGTCCTGCAGGTCGGCCTCGAGGTCGCCCGTGTCCGCCAGTCCCGGTTCAGGATCGAGGTCCAGGCCTACCTCGATGTCCTGGAACTTCACCTTCAGAGCAGCAGCGAATCCCGCAAGTCCGCGAAGAGCGCGTTGAGCCATCTGCTTTGCGGCCTCTCTGTTGGAGAGCTTGAGAAGAGCCAGACGCAACTGTGGTGCCAGACAGGCCGGCAGAGAGCGGCCTTCAGGTGCTTCGATTCGCAAGGAGTGGATGCCGTTGACCTCGGCATCCTCACGAATCCGGTCAAGCAGCACGGTTTTCCCCACACCCCTCAGGCCCACCATCATCACGCTCTTGCTGGGGCGCCCGATCCTGGTCCTCTCCAGTGCGACCCGCGCGGTTTCGCGGACCTCGTGACGGCCGGCCAGCTCAGGGGGCTGTGTGCCGGCTCCAGGCGCGTAGGGGTTGCGGATCGGGTCCATGGGGTTCGATTATAGCGAGTTTATGTCGGTTTACAAGATAGTCATAAGATGGCTAACTTCGCTATAAACGGACAACACCAGTCCTACGCTGGGAGTCACTCGACGGCAGGTTATAGGAAGTTTAACCCAGTTTATCGGAAAGCCCTAAACTCGCTAACTTTCCCATAAACCCCTCAGAACGGGCGGTAGCGGTTGGTGATCGGCATCCGGCGGTCCCTGCCGAAGCTGCGCGGCGTGATCTTGATGCCCGGAGGGGCCTGGCGTCGCTTGTACTCGCTCCGGTCCACCAGCGTAACCACGTGCTCCACCACGCTCTGCTCGAACCCCATGCTCACGATCTCGTCGAAGCTCAGGTCGTCTTCCACGTATGCCTTCAGAATGGGGTCCAGCACGTCGTAGGCCGGCAGGCTGTCCTCGTCCTTCTGGTCGGGGCGCAGCTCCGCGCTGGGCGGCTTAGTCAGGACCGATTCTGGTATGACGGCCTTCTCGCCGAGTGAGTTCCGGTACTCCGCCAGCTCGTACACCAGCGTCTTGGGCACGTCCTTGATGACCGCATATCCACCGGCCATGTCGCCGTATATCGTCGCGTAGCCGACGGCCATCTCGCTTTTGTTGCCGGTCGTTAGCACGATGCCGCCGAACTTATTGGCGAGGGCCATCACGAGCATACCGCGTGTACGAGACTGCAGGTTTTCCTCCGCAATGCCCGGATCGCTGCCCCCGAAGCGAGGCTCCAGGGCCTCCAAGTAGGCTGAGAACGGACCCTCTATGGGGATCTCCCACAAGGTAATGCCGAGGGCCTCCGCAAGGCCCCGCGCGTCCAGCACCGACCCCTCCGACGAGTACCGGGACGGCATCGCCACGCCAACCACGTTCTCCGGGCCGAGGGCGTCCGCGGCGACTGTGGCCACGACGCTGGAGTCGATGCCACCCGACAAAGCAACGTACACGTGCTCGAAGCCCGTCTTGTGGACGTAGTCGCGCGTACCGAGCACCAGGGCCTCGTACACCTCCGCCGCGCCCTCCAGCGCCCGCACGGGGGACGGAGCCCTCAGTACTCGGTGAGTCCCGACGGGCGCGTCCGACACGTCCACGTGGACTGCCTTGCCAACGTCGTCCAGTCCATCCGAGAGTTCGCTCCTCGGCCTCGTATCCCGCAGCCTCGACCTGAACACCGCGCCGACCTCCAGGTCGGCGACGACCAGGTCCTCCTCGAACTGCCGCCCCCGTGCGATCTCCTCGCCGAGCGGATCGTGGATCATCGACCCGCCGTCGAACACCAGCTCGTCCTGGCCCCCGACCATGTTCACGTAGGCGACGAACAGCTCGTTGTTTGCGGCCCGCACGGACAGCATCCGCTCCCGCGTCCCGCGCTTGCCCGCGTGGAAGGGAGATGCGCTGATGTTGACGATCACCTCCGCACCGGCGGCTCGCTGCACCACCGTCGGCCCCACCGTGAACCAGATGTCCTCGCATATGTTCACGCCGACGGGCGTGCCGGCGATGGTGAAGACGGGGCACTCGGTGCCGGCCTGGAAGTAGCGCTCCTCGTCGAAGACCCCATAGTTCGGCAGGTATAGTTTGTGGTACCTGCCCACCACCTCGCCGCCGTACAGGACCGCCGCTGCGTTGTAGAGGTAGGAGTTCGCGTCGGCGAACCCGACCACCACGGCAATGTCCCTGGAGGCCGGCGCCACCTGCCGCAGCTTCCCGATGTTGTCCTGGATGAACTGCGGCTTGAACAGCAGGTCCTCGGGTGGATACCCAGGTATGGCGAGCTCAGGAAATGCGACGAGGTCGGCGCCCGCGTCCCGCGCGCGGTCTATGTACTCGATGATCCTGCTGGTGTTGCCGTCCAGGTCGCCGACCGTAGGATTGGTCTGGGCCAGGGCGATTCTGAATGTGCGCACGGCCGCTCCGCCTGGCTGCCCTTATTCCTTCCCCCAATGAGGGGGAAGGTTAGGATGGGGGCTCTCTCTCACGCTGCTACGCCCCTCACAGCCCGATTAGCCACGCCTCCCCCATAGCTGGGGTTGCGGGTGCCCGGAGTATAGCATTAGGGGAGTACAATTGCCCGGCCCGAGGGCAGTGGGGAGGCAAGTTATGAGCCGCGCGAACGACGTCGTTCAGCGCACCAGGGGCCCGGTAGTGCCCCTGAACATCTGCTTCGACGGCGATGCCCGCGTTGACTTCGGGGCGGTCCGTGGCTATGTGGACTGGCTGTGCGAAAACGGCGCGCCGGTCCTCCTGCTCACTTACGGCAGCAGCGAGTACGCCTACCTGTCGGACGACGACGTGTGGCGGCTAACTGCCGAGATCGCCGAGGTCAACGCGGGGCGCGCCCTGTTCGTTGCCGCTACCGGCTGGTGGAACATTCCCAGGTGCCGTGACTACCTGAAGCACGCCGATGCCGTCGGGGCCGACGCCGTCAAGGTCCAGGTCCACCCCGGCTACCCGACCGGTCGGGATGCGTACCTCCGCTTCTTCGACCTCATCGAGACCGCCTCGGACATCCCGCTCTGGCTCCTCGATCCTCCCCTCGCCACAGGAATCGAGCTGGCTGCGCGGGACAACGTCGTCGGAGCGAAGGTCCACGACACGTCCGAATACCACACCATGACCCGCGAGACCCTCGACATGGACTTCGCGACCGTCTGCGCCGGGCAGATGCGCAGCATGGTGTTCGGGTATCTGCTCGGTTCGCCCGCCTACCTGTGCACCGTCGCCCCATTTGCGCCGCGCATCGCCTTCGACTTCTTTGCCGAGCTGGAGGCGAGGCGGTACGACGACGCCATGGCCATGGCCTGCCGCTACGAGGAACCCTGGCTGAAAGAGGCCGTGGAGATCGGCTGGGTCCACGCCATCAAGGAAGCCATCCGGCAGCGCGGCCCGTACCCCAACGGCAACCCGTGTCCGCCCCAGCCTGCTACAACGCCCGAGCAGAAGGCCAGGGTGGCGAGGGCCCTCGAGGACGTGTTCGGCCTGCTCCCCGCATCGCCGCTCTGAGCCGTTCGTAGGTGAGCAGGGGTTGACAAGAGGCTCCGATCTGATCATTGATCGGGGTATCGAAACAACAAACGCAAATGGACATACTCTTCCCTCGCCTGCCTGGGCATCCGCTGAGGTAGCTTCAGCCTCGGATACTCCACATGGTGCGCTCTATCTGGGCAATGCTCTGGACCTGCTCGCCGAGCTGCCGCCCGACTCTGTCGACTGCGTGTGGACGGATCCCCCCTACATGCTCTCGAATGGTGGGATCACCTGTGTCGCTGGGCGCATGGTGAGCGTGGACAAGGGTGAGTGGGACAAGAGCCGGGGGCTCGAGGCCGACCACGAGTTCAACTTGCAGTGGACCAGAGAGTGCTACCGGATTCTCAAGCCAACAGGGACCATCTGGGTTTCGGGAACTCTACATGTGTACCCCAGCGTCGGCATGGCTCTCATGCAGAATGGCTTCCGACTGCTAAACGACATCATCTGGGAAAAGCCAAATCCGCCTCCCAACTTAGGACGCCGAACCTTCACCCACTCGACTGAGGTGGTGTTGTGGGCTAGCAAGGCTTCAAAGGGTAGCCGCCACAAATACACGTTCAACTACGCCGATATGCGACAGGAGAACGGCGGGAAGCAGATGAAGACTGTCTGGCGCTTCAAGGCACCTGGGCCAGATGAGAAGCGCTTCGGCAAGCATCCAACCCAAAAGCCAGTGGCCCTCATAACGCGCTGCCTTAGAGCCAGTACCCACCAAGGAGATGTCGTCCTCGATCCGTTCGTTGGGTCGGGCAGTACCGGTGTCGCTGCGCTCGGGCTAGGTAGAGACTTCATTGGCATTGACGCGGACGAGGCGTTCGTAGCGATCAGCGCGAGGCGTCTCTCTCAAGTGGTGCCAGGCAACCTTCACGAGGCACCCCCTGAGGCTGCACCTTCGCCCTACGCTCCAGTTGTGGAGCCATACACGTCAAGGCTCTTCGAGAAGGGAGGCGTAGCCAAGGAATGACTCCGCGCAACACTGGGACCGGGGCTGTCATGGAGAAGATGGTTCTCCCTGCGTTGCAGATGGGTGGTTACACTGCCAAACGAGGTGTGGTCATTGGTACACGCTTTGGCGTTGGGCAGCACAAGGTAGATGTTCTAGCTGAGGATGCCCAAGGAGGACGCCACCTCGTATCCATGAAGTGGCAGCAGGTTGGCGGCACGGCAGAACAGAAGATTCCCTTTGAGGTCATGTGCCTCGTCCAAGCCCTCCAAGAACAGCAGTTCGACACGGCATACCTGGTGCTTGGAGGAGATGGATGGAAGTATAAGGAGTTCTACTTGGGTGGCGGTCTCAACGACCGTGTAGTAGACGCAGACCAAGTGAAGATACTCTCACTTGAGCAATTCGTCGCGGTGGCCAATCAGGGGGCCCTTCAATAGCGCTGCCCCCCATGTTCCTCTCTCTAAACGGTGCCTAGCTGTGATAGGCGTGGCGTCCAAGGCTCTGAGCCCACTCATTTCCTGTCGGGGCGCCCCGGCCATTTGATATAATCGCAGGTGCCCCGGCCGTGCCCCTGTGACGCCATGTCTTCCTCCAGTAACAATACGGCCCCCGCATCTTCCGGCCTCGACGACGGCGCCGCATACCGCAGGGTGGTCGTCAAGGCTGGCACGACGTTGCTCACCAGGGGCGGCGACCGCCTGAACCTTCAGGTGATGGCCACGCTGGTCGAACAGGTAGCCCGGCTGCGCCAGGAAGGTGTAGAGATCATCCTCGTCACCTCGGGGGCCGTGGCCGCCGGCCGGCACGTCCTTGGTGTGCCTCGCGAGGGCAGGGGAGTCCCATTCCGGCAGGTGCTCGCCGCGGCAGGGCAGGGCAAGCTGATGCACGCCTACGAGCAGCTCTTCGACTGGCACCAGACGCCCGTTGCCCAGGCCCTGCTCTCACGCAAGGATCTGACCGAGAGGCAGGGCTACCTCAACGTCCGTAACACTCTGACCCAGCTGATGGACTTGGGCGTCGTTCCCATAGTGAACGAGAACGACGTCGTGGCTGTGGACGAGCTGGCCGGCGAGTTCTTCGGCGACAACGACAACCTCTCGGCAATGGTAGCCAATCTGGTGGACGCCGACCTGCTGGTCATCCTGGGCCAGACCGAGGGTCTGTTCACCGCCGATCCGCACCTGGACCCGGACGCCACCCTCATTCCACTCGTCAAGCGCGTGGACGAGACCATCGAGTCTTCTGCAGGCGGCTCCTGGCAGGGCCAGGGCCAGGGTGGCATGACGACCAAGCTGGAGGCAGCAAAGCTGGCCACTGCGTCGGGCGTCGACATGGCCATTGCGAGTGGGCTGGCGCCGGACGCAATAGTCAGGTTGATCAGGGGGGAGAGAATCGGCACATTCTTCCCTTCCGCCGCATCGAAGATGGAGAGCCGCAAGCGCTGGATGCTCAGCGGGCTCTCCACGAAGGGCCGGATCGTCGTGGACGATGGGGCCGCTAGGGTACTCAGGGGCAGGAACGTCAGCCTGCTTCCCGCCGGGGTCACGAGGGTGGACGGTACATTCGTACGCGGTGACATCGTTGCGGTCCTCGACGTGGACATGAACGAAATAGCCGCCGGGATCACCAACTACGGCTCGGCCGACGTCGACAGGATCAAGGGCCGCCAGTCGGGCGAAGTGCAAGAGCTGCTGGGCCACCAGTACGGGGACGAAGTCGTCCACCGCAGCAACATGGTGCGCCTGGAGCGATGACCCACAAACGGGGAGAGTGAGCAGAATGCAGGCAGTATCCGTCGACCTCAGGGCCATGGGCAAGGCAGCGCGAACGGCAGCCCACAGGCTGTCCACCCTTCCCTCCGATGCCAAGAACAAGGCGCTGGCCAACATCGCCTCCGGCCTCGAGACGAGGCAGGACGAGATTCTCGCGGCCAACGAGTCGGACTGCGACAGGGCCGGACGCGACGGTATGAGCGCCGCGTCCATCGACCGCCTCGTGCTCGACCCGGGCCGCCTGGCCGCAATGGCGCAGGACGTCCTGACCGTCGCCTCGCTGCCTGACCCCGTGGGCGAGACCCTGGAGTCCCGCGAGCTCCCCAACGGCCTCCGTGTGAGCAGGCGCAGGGTCCCACTCGGCGTCATCGGCGCGATCTACGAGAGCCGCCCCAACGTCACCGTCGACATAGCCGCCCTCTGCTTCAAGGCCGGAAACGCCGTCATCCTGAAGGGCGGCAGCGAGGCCCTGGCGTCCAACTCCGTCCTGGCCTCCGTTGTCAGAGACGGTATCGAGGCTTCGGGAGCACCCGTGGACTCGGTCCAGTTCGTCGACTCGACGGACCGGAACCTGGTCGGCGAGATGCTCGCCTTGAAGGAGTACATCGACCTGGTCGTGCCCCGAGGCGGCGCCGAACTCGTCAGGCGCGTGGCGGACGAGGCGGCCATGCCGGCCATCACCGGCGGTATCGGCGTCTGCCACGCATACGTGGACAGGGATGCCGATCTGGACATGGCAGTCTCCATCGTACACAACGCCAAGGTGCAGCGCCCCTACGTATGCAACGCTGTCGACACGGTGCTCGTCCACTCCATGGCGGCCCCGAAGTTCCTGCCGCGGATCGCCGAGGCGTGGTCCGGCGACGGTGTCGAGATGCGGTGCGACCGCCGGGCCCTGAGCATCCTCGGCCAGGCGGACGAGCGCAGCACCCGGCTTGTGGCGGACGACGACTGGGGCACCGAGTTCCTGGCACTCACCGCAGCCATCAAGATAGTCGACTCCCTCGACGAGGCCCTGGACCACATCGAGACGCACACCTCCGGGCACACGGAGGCCATCATCACTGACGACGAGCAGTCGGCGACACGCTTCGTCGACGAGGTCGACGCAGGAGTCGTTCTGGTCAACGCGAGCACGAGGTTCAACGACGGCTCCCAGCTCGGGCTCGGCGCGGAGGTAGGCATCAGCACCGACAAGCTGCACGCCCGCGGCCCCATAGGCCTGACCGAGCTGACATCGTATAAATGGACGGTGCTCGGCTCAGGACAGGTCCGCGCCTAGAGCCGCTTCGTTGCACTTGACAGGTCACCAGGCACGTTCGCCCCGAGCAGCGTTATGCCCGCATGAGGGGCCGTACCGGGGCGGTCATTAACTACAGCGCGGCTTTGGAGGTACGTTCGCCCTTGTATCTTGAGATGGAGGGGCGTGACAGACCGATTCGGCCTTGGTCCACGAGACCGCGGCTCAGCGTGGTCGTCACGCCCCAGATCTCCCCAGAGCCCGTACAGTTGATCGGACCCAGAGTCCGGATGTGCAAGGTTGGGCCAAGGGAGAGCACCAATCTTAGTGCAAAGGGTGACAGTATGGAAGCTGACGAGAGGTACATCGGAGTGGACGTGTCAGCCTCGGAGCTGGTTGTTGGTGTCCTGCCGACCGGGGAGGTGTGGCATTTCGCCAACGACCCTGAGGGGATCTTAGAGTTGAGGACACGTGTAGGAGAACTCTCACCTGTCCTGATAGTCATGGAGGCCTCGGGAGGGTTTGAGTCTGGGGTCGCTGGAGAGCTGGTTGATGCAGGAATGCCCGCCGTAGTAATCAATCCACGACAGACCCGTGAGTTCGCCCGAGCCACAGGCAGACTGGCTAAGACAGATACGATCGATGCGTTGGCGTTGGCGCGATTCGGCCAGGCCGTACAGCCTCAGGTGCGTCCACTGCCAGGGAAGAAGGAGAAGGAGTTGCGTGCGCTGGTAGACCGCCGTCGCCAGGTAGTCGACATGATCACGGCTGAGCGCAATCGCCGTCCCAAAGCGACGCCGTACGTGCGGCAGCAGATCGAGCAGCATATCGTCTGGCTCCAGTCGCAGCTCGACGATCTGGGCAAAGACCTCGACCAGTTCATCAAGTCAAGCCCCACCTGGCGCGCCAAGGACGACCTGCTGCAGAGCGTACCGGGGATAGGAGATGTGTCCTCCAGCGTACTGTTGGTTGAGTTGCCCGAGCTCGGGCAACTCAACCGCAAAGAGATAGCCTGCCTGGTGGGGGTTGCTCCTCACAACCGTGATAGTGGCACATTTCGCGGCAAGCGGTCAGTGTGGGGAGGCCGCGCCAACGTGAGGTCGGCCCTATACATGGCGACGCTGGTAGCCTGCCGCTTCAATCCTGTGATCAGGGCATTCTACGGACGGCTGTGCGAGGCAGGCAAGCCCAAGAAAGTCGCCTTGGTAGCCTCGATGCGCAAGCTCCTTACGATCCTGAACGTCATTGTCCGCGATCAGTCGCCTTGGGACCCCAGCAGGCATCTACAGTACACAATCTCTTGACCATCAAGACAGTTGCTGAGCCTGTCGAAGGCCAGTGCCCACCGGCACGACCATGATTTGACAGGACACACACAGACAGAGGAACGCTAATGGCAAGGTATATCTTCGAACGAGAATGCAGGACCCCCTTCTCGGAGTGCTACACGGTCCTGGACGACGATGAGCCCATAGGACGCGTCGACATTCATCTCGCTGAAATCATGATCCACTCGACGGTGAGCGTGGGCGAGAGCCTCACCAACGACGACATCCAGGACCTGATCGACGCAATCGACCGCGAGCTCCTCGACGCCATCGGCATCGTGAAGCAGGAGCTTGTAGTTCACGTGCACCAGGGGCGCGATCTGGGCGTATTCACCACGCGTGGCTTCGAGGGCAACGGAGGCCACGAGCGCCTCAGCTAGGACCCGCTATAGGCAGGGATGGAAACTTGGCTTCGTAGGGGCGTACCCACGTGTCCGCCCGCCGGGTGGCTCTCCCTTCGACTCTGAACAGTTACCTGGCGTCAGGGCGCGTGTACGAAGAGTCCCACACGGCGCCACAGGTCCACTCCCTGCAGCCGCAGGGTGACGACCTCGCCCGCAGCGACGGACCTCGGTAGCTCGGCCCGTGCCCGGAATGGGAACTCCAGCAGCTCTAGGAGTGCGGTGCGACGCCCGCCGGTGTCCAGCACTACGGCCTCGAACAGGTCCGCGCCGCCGGGGAGCATGCGCGAGCCTTCGAGATACCTCAGGAACCAGTACCGCCTTCGCCCCGCCTCGATCTGCGACATCTCCCGGTTCTGCACCTCGGCTCTCTGCGCCACGGACTCGACCTCGCCCGGTGCGTACGCCGGCCTGCCCGAGGCCAGGAAGCCTCCGACCTGCCGCTGCACGACTAGGTCCGGGTAGCGTCTCAATGGAGACGTCGCCTGCAGGTATGCGCTGACGCCAAGGCCGTCGTGCGCCTTCGGCTCCGTTGAGACCCGGGCTGCCTGCATCCGGCGGCCTATGTTGAACCTGGCCATGACGGGCGCGGCCCGTTCATCGACCGCCGGCAGGTCCGGCAGGTCGGACAGGTCAGGGCGCCGCTGCGACCGGTAGACTGCCGGCAGACCATTCTCGGAGCAGAAGCGGGCAAAGAGCGAGTTGCACAGTATCATCAGCTCGGCCACCATCAGGTTGCCTGGCGAGGAACGGTCGCGCATGCTGACCTCTATCTCGCCCGTCTCCCGCACCTTCACGTTCATCTCAGGCTGGTCCAGGTTGACTGCGCCCCGCTCTTCTCGCCTGCGGCGCAGGGCTTCGGCAAGGCGATGCAGACCCCCAAGCATCACCCGCCGCGGCCCTCCCGTCCGCAGTACCCCATCGACCTTGTCGTACGACAGGGCCTCGGCGCTCCGTATAGTCGACCGCACCACGCGCCAGCTCGCCACCTCACCTTCGTCGGTCAGGTCCGCGAGAAGGCTGACCGCCATCCGCTCCTCGCCCGGGTCCAGGCTTCCCGCGCCCCTGGTAATCTCGTCCGGGAGCATCGGTATGGTGCGCTCGGGGAGGTACAGGCTTGCCATGCGCCGGTACGCCTCACGGTCCAGGGGGCCCTCTCTCGGCACGAGCGTGGCCGCGTCGGCGATGTGCACCCCGAGCCGGTAGCCGGACTCCAGGACCTCCAGCGAGAGGGCGTCGTCCCTGTCGACAGTGTCCGCGTCGTCGATCGTAATGGTTTCGAGGTGAGTCAGGTCCTGCCGATCGGGCCCGCGTGGCGCAGCAGTGGCCGCAGTCTTCCGCGCCTCCTCCAGGGCCTGTGGAGGGAAATCCGGGCGGATCCCCGCGCTTCGCAGCTCCAGCGGCTCGTCCTGGTCGAATACGCCGGACCTGACCAGCATCTCGAAGCATGCCCGCTGGAGGTCGCGAGTCGACGGAGACGACGCCTGCACCAGCTCCCTCGCGGCCTGCCGGCGCGGAAGCTCCTCGCCGTGGACGGCGTAGCCCTCCAGTATCTCGATCAGCGACTCCTGGTGTGGGCTCATCGCGTCGGGGAGACCGCCTGCGGACAGGGCATCGACCAGCTCCTGCGCGTCCCGGGCGTTCTCGGCCTCCCGCCGCCGCTTCGCCAGGAGGTTGGCGAGGTCCTCACGCGTACGCGGCCTGTACTTTGAGCCGTCGCTAGCAAAGAGGTCGGAGGCACGTTCTAGGCAGAGTAGCAGTGCCGTGAGCTCCATTGCCCCAGGGCTCGCCGGCCAGTAGAGGGCGGCCAGGTCCTCCAGCGAGGACTCCTCCTGCTCGTCGGTCAGGACGTCCCAGACCTCCGTGAGGTCGATCTCCCCGGAGGCCTCCCTGGCGCCGTCGCAGAACTCCTCGAACCGCCCCGCTTCGCCCGCCAGTACGCCGGTAGCAAGGATGACCCGCTCGGCGGGGATCCGGGCAACCTTGTTCCTGCCGAGGAGCACGGAGACACGCCCGTTCTTCTCTTCCTGGAAGCGGACGATGGTCGCCCCGCCGCTAAGGCGGGCAACCAGTATTTCGCCCGGAAGCATAGACGCCTCGATTCTAGCCGGACTGTGCGTCCGGCGGCGCTAGTTCAGGTCTGCGAGCATGGGCATGACTTCCTGCTTCAGTATGGTCATGGAGTCGAGCCACTTGTCCCGCGGCTCCCACTCGTGCCCCATCGCCAGGAGAACGCCGAACCCGCCCAGGTCTTGGTACAGCGTGTGGAGCTTCTCTGCCACGTCGTCGGGGCTGCCGACGATGAAGACGTTGTCGACCAGGTATTCCGGCGTCACGTCGGAGTCCGGCATGTTCACGTCGACCTTCATGATGTCGAGCATCCGGGCCATCGGCAGGCTCCGCAGGAAGTACTGGTCGAAGTCGCGGGCGAGCACGCCGTTGAGCGCCTCTCGGCGGGCGCGGGCCGTAGTGTCCGAGATGTAGACCTCGCGGGCCACCCGCCACTGCGACCTGTCGGCGGTCCGGCCCGACCTCGCCGCGCCCTTCTCCACTGCCTCCCAGTGGGTCTTGACGACCCGGGTGGGAACCAGGTTGATGCTGAGTGGCAGCCAGCCCCGCTCGCCCGCAACCTCCAGAGTGTCGGACCTCTCGGACACGCCCGCTACTGCCATCGGAGGATGGGGGTGGGTGTAGGGCTTGACGTGAAACCGCAGGCCTATCTCGTCGACGGGCTCCGGTACGTTGAACCGCCAGTACTTGTGCTCGTACAGCCCCGGCTTCGGGTCCTCCCATAGCTGCAGAATCAGGTCTATCGAGTCCCTCGTAATGTCCCTGTGTTCGCCCTCTTTGGGGTCCACTCCGAACACCTCGAAGTCGCCAAGGAAGCCGCCCGCGCCGACGCCCCACATGAACCTGCCCTTGGCCATGTGGTCGAGCTGCGCGATCCGGTGCGCGATCATGAATGGGTTGTGGTTCGGCATACACGTCACGCCGGTGCCGAGGGAGATGCTGTTCGTCATGCCCAGGGCCTGGGCTATGAATAGGTCGGGCGCCGGGATGTTCTCCCACTGGGCCGTGAAGTGCTCGCCAATCCACGCCTCGACATAGCCGAGGCCGTCCAGGGTTACGATCTGTTCCAGGTCGTCTTCCAGTGTCTTCGTGAGGTTAGACCCTGGGGGATGGAGCGGCATGGTAAAGTACCCGACTTCCATGGAAGTCTCCTAACGATAGAAGTGAGCCAGCGTACGGCAGTATAGCCAAAGGGGGTGAGCGATTCCAGCGTGACTGTTCAGAGTCGAGGGGACGGCGGCTCGGCCTCTTCCCCCCCAGGGGGAAGATTGAGATGAGGGCTCTCGCCCTGCCAAAGAGCAAGGCTGTTCATGTGACACCAGTCTGGCAGTAACGAGTCCCCCTTGGCAGCCTCGTCGTCTTCGCAGTAGGCTAACCTGGGTACAGTGGTACTTTGACACTCACAGTACCCATGTCTATGATGTCGTCCGTATCGATGGTGAGCGCACATGATCCCCAACGACTCCATTGAGTCCTACTACACCGGAGAGCGGCGTGAGGAGACTCTGGAGACCCTGAGACGTGCCCTGAGCAACGACGACCTCATGACGGCAGTGAGTGAGGGGATTGCTCAATTCGAGCGTGGAGAGTTCAATTCCTGCCACACCCCCGACGAGTTAGAGAGCATAGTGGCCGCTCGTGCCGGAAGACGCGCCTGAGCTTTCGTGGTCCGCACAGGTCCGCCGACTACTCGACTGACTTCCTTGGGCGTATCTCGCACCGTGCGACTCCATAACCAGATCACCCGCACACACCCTCTCCAGCCTCCATCGAGGGTGGCTATTCCCCTTGGATTCCTGTTCATGGCCGTAGCTATGGCTCTCGCGGCCTGCTCCGGTACGTCTGAGCCGCCCACACCGGAGCCAACGGCGACGCCGGAGACTTTCCAGCCCAGGGAGTTGACCGTGCTGGTCGGCGCGGGCGAGAGGACTGCCGCGATCAACGCCTTCTTCCCCCATCGCCTCAACATTCGCGCCGGCGACACTGTTACCTGGAAGATGAACACCGAGGGGGACCCCCATTCGGTCATCTTCACCGATCAGCCCCCCGAGGACGACGTGATTCCCGTCCCAAGAGAAGGCGGCAGGGGCGACCTGCTCTACAGCAGCGGCGGCCCCGGGCCGTCAATGCTCAACCCCAAGATTCTCTACCCCTCCAGGGAGGAGGATGCTAGGGCCGAGGTGTGGCGCGGTTCGGGCTACGTAACGTCCGGCATCATGTTCCCGAAGCTACAGCAGCCGCCAGAGATCCCGCTCATAGACACCTTCTCGCTCAGGTTCGACCGGCCGGGCGTCTACCCATACGTTTGCGGCATGCACGACTTCCACAAGGGTGTGATCGTCGTCGAGGAGGCTACGGCGAAGGACGTGCCCGAGCAGGATGAGATAGACCGAATCGCGGTCAAGGAGATCCAGCCGCTGGAGGAGATCACCAACAGCCTCCACGTCATCCAGTCCTCGGACCGGGTGCTCGACGAAGAGCTGGGCCCGGACGGGACGAGCATCTACCTGGTGGCGGCGGGAATGGGCCCTCCGAACGCTGAGTTGACTGAGTTCTTCCCGGGCAACCTGACGATCAAGAAGGGCGACACGGTGGTGTGGTTCTCGTCAAGGTGGCACTCCATCGTGTTCAACCCGGGCGGGCCCTTCCCGCCCATGTACACGCCCGAGATCGACGACACAGGGAGCGTGGAGATGATAATCAACCCTGTCGTGACCCTGCCCATCAAGGCGGGGCAGCCGTTTCTCGGAGAGGGAGTATACAGCTCGGGGCTGATGGGATACGGGTCCCGGCCGGGAGGCGTGGGCTACTCGCTCACCTTCGAGGTTGAGGGGCTGTTCAGGTACCTATGCCCCGTCCACCCGGGAATGGCGGGCACCATCACCGTGACCGAAGACGGCGCCTGAGGTACATTCCAGGGGCGACCGTAGCGGGACCCATCCGCAGGAGTCAGCCCCCGCGCCTCGAGGCAGCACCCAGCAACTCCCGCAGATCCATCTCGGCCAGCGAGCCGAGCCTGAGATCGACCTGACCGAACGCCATGTCCTCGGTCATGCC
Organism: Dehalococcoidia bacterium; assembly: GCA_965243655.1. GTDB lineage: Bacteria > Chloroflexota > Dehalococcoidia > Lucifugimonadales > CAJWER01. The sequence goes on along the minus strand of CBDEVV010000017.1, from coordinate 287,583 downwards.
GTTCGGCACTGCCACGCAGAAGAGCCCTGCGGCAACGGCGGCGGCCGCGCCGGTGGGGGAGTCCTCGACGGCCATTGCCCGCTCTGGCGGCGCGCCCACCGCGTCGAGCGCCGCCAGGTACACGTCGGGAGCGGGCTTGACGGCCTCGACGTCGTCGCGCGTCCGGATGGCGTCGAAGTAGCCGCCAAGTTGGCGGCGCTCGACGTGGCCCTCGACCCAGTCGCGGGACGAGTTGGACGCAATCGCTACCCTCAGACCCAGCCGCCGCGCCGCCGACAGGTAGTCCATCACCCCGGGAAGCAGGGGGTTGGCGTTCACCGCCTCGAGGTATCTGCCCCGCCTGCGAGGCCCCACCTCGTCCCTGTCCAGCGTCTGCCCGGTCAGCTCCTCCAGGTGGCTGTAGATATCGAAGGTGCCTACACTGCTCCCGATGTAGCCCGACCAGAGGTCGCGGCTGAGCTCTACGCCGTGGTCACGGAACTCATCCTGCCATGTCGTGAAATCGGGCGTCTCGGTGTCGATGATGACCCCATCGAAGTCGAACACGACTGCCTCTATCGACATCAGGACGGCGTATCATCGCTGTCCCTGGCAGCGACCGAGTCACGTATGTATTCGACTATCTCCGAGGTGGGCGTTCCCGGCCCGAATATGGCCCTGACACCCATCTCCTGCAAAGCCGGGCGGTCCTGGTCGGGAATGATGCCGCCCGCCAGCACGATGGCGCCGCTGACACCCCGCTCGTGAAGGCCCTCGATGATCTGTGGGAACAGCTCCATGTGCGCGCCGGAGAGGATGCTGAGACCGACTACGTCGACATCTTCCTTCAACGCCGTGTCCACTATCATCTGTGGAGTCTGGCGGATGCCCGTGTAGACAGCCTCTATGCCCGCGTCCCGCAACGCACGCACGATGATCTTTGCGCCGCGGTCGTGGCCGTCCAGCCCAGGTTTGGCGACGAGCACTCGTATGGCAGGCTCGCTCAAAGGAGTCCTCTTGAGGATGTCCTTGCACTCCCGTCATCCCGGCGAAAGCCGGATTCCTGCCCCAGGAACCGTCCCCCATCCAGAGGGTCGGGGTATCCCGGTCCCCTTGGGGGCTGAGTCCTGTCTCTCATCACCGGGCCGTCTCAGCCTCGACGAGCTCTACCAGGGTGCCGCCCGTCGATCTGGGGTGCAGGAAAGCAATCATGCCGGCGAGGCCCTTGCGTGGACGCCGGTCGATCAGCTGCACCCCCTCCTTTGCATCGAGCCTGTCGAGCGCGTCCTGCAGCCCGTCGACCTCGAAGCACACGTGATGGAGCCCGGGTCCCCGCCGCTCGATGAACTTGGCGACGCCACTCTCCGTGTCCAGCGGCTGGATCAGCTCCACCTGCGACCCGCCCACCTTCAGCAGCGCAGCCCGGACGCCCTGGTCCTCGACATCCTCGACCTCCGAAGGGTCCAGTCCGAAGAGGTCAGCGTACATTCCCAACGCCTCGTCCATGTCCTTCACCGCTATGGCGACGTGATTGAGGTGCTTCGCCTTGCAGGCGGAGCCATCACCCATTAGTCAATCCTCACCGTCCACGGCGTATGCCGTCGGTCTCCGAACGTCCATGGTAGCACAGCACCACCAACTCCAAATCAGTGCCTTTACCCCTCCCATGACGCCTTGTCTCTGCGCCTCTGCGTCCTCTGCGGTGAACCTACCTCCGCCATTGACACCCGGAAGCCCAGCCGATAATCTCAGTCGGCGCCGGGGCCGGAGGCTCAAGGCGGCACAGCACCAACAGGGAGGGGTGTGAGTGGCCTACACGAAGATGAAGCCGTGGCTCGAGGACGAGCTGCAGAACATACGTGACAGCGGGCTATACAAGGACGAGAAGATCATCAGGACGCCCCAGGGGTCCGACGTGGACACGAGCCAGGGCGAGATGATCAACTTTTGCGCGAACAACTACCTTGGGCTGGCAGACAGCCCGGAGATCGAGCGGGCGGTCGCGGACGGGCTGTCTGAGCATGGGTTCGGCATGGCGTCGGTCCGGTTCATCTGCGGTACCCAGGACATCCACAAGACGCTGGAGCAGGAGCTGAGCGACTGGTTCGGCACCGAGGACACCATCCTCTACACGTCCTGCTTCGATGCCAACACAGGGCTCTTCGAGACCCTCCTGGGAGCCGAGGACGCCATCATCAGCGACGCCTTGAACCACGCCTCGATCATCGACGGCGTGCGCCTCTGCCGCGCACAGCGCAAGGTCTTCAAGCACGCCGACATGATCGACCTGGAGGAGAAGCTAAAGGAGACGGAGTCGGCCAGGTTCCGCATGATCGCGACCGACGGCGTCTTCAGCATGCAGGGCGACATCGCGCCGCTGGCCGAGATATGCGACCTGGCGGACAAGTACGACGCGCTCGTGATGGTCGACGACTCCCACGCGACGGGCTTCATGGGGCCTAACGGGCTCGGCAGCCCGGACGATATGGGTGTCCTCGACCGCATCGACGTGCTGACTAGCACCATGGGCAAGGCCCTGGGGGGCGCGTCGGGCGGCTTCACGACGGGCAAGGCGGAGATCGTGTCGTACTTGCGGCAGCGCTCCCGCCCGTACTTGTTCTCGAACACCCTTGCCCCGCCCATCGTCACGGGCGCCCTGAAGGCGCTGGAGATAGTGAAGAGCACCCCCAGCCTCAGGGAGACGCTGTGGGAGAACACCCGGTACTTCCGGTCGGAGATGTCCGCCCTCGGTTTCGACATCATCCCAGGCAAGCACCCGATAGTGCCGATTATGCTCAGGGACGAGATCAAGACCGTCGAGCTCGCCTCGGCCGTCAACCGGCGGGGAATATTCGTCGTAGGGTTCAGCTTCCCGGTGGTGCCGAGGGGCGAGGCCCGCATCAGGGTGCAGCTCTCCGCAGCCCACACCAGGGAGCAGCTCGACCGCGCCATCTCGGTATTCGCCGATGCAGGGAAAGAGCTGGGTGTAATATAGGATCCTGCGCAGGTTGCCCGAATGAGTTCCGGTGGAAGAAGACTTCGGAACATCAGGGCCTCGCGCGCAATTCGCGCATTTCACCGACTCGGATATGAGACCATACGCATTAGGGGAAGTCACCACATCCTGAAACATCCAACCAGAGGTATGGTTGTCTTACCATTCCATAGAGGGACTGTGAAGGTTGGAATCCTGCTTGATGCTATAGAGAAGTCAGGTATCTCGATTGAGGAGTTCGAGGAGCAGCTCTGAGCACAGCCATGCATTACTCTGTCGTTGTACATGATGCAGAAGAAGGTGGTTTCTGGGTGGAGGTCCCTGCGCTGCCAGGATGCTACTCCCAGGGCGAGTCGATAGAGGATTCTCTGCGCAATGTCAGGGAGGCAATCGAGTTGTACTTGGAGGTGCTGGGGGACGAGGGTCGCGATGCGCCGCTGGACTCTGAAGTCGTGTACCAGGTGAGTGTGGCGGTATGACGCCGAGTGTTCCTGGGCCGAACCACTCCTCCGAGCTCTCCGGCAAAGTCGCCATAGTCACCGGTGCAGGGCAGGGGATGGGCAAGACGGTATCGCAGGCGCTCGCCGCCAGGGGTGCGGCCCTCGTGGTGAACGACATCAACGTCGGCACTGCCGAGCAGACGGCGGCAGAGCTGCGCTCCAGCGGCATGGAGGCTGTTGCCTCCGCGGGCGACGCAACCTCGAAGGCCGACGTTGACCGCATGGTCGCAGCGGCGCTCGACAGCTACGGGGGCGTCCACATCCTGGTGAACAACGCGGGCATACTGCGCCCGACCCACCTCATCGACATCGAGGAGGAGGAGTGGGACCTGGTGGTGGACGCTAACCTGAAGAGCACCTACCTGTGCTCCAGGGCCGTGCTGAAGCCAATGCGCGAGACCGGATGGGGCCGCATCGTCAATCTCTCATCAAGCGCCGGACGCCAGTACAGCACGCTTGGCGGCCCCCACTATTCCGCGGCCAAGGCCGGCGTCCTCGGCCTGACGCGTCACCTTGCCAAGGAGGAGGCCGGCCACGGCATCACGGTCAACGCCGTCTGCCCCGGCCTCATCGACACAGAGATGGTCCGCTCGGCCGTCAGCGACGAGCGGACGCGCCAGTATGCCGAGAGCTTCCCGATCCAACGTCTCGGCGAGCCCTGGGAGGTAGCCGAGCTGGTGGCATTCATCGCTTCCGACAGGGCCGCCTATATGACGGGAGTCGCCTTCGACATCAACGGCGGCGACCTGATGATGTAAGGCTCAAGTACAGAGGGCACGGAGAGAAGCAGGATGGTCAAGTCAAATCGCGTATATGACATGCTGGGGGTCCGCCCCACAATCAACGCCGGCGGCAACACGACTCTCTGGGGCGGCTCCACGCCGCCTGAGGAAGTCCGCCGGGTGATGAACGACGCCGACGGCAGCTACGTCGAGATGCAGGAGCTGCTCGACCGGTCCGGCGACTACCTGGCCGAGACCCTGGGTGTGGAGGGGGCGCACATCACGTCCGGCTGCTTCGCGGCCCTGGTGCTGAGCACCGCCGCTTGCCTGACGCAGGGCGACATGGAACGCACCGCCCGTCTTCCCGAGACGGACGGTCGGAACGAGATCATCGCCCTGAAGAGCCTCCGCTATGCATACCGCAGGAGTCACAGCGTGCCCGGCGGGCGCATTGTCGAGGCGGGTGACGAGGACGGCTGCACCGCCGAGCAGTTGGCTGACGCCATCGGCCCGAACACCGCCGCCGTGACATACATTATGCAGCCCGGCACCTACGACACCACCCTGTCCGTAGATGAGACGGCCGCGGTCGCCCGAGACCACGGCGTGCCCATCATCATCGATGCGGCGTCCCAGATCTATCCGCTCGATCTCTTCCGGCGCGCCGCACAGTCGGGCGACCTGGTGTGCTTCGGCACGAAGTACGTGGGAGCTCCCCACTCGACGGGCTTCCTGTGCGGCAAGAAGGACCTGGTCGACGCGGCAGCGCTCCAGGGCTTCATCGGCTTCGAGGCCAGCAACGGGAACTCGGTGGGGCGCGGCTACAAGGTCGACCGCCAGGACATTGTGGGAGTGGTCGCAGCCATGGAGCACTGGTTCACCATAGACCACGAGGCTCGCCTCATTGAGATGGGCGAGAGGCTGGAGACGATGGTCAGGGCCGTGGAGGGCATCCCAGGTGTGAACGCCCGGATCTCTGACTTCCCCGGGTACGTGCAGAAGGAGATGCTGATAACCATCGACGCCGACACCACGGGCAAGGACGCGCACTGCGTGTCGGCCGAGCTGAGAGAGGGCAACCCGAGGATCAGGACCAGGGGCGTCATAACCGGTGGCGACACCATATCCATCACCGCTAACACGATGTTCGACGGCGAGGAGGAGATAGTCGCGGAGAAGCTGAGAGAAGTGCTCGGAGCATAGGGCCGCGCAACGGGCGCGGCGGTCCCTTCTCCCCTGGCGGGAGAAGGTTAGGATGAGGGGGACACGAGCAGCGTTCCCCTGAGATGTAATCCAAGGAGCGAACATGGCAGCAACAGGGGCCGACATATACGCAAAGATGGGTGCGCGGGCGGTGATCAACGCCCAGGGCAACCGGACCGTGCTCGGGGGTTCGGCGACGGTCCCGGAGGTCACCGAGGCCATGGCCGCCGTCAACGACACGTACATTGAGATGGCCGAGCTGCTGGCGCGGTCGGGCGAGTACATCGCCGACCTGCTGGATGTCGAGGCGGCATACGTCACGTCGGGCTGCTCCGCGGCCCTGGCGTTCAGCGCTGCGGCATGCATGACCGGGCGCGACCTCGACAAGATAGCCCAGATACCCGACACGACGGGGATGAAGAGCGAGATCATTATCCAGAAGGCGCAGCGCTACAGCTACGACCGCAGCTTCACCGTCCCCGGCGCCACGCTCGTCGAGGCCGGCGACGAGGACGGATGCTCGCGGGAGCAGCTCGAAGCGGTCATCGGGGACAACACCGCCGCTGTCGCCTACCTGGTACGGCCGGGAGACCCCGACTCGGTCCTGACCCTGGAGCAGACTGTAGAGATCGCCCACGACGCGGGGGTGCCGGTCATAGCCGACGCCGCCGCGCAGATCTACCCCCTAGACTACTTCCGGCGCAACGCCCAGGCCGCCGACATCGCCTGCTTCGGCGCCAAGTACATGGGCGCGCCTCAGTCCTCGGGCTTCCTGTGCGGCAAGAAGGAGCTGGTCGAAGCCGCTTCCGACCAGGGATTCATCGCCTTCCAGGAGAACGGCGGGCGTTCGTTCGGGCGCCCCATGAAGCTGGACAAGCAAGAAGTCGTGGGCGTCGTCACGGCCGTCGAGCGGTGGCTGACGATCAACCACGAGGACCGGCTGCTGGTGTTCGAGGAGCGCCTCGAGAGCATGCAGCAAGAGCTGGGCGCGACCCCGGGCGTGGAGGCCGGGATCGAGAAGGTGCCCCAGTACTACGGCTCCCACCTCAGCGTCACGATCGACCCCGACGTCGTCGGCAAGACGGCCCAGGACATAGCCGACGAGCTCGACTCGGGCACGCCGCGCGTCGCCGTCTCGGTCGTCGACGACCGGACGCTCACGGCCACCTCACACGCCCTGAATGAGGGCGAGGAGCTGATCGTAGCCGAACGCATCCGAGCCGCCGCAGGCGGGTAGGGGCTTTCCTCCGTCGTTCCTGCACAGGCAGCCGCAAGACGCCCGTCCGTCATTCCGGCCCCCGAGCCGGAATCCAGTCCCCGGCCGCCGCCGTCAGTTCGAGGTGCCGATGGTGAAGCGATCTCATCTCTTCGTGTACTGGTCGCAACGGGTTGGCTGGGCAGGATTCCTGTCCCTGACCTCGTGGGAGCAGTTACTGCCGATCTGGACATACGTCAGTCCAGGGTCGGTGCGAATAATGGGCCAGGCAGCCTCGCGGGTGCCGAGCAAGGGTTCGTCGAGAAACTCGACCACGAGAAACGAGAGCAGGGTCAGGTCAAATCGGACAAGCTGCTTGGAGGGCGTGCCATGGAAGAGTCTACTCAAGACCGCATGATTCTGAGGAGCTAACTATCGGCGGTACACTTGGTCTCGTCTGCCTACTCTTACAACCAGGACACGCATTACATTGTCCTGAATGTCGCAAATCACCCTGAAGTCTCCGATGCGGTAACTCCACAGCAGGGCAAACGGCCCGGCGAGAGCTTTGCCTCTCTGGCGGGGATCGGTTGACGACGCAACGCGTTGCCTCAGGTAGTCTCTGATCCGCTTGGCGGCTTGCCTGTCCAGTCGGCGAAGGTCAGCCTCTGCAGACTCAGCGTACTCAATCCTCCAGGCCAAGTCGCTCACTCAGCTCGGCGTCGGAGTACACTCGCTCCTTTCCTGCGCGGACGCGTTCCAGGACCTGTACAGCGAGATAGTAGTCCTCGACCTCTGCGAGACCGCGATCTATGATTTCTGGAAGGTAGTACTCTCTGCTGCGACCTGTTTGTGCGACCAGGATATCGAGGCGCCTCTCGGCTTCTGGCGAAAGGTTGGTCGAGATTGTCATGGCCTGGCCCCCACTCCTGATTGCTCGTGTCCCATCCTAGCACAACCCATTGGCGGCTACGCGAACGGCCCCCGAAATAGCTTCGGGGGCCGTGTTGTGTACGATGGTTGCGGGGGCCGGACTCGAACCGGCGACCTTTGGGTTATGAGCCCAACGAGCTGCCGCTGCTCCACCCCGCGCCGTTGTTACTGAATCCTGCCTTCACCCTCACCTCAGTCCTCTCCCGTTGGGGGAGAGGAGGGAATTCCTCTTGATCGAGGTCAGGTTGAATCCTGCGAAATAGTTGAGCCTTGATGTGGGCCAAGTCCTCGGTCGATTAGTACCGCTCAGCTGAATCCCTCACGGGACTTACACCTGCGGCCTATCCACCCCGTAGTCTACGGGGGACCTTACTCCCGACCGAAATCGGGATGGGAGATCTAATCTTGGGGTTGGCTTCGTGCTTAGATGCTTTCAGCGCTTATCACATCCGGACATGGCTACCCGGCGATGCTCCTGGCGGAACAACCGGTACACCAGAGGTCCGTCCTTCCCGGTCCTCTCGTACTAGGGAAAGCTCCCCTCAAATCTCCTGCGCCCACGACGGATAGAGACCGAACTGTCTCACGACGTTCTGAACCCAGCTCGCGTGCCGCTTTCACCGGCGAACAGACGGACCCTTGGGAGTTGCTTCGCCCCCAGGATGCGGCGAGCCGACATCGAGGTGCCAAACCTCGCCGTCGATGTGAACTCTTGGGCGAGATTAGCCTGTTATCCCCGGGGTAGCTTTTATCCGATAAGCCACGGCCCTTCCACACGGTACCGTGGGATCACTTTGCCCGACTTTCGTCTCTGCTCGACTTGTAGGTCTCACAGTCAGGCCCCCTTATGCCAATGTACTCTACGGGTGATTTCCATCCACCCTGAGGGGACCTTTGGGCGCCTCCGTTACTCTTTAGGAGGCGACCGCCCCAGTCAAACTGCCCACCTGGCAGGGTCCTCCGGTTTTGACGGAGTTAGGGCCGAGAACACAGAAGAGCGGTATTTCAAGGTTGACTCCACCCCGACTGGCGTCGAAGCTTCATAGTCTCCCGCCTATCCTACACATCTGTGACCCCAGTCCACTGCCAAGCTACAGTAAAGCTCCACGGGGTCTTTTTGTCCTGTCGCGGGTAGCCAGCATCTTCACTGGCCTTGCAATTTCACCGAGCCCCTCGTTGAGACAACGCCCAGGTCGTTACGCCATTCGTGCGGGTCGGAACTTACCCGACAAGGGATTTCGCTACCTTAGGACCGTTATAGTTACGGCCGCCGTTCACCGGGGCTTCGGTTCAGAGCTTCGACCGACGAATCGGTCTAACACTTCCCCTTAACCTTCCGGCACTGGGCAGGCGTCAGCCCCTATACATCGCCTTTCGGCTTAGCAGAGACCTGTGTTTTTGGTAAACAGTCGCCTGGGCCCCTTCACTGCGGCCCACAAAGGCTTCGCCCGGCTTGCGGACTTACCCCATGGGCACCCTTTATCCCAAAGTTACAGGGCTAGATTGTCGAATTCCTTAACGAGGGTTCTCTCGTTCACCTCGGGATATTTACCCCAGCCTACCTGTGTCGGTTTGCGGTACGGTCACCAGCACTCTTGCAACGAGGCTTTTCCTGACGGCCTAGGATCAGCGGAGTCCCCCAGGGCTTGGGCCCTAGAGTCCTCACTCCTCTCAGCTCTTCGCGCCAGAACGGATTTGCCTGTCCTGGCATGGCCTACGGGAGCGAACGCACCATGTCCGATGGGCACGCTCTACCTGCCTGTCCGTGTCCCCCCTTTGCTTTCTAACGAGTACCCGTGGTACGGGAATCTTAACCCGTTGTCCATCGCCTTCGCTTTTGCGCTACGGCTTAGGCCCGACTTACCCTACGTCGATCAGCGTTGCGTAGGAAACCTTAGGCTTTCGGTGTCCTGGATTCTCACCAGGATTGTCGCTACTCATGCCGGCATTCTCACTTCCCAGCGCTCCACCAGGCCTCACGGCCTGACTTCGACGCACTGGCAACGCTCCCCTACCCCTCCCGGTCGTACCGGAAGGCCGCGGCTTCGGTGGTGGACTTGAGCCCCGTTACATTTTCGGCGCAAGACCCCTCGACTAGTGAGCTGTTACGCACTCTTTAAAGGGTGGCTGCCTCTAAGCCAACCTCCTAGCTGTTTTAGTGGTCTCACTTCCTTTCACACTTAGTCCACACTTCGGGACCTTAGCCTGCGGTCTGGGCTGTTTCCCTTTCGACCCCGGAGCTTATCCCCCGGAGTCTCACTCCCAATGATCATCTAAGGGCATTCGTGGTTTGGTTGAGTTTGGTAAGCTCACGCTCCCTAGCCCATCCAGTGCCCTACCTCCCCAAGACTTCATTGAGGCTGCACCTAAATACATTTCGGGGAGAACCAGCTATCTCCGGGTTCGATTGGCATTTCACCCCTACCCACAGCTCATCCCAGCCTTTTGTACCAGACACGGGTTCGGTCCTCCACTCCGATATTATCGGGGCTTCAACCTGGCCATGGGTAGCTCACCCGGTTTCGGGTCTAATCCAGACAACACACCGGACATAGTGGAGACTCGGCCTCCAGCTTCGATTCCTGACGTTGCGTCCACGCGACGAATCGCGTTTCAACTCCGCCAGGAGCCTCCGCCTTCGGCTCCGCCCCCGCCCGACTCACGCCCTATTAGGACTCGCTTTCGCTGCGGCTCCGGAACTGATGTTCCTTAACCTAGCTGCCTAGATTAACTCGCCGGCTCATTCTTCAATAGGCACGCGGTCAGTCCCCTTAGGGACCTCCCACGGCTTGTAAGTCTACGGTTTCAGGTCTATTTCACTCCCCTCCCGGGGTTCTTTTCACCTTTCCCTCACGGTACTGGTTCACTATCGGTGGCCAAGGGTATTTAGCCTTGGAGGGTGGTCCCCCCAGATTCCCACAGGATTTCCCGTGTCCCATGGTACTCAACAACACACCAGGAGTCCCCTGCCTTTCGCCTACGGGACTATCACCCTCTATGGTCATCCCTTCCAGGCTTGTTTGGCTAAACAGGGGGTTTGTGACTCCTCTCCTCGTTCTGAGGCCGAGGCAGGCGCGTGTTACAACACCAAGACGGCATAGGACCTCAGTCCGTTAGGCCGCCGCGGTTTGGGCTCTTCCCCTTTCGCTCGCCGCTACTCAGGGAATCTCGGTTGATTTACTCTCCTCGAGGTACTTAGATGTTTCAGTTCCCTCGCTTACCTTCCCGATAAACGGGATGTCCCGGCATGACCCGGTGACGGGTTTCCCCATTCGGGCACCCCCGGCTAAGCTTGCTAGACAGCTGACCGAGGCTTTTCGTAGTCTTGCCACGCCCTTCTTCGGCCCTTGGCCCCAAGGCATCCACCGTAGACCCTTACTAACTTGACCCACATCAAGGATCAACTACTTCATTTCGAAATTCGCGCAGGATTCAGTTGTTAAAGTGCAGAATCGACGGTCAGCGGCCCTCCCGCCGGGACGACTCCGCTTTCCGACGATCACTCGTGCCGGTTTGCCGCTCGTCTACGCCGCCCTCTGTGCGGCCGGCGGACGTCACTGCCTCCGACGTACGCCATTATAGCATCCCCAAGTTGCAGGTCAAGGGTTTGGCGGCCCCTCGACTCGCCGTCGGAGTGCCTGCCCGGTAGCTGCTCACCCATTACGAGCGTCATATACGTAGGTGCGGACCCACGTGTCCGCCCGCCGGTGGCGAAGTTTCTGCCTTGCCATCCGAGCGCGTCGCCGGTCCCGTGTTGTACCCCAATGGAGCGTGTGTTAGCATCCTGCCGCCCTGCCCACGGCGTTGCATGGGACCACAACCGCGCAGCCAAAGCGGGCGGGCTTCTAAGGAGGCTCGAAGTGAAAAGATACAGAGCGGCCGTCGTAGGCTGCAGCCGCATCGGCGGGTTCATCGACAACGAGGTGGTCGGACGTCCTTCCAGGCTGCCCGCATCCCACGCCGCAGCTTTCGAGGCACACGACAGGGTCGACCTCGTCGCGTGCTCCGATCTCCGCGAGGACGTGATGGAAAAGTTCGGCGAGCGCTACAACGTACCCAAGGAGCGCCAGTACACCGACTACAAGGAGATGGTCGCCCGGGAAGGGCTGGACATCGTCAGCGTCGCCACCCAGCCCGAGCCCCGGGCTGAGATCACCGTCTGGCTCGCCAACAATGGCGTCAAGGCGATCTACGCCGAGAAGGCCATGGCCGCCTCGATGGCCGAGGCCGACGCTATGGTCGAGGCGTGCGAGGCGAACGGGGTCCTGTTCAACCTCGGCACAAACAGGCGCTGGAGCCCCAGGTACGACGCCATGAAGGCCATGATCGACGGCGGCGAGCTGGGGCGCCTCACCACCCTGATCAGCTACTCATTCGGATCGCTGTTCAACACGTCGAGCCACTGGATCGACCTGCTCCTGAGGCTCAACAGCGACCACAAGGCCCTCTGGGTCCAGGGAAGCCTGCTGGATGATGACATCATCGAAGGCACGCGCCTAACGGAAGACCCGCAGGCCCAGGGCATCATCGAGTTCGAGAACAGCGTCACAGCCTACTGCCTGCAGACGGGCAGGGGCAGCGAGCACGAGGCTGTCCTGGAGGGCGGGATGATCACCGCCCTTTCAGACGGCGTCGAGTGGTTCGTCCGGAAGGAGGGACCGAAGGACGCCATGGGCCGGCCGGGTCCGCTGGTGGCGGCGGACGCACCGCAGTTCGTGGACTCCAGCTCCGCGCTCGGCATCGTCGACGATCTCGTGACCTCCCTCGACTCGGGCGAGCCGCCTCGCGGAGGAGTAAGGGTGGCGCATCGGAGCACCGAGCTCATTTTCGCCTTCATCGAGTCGCACCAGCGAGGAGGCGCGAGGGTCGAGCTGCCCCTTGTAGGCAGCCGCTACCAGCTAAAGCGCGATCGCGCCCCGCGCCAGCCCAGGTACGAGCCCATACCGGCATAGGCTGGCGTCGTCATTCCGGCTTTCGCCGGAATGACGACGCCCCAAAGGGGAAGGGCGAGTCTTGCCCTAGTTGACGAATCGCTTGAAGGGCTCGCGCTTCGGGTCCACTTCGAGCAGGTTGTCGAGCTCGCCCTCGACGGCGCGGTTGATGACCCTGAAGGTGTCCTCGGCCGCCTCGGCGGTCTGCCGGATGTCCTGGTCCGTGTGAGCCAGGGTCGGCATGAACCCGGTAAACGTATGGACGCCCCGGCGCGCCATCTCCTGGACGAACAGGGTATTGACCTTGGGCCGCATCGACTCGTCCGGCAGGTCGAAGTTCACGACGCACCTGAAGTGCCAGCCGGAAACTGAAGCGGCCACGCCCGACGAGTCGATTGCCCCCTGCATGGCTGCCCGCATCTTCTCTCCATGCTTCTCGAACTGCGCCGGCGAGTCGACCCGCTTCAGCTCGCTAATCGTGGCCAGGGACGCAGCCAGGCCCACGTTGTCGCTCCAGTATGAGCTGGAGATGAACATCCGGGAGGCTAGCTCCATCGAGTCGCGAGAGCCAACCACGACGCCCATCGCGTAGCCGTTGCTCATGGACTTGGCGAACACGGACATGTCCGGCGTGACTCCCGTGTACTCCTGGATGCCGCCGATTCGCGTCCTCCAGCCGCACGACACCTCGTCGAATATCAGGATCGCGTCGTTTGCCCGGGCTATCTCCTTCACCCCCTCCAGGTATCCTTTGGGAGGATCGTCGGAGCGGAGCGGCTCCATCATCACCGCAGCCACCTCACCCCTGTTCTCCGCGAACAGCTTCTCCAGGTTGTCGAGGTCGCCGTAGGTGAAGGGCAGGGCAGTCCCGGCCAGGACCTTTGGCACCCCGATCGGCTCGATGCCCGTGATCGGGTACTCGCCCGTCTCCGGGTCTGCCAGGTAGTTCACCGACTGGTACCAGTCGTGCCAGCCGTGGTAGCCGGAGAATAGAATCTTGTCCCGGCCCGTAGTGCCCCGCGCGATCTTCACAGCTACGGCGCACGCCTCGCCGCCGCCCTTGCAGTAGCGGACCATCTCCGCGCTGGGGATCGTGTCGATGAGGAGCTCGGCCAGCTCGATCTCCTGGGGGCTGTTGACCGTGTACAGGCTGCCCTTGTCGATCTGCTCCTTCACCGCGCCGTCCACGGTGTCGTCGGCGTGGCCGAGGATGACGGCGCTGACGCAGTTGACCCAGTCGATGTACTCGTTGCCGTCCACGTCCACGAAACGAGCCCCCTTGGCGCTCTGCGCGTAGACGGGGCTGACGCCCGAAGCGAACTGGCTGGCGCGCCGGCTTACGAGCTGCGTCCAGCCCGGAATGATCTCGCCGGCCCGGTCGTACAGCTCCATCGAGTTCTTCACTCTGTCGTCGACTACCATTGTTTGTCTCCTGTATTGAGTGGCATGAGTCTACATCGCTGCTGGCCGCCGAGACAAATCAGCGGCGCCTCTGGCGGCCGGGCATCGCCCTTATCTTCTTGCGATAATCGGGCGCCTCGACCTGTACGTGTGTCGACAGCGACGGGTCGAGGATTCTCGAGATAACCGGGTCCCGCTCCTCAGAGAACTCCCTCATGCTGGTGATCACCGTCGGGAGCCTGACGTTATGCCTGTGCACTATGATCTGGTACAGCTTCTCGACCGCCCACTCGCTTCGCCGCTCCTTGCCGAAGTCGTCGAGTACGAGAAGCGGGGCGGTCTTCACCTCCTCGAAGACACGGTCATATCGGACGGGGCTCTCCGGGTCGAACGTGTCGCGCAGGTAGTCCATCAGGTCCGGCACGAACGAGAAGACGACGCGGTGGCCCCGCTCGATCTGCCTCCCGGCGATGGCGACGGCGAGATGGGTCTTGCCCACGCCGGTATCGCCGGTAAGTATGAGCCAGCCGTCCGGGCTGTCCGCGAAGGAGGATGCAGCCTGGAGCGCGGCTTCGAGGCTCGCCCGCTGCGCGGCGCTGGGATTGTTGCCCCGCACGTCGAATGTCTCGAACGACATCCGCTCAAGCATCTCCGGGTCGATGCCCCCCAGCGGGCTGTCGGACCGTGTCCTCTCCGGCTCGATCACCACGACCCGGCTCAGGCCGGGCGACTGCAGGCGCGTGGAAATGTAGGGGTCGAGTGCGTCCAGCGTGGCCGCCGACGTGACTATGGTGGGCAGGGCGGCGTTGTACCTGTGATTGATGATCTGCCCCAGCTTCTCCTCCGCCCAGGGCGTCGTGCTGTGACTCCCCAGCCCGTCCAGGACGAGGAGGGGGGTCGCCTTCACCTGTTCGAACAGCTCGCTGTAGGCTATGTCGCTGGCCAGGCTGAAGGTGGCGCGCAGGTGGTCCAGCAGGTCGGGAACGTGGGAGAAGAAGACCACGTGCCCGCGGTCGATGCAGCGGTTAGCCGCGGCCGCGGCGAGGATGGTCTTGCCCGAACCGTGTGGCCCAAGGATGACCAGCCAGCCCTCCGGCGCTTCGGCGAAGTCCTTCGCAGCCTCATGGGCCCGCTGGTAGGTGTCGAGACTGCCCGCCAACCGGTCTGCCCCTCTGGGCTCGATCGTCTCGAAGGTGAAACGGGCCAGGCTCCCCAGGTTGCTGTATTTGACGAGGCGCGAGTAGGCTTCCTCTTCCCTCTCGTCGCGCCGGCACACGCATGCGACCGTGCGCCCGAAGTTCGGGTCGCCGACTGCGGCCTCGAGCGTGAGCCAGCCCCGACCGCCGCACCGGCCACAGGCGTCCTCCTCGTCCACGTCGGGCAGGGGAGGCCTATCGCCGGAAGTATTCCTTATAGCTAAGCGCCTTAGTATCTCGCCCAGGTCCTCCATCGCCTCTCCCCTCGCGTTCCCATCGCTCCAGCACGGCGGACACGTACCGCCAGCTTCGCTTATTGCTCTTTACGGCCTCCCTGAACGCGTCCTCTATCCAGTCCTGCGGGTACCGCTCCTCGGCGTCCTTCAACTCCTCCGCGATCATCGGGTTCAACATCCCTATGTTGTCCTCGTACACCGCGAAGACATTCGGGCGCTCGAACGGACCCTCGAATGGCTCGGGCTCCTCCGGAGTCGGGGAAGCGTCCCCGGTCCGCTCGGCAGCCCGGCGGTTGGCTTCCGTGTTCAGCAGGTAGACCCTGCCCTCACCGCCTCTTCGGCCATCGCCGGTCTGGACGAATACGCCTCGTTTCACCGCGAGCCGCAGACCTCTCTCGACCGCGGCCCGTGGCCCGCTGGGGTCCGCGGCCAGGCCCTTCGCCAGCACGGGGTCGGCCAGGAGCTCGCCATGCGAGACGCTGCGGGGAAAGCCCTTCTTCTCGTGCAGCATCTTGACGAGCCGGAGCGTGCACTTCAGCTCGGCCATATCCTCGATCTGCTCCAGGATGGGGCCGAGCAACGGGTTGGGCACCGGCGTCGACCGCACCCTGGAAGGAAGGCCCCCGCTTGCCATGGCTAGGCGAACTCCGGCGCCGCGACCGACTGGTCGAGGCTCTCGAATCTGACCACGTCCTTGCGGAAATACAGAGGCACATTGCCGGTGGGCCCGTTTCGATGCTTCGCCACGATGATCTCCGCCACGCTGTCGGGATACTGCTCGGTGGGGTGAGTCCGCTCCCATTCCTCTCTGCTGGTGTACACATCCTCTCGGTAGATGAAGGCAACCACGTCGGCGTCCTGCTCGATGCTGCCGCTCTCCCTGAGGTCGGACAGGATGGGCCGGTGGGAGGGCCTCTGCTCGGGCGCCCTGCTGAGCTGGGAACAGGCGACGACGGGGATGTCGAGGTCGCGCGCCATCCCCTTCAGCGAGCGGGAGAACTCGCCCATCTCCTGCACCCGGTTGTCCGACCGCCCGGACGCGGACGACATGAGCTGCAGGTAGTCGACGACCAGCAAGTCGAGGCCGCGCTCGGCCTGCAGGCGCCTCGACTTGCCGCGCATCTCGACGATGCCCTGGATAGGGGTGTCGTCGATGTATATGGGCAGCTCCGAGAGGAGCCCGATGGCGTCGAGTATCCGGCGCTCCTCCGCGTCGCTGAGCAGTCCGATCCTGAGCCTGTGGCTGTCGACGTTGGCCTCCCCGGAGAGCAGGCGCACGGCGATCTGCTCGGCGCTCATCTCCAGGCTGAAGATCCCGACCCTCGCGTCCTGTTCGGCTGCGTAGCGGGCGACGTTGAAGGCGAGCGTGCTCTTCCCGAGGCTGGGGCGCGCCGCCACCACCACCATGTCCGAGCGCTGCAGGCCGTTGCCCAGGAGCTCGTCCAGCTGCGCGAACCCGGTGGGTATCGGCGCGAGGCTGCGGCCCTGGTCCGTGTCCAGCGCCGCCGTGTCCTCCATGTAGACGTCGAGCACCTCGCGCAGGTGTCTGAAGTCCCGCGTCCCGCGCCCGGTGCGGACTCGAAACAGCATCTCCTCGGCCCGGTCGAGTGCGCCCTCGACGTCCGGCCCGCCGTCGTACCCGATGTCCGCTATGTTCCGCGCGGCTGTGATGAGCTGGCGCATCACCGAGGCGCGCTGGACGATGCGGCCATAGTGCTCGAGATGGACGGACGTGGGGGTGGACTCTACGGTGTGGGCCAGGTAGGGCGCGCCCCCCGCGTCTTCCAGGCGGCCAAGGCCGTGCAGCTCGTGGGCGACCGAAACCTGGTTGATGGCCTCGTCACGGTCGAACAGGGCCAGGCATGCCTCGAAGCACCAGCGGTTGCGACCGATGTAGAAGTCGTCCGCCTTCAGGAAGTGGGTGACCTTCGTAATCGACTCCGGGTCCACGAGGATGGAGCCGATGACGGCCTCCTCGGCGTCGGGGTCGTGAGGCAGAAGACGGTCTACGTACAATGCGGCCACCACCAGTCAAATCGACAATGCAGCCGCGTTCCAACGATCAAGGAATGAGTCCCGGCGCCGCGGCTCGGGCGCCGGAACCAAAGCGCCCGGCGGCTAGGCGGACGGCTCTTCGGCTGCCTCTTCCGACACCTCGCCGGGGCTCTCCACTGAGTCCTCAGCGTCCGTCTCTTCGCCTTCCGTCTCTGCTTCGGCCTCTTCCGCGGCCGCTGCCTCCAGGCTGGCGACAAACTCGTCCGGGTCCACGCCGAGCGGGTGGACGAGAAGCGTCACGTCCGTCGTCACCTCGGTGTGCAGCCTGATCTGTACCGGGTAGGTGCCGGTCTCGCGAATCGACTCCGGTATCTGGACTATGCGCCGGTCTACCTCGTGGGCCGTCATCTCCGCCAGCCTCTCGGCAACGACGGCGTTGGTGACGGAGCCGTACAGCCTGCCGCTCACACCGGCCCTCATCTCGATGTCTATCCGCCTGCCGGATATCGCCTCGGCCACCTCGCGCATATCGGCGAGGGACTTCAGGCGCGTTACCTCGGCGTGCTTCTTCAGCCGCTCGATTCGTTGCAGCGAGTCCCTCGTCGCCGGGGTGGCGAGCTGCTGAGGGATCAGGTAGTTTCGCGCAAAGCCATTCTTGACGTCCTTGACGTCACCACCCTGCGCGACACCGGGAACGTCCTCCAGGAATACGACCTTCATTGATCAGGGCCTCTGCAAGCTTGGACTGTCGTCAGTTGGCTGCGGGGCCGTAACTGGCCTCCACAACCCTGCGAGACCAACGATTATAGCACCCAAACCCGCAGCCGCAAACCGGCTCGTCCAACCCGCGAGCCGATACTGCCGCCCCTTCTCCCCTGGCGGGAGAAGGTTGGGATGAGGGGATTCTGTCGCCCATGATAGATGGGCGAGGCAGGCGCTAGTCCTTGCGGAACTGAATGGAGTAGAGGTCGGCGTCCCTGACGACGAAGCGAAGCCGCACAGGCTGGCCGGCAAGCTTCGACACGTCGGTCGTGTCCCCCCACTTCACCGTGCGCGCCAGGTCGTCGCCCCACACCTCGTGGCAATCTTCGAGAGAGTAGCCTTCGATGACGTGGCCGCGCGCATCCTGGACCTCCACCCTCACGTCTCCGGCCGCGGACGACGAGAAGTTCAGCACCAGAGCCCTGCCGTCGAAGACCAGTGGCTTCGTCAGCAACTCACCCCCTGAGAGGGGTGCGGTCACGGACACGAAGCCGTCTATGCGGATGGTGTAGCGGCGCAGCCTCTCGGTGCCCTGCTCCAGGTGGGAGGCCTCGCTAGCGTAGACCGAGATCTCGTTGGCTGCCGCTTCAATGGTCGAGGGCGTCTCGATCAGGCCCCAGTTCTGGTAGTTGTCACCGTAGAACCAGTTCTCCTTCACCCGGAGCCCGGGCCTGATGAACGACTCGGGCCAGACGTTGAAGTTCTGCCCGTCCCGGCTCGACATGAACATGCCGTCCGTCACGGCCGTGCCCTCGCGCGGCGACCGGCTGCCCCTGATCTTCCGGTACTCGAGCTGGGGCAGGTGGTCGGTCGACTCGGTCCAGCCCCTGTCGACGTAGCGCGTCGGGAAGCCCAGGAAGATGTGCGGTGCCCTGTAGTACGGGATCACCCCATTGGTGTACAGCTCACTCACCCTGCCGGGGGAGTACGTGACCCATTCGGGCTCCGGCCAGCTCATGAAGTCGCCCGACACCGCGGTCTTGATGTCGCGTCCGTCGACGAAGTCCCTGTGGTATTCCCTGTACTCTCCCCGGAGTTCGTCCCAGAAGATGATGTTCTGGGAGTCGAAGTAGCCGTCAGCGATGATCCCCTCGTCCGCCATTCTGGTCCAGCGTACGCCGTCGGGAGACTTGTAGGCTATGAGCCCCGTCTTCTTGCTGCCGCCGACGCCCTTGTAGGCCTCGTCAGGCTTGCAATCGGGGTTGGCGTCCTTGAACGGATTGAAATTGTGGGTGGCGGGCTCCTCGTCCAGGATGATGTTGTTGTCCTTCGAGCCCTCGAACTCCACCAGCCCCAGGGATGGCTTGTGCCACTCGACCCCGTCGCTGCTCTCCGCGTAGCAGTAGAACTGGGTGTGGAATTCCGATTCGCCCTCGCCGTAGCGGTAGCCGCTGCCCCGGTAGTACATTCGGTATATGTCGCCGTCCTGGAACACGGTGACGTAGCCGCAGGTGTTCCCCTCCCACGGCGCGTCGTAGCGCACGGCGACGTTCTGCGGCTCCGGGCGGTGAAGACGCAGCTCGGCCCCGTTCAGCCCCTCGACCAGGTAGTCGTCGACGAATAGCTCCAGCCTGGAGCCTATGTCAATGGTGGCGTTCCCCATCGTAACCCCCTGTCTTCCACTTGCATCGGCTCTGGATCTAGCGGTAGGTGTCCTTCTCTCGGCGACGGACTGCGGTTATGACCACAACCCGCATGGAATCGTCGATGATATAGATGACTCTCCATGCGCCGATGCGGATGCGGTGTGTCTTGTCCCTGAGTTTGGCAACACCGCTAGGTCGAGGGTCCTGAGCCAGCAGACTGATGCGCCTGTCTATTCGTAGGTAGTCTGCGGGTGATAGGCGGTCTAGGTCACGCTCTGCATGTGGTGTTGTCCGGACCTCGTACTCAGGACGCGGCCCCAAGACGCTTCTTCCGGTACTCGCTGTATGGGGCAGTGCCTTCTAAGCCCTTGGCTTCGTACTCTTTAAGTGCTTTCTCCGCCAAGGCCAAGTCTTCCCGGTCGGCCTCAGGGTCCGAGCATTCACGGGCATCTTCCGGCCGGCCAACCTTGTCGTCGAGTGTCTTCGTTCCCAATGTGCCTCGCTGTCTCCGTGCCTGCTGAGCCTACGATAGGACGCCTATTGTCAACTGTCAACCTACAGCAGGCGTTGCCTTACCCGCGGCTCAAGGGCCATACTTGTTGCCGGTGCATTACTCTCCCCTCGCTGTGGACCGCTTGGCGATGCGGGCCAACCCCGTTCAAGGCCAAGAGACCGGAGCACGGTCATTGGCGCGGATTTGAACCCAAAGAGCAGGCTGAGCACTTAAGCGATGCTATGCAAGGCTATAGCAATACTACTGGCAAGCGTGCTGTTGAGCTGCGGGCACACGGAACGCGGCGCAGTACATCCCACAGATACGCAGGACCCTGCGACCAAGCGGGCAATGAAGATTGAGGACTATGCTAAGTGGTGCTGGGACCTTGCGGACGCAGGAGATAGCCCGAAGGTCCGCCAAGACATTGTGGATACTGCCACAGAGAGGCTGACCGAGCTTAGGGCGGTATGGCCTCCAGAAGAGCTAGCAGCGTATCATGCGGCATCGGAAGAACTCCTAGCGACGATACTGGAAGTGATGAAGGAACAGGACAACCTGCCACAAGACGAGTGGAGTGTGGGCATACAGATATTCAACGCGGCTCAACGGGTGGTGGATATAGAGCGGCAACTCCCTGATTACCTACCACCCGTGAGTGCTGAGGGATGCGGAATCGGTTAGGACGAGATGGAGCACAAAAGGGGCTGAAGCGGGCGGCCCACCGAGTGGTAGGATCGGCTCCATAAAGAAGATGCCCACCTGTTACGAGCAGGCGAGCATCAAAATACAGCTCTTTCGGTGGGTCAGACCGCTGGGTTGTTGCCACGACATCCCTCACTCGCCGACCTCCTTATCGCAGTAGGGGCACACCCTGACCGTGTCGGCATCCCTCCTGATCTCCTCCACGAACCCGGACCCCAGGATACCCGCGGGCAGCGCGAAGAGCCCTATGCCCACTATCGCAATGACCCCGGCGAGCAGGCGGCCCATGAATGTGACCGGGGTCACGTCGCCGTAGCCCACGGTCGTAAGCGTGATGACGCTCCACCACATGGATTGAGGGATGTTGGAGAACTTGTCGGGCTGGGCGCCATTCTCGGCGAAGTACATGAGCGACGACGCGATGAACAGCAGGATCGACAGGACCAGCAGCACCGTGAGCAGCTCCGACCGCTTGGCGTAGACGACCCGCGACAGCGTTCGCAGGCCGGAGAAGTACCTGCCCAGCCGCGCCAGCCGTGCCAGCAGCCGCACCGCCCGCAGTAGGCGCAGGTCCAGCTTGTGCAGGTGGGGGAAGAGCCCGACGTAGAAGGGCACTATCGCCAGCAGGTCGATGAGCACGATGGGCGAGACCATGAACCGCAGCCTGCCTGTGACCGGGTGGGCGTACTTCGGGTCGACCGTGCAGGACCAGACCCTCAGAACGTACTCCACCGTGAAGATCGCAACCGACACGACCTCGATGGCCAGAAATGCCTGCGGGGACAGGTCGTGTATCTCCTCGACAGTCCCCACGATCAGGGCGACCGCGTTCAGGGTTATCAGCGAGATGAGGAACACGTCGAAGTTACGGCTGGCCCGGTCCCCGGGCGCCGCTTCCTCCAGGATCTCGTGCAGTCTCTTCTTCATTGGTTGGCAGGGTCGCGCCGGTACGACAGACTCCTCCGCCTTTCGTGTCCGCTAGCGGTCCGGGTCGAAGCGCACCTCGTCCTTCAGGCCGAACCCGGTTACAGGCACGAGGACGGACTCGCCGGGAGCTATGATGCCGTCCGTCATGAGCCGGCGTACCCCGGCGAAGGCTGCCGCCGACGTGGGCTCCGCGAATATGCCCTCGTCCCGGGCGAGGGCGCGCTGCATCGCCGAAATCTCGTCCTCCTCGACGGCTACCACAGCCCCGTTGGCCCTTCGGACCACGTCGACGACCTGCGCGCCGCGCGCCGGGGCCGCGACCGAAATGCCTCCCGCCATCGTCGGCTGCATGCCCGCCTTGTCCCAGGAGCGGCCCATGAAGCTCGCGGCGATGGGCATGACGTTGGCGGCCTGCACCGCGTGGAGTCTTGGAATCCTGTCGATGTGGCCGGCTTCCAGCAGCTCGTTGAAGCCCCGCCACGCCCCCAGGAACAGGCCGCCGTTGCCGACCGGGAATACGATGTGGGCCAGCGGCTCGCCGCCGTACTGGCCGGCCGTCTCGAACGCGAATGTCTTGGTGCCCTCGAAGAAGAAGGGGCTCCACGCGTGGGACGCGTAGACCAGGTCCCTTTCCTCGCAAAACGCCACCGCGGCCTCGGTTGCCGCCTCCCGCGGACCCTCGATCGAGTGCACCTCCGCGCCGTACACCCTGATCTGCCTCAGCTTTGCCGCAGGCGCGGTCGCGGGGGCGAATATGTGGGCCTTGATTCCAGCGCGGGCGGCGTAGGCAGACACCGACGCGCCCGCGTTGCCCGACGAGTCCTCCGCCACTTCCCGGACGCCCTGCTCGCGGGCCATCGCCAGCATGACCACCGTGCCCCGGTCCTTATATGACCCCGTCGGGTTCATATACTCCAGCTTGGCGTCGAGCCTCTCCAGCCCGAGCGCGCCGCCAAGCACCGAGAGCTCCACGACGGGGGTGTCACCCTCCCCAAGCGTGGGCATCGAGGCCGCGTCGCTGAACGGCATGGCGACTTCGTACCCGGCCACGCTGAGGGTCCCACCCTGGCCCGTGTACGCCGCATCCAGGGGGCCGCCGCAGCATTCCAGGACCTTCATGTCGGGGGCCTGGTCGTCCGGGCACCTTCCGCAGACCAGCCTAACGTGGTGCATCTATGGTGTGCTCGTTGATGTAGTCGAAGTCGATGTCGTGGCCCAGGCCCGGGCGGTCGGGCAGGTGCACGTACCCCTCGTCGTCCATCGGGTCGACCCTGGAGTGCATCCACGGCTCAGGCTCTTCGTAGTCGATGAACGGGTGGAGCAGCCCGCGCTCGTACAACTCGCCCGGTATCGCCATCGCGCCCAGGGCCTGCAGGTTGCCCGCGCCCCCGCCGTGGACCTCCATCGCCATGCCGAAGGCCTCAGCCAGGTGCGCGACCTTCATCAGGGGCGTGATGCCCCCCAGGTCGCCCACACCGCCACGGACGATGTCGCATGCGCCCCGAATGATCCACTCGGCCCTCGTATAGAGCGAGCCCTCCGCTGTCTCCGGCCCCAGAATCTTGATGTCGAGCTGGTCGGCAAGCCAGACGTAGGACGAGATGCTGTGCTCGTCCATTGATTCCTCCAGCCAGTGGAAGTCCAGCTTCTCGAGCTCGCGCCCGAGGTACAGAGCCTCGTCACGGCTGTAGAAGTGGAATGGATCGAGCATGAGCTTGATGTCGGGGCCGACGGCCTCGCGCACCGCGGCGCACGCCTTCACGTCCATCTTCGGGTCCGGCGCCCACGAGATGGGCGGCATCCAGGTGTGCAGCTTGATGGCCTTGTAGCCCCGCCGGACGCAGGCCTCGGCGAACCGGCCGTATTCGTCCGGGGTGCTAAGTCCGCCGGGCTCCTCGTCCCCGCACATGGTGCTGGCGTAGGCGGGCACCTTGTCCCTGAAGCCGCCCAGCAGCTTGTAGACCGGCTGGCCCAGGTGGTTGCCCGCCAGGTCCCACAGGGCGAGGTCGACCGTCGCGATTTGGCGGTCGAGCAGGTCCCGGTTGATCCGCTGCGACTCCTTTAGCTTCGTCGAGATCCTCTCACGGTCGAAGGGGTCCTCGCCCATGAGCATGGGGCGGATTACCCGCTCTACCAGCCCTGCGTTCGCGCCGAAAAAGTGGCCCTCTGAGCCCTCGTCTGAGGCCACGGTGAGCATGGTCTCGACCGCCTCGTGCTCGGGCCCCGGGTGGGTGTGGCCGTCGGAGTCGCGCGCTATACGCGACAGGTAAGAGAAGGACTGGACCCTGACGTCGATGATGCGCAATCGCGGCCTCCCAGGCTAGTCAGGGCGCGATTATAGCACCGGGTTGCTGAACGGAGTGATCAAATCGCGACTTAGCTGCCGGGCCTTCCTTCTATGCTGGGCACTTCGATGTTGTTGGTTTCGCCGATGCCCGAGACCAGATAGCTGGCGGCGAAGTGCCCAGCATCCGCGTCGTCGTGAAGTCGCAATACCTCCACGCGGGAGAGCCACCCATCCTGGCTAATCCACACAGTCCACTTCGTGTCGGGTTCAGGCGTGATGATCTCGTAGCGCCCCAACCGGTTGTGCAGTGAGCGCACATCCTCCTCGAACTTTACGCCGAGTATCTCGGGGCAGAGGCGAAACTCGTAGAACGGCGGCAGGTCATTGCTGTCGCCCTCCGAGACTGACCACTCGCCCTTGCCGGTACGCATGAATCTGTTGCCTTGCCGGTCGAGCAACAACTCTGTGGTCTCATCCACCGGCGTCTCGGTTGCGTCACCCTCCTTCAGCAATGTAAAGGCGGCATGGTAGGTCGGGCCGGACCGGCGTACCTCCGTGCGGAGTACGTGCCCCTCTGTGGCCGGCGCATAGGAGAGCAGATCGTATGACTGGACGTCGCTGGCCCTCTCGCAGGCTTGGGTTACCCTGGCCTCCGCGGTGCCTGCAGCCCAGAAGAACGCCCATGTCGCAAGGCCGGCGAGAAGCGGGACTGCCGCCACCGCCGCCGCCAGCACGATGCGTCGCGACCTGCTTGCCAGGATGGAGCGAATCATTGCTGCGCTGAGTTTCGTTCATGTCGCGACTTACGCCAACAAGGATGAATCACCTTATCGGTGTGCGACCTTCGGCGCTAACCCTAGCAGACTGCAGTAGTTCGCGCTCCTCTGGACATCCGGAGAGTCCGTTCACATCATCCCCCTCACGCAGCCTCGAGTAGGGCAAACAACTAGGCAGATCTTGGGTCTGTGGCTCAGGACAGGTTGACGTCGATGTCGTGTCGTACCGACGAGTCCCGTCCCCGGGCGACATCGACGGTGACTTCGATCCACCATCGATCAAGTGAGAGCGAGCTGTTCGCGTCGTGCTGGAGCTCCCTGGCCTCGAGTGCCGGCCTTGGTAGATCTGGACCTATGGCGAGTGCGACACGGTGCCTGCTGGGGATGCCCTCCCGCACCGAGGCCGATTCGAGGAAGGTCTCGCTATAGCAGACCTCCTCATATGGCTCTTCCTCAGTGGTCTGCTGCATGGGGATGTAGTCGATCGACACATGCGGGTTGCCACCCGCGCTGGCGCCACCCGCTCTCATCACCCTTCCGGCGCTGGCCTGAGTTCGACGTCCCTCCACAATGAGGTTGAGGGACGCCCTTCGGATGACGATGTCGCTGTCTGGCACAAGCGTGACCGTTGCGTCGACGGTGTCGCCCAGGTGGTATTGCTTGTGCGCGAACTCCAAGGTGACTTCGAGTGGGTCGAGTCTGAACACCATCTACAAGTCCTCCTCGCTACGTGAAGACCACGATGCGTGGCTCATGCGTGGGAAGGTACTCCGCACAGGCTGGGGGAGTGGAGACCAGCCAGTACCGCCGGGGTCGGCGGCTGGCTGTCTGCCGTCAGCCCTTGCCGTCGGAAGCTGGGTCCACGGGCTCGTCGATGAGGCTGCGGAGCTCCTCCTTGGCCTTCCTGATCGTCTCCGTCTTCTCGGCGATCCGCTCGAACAGCTGCGATCGGGCCGCCGCTCCCTCGCTTATCAGGAACGCCGCCGCCTCCGACCTGCTGTTGACGATCCCCGACTCGACGAGCTCGTCGAGCTTGGCCACGCTCTCCGAGTTGAGCCTGACCATCACCACGTTGTCACGCGATGACAGGGCGCCCTTGAGGGCTTCCTTGATGCTCTCGCCGATGGTCTCGGCGCCGGACTCCCTGTAGGCGCGCTTCGTCGCCGTTTTGGCCTCGTCGAGTATTATGTCTATGCCCTCAGCCATCCTGCTCCGGTCGCCTGGATGCTTTTCCTTGTCATCACCCACGGGCACCCCTCCTTGGCTGGTATTACACGTAATGGTACAATCCTGTTACGCACCTGTCAACCCGCAGCATGCTACCGACCTTGATATGATGTTACGTGCGCTGTGAATAGCGCTAAGGCGGAGGGGTTGCCGTGAGCATCGAAGCAATCAGGATCATAGGCTTCGCTGCCCTCTTCGCAGTGGTGTACGCAATTCTTTACCGACCGGTGCTCAGGATGCTCGAAAGCGATAAGAGAGAAGGGGAGCCGGAAGCGACTCCGGCCGAGGAACCGGCCACGGAGCCCGCACGGACTCCCTGGTACCGCGACCGGATAATGATCTCCGTCGCCCTGGCCGTCTTCATAGCCGACCAGGTTACCAAGTACATCGTAAAGGCGAACCTGGACCTGTACGAGTCGTGGCCGCGAGAAGGGCTGTTCCGCATCACTTACGGGACGAACTCCGGCACGGCCTTCGGCCTGTTCCCCGACCAGACCGTGGTGCTGATCATCACGTCGCTCCTTGCTATCGGATTCATCTACTACTTCTACCGCTCTCACGCCGTGCCCAGCCCGGTGCTGAGGCTGGCTATAGGGCTCCAGCTCGGCGGCGCATTTGGAAACCTCGTCGACCGCGTCCGTCTGGGCTCGGTGGTCGACTTCATCGACGTCGGCTGGTGGCCGATATTCAACATTGCCGACTCTTCGATAGTGACTGGCATCGGCCTCCTGGCCCTGATTATCTTCTTCACTCCCAGGGAGCCCAGCATGACGGAGGAGGAGGACCCGGCGCCTCTAACGCATTGTGCCACAGGCGCGCCGGAAGCTGCCTCTCCCCGGACCGATGCTCGCGATGACACTCACATTCAGCGTTGACGAGGCTGGGGAGCGGCTCGACACCTTCCTTGCCCAGCGCTGCCCCGACCTGTCGCGCTCCCGCATACAGGCGCTCACCGCAGAGGGCTTCGTCGCCGTAGACGGGGCCCAGGCGAAACCGGCCGTCCGGTTGCGTCGGGGCCAGACCGTCAGCCTAGTGGTTCCCCCACCAGCGCCATCCACTCTAGTCCCGCAGTCGATGGATCTCGACGTCGTGTACGAAGACCCGGACCTGCTGGTGATCGACAAGCCCGCTGGCCTCGTCACCCACCCCGCGCCGGGTCACCCCGATCACACCCTAGCCAACGCCGTGCTGGCCCACTGCCCTGACCTGGAGGGCGTGGGCGGCGAGATCAGGCCCGGCCTCGTGCACAGGCTGGACAGGGACACCTCGGGCCTGATCGTCGTGGCCAAGAACGACGCCGCCCAGGCCGGCCTGTCCGCCCAGTTCAAGGACCGCACGGTCTCCAAGGCGTACCTGGCCGCCGTCACCGGTTACCCCGACCCTGAGCGGGCGACCATCGACGCGCCAATAGGCAGACACCCCAGGAGCCGCACCCGGATGGCCGTCGTAAGCACGGGCAGGGAGGCCGTCACAGAGTATGACGTGCTCAGGCGCCTGCGGGGCTACTCGCTCCTGGAGGCCCGGCCAAGGACGGGCAGGACGCACCAGATCCGCGTCCACCTGGCGTCCATCGGCCATCCCGTGGCGGGTGACGCCACCTACGGCAAGCCGGCGCCCGGGCTCGGCCGCCACTTCCTCCACGCCCACCGCCTCGCCTTCGACCACCCCCGCACCGGCGAGCGACTGAAGCTCGAGTCCCCCTTGCCCGAGGACCTTCGGACGTGGCTGGGCACGGTAACCCCGTAGCCGCGGGGCTGGGCTCAGGCCGTCCTTGCCCCCATGCTAGAATCGATGGCTGGAGGATACCCTCAGCATGGATAACCACGTTCGCGTAAGGCTTGCGCCGAGTCCCACGGGCAGCCCTCACGTCGGCATGATGCGGACGGCGATATACAACTGGCTCTTTGCCCGCGGGCGCGGCGGCACCTTCATCGTCAGGATCGAGGACACCGACCAGGGCCGGCTGGTCGAGGGCTCGGTCGACGAGATGCTCGAGTCGCTGCGGTGGCTGGGCATCGAGTGGGATGAAGGGCCGGACATCGGCGGCCCCAACGCGCCATACCACCAGTCGGAGCGGCTCGACGACTACCGGCGCGTTGCGGACCTGCTGGTCGAGCGCGGCGCGGCGTACCGTGGCAATGGCTCGCCCGAGAAGCTGGAGGCGGCCCGCAAGGACCGCGGCGGCTATGGCGGCAAGCGCCGCGACTCGTGTGAGACGGATGGTTCGGGGTCGTCGGTGGTGCGGTTCGCCATGCCCACCGAGGGCACGACGGTCCTCGATGACCTGATACGCGGCAGGGTCACCTTCGAGAACGAGCTGGTCGACGACTTCGTGCTGCTGAAGTCCGACGGCTTTCCCACGTATCACCTCGCCAGCGTCGTGGACGACCGGTCGATGGGCATCTCGCACGTCTTTCGCGGCGAGGAGTGGCTGCCGAGCGTGCCGCGCCACCTGCAGCTTTACAAAGCGTTGGGCTGGGAGCCCCCGCTCTTCGTCCACCTGCCACAGATACTCGCGCCCGACAGGTCGAAGCTGAGCAAGAGGCACGGCGCCGTCTCGGTCCGGGAGTACCGGGAGATGGGCTACCTGCCAGGGGCGATGGTCAACTTCCTCGCCCTGCTGGGCTGGTCGCTCGACGACAAGACCGAGGTGATGTCGACCGAGGAGCTGACGGAGAGCTTTTCGCTTGACCGGGTCTCGAAGTCAGGCGCGATGTTCGACACGAAGAAGCTGGAGTGGATGAACGGCCACTACATCCGGGCGATGGAGCCCGGCGACCTGGCAGACGCGCTGCTCGACTACTGGCGCGCCTTCCCAGCCGAGGGAATCGAACCGCTTCCGGAGCGCGACCTCGTGGTGCGCATCGTCCCCCTCGTCCGGGAGCGGCTGAAGACGCTGGCAGACGCGGCGCCGCTAGTGGGCTTCTTCTTCCGGGACTGCGTGGAGTACGAGGCTGCGGAGCTCGTGCAGAGGAAGATGGACGCAGCCGCCACGAAGCAGGCGCTGTCGGGCGTCCACGACGCGCTGGCGGGGCTCGACTCGTTCGACGAGGAGTCCATCGAGGCGGCGCTCAGGGAGCTGGCGGGCGAGCTCGATCTGAAGGTCGGCCAGCTCCTCGGATCCATCCGCGTCGCCACGACCGGGCTGAAGGTCGCGCCGCCGCTGTTCGGGACCCTCGAAATCCTTGGCAGAGAGCGGTCACTCGAGGCCATCGGCGAGGCGGCCGGCCGGCTGTAGACCTCCTGCCAGGCGAGATGCCAGACAGCGGCGAGGGCGACTTGCCCCGGCTCGTCATCGTGGACGGCAACAACGTCATGGGGTCGCGCCCTGACGGGTGGTGGCGGGACCGGCGCGGTGCGATGCAGCGGCTCGTGGACGAGGTGGCGGCCCATGCGTCCCGGGCCGGCGGAGAGTGGGCGATAGTCTTCGACGGCCGTCCCCGGCAACTCACCGTCCCTCCTGACAGCCCGCTGAGCATCGTCTACTCGGAGAGGCGCGGGGTGAACGCGGCAGACGACCGCATCGTCGAGTTATCCGCCGACTCCACGCCCATGCGGGAAGTGCTCGTCTACACCTCCGACCGGAATCTACGATCCCGCGTCACGGTATTCGGTGCAGCCGTCAAGGGCGCAGGAACGCTGCGCCGGATGCTGTAGGGGCGGGTTCAAACCCGCCCTCCCTTACGAGCTAGGATCGACCCGCGACTACACGAGCCCCGCGAGGCCGACGCGCCAACCCGACGGTACGAGATAGTCGCAGGTACCCCATCCGTCATTCCGGCGCAGGCCGGAATCCAGTCCCCGGCCGCTGCCGTCAGTCCGAGGTGGACCGGCGCCGACATCCTCATTCCCTTGGTGTGCCGGTCGCAGCCGGCATGGATGGTTACTGCGAAGCTTGGGCCTGCCCCGTACTAGATGTGGGAGCCCATGCCCCGCCGCATCTACTAGTCCTCTGCTTCTTATTCACCATAGTCTCGAGGTGTGCGTCAGCGGCCCGGGGACTGGATTCCGGCTCAAGGCCGAAATGACGGCACCTAGACGTGGAAGACGTACAGGTCGCGGTTCGCGACTGGAAGCGTAACCCATGCGCCGCCCTGCCGGTGGCTCTCCGGAATGGCGAGCAGCGCTTCGGCCACGCCGTGGCTCGACTCGATGTTTGCCTTCGTCGGGCGGCCCGACTCGTAGGAATCGACCAGGTCGGTCAGGCATGCCACGACTGAGCTGCCTGCATTCGGCACGGATACGGGCTCCCATTCGGACAAGGACCGCCCACGTGACACGCGGACCTGCATCCTGGCCTCGGCGGGATTCAGTGTGTTCAGCGTCCTGATAGAGCCCTCCGTGCCTATCACCTCGGTCTCCGCCGTTCCGCCCGGCACGGAGTAGGCCTCGACGCCGTCCGCGAATACTAGGTTGAATGTCGCACGCGGGTCCTCGTCGATCCGGTTGCCGGCGATCCGGGTCTCCCGCGGCCGTAGCTCGCCCCGGACTGCAGCTATCCCGGGGTCGCCCAGCAGGTAGGAGATCGTGTCGATCGAGTGGACGTGCGAGTGCATTAGGCTGCCGCCCCCGAAGTGCGCGACGACCTGCGGCTCGCCGATCCGGCCCTCCTCGATGGCGGCGCGCGTCACATCGGCCCAAGCGCAGAATCGCCTCAGCACGCCCGAATTGAATACGGTGCCGTTACGTTTGCACGCCTCCAGCAGCGAGTCCGCGCCCCTGATGGTGTTCGCGATCGCCTTTTCCAGGTACACCATCGGCACGCCCGCCTCCGCGACCCTTGCGCCTATCTCCGCGTGCGCGTCCTCCCGGAAGTCGGCTGAAGGCGCACGGTCGTGGGGCCTGGGGAGGCTCGTGGCCCGTGTGCACACCGCGACGAGGTCGGGGCGCTCCCGCTCGATCATCTCCATGTAGTCCTGGTAGACGGCGTCGATCCCCCACCTTGCGGCGAACGCCTCCCGCCTGTCCGCGATGAGGTCGGACCCCGCAACGAGCTCCAGGCGCTCGTGTGCCCGCGTGGCCGCGGCGATAGAGTAGGGCGACAGGCCGTGATGCTCGTCGTCGATGGTGCTGCCCATGCGCCCCAGCCCAATAATCGCGACCCTGTAAGTCTTCATTACACGACCTCCACTTGACACATTTGGTGCTTGCCCCAGATTACCACGCGACTACATGGACATAGCCCGCTAATCTTGACACTGGGCCGGGGGTGGGCGACTATTGTCGCACCCTCCCGAGGTGCCTCCCTTGACCCTTCAAGAACGACTGCAGGACGACCTGAAGCAGGCCATGAGGGACCGGGACGAGACGCGGAAGTCCGTCATCCGGTTCATCCGAGCGGCCATACGCGACCGGGAGATCGAGAGGCGGGCCGACCTGGACGACGAGGGAGTGCTCGACGTGCTGAGTCGCCAGGCACAGCAGCGGCGGGACAGCATCGAGGCCTTCGAGAGCGCGGGCAGGGACGACCTCGTGGCGAAGGAGGCCGCCGAGCTCGCCGTCATCCAGGAGTACCTGCCGCAGCAGATGTCGGTGGAGGAGATCACCGAGCTGGCGGAGGCCGCGATCTCCGAGACGGGCGCATCCGGGCCCGGCGACATGGGCAAGGTGATGGGCCGCCTGATGCCCCAGTGCAAGGGGAGGGCCCAGGGCAAGCAGGTCAGCAGCATCGTGCGGGAGCTCCTCGCATCCTAGCCGCCGCGCCCCCGCTCCTCTGGGTTCCTGCCTTCGCAGGAACGACGGTTCTGGACTCTCCACATTGAGGTTTGGCGTCGTCGTGTTTCCGGGCACCTACAGCCACGTGGACTGCTACCACGTTCTCGACGAGGTGCTGCGCCAGCCGGTGGACTACGTCTGGCACAGGGACACGGACCTGTCGCTCTACGACTGCGTGATCCTGCCCGGCGGCTTCTCCTACGGTGACTACCTGAGGACGGGCGCGATAGCCCGGTTCTCCCCCGTGATGCGCGCCGTCGAGAGGATGGCGGCGGACGGCGGACTGGTGTACGGCATCTGCAACGGATTCCAGGTTCTTTGCGAGGCGGGCCTGCTGCCGGGCGCGCTCATGCGCAACTCGCACCTTCAGTTCCGGTGCCAGTGGACGAACCTGCGCGTCGAGTCGACCGAATCGCCTTTCACCGGCTCCGCGCGGCCGGGCCAGGTGCTCCGAGTGCCCATATCCCACGGCGAGGGCAGCTACTTCGCCGACGAGGAAACGCTGCGGGAGCTGGAGGACGCGGGCAGGGTGCTGTTCCGCTACGCAACCGAGTCGGGCCAGATCGAGGGCGATGCGAACCCCAACGGGTCGCTCAACAACATCGCGGGCATCACCAACGCGGCGGGCAACGTGCTGGGCATGATGCCGCACCCCGAGCGGTGTTGCGAGGAGATCGTAGGCGGCGTCGACGGGCGGGTCATCTTCGAGTCGCTGATCGCCTCCGCCGGATGACCGGGATAGTCTTCTCGCTCCTGGCGGCCTCGGGCTTCGCTGCTACCGCAGTCTTTGCCCGCACCGCACTGCAGCGAATGTCCACGCCCTACGGCACGCTGCTGTCCCTGTTCGTCAGCACGGTCGCGGCCATGGCCATCGCCGCGGTCCTGCACCCCGACGAGCTGCTGGGCGTCGGCATAGTCGCCCTGGGGTGGCTCTTCCTCGTGGGGTTCCTGAACTTCCCGCTGGGCCGCATGTTCAACTACACGAGCGTACGCATGGTCGGGGTGTCGAAGGCAAGCACGGTGGTCGCCACGTCGCCGCTGTACGCAACGATACTGGCCGTGATCATCCTGGGCGAAACGGTCAGCCCGATCACGCTCCTTGGGACCGTCGCGGTCATCGGGGGCCTCGCCCTCACCCTGAACCAGAAATGAATCTGCGGGCCGCGCGCCGCCGCCGGGCCCTCCTTGGCTACGCCGCCGCACTGGTGGCCGCGATGAGCTACGGGGCGGGGGCAATCGTAGCCAAGAAGGCCGTCACGGACGTGGCGTCCCCGATGACCACGACGGCCTTCTCGCTCATGTTCGGCACGCTGGTCATGCTGGTCGTCCTGCCGCGGATGCAGTACCGGGAGATGACGGGAGCCCCCCGGAGGTCGTATGTATACATAGCCCTGGCTGGCATATCCGGCGTATGGGGCGTGGGCTTCTTCCACCTGGCACTCATCGACGCGCCCGTTGCCCTCGTCACGACCGTGTCGAGCTCGTACCCGCTGATGGCCATCGCCATGGTCCACTTCTTCATGCAGCGCCTGGAGCGCGTGACCCTGCGCACTCTGCTGGGCTCGGCGCTCGTGGTGGCGGGCATCGGTCTAGTCTCCGTGGGACAGGCGGTGTGATGAAGAAGCGGCGACCCAGTACAATGGATGCACTCGCTATCCTCCAGGTGGACGCTGCATGACCGTTTCCAAGGAAGCCCTCGACGCGCTGGCCCTCTCCGAGGCCGAGTACGAGGCCATTGTCGAGCGGCTGGGGCGCGAGCCGAATGAGCTCGAGCTGGGCATGTTTGGCTCCCTCTGGAGTGAGCACTGCGGCTACAAGCACTCGAAGCCCCTGCTCCGCATGTTCGACGCGAAGAGTCCGCGCCTGCTCGTGTCGGCGGGGGACGAGAACGCCGGGGCGGTCGACATCGGCGGCGGCCTGGCCGTCGTGTTCAAGATCGAGTCCCACAACCACCCGTCGGCCATCGAACCGTTCGAGGGCGCGGCAACCGGCGTCGGGGGCATCGTCCGCGACATATTCGCCATGGGAGCGAGGCCAATCGCGCTGCTGAACTCGCTGCGGTTCGGCCCGCCGTCGGACCCGCGGAACCGGTACCTGTTCGAGGGCGTCGTGGCGGGCATCTCGTCCTATGGCAACTGCATAGGCATACCGAACGTCGGCGGCGAAGTCGTCTTCTCCCCCAGCTACTCGGGCAACCCCCTGGTCAACGCCATGTGCGTCGGCCTTGTCGAGGTGGACGGGCTGATGCGGGCGACGACAGGCCCGCCGGGCAGCGTCATGATGCTGGTCGGCTCGGAGACGGGCAGGGACGGGATTCACGGCGCTTCCGGGCTGGCGTCCCGTACCTTTGAGGACGAGCGGGAGATGCGGCCCGCAGTGCAGGTGAGCAACCCGTTCCTGGAGAAGGTGCTGATCGAGGCGTGTCTCGAGGCGGCCGCGAGCGGCCATGTGGTGGGCCTGCAGGACCTGGGAGCGGCCGGGCTCACTTCCGCCTCCGTTGAGGCGGCGGGTAACGGGGGCTGCGGGTTCGACCTAGAGGTCGCCGACGTGCCCCGCAGGGAGAGCGGGATGTCCCCCTACGAGGTGATGCTCTCCGAGTCGCAGGAGCGGATGCTGGTATTCGTGAGGGAGGGCAGCGTCGACGAAGTCCGTGAGATCTTCGAGCGGTGGGACTGCCCCGCGACGGTAATCGGCAGGGTCACTGAGGGCCGCAGCGCCGCCATTTACGAGCAGGGCATGCGGAAGGGCGAGGCTCCTGTGCGGACGCTCAGGGACGCTCCACAGTACCGGCTCGACGGCGTGGAGCCCGTCTGGCAGGCGGAGCTCCAAAGCTACGACCTCGACTCGGTCCCACTGCCAGGGGAGCCGCCGTCCTCGGTGCTGCTGAGGCTCCTGGCGTCGCCGAACATCGCCAGCAAGGAGCCGGTCTACCGGCAGTACGACCACCATGTGCAGCTGAACACCGTTGCGGATCCGGGGGCGGACGCCGCCGTCCTGCGCATCAAGGGCACGAAGAAGGGCCTCGCGCTGGCGACGGACGGCAACGGGCGCTACTGCTACCTGGACCCCTACGCCGGCGGGATGATTGCGGTCGCCGAGGCTTGCAGGAACGTGTCGGCCATGGGCGCGGAGCCCGTCGCGCTCACGAACTGCCTGAACTTCGGCAACCCGGAGCGGGCCGACGTCTACTACCAGCTCGAGAAGTGCGTCGAGGGCATGGCGGCGGCCAGCCGGGCCCTGGGCGCCCCCGTCGTCAGCGGCAACGTGAGCCTCTACAACGAGACGAGGGGCGAGGCCATATACCCTACGCCCATCGTCGGCGCGCTGGGCCTGTTCGAGGACGTGTCGACGCACGTCATGCCGGGGTTCGGTGCCGAGGGCGACGCCATCGTCGTGATCGGCGCGGAGGAGCTGGCCGGAGACGCCGGCTCTCTGGCGGGCAGCGAGTACCTGGAGGTCGTGCACGGCCTTGTAGCAGGGCGTCCGACGCTCGACATCGAGCTGGAGTCCGCCGTCCAGCAAGCCTGCCGTAAGGCCGCCGGTCGGCGTCTCCTCAGTTCGGCGCACGACTGCTCCGACGGCGGCATCGCAGTGGCTATAGCCGAGTCGTGCATAACCGGAGGCGTGGGGGCGCGGATCGACGCGGCGATCACGGGCCGCTGGGACGCCGCCCTGTTCGGCGAGGCCCAGTCGCGTATCGTCGCATCCCTGCCTCCCGAGAGCCTGGGCGAGCTCGGCGACCTGTGCGACCGGGCCGGCGTGCCCTGGGCCGTCATCGGCGAAGTGGGCGGCGACTCCATGGCCGTCCCCGGGCTGGTCGACGCCCCTGTCGCAGGCTTGGCGGAGGCGTGGAGGAACGGACTCGATAAGGCCAAGAGCCCTGCGCAGTAATCGGGCCGCGGCCACTGGTACATAACCCCTGTTTACGGCCGGACGTTGTACACCGTAGAGGATAGTCAGGATGCGGGAGCAGCTGGGGGCGACGTGCCCTACGTGAGTTGCTGGAGGTAGGGGACAATCACATGCGGACAGCAATTGCACAGATGCAGTGCCGGTGGTTCACTGCCCCAGCCGCGGTAGCCCTCGCGCTCGTGTTGAGCATGCTCTGGCTCCTCGCCAATGCCGGGCAGGCCTACGCGTGCAAGTGCGTGGAGCCCGGTCCTCCTTCCGAGGAGATAGGGGTGTTCGACGCCGTCTTTGCGGGGAAGGTCGTTTCGATCGAGCACAACTTCGAGCCCAACGCTACAACCCTAGGCCCTGGAGACTTCACCACAGTCGGCATCGCTGTGAGCACTGTCTGGAAGGGCATAGTCCATGAGGACATGTACGTCACCACTCCGCCGACGGGCGGAAGCTGCGGGTTCACCTTCACCGAGGGCGAAGAGTACATCCTCTACGCTCACCACAGCGCCGTTCCTGACAAGGGCTACAGCGTGAGTATATGCAGCCGAACCGCCCTCCTGTCACAGGCACAGGCCGACCGCGACGCTTTCGGGGACGGCGACGCACCTCTGTCCGGGTCCGCCGGCCCCCCGCCCGAGCAGACCCGGGACGCAGCCGGTAACATCGTAGTGATAGCCATGCTGGGGGCTGTGGCTGCGATCGTCTTCCTGGGAGTGGTTTCGGCGGTCGTGTGGGTCAGGCGCCGGTAGCCCCTCTTACCCTGGCCACGTTGAAAGACTCGTCCATGAACCAGAGCCCCCGGTACTTCGTCAGCACCTGCGAGGTTACGTCGAGATACTGCCCCTGCGACATGACTGGCTTCAGCCGCTCGTCCTCGATCTGGGCAACATACGTGGCCGCATTCCAGGCTGCCAGGAGGGTCGACGTGCCGACGTTGTCGCCCACCTCCTCGGGGGGCAGCTGAAGGTCATACCGGAACTGGGCCCTCGAATCGGGGTAAGTGAGATATCGGAGGTCCCTTCGCTCATCCCCGAGCTGGGTGTGAAGCTCTCTCATGAGCTCCTGGCGAGACGTGGGGAAGGGGTTCGCATTCGGCCAGACCCCCCGTATTATCTCCATTCCCGGGTCCTTGCCCGTTGACTGTATGACGACCATGCACCCTTCGGGAGCCAGGGAGCGGGCCAGGGGAGCCAGGACGTTCTTAACCTTGTCCCGCGCCGGCAGCCTGGCTCTGAAGGGCTGGGCGGCAATCACCAGGTCGTACTCCCGGTCCAGGTCTCCCATCCGCGGGATGACCGGCGACAGCGGCCACTCGCGGTCCTTCCTGTAGATCACCAGCACCGAAGGGTCCGCGTATAGCGGATTGCCGGTGCGCCTGCTCGGCCTGGTCCTCCACCACGCCTGGACCCTCTGCTCCAGGTCGGATATCTGTTCGTCGAACTCGAATGCCGAGCTGCCCTCCAGCGGCACCACCAGCCAATTGAGGCGCTGCGCTTTCGCACTCGACCCCGGGTAGAGCCGGGGAGCCTCCGTGTAGAGCATGTTCGTCACGACCAGCACCGTGAGGGGATGCTCGTAGAACCTGTCTGCCATCTTCTGCAGGCTGATGCGGACGTCCTCGTGGCTTATCTCTTTCCCCACGACGAAGAAGGGGACCGTGGGGTGGCGGTGGTGGAGATACCTCATGACGCGGGTCAAGACTGTGCCGTCGCCCATCCCTGCGTCGAAGACCCGCAGCGCCGGCGGAGTCGGCCTCAGCGACCTTGTGTCCAGTGCGACCCGCTCCGAGATGATTTGCTTCTCGTTACAGGTGTTGACGAAAAGCAGGTACTTTTCGCGGTTGTCGAAGAACCGGAAGGTGCTCGTGGATTCTTGAGTATTGGCCATTCGGGCTCTCCATGGCGGCGGTGGATGCTCTCTAGCCCGTGCGGGGTCCGTCAAGAATTGGGGTGAATGTACCAGAGCCGGGTGCAGGTGAATAGTAGAGTGTCTGGACACCCTGCCGGCCGAAGACACCGTTGCCGTTGCAGCAAGAGTATCCTGTGGCCTACAATGAGCTGATGATCGAGATTCGCCAGACCGTAGTCTACGCCCGATGGTTTGGGAGGCTCCGGGACAGACAGGCGAGGGTGAGGATCGACAACCGCATCAGCGCCTGAGCCTCGGCAATCCAGGGGATGTGAGGCCGGTGGGGGAAGGGGTGTCGGAGATTCGCATCGACTATGGACCTGGCTACCGCGTGTACTTCGTGCAGTGAGGGGAGGCTCTAGTCGTCCTTCTGGCCGGAGGCGACAAGGATGGCCAGGAGCGAGACATACGAAGAGCGATAGAGCTGGCCCGGGGGCTATAGGAGGCAGGTATGGCAGAGACGCAGACGAGGCCGTGGGACCCTGCGGAGCATCTGGAGACCGAAGAGGACATGGCGGCATACCTGAACGTTGCCCTGAAAGAGGGGGACTTGAGCCTGATAATGGCGACGCTGGGAGACATCGCCCGTGCCCGTCGGATGGCATTGGTGGCGCAGGAGACAGGGCTGGGCAGAGAGAGCCTGTACAAGTCGCTGTCCGTTGACGGCAACCCGGAGTTCGCCACCGTGCTGAAGGTCGTGCGAGCCCTGGGCTTACGGCTTCAAGCCGCCGCGGCCGACTGAGTGATGCCTTATCCTGGATGAGCCCCTAGGCGAACTCCCGCAGCTGTCTCTGGGTCAGCAGGACGGCGGCCGTGACGGCGATCATGCCGAATCCCAGGATGGCCACCGCCATCTGGCCGCCGAGCGCCTCGATTGCCAGGCTGGCCGGCAGGACCCCTAGCGGCATGAGTCCGTAGTTCATCATGAACACGCTCATCACGCGGCCCCGGTACCGGTCCTCGACCACCTCCAGTATCAGTGTCTGGTTCAGCGTTCGGCGCGTGGCGTCCCCGAGACCCAGCAGCACCATGATGGCCGCACCGGCCATGTAGTAAGGAAACGCCGACACGAGAAGCAGGCCGATCCCGGACATGAAGCTGCCCGCGATCAGAAGGAGACCCCGCTTCCACTTGCCCAGCGACGCTATGAACATGGCCCCTGCCAGCGACCCCAGCCCCATGATGCTGACCAGGAGGCCCAGCTCCTCCGGGCCCCTGCCGTACATCTCGACAACGAAGACGGGGATCAGGAACCTGAAGGGCATTGCGAGCAAGGTCGTCGTCAGCCCCATGATCAGCAGGATCAGCACCATGCCGTTCCCCGCTATGACGCGAATGCCCTCCCCTATGTCCGCCATCATCGGCACGTTTGCCCGAACCGTGCTGCTGCCGTCGTAGCGAACCAGGCTAGTCGTCGCCATCGCCAGGAAACCCAGCGCCGTGATGACGACGTAAACACCCTGGGGCCCGAAGTATTCGTACAGAAATCCCGCGACAGCGGGCGACACGAGGGTCATTGCGCTCATGCCCGCCGCGTTCAGCGCGAGGCCGTTCGTCAGGTTCTTCTGGCCCACGATCTCCGGGATGATCGCCTGCCGAGCCGGCATCATGAATGACCACATCCCACCCTGGAGCATCGAAGCGGCCAGCAGGTGAGTCCAGTGGACGAGGCCCGTCGCGATGAGGACAGTCACCACCAGCGCGATTGCTACGTTGAGGCCTTGGCCGCCCTGGATGATCTTCTTCCGGTCGACCCGGTCGGCTATCGCTCCGCCCCACAGCGACAGGAAGAGTATCGGGATCGCGGAGCCGCCGTTCACGATGCCGAGCAGGATGGGCTGCTTCGTCAGGTCGTACACCAGGTAGCCGCGGGCGATCATCTGCATCTGCACGCCGCCCATCAGGCATATCATGCCCAACCAGAGGAGCAGGTAGTTGCGGTTGGCGAGCGAGGCGAAGGTGCCCCGGGAGAATCGGCGCCTGGCTCGCGCGCGCACGGCGGAGCTCCTGACGCGCGGCTCCCGTGAACGCTCCCCAGCGGATTCAGGCTTGTCCGACGAGGAGTGTCCGTTGGAGTTCACCACCGCAGTCTACCGACTGACCACGCCCCTGGCAAACTCGGCGCCGGCTGCCGAATTGACGACAGGTGCCTCACGCGCTAGGCTGTTCGTATCTGGCAATGAGGAGATTAGTCATATGGGTACGTTCGCCGCGCACATTGGCGTGAGCGACGGGAACGGCGGATCCACGCAGTGGGTCGACGCTCTCGTCGACACAGGCGCGACGTTCACGGTATTGCCAGACTCCGTACTGCGGGAGCAGGTGGGCGTGCAGCCCGAAGAGACCATGGAATTCACTCTCGCCGACGGCAGGAAGACGCAGTTCCCGGTTGGAGAAGCGCGTCTGTCGGTCGAAGGGCGAGAAGCTACGAGCCGCGTGGTATTCGGCGAAGAGGACCAGTACCTTGTCGGGGCTACCACGCTCCAGGTGCTGGGCCTGATTCCCGACACCACCAATCACAAGCTGATCCCCGCGCCCAAACTGCCGATATAGCCCCTGTGCAGGAAGTAGCCGCGTGTCCTAGCGCAGATTCCTGACCCGCGGCTCCTTTACCAGGACGAGCGCAGAAAACAAGACAATCAGCACGCCGAGGCCAGCCAGCACCGGCTGGGGCCCCACGATGTCGGCGATGATCCCTGCGGGGAGCACCGCAAACGGCGCCAGGCCGAAGTTCATCATGAATATGCTCATGACCCGGCCCCGGTACCGGTCTTCGATCTGACCCATGATCAGTATCTGGTTCAGCGACCATACACCGGCCGTCCCGAGCCCCGCGGCGGCTATTACTCCGACGGCCACACCGTAGAAGGGGATGAGTCCCACGGCCACCATCACGGTTCCGGTCAGCACCCCCGCGCCGATCAGCAGCTTCCCGCGTCCGCCCTCCCGGAGCCCGGCTATAATCACCGTCCCGACCAGCGACCCGACCCCGGCCATGCTCACCAGCAGTCCCAGCGCCTCGGACTCCAGCTCATACACCTCGACGATTAGTACCGGCAGCAGGCTCTGGAGCGGGGCCGAGAAGAAGATGAACACGAACCCGATCAATAGCAGGAGGCGGACCACCTCCTTGTTCCAGATGTACGACACTCCCTGCGCGATGTCCGCCGCCACCGAGCCCCTCGGTCCGGCCTCCGGCTTCGTGTCGGCGCGGATCGACGTCGACAGGACAACCGCGATGAGGCCCAGGCCGGCAATGACGAGGTAGACGCCCTCGGGGCCGACGAAGGCGTAGATCAGGCCCGCCAGGGCGGGCGCAACCAGCGCTGGAGCGCTCATCCCGGCGGAGATCAGGGCGATGCCGTTGGCTATCCGGTTGCGCGGTAGCAAGTGAGGCATCATCGCCTGCCTTGCAGGTCCCATGAACGACCATGCGACGCCCTGCACGAGGGCAGCTGCCGCCAGGTGGACCCACGTGACCGAATCCGTGATTATCGAGAAGGCCACGAACAGCGCCAGGCTCATCGAGCACGCCTGCCCCACCTGCACCAGGCGCTTCGGGGGCACCCGGTCGGCGAACGCCCCTCCCACGAGCGCGAGGCACAGCACCGGCACCGCCGACAGCCCGCTCACGAGGCCGAGGATCTTGGCCGAGCGGGTCATCTCGTACACCAGGTAGCTCTGGGCGATGCCCTGCATCTGGTAGCCCGCCACCATAGACATGGTGCTGAGCCAGAGCAGGGTGAAGTCACGGCTCTGGGTTGCCCGGAGGGTGTAGCGCCAGCCGGAGGGCCTTCTCCGAACGGGGCGGTCGGTCTTGTACGCGGCCACGCTCCTCATCCACGCCAGCGAGAGGGATATCGCAGTCATGGGACAAGCCTACGACCCGTCTCGCACCGTCACAACCGGTTCGGCTGTCCCGTTTCGACCGGTTTGCGTGCCCCCGCCCAAAAGAGGGGGCCCGGGCTACGATCCACTCTCATTCGCCGGAGCGAAAGGTGTTCGCAGGTGTTCGACCCGGGCCCGCTGTTTGCGGCAATGGTACTATTGTCTACGGCTTCATCATAACACGACGGCCTGGCGTCATTCCGGCGGAGGCCGGATTCCTGCGAGCAGGAACTGTCCCCGATCCAGGGGGGATGAGGGACCCGCTTCTACCGACTGGGGTGACGCAAGGGCTCCCGAAGACTGAGCGATGAGAGCCACGAAGCGAGGCACCAGGTGGGCAACACCTTCGGCCACATGTTCCGGGTGACGACCTGGGGTGAGTCCCACGGCGACGCTGTGGGCGTCGTCGTGGACGGCTGCCCGCCGGGCCTCGAGCTGTCCGTCGATGACATCCAGCCCGAGCTGGACAGGCGCCGCCCGGGCCAGAGCCGCATCGTCACCCAGCGCAAGGAGTCCGACAGGGCGGAGATCCTCTCTGGCGTGTTCGAAGGCCGCACCCTCGGAACGCCCATACTCATCGGCGTGTGGAACGAGGACGCCCGCGGCAAGGACTATGAGCACATGCGGACCAAGTTCCGCCCGTCCCACGCCGACTACTCCTACCAGGCCAAGTACGGCCTCAGGAACTGGAAGGGCGGCGGAAGGGCCAGCGCCAGGGAGACCATAGGCCGCGTCGCCGCCGCCGCGATAGCGAGTAAGCTGCTCGCCCGCGACTACGGCGTGGAGATCGTCGGCTACGTGAAGCAGGTCCGGGACCTGAGAGCCGACGTGGACCCTGACTCAGTCACGAAAGCCGGCGTCGAGTCCAACATCGTCCGATGTCCCGATGCCGACATGGCCGAGCGGATGATCGAGCAGATCGAGGGGGCCAGGAAGAGCGGCGACACCCTCGGCGGCATCGTCGAATGCGTGGCCAGGGGAGTGCCGCCGGGATGGGGCGAGCCGGTTTTCGACAAGCTGGAGGCCGACCTGGCCAGGGGCGTCATGTCGCTCCCTGCCTGCAAGGGGTTCGAGATCGGCTCCGGCTTCGGCGGTATCGCCATGACCGGCTCGCAGCACAACGACCCCTTCTACAGCGAGGGCGGCCGCATCAGGACGCGGACGAACCACTCCGGCGGCATCCAGGGAGGCATATCGATCGGCGAGAACATAGTGATGCGGGCCGCCTTCAAGCCCGTCGCCACCATCATGCGGTCCCAGGAGACCGTCGACGTGGACGGCAACCCCACGACCCTCGAAGGCCGGGGCCGCCACGACCCATGCGTGCTTCCGCGCGCCGTCCCGATGGTCGAGGCGATGATGGCCCTCGTGCTGATCGACCACGCCCTCAGGCAGCGAGGCCAGACGGGGAGCGGGTGACCTACGCCGTCTCCGCCGAGTAGGCCTCGTCCAGCAGGTCGGTCACGTAGCGCACT
This sequence comes from Dehalococcoidia bacterium, assembly GCA_965243655.1. GTDB lineage: Bacteria > Chloroflexota > Dehalococcoidia > Lucifugimonadales > CAJWER01. The sequence goes on along the minus strand of CBDEVV010000017.1, from coordinate 244,645 downwards.
TGCACGTCTGGGCCGAACTGGGCCGCGCCCTGCTGTAGCTGGATCACGCAGCCCGGGTTCGCCGTGGCCAGCACCTCCGCCTCAGTAGCGCCCACGTTGGCCATCTTCGACCTCAGGACCCGCAGCGAGAACTCGCGCTGCGTGATCGCATAGGTGCCTCCGGCTCCGCAGCACCTGGTCGAGGCGGCCATCTCCACAAGTTCCAGCCCTGGAATCGCCCTCAGGAGCTGTCGCGGCGCTTCGGTGATGCGCTGGGCGTTCGCCAGGTGGCACGAGTCCTGGTACGTGACCCTGTAGGGCAGCCTGCCCTGCGGGGGCACGAGCGGCAGGTCGGCAAGGAACTCGTGCACGTCCCTCACCATGCCCCCAACCGTCGTCGCCCTCTCGGAGTACGCCCCGTCGTCCTCCAGCAGGTGCCCGTACTCCTTCATTCGCGCGCCGCATCCCGCCGACGCAACTACCACCGCATCCACCCGTTCGCCCAGGAACGCGTCCACGTTGCGCCGCGCCAGATCTCGCGCCATCTCCATGTCCCCCACGTGAGAGTGGATCGCGCCGCAGCAGGCCTGTTCCTTGACGACGACCACCTCGCACCCATTGCGCGCCAGCACCCGCGTCACCGCGTCCATCTGCGGCCCGTGCACCAGCGGCATCACGCACCCCGACAGCAGCGCGACCCTCGCCCGTCGATCTCCGACGGCTGGGATCACCTGTCCCTTGGCCTTGAACGGGCCCGGCGCGATGTCCGGTGCCGTGTCCTCCAGCTCGGCAAGGCCCTTCGACACCAGCCGCAGCGCGCCCGTCTTCCGGACGGCTGCCTGTAGGCCCAGCCCCTTGTACATCCGCATCGCCTTCACCACGAGGGCCAGCCGTCCCTGGTGCGGCACGAGGCCCCTCAGCAGCAGGCCGGAAACGGCACGGGCGAACACGGAGGGCTTGCGCTGTCTCTCGACCTGCGCCATCGTCGCCTCGATGAGCCGGCCGTATGGCACGCCCGACGGGCAGGCCGATTCGCAGGCACGGCACTGGATGCACAGGTCCCAGTGCTCCGTGACCGTGGGGCCTATCTCGATGCGCCCCTCGTTGACAGCCTTCATCAGCGCGATGCGGCCTCGCGGGGACTCCGTCTCCAGCCCCGTCTCCACGTACGTCGGGCACGCCTGCAGGCAGAACCCGCAGTGGACGCACTTGTACAGGTCGGACTCCGCGGGAGCGTCAGGCCCCGAGAACAGCTTTAGCGGGTCCAGGCCGGTCGGAGACGACGTCATATGCCCCCCGCGGACCGCCCCGGGTTCAGAATTCCGTTGGGGTCGAACTGGCTCTTCAGGCCCCGCGTGACCAGCTCCGGACCGCCCATACCGCCCCAGACGTCGATTCCGGCCCTGGCGGCCAGCGGCGCCTGCTCGACGACCAGGTGGCCGCCGGCCTGTGAGGCGAGGTCCCACATGCGGTCCAGTATGCCGGGTATGGGCGCGCGCACCGTGCCGTCTCCCAGCCACGAGGCTAGGACCGTGCCGTGGGCCGGGTGCGCCACGACTGCCGGATCGAGGCCGTCCGTGTGTTCGATGCCCTCTATCCCCTCGATGAGGGATGCGACACCGGACGGCGTGACGTTCGCCCGGAAGCCGAGCATCGGCCGCGTGGCCCGGTTCCAACCGAAGTCGGCCAGCGCCCTCCACAGGGGCGCGGCCTCATCTGCATCCAGAACGTCTGCCCCGGCCCCTACGGCGGCGCGGCTCTCCCTCACCTGCCTGTCCAGCGTGCGGGGGCGTCCGCCAAGCCGTACGGCGAGCCGCCATCCGCTTTCGGCGACTGTGTTGCCGGGCCCCTGCGTTCCCATCCGACGCTCGGCCTGCGCGTCGAACACTGCAAGCGCCAGCGGCATCATGCCGCTTCGAAAAAGGCCCAGCGCAGCGTCAAGGCATGGGCCCGACCGATCGAAGCCGGCTAGCACAGTCGCCTCCCCGGCAGGGCGAGGCGTGAGCTTGAGCGAGACCTCCGCGATGACTCCCAGCGTGCCTAGAGCGCCTATGTGCATCCTGGCCATGTCGAACCCGCTCACGTTCTTGACCACCTGGCCGCCGCTCTTGGTGACGGTGCCGTCGGCCTGGACGACCTTCATTCCGATTACCGTGTCCCTGATGCTCCCGTACTGCCACTTGAGCGGCCCGCTCGCGCCGACTGCAAGTGTGCCCCCCAGTGTGGCCCTATCGGGCAGAGGCGGGTCGACGGCCAGGAATTGCCCGTGACGGCCAAGAGCCTCCTGTAGAGCCGCGACTGTGATGCCGGCCTCGACCGTCGCGGTCAGGTCGCCGGGGGTATGGTCCACTATTCGGTCCAGGCCGGTCACGTCGAGGGCCATGTCGTACCTGGTTGGAATGTTGCCCAGCCCGATCCGCGTACCGCCTCCCCAGGTGACTACGGAAAACTCTCCCCGGTTCGCGAACCGCAGGGCGTCCGCGATCCCGGCCACGTCGTCGGGGCGGGCCTCGTACTGCGGTCTGATCTCCTCGATCTCATAGTCCCGCCCCGCTTGCATCTCGATTGCCTAGATGTACGCCCCCGCGCCGGTAAGCGCCACCGGGGCGGAGTGTGAGACGTGGGTGCGGTCCTTGCCTGTGGGGAAGACCTTGCCGGGGTTCAGCATGCCGTTCGCGCCGAAGGCCGGGTCCAGGCGGGCCATCGCCCCCATGTCGTCGTCGTTGAACATGAGCGGCATGTACTCCTGCTTCTCGATGCCGATTCCGTGCTCGCCCGACAGCGCGCCGCCCGAATCTACGCACAACTTCAGGATGTCGCCGCCGGCCGCCATTGTTCTGGAGAGCTGGTCGGCGTCGCGCTCGTCAAACAGGATCGACGGGTGGAGGTTGCCGTCTCCCGCGTGCAGCAGGTTTGCTATGGGCAGCCCGTACTGGTCTGAGATCTCCCCGATGCTGGCGAGGACCTCGGGCAGCTTCGTCCTGGGAATCGTGCCGTCGACGAGGTAGTAGTTGGGCGCGAGCCTGCCCAGCGCGCCCAGGACGCCCTTTCTGCCGGCCCATAAGCGGGCCCGCTCGTCCGCGTCCGCCGCCGTCCTTATCTCCATCGGGTTGTGGCTGCGGCAGATGCGCTCCACTTCCTCCGACTCCTCCTCCACGGTCTCCCGCAGCCCGTCGACTTCGACCAGCAGTACCGCGCCCGCACCCTCCGGATAGCCGGCGTTGACGGCGGGCTCGACCGCCTGGATGCACAGCCGGTCCATCATCTCTATCGCCGCCGGGACGACGCCCGCGCCGATGATGCCGGACACCGCGGCGCTCGCCTGGCCTATCTCCTCGTAAATGGCCAGGAGCGTGCGGACCGCCTCCGGCTGCTTCAAGAGTCGCACGATGACCTTTGTCGCCACCGCCAGCGTGCCCTCTGAGCCGATGACGATGCCTCTAAGGTCGTAGCCGGGCGCTTCTCGCGTCATGCCCCCCAGCCAGTGCACGGAGCCGTCCGCCAGCGCCACCTCCATGCCCAGGACGTGGTTTGTCGTAACACCGTACGCGAGGCAGTGCGGCCCTCCAGAGTTCTCGGCGATGTTCCCGCCGATGGTGCAGGCGGTCTGGCTCGAAGGGTCGGGCGCGTAGTAGAGGCCGTAATCGGACGCCGCCGCGGTGACGTCCACGTTCACCACGCCCGGCTCGACGACGGCTACCTGGTCCGCCGGATCGATCGCGAGGATGCGCGTCATCCGTGTGAGCGCCAGGACGATGCCGCCCTCCTCGGCGACTGCGCCGCCGCTGAGTCCAGTGCCAGCGCCCCGGGCCACCACGGGCAGCCCGTACCGGTGGGCAGTCGCGAGCACCCGCGAGACCTCTTCCGGGGTCGCGGGAAGGACGACAAGCTGCGGCATGGCCCTGTCCACCGACCCGTCGTACTCGAACACGATCAGGTCTTCGGGCCGGTGAATGACGTACGCGTCGCCGACTATCTCCCGAAGCTCGGCGGCAGCGCTGCGAATATCTGCTGTGGAGGCGGGCATGGCAGCTACATCATAGTCAACCGGCCATCCGGCTGGCTACCCGCCTAGAGTTTGGAATCCCCTTAGCCGCGTTGCCGGAAGTCTGGTGATGGTCTGGTTGCGTGGGTCTACTTCTATGCCCACAGACTCCAGTGCGGTGACTCCCAGCAGCGGTTCGGCGTCTTTCTCTCCGAACACAATGGTTCCCCAGGTGGTCTCGCCCATGAACTCTATCCGACCACCCGTGATGTCCAATCGGGCCTCGCTGCCGTCGGCCAAGCCGTATCTGCGCTGTCCTTCAGGTACAAGGCCGATGGACTCCAGGTGTTGCCTGGGCACGAGGCAGTCTGTTGCTCCGGTATCGACGAGGAAGAGTCCTTCCCACACCCGTCCGGGCTCGGCTGGGTTTCGTATGGTCACGGTTACGTGCGTCGCCCCCATAGCACAACACCTTTCCAAGGAACTTCGACGACCAATTATACCATTCCAGCCAGCCCGGCCATCAGAATCAATATGGCCTTGCGAAGGCCGCACACGGTGACGAAAACGGCGTCGTCTCCTGGCATGGCCGAGGCCGACCCCGCCCCAGGTCCCTCGCCAGGAGGCTCGGGACGACATGGTGGGTGGCGGTGCGCCGTTGTCATAGCAATGGCGGCTAGGCGGCCTATGCTACAATTCGCCGGTGCGACCGTATCTAGCCAGGAGGACCCATGAGACCCATCACCGAGATCGCCGACTGGATGGGCATCGACCCAGACCACGTCTCCCCGTATGGGAAGTACAAGGCCAAGCTCTCCCTCGACGCCATCCGGGAGGACGGCAGCAAGGGCAAGATGATCCTCATCACGGCCATCACTCCGACAAGGGCGGGTGAGGGAAAGACGACGACGACGGTCGGGCTCACCCAGGCGCTGGGCAGGCTCGGCTACAGGGCTGCCGCGACCCTCAGGGAGCCGTCGCTCGGCCCCATATTCGGCATAAAGGGCGGCGGCACCGGCGGCGGAGCATCGCTCGTCGAGCCGCAGGACGAGGTGAACATCCACTTCACGGGCGACGCCCACGCGGTCTCGTCGGCCCACAACCTACTGGCGGCACTGACCGACAATGTCGCCCAGCGCGGCCAGATCGACGGCTTCAGGCCCGAGGACATCACCTGGCGCAGGGTTACCGACATGGAGGAGCGCTCTCTCCGCTCCATCATCTCCGGACTGGGCGGCAAGAACAACGCTCCCATACGCGAGACCGGCTTCGACATCGTAACTGCGTCCGAGATAATGGCCGTCCTCGCCCTCTCGTCCGACCTGGAAGACCTGCGCGCCCGCCTGAAGCGGATCGTCGTCGGCGCGAAGGCGGACCGCTCCCCGGTGACCGCCGATGATGTCGACGCCGTTGGCTCCCTGATGGCGCTCCTCCGTCATGCCATACAACCCAACCTCGTGCAGACGACCGAGGGCCAGCCCGTCGTGGTACATACGGGACCCTTCGGCAACATCGCCCACGGCTGCAGCTCAGTGGTCGGCGACAGGCTCGCGCGCAGCTACGTCGACTACGTGCTGTCGGAGGCCGGCTTCGGCGCAGACCTCGGCTTCGAAAAATACATCGACATCAAGGCCCGAGCCAACGGTCTGGAGCCCAGTGCTGTGGTCATGGTCACGACGGTCCGGGCGATGAAGTCCCACGGCGGCGTCAAGTTCCGCGACCTCGACAACACCGATACTGATGCGGTCGAGAAGGGCTGTGCGAACCTGGAGCACCTGATCGGCGTCGTTCGCTCCTACGGCCTGCCCGTCGTGGCGGCCATCAACGAGTTCCCGTCGGACACACCCGAGGAGACGGCCATCGTGAAGGCCCGCGCCGAGGCGGCCGGGGCGCAGGCCGCTGTGCAGAGCCGCGTCTTTGCCGAGGGCGGCGCCGGGGGCACCGATCTGGCCGAAGCCGTCGTGGAGGCAGCGAAGGGCGAGCCTAAGATGACCTACCTGTTCCCGGAGGATGCGTCGGTCGAGGAGAAGGTCAAGACCCTTGCGACGAGGATTTACGGCGCGGACGATGTCCGGTGGGCCCCGGCGGCCCGCACCATGATGCGTCGCTTCCGCAACAATGGCTGGGGCAACCTGCCGGTCTGCATGGCCAAGACTCACCTTTCCATATCCCACAACCCCAGGCTCATCGGCCGCCCGTCCGGGTACACATTCGAGGTCTCCGACGTCCGCGCCTCCGTGGGAGCGGGCTTCATATATCCCATCGCGGGCACGATGATGACACTGCCCGGCCTTCCCGGTTCGCCGCGGCAGCTGGACGTGGACGCCCAGGGCAATATCCTGGGCCTGTAGAGTTCCTTCTCCCGCCAGGGAGAAGGTGGAGCCTGCCCTGAGCTTGTCGAAGGGATGAGGGGAATGCCGTGCCGACACCTCCACCCTCGCCTCCGTCCTCTCCCATCGAGGGAGAGGAGGCTATGAGGCATTTGCGGGCAGATGCCTGAGTTCTTCAACGTCCTGCCTCCGGGCCAGGCGCTGCGCGTCCTGATTGACCGCCTCGAGCCGCGAGTCGAGGCCGAGACCGTCGGCGCGTACGAGGCCCTGGGCCGCGTGACCGCCTCCCAGGTCCTGGCCGAGGCCGATCTGCCGGCCTTCCCGCGCTCCACCATGGACGGCTACTCCGTCCGATCGACCGACACCTTCGGCGCGACCGAGAGCCTCCCGGCGTTTCTCGACGTGGTGGGCGAAGTCAGCATGGGCGCTCCTCCTTCCGTGTCCCTGGATACAGGGCAGACTGCAAGGGCCTACACCGGCGGAATGCTCGCCGCCGGCGCGGACGCCGTGGTGATGGTCGAGCACACGCAGGCCATAGACGACCACAGCATCGAGGTGCTCAGGCCTGTGGCGCCGGGGGAGAATGTCAACCAGGTGGGCGAGGACATTCGCGCCGGCGGCGTGGTCCTGCCCGCGGGCCACGAGGTGAGGCCTCAGGACGTTGGCGGGCTGATGACGCTGGGCATCGAACGGGTCCAGGTCGCCCGGCGGCCCCGGGTCGCTATCGTGTCGACCGGCGACGAGCTGGTGCCGCCGGAGTCCACGCCCGGCCCCGGGCAGGTACGCGACGTGAACACATACACGCTATCCGCGCTGGCAGAGAGGGCAGGGGGCGTGGCCGTGACGGCAGGGCTCGTGCCTGACGACTTCGAGGAGCAGCGAGCCGCCGCCGTCGACGGGCTGGCGTGCTCCGACATGCTGGTCTTCTCGGCGGGCAGCTCGGTCAGCGCGCGGGACATGACCGCTCGGGTCTTCGCCAGCCTCGGCGAGCCGGGCGTCCTCGTCCACGGCATCTCGTTCAAGCCCGGCAAGCCGACCATCCTGGCACTGCTGGATGGCAAGCCGGCCGTCGGGCTACCCGGCAACCCTGTCTCGGCGGCCGTCGTGTTCGACATGATCGCGGCGCCCGTGGTCCGGGCCCTCATGGGTGCGCGGCCCGAACGGTGGCGGCCCTCGATCCGCGCCACGCTGGCCAGGGACGTGCCGTCACAGACCGGGCGCCAGGACACGGTGCAAGTCGCCCTGGAAGGGGTGGACGGACTGGTGTCCGCGGAGCCGGTGTTCGGTAGCTCCAACCTGGTCTACACGATGGTCCGCGCCGATGGGCACGTCACCGTTCCCATCGACGCGGGCGGCCTCTACGCGGGCCAGGAAGTGGCGGTCACCCTCTACTGAAACCGGTGGTCTAGGTCCATGCTGTCCAGCAGCTCCACGACCTCGGGCGACGCCTTCAGCTGGCTCAGGGCCTGCCTTTCTATCTGGCGCGTCCGCTCCCTCGTGACGCCGAGCAGCTGCCCGACTTCTTCCAGGGTCCGCGGCCGGTTGTCGACCAGCCCGAACCTGAGGTGGAGGACGTAGCCCATCCGCGGCGGCAGCTCGGCCACCGCGTCCAGTACCTTCTCACGCGTGATCTGACGGATCGCCAGCTCCTCGGGCGGAACCGCCGACTTGTCGTGGTAGAAGTCCTCCAGTGCCGACGACTCCTCGTCGTCTACCGGCGCGTCGAGCGACAGCGTGTGCCGCCGCCGGCGCTGCAGGTCCTCCACGTCGCTGACTTCGACTTCGAGGGCCTCCGCAAGCTCCTCTATGGTCGGCTCGCGGCCCATATCCGTCGTCAGCGTCCGTTCCATCTTGTTCATGCGCTGTACGCGCTCGACCACGTGCACCGGCAGTCGGATCGTCCGGCTCTGGTCCGCGAGTCCGCGGGTCATCGCCTGCATGATCCACCAGTAGGCGTACGTGCTGAACTTGTAGCCCCGGTGGGGGTCGAACTTCTCGACCGCCCTCATCAGCCCCAGGTTGCCCTCCTGGACGAGGTCGAGCAGCGGCAGCCCTCTGCCGCCGTACTTCTTCGCCACGCTCACGACCAGCCTGAGGTTCGAGTTGACCAGCCGCTCCATAGCCGCAGCGCCCTCGCGCTCTACCTCCGCCCACCGGCGCGAGAGGTCCAGCTCGCAGTCTTCGAGGACGGTCTTGATGTCCTCCCGGTCCGTGTCGTACAGGCCGACCCGCTCCACCACGTTCGCGGGCAGCAGGCCGAGCAGCCTTGAAGCCGCCGCGAGACCGGCCGCGGCGTCGTCTTCTGAGACGCCCGCGCGCTCGGCGACCGACGCCTTCATGCCGTTCTTGAGGGGCCTGTCGATTACACTGCGGACCTCGGGTCCGACGCCGGCTTCGTGCCCGGCGCCCATGGCATGTGCGAGCGCCTCGATCTTGCCGGCATGCTGGCCGAGATCCCGAAGTGCTATCGCTCCGAGGTCCGCCGGCCTGGGCGTCCACCCGTGCTCGTCCTCGAAGCTGGACCTGAGCTCCTTCAGCAGCATCCAGGTCCCCGCGGCGCAGCCCAGCTCGACCTCCTCTTCCTTCGTGAGCAGGGGATGCTGGCTCGCGCTCTGCAGGTAGACGCGCATCGCGTCCGCACCTTCGTGCAGCGTGAGGTCCTGTCCCTCGTCACCCATGAGGGTGTCGGGGAGCGTATCCGCGATCATTGTCTGTTCGTCTGTTGCTATCGCCATTCTTGATTTCACCCCCGTTAGTAATACAACGCTCCAGGGAGGTGTTTGGTCACTATTACTACGCACGACGGGCTCAATCGGACGCATCGAACCTGTAAGCGCCGTAGCTGCTCGAAGGTACGTTCGGCCTGAGCTCCGCCTGTCCTGAGCCTGTCGAAGGGTCGAAGGTCAGTGCTCACCAGCGCAGCCATGATATGAAGCAGTTACTTCAGAGCTTTCGAAATACCTCATGAGGCAACTCTAGGCTGATCGTGCCTGCTCCCGGTCACGTCCGCCGTGTGAACAGCCCCGCCTCAGATCCCCTCGCCAGCGCCGCCGCCGGGTCCACCACCGGCGGGCCGTCCAGCGTCAGCGTTACCTCTGCCCTCCGCCCCTGCGCCACCCGGACGCTCCTCTCGCCGTCCAGCGCGATCGTGCACGGGGAAAGTCCCACCGTCGCCGGCTCACGCGGCTTTAGGCGGGTCCAACCCCCGACGGGCACATCCTCGACGACTCCGGGCGCTATCGGCGCCGACACTGTGACGCCCGGCTCGCCGATGCGGACGTGGAGGCCGTGGCCGTCGGCCATCCCGACCGGCTCCAGCCTCGCACCGATCGCCGACAGCCCGATGCCGTCCGGCTCGGCCCTCGCCAGGAATATCTCGTGCACCGTGGACATGTCCCAGATCGCCCGCGCCCCGGCGAAGGGCACTGCGCTGACCGCGACGTCCACCAGCGCGGGCTCGCTCTCGGACCCGTCGACGCTGACCCGCAGCATCTTGGTCCGCACGGTCACGGACTCGACCTCCACCACCCCCGAGGCCACGACACCGGCCGCCAGCCCGGCCACCGTGCCCTCCACCATGTACGGGAAAACGTTGTTCGTGCCGGTGGATATGGGCACCAGCGGAACATCGCCCGACCCCTTCGCAACCGCCCTGTTGGTGCCGTCGCCGCCCAGGGTCACGATGCAGGAAACGCCCATGCTGGCCATAGCCCTCGCCGCCCGGGTCGAGTCCTCCTCCCGTCCATCTATAGCCAAATCCAGCATCGCTGTCTCTAAGCCGTGCTGCGAGCCGCTTGCGGCCTGGTGGCACAGCATCCCCGTGTCCGGCATCATCACTACGCGCTCCACCGCCGCGCCCGCCAGGCCAGCCAGCACCCGCCGGAGGATGTTCACCTTCTCGTTGTTCGGCACGAACCGGCCGTGGGCCACCAGTCGCCTGATGTCCTTCCCCGCAGCCGGATTCGCGATGATCCCTACAATCGACACGCCGTCAGCTCCCTCCTGCCTGTAGGGGCGGGACCCACGTCTCCGCCCGCAGAGGCAAGATGACATTATAGCACCAATGTTCGTGCAGAAGTCAAGCATTTTCGTCACGGACCAGGAGGATTTGGCATATGCTATTGGGGCCCTACTCCAGCGGAGGCTGTCATGGCCGAAGAGGTGATTCGCGCGAACCGGTTCGAGGTGGTGGACGGCGAGGGACGGCCCAGGGTCGTCCTGGCGACGCAGGGAGAGACTTCGGGGCTGGTGCTGCTGGACGGCAACGGGCAAAGCGTCGCCGAGCTGGCGGTCGGCGACGACACGGGGGCGACCTCCCTCTCGCTGTACGACCTGCGGGGCTCGGTGCGCGCATCCCTGGACCTGGACCCGGAGGGCTCGCCGACGCTGAGCCTGTACGACATGGCTGGGGAGCCGCGCCTCTCGCTGGGAGTCGACGATGGGAACGCCCCGGTGATCGACCTGACAGGCCCCTATGGCGAGGCCCGGATGTCCTTTGAGGTGGACGAGGACGGCCTGCCCAGCCTCGTCCTCATGGACGGCGACGGCAAGGACCGCGTATCCATCCGCGTCGACCGGCGCGGCACACCGAGCCTGGAGCTCTTCGACGCCTACGGCAGACCGATACGCCATGACGAATGACTAGGGTCCTCTTCCACCATAGGGAGAACCCTACAACCGTCATTCCGGCGAAGGCCGGAATCCAGAAGGGGCGGGGCGCGGTTAGGGGTCCGTTGTACCGGGGCCTTCTGTTGACGGGTACACAGCGCGTTTCCGATAATGGCCCGGCGGGGCATGTGCCCCTCTCGCCTACTGCCGAAGTGGCGGAACGGTAGACGCGGCGGTCTCAAAAACCGTTGGGAGTTACATCCCGTGCCGGTTCGAATCCGGCCTTCGGCACCACACCGCTATTCCCATTTGATCAGTAGGCCCATAGCGGCGGGTACTTGTCCATGACGTATCCGCCCACGCTGAGCAGCCTCCTCGTCTTGAAGAACTCCCCTTCGCCGTCGTCCCATCCGGCGAGCTCGTCCCTGTGGCCGAGCCGCCGGATCATGCTGTACTCCCTCTTGAACCTGTCCCTGAAGTTCGTGTCCCAGAAGCACAGTCCGTCCACACCCGCCGCGTAGTCCTCGATGGCCCTCTGCCGGTACTCCTCGGGAGACATCCTCCGGGGCATCACCTCGTTGTAGTAGGTCACGCCGGTGCCCCTCGTGAGACCCGCGAAGTAGGGCACGTCGGTGTCCAGGTTCTGCCACGGGTACGAAATAATGTTGTCGACCAGCCCATCCCGCACCCACGCCGCCACGTCAAGCCCGTAGTACAGGTTCGTCTTCTCGTCGTTCAGCACGTGTGGCGATATCTCGATCTTCCTGCCGCGCTTCTCCCCCATCTCGTCCATCTCCCTCCGCAGGCAGCGCATGAACTCCGTCATCACTCCCGCCCGGTAGCGGAGGTACCGCTCGTCGTCCTCCGCGAGCTGCCGTGCGTCGAGCGCCGTCTCCGCCCTGAAGCCGTCCAGCAGCGGCTCCTCGTAGAGCAGGAACGGGGCGCCCCGGTTGAAGATCGGGTTGACGCCGTCGATGTCGTAGTCGTTCGCGTACTCCCGGAAAACGCCCATGACGACCTCGCGAACGCCCTCGTATACGTAGCTCATTCGGGCGATCTCCCGCCCGTCGATGTCCACGCATCGCCACTCAGGGTGCTCCAGGTAGAGCGACCCGGTGAAGAACTCCTCGAACGGCGGCGAGCACTGGAACGACTCCATCCGGTTGCTGACGTGCACCTGTATCCCTGCCTCGTGGCAGAACTCGATCACCTCGTACAGAGCGTCAACGCCCTTGCCCGCCAGGTCGGTGATCGTCTCGTTGATCGCCCGGTCTATCTCCCTGGGGAAGTCGGTCGTGCCCGAGCCGACGATCGGGAGGACCATCGACGGGTAGTGCGCCGCGTCCCCCTGGCTGGCGCACCAGAGCAGGGTCTTGAAGTCCGTGTCCCTGTATGGTTCCAGCCAGTCCCAGATCACCTGCCTCGGGTCGTGATGTGGCAGCGAGGTGTAGTCGCCGAAGGCGTCGTTCATCATTATCAGCCGCTTCGTCCCCGCGTCCGCCCGGTCAGCCTGTATCGCCTCGACTTCCTCGTTCGACAGGGGCACCAGCTTCACGTAGGCGACGTACGCGGGACTCGGTCCTGATCTGGCCACCTCCGCCGCGAATACGACGTCCTGGCCGGTCAGGTCCGCGTACTTCCAGAAGCGCTCGTCCAGCGCGTAGTTGTCCACTCTGCCCGCGGACGGGCCCGAGTAGACCGGGTCGGGGGAACCCGTCTCCGACGCCTCCCGCTCGAACGTGGTGAAGCCGCGGTCGCCCGTCAGGCGCGCCTTGAGACTTGCAACGTGGATGTTGCTGTACAGCCCCAGGAAGACCGCGTGCCACCCGGAGACCCCCAGGGGGAGCGTTACCGGCGGCGTGTCCGTTTCAGGTCCCGAGTAGAAGCCTTGGAATGGTCCATCTTCACGCTCTCCTTCCGCCGACTGGTCTCCTCGTCGTTCAACACGTGCGGGCGTACTCCTTTGCCGCCAGAATCAGCGAGTCCAAGGGTAGCACCCACGCCAAGCCATCGGAAGCCGGACGCCCTGCCGGTCAGGGCCCGCCTCCCGTTCGGACGCGCATTGACAGCGCAGACTTGGATACCTATCCTGCCGCACACCACGCCGACGTGGCGAGGACTGGAGCTCATGAGGCTGATACACCTATGAAGCGGAGGCACAGGAGCATATACGTCCAACTCGTACTCGGCCTCCGCGACCCCAGGCTTTACGAGAGGGCAGCGGTTGCTCTCCTGGTAATAGGGTCGGTGTTTATCCCTCTCCGCGCCGCATCGGATGTATACACATTCTGGGGCAGCATCGGGTTCGGGAGCACTCGGACTTATCCCGGCGTTACGGAGTCAGAGATCCTGCGCCTCATAGATCAGCTATGGCAATCCCTTTGGGTGCTCTCGAACGCGTTACATCTCTTCCAGGCAATAGCGTTGCCGCTAATCGCATGCATCGCTCTCGCTCACTACCTCCGCAGGACTCAGAGGCCGGGACGCAACGCGGACCCTGGCCCACTCATGCGTGAGGGGGATAGCGATACGGGATGAACAAGGCCGGGTTAGTCGCGGTAACTCCCACTGCTCTACTGCTGGCGGGGCTCCTGATTCTCCTGGTCTACCATCAAACAACCGACTACTTTAGAAAGAGGGAAATCGCCCATGTCATCGGGATGCTTCCCGGCGATGATGAGGCGGTAGTCCTTGCCGGAGAGACGCGGCTGCTCCGAAGGGACTTCCGCATGGCGGCCCTTCATAGCATGGGCAGCTACGATGCCCTGCCTGATGTCATAGTCGAGATGGTGGATAGGGGACGAGTTCAAGAGCTGGCAAGCCGGCTAGGAATTGCCGCCACCGATCTTGATGTGGAGAAGTCCATACGGCAAGACCTCGAGTGGTGCAGGGATTCGACAGCGTCGGATTCCTGCGTCAATCCTACAGCGCGACTTGGGGTTACGCTAAGGGAATTCCTGAACGCAACCCGCGAGGAAATACGACGTGAGCTTTCCTTGAAGAATGTTAAGCAAGCTCGCACCCCGACCGTGATACCGCCTATGGCCATATACCCCACCCTCTCTTACGGGGAGCCATGCGAACTTTCCGACGATAGGCATTTAGCCGTTATCCGCGAGGCCCGCAGCAAGATCGATGTCGTGTGGCTAGACCCTGCCCTCAAGGACGTCTATGACCAGGCCATGGCGGACCCCTGCAAGAACGAGCTCCATCCAGGCAAGTGCGGGGATGACTGTCCGACCGACACCCCTGGCTGGGGGTTCAGCCAGGTAACTCTCCCGAGATCCAATACCTCACGCTGATGGCGATATACGACTCCTGGCAGTGCCGGTAGTTCCTCTTTGCAGGGAGGGGCCATTTCGTCCTCGCGGGCGACGCCAAGCCTAGGAGTGGCCCATTGGGAGCCGCCGGATTGATTGCCGCCTCGGCCCGGCGCGGGGTAAAATGACACCTCACCACATTGCGGAGGGATGGCCGAGTGGTTTATGGCGCTGGTCTTGAAAACCGGTATGGGAGCAATCTCATCGTGGGTTCGAATCCCACTCCCTCCGCCACTCCACACCCTCACCCTAGCCCTCTCCCGTCGAGGGAGAGGGGACAAAGCCGGGGACTGCGCTTACCGACCAGCGGAACCGTAAAGAAGGCCAGTCTCGGAGCACCGTTGTCTTGAAGGTCCACGAGTACCAGGCCAAGCGCATCCTCGCTGACGGCGGAGTGCCCGTCCCCAGGGGCGGTCCGGCGGCATCTCCTGACGAGGCCCGCGCCGTTGCGGAGAGCTTGGGCGGAAGGGCCGTCGTCAAGGCCCAGGTCCATGCGGGCGGACGGGGCAAGGCTGGTGGAATCAAGGTCGTCTCGTCCCCCGACGAGGCCGCTGAGGCCGCGGCTGCCCTGCTGGGCACCAGGCTCGTTACTTTCCAGACCGGCCCCGAGGGCGTCCCCGTCGACGCGGTGCTGGTCGAGGAGCCCATAGACATCGAGCGCGAGCTGTACGTCGGCATCGTGACTGACGGCGCGGCGCGCGGGCCCGTCGTCATGGTGAGCGAGGCCGGCGGCATGGACATCGAGGAGGTGGCCGAGTCCACCCCGGACAAGATCATCAGGGTGGCCATAGACCCGGGACTTGGGCTCCAGCCATACCAGGGGCGCAGGATCGCCTACGGGCTGGGCATGGGCCCCGCGCAGGTGAGGCCCGTCGCATCCATGATGGCGGCGCTCTACGACATATTCCGCGAGAGCGACTGCTCGCTGGTCGAGATCAACCCCCTCGCGGTCACGGGCGACGGCAGGGTGCTCGCCGCCGACGCCAAGATCGACTTCGACGACGACGCGCTATTCCGCCACTCGGACCTGGGCGATCTGCACGATCCCGCCCAGGACGACCCGCTGGAGGCCCAGGCGGCCGAGTACGGCATCAGCTACGTCAAGCTCGACGGCGGCGTGGGCTGCATGGTGAACGGCGCCGGACTGGCGATGGCCACCATGGACGTGATCGGCCAGACGGGCGCGGGTCCCGCGAACTTCCTGGACGTTGGCGGTGGCGCCGACGAGGAGAAGGTCGCCCGCGCTCTGCACATCATCCTGTCCGACCCCGGCGTGAAGGCAGTGCTCATCAATATCTTCGGCGGCATACTCCGCTGCGACGTGGTGGCCAGGGGCATGCTCCAGGCGGCTAAAGAGAACCCGCAGATGGACAACACCCCCATGGTCGTCCGGATGCTGGGCACCAACGCCGAGGAGGGCCGAGGCATCCTGTCGGAGTCCGACCTGGAGGTCAGGATCGTCGACGACCTGGCCGGAGCCGCGCGCGCCGTCGACGAGGTCCTGGGCGTTGCCGGCTGACGCCCAGTCCGCCCGCAGGTCCAAGCACCACCCAACGAAAGGTAACGCCTCTTGAGCATTCTCGCCGACTCGAACACGCGACTCCTGGTGCAGGGGATAACCGGCAGGGAGGGCAGCTTCCACGCCAGCCGCTGCAGGGAGTACGGCACCAACCTGGTCGCCGGCGTCACGCCCGGGAAGGGCGGCGGCCTCTTCGAGGACACGGTGCCCATCTACAACACCGTCGCCGACGCCGTCGATGAGACCGGCGCGAACATGTCCCTCATATTCGTCCCGCCCCCATTCGCCGCCGACGCCATCGTGGAGTCCGTCGACGCTGGCATCCCTGTCGTCGTCTGCATCACCGAGGGCATACCCGTCTCGGACTCGGTAGGAGTCGTCCACTACATCAGGGACAAGGACGTGACCGTCATCGGCCCCAACTGCCCCGGCCTGATATCGCCCGGCCACGCCTGCAAGGTCGGCATCATGCCCGGCGCAATCCACAAGCCGGGCAGGGTAGGGGTCGTGTCGAGGAGCGGCACGTTGACCTACGAGGCCGTCGGCCAGCTCACGGGGCTCGGCATCGGCCAGTCGACCTGCGTGGGCATCGGCGGTGACCCGGTCTCCGGCACGTCGTTCGTCGACGTGCTGGGCATGTTCGAGGACGACACCGATACGGACGCGGTCGTGCTGATAGGGGAGATAGGCGGCTCGCGCGAGCAGGAGGCCGCCGAATTCATCGCCAGCGACTTCAGCAAGCCCATCGCGGCCCTCATAGTAGGGCGCAGCGCCCCTCCCGGCCGGCGCATGGGCCACGCGGGGGCTATCATCACCGGCCGGGCCGCCCGCGCCTCCGAGAAGATGGCCGCGCTCGAGCGAGCCGGAGCAGCGATAGTCCCCACCCCAGCCGACATAGGTGCCACCGTCAGCGAGGTCCTAGGTAGCGTTTAGCGCCCTGCAACGCCGCTTGGGCTCAGTTCGCGTAGCCTGTGGAATTGACGACAGGGGCCTTCGCACCAGGATACCTTCGGACACTTCACTGGAATTCTCGGCAGTGACCTCGTTCGCTGCCCAGTACTCCGCAGCTTCCTGGCGGCTCATCTCTTTCGAAGGCACCATGGCCTCCCCAAGTCTCTCGCTTAGGCGTATGCCAACTCGCGTACCTCGACGACCAACTCGCTGCCGAGGACGCGGAGCGCCTTGTGGATGTGGTCTGTGGCATTGTCACTTCGGGGGTCGAGCATCCGACGCACGGTGCCCTCGTCCGTACCTATTCGCTCAGCAAGTGTTGAGTGCGTCAGGCCGCTACTCCGGAATGCAAGCACAAGAGCCGCCTTCGCCGCCATGCCGGTGGGAACTGCGACCAAGTACTCGCCTGGGAGCGATGCACTTGGCGGGGGTATAGGATCACCGCGGTTGATGCGCCCTGCGATTGCTTCTTCTAGCGCGTCTTGCGCCTCTTCCAGCGCATCGGCTTCATCCGCGCCGGAAGTGTGGCACCCCTCGATGTCGCGGAATGAAACGACCACTTCGCCCGGGCCCGCATGCCACAGTTCTGCAGGGTAGAGGAATCGCATGGCCTCACTATCCTTTCCGACTCATCTGAAGTCTGAGCGATCAAGACCCAAGTCAGCAATCATCTTCGAGAGTAGGCCAGGCCCGATCTCCTTCCTGCGATCCTTCACGACTGTATTGGCATTCCCGTAGTAGAGGGTAATATGGCTGCCCTTGCCGCGCTCGGTGTCAACACGGACCGCCAAACCACGCTCACGGCCAATCTCCCTCACCCGCTTAAGGAACTCCCTTCCCGTCATACTTCACTTAGGGAGGAAGCGCCCAGAACTCTCATGCAGATTCTAGCATGGCTCACCTCAGAATCCTCTTATCCAGCTCTAGACCACCACCACGTCGTTCTCCAGCACCCCTATGCCCTTGATCTCGATCGACACCTCGTCGCCCTCCTCCAGCGTCACCTCCGGCGGGGGCACGATGGCCGTGCCGGTCAGCACCGTCGTCATGTTGGGCACGGTGTTGTGCCTAAGGAGCCATTCGGCGAGCTCCTCGCAGCTTCTCGCCATGGACGACGTGGTGGTCTTCCCTTCGAAGATGGCTTTGCCGTCCCGTCGTATCTCGCAACGGATGCCCAGGTTGTCGGCTGCTCCCAGCGCCTCCGCTGTGACGAAGCCCGGCCCTATTGCGCAGCACCTGTCGTACATCTTCGCCTGGGGCAGGTAGAGCGGGTTCTCGCCCTCGATGGACCGGCTGCTCACGTCGTTGCCGATCGTGTAGCCGATGATCTCGCCCTTGTAGAGCACGAAGGCCAGCTCCGGCTCCGGCACATTCCACTCGGAGTCCTCCCTGACCCCGATGGACTCGAAGGGCCCGACGCACCTGTCCGGCGTCGCCTTCATGAAGATCTCCGGCCGCTCCGCCGCGTAGACCCGCGAGTATATGTCGGGCGTCTTGCTCTCGCGCCGGCGCTCCATCTCGCTCGTCTTGTAGGTCACGCCGGCCGCCCACACCTCGGGAGGATCGAAGGGCCGGTCCAGGTACGGGCCGGTCGCACCACGCTCCCTCGAACTCTCCACGATGGCGTCCAGGTCCAGGGCATCGCCGTCCCCGGCTTCGATCAGGTTCAGGGTCACCTCGTCTATAGGGACGCCAGACAAGGACGCCGCCAGCGCCAGGTCCTCTACTTCCGTCAGGTCGGGGTCGATTGATGTGAGGTCGACGAGACTACCGTCCGGCGTCTCGACCGCCAGTGCCAGGTTGGCGTCGTCGTACAGCAAGCGATAGAACCGCATCTCGTCCTCCGGGACTGGGTAGATGTCTATGGAAAATGGTAGGCGGCGGGGCGCCCCGTGTCTATCCTTGTTACTCTGGCCTTCTGAGACTGTGGGCCTTGGTACTTTGGCCTTCTGAGACTGTGGGCCTTATCACTATGTACACCGAATCAGCGCCACGAACGCGTCTCCCATTCAAGAAGTACGCGAGCCTCCTCTGGACCTACCTGCGCCCCCAGAAGGCTCTCGCGGCGGCGGTCGCCGTCCTGCTCCTGGGCAACATCGGGCTCCAGCTTCTCGGACCCCAGATCCTGCGCTACTTCATAGACGAGGCGCTGGGCGGCAGCCCGGTAGTGCGCCTCGTGTGGATTGCCGTGCTGTTCACTGCCGTCGCTCTCTTCCAGCAGGCAGTCAACGTGGTCACCACCTACGCCAGTGGCCGCGTGGGCTGGACGGCGACCAACGCCCTCCGCGGCGACCTGGCGCGCCACTGCATGAAGCTCGACATGTCGTTCCACAACCGGCGCACGCCCGGGGAGATGATCGAGCGCATCGACGGCGACGCCGAGGAGCTCGGCGGCTTCTTCTCCACGTTCGTAATCCACATCCTGGGCAGCACCATTCTGCTCGCCGGCATCCTCGTACTGCTCTTCCGTGAGGAGTGGCGCGCCGGGCTGGTCCTCACGGTCTTTGCCCTGCTGGTTCTCGTTGCACTGTACAGCCTCCGCAACCTCACCGTGGACCGGTTCCGGGCGGTCAGGGAGGCCAGCGCTCAGACCTTCGGCTTCATAGAAGAGAGGCTCGCGGGCAGGGAGGATATACGGACCAGCGGCGCCCGCCCGTACGTCATGCTGGGGTTCCACAGCAGGATCAGGGACTGGTTCCGCAAGAACCTCATCGCATCGCTGATGATCAGCCTCGTCCTAAATACCACCTGGTTCTCGTTCGCCGTCGGTAACGCCGTCGCCCTCGGGGTCGGCGCGTGGCTGTACCTGAACGGCCACGTCACCATAGGCACTGTGTACCTGGTCGTCCACTACACGAGGATGCTGCTGGAGCCCATGGAACGGTTCACTCAGCAGCTCAACAACCTCCAGCGGGCCACCGCCAGCCTGATCCGCATACTGGACCTGCTGGAGACGAGGCCGCGCATTCTCGACGGGCCCGGCGCCCGCTTCCCGGATGGCGCCCTGCCCGTGAGATTCGAGGACGTCTCGTTCTCCTACAACCCCGGTGAGCCCGTCCTGCACGACATCTCCTTCGAGCTCGGGCCTGGGCGGGCCCTCGGGCTTGTTGGGCGCACCGGCAGCGGAAAGACGACTATCACCCGGCTCCTGTTCCGCCTCTACGACCCGGACAGCGGCCGCGTGCTCCTCGGCGGGCAGGACGTGCGGGACGCCCGCGTAGGGCAGCTGCGCGGCCAGGTCGGGGTTGTCACGCAGGACGTACGGCTGTTCGAAGGCACCGTGCGCGACAACCTGACGCTGCTCGACCACACCATCCCCGACGAGCGAATGATCGAGGTGGTGAAGGATCTCGGCCTGGGTGACTGGTACGAGGACCTGCCCCACGGCCTGGACACGGTGGTGCGGTCCGAGGGCGCCGGCATGTCAGCCGGAGAGGCCCAGCTCCTGGCGTTCGCCCGGGTATTCCTCCGCGACCCGCGCGTGGTCGTGCTGGACGAGGCGTCGTCGAGAATAGACCCCGGCACAGAGCGGCTCATCGAGCGGGCCGTGGACAGGCTCGTCGAGGGACGCACCGTAATGGTCATCGCCCACCGGCTCTCGACCCTCGAACGATGCGACGAGGTGATGGTGCTCGAGCAGGGGCGCATCGTCGAGCATGGGCAGCGGGAGCGGCTGGCCTCGGCGCCGGGCTCCAGGTTCCACCAGATGCTGACGGCCGACGCGGGGGAGATGCTGGCATGAGCGCGTGGCGTTCCCTGCTCCGCATATTCTGGGCCCTGAAGTGGCCACTGCTCGTTGAGCTGCTCGCGGTCATCTTCTGGATGGTCGTGCTGGAGAACGCCGTGGGGCTCATCCAGCGAGAGGTGTTCGACCAGCTCACGGGCGAGGCGAGCGTCGGCTTCGGCATATGGGAGCTTTGCGCCATACTGGTCGCCATTGGCGTGCTGGTCTTCACCCTGTTCGTGGGCGGAGTCGTGCTCCACGACTACAGCTACTTCAACGTTGCCGCGATGCTGCAGCGCAACGCCTTCTCGTACCTGATGAATCTGCCGGCTCACCGCGGGTTGCCCAGCTCTCCGGGCGAGGCCGTCAGCCGCTTCAGGGACGATGCCGACCACGTGGCGCAGTACATTTCCCAGTTCAAGTTCTTCGTGGCGCACATGTTCTTCCTGCCGACCGCGCTCTTCATCATGGCGCGCATCGACGCCCTCATGACCTTCGGCGTATTCGTGCCGATATTCCTTGTAGTGTTCGTCGTCAACGTGGCGCGGCAGAGAATCCAGCGGTACAGGAAAGAGAGCAGGGAGGCGGCCGGCGACGTGGCCGGGTTCATCGGAGAGATGTTCGGGGCGGCGGAGGCCATCAAGGTCGCGAACGCCGAGGACCGGGTGCTGGACCGCTTCGACGACCTCAACGCCGAGCGCAAGCGCACCACCCTCAAGGACATCCTGCTCAGCGAAAGCCTCAACGCCGTCTTTTCCAACATCCAGAACATCGGCACCGGCTTCGTCCTGATCGCCGCGGCCCGCTCCCTCGGCACCGAGAGCTTTTCGGTCGGCGACCTCTCCCTCTTCGTCTTCTACCTGGGCTGGACCCAGTGGATGGCGGCCGAGGTGGGCCGGACCCTGATGCGCTACCGCCAGGTCGCCGTGTCCCTCGACCGCCTGCGGGACCTGATGCCGGACGCCGAACCCGTCGAGCTGGTGCGTCGTCGTCGCAGCCGCCTGTTCGGACGGATGCCCGGGGTGCCGTTCCAGCCCAAGACCGAGGCGGATCGCTTCGAGTCCCTGGAGGTCGATGGGTTGACGTACGTGCACCCGGGCTCCGGCCGCGGTGTGAGCGGCGTGGACCTGCGGGTGCCCCGGCGCGGCTTCACCGTCCTCACCGGCCGTATCGGGTCGGGCAAGTCCACTCTGCTGAAGGCGATCATGGGCTCGTTCCCCATACAGGCGGGCGAGATCAGGTGGAATGGCTCGGTCGTGCGAGAACCCGGCGAATTCCTCGTTCCACCGCGCTGCGCCTACGTCTCGCAGGTCCCTCGCCTGTTCAGCGAGGAGCTGCGTTCCAACATACTGCTGGGGCTGCCGGAGCTCAGGGTCGACCTGCCGGGCGCTATCAGGACGGCCGCCATGGAGCGCGACATCGAGGAGCTGGACCACGGCCTCGACACCGTCGTCGGTCCCCGCGGGGTCCGGCTCTCGGGCGGCCAGGTCCAGCGATCGGCCGCCGCCCGCATGTTCGTCAGGACGCCTGAGCTGCTGGTGATCGACGACGTGTCCAGCGCCCTGGACGTAAACACCGAGCGGATGCTGTGGCGCGGCGTATTCGAGCTGGACGCCGCTGTCCTCGTGGTTTCACACCGTCGCTCGGCCTACCGTCTCGCCGACCACATAATCGTCCTCAAGGACGGCCGCGTCGATGCCGAGGGGCCCCTTGACCGCCTCCTGGAGACCTCCGAGGAGATGCAGCGCCTCTGGGAGGGCGACCTCGGCCTCGAGACCTAACCCTGTCGTCCAGTGAGGTACTCGACGCCGATCCTGCGCCTGACCGCAACGCAGAAGGTGGTGAAGGAGGCTCACGCTATTCTTCCCTCTGCGCCTCCTCGTCCTCTACGGTGAGATTCTGAACTGACGGGCGTTGTGAACTACGGAACGAGGCCGTATCATTGCTAAGCTACCCTTTAGCCGTATGCCGCCACTGCTAGGAGGGATCCATGAAACACCCACCGGACTACGCCTCCCGCCACGACTATGAGGTCAAGAGAGTCCACAAGGTACACACGGATGGTGCAATCTCTGAACGCCAGCCGGTTGGCTCGGAAGTGCTAGACCGGTACGGCTTCAATCCCATACCGGCCGGCGGCGCCCCCGTCACAAACGATCTGGTCAACAAGCTGCGCGAAGAGTTGGGGATCTGATCCATTGAGGGCGTTGCTGGATGTCAATGTCCTGGTCGCTTTGCTTGACGAGAATCATGCCAACCACGCTGCGGTATCCGATTGGTTCGTCAGCAACGTTGAACAGGGATGGGCCTCTTGCCCTTTGACGCAGAACGGGTGCCTCCGCATCCTCTCCCAGCCCGCCTATCCGAACCGGTTGGACATCGCCGAAACTGTCGAGAGATTGCGTTCTGCAGTTTCCACCCACTATCACCAATTTGTTCCCGATGACATCAGCCTGCTTGATAAGGCCGTAGTGAACGGAAGTAGCTTGTCGGGTCCTCGACAGATCACAGATGTCTACCTCCTGGCGCTTGCCGTCGCGCACGGTATTCGGTTCGTGACCCTCGACAAGCGCATATCTCTAGCTGCCGTCAGAGAGGCACGCGAAGAGTCCTTCGTTGTAATCTGAGTTGCGGGCCGTATCTCATGTTGACACTCCCACGGGGACGACCCTATACTTTCGCCAGCCACCGAGGGACGGCCACATGCCCGCATACGCACCCGGTACCTCCTGCATCGGGGCGGCCCGCTAGATGGAGCCGCGCAGGTTATCCGACCCTCCCGCATCTTCCTGCCCAGACCTTCTTCCGAAGCCTCCGCTGACCAACCCCGCGGCACCTCTCGTCCGTTCCAGGTGGACCCTGGGAGAGGCCAGGTCGTGACGGCCTTCGTATTCGTGACCGGCGGCGTTGTCAGCTCTGTCGGGAAGGGCATAGCCGTCGCGTCCCTCGGACGCATCCTCAAGAGCCGCGGGCTGACCGTCTCCGTGCTCAAGCTCGACCCATACCTGAACGTCGACCCGGGCACCATGTCGCCGTACCAGCACGGCGAGGTCTTCGTGACCACCGACGGGTGCGAGACCGACCTCGATCTCGGTCACTACGAGCGCTTCATCGACGTCGACCTGACCGAGCTGTCGAACGTCACGGCGGGCCAGATATATAGCGACGTCATATCCCGGGAGCGGAAGGGCGAGTTCCTCGGCGGGACAATTCAGGCCGTGCCCCACGTCACCGACGCCATCAAGAAGCGCATCCTCAGGCTCGCCGAGGAGAGCGGGGCCGACGTGATAGTCACCGAGGTCGGCGGGACGGTCGGCGACATCGAGGGGCTCCCGTTCCTCGAAGCCATCAGGCAGATGCGGAACGAGGTCGGGCGCGACAACGTCTTCTATATCCACGTGACCTATCTTCCTTATATAGGCGCTACCGGGGAGCTGAAGACCAAGCCCACCCAGCACAGTGTCAGGGAGCTTCGCAGCATAGGAATCCAGCCCGACTCCATAGTCTGCAGGAGCGACTACCCCGTCGAGGACGACATTAAGGACAAGATCGCCGTCCACTGCGACGTGCTCAGGAAGGGCGTAATCGCCCTCCCCACTGTCGACAGCGTCTACGAGGTACCGCTCATCCTTGAGGACGAGGGGCTCGGCGGACTGATGCTGGAGACTCTTGGCATCGGGGATAGGGGCCGGGACCTGCGCCCCTGGAGCGACATGGTCGACAGGCTCCGGGAGCCCAGCGACGTCGTCACCATTGCCGTCGTGGGCAAGTACGTCGAGCTCCCCGATTCGTATCTCTCTGTCCGCGAAGCCCTGACCCACGCCGGCCTGGCACACGGCTGTGGCGTCGACCTGCGCTGGGTGCCATCCGAAGACATCGAGCGAGACGGTCCGGAAGTCCACCTAGCCGACGCAATGGGTGTCGTCGTTCCCGGCGGCTTCGGGGAGCGCGGCGTCGAGGGCATGATCGACACCGTGGAGTACGCTCGCTTGAACGGCGTGCCGTACCTGGGCCTGTGTCTAGGTATGCAGGTGATGGTCATCGAGGCCGCTCGCGCCCTGGTGGGTCTGGGCGCGGCCAACTCCACCGAGTTCGACGCTCTCACCCCGCATCCGGTCATCGACCTGATGCCCGAGCAGCGCGGCGTCACCGACATGGGCGCCACCATGCGGCTCGGAGCCTACCCCTGCCAGCTGGTCCCCGACTCGACGGCGGCCCGTGCCTACGACACCGAGGGCGTTATACACGAGCGGCACCGCCACAGGTACGAGATGAACAACGACTACAGGGAGGCGTTCGGAGAGGTCGGCATGTGGGCCACTGGGCTCTCTCCCGACGGCAGGCTGGTCGAAATCATGGAGTACGACGGCCCGTCTTTCATGGTCGGCGTGCAGTTCCACCCGGAGTTCCGCTCCAGGCCCGACCGGCCCCATCCGCTCTTCCGGGAGTTCCTGGGGGCGGCGAGCACGACCCTGAGGGAGGGCGGTCAGCACGCGATGCCACTTGCGGAGCGGTGAACTGTTCTCCCAACCTGCGAACACTCCCATTCACCAGCACACCAATCGCAGTTCAGTCGTCTGCTACAATAGCCCCCCAAGGACGCAGACATGGCTACCCGCACCGAATACCATGCCACCACAGGCCAGGACTTCATGGAGAAGGCTCGGGCCTACCTGGCCGAGGACGACCTCCTGCAGGCTTCAGAAAAGGGCTGGGGCGCGGCTGCCCAGGCAGTCAAGGCCATCGCCGAGGCCCGCGGCTGGCGCCACAGATCGCACGTTGACCTCTACCGCGCGATCGATCGCGTGTGCCAAGAGACCGGCAACAGCGAGTTGGTGGACCTCTTCGGAGCGGCAGGCAATCTCCACATCAACTTCTACGAAGGCTGGCTGACCCGCAGGATGGTAAGCCAGTACCTGACCCGCGTCGAAGCGCTGCTGGACGAGCTCCGCCCACTCTCCGCCTGACCCTCTCGATCATTACATGCACAGTTCTAAGAGAATATCTCGAAACTACTCGCACTGGTGAGCACTGCCCCTTCGTCAAGCTCAGGGCGAACGATTCTTGCATAGTCACATTCATGCTGAGCTTGTCGAAGCACTCCTTTAAGAGGTTCTCAGAGGTATAGACTACCGTTGCGGCGCTGTGCTATGCTGATATGAGACGTAGACGGTCCTCCTTCTCCAACACCCCTCTCGAACATTCGCAGGCGCCCGGCATTTCCGGGCAAAGCGTTCCCGAACACTGCCGGCGGATCCGTGCGATTCAGGAGCCTGCCCCGAGTCAGTCGAAGAAGCTAACGCAGCTGGCGCAGAGGCGCAGACTCGGAACAGCATGCGGCCCAGCTTAGCTGCCGCAAACACCAGTTGGGTGTGACTTGGACGCAACCCCGCAAAACTGGGTCTCCCTAGCCCTACAGACCACCAACCTCAAGGAGTAGAACACTGCCAGAATCAACATCCTACCGTCGCCGCCGGTCGCGGCAGCAGGTCGACGAGGAGCGCAACGCCGTTATTGCCGAACACAACGGCAACGCCGCCGCCACGGGCATACTGTCCAAGACGAACGACGGCTACGGCTTTCTCAAGAGCACCAACGGGCACCGCTCCAAGACCAGCGATGTCTATGTGTCCCAGTCCCAGATCCGCAGGTTCGGCCTCCGCCCGGGCGACGAAGTATCCGGGCAGGTGCGTCTCCCCAAGGACGGCGAGAGGTATCTCAGCCTCGTACGAGTCGAGGAGATCAACGGCATCGAGCCCGACAAGGCGCGCGAGCGTCCCCACTTCGAGAACCTCACGCCCATATTCCCCACCGAGAGGATGGCCCTCGAGACCGCTCGAAACCAGCTCTCCACGAGACTCATCGACCTCGTCTCTCCCATAGGCCGGGGACAGAGAGGGATGATCGTGTCTCCCCCCAAGGCGGGCAAGACCACGATACTCAAGCAGATCGCCAACGGTATCTCCGAGAACGAGCCTGACGTGCAGCTCATGGCCGCTCTCATCGGAGAGCGCCCGGAGGAGGTCACCGACATGACCCGCTCGATCCAGGGCGAGGTCTACAGCTCCACCTTCGACGAGCCGGTCGAGAACCACTGCCACGTGGCCGAGCTGGTCCTGGAAAGGGCCAAGCGAATGGTGGAGACAGGGCAACACGTTGTGGTGCTCCTCGACAGCCTCACCCGGCTCACCAGGGCGTACAACGTCGCAATGCCCTCCAGCGGGCGGACCCTCTCCGGAGGCGTCGACCCCGTTGCGCTGTACCCGCCCAGGAAGTTCTTCGGCGCGGCCCGGAACACGGAGGACGCAGGCAGCCTCACCATCATCGCGGCCTGTCTCATCGACACGGGCAGCCGCATGGACGACGTCATCTACGAGGAGTTCAAGGGCACCGGCAACATGGAGGTCCACCTGGACCGGAAGCTCGCCGAGCGCCGTCTCTTCCCCGCAATCGACATACCCCGGTCCAGCACCAGGCGCGAGGAGCTGCTCCTCGACGCGGACACCCTCCGGCAGGTCTGGCTCCTCCGGCGCATGGTCAGCATCATCGCCTCCGACGCCATGGGCTCCGCCGAGGCAACGGAGAAGGTCATAGAGAGGCTCCGCAAGACCAAGGACAACGCCGCATTCCTGTCGACTCTCGGCAAAGAGGGCTGACCTCGGTCGCCCCGGGCAGTCCCATCCGCCATGCTATGAAAGTGCCCCGGCCGCCCCATCGTGTCGTCCTGAGGAGTCCCCGGCGAATGACCAGGGGCAGGGTCGGTTTCAACCGTGCCAAGGGGCGACGGGATTCTCGCTCCCTTATGTGGCCTCGCAAGGCCATGGTGATCCCGGCGGAGGCACAATCCAGCGGCGGGGCGCCACTCGCCTCACCAGGGATCGGATGGACTCACGAAACCCACGCCGCAGCCTCCGCCAACCCGCGCCCGGTGCTTCCGCAGGCCGCGGGAGAAAGGCTGGAGCGCAAGTCCAGCGGGCCGGAATCGTACCCCAACCTCTTATTGACACGTATTAAGGCGTGGTATATAGTGACACCCAGCCCAAGCGAGAGTCCGAGGGCCCCTGTTGTACGTACGGAGCAAGGCCGAAATCTACTTGACAAGCCGATGCGCCTGGTGTACAACTCTAGCGGCCCTATAGACTCAGCGAGATAGAGAGGCATCGATGGCGTGCCCACGCGCCGGGCCGAGAGCGAGCCCAGAGGGCTCCCGGGAACCGCAGGTTCTCGGGATTACGTTTGTGTACGAGCCGAGTACATGTTTGAATCCAGCGAAAAGCGGATACAACAAGGGGGTAGACAGTGAAGCATCCAGTTAGGTTCTTGACCGTATTGGCGGCCCTGGGGCTGCTCGTGGCCGTCTTCACGGCGTCGGGGACCGTCGCGGTCCAGGCCGTCGATGACGGCGAAGTGGGTTGGGTTTCCGACGACGGGGCCGCCATTGAGTACGTCACGTCGGACGTTAGCGTGGAATTCCACATCAACGACGACGCCCTGGGGACGACGCAGACGAGCTCAGCTACCGTCATGAACGTCTCCGCCGGCACCAAGTACATCAACCTGGCAACGGGGATGGCTGGCGCGGACAGCAATACTGCGACGTCCACGATGGTTGTACTCGAAGAGGGTAGTACCTACATGGGTGCCGACACCCCCTTGGTGACGGATGCTCTGGTTACCAAGGTCACGGGGAACTTCGCCCTTTCGACTGAGGCTGACGGCGGGATCACCCTCCTCCAGGCAGTCGATGGCGGTGACATCGAGGTGAGCTTCTCGTTCCACGTCACAGACAGCTACGTCGGGCAGGAGGGTGACGAGCCGTCGGGTAACCAGAGGGTGAAGGTGAAGAGCACCTCCGATCCCCAGGGCGAGTGGGTCACGATCATGGAGAGTGACGCGACCAGTAACATGTACTCCGGCATGGTTTCGCTCAGCGCCGATGCGTCGTCAGCAGGGTCTGCAGGCTCGCCCGGCGGCGTCTACACCGACGGCGGCGTATGGGTCCAGGACAGCGACACCGTCACCGTTGAATACTACGACGGCGGCGGGGCGGTGGTCTCTACCGACACTGTCACGGTGGACACTGTGAAGCCCCAGATTTCGAGCATAACTCCGGCCGCCGGCACCCATACTAGGGTCGAGAACCCGACGATCAGCTTCGACGTGACCGACACAGGCTCTGGAATCAGCATCCAGGACCTGGAGAACATCTCGTTGATGATCAACGGCGTCGAGGCGACCGGAGTGTCCTACCTCAGCATCGACGATGGAGTCCGTGCAATTTACGCCAGGCCCAGGGCTGAGTGGGACAGGTACACCGTGGA
Source organism: Dehalococcoidia bacterium (assembly GCA_965243655.1). Lineage (GTDB taxonomy): Bacteria > Chloroflexota > Dehalococcoidia > Lucifugimonadales > CAJWER01. Next base: position 215,908 of record CBDEVV010000017.1, on the reverse strand, counting down.
TAGGGGTAACGGAGCCGAGTTCCCGATAAGCATCTCCGCAACAGACACTGCGGGCAACACCCACGTGGTTGGGGCCGACGGGGACCACACGATAGACATCGACACCGCCAAGCCTATGCTTAGGATGGCGGACGCAACGTCGAAGACCACAGTGGTGGCCATGTTCGACGAGGTCTTGGACGGCGGCACCGTCGACAGCGATGGAAGCGACTTCGCGGTAGAGGACGTACTAGTGACGGGAGCTGCCGTGGATGAGGACGACGCCAAGATCGTCACCCTGACGGTCAGCGATCTTGCGCCCGACGCCAAGCCTGAAGTCTCGGTCGTCGGATCGGTCGCCGACCATGCGGGCAACGAAGTCGACACGGCCAACGATGCCGCTAGCAAGGTGATCGCGTCTGACAGCATCAAGGCGAGCATCACGAGCCTGGATATCGACCAAGGCCTGGTGGGCGAGGAAGGCGAAGTTGGGATTTCCCTCAGCTTCGACGAGAAGCTGGCCACCGATGGTTTGAAGGTTACGGTCCACGGAGGCTCCGGCGGTGCGGCCACCGTTTCCAGGCCGAGCCCGCTGTCGGCCACCACTACCTTCAAGGTCGGGAGTTCCCCGACTGGCATGTACGGCGTGTCCGTCCAGGTCACCGACCTCGGGAACAACACGAACAGCAACCTGATGGAAGCAACCGAGACTGTGTCGGCCAGTGGGACGATGCTCACCTTGGGCAACGGTCCTATTGGTGACGCGAACTTCGACGGGATGGTCGATGGCGACGACGTGACGGTCAGCAGCGGCACCGTGGCCAGCGTGGACGCAAGCACGCGGACGGTTACCCTAGACGCGGCTCCTGATGGAGACGTGGAGGTGACCTACCACTACGTCCCCGCAGACGCGACCTTCGAGGTGGACGTCAGCGCGCCGATGGTGATGGTCGAGCCTTCCGATGGGAGCACGGTCAAGGACCAGTCGCCGTTCATCAGGCTGGTCTTCGACGAGAGCGAGTACCCGGGCGACAGCAACACTACCGTGACGCTGGACTCGGCCATGCTTACGATGCCTGACGAGACGGAGAAGGACGTGACCGCCATGTTCCAGGCGGGCACCGGCGACAACATGGAGTTCATCTGGGCGGCGACGGACCTGGCTCTTGGCGGCTACACGCTGAGCCTGAGCGCGACTGACGCGGCCGGCAACACGCTGGAGACGTCGAGCGGGTTCACCGTTGCAAAGAGGACTGCTGAGATTTCCCTGAGGCCGGGCTGGAACCTGATCTCGATACCTGGTTCCCTGGCGCCGGACAAGAGGGCCATCAACGACGTGTTCACGAACGGTTCGATCGACATCGTGCTGACCTACGACGCGAGGAAGAGGAACTGGTTCAGGGCTACGAGACAGGCCGACGGCACGCTGGGTCAGCCCGGCAGCTCGCTCGAACTGTCGACAGTCTCCTCGAGGACCGCATACTGGGTCCACTCCACTGGCGTGGTGACGCAGGCAGTCGATCTGCTGGGCGCGAGCTCGCAGGAGCCTCCGGTATCCATAGACCTGGTCGCGGGCTGGAACCTGATTCCGGTACGGACCACCGAGGTGGGCAGCGATCCGGTCGATGCTGACTCCTACCTGAGCGGCCTGAGCTGGACCAGGGCATACGGCTACAACAACACGACGCAGGTCTTTGAGTCGATCCTGCCTAACTCGGACGCCACACTGTCCGAGAACAGGGGCTACTGGGTCTACCTGAGCCAGGCTGGCGTGCTGGTACCGTAAGGACAAGCCATAGTGGGACGGGGCCCCGCGCCCCGTCCCCGTGAAACCGAACGACGATAGTAAACTCCCTCCCCGTCAGACCGGGGAGGGAGTTTTTTGTGCGCCATCCCATGGTCATCCGGATAGGCGCGTGCCTTAGGGAGCACTCTCCCCCTTCGAGTGAAGGCGGATGCAGGGCTGGAAGCATGTGGCCGCCGGTTCAGGCGCCTTGAGGAGGTCGTTAGAGCTTGGCCCAATCGTGCTTCCGGCGGAGAGCTTTGCACAACCATCGTGCGCGTCTATGCCACAGGTACAATCGTTCGTTCCTGCGGAGACAAGAGACAGAGAGGATGGAAGGACAGGAGTTCCTTCCCGGCCGGATGCATTACGCGAAGGTCGCGGGTGGAAACCCCTCTGTGGCTTGCGGGAGCCATCGGAGAATAGGGAAACGCTTGGTTCCGCCTGTGTCCTGCTCAGGGATGCGCGCCGGCTCGCACGGTCTTCACTTGCTGGAAGCTAGGGCCTGGATGGGTTGCTGTCTACGCGGGGATGGCGGCGTGGAGACTCAGCTCACTAAGTCGGACCAGGGGTGGTGTGTTGGTCGCCGCAAGATCTGTAGGGAAGGGCGAAAGTGGGCCGGGCCGCCCGTGTGGGTCTAGTAGACCCGGTCGAGGTGTGGGCTCGACGTGAGACCTGGGATGCGGCCCCGCCTGGCGACAGGCCTCCCGTCGATCTCGTGGATGTCGGACCTGTATGGGTTGGGAGCCGCCGCCGCGATGTACGACCCGATGCCGAAGTAGTCGACAGGCGTGTCGATCTCTACCATGGCACGTATGCTGTCAGGGGTGATCCCCCCGCTGACCATGATCTCGACGTGCCTGAAGCCGGCGATGTCGAGCCTGGCTCTCACTTCCTTGACGAGGTCCGGGGAGACGCCGCCCCTTTCGTGCGGAGTGTCTAGGCGGATTCCCCGAAGGCCGTCGCCGAGGCTGCGGGCAGCGTTGATGGCATCCTCTGCCTCGTCCCTGAGCGTGTCGACAAGGGCGACCCGCGGGACTTCCTGGGGCATGTGCCGGTCGAAGGCCTCGATGGCCTGCACGGCGTCGCCGATGATCAGGTTGAGCGAGTGGGGCATGTTGCCCGCAGGCGTGACGTTGGCCATGCGCGCGCCCTGGATCGTGGAGCAGGAGACGCACCCCCCCTGCACGCTCGCGTAGTCCATGTGCGGCGCGACGTTCGGGTGAATGTTCCTTGCACCTATGGCGATGACCGGCGTTTCGCCGGCCGCATTGGCGCACTCCCGGGCCGCGGTGGCCCAGCCTGTCGACGAGGCCAGCATACCTGTGATTGCCGTCTCATACAGCCCGATGGAGCCATATGGCGCCTTGACGCGCAGGACCACCTCCCTGGCCTCTATCGTCGAACCCTCGGAGAGCGCCCAGACCTCGGCGCCTACCTGCGGCAGAATCCTCGAGAGGAGCTGCCTGGCCTCGCTGATTCCGCACAGGACACCGTCCCTGTCTGCCGCGAACTCCATGGTTACGACGGGGTTGATGTTCTCGTTGCGGAGGATCGTTATGGTGCGCTGCAGGTAGACATCGGCTGTGTCGCCGACGAGTACCGGGCGTCTGACCTCGAATTCCTTGTTGACCATGAGATTGCGAAGTACCTCAGTCGGATTGGCGTGTACCTAAGACTCGCATGGTACGCGCGCGGCCCGGACGTGGGCAGTATGGGGTCGTATCAGGCTTCCTGGGCATGGAGGACCGATACCCCCAGGATCTTCTCCATGTGTTCGAGTGCGTGGTCGTGCGCCTCCGCGTCGAAGGTGGCGACACAGTCGCTCGGCACCTCCACGACATAGTCGCGGTTCCGCGCATCCGCCGCGGTGTGCATCACGCAGATGTCGGTGCACACCCCGCATATGATGACCTTGTCGGGCCGCATCTCGGCCAGCCGCTCCCCGAGATCCGTCTCGAAGAAGCTGCTGTAGCGGCGCTTGGGGATGATTTCGCCTCCATAGCCGGCCAGCTCGTGGATGAGCCTTGGCTCGTCCGTGCCCCTAACGCAGTGCACGGGGAACATCTGGAACTCCAGGTCGTCGGGGTCGTGCGTGTCGCACATGAAGATGAGCTTTGAGCCGTTCTCGATCTCGCGCTCTATCAGGTTCTTTATGTTGGGGATCAGCTGCCGGTACGCCGGGTTGTAGAGATTGTGGCCCTCTTCCAGGAACCCAACCACCATGTCGACGACGATTACTGCGTTGGGCATCGGCATCAACTCCCGACAGGTATGTTAGTGTGAGCCCTTCTCAATTGCAAATACCTGCACTCCCTAATTCAAGCCAGCGTCAACCTTGTTGACTACCTTCGCCTAGCGATGTTAGCGTCAACGTATCTCTTCCCCGCCCGCTGGATTGTGGCCTAGGCCCTGTCCCCGGGCGGGTGTTTTGTGGTGCGCACTTTCGTCTTCATAGACGGCCAAAATCGTGGCCTTGGCGTCTAACCCATAGAAGCATCGTCGAGGCCGCGGTAGGAGTGGTCGAGACCCGATTCGAGGACGCGCACCACACGGAAGCCGGACGGGTCGTCGCCCAGGGGAACGCCGACCGGCCCTGAAACGACCATGTCGAATGCGCCGGCGGACGCGCTGTTGTTCCGGTGCCAGTGACCCGCGAACATGGCCTCGACGCCGTGCTCGGCGAACAGGTCCAGGATGACGCGCCGCCTGCTCCCCGGGATGACCATCGCGGAGTCTCCATCGTCTGCGCCCGAACCGAACAGCGGGTGATGGCCAAATGCAATCGCCCGGCGGCCACCTGCCCCTGCCAGGTCGGAGCGCAGGAAGTCTAGCTGGGCCTCCCACTCCCCTGGAGCCAGCGACGGGTCGAATGCGATGCCCGTGTTGAACACGATGAAGTGGACTCCCCCGTGGTCGAAGGAGTAGTTGTCCGCCCCGAAGCGTTCCCGGTACAGCGCCAGCAGGTCCGGAAGGGGCTCGTTGCCCACGTCGCAGTTGCCCGGCGCCAGATGCATGGGTATCTCGTCGTCGATCAGGCCCGCGAAGCGCCTGAACTCGGCTACCTGCGCTTCGTCGCCCGGGTTCTGGACCAGGTCGCCGGTGACGACAACGAAGGCGGGCCTGAGCCTGTTGACCGCAGCCGCGGCCTTCTCGCAGTTGCCGGCCTCGAATGCGAAACCCTCCGTCTCCTCGAACTGGGGCGGGTTAAGGCCCCTGGCGATCATCTCTGCCCGCTTTGGATTGTCGGGCCCCCCGAACGTGGCAGACATGCCAATCTGCGTGTCCGACATCTGGATGAAGAAGAACTCCATTGCCTCACCTCCGCGGCGAATGTGGTGACTATAGGGCAAATTGACCGGCTGTGCACCATGACATAGAATCGCCGCCATGTCATCGTCGGCCCCAGGCTTCGAGAAGACGACCCTCGACAACGGACTGAGGGTCGTCACCAGCTCCATGAGCCACACGCGCTCCGTTACCGTGAGCGTATATGTCGGCGTCGGCTCCCGCTATGAGCCCGATGATCGGGCCGGCATCTCCCACGTTGTCGAGCATCTCGTATTCAAGGGCACAGGCAAGCGCCCTAACCCCGTCGATATCAGCGGCGCAGTAGAGGGCGTGGGCGGCGTCCTGAATGCCTCGACTGAGCACGAGATGACCGTCTACTGGAGCAAGGTAGCCCTGCCTTACCTCGAAGGCACACTCGACCTGCTGATCGACATGGTGCGCAACTCGGTGTACGACCCCGAGGAGCTGGAGAGGGAGCGTCACGTCGTCATCGAGGAACAGAAGATGGTCAACGACCAGCCGTCGGGCAGGGTGGAGGTCCTGATCGAGGAGCTCATGTGGCCGGGCCACCCCCTCGGGCGCGACATAGCGGGCACGAGCGAGTCCGTTTCCGGCATCACCAGGGAGATGGTCCTGGAGCACGTGGACAGCTTCTACACGCCGGACAACATCGTCGTCAGCGTCGCGGGGAACGTCGACCACCGACGCGTGGTCGACCTGGCGTCGTCCATGACGAAGGGCTGGCAGCCGGGGACGGCCGGGAGCTGGAAGCCCTTCTCAGGGCACCGGCCGCAAAGCCAGGTCCGCGTCGACATGCGAAGGACGGAGCAGTCGCACCTGGCCATAGGCCTGCCCGGGGTTTCCCTGGGTCATCCCGACCGCTACGCCGTCGAGCTGATGAGCGTGGCGCTGGGAGAGGGCATGAGCAGCAGGCTCTTCGTCGAGGTCCGGGAGAAGCGAGGTCTCGCCTACGATGTCCACAGCAGTACCGCGCACTTCCTAGACTGCGGTGCGCTCCTGATCCTGGCCGGCGTCGACCCCGGCGCCCTGCACGACGCCGTCCGCGTCATCCTCGACGTTGCGGGCGGGCTGGGGGACACCCTGGAGGAAGAAGAGGTCGAGAGAGCGCGGCGGATGTACACGGGCATGCTCGCACTTTCGATGGAGGACACCAGGGTCGTGTCCGCCTGGATGGGTGCCCAGGAGCTGCTCTTCGGTCGTGTCCTCGACGTGGACGAGGCTGTCGAGTGCGTCAATGGCGTCGGCCTCGAGGACGTGCGCCGCGCCGCCCGCGACCTGCTGCGCGCCGAGCACCTCCGAATGGCCGTAGTGGGGCCGCACCGTGGCTCCGCTCGCCTCCAGCGCGCCCTCCGCTTCTGAGTCTAACGCCTGCGGTTCGGGTCCCTAAGAGGCTGGAAAGAGAACCGTTCGTCCTGAGCCTGTCGAAGGACAGTGCTCAGCCAGATCAGGTAGTAACGAAGTCCCTATGCGTCCCTCTACAGCTCCGGCAGATCGGCCGTCGCTCCTTCATCCAGCTCCACGTTCATCGACAACAACACCTTGCTCAGCATCGAGTAGTAGCCGACCAGCACTATCAGGTCTATCGTCTGCGCCGGGCCAAGGAGATGCTCGACCGCCTGAAAGGTCGCGTCGCCCAGGGACCCGTTGCGGACAAGCTCCCTGGCCGCCTGAGCGAACACGCCCTCCTTGGGCGGCAGCCCCATGGGCGCCCTGCCGCTACGGATAGCCTCGATCACCTCGTCGCGGACGCCTGCGTCTCGGGCGATCTGCTCGTGGTGCGCCCACTCGTACGCCGTGTTGTTCTCCCGCGCCGTCGCAAGGATCGCCGTCTCCCTTATCACCGGGTCCAGTGGCGATCGGTAACGGATGTACGCGCCCAGGTTCCCCACCGCCTCTGCCGCGTCGACGCTGTTCAGCAGTGTGCGGAACACGTTGAGCACGCTACCCCGCGTCCCCGCTATTCCGTCGTAGACGTGCCTCTTGTCCGCCGCAATGTCCTCTCGGGTCACCAGTGGTACCTTCGCCATGATCTCTCCTTCTAAGCCAGTTCTCGAGCCCTCACATCGGCCGCGACCGACCTGGCGAGGTTCGCCAGCTCGTCGCTCGTTTCGACGGGGTACTCCCTGGTCGGCCTTAGCGCCCTGAGCTTACCAGGAACGCATTCGAATTCGCCGGCGAATCTTCTCCTCGTATCCTCGAGCGGCTCCCTGATTCTCACGCGGCGTCCCTCGGCCATTGCTTCGCAAAGCAGGGGCGAGCCACCCGGCGGCGGTTGTTCGCTCGCCAGCGTCATCACATCGCGCTCGTAGCGGCCGTGCCTATCTACGAAGCGGTACACCTGCTTGGGTGATGGCAGCGTTGCCTTGTCCGTGCTGAGCTTCAGGGTAGGACGCCCGTCGTATTCCACCAGCTTGTACGTGCAGTCCGACCACGGCGCGTCCTGGGATACGCCGACCTTGGTCCCAACGCCGAACCCGTCGATCGGAGCGCCCTCGCTCAGTAGCCGGTCCACCTCGAACTCGTCCAGCCCTCCGCTGGCGAAAATGCGGACGCCCGGGAGCGCGGCCCGATCCAGAATCTCCCTTGACCTTCTGGCCAGCTTCAGCAGGTCTCCGCTGTCGAGCCGTATCGCCTGCAGCGAGTGGCCCTCGGACGCCATTGCGGCTGCAACTACCGCCGCCTTCTCGACTCCTCCGGGGGTATCGTAGGTATCGACCAGGAATGTGCTGTCGTCGGGAAATGAGCGCGAGTAGGCACGAAGGGCGCTTTCCTCGGACTCGAACGCCTCGATGAAGGAGTGTGCCATCGTGCCGAAGACGGGGATGCCGTACAGCTTCCCCGCCAGCACGTTGCTGGTGCCGGCGAACCCCACCATGTACGAGGCACGGGCCAGCTTGTTGGACGCCTCGGCGCCCTGGGTCCTGCGGGCCGCAAAGTCCACAACCGCCTTCCCGCAGGCGACGTGGACCACCCTCGAAGCCTTGGTCGCCAGGATCGTCTGGAGATTGACCTGGTTCAGCAGGTACGTCTCCACGATCTGGGCCTCGATGATCGGCGCAGTGACCTCCATGACAGGCTCGCCCGCAAAGAAGATCGACCCCTCCCTCATCGCGCGCACGGTGCCGGTGAATCGCAGTCCTGCAAGGTGCCCCAGGAAGTCCTCGTCGAACAGGTCCAGGCTCGCCAGGTAGTCGAGGTCGTCCCCGGTGAACCTGAGGCTCTCCAGGTAGTCCAGGGCGTCATCCACGCCGCCGAGCACGAAGTAGGCCCGGTCCGGAGGATAGCTGCGAAAGTACAGGCTGAAGGTGGCAGTCCCGGTCGTGCCGCTCTGCAGGTATGCCTGCGCCATCGTCAGCTGGTACAGGTCCGTAAAGAGCGCCGGATTGTCCATATAGGCTAGGTCTTGCTGGAGCGCCTGACCTTCTCGAGCATCACCGGAGGCAGGGGGAATACCCAGCCCCTGTTGGATATGATGGCGCTGGCAAGCGTCGCCGGGATAGCCACGATGATCTCCGGCTCGACCGAGAAGGCCCCGTCGAAGCCCCCTATGGCGCTCCTCGCGTGCACTCCCGCGAAGCCGCCCGGGTCGACGCCGTCCTCGGCGTAGTCGCTCATGCCGCCGCCGAATACGGACTGCCACCTGAACGAGAACCCGTTGGTCACCGGCGGCCCTGCGCTGGCCACTCCCCCTCCTGGAGAGACGACCATGCCCAGCGCCTTCACGGTGTACAGCACGTCGTTCAGGTCGCCTTCGCCCCCGCAGGTGAGCGCCCAGTGGAGTCGCGTGATGATGACGTCCGCCGCATCCTGCGCGCCCAGGCGCCCGTGCTCGATTGCGTCCGGATCGTCGCTCATCGGGTCCGTCCCTCCAGGGACGCCCGAGAGATACACAAGCCCGCTCTCGTGGAAGACTACGCCGGCGATTCCCTGCCCTGCGAGCGAGGTGACGTTCTCCTCCGCCGTGCCCAGGTCTATGCCCAGTTCGCTGATTCGGTCGTACACGTCGAAGTCTCGCCGCAGCTCGTCCGGAATCGGGGCTGCGTCGTAGTGATATCCCATCGTGTCATGTCTCCTGTCGGCCAAAGTCTGAGATGCTAGGGTCGGCTACCGATATTACCAGAGAACGCGCCGGGTGACACAGCCCTGCTCGCCTCAGGCAATGTGTCTCGCGCTTCCATGATCGCCCTTAGCTTGGCTTCCGCGACGCCAGAGGATGCGACTGGGTTGTCGGCAAAGGTCGCGAATCCGCAGTCTGGCGTCAGCAGCACCCTCTCGCTCCCAAACAGGTCGATGGCGCGCGCAATGCGCTCCCGTACAGCCTCCGCCGCTTCCACCGCGCTCGTCTTCGGATTGACGACGCCCACGCCGATTCTCTTGTCGTCCGGGAGGCTGCGAAGCACGGCAGCGTCGCCCGCGCGGGGCGTGGCGAGCTCCAGGAAGAGCGTCCCCACCTCGACCCTGTTCAGCACGTCGAGAAGCGGCTGGTAACCGCCCGCCAAAACCGCGGACTCGTCGCTGGTCCAGTTGCCCCTGCATACGTGCAGGGCCAGACGCTCCCGGGGGAGGCCGCGGACCACCTCGTTCAGGAGCCCGGCGGCAAAGTCGAGCTCCGGCCCGGGCTCCAGCCTCTCGCTCAGCGCGCCGCACATGAAGCTGTGCCCCGATCTCTGCCCGCCAAGCACTACTTCCGTGAGTACTGGCTCGTCGAGCTGCACCAGCGCCGCGCCCGACTTGAGAAGAAAGTGTGCCTCCTCTCGCAGCACACGGACGACATCCTGCGCCAGCTCTTCGCGCGTCTCGTAGGGCCGGTCGGTCAGGCAGTCGAGCCACATCGTCCTGGTGAGCAGGTACGGCCCTGGCAGCGCTGCCTTCACCGGTTTGTCTGAGTACGTACGGGCGAACTCGATCTCGTGGACCGCCAGCGGGCGGCTTCTCCCTAGTTTGCCGTAGACCACCGGGTGGCGTACCTCGCCAGCGGGGACATCGAGTGCGCGGAGCTCGCCCTCGAACTTTGCCGGGTCGTCGACCATCGCCGTCAGGTCGCTTAGGGGGATGAGCTGGCAGTTGTCGAGCAGGCCGCCAACGAAGCTGGCGTAGCTGTCCCTCCGCTGCTCGCCATCGGTAACGACGTCTACCCCGGCCCGGACCTGGGCATCGATGCTCAGCCTCACAGCGTCGTCTGCGGCTGAACCGAACTCCTCCTCGTCGAGCCGCCCCTCCAGGTGGTCGTGTATCGTGCGCAGCATCCAGCCCGGCCTGGGCCAGCTGCCGATGCCCATCACCGACAGGGCCGCTATCTCCTGCACAGGCGCTGGACGAAGCAGCGACTCTGGGACCGACGCCTCCACGCGACGCCGCTGGCCGACAGGTGCAGCGGGCTTCTGGCTGCGGCCGCCCTCGGAGAGGGACCCCTTGCTGACGAGGTAGCTGCGCCGGTTGCCGTCCCTGGTCCAGGAGACGAGCTCATTGCCGGTCAGACGGCACCAGGCGGGCAGCTCCACCTCCACCGTCGAGTCGGTCGACAGTATCTCCAGGAGACTGCCGGGTCCCAGCGGGTCTATGTTCCTGCGGATAAGGAGCAGCAGCCCGCCCCCGCAGTCCAGGTCGCCCCCGTCGAAGCTGGCGTCAGGCTCGTGGGCGTGACGGTCTACCGGGTCCAATGGGGCTGCCTAGGGGCCGCCACTGGGTCCGCGAAGGACAACAGGGTCCCTCAATAGGTGACGCAGGGGCTGCCGTCCGAGAGGAACTCTACCAGCTTCGCTCCGCCCACTATAATCGCTCCGTCGACGAGGTTGTTCTCGTCGAGTCCACGCCTCTTGAAGCAGGGGGCGCACACGTAGATCGTTCCGCCGCCCTCCGAGAAGATATCCATGAGCTCCTTGAGGGGCAGGAATCCCTCTTCGTGGACATCGTCGGCGTAGCCTCTCTCGCCCAGTCGCACGCCCTCGGTGCTGAGGAACACCATCGTTTCCTTCTCCGACCCGAGGGCGGCGTTGGCGACAACGAACGCCACTGTTGCCTTGTCGGTGTCGTCCTTGGCGCACGTGAGACTGACGCAAAACTTCCCAGCCATGTGTGTCCTCTCTAGGGTTGGAGCTCAGGCGCGCCGCTGTTCGATCCAGTAGTTCGGGTGGTCGGCGCGGAGCAGGCGGCGGCCCGTCAATCTGCACCACGCGGGCAAGTCCTCGGGCGCTCCCAGGTCGCGCGCAGTCAGCTTCAAGACTGCTCCCGGCTCCAGCTTCTGCATCCGCGACCTGAGCAGGATGAGGATCTCGCCGCAACCCATCGCACCGGCGTCCCATTCGTCTGCCGGATCGAGGTCCGGCCAAGCCGGGTTTGGGAAGTCCGGTGAACCCATTACCCGGTTCAGTGTATCACAGGCGCCAAGTTGCAAAGACACGCCCTGGCGTTCACCGTGCCCGTCCGGCAGATAGGCGCAAGAGGCCAATCTCAACCAAAGGCAGTTTGATTTGATACTTATAGGGCTTGACGAACCGCATCGAGCCTGTAGAATGATGTCGTCCTGAGACCAAACCCGGAGCCGGAACGAAGGCGATACTGATACTCAGTATTGCATGATGCCAAACCCATGACAACAGTCCTGACGCCCCGTCCCGACATCATGGCGATCCTGGAAGACAGGGGCTACCGGGCCACTGCTCCGAGGCGCGCCATCATCCGGATCCTCGAGGGGAAGCAGGAGGGATTCACGGCCGAGGAGATCGGCTCTGAGCTGCCCGGAGTTGGAAGGGCAACAGTATTCCGGACCCTCAAGCTGCTTCTTGAGGCGGGCGTCATATGCAGGCTTAACCTCATGGACGGCGCACCCAAGTACAGCCTGTCGCGCGTCGAGCACCACCACCACACGGTCTGCGTAAGGTGCGGCACCGTCGGGGAGTTTCGCGCGGCGACGGTCGAGCGGCTCATGAGGGCGGTAGGCAGCGACATCCCCGGCGACATCGTCGGACACAGCATTGAGCTGTACGTCATCTGCGAGCGCTGCCTGGACACAGAGCCCAGCTAGCAGGCACTCATCGGTGCCAACCGAGGGCGTGCGGTCGGCACTAGATGAGATTGAATATCACCAAAGAGACAATAACAGTTACTTGCTGTCATCCAGCAGGAACCAAGGAGGCGGGAATGAAGGGCGGCTTGAGTACAGGAGGCAACTTACGGACCGCATTGGGCGCCGCCTTCATGGCCATTGCGCTGCTCTTCGTGATGGCCGCGTGTGCGGACGACTCGGGCAGTGAGCCGTCGACGCCGACCCAGGCGCCCTCGACCGCGGGCACGGAGACGAAGCAGACTCCCCCAACTGCGGTGCCGCAGGAGACCGAGCCCACTAAGCTGAGCGTCGTTACAACGACCAACATAATGGCCGACTGGGTGAACAACGTGGGTGGAGACTCCGTGGACGTGTTCAGTCTGGTCCCCGTTGGGGCCGACCCACACACCTTCCAGCCCGGCGCCAGGGACGTGGCCAGGATAGCAGAGGCCGATCTGGTTCTCAGCGTCGGACTCGGCCTTGAAGGGGAGTGGCTCCACGATCTCCTGGAGAGCGCAGCTCGAGACGAGTCCTCGGTCATCGAGATGGGGGAGATCGTCGACCCCATAGAGTTTGCTGCTGGACATGCCGACGAGGTGGAGCTCCTGGAGGCGATCGGCCACGTCGTGCACGAGGTGGAGGATGGCGAGATCAGTCCCGAAGAGGGCATCGAGGAGCTCAAGGAGCTGCTCGCGGAAGGCGAGGGCGAGGAGGAAGGCGACCACGAGGGTGAGGAAGAGCTGCCTGAGATGGTGCACGAATTGATCGAGAAGGTCGAAGAGGGCGGGATGTCAGCCGCCGACGCCATAGAGGCCATCGAAGAGCTTACGGAGGAAGGCGAGCACGATCACGCAGACCACGGACACGGCCTGGAAGACCCCCACTTCTGGTTCGACCCTATCCGTGTGAAGCTCGTTGTCAACGACATAGCCGCGCGCCTCTCCGTGCTCGATCCGGCTGGCGGCAACACTTACTTCGCCAATGCCGCCGCGTACAATTCCAGCCTTGACGAGCTCCACTCCTGGACGGAGCAGCAGGTCGAGGCGGTGGCCGAGGAACGCAGGCTGCTTGTGACCTCACACGACAGCTTCGGGTACTTCGCGAACCTGTACCACTTCGAGGTAATTGGCGTCGTCCTGTCGACCACCACCGACGTGGAGCCGTCGGCGGGCGACCTGGCGGAACTTGTGCATGAGGTGGAGGAGAACAACGTCCCTGCGGTGTTCGGGGAGACGACAGTCAGCGAGCGCCTGGCCAAGGCGGTTGCCACGGAGTCGGGGGCGGAGCTGGTGCGGCTCTACACTGGATCTCTCGGCCCCGAAGGCAGCGGCGCGGCGACCTACATCGAGATGGTGCGCACCAACGTAGACCGCATAGTCCAGGCCCTGAAGTGACGGTGGCAGAGACCTGTACCTGGATCAGGATGAAGGGGGTCGCTGAGCCGCGCCAATCCAACGGCTAGTCCGATTGACGTGGCGTGGCGACCCCAGTGGGGAACATCTCGATCAACTCGAGAAGGGAGGAGACCGATGGCTCAAACCTTGAGACCATTGATTGTAGCCCTGCCCGCTGCACTCGCCTTGGTCGCTATCGTGTCCCTTCTGGCCTACCGGTCCGTACAGGATGGTCCGTCCAACGTTGGAGCGAAGGCCTCCGCCGTCCTCGTCTCCCGGGACGGCGGAGCCATAGGTTCCGTAAACTTAACTCAGGCGGCCTCCGGCGTCCTGGTGGCAGCCAAGGTGGAGGGACTTGCCCCGGGCGGTCATGCGTTCATTATTCACGAAGCCGGTGCCTGTACGCCCGACTTCGACGCCGCAGGCGATCACTTCGACCCTGAAGGCGCTGGCGAACACGGCTTCATACATCCCAGCTGGCGCGGCTCGTCCGGCAGGACTCATGGCGGTGACTTGCCAAACATCTACGCCGCCGCCGACGGGTCCGCCCGCGCGGACTTCTTTACCGACGGGGTAACGCTGGACACCGGCAAGCAACACTCTCTCTTCGATGCCGACGGCTCCTCGATCATCGTGCATGAGAAGCCTGACACCTACGGCGAGGGGGAGGCCGACACGGGCAGCCGTATAGCTTGCGGCGTGATTCAGCCCTACGAGTAGCTCGGGCATTGTTCTGGATGCCCACCCATAGGAATTCTGCTACTATCGTTCGCGGAATTCAGCCACACCAGGCCTGAGAACGCGAGACGGCAAGAGTGACCTCCGAGCCCGGCATAATCGTTCAGGACGCGTCAGTGGAGCGCGGTGGGCACTTGGCGCTCACGGGCATAACCTTCGAGGTGGGCCCGGGAACATTGATGGGAATCCTGGGGCCCAACGGCGCCGGCAAGAGCACCCTCTTCGACGCTATCGTGGGACTGCTCCCCATCGCCAGAGGCTCCCTGACTGTCCGGGGCGCCGAGCGAAATGGAGCGCTGGCGTACGTCCCCCAGCGGGACAGCATCAACTGGCACTTCCCTGCTACCGTCCATGACGTTGTGATGATGGGGCGCGGCAACAACATCGGTTGGTTCCGCCGCGCGGGCAAGGTCGACAGGGAGATGGTACGGGAGAGCCTCGAACGTGTCAGCATGTGGGACAGGCGCTCGTCCAGCGTGACCCGGCTCTCCGGAGGCCAGCGACAGAGGGTGTTCATAGCCCGCGCGCTGGCGCAGGAGGCCAACATAATCCTCATGGACGAGGCCTTCAGCGGCGTCGACCTCGCCGCACAGGAAGACATCGTGGAGGTCCTCCAGTCGCTGCGGGACGAGGGTCGGATCGTGATCATCTCCACCCACAACCTGACCAACATCGGCGAGCGATTCGACCGCATTCTTTGTATCAACCATCACATGTGTGCTTACGGCCCGCCCGAGGAGGCCTTCACCCCCGAGGTTCTGGAGGAGATGTACGGCTCTCACGGGCTAGAGTTCGCCCATCATCACGCCGATCCCCACGACCACGATGAGCACCGGGGACACGCCCACGCCCGCGACGATGACCATGGCCACAGGGACCCCCATTGATAAGGGACTTCGTCGGGCTCTTCGCAGACCCCCTCCAGTTCACTTTCGTACAGCGGGCCCTCGTCGTATCCGTCCTGGTCGGGATCATGTGTCCGGTGATCGGGGCATATGTGGTCGCCCGGGGCCGCGCTTTCATGGGAGATGCCCTTGCCCACTCGATTCTGCCCGGCATGGGGGTCGGACTCCTGGTGACGGGCAGCGCTCTGATCATCGCCGTCCCGGCCGGGGTCGCCATTGCCCTGTTGATGGGGTACATCAGCAGGCGAACGGGCAGCAGGGAGGACACGTCCATCGGCATCGTCTTCGCAGGTATGTTCGCCCTCGGCCTCGTCATGCTGTCGAGCCCACTCTACATCAATACGTTCCTGAGGTTGAGGGACAGGCAGGCGCCGGACATAGAGGACCTCCTAATAGGCGAGATACTGGGCGTCAACACGGGCGAGATGTACATATCGCTGGCCCTGGCGGTGCTCGTACTGGCCGGGCTGTACCTCTTCCACCGGCCCCTCGTCTACACCACCTTCGACCCCGTGGGAGCCGCAGTCGTTGGAATAAGGACGCGCGTCGTTGAGTATGTCCTCCTGGCGCTGCTCGCCCTCGTCATCGTAATAGGCATACAGGCGGCCGGCATCGTCCTGGTCATGGCAATGCTCATTACCCCCGCGGCGACGGGATTCCTGCTCGCCAAGCGGTTCGTGGACGCTATGGCCATAGGCGCGGTGATCGGCGTGGTGTCCGCCTGTGTCGGCATGTTTCTCTCCTTTCACGCCAACATGCCCACCGGCCCCATCATGGCCCTGGTCGCGACGGCCGTCTTCGGCGTGGCGGCCGTATTCAAGAGGAACAGGTAGCCCATCACCATGACTCGCTTCCGGGCCGGCGTCGACATAGGCGGAACCTTCACCGATGTCGTTCTCCTTGGCGACGACGGTTCCGTCAAGGTCGTCAAGGTCGCAAGCACCCCCGACGACTACAGCCGCGCGGTCATTGAGGGCCTGGCGCGGGGCATCGACGAGCTGGGCATCGGCACTGAGGATGTGTACGAGCTCGGCCACGGCTTCACCGTCGCCACCAACGCCATCCTGGAGGGCAAGGGCGAGACGACGGCCCTCGTCACCACCGCCGGATTCCGCGACGTCCTCGAGCTGACGCGTATACGCACCCCGCGGCTCTACGACCTCTACTACCAGAAGCCCCGCCCACTCGTGGAGCGCCGGCTCAGGCTGGAGGTCAGGGAGAGGGTCAGCTTCGATGGCGAGGTCCTCATCCCCCTGGACGAGGGCGACGTCGATGCGGTGGTCGCTGCTGTCGGCTCGGAGGGCGTTCGCTCGGTCGCTGTCTCCCTGCTCCACTCCTACGCCAACCCCGACCATGAGCGGCGCATTGCCGACGCCTTCAGGCGGGCGTTGCCCGACGTGAACCTGTCCGTCTCCAGCGAGCTGCTGCCCGAGATGCGGGAGTACGAGCGCACCAGCACCACCGTAATCAACGGCTACGTCCGCCCGGTCGTTGAGGAGTACCTGCGGCGCCTCGGTAAGGGGCTCCGCGCCATGGGCTTCGGAGTACCGGTGACGGTCATGCAGTCGAACGGCGGCCTTATCCCGCTGGACGTCGCCACTGAGAAGCCGATGTACTGCATCGAGTCCGGCCCCGCCGCGGGCGTGGTCGGGGCCTTCCACCTCGGCAGGCGTCTGGACGAACGGGATCTCATGACCTTCGACATGGGCGGCACCACCGCCAAGGCTTCGATCATAGAGGGCGGCGAGATGCTCCTGGCGCCCGAGTACGAGGTCGGCGGCGGCATGAACGCGGGGCACCGCCTCCTGCGCGGCTCGGGCTACATCCTGCGCGTGCCTGCCATCGACATTGCCGAGGTCAGCGCAGGTGGCGGCAGCGTCGCCTGGGTCGACAGGGCGGGCGGACTGCAGGCCGGCCCTCACAGCGCCGGCGCCGTGCCGGGGCCCGTATGCTACGGCGGGGGCGGCGAGGATCCGACCGTAACCGACGCCAACGTAGTCCTGGGCTATCTCAACCCCGAGTACCTGCTGGGCGGCGCATTTCCCATCGACGCCGGCAGGGCGATGGCGGCCATCGAGGAGAGGGTCGCCGAACCCTCGGCCATGACGGGCATACAGGCGGCCTGGGGCATCCACGTGCTCGTCAATTCGAACATGGGCCGCGCCCTCAGGGCAGTCTCCAGCGAGCGCGGGCGCGACCCCCGCCGGTTCAGCCTGATGGCATTCGGCGGGGGCGGCCCCATTCACGCCGCAGGGCTGGCCGAGACCCTCGGCATCTCCAGGATCATCGTCCCGCCGTCCCCCGGCGTCTTCAGCGCCTTCGGGCTGCTCTTTGCCGACGTGGAGCACCACTTCGTCCGCACTCACTTCAAGCGCCTTGCGGAAGTCGACCTCGACGAGGCCAATGCCATCCTGGACGAGCTCGAGACCGAGGGTCGCCGCCTCCTGCAGCAGGAGGGCTTCGACGCGCCCCTGCAGCAGATACAGGCCCAGATCGACGTCAAGTACGCCGGCCAGACCTCGGACCTGACCATCAACATGCCGGTCGCTCGCTTCAGCGATGAGTCGCTTCCGACCATCACCGAAGTCTTCATGCGCGAGCACGACAGGACCTACGGCTACAGGGTCGACGAGCCTCTGCAGCTCGTCGGAATCCGCGTAATCGCCAGGGGCACCTCCGAGCGGCCCCGCGTGCCCGACAGCGTCGCCCTCGACGGCTCGGCGTCGCGGTCCCCCGGCGACCGCAGCGTCTACTTCGGCTCAGGCCCCGGCTGGATAGAGACTCCGGTCATCGACCGCCCGGCTCTTGGCGCTGGCCGCACGACCGGCCCCCTCATAGTCGAGGAGTACGACTCCACAACCATAGTCCCGCCCAAGTGGACCGCGTCCCTCGACGCAATGTCCAACATAGTCTTGGAGCGCGGAGGTTAGGTGCCAGCTGTACAGAGTTGAGAGTAGGAGGCTTGACCTCTTCCCTCCGAGGGGGAAGATTGAGATGGGGGCTCTCGCGCTGCCGGGGAGCAAAGCTGTCAATGTCTCATCAACTCTGAACAGTTGCGTTAGGCGCCATTGACTCGGCGGCGGCGGTTTAGTAGATTGCGGATGTAGCGTGGAGTGGTCGGAGAACGTTGTCCCGCTTATGGGATGGACGCCGAACATAGCCACGCTTATTCTTTGAGACCGACGCCCTCCTTCGTACTGTCGCCTGCCTTCATGCTGTCGGCCGGTTGTGTTTGCGTGGGGCGCCCGCCGGTTCCAGCCTCAATCGGTTCGCGGGCCAACTCGAATTCGCCTCCAAGTTCGTCATAGGCAGCCCGGTAGCCCGGGTCCTTGCTCCATCTCTCGTGCAGGTCGCTTACCTTGCTCACTTGAATCATCCCTCAATCAACAAGGTAGCACAGTCGTGTGTCCTGAGTAGTACGCCGGGCGTCCGATTCCGCATCTCGGCGCGTGTATAATTGCCCGGCCCTTGGCAGTCCGGGAGGTGGCTCGCACATGACCACTGAAGAGCGGAAGAGCCGGCTTTTCGCGCAGCCCAGCGCGGCCAAGGAGGTCTACCGGCCCGACGGCCACTACCTCAACGGCCACATCATCGTGAAGGGGCCGGACGGCCTGTGGCACATGTACTACGCGCCCATGGTCCCCGGCAGTTTTCCCAACTCGAACCACCATGCGACATCGGAAGACCTGCTCACCTGGACGCACCACGGCTCCGTGCTCGAACACGGTGGTCCGGGCGACTGCGATGCCTATGAGGTGAGCGACGGCTGCATCGTCCAGCACGAGGGGCGCTGGTACCTGCTCTACAACGCAAGGCCATACCTGGGAGCGAGCCGGCGCTTCGGCATGGCCGTATCCGACGACCTGTGGACCTGGACAAAGCTCCCCGGCGACGGCTCCCCCTGGTTCATTCCCGACTCTGAGGTCACCGGCTGGCGGGAAGAGGGGATGATGGAGTGCAAGGACCCGACCATCATCTACCAGGACGGCACGTACTACCTGTACTACATCTACCAGAAGATGGTGGAGCCCTACGACGACCCTCTCAAGCAGACCCACACCGGCATAAACCTGGCCACGTCGACCGACCTGGTGGACTGGAAGGACCATGGGGCCGTGGTCGAGGACAGGTGGATCACCAATCCGTTATGCGGCCCCTGGGGTTACGAAGCTCCGAGGGCCGTGCAGCACGACGGCAAGATATACCTGTTCGCCATGTACTACCAGGGCCTCCAGTACACCGTCGGGGACGACCCATTCAACTTTGGCCCGTGGCGCGTCATGGGCCATTGGCACGCTCCTGTCTTCATCAAGGACGAGGAGAAGTGGTACATCACCCACGCCTACAGGCCCTTCGGCAAGCCCTCCACGCGGGGAAGCAAAGGCGGGCCCTACCAGGGGCTGTACATCGCCGGGCTGGATTGGAGCGAGGGAGTCCCCGTTCCCATGGACCTGCAGGACGTAATGGAGGGCTGGCCCTGGGCGCGCGGGGACGAGTGGCCGAAGATGCGGTCGCGCCATGCGGCGATAGAACGCCGATAGAAGCTACCGAAGGAGCGTCGAGAATCTCAGCACCAGGGGAGCTATGCAAGATCGTTCGCCCTGAGCCTGTCGAAGGGCAGTGCTCCACGAGAGCGGGCGGTTTGAGAGAGGCGACCCGTTCTCAGGAACAGGGCTCTGCATGGGACTCCGAATGAACTACGACACCATCGTCGTTGGCGCGGGCTCGGCCGGCGCCATAGTTGCGACGCGGCTCTCCGAGGACCCGGGCCGGTCGGTCCTGCTTCTGGAGGCCGGCCCGGACTACCCTGATATCGAGCAGCTGCCCGACGAGATCAGGCTGGGCCACGGCGGCGACAGGAACATCTGGGCCAGGGCGTTCGGCGCGGACAGCAAGTTCAGCTGGAACTACGTCGGCAAGGCCACCGACGAGGCCGAGCCCATGCTGGTGCCCAGGGGCCGCATCGTCGGCGGCTCCAGCGCCGTCAATGCCCAGATATTCCTCCGAGGCGTGCCCGAGGACTACGACGGGTGGGCCTCGGCGGGCAACGACGAGTGGGGCTTCCGGGACCTGCTCCCGTACTTCCGGAGGATCGAGAACGACCTCGACATCCACGACGACTTCCACGGCTCCGACGGCCCCATCGTAGCCAGGCGATTCACGCCCGGCGAGTGGAACGCCGACCAGGAGGCCTTCTACGACGCCTGCAGGTCCGCCGGATACCCAGACTGCCCCGATCACAACAACCCCGACTCCACTGGAGTCGGCCCGATGGCCTTCAACACCCTCGACGGCGTCCGGTGGAGCACCGCCATCGGGTACCTGCCCCAGGCGAGGCACCGCCTCAACCTGACCATCAGGGCGGACTGCTTAGTCCACCGGCTGATCCTCGACGGCAACCGGGCCGTCGGAGTGATGGTCGAGAGCAGCGGCGAAACGTTCGCCGTCCACGGCGACGAGATAGTCCTCACCGGCGGTCCCATCGGCTCGCCCCACCTCCTCATGCTCTCGGGCATCGGGGACGCCGACCACCTGAGCAGCGTGGGCGTACCCGTTGCGCATGACCTGCCGGGCGTCGGCAGGAACTTCAGGGACCACCCGCAGGTTGCCGTGATCTGGAAGACGAGGCCCGGCTTCCGGCAGGACGAGCTTGCGCCCAAGCTCCAGATTGGCCTCCGCTACACCGCCGGGGGGTCCGAGCTACGCAACGACATGTACATCCTCGCCATCTCGTTCGTCACCGAGGAGGGCTACTACTACTCGACGGACTCCGAGCCCCTGGGCATCGGCATGGTGCCCCACCTGAACCTCGCCCTCGGCTCGGGCCGTGTCTCCCTGGCATCCACGGACCCCCATGAACAGCCCGACCTCGACTACAACTACCTGCGCGAGCCCTTCGACCGCCAGCGCCTCCGCGAGGCGGTCCGTATCTGCCTCGACCTGGCGGAGCGCGACGAGTACAGGGACATCATCGAGGAGCGGGTCAGTCCGACCGACTCCGACCTGGAGTCCGACGACACACTGGACGAGTGGCTGAAGAGGAACATCAACACCAGCCACCACATATCGGGCACCTGCAAGATGGGCCCCGACTCAGACCCTCTGGCCGTCGTCGACCAGCACGGCAGGGTCAAGGGCATCGATGGTCTGCGCGTCGCCGACGCCTCCATAATGCCCGACTGCATCCGCGCCAACACCAACGTCACCACCATGGTCATAGGCGAGCGCATAGCCGACTACATCAAGCAGGGCCTCTGATTCCCCCGGAGCCTAGCGAAGAGCCTGCTGGGGCTTTTGCTCTAAGTCGGCTTTCGCGCTGAGTAACTAGCAGTAGAGCCAGTGTAAGTCTGATTAGGGACGGGCCAATGCCTCATGCCCGTTACAGTTCCGGAGTATTATTCCATCAGGACTGTACTCGAACGTAAGGCGATGCTTCATGTCAATCGATGCTTCCCACACATCGCTGATACCCCGGACCTTCTTGACTCGCAAGGACGGATACGATGGATCGGCCTGTAGTCTTTCAATTGCCTTAACGAGAGCCTGTCGCAAGTCTGCCGGTTTCCGCTTGAAGGCCCGCTCGAAGCGCCTAGTAAGCTGGACAGCAACGATTCTCTCGTCCATCGCGGCTGTTCCTAGAGCGAATCCAGGTGCTGCCGTATGTCTTCTGCGCTGAGTAGCTTTCTGGAGAGATGGCCCTGCTGTATCTCCATGCTTGCCTCTTTCTCCCCAGCTTGCCATTCTGGAGTCCAGAACCATGCTTGGTCGTCAGTTGAATGCGAGGCGATGTTCTGCCAAGGCTCGCTGTCCTCTCCTACGCTCTGAGCGATAGCAACGATATCCTCAAGAGTCGTCCCCACCGTAAGAGTAGTCATCTTCCGATCTCCTCCTCGAGCCCCCATCCGTGTACCAGATCATTTGGAAGTAAAATCGCTCCGCCTGTCGTTTCCTCAAATTCGCGTACATGCTTAGCAGTAAGGAGGCTGATAGCCTTAAGCATATGCGGGCTAACCCGTATTCTGACACGGTTCAAAGTAGGTTCACCCCTCCGCAACTCCCCAAAGGTCAGAATGGCTGTATAGAGCCCACTGTTTATCTCCATGGAATCTGAGTAGATCTCTATTATGTCCCCAGCATCATTGGGTGGTTGTGGCGAAGGGCGGGATTCCTCTGACATTACTTGACTCCTAGCCCGATGACTGCATCGCGCAGCCTTTCACTATCCAGTATGCCCAATCCTCAACTCGAAAAGCGAGTGCATTGTCATGAACGCCAATACAGTTGTCAAGCAGCGGGTGGGTCTGGTTGGAAGCCCGTGGGATCTACGTAGCCGAGGGAGATCGTGCCGCTAGTGCCGGACGGAGTTACCCCTGGCCAACGCGGCGAGGTCAGGTCGGATGTAGTCTTGCACCTTCCTATGGAATAGCGTGACTGGCAATGCCCGGGTCTACCTTCGGGCATGAGTTCCTCCGGTCGGCTCTATGCGCTTCACGGACTCTTTCGGTCCGCTCCCTGCCTCCGCAGGAACAGGTTACCGTAGCTGTCCACGTTAGCCCGGTAACCAGGGTGAATCACCGTAGTCGAGTCCACCTCCTCCACGACCGCCGGCCCCGGCACCTCGAAGTCCGGCCCTAGCCCGTACCTGTCGTACACGGGGCAGTCGACGAGTCCCCCGCTCTCCGCAAAGTAGACGGCCCGTCTCGCCTTCAGCGCGGCCGCGAGGTCCCCGCCGCTGCCGGATATCTCCCTCGCCCTGGGCCTCGAGATACCCCCGATGGCGCTCAGCCGCAGGGCAACGAACTCGACCGGCTCGTCGTCCGCCTTGAACCCGTAGGCGCGCTCGTGCTCCTCGTGGAAGCGGTCGATGACGGCGGACAGTTCATCCGGACCCACACCGCCGTCGGGCAGGGGTATCGTCAGCTCGTAGCTCTGGCCGACGTATCGCATGTCGGCCTGGTACAGGAATGCCATCTCGCCGGAATCCACGCCCTCTCGCGAGAGGGCAGCTTCGCCGTCCGCTCTCATGCGCCGGAAGCTCTGGCCGGCGGCCTCGAAGTCCAGGCGGTCGGCGCGCTGGACCAGTGCCGCCGAGTAGTCGTGCTTGATGTCCGTCACGAGGAGGCCCATGGCCGAGGTCGTTCCCGGGCTTGGCGGGACCAGCACCGTCGGGATCTCGAGCTCGGCGGCCAGCCGGTTCGCGTGGCCGGGACCGGCGCCCCCGAATGCCACCAGCATGAAGTCCCTGGGGTCGTGGCCGCGCTGGACTGACACTTGGCGCAGCGCGCCGACCATGGCGCTGATGGCGATCTCCACGATGCCCAGGGCCACTTCCATCACCCCCATGCCCAGGGGCCCGGCGCACTTCTCGACGATGGCCCGCCGGGCGCCCTCGACGTCCAGCCCCATCTCGCCGCCCAGGAAGTAGTCGGGCGACAGTCTGCCCAGCACCAGGTTGGCGTCCGTGATGGTCGGTTCCGTCCCGCCCTGGCCGTAGCAGACCGGCCCCGGGTCGGCTCCCGCGCTCTGGGGGCCGACCCGGAGGATGCCGCCGGAGTCGATCCACGCGATGGAGCCGCCGCCCGCGCCAATCTCCACGAGGTCGATGACCGGCGTGCGTATGGGGTAGCCCGACCCCCTCGCGCCGTGCTCCGTGGCCCCCGCCGTCCCGCCCACCTCGTAGTCCTTGGTGACCCGCGGCGTGCCGCTCTCGATCAGACCTGCTTTGGCGGTCGTGCCGCCCATGTCGAACGAGATGACGTTCCCGTGCCCCAGCGAGCTCCCAAGATGGCTGGCCGCGATCACCCCGGCGGCAGGGCCCGACTCGACCATGAACACGGGTCGCTCGATGGCCGCGTCGAATGTCAGGACCCCACCGCTGCTCTGCATGACCAGCAGCTCTCCGGTTATGCCGGACCCGCGTATCCTGTTCTGGATGTTCCCCAGATACCGTGAGACCACGGGACGGATGGCGGCGTTGATCACCGTGGTGCTGGCCCGGAAGTACTCCCTGAACTCCGGCGCCACCTCCGACGAGAGCGACACCGGCACGGATGGCAGCACTTGCCGGAGGACCTCGCCGATGCGCTTTTCGTGCTCGGGGTTGACGTAGGAGTGCAGGGGGCACACCGCGACGGACTCCACGCCCTCGTCGCAGAAGCGCTCAGCCACGCGGCGCACAGCGTCCTCGTCCAGCGGCACCAGCACGTCGCCGCGGAAGTCCAGCCGTTCGGGTACGCCGAAGCACAGGTACCGCGGCACGAGCGGCCGCAGCTTCTCGAACTGCAGGTCGTACAGCACGGGGCGTATCCCCGTCTGTATCTCCAGCAGGTCTCGAAAACCCTCAGTCGTCACGAACGCCGTCCTCGCCAGGTTGCCCTCGATGATCGCGTTGGTGGCCACGGTGGTCCCGTGGACGAGATACCTGACCGCATCGAGAGCCACGTCACCCTGCCCGAGCATCCGGTCGACGACCCTGAGGAATCCC
Source organism: Dehalococcoidia bacterium (assembly GCA_965243655.1). Taxonomy (GTDB): domain Bacteria; phylum Chloroflexota; class Dehalococcoidia; order Lucifugimonadales; family CAJWER01. Next base: position 191,268 of record CBDEVV010000017.1, on the reverse strand, counting down.
TGCGACGGGTCGCCGGGCGTGGAGGGCACCTTGCCGGTGCGGACCTCCCCGGTCGACTCGTTCAGCAGGATGGCGTCGGTGAACGTCCCCCCGACGTCCACCCCAAGGCGGTACTGGTCGGTCACGCGTCGCGTCCCTGCTTTTCGCTGGAGTCCGACCGGAGATTGGCGGTCGCCTCCTGGTCCACGGTCCACGTCTCCGGTTCCACAGCCACCCGGTACATCTCTCGTGCTCGTTCCAGGCTCACCTTGCCGTTGCGGACATCGGACGGGACGGCGGCCGGGTCGCGCTCCTCAGGCGGGCCGTATCCGCCGCCCCCGCAGGTGCGGTAGCTCACCACGTCGCCCTCCTCGAGCTGGACCGTGACCTTGGAGCCAAGCTCCGTCGCGTGGGAGTCTGGATTGAGCACGTAGTGCGCCCTCTCGCCGGGTAGACCTCCGAACAGGCCGTGGGGCCCCCAGCGCTCGCGGTCGGCAAGGATCGTGAAGGATGCCTCGTGGTCGGGGAACAGGTAGTCCCGTCGCAGCCCCAGCCCGCCCCGGTGCCTGCCCGGCCCCTCTGAGTCCTCCACGAGCTCGTAGCGCGTGATGCGGACCGGGTAGTTCAGCTCGGTCTCCTCCACCGGGGCATTCGCCGTATTCTTCCCGTGAGGCTGGACTGCGTCCGGCCCATCTCTCGACACGCGGCCGCCGTACCCACCCGCTATCGTCTCGAGGAAGCAGTACGTCTCATCCCTGTAGGGGTCAGTGCCGCCGAATCCCGAGTGGCAGATCATGGCCTCCGTGCCCGCCGGCACCCTGTCGGGAATTGCCTGGGCGAGGGCCTTGAAGATGACGTCGACCAGCCGAAGCTGCGTCTCCCAGCCTCCCACAACCGGATACGGCTCTGTGCAGTTGACCACGGTGCCCTCCGGCGCGCCCATGCGCACGTTGCGGTAGAACCCGGCGTTCACGGGAACGTCAGGGTCGATGAGGCACTTGAGGACGAAGGCGGCGCCCGAGTGGGTCTGGGCATAGGTGGAATTGACCGGGGCGCGGCGCTGCCCGTCCGAGCCCGAAAAGTCGAACAGCACCCCGTCGTCGTCGATGGTCACCCTGGCCGCCAGCCTCACCGGGTCGTCCGTGTAGCCGTCGCTGTCCATGCAGCCCTCGGCGGCGTACACGCCCTTCGGCAGCGTCGCCAGCTCTGCGCGCGTGCGCCGGTCCGTGTACTCGATCAGCTCGTCGACGTAGCGCCTGACCGTGTCCGTGCCCATGCGGTCCAGCAGCGCGTTCATCCGGCGTATGCCGGTATTGTTGGCCGCGATCTGGGCGCGGAAGTCCCCCGCCGTCTCCCGCTTCGCCCTTACCTGCGCGAGCACCAGGTCGAAGACGTCGCTGTCGATCTGCCCCTTCTCCACCAGCTTGACCGGGGGGATGATGATCCCCTCCTGGTAGATCTCGCGGAACGCCCCGATGCTGGCCGGGGCACCCCCGCCCACGTCCACGTGGTGGGCCAGACACGCCACGTAGCCCACGGCCTCGCCGTGATGGTAGACCGGCGATATCAGGGTGATGTCGTTCAGGTGGACGCCGCCCTCGTAGGGCAGGTTCACCAGAATCCCGTCGCCCTCGCCCAGCCTCTCCGGCCCGTACCTGGCCAGGGCCCTCGGCACCGTCTCCACCAGCGATCCGAGGTGGTTGGGCTGGCTGAAGGACTGGGCCACCGTCCTCGCGTCCAGGTCGAACACGGCGCACGAAAAGTCGTGCCGCGTCTTGATGTTCGTCGAGTACGCGCTCCGCCTAAGCGCCGAGGCCATCTCCTCCGTCGCCTCCACAAGCGCGTTCCGTATAACCTCGAACCTGATCGGGTCTATGTGGGTTGGGGTACTCACATGCAAGAATCACTCTGCAATACTTGACGTTGCATCCTTGTCGTCCCGTTACAGTGGTAGAGACTGCAAAGCAATGGCGCGGGCAGTCTTTAGCGTGCCGTCCCGATTTACGCCAATGAGTGAAGGGAAGATTCTGGAAGCGGAAGAGCCCAGAGTTGGCCAGCGGCTCAGTCGAGTTCTAGGAGCCACATTGGTGCTCGCGAGAATTGTGTCAGAGACACGTCATGGGAGAGGACTTGGGCGACTGCCCTAACAGAGGGTGGGCCTTTGATGGCAGACAACCGCATTTGGGCCTCTTCTTTGGCCTCGCCGACATCGGTCCAGAGATCCGCGAATTCCTCGATATCGTCTGGAGAATTCCACAAGCCCAGATCCGTTCCCAGAGGTGACCACCAAAACTTAAGGTCCGATTTCGACACATCTGCAGTCGCCAGCAAGGATGCGGTGCTGGCGGACGCAAGTCTCAGCATCAATAGACCACGTGCCAGAATGGGCGTTGCTGCTCTTCCTTGGAAGTTCGTAATCGCCGCGTTGCGGAATATTGCGGCGGAACTCGAGCTTTCCGTGCTCAGTGCTTGATGTGTGAGAGCTGGCATCACGTGCCCCAGGGATCCTAGCGCCGCGCTGAATGTGGAATAGCTACAAAGCCCTCTCTTGACTACTAGTGTGAGCGCCTGCCGGAGAAGGGACAGGTCCAGCGCTGCGCTGGCTCCACTGGTTTCGGGTTGAAGTTCCGACCAAGCGTCGAATAATGGATCCGCCAGTTCCAAGCTCGGATTCACTGGTTGGGTGGCTGGAACCCGAATTCGAGTCGGTCTATAGCTCATGTTGTTGCGACGTTCTTGGTCATCGGAGAGAATACGCAGATCAATGCTCCACGCGCGAAGCCATTCCTGTGCAACCAACTGCTGGGATGGTTGGACGACTCCCACTGTCTGAAGCCAATCCAAAAGGCTCTTGGATTCGATGGTGATTGAATCCAGTAGTCTCGCCGCTCTTCCAGTCTCGCGCGACCACGCGTCAAGCGCGTCCCACGTAGCCCTATGTGTTGTGTTTCTATATTCTGTAGGTTGGAAGTGGTCATCGAGCGAGATGTGGCGTTGGTTGAAAATCCCGATACCTTCGGCTGCAAGTAACGACATTGCCGCACGCAACTCCGCGTAGTACCCGAGGTGATATGCCGAACTGCGATCACCGCGAGACGCGGCATCAAACGCCCTGGAGAGATAGTTCCATCCGTCGACCAAGTGCAGAGGGGCCGATCCGGCGATGTACTCGCCGAGCTTGGGGCCGTCAACGTGGCCTAGTTGGTTACTAGGCCTTAGGGCCTTGATTACATCCTCGTTATATGGATGGCGTAGAGTCAGCCATCGCTTCCAGCGACGCATGCGTTTGGCAACGGCCCTCAGTCCATCTTCTACGGCACGAGGCGACGAAGAATGAACTAGGTCCTTTGGATCTGACACTCGCTGGGGAATCACCCTAGGCTATTCCTTGTCGTAGCCCAGCGCATGAGAAACGGCATGAGCACTCGTTGCAATGTCGGCACTGCCTCTCTCGGCAAGATGGCGCAGCAACTGGAATCGAACTTGCTTATAGCCGCTGCCCCCACGATACCGGCTCTGGAAGATCTCAACCTCATAGGGTAGGTCAGGCGTTACAGCGGATCTCCAGTCGAATCTCGCGATGTCTTGTGTAAGGCGCCTAATGAACTTATGGATTGAGACTTGCTTTCGGAGACTCTCCAGAGCCTTAGACACTTCCTCCACATCTGTAGCTGCCGCTTCGGTTGGACGCTGCCACTCACCAAAGGGAATGTCAAGTCGGCGCTGGTAGGAAATGTCGTTGCATACTTGCAGGAACCCCCTCACACCCTGGTCTGTCGCGAGCATGGAGTATCGACCAGCGAACGCCGGATCATGGGGAGTTCTTGGCTCTTCTTCGGACGTTGCCTGGCGAAGTTGCTTTACCCATTCCTCTTCAGATGTCTCAATGGCGGCTTCCAATGTTGACCAGAGCGCAATAAGGTATGCTGCTTGCTGGGCCCTAGTCCACCTCAGTACGTCGGTCCGTTCCTCAGAATGTTCGGTGCCGAAGAAGCCTCCGATCCCAGTTCGTCTGCTGCTAGACCACCCGCGCACAAAGCAGAGCGTAAGGGATCGCACGAACGCGGCCTGTGTAACCTTCCCTCTCTCGCGTCCAAGCATTCCGATACGCTGTCGCCATGGGCTTTCCGAATGACTCCAGAGTGCCTCGGTAAGTTCCTGAGCGCGTGTCTCCCTGTAGGTCATCGGTCCCTCGACGTGCTCAAGCCAGTCGGAAGTACGCAGTAGCGGGTATAGATCATAGGCTAACGATGGGTTTATCCGCCTTGGAGTGACGTTGATCGACCAGAAGAGATAGGCCTGCCAGCTGACATCAAGATCCTCAAACAAAACGACGGGAAGTTCGAAGTCCCCATCAAGCTTCTCGTCCTCTGAGAATGCGTAGAGGCGGTGCTGTCCATCGATGACCTCAATAGGGTCCAATGAACGTTCGCGAGGCTGCCATGAAGGTTCATTGGAACCCTCGGGCAGGACAAGATGGACAATATCGCTGCCTGTATCGTCGACAGTGATAAGGTCCCCCGGCTCAGCCTTGACGCCGAATCTATCTGTTGTGGGACTCACAAGGTTAGCCACAACAGCTGTCGGTAGCCATCCTGGTTTTCGTAGATTCGGAAATCGATCCTGCTGGTCAGTCTTGAGTGTCGCATGCGGATATCCTGCTCGGATGAAACGACCTATCTCTGTGGAACGATCCTTGTCGTGCCCACGTTGAATCCCTAACTCTTCCACCCTTGGGCCCAGAGCTTGTCGCCGGTTCACGCCAGATAGCCTTCGGAGCAGTGGGGCCGACATAGAACAAACGTAAAAGTACGGCTCGGGCTTTCGTTGTCTTGATGCCTCGTCAAAGTCGTAGCTGTCCCATTGGCTAAGCCATTGCCTTACTCGAATGGCCGGAATACGCATTGCACTACCTCCCAGACGCTGGCACGCGGAGCCCGCCGTAGAGCGTTCGCTGGCTCTGCCCCATGAAGCCTTCGCTCAGTTCGCATATGCTCGGGCAGTCCCAGAAGTCATCCCTATGCATATGGGATATCATCGATCCGATCAGGATCCGGCTTGAACCGAGCCACCACATGTGGTTCACCACCTGTTGGTCGTTCGGTCTCCGGTGAATTCCAAAACCGCCCCGATGAATACCAGTAACCGTCGGTGTCTGAATCTGCAAGGACTCTCGGGACAAGCTTCGCGTCAATGCCGAACTTCGATAAGGGTGGACGCTCGATGGCTGAGCAAGCTGCGGAGAGCGCACATGCCATTGCAGATGTGTCATCCACCACGATGTCGAATTGTGCCGCGGCTACTTGGTACTCTTGCCGCGGCCGCTGATCCCTCTCTGCCGCTCGAATCCATGATATTGCCAAGCCGGACTCCTTCAGATGCTTTCCTAGGAGCTTGGCAAATTTGAGCATTCTAAGCTGGATGATAGTACGGTAGAAGCTGCATCTTCTCTTGCTGTCTCCTTCAAGGCGATCCAAGAACACCTCAGCTGACCTCGCCACTCTCTCGTACGAATGCGCGTACCCTGCTGTTAGTTCAAGCCCATAGCCGATCCTGCCCATCGCCTCCGCCATAGCGGGGACCGACCCTATCCCCGCAAGGGGATCCAAGACCGTATCGCCCTCCGCAGTAGTCAATGACAGCATCCTGTATGTGAGTTCCTCTGGGAAAGGGCAAAAATGGGTCCGTGTACCGGCCCACGAGCCCTGCGTAGGAATCGGGATGCTCCAAAGGTTCGTTGGCATTGCACCGTTTGGGGAGTAGCGTTCAGGGTACCTGCGCCACCAAATCGAATTAGGTATAGGTGATCGGAGTTCCGCTGCATCGAACCTGTAGTCATCCTCCTTAGAGAACAGTAGCACCTGTTCCGTTATGTCTCTGAGTTCGCCGTGGTGAGTCCAAGGCAGGGCCTTCTGCTTATCCCATGTGATAGCCTCACGCAGCGTCCAGCCTGCCTCCTGTGCAGTGTCGGCGAGCCGATCCGGCAACTGAATTAGGCGCCCACTTCTCCGCACGGCACCCGCGACCAGCCAAAACGTAGCGTCTGACGCGGTGACTTGGTGGCAGTCGCGCAACAAATCCGACATCTGGGCTAGGTATTCCTCGACTCCCTGCCCACGGACACCAATCTGAGAGCTATTCCCGTAGTCATGCATGTCAAGATAGGGGGGTGAAGTGATGATCGATCTGGGAGCAGGGAGCCCCTCCCAGAGACTGAGAAGCTGCCCAGCGTCCCCAATGTTCAGCCCGCGTCGAAGTCCCAACTGTTTCATGGCCCGCATTTTAGTCGGGACTAGGTCTAGGGACAATCCTGCCGTAGGCAATGCGAGTCTAGGGCGCAGCGGTGATGCCTGTGTGAGGGTAAGTAGCAGAGTTTCCTGCGGCGGCACATGACCTGCCAGGCCATCTTTCCCGTTGACCGCGCGCCTGCTTGAAACTACACTGCGTCCCGCCCCGCAGCAATCCGTAGATGGGCTGCGGGAGACAGCGACCCAGGGCACAGGCGGCACGCGCATGGACACCACAGAAGGCCTCGATCCGATAACCCGCGACGTTATCAGGAACTACCTGTACAGCGCCGCCGACACCATGGCCGTCACGGTCGTGAGGACTGCCCGATCGGCGGTCGTGAAAGACGGCATGGACTTCTCGACCGCCATATTCAACGCCGAGGGCGACCAGGTGGCCCAGGGCCTCACCCTGCCCCTCCACATGGGCGCGATGCAGCCCGCCCTCGACGCTGTCCGCAACTACTTCGGCGACGACGTGAAGCCAGGCGACATCTTCATCAACAACGACCCCTACGAGGGCGGCAGCCACCTGCCCGACATCTTCCTCTTCAAGCCGGTCTTCTACAACGACACCCTGGTCGCCTGGACCTCCGTCATCGCCCACCAGACCGACATCGGCGGGCGTGTCGCCGGCGGCAACGCCTGCGACAACACCGAGATATACCAGGAGGGCCTGCGCCTGCCCCCCATCAAGCTCTTCGAGGAGGGCGTCAGGAGCGACACGGTCTGGCGCATCCTGAGCAAGAACGTGCGCGTCCCCGAAATGGTGCAGGGCGACGTGCTCGCCCAGGTCGCGGCCGTCGAGCAGGGGGAGCGCGACGTGCTCCAGCTCCTGGACGAGTACGGCATCGAGGACCTGAAGACCTACATGACCGACATCATCGACTACACCGAGCGCCTTACACGGGCGGAGATCGAGGCGCTGCCCGACGGCACGTGGGAGTTCTCGGACTACGTGGACGACGACGGTTTTTCGCCTGACCCCATCGAGATTCGGGTTAAGGTCACCATTAAGGGCGAGGAGATGCTGGTCGACTTCACCGGCACGTCGCCCCAGGCCAAGGGCTCGATCAACCCCAACCTGCCCTTCACCAAGTCCGCCGTCTACGCCGTCTTCAAGAGCCTGACCAACCCCGACATCACCGCGAACGCCGGGTTCTTCCGCCCCTTCGAGGTGGTCGCCCCGCCCGGCTGCTACGTGAACCCACAGCATCCAGCCCCCGTGGCGGCGCGCGGGCTCGGCGGCTTCAGGGTCGCCCACGCCGTGTTCGGCGCGATGTCCAAGGCCCTGCCGGGCCAGGTCCCGGCGGCGTGGGGCGGCGGCGAGGTGGGCATCAGCTTCGGCGGCTACGACGACAACGGCAAGGCCTTTGTCTTCGTCGAGTTCGACAACGACGGCCCCAGGGGCGGCAATCCCTTCGCCGACGGCGCGGACGGCGCGTCCGCCCCAATCCACAACATGTCCAACACCCCCATCGAGTCGATCGAGGCCTACCACCCTCTCCTCGTGCGGCGCTACGGGTTCATTCCCGACACGGCCGGCGCTGGCAGGTACCGCGGCGGCCTCGGCATGGTCCGTGAGTTCGAGCTGCTGCACGACGAGGCTACCCTGCAGATCCGCTCCGACCGCGCCCGGTTCCTGCCCTGGGGCACCCAGGGCGGCTCGCCCGGCAGCCGCTCCTTCAACGTCCTGAACCCGGACACCGACAACGAGGTGCTGCCCTCCAAGTTCCTGCGCACGCTGCACAGGGGCGACGTGTACCGGCTCATCCAGCCCGGCGGCGGGGGCTACGGCGACCCGCTGCAGCGCGACCCCGAAGCCGTGCTGGCCGACGTGACCCAGCACAAGGTCACGCCCGACCACGCGGCTGAAGCTTACGGCGTCGTGCTGACACCCGGCGCGGACGCCGTGGATGTCGATGCAACGGCCGCGCTGCGCGAGCGCATGAGCGCCGAGCGTGGCCCCCTCCCCACCGAGCCGGAGGTCCTGCCGTCCGAGCAGGTCTACCCGGCCGCCCAGCCGCCGCAACTGTAGCCGGCGCTGGGCGAAGCCATGCATCGGATCCACTTGGGCGGGACCGTGAACAGCCTGTTCACAAGCCCCGATTGGACTGGCGCCGCAGCTGCCCAGCAGACAGGCGCGCATCGGGCCGCCCGGCAATGCCAGCCAGCGGGATTGTGTTAGACTTGTGTCGCTATGAATGAACTTGCCTTGGTCACCATCCTGGCTGGCGTCCTGGCTGTGGGAGTTGCGTTGGCTGCGCTGATCTTTGCGCTCCTCAATCGCCTGGAAGGCCATGTTGACGACCGCTTCAACCAGCTCGAACGCCGCCTCGACGAGTTCGCCGAGCGTGTATCAAAGGTGGAAGTCGAGCAGGCTCGTCTCGGCGGGCGGCTCGATGCATCGAGTGCGACCGGGTTCGGGCAGGCTCCGGCATCCACTCCCGAGTAGCCCGGCCGATCGTACCCACGGGCCGTCCACGACTCCTGAGGTATGCATATGCATATCGAGCTCTCTCCTGACATCTACCGTCCCGCGCCTCCTGCCAGGGAGATAGTCGAGAGGTACGGCATCGCTGTCGTCGGCTGCGGCAACATCGCCCAGGGCGCGCACCTGCCCGCATACCGTGACTTCGGCTACCGGGTGGTCGCCGCCTGCGATCTGGTCGAGGAGAAGGCACAGCAGGCCGCCGATGAGTACGGCATCCCCTTCGTCATGACGAGCGTAGACGAGGTCCTGGACCGCCCCGACGTGGACGTCATCGACCTCGCCGTGGTCCCCGCCGACCGGCTGCCCCTCGTCGAGAAGATAGCGGGGGCGGGCAAGCACATCCTCTCCCAGAAGCCCCTCGCGCCCACGCTGGAGGAGGCCGAGCAGATCGTCGCCGCCTGCGAGGAGGCCGGCGTGGTGCTCATGGTGAACCAGCAGGCCCGCTGGGCGCCCTATCACCGGGCGCTGAAAACCGTGATCGACACCGGCGTGCTCGGCCACGTATTCAGCGTCACCCACCTGCATCGCCAGCACCAGGACGGGCCCGGCTCTCCCTCCGTGACATTCCCCGACTTCACCATCATCGATAACGGCATACACTACGTGGACCTGGCCCGTTTCTTCACGGGCCGCACGCCGTCCAGGGTGCGCGCGGTCACGACCCGCGTCCCGGGCCAGCTAGCCCGCGACCCGATGGTCTACTCGATCCTGTGCGAGTACGAGCCGGACGACCTGATGGCGACCCTCCATTTCAACAACATAGCCAGCGCGCTCCACCACTCGCCCTACCTGTGGATCGTCGACGGGAGCGAGGCCGTGGCGTCCATTGCCCGGCACGGCCCAATCAGGGGCGGCCGGGTCGAGCTTACCGTCGCCTCCGGCAGAGACCGGGACATGAAGCAGACCTTCGACATCCACGGGTCGTGGCACCCGGAGGCGTGGGGCGGCTCGATGGGCGAGATGCTCACCGCGCTCGCGGAGGACCGGCAGCCCGAGACCCACGGCACGGACAACCTCGACTCCATCCGCGTGACCGACGCCGCCGTCCAATCGTCGAAGTACGGCTTCACCGTCGACCTGGACCCGCCGGACATCGAGAGCGACGACGCGTGAGCAACTTCGACGTCGATATCGAGACCCAGGACGTCGCGGGCTCGCCTACGCCGAAGCTGCGCCGCGTCGCCGTGCGGTGGAAGGACCGCGCCATACTCGACCTCATCCAGAGTACCTTCCGGAACTACATCTTCCCCCTCTACTCGCCGGCCGGGGTGCCCCTCACGGCCGAGTATCCCAGCGATCACCCGCACCACAACTCCGTGGTTGTCAGCGCGGACGCCGTAGTAGTGAAGCTGCCCCCGCAGATCACGACCCTGTCGAACGAGATCGAGGAGGCTACCTACAACCTGTACGTGAACGAGATTTTCCAGGGCAGGGCGCCGGGCCGCATCTGGGCCACCGCCATAGAGGCTGAGGAGCGCGGCCCCGACCGGCTGACCCTCGTACAGTCCCTCCAGTGGCAGGGGCCCGTCGAATGGGGCGCCCCGCCCGACATCGGCAGGCGCGTCATGGCCGAGGAGACGCGCACCATCGACATCCGCGCCGGCGACGTGTCTAACGTCGTAGACGTGCGCTCCCAGCTTCGCCCGACCCGCTGGGACCTGACCATAGGCCCCGCGCGACACGCCTACTTCACCGTGCGCGTCGAGGACAGCCTGAGGCCGGACGGCGGAGCGACCATGCTCGACTCGCACGGGCGCGTGGGCGCTGACTCCATCTCCGGCAGCACCGCCGACTGGGTCGACATCTCGGGCGAGGTCGCCCACGGCAGGACGGCCGGGCTCACCGTCATGCTCCACCGGTCGCTCGACGGCGCGCCCCTCTACTGCGCCGGCTACGGCACCATCACCATCAACCCCTTCATGCGTGCCAGGGGCGTCCTAGACCGCGGCCAGGAGCTCGACCTCGCCATCCGCCTCCTCGCCCACGACGGCACTCCCGAAGAGGCCGGCGTAGCCGCAGCCTTCAACGCCTACCGGCGAGAGTAGGGATCTAGTCCGTGAGTAGCATCGTTATTCCGGCGAAAGCCGGAATCCAGACCTCGTTTAGACTGCCGAGCCGGCTTGCCCAACGCTACGGTCACCCTCACCCCAGCCCTCTTCCGTCAAGGGAGAGGGTGTTCGAGCAATGATCGACCTCGTAGTCAGCGGCGGCACCGTAGTCGACGGCACCGGCGCACCGGGCATCCCCGCCGACGTCGCCGTCGAGGACGGCAGAATCGCCGCGATAGGCGACCTGCGCGATGCCGATCCCGCGCGCCAGCTCGACGCAACGGGCATGATCGTCGCCCCCGGCTTCATCGATATCCACAGCCACTCCGACTACACCCTGCTCGTCGACCCCCGAGCCCAGAGCGCCGTCGCCCAGGGCGTCACCACCGAGCTGGTCGGCAACTGCGGCCACGGCTGCGCCCCCATCACCGAGCCCGACCGCTTCACTTCGAACATCTACGGCTACGACCCGTCCGTGCAGATCGACTGGTCGACTATGCCCGAGTACCTTGACAGGCTCGAGGCCGCCGGCCCGGCTGTCAACGTCGCTACCCTTGTGCCCAACGGCAACCTGAGGCTCGCCGCCATGGCCGACCCCGGCGCCACTGCCACGCCCGACGAGGTGCGGGCTATGGGCATGATGCTGGAGGAGGGTCTGGAGGCGGGGGCGTACGGCTTCTCGAACGGGCTGGAGTACGCCCTGGAGAGCGCCGCGTCCGAGGACGAGACGGCCGAGCTGTGCCGGATCGTGGCGCGGGCCGGAGCCCTCTACGCCACCCACGAGCGCAACAAGGACATCCACGCCGTCGAGGCCATCGAGGAGGGCATACGGGTAGCCCGTGACAGCGGCGCGCGGCTGCAGATCTCCCACATCGTCCCCCGCAGGAGCAGCCCGCCCGGCTCCATCGAACGCGTCGTCGAGCTGGTGGAAGACGCGCGAGGCTCCGGGCTCGACGCCGCGTTCGACGCCCACACCCGCCTCCACGGCATTCTCAACGCCAGCGCCGCGCTGCCGGCATGGGCGCTGGAGGGCACAGCCGACGACCTCAGAACCCGGCTCCGCGACCCGGAGGCGCGGGGGCTTATGAAGCAGCACAGGAGCATCGTCTCCAACCTGCAGCTCGTCGGCTGGGACCGCCTCTACCTGTTCACGAGCTGGGCGCGCCCCGGGTCCGTGGGCGAGAGCTTCGCCGAGCTTGCACCGCGAGGCGGTGACCCCTTCGACGCGCTGCTCGACGTCATCCTCGCCGAGGCCGAGGATCCCCACCGCTCCCTCATCATCTCCCACGCCTACGAGGAGGATTGGCTGCGCCAGACCTTCCGGCACCCGCTCTGCACCACGGAGTCCGACGCCACCGCACTCTGCACCGACGGCCCCCTCGCAGACACCCTGTTCCTGGGCGCGTACACGTGGGCGGCCTGGTTCTACAGGCGCTTCGTGCGCGAGACGGGCGACTTCACCGTCGAGGAGGCCGTGCACAAGCTAGCCGCCGCCCCCGCCGCCCGCATCGGCCTAGCCGACAGGGGCACCCTCGCCCCCGGCAAGGCCGCCGACATCGTCGTGTTCGACCCCGCCACCTACCGCGAGACCGGCACCCTCGAGGACCCCAACCACCTCGCCCAAGGCGTCCGCCACGTCCTCGTCAACGGCGTCCCTACCATCGAAAACGCCAGCTTCACCACCCACCGCTCCGGCCAGGTCCTACGCCGGGTGTAGGGCTGCTTCAGTTCGCTCAACCTGAGCCTGTTGAAACGATCCAGCGACGATGACCACACAGTTTCGTTCGCCCTGAGCCCGTCGAAGCGACCCAGCGACAAATCGCCTAGTCCCGTTCGCCCTGAGCCTGTCGAAGGGAAGTGCTCGACTGGAGACCGACCCCGCCCAGGTCCTCGAGGCTCGGGACGACAAGGGGGGGTGAGCTGGGTTACTCACATAGCAACGACGACTCTGTCGCCTGTCGCGCCTGGCTTGTTGAGACTGAACGGCTGCCAAGGCTCTTGCACTCTCCCTATTCCCTTGCCAAAGCCGTATACTAGGACGCCTGGAATCCCAGGAGGTTGAGACTTGCGCGAAGACATCATGACCGTTCTTGGCCGGGGCGAGCTGCTGTTGATGGACGGCGGGACCGGCACCGAGCTGCAGCGGCGAGGCGTGCAGGTGGCCCGCGGCGCCGGGCCCCCGGGCGACATCGGCCCCTGGTCGGCGCGGGCCTTGGGCGAGGCCCCCGACCTCGTGCGGGAGGTCCACGAGGACTACCTGAAGGTCGGTGCGGACATCATCATCACCAACTCCTTCTGGACCAACCCGACGCGGATGGGGCTGGACGGCACCGGCGACAGGTGGGCTGAATACACGAAGCTCGCAGGAGACATCGCCGTGCAGGCCCGCGACGCCGTGAACCCCGGCGCCTACGTCGCGGGCGGCATCGCGCCCTCGAGCCCGGGCCACGCCGGGATATTCGAGGAGCTAAGTGGGCAGGCGGAAATCCTGGCCGAATCGGGCATCGACGTCATCCTCCCGGAGTACGTGGGGTCGGTCGAGGACTGCATCGCCTCCGTGGACGCGTGCTTGGAGGTCGGCCTGCCGCTCTTCCTGGGCGTCAAGCACGTCAACAATTACCTGTCCAACCCGGAGGCGCTGGTCACCGGTCTGGGTGACCGCAGGGTCGACGCCATACTCGCCATGTGCACCGAGCCCGGGTATACCACCGACAGCCTGCCGGCTCTCAGGGCCGCCTATGACGGGGTGATCGGCGCCTACGCCAACATCGGCTACACCGAGGCCGCCCCCGAGGACCCGCAGAACAGGGCGATCGACTGGGGCGAGAACACCCCGGAGAGGTACGCCGAGTACGGCCGGGAGTGGATCGGCATGGGCGGCCAGGTCATCGGAGGCTGCTGCGCCTCGGGGCCCGAGCACATCGAGGCGCTGCGCCCGGTCGTCAAGGGCTGATCTCCTCCAGCGGGCCGTCCCCGGCGGCGACCGAGACGTCGGTCTCCACTTCGGACGGGTTGCCTTCACCCTGCGCCAGGCGTCCGATGGGGATGGCGGGCATAGTGCGGATGTGCGCGCCGACCTTCACGCCGAGCTCGAGCGAGAAGCGGGCCGCGCCGTCGTTGTCGGGAGACCTGACTATGACCACGAAGTCGTACTCGCCGAGCACGGCGTACATGCCGAGCACCATGGTGTCGTCCGTCTCGACCTCGGACGTGATCCGGTGCAGGCTCTCGGCATCGGCGAGCAGCTTCTCCCTGCCTTCGGGTGTGAGGGTCAGCGTGAGGATGTAGGATGGCATAGAGCACCTCCGTTTCGCTGGGCGGGTCGCTTCGTGTCCACATTGTACTCCCATGAGGCCGGGAAGAATGCAGCCCCAACCCCGGGGCTGTATGCCTGCGTGCTCCTGGTCTCCGCCGCGACCCTGCTGTTCGAGATAGCCCTGACCCGCATCTTCGCCGTCACGCAGGGCTATCACTTCGCCTTCCTGGCCATAAGCCTCGCCCTGCTGGGGTTCGGCGCGAGCGGCACAGCGCTGGCCCTCGTACCGAGACTGGCGTCGCGGGACATCAGGCCCATCGTCGCCGGCGCGGGGCTGCTGTTCGCCGTAACGTCGACAGGCGGACTCTACGCGACCAACGTCCTGCCGTTTGACGCATACACGCTGCTGTGGGAGCCCAGCCAGCTCGCCTACCTGGCCCTCTACTACCTGGCCCTCGCGGTGCCCTTCTTCTTCGCGGGCTCGATAGTCGGGGCCTGCCTCGCGAAGCACCCGGCCCGCGCCGGCGTGCTCTACGGCGCAAACCTCGTAGGAGCAGGGATTGGCTGCCTGCTGTCCGTGGTGTTTCCGCTAGTCGTCGGCTCCGCGGGCTCGGTCGTCGTGGCCGGGGTGATCGCCCTGGTCGGCTCCGCCGCGATGGCGGGCCGTGAGCTGAGGCGTCCCGCCTGGCTGGTCCCGGTCGTGCTGGGCGTGGCCGCGGTGGCGGCGGCAGTCGTGCTTGGGGTCACTGAGCTGAAACTGTCCCCATACAAGGCGGTCAGCCAGGCGCTGCGGCACGAGGGGGCAGAAAAAGCCTGGAGCAAGTGGAACGCCTTCTCGCTCGTGGAGGTGATCGAGAGCGGCAGCATCCACGCCGCACCGGGCCTCAGCTTCGCGTACAAGGGCGTCCTGCCGCCGCAGACCGCGCTGGCCGTCGACGGCGACAATCTCAGCCCCATGAGCGCCATCCCGCCGGAGGAGGCGCAGTTCGCCGAGTACCTGCCGACTTCCCTCGTCTACCGGCTGGCAGAAGGCCCAAGCGCGCTCGTGATCGAGCCCGGCGGCGGGCTCGACGTGCTCACCGCGCTGAGCAACGGCGCGGAGTCCGTGACCGCCGTCATCTCTAATCCGCTGGTCGTCGAGGCGGTGGGGGAGCGGTTCGCGGACCATGCGGCCGGCGTGCTCGGCAGGCCTGGGGTAACGGTCGCCGGCGAGGGCGCGAGGAGCTACCTGAGCCGCACAGACCAGCGGTTCGACGTGATCCAGGTGAGCCTGGCCGACTCCTTCAGGCCGGTGCTCGCGGGCGCGTACGGCGTGTCCGAAAACTACCTGTACACGGTCGAGGCATTCGAGAGCTACTACGGCCGCCTCGCGCCCGGCGGACTCCTGTCGGTCACGCGCTGGGCACAGACGCCGCCGAGCGAGGGAGTCAGGGTCGTCTCGGTTGCCGTCGAGGCGCTGGAGCGGCAGGGCGTGGAGCCGGGCGATCACATGGCCGTGATGCGCAGCCTGCAGACGATCACGCTGATAGTGAAGCGAGACCCGCTGAGCGACTCGGACATCGATGTCGTGCGCGAATTCGCCGGCGCGCTCCAGTACGACATCGTCTACCACCCCGGCATCGCCGCGCCGGACCTGAACAGGTTCAGCGTACACCCGACCCCCGTCTACCACGACACGGTCGCTGCCATCCTGGACGCGGGCCAGCGCAGGGAATTCTACGACGCCTACAGCCACGACATCTCGCCCGTCAGCGATGACCGGCCCTTCTACTTCCACCTGTTCAGGTGGTCGCAGACGCCCGAGGTACTGGAGAGCCTCGGCAGGACGTTCCAGCCCTTCGGCGGCGCGGGGTTCCTGATAGTGCTGGGCAGCCTGGTGGTGGCCGTGGTCGCCGCAGGGGTTTTCATCCTGCTACCGCTCGTGTTCCGGCGAGACGCATCGAATGGGGGCGGACCGCACGCGGGCGCGGTCGGCAGACTATGGCCCTTCGTGTACTTCGCCGGGCTCGGTCTGGGATTCTTGTGGGTCGAGATACCCCTGTTGCAGAGGTTCATCCTGTACCTCGACCAGCCGACGTACGCCTTTGCCACGGTGCTCTTCGGCGTGCTCGTCTGGTCCGGCGTCGGCAGTCTGGCGTCGGACCGGCTCTCCGTGCCGATGAGCGTGGCCGTCTCCGTCGTGGCGGGGCTGTCGGTCCTCTACGCCCTCGCCCTGCCAGCGCTGTTCGACGCGACTTTGGGGCTGCCCCTCTCGGGAAGGCTCGCCCTCAGCGTCGCGCTGCTGGCGCCGCTGGGCATAGCGATGGGCATGCCGTTCCCCCGCGCCATCCGCACGCTCGGCGAACAGGCGCCGGGGCTCGTGCCCTGGGCGTGGGCCGTCAACGGCTCCACGTCAGTCATCAGCGCCATCCTCGCCACGGTGCTCGCGCTCTCGTTCGGCTTCACGTGGGTGATACTGGGAGGCGCAGCCGCCTACCTCGCAGCCGCCGCAGCCGCCCAGGTATGGCAGCGCAGGACAGACGCTCTCCCGACCTAGGCATGGCCTGGAAGAGGGTGCTTCGGTAAGCGCAGCACAAACGGGGCGGCAGGGATATCGTTCGCCCTGAGCTTGTCGAAGAGCCTGCCCCGTACTCGATACGGGGGCAGTGCTCTATAGGTCGATCCTTGGGCAGCAGGCAGATGAGTGTCAGCCGTCGCCGGCGAATCGCGGCATGACCTTCGCCGCGAAGGTCTCCAGGTTCCTCAGGGTCTTGCTCAGCGGCATCCCCATGTGGGTGAACTCGACCAGCAGATAGTCCAGGTTGCACACCTCCTGCAACTCCTGCACCCTCTCCACCACGTTCTCCGGTGAACCCACCAGCAGGGTGCGCGGCTCCAGGAAGTCCCAGTCGAGCTCTACCTCAGGGGCGAGGACCTCACCCGGGTTGGTGAAGACCTGCCTGCCTCGAAATGGGTCGTTGAATATGAACGCGGACATGATCCCCTCTTCCGCGTCCCGCCTCGCCTCCTCCATCGATGAGGCGACGTACGTCGAGCGCATGACGGCCTGGTCCTCCCCCAGGGCTAAGGGCCTGCCCTCCATCTCGCTCCTGACCTGGGCGTAGAGCTCCATTCGCTGCCTGATCCTGAGAGGAGGGGGCTGCCAGTAGCATGCCTTCAGCCCAAGCTCGGCGGCGGTAGAGACGGAGCGGTCGGTGGAGACGGTCATCCACAGCGGCGGGTGCGGCTCCTGGAAGGGCCTGGGCGTCACCCGCAGCTTCGTGACCCTGTCCCCGTCCTGCCAGGCGGGGTCCGATGGGTATTTTGGATGCGAGAATACCGTGTCGTCGACGGGGAAGGTGTAGTTCTCCCCCTGGTGCGAGAAATACTCGGTGGTCCATATGTTCCGCACTATGTCCACCGTCTCCTGGAACAGCTCCCTGTTCTCCCTGTCTTTGCGAGGATCGGCGTTGGGATGGAACTGCGGGCCCTCGTAGGGCCAGATACCCCTGCCGAAGCCGACTTCCAAGCGGCCCCCGGTCATGTTGTCGAGCATGGCGAGGTCCTCCGCCAGCCGTAGGGGATGCCACCACGGGGCGATGTTCGCCATCTGTCCGATGCGAATCCTGGACGTCCGCGCCGCGAGGTCGGCGCCAAGCAGGATGGGGTTCGGCAGGTCGCCCACGCCATAGGGCCCGAAGTGGTGCTCTCCAAGCCACATGGCCTCGAAGCCAAGCTCCTCCGCCAGGATGGTCTGCTGCCTGAGGTTGTCGATGAATTCCGAGGCAGTGGCAGCCTCCCCGGCAGACCCCGCCACAGTGGTGAACGCCGCGAACTTCATGGCCCTGACCTCCTCTCCTGGTTGGGGGGTAGTGTCTCAGTTTGAAATGTCGAACCTCACGACGCGGGTTCCCAAAGTTCGAGCGCATTTCCTTCGGGGTCGTGGATGCGGGCGAAGCGGCCTATGCCCTCCATCTCACTTTCGTGGCTGACCTCGATATCCGCAGACTTCAGTTGTGCGACCATCGCGTCCAAATCGGCCACGCGGAAATTCAGCATGAAGGTCTTGTCCGCTGCGAAATAGTCCGTGTCGGCATCGAAGGGCGAGAAAACCGTGACTCCGGACTCGGTCGCCCAGGGCTCCATTTCCATATTAGTCGGAGCAGGATTGATGCCAAGGTGATCCTGATACCACTTCGCAAGTCCTTCCGGGTTCTTTGCCCGAAAGAAGAACCCGCCGAATCCCTGAACGGTTTGCATGCTGCACCCTCTCTTTGCGGGGAAGTTGCTAGAGGCCGTTTTCGCCCCGACCGGAGGAAGTCTAGGAGCGGGCCTTACTTGGCAGCATTCTACATGAGGCTGTCCGAAACCCTAACGGGCGGATATCGCGTTATGGAACCCTGCTCATGCCCACGAGCGTGACGGCCTGCCGAAGTAACATTCGATGTAATTCCGGGCAACGACAATCCGTTATTTCAAACTAAGACACTACCGGTTGGGGGGCCGCTTTGCTGCGCCGAACGGGCCCTGTTACGCTTGTGGGCCACGATACAGGGAGCAGCGTCGTGCCATCAGGCAGCAACCGGGGCCTGGTCCAGACCGTGCTGGGCCCCGTACATCCATCGGAGTTGGGTGCGACCACTACCCACGAGCACGTCTACCTCGACTTCTCGTTCATGTATCGCCCGGCCCAGGACTCGCCGGCACCGGAGCTGGCTGACGCGCCAATAACCCTGGAGAACCTTGGGTGGATACGGCGCAACTACTACAGCAACCGCTTCAACCTGCAGCTCATGGACGTGGATATGACCGTCGGGGAGCTCGGGAAGTTCAGGGAAGTTGGCGGCGGCGCTATAGTGGACGCGACCACGGCGCAGATCGGGCGCAATCCGGATGCGCTGGCGCAAATATCCCGCGAGTCGGGGGTTCACATAATCATGGGCGCGGGCTTCTACGTCGACGCGGTCCATCCGGAAGACATGGATGAGCGCACCGAGGAGGACCTGGCGCGGGAGATTATCGGCGAAATCGTCGATGGGGTAGGGGACAGTGGCGTGAGGGCGGGCATAATCGGAGAGGTAGGATGCACGTGGCCCCTGGCGCCAAACGAGCGCAAGTCCCTGGCGGCGGCGGCAATCGTCCAGGGAGAAACGGGCGCCGCGATATCCGTACATCCCGGTAGGCATCCTGACGCGCCGCTGGAGATACTGGAGCTGCTTGCGAACGCCGGCGCGGACATCTCACGCGTTATCATGGGGCACATGGACAGGACCGTGTTCGACTTCGACGCGGTCCTGAGCATCGCGGCGGCGGGCTGCTACCTGGAGTGGGACCTGTTTGGCAACGAGGGTTCGTACTACCCTCTCGCCGAGATCGACATGCCCAGCGACGCCCAGAGGCTGGACTTCATCAAGCGCGCCGTCGACGCCGGCTATTCCAACAAGGTCGTCATCGGCCAGGACATCGCCACCAGGCACCGGCTCGTGAAATACGGCGGGCACGGATACGGCCACATTCTCGAGAACATCGTGCCCAAGATGCGCCGCAAGGGCTTTTCCGAAGACGCCATTCGGGCGATAACCGTGGGCAACCCTGCCAGGATACTCGCCCTCGAGGACTAGCGTGCGCTGTCAGCAGTCGCCGGGCGACCCTGCGCTCCCGGCGACTTAGACTATAAGCTAAGTCATTCGCTCTGCTGCGTTCTGAATGACGGAGCGGGGGCGGTGGCTGAGGCTCACTGGCGGTCCAGGCCGTGGATGCCCCGGTAGTCGCTTGTCGGGGGCGACTGCCAGCCTTCCAGCAGTAGCCCGGCGGCATAGACTATAGGCTAAGTCACTTCGCTCCGCTGCGTTCTGAATGACGGCGCAGGGGCGGTGGCTGAGGCTCACCGGCGGACGAGGCCGTGGATGCCCCGGTAGTCGCTTGTCGGAGGCGACCGCCAGCCTTCCAGCAGTAGCCCGGCGGCATAGACTATAGGCTAAGTCACTTCGCTCCGCTGCGTTCGGAATGACGGCGCGGGGGCGGTGACTGGAGCTCACCGGCGGTCCAGGCCGTGGATGCCTCGGTAGTCGCTTGTCGGAGGCGACTGCCAGCCTTCCAGCAGCGCCGGGCTAGGTTCGTACACCTCGACGCCGAGTGGATGGCAGGTGTCGATGGGGTCGCCCTCGTCTTCGCCCCAGACCTGCACCGATAAGTCGCCGTGGGGGCAGGTGGAGATGGCGCACAGCAGGTCTATCTCGGCGAAGAACTCGAAGAAGTCCCCCTGTTTCGCCGGTGAAGGTTTCACGAAGTAGCGGTCGTCCCTGGTGAGGCCGGTCACCTGGAATATGTTGAGCACGTCGTGGACGTCGCTCTCGTCGAGATGGTACGGAGCGACCGACCGCACCAGGTTCGAGTGGCAGCAGTAGTCGAAGTCCTCGCCGTTCAGCATCTTGTGAACATATGGATCGCAGCGGGTGCCCAGCAGGTCGTGGCATCCCGCCCCGTCCTCGTCCAGCGGATAGTCCACCGAGTCTCCGGTGATGGTAAGCATGGGCCGCAGGTACGGCAGGCACGACCACAGCCGGTCGAACGTGGTGACGTGGGCCCGGTGCAGCTGCTTGGTGCGCGCCGCCCAGAACCGCTCGCGTGGGTTATTCAGGTTCCACGCGTTGAAGTCGGCCACCTGCGCCCCCTCCACCACGACGATGCGGCATATCTGGCCTGCCAGCACCGGCCAGGCCCTGCCCGAGCGCACCGGCACCACGAACCGATCGACCAGGGTCCGCGTCTCCGTCTCTCGCCCCAGCCGCCCGTAGAGCTCCCGGTCCACGTCGATAGGGCTGCCGGGCTTGGGCTGGTAGATCACTCTAGGTGCTGGCATAGGACCCCCGTTCGAAACCACCATGGCCTGGCATGCCACATGAGTTTACGAGAATGGAGTCGTCTCCTGGCGAGGCCGATGCCGACCCCACCCCAGGTCCCTCGGCGGAGCCTCGGGACGACATTGAGCGACTCACTAGCGCCGTTCCCTCGTGAAGGGCACGAATCGCACCGCCCCCTGGTTGAGCCTGATGTACTCGTCGCCGCTGCGCTCGATTTGCCACAGCGTCTGCACGGCGCCCGGCGGGCCTACGGGGATGACCATCTTGCCGCCGTCGGCGAGCTGTTGGAGCAGGGGCTGGGGCACGTGGTCGGGCGCGGCGGTGACAATGATGCCGTCGAACGGCGCTGCCTCTTCCCAGCCGAAGTAGCCGTCGCCCAGCCTCAGGTTGATGCCGCCGTAGCCGAGCCTCTCGAGCTTGGCCGCGACCTCGGTCGCCAGCGACGGGATGATCTCGATGCTGTAGACGTGGTCGGTGATCTCGGCCAGCACGGCCCCCTGGTAGCCCGACCCGGTGCCGATCTCCAGCACCCGGTCGCCCGGCTCCAGGTCTAGCAGGTCGGTCATCCATGCGACGACGAGGGGCTGCGAGATGGTCTGCCCGGCGTTGATGGCCAGTGCCCTCTCCAGGTACGCCCGCTCCCTGTCGCGAGGGAGCACGAACTCCTCCCGGCGGACGGTGCTCATCGCCTTCAGCACCCGCGAGTCCGTGATGTCGTCGTTGTCCGCGTAGGCGGCGACCATGGCGAAGCGGCGGACCGTGAATTCGTCGTCAGGCGCCGGCGTAGGTCGAACCTGTGCCGGTTCAGCCGTGTCGGTCGAACACGCGGCAGTCAGAGTCACAGCAAGGACAATGATTGCGAGCGCGACCCTAGCGTAGCTCCCTCTACCCTGAGAGAGAGGGTTGGGGTGAGGTTGAAGTGCCGGTACCTGCAAGTGGGCTCCCTAGTTCAACTGACCCTGGATTCTCTAGACTCACAAACGAAGTGCAACACCTGGTTAAGGTGTTGCCATGGGAAAGCGTTATGGACATGTCACCATTGAAGAGCGGTGTGAGATTGCCCGGCTACAAACCGAGGGTCGCTCGATCCGGCAAATCGCTGCAGGTCTGGATCGCTCGCCATCAACAGTTGCTCGGGAGCTGAAGCGCAATGGGTCACAGACCGGTGGGTACAAGCCAGTGTATGCCGACCAGCAGGCGCGTGCCCGAAGGTGGCGCGGTTCGCGCATGGAGCGGGACGATACTCTCCGTTCACGAGTGCTCTCACACCTCGCACAGGGCTGGTCTCCAGAGCAGGTCGCCGGTCGGCTTAAGTTGCAGGCTGGCAGAGTGGTCATCTCTCATGAGAGCATCTACCGGTTCATCTACGGCCAGCTTGCCCGCACGCAGGACTATGCCTGGAGACACTACCTCCCTCGTGCCAAGTCGAAACGGGGTTGGCGGGGACGCAAAGGTGGCAGTCCTGCATCCTTCATTGCTATGCGACGACCCCTCGCCGAGCGTCCACGAAGCGCCGCAGACCGCCGCACTCCTGGCCACTGGGAGGCGGACCTGATGCTGTTCAGAACCTATGGACATGCGGTGTTGGCCATGCACGAACGCCACTCGCGTATCCTCATTGCGGTCCGGCCACCCGGCAAGGCATCCGGCCCCATCGCCGACGCTATGGCCCAGATCCTAGGCCAGCTGCCACCCCATTGTCGAAGGTCCGTTGCCTTCGACAATGGCACCGAGTTCGCCCTCCATCACCAACTCCACGATCTGGGCATCGAAACCTTCTTCTGCGACATCCGCTCTCCCTGGCAGAAGGGAGGCATCGAAAACGCCATCGGCCGGTTGAGACGAAATCTGCCCCGCAAGACAGACCTGACGGCTCTGCCAAACGACCAGTTCACAAACTTGATCCAAGCCTACAACAATACCCCGCGCAAGTGCCTGGGTTACAAGACCCCGGCAGAAATCTTTATGCACCAAGTGTTGCACTTGAAATGTGAATCCACCTTCCGGCTTTCGCCGGAATGACGGAGCTGGGCAAAGGTGCCGCATGGCGCGGTCAGGTGCGCTGGCGCCAGTCCGCGCCGAGCCTGTCGAACCGCTGGTAGAGGTCGGCCACGGCCTCCTCGGCGATGGGCATGTCGTTCTCGACCAGCTTCACGTTGGACACCACGTGGTCCGGGTTGTGGGTGCCGACGATGATCGTGTCGATCTCCGGCCGGGCCAGCACGAACCCCATTGCGAGGGTGAAGGGCGCATCGGGCGCGGCCTCGACGGGCCCTTCCTCGATCATCGCCAGGTAGCGGTCGAAGTACTCGTCCCCGTAGGAGTGCTGGCTCTCGTCCTTGCCCCAGACGCCGTTGGCGACGGGGCGCTTGATGATGAGGCCGACCCCGTTGGCCTCGACGGCGTCCAGCAGTCCCTTGGTGCGGGCGTGCTGCTCCACGAGGTTGTAGCTGGTCTGGAGGGTGGCGAACCGGCCGCTCTCGACGGCCCACATGGCCTCCTCGTTGTCGCCGCTGTGGCCGATGAAGCGGGTCTTCCCTGCGTCCCTGGCCCGCTCGAGGGCCTCGATCACCTCGCCCTTCTCGAGCTCCTCCATCGGGCAGGTGTGGATCTGCACGAGGTCGACGTAGTCCGTCCTTAGCCGCTTGAGGCTGCGGTCGATGCTCTCCTCGATGACGCGTGCGGTCCAGGCCTGGCCGGACGCTCCGCCGGTCACGTGGCCGGCCTTGGTCGCCAGGTAGTACTCGCTGCGCCGTCCTGCGACGGTACGACCCATCATCTCCTCGGTCTCGCCGTAGCATGCGGCCGTGTCGAGGAAGTTGATGCCGTTGTCGAGGGCGTTGTTGAGCACCCTCGCAGTGGCCTCGACGTCGCTGTAGGCGTAGTCGTGGCGCGGTATCTCGGCCAGCCCAAGCCCCAGCACGCTCACATTCATCCCAGTCCTGCCCAGCTCCCTCATTTCCATGATCGTGGTCTCCTTCGCCCTAATGGGGGTGTTTCCTTTGGCCTCCTCTCCCTTGACTGGAGAGGATTGAGGTCAGGGTGGACGTGCTGGCACGGTTCCCCCTCATCCTAACCTTCTCCCGCCAGGGGAGAAGGGACTTCCGATCCTCCCTAAGGCATGGGGCAGCGGGTCCAGGACGCCATATCCCGCCGCAGCTCCGGGTCCATGCCCCGCTCCAGTGCGGCAACGGCGTTGTCGATGTGCCCCGCGTTGCGGGCGCCTATTAGCACGGCTGTGACGTCCGGGTGGGTCATCGCCCACGCCATCGCGAGCTGGATGGACGGGATGCCCAGCTCGGCCTCCTTCTCTTTCAGCAGGTCCAGTATGCGGAAGTTGCGGTCGGAGAAGTACTGGTCGGCATGGCCGGGCATGATGTGATAGCGGCTGCCCTGCGGCCACTTCGCGGGGTCGCGGTCGTACTTGCCGGTCAGGAATCCCGCGGCCAGGGGGCTGTATGCCGTGACGGCTGCGCCCTCCCTGTGCGCCAGGGGCAGGAGATCGTCCTCGATGTCGGGCGCGGCCAGGCTGTAGGGGAGCTGCAGCACCTCGAACCGCGGCCAGCCGTGCCGGTCGCTCGCCGCCAGCGCCTCCGCGACCTGCCCGGCCGTGTGGTTCGATGCGCCGATGGTGCGGGCGCGTCCCGCCGACACCTGCTCGGCCAGCGCGCCCAGGGTCTCGTCGACGGGTACGTCGTCGAAATAGCGGTGGAGCTTGTATATGTCGACGCGGTCGGTCTGGAAGTGGTCGAGGCTCTGGGCGAGGGTCGCGGCGATGTTCTCGGCACTGCCGCCGGAGCCGACCTTCGTGCACAGGGTGATCTCGTCCCTGCAGCCCCGCGCCGCCATCCACCGCCCGATGATCTTCTCGGACGAGAACATCTCCAGGGTCGTCTCGCGCTGGTCGTCCGTGCCGTAGAGGCGCTTGCGGGTCTCGAAGGACTGGCCGCCGCCGTACAGGTCGCCCGTGTCGAAGAAGGTGACGCCCCGCTCGACGGCGTAGTCCATCACCCGCCACGATGTCTCCTCGTCCACCTCGCGGCCCCAGTTGCCGCCTCCCAGCCCAATGGGGCTGATGGTGACGCCGGACGTTCCTACGGGCAGGTTCTCCATCGCTCATCCCCGGCAGTTGGTATCAGGGCTAAGCATAATTGAGACTAGCTTCCCAGTCCATCCCTGGAGGGCATTTGCTGGATGCCTCGTCAGGAGTCAGGGCGTGAGGCGGCGGAGGGCCGCCTGGGCGGCGAAGTAGCCGCACATGCCGTGGACGCCGCCGCCTGGGGGCGTCGACGAGGAGCAGATGAAGAGGTCTGTCGACGGCACCGCGTATGGGCTGAACATGCTGACCGGACGGGAGAAGAGCTGGCCGAGGTCCTGGACGCCGCCGGCGATGTCGCCGCCGACGTAGTTGGGGTTGTACTGCTCCAGGGCCGCAGGAGGCCGTGCTCTCCTCTCCAGGATGAGCTCTCGGAAGCCCGGCGCGAAGCGCTCCACCTGCGCCTCTATCCTGCCGGACATGTCGAAGCGGGAGCCGTTGGGCACGTGGCAGTAGGCCCACGCGGTGTGCCTGCCATCCGGCGCCCTGGACCTATCGAAGAGGCTTGGCTGTGAGAGCAGCACGAAGGGCCGTTTGGGGTGGCGCCCGCTCCACACCTCGCGCTCGGCGTGCGCTATCTCGGTCATCGTCCCGCCGAGGTGCAGTGTGCCGGCCCTCGCACACTCCGGGGCTCGCCAGGGCACCGGACCGCTCAGCGCCCAGTCCATCTTGAAAGCTGCGGGCCCGTAGCGGTACGCCTCGAGTCTACGAAGGAAGGATGCCGGGATGCGCCGCCGAGCAATCCTGGCCACCTGCCTGGGCGTCATGTCGAGAAGAGTGACGCCGGCGGGGGGCAGGTCCTCCAGGCGCTCTACGGGCGTGCCCGTCTCGATGCGGCCTCCGAGGGAGGCCAGGTGGGCCGCAAGTGCGTCTGAAATTCGCTGTGCTCCGCCCCGGGGCATCGGCCACCCTACGGTGTGACCGATGGCGCCTAGGACCAGGCCGACCGCGGCGCTCGGGGACCGATCGAGGGGCAGGATCGAGTGGGCGGCCAGCCCTGCGAAGAGCGCCCTGGCGCGTTCGCCCCTGAATCGGGCCTGGGCCAACGACACCGCCGACCGCAGTCCCGCGAGCCCGAAGCGGGCGGCCACCAGCGGGTGGCGGGGCACTCGCAGGGGGCCAAGGATGTCGACGGCCAGCTTACCCCAGTCCCGCGCCAGGGGACCGAACAGCCCCATGTAGGAAGCCCGGTCGGAACCAAGGCCGTCGGCCGTCGCCTCGACCGAGCGCTCCAGCATGACCACTGTGCCGTCGTCGAGCGGGTGCGCCAGCGGCGCCGGAGGCTGGACCCACTGGAGGCCGTGCTCGGACAGAGGCAGCGTGGAGAGGAAGGGCGACCCTGCCGCCAGCGGATGTACTGCGGAGCACACATCGTGGAGGAATCCGGGCAGGGTCAGTGCTGCGGTCCGAGCGCCCCCTCCGACCGTGGCCTGTCCTTCCACGACCAGCACGGAGCGCCCCGTCTGTGCGATGGCTATCCCTGCCGACAGGCCGTTGGGGCCCGCCCCGACCACGAGGGCATCGTAGCTATCGGTCATGTGCGACGTCCGAATCTGCCCTTTGTACGTCCAGACTGTCCAAACCGAGACATAGGCAGGAAGGATATCTCAATCCGTTGCTTGGCGGCCAAAGGGACTCCTTCAGCATCGGCATCCAATAGTTGAATATATTAAGTCAACTCTTGACTTTATAAATGTCAGGGCGTATGATGAGGCATCATAGTTGAGTGTTGGTGAATAGATGGCCGTCAACGACTGGAAGGAGCTGACCGACCTTACGCAGGGTGAGCGGATCGTGGTGGAGCGGGTCCGGCTGCGGGACAGCGGCATCGCCATCGAGGGGGAGTTCGAGCCCCCGGACCTGGCGCGCCTGTCTGCCGAGGACCAGGTGTTCGTGATGACCTTCGTCCAGGTCCACGGGTCGATCAAGGAGATGGAGCGCCTCTTCGGCATCAGCTACCCGACGGTGAAGAACCGGCTCAACCGCATTTCGAGCCAGCTTGCGCTGGTCGAGGTGGTGCCACCTGTCCCAGTACCCGCCGAGCCGCCGGCACCGGATCCCAGGTCGGGTGATGTGCTGGACAGGCTTGAGTCCGGCGAGATCGACGTCGAGGAGGCGGTGAGGAGGCTCTCGTGATTATGCTGCCTCCGGCGCTGTTGAGGGTCAGGGTCCAGAGCGAAGACAGCCGCAGACGCCTCTGGCTCCCCGTGTTCCTGCTGTGGCCGTTCGCGGCCATCATGTTTGCGCTTGCGATGCCAGCCTGCGCGCTGATTGCGGCCCTATGTTGGCGCAGGGGGATGAGCCGCCCAATCCTGTTCGCGATTCCGTGGCTGCTGTACCTGGCGTGTTCGCTGCGGGGGCTGCGCGTCGATGTCGCGAGCGGCGACAGCCGGGTGTTCATCTCCATCGACTAGGGAAGGGGGACTGCAATGACGGACGGACGGCGAAGAATCCTTGACGTGCTCTCAGTGACCGACGGACGGCGGAGAATACTCGATATGCTCTCGGAGGGGAAGATAACGGTGGACGAAGCCGAGCGCCTTCTGAAGGCACTAAATGGCAGCAGTCGCCCTGAGGACCGGGTGCAGGATGCAATCGAGAGGCGTCTCAAGTCGCTGGACAACCTCGGTGAGTCCCTGGCCAGCGAGCTTGAGAACAGCGTCCGGGAGCAGGTCACCGTGGTGCTGGACGAGGAGAACCAGGCGTCCAACCACGACGACACCTTCGAGGTGACTGACAGCCTGCGCCTCGAAGTGCAGAGCTTCAAGGGCCTGGTGCGGGTGACCGCCGGTGAGCCCGGTTCGATTCGAGTGAGGGCGAAGTTGAGCGACCCTCGCACGGTCGAGTACAGCGCCGTGCAGCAGGGCGACACGATCAGGGTCGAGGCCTCACCCAGGGGACGTTCGAGCGGGTTCCTGTCCGGGCTGTTTGGGAGCAATCTCGGGCTGAGCATCGAGGTAACTGCGCCAAACGAAACGGAGCTCGACGTGGTGACAACCAACGGGCTTGTGGAGATCGATGGAATGGAGCGGGGAGGGACGGTCCGCACTTCGAACGGACCCGTGCGGGTGTCGGATCTGAAGGGCGACCTGGGCGCCACGACGAGCAACGGCCCGATTACTGTCAAGGGGTTCCAGGGCTCCGCGAAGCTCACATCATCGAACGGCCCCATATCCATCCAGGATGGCCACGGCGGTTTCCAGGTGCAGTCGAGCAACGGCGCCATCACGCTCCAGGGCGTTCTCGAGCCCGGCAGCCGCAACAGTCTGGCCACATCGAATGGCGGCATCAAGGTTGCCCTCGACGCCGAACCGAGCCTGAAGCTGACGGCGAGCACTGTGAATGGGCAGGTCAGGTGCGAGATACCGGGATTCGTCGCGTCGGAGGACAGTCAACATCAGAGACCACGTCGGCATGGCGGTCGGGCCCGGAGGCTCGAAGGGACGGTGGGCGAGGGCGAGGCGGAGCTGGTTGCGCAGACCGTGAACGGCACAATTACTGTCCGGTCGCCGGGCATCGACGAATCGGAGGAGCGA
The DNA here is from genome assembly GCA_965243655.1 of Dehalococcoidia bacterium. Lineage (GTDB taxonomy): Bacteria > Chloroflexota > Dehalococcoidia > Lucifugimonadales > CAJWER01. The sequence goes on along the minus strand of CBDEVV010000017.1, from coordinate 162,730 downwards.
CATGAGTGAGAACAGGAGACGCGTGCTGGAGATGCTGGCGGAGGGCAAGTTGTCCGTCGAGGAGGCGGAGCGCCTGATCGGGCTGGTCGAAGAGGACGGCGCCACGGTGAAGGCTCCGCAAGAGGTGCTGGCCCCGCGCAAGGGCCCTGCCAGGTACCTGCGGGTCGTGGTGGACTCGAACGGGTCGGGCTCGCACGTCGATGTGCGGGTGCCGCTTGCCCTGATTAAGGCGGGAGTCAAGCTGCATACCCTGGTGCCGGGCAACGCCGCAGAGGGAATCAACAAAGCCCTGAAGGACCACGGCATCGACGCCGATGTCCACAACCTGCGGGCGGAGGACGTGGAGCAGCTGATCGACGCCCTGAGCGAGCTCGAAGTACACGTGCAGGATGGGAGCGACAGCGTCCGCGTGTACTGCGAGTAGCAGACGATCAGATGCCAATCTGAGCTTAGGTACGTTGCCGGCGCACTAGGAAGAAGAGGACAGGTACGTGGGCTTAGCTGTGGGCCTAAAGAACAAGCTGCTCAGCATCACTGACGGCCACCGCCGCCTGTTCCGCAGCTCCTCGTTCGCGCTCCTCTGGAGCGGCCAGTCCGTCTCCTACTTCGGCGACGCCTTCTTCAACCTCGCCGTCATGTGGGTCGTCTGGTCGGAGACCCAGTCGACCCTGCAGACCGCCATCATCCAGGCGGTCTGGCACATCCCCGACGTCATATTCGCGCCCCTCGCCGGAGTCCTTGCCGACCGCTGGGACCGCAAGGCCATCATGGTCACCACAAACATCGCCGCCGCGGCGGTAGTGGGAGCCGTGGTCCTGGTAATCGTCGTGGTCGGCCACCTGCCGCCGGTCGTCGCCTTCGTCGCCATCTTCAAGCTCAACGGCCTGACGACCTTCATGAACCCGGCCCGCGCTTCCATCATGCCTTCCGTCGTCGGACGCGACCTGCTGACCACGGCCCAGGGCCTCTTCTCGACCGCAAGGGAGACGGCGCAGCTCGTCGGCAGCGCAGCCGCCGGGCTGTTGATAGCTGCGGCCAGCGCGGTCTGGGCCCTGGTGATAGACGCCGCGTCGTTCGCGTTCGTCGCGCTCTGCATCGCCATCGCCCGACTGCCCGGCAGGGCCGCGCCATCCGCCCCGTCGAAGGAGGTTCGTCCTGGGCTCTCTATGACGTCGATCGCAGGCGACCTGCGCGAGGGTTGGAGGACGGCGATGGGGCTGCCAGTCGTCCGGGTGCTGCTCTGGCTCGGCGTCCTCATTAACGTCGGTTCCTTCATCGGCCCGCTGTGGCCGGCACTCGTGCAGGAACGCCTGGGCGGCGGCGCCGCATCCTATGGCGCGCTGCTGGCGGTCGCCACGGCTGGCGGAATTCTCGGTGGCCTCGTTGCGGGACCGTTGGAGCGGCGGTTTGGCGCGGGCCGCATCATGGCTTCGGGATGGGCACTGGCAGGAATGTGCACCTTGGGCATAGCGGCGTCCACGTGGCTTCCCGTGACGATGGCCCTGGACTTCTTGGAGACTGCCTCGCTCACCGCAAGCATGGTTGCGAGCAGCGCAATCATGATAACGGCTGTCCCCGAGGACTATCGCGGCCGGGTCTTCGGAATGGTCCGCAGCCTGTCCGTCATCCTTCTACCCGCAAGCGCCCTCGCCGGCGGCTTGATTGCCGAGTTCGTGGAGATATGGATCATGTTCGCTGCTGCCGGGGCCTTGACGCTATCGTTGGCGATGGTAGCCTGGGCGAACCCCCATGTCAGAACCGCGCACATCTAGAACCTGGATCATGGGGGACTAGGTCAGCCAATGGCCTGACTTCACACTAGCACTCGAAGGTGCAGTAGAGCCACGATGCGAAGAATGAAGGCGCTAGTAAGGGCGCTGTTCGACAGAGGCGGGGGTGGGATGTCCAGCATGGTGATGTATACCACCGACGGCGGTGTGCCCGTCCGGCAGACGGAGATGGCCCCGGAGGGGCTCGAGTTCTCGGAGGACGTGTCCGAGGCCCGGTGGATCGAAGAGAGCCTGGCGCAAGGGGAGTGGGGGAGGTTGGACTCGCTGATGCCCGGGGGCTTCTCGTCCTACGCTCGTATCTTCCACCCGGCCTATCTCGAAGGGGACATGGAACGACCGGTGCGGTGGTCGGCAGTGGCATCGTGGACAGGGCGCGCCGTCCATCCGTCGATGCAGTTCGAGCGCATCGCTGGCCTGAGTGAGGCCCCCAAAGACATCTACAAAGACCCGCCATGGGGTGAGCTTCCCCAGCACGGCTCGATTCCGGAAAGGGAGTGCAAGGCCCTGATCGAAGTGCTAAGGGAGTTCACATCGACCCCCGAGCAATGTTTCTTTGGCCTATGGGAGGGGTGGGGGAACATCGACAGACGCCTTTACAGGGCAGACTCTCGCGTGCGGGCTCCTGGTAGGGACCACCTGCTCTTCCGCGGTCCTCTCGACGGCGTCATGTCTCTTGTGGAGGAAAGGATGGACCACTTCTGGGGACAGTCGCCGAGCATCTGGTGGCCCCGAGACCGTGCTTGGTGCATCACCACGGACGTCGATCTGTTCGACACCTTCGTTGGCGGCAGCGAGCAGTGTATCGAGGCGGTCGTGGGCGATCAGGGGCTGGAGGCGCTTGCCACAACCCTCGACGCGGGCATAAGCCTTGCCGCGGACACAGTGAACATTCCGAGCGAGCCGGGAGACGGCGCCTAGCGTCGCCATGGATGATGAACGGAACACCTGGCATACCGGTGCTGGAGGTTGAGGGGCTGAACAAGCGGTACCGGGACGGGACCTGGGCGAACCGCGACATCTCGTTCGGCGTGGAGCCCGGCGAGCTCGTCGGGATCCTGGGCCCGAACGGCGCGGGCAAAACCACGCTGGTGCGGCAGATCACGACGGAGCTCATCCCAACATCCGGGACGGTCCGCGTCCTCGGACGCGACGCCGTGTCGGACCCGGACTCGGTCAAGCCGATGCTGGGCGTCGTGCCCCAGGAGGCGAACCTCTACTGGGGGCTTACGGTGTTCCATCACCTGCGGCTCTTCGGCAGGCTGCGCGGGCTGTCGCGAGGGGACGCGCGGGCCAGGGCGGACCACGTCATCGAGTCTCTGCGGCTGCGGGAGCACCGGGACCGGCCCATCGAGGCGCTGTCTGGTGGGCTCAAGCGGCGGGTGCTGGTGGGAATCGCGGCGCTGACCCGGCCGTCCCTCATGGTGCTGGACGAGCCCACGACGGGTCTCGACCCGGAGTCGAGGCGTGACGTCTGGAGCTTCATCCGGCAGTACCGGTCGGAGGGCACGACGGTGCTGCTGACGACGCACTACATGGAAGAGGCCGAGGCGCTGGCCGACCGGGTGGCCATCATCCATGAGGGGCGGCTGATGGCGCTGGACACGGTCCCCGGGCTGCGCGCCGCCCACGGGCTAGAGTTCAAGGTGACGTTCAGCCGCGGCGAAGGGACGGGCGAGCCTGAGGCGATTTACGGGGTCGACGACGGGGCGCTGGTGGAGCAAGTACGGGCGATGGGGATCAGGCAGTATGCGGTCTCGAGGGCGAGCCTGGAGGACGTGTACCTCGCGCTGACGGGCTCGAAGGAGACGTTGGATGGCGAAAGCTAGCGAGGGGTCGTCACCGCTGCGGACCGGGGGGCTCGTGAAGTTCCTGTCGGACGTGGCGGCGGTGGCCGAGATCAAGCTGAGGATGTCGGCGCGCGTGTGGCACTGGCAGCTGTTCGCGGTGCTGGCCATGCCGCTGCCGCTGTTCATCCTGACTTCGACGTTCGTGCCGGACGATCCCGCGGCGCTGCGCCGGATCATCGCGGGGACGCTGCTGTTCGGCGTCGCGTTTTCGATAGGCGTGCTCACCGGGAACCAGTTCGCGTACGAGCGGTTCGGGCAGATACAGAAGCTCTACGTGATGATGCCGGTCGCAAAGACGGCCTACGTCGCGGGCTCGCTCGCCCACTTGTCGGTAGTGGGCGCCACCTCCGTGATCGTCCTGTTCGGGTTCGCGATGACGAGGGGCATAGACGTGCGGATAGCCTGGACGACCCTCCCCATGCTGGTCCTCGCGGTGCTGGTCATAATGGGGCTCGTCCTGTTCATAGTCAGCTTCGCCCCCAGCCTGGACACGGCGAACATGTCGGCGAGCACCGTGGGCCTCCTGCTGGCGGTAATGTCGCCCGTCTACTACACGATGGAGCAGGCGCCCCTGCTGATCCGGTGGTTCGGGTACGTGTCGCCCCTCAGGTACGCGGCCGACGGCATATCGACGTCTCTGTCGGGGAGCACGGACGTGCTCTTCGAGATGGCGGTCCTGGCCGGATTCGCACTCGTCGCAATGGGGCTGGGGCTATGGAAGCTGCCCTGGCGGGAGACCTAGCGGGGCTCGAAGCCGTCTGGCGTGTTGACTGGCGGGGTGGGTTGTGCTGGAATGGGGCCGTGAGCCCGTTCAAGGAGGGCGACCATGACTGCCTACATTGCCAGGCGCCTGCTCCTCGCATTCCTCACCATCTGGGCAATCAGTGTCCTGTCGTTCATCATCATCGAGCTGCCGGAGGGCGACTCGGTCGACAAGTGGATGGACTGGGCGATGCAGCAGGGCGACACGTCCCACAACCCTGAGCTGGCACAGTACTACCGCGAGTACCTGGGCCTCGACCAGCCCCAGTACATCCGCTACCTGAAGTGGGTGGGGAACCTGATGCGCGGCGAGCTGGGCTACTCGTTCGGGGATGGGTACTACGCCAGCGGCGAGAAGCCCATCAAGTCGATCATCGGCGACCGGATCTGGATCACGATCGTGCTCACGAGCTTCACGATCCTTGTGACGTGGACCTTCGCCATTCCGGTGGGCATCTATGCGGCGGTGAGACAGCACAGCGTGGGCGACTACGTGTTCACGGTCTTGGGTTTCACGGGGCTGGCCGTGCCGGACTTCCTGCTGGGGCTCGTGCTGATGTACGTCGGGTTCGCCTATTTCAACCAGAATGTCGGCGGGCTCTTCTCCGCGGACTACGTCAATGCGCCGTGGAGCTTCGCGAAGGCCTACGACCTGTTCCAGCACCTGTGGATCCCGGCCGTGGTGCTTGGCACCTCCGGGACGGCGGGGCTGATCAGGGTGATGCGCAACAACCTGCTGGACGAGCTTGGCAAGCCCTATGTCGTGACGGCCCGCGCCAAGGGCGTCAGGTCCTGGAAGCTCGTGCTCAAGTACCCGGTGAGGGTGGCCATCAACCCGATGGTGAGCACGGTCGGCTACCTGCTGCCCTCGCTGGTGGGCGGCAGCGTCATAGTGTCGGTGGTCCTGAGCCTGCCGACGGTCGGGCCAATACTGCTGCGGGCCATACTCCAGCAGGACCCGTACCTCGCGGGGTTCCTCGTGCTGCTGCTGGGCGTCCTGACAGTCATAGGCACCCTCATCTCCGACATCCTGCTCGCCGTAGTAGACCCGCGCATCAAGTTCTCCGGGCTGTAGGACACCGAGATCCAAGAGACCAAGGTGGCGAAGCCAGAACGTTCGCCCTGAGCTTGTCGAAGGGCAGTGCTCAGGAAGTGCGCTGTTGAGTCACTCAGGGCAAGAGGTACCTCTTGAGAACCGTTGGAGCCGGGCCCAATCGCCCTCGATCAACGCTTCCTTCTTGCGCCTGGCCCATCCCTTGACCCTGCGCTCCATCTCCAGCGCCTCCGCCCTGCTGGCGAACTCATACGAATAGACAAGCTCGACGGGCCTCCTCTTGGACGTGTACCCGCCGAACGAGCCCTGCTGGTGCGCTGCCAGTCGAGACTCGAGGTCATCGGTGTGCCCCGTGTAATACGAACCATCGGAGCAGCGCAGGATGTATAGATGGAACGAAGTGATCCCTGGGCTCAGCATGGACATAATCCTATTCAATAGCGCACTGCTGAGCACTGCCCTTCGACAAGCTCAGGGCGAACGATTTCCCTCTGCCCGGCCCCGCTAGGCGATTTCGAGTGGCTGGTCGACGATTTCGCCGGACTCGTGGATCAGGTAGGCGTTGATCTGGGGGTTGTCGTGGTCCTCGAGGGAGACGAGGATGTAGTGGACGTTGTGGTACCCGCTCTGCTGGGCCATGCGCACGTCGGTCTGGGAGGGGTACGCGGGCGAGTGAGTGTGCGAGTGGTAAAAGGCCACGAACTCCATGCCGTTCCGCTCTGAGTCCAGGTCGGCGTCGAGGAACTGCTGCGGGTCCATCATGTAGCGGTATGGGCTCTTGACGGTGTTGGTGATGCGGTAGACCTTGCTGGCCGCGCCGTCCCTGCCCGACAGGATGCCGCAGCACTCGTCGGGGTCCTCCTCGAAGGCGTGGGCGATGATCTCGTCCGCCTGGGCGCGGGTGATCTTCATCAGGCTTCCAGGCGGTGCTCCGAGAGGGCGCGGGCCGCGCTTGCGATCACCTCGGACGCGTACTCCAGGTTCATCACGCTGGTGTTGATCACGATGTGGTAGAGGTGGGGGTCGTCCGGGTCTTCGATTCCGAAGAAGCGGCGGAAGTAGTGCTCCCGCGCCTGGTCCCTGTCGGTCACCACCTTCTCGGCCTGCTCACGGTCGATGCGGTCGCGCTCCATGATCCGCGCGATCCGGTCGTCCAAGTCGGCCACCGCGCCGACTCTGAGCACGTGGGGCTCGTCCCTGAGGATGATGGCCGCGGCGCGTCCCACGAACACGACGTTGCCGGAGGAGGCCATCTCCTCGATCACGTCATGGAGCGCCTCGATGTATGCCTCGTCCTCCACCTCGTGGCCGCGGGTGGCAGGCTGCGGCGGCATCTCCTCGAACTCCTCGGTCAGGAAGGCCATGGAGCCCGGGCCGAAGTAGGGGTCTCCACTCACGCCGGTCGCAGCGGACCTCTCGAGGATGCGATGGAGGAAGCCGGAGAAGCGGTCGGATCTGGTGGGCGCGCGCTCCTCGCGCTGGTGCAGGGCCTCCACCGTTGCGCCCACCTTGGGGGCGGCGCGGGTGAGTATCAGCCGGTCGACATAGTCAGCGTCCAGCTTCTCGGCCACAATCGGGCCCAGTAGCCTCCCGCCGCCGCCGGTCAGGCCGCCAATAGCTACGACTGTCATGGTTAATTCTCCTCACTTGAGCCTGTAAGGTGAAGAGTAAATATAGCATGTCGCCAGGAGGGAGACTAACCGCAGAGGACACAGAGGGCGAAGAGGTGAAGAGTCTTGGGAGAGGAGCCAGGGCTTAAGGTCGCGGGGTCAGAGGACTAGCTGGGAGAAGAGGTCGTAGCCGCGCAGCCTGTCCCTGCCGCGGAGGTCCTCCAGCTCGATGAGGAACGCCAGCCCGGCGATCTCCGCCCCTGCCCGCTCCGCGAGACGCACGGCGGCGGACACGGTGCCGCCGGTCGCCAGGACGTCGTCGACGATGAGGACCCTCTGGCCGGGCCGGATCGCGTCGGAGTGCATCTCGATGGTATCCTCGCCGTACTCGAGAGAGTAGGTCAGGGACTGGGTGTCCCAGGGCAGCTTGCCGGGTTTCCTGATGGGCACTAGGGTCTTGCCGAGCCTGGATGCGAGGGGCGCCGCGAAGAGAAACCCGCGCGCCTCGATGCTGGCGATGACGTCGATGGGCTCACCGGAGTAGCGCTCGGCGAAGCGGTCTATTGCCGCGCCGAAGGCGGCGGGATCGCCCAGCAGGGGCGTGATGTCCTTGAAGAGGATGCCGGGCTTGGGGAAGTCGGGGACATCCCTGATGTGTCTGGCGAGATCCATTGGAGTGCTCGCGGCGAATTATATTACACGGGCGGTCTAGGGCTGCTGGGGCTGTCTTAACGCTATCCGAGTGCTGCCTAAGCACTGCCCTTCGACCCTTCGACAAGCTCAGGAGGGCCAGGCTCAGAATGTACTAAGAGGACCTAACATGCAAAAACCCAAGCTGATCTACTACAACGACTCGCGGCACTACCTCATGTACCGCTATGACCCTCCCCTGAGCAGGCACGTGCTGCAGCAGCCGGTCGACGAGATACTAGGGACGGGGGTCGATACGCTGTTCTTCGGACTGGCGTCGGGCTCGACGTTCCTGCACGACTCGCGCGTCGGCAAGCGCTGGGGCGAGGGCGTCAGCGACCACAACAGAGGGATCATGTGGTGGCGTGCCTCGAAGAACCTCGAACGGGCTTTGGCGGACGGCCTCGATCCCCTCCAGGTGGTAATTGACCGCGCGCACGAGAAGGACATTCAGATCGTGTGTAGCCTCCGCATCAACGAGGGTGGGACCGGCAGTGGTCTGAACGCAAATCGCTACATGTTCTCCCGGCTCAAGGAGGAGCACCCTGAGTACATGATTGGGGAAGACTCCGCCGATCCCGGTAAGTCCACGTGCCTTGACTTCGCGATTCCCGAGGTCAGACAGGAACGGCTGGCGGTGATCGAGGAGGTCTGCGACCGCTACGGCGCCGACGGCATTGAGATCGACGACTACGTGCGCACGTTCTTCCGCCAATCGGAAATCAAGAAGAACACTCCACTGCTCACCGAGTTCATGGGAGACATCCGTGCCCTCCTCGAACGCATTGGCGAACGGCGCGGTGAACGACTCATGCTGGCTGCCAGCGTGCATCCACGTGAGGACGCCAACCTGTCCGTCGGTATGGACGTGCGCAGTTGGATACGGGAAGGCTTCGTCGATCTCGTCGTCGTCAACTACGGCGGCTTCCAGTTCGACCAGGACAGTGACCACGAATGGATCGCTGAGGAGGCCCGGAAGAACGGTGCACTGGTCTACTCGCATCTGGGTCGGGCGCCCTACGACGACCGTTATCATGACCCCACCATCGAGATGTACCGGGCCGCCGCGAGCAACCACGTCGCCGCGGGCGCTGACGGCATCTACCTCTCGTCCATGGACTGGCCCCACTCCGAGCGCGAGTACCTCGTCATGCGCGAGCTGTCAGACCCAGACATCTTCGCGCGGAAGAACAAGCACTACGTGAAGGCCCAACAGGAGTCCGACCCGCATGCCCTTGACCGTCACCTGCCTATAGTCCTTCAGAAGGGAGTCGTCGCAACCGTCCCCATAACCATAAGCGACGACGTGGACTCCGCCCGCGACGACAACGAGCTTGAACGCGCCACCCTTCGCGTCCGCATCGTGCAGACCGGCATGGAAGACAAGATGACCTTCAAGTTCAACGGAGCCGCGCTTGCCGTCGAACCGCGCAACGTCAGCAGCTTCTATGGCGGCCTCGTCTCATACGGCATCGCGAGGGCCGGATTCCCTGAGCGCATCAACACCCACTATTGGTTCGAGTTTGACATTCCCGTCGACGCCGTGCGTCGGGGAGAGAACACGGTGGAAGTCATCCCCGAGTATATCCTGGCTGAGCGCGTGGAAGACCGTGTCCTTCTGCACGCCGAATTGCTCTTGGACTACAAGCAGCCGCCAGTCCCCATCGGGGAGCAGTTGTAATCACGTCCACCCGTCCACTCAGTGGGCTTCCCGAAAGTGTTGCAGATCATTGCAATGCCCCGACACCTGTTATTCCGATTCAAAGGTCACCTCTTCGTACATCCCGTTCTTTGCCAGCAATCCACCCTTAGGGTAGTTCCGTTAGGGCCGCCCGACTATAACGTGGTCTCGGCCGATGCCGTCTACGGTGCGGGAGCCGCTGAATGCCAGGAGCCTGTCGAGCTCCGCGCGGATGATCTCCAGGGCCAGCGAAACCCCGGCCTCGCCGTCGTAGGCCAGGCCCCAGTGGACGGCGCGCCCGACGAATACGGCCCGCGCTCCCAGGGCGATGGCCCTGAACGCGTCGAGGCCGGAGCGCACGCCGGAGTCGAAGTAGACCTCGACGCTGTCTCTCACCGCGTCTGCGACCTCGGGCAGTACCTCGATGCTTGCCCTGCCCCCGTCGACCTGCCTTCCGCCGTGGTTGGAGACGACGATGCCATCCACGCCGTGGTCGACGCATAGCCGGGCGTCCTCGGCGTTGCGGATGCCCTTGATGACTATAGGGAGGCCGCCGGAAAGCGAGCGCAGCCAGCTGAGCCGGTCCCAGGTGATGTTGGGCGGCACCCACCGGGGCGCGCCATGCTCGTCTTTCAACTCGTCGTGGCCTGCGAGGCTGCCGAACATCTTCCCCTCAAGGCTGCCCTCGCTCCCCTGAAGGCGGCTGTCGACCTCGAAGGGGCCCAGGGCATCGACGGTCAGCACCACGGCCGAGTAGCCCGCGGGCTTCAACCTCGGCAGGAATGCCTCGCTGACGCCGTCGCTGTAGTGGATGTGCTGGAACCAGATCGGCCCGGACGCCGCCTCCGCCACCTCCTCGATCGAATAGCCCGACCCGACGGGCAGCGCCATGAGAATACCGGCCGCTCCGGCGGCGCGGGCAGTGGCGAGCTCGCCGTCCGGGTGCGAGAAGCACTGGCCGCCGGCGGGCGCGCACATCACGGGGAAGCTGATTCGCTGCCCGAGCACGGTCGTCGAGAGGTCGCGCCTGCTCACGTCCCTCAGGAGCCGGGGATTCACTGCGATCTCGTCGAGCTTGCGGCGGTTGCGGTCGACGGTCCAGTTGCCAAACGAGCCCCGGCGTACGAACCGGACCAGGTCCGGGGGCATGACCTGCTCGGCAAGCTCCTGGAGCTCGGCAATGGTGGTCGGCGGTGAGGGCATGATGCATACCTCGGGCTAAAGGGAGCCAGGGAGATTGTGGCACCAAAGCAGGCTGGTGCATAGCGCGGCGAGTCTGAATCAGGATTCCCAGAATTGGAGTGACTTCAATGAGTGAGAGGGAAGGGCGGGTTTCAAACCCGCCCCTACGTCGCCACATGCCTAGCCCGCTACGGGCGAACACATGGGTCCGCCCCTACAGACTGGCAGCGTAACTCCGGTGATGTGTGGGATATAATGTGGCGCGCGAATTCTGTTGGGTGAGGTCACAGTGACATGATCGCTATTTTCGTGAGCATCAGGGTGAAGCCCGGGCTGAGGGACCAGTTCGTCGAGGCCACCCTGGGCGATGGGGCCGGCTCGGTGAGGGACGAGCCGGGGTGCTTCCGGTTCGACATCCTGACGGACGACAACGACCCCGACCTGGTGCACCTGTACGAGGTGTACGCGGACCAGGCGGCCATCGACAAGCACCGGACGATGCCGCACTACACGGAGTGGGCGGAAAAGGTCGGCGACTGGCGCGTCGGGGACGCGGACAGGATTACGATGACGACGGCGTTCCCGTCGGACGACGGCTGGAGGCGGCAGAAGCCGCATCTGCCTGAGTAGGGAAAGTCCAGGGCCGGGGCGGGGTTGCGCCCGCCCGTTCGCCCTGAGCTTGCCTGTCCTGAGCCCGTCGAAGGGTCGAAGAGCCTGCCCCGTACTCGATACGGGGGCAGTGCTCAGCAGTGCCACGGTCCCTCTGGGTTCCCGCCTTCGCGGGAACGACGGACATTTACACGGAGTGTGGAATGGACAAGTTCGAGACTGGACAGAGCGCGGAGACGCAGACTGAGGTTACCGAGCCGCTGACCATCAACCGGATGGGGCGGCCGGGCGCGGAGGTGCTGTCGACGCCGTCGCTGCTGAAGCTGATGGAGCAGTGCTGCATCGAGGCGTCCGACCCGTACCTGCCGGATGGCAGCACGACGGTCGGGTACGCGGTGGACGGGATGCGTCACGTTGCACCCACTGCCATAGGCGGCGTCGTGACGGTGAAGGCGGTGCTGACCGAGGTGGACCGTAACAGACTGACGTACCAGATAGAGGCGCACGAGGGCGACAAGCAGATAGGAGTCGCGACGCACAAGCGGGCGGTGATCCCCACCGGCGGGTGACACCGTTGGGGGTGTAGTCCCCCTCGCCCCAGCCTTCGCCTGCCGGAGGAGAAGAGACAAGAGTCCGGGCGAAAGGCGCGCCGGACGGTTTCTGCAGCGAGCGCGAGACTGGATGCCGGTGTTCGCCGGTATGACGGTTGTGCGTAGGCCTCCGGCGTGCTGCCGGGGCGTCGTTGTCCGGCCCCTTGGCGTTTGCTATACTTGGGGCCGCTCGTGGAGGATGCCCTCTCTCCGGTCATCCCTGGGAGTGCTATTCGTAAGTTTTGGGTGGGGATTCCAGCCGCAATGCGGCTAGGACCTATAGAAAGGAGTGGGCCAGTGAAGTGGATCGATTATGCCAGGCCTGGGAGCCTGGACGAGGCGGTCAAGCTGCTAGCCGATGGGGGCGGAAAGGCGCGTCCCCTGGCTGGAGGCACGGACTTGATCGTATTGTTGAGGACGAATGCCGAACGTGTCGGCAGCCCGGACCTTGTAGTAGACGTCAAGGGCGTGCCTGAGCTCAACGAGCTCTCCTACAATGATGACGACGGGTTGACCCTCGGAGCCGCCGTCGAGTGCTACAAGATCTACTCGTGCGAGACGGTCGCATGCAAGTACCCGGGGCTGACTGACGCGGCAACGCTTATCGGGGGTATCCAGATACAGGGCAGGGCCTCCATTGGAGGCAACCTCTGCAATGCCACCCCCAGCGGCGACTCGATTCCGGCGTTGATAGCGCTGGGAGCGACGGCGAACGTGACTGGCCCCAACGGCTCTCGCCAGGTCGCGGTGGAGGACTTCTGCACCGGACCGAGCAGGACCGTGCTGGGTTCCGACGAGCTGCTGGTGTCTATCAGCATACCGGCGCCCAAGGCGGGCTCCGGTGCGCGCTACATCCGGTTCATACCGCGGAACGAGATGGACATAGCGGTTGCGGGTGCGGGCGTCTCGGTGGAGATCGAGGACGGGACATTCACGTCGGCCCGTGTGGCCTTGGCGTCGGTTGCGCCCACCCCGCTGTTCGTTCAGGAAGCGGGCGACTCGCTGGCGGGCAAGCCCGTCAACGACGAGAGCATCGCCGAGGCGGCGAGCATTGCGAGCGCGGCTGCCAAGCCGATCACGGACATGCGAGGCACCGCGGAGTACAGGACGCACCTGTGCGAGGTGCTGACGCGCCGCGCGCTGAACACGGCTGTCGAGAGAGCGAAGGGAGGCGAGTAGATGCCCGGCAAGACACACGTACAGACAACGATCAACGGCGAAGACATAGAGTTCCTCTGCGAGCCCCGGCAGAGCCTGCTGGAGTGCCTGCGCGACGTCGTAGGACTCACCGGCTCCAAGGAGGGCTGCAACGACGGCAACTGCGGCGCATGCACGGTGAGCCTCGACGGGCGGATCGTGACGTCGTGCCTCGTGTTCGGCGTCGAGGCCGACGGGGCAGAGGTGAACACCATCGAGGGTGTCGCAAGCCCCGACGGGCTGCACCCGATCCAGCAGGCGTTCCTGGAGAACGCGGCCCTGCAGTGCGGCATCTGCACTCCGGGCTTTATCGTAGCGACGAAGGCCCTGCTCGAGCAGGAGCCGACGCCGTCCGAGCATCGCATCAGGTTCTGGCTGGCCGGCAACCTGTGCCGCTGCACGGGCTACGACAAGATCGTGCGCGCCGTGATGGACGCGTCCGAGAGGATGGCCGCCGCATCGTAGACTCACTGGCCGGTGATGATGTTTCCCGTCACTCCCGCGAAGGCGGGAGTCCATCCCTGCCAACTCCAGCTTCGACGGCATCGATGACTTGAATGGAGGTGAAGCTTTGACGACGACACAAGAACCACCGAAGCAGTACAAGGTTATCGGCACGCGTCCTATCCGCCACGACGGCGCGGACAAGGTGACCGGCCGCGCGAAGTACGGCGCAGACTACCAGACCGCCGGCTTGCTTTACGGCAAGATCCTGAGGACCCCGCACGCCCACGCCAACATCCGCTCGGTCGACACGAGCAAGGCGGCGGCGTACCCGGGCGTCCGGGCGGTCATGACGGGCATGGACCTGCCCGAGACCGATAACGAGAGCGGCGATCGCAAGATCACCCTGGGCGAGCTGGGCACCGACCTGAAGTACCTGCGCGAGGGCATCATGGCCCGGGACAAGGTCGTCTTCAAGGGCCAGCCCGTGGCGGCCGTCGCCGCCGTGAACCAGCACGTGGCCGAGGAGGCCGCCAAGCTGATCGAGGTCGACTACGAGGTCCTTCCGCCCGTGACTGACGTGCGCGAGGCCATGAAGGAGGCCGCGCCGCTGCTCCACGACGACATCGAGACGGAGGAGCTCGGCGAGAAGACGGGCAAGGCAAGCAACATAGCCCAGCACTTCCAGCACCGGCTGGGCGACCCGGACAAGGGGTTCGCCGAGGCGGACGTGGTCGTCGAGCGGGAGTTCGACACGGCCACGGTGCACCAGGGGTACCTGGAGCCGCACAACTGCACGGTCCACTGGAACGACGACGGGCGCGTGCTGATCTGGAACAGCACCCAGGGCCCGTTCAACATTCGCGACGCGACGGCGCAGGTCTTGGAGGTAGAGCTGTCCCAGGTGAAGCTGACACCGATGGAGATCGGTGGCGGGTTCGGGGGCAAGTTCGAGCCCTACGGAGAGCCGATCGCCGCAGTGCTCTCGAAGATGGCTCACGCCCCGGTCAAGATCGTGATGACCCGGACCGAGGAGTTCGAGTCTACCGGCCCGACGCCGGGCTCATACATCAAGGTCAAGATGGGCGCGAAGAATGATGGGACGCTGGTAGCGGCCACGGCGCACCTGGCCTACGAGGCGGGGGGATTCCCCGGGTCGCCGGTGGGCGCGGCGGCAGAGTGTGTATTCGCCCCCTATAACATCGCGAACGTGCAGGTCGACGGATACGACGTTGTCGTGAACAAGCCGAAGACGGCCGCATACCGGGCCCCCGGCGCGACTAACGCCGAGTTCGCCAGCGAGACCGTGGTTGACGAGATCGCCGAGAAGCTGGGAATCGACCCGATCGAGATGCGGCTGCAGAACGCGTCCGCAGAGGGGACGCGCCGCGCCGATGGCACGGCCTTCGGCAACATCGGCTGTGTCGAGGTGCTGGAGGCGCTGAGGGACCATCCCCACTATACCGCTCCCATCGAGGGCAAGAACCAGGGCCGCGGCGTGGCGATAGGCTACTGGATGAACGCGGGCCTGCAGTCCGCCGTCAACCTGGCCGTCAACAACGACGGCACGGTCGCGTTGACCGAGGGTTCGCCGGACATCGGTGGCACACGGACATCCATCTCGATGCAGGCGGCCGAGGTGCTGGGCATACCGGCTGAGGACTTCATACCGTCGGTAGTGGACACGGACTCGATCGGCTGGACCTTCGGGACCGGCGGGAGCCGCACGACGTTCGCCACAGGCATGGCAGCCTATGAGGCAGCTCAGGACGTGAAGGCCCAGATGATCGAGCGCGCGGCGCTGATCTGGGACGTGGACGCAGACTCGCTGGAGATGGAGGATGGGGTTGTCGGCTCGAAGACCGACTCCGAGCTCAAGATGACCTTCAAGGAGCTGGCGGCCGAGCTAAACAGCACCGGCGGTCCCATTGCCGGGCGCGGCGTGGTCAACCCGACCGGGCAGGGCGGCGCATTTGCCGGGCTGATCGTGGACGTGGAGGTGGACAAGGAGACCGGCAAGATCGACGTCCTGCGGGCGACCATCGCCCAGGACGTGGGCAAGGCGATCCACCCGAGCTACGTCGAGGGCCAGATGCAGGGCGGGACCGTCCAGGGCATCGGCTGGGCGCTGAACGAAGAGTACTACATGGAAGACGACGGGCGGATGGCCAACAGCACGTTCCTGGACTACAGGGTGCCGCTGGCGCTGGACCTGCCGATGATCGACACGGTGATCGTCGAGAAGCCGAGCCCGGCCCACCCGTTCGGCGTCAGGGGCGTGGGCGAGGTGAACATCGTGCCACCGCCTGCGGCGCTGGCGAACGCGGCGTACAGGGCTGCGGGGATCCGCATGAACGTGCTTCCGATGAGCCCCCCGAACGTCATGAAGACGATCTGGGACCAGGACTAGGGCTAGACCAATGGCGACGGTCTTCATCCCATCGCTGCTCCAGGAGCTTACAGGCGGCATGGAGCGGGTGGAGGTGCACGGGGAAACCGTGCGCCAGATCGTCAACAACCTCGACGAGATGCACCCAGGCATCAAGGGGCGTCTCGTCGAGGGCTACAAGATCAAGCCGAACATATCGGTTGCGATAGACGGCGAGGTCTCTGCCCTCGGGATGCTGGACAAGGTTGGAGAAAACAGTGAGGTGCACTTCATCCCCGCCATAGGCGGCGGGGCGTGGTAGAGCGCACTGCTGAATGAGGGAGTCGATATGGAGCATATCGCCCCGCTGGAAGACAACCTACTTCCTCCTGTTCAGCATCCAGAGTCTGGTTGGCACGGGTCTGCTATCTTGGTATGAGATAGCCCAACGGACTGAGGACAGCGCGGTCGAGACTGTCCTGGCCATCATATCGGGAATGGCCGAGGTTGGTGTAGCGGCCGCGGTAGCTACCGTTGTTACAACGGAGGTGACACAGAACGTCATGGTTACAGGGGAGTATCTCCGACAGAAGCTCGTAGAGCCGCTCAAAGAAAAGCAACGCGCAGAGGGCCGTGCACAGGGCCGCAAAGAGGGTCTAGCCGAAGGGCTGGAGAAAGGGCGAGAGGCTGAGCGAGCGGCCTGGGACGCTTGGAATCGCCGTCGCATGGATGCCGAGTCCAATGGGGAGCCCTTCAATGAGCAGCCGCCGTCGCTCGGGCAGAATTCTTCGAACGGCAGTTGAGCCGCAAGTGCAACAGGAGCTAACGCAGTGAACACGGACGGCTTGCACGGGGTCATTGTCCCTATCCTCACGCCGCTCAATGACGACGAGACGGTGGACACGGGGTCGCTGAGGCGGCTCGTGAACTACTTGTATGAGGGCGGTGTGCATGGCATATGGGCCGCTGGGACGACGGGCGAGTTCGCGGCGCTGGACGACGAGCAGAAGCTGCTGGCCATCGAGACGGTGGTCGACGAGGTGGCCGGGCGCCTTCCCGTGATAGGGAACATCTCCGCGCCGAGCACGAACCTGACGGTGCGGCTGGCGCGAGCCGTGCAGGAGTGGGGTCTCGCGGGAATCGCCGCGACTCCGCCGTACTACTATCCGTGCGCGCAGGACGAGGTCATGGCGCACTTCCGCTACATCAAGGAGCAGTCGGGCGTGCCGCTGTGGGTCTACAACATCCCTGTGACGGTCAAGACCATAGTGGAGCCGCAGACGATGGCGTCCCTGGCGGGCGAAGGCACGGTGGTCGGGGTGAAGGACAGCTCCGGAGCCGGCGAGGCCTTCGCGCAGCTAAGGGCTCTATGCGAGCAGGGCGGGATCGAGATGTATCGCTTCCTGGGGTCGGTCTTCCGGGTGACCACGGCATCGGCTGTCGGCGCGCACGGGGTCATACCCGGCATCGCCAACCTGGCGCCGGGCGTAGTTGCGAAGGCGTGGGAGGCCGGCGAGGCCGGCGACGTCGAGACGGCCCGGGCCTACCAGGCGAAGGTGATGGCGGCGTCGAAGATGATGCACCTTGCGAAGGGCGGCGGTCCCAACGCGTCGAGCTTCTCTGGCATGAAGTCCGCGCTGAAGCACATGGGCGTGATCGACAGCGACACAGTGACGAGGCCCCTGCGCCGGCTCACCGAAGACGAGAAGCAGGGGATACCGGCAATTCTGCAAGAGGTCGGCATCTAGCGGGCCGCGAATTTGGACGCCGGGAAGAGGCGTCTGTGATATAGTTGAAGGGGCAGTTGGCGGCGCGGCCACGCGCCGGATTTCCCCGCCCGTTGCCGCCAGGAGCAGCAGGATGGCTACTGAAGAGTTCGGGTTCTCCCAGTTTTCCCAAAACGCCTTCTATCGCGCCCAGAACGCCCACCTCGTTGACATGGCGGACGTGGGCTCCGGCCAGCGGATCATAGACCTCGCATGCGGTGACGGTGGGGTAACGAAGCTGATAGTGGGCCGGCTGAAGGGCGCCCGCGATTCGGTCGTCATCGGCATCGACCAGTCGGCGGAGATGCTCAGAGTGGCCATGGAGAACCTGAACTGCCGTACGGCCTCGGCCGTGCAGTTCATCCAGTCGCACGTCGAGCATGTGTCGGACACCGTCAAGGAGTCGGCGGACACGGTGTTTTTCTGCAACGCCATACACTATGTGCCCGACAAGGGCGAGCTGCTGACCGAGATAGGGAAGGTGCTGAAGCCGGGCGGGCAGCTCGCCTTCAACACGGCCTTCTTCGACGGCGCACACCCGCCCGAGACGGTGATCTTCGCGCGCAAGTGGATGATGAGGTCGCTCAGGATCCTCCGCAGCGAGTACGGATTGTCACCTGACAGGACGGCCAAGGTGGAGTCGCGCAAGCAGCTCACGCCGGAGGAGTACCGGACGCTGGTGGAGGGGCATGGCTTCCGCATCGCGCGGGAGGAGATCGAGACTGTCCAGGTACCGCTGGACGGCTGGCGCGACATCAGCGGGTTCAGCGACTTCATCGCGGGCGTCATGCCGGGCGTGCCAATGGACAAGGCCAGCCAGGCCCTGCAGACCGGCTGCGAGCGGGTCTTCGAGGAGCTCAACGTGGAGGCGATGCCGCGGAACTGGCTCAGGGTCCTTGCTGTGCGAGAGGGCGCGCCGGCGGCCTCTCGAGGGGTCTAGGTAAGCGCAGGGAGTCGTAGGACCAGGCTGCTCACCCCTCAGATACTCCACCTAAACGGGAAGCACGACTTGGTGTGTTGAGGGACTGGATACCGGCTTCCGCCGGTATGACGGATATAGGGATTCCATGAAACGCCGCCCGACTGGGGCGGCGATTTTCGTCTACAATAGTGGTGCAGGAAACGCAGGACGGGAGAGGGTAAATGGCAACTCGCGTCGGTATCAACGGCTTTGGCAGGATCGGTCGGCAGGTGACGCGTGCAATCATCGAGCGGCACCCCGGCAAGCTGACGGTCGCGGCGGTCAACGACCTGGGCGACCCGGCGACGAACGCGCACCTGTTCAAGTACGACACCAACTACGGCGCGTACCCCGGCGAGGTTGGCTCGACCGACGACAGCCTGCTGATAGACGGCGGCGAGGTGAAGGTGCTCGCGGAGCGTAACCCTGCCGACCTGCCCTGGGGCGACTTGGGAGTGGACATCGTGGTGGAGTCGACCGGCTTCTTCACGGACGCTTCCGCTGCCTCCGGCCACCGTGCGGGCGGCGCGAAGAAGGTCATCATCTCTGCGCCGGCGACGGGCGAGGACGCTACCCTGGTGCTGGGCGTGAACGAGGACGTGTACGACCCGGCCAGCCACAACGTCGTGTCCAACGCCTCGTGCACGACGAACTGCATCGCGACGATGACGAAGGTGCTGAACGACAACTTCGGCGTCGAGCACGGACTGATGACCACGATCCACTCCTACACGGGCGACCAGAACATCCTGGACCGGGTGCACGAGGACCCCAGGCGGGCCAGGGCGGCGGCGCTCAACATCATCCCGACGACGACTGGCGCGGCCAAGGCGGTGGGGCTGGTACTGCCTGAGCTGAACGGCAAGATCCACGGGATGGCGTTCAGAGTGCCGACGCCGACCGGCTCGGTGACGGACTTCGTGGCGAACGTGAGGAAGACGGCGTCCGCCGACGACATCAACGACGCCTACAGGGAAGCGGCGGGCAACAGCATGGCCGGCATCGTCCAGTACTCGGACGAGCCGCTGGTGAGCAGCGACTACATCGGCAACCCCCACAGCTCGATCATCGACGGCCTGTCGACGATGTCGATGGACGACAACATGGTCAAGGTGGTGGGCTGGTACGACAACGAGTGGGGCTACAGCTGCCGCACGGCCGACCTGGCCGCGTTCATAGCCGATAGGGGACTGTAGGGGTTCTCAACCGCGAAGGGCTGAGCACTGCCCCCGTATCAGGTACGGGGCAGGCTCTTCGACCCTTCGACAGGCTCAGGGCAGGCTCAGGGCGAACGGTAGGCGGCCGCGACGGGCGGTGCACTGCCCTTCGACTCACCCCGACGGGCTCATGGGAGCTTGCTTGAGTCGGCGCATAGGTCCACAACAATAGGATTGTCATTCATGGCGTGAATGATTATCATTACGGCTATGGATGGAAATACTCTTCCCCGGCTGGTCACACCTGCTCTCGAGGACCGTCTCAGGGTCATGCCCGCCGTGGTCGTGACTGGGGCACGCCAGACCGGCAAGAGCACGCTCGCTCAGGAGCTTACCCGCGGGAGCAGGCGCTTCTTATCCATGGACGATCTGGATGTGGTTGACCTGGCACGGCGCGATCCAGAGGCGCTCCTGGGGGGCAGCCAGCCTGTCACCCTGGACGAAGTGCAGCGGGAGCCGCAACTTCTTCAGTCGGTGAAGCGTGCCATAGACCGGCGGCGCCAACCGGGAAAGTTCCTCCTGACCGGTTCGGCAAACCTGCTCCTGATGCGCCAGGTCTCAGAGTCGCTCGCGGGCAGGGCTAGCTACCTCACTCTCTGGCCTATGACATGGCGGGAGCAGCGAGGACTGGGACGGGGAGGCATATGGGAGGAGCTGCTGAATGCGCCTGACGACCAATGGCTCGACCTGGTGGCCGCACAGCCGGGCAGACCAGAAGACTGGCGGTTGCTGGCAAGGCGCGGTGGCTTTCCCCTGCCGGCCCTCCACCTGGAGACCGATCGAGATAGGTCCATCTGGTTCGATGGGTACGTGCGTACCTACCTGGAGCGCGACCTGCAAGACCTTTCGTCCATCGCGGCGCTTCCAGACTTCCGCCGTCTGATGCGGGCCGCATGTCTCCGCATGGGACAACTCGTCAACCAGACGGAGCTAGGCCGCGACGTTGCTCTCCCCCAGCCCACGGTGCGCCGTTACCTCAACCTGCTCGAAACATCCTATATGCTCGTTAGGCTTCCCGCCTATGCAGTGAACCGGACGAAGCGGCTGGTCAAGTCCCCAAAGCTGTACTGGGGCGATACAGGAGTGGCGCTGCACCTCACACAGGAGGAGGAGCCGGGGGGGCCGCACCTGGAGAACATCGTTCTGCACGATCTACTGTGCTGGCGGGATGCGAGGCTCGACCGGGCCGAGGTGCTCTACTGGAGGACGACGATAGGAGAAGAGGTGGACTTCGTGGTCGAGACGGGAGACTGCCTGATGCCCATCGAAGTGAAGGCGACGGAGCGCCCGCGTTTCCGGGATGCGGCTTCACTGCGCATCTTCCGGGCCGAGTATGGCGACAGGTCGAGGCCAGGTCTGCTGTTGCATGCAGGGTCTACCCTCGAATGGCTCACGCCTGACGTGCTCGCCGCTCCGTGGTGGAGGGTGTTGTGAGATGCCCGCAGCCGAGTGCAACGGGCTATGCGGGGGACAGGACTCCGTTAGAGACTGTGAAGCGTGTCATCGCCGGGAGGCGGGCGGGGTCGATCGTGGCAGGGTCGGCGGTGGTGATGAAGGCCTGATGACAGTCTGCGGCCTGGACTAGTACGTGGGCTCGGCGTCCGGAGTCTAGCTCGGAGAGGACGTCGTCGAGGAGCAGAATGGGTGGACGAGAGCCGGTGACCCGGAGGTTTTCGGCCTCGGCGAGCTTCATGGCGAGCACGGCGGTGCGTCCCTGGCCCCTGGAGGCGTACTGGCCCGCAGGCATGCCGCCAATCATCACCAGCAGGTCGTCCCTGTGGGGACCGGTCACCGTATGGCCCTGGGCAACCTCGCGGCCCTGGCGCTCCTCCAGGGCGTTCCTGATTGCCGCCTCGCAGGCCTCGGGTCCAGCGGTGTCCGGCACGTCGACGCTGGGGGCGTAGAACAGCTCGCACAGTTCGCCTCCGCCGGACATCTCGCCATACAGCCCCTCGGCCAGGGGCGAGAGGGCCTCGACCGTCTTCGCGCGCGCGGCCATCATGTACCCGCCTGTCTCGGCCGCCTGGCCGCTCCAGAACTCGAGCTCGTCGGGCTTGGCCCGGCGCTCGGCTATGGCCTTGAGGACCTGGTTGCGCTGGGCGATGACGCGCTGGTAGCGCTGGGCCGCCCGCAGGTACCGCCTGTCGAGCTGGGACAGCATGATGTCGAGGTAGCGGCGGCGTACCGAGGGCGAGCCGAAGACGAGATCGAGGTCCTGTGCGGTGAAGAGCACCGCGGGAAGCTCGCCGACGAGGTCGGACGCCCTCCTGGGGGCCCCGTTTACCCGTACGTACTTCTGGACGTGTCCGGCAGGCGGGGACTCTTCCTGGGTCTGCGCCGCGCCTTCGGCCGGGGGCGAAGTACGGAAGTCTACCTGCACCCTGGTGGTCCCCGAGTCGTGCTCGACGGCGGCTACGACGTGGGTGTAGGTCTCGGTTGAGGATGGGGGCTGCCAGCGCACCAGCTCCCGCTCGGTCGTCGCTCGCAGGGACTTGCCTATCGCGAGAAGGTAGAGGGCCTCGACGAGGTTGCTCTTGCCGTGGCCGTTCTCGCCCTCGACCAGCACCATGCCGGGCGCGAGGTCGAGCTCGAGGCGCTCGTAGTTGCGGAAGTTCTCTAGTCTGAGGTGGCTGACGTGGATCGCGCGCCTCGCGGGAGGTTGCTGGGGGGCCGGGGCGATTCTACCATAGGGGTGTGCCGCGGCCAGGTTACCGCAGACGTGTCGTCTTTAGGCATGGTTGAGGCCGACCCCGCCCCAGGTCCCTCGGGGCTCGGGACGACACGTCTCTATGACAGAACCGGCGGGTTGGATGGGGGCATCGAATCTAGGGAATGGGGATGAACGAGAAAGCAGTGCAGGCGGATGGGCGCGAGATCAGGCGGGGGCTGCAGGCGGGCTTCGTCTCGGGCCTGGCGGCGATAACGTGCTGTGTGTCGCCGGTGGTGCTGGTTCTGCTGGGTGTAGCGACCGCTGCCGAGGCGGTCACGCTTGGCGACACGCTCTACTACGAATACGGGTGGTTCTTCAGGGCGGGCGGCGCCGCGGTTGCGGCCGTAGCGGTCATACTCTACCTGCGTGGGCGCAGGGCCTGCTCGATTCGCGGCGCGTATACGTACCGCCGGATGCTCCTTACGCTGGTCGCGACCGGGGCCGCGACATATGCCGGGCTATTCTGGTTCACCAAGTACCTGGGGATATGGTTCGGCTAGATGGCGGTCCATAGCGCAGGTCCCTCCTACGCGGCTCGCGTCCTTGTCGCGGGCGCTCTCTCGTCCCTGCTGGTGGCGATGGCGGGGTGCGGCGGCGACCCGGCAGAGCCTGATTCAGACGCGGCGGCGAGCGTGCCCGTCCCCCAGGTGACCGTGCAGGCGGCCACCCCCGAGCCGAGCCCTCCGACACCCACGCCTGTCCCGACCCGACAGCCGGGCGCGCCGTATACGCCGACGACAGCGCCGCCGCCGGTGGACCGGGACATTGCGAGCGTGGACCTGGCCGACGTGGTGTTCGACACGTTCCAGGGCGGGTACTTCCCGCTGTCGGAGGCGAGCGACCGGGCGGTGGAGGGCCTGCGGGACGCGATCAAGCCGATCTACGTGCCGGTGTACGAGCCAAGGGAACGGGGCGACTGGCTGTCGGACGGCGACTACGTGATCGGATATGCCGCCGGGGAGGAGGCGTATGCGTACCCGCTGAAGATGCTCAACTACCACGAGATCGTCCACGACCTGGTCGGCGGTGTCCCGATTCTCGTGTCGTACTGTCCGCTGTGCGCGAGCGCTGTGGTGTACGACCGCAGGCTGGACGACAGGGTGCTCGTGTTCGGCAACACGAGCGCACTCTACGAGTCGGACATGGTTATGTACGACCACCAGACGGGCTCGTACTGGTTCCAGGTGGCGGGCGAGGCGATAGTGGGCGAGCTGACCGGCAAGCGGCTCGAACCGCTTCCGTCGATCACGATCTCGTGGGGAGAATGGAAGGAGCTGCATCCCGACACCCTTGTGCTGAGCAGAGACCTTGGCCTCATTCCTGGCGCGAGGTACGAGACCGACCGGTTCGCGGAGTACCCGGAGAGGCTGGACACGGTGGGGCCGCCGTTCCCCGTGAGCGCCGAGAAGATGGACCTGCGGCTCCGGGCGTCGGACAAGGTCTTCGCAGTCGAGGTTGACGACAGCCGGAAGGCGTATTTTCTCGTCCCAGGGAGGTCGTGGCTGGTCAACGATACGGTCGGAGGCAGGGACATCGTGGTCTTGGTCCGGGGGAGGGAGAGCCCCGGAGCCAGGGCTTTCTTCAGTGAATCAGCCGGGATGACGCTCAACTTCAAGCCCGAGGGTGGCGTCATGGTGGATAATGAGACGGGGAGTCGCTGGGACGACACGGGACTGGCGACTTCGGGCAAGCTCGAGGGCACGCGGCTGGAGGCGGTACCGTCTCGCACGAGCTTCTGGTTCTCGCTCGTCGGGGCGTTCCCGGGCATAGAGCTGCTGGTACCGGGCGAGGACGGGAACTGAGGAGGATGGACTTGGCCGAGAGCGGCGAGACGAATCAGGGCTCCGCCGGTGCGCACGCGGTGGTCACAGAGTATGCCGAGGAGCTGCTGGATGCACCCCGGGCACATCTCATACTGGACCTGTCGCAGGACGGGGACGGGCTGAAGCTCGCCTACAGGGACGGGCTGCTCGTGGAGTGCCGGCTGACGCGCCAGGGGATGGCTGCAGGGGCGTACATGGCGAAGGCGCTGGGCGTCAGGATTCCCGCGCTGGGCGAGACGGTGAAGGCGCGGGTCTCCACTGGAGTGCTGTTCCGGGCGATGTCGATAGCGAGCCTGGACTTCGACGAGGAGGCATCCATGATCATGCTGGCGCGCCTGCTGGACGAGGCGGAGATGCAGCGCGGGGGCGTGTCGGAGATCTGACGGGCCCGAATCTCTGTGGTGCTAGCACAACCTTGACAGGCTCGTCCTGAGTGCTATGATTTGAGCATAATACTCCCTGGCGTCCGCCGTTCCCGGCGCACGTCAGGTTTTCATGAATGCAAATGGGATGCCCAACCGCCGGAGCATCCCATTTTCTTTGCCACGCGAGGTGGTCATGCCGAATCGAGTTGCAGTCTTCATTGACGGCGCATACTTGGAGCACGTCCTCAAGGAGGAGTTTGGAAAGCCCCAGATCGACTTCCAAGCATTGTCTGAGAAGCTTGCAGGCGGGTCGGACATCCTAAGGAGCTATTACTACCATTGTCCGGCGTACCAAAGTGATCCACCAACGGAAGAAGAGAGGAAGCGTTATTCTGGTCGCCGTCGGTTCTTCGAGGCACTGGAGCGACTTCCCAGGTATTCCGTCAGGTTGGGAAGACTGGCGCGGCGAGGTCCTGATGGCCAGGGAGCATACAGATTCGAGCAGAAGATGGTGGACATTCTGCTTGGAGTCGATATGGTATTGCTGGCGGCCAAGCATAGCATCCAGGAAGCGGTGTTGATCGCAGGGACAGCGACTTCATACCCGCAATATCAGTCGCCAAGGCGGAGGGCGTGCTGGTCCGTCTATTTCACGGTGCCAACCCTCACTCTGACCTCTGGCGGGAAGCTGACGAGAGAGTCCAGATAACGCAGGAGTTCATCGACTCGATTCGACGCAAGAAGTAGCCTGCTCGCGCGGACTCTTAATTCAAGTGTGTCGGAACCTTTGGCGGGACCAATAGGTGAGCGACGATCCCAAACTTCTCCCGCAAGGGTAGAAGTGGTAAGAGACCTCCCTGAGCGGCGGTTCGTTTGATTGGATTGGTAGGGCCGCCGTATAATCTTGCCGGCTCTCAGGTGGCCCATCTGCCATGACTGTTGACTACTCGACCCTGGCTGTTGGCCAGGAAGTCTCGAACAGGACGATCCGCATCGACGCCTGTACGGTAACGAAGTACGTAGGCGCGGTGGGCGACGCGACCGCCCAACCCGGCGGGTCGGGAGAGGCGAAGGCGCCTCCGATGGCGGTTGCCGCGCTGGGGCTGCGTGGCGTGCTGGACGACCTAGGCATTCCCAGCGGGGCTCTCCACGCGGGGCAGGAGCTCTCCTTCTCTGGGCCCGTGGACGTGGATGCAAGGCTGACGTGCAGGGCGACCGTGGCGCGCAACTCGGTGCGGCGCGGGTCGCGCTTCGTGGACATAGCCCTCTCGGTGCTGGACGATGAGGAGATGGAGGTGATGTCGGGTACGACGACCCTCATCATGCCTGGCGAGGCCGGATGATGTGGGAAGCCGGCGCGGGGCTGCGTTCGGTCGAGAAGTCGATCACGCAGGAGCGGGTGGACGACTATGCGGAGGCGTCCGGAGACTTCAACCCGATACACTTGGACCATGACTTCGCCGCGGAGACCCGGTTCGGGCGGACCATCGCCCACGGGATGCTGGTTGCGGCGGCGATCTCGGAGATGATGACGTCGAGCTTCGGGCTCGACTGGCACCGGTCCGGCAAGATGAAACTGAGGTTCAAGGCCCCCGTGTTCCCCGGCGACACCGCCACGGCCTTCGGCGAGGTGAAGGCGGTGAGCGACGCCGAGTCTGACCGGGAGGTTGTGTGTACAGTGGGTGTACGAAGACAGACGGGAGAAGAGGCGATCAGCGGCGAGGCGAGAGTCATAGTTAGGAACGAGTCATGACGGCCGGGCCGTTGAAGATCGCCGTCGACGCGATGGGAGGCGACTATGCGCCCGGCGAGGTGGTCGCTGGGGTCGTTGCTGCCGTCCGCGAGGGCGGCCTGCAGGTGGGACTGGTCGGCGACCCGGAGGTTGTCGGCGCGGAGCTGGCCCGCCACGACGCGGGCGGCCTTCCGATAATGGTGGTGCCGTCCGAGGGCGTGATAGGCGAGGATGAGCAGGCGGCACTGGCGCTTCGCCGGAAGCCCAAGGCGTCGATCCTCGTCGCCACCGGCCTGGTGAAGAAGGGCATGGCCGACGGCTGCGTGACCATGGGGTCGACAGGCGCGGCCATGGCCGCGGCGGCGGTCGTGCTGGGCATGCTTGAGGGCATCGAGAGGCCGTCGCTCGGCGGGCCGATCATCGGGCTCGCGCCGCGCACGGCGGTGATCGACGTGGGCACCAACCTGGACTGCCGCCCGGCACAGCTGTTGACTTTTGCAGTGCTCGGGGGGGTGTTTGCCAGCCTCTTTTGGGACATCGAGGAGCCGCGTGTGGCCCTGCTGAGCGTGGGAGGCGAGGTGGGCAAGGGCAACCGCCAGGTCCGTGAGACGTCGGAGCTGTTCGAGCGGACGCTGCCGAACTTCATCGGCAACGTCGAGGCGAACGAGCTGCTGATGGGCAGGGCCGACGTGGTAGTGGCGGACGGTTTCGTCGGGAATATCGTCATGAAGCTGATCGAAGGACTGGGCGCCGGGATCGCGGACATGGTCGCGGAGCGCCTGAAGGGCAGGCTGCCGGACGACGAGGTCCAGGGACTGGCACGGGAGATCTACGAGGTCAACAACGTCGTAGAGATGCACGGGGGAGGCCCGCTGCTTGGCGTGAAGGGCATAAGCGTTGTCGGACACGGGCGCGGCAAGGCCGACTCGGTCCGGCGAGCCATCGGGACCGCGCGCACTGCCATCGAGGTGAACCTGGTCGCCAGGCAGGCTGCTCAACTCGAGAAGATACGAGACGCCGCGCCCGAGGGCGCCTGAAGAGAGGTCGAATGGACGATCGAAGCATCGAAGGAAAGACAGCGCTGGTAACCGGCGCATCGAAGGGGCTGGGACGCTCGATAGCCCTGCGGCTGGCGGAGCTGGGAGCCCGGGTTGCCGTCAACTACAACTCGTCGCCAGGCGCGGCGTCCGAGGTCGTGGGGGCCATTGAGGGCATGGGGGCCGAGGCCTTCGCCGTAAAGGCGGACGTGTCGCAGCTAGACGAGGTGAAGGCGATGGTTGGCGAGGTGGAGGGGACTTACGGGCCCGTCGCCATCCTGGTCAACAATGCGGGAATAATCAACGACCAGCTGCTGATGCGCATGTCGGACGAGGCGTGGCACAGGGTCATCGACATCAACCTGCACGGCACGTTCTACTGCACGCGGGCGGTGCTTCGGAACATGGTGCGGAGCCGCTGGGGGCGCATCATCAACATAGGCTCTGTGGTTGGGGAGCGGGGGAATCCCGGCCAGACGAACTACACGGCGTCCAAGGCGGCGATGATCGGGTTCACCAAGGCACTGTCGAAAGAGGTGGCGACGAGGAGCATCACCGTCAACATCATCAATCCGGGGTACGTGGAGACGGAGACGACGGCGGTGCTGACGGACCAGCAGCGCGCGCACTGGCTCAGCGTGATTCCCCAGGGCCACTTCGGCGACGCGGACGACATCGCGCACATGGTCGCCTTCCTGGCGCAGGAGCGGGCGAAGTACATCACGGGTCAAGTGATCTCCGTCGACGGCGGCATGGCCGTCTGACCGGCCGTTCCCGTCATGGCTACTGCCGTAAGACCGGGGCCGCTGTCGGGTAGTGTTGCGCTGGTCACGGGGGCGTCCCGGGGAATCGGGAAGGCCGTGGCGCTGGAGCTGGCGGGCCGGGGCGCCGACATCGCCTTCAACTACTTCCGCAGCCACGAGGCCGCCGCGGCCACTGAGGCGGAGATCCGCGCGCTGGGCGTCGAGTGCCTGCGCGTCAGGGCACACCTGGGCGACCCGGGCAAGATAGGCGAGCTGTTCGCGCGGGTGGCTGAGTCGTTCGGGCGGCTGGACATTCTGGTCAACAACGCCGCGTCGGGCGTGCAACGCAGCCTGGAGGAGCTCGAGGAGAAGCACTGGGACTGGACGATGGCCGTCAACGCCAGGGCGCCGTGGTTGTGCGCCAAGGAGGCGGTGAAGCTGATGGGCGACGGCGGCCACATCGTCAACATCACGAGCGAGGGATCCCGCTCGGTGCTGCCCTACTACTTCTCGGTGGGCACGTCGAAGGCCGCCCTGGAGGCCGCCACGCGCTACATGGCGGTCGAGCTCGCGCCTCGAGGCATCGCGGTGAACGCCGTCTCGGGCGGATACGTGGAGACCGATGCGCTGGCGCACTTCCCCAACCGCGATGAGATGAAGGAGTCGGGCCGGCGCACGCCTGCCGGCAGGATGGTGACGTCCGAGGACATCGCCCGCGTGGTCGCGTTCCTGTGCACCGAGGACGCCGCGATGATCCGCGGCCAGGTCATCGTCGTTGACGGCGGCGCGACGCTCGCCCCACCTGGGTAGGCGGGACTCTCTCGGCGGACGATACTTTCCCCGACTTGCCTGACCACCGTATTTGGAATCATAACTTCCAAAAAACAGTGTAAACTAGAAGTAGGACTTCCAAAAAGATGGGCAGTATTAGGAAGTATAGCTTCCAGAAAACAGTGTAAACTGGAAGTAGTACTTCCAGTTTGATATAGTCGTGATATGTTCAAGCGAAACTTGAAACTCCCGAGTACTGGGAGCGAAACCTTCTTCCTGTGGGGACCCAGGCAGGTGGGGAAGAGCGCCCTGTTGAGGCAGAGCTATCCCGATGCCCGCTGGATAGACCTCCTGAAGAACGAGGAGTTTCGGCGCTATGCCGCACGCCCTGAGCTCCTGCGCCAGGAGGTAGAAGCCGGTGGGCCGGGGCAGTCTGGTCAGATAGTCATTGACGAGGTGCAGAAGGTCCCGGGTCTTCTCGATGAGGCTCACTGGCTAATCGAGAATCGGGGTCTGCACTTCGCGCTATGCGGTTCCAGCGCCCGGAAGGTCAAGCGCGGCGGAGCGAATCTGCTCGGCGGCCGCGCCACACGCTACGAGCTTCACGGGCTCACCGCCGGCGAGCTTGGCGACGACTTCGACCTGGACCGAATCCTCAACCACGGCTATCTGCCCAGGATGTATCAGGCAAGCCGCCCGCGTCGGATGCTCGATGCCTATGTTGCCGACTACCTCACCCAGGAAGTCGCGGCCGAGGGTCTGGTCCGCAATCTGCCAGCCTTCTCCGGGTTCCTTGACGCCGCCGCCCTGAGTGATGGGGAGATCGTGAATGTGGCGAACGTCGCCCGCGAGTGCGGTGTGTCGAACCACACCGCGCGCAGCTACTTCGAGATACTGGAGGATACGCTGCTTGGGCGATGGCTGCCGGCATACCGCAAGCGGCCAAAGCGTCGGGTGGCCAAGCCAAAGTTCTACTTTGCCGATGTTGGTGTGGTGAACCGACTGGCGAGGCGGGGCCAAGTTTTGGCTGGCACCGAACTCTACGGCAAGGCATTGGAGAACTGGGTCTTCCACGAGCTCTCAGCCTTCGCGAGCTACTACGAACTGGATGACGACCTCACCTACTGGCGGCTCCCCAGCGGCATAGAGGTCGATTTCCTCGTAGGCGATGGGAGGCTCGCGGTCGAGGCTAAGGCTGCCAGTGTCGTTACTCGGATCCACCTGAAGGGGCTTCGAACCCTGGCGCGGGAGCACCCAGACGTCGGCCGGCGCGTTGTCGTGTGCCTCGAGCCCCGCGCAAGGCGGACGGAGGATGGCATCGACATACTCCCAGCCACGGCTTTCGCGCGGCTCCTGTGGGAGGATGGCCTGGGGTTGATGCCCTGAACGGATTGCCGATGGCAGCCTCCCGCCGCGACGGATTGCCTGGAAGGGCCGGGGTGTGTCCAGGGAACAGTTGGACGCTCAAGGACAGCCTTGAGATTCCTAACACCGCAACCCCATAGGCCCATGTGGTTCTGGTAGACTTAGGCGATGAGATTGAAGTTGAAGAGGGGGGGTAGGAATGAGCCAAGGAACGTTTCGATTCGTAACGGGTTTCAAGTTCATGGCGGCTGTGCTGGTCCTAGTAGCCATGGCCGCCGTTCTCCTGTGGGGAGCCTCCGCGAGGGCCCACGGCGTCCATCCAGGCTCGTGCGACCTTCCGGGATTCTCGCCTGAGCTGCACGAGCACCGAAACTGGCTCGACGAGCTTACGGGCGGCAATGTCCCCTATCTCTGCATCCCTGCTCCAGCAACGCCCACACCGGCGCCAACACCGACGCCCACGCCCACGCCTGAACCGACTCCTGAGCCCACTTCCATATTCGAACTATGGCAGACGGAGATAGCCAGGTATTGCCTGATAATGACGGACAACTTCGAGATACTTGGTCACGAGGGTGACTGCGGCTTGTTCTACGGTCTACCGTTCTTAGAGTAGGAGCGACCTGGGGCTGCCTGCAGATGGAGATGCGGGCAGCCTACTTCGCTGCGGCCGCATCCACACGGGCGCCGGCTTCCGCGATGAGTTGCGCGCCGGACTCGGCCAGGGCCTTCCTGACGTAACCGAGCCCGGTCCCGTTTCCGGTGCGCGGGTCCCGCATGGCGGACGTGACGACTCCGGCCTGCCTTCCGTCCAGTGTGAGCTTTTCGCCGGCGCTTACTTCGGCGCCCGAGGGCCATGATAGGCGGGCGATGCGCCTCTGGACCTTGTCGTAGGTCGTGAGCCGCGCGATAACCTCCTGGCCGATGTAGCATCCCTTCGTGTAGCTGACCAGGTGTTGCAGGCCGGCCTCGAGGGGGTTGTACGACTCGCTAAGCTCGGCCCCGAAGGCTGGGACTCCCTGCTCGATGCGGGCGAGCTCCACGGCATCGCGCTCGACGGGGCAGGCTCCTGCATCCAGGAGAGCCTTCCGGAGAACCTTCCCATTCGCACCAGGCGCGAAGAAATCGAAGGCAGGGATGGCGCCCACGTCGCGCCGAATCGCGGTTGCGGGGACGCCATCGATTGAGACATCGGCAACACCCTCATCGTCCGCAATCGAGGAGTCCGGCCCTGCGATGGAGTCCAGCAGTGCGGGCGCGC
Source organism: Dehalococcoidia bacterium (assembly GCA_965243655.1). GTDB lineage: Bacteria > Chloroflexota > Dehalococcoidia > Lucifugimonadales > CAJWER01. The sequence goes on along the minus strand of CBDEVV010000017.1, from coordinate 131,155 downwards.
CGGGACCCATGATGGAGACGGCTGATGTCCCGGTCGTGATGTCCTCGACCTCGGTGTCCTCGATGATGGTGTAGAAGTCGATCCACTCGGCGACCCTGTTCTCGTTCCCGCCGCCGGTTAGCAGCAGGAGATGGTCTGATCGCCTGAGGACGAAGATCACGTCGACGATGCGGCCCTTGTTGGAGGTGAGGACCGTGTGGGCTCCTGAGCCGTCGGGCAGGTCCAGCAGCCCGTTGGTGGAGAGGCGGTTCAGAAGGTCGAGGGAGTCCTCGCCGGTGCAGCGCAGGAGGCCTAATGGGCGCTCGACCAGGGCGACGCCCTTCGTCAGGGCCTCGTAGTGGAGGAGATCGTCTTCGGCTGCCAGGAGCCGCCCGTCAGACTCCGAAGGAGGTGCCGCATCCGCAGCTGGTCCTCGCGTTCGGGTTGTTGAAGACGAAGCCTTTGCCGTTCAGGCCTCCGGAGTACTCCAGGATAGTGCCGGCAAGGAAGACGTAGGACTTGCGGTCGACGCCGAGCCTGATCCCGTGCTCTTCGACGACCTTGTCGTCGTCGGGAAGCTCGTCGACAAGGTCGAGGACGTAGGTCAGTCCCGAGCAACCTCCACCCTTTACACCGACACGGAGGAGGGAGTCGGGCTTGCCGGACATGCGGGCGAAGTGCCTCACGTGCTCGGCGGCCTCGGGGCTGATGCTGATGGTGAGCGGCTTGGGCTTTTCTCTAGCTACGACCACGTCAACGCTCCTTTCGCAGCTTAGGTTCAATTCTAAAGCTGGAGGTACCGCCAGTCAATGCTTGGGCCGCGTACAGTCAGCCGATACCATCAAAAGGCCCTGGGTGCGAAAGTGCCCAGGGCCTAGTTCGTCGTCCCTCTATGCTAGAACGGTGGACGAGACTTACGAGCCTTGGGCTTCAGCCTCGTCTAAGGCCCTCTCTACCACGGCAGATCGGATTCCTCGCTATCTCTTGATTCATCCTCCCTACCGAGTCTGGGCAAGATAGTTTCAAGCACCAGCTTCTCAACTATCTCTTGCTGTCTTTCTGTTGTCTTCAGCATGGCTTTGAGGAGATCGGCCTGGCTGCCGGTAACTGTTTGCTCTATTGTCTCTGCCTGGCCTCTAATCTGAGTCAGGAGGTCGCGAATCTGCATATAAGTCCAAAGGCCGAAAACTATTGCAAGGATGGCCAAGACAATTGAGATACCTCCCGCAAGCAAGGAAAGCTCGTCACTGGTCAATTCGCACTCCTCGCCCTTGCGTTTCCTCCCCTGGCCTGTATCTCCGGCGACAGCGCAAAGATCTGTGGTCTAACGGGGTCTATTGAAGGGATTAGTACGTGCACCAGCAAGTATCCGTTGCCAACGACCTCCTGCTTGAGAATAACTACAGCTTCGCCGTCATCCTTCTTGGTGTCCTCCTTAGTGTCTTGTGGTTCCTTTGGAGTAGCCAATCCATCTCCCCTTGTTCGAGTCCTATGGAAGCGTCAACTCCGACGCCGGCTTCTTCGGTGGGTCGCCCGACGGCTCGACCTCGATGGTGAAGCTGCGGTGCGGCACTTCGTCTTCCCATCGCCCACTGCGACCTTCGCGACCCGAGTCGCTGCCTGTACCTCGTCCGTTGACCGCCGATCCCTCCCGGCCCCACTATTGTCTCTTGATCATCCATTATCGCATCGTTGTCATTTCATGATCCTTCTATTCGCCATGTTACCACATTACCCGCGAGATTCCGCCCGGTTCACGAAAATCAGGTATTAGGTGGTTTCGGCCACCTCGTGAGATTGTGGAATAGAGTGCCTGCGCCCGAGTGCTCCACGCACTCAGGGCGCAGGTGAACCCACTCGGTGAAGTAGGAGGTTCACCAAATGAGCTCGACAAGGCCCAACCGTCGAAACCGACGGTCGGGCTCAAGTCGTCTGTGATGCGACGGTTCGCTAGCTACTGCCAGTAGGCAGGGCGACCTATCCGGCTCCTTCTTTCAAATTGATACAGCAGGGCCGCGCATGCTAAGATTCGAATGCGCCTTAACGGGCACGCCTTGGGAGTGGGTGACTGATACGCTGAGAGAAAGGATCTGGCTATGGCGACTGAACTCTTGAAGCGAACGGTCATCCGGTACTTTGATGAGCAGGACATAAAGTACACGGTCTCTGGAAATGACGTGGTTCAGACTACGTTGCCCACGCCCGAGGGGGTTGTTCGATTCTGGATCATTGACCACGAGTTTCCAAAGCCTTTGCTTGAGATAAGGGCGCCTGACTTCGTCAGATTCCCATCAACTGAGGAAGTCAACGCCACATCGATGTGCAACAAGCTAAATGGGAAGTCAGTGGGCAAATTCGTCATTGATGACTATCGGGACGTGAGCTATCTATTGGACTGTCCTGTAAACGAGAACACGACCCCGGACGACTTTGAGAGGCTAATGCTCTTGGCCATGTCGTCATTCGCCAAATTCTATCCGATCATTATGGCTGTCCGTTGGGCCAATGCCACTGTTGAGCAGGCCGAGCAGAGGCAGCAGGGTGGAGAGCCCGGTGTCCCCGAAATGTCAGGGGATGAGATTATGAGACTCCTAAGAAAAGATGACTCGGAGGAAGCTGATTCCGAGACTGAGGATAGGTAGCTTGAATCAGCTTCTTCCCTTGCCACTCAGCCATTCCCCGATGTGCCATGTTGTTCGGCGGTGGGTGTATGAAGGAGACTCACCCCGCCGGGTTCGTCGGTCATGACCATCTGGGCGACGTGTTTGCCCATGCGGACGCTGTAGTTGGTGCCGCGATCCTGGGGGTATACCTGGGTCGTGTTGGCGAGGTAGACGCCCTCGAGCGGCGTCCTGTGGTCGGGCATGACTTTAGAGTAGTGGGTGCCGATGACCGGCTGGGCGGCGTTTACCTTCTGGTGGTAGCTCTTCAGGACCCAGGAGGGGTCGAAGTTAGGGTTGACCTTGCGGAGGTGTGGGACGCACTCGGCCAGCAGCTCCTCGTGGTTGAGGCCATAGAGGCGGTCGCTCCGCTCCAGGTAGTTGGACAGGTAGACGAGGTGCTGACCGCCGTAGTGCTCGGGCGGGATCAGGTTCGTGTGCTCGATGACACCCACGAATGGCATGGAGCGGTCGGCGACGTTGAGCCAGTAGATGTGGGATAGGGGCCTGTCCAGCACCAGGACCAGCAGCACTGCCGCGAGGTACTTTGTGCTCTCGAGCCGGTGCCTGTAATCGCCTGAGAGTTCTGGAGCGAGCCTCATGAACATGTACGAGTGGGTAGTGGCGATGACGGCGTCGAACTCCTCCCTGCCCGTGCTCCCGTCCGGCCCTTCGTACTCCAGGATGGGTAGGCCATTACCGGAGGCTATGCTGGTGACGGGTGTGGACAGGTGGACCTCGTTGCCGTGGGCCTCGATCTTCTCGGCGAGCACGTCGAACAATTCACCGAAGCTGCCAATGGGGTAGCCGAGACTCTCGCGGGCCAGCCCCTTCTCGCGGGAGGCGAACCGCGTAGCGATCTTGCCCCAAATCCACGGCATTCCGATCTCGCTGTAGTAGTTCTCGCCGAACTTGCCGCGGAGCATCGGACCCCAGAAGCCCTCGAATGCGCCCTCTCCCGCCCACTTGCGGAGCCAATCGACCGCCGTTACGGACTCGAGCTTGCGCCAGTCCCTGATTCGCTGCAGCGCCAGCGTCGCGACGCCGAGGCGTATGCGGTCTACCAGGCTGAGAGGCTTGAAGCTGAGCAGGTCCATGGGAGTGACGAAGTTGTAGATGCGGCCGTCGTAGAGTGTGCCTACGCTGGAGTCGATCCAGGTCATGCGGTCACCCAGGCCGATCTCCTCGTTCAGGTCTATGATGTCGGTGTCGCTGGTGAACAGGTGGTGGTAGCCGCGCTCCAGCCTTGCGCCGCCCACGTCGAAAGTGGAGGCCTGGCCGCCCATGAAGGGGGCGCGCTCGTATACGACGACATCGTGGCCGTGCTTGCCGAGCTCGTAGGCCGCCGCGAGGCCGGCGGCGCCCGCTCCGATGATGCCGACCTTCACTCCAGCCCTCCCTGCTGCCCGGCCGGGAGGCTCCGCCCGCCGCGCCAGAGATTGCGGAGAGAGAGCCCGTCTGCGACGAGGATGGCCTGGCCGAGTGCGATCACGGGCAGGAGGAGTATCGCGTGTACGACCGCCGCGTACGCGCCCGCCACGGAGCGGTCGATCACGGCGAGGGGCAGGAGAACCAAGGTCTCGCGGGCGATGAGCTCGAACAGACCTATGCCTCCCGGACTGGACGGGACAGCTGCGCCTATGTTGGCGAGGGCCATTGCGAGCACCAGGGCCGCCGCCATCTCCACCTCGCTGCCGTAGGAGAGGTGGAAGTCGAAAGAGTATCCCGCCACGAAGAAGAGAGCGCCCTCGAAGAGCCAGACGGGCACCGAGAGGGCGAACAGGACTAGCACGGAAGAAGGGCTCCTCAGTGCCTGCAGGGCGTGGATGAACCTGTCCACCAGGCCCCGCGCCCGCGTCCCGGCGGCCTCAGGGAGGAGGCGCAGGCCGGCCTCGGCAGCGGCAGCGGCGCGCTCCGGCCAGTAGGCGACCGCAATGAGGGCGGCAAAGACCACTGCAAACGGCACGCTGAGCGCCGCCGCGAGGAGGGGCCACGGCACGCTCGACCTGTCGCCGAATCCCTCCGCCACCGCGTTCAGGGGAACGAAGACGGCTATGACTGCCACGAACACTATGAGGGTGAGGGCGTCCATTAGGCGCTCTACGAGGATGGTTGCGAGCGCCGCGGTCTTGCTTACGCCCTCACGCTCGCCGACGTAGTAGCTGCGTACGAGCTCGCCGATGCGCAGGGGCAGGATGTTGTTGGCCATGTATCCGACTACAACGACCGGATAGAGCCTCGCGATCGGGACCTCGCGCATGTGGCGCATGAGCATTTTCCAGCGGGCGGTCCGGAACAGCAGCGAGACCTGGTAGAGCAGAACGGCGGGGACAGCGTACCAGTAGTTGGCCCCGGCAAGGGCGTCCACGAGCCGGTCCCAGTCGGTGGTGAGGAAGAACAGGGCCAGGGCTGCCGCCCCGAGGCCCAGCCCAAACCAGAATCTCTTGCCGATCCTCACCCGGCCTTCACCGGGCGGCCGGGGCGCAGGATGGCGAAGGAGCTCGTGTAGCCGTGGATGAACGTCGAGCCGCCTACCGGGCCGATCTCCCCGTTACAGAAGAAGCCCGTCAGGGGCATTGCGTTCACCCTCTCCCTGAACATGTCGGTATCGTGGTCGGGCTTACCGTAGAGGTACGAGCCGCGCCCGAGGCACGAGAAGAGCAGCGCGCCGGTCTCCTCGTAGAGGGGCGTCTCGGCGGCGTACCTGGACAGCATGGAGCCCAGGTCGAGGGCCGACGTTTCGGCGTCCCTCAGGTGGAACTGGACGGTCTGCCCCTCCCTGAGCAGCTCGGACACGGCGAGGATGCCCTGCTTGTGGTCGGCTCCCACGAGGTTGCGGATCAGGAAGTCGCCCAGCTGCGGGTCGTCGTTGAGCGGGTCCATCACCACGCCGAGGAAGAGGGAGTGCCGGGCAAGCTGCTGGTCTCTCTCATTGAGTCCTCTGAACACTGCTCCCAGGACCTCGAGGGGCTTCTGCCCGTCGAGCTCGTGCAGGACGTTGCGGTCGCATGCCGTGACCTGCATGGGCTCGCCGATGGGCCTGCACCCCTGGGCGACGATGGTGTCGAAGGTGATGTTGCCGTGGAGCGCGACGCCCACTGCGCCCGAGGAGTGGGCCTGGCTTCCGGCGTATAGCACGTTCTTGCCGGGCCCGGACGCTCCGCTCGCCATGCCGCCTACCTTCGCGGATGAAGGGAAAGCGTAGTCGAGGCCCTCGACGAGGCGCTCGGCCGAGATGGTGAACGGGTCTGTCAGAATGACGAAGCCGGGCTCCGACTCTCGACTTACTCCCACGAGCTCCTCCCACGCCTCGGGCGGGGCATCGCCGTCGGGGATGTCCTCGTCCTCGACGTGGAATGGGACGGCCGCGGCGCCCGGCAACAGCGCGGTCGTGACTGCGAGTCCGGGGCTGTTCTCAACCTCGCGCCCCGCGCCGATGACCCCGGCGGCGGAGCATCCGATAGTCGGCGCGGAACCCAGGCGTCGCTCCAGCAGGTCAGGTAGGAGTTTGTGCTTGGCCGCGTGATGGCCCGACACGAACGCGATGGTGAGGTCGGCGTCGCTGTACACGTCTTCGGCGCACTCGACTACTGCATCCTCCAGCTGAGGTTCCCGGGAAACGGCCGAGCTCCACTTCATGGCACTATGAGTCCCATTCGTCGCCTTCGGTGGACTCTTCGTATCCGAGCCCTTCGAGGATGCCCGTCAAGGTGGGCAGCCATTCGCGGGTCGACACCACCGCGGGCGCACGAATCTCCAGGGTTCCGGCCTCCAGGATCGACGCTCCGCCCATGCCATCCTTGTCCAGAGGGACGCTAATGGACTCGCGGTCGATGCCCATGAGGTCGGTGACCTCGTATATCGCCATCATGTCGTCCATGTCTATGATGTCGTCAGCCATGAGCCTTGTGCGTAAGCGCGCGATCGCTAGAATCAATTATTGCACCGTGTCGCAGGCGCGGCAAATATAGAGGAGAGGCAGTGACTGCAGACTTGGTGAGACATGGGCAGGTTTGCCCTTCGGCAGGCTCAGGCCGCATCGCCGTACGAGCTCGTCCCCACCCCTCTGGATGGGGGACGGTTCCTGGGGCAGGAATCCGGCTTCCGCAGGTATGACGGCTATGCAGCGGTCGCGTCGGGAGGAAGAGGATGAGCGGATGGTCAGGGCGTTCGTTGCTGTCGACCTGCCGGAAGACGTGGAGCAGGCGATGGGAGCAGCGGTGCATAGCCTAAGGGACGCCCGCATCGAGGGGCTTCGGGCCGTTCGGCCTGAGGGAGTCCATCTCACGCTGAAGTTCCTGGGGGATGTGCCCGAGTCCCGGGTAGACGAGATTGGGCGTGCAGTGTCGCAAGCGGTTGCCGGGCACCGGCAGTTCGAGGTCTCGACAGGAACCTTCGGGGCGTTCCCGAACACACGCAGGCCGCAGGTGCTGTGGGTTGGTATTCAGGGGCGACTCGAACCGCTGATGGGTCTGCAGGCGGGCGTGGACGCGGCCCTGGGCGCACTGGGGTTTCCAACGGAAACGAGGCCGTTCCATCCGCACCTGACCCTTGCCCGTCTTGACCGAAGGATGTCAGCCGAGGCGAGACGCGCGTCCCTGGACGCCCTTGAATCGACCGGGCTCTCAGCCGGGAAGCGCATCGCAGTGGGTTCGGTTTCGCTGGTGCAGAGCGTCCTGGGACGCGGCGGGGCCAGGTATGTACGGCTCTTCACGGCGCGATTAGCGGAGAGTCTCATTTAGTGTTATACTGCGCGCCGTCTTCGCACAAGTTGCAAGTGAGGGTGGAACGGAGGTGTTAGATGTGCAACGGTAGCTGGCCTGGGTGCCGTACATGCGAGACTGGGAACCTGTTGCCGCTGTCTGACTTTGGGGGACAGGGGGCGCCTGTACATTACAAGGCGTGGGTGTGCAGCAACCCGACCTGCGGATTCAATATCAAGATACGCAACGGCGACGTTTACCTGAACGAGCCGATAGCCAGCGGGACCAGTCACTCGCCCCGAATGCGTTAGCCTTCACACGAAGGGCATCGATCCGGGGACAGTCAACGCAGTGAGGTGGTCTGTGGATGCAGACGAGCCCCCGATCGGCAGGTCGAGGGCGGGTTTGAAGCCCGCCCCTATGAATGAACTGACTGTGTAGTCATAACCAGGCAGCACGGGTCTGACGTGGTGGAGGGTGGCAGATGAAGAAGGTGCTGATAACGGGCATGAGCGGGTTGATCGGCGGGCTCCTCAGGGCTCACCTGGAGGAGCGCGGCGGCTACGAACTGGCCGCCCTCAACCGAAGGCCTGTGGACGGCGTGGAGTGCTTCCAGGCCGACATATCCGACCTGGATGCGATAGCCCCGGCGTTCCAGGGCAGAGACGTGGTGGTCCACCTGGCGGCGCACCTCGGTGAAGAGCCGCTGGACTCGCTGGTCGCGGCGAACATCGTCGGAGTGCGCAACGTATACGAGGCCGCCAGGCTCGCCGGCGTGCAGAGGGTCGTGTTCGCGTCGTCGGGTTCGACGATCAAGTCGTGGGAGGACTTCCCTCCGTACGACGCAATCCGCGACGGGCGCTATGACGAGCTGGCGGACGGGTGGCCTATGGTCACGAAGGAGATGATCCGCCCGCGGGGCCTGTACGGCGCATCCAAGGTCTGGGGCGAAGCGGTCGGGCGGCACTACGCGGACGCCTACGGGCTGTCGGTCATCTGCATACGCATCGGCTCGGTAGGGGAGAGGGACCACCCGGACACCGCCAAGCCAAGCGCCACGTACCTGAGCCACCGGGACGTGGCCGACATCCTGCGCAGGGCCATCGACGCGCCTAAGAGCGTGGGATACGAGATCGTCTACGCGACCTCGAACAACCGGTACGGCTACCGGGACCTGGAGGGCGCGCGCGAGGTGCTGGGTTTCGTGCCCCAGGACACCGACGAGGCTGCGTTCGAGTAGAACTGCGACGTGGATGCGCCTGAGGTGCTGCCTACCGGGTAGTGCCTCGTAATCGTGTCCGCGTACCCCTCGCGGACTGTTGCGAAACGACGTTCGGCGGGCCTACGAGACGCAACATCGCAACAACGACGCCGGGCACTGGACGATGTGCGAGGTAGCACCTCCAGATCGTAAAGCGGATTCAGTCCAGCCCGCGAAAGAAACTCCCCTAGTACCGCGGGACTCTGTACGAAGGTTGACGGCCGACCCGCATGGCCGTTATACGAAAGCTCTGGCGCCGACCTCTGGCATGTGGAAGCCGGGCGCATTACTAACAAGAACTAATATCATTGAGGCTCTATCTCACACACACCTCACTCGAGTTCTTATACAATAGTCGAGCTGTGCGGCTCAGAGTGCTGCCTATGTACGAGGCCGTTTCCGAAGTGGACAACATGGACGACGGCCTGTGTGGCGCCGGTAGTTACAGCAAGTTGACCATAGCCGGGAGGTGAAGTGTCTGACGATCGACACTGGTGTATCGCAACGGCCACTACTCCAGGCAGTTCACACTTGAGGGAAGGTCTCCCCAACCAGGACGCAGTGGCCTATCGCATCGTAGAGTCAGACATTGGCGAAGTCGTGATAGCCGCTGTCGCCGACGGGGCCGGCTCGGCCTCGCGTTCTGACGAGGGCTCTCAGATTGCTGTCGATGCCGCTGTGAGCACGATCGTTGACGGCATTGGCCAACAGCCGGCGGCGGCTTCCTGCGAGCATCTGGCCGAGTCACTGGCGCGCGACGCGATCGTCCAAGCCAAGACTGACGTCGAGGATTACGGTCGGGAGCATGACATCTTGTCTCGTGAACTGGCGTCCACACTCATCGTCGCCTTCGCCTGCGACAGCCTGCTAACCGCTGTGCAGGTGGGCGATGGGGCCGTCATCGCCTTCAACGTCGACAGGGGTGCGGCCACGACCCTGTGCGAGGCTCACAGCGGCGAGTACGCTAACGAGACGACCTTCATCACTTCGTGCCCCAAACCCCATGAGATAGCTTACGTGGGTCACGCTTCCGGTTGTGATTATGACGCCCTGGCCTTGATTACTGACGGACTGCAAAACCTCGCCCTGAAAATGCCGGAGCGTGAAGCGTTCATGGGCTTCTGGAGTCCGATGCTGGACGATTTGGCCCACACCGACCAACCGGAAGCGGTTCAGGAAAGGCTCCAAGAATTCATCGGCGACGAGCGCGTCCAATCCCGCACCACCGACGACGTGACCATAGCTATCGCCGCCCGGAGCAGCCGAAGTTCGCAGGAGGAACAGTAGTGACCGTACGGGACACGGTGGGCGTGTACGACCAGATGGAATTCGCCGACAACCCGGAGCCCCGGTGTTCCATCGTGCTGATTCTGGACGTCTCCGGCTCCATGGAGGGCCAGAAGATTGACACCCTCAACCAGGCCCTGGTCAAGTTCAGCAACATCATCCTGGACGATCCCGTTACCGCGTTGCGGGCCGACGTGGCGATTATTGCCTTCAACGACGTCGCTCGGGTAGTCCAGGACTTCATCAACGGCACCGACTTCGAGGCTCCGATTCTCGAGGTCTCCGGCGATACGAACTTCTCCCAACCCGTCAACATGGCCCTGGACCTCATCGAGGAGCGCAAGCAGAGCTACCGCGACGGTGGCATCGCCTACTACCGCAGCCTGGCTTACTTCCTCACCGACGGCATTCCAGATGACGACCCCGCCGATTTGGACCGAGTGGCCCGGCGTCTGGTCAAAGTGGAAGAGAATCGCGGCGTCGCCTTCTTCTCCTTTATAATCAGCGATGGCAGTGACTATCCCGAATGGACGGTCACAGGCGATAGTATGCCAAGGTTCTACAACCTGATCGGGTTCAGTCAGTCGGACCTTGAAGCGGCCGGCGCCGTTGGCAGCTCCGGCGAAAGCGCCGTCGGTATCGATTTGGACAAGGTCGCCACGATGATTGGAACCAGCGCAACAGAACTTGTGGAACGCTGCGTCAAGGAAGGAGTCATGCAAACTTCGGTGGGCGAGCTTACCAAACTGGCGCCCCGCCCGCCGGTGGAGCTGACTAACATGGAGCAACTGGACGGCTCCATCCAGTGGCTCTCTCGCTCCGTGGTCGCCGTGTCCCAGTCCCAGCCCGGCGAGGGCATCCGTTTGCCCCAGCCCGATTATCTGAGTTCCTAGAGTCCGCAAGGAGGACTAGAATGAGCGTTCAAGACTCCGTAGGCGTGTACGACCAGGCGGAATTCGCCGAAAACCCGGAGGCCCGGTGCTCCATTGTGCTGATCCTGGACGTCTCCGGCTCCATGGGCGGCCAGAAGATTGACACTCTCAACCAGGCCCTGGTCAAGTTCCGCGACATTATCCAGGAAGACTCAGTTACGGCCCTGCGGGCGGACGTGGCAGTGATTGAGTTCGACCACGAAGCCCGGGTGGTTCTCGACTTCACCAACGGCGCCGACTTCGAGCCGCCTGAGCTCTCCGTCAAAGGCGGCACCAATTACTCAAAGGCCGTGAACCTTGCCATGGAGATTACCGAGGCCCGCAAACAGAGCTACCGCGAGGGTGGCATAGCCTACTACCGTAGCTTGGCCTACTTCCTCACCGACGGCTACCCGGAACACGACAACGAAGCCGACTTGCAACAGGCCGCCGCACGCCTCGCCGAAATGGAGCAGAACCGCAGCATCGCGTTCTTCTGTTTCGGCATCGGTTCGCCGGACCTGCCTGCCGATATGTCGGCGCTCGACAAGCTTGCCCCCAGGAAAGCTGTCGAGTTGACCAACATGGAACAACTTGACGGCTCCATCGAGTGGCTTTCCCGTTCCGTGTCCGCCGTCTCCCAGTCCCAGCCCGGCGACAACGTCCGTCTGCCCGAGCCCGACTACCTGGATTTCTAGGCACCCGGATTCACCCACGCCGCGCTGACCGCGGTGTTGCCGGCTGTGCTGCTTGCCCAATTTCACCGCGGGCTACTCCGGCAGTGTCATCATCGTCCAGGTTGCGGCGTGGATAGCCATCCTTTTCGGCTACTTCTACGTCCGCAGGTCTCACTTTGGCAACACCCAAAAATCCCCTCGCTGGTCGCCGCTTTGTAGATGAAGCCGGCAACCCCGTCGTGCCGGGCCCAAAGCTGGGCGAAGGCGGCGAGGGCGTGGTCCACCTAGTGGACGGTGATCCCAGGTCGGTGGTGAAAGTCTGGAAGCCTGGCAAGACTCCCCAGGACGCCGACGCCAAAATCCGGCATCTGGTGAACAATCCCGTGTCCCCCGACCTGGGAGTTACCTGGCACATCACCTGGCCCCAGCATATGGTCATGGAGAAGGGGACTATCGTCGGCTATACCATGCCCATCCTCGACAGGGCCGAGAAATGGGAACCCATCGTCGAATACTACAACCGCCGCGCCGCCCAGGGCATCAGGGCCGCCCAGGCTCGCGAGATCCAGATCGACGACCGGGTGCGCATGGCGCGCAACTTGGCCCTGGGCTTCAGGGCTGTTCACGAGGCCGGCTACGTCATCGGCGACGTCAACGAAAAGAACGTTGAAGTCAACCGCCAGAACGACATAGCCATGGTGGACTGTGACTCCTACGGCTTCACCGACCCGGCCACCGGTCAAAAGTTCTCCAACAACGTGGGTCGTCCCGAATTCCAGGCTCCCGAGGTCCAGGGCGATTACGCCAACCGCACCCAGGAGCATGATCTTTTCGGACTGGCCGTGGTCATCTTTCACCTACTCACCGGCTATCATCCCTACACCGTCAACAACCAGCCCGACTACGCGCTGCACGGCGGGAGAATCAGCAACTGGCTGTTCGCGCCCGCTGGCCGGGGCGTCACCGCTCCCGACCCTTACAACGAAGCCTGGGATACGTTGACCGACACGCAGAAACAGCTGTTCCTGCGTGTCTTCGATAAGAGACACGAAGGCGAACCCCGGCCCAAGCCCGAAGAGTGGGTGGAAGCCCTGCTGGAAATGCCGGCAGCCTCGGGCTCGCCGCCACCGCCCGGCAAGGGGCCGCCGCAATCCGACGCCACCCTGAGCGGGCTGACGCTATCCCACGGGAACAGCCCTGTGGCGTTGAACAGGCCCTTTGCAGCGGCCGCCACTGACTACAGAGCCAGCGTTGCCAACTCCGTTGCCAGCGTGAGGGTGACTCCCACGGCCAATCACCAGGGCGCAACGGTCACTGTGGAGGGTGTCAGCGTATCTTCTGGTTCGGACAGCCCTCGGATTGCCACTGCAGGCCCGCCCAAAGTTATCAGAGTCGTCGTGAAGGCCCAGGACGGGATAACCACCAGGACTTACACGATCAGAGTGACGCGACAGCCGCCACCCCTGGCTGGGGTGCCGACCTGGGCCAAGTTGCTGCTGGCTGGTGCAGCCATCATGTTCGCGGCATGGCTCATCCAGACGAACCTGGCGTCGGACATCGTGAATTGGGTCCTGGTGGGAGCCGGACTCATCGCGCTCCTCGTTTGGCTGGGAAGAAAGGAACCGGTCTTCCTGGTCGCCGGCATCGGCATCCTCGCGGCTCGATTCACGAACCTGTTCGACCAGGTCGTCGATGCTTCATGGATCTGGCTGTTCGTAGCCGGGGCAGGTGTAGGAGCGGTCGGAGGAGTCATCGGCATTTTCTCGATGAAGGAGCCGGGCTGGAGGGCTGCCCTCGCGGCCGTACTCGTTGCGGGAACTGTCCTGACCGTCGAGGTCACAACCGGTGGCGTATCGAGAGTGATCGCCGGCTTTCCGCCTGAACCCGAAACGCCTACGACTACTCCCGTGCCTCCTGCCGCTCCGCCAACCGAAACGCCGGTTCCGACACCCACGCCTGCCCCGGAGACTGCAACGCCTACGAACACCCCTGTCTCCGCTACGGCCATTCCCACACAGGCCCCCCCGTTTGCGGTGCCGCCGACTCCGAGACCCACGCCGACACCCACCAACACACCTACCGTGACTCCGACTCCGACGAACACGCCAACGCCTACCGCCACGCCAACGAGTACCCCATGGCCAACAAGCACACCTTGGCCCACGAGCACACCCTGGCCCACGAGTACATCGACTCCCACGAGCACATCGACGCCTACTGCGACCCCTACGAGCACACCGGCTCCTACGAGCACACCTACGCCAACGGCGACAGCTACTCCAACACCCACTCCCACGCCCCTGCCCGGCGGCGAGCTGGAGGTGTCTGCTGCCGAGCTGGACGTTGGTGATTCAATCAGAGTGACCGTGACGGAGCTGCGGTCGGTGAAGAAGTACTACTTGAAGGTTACCGATCATGTCGGAGTGGATACTTGCGGCACCGGCAGTTCCATTGAGTTCTTGCAGCCTATGGCCGTCGTCATAAAGGGCTGTCTGCCCGGGGAGGCCGAGGTAGCCCTTGTGGACTCCTCGACTCATGAGCAGTTGGCTGTAGTTCAGTTGACTGTGCAGGCGCCACCGCCGGCGCCGACAGCCGTGCCGACGGAAGTGCCAAAGCCGATAATCACCATCACCACGAGGGGAAGAGAGGTCGATGGGGGCGAAGAGCTGATCCTCAGGGCAACGGTGGAGGACTATGCGTCGGTCCGCTGGAGTGGGCCAGGGCGCTTCTCGGGACCTGAGCAGCTTAACGTCGTCTGGTGGGCCCCTCCAGCCCAGGACGCAGTCCAGACTATTGAGATCACTTTGACCGGTACGAACTCGGCAGGAGTTTCGTCAGAGGCATCCATCATCTTCATGGTCAGGGCATTGCCGCGCCTGCCTACTCCCACACCGACCCCGCTGCCCCACACGCTACTGGTAGATGCGCCTGTACTCGAACAGCTCAGCGAAGGACTCCTTACAATCACGTGGGAGGCTCCCTGCCAGAATTGCGGACTAAGAGGATGGGTCTTCGCGGTAAGATTGATACACGGAGCAAATGTGGGCCCTTGGGATGAACAAGATACACAGGACACTGTGAGACTGATGAATGCGCTGCCTGGCGTTACGTATGAGGCTATGGTTCGTGCCAAGTACGCATCAGGGGACTCAGACTGGTCGCCCATAGGAAGACTGACTATCCCGGAAGTATCTCCAAGCCCTACCCCAACTTCCCAATAGAAGAAGCCACTCTCATGTCAGACACAAGCGCTCCGTCGGTGAGCGAGCTGGGCGAAGGGACTGTTGCCGGCACCGAGGCGTGGTCGTTGGAAGGCGGCGGCGGCGGCGAGGATCCGGAGTACCTGTCGCGGCAGCTGATTACGTATATCGGGAACAAGCGGGCGCTGCTTGGGCAGATCGGCGGCGCGGTCGAGGAGGTCAAGCGGCGTCTCGGACGGGACCGGTTGCGGGTGTTCGACGCGTTCAGCGGGTCGGGCGTGGTCTCGCGGTACTTCAAGGCCCACGCGTCGCTGCTCGTGAGCAACGACCTGCAGAGCTACGCTGCGGTGACCGGACGCTGCTACCTGCGCAACCGGAGTACCGTGGACCTTGGCGAGCTCGAGCGTGTGGTGGCCGACCTGAACGCGAGGGTGGATGCCGAGCCGATGCCCCGGGGGTTCATCGAAGAGCTCTACTCGCCTGCGGACGAGTCGTGCATCACCGGGGCGGACCGGGTCTTCTATACGCGGAGGAACGCGCGGCGGCTCGACAACTACCGCCGCCTGATTGACGCTGCGCCGGTGGACATGCGGGACATGCTGCTCGGGCCGCTGCTGAGCAGGGCGTCCGTGCACGCAAATACGGCGGGCGTCTTCAAGGGCTTCTACAAGGACCGCGAGACAGGCGTAGGCCGGTTCGGGGGCAGCGGCGACGACGCGCTGGTGCGGATCATGGGCGAGATCAGGCTGGACGTGCCTGTGCTGAGCAGGTTCGAGTGCGAGTGCGTGGTGCTGCAGGAGGACGCCAACGCCGCGGCGCGGCGGCTCAAGGGACTCGACCTGGTGTATGTCGATCCGCCGTACAACCAGCACCCTTACGGGTCGAACTACTTCATGCTGGACCTGCTGGTGCGGTACGAGCGTCCGGAACGCATCAGCCGCGTTTCGGGGATACCGCCCGACTGGCAGCGCTCCGGGTACAACGTGAAGGCAAGGTCACTTCCGCTGCTGAGGGAGCTGCTGGAAACGGTCGATGCGCCGTTCCTGCTGGTGTCGTTCAACGACGAGGGGTTCATCTCGACTGAGGAGATGCGCGGGATGCTGAACGGCATGGGAAGGGTCGACGTGGTGGAGACGCGATACAACGCGTTTCGCGGGAGCCGGAATTTCGACAACCGGCCGATTCACGTTACGGAGCAGTTGTTCCTGGTCGAGCGGGGGTGACGGGGAGGGCAGGGAGTGTGCGGACATGGGGACGTATAACGCCGGAGGTTAGCCCCGGGAGGAAGAGGGCGGGTTTCAAACCCGCCCCTACGGTGCGGCAATCGTGGGGCGGTTGCCGCGAAGTCGTCTAGCCAATTACCGGAAGTTGGGCAGCACGTCGGCGGCGAACCATGAGAGCTGCTCGACTACGACGCTCTCCGGCGTGCTGACGACTGGACCGACATTCACCATCTCGAGGCCCGGGTAGCGCTCCTGCACGTCCATGAGGCGCTCGGCTATCAGCTCGGGAGGCCCGCAGATCCATGAGCCGGCGTCGATGGCGTCTCGGAGCGTCGGCAGGCCGGCGTTCCGGGCCGTTGCGGGGCTGGCGAGGGCGGCGATCTGCTCGTCGGTGACGTTGCGCACGAACCCGAGCGGCGCGAACATCTTCAGGTGCTCCTCGAAGAATGGCGTGGCCTCGGCGATGGCCTTCTCCTCGGTGTCGGCGATGTGTGTCGAGAGGCTGATGGCCAGGTCGGAGCCGAGCTCGACTTCCCGGCCCGCCCGGGCCAGGGTGTCGCGCCACGTGTGGACGAGGGCGTCGCTCGCGCCTCCCTGGGCCGCGCCGCCGCCGATCACGCCCTTGATGCCGTGCTTCGCCATGAGATCGAGTCCGCGTGGCGAGCCGCTCACGATGGGTTGCCAGCACTCGACCGGCAGGTTCGCCGGTTTCGGCACCAGCGTAATGTCCTCGAGTTCGTAGCCGCGATAGGGGACCCTGGGTGGGATGTCGTAGTGCTCGCCATGGTGGGAGAATGCGGGCTCGTGGAAGGCCTTGAATAGCACCTCGACCTGCTCCTCGAACAGGGCGCGGTTGGCGTCCCCATCCGTCATGGGCGCGCCGAAGACCTCAACCTCGCGGGTGTGGTAGCCGCGCCCAATGCCGAACAGCACCCGGCCGCCGGTGAGTATGTCGACTGTCGCGAAGTCCTCGGCCAGCCTGAGCGGGTGCCACATGGGGGAGATGTTGAAGCCGCAGCCGAACTTCAGTCGCTCGGTCTGGTGGGCGAGGTGGAGGGCGAGCATGAGTATGTTTGGGATGCACTCGTAGCCCTCGCGCTGGAAGTGGTGCTCGGCTAGCCAGAAGACGTCGAACCCGCCCTCGTCCATGGTGCGGGCTATCGAGGCGGCCTTGTCGAACACCGTAGCCAGGTGCTCGTCGGGCAGCCAGCGGTCGTTCACCGGCGTCCCGTCGAGCCCTATGTCCTTGAGGTCGACGTAGCCGGCGTAGAGGTGACCGAACTTCTGAATCATGGCAGCGCCTCGCCCTGCGGGGGATGCGTCAATTCTAGGGCCGCTGTCGGGGCTGTCAACGGCTCGTCATTGCGCAACCCGCTGTCTTGCCGTACATTTGAATCCGAATCTGAGGGCCACCATTAGTGAGAAGCAGCGGTATCGAAGTGAACATTACCCCTTCGCATCCTGGGGACTTCATCCGCACGGAGGTCATTGAAGAGCTGGGTCTGAGCGTGACTACGGCAGCCGAAATACTAGGCGTGCGCCGGGCGACGCTGTCGGACCTGCTAAACGGCAACGCGGCGTTGTCGGCGGAGATGGCGTTGCGGATCGAGATGGCCTTCGACGTGAGCATGGACATGCTCCTGAGGATGCAGGCCTGGTACGACGCCTCCCAGATGCGCGCCCGGGCAGATGAGATCCAGGTCCGGCGCTACCAGCCCGCATGATCGAAGCTCCGGGCAGGGAGGCCCGCGTGTCATTGGTACTGAATTGAGGCTTGGTCGTGCCCCTATGGCGGTAGCCATCGACGGGCCGGTGGCCTCGGGCAAGACGGCCGTGGGCAGGGCGGTGGCTGAGAGGCTGGGTTGGCCGTTCCTCGATACCGGCGCCATGTACCGTGCCGTAACCCGCAAGGCCCTGCGGCTTGGGGCGGATGTGGGAGACGAGGCTGAGCTGGCGGAGATAGCCGCGAGCATATCGATGCGGCTCGAGGCGGGCGAGGATGGTGTGTACCGGCTGTGGGCGGATGGCGAGGACGTTACCGGCGAGCTTCGCACGCCCGAGATCGACAGAAATGTGTCGGCGGTCTCGAAGGTCCCGGCTGTGCGGCGGACATTGGTCGAGCAGCAGAGAGCGATTGCTGCGGAGGCTCCCATGGTGATGGCCGGGCGTGACATCGGCACGGTGGTGCTCCGGGACGCGCCGGTCAAGGTGTTCCTGACGGCGTCCATCGGTGAGCGCGCGAGGCGCAGGGCGATGGAGGCCCCGGCGGCGGACCTCGAACGGACGCGGCGCGACCTGGAGCGGCGTGACGCCATCGACTCTGGCCGGGAGGACTCGCCCCTCAGGCCCGCGGAGGACGCCGTTGTGATCGACACGGACGGCTTGGAGGTCGAGGAGATCGCCCGGCGCGTAGTCGAGTTGGCGAGGTCAGCCCAATCTTGAGCTCCGAGTCACGGAGCCCGGATGTCGAGCTCGACACCGGGCAGGCGAGGCCCGTAAGTCCCCGATTCCACGAGCTGGACGCCCTGCGCGCCTTCGCGATGCTGCTGGGCATAGTGCTGCACACGGCGCTCTTCTTCATGCCGGACGCGTGGTCGGAGGCGTCTGCCGGGGGCTACCCGGCCGAGGTCTCGGGCATCTACACCCTGCTGTTCTTCGCCATCCACGGGTTCAGGATGCCGGTGTTCTTCCTGCTCAGCGGCTTCTTCACCGCGCTGCTGTGGCAGAAGAGAGGACTTCGGAAGCTGGGCGAGCAGCGTCTCATGCGGATCGGCGTACCCCTGGCCATTGGCGCGTTCACAGTGATCCCGGCCACGACCACGGTATTCATCTGGGCCTTCGATGCGATGGAGGAGGTCGAGTACTCGATTACGTGGTGGCCGTTCATCTGGCTGAGCACCTGGAGCCACCTCTGGTTCCTGTGGTTCATCCTGTGGCTGTGCGGCGGGTTCATGCTAGCGGCGAAGCTGGGCGTGAAGTTCAGCCATCCGGTCGTATGGTGGCTGGCGATTCCCCTTACGTTCCTGCCCCAGGTGCTGATGCATGAGCCCACGTTCGGCCCCGACACGTCGGACAAGCTGATTCCGAACCCGGTGGTGCTGGGATACTACGCGCTCTTCTTCGTGTTCGGCGCGTTCATGTACCAGCGCCGCATCCAGGCAAGCGGATGGTGGACACTCGCGCTCCTGCCCGCGCTGACGGTGGTCTTTTTCGGCGGGCTGGACCTGCTATTCGAGAGCAAGGAAGAGTGGGCGAAGCCGGCGGCGGCGCTGTTGCAGGCCGGGTTCGCGTGGCTGATGTGCTTTGGGCTGATGGGGCTGTTCCGGCTGATAGCTGGGCGCGAGCGATTCTGGGTGCGCTACCTGTCGGACGCCTCGTACTGGCTCTACTTGTGGCACCTGCCGCTGATAGTCGTGGGGTTCGAGCTGATTGCCGGCTGGCGAATCGGCTCTCACGCCAAGTTCGTGCTGCTGAATCTCGCCGTGACCGGCGTACTGCTTGTGGTGTACCAGTTTGGCGTTCGCTATACTCCGATTGGGACGATGCTGAACGGCAAGCGGACGCGCCGTCCGGCTGCTGTGGCCTGAGGGAGTTGTGAATAGGGCAGACTGGCATTTCCGTGGCTTTCACCCTCACCCCAACCCTCTCCCGTCAAGGGAGAGGGGGAAGAGTCACCCTCTCCCCAGCCCTCTCCCGTCGAGGGAGAGAGGGGAACCCCGCTGCTGATGGACCTTCTCTACAACCTCTGCAACGTTGCCCAGAAGGGCACCCTGCGTGCGTTTGCCGACTGGACGGTTACGGGGCGGGAGAACGTGCCCGAGATCGGGCCGCTGATCGTGGTGGCGAACCACCAGAGCAACTTCGACCCGCCGCTGCTGTCACCCAGTATCCCCAGGCGGGTCCGCTTCCTGGCCAAGGACAGCATATTCAAGGGCCCGGCCATCGCCAATTGGTTCCTGCGAGAGTACGGCGCGTTCCCGCTGAAGCGCACCGGCATCGATGTCACGGCGCACCGCTGGGCGCTCGACCAGCTCCGGAGGGACCAGGTGATCGCCGTTTTTCCGGAGGGCACGCGTAGCCGCGGCGGGATGAAGCGGGCGCGACCAGGGGTCGTGCGGCTCGCCCTTACGACACAGGCCACCATCCTGCCAGTCGGGATTACAGGGACAGAGCGGCTGGGGACTTGGATGCGGGTATTCAACCCCACCGGGCGGATCACGGTCACCATCGGACGGCCGTTCACGCTGCCGGTTATCGAGGGGAAGCCGAGCGCGGCGGTGATGGATTCCCTGACCGACATGGTGATGCGGCAGGTGGCGATGCTGCTTCCGCCTGCTTACAGGGGTGTGTACGGGGATGGTGTCCCCTAAGTTGCCCCGCTGAGCATTGCCCTTCGGGAGCCCTGCCCAGCCTCCCCTCTTGTATGTTTAGTGGTGATGGCGGGGCAGACTCTGCCTACGCAGGAACGACGGAGTGGGATTGACTGCACCGGCACGGTGCCCGCGGGCACAACGCTGCCACAATCGCCCGGCATAGCACTGCCCCCGTATCGAGTACGGGGCAGGCTCTTCGACAGGCTCAGGGCGAACGTATTGGAGCAGCCGCCCGACAGTTGCTGCACTCCCGGCAAGGCTCAGGGGGAACGCGGGGATAGCTTCCCTAGATGGCGTCGGCCAGGAGCTCGACTAGGTGCTTGGCGTTGGCGCCGGTGCCGTCAGCGATCTGCTGGCGGCAGGAGACGCCCTCGCTGACGACGGTGACATCGTCGCCCGCGTCGCGGATCGGGCCGAAGAGGCCCTGCTCGCCTATGCGCATGGAGACGTCGTAGTGCTCCTTCTCCATGCCGAATGAGCCCGCCATGCCGCAGCAGCCCGAATCGATCTCCCCGGCGTCGCACCCTGGAATCGACCGGAGCACATCCATGGCGGCGCCTGTTCCCACCAGGGCCTTCTGGTGACAGTGGCCGTGGAAGAGGACCTTGCCCGGTTCCCGGGCAGGGCCCAGGTCCGCGCCGTCGTCCAGCGCCTCGGCTACGATCTCTTCGATCAGCATGGATGCGCCCGCAATAGAGGCGACCCTGTCGTCGCCCTCCAGGAGGTCGCGGTACTCGTCGCGGAAGGTCAAAATGCAGCTCGGCTCCAGCCCTACGACCCTTGCGCCCTGCTCTACGTACCGGTGGACCGCCTCGACGTTGGCCCTGGCGCTGGCGCGCGCCCGGTCGATCATCCCCGCAGAGAGCATGGGACGGCCGCAGCAGGCCACCTTCGGGACTACGACAGAGTAGCCCAGCCGCTCCAGTACCCTGACGGCGGCGCGGCCAAGCTCGGGGTGGTTGTAGTTGGTGAAGGTGTCGGGGAACAGGACAACCGCGCCCCTTGTTGCCTGGGCCACAGGCTTCTCTCGGGTGCGGAACCACTGCTCGAAGGTCTGGGAAGCGAACGGCGGGAGCTTGCGCCTCCTGTCTATTCCGGCGTAGCGGTCCAGCAGGTCCCTGCCGCCCTCGGACTCCAGCAGCCAGTTGGACACGGGCGCCATGAATGAACCGGCCTTGCCCAGGGCGGCGATGCTCCCGAAGAGACGGTCCCGCAGAGGGTAGCCGTTTGCCTTGTGGTAGCGGTCGAGGAACTCGTACTTGAGCTTGGCCATGTCCACGTTGGACGGGCACTCGGCCTTGCATCCCTTACACTCGAGGCAGAGGTCCAGCACGTCATATAGGCGGCGGCTGGTGAGGGAGTCCACCGGCAGCGCGCCGGAGAGCGCGGCTCGGAGGGCGTTTGCCCTGCCCCTGGTCGAGTGCTCCTCGTCCCTCGTGACCATGTAGGACGGGCACATGGTGCCGGATGTCACCTTGCGGCACGCACCCTGGCCGTTGCACATCTCGACTGCACCGGCAAAGCTGCCCTCGGCGGCGTAGCCGAGGCCTGTTCTGAGCTGGAGGGGGATGTAGTCCGGCGTGTACCGCAGGTCGTTGGTCATGGGGGGCGAGTCGACTATCTTGCCCGGGTTCATGATGCCCTGGGGATCGAAGGCGGCCTTCACGCTGCGGAAGGCCTCGTATATCCGGGGGCCGAACATCTTCTCGTTCCAGATGCTTCTGACGAGGCCGTCCCCGTGCTCTCCGCTCATCGCGCCGCCGTATTCCAGCACGAGGTCGCTGACGGCGGCGGAAATGGACTCCATTTTCCTGATGTCGTCGTCCTGCTTGAGGTCGATGAGGGGCCTGATGTGCAGGCAGCCGACGCTGGCGTGGCCGTAGTAGCCCGCCGTGGTGCCGTGTTCGCGCACGATCTCCTCGAACTTGCGGACGTACTCTGGGAGGTGCTCCGGCGCGACGGCCGTGTCCTCAACGAAAGGCAGCGGCTTGGCGTCGCCGGTCACGTTCATCATCAGGCCCAGCCCGGCCTTCCTGACGGCCCACACTTTGGCCTGCTGTGCAGGGTCGGACATCCTGCGGACGGCGTAGCCCAGCCCGCCCGCGGCCATGCGCCTCTCGATGCCGTCGAGCTTGGACTCGACCTCCGCCTCCGAGTCGCCGTAGAACTCGGCGAGAAGCAGCGCGCCCGGGTCGCCTTCCACGAAGTCCATCATGCGGGAGTATGCCAGGTTGCTGCGAGCCTGTCTGACTATCATCTCGTCGACGAGCTCTACTGCCGCGGGTTCCAGCTCGAGCGCGGCGACCGTCGCCTCCATGGACTCGTTCACGTCGCGGAAATGTAGGACGGCGAGGCCCTTGAAGCGTGGCAGTGGTACGACCTTGAGCTTCGCCTCGGTAATGGTCACCAGCGTGCCCTCGGAGCCGACTACGAACCGGGCGGAGTCGAACCCATCGTCCCCGATCAGCTCATCCAGGTTGTAGCCTGCGACGCGGCGCTGGATCTTGGGGTACCGGGCCAGGACCTCGTCGCGCTCCGCCTCACCGATCTCTGCCAGGCGGCGGTGTATTCCGCCCTCTAGCCCTCCGGCGCGCGCCCTGGCCTCGACCTCTTGCTGAGTGAGCGGGCCCAGGCTCGTGCGCGAGCCGTCCGATAGCACTACCTGGAGCTCGGCCACGTTGTCGACCGTCTTGCCCCAGAGAATGGAGTGGGCGCCGCAGGAGTTGTTGCCGAGCGCGCCGCCGACGTTGCCGCGGTTGCTGGTGCTGGGGTCGGGTGCGAACTGCACGCCCTGGGGCGCCAGGTGCTGGTTCAACTCGTCGAGGATGATGCCGGGCTCGGTGCGGACCCATCCCTGCTCTGCTTCGACCTCCAGCACGCGGCGCATGTACTTGGAGAAGTCGAGCACGACGGCCCGGCCCACGGCCTGGCCTGCAAGGCTGGTGCCGCCTCCCCGGGGGAGCACGGGGACGCCGTGGCGGGCGGCGGTCTCGACGACCGCGATGACGTCCTCCTCGTTCTTGGGCAGCACGACGCCGATGGGCTCTACCTGGTAGATGCTCGCGTCTGTGCTGTAGAGGGCCCGCGTCATGGGGTCGAAGCGGACTTCGCCCCCGACCAGCCTCCTCAGGTCTTCGAAAAGGGCTCGGGAGTCCGCCGACGCGGCGTCGTCAGCCATCCTGCGCCTGTTGGGCCGGCGAACGGAGGCCCGGCTCTCCACCCCTGAACGATATGGCCAGGATGGGAGGGGCGAGGGCCGTGGTCACGATGGTCATCAGTATGGCCACGCCGTAGAGGTCGGAGTCCAGGATGCCGCTGCTCACGCCTATCCCAGCCATTATCAGCGCCACCTCGCCCCTGGGCAGCATTCCCACGCCTACGCGCCAGCCGCCGCGCCTGTTGAACCCGGCCAGCAGGGCCGGGAGGCCGCTGCCGGCGACCTTGCCGACGACGGCCAGCGCCGTGAGCAGTAATCCGAAGCCTATTACACCGCCGAGGGCGCTCAAGTCCACCAGCATCCCCATCACGACGAAGAAGACTGGAACGAGGAAGGCATAGATTGCCATAAGAGGCTTTTCGAGCTTGATTGCTAGGTCGGTATCGGAGAGGGCCAGGCCGATGGAGAACGCACCTATGATCATTGCCAAGCCGAAGCTTTCCGCGAGTCCGGCGGCGAGCAGAGCGAGGGCGAGAGAGAGGGCGACCCCCGCTCCGGTGACCTTGAAGTTCTGGAGGAACCTGGAGATATGCCGGGAGGCTAGGATCCCGATGCCCGTGAGCGCAAGCCAGAACCCTATCGTCTTGAACGCCACGAAGCTTATGGACCCAACCGAGACGTCTCCAGTGTCCGCCAACCCCACAACGACTGTGAGAATCAGGATGCCGACGACGTCGTCGAGGACCGCCGCGCCCAGTATGGTGACGCCTTCCGGCGTACCCAGCCGCCTCAGGTCGCTCATCACCCTGACGGTGATTCCTATGGAGGTGGCCGTCATTACCGCGCCTATGAACAGCGCCTTCACGTCGCCGAAGCCCTCCGCGTAGCCGAACATTACGGTCAGCACGTCTCCGAAGACGAAGGGCAGGATCACACCGCCTATTGCCACGAGTGTGGCCGGCCTCGCGTATCGCAGGAACTGGCGGAGGTCCGTCTCCAGTCCTGCGAAGAAGAGCAGGACTATGGAGCCCACCTGGGCGATGGCCCAGAGGGACTCGGGAATGTGTGCGATCGGGTTTAGGTCGGCATCGTGGACTAGGTCGACCGGCGCCTCGAACAGGGCGCCCAGATACGGGAATTCGACGCCTCCCAGGGCGAAGGGGCCGATGACGATGCCTGCCGCCAGCTCGCCGAGGACTGCGGGCATCTTCAGGAACCGCTCGAATAACTCCCCTGCCAGCTTTGCGGCGATGAGGATCGCCGCAAGCTGCAGCACGAGCCGTACTATCTGTTCGGCGCTATGGTCCATACGCTATTTCGCGATTTCGCGCGGTCTCTCGCGGGGCCCTCCAGGTACGCGTTCCCGAATCCCCAAACACGCAAGAAGCCCGCCGGATGCGGGCCTCCTTGTCCGCGGCCAGGCACGCTTCCTAAGCGGAGGACACCTTGACTATGCGGTAGCGGGTCGTGCCCCTTGGCGTCTTCACTTCCACACTCTGGCCAGCGGCCTTGCCCATGATCGCCCCTCCCAGGGGTGATACGTCTGAAATCTTGCCTTCTGCCGGCGACGCCTCCATCGCGCTCACCACGGTGTAGGTCTTCTCTCCCCGGGCGTCCTTCAATACTACCTTTGCACCCATGGCCACGGTGCTGCCGTTCTGCCCGGAAGCGCCCGATATGCGAGCGTCCTTGAGGAGCGCCTCTATGGACCGGATCCTGGCCTCGTTGAGGCCGTGGCGCTCGCGGGCAGCCTCCAGCGGGGCATTTTCCCGCACGTCCTTGTCGGCAGCGGCCCTCTTGATCTCGGCGGCCAGCAGCCCGCGTTCCGACTTGCGCTGCTCCAGCTCTTCGACCAGGGTCTTGTGGCCTTCGCGGGTGACCTCGATTGTCTTGGGGCCGTCCCCCGTGGTGTTCCGGGGGGACCTGCTGCCCTTGCGGATTCTCAGGTGCTGCGCGAGGTTCTGGTCCGTAAGCTCCTTTCGCTTGGCGAACGACAGGAACTTCCTGACGCTCTGCAGCCGCTCGACCGCCTGCTTGCCGGAGCCCATCGTCTGCTCGCCGAACTCACCAATCTCCGACGGTTGTATGGCGCCCACCGGGCGGTCTTCTCCGCCCATCCAGCGGACGAACCCGACCAGGTGCTGCTGTGTGTTGCTGTCCTTTGCCCTCAGGCTCTTTACGTATAGCTCGACTGCCTCCATCAACGTCAGTGGGTTAGCATTCACCAATAGGGTATTCTCCATACTGGAGGCCTGCCTGAGCATGACCTATCGCGCACTCTAATGGTATTAGTCCCCCAAGCCGGGTGTCAACGCATCCAACGTGCGCCAGGGGACACCTGGAATTGCGCGGATTCGCCTGGCCGTCGGGCACATGAGGGGCGACACCTGTGCAGGCTTGATGAGATGGGAAGCCTGTTTGCGTGTAGGTAGGGGCGACTCGCCGAGTCGCCCTTACACGTTGGGCCGCGAGCGAATCGGATACGGTACACCTTCTCATCAATTCGGAACAGTTACGAGGGACGGCGTGAGCTAGCAGCGGGGGCGGAGACACGCTATTCTCTTTTCAGGTCGCGGTCCGTGCCTGCGCACGGACCGCCCTCGGGCAATGGGGAACAGCAGGGGCGATGCTCGGAGGTATTCTCGACGCAGGTAGACTGGTTCGGGCAGCCAGGTACTCGTTCGCGGGCTTGCGCAGCGCCGTGCTGGGCGAAGCGGCGTTCAGGCAGGAGCTGGTACTCGCCATCGTGCTGACGCCGCTGGCAGTGTGGCTTGGGGACAGCGGTGTCGAGCGGGCCCTGATGGTGGGCGTTCTGCTACTCGTGCTCATCGTCGAGCTTGTGAACTCGGCGATAGAGGCGGTCGTCGACCGCGTCGGCACTGAGTCCCACGACCTGTCGCGCAGGGCGAAGGACCTGGGCTCGGCCGCGGTGTTCATCTCGCTGATCGCTGTGCCTGTCGTGTGGGGGCTGGTGCTGTTGGGCTAAAGGGCGAGGTTGGTTGAGTGACTGGCCATTCGGCAGGCTTTCGACTAACTGCTCCACATCATGGTTGCGCTTGGTGAGCACTGGCCTTCGACCCTTCGGCAAGCTCAGGACAGGCAGGCTCAGGCCGAACGAACCCAAGAACGCTGCGGGGCAGTTACTGACTACCCCGGGACGGTCCGCGCGGGAGCGCCGATCGAGCCCTCCGCCACTTCTCTGGTTCCCCGTATCGAGTACGGGCAGGCTCTGCCTTCGCAGGGCCGACAAAGGGACTACAGATCAGCCGGCGGCGCCTTCCAGGGCTGCGGCGGCGCGCAGCACGGTTTCCTCGTCCAGGTGCCGGCCGGCGATCTGCACGCCGATAGGAAGGCCATCGGAGCTTCGCCCGAATGGCACCGAGACCGCGGGCGAGCCGGTGAGGTCGAATGGGATGGTGGCCCTCAGGGCATTGCGCCCGACGACCTCCTGGCCGTCGACGTCGAGCTTGGCCGAGTCGTGCGGATGCGCCGGCAGGGGCGTGGTCGGGCACAGGAGCAGGTCGTACGCCCCGAACAGCCTGGCCGTGTCCTGGCGCAGCAGCTCGCAGTCCGCCACCGCGGCCTGGTACTGCTCCATCGTGGGTGCAGGGGCCGACAGGCGCCTGACGATCGTCGGCGCGAGCAGGTCCTCCTTCCCTTCCACGATGGGCATGATCCAGTGCCGGCCCTCTGCGGCGTAGATCGCATCCGAGATGGCCTGGCCTGACAGCTCGTCCCAGGAGTCCATCGAGACCGGTTCGACGCGGTGGCCCATGGCCTCGAACGTCGCGGCGGCGCGCTCGACGGCCTTCTGCACCTCGGCGGCGACCGGCGCAAACGGCCCCTCCGCGCACCAGCCTATCCGCAGCTCTCCCAGCGGCCCGCCAACGTCGATGTCGGGCGGCGGCACACGGAGTGCGTATGGGTCTGCGCCGTCAGCGCCCGACAGGATGCGGAGCGCCAGAGCCGAGTCGCGCACGGTCTTGGTCAGGGGGCCGACGTGCATGTAGCGCAGCAGCACGTCCGGCCAGTGGCCGGTCAGCGGGATCCGGCCGTGAGTGGCCTTCAGCCCTACGAGGCCGCAGTGGCTCGCGGGCTGCCGGATCGACCCGCCTACGTCGCTGCCGATGCCCAGGGGAGACATGCCGCTCGCCACGGCGGCCGCCTCTCCGCCGCTGGAGCCGCCGGTGGTGCGGCTCTCGTCCCAAGGGTTGTTTGTCGTGCCGAAGATGCGGTTGCCCGTCTCCCACCAGAGCGCGAACTCCGGCAGGTTGGTCTTCGCCATCATCACCCCGCCCGCGTCCAGGAGGCGCGTGACGACCGTCGCGTCCCTGTCGGGCACGTTGTCGGCGAATACGAGCGAGCCGCCGGTGGTCCTGATGCCCGCCGTATCGACGCAGTCCTTGACCGTGAACGGGACGCCGTGGAGCGGGCCCCACGACTCGCCCCGCATCGTGGCGGCCTCGGCCTGTTGGGCGCGCTCCATGGCCCCGTCGATCATGGTCACGATCGCGTTCAGCTTGGGGTTGAGGGCGTCGATGCGTGCGAGGCAGGCGTTCAGCACATCGACCGGCGAGAAGCGCTTTTCGCGTATGCCCTCAGCCAGACCGACAGCATCGTGGGTCAGCAGGTCGTCGTTCATTCCTGGACTCCTACTCGGGGGTATTCGCAACTGCCGTGACCTAAGTTACGTTCGGCCTGAGCTTGTCGAAGGCCAGTGCTCCCCGGCACAACATGACGTGGCGCAGTTACTTGGAAGCTTGTCGGAGCACCCTTCTGAGAAAGCCACTTGGCTCCTATTCGTACCTGGGGTGCCAGCCCTTGACCCAGGAGGTCATCTTCTCCGGCGTGACCTTGATCAGGTAGCGAGGGTTGTCGATGGTGGACTCCAGGTATGCCAGGCCGGGCTCGCCCGCGTACCTGACGACCATCTCCCTGGCGATCTCCAGCATGCGTCCGGACATCTTCACGGGCCCCTCGACGATCTCGGCGGTGCCCTCGATCAGCACGCGCGGGTGGTCGGGGTCCACATCGTCGGCGCAGGAGACGGCCACTCGCGGCTCGTTCTTGATGTACTCCATGAACCGCGACTTCTCGCGCGGGATGATGTACATCGCGCCGTCATCCCAGTACTCCCAGACGGGAACGACGTACGGGGACCCGTCGGGCTTCACGGTCGCCAACCTGACGATTAGGGGACCGGCAAGCAGCTCGTCGATCTGTTCGGGCGTCAGTCCGGGCATGGCACTCCTCCAGTCACTGTTATGCGCCTCTTCGGGTCAACCGGAAGGATACCCGACTGCCTACGTTCTTGCCATTCGACAGCCGGCTCAGGGCGGCAAACTGCTAAACTGCGACTGTGTGGAGTGCAGGATACCGGTCAGCCCAACGCGTCGGGGAGCGGCTGCGAGGTACAAAGCTGTGCCCTATTTCGACGACGACGGGTTCGAAGGAGGCTCATAGTAGTGGACTTCTTCTTGTTCGTAGCGCTTGCGGTAGTAGCGATGGCGCTCCTGGTGCTCGTCTCTGTGACGCGGGCCAAATTTGACCGGAAGAAGAGGGAGCAGGATAAGCTCAAGCGTTACGGGTAGAGGGCTGCGGCGTGCAGATCGACTCGCTCCAAGCCAGCCCGCCTCACTAGAGGCTTCTCTCTACGACCACACAGACGCTAGAGGGCTTCCTGTTTCAGGGACTCGATGAGCTTGGCGATGTCGCGGCTTAGCTCGGCGTTGCTTATGGCGGAGTCGCAGCCCCGCACCACCGCATCATTGAGGGCGTCTTCGTCGGCGTGGTTGCCGAAGGCGATGACCCTGGGCCTGCCCGCCTCGCTCGAGAGGTGTCCTACGACTGCCCGCCACTCGCCGGCGTCCCCGGCGAGATCGATCAGGACGAGATCAGTGTGGCCCTCGCCGTACAAGTCGTGGAAGCGGTCGGCAGTCTGGGCCTGCATGACGTCGTAACCCTGCGGGGCCGCGGCGTTGTAGACCCTGGGCAGGAAGAAGAGGTCCTGCGCCACGAGGATGATCCTGCCGCTGCCGTTCATGTTCTGGCTACTTCATGCTTCAAGTGACTGCCCAAAGAACACCCTCACCCCAACCCTCTCCCGTCGAGGGAGAGGGGGTACTCTACTCAGCGTAGGCCTCGGAAGGGCCGAGGTCTGGGTCCTCGAAGGACGGGCCCCTGTAGAAGTTCTTGCCCAGCAGGTACTTGGTCTCCAGCTCCACGTCCCTCAGCTGGAATGGCGCGGTCACGTCGGGGTCGCGGCGCTTCAGCGTCACCTTGACGGTATTCTCTCCCTGCGACGGCCAGTGGTCGGGACCGAGCCTGAAGATGTACCAGTAGCCGAACACGCGGTACCTGGGCGAGTTCATCCGGTACACGTGGTTGATCTTCCTCAGCATCGAGTCGGGCAGCACGCGCCCGTTCAGGCTGACACCGATCTCGTCCTGTTCCGTCGAACCGGTCACCCGGACCCGCAGCATCACCTCGTGGACGCGGCCGGACTCGTCCCAGCGCCGGAGATCGTCGGCGACCGGGAGTCTGATCGTCGCGGTCCCGCCCTCTTCCAGCTCGGTGGGGAGCTGCGGCAGTGGGTCCACGCCTCCGGTGGGCGCCGTGAACCGGTCTATCTCCGTTGGGACGTAGTAGTGCTTGTCCTTCGCCGCCATGATCTCCGGGTGGGAGACCTCACGCAGCTTCTCGTAGAACGTGGCGTCGTACGGCCAGTTTCCGAACCAGTGGGCCAGATAGATGCCGTCGATGCCCTGGGCCCAGTAGTTGCAGGCCGTCGCCCTGACCACCTCGATGGGCGCCTGTCCGAGCCTGTCCGACCCTACGCGGCTGTGTATCGACGCATGGACGCGGCAGTCCGTCCCGTCGACTGCCTCGACGAGTGGCCGCAGGTCTAGAGTCGGGTCGAGGGCTTCGGAGCCCCCCCTGGTCTGGCCGATGAGCACGTCGACTATGCCCTCCCTGGCCCATGCCGCGGGGTCCATCCCCACGGCCTGGCACGCCTCGACGCTGGCGGGGACCCTGATGGCTAGCTCGCGGTCCGCGCCGCTGGACTTGACCGCGTCGTAGACTTCCCACACCCACGCCGTCATCACCTCCCGGCCCTTCTCGACGTCGTCGGGGTGGAAGTAGTAGGGCTGGTAGTTGAGCTGGAGCTCGAAGCCGTCCACGTCGTACCGCTCCAGCGTCTCCTGGACGATGGCCAGTCGCTCGGCCCGCACCTCGTCGTGCATGAAGTCGAGGCACTCCGCCCCGGGGAAGCTGCCGTCTAGCCCGCCCCTCGCGCCGATCTCCAGGTGTTTGTTGTCGAGGCGGAAGTCGGACGTGCGGACATCCACGCCGCGCACCCCGCTTCCCTGCTGCACAAGCAGGGTCGGGTATATGAGCTTGCCGTTCGCGTGGGCGCGGTCTATGAGGACCTGGAGGGGGTCGTTGCCCTCGTCGATGAGCTTCTTCGCATTCTGGTGGGCCCTGCGGAACACCAGGTGAGGCCACTTGTCGACGTTGTGGCCCCAGAGCTCGCCGACCTTCGTGTCGTGGAGGAAGGTGCGGCCGTCCCCCAGGCAGAGCATGATCGCCTCGACGGGGGTGCCGACCAACTCGTCGACGCCCGCCTCGTACTCGATCCTCTCGATGGGCGGCTCGTACATATAGATGAGCGGGTGGCGCCCATCGTGGTAGAACATGAACCTTGGCTTGGCCATGCGGACCTCCAGACTCTGCTTCAGGACAACCGGGGCGGGTAGAAGTTGCGGGCGACGACGATCTCGACGTCCTCGACGACGAGGGGGCTTACGATGTTGTCCGCCCGGCCCTCCAGAGTGATCTCCAGGGTGTTTCTGCCCTTGCGGGGACGCACGCCGGAGAGATCGAACTCCAGCCACTGGCCCACGTAGGGCGCTATCGCATCGGAAGGGCTGCGTGTGAGTTTCTCGCCGGACAGGGACTCTCCGTTGAGATGGAACGAGAGCCTGTCCTCGAAGAGGATGTCCTTGATGTTCACGAGGAGGGCGACCCTTGCTATGCGGTCGGCTTCCGCCTCGCAGTCGTCGGCGATGTAGAAGGGGATCTCGTGGGCGACGCCAGTGTCGTCCGCCGCAATTTCGACGGGGAGGGGACAATCGATGCCGTGAAGCTCCATGTAGTTGCTGGTGCGACGCACGACGTAGTGCTTGCTCCCCTGCATCGCCAGGTCTGAGTCGCCCAGCTCGGTGAGGATGCTCCGCTCGGAGTGGCCCAGGGGCCACTCCAGGAACCAGGTGTACATGCCGTCGGCGCCGATGTCCCAGTAGCTTGCGGCCGCGGCGCGCATCATCTCGGGAGTGGCGTGCTGCCTGCCCATGCGGACGCGCGAGTCGTCGGTATGGTAGGGCGAGACCATCGGGTAGACGGCGATCTCGTTCCGGTGGGCGGCTTCGAGGAGCCAGTCGATGGGCATGTCGGCGTCGACGACGTTGTGCCCGTAGACCATCGGCACGACGAAGTCCACGAGGCGCTCGTCCAGCCAGGTGGTGACGTCGAGCCCCGCGGCCTCGTTGGCCTCGCGCGTGGGGTAGACCCGGGCGCCGATCTCCGCAGCGCCGCCCTCGCGTGCGCGCGCCATGGCCGCGACGTCGCGCACCCAGCCTGTCATAACGGGCGTGAACTCGGGCACGTCCTCAGGCTGGAAGTAGAAGGACGCGCCTCCGGGCGGCGCGGCGAAGTCCAGCTCCAGGCCGTCGGTCGCGTAGTCCGCGGCAAGCTCCCGCAGCACGGCGAACACGTGGTCGCGCACCTCCTTGTTCACGTAGCCCCTGCCGCCGGTCTTCGTGTCCAGGGTCGGGTCCATGCCGCCGTAGCGGCCGAGTCGGACACTGGCGAAGAAGTCCATACCCTTCTCGTGGGCGCGGTCGATGAGCACTGTGAGTGGGTCGAGACCGCGGTCGATCAGGCTCTGCATGTTGTTCCACACGCGCCAGTAGGCGACTTGGTCGAACGGCTGGATGTCCGCGCCGAACCTCATGCCGACCTTGGATGGGTAGAAGAGGCCGTCGCCGCGCTCGACCCCGTAGCTGAAGGTGTCGATCGCCGTGCCGGCGGCTTCGTCCACGGGTCGCCACGCGTCCTCCATGGTCATCGGGGGCTCGAATACGAACAGGTAGTAGTGCCTCGCGTCGTTGAAGTAGATCGTACGCTGCTTCATCGTAACTCCATCCTTACGGCGCTAACGTCCTGGCCGTCCAGGTCGAAATCAGGTGCCGGGCCCGCGCTGCGGAAGCCCATCGCTTCCAGCCGTGCTATGCGGTCCTCATCCTCCTCGCAGGCGTTCGCGTAGACCGGAGAGGCACCATGAGCCTGCCCCCAGTCGATGGCCGCGCGGAGCAGGTCGTCCCAGGCGTCGTCCGAGCCGCCGTGGGTGAAGCCGTCGACGCTGCACCCGCTTGAGTCGTCCATGACGGCTGTCGATAGGCCGACGATGCGTTCCTGCGCGTCCCGGGCCGCGAACCAGTTGCCTCGGCCCTCTTCCCTCAGCGCCTGGTACTTGGGGTAGAGGCCCATGCAGGAGCGGACCAGGGCGTATCTCGCGGAGAAGATGCCTGTGTTCGCGTCGAGGACCCGCCAGTCGTGGGGCGTGACGATCAGGGGGATGATCGGGACCCGGATGCCGGGGCCGCCCTCCTCCACGGCGGCGGACCCTGGGTTGCTGAAGTGGTCGACGAGGAATGCCTCAGGTGCGCGGTCGTCGGTGACCAGGGCCCAGACGATCGAGGATGCCAGCTTGCGCCACCCGAGGCGGTGATATATGCGGGCGGCGTCAGGGTTCACGGTGCCCAGGAAGAGCGCCTTGCCGCCCCCTGCGGCGAAGTCCTCGACTGACTGGCGGCACAGGTCGGTCGCCAGGCCACGCCCCCTTGCCGCGGGAACAGTTGCCACCTCGCCGAAGCCGCCCAGCTCGGGCAGGGCGTTGCAGGTGGTCACCATGGTGGTGCTGATGGCCTGGCCGTCCTCCTCGACCAGGTAGAGGTGGCTTGTGTTGTGGCTGGTCTCGCTGCCCAGGAACATCGCGGGTTCGATGTCCGGTACGTTACCGAAAATGTCATACCAGAACGCCTGCAAGCGGTCGTTCAGGCCTTCGTCGATTGGGATCCTGAGTCGCTCGTATTCTGCGGTCATGGCTGCCTCGCCGCACAGTATAGTCCATGAAGGGCGGTATTGTAGCCCTGCCCACTCGTCCGCCGCCCTGCTCTGAGAAACTATCTCAAAATCTGCGTCGACGAGTTCTGAATGGAGCAGCGGAGGGGAAACGCGTTCGCCCTGAGCCTGTCGAAGGGCAATTCTCACCAGTGCAGGCAGTTCTGAGATAGCCTCTCAGTGAGATTGAGGGCCGGGAATTGCGTCAATATAGACATCATATGATGTAGAATATGATGCGATACCCTGAGGAGCAGTCGAATGAGGACCACACTGAACGTCGACGACAAGCTGCTGGAAGACGCTAGGCGGCTCACCGGCATCGAGGGCAGGGCCGCACTGGTGAATGAGGGCCTGAGGGCACTCGTAGAGAGGGAGAGCGCCAGGAGGCTGGCTGCACTCGGGGGGAGCGCCCCAGGGCTGCGGGCCGTGCCGCGGAGGAGGATGCCGTCCGCATGATACTGGCCGACACGTCCGTCTGGATCGATCACCTTCGAGCCGGAGAGCCGGGCCTTGTGTCACTGTTGAACGACAACCGGGTCTTGACTCACCCCATGGTCATCGGTGAGTTGGCCTGTGGAAACCTCCCCAACCGGGACAGGGTGCTGAGCCTGCTTGGCGAACTTCCGGCGATACCTGCAGCGACCGACTCGGAGGTACTGTTCTTTATCGAGGCGCAACAGGTGATGGGACGCGGAATCGGATACGTCGATGTCCACCTGCTGGCAGCCGCGAAGTTGGCCCCGCCGGTCCAGCTATGGACGAGGGATCGGCGGCTCTCGGATGTGGCTGGCGACCTGCGTCTCGCGTACGAAAACCCACAAGCCCGGTAGCTTCGCGTCGACCATCCCACAGTCACTCAGCAGTGGATTGACCAAAAGAAGAGGGCCCGCGATCACTCGCGGGCCCTCTCTTGCTAACCGATCTTGCCTAGGTCCGGTCTACTGCTCCGACATTTGGCCGATGTTGTCCTGGCCGCCTTCGAAGAAGTAGAGCTCGCCGTAGAAGCCCACGGTGTCGGCGATGTGGGTCTCAGGAGCGTTGAAGAAGTTGTTCCTCACGAGGACGATGCCTCGGGACGCGCCTGTGTGAGCCGCAACGCTCAGCATGAACTTCTGCTCGCCGTGGATCCTGTGGATCTCCTTGCCAATCTCAATGCGTCCGGGGGAATACTGCTCCAGTGCACGGCCCCTGTGCCAGTTGTCGTGCAGCCAGGCAATCGTCCCGGTCGGGTCGGCGGGATAGGTGTCCGCAGGAGCCTGCGGCTGCCAGTCGGAGCTGATGTCGCAGTCGCAGCGTGGCTGGTAGCCACCCTCCATGGGAACTGCGCCGTCAGGACCGCGCTTCATGCTACGGGGCAGGTCGGAGATGTCCGGCGAGAAGGCCGGGCCGCCGCCGGTCGCGCAGCAGCGCGTCCAGCCGGAGAACCAGGGATTCGCGCCGTAGTAGCCGAAGTGCGCCTTCAGCATCGCGAAGTACTCTTTACCCGGGTAGCTCAGCGTCCAGGGAGCGTTCATGGGCTGGTTCTTGACCTCGAGGCCCACGTCCGCGAAGTAGTCCGTCTCCAGCTCCATGATGTCGGCCGTGGGGCCGAGCTCGGAGAGGTGGCGGAAGGAGAGACGCTCGCCGGAGCCGTCGCTGCGGAGCCTGAAGCCCTCTGCATCGCGTGCGGAGAGGCCGAGGCTGTCGAGTATCTCGTTTGCCTTGTCGGGGTCGTACTCGGTGTTGTGGAACGCCCACTGGTCACCCGGGTAGTACGGGGTGGCGGGATGGGCAACCCAGTT
This sequence comes from Dehalococcoidia bacterium, assembly GCA_965243655.1. Classification (GTDB taxonomy): domain Bacteria; phylum Chloroflexota; class Dehalococcoidia; order Lucifugimonadales; family CAJWER01. The sequence goes on along the minus strand of CBDEVV010000017.1, from coordinate 95,758 downwards.
CTTTACCGTGCCGATACCGAGCAGGATCGTGTCGTTGATCGCCTCGCGGTCGAGAGCGACCGACATGGCCTGCCGGAAGTCGTGCGTCCTGAGCCACTTGCCGATCTCGGGATCGCTGTTGTACGTCTGGATAACGCTGGTCGTGAAGTCGCCAGGACCGACCTGCGGCCAGATCTTCAGGTGGTAGTCGCCCTTGTCCTGGTTGGAGCGGTAGAGAGGAATCTCGGGGATCTGGTAGCCCCTGGCGGACAGGTCCGTCTCACCGGCCATGCCGCGGAAGACTCCAACCTCTCGGCTCTCAACCCTCACATCCATGTAGCCATCGATGTAGGGAAGCTGGTTCCCGTGGGGGTCGACCTCGAAGAAGAACGGGTTGGCGATCCAGGTGTTCAGGGTGTCGGAGTGGGACTCAAGCACGAAGGGACCCATCAGCGGCTTGCCGAGGTGGGTGCTCTCGTTGTTCTTCAGGCCCCAGAAGCGCGGCCAGTCGCCGGCCTCTTCCGCGTCGATCATCGCCTTCAGCTCGGCCGCGTCCGCGTAGTCCTCGTGGAACTGCTTCATGTGGTGGGCCGCGGTGTAGAAGCAGAAGTAGAAGGACGTGCAGCGGGAACCAGGCCTGACCTCGCCCTCCATGAGGATGAAGTCCGGCGAGTCCCAGGTCAGCGTCCAGTTAAGGTCGTCGACAACCGCGAACTCGACGATCTCGCCGGTCACGGAGTCGAGCCACTGGGTCTGCGGGGTCTCATGAAGCACCTTGTTCAGGTTCACGTCTTCCCAGGCGAACCTGATGTCCTCCATGGTCATGGGCTCGCCGTCGGACCACTTCAACCCCTTGCGGAGGGTGAAGGTGTACACGAGGCCGTCCTCGCTGACCGAATGGAAGCCGACGTGAGGCAGCTTCACGAACTCGTCAGAGTTCTTCTTGTGCCAGTAGAGGCGGTTGCTCGGGCCGCTGCCCTGGCTCGTGATGCGCCACGTGCCGCCGTACGTGCCAATGCCGTGGGGCGGCTGGACGATCTTGTACTGCTCAGGCAGCCGGTCCTCGACAGGCGGGAGCTGACCGGCCTTCACCATCTCGGCGAACTTGGGATTCTCGCCGAACTGCGTGGGAGCCGGGCCCGTGTATACGAAGTCCCAGTAAACGCCGGGAACCTGTGGGTCAGGCACATACTGGAATCCCTCGACGGCAGCCGACACCGGCGCATCGCGCTCGATGATCGTCTTCGTCTGGGCTACCTTTTCGACCTTAACGGCCTGAGACGGGTCCTGCACGGCCGCCGCAGCTGCCTGTGCCGCCTCGGGGGCCGCGGGCGCAGCTGCCATGCCGCCGCCGGTGGCCGCCGCCTGCGGCGCCTGTGCCGCCTCGGGGGCCTTCGGCTGTGCCGGTGCGGCCGTAGTCGTCGTCTCTTCGGCCGCACCGCAGGCCAAGGCCGCCAGCAGAAGCACGGCAGCAGTGGCAAGCACTACTCCTTTCCAACTAACCAGGTTCAGTTTCATGGGAACTCCTTTCCCTTCTTTAAAGGAATCGCGGAATCGGCGCGATTATAGAGTGACGCTCTTCAACGTGTCAAGGCCTTGCGTTCCGATGCAAGAATCCGCCCTTTCTCTACATTCCTATCCGAGACGGGTATTCCGGCACGCCCCCGACGCCCGGCCTTACCCTGAACAGCCCACCGGCCGACGGCCCGTTCTGTGCCTTGTCCTCTCCCCCCGCCGTCGTGATGTACATGTCCGAGTAGTCGGCTCCGCCGAATATGGCGCTCGTCACCCTGGGGGTTGGAAGCTCCACCCGTCCGATCTCCTCACCCTCCGGCGAGTACCGCACGACGCACGACCCTTCCCAGCGCGCGGACCAGACACACCCTTCGGCGTCAACCGTCATCCCGTCCGGGAATCCCTCCTCCTTGCTGCTGTCTACGAACACCCGCCTGTTGCGGATTTCGCCCGTCTCCTGGTCGTAGTCGAATATGTGGACCTGGTCGTCCGTCGTATCCGTGTAGTAGAGCCCCTTCCTGTCGGGAGTCAGGCCCATGCCGTTCGAAATACCTATGTTCCGCGCGACCGGAGCTATCGACAGGTCGGTCCCCAGCCTGTAAAGGGTGCCGAGCCGTTCGGCGCCCCTCGACGAGTCTTGGGGCATGGTGCCGCAGAATACCCGGCCCTTCACGTCGGCAAAGACATCGTTGAACCTGTTCTCCTCTTCGCCTGGCAGTCCCTCTATCAGGTGGCTGATCTCCCCGTCCCGCCACGTCGCGATGGCCCCCTTCGCCATGAACAGCAGCAGCGAGCCGTCGGCCTGGATTGTGAACCCGCCCACCAGGTCGCCGTCGTAGAACTGCTCGTGGCTGCCGGTGGCCGGATCGTACCTGAACATGCGCCCGGTGGGAATGTCGGCCCAGTAGAGCCGCCCCTCGTCCGGGTGCCACAGCGGACCCTCACCCACCACGCATGCGTAGTCCGCAATCAGTTCGACTTCCATTCCTGCACCTCCTTATTGAGTGTCGCCATAGCCCCGATCCCCGCATCAACTGTTGACCCCGGTAGGCAGGGGTGGACCCACGTGTCCGCCCGCTGGACGCGCCATCACTGAGGGGTGGCCTACCACCCCGGGCCTAGCTCCGGCTCTCGCCCCACCAGTGGCGCAGCCGCTCGGCGACCTCCTTCTCGTAGCCTTGGTCACTGGGCGTGTAGTATCTGCGGCCCTCGAGACTCTCAGGCAGGTTCTGCATCGGGGCGAAGTGGCCCTCGTAGTCGTGGGAGTACTTGTACCCCTTGCCGTAGCCCAGCCCGCGCATCAGGCCGGTTGCCGCATTGCGGAGGTGCAGCGGCACGGGGTCGTTGCGCGTGTTCTGCACGTCCTCGATGGCTTTGCCGATCGCCTGGTAGGCCGCGTTGCTCTTCGGGGCGGTCGCCAGGTAGACGGTCGCCTCGGCCAGGGGTATTCGTCCCTCGGGCATGCCGATGAAGTGCACTGCCTGCTGTGCCGCCACAGCCACGGGCAGGGCCTGGGGGTCGGCCAGCCCCACGTCTTCCGCGGCGAGCACCACCAGCCTGCGGGCGATGAACAGCGGGTTCTCGCCCGCCTCGACCATTCGCGCCAGGTAGTAGACGGCGGCGTCCGGGTCTGAGCCGCGCACCGACTTGATGAACGCGGATATCGTGTCGTAGTGGGCGTCGCCGTCCCGGTCGTAGACCAGGTGCTGGCGCTGCATCGCGTCCTCGACCTGGTCGCTGGTGATGCGGCGCGCGCCGGAGCCGTTCGCCTCCGCTGCGCTCACCGCCAGCTCCAGGGCGTTCAGGGCCGATCGGGCGTCCCCGCTCGACAGGGTGACGAGAGCGGCCATCGCATCGTCGTCGAGCTCCGGCGACATCGCGCCCAGTCCCCGCTCCTCGTCGGCTGCGGCCCGGCGCACGAGCGCCTCCACTTCTTCGTCGGCCAGCTGGTGCAGCGTGAAGACCCGCGAGCGGGAGAGCAGAGGGGCGTTGACCTCGAACGACGGGTTCTCGGTGGTCGCGCCTATCAAGATGATAGCGCCGCTCTCCACGTGGGGCAGGATGACGTCCTGCTGCGCCTTGTTGAACCTGTGAATCTCGTCTATGAAAAGGATGGTTCGTTGCCCGTGCATCCCCAGCCGGTCCTGGGCTGCGGCCACCTCGCGGCGGAGGTCGGCCACGCCTGAGCCGACGGCGCTGATGGGGCTGAAGTGGCTGCGTGTCGCCGTCGCCACCAGGTTTGCCAGGGTAGTCTTGCCGGAGCCGGGAGGCCCCCACAGGATGATAGACGGTATCCGGTCGGCCTCTATGGCCCTGCGCAGCACGCGCCCGGGGCCTATGACGTGCTCCTGCCCGACCAGCTCTTCAAACGTCCGGGGCCTCATCCTGGCGGCCAGGGGGGCATTCCGGTCCAGCTGCCGGCCGGCCTCGTGCTCGAACAGCGTCATTGATGGGTTTCCGCCACCGAAGAGATTCCCATAACTCCCTCAAAGGAAAAGCGTGGGGGGTTATTCACGAAGTCCAAGCTGGCCCCCATCCCCCTGGATTCCGGCTTTCGCCGGAATGACGGCCAGTGCGGTTCTGACGCCTCTCACCAGGTCGCCGTCCTGTTCCGGGAGCACTGTGCGGGGGTCCAGCAGCACGTCATCGTCCTCGATCCGGCCGATCACGGGTGGGGAGGCTCGCCGCAGCCGGGCGGCAAGCGCGTCCGCTCCGCCGTGCGCGTTGCCGCCCAGGGCCAGCACGGTAGTGGGCAGGGTCTCGCCTGGGAGGCTTCCCCCGCCGATGGTCGAGAGCCCCGGACGTACCCTTCCGCCCAGCTCGGAGGCCCAGGCATCGGCTCGGGACGCGACGTCGCCCGGATGGGTCGAGACCATGCGCCATGTGGGCACCTTGCTCTCCGCCTCGCCTCGTACGTAGTGGAGCAGCGTCGCACTGAGGGCGGCCATGCTGAGCTTGTCGATCCTGACCGCTCGCGCCAGGGGATGCTCGCTCACGAGCCCCACCATCTCCTCCGTCCCGGCGACGATCCCTGCCTGGGGGCCGCCAAGCAGCTTGTCGCCGCTCACGAAGGCCAGGGCCGCGCCCGCGGCGATGCTGGTCTGTGGCATCGGCTCGTGGGCAAGCCCGTACTTGGTCGTATCGAGCAGGCAGCCGCTGCCCAGGTCGTGCAGCACCGGTACTCCGTGCCTGCGGCCAACTTCCACCAGCTCCGGCAGATCGGGCGCGTGGGTGAAACCCGATACCGTGAAGTTGCTGGCGTGGACGACGAGCATCGCGCCGGTGTTTTCGGTGATGGCCGACTCGTAGTCGCGGGCATAAGTCCGGTTGGTCGTGCCCACCTCGACCAGCTCCGCTCCGCTCTGGCGGAGCACATCGGGAATCCTGAATCCGCCCCCGATCTCGACCGCCTCTCCCCTCGACACGATGACCTGTTTGCCCGCGGCGACGGCGGCTAGGCCCAGCATGACGGCCGAGGCGTTGTTGTTCACCGCGATGGCCGCTTCGGCCCCGGTGAGCCTGCAGACCAAGCTCGACAGGTTGGACTGCCGCCCGCCCCGCTTCCCGCTTTCGAGGTCGAGCTCCAGGTCGCTGTAGCTTGCCGCGGCCCGGCGCACGGCCTCCATCGACTCCCGGCTAAGGGGTGCGCGGCCCAGGTTGGTGTGGAGTATGACGCCGGTAGCATTGATGACGGAGACCGGTCGGCTCTGCCACTCCGCCGCCGCCCTATGCTCGATTGCCGTGACCAGCTCGTCCAGTCCGGGCGGTCGCGCTCCTCCCTTCACGGCCTCCCTGCTCTCGGCCACCTCGGCGCGCACAAGGTCGACGACGGCCTCGCGGGAGCCTGACTCCGCAAGGCCCCGCACCCGCGCGTCCGACATCAGCCTCTCCACGCTGGGAAGGCTGCGCAGCGCTTCGTTGAGGGGACGATTTCCATCTGCGTTCATGGGCGTGATTATAAACCAAGGGCCTCCTCGAGTAGGGGCGGACCCACGTGTCCGCCCGCCAGGTGGTGACGTGCCTGCCCCCTGGTGACGTAGAGGCGCTCTCCCCTCGACGCTGAACAGATACGCTCGCGGCAGATGACCCGCCGAGGCTGTATGATGAGCGGCGCAACAAGATCACGACGTTATCTAAGGAGTAAAGCGGTGAAGAAGTATCGTGTCGGAATCATCGGACTGGGGCGCATGGGGTCCACCATCGACGAGGAGTTCGGCGAGATGGAGGCCTGGCGCAGCCCTACTTCCATTGCCGGGGCCTGCGCGGCCAGCGACAGGCTGGAGGTCGTCGCGGGCTCCGACCTGCTGCCGGAGAAGCGCAGCGCCTTCACCGAGAAGTGGGGCGTAGCGGCGGTCTACGAAGACTTCATGGAGATGATAGAGAAGGAAGAGCCGGATCTGGTGGCCATCTGCACCGTGGCCACCACCGCGCTCAAGCCGGCCCGCGAAGCGCCACACAAGGGCTTCAGAGGGGATGCCCACGCCGACCTGACCATCGCCGTTGCGGACGCGGGGGTGCCGATGATCTTCTGCGAAAAGGCGATGGCCTCCTCGATGGAGAAGGCCGACGCCGCCCGGGACGCCTGCAACAGGAACGGGGCTCACTACAACTCCGGCCTGCTGAGGCGATTCAACAACCAGAACCACATGATTCGCGGGCGGATCGAGAACGGCGACATCGGCGAGGTGACGGGCGCGGTCCACATGACGTCATCCAGCCTGCTGCACGGCCACATCCACTCCATCGACACACTCTCGTACCTGCTGGGCGACCCCGCCGTGAGCGCCGTTCGCGGCAGCCTGCTTCCGAGGGACACCGTGATCGAGGACAACTGGCTCGGCCACGACCCCAGGGCCGTCTACGACATTGAGTACGAGAACGGGCTCGGCTCGTCGTCGGTGCCCTTCCAGGGCAAGTGGGAGTTCGAGGTGATGGGGACGGAGGGGTCGATCAGGTCGCTGAACGACGGCCTGGAGGTGCTGCTCCGCACGAAGGGCGGCAGGGGCCAGTGGTGGGACATCGCGCCCGACCCCACCGTGACGCCGAAGAGCAGCGTCGTCTACCTGCTAGAGGACCTCGTCGACGCCCACGAGTCGGGCCGCTCAGCCCTGGGCAACGTCGATGTCACGCACCAGACCACCGAGGCGTGCCTTGCCATAGCGGAGAGCCATGTCAAGGGCGGCGCGTGGGTCGATCTGCCCATGCAGGAGCGGGACCTGTACGTGTTCCACGTCTAGGGGACCGTCTCAAGGCCAACCGACTCTCGTTAGCACTGCCCTTCGACCCTTCGACAAGCTCAGGACAGGCAGGCTCAGGGCGAACGATCTGCCATAGACCCCTATGGCGCTAGGGGCCTACAGCCTGCCTAGCAGGCGCTTCTTGATCTTGGTGAAGCTGGTGGTGAAGTGGATGAGAGGGGTCATTCGCCGGCCCACGATCGTGCCCTCGGCGAGGGCGCGCAGGAAGTCCTCGGGCGTGCCGTCAAACTCGCGCATCTCCACGTAGGTGCGGCCCAGCTCGATGGGCGTGTGGGAGTCGCTGACGCCCGACATGACCAGGCCGTGCTCCCTCGCGAACTCCTCAGCCTTCCGGTCGTCGGCGCTCAGGTTGTTGCGAGCGTTGAACACCTCGATGATGTCGGCCTGCGCCACGACCTCATCCAGGGCCCCGGGGCTGATGACCTCGCTGCGGAAGCGGTCGAAGGCGTGAGGCAGGGAGACCAGCCCTCCCTGCTCCTTGATCCGCCGCACCGTCTCAAGCGGAGACAGGCCCGGCGGCACCCATTCCTTAAGGAAGAGCCCGGTGATCTCGCCTTCGGTCGTCTTCACCTCTTCGCCGATGATCACAGGGAAGGGGGCGATCTCCCGCACGGCCAGCGCGCCCTCGATGGAGTCGTGGTCCGTCACCGCGATCAACCCCAGGCCGACCTCGAGGCACCTCTCGACCAGCCGCTCGGGTGTCGTCTCCGAGTCGGGGGAGAAGCAGGTGTGCATGTGGAAGTCGCCCTTGATCACTGCAGGCGCATCTGCTCGCCGTAGGCGGTCCTGATCTTGGTGATCCTTAGCTCGGCGGAAGCGAGCATCTCGTTGCACGTGCGGGCCAGCTTCATTCCCTGCTCGTAGAGGCGCGTCGCTTCGTCGAGGGGCAGGTCGCCGGCCTCGAGGGCCCTGACCGTCTCGTCCAGACGAGCCAGGGCCTGCTCGAAGGTCAGCTCGGTCGCGGAGGCTTCGGACACAGGCTATGGACTGAGCCGGAACGGCGGGTACCGGTCTGTGGCAAGCATGAAAGCGTAGGCGTCGACTCTGAGTCCCCATCTACCTACGCCCACGAGGAAGTCGAAGATGGCCCTGGGATAGCGCCCTGTAATCAGGATCGCGAACCAGACGACTATCAGGAGCACGAACGCAATGATGCCCAATACCGCAAGCACGATGTAGTGGGGTATCGCCAGCAGCCACTTGACCAGCGGCAGCCAGCGGTTCAGGTTCTCGGGGTACTCGATGTCAACGTGGGCGGACTGCCCTTCGTCAGTGGACGGGTAAGCGTCCTGCATCAGGGCGCAGTATACCTCCACCCTGGTCAGGAAGCGGCGCAGCTCCAGGTTGAAGTCGAACCACCAGCGGGGGTACTTCTTTCTGAAGAGGACCATCAGCAGCACAGCGAAGAATAAGGTGGCCGGCGAGGAGATGACGATCAGGGTCGTCTTCTCCAGCTCGAGGTTCGTGTTAAGGCCAACCAGCAACGTTGAGACGACAATGATGGGTATCGCCAGGATGAGCCTGAAGAACGCCGTGAGCCTGTTGCTGGACTCCGGGTAGTCGATGGACAGCTGCACCGGATGGTCGGAAGCCTGCGCCATAGGACACCTCCTGGATGAATAGCCAGCGGTCAGGGCGAGCGATCAGCTCCCCCAGCCTGGCTCCCGGCACCGTTCGGTTGAACGTCGAGGACCTCAGCGTCGAACGAACCTTTCTGCAGCGTGACGTGTACCCGATCTGCCGCCGCCAGCGTCGACGCGTCTCCCAGGACCTCACCCGTGCCGGGCGTTCTCACTATAGCATAGCCCCTGCGCAGGGTGTCCGAAGGGCTGAGGGACCTCAGACGCATCTGTAGGGCCGCGGTCCTTTCGCCCCTGATACCCATGTCGCGTACGAGCCGTACGTGCGCGTCGTCGAGCAGGCGGTCCACCCGCTGCCGGAGCGCGTCCACGTCCGGGCTGCCCCGGAGGCACCGCGACCGGAGATGTGAGACGTGCTGCCGGGCCGAGTCCAGCCTGCCCGACAGCCGCGAGCCCATGCGCTGTCGGTAGGAGCCAATGCCCGCGCTCAACTCCCGCGCGTCGGGCACCGCCAACTCGGCAGCGGCCGAGGGCGTGGGAGCTCTCAGGTCCGCGGTCAGGTCGACGATTGTGTGGTCGGTCTCGTGGCCTACGGCGCTGATGACGGGGGCGCGGCTGCCGAACACGGCGCGGGCCACGCCCTCGTCGTTGAACGGCAGCAGGTCCTCCAGCGAGCCGCCGCCGCGCGCCAGTATGACCACGTCCACGTCGCCGGCCGCGTCGAGCGCCGAGAATGCGTCGCGCACCGTTGCGGCGGCGGTGGGCCCCTGTACCGAGGCGGGCGCCAGCACCAGCTCAGCCAGCGCGTACCGCCTCTCGACCACGGTTCGGATGTCGTGCCACACGGAACCGCTCGGCGAGGTCACGACCGCCACACGGCTGGGAAACTGGGGGACCGAGCGCTTCCGGGAAGAGTCGAACAGGCCCTCCTTCTCCAGCCGCAGCTTCAATTCCGCGAGCTTCAGCTCCTGCTCGCCCATGCCCTCGGGCCTGACCTGGTCGACGATGAGCTGGACGTCCCCGCGCTGCTCGTAGACCCCGATCCGCCCGTGGGCTATGACGGCCGCGCCATCGGACAGCAGCTCGGCTCCAAAGGACTTGCCCGCGAACATCGCGCACCGTATCGAGGCGCGGGCGTCGCGCAGGGTGTAGTAGCAGTTTCCCGACCCTGGCCGGGCGATGTTGGCAACCTCGCCCTGGACCCACACGTCGTTCAGGAAGTAGTCGTTCTCGAGCATTTCCCGCAGGTATGTGACTACCTGCGAGACGTGGTAGGCGGGCACGTCAGACCCTCGAAAGGTACTCGCCGCTCCGCGTGTCCACCTTGATGGTGTCGCCGGTGCTGACGAACAGCGGCGCCTGCACGACGAGCCCGGTCTCCACCGTGACGGGCTTGCTTGCGCCCTGGGCCGTGTCGCCCTTGTGTCCCGGCGGCGCCTCGGTCACCTCCAGGTCCACGGTGATCGGCATGTCGATGGCGATGGGGTTTTCCTCATAAAAGACGATGTCCGCGGTCATCTGCTCTACCAGGTATGGCAGGGAGTCCTCGATCTGCTCGGAAGACAGGGGGAACTGTTCGTAGGTGTCGTTGTCCATGAAGTAGTAGAGGCCGCCGTCCTCGTAGATGTATTGGGCCGTACGGCGTTCGACCGCCGCCGGGGTGAACTTCACGTCGAAGCCCTGGAAGGACTTGTCCACCACCTTGCCCGTGCGCAGCGACCGGAACCGGACCTGCATCACCGGCGCGCGCTGCTGCATCTTGTGCGACTTGTACTCCACTACCGCATAGGGCTCCCCGTCCAGCTCGATGGGCAACCCCTTCCTCAGCTCTCCGTATGTGATCGTCATGCCGTGTCTTCTGCTCCCTGTTGGATGTCTCGGAACTGACTCGAAAGAGTGCTTCGACGAGCTCAGCACGAACGGGGCCATATGCAGGATCGTTCGCCCTGAGCCTGTCGAAGGTCAGTGCTACCCTGACGCAGATGAATTGGGACAGCATCCCAGTCTATCATGCAGCACTAGTGGCCCGTCACGTCTATCTGCACCGCGTCGAGTGCCAGTGAGTCCCCTCTCCCTGACGCAAGCCGGGCCCGGACCGTATTCTCGCCCGGCCTCAGCAACCCCTGGTCGACCTCGTACTCGACGGAGACGCCCTCCTCCTCCCGCTCCACGACCTTCGCCGGATACTCGACCCAGAAGGTCCTGGGGATGACCTTCCTGCGCCAACCCTCCGACAACTCTGCGGTGCCGGTCGGCAGGAGACTCCCGTTCAGCTCCACGTCGAGCCGCTCCCCCGGTTTGGGTAGCCGGTCCAGCCTGAGCCGGAGGCGAGCGTTGCCTCCGCCCTTGCCCTCGTTGGAGGCGAGCCTGAGGGTCAGCTTCGGGCCGAGCCACTCGCTGTTGTCCAGTGAAGGAACCAGTCGCGCGGGAAGCTGGGTCACGGGGCTCGCGTACTTGAATGCGGTGCTGTGGCCTCCGCCTCCCTCGTACGACCTGGGCCGGAAGATCTCGTAGCGCCTGTCGAGGCCCGCGAAAGCCGCGGGGTCTGTCAGTTCCCGCGTGGTCTGCCCGTTCCACGCGGGCGACATGGTGAAGAAGTTGTAGAGGTAGACCCCCGCAGCGCCGTCCTCCCGCCAGAGGGCTGCCAGCGCCCTCATGCTTCGCTCGTCCGCCGTAACCGTGCCCTCTATGCAGCCGTAGACCAGGCAGCCCGTGCCGGACGCCGCCGCGGTGAACTCGCCGATGGGCGTCTCGGAGGGGATAAAGCCGCCGCCCACGGCCACGACGTCGACGAGGCCCCCGGCGATCCACTCGCCGGCGTCCAGCCCGACTCTCGCCGAGTCGTACAGCGTGGGCGGGACCCGCACGGCGAGCTGCAGCCTCCTGCCCCGGGCGTTGCCGGCCTCGTCCAGTATCCGGCGAGCCCGGGCGACCAGGTCCGTCACCAGGTACCGGCTGCCGTAGGCCTCGTCGGGGCGGAAGAAGGCCGGGTGGCGCATGAAGTCCAGCTCCACGCCGTCCACGTCGAACCGCTCCACCACCTCTTCCACAATGGACAGCCTGTGCTCGCGCACCTCCGGGAACGTGAAGTCCAGGCCCGTCTTGATGCCCCACTCGATGGTGCCCTCGGGGATCGACTCGCCCGGCCTGCCTATCATCAGGTCCGGGCGCTCCCTGCGGAACCGGCCGTAGCCGGGGTGCTCCGGGTCCATGTCGTAGTGGCTGTTCATCCGCACCCTTGGGAAGAAGGGGAGTCCGGCCTTGCGGGTCTGGCGGGTGAGGATGGTCATCGGGCCGCCGTCCTCGTCGATGAGGGCGCGGATATTCTCGGCGATCCTCGGCATCACGCCGGGCGTGGGAGAGTGCACGAACGAGCGCAGGCCGTCGTCGAATGAGGTGCGTCCCTGCCCGAAGATCTCGCCCCGCTCGGTCTCGTACTGGTACACCTCGTGGTCGCCCAGGCTCCACCCGAACGCGCCGCCCATGCCCGCGTACCCGTCGACCACCCTGGCCTGGAGGTCGGCCGCAGTCACCGGAGGATCGGTGGCGCTCAGGATCCAGCCGTCGTCGGTGAATATGATTGCGGGAGCGTGGCTGTCGTTCATGCGATTCCTCCTGGCGGTGGGGATGAACCCTCACCACAAAGACTATCTCAAGCTACCGAGACCCGGCGTAGCATTGCCCTTCGACCCTTCGACAGGCTCAGGACAGGCAGGCTCAGGGCGAACGACCTCTGCCCTTGCCCCGGATGTTTCCCAGGGTAGCCCCTTAGCCTGCCCCGCGCCATTGGGGAAATGATCCGGAGGTTTGACACGCCATTGGAGCGGGCATAGACTTGCCGGGCGTTGGCGGCGAGGGAGGCCCCATGGCGTTCAACCTCCTTATATATACCACTGAAGGGCCGGGCGTTCCCGGCGTGCACGAGGCCCACCGCTGGCCTGAGAGGCTGAAGGACCTCGTGCCGGGAATCCAGGTCAACGTGGCCGGCTCCGTGGGAGAGGCGCTGGAGCTGGTCGGCGAGGCCGACGCCGCCTACGGCAACATCACGCCGGAGCTGTTCGCGACCGCCGGGAGGCTGCGCTGGGTGGCATGCCCCCAGGCGGGGCCTGCGGCGGGCTACTATCACCAGGCGCTGATCGACAGCGACGTGGTGGTCACGAACGTGCGCGGCATATACAACGACCACATCAGCGCGCACATCATGGCGCTTCTGCTCTCTTTCTCCAGGGCGCTCCCCTCGTACTACCGCGCCCAGCAGGGCCGGGAGTGGATCCCCGAGCAGGGGCACGTGTACCTGCCGGAGTCGACGGTTGCGGTGGTCGGCGTGGGGGGCATCGGCGCAGAGACCGGGCGTCTGTGCGCCGAGTTCGGCATGACGGTGCTCGGCGTCGACGCGCGCGTTGACGAGGCCCCGCCGGGCGTTTCGGAGCTCCACCCTCCCGGAGCGCTCCACGAGGTGCTGCCACGAGCCGACTTCGTGGTGATGACGGTGCCGGAGACGCCCGACACCCAGGGCATGTTCGGTTCGGCGGAGTTCGGGCTAATGAAGCCGACGGCCTCCTTCATCAACATCGGCCGGGGCGCTACGGTCCGGCTAGACGCTCTCGACGAGGCGTTGAGGGGCGGGGAGATAGCCGGTGCGGCCCTGGACGTGTTCGAGATCGAGCCCCTTCCGGCCGACCATCCCCTATGGGACGCGCCCAATATGCTGATCACCCCTCACGTCGCGGCGGCCTCGGGGCCGAATCTGGACGAGAGGCGCACCGAGCTGTTCCTGGACAACTGCGTACGATTCGACCAAGGACGACCGCTGAGGAACGTGGTGGACAAGGAGAAGTGGTTCTAGGGAGCGCCCCCGGCGGGACTCGAACCCACGCACCCGGCTCCGGAGGCCGGTGCTCTATCCGCTGAGCTACAGGGGCATGCGACTACAATACAGGACGCTGGCGCGGCCGTCCAATAGGCGGGCCCTTTGGTCATTCCGGCGAAAGCTGGAATCCAGGAGTGGGGCATCTCGCGGGACGGGTTCGGGAAAGGAGAGGCCATCATGGTCGGTTACATAGTAAGGCGGCTACTACTGGCAGCGTTCACGATGTGGACCATCACCGTCCTGGCCTTTGTCGTGATCCAGCTTCCTGAGGGCGACACGGTCACGAAGAAGCTGGACAGCCTTATGCAGAATGGAGACCCGGTCGCTCTCGAGATGGCGGACAATCTAAGGGAGTATTTTGGACTCAACCAGCCGATGCACATCCGCTACTACAAGTGGATATCGAATATGCTCCGTGGGGACCTGGGCATCTCCTACCGTTTCTACTGCGGCGGTCCCAGGGAGAAGCTCGTCAAGGAGCTGATAGGCGACAGGATACAGATGACGATCGTGCTCACCGGCTTCACGATCCTCGTCACGTGGACATTCGCCATTCCGGTGGGGATCTACTCGGCCGTCCGCCAGCACTCGGTCGGGGACTACTTCTTCACGTTCATCGGGTTCAGCGGCCTCGCCGTGCCGGACTTCCTGCTGGGCCTGGTGCTGATGTACGTGGCCTTTGCATACTTCGGTCAGAGCGTCGGAGGCCTGATCTCGACGGAGTACCAGGACGCGCCGTGGAGCATCGCGAAGGCCATGGACGTGCTGCAGCACCTGTGGGTGCCGGCTGTGGTGCTCGGCACTTCAGGCACAGCAAGCCTCATCAGGATCATGCGGAACAACCTGCTGGACGAGCTGCGCAAGCCCTACGTGGTGACGGCCAGGTCCAAGGGCATGGCCTCCTGGAGGCTGATCATGAAGTACCCGGTCAGGGTCGCAATCAACCCGCTCGTCAGCACGGTCGGTTACCTGCTTCCGGCGCTGGTCAGCGGGAGCGTGATCGTGTCGGTGGTGCTGAGCCTGCCGACGCTGGGGCCGGTGCTGCTGGAGTCGATGATCCAGGAGGATGTCTACACGGCGGGGTTCATCGTGCTGATGCTGGGCGTATTGACGATCATAGGAACACTGCTGTCCGACATCCTGCTGGCAGTGGTCGACCCGAGGATCAAATACGGCTAGAGGGGCTCCTGCGGGCGAAATGCCCTGCGATTGAGAGTGTCCCAAGAATCGTACAGGACTTGACAACCCATAATCCCCACCATATGATTAGGGTCGCCTGAGGGCAGGTACGTTTGTCCTACGGGCATGTGTGTGTTGCGAGCCCACGCTTGATGTGCGGACTGTTGCAACATAGCGGATTCTTCTAGAGAGGGGTCTCAATGAGGAAACATCGTACTCCAGCTGGGTTTGTACTGTCGATTGTGATTGCAATGGCTTCAGCCGTCTTGCTGGTGGCCTGCACGGGTCCGCAGGGCCCTCCGGGTGAGCCTGGTCTCCCCGGTCTTCCCGGCAACCCCGGCCACCCCGGCGAGCCTGGCCCGCAGGGCGCTCCGGGTGAGCCTGGACTCCCTGGACTCCCTGGCAACCCCGGTAACCCTGGCCTTCAGGGTGTGCAGGGTATTCAGGGTCCGGCGGGTCCGGCGGCCGTATCCCCCGAGGCGGGGCTATCGGTCAGCTCGGCAGGCGTCTATCTCGACCAGGCAGTGACCGTATCGGGTTCAGGGTTCCTGAAGTACGAGCCGGTCATCGTCTTCATCGACCTTGGTGACGGCGCGGAGCCAACCCTTGGCTTCGTAGACTCGAACCGTGGTGGCGCCTGGAGCCTGACTCTCAGCCCGCTGGGCGGCGAGTCCAGCGTGTCTAGGAACTCTGGCGAGATCCTGAGCCAGGGCGTAGTGACGGTTAAGGCGCAGGGAGCTGACGGCAGCACGGCGAGCACCGCCCTCCACGTAATGGGCGCAGATACGCCGGTGGTCGAGCCCGGCCCAACGCCAGGAGAGGCTCCGGGCCTCACGGCCGGCACGATGTGGATCAAGGGCTCCATTAACATTGTGGGCTCGGGCTACAACCCTAACGAGAACGTGACCCTGCTTACCTGGGTCGGCGTTGGCGAGGGCGTCCGCGCGGGTGTCGTGGTCCCTGGGGCAGGCGACATTGAGAAGCGCGCCATCAAGCAGGGCATAGCGAACGACAAGGGCGCAGTGGTGATCAATCTCGATCTCGCGTGCCAGGACCCCGATGACGAGAACGAGGACGGAGACTTCCGTTGCCTCCTTGGGGTAGGAGACTACACGATCGAGGCGATTGGTAGCGACACCACCCGCGCCACTGCCGTGCTCAGCGTTTCCGACGTGAAGCAGGACAGGGACAAGGAATAGCAGCAACCACGGGTTGACACTTCTGTAGTTGACCAAAGGAGAGGGGCCCCGCCACCCGGCGGGGCCCCTCTTGTCTTATCATGGAGTCAGGCGTCTGAGGTCCAGCGCGGTCACGCTGGTTGGTTATAAGCTCAGAGTCCATGGGAGGCAGTTGGCCTCTTCCCCCAGAGGAGACCCTTGCATAACTCCGTCACTCCGGCGAAAGCCGGATCCTGTGAGCAGGAACTGTCCCCAATCCAGGGGGTGGGGCTTAGCTATGAACGCAATGCCTCCCATGCACTGCATGGGCGTCATGAGAGGTTATTCAAAGGTCTCCAAAGGGGGATGATTGAGCCTGTCCTGAGCCTGCCGAAGGGATGGGGGCTCTCGCCCTGCCAAAAGAGCAAAGTTGCCCAAGTCGCACCTAGCCTGCATAGCGACGGTTGGCTGCGCTGGATTGAGGGATTGATCGATGAGACTGCTATCGTGAAGAGCTGGTAGATGCAATGATCTGGATTATCTCGCTCGTGCTGATCTCCCTGGTCGCAGCGGTCATTGTGTTGCTCGCAGGCAGCAGGCTGCCCAGGGAGCAGAGGGTGACCAGGGTGACCTACCTCAACCGCTCTCCGGGGGAGGTCTGGCGGACGATTACCGACTTCTCGGCGCAGGTGGAGTGGCGGCCCGAACTGGAATCGGTGGACCGCCTTCCGCCCAGGGGCGGTCGCGATCGCTGGGTCGAAACTGACGGTAGGGGACAGAGCGTGACGCTCGAGACGGTGGAGTCGCTGCCTCACCGCAGGCTTGTCAGGCGCATCGTGGAGGGAGGCGTTGCGCTGTCCGACTGGACGATGGAGATAGCGGAGGTTGGTGAGGTGTCTTCCCTCTCGGTGACCGAGGCCGCTCAGATAGACAATCCTGTCTTCAGGTTCATGTCGGCGATTGGAACAGGCCAGCGGTCGGCCATCGACAGGTACCTCGTCGCGCTTGGCAGGAGGCTTGGCGTAGAAGTAGAGATAGTGGACGGCTGACGGGGTGCTCCCTCACCCGGGGACCGTTCGTCCTGAGTAGCGTTATGCCCGCATGCGGGCCGTGCGTGGGTGGTCAGTAACTGCCGTGCAGTGAATGTACGTTCGGCCTAAGCCTGTCGAAGGCCAGTGCTCACCAGCGCAACATGATGTGTAGCAGTTACTTGAAAGTGGCGGAAACTCCCACATCGGCAAGGTCCACTCAGGATCCTGGGTTCTCTAGGCCCTCGCGACGGCCAGGCAGGTGACGGTGCGGACGATGCCGTCGATGGTATGCACCTGCCTGGAGACGATGTCTCCCACTGCGTTGAGGTCTTTCGCACTGATCACCGCGATGATGTCGTAGGGGCCGGTGACGGGGTCCACGGTCTCGAAGCCCTCCAGAACGCGAAGCTCTTTCGCCACGTCGCGCGACTTTCCTACAGCCGTCTCGATCAGTATGTAAGCCTTGGTATCCATCAAAGTCCTCCCCGGGCGCCCGATGGGGCGTTCAGCAGATTCTAAGTCGGCCCCCTATATGTGTCAAACCGACCAGCTACTTGAGGCGAAGACGACCGGTAGCCGGGCAAGAGGCACCGATGGGATGGCTAGGCCCGGACGCGGCGCCCCTTGGGGTCGTAGGGCGCCCCAAGCCGGGCCCTGGCCGTGAATCGCTGGGCGAGGACCTCGATCTCGTAGCTCCCGGAGCGCACGTACCGCGGCGTGAGCTGTTCCTCGCTCTCGACGTACCCCATCCCGACCGAGCTTCCCACCGTGTGTCCGAACGCCCCGGAGGTCGTGCGGCCGACCAGCACGCCGTCGCGGAAGACGGGCTCGTCGCCGAGAAGCAGGGGCTCCGGGTCGTCGAGAACGAAGACACCGAGCCGTCTTGTCAATCCACGAGCCCGCTGCTCTACCAGGGCGTCCCTGCCGATGAAGCCCCCGGGCTTGTCCATGGCGACGGCAAAGCCGAGCCCTGCCTCGAGGGGCGTGTCGAGGTCGACGATCTCGTGGCCCCATGCCCGGTAGGCCTTCTCGACGCGAAGGGACTCCATGGCGTGGAATCCGGCAAGCCTCAGCCCGTGCGCCTCGCCCCGGGCCATGATCTCGTCGAAGACTCCGGCGGCGAACTCAGTGGGCATGTACAGCTCCCAGCCAAGCTCGCCCACGTAGGTGATCCGCGTCGCCCGCACCGGGCCGTATCCTATCGTGATCTCATGCGAGCTCAGGAAGGGCATCGCGTCGTTCGACACATCGCTGTCCGTGACTTCGGACAGCAGGTCCCTGGACCGGGGGCCCATCAGCCCCAGGACGGAGTAGGCCGAGGTTACGTCGACGAGACTCGCGTCGGAGCCGGCAGGGATGTGCGACTCGATCCACCCGTAGTCCCGGGCCGAGACCGCTCCGCCCGTCACTATCAGGTAGCTGTTCGAAGCGGTGCGGGTGACGGTCAGGTCCGCCTCGATGCCGCCTCGCTCGTTGAGCATGGCCGTGTATACGACGCGGCCCGGAGGCACGTCCACGTCGTTTGCGCACAGCTGCTGGAGGACGCTCGCGGCGTCGGAGCCCTGGAGCATGAACTTGGCGAAGGAGGTCTGGTCGAAGAGGCCGACGGCCTCCCGCACGGCCCGGTGCTCGCCTGCCGAGTAGTCGAACCAGTTCTGGCGCCCATAGGAGTACTCGTACTTGGCTTCGACTCCCTCGGGGGCAAACCAGTTGGGCCGCTCCCAGCCGCCAGCCTCCCCGAAGCACGCCCCGCGCTCGGCCAGGCGGTCGTGGAGGGGAGACCTGCGGGCCATCCGCGCCGTCTCCATCTGCTTGTGGGGCCAGTGCATCCCGTACAGGGTGCCGACCGACTCCACGGTGCGGTCGGAGAGGTACTTCCGGCCGTTCTGGTACCGATGGAAGCGCCTGGGGTCCACCTCCCACAGGTCCATCGTGGGATGTCCTTCGACCATCCACTCGGCGACGGCGTGACCCGATCCCGGTCCCGCCGCAATTCCCGTGGAGTTGAGGCCCGTGCACAGGAACATGTTTCGCAGCTCCGGCGCCTCGCCCAGGATGTAGCGGTTGTCCGGTGTGAAGCTCTCGGCGCTGACGTAGAAGCGGTCGATGCCCGCCTCGTCCATCTCTGGCACCCTGTAGATCGCATTCTCCCAGAAGACCTTGAAGTGCTCCCAGTCAGGTTCGACCAGGCTGAAGTTGTAGCCATCGTGGGGGCCGTCGGGCCACGGCTTGGCGGCTGACTCGAAGCCGCCCATCAGGATCGCGCCCTTCTCCTCCTGGTCGCGGCGGAAGTAGATCTGCTCGTCGGGGTCACGGAGGGACTTGGCGTCGTGGGGCAGCCCCATCGGCCTGGTGACGAGGTACATGTGCTCGGCTGCCATGAGCGGCACCTTCACGCCGGCACTCTGGCCGATGTCCCTCGACCACATCCCGGCGGCGATCACCACGTACTCGCAGGCAATGTCGCCCTGCTCGGTGGATACGCCCGTCACGGCGCCCCGGTCCTGCAGGATGCCGGTGACGCTGACGTTCTCGAACAGCTGCGCGCCGGCCATCTCGGCTCCTCGCGCGAGCGCCGCCGCTGCCAGGTGGGGCACCATCTGGGCGTCGCGGGGAATGTAGAGGCCGCCGACGAGGTCGTCGATCCTCATCATCGGCCACATCTCGCCGGCCTCGCCCGGGCTGATCGGCTCGATCTCGATGCCGTACGACCTTCCCAGGGAGGCTATCTTCCGGAACTCGTCCATCCTCCCCTGGGTTCGCGCCACCGAGATGCTGCCGGTGCGGTTGAAGCCGGTCTCTACGCCGGTCTCCTCGGTGATGCGATCATAGAGCTCGATGCTGTAGCGGGCGATGTCGATGAGGGTCCTGGAGTTGCGGAGCTGGGTCACGAGCCCGGCAGCGTGCCAGGTAGTGCCGCCGGAGATGTTCTTGCGCTCCAGAAGCACGACGTCCTTCCAGCCCAGCTTCGCCAGGTGGTAGGCCGTGCTGCACCCGGCAATGCCGCCGCCGATGATGACCGCGCGGGCGTGCCGGGGGAGTGCCGAGTTGCCAGGTTCCGGTTTCGAGTTCAAGGTTGGGATATTGTGATGATGTAGGCGGGCTATTGCAAGGGGTCCTCGAGGAGCCGAGGGCGGTGTGAAGGGCTTGTGCCGCTCAGGTCCCGTGGAGCGTGCGGGTCGGGGGATGCTTACAGGCCTACAGGTAGGCAAGGGGAGGGCGGGTTCCCAAACCCGCCTCTACGGCCCGAATTGGAGGCGCAGCCGATTCAAACTGGTATCATTGCAGGGTAATCGAGCATTCGGATTAGGAGATGAACGGAATGGCGGAGCAAGGGTACTGGCTGTTCAAGTCGGAGCCGTCGGCGTACTCGTTCTCGGACCTGATGGGCGAGGAGGAGCAGACGGACTACTGGGACGGAGTGCGCAACTACCAGGCGAGGAACTTCCTGAGGGACCAGGTCAAGGTCGGGGACCGCGTGTTCTTCTACCACTCGAACGCGAAGCCGATAGCGGTCGTCGGCACGGCGACCGTCGTGCGGGACGGCTACCCGGACTTCACGGCATGGGACCCGGACTCGGACCACCCCGACCCGAAGAGCACGCCCGAGAATCCGATCTGGTATATGGTGGACATCAGGGGCGACGAGGCGCTGCCGAACCCGGTGACGTTGAAGCGGCTCAGGGCCGAGCCAGGCCTGGAGGAGTGCTCGCTGTTCAAGCGCCCCCGCATCTCGGTACACCCGCTCACGCAGGCGGAGTGGGACATCATCCTCGACATGGCCGACCGGGCGGAGTAGTTGAGCCGGCGGGCCACCTATTCAGGGGTCGCCCTGTTCCCGGCGCTCGTCCTTTCGCTCGTCGCGTGCTCGGCACGGGTCGAGCAAGACCTCGCCTGCACGAAGGACGGCCGCGTCCTCGACGTGGGCTACTACGCCTTCTTCGCTCCCGTCAGCTACAGCGCCGACGAGGACCCCGGCTCCCCAGGGTTCGGCGCGCACCTCGGCTACGAGGCCGACCTGCTGACCGCCCTTGAAGCGATGGAGGGCGCCGGGCTGTCCTTCTCCCGCACACCTATTGCGGCCTGGGACGACATCTGGCTCCTACCCGCGGGCTCCGAATACGACGTGGTAGGAGGCGGCATCACCATCCTAGACTCCCGGACTCGCAACGCGGCCGGAGAGCAGGTCGTCGCGTTCACGTCAGGCCATATAGCCTTCCGACAGTCCCTGTTGGTCCGGGTCGAGGATGCCAAGCGCTTCACCAGCCACGACGCCCTGACGAGCGACGTACGCGTCGGTGTCCTTGCCGGAACGACGGGAGAGGCGCGTCTGCTCGTACTGGCGGGACTGGCCGACGCCAACGGCACACTGGCCGCCGGCACTCTAATCGAGACCCGAGGTGGCGAGTTGACCGCCGATGGGAGCGCGGACTACACCATTACCGCGGCCGGCGAGTCCGCCATCCTTCAGGGGAGGCGCAGCCTGCAGCCACCCTCGGACGATCTCCCTCAGGTCGTCTATCTGGGGGACGACCTCGGAGAGACCGACCTCCTCGACGCACTCTCGAACGGGAGCATAGACGCCGTGGCCAGGGGAGAGGTCGGTAACAGGGACGCCGCCTATGGGTCCGACGGCGCCTTCGTGGTCGCCGCGCTGGACTCGGAGCCCGAATACGGCGGCTTCGCCCTCGCCGTGAATGACTCCGACCTCCTGTCCTGCCTCGACGAAAAGATCGACTATCTGACCGACGGCAGACTCATCGGGTATGCCGAGTGGCGGGAGGACCCGTCCGTCTTCATGCGCCGAGCGGAGGCGTGGCCCGCGGACGAGTAGGCGACCGGCCTCTTCCCTCGCAGGGCCAGATCACTTCCATGTTATCTGGCCTATTACGGGGTCACAGCGCGAGCGTTCCCTCGAGCTGTCTGAGCCTCCTGCGCCGGTCCTCGAAGTCGGGCATGAAGTGGCGGACGTGCTGCCAGAAGCTCGTGGAGTGGTTGGCTTCGAGCAGGTGGCAGAGCTCGTGGACGGCCACGTAGTCGATCAGCGCCTGGGGGACCATGGCGAGGCGCAGGTTGAAACGCAGGCTGCCCTTGGACGAGCAGCTTCCCCACCGCGTCTTCTGGTCGCCGATAGAGATCCGTGCGGCCGAAACCCCCACTCTCGGCTGCCAGCGCTCCACGGACTTCCACAGCAGCTCGGCGGCCCGCTCCCTGTACCAGCCCAGGAGCGCCCATCTGATGGCAGCGGCCCGGTCATTGTCGGGAAGCCGGACCGGGCACGCTACCGTCAGGACGCCGGAGTCGAGGCTCACGGTAGGCGCTTCGTCGGACGTGAACTGCACGAGCAGGCGGACCTCACTTCCGAGGTAGTGGAGGGTGTCGCCCGTTTCGAGAGGCTTGCGCTGTGGCTCCGGGCGTTCCTCGGCGAGCTTGCGGAGTATCCAGCCTGCCCGCTTCCTGACGATCGCCTCGATCTCGGCGTTGGGTGTCCGGGCAGGCACGAGCACGCGGACGCCATTGCCGGGGTCGATGGTGATGGTGAGGGTCTTCCTCCTGCGGGCGCTCCTCACGACGGTGTATCGGATCGTGGAGCCCTCGTGGGTGATCGAGCGGGGGCGAGTCATGTGACCATGAGTGATGGATGTGGGAGCTGGCCGACGGCATGAGAGCTTATCCCACGGCTACCCGACCTGGCGGAGCACTGCCCTTCGACAGGCTCAGGGCGAACGTTTTCCTGAGCTTCACCCCCTCCCAACTTTGGGGGTGAGGTTGAGTTCTGAGGGTCCACGAAGATGCTCTTCGCGAGCACCTCTGATGAAAGCGCTCGATGCGACTGCTTAGGCGGCGGCGTCCATCAGGCTGGCCTTGGAGCGGCCGGCTATCTGGGCGAAGGCATCGGGGTCGTTGAGGGCGAGGTCGGCGAGGACTTTGCGGTTGACCTGCACGTCCGCGAGCCTAAGCCCGTGCATGAACTGGCTGTACGAGAGGCCGTTGGCGCGTGCGGCGGCGTTGATTCTGATCGTCCAGAGCCGGCGCATGTCGCCCTTCTTCTTCCTGCGGTGGGCATAGGAGTACTTGAGGGCGTGGATGAGGGACTCTCTCGCGCGGCTGTACAGGGTGTGGCGAACGCCCTGGTGCCCGCGCGTCTGCTTCAGCACCTTCTTGTGTCGACGGCGTCGTGTGGTACCGCTCTTGATCCTGGTCACGGATTGCTCCTGGTCCTGGTGGGTGTCGTGTCGAGCAGGGAGGGGAGGCTAGTCGGGAAGTCCGTAGGGGAGAAGCTTTTTCACGCGCTTCTCGTCGCCCGGCGACACCTCCAGCTTCTGCGAGTAGAGGCGCTTTACGTTGGCCGGCTTCTTGCGGCGAAGATGGCTCCTGTGTCCCTTCATGCGGCGCAGCTTGCCCGTCCCTGTGATGCGGAATCGACGGGCAGATCCCTTGTGTGTCTTAAGCTTGGGCACTTGCCGGCTCCGGTGTCTTGGTCTGTCTTGGCTGGGGCTGCTTCTTCTTTTTTGCCGGGCTCACTATCATCGACAGGAAGCGGCCCTCGAATCCCGGCATCTTTTCTACTTTAGCATCTTCCTTGAGGTCCTCGGCAACCTTTCTCAGGACCTGCATCCCGATTTCGGGGTGGGTGATCTCCCTTCCCCTGAACATCACCGAGACCTTCACCTTGGCCCCTTCGCCCAGCAGCCGCCTCACGACCCGCGTCTTGGCTTCCCTGTCGTGGTCGCCGATGCGGGTCTTGAACCGGACTTCCTTCAGTTCGTTGCTAGCGCCCTTCGACTTGTTGTCCCTGCGTGCCTCGCGCTCCCGCCGAGTCACCTCGTAGCGGAACTTGCCGTAGTCCATGATCCGGCACACGGGCGGACGGGCCGAGGGAGCGACCTCAACGAGGTCTAGGCTGCGCTCGTCGGCGAGCCGAAGCGCTTCCCGGGTGGGCATTACTCCCAGCTGGGAGCCCCTCTCGTCGATGAGAAGGACCTCGGGAATCCTTATTCTTTCGTTTATCCGATACTCCTTGGCTATGCGGCTACCCTCATCCTTTTGAAAATCGACCTAGGGTCGGAGAATGCCAGTGAATATAGCATAAGGCGGGCGCCCGCAACAATAGCGGCGCAAGCCCATTTTTCGCCAGTCACTGCCTTGATTCGACATCTTCGAGTATCCTGGCGACGGTATCCTCTACCGTCATCGCCCTCAGGTTCTCTCCCGACCTCAGACGCACGGACGCCCCGCCCGATTCCACCTCGCGGTCGCCGACCACGAGCATGTAAGGGACCTTCTGGACCTGGGCGTTGCGAATCTTGGCGTTCATCCGGTCATTGCCATCGTCGACCGCGGCGCGGATGTCCGACAGGTCGAGCTGCTTCCTTAGCTCCTGCGCGTACTCGTTGTGTCGGTCGGCGATGGGGATGACCATCGCCTGGACCGGCGCGAGCCACACGGGGAAGGCTCCTGCGTAGTGCTCGATCAGGACGCCCATGAAACGCTCCATCGTCCCGAGCAGCGCCCGGTGGACCATGTACGGCCTGTGCTCCTGCCCGTCGTCGCCGATGTACGTCAGGCCGAACCGCTCGGGCAGGTTGAAGTCGAACTGCACGGTCGTGATCTGCCACTGCCTGCCGATGGCGTCGCGGATGTGGATGTCGATCTTGGGACCATAGAACGCGCCTCCGCCCTCGTCGACTTCGTAGTCGATGCCCCGGGCGACCAGGGTCGAGCGGAGGGATTCCGTGGCCAGCTGCCACTGCTCGGCGTCCCCGACCGCTTTCTCGGGCCTTGTCGAGAGCATGACGTCGTACTCACTGAACCCGAAGCTGCTGAGCAGGAAGAACGTCAGGTCGAGGACGCCGTTCACCTCGTCGACTACCTGGTTGGGGCTACAGAAGATGTGGGCGTCGTCCTGGGTCATGCCGCGGACTCGCAGCAGGCCCTGTACGACGCCGCCGCGCTCGTACCGGTACACCGTGCCCAGCTCACCGATGCGCATGGGCAGGTCCCGGTAGCTGCGGATGTCGTTCTGGTAGTACATGATGTGGAAGGGGCAGTTCATGGGCTTGAGGTAGTACTCCTGCCCGTCCATCTCCACGGCGGCGTACATGTTCTCGCTGTAGAAGCCCAGGTGGCCGCTCGTTTCCCACAGGGTCGAGCGGCCGATGTGGGGCGTGTACACGAGGTCGTAGCCCGCGGCGTAGTGCTCGCGCTTCCAGAAGTCCTCTATCAGGCCGCGCACCCTTCCGCCCTTGGGGTGCCAGACGATCAGGCCCGGGCCCGTCTGGTCGTGGACGGAGAACAGGTCCAGGTCCCTGCCGAGCGTACGGTGGTCGCGGCGCCGGGCCTCTTCCAGCCGGTCCAGGTGCTCGTCGAGGGCCTCCTGCGACTCGAAGGCCGTGCCGTAGATGCGCTGCAACGACTCGCGGTTCTCGTCGCCGCGCCAGTAAGCCCCAGCCACGCTCAGGAGCTTGAAGGCGGGGATCCTGCCCGTCGACTCGACGTGTGGACCTGCGCAGAGGTCCTCGAAATCGCCGTGCCTGTACGTGGTGATCGGCTCGTCTTCCGGGATATCGTCGATAATTTCCAGCTTCAGCGGCTCGTCGGCGTTCATGTCGAGCGCGCGTTCCCTTGGGTACTCGTGCAGCTCGAAGGGGAGATTCTGCGCGATCGTCCTGCGCATCGCCTTCTCAATGGCGGCCAGGTCGTCGTTGGAGAACGGCTCGCTGGCTAGGAAGTCGTAGTAGAAGCCGTCCTCCGTCGGTGGCCCGATTGCCAGCTTCGTCTCTGGGTACATCCGCGTCACCACGTCGGCCATAACGTGGGCCGCCGAGTGCCTGATGCGTTCCCTCAATTCTGCTATGTCCTGTTCTATGACCATTTCGACATTTCTCCTTGGGGATTGGTAGCGGCCTGCGCAAGAAAGCCTCCCGCACGCGGTGCCGCGTGAAGCGCGGGAGGCTTCGTAGTCAATCGGTTAGAGTTTGCAGGCCGGCCTATGCGGTCCCCAAGCGTATCTCCCGGTCGTTGGTGTGGGCACAATCTTACCCAGCCCCGTGGAAATGGGTCAAGGTATTTTGCATTAGAAGTGGAATGCGCACCAAGGGTCGAGATCGGCAGCGAACATCGCATCAGCCCTAGACAGCGAACCTTCCACAAGCTCTTCTACCCTGCCTGCCCTGGCCAGGCTGGTGAAGGGCACGGTTCCCAGGTATGCGGATGCTAGGTCACCGGCCGACAGGGCGAGGTGAGGCGACTCGGGAGAAGGTGAGCAGGCTGCGCCGCCGGGCCCGGCCTCCAGTGCGTACCGGCCTTCGTTCCACGGGCAGAATGGGTCGGTCACTTCGATGACCAGGGAGCCGGGGGCGCCGTAGGTCCGGGCGGCGAGGGCTGCCGGCACGTCGACGAGGCGTATCCACAGGCCGTCGTGGACCTTGCGGGAAAGGCGCCTCGGGTCGGCGAGCAGCCATGGCAGCGGATCGTCCACAGGCTGTCCGTGGGCGCTGACCTTCCAGGTGAGGTCGATGTCGAGGCAGAAGCGCCAGAGGGAGGCGTGGGCGGAGGGAGTGGCCCAGATGAGCCCGCCGGCGTCGACCTCCACCCGGTAGTCATCGTCGACGGTGTAGCGCGCGTACCCTTGGGGCGTCCCGTCCTCCTGGTAAAGGACATGGAAGTAAGCGGCGTCGTCCTGCTGGCCCACCCGGCTCCTGGTTATCCTCTGCCACCTGTGCTGGGTGGGAGGGATGGAGCCGGGCCGCTCTTTCAGGGCCCTCTCCAGGATGGGCGGGCAGATGTCGGGGACGGAGTCGGGCTCGACGTAGGACAGCTGCCCTTCATGCTCGAACGGCTCGGCGTACGCGGAGTGCCGGGTGTCGATGGACCAGTCCTCCTCGAACGCGCCCACGCCGTACCCGTAGCGGCCATAGATGATGCTCTCGGTGGCGTAGAGGGCGGCGAAGGGCTCGCCGCGCTCGTGGACGTCCTCCAGCTGGCGTCGCATCATCATCCGCATGATGCCGCGCCTTCGGTGCGTGGGAAGCACGGCCACGTCGTCGACGCCCGCGGTCGCCGCGTCGCCTCCGGGTATGTTCATGCGGCATGAGAAGGCGTGGGCCGTAGCAACGATCTTGCCGTTATCGAATACGGCCAGCGAGCGGTCCTGGTCGGGCTTGGCCGGCTCTGCCGTCGCCTCGTCCCAGTGCCACGCGAACCCCCTCGCGGCGGCGGTCATGAACGCCGCGTACTCGTCGGGTTCGATTATGCGTATCTCAAGGTCCAAGAATTGCTAGCTCCCTGGTGTTGCGGGCGTCCTGTCAGCCGCAAGACAGTATAGCCGACCGGGGCGGCGGAGCCGCGCGGGCTCCTAGCTCCGATCGCAGGAGGATGTGACGAGGCTGGCGGCCGTCCCTCCGAGGCGTCCTTATCCAGACGAGGCTGGAAGGTGACTCTCCTCGGTCAGACGGTCCTGATTACGCCGACGACCCTGCCTCGCACCGATACGTTCTCGGCAGGCACCTGGATGGGCTGCATGGTGGTGTTGGCGGGATGGAGGGTGACGGTGCCGCCGGACATCTCGAAGTGCTTCAGCGTCACCTCTTCCTTGTCCTCCAGGAAAGCCGCGACCATGTCGCCGTTGTTGACCTTATCGGCCGGTTCCATGATCACCAGGTCGCCGTCTGCGACGAGGGCGTCGATCATCGACTCGCCCTTGACCCGGAGGCCGAAGACGTCGGTCTTGCCGCTGGTCATGAAGGCAGGGACCTCGACGGTGTCGAGCGCCTCCTGCTGCCAGGCCGAGGATGGCGGGACGTGCAGAGGCTCGCCCGCGGCGATGCTGCTCAGGATGGGCACGGGGATCAGGTTGTCGCGTTTGGGGGCGGACTCGCCGATCAGCTCGATGCTTCGCGATACCTCGGCTGTGCGCTTCAGGTGCCCCTCGCGCTGGAGGATCCGTAGGTTATAGTCGACGACCGAGGTGGAGCTGACCTCGCATCCGGCCTGGATGTCCCTCACCGTTGGAGGGTAGTGGTGCTCGTCGATGAACTCCGCGATGAACTTGAGAATCCGCTTCTGGCGGTCGGACAGCTTCTTCGATCTGGTTCTTGGCATGGACCGACTCCTTGGTTAGAGTACTTATGTGCGAAACAAATGTACCACCCCTAGAGTCATCTGTCAATAGCTCGCCGGGAGAAGTAACTGTCCAGTATTGATGAGGAGGATGTGCTGGCTCCGATTCGCTCGCGGCCCAAGGTGTAAGGGCGACTCGGCCAGTCGCCCCTACCGGCATGGGACTACCTACATTCGAAGGGGACTCCCATCTCATCAAGGCGGGTACAGGAAAACTCTCTGCAGCTCGGTGTGTCAGTCGTTCAGGAAGTCGTGGACTATGCGCCCCCAGTTCTCGGTCATGTCGGCTTCGACGTAGTATGCGCCCAGGTACTCGGTTGGAGTGAAGTCCGACAGATCGTAGATGGGGGAGGGGCTGAACTCCACGACGCCGTCGCCCGAACGGCAGACGTGGACGACCCTGTCTGAGGAGACGTCCGCGCCGTCGATCAGCTGCATCACGTCGAGCCCATTGCCGTCGGCGCTGGGTATGACCTTCAGGCGCCAGGCGTGGCCGGCGGCGGGCATCTCTCCGGGGTCGGCCTCCCGGTGCATGGTGGAGCGTATGCTCATGATGGACGTGCCGGCGACGCAGGTGTTGGTGTACATCACCCGCTCGGCAAAGCCGATCTCGAAGTCGGCCCAGACCTTGGGAGTTCCGTAGATCTCGCGGCCCGCGGGGATGCTCGACTTGGAATTGAGGAAGGCCACCGGCGCGAACCAGCCCTCTTCGCCCTCGTACTTGCAGCTGACCGACAGGACGCTCTCGTCGAACGCGCCGTAGTTCGCGGACCAGGGGACCGTCAGGCCGGTCGCCATGCAGACGGGGTCGTCCGGCAGGTCGAAGCACTCGGGCAGGACCCGGTCGATGGCCGACTGGTTGGCGCGGAAGTAGACGGTCTGGGACCTCATGTTGCGGTAGCGGGCGGGCGGCATCGGGAAGTAAGGGGAGAAGGCGGGCATGGACTTGATGCTGTCTAGTGGGACCGTCATGTTGCCTCCCTACCCGAGGTTGCGGGATCCGATGATAGAACACGCCGGTCGCGTTCTCAAATTAGCGTCGGGGATCCCAAGCACTCACAACCCAGCACCATGTGTTAGACTCCCACGATGCTCTACCCGCTTTCCGCCATGCACTGTCGAGTCGATCTATGACCACTGCCGCAGTCGATCCTGCCATTGTGTTTGCCGATGCGATGCGGATGTACGAAGCCGCGTTGGAGCGCATGGCGGCCGGAGACATCCGCGACGCGGCTGAGAAGGCCTGGTGCGCCGCCAAGCGCGCCACCGACGCCCTGATCCTAGCACGAACCGGTAAGCTGCCCCCCAAGTCGCCCGACACCACCAGGGCGCTACGGACCATGGCTGCGGCCGATCCTGCGGTGCGGGACCTGCGAGCCCGCTACTTCGAAAGGCAGGCCGCCCTGCACGGCGATTGCTTCTACACAGGGTGGTGCGAGCCCATAGAGGACACCGAGCTCCTCATCCGCGAGACTGCTGACTTCATTCGGGACGCGCAGCGGCTGGCAGGGGATGTCGTCAGAGGGAGCTAATCCACCCGAAATCTAGGGCCGGAGAGTGGAAGAGAAGCTCAACGCCCCCAGATTGTGGACGATGATTGTGGTGCTCCTGCTGCTGGGAATACCAGGGGCCGTGGTGCGCTTTTCGGGCGTGGACGTGGACCCGGTCGTTGCGGCGGCGGTCTTCGGGGTGGGTATCGTGGCGGGGGCATTCCTACTGTCGTGGGCGGCCGAGGTCGCCCAAGTCGACGTTTCCGCGTCGCTGGCTATAGCTGTACTGGCGTTCATCGCCGTCCTGCCCGAGTATGCCATCGAGGCTGTCCTGGCGTGGGACGCCGGTTCGTCGTTCGACACGGCTACCGGAGCCGTCACCGACGAGACCTCTCGCGCGGCCGCCAATGTCACCGGCTCGAACCGGCTGCTGATCGGGCTGGGCTGGTCCGCGGTCATCCTGATCTACTGGTTGAGGCGCAGGCGCGTGCTGGACATGCGGGGCGAGATGGGTCTGGAGATCACGATGCTCGCAATCGCCACTGCCGCGACGGCGATCATCTTCTTCGTCGAACAGGTCCATATCCTGCTCGCGGTGGGCCTCATCGTGCTCTACATCGCTTACCTGTGGGTAAGCTCTACCAGGGAGGCCGAGAAGCCCGACCTGATCGGCGCCGCGGCGCTGATCGGGTCGCTGCCCACGGGGTTGCGCCGGAGCATGGTCGTGTTCCTGTTCGTGTTCGCCGCGGGGGTCATCCTGGTGGCCGCGGAGCCCTTCGTCGACAGCCTGGTCGAGACCGGGCAGGACTTCGGGATCGACGAGTTCATACTGATCCAGTGGATCGCGCCGCTGGCCTCGGAAGCGCCGGAAATCATCGTGGCCGTACTGTTCACGCTCAGGGCAAACCCGGTTGCCGGGATGACGACGGTGATCTCGTCGGAGGTGAGCCAGCTCACCCTGCTGGTCGGAAGCATGGCTGTGCTGTTCAGCGCGTCTGCGGGCGAGGTCCTGAGCTTCCCTCTCGATGACCGGCAGGGCATCGAGTTCCTGCTGACGGCGGCGGTATCAGTAGCCGGACTGATGCTGGTTGCCAAGCGGGTGATCGGCTGGAACGCGGGCGCTCTCCTCCTGGCGCTGTTCGCGGCGCACCTGTTTTTCACGGACCCGGAGTCGCGCCTGCGCTTTTCGTTCGTCTACTTCGGGATCGCGCTTGGGCTCGCTGCGATGGACTGGAGGAGGGTAAAGCTGCTGTTCCGCGAGGATCCACGGGAGCTCGAATGGTCCGGCGAGTCTGGAACGGGGCGCTGACGAGTATCGATTACTGTGATTCACTGGGACGCGTGGGGCCCGGAATGCGATACAATCAGCGCCGAGGAGCGAGGATGATGAACGATACCGCCAGCACTTCGGCAGCCATGCAGACCATGGACGGTTTCATGGAGTCGGCGTGGGGTTCCCTGGAGCACCTTGCCGGCCTTGACTCGGTGATCGGCGCAATTGCCGACGGGGCGCGGCGGGTGCAGGCCGAGGTGCAGGCGGCGGCGATCCAGGGGGCGCTGGGAGCGACCGGCGAGACGAACGTCCACGGCGAGATGGTCCAGCAGCTCGACAGCGCAGGCTCCGACATATTCGTCGACGTTCTCAAGCAGAGCGGGAGCGTCGCGGCGGTGGGGAGCGAGGAGATCGAGGGAGTCGAGGTCATCGGCGGCGACGACTCTCGCCGGTACGTGGTTCAGATGGACCCGGTCGACGGCTCGTCGAACATCGACGTGGCGGTCACCATCGGCTCGATATTCGGGATATGGAAGCGCGGTGCGGACGAGGCGGTCACGGAATCGCTGCTGCTGCGCCCGGGGCGGGAGCAAGTTGCCGCCGCGTATGTGGTGTACGGCTCGAGCACGGTGATGGTAGTGGCCACGCCGGGCGACGTGAACGGCTTCACGCTGGACGGCTCAGGCGACTTCCTGCTGACCCACCCGGGTATCACTATCCCGGACGATTGCGAGTACTACAGTACCAACGAGGGCAACTTCGGGAAGCTCGACGCGTCCACGCAGTCGGCGGTGGCGAGTCTCCGGAACAGCCACTCGCTGAGGTACGTGGGCTCGCTGGTTGCGGACTTCCACCGGAACCTTCTCAAAGGGGGCATATTCCTCTACCCCGGGGACGTCAAGAGCCCTGAGGGCAAGCTGCGGCTGATGTATGAAGCCAACCCGCTCGGGTACGTGGCCGAGCAGGCGGGCGGAGCGGCGTACTCCGCGTCGGAGCCTATACTGGACATCCAGCCACAGGCCCGGCACCAGAGGATCCCCCTGATCCTGGGCAGCAGGCGCGAGGTCGAAGAGACCATATCGTTAATCAAAGGCGGCTGACTATAAGGCCGTCCGGCTAAGGAGGCGAGGTTGGACATCCAGAAGCTCAACGAGACGGCGCGCGCCATGGTCGCGCCGGGCAAGGGGATCCTGGCGGCGGACGAGAGCTCCGGCACGATCAAGAAGCGGTTCGACAGCATCGGCGTCGAGTCGACGGAGCAGAACCGGCGCGACTACCGCGAGATGCTCTTCAGGACCGCGGGGGCGAACGAGTACATCAGCGGCGTGATCCTCTACGACGAGACGCTTCGCCAGGAGGCCGGGGACGGCACGCCGTTGGTTGACGTTATCCGCGACCAGGACATGATCCCCGGCATCAAGGTGGACAAGAGCGGCCACCCGCTGCCGGGAGCGCCGGGCGAGCAGATGACCGAGGGGCTGGACGGCCTTCGCGAGCGACTGGAGGAGTACGCGGAGCTTGGGGCCAGGTTCACTAAGTGGCGGGCCATCTATGCCATCGGGCCAGGCATGCCGAGTCGCTACTGTTCGGAGGTGAACGCCCACGCCCTCGCCCGCTATGCCGCCCTGAGCCAGGAGGCCGGCCTGGTGCCGATGGTGGAACCCGAGGTGCTGATGGACGGGGGCCACGATATCGACGCTTGCTTCGAGGCGACGGAGATGGCCTTGCGTGAGATGTACTACCAGCTCGGGACGCACCGGGTCGTGCTGGAGGGCACCGTGCTGAAGACGAACATGGTCCTCTCCGGCAAGGACGCGTCCGACAGAGCCGACGCCGGCGAGGTCGCCGAGAGGACGGTGGAGTGCCTGAAGCGGACCGTCCCCGCGGCGGTGCCGGGCATCGCCTTCCTGTCCGGCGGGCAGGGCGACGAAGAGGCCACGGTAAATCTGGACGCTATCAACAGGCTGGCCAACGACGAGGGCGCGCCGTGGGAGCTGACGTTCTCCTACGGGCGCGGGCTGCAGGCGGCCCCGCTGAAGGCATGGGGAGGCAACAACGCTAACCTCGAAGCGGTCCAGCAGGCCTACTTCGAGCGGGCCTGCCAGGCGGCGTACGCCCGCCAGGGGGCCTACGACCCGGACTGGACGCCGAGCGGCTCCTAGCTGCAGAGCCAGTCATGGACAACGGCAGAAAGCGGGAGTGGGAGGAGCGGACGCTCGGGCCGGTGAAGGCGCGGTTCGGGGAGAGGCGCGAGCGGTTCGAGTCGGACTCTGGCATTGAGATCGACACCGTATACACGCCCGAGGACGTGGGAGACGCCGACCCAGGCGACAGGGTGGGGATGCCAGGCCGGTACCCGTTCACACGGGGCGTGCAGCCGAACACTTACCGGGGGCGGCTGTGGACGATGCGGCAGTACGCCGGCCTCACCTCGCCCGCAGAGTCGAACCGGCGATACCGGTACCTGCTCGAGCAGGGGCAGACGGGCCTGAGCGTAGCCTTCGACCTGCCGACTCAGATGGGGTACGACTCCGACCATCCCCTCGCGGTCGGCGAAGTGGGCAGGGCGGGTGTTCCCATCAGCAGCCTGGCGGACATGGAGCGGCTGTTCGACGGCATACCGCTGGACAGCGTCAGCACGTCCATGACGATCAACGCCACGGCATCGATCCTCCTGGCGCTCTACGTCGCGACGGCGAAGAAGCAGGGCGCGGACCCGGCAAGCTTGGACGGAACGCTGCAGAACGACATCCTGAAGGAGTACATCGCGCGGGGCACTTACATCTACCCGCCCAAGCCTTCGATGCGGCTGGTCACCGACGTGTTCGGGTACTGCAGCCGGCACGCGCCGCGCTGGAACACCATCAGCATCAGCGGGTACCACATGCGGGAGGCGGGGGCTACGGCGGTGCAGGAGCTGGCCTTCACCTTTGCGAACGCCATTGCGTACGTGCAGGCGGCGGTCGACTCCGGGCTGGACGTGGACGACTTCGCGGGCAGGCTGTCCTTCTTCTTCGTGGCGCAGAGCAACCTGCTGGAGGAGGCGGCGAAGTTCCGCGCGGCCCGCAGGATGTGGGCGCGAATCATGCGCGAGAGGTTCGGGGCCTCGAAGCCCAGGTCGTGGATGCTGAGGTTCCACACGCAGACAGCCGGCGTGTCCCTCACGGCCCAGCAGCCTGAGAACAACGTCGTCAGGACCACCATACAGGCGCTGGCAGCGGTGCTGGGCGGCACCCAGTCGCTGCACGTCAACTCGAAGGACGAGGCGCTGGCGCTGCCGACGGAAGACGCGGTGCAGCTCTCGCTCAGGACGCAGCAGATACTGGCCCACGAGAGCGGGGTCACGGACACGGTGGACCCGCTGGCGGGATCGTACTACGTCGAGAGCCTGACGGACCGGCTGGAAGAGGAAGCCTCGGACTACATCGCCGAGATCGACCGGATGGGCGGCGCGGTGACGGCCCTGGAGAGCGGCTACCAGATGCGGGAGATCCACGAGAGCGCGTACAGGTTCCAGAGGCGCGTGGAGGAGAGGGACCGGATCGTCGTCGGCGTCAACGAGTACCAAACCGACGAGCCGCCCATCGAGAAACTCCAGACCATCGACCCCGAGGAGACGAGGCGGCAGGTGGACGGCGTGGTGAGGGTGCGCCGGGAGCGGGACGGCGCGGCCGCCCGCGCTGCTCTCGATCGCCTGGACGACACTGCGAGGAGCAGCGAGAACACCGTCGAGGCGATCATCGAGTGCGTAGAGGCATACGCCACGGTGGGTGAGATCGCCGACGTTCTCCGCGGCGTGTTCGGCGAGCAGCGGGAGCTGGGCGGGGTCTAGGGACGCTCCATGATTGCGGAGATTCCTCTCACGCTCACTCCTCAACCGGAGGCGGGTTCACGGTTACGTCGCCTCTTCTGGCCGAGCTTGTAACTGAGGGGGATACTCTCGAGCTAGCACTCGAGAACGTAAAGGACGCCCTCGCCGCAGTGGTAGAACTCAATGAGGACACCAGACGTGAACTGCCTCCTGAGTTACGGGTCTAGGCGTTCTCGCAGTCTCCTCAACTCGGCCTCGGCGGCGTCTGCGCGGACCTTGGCGGCATCTGCGCGAGCCTCGGCGGCATCTGCGCGGACCTCGGCGGCGAGTCGGGCGTCATCGGCGTCGTCGTAGTCGTTGAGGTAGTCTCCGGTCTCGGGGTCCCAAAAGCGCAGCCGGCCGTTCTCCCAGCACAGGTGGAGGCCGAGGGTCTGGCTGTAGCCGCGCAGGTTTCCGTCGGCGTCGGTGGTGATGGGGATCGACTCGTACGAGCCGTCCACGAGGCGGTCCCCTGCGAGGGGACGGTCGTGGTACTCGCCACCGGTGGAGTCGAAGCGGAAGTACTCGGTCACTCCGAATGCGGCGTAGCCGTCGCGCTTGACGGTGTAGTCCCTCTTGCCCGTGGTTTCAGAGGCTACCTCCAGGACGAAGTCGGGCGGCTTGCCCTGGTCGGCTATAACGTATCCGTGACGGCGTCGGGCAACCTCCATGGACGCACCGAAGGACACCAGGCAGTCCGGCGCGAGCCAACTGCTGCGGTCCCCGCTCGTGTCGAAGCACAGGTAGCCCTGCGTCATGATCACGGCATCTGCGAGTTGCGAGTAGCGCCTCTCCAGCATCCACATGATCCGGGAGACGTGGGGGAATTCCTGCATATCCAGCCTCGGAGGGTCAGGCAGAACGACGAAGGGCTCCAGCCCGGCCGCCGGCTGCGCGGCTATGGTCCTGGTGGTCATCGTGCGCCTCCCTGGTGATGCCGGTCTGTCGGCCCCGTCCGTTGGCGGACATAATAGCATAGGGGTTATGGGAGGGGTTGGCCTAGTGTGGACACGGCGCGTAGATGCTTCCCCCTCGCCCATGAGGTACAGTGAGAGGAGACGATAGAGAGAGAGGCAATCATGGCGAAGATGCTGCGGCTGGAGAAGCTGGACGGGGTGGGGAACGTGCAGATGATGGAGGCGGACGTGCCCTCGCCGGGGCAGGGCGAGGTGCTGCTGAAGGTGCGCCGCAGCCTGATCAGCCGGGGGTCCGAGCTGTTCCGCCGCTATGTCATGCCGGGCCCTATCCCGCCGCACATGATGGGCTATTCGGACGCGGGCGACGTGGTCGAGGTCGGGCCCGGCGTGACGGACACCAGGCCCGGCGACAGGTCGAACGTGGGCGGGCCGCACGCGCAGTACGTGGTGGGCGCGCACGGCCAGATCCCCCAGGAGCTGGACTACGAGTCGGCGACGTTCATCGGCCTGACTACGAGTGCGGTGATGTGGGCCCGCTCGACCCCCATCGAGCCCGGGGACGATGTGGTCGTGTTGGGCCAGGGGATAGTGGGCAACCTCTACATGCAGGCGGTACGCGAGCGCAGCCCGGGCCGGGTCATTGCCGTGGACGCGGCGGCGATGCGGTGCCGCATCTCAGAGGAGTCAGGCGCCGACGTAGTCATCAACGTGTCCGAGACCGACTCGGTCGAGGCGGTGATGGAGCTGACGGGCGGCAGGGGAGCGGACGTAGTCGTCGAGTGCGTCGGCGGCAACGCCGGGCTGAAGTCGTTCGAGCAGGCTCAGCGGATGATGAAGCGCGACGGCGTGCTGCACCTGATCGCCAAGTACCAGGGGGCGAAGGAAGCGGGAGACGGCCTGCTGCCCCTCGACTCCGGCATATTCATGGACAAGCTGCTGATAGCGGGGATGAGGCTCTCAGGCGAGCGGACCTCTCACCGGGCGGACGCGGCACAGATGCTGGTCGACGGGCGCGTCCGGGTAGGCCCGATGGTGACCCACCGCCTGCCGTGGCAGGAGACGGCGGAGGCCTACCACATGCTGTTCAACAAGCCCGAGGAGGCCCTGGCGGTCATCCTGGAGTGGGATTGAGGGGCTAGTCCAGGTCTCAATGCGGGCCAACCAAAGCCTGACTAGCTGAGCACTGCCCTTCGACAGGCTCAGGGCGAACGAGATGTCTTGCCGTCTGACTGGGAACGACGGTTGAGCCGCGGCCCCCGCCGCTCCTCTGGGTTCCTGCCTCCGCAGGAACGACGACTGGGGCGCTTCGACAAGTCCTTGGACGGCGCCTAGGACGAACGACCTTCGTACATTCGCTTGAATTGCCTGAGCACTGCCCCCGTATCGAGTACGGGGCAGGCTCTTCGACAGGCTCAGGGCGAGCGGTTCTTGGCCGATTCCCGCCAGTAAGAACTCGTTGCCCCGTTGTGTGCCTACCAGCTTAGGGCGTAGCAGGCTCGTCTTGGGTCTGCGCCGGTGCTGAGGACGCCGGTGCCGGGGTCGCGGCGCGATACGGTTGCTCCCATGCCGCAGACGCCCGCTCTCGCGACTTCGTGGCCGAGGCGTGACAGCGCGTCGACCGTCTCTGCTGAGAATCCGGCCTCGAGCGACAGCCTTCCCGGGTAGTAGACGTGGGGATAGAAGGAGTCCGGGGCGCTGTCGCTGGCGAACCTGGGCGCCTCGATGGCCTCCTGGGGGTTCATGCCGAACACCAGGGTGTTCAGGATGAGCTGCAGGTTGCCCTGGGCCTGGTGGTCTCCGCCCGGGCAGCCGAAGGTCATCACGGGCACTCCATCTTTCGACGCGATGTAGTTGACCAGCGTGGTGCGCGGGCGCTTGCCGGGCACTACGACGTTGGGATGCCCCTCGGTGAGGTTGAACATCTCGATGCGGGTGCTGATGGCGAAACCCAGCTCGGGGAAGAACACGGACTTGCCGAACGAGCCGCCGCTCGGCGTGGCGCAGGCCAGGTTGCCGTCCCTGTCGATGACTGAGATATGCGTAGTTCCTCCCTCGCCACCCGGGATGGCCCCGGCCGGCTCCGTGGGCGCGGCTGCCGGGCTCGGCGGCGCCGCCATCGACGAGTGGGCCCACGGGTCGCCCGCGTCCGGCATCGCCGGGGCCGCCCGCGCGTCGTCGATCAGGGCGGCCCGCTGGGCGGCGTACTCCTTCGACAGCAGGCCGTCTACGGGCACTTCGGCATAGTCGGGGTCGGCGTAGAAGGCCTGACGGTCGGCCATCGCCAGCTTCAGGGCCTCCGCGACGGTGTGAATGTAAGCCGGCGTGTTGTGGCCCATCGCCACCAGGTCGAAGCCCTCGAGCATGTTCAGGGCCTGGAGGAGCACGGCGGCCTGGGACCACGTCCCCTGGCACGAAATCTCGTAACCGGCGAAGGTCGTGCTGAGCGGCTCCTCGAACTGGGACTCGTAGCCGGCCAGGTCCTCGTAGGCCAGGACTCCGCCGACCTTCGACGAGCACCCGGCTATGAGACGCGCCACGCCGCCGCGATAGAACTCGTCGGCGGCTGCGCGAAGGCCGTCCGAGCGCGCTCCCGTCGTTGCGGCTTCGGCAGCCGCCATCGCCTTCAGCGTGTTCGCGAGCCCGGGCTGGACGAGCAGCGAGCCCTCAACGGGCAGCGCGCCGTCCTCATAGAAGATGTCGGAGCCGCCTGGAGGGAAGAGGTCGAACTGTGTCCGGGTGGACTCCGCCCCAAGGGCATCGATCATGTACTGGTAGTGGGGGAATCCCCGTTCGGCGTACTCGATCGCGGGCGCTGCGGCCTCGGCAAAGCTCTTTGTGCTGTACCTGTCCAGCATCGATATGGTGGCGTGGGCAACTCCCGGCACCGTGAAGGCCAGCGGGGCGCCCTCTCCGGGCCCGGTCGGTATGGCGTCCAGCCCCCGCGAGCGGTAGAAGTCGACGGTCGCCCTGGCCGGCGCCGTGCCCTGGCCGCTCAGCGACTTCAGGTCGCCGGACCGGGCGTCGTAGAGCATGAAGACGCTCTCGGCGCCGAGCGAATAGGACGCTATCGGCTCGACGACCGCGGCCGCGATCACCGATGCCGCGAGGGCATCGAAGGCGTTGCCTCCGGACAGCAGCATCCGCATCCCGGCCATGGACGTCAGCGGGTGGCCGCTGGAGATGACGCCCTGCGTCCCGGCCACAACAGGGCGGGTGCCCCGCGGTCTCTCGGCGGCGTCGGTATCGGCTCGCTTGGCGGTCTTGGGTTCTGCCATTTCTGTGTATCAGCTCCCTTTCAGCAGGCCGTTCAGGAAGATGCGAAGGAAGCCCTCGTTCACCTGATTGACGATCCGGCGTACCTCGTTTCCCTCGCGGTCGATCAGGAACGTCGTGGGATACTGCGTTACCTTGTAGTCCACCGTCAGGTCGCCCATTAGGTCGATGCCCAGGGGATAAGTAATCCCGAAAGCCTCCGCGAACTTCTCCACGTCGGCCTTCTCGTCATAGATGGCCGCTCCGAGGAACACGACCCCTCTGTCCTTGTACTCTTCCCAGGCGCGCTGCAGCGCCGGCATCTCGGCCCGGCACGGCGGGCACCACGTGCCCCAGAAGTTGAGGAGCACGACCTCTCCTCTGTAGCTGGACAGGGTGACGGTCTCACCGTCGATCAACTCGATCTCGAAGTCGGGGGCCGGTTTTCCGCTGCCCCGGTCGACCGTACGGACCTCTCTGCTGGGAGTTGGAGGGGTGTCTATGGAGGCCCTGAAGACGGTGGGCGTGG
The DNA here is from genome assembly GCA_965243655.1 of Dehalococcoidia bacterium. GTDB lineage: Bacteria > Chloroflexota > Dehalococcoidia > Lucifugimonadales > CAJWER01. Next base: position 56,757 of record CBDEVV010000017.1, on the reverse strand, counting down.
GAGCGGGTTCAGCCGTAGGCTCCGGGGTGGGCGGATCTGGGGAGGGTTCGGGAGCGGCGGTCGGCTCTGGGGTCGGGGAGGCAGCCGCCTCTGTGTCTCCCAGTGCGGGCGCAGGGGGCGCTTCAGGCCCGGCTTCCGGGGTCGCACACCCCGCAGCTGCGAGTAAGCACAGCCCGATCACGGTAAGCCGCAGAGTCCATGCCATGCCGCCATTATAGCCCAGGCAAGGAGGGAGCCGTAGTCAATGGACTACTAGGGTCCTGTTCCAGGCGGCTCCGTGGGCCTCCGTCCGGCTACAACGTAGTAGATGATACCGCCCAGGGCGGCCAGCGCTACAACCGCGACGGCGGCAATGAAGATGATGGCCCCCGATTGATCGCTTGCCCTGGCCGGGGCAACTGTCGGGACTGGCGCAGGCGCAGCCGTTGGCGCGGGAACCGGCGTGTCGGTCGGCACGGGGGTGGGTGTACTGGTCGGCTCAGGAGTGGGCGTGCTGGTGGGCACGGGAGTGGGCGTGCTGGTCGGCACGGGCGTGGGTGTGCTGGTCGGCACGGGTGTGGGTGTGCTGGTCGGAACAGGAGTGGGCGTGCTGGTCGGGACGGGCGTGGGCGTGCTGGTGGGCACGGGTGTGGGTGTGCTGGTAGGTCTTGGCGTAGGCGTGTCGGTGGGCTCCGGCGTAGGTGTGCTGGTGGGCACGGGTGTGGGTGTGCTGGTCGGCACCGGTGTGGGCGTGCTGGTCGGCGTGGGCGTCGGCGTGGGGACCCCGACGAACACCAGGGTGTGGTTCTGGGTGATCTTACCGCTCTCGTACACCTCTTTCTTCGATGCCTCGACGCCGTCCAAGAGGAACGTGATCTCCTTGTCCAGGAGGTCGGCATCGTTCGGCGCTATCACCAGGTTGAAGTAGCTATTCCCGGCGATCACCGCCGGAATCGACACGTAGTCTTCGATGCGGGCCACGAGCTCGGCGTCCGGGGACACGGTCCCGCCCAGGATAACTATGGGCCCAGAGTAGACGGCCGGGAGGGTCGGCCTGGGAGTAGGTGTGCTTGTAGGCGCCAGGGTAGGTGTAGGGGTCGGTGGAGGCGGGGGCGTCGGCAGGCGCGGGAATGTCAGGTGCAGGGACTCCACTCCCAGCGAGACAAGCTTCACGGTCTGGTTCGAGGGGACTTCCCCGTTCAGGTAGAAGGTGACAACACTGCCGAGAAGGTCCGAGTCGTTCACACCGACCGTGAGCCCCCTGAACTGGCCGCCTACGATCGGTACGGGTTCAGCTTCGTAGCCCGCTTCCAGGCGGGCCGTGATGGTCAGGCCGTCGGGGGGAGTGCTGCCGGCGACGATCACCGTGCCGGCGTAGACGATGGGTATTGGCGGGACCCCGTCGGGCAGGGGAGGCTCCGGCGTGGGCGTAGGGTCGTGTGCCTGCGACTGACCCGCCAGTAGGACCGCGAACACAAGGGCCAGCATAACGCCCGACGCTATGGCTGCCCTTACCCTCATCCCACGGTCTCCACCCCGTGCAGGGAGGGTGGGCGGCCCACCCTCCCTATTGCGTCCATGAGCCCCACTTCATTCCGCTGGGCTTAGTAGCGGGGGCGCCTCGTTCCAATCGTGTAGGATGCCGCGGCTACCGCAGCGAGCAGGACTATCAGCACGATTGCGCCGATGATGATGATCCCTGTGTTCCCGTCGTCAGACGGAGGCACCGGCGTAGGCGCGACCATTGCGGGTGTAGGCGGAGCCACGGTCGGCGCCGGCGCAGGCGTGTTGGTCGGCACCGGCGTGGGCGTGCTGGTCGGCACCGGCGTGGGCGTGCTGGTCGGCACCGGCGTGGGCGTGCTGGTTGGCATCGGCGTGGGCGTGCTGGTCGGCACCGGCGTGGGTGTGCTGGTCGGCACCGGCGTGGGTGTGCTGGTCGGCACCGGCGTGGGTGTGCTGGTCGGCACCGGCGTGGGTGTGCTGGTGGGCGCCGGCGTGGGCGTGCTGGTGGGCATCGGGGTGGGCGTGCTGGTCGGCGTGGGCGTCGGCACCGGCGTCGGCAAGCCCACGAATACCAATGGGAAGTTCTGGTCGATCTTGCCGCTCGTGTAGGCGTCTGTCTCTGCGGCCGGGTGCCCGTTGAGCAGGAAGGTGATCGGCTTACCCAGCAGAGAGGGGTCGTTGGGCGCTACCACCAGGTTGACATAGGTGTTTCCCGATATTACGGCGGGCAGGGACTGGTAGGCGCCGAGCTGCGCGATGAGCGTGGCTTCGTCGGGTACCGTACCCCCGGCGATCACGATGGGCCCCGAGTAGACCGCGGGACTCGCGGCCCGGGCCGTGGGGGTTATGGTGGGCGTTGCCGTGGGTTCTGGTGTAGGCGTGGGTGTGGGCTCAGGCAACCTGGGGAAGGTTAGGGCTATCGTCTCATCCAGGTCCGCTCCCCTTCGGAACCCGGGCCTGTAGGTCGCTGACTGATCAGCCTGGACCAGCCCGTCCAGGAAGAAGGTGATCGTCGCACCGACCGTGTTCGGGTCCTCCGGCCCCACACTCAGTCCCTGGAACCGCCCTCCGATGATCTGTATGGGCTCCGACTCGTAGCGCGTGTCGATCCTGGCTATCAGGGTATGACCGTCAGGCGGGACCTGCCCCCCAGCGCCAATCTGCACAGTCCCCTTGAAGAAGTGGGGGATCGGCGGCGGCTGACCCTGGGCGAGGACACTTCCATCGTAAACGAACAGAAGCGCTGCCGACGCGGCGAATGCTGCCAGGAGCAGGACCTGAAGTCTTCGTGTCAAGTTTTGCCCTCCAATGCGTCACCGTCGGGTGGGCCGAGGCGTACACTCTCTACCATGATAGTTAGCGCCCCTGACCCAGTCTAGCACTTTTAAACTACAGTTTGATGGAGTATCGCCGACAGGGGTCCCGTGTTTCCGGAATCCTCGAGGTATGCGACGAAGGCGGATTCTGCCAGCCCTCGGGCCTCGCAAATCGTTAGGGTGTCCGCCTGCATCTAACATCCAGCGGACGCACCGGCTTCCGCCCTAGTATCTTTGGAGGCTTGGATGTGAGAGTGAAGCGTATCACGATCTGGGTCGCCCTCCTGGCCACCCTGTCGCTTTTGGTGCTTGGGACAGCGTGCGGGTCCGAGCCCGCGGAACCCACAGTCGCGCCGGCCCCTACCGATACGGCCGTGCCTCAGCCGACAGCACAGCAGGCTCCCACCACGACGCCACCTACCGCCGCGCCTCCGACCGAGACGCCAGCCCCGCAGGTGGACGAGTCCGCCCCTGAGGTAGGCATCGCCGTCGGTAACCTGGCGCCGGACTTCAAGCTCAGGCTACAGGACGGCAGCGAGCTCACCTCCGCTCAGCTGAGAGAAGAGGGACGGCCCGTCTTCCTGTACTTCCTGACGAGCTGGTGACCGACCTGCCGCGCCGAGTTACGGCGCCTGAGCGGCATCTACCCCGACTTCGCGGACAGGGTCGAGTTCTACGGGGTCGGCTTCGACCCGTCGGAGACGCCCGATGAGCTTGAGGAGCTCAAGGCCCGCGAAGGCTATACCTACGACATCGCCTCTCCCGTCGGCAGAGTCGTCGCTGACCTGCGCATCCTGAAGCAGTCGTCCAAGGTAGCCATCGACGGCATGGGCGTGATCACGTACCGTGCGGGGTTCGGCGGCGGAGATGGAGACGAGTGGGTCAAGGTGTTGAGCGACCTGGCCGACACCCGCACGGCTCCCGCGTCCGCGCCCGCACCGGAGCCCACCCAGCCCGCGCAAGTTGCGGCGGCTGTGCCAACTGCAGTGCCGACCGATACACCGGTGCCACAGCCGACCGACACCCCGGTGCCAGCGCCGACCGATACGCCGGTGCCCGCTCCGACGGCCACTCACACACCGGTGCCCAGCACATCGGGATTGAGGTACGACCCTGCTGGGCCTGACCGAAACTGCTCAGACTTCGAAACCTGGTCAGAAGCACAGGCCTTCTATAGGGCGGCTGGTGGACCGACTACGGACCGTCACAGGCTGGACAGCAATAGCGATGGGATTGCGTGCGAGACTCTGCCCGGCGCCCCGAGCGAGAGCACCGCAACACCCGTACCGCAGCCTACGGACACGCCGACGCCCGCGCCGACGGCGACTCCCACGCCCGTGCCTACCAACACACCGACGCCGGCTCCGACCGCGACGCCCACGCCCGTGCCTACGAACACGCCAACGCCGGCCCCGACTGCGACGCCTACGCCCGTGCCGACCAGCACGCCGACGCCGGAGCCGACTGCCACGGCAGCGCCCCAAGCGGACGTGGGGACCAAAGTCGGCAACCTTGCGCCCGAGTTCGTTTTGAAGCTGGTGGACGGGACGGAGATCACGGCGGCAGAGCTGAGGATGGATGGGAGGCCGGTACTCCTCTACTTCTTCACAGACTGGTGACCTGTCTGCCGCTCCGAGTTACGGAGCCTGAGCAGCGTCTACCCTGAGTTCGAGAGCGCGGTGGCCTTCTACGGCGTGGGCTTCGACCCCACGCAGACGGTGGAGGACCTCGACGCCTACAGGGTCAGCAACGACTTCACGTACCAGACGGCCGTTGCTGTGAGCAGACTACTCCCGGACTTGAGAATAACGGGGCACTCTACAAAGATCGCTATGGACGGCAGCGGGATCATTACCTACCGGGCCGGAAAGGGCACCGCCCCTGACTGGCGCAATCTGTTCGCCAGCCTGGCAGGAGGCCAGTAGCCCGGGTCTCGTTCGCCCTGGCTGCGATGGGCGACTACTCCGCAGAGCCCGGAAGCTCCACGGGAAGGGCTTTGATGGCGGGAATAGGGGTCGAGTCTAGCTGTCCTGGGGCTTGATGGTCAGGACGGGCACGGTCGACCCGCGGATCACCTCTTCGGTCACGCTGCCCATCAGCAGGCGTCCGAGCCCGCTGCGTGCGTGTGTGGACATGGCGATCAGATCGCAGCCCTGCTCGGCGGCAGTCTTGAGTATCGCCTCAGCCGGTGTGCCGAAGGTGACCGCGGTTCCAGCCTCCACTCCAGCGTCGCCAAGCTGGCGCACGAATCCACGCAGGCGCTGTTCGGCATCGTCCGCCGCCTTCTCGTCGAGTTGGGCACGGTATGGACCGCCCTCCACCGTAGGCTCCATCGCGGTGGCGGCCGGAACGGTCCCGTAGCGCCCCGCCTCGGCCGTGCCCTCAGAGCTCTCGCGAACGGCTGTGGGCACGTCTCCCGGAGTCTCGACGCCTAGTACCGTTAGCAGCACGACGCGCGCCTCCGTGCTCAGTGCCAGGTCGGTGACGATGGGGACTATCCCCTGGGACACATCCGTCTTGTCCAGCGGGACCAGTATCTTCTTGAACACGACAGCCTCCTGGCAGCCGGTCGCTGCATGAGGGCATTGTAGCCCTATAATGTGGCCATGTCCTCCAATCACTCACCGCAGTTGACGGGCAGGGTCCAGACCGTCCGGGGTCCGGTCGACCCCGGGGCTCTCGGGACTGCCCTGATGCACGAGCACCTGTTCCTCGATCTGAGGAAGACTCACCTGCCGCACGTCCTGAGCGTCGACCTGCCCGGGCGCTCCGAGCCCATACTCACCAGCGACGACTTCCCCGCGACGGAGCTTGCCCTCTGGGAGGCGAAGGTGGACGTGGGGAACATCCGCGCCGCGAAGGACGCGGAGCCGATTGCCGACAACTACATCCTGGCCGACGAAGGGGTCGCGGCCGCCGAGGTGATGGAGTTCAGGAACAGCGGCGGCGGCACGATCGTGGACGTGACGAGCATAGGCCTCAAGCGCGATCCTGAGGCCCTGCTGCGTGTGTCCGAGGCGACGGGCCTGCACATTGTCATGGGCACCGGCTACTACCAGCGGGTGTATCACCCCGTGGACATGGACCAGCGCTCGGTCGAGGACCTGACCGAGGTCATCGTCACCGACGTGACCGAGGGTGTGGGCGGTACGGGCATCAGGTCGGGAGTCATAGGCGAGATCGGTGTCAACGGCGGCCCGATCCGGCCCAACGAGGAGAAGAGCATTCGCGCCGCGGGCCTTGCGTCCCTGGTCACGGGCGCGCCCATCTCCCTCCACAGGGGAGGCGTCGGCTCGGAGCGTCACCAGACCCTGGACATCCTCGAGGAGCTTGGGGTCGACCTGGAGCGCGTCATTCTCGGCCACTCGGACGAGATAGCGGACGACATGGGGCTGATGCTCGAGCTGCTGGAGCGCGGCCCGTACATCCAGCTCGACCTGATCGGACGCGACGAGGTCGTCAGGAGCATCGACGTCCTGGGGCCCGAGGAGGGCCTGGGCCCGAGCGTGACAGCCCGGGACGCCGAGGCGGTGCCAAGGCTCATCGAGACCGGGTACGAGGACAAGGTCCTGCTGTCCCACGACGTGTGCTGGAAGACCCACCTGAAGAGGTACGGCGGCTTCGGGTACTCGTTCATCCTCGATCGGTTCATCCCCCACCTGCTGAACATGGGCGTCGAGGAGTCCAGCATCGAGACGATCACGGTGGCCAACCCCGCGCGGATCCTGGCGTTCGCGGAGCCGGGAGAGTAGCGAGACGCAGGATGACATGGGGTCCAATTGCGCCTTGTACAGCTCGTTTCATTGGGCGCACTAGGCCGTTGTATAGGACGGTGGCCAAGGAGGCCTTGAGGGCCGAGGAGAACAGCTATGAGTGTGAAAGCAGTCGTGGATGCCGTTATGCGTGGGTTCGTATTCTACATACTAACGGCACTGGTGTTCTTGGGAATGGCCGCACTAATGCACGCGACCGGAGACAAGAGTGGTTGGAACAGTGAAGTGCTCCTTGCCTTAGTCGCAGGCATCTGCGGGGTCGTTGTGGGAGCGTACAAAGGTCCAGCAGCAGCAGGCTGTTGCGCTTGTCGGAACACGGGGAGCCACTTCTCGTGGCGAAAGGGAGGGTCTTAAGCCGGGCCCGTGTCATGCGAGGCGAGTTGAAGCCCGGAACGTTTCGGAACATGTTGAAGCAGTTGGACATCGACAAGGAGAGCTTCTGATGCGCTACACCTATCCATGCGTCCTCACTCCTGAAGAAGATGACGGCGGATTCAACGTTACATTCCCCAACGTCCCCGAAGCGCTGACCTGTGGGGACGACCGGGCCGAAGCGCTGGAGATGGCGGAGGACGCCTTGGTCGTCGCGTTGTGCGCATACGTGGACAACAGCGAGGCTCTCCCCGTTCCAAGCGAAGCTGAGGGAGGCCAGGTGATGGTAGCGGTCCCCCCTATAGTCGCGGCCAAGCTGGCACTCTACACCGCGATGCGAAAGCAGGGGATCACTGCGGGAGAGCTCGCTGATCGCCTGGGCTTGAGCAGTGACGCAGTTCGCAAGGTAATGGACCCCGATTACGGTTCTCATCTCACCCAGGTAGAGAAGGCCCTTAGGGCCGTGGGCCGCAGCCTCGTAGTCGAGGACAGGGCAGCGTAGACCTGTGCCCGATAGCTGCGACCGGTACATGGAGGCTAACCGCCGGAGCTGGGACGCGCGGACGCCGACTCACTTCAAGTCCCGCTTCTATGACGTGGACGGCTTCAGGGCAGGCGCGTCCTCGCTCAACTCCCTCGAGATCGAGGAGGTGGGCGATGTCGAAGGCAAGAGGCTGCTCCACCTGCAGTGCCACTTCGGGATGGACACGATGTCCTGGGCTAGGCTCGGAGCCGAAGTCACGGGTGTCGACTTCTCAGCGGAGGCGATTTCGCGGGCTAGGTCGCTGAGCGCGGAGCTCGGCATTGACGCGGAGTTCGTCGTTTCGAACATCTACGACCTGCCGGATACGCTGGACGGCCGCTTCGACGTGGTGTTCACGTCATACGGCGTGCTGACGTGGCTGCCCGACCTGGAGCCGTGGGCCAAGGTGATCGCCCACTTCCTGGAGCCGGGCGGGGTGTTCTACATTGTTGACGCTCACCCCTTTGGCAGCGTCTTCGACGAGGAAGACGCGGTCGACCTACGGCCCTTCTACCCGTACTCCACCCGCGGGGCCGGGCCCATTGCGTCCGAGCCGGGGCCTACCTACACGGACGGGCCGGACGAGGAGTATGGGCCGACCTTCGAGTGGGGCCACAGCGTGGGCGACATACTCAACCCGCTGATTTCGGCGGGGCTGGTCGTGGAGTTCTTCCACGAACACCACTTCACCGCATACCAGGCCCTGCCGATGATGGAGCAGGGAGAGGACGGCTGGTGGCGCCTACCGGAAGGCGGGGAGTTGGTGCCGTTCCTGTTCTCGCTCAAGGCAATGAAGCCGGGGTAGGGCTACCGGTCTGTCTGAGCACTGCCCTTCGACAAGCTCAGGGCGAACGTTTCTCCCTCTCTCCCCGGGCAGTGGATTCAGGGTTCTTCTAGAGGGCAGGACGCATCTCATTCCGTCAGGATGTCCGGGACGCCGGACTCGCGGACCATGGTTACGAACGCGGGGATGTCCTGGTCGATGGTCTCGCGCAGCGGTCCGATCTCGCCGGCTACACGCGTCGACAGGTGCTCGAACACCTCGTAGGAGTTCCTCGTTGGGGTGGAGTCGGCGCTCTCGACTACGCTGACCAGCGTGGCGAGGCCCTCCGCGAGCTTGGGTAGCGGGGTGCCCAGCTGTCCGCGCTCGGTCGTCTGCCACGTGGCGACCAGCCTGCTCTCGATGCCGTCGAGCCGCTCGACGATGGATCGTCCTGAATCTACAGCCTGGCTGCCGCCCTCCGTTCCATCGGCCCGATCCACCCATTCCCGTACCTGGCGCCTGACCCGCCGCAGCTCGTCGATGGCGAGATTGGTCTCGGAGATCCCGTCCCTGATTCTGTGCAGCAGGGTCAGCTGATCGTCGAGGTCGGCGTCCGACGCCTCGGAGCGCGGGTCCTTCACGATACTGAGCGAGCGTGTGAGTGTGCGGCCGGCCGTCTCCAGCCTGACAGTGTAGCTGCCCGGCACGGCGGTCGGCCCTTCCGGTGTCGGCCCGGCGACTAGGCGCTCGTCGTCGTTTCCCGGGGCCTCGCGGGGGCCTTCGTGGCGCAAGTTCCAGACGAATCGGTTCATGCCAGCCTCTGCCGGCAGGCCGGTGAAACGCCTCACCTCCCCGCCCTCCGTGTCGAGGATCGCGAGCGTCGCGCCGTCCTCCGAACTCTCCCCGAGGTGGTAGGTGATGATCGCCCCTTCGGGCGGGTTGTGTCCGGCGTCAAGGAAGCTGCGCTCCGTGCCGCCGTCGGCCGCGGCGACATCCTCGAAGGTCGCCGCGGCGCCGATGGCGATCCAGTAGTTCTTGCCCGGCCCCATCCTGAACGAGTCGAGCTTGCCGAGCATCCTTAGCGGGCGAAAGGCCGGTGCTGGCTCGAACAGGTGGACGGCGTCGCTCGTCGCCTCGTCCGTCAGACCGCGCAGCGGCGAGAGGTCGTCGAGTATCCAGAACGACCTGCCGTGGGTCGCGGCCACCAGATCGCCGTCCTTGACCAGCAGGTCGTGGATGGGCGTGACGGGCAGGTTCCGCTGGAGAGACTGCCACGACGCGCCGGAGTTCGGGGAGACGTACACGCCCGTCTCGGTGCCGGCGTAGAGCAGGCCCGGCCGCGCCGGGTCCTCCCTGATCACGCGCACGAACTCGCCGTCGGGGATCCCCCCGGCGATGGAGTCCCAGGTCCTCCCGCCGTCGCGAGTGCGGTACAGGTAGGCGGAGTAGTCGTCGAGCTTGTAGTTCCAGGCCGCGAGCCAGGCCGTGTCCGGCTCGTGAGGGGACAGCTCGATCATGCTGACGGTCGCCCACTCCGGCAGGCCCGGCGGCGTGATGTCGTCCCATGTCGCGCCGGAGTCCCGGGAGACGTGGACGAGGCCGTCGTCAGAGCCCGCCCAGAACTCGCCGGGGGTGTGGGGCGACTCGGCGAAGGAGAATATCGTGCAGTAGACCTCCGCGCCGGACACGTCGCGGCTGATGGGGCCGCCGCCCGGCTCGCCCTTGTCGGGGTCGTTGCGGGTCAGGTCGGGCGAGACCGCCTCCCAGTTCGTGCCCTCGTCGGTGGAGCGGAACACCCTGTTCGCGGCAACGTAGAGCACGTTGGGGTCGTGGGGCGAGATGACTATCGGGAAGGTCCACTGGAAGCGGTAGCGCATGTCCCGCGCGCCCAGCCCGTACGACATCTCCGGCCACACGGTGATGATGCGCGACTCGCCTGTGGCGTGGTTGTACCTGAGGAGCGCTCCCCCGCCGCCCGGGGCGCTGCCGATTGCGCCCGAGTAGACGATGTCGGGATTGTCGGGGCGCACGGCGATGTGCCCGCTCTCCGAAGGGCCCACTGCGTAGCTGTCGGAGTAGGGAATCGCGCCCTTGGGCGAGCTGCTCGGCGTGCTGATGGCACTGTTGTCCTGCTGGGTCGCGTAGACCCGGTACGGGTGCCGGGTGTCGACCGCGGCGTGGTAGAACTGGGCCGTGGGCTGGTTGTATATGGTCGACCACGTCTCGCCGCCGTCGAAGGAGACGCAGGCGCCGCCGTCGTTGCCCTCGATCATGCGCTGGGGGTCGCGCGGGTCAATCCACAGGTCGTGGTTGTCGCTGTGGGGCGTGGTCATCATGGTGAACGAGCGGCCGCCGTCGTCCGACCTGTAGGCCTGTATCGGCAGCGTCCACATGGTGTCCGGCTTCGTGGGGTGGGCGAAGATGTGGTGGTGGTAGAAGGGCCGCTGCCTGACGATGGGACTGTCGTTCACGCGCTCCCAGGTGTCGCCGCCATCGTCCGAGAGCAGCAGCGCGCCGTCCTCGTGCTCGACGATGGCCCAGACGCGCCCGGACTTGGCGGGTGACGCGGCGACGCCTATCTTGCCCTTGATGCCTTCGAGCATCCCGGGCCGATCGCTCAGGTCGGTCCAGGTGTCGCCGCCGTCCGTAGACCGCCACAGGCCGCTCTCGGGCCCCGCGCCGACGAGGCTCCAGGGCGTCCGCAGCACCTGCCATATGGCCGCGTAGAGGATGCGGGGGTTGTTGGGGTCCATCGACAGGTCGATCGCGCCCGCCCGCTCGCTCTTGAACAGGACGCGCTCCCACGAGCCTCCGCCGTCGGTGGAGCGGAATACCCCGCGCTGCGCGCTCGGCCCGAAGGCGTGTCCGAGGGCGGCGACGTAGAGCCGGTCGGGGTCGCGCGGGTCGACGCGCACGCGACCGATGTGCCGCGTGTCCTCGAGCCCGACGTTCGTCCAGGTGGCGCCGCCGTCGGTGGAGCGGTATACGCCGTCGCCGTGGGAGACGTTGCTGCGGATGCTTGCCTCGCCCGTGCCGGCGTACACGACCGACGGGTCTGCGTCGGCGACGGCGATTGCGCCGATGGCGGACGTGCGGAAGAAGCCGTCGGATACGTTGCGCCAGTAGGTGCCGCCGTCGGTGGACTTCCAGACCCCGCCCGCACATGCGCCGAAGTAGAAGGTCTGCCTCTCTTCAGGGTCGCCCGCGACTGCCACGACGCGTCCGCCCCGGTGAGGGCCGATCGACCGCCACCGCAGGGTACTAAGGTGCTCAGGTCGGAGTTCGAAGCTCAATGGGTCCTCCTTGCGACTCCATAGGGGACTGCCGTTCAAGTTGACCCCGCATGTTACCATGAGCGCAAGGGTTGAGACTCAGCCCGTCGGGCATCATCAGAGTGGAGAGATTCGATGCGGGTATACGTGCATCTCACGCTCAGGTTTCACGTAGAAGGAACGAACTGGGTCGGCGTATGCGTCGAGCTAGGCACGAGCACTTTCGCCCAGACACTCGCAGGGTGCCGGAGCGAGCTGGAAGAGCTAGTGACCGACCATCTCGAAGTCCTCGAAGACGTAGGCGAGAGGGAGCGGTTCTTCGCGGAGTGGGGCATAGAGACCCACCCTGACCCTGTGCCGCCAGTGGAATTCACCATCCGCTGCCCCGACGACCTCCAGGAGAGCCGCCCCCTCTTCCAGCCATTCGTATGCCCGGTCTCTTTGCCTGAGCAACAGCACGCGGGCGTGGCCTAGTTGCCGGACATCCCCGCCCTGACGGGACGGCAGCGGCATACCCCTCATCCCAGCCTTCCCGCTAGCGAGACCCTTGATAACCGTCATTCCGGCGAAAGCCGGATTCCTGCCCCAGGAACCGTCCCCCATCCAGGGGGTGGTGGGCCAGCCTCGGTGATGGCGCGTCCATCGGGCGGACACATGGGTCCGCCCCTACCGACGGGGCGTTACGCAAGGTCTCCCAGGGGAGAAGGGGTAAGAGCCCCTCGATCAGCCCTGGGGCGTCGCCGCGCCTCTGCGGTTGGCCAGCGACCTGGGGTTGAGCTGGAATAGGGGCTCGTCGCCCTGGAAGAAGCGCTCGAGCTCGTCGACCATGAACGTGAAGAAGCGCTGGTTGCTCGCCAGCGTCACGCCCGCGATGTGAGGGCTCAGGAAGGTGTTGGGGAGACCGATGATCTCGCTGTCCGGCGGGACCGGCTCAGGGTCGAACACGTCCAGGCCCGCGATGATGTCGCCGCGCTTCAGGCGCTCTATCAGTGCGTCGCTGTCGACGATGGCGCCGCGCGACACGTTCACGAACACCGAGTTGGGGCAGATCATGTCCAGCTCGCGCCGGCCTATCATCCCCTCCGTTGCGGGCGTGATGGGGGCGAGGCAGACGATGACGTCCGACTTCGAGAGCACGTTGTCCAGCGAGGTCTGCACGACGCCGATCGCGTCGGGTATCTCGCTGGCCAGGTAGGGGTCGTAGACTCGGATGTCGACCTCGAACGGTTGCAGGTACTTGACCAGCCTGCGCCCTATGTGGCCGCACCCGATCAGCCCGACCCGCTTGCCCGTCAGCTCGCCGTGTAGGTACCCGAAGTCCTCGTAGTCGGTCGTGGGCGCCTCTCCGGCCAGGATGCTCCTGTAGCGCGCCCCTGCGTTGCGGAGCGAGATGAGGATCATGGCGAGGGCCCACTCGGCGACCGGGTAGGACGAGCTGTGGGTCGTGTCGACGGTGCGGATGCCGCGCTCCCATGCGGCCTCCACGTCGATGCGGTGGGCGAACCTGTCGCCCTCCAGCTCGCCGATGATCCTGAGCCTGGGGGCGGCGTCCATGACCTCGGCGCTGATCAGCGGAGACCCGTTGGACACGATGATGGCGTCGATGCCGCCAACGCTTTCGAGCAGCCGGCGGATGGCGCCGGAGTCCTCGTTCGAACCGTAGGCGGCGCCGCCCTCCAGGTGCAGCCACTCCCAGTCCGCTAACGCGGCGAGCCGGTCGAGGTCCGCGGGCAGCAGGCTCAAGTCGCGCATCCGCTGGTCGCCTACGATCAGTACCTTGTGCCGGGAGTCTGTCATGGCGTTCTCCTCTGGTGGCGGGCGGCCTCATTATAGGGCCCGTGACCGGCAGTCACCCCACGCTTGAGAAGGCTGGCAGGCTTAGGGGGAACTACACTAAGTGCGCAACTGTCGTCCTGAGGAGTCCCCGACGAAGGACCTGGGGCGGGGTCCCCTTCGACGCCGACTGCAGCGGACGAGGAAGTTGGGTTGCGTTCGGAATCACCATGGCCTTGCGAAGGCCATACAAGGGGGTGAGAATTCCTTCGTCCCTTGGCACGGTCGAGGCCGACCCCACCCCAGGTCCTTCGCTTTGCCCAGGACGACATACTGGGGTTGCAGAGGGCTATTTTCACCAATGGGGAGGATCTCACCTCATGGACACAGGACAGATGCGATGTCGCGGCCAGCTTCACGGGCGGAGGGTGGCTATGGTAAGGTGGCGGGCGTCGCGACCTCGAGGGGAGCCACAACATGAATGACCTGCGCTCGCTGGCCGAGTCGGCTGGCGCGCTCTTGAAGGAGCGTGGGGAGACCGTCGCCGTCACGGAGTCGTCCGCGGGCGGGCTGGTCTCCGCCGCGCTGCTGGCTACGCCTGGCGCGTCCGCATACTTCGTGGGCGGCGCGGTCGTCTACACGAGGACGGCCCAGCAGGGTCTGCTGCGCGTGCCCGACAAGGCGATGGAGGGGTTGAGGGCCAGCACGGAGGAGTACGCGCTGCTGAACGCGCGGACCGCGCGAGAGCTGCTAGGCACGACCTGGGGCCTCGCGGAGACGGGGGCCAGCGGGCCGACGGGGAACCGGTACGGGGACAGCCCGGGCCACTCGTGCGTCGCTGTGTCGGGGCCGGTCGAGGCGTCGATCACCCTGGAGACAGGGTCCGCCGACCGCGAGGCAAACATGTGGACCTTCGCCAGGACGGCGCTCGACCTGCTCGAGCAGTGCGCTAGGGAGGCCTAGGCAAACCCATCGTCATTCCGGCGAAAGCCGGATTCCTGCGAGCAGGAACTGTCCCCAATCTAGGGGGTGGGGGGATCCCGTCATCCCAAAAGAAGAGAGACCTTTGACAACCGTCACTCCGGCGAAGGCCGGAGTCCAGGGGTCGGGGATGGGTTCCCGCCTGAACGGGAACGACGGACACTGAAGCCGACAAACGAATGACTAGGAGATGCTACAGATGAGCTCGAACGGACGTGTGGCTATCGTTACAGGTGGGGGATCGGGGATCGGCAGGCACTCGGCGCTGGCGCTGGTGCGGGACGGCTACTCTGTCGCCATAGCGGGTCGGCGGAAGGAGCCGCTGGATGAGACGGTCGAGCTGGCGGGCTCCGGCGCGCCCATCCTGGGTGTCCAGACGGACGTGGGGCAACCCGAGTCGGTCAGCGCTCTGTTCGCCAGGACGAAGGAGGCGTTCGGCCGCCTGGACGTGCTGTTCAACAACGCCGGCTTCGGGGCGGCCAGGTTGCCCATGGAGGACCTGCCCTTCGAGGACTGGCAGAGCGTGGTCGATACGAACCTGACGGGGACGTTCCTCTGCACGCAGGAAGCGATCAGGATCATGAAGGCGCAGGAGCCCATGGGCGGCCGGATCATCAACAACGGCTCCATCTCGGCCCACGTGCCGCGACCCGACTCGGTCGCTTACACGGCGACCAAGCACGCGGTCACGGGCCTGACCAAGTCGACCTCGCTCGACGGTCGCAAGTACAACATCGCGTGCGGCCAGATCGACATAGGCAACGCCGCCACGCCCATGACGGCCCGGATGCCGTCGGGCACGGCGCAGGCCGACGGCTCGATGAAGGTGGAGCCGACGTTCGACGTCGAGCACGTCGCGTCCACGATCGTGCACATGTCTAACCTGCCGCTGGACACGAACGTCCAGTTCGTCACGATCATGGCGACCGACATGCCCTACATCGGCCGGGGTTAGCTGGTGGTCCAGTCAGTCGGACTGCAATTGACTTTCCGAACGTCGGCTGCGCTTACCGGCAGTGTGCTGAGCTACCGAAATTCCTCCCTAAGCATCTCGGCCGCCAGGGACTCATTCCTGAGCTTCAAGTAGGCCTCGTCGAGCGGGATATCGGCGGCGCTTCCCGGCGCGAAACCGCAGTCGGGGTGCAGCATTACCCGCTCAGGCGCGACATATTGGGCGGCCCGCCTGACGCGGGCGGCAATCTCGTCCGGCGTGTCTATGTGGCTGCCGCGGCAGTCGACGCATCCCAGGCCGATGTCGAAGCGTTCCGGTAAGTCGCGCAGTACGGCGAAGTCGCCCGCCGCCGGTATCGCGAACTCCAACATGAGAATGTCGACCTCGAGCCCGGCCAACGCTGGGAGGATCGGCTCGTATCCCCCCTCGCCGACCCATCCCGCGCGACCCTTGTTACGCCGGCACAGGTGGACCGCCAACCGGACTCCGTCTACTCCTTCGACGACGCGGTTGAGTAAGTCGACGCAGTACGCCATCTCGGCCTGCGGATCGTCGTAGTCCGCCCGCACCTTCGGGTCCACGAACAGGCACAAGTGAGGGTCGTCGAATTGCGCTATCGCTACCCCTTCGTCGCGCAGGGCTTCGAGCTCTTGCCGGAGCACGGGCACGAGCGCCTCTGTGAAGTCACGTCGAGTGGGATACGCGGCTCTTGACAGCTCGGGGTCCCACATCCGCTCACCTATCAGGTATGGCGATGGTATGGCGACCTTGACCTCGCGTCCCGTGTGCAGTTTGAGGAACCCTGCCTCCCTCGCCAGCAAGCCGGGGTTTGCAACTTCGATTTTCGAAGTGACGACGTGCCACGTCTGGCGCTGCCCGAGGACTTCCTTGATGGATATATCGAACCCGCTGCAGATATCGGCTATCACCCCGATGTATGACTTCCTGCGCCACTCCCCGTCGGAAATGATGTCGATGCCGGCGAGCTCCTGCATCTGCGCGACGTATGGTATGGCGGAGTCCATCATCCGCCGGAAGTCGCCTGAAGAGCCGCCCCCTTCGACCTGTGATTCAATCAGGTCTCGCACGTATTGAGGTCGCGGCATGGAGCCGACGACGGTGGTTGGGAACAGGGCTCTTTCCATTTGGCTCTCAGGCAAGATACCGTGCGTTTCTCTGCTCCTGGTCGGACGTGTCCCAGGAACAGGTTAGATCGCGAACCGCATCCAGTCGGCGGTGGCCAGGTGGTAGTCCTGGATGGTGTCGACCTCATGGTAGTCACCGGGTACCGCGACGCAGTGTACCGGAATCCCATCTCTGATCATCCGGTCGAGTAGATGAATTACATATGCCATGCGGAAGGGCCTGCCATCGGCGATGACTTGCTCATCGCCGAGCTCGGCGTGGAGCTCGTCGTGGAATTGCAGGAACTGAGAAGCTCCCTCGGCCGTCATCTTGATCACGCCCGAATACTCTCCCGATGCCTCGTGCGGCTCGATCGTCCGTGAGACTTCCACCACGCGGACGCCGTCCACGAGCATCTTCTCGGCGTCCGACTCCGGGTGCATACTCCGAAACACATACCTTTCACGCCAACGAGTGTCCATGACGAGCGTGATGTCGTGCGGCGAGTCCTGAAGCGCCTTCACCGCGTCGCCGAGGTACAGCGTATCGGTGTATGTCGCATAGAAGCCGCCACCCATGTGCTCACGAGCGCAGACCAGGGAAGCGAGGATGTTGGTCGTGGGCCAGGCGGAATTTTCCACATAGGAGAAATTCGGGTAGGCGTCCTGGACCACGTCCATGAGATACCCGCCTACGAAGACAAACCGGTCCAGACCATTCTGTCGAAACGCACTTAGCGTCCAATCGAGAATCCTGGCGCCCGCTACTTCAGTAAAGCACTTTGGCTGCGACGCGGTGAGGGGCATAAGACGTTCGCCCCGTCCGGCCCCGAGGAGGATGACGTTCATGCCTCGCGTTGCTCCGTACCGCCAGTTCCCGCTCAGACTACCGAGAAACCGGGGCGGGCGCAAACCGGACCGTCACGAGGTCGAGCGTCCGCTTCTCAGACGGGCTGATGCCGAACGACGGCGCAGCCTGCACCGTCCTCTCAGGACGGGTCCTGCAGACGGCTGGGGATGTGGTTCCTGCCAGCCTGGGGAATTGCCCCTTGACAGGCAACCCTGTGGTTGCGTATTATATGCGCGCATGCACACAGACCTGGTCTTCAGGGCACTCGCGGACCCAACACGCAGGTTGATGCTGGACGAGCTCTCTGAGCGAAATGAGCAGACGCTCTACGAGCTCACGGCGCGCTTGATCATGCGGCATGAAGTCGCCATCTCGCGACAGGCCCTGGCCAAGCACATCGATGTCTTAGAAGAAGCGGGACTCGTAAGCTCAGAGAAGCGCGGCAAGTACCGGATGCTCGTCTTCAACGATGAGCCCCTCAGGGCTGTCATGGATCGATGGCTCAAGTGACACTATGAAAAGCAAAGGAGACCGGATATGCGTATTACACTCACTGGCGTGTTCGTAAGTGACCAGGACGAGGCCCTGAGGTTCTACACGGAGACCCTCGGCTTTGTGAAGAAGCACGACGTCCCCGTGGGGGAGTTCAAGTGGCTTACCGTCGTCTCGCCCGATGACCCGGATGGGCCCGAGCTCTTGCTTGAGCCAAATGAAAACCCGGTAGCGCAGGAATTTCAGAAAGGGATATTCGACCAGGGCATCCCAGCGGCGTCCTTTAGCGTTACGGACATCCATGCAGAGTTTGAGAAACTGAAGTCACTGGGCGTGGCTTTTACCATGGAGCCAACAGAAATGGGCAACGTCACTATTGCAGTCTTCGACGACACCTGCGGCAACCTGGTCCAGATAATGCAGACGTAGCTACCCCGACCCGGCCCCTACACGGCGACCAGGCACGCTGTCACCGGCCTGCAGCCTTGAAGCGAGTGCGGACACCGGACCACGTTTGGTTCTACGGGGCGTGGACACCGCCACCTTCGCCCAAGGCAACCTCGCTCGACGGGCGCAAGTACAACATCGCGTGCGGCCAGATCGATATCGGCAACGCCGCCACGCCCATGACGGCGAGGATGCCGTCCGGCACCGCCCAGGCCGACGGCTCGATGAAGGTGGAGCCGACGTTCGACGTCGAGCACGTAGCGTCCACGGTCGTGCACATGTCGAACCTGCCGCTGGACACGAACGTCCAGTTCGTCACCATAATGGCAACCGACATGCCGTATATAGGGCGGGCGTAGCTAGGATACCGGGGTTACGCTCTGCTAGCCTACAAAGCCGGCGTCGAATGGCTGGAAGGGTCGGAAGCAACTAGAGGCGCGGGGAAGCCTATCCCTGGCGGTGGGTTAGGGTCGAAGCCCAAGTATCTAACAGCGAACTTTCGCATAGCCAGTTCAACCTGATCCAGGCATGACACGGCACACTGCTTCGGAACTACCAAGCCGTCTCCATAGAGGAAGCGAGAGGCGTCACGGGAGATGACGTGCTTGGCCATTGACGTCTCCCACTCAGAGAAGTCCCTTTCCCGGCGTTCTCCCCAGGGACTTACTTCTGTATCAGGGTCGCCAGAGTCAGGCCTTCGCTCGATCTTGAGAAGGAGCTCTGGTGACAGTGGCAAGAAGTAGTGGGATGAGGGGTAGGCACCCTCCTGCCCCCATGATCTGACCGGAGGCAAGTAGCGGCTCACCGGGTTGTCAGAGGTGTAGAGACGCCGCCCGACCACGTTTCCAAGCCTCCAAGGTGCGCCTCGCAGCAAGTTGGCGAAACCTTGCACTTCGGTAAGCAAGAAGCTTGTTGATGCGGGCTGAGTGGGCTCTCGCTCCCCATAGCGCTCGTGAAATGGTTTCGCTTGCCACTTCTCGAACATAGAACGTCCTTGGGCTTCCCCGAATCGATTCACGAACTGGGATTCTAGATTCTGCTCGATCTGCGAGAAGACACTATCAAGGGTATCGTCCATTTCTTGCCGTTTGGAGGGTGTCCGAATACTAAGTGCCGCGATGAACCTCGAGAGGGCATTCTCCTGTTCGTCAGTGAGCCCTTCAATTGACGCAGGATCGTCGAGCAGGAGCCGAAGAACACTGGACGCTTCGCTCTCTAGCACCGCGAGCCAATCTTCAGCCGAGAAGTGTTGCCCCTCTAGGTCAACATCGTAGAAGCGAGTCTCTACCGCCACATTCCCAATTGATGTAGCGTACTCGCGTTTTTCCTGCAAATCGACAACGCGTATCTTGCCGTTTTGTCTGGTGAATGGCTTCAGGTACATACGAGGGACAAAGTGCTGCCGCTTCGTACGGGTCTCACCGAGGATGGGTTCATTCCATCTGTGGCTGTCGAACATGGTCGATGTCTTGTGATAAGGCGTCTCGCCCGGAACCTAACCCATTACTTAATCCGATTGTGATAGTGGTTCCAGAATGTTTCGCGGAGCAGGAGGTCGCTCGTTTGTAGACGTACTACGGACTGGGTGCATTTTTCCCTAAGCACCAAGTACTGGGGTCTAGGCTGAACGAGTTCATACTCAAGCGTGTTGGTGAGGATGCGGTGCAGCAGGTCTGTGACCTGATCTGTCGACGTAGCTACCATCGCCCCTACGGCTACGCCGGTGTCGAAGTTAATGAGGCGGGACAAGGGATGCACGTCGCGGAAGAAATCGCTTCGGAATGTTTCGTTTGCGAATATTATCACAGGCTTGCCCAAACTTAGTGCCATTGCGGCTTCGGCATCCTTTCCGTAACTATCGCGGCTACCAGCGTTGAGGATCAGAGCTTTCGCGCACTTAACCATGAGGCACTCTATTAAGCCTTTGTCCTCGTGGTGCTCTGCGGCACTAAGAGTGGGGTCAAAATACCGTAGCTTCAATGTTCGCAACTGGTCATTGCCAAAAACTGATTCGCAAAAGTCGGCCATCTCTCGGAAGTCATCTCGATTGCGCATGGAGGTGGCGATGTAGACGTCCAGGTCTCCTACCATCGACAGGTACATATCTGTATTGGACAGGGCCGCCTTCCTGGCACGGGCGAAGTCTTGAGCAACACGGTGTATCTTATCAAGCAGGCTGCTCTCGTCTTCCAGAACTTCCTCCATGAAGTCGTCTGCGGAGAGTTGCAATTGTGGCTGGATGTGCGCGTATTCCCCCTTCGCATAGTCGCCGGTCAATAGTTGTCGTGCAGTTACTGGGCCGCCGCCATCAGCACGGTGGTTTTGGAACAAATCGATCATGACCTGTTCTATCTGATTGGCATCCCCCTTTCCCCCAATAACCTCAAAAGACTTGCATGCCATCTCAGATATCAAGTAGCGATTGTCCTTTGCGATCTGGAGCAGGAGAAGGGGTTCGCCGCGTTCGTCCAGCCCATTGAACCGATGTCCCGAGAAGAAGGAATGTAGATCGCTCCCCGAGAGCTCACGGAGTCTCTGATATGCGGTCCTTATGCTCCCGAAGTAGAGCAAGGCGTCAACGTAGAATCTGTACAAACCCCAGTAGAGTTGATCGATAGAGCCAATGTTCGTTAACCTAGGCCAACGTTCGTCGTAGCAGGGTATGCGTCTTACGTCATATGGGTGCTCGGGAGCGCTCAGCCAGTAGTATTCAAACAGCGGCTGCGATATAGGTGCTTCATGGGCCAAGGTAAGGAGTTGGTTGAACCTTGCCCGGCTTAGGGGATGAGTATCTAGATCTGCAAGCGTATCAAACACTTCACTCGGGGTTTCGGATCGTAACCAACTGTCGAGGCCACCCGTGCCTCCTTGAAAAAGCTGGAACTGTTCAAGGATATCCTGTCTGGTAGCAGATGTTGAAACCATAAGGTAAGTGTACTCTCCTTGACGGTGTATGCCTAGAATACTCTGCGGATAGGGCGGTTGAACAGCGTATCTGTATGTGGAGGCAGGCCGAGCGTACCCAACCTGAATGCGGAAGGGGCAAAGCACGCGGCCACTATGCTGTCGGAGTCGATTTCGTACTCTCGGTAGAGGTCGTCGGGGTTGCCGGGCTGGCTGAACCACTTGACGCCGCAGATGCTCAGGCTCCTCCACTATGCAACATCTAAGCGTTGGCTCATCTCGTCTGTACTGCTATAGTCACTGGTCTACCGTAGCCTGTATGAGAACGTGCCCGCCGTCCCGGACCCGGATGCTTAAGTCATGCCAGTCCAACAACAGCATATCCACGAGCGGGGTGCTGCCTGTCGCATCTACCTCGATATGTCTCGGCTGGCCTTCCCACAATACCGTAACATCGTGAACCTCGAGCCGTCGGCAAGGCCAAGAAGCCGCTGTAGCCGGTGTCTATCGCGGCTTCTATTTCCCGCGTCTGTCCCACCGGGCCTCTCAAAGGGAGGTTTATGACGGCCTCGTAGGCAGACTTTACGACCCTCTATCAATCTGTTCTCCGCGGAACGGGCTGCTGGTGCCCACGAGCCCGGGCCTCGAACTAGGCGTTGGAGTCCGAGTCCAACCTCAGCGTAATCTGCTTCTTTGCGGGCCGGTAGAAGACCCCGCGCCTGGCATCGGACCAGTCGAGAATCTCCGGGGCGTCGGAAGTGTCTATCTGTTCCTCCGGCAGAGCTTCCAACGTCCGTATCTGCTCCTGGACGTCTGAGGGCAGCTCAGTAATGTCTTTCTTCATTCGCTAGATTCCCATTTGCGG
The DNA here is from genome assembly GCA_965243655.1 of Dehalococcoidia bacterium. GTDB lineage: Bacteria > Chloroflexota > Dehalococcoidia > Lucifugimonadales > CAJWER01. Next base: position 34,868 of record CBDEVV010000017.1, on the reverse strand, counting down.
AACGTCGGCTCACCGCCGATTCTCAAACCGTCTCGAACTGCAAGGCCGAGAGATTCAGGTTGGACGAGCGCTTGGAGAGATGTAGCATCTCTACCCCTACGACTTCGTTCGATTCGTTGTAGTCGAGCACGACGCCGGGCGAGACCTCCTCGGACTCGACTATGGGGGAGTCGTCGATGCGGAGGTAGAGAGCATCGGCTTCCTTGTCCACATTTAGCTTCATAGCTCACCTCTCATGCTTCGGTCAAAGAATACGCTGACCACGCGCCAGGGCACAACGCGGGTGTTCACGGCGACGCGCAGCACGCGGTCGCCACGTTCTGGTGTGCGGCGGAAGAACCGCTCGACCTCGGGGTCGTTTGGGTCCGAAGTGCGAAGGGCCGGTTGCGCCACTGCCGACTCCACCCACTCTCTTGGAATCATGCGTTCAGCCATCGCCTGGACGGCGTGCCTGGTGTATTCCAGCTTCAGCGATCCCACGGCGCGACGCAGTGTCGAGCCTAGATCCCCAACGCCGCAAAGCAGGCGGCCATTATGCTGTCGGAGTCGATCTCGTACTCCCTGTAGAGATCATCGGGGTTGCCGGACTGGCCGAACCGGGTAACTCCGAGGGGGTAGGTGGGCACGTTGAGGGCTGCGCCCAGCCATGCGAGGGTGTGCGGGTGGCCGTCGACGACGGTGACGATGGGGGCGCGGCGCTCCTGGCCGTCCAGAATGCCCTGCAGGAATGGCGCCTCCACAGGCCTGCCGCGGACGGCGGTGTGGGCCGTCTCCTGGTACTCGGCGTACAAGTGACCGGGCCCGGTGACGTTGATGACGCTGGCGTAGATGCCCTCGTCCAGCAGCTTGGCGCTTGCCTCGACGGCCTCGGGGACGATCGCGCCCGACGCGAAGACGTTGACCTCGTTCACGCCCGCCTCATATCCGTCGTCCTTGCGCCGGTCCACGAGCCTGTACGCGCCGCGGATGACCTGCCTGCGCAGGGCCTCGCGGGCGTCGGCGTCCTTAGGCAGGGTGAAGAGGCCCTGGTCGGTGTTCTTGGTGGTGAGCCTGAGGTAGGTCGACTCCTTCCGCGTCCGTATGTTCTCCAGCGCGGCCAGGAGTATCCACTCCAGCTCCTGGCCGAAGCAGGGCTCGTAGAAGCCGAGCTCGGGCATCTCCACGCCTATGGACGGCGTGACCTCCGACTGGTGCGAGCCGCCTTCGGGCCCGAGGGTCACCCCCGACGGCGTCCCGACGACTATGAACCGCCCGCCCGCGTAGACGCTGTACACGAAGGCGTCCAGGCCCCGCCTGACGAAGGGGTCGTATAGGGTGCCAATGGGGAATAACATCTCGCCCGTCATCTCGTGGGTGAGGCCGAACTGGCCCAGGGCCATGAACAGGTTGTTCTCGGAGATGCCCAGCTCGATGTGCCGGCCCTCCTCGGACTCCTCCCACCTGATGGAGCTGCCCTCCAGGTCCTCCGGGAACTCCTCCTGGGGGCGCTTGGCCCATACGCCCGCCCTGTTTATCCAGCCGCCCAGGTTGGTGGAGCTGGCGACGTCGGGGCTGACGGTCACGACGCGCTCGTGCAGGTGCTCGTTGCTCCGCGACAGCTCGGTGAGGACCAGCCCGAATATCTGCTGGGTGGACATGCGCCCGTTGTAGGAGCGCCCGAACTCGGTGGGGATGTCGATCTGGGGCGGCGCGCCGTTGCTCCGCCGTGTGAGCTGAAGATCGTAGCCCTTGTTGAGGCAGAGGCGCCCGGCCGCGGTGTCCGAGCCCAGCCGCGACACCGCCTCGTCCTCGGGTACGCCGAGGCTCTCGCGGAGCTGGGTCATCTGCCGGCGGTTCAGGGTCGCCGAGTGGTTCTGGGGGTGGCCGATGGTCGGCAGCTTCCAGCCCTTCAGGGTGTAGGCGAAGAGCACGTTCGGGCCGCTCTCCATGTCCAGCTCGTCGAAGGCCTCGCGCAGCACGTCGAAGTCGTGCCCGCCCAGGTCGTGGAAGATCTCGTTCAGCTCGTCGTCGTCCCACCGGCCCAGCAGCTCGGCCATGTCGCCCGGGTGGGTGCTGACCTTGGGCAGCCACTCGCGCAGTGTCGGGCTGTCGACGCGCAGGAGCCGCTGGTAGAGGTCGTTCGACATGTCGTCGATTGCGCCGCGCAGCAGCTCGCCGTTGGGCTCGTCGAAGGCGGCCTGCAGCTTGCGGCCGTACTTGGCGTCGACGACCTTCCAGCCGTTCGCCTCGAACATCTCCCGCCACACCTTCACCCGGATGCCGGGGACGATCCTGTCGAGGCTCTGGCGGTTCAGGTCTACGACCCACAGTACGTCCCTGGTGTCGGCCAGGGACGGGTCGGCGATGGCCTCCCACACGACGCCCTCGTCCAGCTCGGCGTCGCCGATGAGACTGATGAAGCGGCGGCCGGGTCCGCTGTTGGGGTCCAGGTGGTCGCGCACGTACTCCTCGGCCAGCCAGGCCCAGTTGGGGGCCACTGCGCCGAGGCCGACTGAGCCGGTAGAGAAGTCGACGCCGTCCGGGTCCTTCGTGCGGCTCGGATAGGCCTGGAGGCCGTGGAAGCCGCGGAGGGCCTTGAGGTACTCGGGGTCCAGGTTGCCGAGCAGGTACTGGATGGCGTGGTATACGGGGGACGAGTGGGGCTTGACCGAGATGCGGTCGCCGGGGCGCATGTACTCGAAGAACATGTACGTCATCACGGTGACGACCGACGCGCTCGAGGCCTGGTGGCCGCCGACCTTCAGCCCGGTTGGGTTCGGGCGCTCGTTGTTGGCGTAGTCGACCATGTGACAGGCGAGCCACAGGATGCGGTTCTGTATCTCCTCCAGCAACGAGTTGTCGGTGCGGGAGGTGTCCGCGGTCGGCGCTAGATTCGTAGTCAAGTCACTTCTCCGGGAGGGTCCAGCCGGGTTGTTTCCGGCCGTTTCAAAGTATAACACCCCCTCGTTTCCCGGCGTGGCGGCGGCGGGTGACGCGGCTGCGGGCTGGACAGCCAGGCTGGCGGGCTGGGGCACGCGGGCCAGGCAAGGGGGTGCGAGAGGTGGGGCTGACAGGAGGGGAGTGGGACCCGATTGTGTTATGCCAGGCTCAGACTGCAGCGGCGCTCCGTGCCGGCGAACAGGCCGTCCACGACATCGGGAAGTATCCGGTCGGGAATCCTGGAGCGGGCGGAGTCGAGCGCCTTCGCGGCCGACGCGCGACCTGCGGCCATGCAGACTTCGAGAGTCTGGACGGCCGCTGAGTAGTCGAAGTACGGCGCGGCGATCGGCCCTCCGACGTCATAGATCGGATGAGCCTGCGGGTCCGGAACGCGGGCCGCGCCGCGGAACGCCCTCCGGACGTAGCAGAGCGTGATGACTCCCGCCAGCAGGAGCAGCAGCATCGAAATGGCGGTGCGGAACCCGGTCACGGGCGGCAGCAGCAGGTCCATGGGGTAGAAGGCGTAGGACATGGATACCTGGCCGGCGAACAGGACGTGCCACAGGATGTTCCAGGTCAGGAAGACACACGGGGCGACTCGGGCGAATCTTCTAAGCAAGGGGAGGGCGGCAGGGCTACCGCAGCCTGGGGTCGACTTGTAATGAGTGCTGGAGAAGGGGCTCTCGTTCTTCATGTTTCGGCCGAGAGCCAGGAACGAGGGCAATGCTTTCCTCCAGCAAGGGGTAGCTCATCGAAGGGGAAACCTCCGCTACGATTGATGGGATTTAGCCTAACTGGCTGCGTGCCGGACTGTCAATAAGTATTGGTGCGTTCTTAGACAAGTACAAAATGCCAGGCTGTTCTCTGGTCTCCTCTCCCAATAGAGGACCTGCTCCCTGGACGCTTCTCGGGAGCGGCGGGAGTGGCGTTTCGGGCGCCGCAGCTATCCTTGACACAGTTTCGGCGTCGTTGCTACCCTTTTCCTGCCTCTAGCCATACCGGCGAGGGGCCGGAAGCCCGCATACCTCCGCCGGAGGCCCGCCGAGTGTCCCACGCCAAGTCCCTAGAGTGCCGTGAGTGTCGCAGGGAATATCCCATCGAACCCTCGAACGCCTGCGAGTTCTGCTTCGGCCCACTCGAAGTCCGCTACGACTACGACTCCATGGCCCGCGCCGTCTCACGCAAGTCGATCGCCGACGGGCCGCTCTCGATGTGGCGGTACCACGACTTCCTGCCCGTGCGGGCCGAGGAGGCCGTGGACATGGGCACCGGGTTCACGCCGCTCCTGCCGGCCAAGAACCTGGGGCGCAAGCTGGGCCTGGACAACCTGTATATCAAGAACGACAGCGTGAACCCCACCTTCTCGTTCAAGGACAGGCCCGTGGCCGTCACGACCGCGAAAGCCCTCGAGTTCGAGTTCGAGGTGCTCGCCTGCGTGTCGACAGGGAACCTGATGGGCTCCGTGGCCGGGCATGGGGCCAAGGCGGGGATGAAGACCGTCGTATTCTTCCCGGGCAACCTGGAGAACGGGAAGATCACGGGCGCGGCGGTATACGGCCCGACCCTCGTGGCGGTCGACGGCACCTACGACCAGGTGAACCGGCTCTGCAGCGAGTTGGCCGACAACCTGCGCTGGGCGTTCGTGAACATCAACATGCGGCCATTCTACGCGGAGGGCAGCAAGACCCTCGGGTACGAGGTTGCCGAGCAGCTCGGCTGGAAGGCGCCCGACCACTGCGTCGTCCCGGCGGCGTCCGGCGAGCTTCACACGAAGATATGGAAGGGGCTGACCGAGATGGCCGACGTCGGCCTCATCGATCAGCCGGCCACGAGGATGCACCTGGCCCAGCCTGAGGGGTGCCGGCCCATCGTGTCCGCTTTCGAGAGCGGTGACACGTACGTAGCGCCGCAGAAGCCCGACACCATCGCCAAATCCCTGGCCATAGGCGACCCGGCCGCGGGCGTCTACTCCCTGCAGGTGCTAAAGGAGACTGAAGGCACCGCCGCGGCCGCGCCAGAGGACGAGATTGCGGAGTGCATCCAGCTCCTCGCAGAGACGGAAGGCATCTTCACCGAGACAGCGGGCGGGGTCGTCATCTCTGGGCTGCGCAAGCTGGCCGAGTCGGGCAAGATAGGCAGGGACGAGGTCACGGTGGCCTTCATCACCGGCAACGGTTTCAAGACCCAGGAGGTCGTCGCGCACCTGGTCGACCGCGTCGAGATCGACCCCACGTACACCTCGTTCGAGGCTGCGGGGATCGACCGCTGAACGCGGGCCCCGCGCACTCCCAGAACCCAGGAAGATCGGAGGACCGACAGCCATGAGCGTCAACGTCAGGATACCAGCGCCCCTGAGGCGGCTTACGAACGGGCAGGACAAGGTTAGCGGCGACGGCGCAACGGTCGCGGAGGTCATCGCGGACCTCGACGGGCAGTACCCTGGGATCAGCGAGCGGCTCTGCGACGAGTCGGGCGACCTGCGCAACTTCGTGAACCTGTACGTGAACGGCGAGGACGTGCGCTTCCTGGACGGCCTCGGCACGGCGACCAGTGCGGGCGACGAGGTAAGCATCGTCCCTGCGGTAGCCGGCGGCTAGCTGCCATTCCTTCTCCCCTCGCGAGTTCCTCGGCAAGCTCGACCTGCTGAGCACTGCCCTTCGACAGGCTCAGGGCGAACCTAACCTCAATCCTCTCCCGTCGAGGGAGAGGAGGCCAGAGTGCCCCACACCCTCAGTGGTCGCGGGCCGTGTGGTCGTAGCGCCCCGCTATGTTGCCGTTGGAGTCCACGACGTTGGCGAAGGGGAACTTCACCGTCGTAGTGCAGGCGTGGCCCGGCGCGGCCAGGATATAGTCGCCCACGTCCAGCTCCTCGCCGTTGAGCTTGACGACCCCGTGCTCCTCGCTCTGGGCGACAAGCTCGGCCTTGGGGTGGCCCACAACGGTGAAGCGGTTGGGTATCGGCTGGTCGGGGGAGGCGACTTTGGACCCAACGTCGGTCGTCACTGTGTCCATCCCGAGGTCGCGGTCAACGACCTGCCCCAGCACGACCGCTGCGATCTTGAATGGCAGCTCAGCCATAGTGGCGTTGCGGGAGTCCCAGTAGACCCAGGTGCCGGGCGACACCCGCACGTTCTCCTCGCCCAGGTAGAGGTGGAACGACCATGAGCCGCCGGCCACGTTGTCGATGATCTCGATGCCCTGGGCCGACACGCGGTCCCAGACCTCGCGCATGTACTCGATGCTCGTGTCGACCAGGGCCTTGCGCTCGTCGTAGTCGGGCTTGTACAGGGTGTGGCCGTCGAACACGTGCACGCCCAGCACGCTGATCCCGGGAGTCCGGGCGGCGGTGGCGTAGAAGTCCGCGGCCTCGGCGCCTGGCTGCACGCCGGTGCGGCGCATCCCGGTGTCCAGGTCGACGTAGACCTCCATGGTCATGCCCTCTCGCTGCATCACGGACGAGAGCCCTTCCAGGTGCTCGGGGGTGCTGACGATGGCCTTGATGGCGGTGCCGGGGTTGTCCTTCTTGAGCCTGGCGAGGCGCTCGATCTTCTTCGGTTGGACGAGCGGGTAGGCGAAGATCAGCTCGTCCACGCCGTGCTCGACGAGCAGCTCGGCCTCGCGAAGTGTCGCGCACTTGTACGAGCGCAAGCCGGCGTCCATCTGGCGCTCCAGGACGGCGGCCGACTTGTGGGTCTTGGCGTGGGGCACGATCCGGTCGACGGAGCCGCAGACGCGGATCACCGCGTCGATGTTGTAGCCCACCATGTCCTCGTAGACGAGGAACTCGGGGGTCTCAATGTCGTGGGGGTCGTTCAGGCGGTACTCGCCGACCTGCATCGTAGTCTCCGCGCAGCAGCGTTGACGGCGCGGCGAGTATAGCAACGGCTAATTTGCCGGGTCAATCGCGCCCGCCGCGCCTCCACCATATGGGGCGCTTGGCCCCCGCTGGCAGAAATGTCAGATTTGGAACTCCGTGAAATCGCCCGGCCCGGTCTCATTGACGACCGCCAGGATGTCGTCAACCCGCAGAAGTATGTCCGGCCATGCAGTGGTGCTCAGAACGAGGACGGCCAGCTTCCTCCCTCCAAGGTTCTGCTGATGTCTGATTTGCTGATCCGTGGTAACCAGTATCTCGTATCCTCTTTCCTCCGCCCTATCGAGCAGGTCGCCATTGCCCAACTGGGACCAACCTAGCTGGAACGTCGTATCGACGACCGAGTGGCCCCGTAGATGTCGGCGCAGCGGCCTCGGAGTGCCTTGGTCGAACAGGATCTTCACGAGCGGGTCAAACCGACAGCGACTTCAGCTCATGGTCTAGGACGACCTGTACCTGCCGCGCGTCTACACCTTCGAACCAGTCAAGGAACTCCTCGATGGATGCCCCCGCCCTGAGGTTTTCGAAGAGCGCCGACACGGGTACGCGAGTTCCACGAAATACCCAGGCGCCGCTGACCTTGTCGGGCTGGCGCTCGACCGCATCGCAGTCCTCCCAGTTAGACATGTGGTCACCTCCAATCGATCAATAGCGGCTCTTCGATTGTAGCAGGTACTCCCGTTCATTCCCGAACGGACAGCGGGGGTGTCTATCGGCGTGTCGTATGAGAAGATTGGCTAAGGTCACGGCGGAGGTATTCATGGCTGAAGGCAGGGCACGGCTCGAGGGCAAGGTCGCGATCGTTACGGGGGCCGGCTCGAGCGGACCGGGTTACGGGACGGGCAAGGCCACGTCCGCGCTCTTCGCGCGGGAGGGCGCGCGGGTGCTGCTGGTGGACCGTGACGCCGACCGGGCCGAGGAGACTTCGGCGCTCATCGCCGAGGAGGGCGGCGAGGCGTCGGTATTCGAGGCCGACGTGACCAGCTCCGACGACTGCCGGGCGATGGTCGAGGCGGCGGTCGAGCGGTACGGCAGGCTGGACGTGCTCATGAACAACGTCGCCGTCATAAAGACCGGCACGGTCGTCGAGGTGGAGGAGGAGGACTGGGACACGGCGATGGACGTGAACCTGAAGGGGATGATGCTCGCCTCCAAGCACGCCATACCGGCGATGATCGAGTCGGGCGGCGGCTCCATCGTCAACATCTCGTCGGTCGAGGCGGTCCGGTCGGGCAGCTTCGCCGCGCTCACGCCCTACTCGGTGTCGAAGGGCGGCGTGGTGACGCTCACGCTCGCGATGGCGGTCCAGCACGGCCGCGACAACATCCGCGCCAACTGCATCCTGCCGGGCTACATCTATACGCCTATGGTCGCTCCGCACCTGTCCGAGGAGGTGCGGGGCCAGCGGGCGAAGGGCGCGCCGCTGGGCACCGAGGGCACGGCGTGGGACATAGCCCAGGCGGCGCTGTTCCTCTCCAGCGACGACGCGCGCTGGGTGACCGGCGTGCTGCTGCCGGTCGACGCCGGGCTGCTCGCGGCGTCGCCGCTGTCGATGCTGCCGTACCTCACGGGGTAGTTCGGTGCGGCGGTGTGTTCGTGATGTGCTATTGTGACGATGGGGGCGCGCAAAGTGCGGCAGGCATGATGAAGCAGGCCATCTACAACCGACTAGTCGACCAGGCAACGTTCGATGACGTCATCGAACGTATTGTGGAAGTGGCGGATCCAGAGAGAATCGTACTCTTCGGATCCGCTGTCCGCGGTAACGAGGGTGTCGGAAGCGACCTTGACCTGCTGATCGTCAAGGACGGCTCAGACCCACTCGAACTGATGACTCGGATATACGGCAGGCTGCACGGGGTGGGGGCGGCGGTCGACGCGATCGTGGTCTCGTCCAAAGACGTGGAGCGCTTCAGAGACAGCCACGCGCTGGTCATAAAGCCCGCCCTGCAGGAGGGCGAGGTGGTCTATGCCTCTTGACAGATGGTGAACGTGCCGGTAGATTAGCGCGCACAAACGTTCTGTAGATGAGGAGAGAAGATGGACCGCAGGAAGAAGGTCGGCTACACCTACTACGGTAAAGGCGGCGCCAGGCATACGGGAGTCACCAACAATCCGAAGCGTCGCCGGAGCGAGCACAACCGGAACACGGGTGGCAACGGTTTCTTGAGAGTGAGAACTGGGCAGATGACCAAGCGGAACGCTCGGCGGTGGGAACGAGGTCAACGGAATACCAAAGGGTACTAGACCGACCCGACTCTCGCACTCACCCTGTTGCAGCTACTTCCAGTCTAACGGCGACCTGCCCCATCCCTACTGGATTCCGGAATGACAGTGATGCCACGACCCTCACCCTCACCCCGGCCCTCTCCCGTCAAGGGAGTACGGTAGTTGCGCCCCTCGCCACCCCTCTGGGTTCCTGCCTACGCAGGAACGACGGGGTTGGCGGTTACATCTGGCCTTGTATCGGGACTGGGGGTTCGACGTAGTTGACTACCAGCTCGATCTGCTGGAGGAGGCGGTCCTCCGTGCGGGGGGCGAAGCGCTTGTCCATGGTCAGCTCGAAGGTGTTCTGGCCTTGCTGCGCCAGGTCGAGGGGCAGGTGGAAGTGGTACCAGTAGTAGGTGTCGACGCGCTCCGGCAGCCCCGCGCGGAAGGCCTGGTACGGGACCGCGCCGCCGTAGTAGGTCACGACCTCGGCGTGGTCTAGCCCTAGCTGCTGGCCGTTGAACCTGAACGTGAAGCTGTCGTCGGGGCCGGTCTGGACGATGCGGACGCCCAACACGACCGACTTCAGCGCTCCGTCGGCGCGGGCTGAGTCCAGGTCGTCGCCGACGTAGACGGGGATGCTGGCCGTCAGGCCCTCGGTCATCGTAACCGGCAGCGGGCGGTCGAGGGGCGCCGAGTCGACCGTGTCGATGCCGGGTGCGAACATGTAGTGCTTCGTCTTGCGCTCGTAGACGTCGGGGTCGCCCATCTCGCGCAGGATCATGTACTGGTCGCGTGAGTGGGGCCACTTCAGGTCCTCCAGGTAGAGGCCGTCGGCGCCGCGGGCGTGGAGGTTGGACGCGGTCGCGCGGAACATCTCGATGGTCTGGTCGGGGTAGCGGTCGTCGTATGGCGTGCGGCCCGCGGGCGAGTAGACCCACGTATCGCTGGACCTGGCGGCCTCGACGAGCCAGTCGAAGGAGTACTGGGAGTCGGTGAGCTTGTCGTGTGGGCCGCCGAGGTAGGGGACGACGAAGTCGAGCAGCCCCTCGGCCAGCCATGAGCGGACGTCCATGCCGGCGGACAGGTTGCCCTCCTCGGTCGGGTGTACGCGCATGGCGAGGGCGAGGCGGCGACCCCACTTCGACTCGCCGGCGTGGTCGAGCAGGCGGCGCACGTCGCGGATGAACCCGGTCAGGATGGGGATGTTTGCGCGTGCCTCGGAGGGCTTGAAGAAGACGCGGAGGTGGCTGTCCTTCAGGCAGTCGTCCAGCTCGATGCCGTCGGGGCCGTAGTTGAATACGACCTCCTCCAGCACGTCGAGGCGCTCCTGGCGCACCTCGGGCCGGGCGTAGTCGGAGCAGGTGGCGATCTTGGGCTCGTCCGGGTCCTCCTCGCCGATCATCACCTCTGGGTGGTCCCACTTGAGCTTGCCGAGCCAGTAGAGCTTGTCCGACTCGAGGTACGAGGGGTCGTTGAGCTTGAGGCTGCACAGGACCTGCAGGTCCTTCTCGTGGGCCCTGTCGATCACGACCTTGAGGGGGTCGATGCCCTCGCGGAGGGCGTGCTCCAGGTTCTCGCCGGCGCGCCACCACATGACGCCGTTGTTGTGCCGCTCGACCCGCTCACCCCACTTCAGGCCGACCTTCGTGTCGTGCCAGAAGGTCTGACCGGACGCGAGGCCGACGGACAGGGTGTCGACGCCTGTGCCGAGCACCTCGTCGACGGGCTGCCGGAGCTGGTAGCGGTTCATGGGCGGGTCGAACCGGTACATCAGGTAGTGTCGGAGGTCGTTGTAGTAGACGAGCTTGGGCTTACGCATAACAGGCTCCATTCGCTGTCATGTGGGCGTGGGTGGATGGTACCTGATGGGGGACTCTTTCACCACAGAGGGCGCAGAGAGCACTGAGGGTAAGGATGTTGGGGGAGAAACGAACCGTAAGAGGTGGAGTGGTTGGGGAAGGAGGCCAGAGTCAGGAGCGACGACTCTTGGCTTGCCTTCGCGGTGTCATGTCTGACCTTCGGTCCGAACGCGAGTCTGACGGAGAGGGAGTCGGCGTTGGTGCGGCGAACCTCGTCGACGGCTGTCGGCATTGGTAGCGACTCATGGGCGGGTCGAATCGGGACATGAGATGTGGCGGGGGTCGTTGTAGCTGTGACAGCAGATGCAGCGTGTCCATGAAGGCGGGGTCGTGCCTTACATCATTGAGTCGTTGCGCAGCGACACGGCCACATCCCCTGCATCCCGTAGCATCGCGCCGTCCAGGGTGACGAGCGGGACTCCCAGGGTTCGCGCCAGGGCTACGAACTCGGCGTTGTATGCGGACAGCCCGCACTCCAGCGCAACATCCAGCACCTGGCCGCTGGCGACCGTGGCAGTGCGGCCCCTCAGTACCTCCGACGCATCGTCGCACATGGCGTTGGCCTGGTCCGCCGTCAGATCGCCGCGGCGCACGTATCCGAGCAGAACGTTGCGCAGCTCGCTTGTCAGGATGACCGGCGCAGCCCACTCCGGGTCCCGCTCGAACAGCAGCGCGGCGTCCTCGCCATGCTCGCCGCCCAACAGCAGGTACACCATCACGTTCGTGTCTACGACGATCACGGCCTACCGGCGTTCCGCAGATCCCGCAGCGTCTCGTCCCGCAGGTCGATCTCCCCGATGCTCTCGCGCCGCAGCCGTATCCGCGCCAGGAGAGCGCCGGCGTCCATGGGCTCGTCACGGACAGACGCCGTTAGCCGTGCAAGTATCTCTGAGTTCAGGCTGCGGTGATTCCGGCTCGCCGCCGACTTGAGCTCTCTGTGCAGCTCGGTGGACATCCCTCGCAGCGCCAGGTTGGGCATATCGGACCCCTCACGCGGCGCCAGTGCCGCTATGATACCTTGATGATAGCATATTGATAGCAAGGCCCGGCGCAGCTGTTCCGTCATTGCCGCGATGAAAGACGTCCAGGGGGTCTACTCCTGCCGCGCTTCTCTCCCCCCTCCGGGTACTCTGCGGGGCTTACCCGCCAGCCGCTGGATCCCCGCCCTCGCCGGAATAACTAGGGGTATTCGCCCCGTTCGTATGCTGGAGTGGGCGGCGGCGGTTGCGCTTTCGGGAGCGGCGCCTGGGCCTGCTCCGCCAGTCGGGGTGGATGCGCTTCATCTCGGCCTCGATCAGCCGGAAGTCTTTCTGGGGCAGCAGGTGCAGGGTATCCATGAAGGCGAGGGGCCAGCGCTCGGCGGGCCACCTCTTCAGGTAGTCGAGCCGGGGCGCAAGGGCCAGGGCGTCGATGTACAGGTCCTCGGCCATGACGATCTGGGGCCTGAGCTTGACCCTGTAGGGGTAGACCTCGCGGCCGCGGTCGGCGGGGTTCCAGATGGGCGTCGGGTCCTCGTAATACCTCGAGGTGATGGTGGCGATGGCAGTCCACTTCTTGATGCCGCTGACGTAGAAGAGAATGCTGTCGTCGGGCTCCATGCGCTGGGCCCGCCGCCGTTGCCTGCCCTTCATCCCGTGGACAGTGAAGCCGAGCTCGCGGGTAATCTCGAAGTCCTCGAGCTTCTGCACCACCATCCAGAAGTTCTTTGCCATGGGGCTTATCTTACCACCAAGGATTCACCGCAGAGGTCGTGGAGGGTAGATCTTGGTAGGGGCGGACCCACGTGTCCGCCCGCCTGGCTTTGAGCCGGGCGGTCTGGGTGCTTTCGCGTATAATCTGGCCGCCCTGTTGGGAGTCTCTCGGGAAGGAGCGCGCTATGGCTGGCAAGCCCAGGATGGACTTTGGATATAACCCGCCCACGGGGGAGCGTGGACTGGAGACGATACGGCCGCGTGACTACCTGGCTGACCTGCACCGGTCGCTGGACTTGGCGTCGCAGAGCTTCTCGAGCCTGTGGATCTCGGACCACATCAACTACGGCAGCGAGTTCAGGATGGAGTGCTGGACGCTGCTGACGTGGATAGCCGCCCGCTACCCCGGGCCCAAGCTGGGCACGATCGTGATGTCCAACTCGTTCCGCAGCCCGTCGATGATGGCGAAGATGGGCGCGACCCTGCAGCACCTCAGCTACGGCAGGTTCATCCTAGGCTACGGCGCGGGCTGGCACGAGGGCGAGTACAGGGCCTTCGGGTTCGACTACCCCAGCCCGGGTGTCCGCATCGACATGCTTGAGGAGGGCGTGCAGGTGATCCGGCGGCTGTGGAACGACGCGCCGGCTAACTTCGACGGCCGGTTCTACCGCGTCGATGACGCCCACTGCGAGCCGCTGCCGGACCCGAAGCCGCCCATCATGATCGGCGGCGCGGGCGAGAGGAAGACGCTGCGGGTGGTGGCCCGGCAAGCGGACTGGTGGAACGACTTGGCAAGGCCCGCCGAGCAGACGCGCCGCAAGCTCGACGTCCTCAGGGGGCACTGCGAGGCCGAGGGCCGGGACTACGACGCGATCCGCAAGACCTTCACGACGCGCATATTCATCGACCGCGACCGGGCGCGGGCCCAGCGCGCTGCCGGTGACTGGCTGGCGAGTGATCAGCCGCCCATCGCTGGCGATCCGCAGGAGGTCACGGACCGGCTCTACGAGTGGGCCGAGCTGGGCTTCGACCTGTGCATCACGGTCTTCCCCAACTTCCAGGACCTGGACGACATGAAGCTGTTCGTCGACGAGGTGATGCCAAACTTCGCGTAGGTCACCGCCGCAAACCAATCGGTGTGTGGGAGAATCGTTCGCCCTTGTATCTTGAGATGGAGGGGCGTGACAGACCGATTCGGCCTTGGTCCACGAGACCGCGGCTCAGCGTGGTCGTCACGCCCCAGATCTCCCCAGAGCCCGTACAGTTGATCGGACCCAGAGTCCGGATGTGCAAGGTTGGGCCAAGGGAGAGCACCAATCTTAGTGCAAAGGGTGACAGTATGGAAGCTGACGAGAGGTACATCGGAGTGGACGTGTCAGCCTCGGAGCTGGTTGTTGGTGTCCTGCCGACCGGGGAGGTGTGGCATTTCGCCAACGACCCTGAGGGGATCTTAGAGTTGAGGACACGTGTAGGAGAACTCTCACCTGTCCTGATAGTCATGGAGGCCTCGGGAGGGTTTGAGTCTGGGGTCGCTGGAGAGCTGGTTGATGCAGGAATGCCCGCCGTAGTAATCAATCCACGACAGACCCGTGAGTTCGCCCGAGCCACAGGCAGACTGGCTAAGACAGATACGATCGATGCGTTGGCGTTGGCGCGATTCGGCCAGGCCGTACAGCCTCAGGTGCGTCCACTGCCAGGGAAGAAGGAGAAGGAGTTGCGTGCGCTGGTAGACCGCCGTCGCCAGGTAGTCGACATGATCACGGCTGAGCGCAATCGCCGTCCCAAAGCGACGCCGTACGTGCGGCAGCAGATCGAGCAGCATATCGTCTGGCTCCAGTCGCAGCTCGACGATCTGGGCAAAGACCTCGACCAGTTCATCAAGTCAAGCCCCACCTGGCGCGCCAAGGACGACCTGCTGCAGAGCGTACCGGGGATAGGAGATGTGTCCTCCAGCGTACTGTTGGTTGAGTTGCCCGAGCTCGGGCAACTCAACCGCAAAGAGATAGCCTGCCTGGTGGGGGTTGCTCCTCACAACCGTGATAGTGGCACATTTCGCGGCAAGCGGTCAGTGTGGGGAGGCCGCGCCAACGTGAGGTCGGCCCTATACATGGCGACGCTGGTAGCCTGCCGCTTCAATCCTGTGATCAGGGCATTCTACGGACGGATGTGCGAGGCAGGCAAGCCCAAGAAAGTCGCCTTGGTAGCCTCGATGCGCAAGCTCCTTACGATCCTGAACGTCATTGTCCGCGATCAGTCGCCTTGGGACCCCAGCAGGCATCTACAGTACACAATCTCTTGACCATCAAGACAGTTGCTGAGCCTGTCGAAGGGCAGTGCTAAGCAGTGCAAATGAGACTGGACAGACCCCGCAGGAGTGACAACATGATCGAGCCGAATCCCAGCCTGCATGACGATGCACCGGTGCGGGTCACGTCCGCGCGGGTCCTCTTCCCTGACGACTTGCCCGTCCATCGCAAGTGCGCCAGCCTTGCCAGGCTGGATAGCGGGCGCCTGCTACTCACCTTCTCCCTGAACCAGGGGCACGAGCTGGAGAGCAGCGTGCTGCTGGCCGAATCGGAAGACGACGGCGCAACCTGGTCGGAGCCGCGCGTCGTCTACGAGGTGCCCGGCTGGACGTGCATCAACATGGGCGGGCTGGTCCGCTTCTCGGACGACATGATCCGGCTCATCATCGGCAGGGTGAAGATCGACCGGGCCCTCGGCGGCGACGAGCCGTTCTACGACTGGTACACGGGGTTCATGGACTCACGCGACGGCGGCCGGACGTGGACGGAGCCGGGCGACGTGCTGAAGCTCTTCCCGCTGTGGACCGAGGTGTACGGCCAGAGCAACCCGCACCCCCTCGCTGACGGTCGCTTCCTGATGGCCGCGATGGGCACGATGGGCCGGGACGAGCAGTGGCACTCGGGCGTCTCCTTCGTCGACCCGAACGACGGCTACTCGTTCACGCAGCCCGTCATCATCGCCCACGACCCGGAGCGCAACTACAGCGACACGGACGTGGTCCGCCTGGCCGACGGGCGGCTTCTTGCCGTGGTGCGCGAGCATGTCGTGAAGCGGAGCGTGTACTCGCAGTCGGACGACGACGGCCGCACGTGGACGCCCATTCGATACACGGGGTTCCTCGGCGCGAACATCAAGCTGCACCGGCTCAGGTCGGGCGCCGTGATCTGCGCCTACCGGGACGAGGAGCCGTCGCGCAGGGGCGTCAGCGTCAGCGTCACGGAGGACGGCGGCGAGACGTGGCGGTTCGTGGGGCAGCTCTACGCGGCCCACGCGGACCCGCGGCACGCTCCCAGCTTCCTGTGCGGCTACCCCGACATGGCCTACGTCGACGACAGGCGGATGGTCGGCGTGCTGCACACCTACCCGGACGACGGCGACCGGATGTACCTGCACCAGCTCGAGCTGGTGGACGTGAGCTGACGGCCCGCCCGACTATCACCCTCACCCTTCGGGGGGACTCAGGGCAGGCTCTCAATCCTCTCCCCGTCAAGGGCGAGGAGGGGGAGCCACCCACCCGCCACCTCCCCTGGATTCCTGGCTGCGCAGGAACGACGGTTTGGTTGCCGCGCGGGTGACTTGACAATGTGAGCACGATTGTTCTACTGTGGTTGCAGGGACGGACCCGACGGCGGTCTGTCCCTTTTGTTTTTTCCGCGATGGGAGGAGCGCCGCAAGCCACTTGGGAGGTCGATGGGGAGTGGACAAGGAAGCCGGTGACGACGAAGAGGGCGATGGAGAGCCGAGTGCAGCGGATGGAGAGCCGAGCGAAGGGAGCGGAGAGCCGAGCGTAGAGAAGGGAAAGGAGGATGGGCCGTCTGTTGGGCCGGTGAGGTTCGTGCGCAAGACCCTGGGGGAGGAGCCGTACGGGAAGCAGGTGGAGATACTCGAGGCGGTGGCAAAGCACCGGCGCGTGTCGGTGGTGGGCTGCAACGGGTCGGGGAAAGACTGGGCCGCGGCGCGGGTGGTGCTGTGGTGGGTGAACGCGTACAGACCGGCGAAGGCGATCGTGACGGGGCCGACGACGCGGCAGGTCAGCGAGATCGTGTGGAGGGAGATGCAGTGGGCCTACGCCTGGGCACCCAAGGGCAAGCTGAAGGGCAAGATGTTCAGGACGTCGCGGTACGAGGTTGACGAAGAGACGTTCGCGCTGGGGTTCGCGACGGACTCGCCGTACAACCTGCAGGGGTTCCACTCGCCGAACCTGCTGGTGGTGGTCACCGAGGCCCATGCGGTGGACGAGCGGGACATGGACGCGATCCGGCGGCTGCACCCCAAGCGGCTGCTGCTGGTGGGCAACGCGTACGTGTCGCCCGGGACGTTCTACGACTCGCACCACTCGAAGCGGGACCTGTACGAGGCTATCAGGATCAGCGCGGAGGACACGCCGAACTTCATGGAGGGGGAGGACTACATCCCCGGCATGATGACGCGGCAGGACGTGGCCGACCGAAAGGCCGAATGGGGGAGTGACGACCCCAGGTTCCAGAGCACGGTCCTGGCAAAGTTCCCGGAGAACCAGATTGACGTCGTGGTGCCGCTCAAGTGGGCGCGGGCGGCCGCCGAGCGGAGCCTGGAGCCCGACGGGCCGGTGATCGTGGCGTGCGACGTGGCCAGGCACGGCTCGGACAAGACGGTAGTCGTAAGGAGGCAGGGGGGATACGCGCGTATCGTGCACAGGATAAACGGACAGGACACGATGGAGATCGCCGAGTACCTCAAGCGGCTCTGCGATAGCGAGAGGGTGGACTTCCTGGTCGTCGACGAGACGGGTGTCGGAGGCGGCGTGGTGGACCGGCTGAAGCAGCTCGGGCTGCGGGGCACGAAGCTGGAGCCGTTCGTGGCCGGGTCCTCGCCGTCGAACCCGAGGTACCACGCGAACCGGGGCGCGGAGGCGTGGTGGATCATGCGGAACAGGTACGAGGCAGGCGACCTGGACACGGACAACGACCCGGCCCTGATCGAGCAGGTGTCGACGCGGAGATTCTACCGGGAGGGCGAGCGGATCAAGCTGCAGACCAAGTATGAGTTGGCGAAGTCGCCGGACGAGGCGGACGCGCTGGCCATGACGTTCGCGGTCAGGAAGCAGAAGGTGCAGATCTGGGTCTAAGTACCCCCTCTACCTTGACGGGAGAGGGCTGGGCCTGTCCTGAGCCTGTCGAAGGGGCGAGGGTGAAAATCAAGGGAGGAGCCGATGGTGCTGAATGGGGTTGTGAGGATGTTGGAGAGGGTGAGAGGGCCGAGAAGTGGCGGGCGGACGTCGTCTCTGGATCGCGGGGGATGGGAGGAGCTGGACACGGGGTGGAGCTGGACGCCGGAGTCTTACGGCGGGTATTACCCTAAGTCGGCGCTGGTGTATTCGGCGATAAAGCTGAGGCAGGACGCGGTCGCGCGGGTGCCGCTGGTGGTGCATCGGGGAGAAGGCGAGCGTCCGGCTGGGGCGGACCATCCCGCGCAGCGGCTGCTCGACCGGCCCAACCCGTTCTGGACGCGGGGCGAGCTGTGGCGCGCGACCGAGACGTACCTGGGCCTGTGGGGGTCGGCGTTCTGGGGGCTGGAACGGGACGGCGGCGGAAGGGTCGCGGAGATTTGGCCGCTGCGCCCGGACCGGATGCGCGTCGTGCCCGACGAGGAGAGCTACGTCCGCGGGTTCGTCTACATGGCGGGCGGGCAGCAGGCGGCGTCGTACCTGCCCGAGGACGTGGTGTGGATGCGGTACTTCAACCCGTTGGACGAGTACGCGGGCTTGTCGCCGATGGCGCCGCTGCGGCTCTCCGCCGACATGGGCCTGGACTCCCTGCGCGCGAGCCGCAGCGCGCTGCTGAACGACAGCGCGCCGGGGATCTTCATCGAGACCCAGGACACGCCGTCGGACGACGAAGTGAGGGAGTTCCACGAGCGGTGGGAGGCCCGGTTCAGGGGCGTCGACAAGGTGAGAAGGCCGGCGTTCCTGGGCGGTGGGATGAGCGTGCGGAGCCTCGGCTTCAGCCCGCGCGAGATGGAGTACTTCAGGAGCATGAGGTGGAGCCTGGAGGACGTGTCGCGGGTGTACGGCGTGCCCAAGCCGATGCTGGCGGACCTGGAGCAGGCGACGTTCTCGAACTTCAACACGGCGCGGCGGGTGTTCTGGGAGGACACGATCGTGCCGCAGCTCGGCTTCTACGAGGAGGCGCTGAACGCGGGCCTGATGCCGGGCCTGGGCGACGGCACGCTGCGCGCCAGGTTCGACGTGAGCGGGGTGGAGGCGCTGCGCGAGACGGAGAACGACAGAGCCAAGCGCCGGATCGGCTACGTGAAGGCGGGCATCATGACGGCGGAAGAGGTGCGCGAGGAGATGGGCCTTAAGAATTGAGAATGGTGAATGGTGACGTGCGAATGGGGCGGGCCAAAATGGCCCGATTCGTACTGGCATTGGGTTCTTTACCAAGGTCGGGGGGATGGGTTCCCGCCTCCGCGGGAACGACGGCTTACTTTGCCGCTCTGGTTGTGGTCATGCCAACATCATGCTATAGTCATGCCATGGCCAACCTGCAGGTGAAGAACATACCGGACGCCCTCCATGAACGCCTGCGTGGTTATGCGCGTGACAGCAACCGCACCATGAGCGCGGTGGTCCTGGCGGCGCTGGAGCGCGAGCTGGCGAGGCGTGAGTGGCGGGACCGCCTGGACGGACGTCCCGAGACGGACCTCGGGGGCCCGGCGTCGGCGCTGTTGGCGGAGGCGCGCTCGGACCGCGACGCCGAGCGAGGGTGACGGAGTACGTCGTCGACGCATCGGTCGCGGTGGAGTATCTCCTGAGAACGCCGCTCGGCGTGGCCGTGGCCGACCTGCTCGACAGCGCGTCCCTGGCCGCCCCGGAGCTCATGGACGCCGAGGTGGTCTCGGTGCTGCGGCGCGGAGTGCTGCTCGGCCGGCTCGACGACGCACGGGCGGAGACGGCCGTGGAGGATCTGGCGCACTGGCCGGTGGACCGCATCTCCCACCGGAAGCTCGCCAGGCTGGCTTGGCGGTACCGGCACAACGTGGGGGCCTACGACGCGTTCTACGTAGCGGCGGCGCGAGCCCTGGATGCGCCGATGCTGACGGCGGACGGCAAACTGACCCGGGCCACGGGTATCGATGTGGTGGTGCAGTACGTGCGAGCTGGGTGAAAAGGATTGCGGCCTCGATGACGGCTGCAGCTACCGATCGGGCTTCGTACGTCGACGTAGGGACGCTGATCAGTCGCGTTCTCTGAGGAAGTTCTGGAGCGCGCCTGGAGCGTGGACGCCGCCCTCGAATGGGACCCGGCGCTCTCGAGGCCTAACCAGGACGCCCCGCCGCTCCAGCTCCAACGTACGCTGCTCGATGGTCGCAGCCCTTTGGGGCGGACGGATTACTGGGCCGGCGTCGGATTCTTCATCCGCATGGTCTGCCTCCGTGCCCCGCTACGGTCGTGACGCCGTGGTTGCGGTCACGCGGTTCGAGAACGGCCCCACGCCCGCGGCGTTGATCGCCTTGACGCGGTACACGTAGCGCGTGCTCGCCTGCAGTGCGCTGTCGGTGTATGTCGTTGCGGTGCTGCCCGTGTCGGATACATGGACAAGCAGCTCCGTCTCGCCGTGGTCGGGCCGGCGGCGCAGTATCTGGTAACCCGCTACGGTCGAATCGTCAGGCGCGGTCCAGGAGAGTGTGACGCTGCTGTGAGTCGCAGTCGCGGCCAGGTTCTGGGGCGCGGGCGGCGGAGACTCGGCAACGTTGCAGGCTGGGGTGTTGTATGTGACGGAGCCGGACCCCGAGCTCCAGTTGGCGGGGTAGGTCTCCCCGTCGCCACGCGCTTGGATTTGGAACTTGTAGGTCGTGCCACACAACGGTCCGCCCACAGGTCTGAACGTGTGGCTGGTGCTTGTTGTCGCCTCGAGGTTCGTCCAGTTACCTTCGGCCCCTCCTACGCGGTACTGCACCCGGTACACGTCTGCACCTGCGACGGCGTGCCAGGTGAACCCGAACGAGCCGGCCGCTGAATTGTAGGAGGAGGTCATATTGGTGGGTGGGGGCGGAGCCGCTTCCGACACGTCCGTCACGCTGATCTTCACAGTCGCGGTCGCGGTGCTGCTATCCCCGTCAATGGCCTGGACCGTCAGCGTGTACGACAGTGTCGTCTCGTAGTCCAGGGAACCGGCGACGGTGATACTCCCATCACTGCCGCCTATGGAGAACTTGGCGTCGCCGTTGCCCGCGGTGATCGAGTAGGTGACGCTGTCACCTTCGTCGGGGTCGGGGGCCGAGACGGTCCCAACCGCCGCGCCTGTGGCTGCGTCCTCGGATACCGAGAAGGAGTACGTCGCTGAGCCGAACGCGGGCGGGCGGTTGCACGCTCCGGTAGTGTGCGATACCGGCGCGGACGTAGCTCCCCAATCGGCGATGTGGGTCTCCCCGTCGCCGCGGGCCTGCACGCGGAAATCGTAGGTCGTACCGCACGCGGGGCCGCCCTCCGGGCTGAATGTCTGGCTCGTGCTCGTCGTCGCGTCCAGATTCGTCCAGGTACCTTCGGCTCCTCCCGTGCGGTACCCGACCCGGTACTGATCTGCGCCGGTCACCGCACTCCATGAGATGCTGAACGTGTCGTCCGACAGGGAAACCGCCAGGTCCTCAGGAGCGGATGGGACCCCTTCCGCCACGTTCGTCACGCTGATCCCCACCGTCGCCGTTGTCGTGCCGCCCTCCTTCCCGTCGCTCGCCTCCACCGTCAACGTGTATGACGAGACCGTCTCGTAGTCCAGGGACGCAGCCACGGTGATGCTTCCTCCACTGGAGTCTATGGAGAACTTGCCCCCATCGTTGCCCGCGGTGATCGAGTAGGTGACGCTGTCACCTTCGTCGGGGTCGGGGGCCGAGACGGTCCCAACCGCCGCGCCTGTGGCTGCGTCCTCGGATACCGAGAAGGAGTACGTCGCTGAGCCGAACGCGGGCGGGCGGTTGCACGCTCCGGTAGTGTGCGATACCGGCGCGGACGTAGCTCCCCAATCGGCGATGTGGGTCTCCCCGTCGCCCTGCGCCTGCACGCGGAACTCGTAGGTCGTACCGCAGGCGGGGCCGCCCTCCGGGCTGAGTGTCTGGCTCGTGCTCGTCGTCGCGTCCAGATTCGTCCAGGTACCTTCGGCTCCTCCCGTGCGGTACTGCACCCGGTACTGATCTGCGCCTGTCACCGCACTCCATGAGATGCTGAACGTACCGCCCGACAGGGAAACCGCCAGGTCCTCAGGAGCGGATGGGACTCCTTCCGCTACGTTCGTCACGCTGATCTCCACCGTCGCGGACGATGTGCCCTCTTCCTTCCCGTCGCTCGCCGTAACTGTAAGCATGTACGACGAGGCCGTCTCGTAGTCCAGGGACGCAGCGACGGTGATGCCTCCTCCACTGGAGTCTATGGAGAACTTGCCGGCATCGTTGCCCGCGGTGATCGAGTAGGTCGCGCTGTCACCTTCGTCCGGATCGGGGGCCGAGACGGTTCCAACGGCTGCGCCCGTAGATGCGTCCTCGGAAACCGAGAAGGAGTACGTCGCTGAGCCGAAGGCGGGCGGGCGGTTGCACGCTCCGGTAGTGTGCGATACCGACTCGGACGCAGCGCCCCAATTGGCGGTGTGGGTCTCCCCGTCGCCGCGGGCCTGCACGCGGAAATCGTAGGTCGTACCGCACGCGGGGCCGCCCTCCGGGCTGAATGTCTGACTCGTGCTCGTCGTCGCGTCCAGGTTCGTCCAGTTGCCTTCGGCTCCTCCCGCGCGGTACTGTACCCGGTACTGATCTGCGCCTGTCACCGCACTCCATGAGATGCTGAACGTATCTTCCGATAGGGACACCGCCAGGTCCTCAGGAGCGGATGGAACCCCTTCCGCCACGTTCGTCACGCTGATCCCGACCGTCGCCGTTGTCGTGCCGCCCTCCTTTCCGTCGCTCGCCGTAACCGTCAGCGTGTATGACGAGACCGTCTCGTAGTCCAGGGACGCAGCGACGGTGATGCTTCCCCCACTGGAGTCTATGGAGAACTTGCCCTCATCGTTGCCAGCGGTGATCGAGTAGGTCACGCTGTCGCCTTCGTCGGGGTCGGGGGCCGAGACGGTTCCCACGGCCGCGTCTATGGCGGCATCCTCGGATACCGAGAAGGAATACGTCGCTGAGCCGAAGGCGGGCGGGCTGTTGCACGCTCCCGTAGTGTGCGATACCGGCTCGGACGTAGCTCCCCAATCGGCGATGTGGATCTCCCCGTCGCCGCGCGCCTGCACGCGGAACTCGTAGGTCGTCCCGCACCCGACTTCACCCGCCGGGCTGAATGTCTGGCTCGTTCCCGTCGTCGCGCCCAGGTTCGTCCAGTTGCCCGCTCCCACGCGGTACATCGCAAGATACCGGTCTGCGCCGGTCACCGCGCTCCATGAGATGCTGAACGTACCCTCCGACAGGGACACGCTCAGGTCCTCCGGCGCCGGGGGACCTCCCTCGTCCACGTTCGTCACGCTTATCTCCACCGTTGCCGACGCCGTGCCGCCCACCTTCCCGTCACGTGCCTCCACTGTCAGCGTGTACGACGGGGCCGTCTCGTAGTCCAGGGCGCCCCGTACCAGGATCTGCCCTCCACTGTGGCTGCTGCTCATGATGAATCGCCCAGCTTCGTTCCCAGCCGTTATGTGGTATCCAATGGAGTCTCCCTCGTCGGGATCGGGCGCCGACACGACTCCCACGACGTGCACCGCGGGCCACGCGGGCGCATCCTCAGGGACCGTGAAGGTGAAGGTGTCGGAAGTGAACACGGGCGGGTTGTTGCACGCTCCGACCGTGTTCGTGAGCGATACCGGCTCGGACGTGTCACCCCATGTGGCAAGGTAGGTCGTCCCGTCACCCCGCGCCTGGACGCGGAACTCGTAGGTCGTCCCACACGCAACTCCGCCCTCGGGACTGAACGTCTGGCTCGTGCCCGTCGTCGCGTCCAGGTTCGTCCACTCCGCCTCGGACCCGCCCGTGCGGTACCCGGCCCGGTACTGGTCTGCGCCGGTGACCGCGCTCCATGTGACAGTGAACGTGTCGTCTGCCAGGGACACGCTCAGGCCCTCAGGTGCGGGCACGGCCTCGTATATCCGTACCATCAGCTTGTCCCCGTCCTCCCACGGCTGCGACGACACGCTCCAGCTCAAAGTGTCGTTCGCGCTATCCACCGTCGCGCCGGCGACCCTCAACGATAGCGACACCGAGCCGTCCAGCTCGATGAAGTCCACGACGTGGCTCGCGAGCCCGGTGTGAGGGTCGACCTCCAGCTTCACCGTGCCGGTCTGATCGGAGCCTGTTGGGGGCTCGTACGAGATGCTCTCGATGGTCGCAGACGCGCCGTTGGCGTCGGTGAACGACGCAGGCTTCAACACCCCGTTCGACCCATCGGCCCCAACCGGGGAGCGTTCGCCCTGAGCCTGTCGAAGGGTCACGGGATCGAAGAACAGCTCGTGCAGCACGCCATCGGGGGCGACCGCGACCATGATGCGACGATCCCGCTTCTTAGCCTCCTCTGGAAACGCGTCGCAGATGTTCATCACCGGTCTCCGGTCGAGGTACATGTACATGTACTCGCCGGCAGGGAGTGGTCTGACTGCCTGAATGCGGCCTATGGACGGGATGGTGAACAGGGCCGCATCCTCGCCTTCCAGCCAGTACTGGACGTTCGGCCCGCTGTTGATACCGGTCTCGTATTGCACCGTCGCGCTGGGAGCCTGGCCCGATTCCACCTCTATGCGCCGAGGAGTCCAGAGGTGACCATATTTATTGTAATAGTACTGTTCTCTCTCCTCCCACCGGTACTTCTCGTATATGCATTCCCTATAGGCCTCCGTGCCGTCGCCGACCGCGACCTCGGCTTCGACTGCTGATATCTCGGCCTTCAATGCTGTCAACGTTATCGTCGGGGCTCCGCCCGGCCCTGCTGACGCCGGGTCGTCCATGAGGTACGCAGAGCCGCCGTTGGCACTCGCGGCAGGGAGCCATGCCTTATTCACCCTGCTGCCTACTGTGTAGCTGTCCAGGTCGCTACCGTCCACCTCGGGGTACAGGTGTCTTATTGCGCCAAATACGTACCGTCCTGCCTGTCTTGTGCTTTCGGGCTGGCCCGTGAACCATCTCTTGTGCAGAAATACCACTGCCTCCCGGTCGTCCCACCTGGTGTCCCTGGTGGAAACGAAGTCCTCTGTCGAAGCCTCCGCCTGTTCCCTGGTATCATGGAAGTACGTGATGTCATAGGCGATCCCTACTATTTCAGTAGCTCCACTACCTTCCAGGTATTCGAGTACGCGGAAGCTGTATTCCAGCGCTGCAACGTAGGCCGTATTCCCGGTGTAGGGTGACGGGACGGCCTCGATCACCTGTTTGACAGACTGAAGATCCACCTTGGCGATCACTTCTGCCCCCGCAATCCTCTGCCTCAGTGACGAGGATGGTCCGTCGTACGTATAGATGCTGACCCGTATTCCTGGCGCAGGTTCGGCTAGCGCTCTTGGTGTCAACTCCTCCGTAGTTCCGACATTCGGTACTGCTGTGGGTCCGGACATGAGGTCGTGCTCGGACGATCTAACAGAGGCTTTCTCAACCTCTATCCCGCAACCCGAGAACAGACAGACCACGATCAGGTTGAGCACCGTCCAGCGTACCATCAGAGAGTTCCTCTCAACCCCCTACTCGTGGGGCTTAGCGCCGTGCTCATTGCGATAAACCTGTTTGATGTAGCCCTTGTCAAAGTCGGTGATTGTGGGGTTTTTCCATCCAACTTCAAGCTCCAGCATAATGGAGTTGTCAAAACGATGTCGGTCGGCCGGGAACAAGTACAGGTCTTCCAGGCCTGCAGCGTGGCCAAGTTCGTGCATTACTACCAAAGGAAGATAGAGTTTTCTTACAAGGCGATCTCCAATATTGGATTGGTTTCCGTGTTCACCATAATTGTTGGTCCATCGGACGTGTACGAACGTAAGGTCAAGATCCAGCTGCGTAGCGGGCTCAACTATATACGCGTCGCCTGTCACGTGGCGACCTCCACCAGGATCAAAGCAGCCTAGAGCCTTGCCAGGGCAGGGATGCCCCGGTGTTGTTGAAATGGTTACCGTTTGTTCATCATCGGGAGTCCGGTCCGGTGGACAGGGCATGGGAGAGTCTATGTGGAGTTGCTTGACCGGTGTCCTCTCGCAGAACAGCACGTCTGGCCAGGACCCGGACACGGCGTTGTTCCAGGCGGCAACGGCCGTGGCGATCGCCTCGGGCACCACGTAGCCCGGCGCACTCAGATCCACGGGCCCTACCGGGGGCGGTGTGGGGGTCGCCGGCAAATGGCCGAGAGAGTACTGGACAGTGTGGTCAGGCTGGTATCCCAAGTCCGGAATCCAGAACTCAGTCTTCATGCTCAGTAGAAACTCGCGGATGGGTGGAGGTGTGCCGTTCAGAGATGCCCTGATGAAATACTCTCGACCACCCTCCAGCTTCCTGGATACACGGGAGTTGGTGTTTGAGGACCCCGGCGGGTTCTCGTCGTTGTCGTCGTTGGAGGAATTGGTGCCGTGAAGATCGAACACGCCAAGCTTTGTGTCCGCCGTGGACGAGGTCAGGTCGATGGTAACATGCGCGGTCTCTGTCAGGGAGAACCTGTAGTAACGGGCGTATAGCGTCCCTCCAGCCCCTGCGTTGGGGTCGCTGGACGGCGCGCGGCACTTGTCGGCTGGGTAGACGCCCTGCCGCTCGGCGGTCCGGTCGACACCTAAGCTGCCAAGGCTAACTACTTTGCAGTCCTTAGGGGACGCAGGTGGTGGTGGCGGCGGCGGCGGCGGCGGCGGCGTTGGTGTGGAGGTCGGCGCGGGTGTAGGCGTAGGCGTGGTTGGACTCTGCGGTGTTCGAGTGGCTGATTCCAACCACTCTCCACAGTTGTCGGCAGCACCGACGGGTTCTTCGAAGAGCATGCGGTTGCACGCCCGGACCTGGACGTGATACCGGCTGCCATTGGTCAGCCCCGTGATCGTAAACGGCGATCGGTCGGAGGGCGGGTCGTCAGACGACTCCGCGCTCGTCCATGTCGACGCCGAGGTCAGCTTGTACTGCACCTGGTAGCTCTCGATCGCCGTGCCGCCGGATGGCGCAGACCAGGTCACATTGAGACTCTCACTGCCGGCAGTGACCGAGAGAGTCGATACAAGACCGGGCTTGGTATGGCCATATCTGTTCGGCGACCAGTCGGAGTCGCCCTCTCCATTCGTGGCCTTGATCTCGAAGTTGTACCTGGTGGCCGCTGAGAGACCGGACACCACTTTGCTCGTACTCGATGCTGGTGCGCTGACTTCGCTCCAGGGCCCAGCCACGCCTTCCCCGCCGCCGTCCCTGTCCTGGTATCTCACCGTATAGCCGGTGATTGGAGAGCCATTGTCCTCAGGCGCTGCCCAGCGTATTGTTATTCTGTTCGTAGTGATATCCCGATCCCTAAGGCGTAAAGGACGCCCGGGCGTATCTGGAACGGTGGCCGTTGCCTGCCCTGACACGCCGGTGCCAATCGGGGTACTCGTTGCAGTATCACTCTGCCGTACCGGGACAGGTGAGGGCGCGTCGCCGGACTCCTGGGCGCTCACGGCGGAGTAGGTGATCATGATCACGAACGCGGCGATCACCCCACCGAAGGCCAATCGGTGAATGTTCTGCTTGGTCAACGGACATACCCCTCTCGACAAGTCGGCGGGTATCGTCTGCCAATGTCGAAGTTGCAGAGCACAGGAGTCTGGGCTCAGCAGTCACATGCTACACCAATCTATGTAACGGGGGTGTTACTATCGGAGGCCAAGACTATAATGTTGTGTAACTTTCAGCCGAGACTGCTGCATGAGGCTAGATTAGTGTGAGGTCAAAGCCAGATACCC
Organism: Dehalococcoidia bacterium; assembly: GCA_965243655.1. Taxonomy (GTDB): domain Bacteria; phylum Chloroflexota; class Dehalococcoidia; order Lucifugimonadales; family CAJWER01. The sequence continues at coordinate 7,390 of CBDEVV010000017.1, read as the reverse complement.
AGTGGCTTCTGTTGGCCTTGCCGGGAATGGCACAATCGCAGCGGTCGCGGTGCCCCCCGTGCGGTGCTGCACCCGTAACATGCGCGGTTTCTGTCAGGGAGAACCTGTAGTAGCGGGCGTATAGGGCCTGCCGCGTATGAAGGTTGACAGGATGGGAACTAACGTGCTAGGGTAGTTGAGACGCGGGAGTTGTGCTCCTGCGCCAATAGAGGAACCAGGGCGGCAATCGCCCCCGATTCGAGGCCGACAGACGGCTTCGGGTCGGGGGCTTTTCTTTTGGGCCGGGGTTGGCTTCCGGCTCAGGGGCCTGGGCTGGAACGACGGAGGACCAGGAAGGAGGTTGGGATTGCGTTCGGCATTCTTGGACATCGTGGAGAGCAGGGAGCTGGGAGATGGGCGGTACGCGGTGACGATCGCAGCGAACGAGAGGGTGCGGCGTCCGCCGGACCTCGACCTGGCCGGGATGTCGACCGAGGCGTACATGCGGAACCCGGTGGTGATGTGGGCGCACGACGTGGTGGGGCGGTCGCCGTCGGGCGGTCTGCCGGTGGGTAGGACGCTGGGGCTGAGCAAGGGCGCAGGCGGCCGGCTGGTTGCGGAGTTCGAGTTCCTGGCGGAGGACCCGTTCGCACAGCGGGTCAAGAACGCGTGGGACAAGGGGTTCCTGCGTGCGGCGTCGGTGAGCTGGGTGCCGGTGGAGACCGATTCGGACGAGTCGGGACGGCGGCGGGACGTGACGTCGGAGCTGGTGGAGTGGTCGCTCGTGCCGGTGCCCGCGGACCCGGACGCGCTGCGGGAGTCCTACCGGCGGCTGATGGCCCATGCCATCGATGGGGACGAAGGGACGCAGGATGACGAGTTGCGTGAGGCCATAAGGCTGCTGGTGGTCGAGGTTAAGGAGGGCCTCGGAATGGCGGCCTAGCGCGTTGCCGAAAAGCGGGTGTGCAGAGGGGCGCGGCCCCTTTGCCGGGATTTTGAGGGTGTCCCTCAAACACTAATCTCCCCCTTCTATCAGGAGGGGGCCGAATGAGGAGGAAAGCATGACGACGACTGAGATGGAGGCGATCAGGAAGGAACTGTCGGGGATCAACGAGTTCGTGCGGGAGCGGTTCGACCCGGTCTCGGAGGACGTGGGGTTGCTCAAGGAGGAGACGGAGCGGCTGGGCGGTGAGATCACGCGCCTGCAGGAGCGGGAGCGCGCTCCGAGGCGCAGGGCGCTGGCGGTCCGGTCCGGACAGGAGCCGGTCGTGGGCGAAGGGCCGTACGCGGGCATGGACGCTCTCGACCTGGGCCTGCTGAGGCGGATCGCGCGGTCGCAGAGGCGCGAGTCCTTCGACCCCGGATGGCTCGAGCGGATGGATGCGGCGAGGAGGTCGCTCGTGGAGGGCGCAACGACGGCGGTCGTGCAGGAGTCGCACGATGCCGCCGACGCCCGGCTGAGCCAGCTTCACAGGGTGGGCCCGCGGCCCACGGGGCAGCACGAGACGTTCAGCCAGCCGGTGCTGCGGTCGCTCACGCGGGCGGCGATGGACAGCACGACGGCAGGGTCGGGCGACGAGCTGGTGGCGACGCTGGAGGCGCGCGAGCTGTGGATGGACGTGAACTTGCGGACGCTGGTCGCGCCGCTGATAGGGGCCATCGACATGCCTTCGAACCCGTTCGAGCTTCCGAGGCAGCTTGGAGACGTGAACTTCTACCCCGGGACCGAGAACAGCGCGGCGGCGGAGACGGCCCTGGGCACCGGCCGGGCGACGCTGGAGTCCCACGAGCTGGTCGGCCACGTGCCCTACTCGTTCACGCTGGAGGAGGACGCCGTGGTGGCGCTGCTGCCGGAGATCAGGGCCGGGCTGGTGCGGAACGTGGCCGAGGTCCTGGACGACGTGATCCTGAACGCCGACGACTCAGAGATCAACAACATCAATGCGGACGAGGCGACGATCTCGAAGTCGGACGCCGGGAAGGGGCACTGGCTGCTCGGCTACGACGGGATCCTCCACCTGCCGCTGGTGGACAACTCGGACCAGAGCAACCTTCACGGCGACGAGGTCTCGGACGAGATGTTCAACGAGATCAGGGCCAAGCTGGGCAAGTACGGCGCCAGGCCGTCGGAGTTGGTCTGGGTCATGGACGTGAACACGTTCATCCGCGCCCAGTCGATCAGCCAGTTCCGGACGATGGACAAGCTCGGCCCAAACGCGACGCTGCTGACGGGGATGCTGGGCGCGGTGGAAGGGATACCGGTGATCGTGTCCGAGCAGATGCGCCTGGCGGATTCCGACGGCAAGGTGACGGATGGAGGCAACACGAGGCCGGCCGGCCGCCTGCTGATCTTCAACCGGACCCAGTGGACCCAGGGGTTCAGGCGGAGGGTCTCGATCGACGTCGACAGGGACACGCAGAAGCGGCAGACCGTCGTCACGGTCAGCCTGCGGCACGCCCTGACCGAGCGCACGGGCGACCGGTCGACGGCGACGCACACGGCGCTGCAGATGAATATCACGGGAGTGTAGGGAACTGAGGCCCGGCCGCCGGGGGCGATGTCCCCGGCGGCCTGCCTTCATCCGGGCATTGCTAAGAGGGGATGGATTCCCGCCTGCGCGGGAATGACGGTTTCGGAGACCCATGCCTCCTGTCAAGGGGGAAGGGGCAGGGAGGAGCTATGGCGAATACGTATGTGACGCTGGATGTGCTGAAGGGGCCTTCGGGGCTGAATATCACCGGATCGAGCGAGGATGGGCGGCTGGTGGCCGTGGCCGAGGCTGCGAGCCGCCTGGTCGACCGGTACTGCAACCGGCACTTCTACGTGGTGAGGGCGACGCGGCGGTTCGACGGCAACGGCGCTGCGAGGCTGCTGCTGCCTGACCTGGTGAGGGTCGACGATGGGGGCGTGCGAACGGACGAAGGGCGCCACGGGACGTTCGGGACGGAGTGGGACGCGGGCGACTACGTGCTGCTGCCCAGGAACGCGGACCCGGAGGGAGGCGGGGAGCCGAGGCCGTACACGTCGATCGAGGTGTCCGGCAGGGGCGCGAGGCATGCCTGGCCCGCCGGTCGCGGCACTGTGCAGATAGCCGGTGAGTGGGGATGGCAGCGCCGCCTCAGGCGCGAGGGCGAGACGAGCGGCGCCGTTGCGGATGGGGACGCGAGGCAGGTCATGGTGGGCCCTTCGACAAGCTCAGGGCGAACGGACCTGGGCGTGGCGGTGGGTCACACGCTGCTGATCGACGAGGAGCAGCTCTACGTCCGTGAGGCTCGAGACGGCACGCTCGTGGTGGACAGAGGAGTGAACGGCACGGATGCAGCGGCGCACGAGGCGGGGTCGGCGGTGTACGTGATCGAGTATCCGGCGCCTGTCGTCGAGGCAACCCTGCTGCAGACGGCGCGACTATGGAGGCTCGCGAGCGGGAGCGATCAGGATGGCCCCGCAGTACTGAACGGGGACACGCGGGCGCTGCTGGGGTCGTACAGGAAGCCGGCGCTCGGGGTGGGCTGCTGATGGCGAACGAGATAGGCGCCGCGGTGGAGGGGCTGGCGTCGCTGCTGGATGGCGTTCCCGGGCTGCGGGTGCACCGGCAGCCCCCGGCGGCGCTGAACGAGCTTCCCGCGGCCGTCGTGCTGTTCGAGTCGCGCGGCGCATCGGGCACGCTGGGCGGCATCGAGTTCGCGGGCCGGGTCAGGGTGGTGCTGGCGGTGCATGCGGCGGACGCGAGTGAGGGGCCGGACAGACTCTACGAATTCATGGCGCAGTCGGGGGAGTCGAGCATCGAGGCGGCCGTGGCGTCGGACCCAACTTGGGGCGGCAGCGTGGACGACGGGCGGCTGGTGTCGATCGACAACGCTGGACGCCGCAGGCTCTGGGCCGGCGAGTACCTGGCGGCGGACTTCCACTTCAATGTGGTGAAGGGCGGGAGATAGGAGTGTTTCAGGGTGTTGCCTAGGGTCGATCACAACTCAGAGGCCGGCTATCGTTAGGTGCCCGTAGCCGGTATCGACTGGCCCTCGTGCCCACTGGAACGCAGAAGGGCCCGGCCGCTAGGTGGCCGGGCCCTTCTCATCCACGAGAGTGGTCGTCGTACGTACCGCAGATGGGTGAGAACAATCCGAAGGAGGTCCCTTCCGGATAGGGCCGTACCTATGCCATGTGTGCGAGGTTACTGGCCCACGGTGGGGATGGTGATAGTATTCGGCTCGCCCCTGCCGGAGATGGTGGCTGATGCATGAAGTTCGGGACCTCCGCTTTGCGCTGCTATCGCTGCCTGAGCCCCGAGTTTCGTAGACTCTGCCTTGATGAGCCAGCCGTTGGCGTCTATCCAGAAGAACCAGTCGAAGAGCTTCGTCACGGTCTCGTAGGAGTACTTCCTCGTTTGTTGTCCATCTATCGTCTCCTCCCCGATGAATGTCACCAATGCGTCGGCTAGGTCCGGACAGATAGAATCCCTAGTGTGCGGGAACTTCGCCTCCCCGGTGTACTGGACGGCTTTCCATTCGTTGGTAAACCTGTCCCGCACATAGCTTGTCCTGTTCACTGTGTCTACGATGGTCACGGAGGTTATGCCGGATGACACCCCGGCCAAGCTCGCTGTATGCGTATAGCGCTTCAGGTTGCCGGAGAACTCTATGCTATCCACCATCTCGTTTCTCCCGCGCGGCGTGTCACCCCAGTAGACGATCCGCATGTCAAACGACTCTGTGGCCTCGAGTTCTGTGCAGGCCTGCTTCATTGTAGGCTCGGCGGTAGGAGCGGCGTCTGGGACCGAAAGCCAAAGGGCTACCGCTACGATGATAGCGACGGATGCCAGTGCCCCGATAGCCGTTACCCGCATAGCCGTACCTCCTTAGTTTCCTGCCTCTGCGGCCAAGCGCTGGCTATCCATCCCGCTATCTCTGCCGCATCGTCAGCAGGGACGCCCCCTGCTATCGTCGAAGTATACAGGAGCTATGTGAGGTAACTATAAGAACAACTACGTGTCCGCCCTCATTTCTTGTGAGTTTCGGCACAAATGCCCTATTCACTCTCCTACCCTCTAATCTGGCCGCCAGCAACTTGTCGAGCCTGGGTTCACTCAGGGACTACTATGTCCTGAGGCTCGTTGATCTCGGATGCGGTAACCACTCGGTGAATTGTGTTGCCGCTCACAGCCCAATCATACTTGGCTTGAACCAGCCAGCCATCCTCACTCACCCACAAGTCCCAGGCCTCCTTTGAACCCTCCGGGAACTGGTAGTGCTTGACCGTTGTGTCGTTCAACGTTTCCTCGCCCATGTAGGTCTTGTCCGTTGTGTCGGGACACATCGAGGCAGCACTGAATGGGAAGTCGGTGAAGGAATCTTCCTTCTCTACCTTCTCCCATTCTTTGTCTCCCGACTTACCGTAGAGCACACCCTTCCCATCGTAGATGGCCTGCGCGGACGACTTACCGGAGTCACTTCTGTAGGTGATGGTCATGTGAAACATACTGCCCGACACCCTTAGTGTCGTATCAGACGCCATGTTGTTCTCCGGTACAGGCGAGAAGGTGGTCTGTTCGACCATCTTGTAGGAAGTGACTGTTTCTTCCGCACATTTAGGAGTGGTTGTGGCCTGGGCACCCATCGTAAAGAGCAGCCAACCTACAACACCCGTGAGTATGATACCAGCCACGCTCGCTACCCCGGCGATTAGGGCCATGTGCTTCATGCTCTATTCTCCTAGCGGAGTTTGAGTGACTACCCATTGTGCTACCTCCGCTCCCTTTTTCGCACCTAGATTGCTGAACACAAGCTCTGTCGTTATGTCCGCGTGATCCAGCAGAGGTGTCTCGATTGTCTTCTTAGGTCCTTCGTACGTGGCTGACAGCTGCACCACCTTTGTCCACGTCCCCGTTACGAATGTATGCGTCCCAAACCCAGCACTCCCAGATGCCGTTTGGGTCCATTTCGCACTCTGAATGCGTGTGCCTTGTTCCGGAGTGATGCCTTGGACCGGAACCGTCCTGCGCTACGTCCGTGCACTCCCACACCGCCGTCGACAGGGGACCTTGCACGGCTGACACGACGGTTATGGCTGTCTCTCTCCCTACCTGGGTGTGGGGCTCGTCGAAGAGCGCCTGCGGGCACGCCTGGCCCCGGCCTCACCACCTCAATTGTACTCGGGGTGAGGGCCGGGGCCAATCTTACGCGACGCAGGAGCGGGGGCGCACTGCTCGCTGGCGTCGGAGTGGCCTCTCCGGTTGGTGGAGCGTGGACGGGGCATTAGTGGGCTGGAGAGGATAGCGACGGTGGCGGAGGCCCATTGCCGTTCTCCTGTCTCTCTCCTCGACGCTTCAGGGCTTCGTCTCGTGTCCCGAGGCCTACTCTCGCCGTGAAGAGGCCGACGCGCCGGAGGGCCACTGCTTTAGTTCTCCAGGTATGGCGGCGCTGGTGTAGTGATTCTGTTCTCCTCACCGCGCCCGGAGATGGTCGTCAACATAGAGAACCCTTCTGAGAGGAGTCCGTGATAGGACTCTACCTGAATCAGCCAGCCATCGTCGTCTATCCATAGGGCATGAGTGTCCTTCTCTTCCACGCCCTTGAACTGATACTTCTTGCCGATGGTATCGGTCTCTATGTATTCTGCGCCTAGCGCCTCCACGTCGGGACACAGGGATGCGCCACCCATCGGAAAGTCCTGGGCTCCCACATCGAAGTTCGATGCATCCTCCACCTCCTGCTTGTCGAATCGTTCTGCCCCTCCGTATCGCATGAACACAAGGTTAGACCCGTCGTAAATGACCTCCAGCGAGACCACTCCGTCTTGCTCAGTCGTGGTATGGGACTTCCTCCCGCTCACCCTCGACGCAACCTTAATCTCCGGCAGGTCTTTTCCTCTGGTCACTATCTGCACGTCATAGTCTTGCACAGGGTCCTCACTCTCGCAAACAGACTGAGCCTCTGTCAGACTTGGATATCCCACCCATAGCCAGACAAGCGCCGCCAGCCCAATCGTAATGGCGATGCCCGTCGCAAATAGCTTAATCATCCCTTCTCCTTGGTCTAGGGGTTGGTAGCCAACCAGACTAGTACAGCGGCCAGCTCGGCTAGATTCAGATCTGCTCCCAATTCGCCATTTCGCATCCCTTTCTCAAAGTTGCTAGTCATAACCAGCGGACGTCTCGGTGCTGGATACTTGACCTGGGTATGAAGCGTCCTGTTCCAGGTACCATCGGTGTACCGATGGGTCCCGAACAAATAGCGCACTTGACTCTTGAAGAACTTGCGCGGTTCGGAACTCTTGCCGATGGTATGCTCCGCTCCCGCGCAGTCCACACAAGAGCTAGACACGCTAAAGTCAACACCCCCAGCCGTCCTCGTAGGTTGACTGTCTTCCACGTACATGTCCTTGAATTCGCTCATAGACATGCCAGGAAGGTCG